>NZ_JBBOSK010000001.1:0-2416172 GCF_038050175.1 Jeotgalicoccus sp. FSL K6-3177
ATGAGCAGCTTAAATAGTATTTGGGATAATGTCCTTGAAAATATCAGTGAAAATATCCCGACCGTCAGCTTTCAGACATGGTTTAAAGATACAAAACTGATCGATTTAAACAGCAGCAGCGCAATTGTCAAAGCGGATAACGAATTCCAGCAGGGCTGGCTGTCCGAAAAATATTTAACACTGATTGAAGAAAGCATCTACAGAGCGATCGGTGAAAAAGTTTCAGTTAAAATCGTTTTTCAAGATGAACAGCTGGATAATCCAGCACCCGCGAAAAATACAGCACCTGAAAAAAGCAGCCAGATAATGGATGTTCCTGTTAAACATGCTTTAAATGCCCAGCATACATTTGATACGTTCGTCATCGGCAACGGCAACCGCTTCTCGCATGCCGCTTCACTCGCAGTAGCGGAAGCGCCTGCGAAAGCATATAACCCGCTGTTTATATACGGGGGAGTCGGTCTCGGCAAGACGCATCTTATGCATGCTATTGGGAATTATGTGCTGGAGCACCGTCCAAATGCGAAAGTCGTTTATTTATCGAGTGAAAAATTTACGAATGAATTCATCAACTCGATCCGCGATAACAAAACTGAAGAGTTCCGCAACAAGTACCGCAATGTCGACGTCTTGTTAATCGATGATATTCAATTTCTGGCAGGCAAGGAATCAACGCAGGAAGAGTTTTTCCATACCTTTAACTCGCTGCATGAGAATGACAAGCAGATCGTTATCTCCAGCGACCGGACACCGAAGGAAATTCCGACGCTTGAAGACCGTTTGCGCTCGCGCTTTGAATGGGGGCTGATGACAGACGTCACACCGCCTGACCTCGAGACCAGAATTGCGATTCTGCGGAAGAAATGCGAAGAAGAAAATGTAGAGATTCCAAATGAAGCAATGATTTACATCGCCAACCATATTCATACAAATATCCGTGAACTGGAAGGCGCACTGACGCGCGTTGCAGCATACTCAAAAATTTCAAATCAGCCGATGACTCCGGAAGTAGTGTCTGAAGCGCTGAAAGACCTCGTTGTTACAACCAAGTCAAAACGTATGACAATACACGATATTCAAGTAGCCGTCAGCGAATATTACGGCATTCACATCGATGAGCTCGCCTCTAAAAAGCGGACCAAGTCCATCGCTTTCCCGAGACACGTCGCAATGTATCTGTCACGCGAACTCACTGACAATTCATTGCCTAAAATCGGTGAAGTATTCGGCGGCCGGGATCATACAACTGTTATTCACGCGCATGAGAAAATTTCGAAGCTTGTTTCAGAAGATGAGTTATTCAGAGATGAATTAAAAGAAATCGAGAAAAAGCTTAATTAAATCTAATGTGAATACTGTGGATAAATGTTACACTGTAGTCAACACTTTGTACACATGTGGATAACTTTCTCTGTATAGCTTCAAGCCGGTTTTCCACATATCCACAGGACCTACTATTATTACTATTATTTTATATACTATATATCTATTAAATAAGGAGTACTCGCTTATGAAAATCAGTATTAAAAGACAATATTTTATCGAACAATTAAATCATTGTTTAAAAGCTATTTCACCAAGAACTACTTTGCCTATTTTAAACGGGATAAAAATCGATGTCTCTGATGATCAAATGATACTTACCGGCAGTGATTCGGAAATATCTATTGAAATTACAATACCTGCAGAAATTGATAATGAAGAAATCCTTGAAATCGAAGAACCCGGTTCAGTCGTTTTAACAGGCCGTTTCTTTGTAGACATCATTAAAAAACTTTCCGGTGATTTTGTAGATCTGGAAACAACTGAAAATTTCCAGACTAAAATTACCGCAGGAAAATCAGAATTTAACTTAAGCGGAAATGATTCAAATCAGTATCCTCTGCTTCCTGAAGTTAACGATGCAGACAGTTTAGTACTTTCTTCTGCAGTATTAAAAACAATTATTAACCAGACAAACTTTGCAGTTTCTTTATCTGAAACACGTCCTGTCTTAACAGGTGTAAACTGGAACTTTAACAAAGATAATATTTCATTTACTGCAACGGACTCCCACCGTCTTGCTTTAAGAAGACTGCTGGATAAAACATTTAACACGGAGATTTCAAATGCGATTATTCCAGGTAAATCATTGTCTGAACTCAGCAAGATACTCACAGACTCGGATGAAGATGTAGAAATTAACCTGTCGCAGAACCAGGTGCTGTTCACATACGGCAATATGCGCTTTATCTCGCGTTTACTTGAAGGAAACTATCCGGATACCTCCCGTCTGTTCCCTGAAAATTATGAAACTAAGGTCAGCGTTAACAACTCCGAGTTTTACCATGCAATTGACCGTGTTTCACTCCTGGCACGTGAAGGCGGCAACAACGTTATCCGCATGACTGTGGAAAACAATAATGTGGAATTAACTTCGAACTCACCTGAAGTCGGTACGGTAAACGAAGCTGTAAACGCTTCTGCTATCGAAGGTGAAGGCATTAAAATTTCCTTTAACTCCAAATATATGATGGAAGCACTTCGTGCGATTCAGGACGAAGAAGTAACCATTGAATTCTTCGGCACGATGAGACCGTTCACTATTACACCGAGCGAATCTTCCGAAGTCGTACAGCTGATTTTACCGATTAGAACATACTAATCAGTACGCAAATATTTAAGACCATGCCTTTTTTGATGAAAAACAGGCCTCTGGTCTCTTTTTTATGTTTACAGGTAGGTAAAAGCCTTTTTGCCTATAAAAGGCTCTAAACGCTTTATTTGGGCTTAAATAATGAAAATATATGTAAAATGTAGTATAATGAATGAGTATGTAATAGGAGGTTATGTCTATGGAAACGATTCATTTGGATAGCATGATAACACTCGGTAAATTTTTAAAATATAAAAATATTATCGGTACAGGCGGCGAAGCTAAATGGTTCTTAAGTGAACATGAAGTATTTTTAAACGGAGAGCCTGAGAACCGACGCGGCAAAAAACTGCACGATGGTGACGAATTGGTCATTGCAGGTGTCGGCGAATATAAATTTAAGTATCCGGTGCAATGATACTAAACGAAATTAAGCTCACAGATTTCAGGAATTATGATTCCTTGTCCCTGGCCTTTCATCCTAAGCTGAATATTTTTATCGGCCATAATGCCCAGGGAAAAACAAACCTGCTTGAGGCAATTTACTTTTTGTCCCTGGCGAAGAGCCACCGGACGTCAAAAGACAGGGAACTGATCCGGTTCGGCGCGGAAGATGCGTATATTAACGGGGTCATTACGACAGAGCACAGCACGCTGCCGCTCTCAATCGGTATTGCAAAAGGCGGGAAGCGGGCCAAGGTGAATCATCTTGAAGTCGCAAAACTGTCGCAGTACATCGGTCATTTGAATACGGTGCTGTTTGCTCCGGAAGATCTCAATATCGTTAAAGGATCACCGCAGGTCAGAAGAAAATTTATTAATATGGAATGCGGTCAGATATCGAAAATATATTTGAATCATTTATCCGACTATAACAAGGTTCTCGCTCAGAAAAATCAGTACTTAAAATCGCGCAGCGTCGATCAGATTATGATTGAAGTGCTGAATGACCAGCTTGCTCATCATGCAAGCCTGATTATTTTAAAACGTGAGCAGTTTATCGCCACGATTGAACGTCACGCTTCAAGAATTCATGCTGATATTTCAAACGGCAGAGAAATTTTAAATGTAGTCTATAACCCCAATATTAAATATGAGAGCGATAATCCGGGAGCATTGAAAGCGGAAATATCTGCTCTTTTAGCTGAGAATTTAAATAAAGAAATCGAACGAGGGACTTCACTTGTCGGTCCGCATCGGGACGATATCGGTTTTACGATTAATGATTTTGACGTTCAGACTTACGGCTCCCAAGGGCAGCAGCGTTCAACTGCGCTGTCTGTAAAACTTGCGGAGCTCGAATTAATCAAGGAGGAAGTTGGAGAATATCCGGTCCTGCTCTTGGACGACGTGCTCAGTGAACTTGATGAAGTGAGACAGGCGCATTTATTAACTTCAATCAGAAACCGGGTGCAGACGTTCGTTACGACGACTTCAATCAGCGATATCAACCATCAGATTATGGATGATATGCAGCTATTTGAAATAGAAAACGGCAAAATCAAAATCGATGAATAACGGAAGGTGAAAACATGGCTGAACAAAATATGGATCAATACGGTGCAAGTCAGATACAGGTGCTGGAAGGTCTTGAAGCGGTAAGAAAAAGACCGGGGATGTACATTGGTTCTACGTCATCACGCGGCTTGCACCACCTCGTATGGGAAATTATTGACAACAGTATCGACGAGGCGCTTGCAGGATATGCGTCTGAAATTAATGTCACTGTTGAAAAAGATAACTGGATTAAGGTTACGGACAATGGACGCGGTATTCCTGTAGATATCCAGGAGAAAATGGGACGTCCGGCAGTCGAGGTTATTTTAACAGTGCTGCATGCCGGCGGTAAGTTTGACGGCGGCAGCTATAAAGTTTCCGGCGGTCTGCACGGTGTCGGGTCATCCGTAGTTAACGCACTGAGTTCAAAACTTGAAGTATACGTGCATAAGAACGGCGAAATTCATTACCAGAGCTACACCCGCGGTGTACCGGATGCAGACTTAAAAGTCATTGGCGAAACGGATAAAACAGGAACGGTCATCCGTTTTAAAGCGGATGAAGAAATATTTACTGAAACGACAGAATACGAAATCGAAATCCTGCAGAAGCGTATTAAAGAACTCGCTTTCCTGAACAAGGGACTCGAAATTAAATTAATCGATGAGCGCGGCGAAGAAAATCTTGAATTTAAATACCACTATGAAGGCGGTATTAAATCCTACGTCGAGGAATTGAATAAGACGAAAGAAGCACTGCATGAAGAAATTATTTATATGGATGATTCAAAAGATGAAATCGAAGTTGAAATCGCAATGCAGTACAACCTCGGCTACACATCCACCCTTTTAACTTATGCCAATAATATTTATACACATGAAGGCGGAACACACGAAGACGGCTTTAAGCGTGCACTGACAAAAGTGATTAACAACTATGCCACAAAACAGAATCTGATTAAATCGACAGAAGAACGTTTATCTGGTGAGGATGTCAGAGAAGGCTTAACAGCAATCGTGTCAATTAAGCATACGGATCCGCAGTTTGAAGGCCAGACGAAGACCAAACTCGGCAACTCCGAAGCCCGTACGATTACAGATCAGCTGTTCTCGGCAGGTTTTGAAAGATTCCTGATGGAAAACCCTCAGACTGCACGCGTTATTGTAGAAAAAGGGATTACAGCTCAGCATGCCCGCGTTGCAGCGAAAAAAGCACGTGAAATGACGCGCCGCAAGTCGGCACTCGAAGTGTCGAGCCTGCCCGGAAAACTTGCAGACTGCTCGAGCAAAGACCCTGCGAAAAGCGAGCTCTTTATCGTAGAGGGTGACTCTGCCGGCGGTTCGGCAAAATCAGGACGCAACTCAAAAATACAGGCAATTTTACCGCTCCGGGGTAAAATTTTAAACGTTGAAAAAGCACGTCTCGACAGAATTTTAGGCAATAATGAAATTCGTTCAATGGTGACGGCGCTCGGTAGCGGTATCGGCGAAGAATTCGATATCTCAAAAGCACGCTACCACAAAATTGTTATTATGACCGATGCGGATGTGGACGGTGCGCATATTCGAACACTGCTGTTAACGTTCTTCTACCGTTTTATGAGACCGTTAATTGAACACGGCTATGTCTATATTGCACAGCCGCCGCTTTACAAGCTGGAACAGGGCAAGAAAAAACATTACGTATACGATGATGAAGCGCTCGATATTCTGCGCAGTACCTTACCTGAAACACCTAAAATTTCTATGTCGAGATATAAAGGTCTCGGTGAGATGAACGCCGATCAGCTGTGGGAAACGACGATGGATCCGGAACAGAGAAATCTTCTTCAGGTGGAACTGGATGATGCGATTGAAGCGGATCAGACATTTGAAATGCTGATGGGAGATGTCGTTGAATACCGGCGCAACTTTATCGAAGAAAATGCGAGATACGTTGAGAACCTCGACGTTTAATAAAGGAGATTTAATTTATGGCGGACCATGATGAACAATTTCAGCAAATAAATATTACGAAAACGATGCGCAGCTCGTTTTTAAGCTATGCCATGAGTGTTATCGTATCTCGTGCGCTGCCCGATGTCAGAGACGGCATGAAACCGGTGCACCGCAGAATTTTATACGGTATGCACGATAACGGTATGACTTCTGACAAGCCGTTTAAAAAATCGGCGCGTATTGTCGGGGATGTTATGGGTAAATACCACCCGCACGGTGACTCCTCAATTTACGATGCGATGGTGCGTATGGCTCAGGACTTCAGTTACCGCTACCCGCTCGTTCACGGCCAGGGGAACTTCGGTTCCATGGATGGCGACGGTGCAGCAGCAATGCGTTATACCGAAGCAAAAATGAGTAAAATCTCGATGGAATTAATGCGTGATATTAATAAAGATACAGTGGATTTCCAGCCGAACTATGATGAAAACGAACGGGAACCATCTGTCCTGCCGGCACGCTTCCCTAACCTTCTCGTCAATGGTACGAGCGGAATTGCTGTCGGTATGGCGACGAACATTCCGCCGCATAATCTGACGGAAGTCATCAATGCGGTACTCGAGCTCGCAGATAACCCGAATATTACGACCATGGAACTGATGGAACATGTTAAGGGACCAGACTTCCCGACTGCAGGTCTGATTATCGGTAAAAGCGGAATTAAGCGCGCGTATGAAACAGGACACGGTTCTGTTATTATGCGGGCACGCTGTGAAGTGGAAGTGATGAAGAACGGTAAAGAACGTATCGTTATTTCAGAAATCCCGTATCAGGTAAACAAGGCACGCCTCGTTGAGAAAATCGCGGAGTTAGTACGCGATAAAAAAATCGAAGGCATTACGGATCTGCGTGATGAAACGTCCCTTAAAGAAGGCGTCAGAATCATTATTGAGATCCGCAAGGATAAGAATGCGAATGTGATTTTAAATAATCTCTATAAACAAACGCCACTGCAGACATCTTTTGGTGTCAATATGCTGGCGCTTGTGAACGGCGAGCCGAAAGTACTCGCTTTAAAAGAAGTACTTTATCATTATTTAGAGCACCAGAAAGTTGTTGTGACACGCCGTACGAAATACGAATTAAAACGTGCTGAAGACCGCGCGCATATTCTGGAAGGCTTGCTGATTGCACTCGATCACATCGATGAAATCATTAAGACAATCCGTGCATCCGATACGGATGAAGAAGCGAAAAACAGCCTGATGAGCCAGTTTGACTTGTCAGAACGCCAGTCCCAGGCTATTCTCGATATGAGATTACGCCGTCTGACCGGACTTGAACGCGGCAAAATCCAAAATGAATATGATGAGATTCTTAAAAATATCGAATATCTGAAAAGTATTCTGAACGATGATGAAAAACTGCTTGAAGTCATCAAAGAAGAACTAACGGATATTCGCGAACGCTTCGGAGATGAACGCCGGACGGAGATTACACTCGGCAGCATTTACGATATTGAAGATGAAGATTTAATTCCGAGAGAACAGATTGTTGTGACACTGAGCCATAACAACTACATCAAACGCCTGCCGGCTTCAACATACCGCGCCCAGCACCGCGGCGGACGCGGCATTCAGGGTATGAATACGATCGATGATGACTTCGTCAGCCAGATTGTGACGATGAGCACGCACGATTATATTCTGTTCTTTACGAACACAGGACGCGTCTACCGTCTGAAAGGTTACGAAATTCCTGAACTGTCACGCCAGTCGAAAGGACTGCCGATTGTGAACCTGATTGAAATCGAAAAAGATGAAAAAATCAGTACGATGATCAGCGTGAAAGACAAAGACGAAACTGAAGGCTACCAGTTATTATTTGCGACGAAAAATGGTCTTGTGAAGCGTACACCGCTGGATGACTTTAAGCAAATTAATAAAAACGGTAAAATTGCTATCAGCTTCAGAGGCGAAGACGAACTCCTCGGTGTGCGTCTGACGGACGGTTCAACAGAAGTCATGCTCGGAACACGCGAAGGTTCATTAATACGCTTTGAAGAAGAACAGGTCAGAAGTATGGGCCGTACAGCAGCCGGTGTGAAAGGGATTAACCTTCGCGGTGACGACGAAGTCGTCGGTGTCGATGTCCTTGATCCGGGTCAGCATGTCCTTATCGTTACGGATAAAGGCTACGGCAAGCTTACACATGAAGAAGAATACCGCTCCATTAAACGCGGCGGTTTCGGTGTGAAAACTGCGAACCTGACAGACAAAAACGGTAAACTGGTGTTTATCGCGTCAGTAGACCGTGATGAAGATATGATGATTGTTACAGACAAAGGTGTTATTATCCGCCTGACAATCGATGCGATATCAATTACAAGCCGTAATACGCAAGGTGTGAGACTCATTCGCTTAGACGAAGAGCAGGACGTTGCGACGGTTGCGGTAGTGAAAAATGAAATTGCAGAAGAAGAACTGGAAGATGAAGGTTCTGAGATGGCCGAAGAAACACTGGAAGCGGAAGACAACCTTGAAGTTGAAACCGATGAAGTCGAAGATAATCTCGATCCGGAATCAGAATCTGAAGAAGAATAGATAAAAAATAAGCACCGGGATTTCTAAACAGAAATCCCGGTGCTTATTTGCTGTTTTGAGCGATTTGGCGTTGAATTCTAAAACCCGCCCTATTTCCGGTATTCCAGTATATCTCCGGGCTGGCAGTCCAGCACTTCGCAAATTTTTTCAAGCGTTGAGAAGCGGACGGCTTTTGCTTTATTATTCTTTAAGATAGACAAGTTCGCCATGGTCACGCCGACTTCATTGGCAAGTTCTGTCATGCTCATTTTCCGTTTGGCGAGCATTACATCAAGGTTTACGATTATTTTCGTCATATTGTCAGCTCATTTTCCCGTTTGATTGATACTGCTTTCGACAACGTTTCTTTTAATACAACCACCAGCACATGTATCGCAAATGGAATAAATACTATCCCCGCGCCGAATAAGACAAGTCCCGGAGCATCATCGAGCTCGGCAAGCGTAAAGAAAAACGGCATTAAACCGATAGTTGCGATAGCAATGCCAAGTGTCAGTTTCTGAACACGGTTCATGATAGTCAGTGTGTGACTTGAGAAAATTTCATCTCTGTCGATCAGTGTCAGCAGCTTATTTAAAGCATACACGATAAACAGCCCTAAAATCATATCAATCCAGACAACGGCAACCGCAATATAAACAACTGTATAAACCTCACCTTCTGAAGTGAAAAGCTGTATTCCCATCAAAAAACCAAATAATATAAGAATCGCTGCGGTAATCAGCAGCGTAATGCGCAGCACCAGCGTTTTTTTAATCATAGTTTTTCCTGCTTTCATATTTTATAAATTAAATTTACCACCTAACGTATCTAAAAACAATAAAAATATATCGTTTATCGATAAATTAAAGAAAACATACTTTCTTGTTTTTATTTTATGAAAGCGCTATAATAAAAATAGTTATTAGTGATTAGGCAGGTATATTATGACTCAAAGTACACATCGTGAATTTGGTAAATTCACTACACTCGTTGCACTGACTGATGAAGAAACAGCACTCCGTATACTGCCCCACTTTAAGTCATTTAAAGTGATGACGGGCAAAGTCGGATCTATGGATTTAAGCAAAGTCATCTCGTCGGTTGAAACTGCTGCGAAGCGCGGCGGACTCATTAATGGAGATATTTATCGTGAAACTCATTCTTTATATCACGCAATTTTAGAAGCGCTCCAAGGCGTGACCCGCGGAGATTTAAGCGTAGGGGAAATTATGCGTACTGTCGGTTTAAGGTTTGCGATTGTCAGAGGGAATCCATACGGCAGCGATGACGAAGGCGAATGGCTGGCTGTCTGTTTCTACGGAACAATCGGTGCGCCGATCAGAGGCAAAGAGCACGAAGCTTTGGGACTCGGTATTAATCATATTTAAATTAAATAGAATTGTCATAGACATTAGTTATTAGGGACATAAAAATCAATGGGATTTTTGTGTCTTTTTTTGTACGTAAATTTAGGAGGGATATCATGTCGGTTTTACATTTGGACGGCGAGCATTTAACGATTGATCAAGTAAAAGATTTCCTGGGAAATTCCGAAAGCACTGTGGAAATTACTGAAGATGCTTATAAGCGTGTGGATGCTTCCAGAAAAGTAGTGGAAAACATCATCGCAGAAGGTAAAACAATTTATGGAATTACGACCGGTTTCGGACTGTTCTGCGATGTTTTAATTTCAAAAGAGAAAGTGGAAGATCTGCAGACAAACTTAATCCGTTCCCACACCTGCGGTGTCGGTAAATCTTTTGAACAGCCGGTAGCATTGTTAATGATGGTTTTCCGTTTAAACACGATGCTGAAAGGCCACTCAGGTGTAACAAGAGAACTGGTTGAGCAGCTGAGGCTATATATTAATAAACGCATTATTCCGGTGGTGCCGGAACAAGGTTCACTTGGTGCTTCAGGTGACCTTGCTCCCTTGTCGCATATGGCGCTGACGCTGATCGGCGAAGGCGAAGTATTCTTTATGGATGAGAGAAGAAATACACGCGATGTGCTGGAGTCGCTCGGCATCGAACCGATCACACTGCAGGCAAAAGAAGGCCTGGCACTGATTAACGGCACGCAGCCGATGACGGCCCAGGGTGTAATTAACTATATCGAAGCGGATAAACTGATGCACGACAGCTTATGGATTGCATCGCTGACGCACCAGGCTCTGAACGGCATTACAGATGCATACAACCATCAGATTCACGAATCAAGGGGTTATCCCGAACAAATCTACGTCGCAGAAAAAATGCTCGAGTATCTGGAAGGTTCACAGCTGACGACGCGTCAGGGCGAAGTGCGCGTGCAGGACGGCTACTCTATCAGATGTATTCCGCAGGTGCACGGTGCATCACTGCAGACGCTGAACTACGTTAAAGAAAAACTGGAAATAGAAATGAATGCAGCGAACGATAACCCGCTGATTTTCAGTGAAGATGAAGTCTATTCAGGCGGTAATTTCCACGGCCAGCCGATTGCGATTGCAATGGATCTCTTAAAAATTGGTGTCGCTGAAATTGCGAATATTACCGAGCGCCGCATCGAACGTTTAGTTAATCCGGCATTAAACGGTGATCTTCCGGCCTTCTTAAGCCCGGAAGAAGGCTTGCAGTCTGGAGCAATGATTTTACAATATGCCGCAGCGAGTCTCGTTTCTGAAAATAAAACACTCGCCCACCCGGCAAGTGTCGACTCTATCCCCTCTTCTGCCAACCAGGAAGACCATGTATCAATGGGGACAATCGGTGCACGTCATGCGAGAGATATTATTAACAACGCACGCTACGTGGTGGCCACAGAGCTGTTTATCGCGATGACGGGAGCAGAGATTAAAGGTAAAGACAAATTGTCTCCGGCAACGCGCAAAAAATTTGACGAATACCGTCTGATTGCGGACTTTATCGACCAGGACCGCAACTTCAGTATTGAAATTAATAACTTGTCTAAGGCATTAACGGAAGTTAATTAAAATAATTTGCACTTCTCCTTAAGAATTTGTTAAAAATTCAGAATTTATATAAGCTTGTCTTATATATCAAGTAATTCAGTAAAGGGGTTATGTTATGGTCTCGCGGAACGAGATGCGTCGTGAAAAAGGTTTTAAAATTTGGCGTTTCTTTGTGTTCAGTGCACTCGGGCTGTTTCTATTTTTCGTACCGGTCACCATGTCCGGAACAAGGTCGATTATGCTCGATCATATCGTCACTGTCATTCATAGCATTTTTGGGGAGAATATTCAGTATTACACCCTGGCAGTTGTTTTTGCCGGCACATTGATTCCGATTTTGACTAAAACATGGAAGAAGAGTGCATTTAATATTCTGTTTACGATTTTTAAAATACTCGGGCTCGTTATCGGCGTCATGGTTGTGTTTAATATCGGTCCTGCTTTCGTGCTTGATGAGAATATGGGGCCGTTTCTATACTACTCGCTCGCTATCAACTTGAGTCTCTTAATTCCGCTTGGCGGTGCAGCACTTGGACTCATTCTCGGCTACGGCTTCCTCGTTTTTATCGGAGTGCTGCTGGAGCCGGTCATGAGGAAACTGTTTAAAACACCCGGCCGTTCGGCAATGGATGCGATGGCTTCTCTCGTCGGCAGCTACTCAGTCGGGCTGCTGATAACGAACAGAACGTATAAAGAAGGTTTGTATAACAAAAAGGAAGGGCTCATTATAGCGACCGGCTTTTCCACAGTTTCAGTGACAATTATGGTGGTTGTCGCACGCACACTCGATTTGATGGACCACTGGGTGCTGTTTTTTATCATCGTTATACTTGTGACTTTCCTGGTCACTGCTTTGACGGCTTACCTGCCGCCGATACGCAATGAAAAGGAAATATATTTCAACGATAAAAACAGCATCACCGAAGAAGATTACGAAGGTAACATACTGGAGTATGCATGGTACAAGGCGAAGCAGCAGTCGCATAGTGCGCGTCCGTTGAGAGAAGATATATGGACGAACTTTCTTGAAGCGATGAAGATGACCGCTTCAGTCGTGCCGTCTGTTCTTTCTATCGGCCTGCTCGGTTTAATCATTGCGGAGTATACCGATGTGATTACTTGGATTTCCTACGTCTACTACCCGCTTCTCTATATGTTTCCGCTTGAGAATGTGCCGCTGATTGCTGAAGCGGTAACGATATCCATTGTCGAAATGTTCCTGCCTTCCCTGCTTGCTGCGGAAGCAGACATTGTGACACGGTTTATCGCCGGGGTGACTTCTATTTCAGCTGTCGTCTTTTTATCCGGCTTAGTTCCCGCGGTATTAAGTACGAGTTTGAACTTACAAGTATGGAAACTAATTGCTGTGTGGTTTATCCGCACAGTGCTCAGCTTGTTAATTGTAATACCAATCGCATTATTAATATTTTAAGGGGATGACAATATGTCTAGAAAAATTACTGCTAAAACAGGTTTGGAAATCGAATGTAAAGGATGGGAACAGGAAGCGGCGCTCCGCATGCTGTATAACAACCTGGATCCTGAAGTTGCAGAACGTCCGGAAGATTTAGTTGTTTACGGAGGAATCGGTAAAGCGGCGCGGAACTGGGAGTCGTTTGAAGCGATTGAAAATACATTAAGAAATCTTGAAGCGGATGAAACGATGCTGATTCAGTCAGGGAAACCTGTTGCGGTATTCAAAACCCATGAGGAAGCGCCGAGAGTGCTGCTGTCGAACTCGGTACTTGTACCGAAATGGGCTAACTGGGAGCACTTCAATGAACTCGATAAAAAAGGTTTGATGATGTACGGACAGATGACCGCCGGTTCATGGATATACATCGGTTCACAAGGAATCGTTCAGGGAACGTATGAAACATTTGCGGAGCTTGCGAACCAGAACTACGACGGCACACTGCGCGGCACGATCACACTGACTGCCGGCCTTGGCGGCATGGGCGGCGCGCAGCCTTTATCAGTCACAATGAACGAAGGGGTAGCACTTTGTGTTGATGTCGATGAAACGAGAATCGATAAACGGATTGAAACGCGTTACCTGGATATTAAAACTGATTCACTGGACGAAGCCTTAAAACTTGCAGCAGAAGCACGCGATGCAGGGAAACCATTATCGATAGGTTTAATCGGCAATGCTGCTGAAGTCCACCATGAAATCTTAAACCGCGGCTTTGAAATTGACGTCGTGACTGATCAGACCTCTGCGCATGACCCGTTAAACGGCTATGTGCCGGAAGGCTACTCACTTGAAGAGGCTAAAAAACTGCGTGAAGAAAACCCAGAAGAATACGTGAAACTGTCGAGTGCTTCGATGGCAAAACACGTTGAAGCGATGCTGCAGTTCCAGAAAAACGGTGCAGTTGTCTTCGATTACGGAAATAATATCCGCCAGGTGGCATTTGATACAGGTGTTGAAAATGCATTCGATTTCCCGGGCTTCGTACCGGCTTATATCAGACCGCTATTCTGTGAAGGTAAAGGACCCTTCCGCTTTGCAACCTTAAGCGGAGACCCGAACGACATTGCGGTTGCTGATAAGAAGATGCGTGAACTCTTCCCTGAAAATGAGAAATTGATGCGTTGGCTCGATATGGCGGAAGAAAAAATTGCCTTCCAGGGGCTGCCTGCACGCATCGCCTGGCTCGGTTACGGCGAACGCGCGAAGATGGGCCTCGCCCTCAATGAACTAGTTAAGTCCGGAGAAATTTCGGCGCCGATCGTTATCGGCCGGGATCATTTGGACTCAGGGTCTGTCGCCAGTCCGAACCGCGAAACAGAAAGCATGAAAGACGGCAGCGATGCAGTCGGCGACTGGGCAATTCTAAACGCTCTTGTGAACACGGCTGCGGGCGGTTCATGGATCAGTGTACACCACGGCGGCGGTGTCGGTATGGGCTACTCGCTTCACGCCGGTATGGTAGTCGTCGCGGACGGCACTGACCGTGCAGCAAAAAGACTGGGCCGAGTATTAACAACAGATCCGGGTATGGGAGTGGCAAGACACGCAGATGCCGGCTACGATATCGCAATTAATACAGCGAAAGAACGCGGTGTGAATATACCAATGTTAAAGGAGAATAAATAATGAATGATGTAATGATCACAAATATAAAGTCATTAATTTTACCGAAAAAAACCGATGGACCGTTAAAAGGCAAAGAAATGGACGAATTGAACATTGTCGATGACGCTATTGTTGTTATTAAAGACGGCAAGATTGTCTATGCGGGAGCAAAAACAGATGAGTACGAAGCAAAAGAAATTATCGATGCAAAAGACAAAATCGTTTCCCCTGCCCTCGTTGAACCTCATACGCATATCGTGCACGGCGGTTCACGCGAGCATGAAATGTCACTGAAACGCCAGGGAGTTGACTACTTAACGATACTTGAACAGGGCGGCGGTATTTTAAATACGGTCGAACGAACACGCGAAGCTTCGTTCGATGAACTGTTAAACAAAGCATCAGTTAACATGACACGCATGATTCAGCACGGCGTGTTAACTGTTGAAAGCAAAAGCGGCTATGGACTCGACCGTGAGAACGAATTAAAACAGCTTAAAGTATCAAAAGCGCTGGAAGATAAATTCCCTGTGCTGATGCGTCACACCTTCTTAGGCCCCCACGCCCTTCCTAAAGGCAGAGAAGCTGAAGAATTTTTACAGGAGATGACGGATTTACTCGATGAAGTAAAAGATTATGCAGATTTCGCTGATATCTTTACGGAAACAGGTGTATTCTCTGTCGAGCAGTCGAGAAAATACATGGAAGCGGCACGCGAAAAAGGATTCCGCGTGAAAATCCATGCAGATGAAATCGATCCTCTCGGCGGCTTAGAACTTGCGATTGAGCAGGATGCAATCAGTGCAGACCATTTAGTGGCAGCGAGCGAAGAAGGCAAAAAGCAGCTGGCTGATTCAAATACGGTGGCGGTACTGCTGCCTGGGACAACATTCTATCTTGGTAAAAACGAATTCGCTGATGCGCGCGGCATGATTGATCAGGGTGGCGCCGTGTCTCTCGCGACTGACTATAACCCGGGCAGCTGTGTGACTGACAATCTGCAGATGATTATGGCTATTGCGGCGTTGAAACTCAAAATGACGCCGAATGAAATCTGGAATGCGGTAACGGTGAATGCAGCTCACGCTATCGATGCCGACCGCGGCACGCTCGAGCCGGGAGATGCTGCGAACATCGTCGTCTGGGATGCACCTAATCATGAGTACATTCCATATCACTACGGTGTAAACCATGCTTACAAAGTCATTGCAGACGGCAAACTGATTTTTGAACGTCCGGGCTTAAATTTATAAACTTGCGTTTTTAAAGGCCACGTTATAAAATAGCACCAAGTTAATATTTACTACTTTGAAAGAAGCAGTAGTATATCTGCGTCTATAGAGAAATCATGGCTGGTGGAAATGATTGCGTGATATGCGAATTTCTGTCTTTCGATAAATAAAGTAGCCGGTGAAAGCCGTTAAAATGTTAGAGATAGTATCAGTAAATGGTGCTAATTAGGGTGGCAACGCGTAGACCACGTCCCTTTCAGGGGACGTGGTTTTTATTTTTCCCTGATCTAAGCATTAAATATAAAAATTTTGGAGGTATGCACATGTTAGACATTAAAGTACTGCGCAACGACACTGAGACGGTTAAAAAGAAAGTAGCACAGCGCGGGCTGGAACCTGTGTTAATCGATGATATTTTACAGCTGGATAAAGAAAGACGTGCACTGATCGCTGAAACGGAAGAGCTGAAGAGCCGCCGCAACAAAGTATCACAGGAAATCGCTGTGAAGAAGAAAAACAAGGAAGATGCTGAGGACGTAATTAAGGAAATGCGGGACGTCGGTGAACGCATTAAGGAAATCGATGAAAGACTGAATACGATTCAAAGTGATTATCACGATAAAATGAGCCGTATCCCGAACTTAATTCACGATGACGTGCCTGAAGGCAAAGATGACTCTGAAAACGTGGAAATCCGCCGTACCGGAGAGCCCCGCTCCTTTGATTTCGAGCCGAAAGCGCACTGGGACATTTTAGAAGACCTTGAACTTGCCGACTTCGACCGCGCTGCCAAAGTATCAGGTGCGCGCTTTGTCTATCACACTGGAGACGGTGCCCGCCTAGAGCGCGCACTGATGAACTTCATGCTTGATGTGCACAACAAAAACGGCTACCGTGAAATGATGACGCCGCAGATTGTTCGTGCAGAAGCAATGTACGCAACAGGACAGCTGCCGAAATTCGGCGAAGACCTTTTCAAAATCGAAGACGAGGAAATGTATACGATTCCGACTTCAGAAGTGACATTAACGAACTTTCACAAAGACGAAACACTGGCAGCTGAGCAGGTACCGGTGAAATTCACTGCACAGACTGCATGTTTCAGAAGTGAAGCCGGTTCTGCCGGGAGAGATACACGCGGTCTAATCCGCCTGCATCAGTTCAACAAAGTTGAAATGGTGCGTCTTGAACGCCCTGAAGATTCATGGGCAGCGCTTGAGGAAATGACAGAACATGCCGAGAACATCTTAAACTTACTCGATATTCCCCACCGCACAGTGCTGCTTTGCACAGGCGATATCGGTTTCGGATCATCGAAAACATACGATGTTGAAGTATGGCTGCCGAGTTATAATGACTACAAGGAAATCAGCTCTATTTCAAATATGACGGATTTCCAGGCGCGCCGCGGAAACATTAAATTCAAACGAGACAAAGACTCAAGACCTGAATTGCTGCACACGCTGAACGGCAGCGGACTTGCTGTCGGCAGAACGATGGCAGCGCTCCTTGAGAACTACCAGAACGAAGACGGCTCAGTGACTGTACCTGAAGTCCTTCAGCCATATATGGGTGGTCAGGAGAAGCTTGAAAGGTTATAATATAAATACCGAATGCTCCTATTCAAGACCAATAGGAGCATTCATTTTTAAAAGTACTAAAAGAGGAGTGTAACATTGAACAACAAAATACCAACGGGTACCTTAACCCTTACACTGCTCGCTGTTGTAGCTTATATTATGCTCACGGAGATCACCTTAATATTCGGTCCTGTCGTGATGCCATTTGCAATATACTTACTGTTGAAAATCAGGCAGCAGTCGAACATCAACTACTGGATTTTATTTTTCAGTTTTCTCATACCGGCAGTACTGTTTCTGTCGCCGCTTGCTGCGGGCAGCTTTATAATTTTATATATCATTACAAGTCTCCTTGCCCACACGCTCGATAAGAACATGTCGCAGGAACTGACGCTGTTTTATACGACATTCGCTATCGGTTTAAGTACGATGGCGACAGTTGTGGTCATGCAGATGCTCGGTTTCTTAAGACCTTTATCGGAAATATATTCGACCTTCAGAAACTGGTATGCTGAACAGCTCAATGCTGTCAGCGAACTGACGCCTGCCGGTGTAGACGGAGAGACAATTCTTCAGTCGATGGATTTATACTTCCAGAACCTGCCTGCATTTTTAATAATCGGCAGCTTTTTCCTCGCCTTATACATTATCCTGATCGTCAGAATATTACCGCAGGACAGCAGGGAAATGTGGCACTACCGCAGTTTTGACAGATGGATGATGCCGAGAATGCTGCTTTATTTATACCTGCTGATTTTCATCATTATGCTGTTCAGCGGCAGCTGGGAAGAAAGCACTATTACCCTGTACAGTAATATTTCTCTCCTCCTGGAGTGGGGACTGTTCATCCACGGGCTTGCATTCGCTTATTATTTCATGCTTCAGAAAAAACTGAACAAAGTGCTGGCTGTTATTATATTAATACCGCTCGTACTGTTCAGACCTGTCACTGTACTTATCGGACTGTTCGAAATGATCTTTAGAATTCGATTAATCATGGAATTGAGGAGGAAATAGCAATGTTCAAAGTTTTAGATAAAAAATTGATGCTTATACCGTTTATTGTGCTGGCATTTCATATTTCTATACTTAGCATTGCTATTGTCATTAACCATACTGTTTTTGGCATAGTCGCCATTATCGTCAGCATCTTGCTGCTAGCGCTGGTATATGTTTACCTCTACCGCTGGCTAGTGCTCACTGAAAACAGAGTTGTCGAGCTGTCAAAAGACATCGCTGGCGCGAGACAGTACGTCATTGATGATCTGCCTCTCGGTGTTATTTTACTGAATGATGACGAGGAGATCTCATGGCTGAACCAGTTTATGTCGGAGGAAATTCCGGAAGACTTTCACCATGAACCGATTAACCGTGTCTTCCCGAATATAATGACGACGCTGAAGGCGAATAATATTCAGACAATCGATACGTCATACAGCGACAAGAACTATCAGGTTCACTATCATCAGGAGCATAACGCTCTTCTGCTCATCGATATTACCGAAGAGAAAACGATGCAGAAGCAGCTTGAAGATAAAGACCCGGTTATCGGAATTCTGTTCCTTGATAACTATGATGATATGACGCAGAATATGACCGAAGCGCTGAAAAGCGATTTAAATAACAGTCTGACGAACACGATTAATGACTGGGCGCAGGAGCATAATATATATTTGCGCCGCTTTTCAAATGACCGCTTTATGATGGTCATGTCCGCGAAGAGCCTCGCTGAAATTGAAAAAACTAAATTTGTGCTGCTCGACCAGGTTCGTGAAAACTCAGCGGATCACGGTGCCCAGATTACTCTAAGTATGGGAATCGGTGAAGGATCCGCGGACTTTATCGAAGTGGGCGAACTGGCGCAGTCGAGTCTCGATCTTGCCCTCGGCCGCGGCGGCGACCAGGTTGCGATTAAAACTATTAAGGGCAGTGCGAGATTTTACGGCGGTAAAACCGATCCGATGGAAAAACGCACGCGTGTCAAAGCCCGCGTTATGGCGCATGCCCTCCGCGATATTCTTTTAGAAGGCGACAACGTCATTATCATGGGACATAAAAACCCCGATGTTGACTCTATCGGTTCATCGATCGGTGTAGCTAAGATCGCCAGTTCCAACGGCATCGAAGCGCATATCATTTTAAATGATGAAGATATCGATGATACGCTGTCCCGTCTGATGAAAGAAGTTGAATCGCGGGAAGAGCTGTACGGGACCTTTATCAGCAGCGAAGAGGCCTGGGATAAGATGACACCGAAAACGACGATTGTAATCGTCGATACTCACCGCCCGTCGATGGTGCTGGATGAGGATATACTGAACAAGTCAACGCGCAAAGTGGTCATCGACCACCACAGACGCGCTGACGAGATGATATCGAATCCTCTGCTCGTTTATATGGAACCGTACGCGTCCAGCGCGAGTGAACTTGTGGCGGAACTTCTGGAATACCAGAACAAGCAGAATAAACTGTCGCGCATCGAAGCGACAATTATGCTGACAGGTATTATCGTGGATACGCGGAACTACACTCTCCGTACGGGCTCCCGCACCTTTGATGCTGCGAGCTATCTCAGAAGCAACGGTGCGGACCCTGTACTCGCCCAGACGTTCTTAAAAGATGATATCGATACGTTTATCGCGCGGAGTGATTTAATTAAATCCGCAGAAATAAGCGATGAAGGCATCGCCATCGTCAAGGCGGACGAAACGATGACCTATCACCCTGTCACAGTCGCCCAGGCGGCAGACCAGCTTCTGCAGATCGAAGGTGTCCAGGCATCATTCGTGATGGCTTTAAGAGAAGATGAGACAATAGGAATTTCAGCCCGTTCATTAGGCAAGGTCAATGTGCAGATTATTATGGAACAGCTGAACGGCGGCGGTCATTTAACGAATGCAGCGACGCGCATGGAAGGCAAAACCATCGATGAAGCATACGATGAATTAACAGAAGTAATTGATACTTTTATAAGTAATAGGAGTGAAGAGGAATGAAAGTAATCTTTTTAAAAGATGTTAAAAATAAAGGCAAAAAAGGCGAAGTGAAAGAAGTAGCAACAGGTTATGCGCATAACTTCCTGTTCAAAAAAGGACTCGCTGAAGAAGCGAATGCGGTCAACCTTAAAAAACTGGATGCAGAGAAAGAAGAAGCCCGTCAGCAGGAAGCTGATGAGCTTCAGGCTGCGAAAGATTTAAAAGCTGAACTTGAAGGCAAGGAAGTAGAAATCAAAACGAAAGCCGGCGAAGACGGCCGTCTGTTCGGTTCTGTAAGTTCTAAGCAGGTCATCGAAGCGTATCAGAAGCAGCACGATATCAAACTTGATAAACGCAAGCTGGATATGCCTGAACCGTTTAGAAGCTTAGGTTATCACAAAGTATCTATTAAATTGCACAACGAAGTGGAAGCAGAGTTAAAAGTACACGTTGTTGAACAGTAAGATGAATAACAGGAGGAATCGATAATGGAAATGAATCGCCAAATGCCGCATGATAATGATGCAGAACAATCGGTGCTTGGGGCAATCTTTATCGATTCCTCCATTTTTTTAAATGTCACTGAAATTATAGCACCGGAAGACTTTTACCGTCCGGAGCACCAGCAGATTTTCCGTGCGATGATGCTTCTGTCGGAAGAAAATGCCGAGCTCGATGTCGTGACGATTACCGATAAACTGCGCAGTATGGATGAGCTGAATAATACGGTAAATCCGCGTTATCTGGGTGAACTGTCGAACGTCACACCGACGAGCCGCAACTGGCAGTTCTATGCGGATATTATTGCACGGCAGTCGCTGCGCCGCAAACTCATCAGCGTTGCTGATGAAATTGCGAGCGACGGCTTCCAGAATGAAGTAGATATTAACGAGCTGCTGGCGGAAGCTGAATCCCGTATTATGGGTGTATCAGAAGGACGCCGCAGCGACGGTTTCAAATCGATGAAAGAAGTCGTGCACGAAGTTTACGAACAAATCGAAGCGCTCGCAGGAAATAATTCGGGCATTACCGGTATTCCGACAGGCTACCGCGATCTCGATTTTATGACGTCGGGCTTCGGCCGCAACGACTTAATTATTCTAGCCGCCCGCCCCTCGATGGGTAAGACAGCCTTTGCTTTAAATATTGCAGGACATGTCGGCACGTCGCCGGACGGCTACACCGTAGCGGTCTTCTCCCTCGAAATGGGAGCTGACCAGCTCGTCAGCAGAATGATTTCAAGTCAGGGTATGATTGACGCGACGAAACTGCGTCAGGGCTCGCTCGACCACCAGGATTGGGATAACTTCACGACAGCTATCGGGACACTCGCCAATTCGAAGATTTTTATTGATGACTCAGCAGGTATCCGCGTGAATGAAATCCGTGCGAAATGCCTGCGCTTAAAACAGGAGCACGGACTCGATATGGTGATTATCGATTACCTGCAGCTGATTCAGGGATCCGGCAGCCGCCAGGGAGAAAACCGCCAGCAGGAAGTTTCGGAAATTTCCCGGATGCTGAAAGGTCTCGCCCGTGAAATGCAGTGTCCGGTAATCGCATTGAGTCAGCTCTCGCGTAGTGTTGAATCGCGCCAGGATAAGCGTCCGATGATGAGTGACCTGCGTGAATCAGGTTCCATCGAGCAGGATGCGGATATCGTTGCCTTCCTGTACCGCGATGACTATTACAACCGCGGTGACGGCGAGGATGAAGAAGAAGGCGCACAAAGCGTGCAGGATGAAATAGAGATTATTTTAGCGAAACACCGTAACGGTCCGACAGGAACTGTTAAATTAATTTTCAATAAATCCTACAGCAGCTTTTTTGACCAGGATACACGTGATTTTGACGATAATTATATACCGCCGGCATAGAAGTCCGAATGTTTTTCGAGAGTCCAATGAAAAACGTTCGGACTTTCGTTGATTTTTGTAAAAATTATTGGTAACATTGGTAACGGTAAAATTAATCAATCATTTGGGGGCAATCATATGTCTGGAACAGTAGTTGTTGGAACACAGTGGGGAGACGAAGGTAAAGGTAAGATTACGGACTTCCTGTCGGAAGATGCACACGTTATTGCACGATTTTCAGGTGGAAACAACGCAGGTCATACGATTCAATTTGGCGGGGAAACTTATAAACTTCACCTCGTACCATCAGGAATTTTCTACGAAGATAAACTATCTCTAATCGGCAACGGTGTCGTGATTGACCCGTTATCTCTTATAAAAGAACTGGACGGTCTGCTTGAACGCGGAATCAGCGTGGACAATCTGCGTATTTCAAACCGTGCTCAGGTTATACTTCCATATCACCTTACACAGGATGAACTGGAAGAAGAAGCACGCGGCGATAATAAAATCGGTACGACTAAACGCGGTATCGGTCCATCGTACGTAGATAAAGTTCAGCGCATTGGTATCCGCATGGCTGACCTGATCGACGATGAAGTATTTAAACGCCGCCTGAAAGAAAATCTGGAACTGAAAAATCATATGCTGAAAGCATTATATGATCACGAAGGATTCACATTTGATGAAATCTACGCACCGTATAAAGCTGCTGCAGAACGTTTGGCACCTTACGTATGTGATACTGCCAAACTGCTCGACGATGCTTTCACTGAAGGTGAAAATGTTCTTTTTGAAGGTGCACAAGGTGTCATGCTCGACGTTGACCACGGGACATACCCGTTCGTTACATCAAGCAACCCGGTAGCAGGAAATGTTACTGTCGGCTGCGGTGTCGGCCCTGCACATGTTAAAAATGTTGTCGGTGTATGTAAAGCATATACATCACGCGTTGGAGACGGTCCCTTCCCTACTGAGCTGTTTGACGAAGACGGCCACCATATCCGTGAAGTCGGCCGTGAATACGGTACAACAACAGGACGTCCGCGCCGTGTAGGCTGGTTCGACTCAGTTGTTGTTCGCCATTCAAGACGCGTCAGCGGTATTACAGATCTGTCGCTGAACTCAATCGACGTAATGAGCGGACTTGAAACAGTTAAAATCTGTACTGCTTATGAAATCGACGGCGTTGAAATTACAGAATATCCTGCAACACTGGAAGATTTAAAACGCGCGAAACCAATTTACAAAGAAATGCCGGGCTGGTCAGAAGACATTACCGGTGTGAAAACACTTGAAGAACTGCCGGAAAACGCATATAACTACCTGCGTGAAATTGAGAAGCTGTGCGGTGTGAAAGCATCTATCTTCTCTGTTGGACCGGACAGAAACCAGACAAACCTGTTAAAAAACTTCTGGGATGAGAAGTAATATTTTATTGCAGCACCGGACATCATGATGTCCGGTGTTTTTTGCGCGGATTGTGCAAGTTTTGCCGTTTGCTCCGCAATGAAACCCCGTCATTCCCGAGAAAGTCTACTTGCTCCGCAATGAAACTCTGTCATTCCCGAGAAAAACACATTTCCACGCCAATCGCCCTATTTTTCTGCATCCAGGTCAAATGTTCCAAAATAAGTGTTGTATTCAAATTCACAATCATGTTATAATAAATCTTGTGCAAATCGCATAATATTTACCATGGCCCGTTGGTCAAGCGGTTAAGACACCGCCCTTTCACGGCGGTAACACGGGTTCGAGTCCCGTACGGGTCACTTTTCTTCTGATTATAAAACTGTATATAAACTGGTCCCGTGGTGTAGCGGTTAACATGCCTGCCTGTCACGCAGGAGATCGCGGGTTCGATTCCCGTCGGGACCGTCAATAAAGTCTCCAGCATTTATGCTGGCAGACTTTTTTATTTGTCTGAAAAGTGATACATTTAAAGATGGATAAGTTTACGTACAAAATATGTACACGTGAAATGAGGGACATCTAAATGGCCAAGAAAATAGTTGTTGTTGATGATGAAAAACCAATTGCAGATATACTCGAATTTAATCTGCAAAAAGAAGGATACGAAGTTCACTGCGCCTACGACGGCAATGATGCCTTGGAACTGATCTTGGATATAGTGCCGGATCTTGTTCTTCTAGATATTATGCTGCCGGGTATAGACGGCATGGAAGTGTGCCGCGAAGTTCGTAAAAAACACGATATGCCGATTATTATGCTTACCGCCAAAGATTCCGAAATAGATAAAGTGCTGGGACTTGAGCTCGGTGCGGATGATTATGTGACAAAACCTTTCTCCACGCGTGAATTAATCGCCCGTGTGAAAGTGAATTTACGACGCAATAATACGGTAAGTACGAAAGAAGACGAACCGGAAGATAAAAATATATATATTCGGGATATTACTGTTATCCCCGACTCTTACGCGATTAAGAAATTCGGTAAAGATATCGATTTGACGCATCGCGAATTTGAGCTGTTTTTATATCTGGCAAAATTTAAATCCCAGGTCATGACACGCGAACACCTGCTTGAAACAGTATGGGGCTATGATTACTTTGGCGATGTGCGGACGGTGGATGTTACGGTGCGCCGTTTAAGAGAAAAAGTCGAAGACGATCCAAGTCATCCGGAATACATCATGACACGCCGCGGCGTCGGGTATTATATTAAAGGTGATGACTAGATGAAGCAGTTTTTAAAAAACCTGCAGTCGCTCCAGTTTAAACTGGTAATGATATACATGCTTCTGATTATTATCGGAATGCAGATTATCGGTTTGTATTTTACCAACAGCCTGGAGCGTGATTTAACGGGGAACTTTAAAAATAATATCGATTCTCAGGTCACTCTGATTGATACACGTATTAAAGAAATTTTCGAGGAAACGGGAGATGACCGTGAACAGATGCGGGCAGAAATTCAAAGCCTGCTGGCTGATTACGGCAACCGTCCTGAAATTGAAGAAATCCGCTATATAAATACGGATAATATTCTCGTCGGGACGAGCAGAATATCAAACGAGTCGCTTGTCGGCTCCCGCGTCAATGAACCGATGTCGCAGGATGCTCTCGAGTCCGGCATCGCAAATGATGAAATTTTCGTCAACGTCGATAAAGACAATCAGCGCGTATGGATTTTAAATCAGCCGGTCGCCGTCAATGATGAAGTGGCCGGTATTATTTACGTTGAGTCAAATGTTGAAAGTATATATATGCAGCTCGAAGCGATTAACAATACATTTATTATCGCCACCTTGTTTTCCTTAGTGATTACGAGTATTCTCGGTATCTTTGTCGCGCGGACGATTACGAAGCCGATTACAGATATGAGAAACCAGGCGCTCCTGATGTCTGAAGGTGACTATACATCACGTGTTCAGATTTACAGTGATGATGAAATCGGCCAGCTGGCCGGCAGTTTTAACATTCTGTCAAAAAGAGTGCAGGAAGCCCAGGCGAACACCGAAAGTGAAAAAAAACGTCTCGACTCGGTAATTACCCATATGTCGGATGGTATTATCGCCACGGACAGAAAAGGACGCATCCGTATCGTTAATGAAATGGCAGTCGGCATGCTTAATTTAAGTATGGATTCGGACGAGCTGCACGGCAAAAATATGCTGGAGCTGCTGCGTCTCGGTGAAGAATTGAATCTGGAAGACATTATCCAGGAAGCAAACGACAGTCATTTAATCTTTATCGATACTGCAGATGAAGCAACGACGTTACGCGTCAACTTCTCTACAATCGTTACAGATACCGGATTTATCAACGGTTATATCGCTGTACTGCATGACGTTACAGAACAGGAACGCATCGATGCAGAACGCCGGGAATTCGTTGCCAACGTGTCGCACGAACTGCGCACACCTTTGACTTCCATGAGGAGTTATATCGAAGCACTCCAGGAAGGTGCATGGCAGGATGAAGAAATCGCACCTAAATTCCTGAGCGTAACACGTGCTGAGACTGACCGGATGGGACGTCTTGTCGAAGACCTGCTGCAATTATCGCGTATGGATAACGATGCAGAAGAAATTCAAAAAGAAGTGGTTGATTTTAAACTCTTTATTAACCGTGTAATCGACCGTTTTGAGATGACTCACAAAGAGGATGTTGTGTTCACCCGCCATATTCCGGATGCTCCCCTCTTCACTGATATCTCAGTGGATAAAATGGGACAGGTGCTGGATAATGTGCTGTCCAATGCGATTAAATATCAGCATGGCGAACCGAAACGCGTCGATATTCACCTGAAGCAGAATACTTTATATAACCGGATGACGATACGTATAAAAGACTACGGACTTGGCATACCGAATAATAAAGTAGAGCGGATTTTTGACCGTTTTTACCGAGTGGATAAAGGCCGTGCGCGTAAAATGGGCGGCACAGGTCTCGGGCTTGCAATTTCGAAAGAAATTATCGAAGCGCATAACGGTAAAATATGGGCAAACAGTGTAGAAAATGAAGGGACAACAATCTTTATCAACTTACCTTGTGAAGTGATAGAGGAGGATGAGTGGGATGTATAAAGAATGGCTGAAATCCATCCTGTTAATCGTCATCGTTGCTTCGAGTGCAGTACTGACCTATCTCGTCTGGAGTTACGAACCGGAGTTTTCTCAAATTGACACAACAATTGAAGGAACGACGAATATCGGCCAGGGTGAGAGCGTATCTTTTGAACAGGTTATGAGCACGTATCAGCTGGTCTGGATACAAGGAGAAAACAATACGCGCGGCACGACGGATCCGCGGGCTTTAATCGGCATCCGGGAGAACCTGGAAGGTTCCAATATTACGAGCATGAATGTGTATAACAGTCTTAACCGTCTGAATGTCAGAGGAGAAGAAAGTAATGAGGAAGAGTTTCTAATCATCGATTATTTCTCGGATATGCCCTCAAAATCCCTGTTTCAGACACTCGGCCTGTCGCACGACTCCACCCTGCCCGATTTTTCTTTTGACCGCATCGTGGTTGATATGAAAGAAGGTAACGTTGTCTTTAACCTGATTGATGAAAACCGTTCGAGAGTCGCAGTCGTTGAAACCGATATTGCTGCTGACTTCTTAAAAGGACATGTTGAATCATACAGTGATACTTTCGAAGCTTATACACCGATCATTACCAACCAGCAGACATCGAATAACAAGACAGCAATTTACGGGCCGTCTTCACCCGGTGAAATTAATACTGAACGATTTATGATAACCCAGGTTAATACTGATGTTATGAACCGTATATTATTTTTAGATTCTCCGATGGAAAGCCCGTCACAAGGAGATGTAGCAATTTATGAAGATGAAAATCATATTGCTACATATAATACAGAAACGTATGAGTACACTTATACAAACCTTAATGAATCGACTGCTTCGAGCGGCAATAACCACCGGACAATTCAGGATATATACTACTTCTTAAACTCGCATAACGGGCTGTCCCAGAACAATGTGCTTTTTGATTATACAGCGAGCGAAAATGCAGCGACCTTCCGTTCGACCTTAAACGGGCGTGTCGTCTTCAGCGAAGGACTGAGCACTGCGATTACTGTAAAATACGGCGCGAATTCAGTCTATGAATATACGCGGCCGCTGATACAGACCAATGCAAAAGTATCGGATGAAGAAGAAGTGGAACTCTTAGATATTGAAAACGTCCGCTACCAGATTGCGCTGCATGACAATTTTGATCTGCAGAAAGTATCTAAAATCGTTCTCGGTTATGATATGACTTATGCCGATGAAGAAACGGATCTGGAGTTTATCGATTATACGCCGCAATGGTATGTTAAATATGACGGTGCGTGGATGAAATTCAATGAGGGAGGGCTGTCCTGATGGATTGGAAATTAACAAAATCCCTTTTTATAGCTGCCTTCCTGCTGATGAATTTAGTCCTTATTTATATTTTGTACAACGAATCGAATGAAGAAGTCAGAGAACTGGCAGATACGACGAATGTCCTGTCGGAAACGAATATCGACACCAGTGCACTGGATGGATTTGAAAACGTCCAGATGCAGATTATTATCGGTGATCCGGCAGAACTTGACCACGAAGAAGATATGTCGGAAAACGATACGGTGCTGACCCTGCCGCTCGACGACACGGTAACCTTCGCTCCGGAAGGTTTGAAGACCTACAAAGACAATTCGATTTACAGAGGCGAAGAATACCATTATGATAAAGTAATGAGCACACCCGATACGATAACATTTAACCAGCATTACGATGGCTATCCAATCTTCAGCCACGAAGCAGCAAGACTGTACTTCAGCGAAGAATCAGGAAGTATGACTCAAGGCTATGTAGAGAACATCGAAGAAAGCGATTATGCTGTGGAACAGAATGTGCGTCATCCGAAAGTGATTGTTGAGGAACTGTATATACAGGAAAATATTACTGATAATGCAGTCATAGAAAGTGCGGTCCTCGGCTACTACATCATACTGGAAGAAGATGACCAGATTATGATGCGCCCGAAATGGCAGTTTGAAATTACTGATGAAGGCATTGAACGTATACTGTACATCGATGCGCTGAGTCAGACAGAAGATATTATTGAAAGAGAGTGAACGGAATGAAGATGAGCGTCTTAGCAAGCGGCTCAACAGGCAACAGTACATTCATTGAAACGGAAGAAGGAAGTGTACTTGTAGACGTTGGGCTGTCATGTAAAAAAACTGATGAAACGCTCAATCAAATAGGTAAATCACTCCATGATATAAATGCGATTTTCATTACACATGAACATGTAGACCATATTAAAGGCTTGAAAGTGATTGCGAAAAAATACGATATACCTATTTATGCCAATGAAAAGACATGGGATGCTATTGAGCGTAAAGATATCATTATTAATTCAGACCAGAAATTTCACTTCAACGCGCTTGAAGAAAAAGAAATACTCGGCTTAAATGTTCAATCATTTAACGTGTCGCACGATGCGATTGATCCGCAATTTTATACATTTTCCAAAGGCAGCAAGAAGATATCGCTGATTACAGACACAGGATACGTATCGGACACGATGAAAGGCATCATTAAAGAAAGTGACGTCTTCCTTTTTGAATCCAACCATGATGTGGATATGCTCCGGATGGGAAGATATCCGTGGAATACGAAGCAGCGTATCTTATCAGACGTCGGTCACGTATCAAATGAAGATGCAGCGCATGCAATGAAGGACGTTATAACGAGCAATACAAAACGTATTTATTTAGGACATTTAAGTCTGGATAATAACATTAAAGAACTGGCGCGTATGAGTGTTGAACAGATACTGAATCAGTACGACATCGATACGCACAACGGTATAATGATATGCGATACAGATAAGGCGGTACCGACCGAAATTTATCAGGTATAAAAAGAAGACCAAATTGTGAGAAAAACAGCGCAATTTGGTCTATTTTTGTGGCTGTTAACAAGTTATCCACAGGTTTGGTGAGAACTTGTGTATAAGTGGGATAAAAACGTGGATAAGTGTGTGGAAGATGGGAAAATACATAAAATATGCAGGAATTAGTGCGAAAAAAGAGCGGAATCATGCGTTTTAGTGCTAAAAAGTTATCAACAGGTTGTGGATAACCCGTGTATAACTAATAAAATTGCAGTAAATATACGAATTTGTCCACAGTTATGTATAATTGAAAAAAAGACAAGAAAAGCGAAGGTGAAACAGATGAAACTGACGATGATAACCGTGGGAAAACTGAAAGAAAAATATTGGCTGGATGCAGTAAAAGAATATCAAAAAAGAATAAGTAAATATGCAAAAATTGAGCTGATTGAAGTGGCGGATGAAAAAGAACCGAATAATGCGGGCGAGAAAGATCTGGAGCAGATTAAAGATAAAGAAGCAGAGAGAATTTTATCGAAAATAAAAGAAACGCAGCATGTGGTGACGTTGGAGATTAACGGTAAAGAATATACGAGTGAAAAACTTGCACAGGAATATCAGCGCTGGATGAATATCGGAAAAAGCGATGTTGTGTTTGTGATCGGCGGGAGCAATGGAATTGGAGATGCGGTGAAAAAACGCAGTAATCAGGAGATCAGTTTCGGTTCACTCACCTACCCTCATCAGATGATGAAAGTCATGCTGCTGGAGCAGCTGTTCAGGGTGAATAAAATATTGAGGAATGAAAATTACCATAAATAGAACATATGTTCTATTTATGGTAAGATAAATATTAATAAATCCTTTAAAAGGAGCTCTGAAAATGGATAATATAGACTTTTTAATGTATCAAACTGAAGATGGAGAAACTAAGATAGATGTACGTTTAGAAGATGAGACAATATGGATGGCACAAAAATCTATAGCTGAACTTTATCAAAAAGGGCTTCCTACTATTAACGAACATATAAAAAACATTTACAACGAAGGTGAGCTAAGCGAATTTTCAACTCTTCGGAAAAACCGAATAGTTCAAAATGAAGGTGGAAGAGAGATTTCAAGAGAGACTAATTTTTATAATTTAGAGATGATAATCGCTGTTGGCTACCGTGTAAGATCTCACAGAGGTACACAATTTAGGCAATGGGCTACTAATCGTTTGAATGAGTATCTCGTAAAAGGCTTTACGATGGACGATGAGAGATTGAAAGAAATACGCAATATAGGTTCAGATTACTTTGCTGAACTTTTAGAGCGAATTCGTGATATCCGTGCATCAGAAAAAAGATTCTATTTAAAAATTACAGATATTTATGCGACATCAATTGATTATGATTCTAAGTCTTCGACTGCAAGAGAGTTTTTTGCGACTGTACAAAATAAATTGCATTATGCTATCCATGGAATGACAGCAGCGGAGTTGATTAATGCAAGAGTTGATGCTTCGAAAGATAATATGGGATTACAGACATTTAAGGGCGACAAAGTTCGTAAGACAGATATAACAGTAGCAAAAAATTACTTAAGTGAAACAGAGTTAAAATCTTTAAACAGAATTGTGACAATGTATCTCGATTATGCGGAGGATCAGGCTGAAAGGCAACAGCCAATGTATATGAGCGATTGGAAAGAAAAACTTGATGCATTCTTGAAATTTAATGATAGAGAGATTCTGGAGAATGCTGGAAGAATAAAAAAAGAAATCGCAGATTCATTGGCTCTAACAGAATATGAAATATTTAACCAAAATCGTATCTCGAATGAACGAGACAATGATTTTCTCGAATTTATAAAAGAAGATGATATTAAATAAAATCGTATCATAAAACGATAAGCTGAGAATTATCATAAATAGATAAAATATAACTATTTAATAATATTATCATGATATATATAAGATTTGAGCTCGGTATTCTACCGAACTCAAACCTTAGAAGTTATCTAAAATTATTTTTTTAAATTCATGGTGCCAGCTTATAGATGGGCTTATCATTTATAAATTAAACATGTGATTCTGTTAGTTCTAAAAATTCTTCAATATCTTTATGCACTGAATCCAGTGCTTCTTGCCAAAAGTCTGGTTTTCTTAGGTCAACATTTAAGTGCTTTTCAGCAAGGTCTTCTGTAGTCATGCTCGCAGTATCCCGAAGAAGTGCAATATAGTCATCTTCAAGTAATGTTTCGTCTTCTAAGAAACGGTTGTATATACCTAAGCTGAAAAAGTATCCAAATGTGTACGGGAAGTTATAGAATGGTACACCTGTAATATGAAAATGTAACTTTGTTGCCCAGAACATTGGATGGTATGAACATAGTTCATCTTGGAAGGCTTCTTTTTGTGCTTCTTCCATCAGTTCTTGCAGTCTGTTGCTGTCTACAGTTCCTTGTTGACGTTCATCATATAAATTGCGTTCAAAGATATAGCGAGCATGGATATTCATCATAAAAGTCGCACTTCTAGCAATTTTTTCATCTAGTAAGTTGATTTTTTCTGCATTGGATGTCGCATTTTCAATCGTTGCGTTTGAAACGACAAGTTCTGCAAATGTAGAAGCTGTTTCTGCAACGTTCATTGCGTAACGTTGGTTGAATAGTGGTAAATCACGCAGGACATAACTATGGAATGCGTGTCCGAGTTCATGTGCGAGTGTTGACACGTTGCTTGTGCTGCCGGCAAACGTCATAAAAATACGTGACTGTTTAGATTCAGGAAGATTTGAACAGTATCCACCTGGGCGTTTTCCTGGACGATCTTCCGCTTCAATCCACTGCTCTTCAAAAGCTCGATGTGCCATCTCTGCCATTTTTGGACTGAATGATTTAAAGTTATCGATAATAAACGTTGCTGCTTCATTGTAAGTATACCGCTTGTTCGTATAATCTCCCACATCAACACTTGCTGTAACATCGAGCCATCCTAATTGATCAACACCAATTAGTTGCGCCTTTCGTTCAAAGTACTTTTTGAAAGGTGCTTTATTTTTTGTAATAGTATCCCACATCGTATCAAGTGTTTCTTCTTCCATACGGTTATAGTCTAGTGGCACTTTCATATAATCTTTATAGTCGTGAAGTTCATAGTCGTTTAAACGGAATCCTGATAAATGATTTAGCGTTGTAGAGAATAAATCAGCTTTTTCCTTCCATGTTTCTTCCCAAGTTTTTAAAAGTTTTTCACGATGTTTTGGATTTTCTTCTGACTTCATCTTGTTTTCAAATTGACCCGCTGAATAATAAACGGTTTCATTATCTTCAATTACTGGAATTTGAATAGAAGCGACGAGTTGATTGTACATATTATTCCAGCCCTGTAAGCCGTCTAGTGACAAATGATTGATGATTGTTTCTTCTTGAGTTGATAGTAAATCTTTTTCTTTTTGTCGTATTTCTTCTAACGGGAAATGCATCGGTTTAAAGAAATCTTCCTCTAATAGCTTGCTAAATTGATCTTCAGTCAGTGCACTGATCTTTTTATTTAAAATAATATTCTGTGATGAGAGGTCTTTACGTAAGTTCGCAACCGCATTTAAATTCTGCATTGCTTTTTGATCGGTAACATCTGCAGATACTAAACCATTCGCAAAACTCCCCATCTCACCAAGCGCGTTTGAAATTTTTTCATAGTTTTGTAAGATTCCTTTCAGTGACGTAAAATCATCTGAATGTTTGTCCGGCTCCCAATTATCGAGTTCGTGAGAAAAAGCTGTAATACTATCTCTTACTTCTGATAATCGTTTTTGGAAAGCTTCAGATCCACTTCCACCAGGAAATATACTCTCCATATCCCATTTTTCTTTGTAGTTCATCAATTACCTTCCTCTCTTAATTAAAACTGTATTTATTTTTATCATACAGGAAATGAATGCAGAGAAACATTAATCACGCTGATATACATTAATAGTCCGAGCATTCACCTATGCTAACGATAAAAAGAAGAGCAATATTTGTAGAATTTAAACTAATGAGAAAAAGCGATTTTAATTAACACAGCAAGAGTTAGTATTGCAGATGAGATGACTCTTGTTGAAGTGCTTAAAAAGAGGAAAATTAAAAGTTTTGCGATTGAAGTCCATGAAGAGTCAAAGATGAATCGTAATTGAATTGGCATGGAGAATGTAGTCTTAACGCTATATATTGGAAAATGTTTTACGTTTATAGTCAAATATAATATAGACAAACTTACTTTATATTAATTCAACCTGTATAATTTTTTAATTCACTAGTTTGGAGGATAACTGGAAGTGTATCATAAGTGATCCAGGAACTAGATTTGATTATGACAAGAAAACTTGTTATAAACTCACCGCCCTAAATTGTTAGAACGGTGAGTTAAGTATCAAGATACAATGAAATTTCTCGAATTATAAGTCTTTAAATTTCATCTTATCACTTTCTCTATTTTTATTTATCAAACCCTCTATATATAATCCCATAAGTACTACAACTTGAAATAGGATTAAACTAGCACCAAAAGTGAGTGACACTAAATGGTATAGATAGAGCTGTAGAAGCTATCAAAATAATGCTTGGTAAATCCATTTATTCATCTGTTTGTTTTTAACAAAATAAACTTCTAAAAGGCCGAAAGCTATACCTATTAACAAATATACTATTATATAATTATTCACTTTCTGAACCCTGATTTCTTTTTTGACATTGGAATGAATAATTAAATTTTCTCTGTCTGCCGCAAAATGATTTATATAAGCGAAAACTTGAGTCTCAGCTGTTAATGTTTTTTTGTGAGTTTTGACTTTATCCTCGCTTACCGGGATATTAATAAGCAATTCAGCCCTTATAACCTTCGCACTTGGGGCTCGGGGACATAAGTTCTCAAAAGTTATTATTTTTTCTGGAGATATTTATGTCCCAGCCTCAATATAAAAACACAACGTAAAATTGAGGTGTGCCTATGAATCATTCAGCTTAATACTTATCGAGTTCCAGCATTTCTCTAAACGTTTCACCGTTATAATCTCTTCTAAAAATGCCGCGTTTTTGCATTTCCGGAATGACTAAGTCGACAAAGTCTTCAAGACTTCCTGGGAGTGTTGGAGGCATCAAGTTAAATCCATCTGCGGCACCTTCATTCATCCATCTTTCTAATTCATCGACAATTTCTTCAGGTGTGCCAATGAGTGTTAAATGTCCACCTCCAGCGTTGAGATAACCGAGTAGTTCTCTGACTGTGGGATTTCTGTCTTCTATAATTTCTAAAACAGTTTGATAACGTCCAACAGGTCCTTTGAATTCTTCGACTGGCGGCAATTTTGGTACTTTTTCGTCAAGTTTCCATGATTTTGTATCTTGCTGAATAAAGAATTCGAGCTGATTAAGTGCAGTATCAATTGGAAGTAGGTTGTCTAATTTTGCTTTCTTTTCTTGCGCTTCTTCTATTGTTTTACCCACGTAAGTCACTAGTCCTGGAAATACTTTGATATAGTTGTCTGGACGAGGGCTTTCTTTTATGGCTTGATTTAATTTTTCACGATAAATATTTGCTTGTCTTAAGTTCCAAGAAACTGAATAGACAGCATCAGCATATTTCGCAGCAAGTGCAACACCTTCTTTTGAAGCCCCGGCTTGCATAGCCACTGGCTTACCCTCTTTTCTTAAAGGTAAAGTTAGCGGACCTTTAACTTGGAAGTTTTCACCATTGTGATTGAATGGCTGAATATTTTTATTTTTAGTAATTGTGTTATTTTCTTTATCTGGCTTGTAGCTTTCAATTGACCACGAATCAAATAATTTATTCATGACTTCAGCAAATTCATCCGCTTTCTTATAACGAACGGCTCTCTCAGGCAATTCAGGTATACTGTGGTTTTGTGCTTCGCGGTCGGTCATTGATGTCACTAGATTCCATCCCATGCGTCCTTTTGTTATGTGCTGCAGTGTGAGTAACTGTCTTGCTGTGGTAAATGGGTTGTTAAATGTACCTGAAATAGTTGAAACAAGTCCAACGTTATCTGTGACTTTACTCATAGCAGTTAATGCAACAATTGGGTCAAAATAACTCGTTGGCAATTCTGTTGGACTATCTGCGGGGAAGGCTTGTGAATCTGCGAAAAATACGGCATCAAATTTCCCGCGTTCTGCAATTTTTGCCAGATTTTCATAATATTCAATTGTCGTGAATTCATTGACACTCGAATCATCTTCTAACCATGCTGCCTGATGATGACCCACACCATACATTAAAATTCCTATATTTAACTGTTTAGAATTATTCATAATATATACCGCCTAGTTCATAGTAAGTCCGCCGTCTACCGTGATGTTTTGTCCTGTAATACCATCTGCTGCCTCAGAACAAAGATAAACAACCATATTAGCAACGTCTTGTGGTGTTGTTACTTTTCTCAATGGTGTGGACTGTGCGATTAAATCGAATACTTCTGGTGTTGTGACTGCACTTGCGTCTGTTGTTTTCAGCAAACCGCCAGAAACAACATTTGCTCGGATACCATACTGTCCAAGTTCTGCTGCAACGTTTCTGGTGAACCCAATTAAAGCAGCTTTTGCAGTGGTGTACTCGTGATATGGTACTACAGGATTTTGATATAGATTCGTTCCAATACTAATTATTGCACCGTCTTTACGTTCTAAAAACTGTGGCATTACACTTTGTGATACGTTAAATGCAGCTTTTAGTGTCCCGTCTAACTGTTGTTCATAATCCTTGTAAGTTAAATCTTTAAATGCTTTTTGAGCGGTTGGATCAAATTTAAAATTAACGAGTGCATTGTTTACAACAACATCAATCTGGCCGAAATGTTCAGTTCCTTTTTTTACTAATTGTTCAACTGCTTCACGGTCTGTAATGTCCGCTTGAATCGCAATCGCTTGTGCGCCAATTTCTTTTTGTAACTTCTCTGCTTCTTCCTTACTTTTGTTGTAGTTAATTATGACATTAAAGCCTTTTTCACTCAGTGCTTTTACGATATAGCTGCCAAGTCCTCTTCCGCTTCCCGTTACTAAAACTGTTCTTGTCAAATAAATCACTCCTATAATTTTTTAAAATAAAAAAATACGCAACCTTCATAGGAAAGTTACGTATCGAGAGTAAATTATATGCCCGCAAAGACATAGATATACAACTGTATCGATGTAACACTTTCCTACGCCAGTTTTAACTGGATCAGGTTCAAAGGGTCTGAGGTTTCCCTCATCTCAGTTTATATAAACACCCCTAGTGCGAATCTATTCTATTTAACATCATTGTAGTACTTTACAAAGATACGTCAAGTAAACCACAAATTATTTAAATTGGAACAAACGCAATTCAAATTCAATTCTGTAACTGTACTGCTTTCTAGTTTTTATATGATTGAGTGAATGTTAAAAGGTAGTTATCAGCATAATTAAAATCTAATTTTATTTGCAATATTTAACTTTTTAGAGTAACTTGAGGTTATTGATTGGAAAAATTAAATAGTTAAGACCACTGGAAGTGTCTTTAAAAAAGGCTGAGATTAAAGTGTAGACTTTGGGATTCCGGGAACCTGATACAGTTCATACTGGCGTAGGAAAGTGGCGAAAGTAATATGTTTTGATGCATACTTGCGCTGTTTTTCTATATAGAAAAACAGCGCTTTTTTTTTATGTTAAGGGGTGACATAATGCTTATTGCAATTACACATTTTAAGATATTAATTTCCAAGGATATTATTCATTTCAATACGATTTCATCCTGTATCGATTATCTTTTACTTCGTACACCCATGTCCGACAACGAGTTATCATCGTTCCTTTGTCAGCTTATTCATTCAGGTTTTCCCAAAGAAAAAATCATCATTCATACTTCGACTAAATTGCTGGAATCTTTTCGTTTAACTGCTATCCACTTTAGAGAAAACGATCCAACTGCATTAACGTATAAAAAAGAACATCCGGATATTTCAGTCAGCATGTCTGCTCATTCACCTGAATCTGTCAAGAAAGCACAGGACAATCATCTCGACTTTGTATTATACGGCCATATATTTGAATCGAGTTCAAAGAAATCTTTGCCGCCGCGTACACATCAAGAAGTACGTGATGCACTGTCTTATGATATTCCTGTCGTTGCACTTGGAGGTATCAATTCAACAACTATCAATCAGTTACCGGCAGGTTTCAGTGGTATCTCGGCAATTTCTGCATTTATGGATGCATCACCCAATCAAATCACCAGATTAAAAGAAGAATGGCAAATATTAAATTTGATGTAAGCAAATGCTCTATTGCTTAGTCATTATAAAGTGGTTAATACATTTCCCAGCTGTCACAGTACTTAAAAACCTCTCACTTGAAAGGATGAAACAATATGCAGTGCACCGTTAACGGAGAACTCCATTATTTTGAAAAGGATATTACCATAGCTACCCTGCTGGACCACCTGGATGTAGATGATAATCGTATTGTAGTGGAACACAATGGGGAATTGATTAAAAAAAGTGTATTTAAACAACAAGCAGTGAAAAATAATGATCGACTTGAATTATTAGAATTTGTAGGAGGCGGATAATATGTTAGAAATTGGGGATTTAAAATTTAACTCAAGACTATTTTTAGGTACTGGAAAGTTCTCAGATGAGAAAATACAGGCCGCAGCAATTGAAGCGTCAGGTACAGAAGTGCTGACTTTCGCTGTCAGACGTATGAACTTATTTGATAAAGACCTGCCCAACCCGCTGGCAAATATTGATTTAAGAAAATACACGACATTTCCGAATACAGCAGGGGCGAAAACAGTGGAAGAAACTGTACGCATCGCAGAAATCGCAAGACATGCGGGTGTCTGTGACATGATTAAAGTTGAGATTATTGGCGATGATAAGACATTACTGCCTGACCCAATTGCGACATACGAAGCGTGTCAAATACTGCTGGACAAAGGTTATACAGTCTGTCCATATATTTCAAACGATGTCGTGCTTGCAAAAAGACTCGAAAGACTCGGTGTTCATGCGATTATGCCGCTCGCTTCTCCTATAGGTACGGGACGCGGTATTAATAATCCATTAAATTTAAGATATATTGTAGAACAATCCAGCATCCCTGTTATTGTGGATGCAGGAATCGGTTCACCAAAAGATGCGTGCTATGCTATGGAGCTGGGCGCAGATGCGGTATTATTAAACACCGCTGTATCGAATGCCAAAGACCCGGTTAAAATGGCAGAGGCGATGAAGCTTTCAATTGATGCAGGGGTACTGGGTTATGATGCAGGACGTATTCCGGTTAGGTATTCAGCACAGGCCTCCAGTCCTTCTGAAGGACTGGAGTTTCTTTAATGGAAAGATACGACAGGCAAATGAAATTTAATGACTTTGGAGAGAATAGTCAAAAAAATCTGATGTCAGCCACACTGATGGTGATGGGCGCCGGTGCACTTGGAACTCACGTTTCTGAAATGCTTGTGCGTATGGGTGCAGGTAAACTCATCATTATCGATATGGATATTGTTGAAATGACCAACCTGCATCGTCAGGCTTTATATACTGAAAAAGATGCAGAAGATATGACGCTGAAAGTTAATGCTGCCAAAGAAAAATTGTGTCAGATAAACCGTAATGTTGAGATTGTACCGATCAATACAGAAATAAATTCCAGTAACATCTCCGCAATCTTAAGAAAGTATCAGCCGGATATTGTAATTGACAGTATGGATCATTTTGAAATTCGATTTCTGATTAATGAAGCCTGTCATAAGCTTGATATCCCCTGGGTATATGGTGCCGCTGTAGGCAGTAAGGGAAGTGTGTACGGTATTGATTTTAAAGGACCTTGTTTAAAGTGCTTGATGGAGACTCTGCCATCGACGGGGGAAAGCTGTGCAATCAACGGTGTGCTTCCTCCTGTAATTTCCCTCATTGCCAGTATGGAAGTTTCTGAAGTCATTCGTTATTTATCAGGAAAAGGTTTTTCCAAGCAGCTCATTACTGTAGATACTTTTAAAATCGGCTTTCAAACGATAAATATAGATGAATTAAAGAATGAAGCCTGTGTGGTCTGTAAGAATCGGATATATGAACAGTTGAATAAAAATATGCTGCCCACTGTACAATCTAATTGCGGAAGTGTATATACACTCAGGTTCGACGAATCGGTTTTCAATCAGGAGCTGCCCGGTAAAACTATCAGGGCAAGTGCATTTGTTAAGTTATTGACTTATAAAAAATATAAGCTGACCTTATTTAAAGATGGCAGAATGAATGTTCATGGCATCTCTCGAAAAGAAGAAGCCAATGCTTTATATCAAGAAATGATTGAGAAATTGAGTGAATATCCTGTATAAAAATATAGTGTGAACTATCTCAAATAGATATCATTATAAACCAGTGACGGACATATTTAATATTGTCAAAATAGATGTAAAGCCTTTCCGTTTTTATAAAACGGAAAGGCTTTTATTTTTCAGATTATAAGTTTTCAGCATTTAAATATTTTTCCTTTCATTGATAATATCCGCTGATTCAAGCAGGTTAAAAACGCTATTGCAAAGAACGAGCTTGAATATATCTTATTTAGTATAAAGTTGATAAAGCTGGGATTGACAACATATTTTACCACTGTTAATATATCCAATGTACCAATCATCCTACAACTTTTAAAGGAGATCATATGATTCGTAAAACAAACCGAACACAGTTAGTAGAACAGGTTGCTTCTCAAATAGAAGAATTAATTGAAACTGGATACTGGACAGTCGGAGGAAAAATTCCTCCTGAAATGGAGCTGGTTGAGAGATTTGATGTTAGTCGAAATACACTTCGGGAAGCAATTCGTGCCTTAGTGCATGCTGGTTTACTTGAAACCAGACAAGGTAGTGGAACTATAGTGCGCTCTGCCAATTCACTTGATGCAGCACTGAGACGCTATATAAAAAAAACTGCTTTGCTTGAAACGCTTGATGTACGCTTAGCTTTAGAAAAACAAGCCGCTCAGTTGGCTGCTGAGCATAGAAGTGAGACGGATTTACTTACGCTTGAAGAATGTATTAAGAATTGTCGAAAGGCAGTTAAGAATCATAATCGCGAAAGATTTATTGCTTCAGATATCCGTTTTCATCAGACTGTTGTACAGTCTTCAAAAAATCAGCTGCTAATTGATTTATATGAACCGATGGTAGAGATTATATATACTTTTGTCGAAGATTTGATGGCGATGGATGTGCCTTTCAAGTACGAAGAAGAGCTGCATCTTGAGTTGTTTGAAGCAATTCAGAGCCATGATAAGAATGCAGCTGCAGCATATGTTGACAGTTATATGGAAGTATTAAGAAAAGATGTCGTTGAAATGATGGAGGACTAACAACATGGGAAATGAAAGAACAGCAGGTTCTTTTGATATCAATACAAAAAAAGTTGGTTGCTAATTATAGGTGTTATTTTAGTCAGTACAAATTTAAGAGGACCCTTCACTTCTGTAGGAGCACTTATTCCTTTTATACGGAATGATCTTGATATAAGCAATGCTCTCGCCGGATCCATTACGACATTACCTTTGCTGGCTTTTGCACTGATTTCTCCTTTTGCTCCCAAAATAGCCAATCGTATCGGTATGGAATGGACTATCACCTTATCACTGATTTTACTTATTATAGGTATTGTAATCCGTTCTTTTGGAGAAATTGTATTTTTATTTACCGGCACATTTTTCATAGGGCTTGCCATTGCAATCGGGAATGTATTAATTCCAGGAATTATTAAAATGAACTTTCCACTTAAGATAGGTCTTATGACCGGTATGTACGCTATATTTATGAATTTATTCGGAGCCCTCGGCTCAGGTATCAGTGTTCCTCTTGCCTCCACCGGAAATTTTGGGTGGCAGGGTGCACTTGGCGTCTGGAGTATACTGGCAGTCATTTCTTTACTGATTTGGCTGCCGCAGCTTACCAGTCAGCGTAATCAGCAAGCAAGTGTGGACACAGAGAAGAAAAGCAGTTTATGGCGCTCTCCGCTCGCATGGAAGATAACAATATTTATGGGCATTCAATCATTGATTTTCTATACTTTGATAACATGGCTCCCTGATATTTTGTATGCGAATGGTCTTAATTCCAGCACAGCGGGATGGATGCTATTCCTAATGCAATTTTCAATTATTCCTTTCACTTTTATTATTCCTGTGATAGCAGAGAAAATGAAAAGTCAAGTCGTTTTAAGTGTGACAACTGGTTTTTTATTCATCATCGGTCTTTCAGGATTATTGCAGGGTAACCTCACGTTGACTCCTATATACGTAATACTCCTTGGAATTGCCGGAGGCAGTGCTTTTAGTCTGTCTATGATGTTTTTTACGCTCAGAACAAGAAATGGCAAAGAAGCAGCAGAGTTATCGGGAATGGCTCAGTCCTTCGGTTATCTTTTAGCAGCAGTAGGTCCTGTATTAGTCGGGGCACTGCAGGATTTGACAAACGGATGGACGATTCCCCTGTCCCTGCTCATTTTCATATCTGTTATTTTTCTAATTGTAGGAATGTCATCAGGAAAAGAAAGGCAGGTTACAGATTGAAAAGAACAATAGGATGAAAGTAGCAATAAACCGCTTTTAATTGAAGTAAATCACTTCTATTAAAAGCGGTTTATTTTTACTTGTCCTTGTTTGGTTCCCGGACAGTTTGATAAGAAAACAGCATTTTAGTTTTTGACATTCTTATATTGAATTTTCTCTATCATAAGACGCTTCTGTCCTTTTGAATAACTAAAAAAAGCTCTACATATATATTCTTTTATGAGAATTACGAGATGTTTGCCATGTTATAGTGTTGTGAAAATTGAAGTGAAGTTCAATGAAATATCGTTATATCAGATCTGCAGAATATAAGAAAAGTGACGTTGTGAGAATCAGCACACAATTAGATATGAACAAAACTCTGTATTTTTCTCTCTGATTATTGAGTATTATTGTACAAAGTTGTGAATTTTTTATATGTTAGAATAATGGAGAGATAATTATACTTTCAAGGTGGTTTTTAAATGAATAATAAAGTAGCAGTAATTACAGGTGCAAGTAGCGGCCTTGGTGCCTCAGTGACGCAACGATTATCAGCATTAGGATATCACGTATGTTTACTTGGCAGAAATGAAAAGAAAATCAAAGCAGTTGCTGAATCTTTATACAATGAAGACTACTCAATTCATTTATTAGATGTGTCTGATAATAAGGAAGTAGAGAATGTTTTTAATATAATTAAAAATACAGTTGGAGATGTCAGCATCTTATTTAACAATGCGGGGATGGGCGCGTTTGATCTTTTAGAAGATATTGAAGAAAATGATATTAATAAGATGATAGATGTCAATCTTAAAGGTACTATATATTGTACTCAGCAAATCATTACTTCAATGAAAAAAAATAATGAAGGTACTATAGCGAACGTCATCTCCACAGCCGGATTGGAAGGAAAAGTAAATGAAACCGTCTATTGTGCGAGTAAATTTGGAGTAAGAGGGTTTACCGAAGGTTTATTAGCAGAATTAAAAGATACAAAAATTCAGGTATTTGGTGCCTATATGGGCGGAATGAGAACAGATTTTTGGAATGATATTTTGACAGAAGAACAAACAAAACATTTAATGGATCCAAATGATGTTGCGGATATTATTGTAAATAACATTAAAAAAAGAGACAAATTAAACGTAGAACAAGTAATTATTAAAAATCATTAAAGTATCTATACCTGAGTTTCATAGAAGATAGCAAAGTACTTAAAAAAATTTGTAAAAGCATGAAGTCTTAAGGTATGAATAAGCCAATATTTAATTTATCAGCATATATGTAATTTAATAAAAAGACCACTAAAAAATAGTGGTCTTTCATTAATTAGTGCGGGTAAAAAGAATCGAACTCCCACGTCGATTGAGACACTAAAGCCTGATTTTAGCGCTTCTACAAGTTCCGCCATATCCATTTAATATAATATTAATTAACAATAATATAAAACCCCTCTTTATGTTAATAATTTTTATTTCACTTTTGTTAAATCAGAATACACTAACGTATAATTATAACTGATGGTGGCATCTTTTCGTAAAGTGATCCATGTTGAATACTGCATCAAAAAGACGGAGCTAATTTAAATTAGTCCCGTCTTTTCTAAATGCTTATTTTTCGAATACTGCCTCAACAACTTTTTCTGATGATCTTCCATCATCCCAGCTGCAGAATCTTTCATAAAATTCGTTATACCGCTCTTTGTATTTCTCAGTAACTTCATCAATATTTTCAATCGCATTCATTATGTCATCATTGTTCATGAGCAATGGGCCTGGGAGTTCCGTCTCCATGTCGATGTAAAAACCGCGCAGCTGTCCCTGATACTTTTTAATGTCGTAAGTAAAGAACAGTATTGGACGTTTCAGGTTGGCATAATCAAAGAATACTGATGAATAGTCAGTAATGAGAATATCAGACATCAAGTACAGTTCACTGATATCACTGTATTTTGAAACATCATATGCAAAATCTTCTAAGCCTGTTAAGTCAATATTGGAGGCAACCAGGTAATGCATTCTGAGCAGGACGATATACTCTTCTCCAAATTGTTCTTTCAGCCTGTGAAGGTCGAGTTTCAGATTGAATTTATACTTCCCAACTTTGAAATATTCATCATCGCGCCATGTAGGTGCGTATAGAATGACTTTCTTATTAGTTGGTATCTGGTTTATTCTTTTCAGTCCGCTGATGGTTTCTTCATCATTCTGGTTTGTTAAGATATCATTTCTTGGGTACCCGGTTGGAAGCATTGTGTTATTGAACCAAAATGCTCTTCTGAAGATTTCAGCAGAATACTGGTTAGGTGCAATCAGATAGTCCCATTTATTAGTTTCATGGTTAAAGTTTTTCTTATACCGTGCAGCATTGGTACCTGGCATATGAACATTGTCCATGTCGCCGGCAAGTCTTTTAAGCGGCGTACCGTGCCAAGTCTGAAGATATGACTGTTCGTCCCTTTTGATGTATTTGTTTGGCATTCTTACATTGCTGACGATATATTTTGCTCTTGCAAGATAGTAATAATATTTGAGTGAGAATCGTTTAACAGTTTCAGGGTTTCCTGGTATCTTGGACGGCTCGTTCATAACCCATACGAATTTATAGTTACTTTTGTTCTTAAGCATGTATTCATAGATATATTTAGGACTGTCAGAATAAGCTTTACCCTGAAAGCTCTCAAAAAGAACCAGATTATCTTTGATATCTAAATTATTAAACACACGTTTATAAAACAATTCTTTTCGGCCTTTCCTGGAAGTAATGCCATTTTTAATGTCTCTCAGAAAATGGTTGAAATTGCTTAGTTTCCGGAAGTTGTTTATCTTGTTTGATTGTATTGCTTTGACATCATTTTTTAGGATAAAATCTTTGTTACTCAGTCGATTCGGGTCAATTTTATTTATACTTTCCACAAGGCCGGCAAAATAATAATCGATAGTAGTATCATCTTTAAATTCGGTCACCAAACGTTTTCTATAGAAGTTAAGGAGTTTGTCATCCAGATATTTTTGTCCTTCCTCACTCAAATCATCTGTTTTCAGCTGGTTATAAACACCAAAGAGATCAGGTGCGAGCTGTTTTAGGGAAGACTGTCTAAGGGACGGGTTATTAATTGGATCGTTTCCTCTTCTTCTGAAATAGATTGCTTCGTAAGAATAAGGTATTACCTCAACTTCTTCCATTAATGGAATCATGAATGTAAGATCCGAATAAGTTTTGAATTGTTCGGAAAACCTTAGATTCATGCTGTCTATGATTCTTTTTGAAATCAGGTAGTTGATTGCTGACTCTGTTCTGAGTAAGTCATGCCTGTTGTCTGAATACATCTTTATTTCATTTGTACCGGGCAGTATGATGGCAAAGCTGGTGCTGAAATCCGTCGATTTCATTCTTCCTCGGATTATCGGAAATTCTCCGATATTATCATGCAGCAGCTGCAGTATGTTTTCGGATACATAATCGTCGCTGTCGAGGAAGTATATATAATCGCCTTTTGCTTCTTCAATGCCGATATTGCGTGCAGCACCTACATAAATATCTGCAGGTGTATTAATAAATCTGTATCTGTCATCATCCAGGTATTCGTCATTAACCACTCTTTTCAATGCATCTATATCGGAGTGGAGTACCAGTACTTCAAAATTTGTGTATTTCTGGTTTTTTAATGATTCTAAAGCAGTATTTATATATTTTTCATTTTTTTCTGCTGGAGTGATTACAGAAATTAGGTTATTCATGATTATTGTTCCTTTCTAATTCTTAAAGCAGTTTATCTGTGAGAGAAAACCATAGTTTCTGATAGATTTCTTTGCTAAATTTCGTTTGTATTGTTTTATCTGCTTTATTGCCCATATATCTTGTTTTTTCAGGGTTTTTCAGCATTTGTATGATTCTTTCTGATAGTGCTTCTATGTCATTTTTTTCTATGAGGAAACCATTTACACCATCTTCAATCATGTCAGATGGGCCATACCTTATATTATAACTGACGACTGGTGTTTTATTTGCCATGCTTTCCATGACCGCAAGGGAGAAACCTTCAGCGTGGGAAGTCAGGACGGATAAAGCGCCGCTTTGGTATATTTTTCCTGGATTCTGAGTATATCCTTTAATCAGCACGTTATCATCGAGCCCCAATGATTCTATCATACCTGCATATTCTTTTTCTTTATCCCCGGACCCCCAGATTTCTAACTTAGCTTCCGGTACTTCCGCGATGACTTTTTTGAATGCCTTGATGGTATGATCTATGTTTTTGATTCCTGAAAATCTTGATACGATGACAACTTTAGACATGTCTCTTTCACTTTGACTGCTGTCTGGTTTCATAGTGGTTAAAATAGATTTTAATCCTTTGATTTTAGAGACATTCGGATCATAATAGTTTGGAATCACATAAACTTTGTCCTCATGCCCATAACGGCTGACTATATCATGTTTCTGTTTTTCTGTTAGAACGATAAGTGCATCAACACTTTGTATATTTTCTATTGCAAAGCCGTTTCGTTTATTTAGTTCGGAATCAGGATTATCAGGATTTTTAAGGTGGTTGCTGTGCATACGCAGTGCTTTTGTTGTGTATGAATGTTTCAGTTTAACAAGCAGTTCGTCAGTGCTGCGTGTATCAGAAATGGCCATTATTTTTGACTTCGATTCGTTTAATACAGTTTTCAGCCAGTAGAGTTTATGGGGCACAGTGTTGCCAGTTGTTTCACTGATGACTTCATTATTTGAACCGAAGTGGATGACCCTGCTAATCTTCCCAGTGGAAGGCTCACGCCAGAAACTGAAGATGGCCTTTCCTCTTTTGTCGAAGAACACTTGCTGCTTGAACTTGTTGTCTTCATAGCTGAAATACTGCACTCTGCTCACTTGACCGTAATAGTTATAATTCTCTCGTCTCACCCTGTAGCGGTTTTCATTGAAGTAGTCTATGAAATCAAGAGTATCATCATCCCGAAGAGCGATATATTTTTCATATATCCCATTGTTATAAAGTCTATAAGCATTGTAGTTTTTTCTTTGGGTTATGGCATAGCTTTTTTCATAATCGGAAAGATTTACTTTCAATTTACGGATATTAACCTTATCTTTATCAGTGTATAATGCCAGTTCCTCAAACATATTACGTATAACAACTTTTTCGCTGACCTTACCCATTTCTTTGAGCTTTTTACAGATTATCGGGAAACGTGGTTCATAGTGGAATGTCAGTATCTGGGTATCATAGCCGGCATCAGCAAAAGTGCTGGCTTGCCTCAGAGATGCGTGCGTAAGCCCGCCCTTATTTACATCTATGGAATTAAGCAGAATAATAATCCTGGGTTTCATAAAATCATCCTTATCTGATTCTCATTCATTAGAGTACTATTATATTATTTTGAATCTATAATAAAAGAAAAACCTTACGTACATACATTTACTTAAATACAAGCTTAACGAATTGTGCAGCTTTAAATTATTATTTTAACATGTATAGACTGCATACCCTTAACTCTCCTATCCTAATAGAAAAACGATACGATGAGAATTACCAAAAATAGACGCGTTAACAGATGTAAAAAAGCATCTAACCTGAAAAAAATGGTTAGATGCTTTTTTAATTTAACGGCGGATTTTACAGTTAATCTGCAAATTGCTTGTTATTTCTATGTTTAAGATATTCTATACTGATTAACATTAATAAAATCCCTGTGAATATCCAGCTGGTGGTAATGTCCAGGATACTAAGTCTCTCAATGGTCAGCATTATAAATGCGATAGTTAATATAAAAAATTCAATTTTTGATAGTGTTTCTTTAGTCAATAAGAAAAATACAGCTGTCAGTACAGTAATAATACCGTAAATCACCGGCAGTAATATAGTTAAGAAGGGTACATGGTATTCAAAGATAACTATTGAATCAAGCATAGGATGAAGTGAAAAAACTATCATCAGTTTAATAAATATAAATAATATTAGAAATGAAATTGTCGTTACATTTTGATGATTTGCACTTTTAAAAGCTTGAAACTTGATACCGCGGTTCATTAAGGGGATTAATATCAGACTGAGAATCGGAACCAGTAAAAGTACATAAGAAACAGTGATCTTTGTAAAAATCAAACTGACCAGTATATAAAAGCTTAGAAAATATAAGTTTAATAAAGCAAAAGTTTTCCAAAATTCTTTCCTGCTTGCCGACACAGTCTCACCAATTTCCAATGCATATTCTTCAGGATTATTTCCAAACAGTTCTTTGAAAGATTGGTTATTTTCTATAAGGTTTACTGCCATTTCATGCAGCACATCATATTTTTCATCTTTTTTTGCATAATGAGAGTCAAGAATACCTTCTAATTCTATAAAATACTCTCTGTCACTTTTACTCATCTCTTCAAGCATTTGTTCATACTCTTTTACGATCTGTTTCATAATGAGTATCCTCCAAAAATATCGTATTTACTGCAGAGTCAATTCTGTCCCAATTGTCTTTATAAATTTTTAAATATGATAAACCCTCTTCTGTCAGAGAGTAATATTTTCTCATTGGTCCCTGCTTTGACTTGATACGGGTGCCTTTGATATAGCCTGATTTTTGTAATTTTAAAAGTAATGGATAGATACTGCCTTCGCTTACCATATCCAGATTAAATTCATGCAGTCGTGTGATTATATCGTAGCCGTACATGGGTTCTTTCTCGATAAGTTTTAAAATACAGCCCTCCAGAATACCTTTTAACATTTGCGAATTCACTTATATCAGCCCCTCCCTACCTTGCAAGGCAATTTAGTGAAAGTATAAAACAAAGCCGCTAACTTGTAAAGTAAGTTAGCGGCAGAAGGTTTTGATTTGTTTGTCACTCTTGCTATTCTTTTAGTGCTTCAGCATAGTCCGGATAATCTGTAATAAGTCCGTCGACACCGAATTTATAAATCCGTTCTGCTTCTGCTTTGGTTTTTATCGTGTACGGGCTGATCTTCATTCCCGCTTGATGTACGTTGTCTACCAATTCAGATGATACGATTTTTAAATTAGGGTTAAAGTATTCTGCGTATGCTGCAAATTCTTGCAACTGCTGATCTGTTACATTTTTATAATTCTCTCCGGCGAGTACACCGTGGGTGATTTCCGGCAGCAGTTCTGCTGATTTGATAACAGAGGGATGATTGAATGACTGAATAACAATATTGTTTGAAGTATCCAGCTTATATTTGGCTAAAGCTTCTGCCACTTTTTCCTCAACTCCCGGATAAAGTTCGGGAGATTTTAACTCTATTAAGATATTTATCTTCTCACCGTACATTTCTAGGACTTCATTTAAAGAGGGAATCTTTTCCCCTGCATATTTTTTATCAAACCAGCTGCCGGCATCCAATGATCTTAATTCCTCTAAGGTGTAGGCTGAAACATTTCCTGTACCATTTGTAGTTCGATCCAGAGTGTCATCGTGAATGACGACCGGTAAATCATCTTTTGACAGCTGCACATCAATTTCTATGTAATCTGCCTGCATCTCAACAGCTTTATCAAAGGCGGCTAAAGTGTTTTCCGGTGCATAACCGGAAGCGCCCCGATGAGCAATATTCATTATCTTGTTTCTGCTTTCGTCTGTATCTCCTCCGGAAATAATAGAGAAAGTGGCTGTCACTCCAAAAGATAAGATAATTAAGAAAGTAACAATTATGGCGAATCGTTTCATCTGACATCTTTCCTTTCCCCTGTGTTTTATAACTTATGACTTTCAACTATTTTTACTGCCATTTTAGGATCATCCGTGATAATGCTGGTAAGACCTAAAGGCAGCATTTCCTTAATTGATTCAGCATCATTTAAAGTCCAAATGTTTAATCCTGTATTAGAGTTTTTGCAGTTTTTAACCAGCTCTTCGTCAATCATTAAATGATTCGGATGGTAATACTCCACACTGTATTTTCTGCAATACTGTTCAGGATCAAGTAAGTTATGCATCGTTAAAAATCCACAGCTAATCCCGGGGTTCTCTTTCTTCATTTTTAAAATGCTTTTATGATTAAAGGAAGAGATAATCACACTTCTTTCCTGCTGATAATTTACAATGATTTTATTCACCATTTCCTCTATTCCATCATTCTTTACAGTACTTGTTTTTAATTCAATATTTGTGATTAAATCTTTATCCTTTGCCCATTCAAAATACTCCTGAAGTGTCATTATTTTTTCTTCAGCTTTTTTCTGATATTCATCATTGGACTCAAAGTTTGCTGCAAAATCAAAACCTTTCAGCTGTTCTAAATTATATTCGTATATAAAACCACTGCCATTTGAAGTTCGGTCGATTCTATCATCATGACAAATGACCACTTCTCCGTCTTTTGACAGATGAACGTCGATTTCTATTCCGTCTGCCTGTTCCTGATATGCACTTTCAAAGGCTGATTTTGTGTTTTCCGGATATTTAGAAGCGTATCCGCGGTGAGCAATAATTTTAGTCATTATAATCCTTCCTCTCTGAGCATTGTTTCCTCAGTAGCAAAATCAAACAAATAAATATTTTCCAGATTAAAAGACACTTCGATAACATCATCAACAAAAACTTCTTCTGTCGGGCTCAGACGGGCAACTATATCTTTTTCAGCATTTACAGAATTGAAGTATACGTAAGTATCGCTCCCCACCTGCTCCACATTACTGGTTTTAATTTCCAGCGGAAAATCCTGCTGATTATTTACATCATAAAAATTAAAGTGTTCCGGCCGCACACCAAGGTAAATATCTTTTTCAGAACCTTTAAAGTCCAGTCTGTCGGAAACTGAAGATGGAAGCAGCATTTTTCGATCTCCCATATAAAGATGTACACCGCCTTCTCTGATAAGCTTTGCTCTGAAAATATTCATTTGAGGACTGCCGATAAATTGGCCGACAAATAAATTATTGGGGTTTTTATAAAGATTTCGCGGGGTATCGAATTGTTCCAGCACCCCATCACGCATCACTGCTATACGGTCTCCCATGGTCATCGCTTCTGTCTGATCGTGTGTGACATATATAAATGTTGTTTCCAGTTTACGGTGAAGTTTTACTAATTCTGTCCGCATAGTTACACGTAGCTTTGCATCCAGATTGGATAAAGGTTCATCTAATAAGAACACTTTGGGATTTCGTACCATAGCTCGTCCGAGAGCCACCCGCTGTCTTTGCCCTCCGGACAAGGCACCCGGCTTTCTATCCAGGTATTTTCCTAATTCCAGAATTTCAGCAGCAGCTTCCACCTTTTGCTTTATTTGAGCTTTAGATTCTTTTTTCATTTTTAAGGCAAACCCCATATTATCTCTTACTGTCATGTGGGGATATAAGGCATAATTTTGAAATACCATCGAAATATCTCTGTTTTTAGACGGCAGTGTATTCACCAGTTTATCGTCTATAAAAAGTTCCCCGCCTGAAATGCTTTCCAGTCCAGCGATCATTCTTAATGTTGTTGATTTTCCGCATCCTGAAGGGCCAACAAAAACAATAAACTCTTTATCTTTAATATCCAGATTCATATTATTTACTGCTTTAACATCTCCATCATAAATTTTTGAAACGTCTTTTAATATCAGATTTGCCATCTTATGTTCTCCTTTTATTTTTACTTTAATCAGCCTTTAACCGAACCGGCTGTTAACCCTTTAATCATGTTTTTCTGACCAAATATAAAGATAAGCAGCGAAGGCACCATACATATTACGACTCCTGCCAGCATAAGAACCATAGACTGAGAGTCCACACTGTTCAGCATGCTGACACCGATTTGCACGGTCCTGTATTCATCCGCATTCGTAACCAACAGGGGCCACATAAACATGTTCCATGCACCGAGGAATGATTGAACTGCCAAGGCACCTATGGTTGGTCTTAAAAGGGGAATTAAAATTGTAATGATAAAACGAATATTGGAACAGCCGTCCATGCGCGCGGATTCGTAAATTTCTGCCGGGAATGAATGGAGAGCCTGACGAAATAAAAAGATACCGAGAGCTGAAGTCATAAATGGAATGATTAGTACTCTCAAACTGTCGACCCATCCCCAGCCGCTCACCATAATATATTGAGATACAATTACAGATTCTCCGGGAATCATCATCGTAGCTAATATGACTGCAAAGATAACACTGCTTCCTTTGAACTTTAAAAAGTGGAAGCTGAAGGCAGCAAATATTGAAGTAATGATTTGCGAGAAAGTTATTGCAACTGCGACAATAAGCGAGTTTTTAATATATGTAGCAATAGGCGCTGTTTTAAATACATCTATATAATTCGAGAAAACAGGAGACTCAGGAAAGAAAGAGGCGTCCTGCTGATATACTTCTGATGGAGCCTTCAGTGACATGCTGATTGCATAGATTAAGGGGAAAAGCACAATCCCTGCAACTGCAAGGTTCACAATAAGTAAAATAATTGACCGCCAATTCCAAAACTTTTTAAAATCAATGGCTAAAGATATCTTCCTTTTCTTTTGAGGCAAAGTATCCACTTCGGTACTATACATTGATTCTTCCTCCCTTGTTCACTTTAAAAATGATGATTGTTAAAATTACGACAATAACAAACAGTACAATAGATTCAGCTGAGGCATAACCGTAGCGGTAATTCATAAATGCATTGCGGTAAATGACGTAAACAATCACGTTAGTAGATTCTCCGGGACCGCCGCCTGTCAAAATTCTGATTTGAGCGAACCCTTGAAAGGCATTGATAATATTGGTTACAACGACAAAGAAAGTGATGGGCTTTAAACTTGGTATCGTAATATGACGTATTTTGTTCCACCAATTTGCCCCATCAATTGATGCACTCTCATATAAAGATTCATCAATACTGGAGAGACCGGCGCTAAAATATAAAAAGTTCAAACCGCTGTTCAGCCATCCTGTCAGAATTCCTATACTTAATAAAGCGTAGGTGGGGTCAGCCAGCCAGTTAATATCTGTCCCGAGAATCTGGTTGACGATTCCTATGCTTTGATTGAGCATCACTTGGAACACCAGTGCTATACCGCTGGTAGCGATAGCTATAGGCAGAGCATAAGCTGCAGAAAAAAGACGAATTCCGGGAAACGTGCGCTGACATAAAAGTGCAGTAAAGAAACCTAAAAGCACTCCGACTATTACAACTATAAAAACAAATAAGATTGTAACGATTAAACTGTTATGAAATGAACTGCTTTTAAACAGTTCAATATAATTTTCCAAACCTACAAACAAAGCATTTCTTCCGAGGTTATCTGTTATATGCAGACTGCGTATAATTGTTTGAAAGAAAGGCCAGAATAGAAATATCCCGAGTAAAAGCAGTGCCGGAGATAAATACAGAAGTGGCTCAATTTTTTCAGTCAGCGGTCTTTGTGATATTTTGATGCCTTGAAATTTTTTTGGCTTTTTTGAAGCTTCCATTGAACCACAGTCACCTTTCAAAAATATAATTTATTATTAAGTACCGGGTAACCGGCTCCTTGCTGATCTAAGAAAATACCAGCTGTACTAAAAGAAAACAGCTACCCGATAAACTTAATTTTATTGATTATTTACGCGATTATAATTTTCAATTGCATTATTTGACTGGTCTATAATATTTTGAGCTGCTTCTTCCGGTGTTGTGCTTCCATTCAGCATATTTTCAGTTTCCGCTTCCTGAATTTGACGAATTTCCTGATAAACGGTGCTTAATCCGCCTTGAGATTCCGGGTTGGAATCATGCAGCTGATCTATTGCTGTTTGGAACTGCGGGTATTCTTCCAGGTTTTCTTTAAATTCCGGTTCCTCGTGAGCATCAACAGTAATTGGGAAATAACCAGTTTTTGCATTCCAATAGGCTTGCGATTCAGGTTCAATCATAAACTCGATAAAATCCCATGCTGCATCTTTTCTTGCTTCATCTTCAGAGTCAATCATATAAAGCGAAGCACCGCCGATGGAAACCTCACCTTCATCTTCTTCAGTAAGTGAAGGGAAGTATGCAGTACCTACTTCAAAGCTGTCGCCGACTTCGTTCAGGATTGTTCTTAAAGTTGCAGTTGAAGCAAAAGTCATAGCCGATTCTCCGGCAACAAATTCAGGCTGTCCGCCATTACGTCCAACGTTTGGAGCATATCCATCCTCATAAAGCTGATTCCAAGTGTCTAAAGCATTTTCTATTCCTTGATTTTCATCAAAAACAACTTTAGAAGGGTTTTCTTCGCGTCCATTTCCATTATCGAACATATCTAATCCCTGTTTGTTCATCCATTGATCAAACCACCAGCCGTAGATATTCATTGAAATCGGCATTTCAGCACCGCCTTCTTCCATAAGTGCAGCACCAATTTCATTAATTTCTTCCATACTTGAAGGTGCTTCTTCAATTCCTGCCTGTTCGAACATATCTTTGTTGTAATAAAGAAGAGGTGTCGACGAGTTAAAAGGCATAGAGTTTAATTTGCCCTCAATTGTGTAATAAGCTGCAAGGTTAGGCTCTATTTGATTAATGTCATAGCCCGACTTATCAATATAATCCTGTACGGGAACAATCAAACCGGAGTCAATCATATTACGTGCGCCTAATTCAAAAACTTGTACAATATCAGCGCCTACTTCAGAACCTTGGGTAGAGTTTCTCAGTTTTGTAAGAGTATCATCATAGCTGCCCTGATATTCTGCAGTAACATTTACATTTTCACTTTGCTCATTGTAACGTTTGACTAATTCATCGATACCTTCACCAGGTTCGCCGCCCATGGAATGCCAAAAGGTCAATTCAACCTTTCCATCCACAGTACCTGAAGCTTCTTCATCTGCTGAACTTTCATTACTTCCGCAAGCTGTAAGTATTACCGCAAAAGTCAGTAATAAAGTGAATAACGTAAATTTCTTCATTTTTATCCTCCTGGTTATATAAATAATTTTTCAATCACTACGTTATGCTTTTAGTATTTAAAGATAGTTCTTTCATTAATTGAGATAAATCCTCGTATATCCTATGAGGTGTGATATACGTGTTTTCTGCTTCCTCTGCTGAAGTGACTCCAGTTAGGACGAGTGCGGTGTTCATACCGGCATTACTTCCAAATAAAATATCAGTATCCAGACGGTCGCCAATCATTAAACATTTTTCTCCTGCCAAACCAGTTTCTGAAAAGATATAATCAGCAGGGAGCTTTGACGGTTTCCCTATAATATTTTTTGCCCTTGTGTTACTTGCTGACTCAATTGCCTTAATTAAAGTACCAGCATCCGGAATAACCCTATTTTTCATAGGACAGAAAGGATCAGGATTAAGGCCGATTAATTGTGCGCCCTTCCGGACTGCTTCAGCAGCCGAATTCAGTTTTTTATAAGAAAATTCTTTGTCTAAACCGACAAGTACATGTGTGATTTCGTCTGGATTATTTGTAAGAATTATTTTTGCTTTTGCTAACTCGCTTTTAACTGAATCTCCTGCAATTACCATTACTCGCGGCACTTCCGAATATGTACGAAAATAGCTGCTGATTAAACTTACAGGTGTAATGATGTCCGAAGATTCAGCGGGTATAGAAAGGAAGTTTAAATGCTCAGCCACCTCTTCATTTGTGCGGGTTGATGAGTTCGTAAGAAAATAAATTTTCTTATTAAGTCTGTTTAAAAATTGAATAGTTTCCTCAGCATAGGGCAGTAATTTATCTTCCAATAAAATAGTGCCATCGATATCAAATATAAATAATTCTATTTCTGTCAAATCAACTATCGTTATCACCTCCTTTTAAACAGCAAAAAACCCTTCGAAGGCAAAACGAAATTATCGGACTTAAAAAAACCGATATACTTCAGATTGCAACGAAGGGTTTTTCTCCACATATTCTCTAACCCAGAGTGCTATATGTAATTTTCACACAAGTATTATTATAGAGATTCCTTATTAATAATAAGTTAAAGGTATGTATATATTCAGTAAATTTGCACTGCTTAAATATTCACTTGTTATAATTTAATTATTATCCTAGAAGGGAACATAATATTTTATGCCATCTATTAATTCGTTATTAAAAACCAACAAAGTATTCGCAGCATGCAAACCAGAAAATATTGCTACTGTATACGAAACTGAAGTAAGCGGCGCCATCTTAATGAACGGTACATTAAATTATTACTTAAATAACATCCAGGAATTGAAATCTTGCACCAAACCGTTATTCATTCATACAGACCTTATAAAAGGACTTTCTAATGATAAAGAAGCTATTCATTTTATTGCAAAACACTTGCAGCCGGCGGGTATTGTTTCTACAAAGAGCGGAATGATCCGTACGGCGAAGAGTGAAGGACTGCTTACTATTATGCGTATTTTCCTAATCGATACAAGCTCCTTGAAAAACTCAATTAAACATATTAAAGACAGTAAACCGGATGCTATTGAAATTATGCCTGGCATTGCTCCGGAGATTGTTAAAACATTAAGAGAGCACGTCGAACAGCCGATTATTCTCGGCGGTTTGATCTGGAACAAAGAACATATTGACGATGCATTTCAAGCCGGTGCAGATGCTGTCTCACTCAGTAAAGAGCAATTTTGGGATTTGCGTTACTAAAAAAACGAATGTGATTTGATGTGCTAAAGTGTATCGGAACTAATCCATAAAACCTTTCGCCCACAAGATATGAGTGCAAAAGCCATCATGCTCAAAACTGACGTAGAGAAAGTAATTAAATGAGAGTATATCGTGAGTTATTCAAAAAAGTGATTCATCATAAGCCGGTGGGCTACGATGAATCGCTATTTAATTTTCACGCTATTTATTTCAGATTTAAAATATAGAAGTTAATTTAGTGAATTTGCATGCAGTTTAAAAATATCCAATTAACGTAATCGAAAGTTATGATGAAACCATCGCAGTACGTAATGCTGCAAAAAAAAATGAAGATTTAATAAGATTTATAAAGGAGAACTAATTTAAATGACAAAACATATACCATTCTTTATTTGACAATAGGACTTGCACATGAACTTTTTAAAAAAGAGATAATAGTGCGGCAGGTAGAGTGTTTAAGGTTCATCTTTTAATTAACTACACCTGGTCGTTCTTATTTTTTCGTTTAAGAAAAGCGTCAATTAGCTCTAATAAACAGTATTATGATCTGGAGCACGATGTACGCTTTGTTATTGAAATTTTTTAAAGTAAATAAAGGGTATGGCATTATTCTGCTCCCGTACACTCTATGGACAACATTTGAGCTTACTTGACATTAGGAAGCTGGTACTTAAACAAAAAAGATGTGCAAGTTAAAAATTAAACTAGTTTATAAACCTCAAAAAAGAGCTTATCCCATAACGTTGATTTTTTAACGATTGAATAAACTCAAGTAGAAATATTTTAATATATAAGAATTTAATGTAGTATTAAGCGATTGAAATTTTTTCGCAATTTTCTCATTAAGACAAATTTAAATGGTAACTAATAAAGATTTTTAAACTCTTTAACTTATCTTTTATCTATAATTCATTAAGGATTAATAGAGTTAAAACTCACTAGACAAATCTACACTAATATTAAAAGATAAACTTCTGTTTATGATATTATGATCAGCACCTTCTTTAGTTCCTCTTTTTTGGTGAGAAGCTTTATACTCCCGAGAACTTTTCCAATTCTTATAAGCGGCTGTATCTGTCCAAATTGTAATAATCACGTAATGTATATACAGGTCCTTAGGTCTTAAAAATAATAAGCTTTGAAATCCCTCTGTATTCCTTAAATGATGATCTCTATTTAAAAAAACACGCTCAAAATCCTCTTCGTAACCAGGGTTAATATATAAGTAGTTTAGGACTGCATGACCTTTTTCAGGTGTTGTCCTGATTTTTTCCAGAATTGTATATTGTTGTGTTTCACCAAATTTATTTATAGTTACTTCATTGTTAATTTGACTTATGGAAATATGATGTACTTTATTTCTTAACATATTAAACCCTCCATTTTCAATTTATTTCTAATTTTAAATACTTGCTTCTCTTCAAGCGACCGATTGTAAACCAATTAAAATATATAAGAATTATTTTTGATGCACTTTAACCTAATTTAACGACTGGTGAAATCTATAGAGATGATTACAAGTGACTCATATTCATCTCATACGGATGGATAAATATTTAATAGAACCTTGTTCTTTAATAAATATTTCTGAGAATTATTATGAACTGCCTGTTAGTCTGGCAGTAATACTCATTGACCATTATTACGCATTATGAGTTTAGCGGTAAAAGGAAATATGAGCACAGTCAGGGCTCCTCCGGTTACCATAGTAGCAGCTGTTCCCTGGTCAATAATCTCCGAAGACACGGCGATCTGGGTCACCGCGACGATGATAGGTAGCCCAGTAGCAGAATATAGTCCTAACGCAACTTGTTCTCTCGATGATTTAATACCGGAATATGTATTGCTCCAACGTTCTCTAAGGAATACCACCAAACCGCGAACAGTTGCAATTAATGTGATGAAACCCAGCAAAAGTTGCCAGTTTCTCAACACCTGAGAGAGACTGATTTCCATTCCGCTGGTGACAAAGAAAACTGGAATCAGAAAGCTGAATCCTAAAACTTCGACTTTATGTGCAACTTCCTCTCCCTGTTCTGGAGAAAAAGTTTTAAAGACCACGTTGAGGAGGAGTCCAGCAGAAAAAGCTCCTAGCGCGATATCAAGTTCAAATATTGCTGTGAGCAGCATCAGGGTAACCAATGCAAAGACAGTCATTCTAAGCGTTGTCTGCATTGTAGTATTAGATACTGACACTACGGCTTTGCCTAGCAGCGGGACTCTTCGAATGAATCGTATTGGAATACCGACTATCAGAACAGCTATAATGGCGAAGAAAATCAGAATCAATGAAGCTTGCCAAGTTGCAAACGTGGAAAGCAGCAGTGACATTGCCACAATCGGCAGCAGCTCTCCGTATGCACCATGTGTCATTGTAGCCTTGCCGAGCGGGGTATTTATCTCCCCTGAGTCTTTCAAGATGGGTAACAATGTTCCGAGTGCTGTTGAAGTAGACGCGATAGCAAGTACTATAGCCACACGGAACTCAAAATTTGTAAGTAGAAGACCGGCACCAACGCCTAATATGATACAAATCACCCATGTGAGAGCAGCATGTTTACCTTGGCGCGCTCGCATATCAGAGGTGCTGACTTCAAAACCTGCCAGCAAAAACAAAAAACCCATCCCCAATTCACGAAGAAATTGTACAGCCTCAGTCTGTTCAGCCAACCCAAACATGTTAGGGCCAATGATGACTCCGAATGCAAGTAGCCACACTACATCTGGCACGTATCTGTGCGATATAAGGGCAAATATGGGTGCAAGTGCTGCCACCAGTACTATCCACCATACTGATGTAAGATTGTCGACTAATAGATTGTGAACAAGCATATTCAAAACTCATTTCATTCAGTATTATGTACTTAGCATGTCTGAACTGTTATATAATTAATCAGTCTACCCAATAATATAATCATTTCATTGCAAGTACATCTGTATTGTACTTATGCAAATGATTACTGTATATACTAATTTCATTATTAACTTCAGATTCTCACTTTTTCAGCAGCTGCAGTCGTTCCGTTTATCATTGCGATGGTCATATGTATGCTGATTATCACATTTATCCCGCAGTTATCCATGTGGCTGCCTGGATTCAGTCAGTAGATTAATTAGTGATGTATACAAAAAAGGAGATCAAACCGTGAACTGTAACCCGAATAATAGACAGCTTATAAAAAGCGTCTCTTATTCGGGTTTTTCTATGCCCTAAAGATCATCTTGTTTATACTTAAATAAACTATCTGTACGGAGGGCTCTATCATGGCTAGACATTTTACGTCTTTTGAAATTAAAGAACTGGAACAAAATCCAAATGTATTGAGGGTATCTGATCGATCGATTACGTATCACCCAGAATTTAAAATACGCGCAGTAGACGCGCATAAACAAGGTGTTGGTCCCACACAAATCTTCCTCGATCATGGATTTGATTTATCTGTCATCGGTAAAGAACAACCGCAACGATGCTTATTACGATGGCGAGGAACATATGCACAATACGGACAAATTGGTTTGGAACGTGACCAGCGTGGAAAAGGCTCCTCAGGTCGTCCGACGAATAAAGCATTGAGCAGTGATGAGAAATTAAAGAAAGCTGAAGCAAGAATAAAGTATTTGGAAGCTGAAAATGAGTTTCTAAAAAAGCTCGAGATGAAAGAAAGGCAGGCGAAACAGAACCGTCGCAGTTAAAACTATATGAGACTTATGAATTAATTGAAAACATTTGTCGGAATCATCAACTTAAAAATATGATTACTTACCTGTGTATGCTGGGAGACGTGTCGAGAAGTGGTTATTATGCATGGAAAAAGAATGAAACAAATCGATCCGTAAGACAAATCAATGATGAAGCAGACATTGTCCTCATTAAGAAAATCTATGACGCTGAAAAAGGTAAAGTCGGTGCCTTACAAATTAAAATAATCTTAAACAATGATTATCATATTATTATGAATCACAAAAAGATTAGACGACTGATGAAAAAATATAATCTAGTGGCACGCATTCGTCGAGCGAACCCTTATAAATTAATGATGAAAGCAACGCAGGAACATAAAACGTGTAAAAACTTATTGAAGCGTGAGTTTGACCAGGGAGAGCCAGGAAAGGTCCTGCTAACTGATATTACTTACTTGTATTACGGTAACGGTCAGAAAGCCTATTTATCCTGCGTGAAAGATGGTGCGACTCGAGAGATTGTTGCGCATGTGGTCACTACATCATTAAAAATGAACATCGTGTATCGGACTTTAAAACAACTCTCAGATGCCGTGGATGAATTCCATCCGGAAGCACTTATTCATTCCGATCAAGGCTTTCACTATACCCATCCTGAGTTCCAAGATAAAGTGAAAAAAATGGGATTGGTACAATCAATGTCGCGTCGGGGGAACTGCTGGGACAATGCTTCAATGGAATCATTTTTTGGGACTTTCAAAGATTGGGTCGATCATAAATCTTGTGAATCCTTAGACGAACTCAAACATCAAACAAATGAATATATTAATAAGTATAATAATGAGCGCTATCAATGGGGACTAAATAAGATGACCCCGGCACAATACCGGGGTCATCTACTCACAGCGTAACGCTTTTATTAAATTGTCTATTTTATAGGTTACAGTTCACCGAATAGTTTTGAGATCCTTTTTACTAGTATTAATAATATTCAGGACGGATACTTGCATCTGGAATTCTTGTGAATAAATTTCGACAAATGACAATGGAAACCGTCCCGGTAATTTACTGAATGATATAATCAAGTCAAAGTAAACTAGGAGATATTTTTATGAAAGAGAGAGACAAATCTAAACTGACTGTCATTATACTTTTCATTCTGATGCTGATCAGTATAGCCTTACTCATTATATTTATTATTATGGCGGCAAATAATCTTGAAGAGAATCAGAGGAAAACTTCTGAAGTACAACCCTTAATTGAAGAACAAATAAGCTCTGATAATATTCTCTCTGCTTCAACGAAACGTGTAAATATTGGAGAGCAAAAAGTCATCTGACCAAAGCCGGGCAGAGGACTTTTTATTTTAATACTCAATTTACAAACTGATAATTATTAGTATTTTTAACAAGTATGAACAGTAAAAATCTGAAACAATAAATTATCTTTCTATCAAACGGTGCTTTATGATGAGGATGTCTCATTATAATGAAGTACATTAAATTAACAGCTAATAAGATTTATAAAGGAGAACTAATTTAAATGACAAAACGTATACCATTAAATGTCCTTGAACTTGTGGGCATTTCGGAAAACCAGACGATTAGGGAAGCGATTGAAGCTTCTATGGAAAATGCGGAGCTTATAGATAAACTTGGATTCAAAAGGCTCTGGTTCGCAGAGCACCATAATACAAAAAATCTCGCATCCGCTGCAACGTCCCAGCTGATTGCGATGGCTGCAGCGCGAACTAAAAACATTCGTGTCGGATCAGGCGGTATTATGCTGCCGAACCATTCACCACTCCAGGTTGCTGAAAATTTCGGTACGATTGCACAGCTCTATCCGGGTAGAATTGATCTCGGACTCGGCCGTGCACCGGGTACCGATCAAAGAACATCTCAACTAATTACACGTACCAGCAGTGATGCGCAAAACTTTGCAAACTCTATTTATGACCTTATCGGCTGGTTCAGTGAAGAAGGCCTCGGTCATAGTGTTCCAGTGACTTCTACAGTAGGTACAGGAACCAATATTCCGATATGGGTCTTAGGATCAAGTATGAACGGTGCATCAATTGCCGGACAGCTCGGACTGCCTTATTCTATTGCAACTCACTTTACACCCGATGATTATAAACAGAAAATTGATATCTACCGCTCGGCATTTACGACAGATTCGCCGACTTCTCAGATTGATGAACCTTATGTCATGGCAGGGATTAATGTCGTTGTGGCACCGACAGATGAGGAAGCAGAAAAAATCTGGACAACAACGACACAGATGATGGTGGATATGCAGACCGGCCAGCAGCGTAAACTCCAGCCTCCTGTGGATCCTGAACAATTAGGAACAGAAGAACAAAGAAAAATGATGGATGCGATGTTCAGCCTGAAAGCCGTTGGTTCACCTGAAACGGTACTTAAAAAACTGGAAGAATTTACAGAAGAAACCGGAGCAGACGAACTGATTATTGTGACATATGCTTATGATCCGGAAAAAAGAAAACAATCGATGGAACTGCTGGCAGACCTGTGGTTCTAACCTCATAGCAAGAGCCATAAAATTTTATAATATAATATTAGATGAATTTACTTTAAAAGCCGTACGCTAGACTTATAAGGGAATAGCATCTGCGTGAGACTACAGACTCACGCAGATGCTCCAGATGTAAATACTCATCACTCCACTTTAGAGAGTTCTTTCTGCATAATTTCATAATTAATTGCTCCTCTTGCTGAGAATTGGATTATTCCCTCAGAGTCGATTATAAAAGAAGTGGGAAACACTTGTACTTTATACATTTCTGTAACCGCAGAATCCTGATCCATTAAAATAGGAAAGCTCAAATCGTATTCTTCAATAAAATCCTGAACGGTTTTTTCACTTTGTTCTGATTCACTTAAGTTTATAGCTAGTATTTCAACGTCTTCAGATTCATACAGCTGTTGAAAATCCGGCATTTCTGCGCGGCAAGGCGGACACCAGGTTGCCCAGAAGTTTAGAATTACCGGTTTTCCTCTGAATTTAGTCAGCTGTGTCTCTTCACCTTCCAGGCTGGTCAGTTTAAAATCTGGTGCTGATTGTCCAATAGATAAGCCGACATCTTCAACTTCATTGTTTTTTTCCACCGAAGGTTCTTCTCCAGAACCTTCAATGTATTGATAAATTGCCCAGCCTGCCATAATTATAATAAGTGAAATAAGTAATATTTTTTTCATGAAAAATTACTCCTTTTATCCTAAATTTGAAAGCCATGTTCCTTCAACAAGATCCAGTAAAAATTCTGTAATCCGGGGCATTAAACCGAGGAATAACACGAGTCCCATCACAATCATTATGATGCCGCCTGTTGTCATAATGACTCCGGAGTGTCTTACAATCCATCGGGTAGATCCAATAAAGAAACTTAATATGATAAATGGTAAGGAAAAGCCGATGACATACATTACTGTGTATAATATTCCTTGTCCAGGGTTGCTGGCCGACAATAAAAGAATGGAGCCGAAAATTGGACCGATACATGGAGTCCACCCTGCTGCAAATCCCAAACCTACAAATAAAGTTCCTAAATATCCGGCTGATTTTTTTGAGTAATTATATCGTTTCTCTCTCATCATGATAGGTATGTTAATCCAGCCTGCAACGAAAAGCCCCATCACAATAATAAAAATACCTGCGATTCTCTGTAATAATAAACCTGAATCACCGAGTATTAAATTTTGTATCCATTCTCCTAAAAATGATGCACCGGCGCCTAAGCTTATAAAAACAAAAGAAACACCGAATAGAAAAATTACAGAATGACTGAGTATCTTCTTACGTACTCCTTTCTTGGTTCCATCCTGAATCTCTTTAACACTGATACCTGTAATATATGAAATGTACGCCGGGAAAATCGGCAGTACACATGGAGATAGAAAAGATAAAGCTCCAGCACCTATTGCTAAAAGCATACTTCCCAATTGTATTGTTTCTACTCCAGCCATCAAATCTCTCCTTCTCTAATCGTTAAAAATAGCAGTAAAGTACTCATTATAAAAAATAAAGGTAAAAACCACGGACGTATTATATAATCAAATACAGTAATCACCGGGTATATATTTAATAGAGCAAGCATTCCTCCGGACCATAAAAAACTGATGACTATAAGCAGCAACTTTGCTTTAAATCGTCCTTGAAGTATTAAAAAGATTAATAAAATTACTGATAGTAACAATAAATATCCAAAAGAGCTGTTATTATTAACCGAAATAAACTGAATAAGTTCGTAGATGATAGAAGCAATTAAGAATATTATTGTAAATGCTTCTGTAAAATCAGTTGCATCTGATTTATTTTTTCTATTAAAGTAGATGAAAATAATAGAATTCAGTAAAAATGCAAAATAAAATGTATAAGAATCACTTGGATAAGCCAATATTGTCAATGGAGCTTTTATAAAAATAGAGAAATTTAAAATGATTTTTATCAGCCAAATGAATATAATAAAGTTAATCAGTTGTGACATGGTCTCTTGTATTAAATTTTTCTTCTTTTCTTTTGGTTTATCACTGTAGATGAAAAAAATCATAAAACTTATAGCGAAGCTTATAACAAGTTGGCCTGCAGCCAGCATGACATTCGTTATAACCATATAACCCTCCTGTAAATAATCCTCTTTAACTTAAATATTATAAATTGAATGTGAAAATATGATGAAAGTGATAAAAACAAAACAACTGTTCATTCCTTAAAGTGGAATGAACAGTTGTTTTAAGATATTTAGATAATTGAAAAACAGATGTTTTTCAAAAAGTTAATCTTACTCGTCTTGAACACGTTCAAAGTCAGTCCAATCTAAATAGTTATTTCTTAGTGCTTCTTTTGTTTCTTCATTTAAATAATCATCGGGCTTATTGCCATTAGGGAACCGGTTGACACCTTCAAATTCAGGTCTATCCTGCATAAGAATATAAGCTGCAATATTAGACGCTTCCTGTTCGCTTAGTGTACCTTCTTGACCTTTAGGCATATAATGTTTTATAAAATATTGCATGTTGGAAAACCTTGCCATACCTGCACCATCGTTAAAAGAACCTGGACCCCATAAATCGGGACCGGTGTAGGCAGACTCTGTGCCGGCACGACCGTGACAGCTCATACAATTATACCGTGAAAACTCATTTGCTCCCTGTTCGACATTCGGAGCGGGAATATTGTCCGCTCTTTCATCAACAGTCATAAAATCATACTGGTCTCCCGATTCAATATTTTTACTTAAGTATTCAAAATAAGATATAAATGCCTCCATCGTCTCGCCTTCTGGATCTATTTCTTTACCATCCATGCTTCTTAAGAAACAGCCGTTAATTCTATCTTCGAGAGTGACGTCTTTTCCTTCACGTTCACTATACTGAGGAAATTTCTCAGTAACCCCTATTAAATTCAAAGAATCGCCCCGTCCAGCACCAGCGTGACAACTTGCGCAGCTTAAATTGTTGCCGACATTTTCCGGCAGCATATCGTTAGTATGTGTAACTAATTCCTGACCGCGGTCAATATCCTCAATCTCTTCGTCACTATATTCGCTTAATGCCGGAATTAAAGATGATTTATCGACTTCATTATCTGCTTGTTCTGTGTCATTGGAACAAGCTGCAAAAATCATCATTAAAAATACCAGTAATAAAACGTGCCTGGTTTTCATAATTTCTCCTCCCCAATCTTAAAATATTTTAATACTGTAATTATCCCCTAAAATTTAAAAATATTGACAGTTTAAGACGGCACTATATAAACAGATAAACTTATGTAGATGTAAAAACTCTGGAAGTGATTTAAGATAAACTGGCAATAAAGAAAGCTTTATAATCAAAATATCACAATAATGTGAAAATTCCTAAAAACTTGTTTTGCCTTTAAAGGAGAAAATTAATTTCAGGGTATATGAAATTCAATACTGCAGAATTATTTAACAGGCAGAGTAAAACAAAAAGTATTGATGCCGTTTTCTGAGCAAACTTTAATTTCGCCGCTGTGGCTATGGATAATTTCTTTAACAATAGCAAGACCGAGTCCGCTGCCGCCTGTCTGATCGTTTCTTGAAGAGTCTATACGATAGAAACGCTCAAATATAAGATTTTTTTCTTTATCTGGAATCATAGGTCCCGGATTGCTGACAGATACATGATAAAAGTTATTTTGAAGGCCGCCTTTAATATATATAGGAGAAATTCCTTCATAATGATTCAAGGCATTGTCAATTAGGTTCGTTACTACCTGCTGGATACCATCAGCATTCACCCGTAAAGAGCAGTCTTTGATATCTAATATTAATGAAATATTATTTCTTTCCAGTTGGAACTGAAACATAGCTGCACATTGTTCAATCAGTTCAGTGATATTTTTGATCTCATATTCTGTATATTGGTAAGAAGAAAAATCTCCCCATTCTTTCAAAAATTCTATTTGTTCAACCATATCTTTTATACGTTTCGACTCGTTGAGCAAAGCTTGATATAATTCCGGATCGCCTTGAATAATCCCGTCGTGGAGAGCTTTTAAATAACCGTTTAAGTTTGTAAGAGGGGTTCGGAGTTCGTGGGATAAATTGGAAACAAGCTGGCTGCGGTTCGTATTATTTGTTTTAAGCTGTTTAACCAAGCCGTTGAACTGTTCAGTAAGGACTCCTATCTCTCCGGCAGCAACGGTGTCTATTGGTTCAGGATATTCTCCACTTTGTATCTGCTTAGTGGACTTAATTAGTTCTTGTACAGGACGGACTATCTTTCTTGTCAGATAATAATGCAGAAAACTCCCTGTAATAATGGTAATTGAAGAAAAAATAAGCAGGTAATTGAACAGCAGAGAATTAAATTGTTCCTGCTGCATATTATTTAAATTCCCCATCGAAAGCATCAGCATACACGCAGTGTTATAAATTGCCAGACCGCTCAATAAAATTGCTGAAGTGATTATAATAATGTTTAAAGTTGACAGTTTCCACAGAAAATCTTGCGGTATAACTTTTTTAATAATTTTATGCAGTGACAAATTTATACCCCATTCCCCGTACTGTCTGAATACGCTGAGGGTGAGAGCTGTCTTTTTCAATTTTTTCCCGGAGTTTTTTAATATGTGCATCAATGGTCCGGTCAAGTACAGTATTTTCAGCGTTCGGATATAAGTGGTCAATCAGAGTTTCTCTGTCATGAATAACATTGGGATGCTGCATAAAATAATAAAGCAAATTAAACTCATGCTTCGTTAATGTAATGTCACTATCGTAAAGCTGTACTTCTCCCTTGCGCGGTTTGATACACAAGCCGCTGTGCACAATTTTTTGACAATATTGACCGGTACGTCTTAAAACTGCTTCGACATGTGCAACAAGTTCATCTGGTTCAAAAGGTTTTGTAATATAATCATCAGCCCCCATTTTAAGGCCTTTAATTTTATCACTGACTCTGGATTTCGCAGAAAGAATGATAAAAGAAACTTCATTACGCTGTTCTGTACGAACCCATTCCAAAAACTCTTCTCCACTCACTTTCGGAAGCATTAAATCGAGAATAATCAAACATGGATGAGTGCTTAAAAAGACACTTTTTGCCTCTATACCATCGGCAGCTTCTACTACGTCGTAATTATTGTTTTCCAAGTTAATCTTGATTAATTTCCGAATCATATTATCATCTTCTATGACTAAAATTCTTTGTTTCATAATAAACACCTCATAAAAATTCTTAAGCAGGAAAATCCCTTATTTATGACAGATAGCTATGACCGCATAATATCATAGTTACTCCGAGCCAGTACTACAAAGTGCACCTTATCATTTTAATCCAGTGGCTCCAGAGATGTTGAATTCTGTATAAGAAAGAAGATCCTAACTTTTTATTTTCATCAAACTTTCACATTAAAATTTTATACTGAGTATAAATATTAATTTTCCATCATCTAAATTTATAAATGGGGGGGACTATTCATGAGTCCAAAGCAGTATTTAACCATTATGCAAATGAATGATATTCATGGTTATTATAATCTCCATCCTGAACTCTTCACTGAAAAAGGAAGAAGTATTTTTCGTAATGCAGGAGGTTACAGCCGCATTGCTACGCTCTTGAAAGAAACAAGAAAAGAGAATCCGGATGGTATATTAACTTTGGATAATGGAGATACTTTCCATGGAACATATCCTGTGGTATCCAGTAAAGGGGAAGTTTTGCTTCCAGTTTTAAATGCATTGCAGATTGATGCGATGACGGCTCATTGGGACTTTGCCTATGGGCCTGAGCAACTTAAGTATTTAACAGACCAGTTAAATTACCCGATGATTGCATGTAATATTTTTAATAAAAAGACAGACAGCCCAGTTTTTGATTCTCACATAATTAAAGAACGTGCAGGTTTAAAGATTGGCATAGTAGGAATTGCTGAACATATTGTCGATAAGATGATGCCTGACCATTTTTCTGAGGGAATATATTTTACTCTGGGAGTTAACGAAGTACAAAGGACAATTAAAAATCTAAAGGAAAATAATCAGATGGACTTAGTCGTGGTACTTTCGCATTTCGGCTTTCCTCAGGATGTAAAACTTGCTGAAGAAACAGAAGGTATCGACATTATACTGAGCGGGCATACTCACAATTCTTTAAGCCGGCCTGCAGATATAAATGGAACACTAATCATACAGTCAGGCTGTCATGGCGCCCATATAGGTAAACTTGATCTAGAAATAGAAGACAAAAAAATTGTTGATTTTTCACACCAATTGATCGAAGTCGCTGAACATGTTGAAATGGATGGGGAAGTTCAAGGTATGATTGATAAGGCTGTTGAACCGTATATGGAGTCGATGAGAGAGATTATCGGGTATACAGCAACAGATTTACATCGTTATAACCAGCTGGAAACTACGACTGACAACCTGCTGCTTCAATCACTTTTAGACGTTACAAATGCAGAAATTGCATTTTCAAATGGCTGGCGTTATGGTGCACCGATTCCCGCGGGGCCGATAACATTGAATGATGTATGGAACATTATTCCCACTAACCCGCCGGTCTCCACAGTCTATCTGAGCGGGCGTGAAATTCTTGATATGCTGGAAGAGAATATTGAGAATACTTTTTCAAGCGATCCTTACAAACAAATGGGAGGTTATTTAAAACGCTGCCTTGGAATGAAAATGTATATAAAAATTGAGAATCCAAAAGGATTGCGTATTCAAGATGTTTATATCAGAGAAGAACCTTTGGATGAATCGAAGTATTACCGTGCAGCATTCGTCACTATTCAGGGAGTGCCGAAAAAATACGGTGAAAGACGCCAAAATCTGGATATTAGTGCAGTAGAAGCTTTAACTGAATATATTAAAAAAACTGGTACAGTCTCTTCAGATTTACTTGGGACCATACAAATCGTCTAAAAAATTTTACTTTACAAGTAATTATATTATCCTCTTTATAAACTCCAGTTTCTATTTTGATACACCGCAAATTATCATAAATAAAAAGGAGATTAGAGAGCCTCTAATCTCCTTTTTTGATGTCTCTTATCCATTCAATTTCTCATTAATTTTTTTGCTATCGCGTACAGAGAGAAAATAGAATGTGATAAAAATAATCAGCATAACAATGAATGTTACACCTGCATAGGAGAGTACGGATGTAATACTCATATCCATCCATTTAATAAAGAAGCAGTTGTGAATGCAATGATACCCACAATAATAGGATATAAAAAAAGACCGTCCAAAAGGACGATCTTCTTTCTTATTGTTCGCTGAAGAAAGTGTAAAGTGCGGAAAGTTCTTCGTTATTGATTTCGTCTTCGCTGTAAGCTGGCATCTGTCCACTACCGTTTCTCACGGTTTCTTCGAATTCGTCTTCGCTGAGGCTAGTGCCTGCAAGTGCTGGCCCAACAGCACCTGAGAAGTCTTCACCATGACATGATGCACATGTGCTCTGTGCGATACCCTCAGCATCGACATCTCCACTTGAAGCACCGCTGTCTTCTTCTGTTGCAGGCTCATCAGTACCTTCGTCTTCGCCGCCTCCGCAAGCACCGAGAACGAGTACCATAGAAAGACCGCTGGCCATTAGAAATTTCTTCAAATTCATAAACTGACCCCCTAAAATTTGTAATACTATTACATACCCAATATATCATAACTTTAATGAGTTTGTAGAATCACCAGCGGTCAGCTGCTTGGTATTACATACGTTTAACTGGGAAAACTTCATCATCAAGCCGAGGTGCTGAAAGTTATCATAAAATTGATTAATAAAATCTATGTTACATTCCCTTTATAAATATAAAATTCAATTTCTTCATTTACCGGTGCACCAATTTTTTTGCTGGCAGCCGAAATACGACTAAGACCTTTATAGTCATAAAATCCATAGTTACAAGTGGTATCGGTATATAAAAAGAATTTTTTCATTCTCTTTTGTTTCAGTTTATCCGTGAAAAATCGGAACAATTCTGAGCCGACTCCGAGTCCTTGAACTTTCGGAGTAACTGCAAAAAGTGATAATTCTGTATCAAATGATTCATCAAGATTGTCCAGCATTTTCTTATTCAAAGTATCGACTTCGCCTACATAGTTCAGCAATATATCTCGTCCCTCTTTCAGAGTTAAAAGACAAGCACCATGCCATATGATTTTTGGCCAATACAGCCACTTGTATTTAGTTTTACTCTCATTTTTAATATTTCCTACTATAATCCCAGCAGCTTTTCCGTCTACGTCGGCTACTTGCGTAAAGGCTTGTCGTGCCAGCTCGTAATAAAGGAAAATATGAGAAAAATGATACGCAGCTTTCTTAGAAAACATTTTTTCATAACTCCAGCTTTCGCTGATGACAGATGCTAAATCACGAGCATCTTGCTTTTGAAATGGACGATAATAAATTATTTTTTTCATCGAGTAACATTCCTCCTCATTCATTGACTATCTTCATTTTAATCTTTACAGTAACTGTAAAGTCAAGGAGGTAACGTCATGGAGTCAAAGCATTTGTTAAAGATATCAGAAATTTCCCGTATGGCAGGTATCAATACCCGTACCTTGCACTATTATGATGAAATTGGTTTATTCTCTCCGGAAATAACAGGAGAAAATGGCTATCGCTATTATACTTTGCAGCAAGGAGTTGATTTAGGTCTAATTCTCTCACTTAAGGAATTAGACTTGCCTCTGAAGGAAATTAAAGCTCTTCTTTCGAGCAATGTACAAGATTCTAAAGATATTCTGGAAGAGAAAAAAGTTGAAGTCGATGAAAAGATCGAAAGATTAAATGATATAAAAAAAGTAATAGAACAAAAACTGCATTTTATTGAGCTGGCTGAAAAACAGATTATGCAGATATCTTTTATTGAGCTTGATGAGGAGTATCTTTTACTCAGCGAAAAAATGGAGCAATCCGATTCAGCTGCCCAGATTAAAACAGGCTATAATTTATTCATGGCAAAAGGGGAATATTTATTTGCCAATAATGACTACGGTGCAATGTTTTATCATGATAAGACAAATACGGAAGCCTATGATTATTTTTATTTGAAAACAAGCATAAAAGATGAATATGTATATATTAAACCTTCAGGCAGATATTTAAGATTTGTTCATAAAGGTGACGATGCGAGTTTGAGAAATACTTATATAAAGTTAAAAGAGTATGCAGAGAAGAACAATTTAAAGTTTGAAGGCTATTTTTATGAAAGAGCTTTTAATGAGACGATTCAATCTAATTTAAGTGAATATATTACGGAAATACAAGTTAAAGTGAAATAAGGGGCTGGGACATAAGTCCAGTCTCTAAATCAAAAAGCGCACTTGCTTTCCAGGGGCGTCGCGTGAGCCTGTAGTCTCACGCAGACGCTACTCCCCTAGGAGTCAAGTGCGCTTTTTTATATGGAAATATACGATATATCTACAAAAAAATAAGACCCTCAGATACAATGTAAGTAACGACACAAACAATGAAAAGAGGAATCTTATGTATAAAAATTATAACATGAACCAAATCACACTGCCACTCGAAACAGAAATCCTGATTCCAGACAACGATATATCAAAAGCAGTGCATACACTGGTCGAAAGTATGCCGGAAGATGTGTTTGATGGGTTCGGACAATCTCAAGGGGCGTCGTCCTATCATCCCAAAATGATGCTGAAAATCTTACTCTGTGCCTACAGTCAGTCTGCATTCTCTGGCCGTAAGATTGAAGCGTTACTGCAGGACAGTATCCGAATGATGTGGCTGGCGCAAAATCAAGTGCCGTCGTATCGGACCATTAATCGATTCAGAGCGCATCCGAAGATGGCGGCGCTGCTTCAGTCTGCCTTCATTCAGTTTAGAACTCAGTTGGAATCGAATGGGTTGATTGAGTCAGATGCGATTTTTATAGACGGTACAAAAATTGAAGCGAATGCCAATAAGTATACCTTTGTCTTTAGAAAGAATATTGACCGGCACGAGTCGGCACTGCTAGAAAAATCCAAAGCAAAATATGAAGCGCTGGTCGAATCAGCAGTGATTCCGGAAATGATTCGGGAATCAGATGGACCGTTGACGGCATCGGAACTGACGCATATTCATACGCAACTGACAGACACTGAAACCGAACTCACTGAACAGATCGAACGCACTGAAGATATACCCACCCGCAAAGCGATACGTACCGAACGTTCGGCGATCCGCAAATCCAAAAAAGCCATGAAAGATTATTTGGACCGGCGCTTAAACTATCAAACCCAACGGACGCTGATGAGAGACCGTAACAGTTATTCTAAGACGGATCATGATGCGACATTCATGCGCATGAAAGATGATCACATGCAGAATGGTCAGTTGAAATCCGGATATAATTTACAGATTGCGACCAATAATCAGTTTGTACTGGGATACGATATTTATTGGAATCCGACCGATACTCGCACGCTCGATCCCTTTCTCCATACGATGCAGCACACGTTCCAGCACTTACCAGAATATATTGTCGCCGATGCGGGGTATGGCAGTGAATCCAACTATGAGTGCGTGGCCGACACATATGAACGTCAGGCACTGATTCCCTACAATACGTACTATAAAGAACAAAAGAAACGGTACAAAACAGATGAGATGCATCCGAATCATTGGGAATATAACGCAATCGATGATTACTATATTTGTCCGAACGACCGCCGCTTACCTTTAAAAAGTCACACCACTCGAACAGACAAGTATGGTTACCAGCGGATATTTAAGATATATGAATGTGAAGATTGTCAGGATTGTCCGTTGATGGCGTTGTGTAAAACATCTGCACCAGACCAGCCGAAACGGATTCAAAAAAATAGGAACCTGGAGTATTTTAAAGCTCAGGTGAACCAGACGCTTTCAAGCCCGGAAGGTCGACGTCGATACGCGCAACGCAAAATCGATGTCGAAACGACTTTTGGAAACTTGAAGGCGAATTTGGGATTCACTCGGATGTCTGTTCGGGGGAATACTCCGGTCCGTAACGAATTGGGCATCGCTTTAATGGCGGTGAACCTGAGAAAACTCGTCCGGCAATCTGTGTTTACTATACTTAAACCAACAAAAAACGGCTGGGACATCTTAAAATCAAGATGTCCCAGCCGTTTCTCTTATTGCTTCAGAGCTTTTGTCCCAGCCCCTTCACATAATGTATTTATTTAAACAGCTTAGTATGCAGTCCAGCCGCCGTCTACTGCAAGGACCTGTCCATTAACGAAGCTTGCTTCGTCTGAACCTAAGAAGACCGCTGCTTCTGCAACTTCTGCCGGCTCCCCTGCTCTTGGATTAAGTGACATACCCTGACTTTGACGGTGAGCTCCAAACTCACTCATATTGCTCATTGATGATCCAATATTTGTTTTTACCGCGCCGGGAGCAATTCCGTTACAGCGGATGTTTTTATCTGCATACATAAATGCAGTATTTTTCGTTAAACCGACCACTGCGTGTTTTGATGCGGTATAAGCCGCCCCTGCACGTCCGCCGTACAGTCCGCCTGCTGAAATATTATTGACGATTGTTCCGTGCCCTTGTTCTAAGAACAGGTTGACTGCTAAACGCATCGATTTCATAACTGCGGTCGTATTTACGGCAAATAATTTTTCCCATCTGTCGTTTGAAACTTCACCTACGGGCTCCATACCGTCCATAATACCTGCATTATTAACTAAGATATCCAGCTTCCCGAAGTTCTTTTTCGTTTCTTCGAATAACTGTTCAACTTCTTCTTCTGCAGAAACATTCGTTTTAATTGCGAAAGCTTCCGCACCATTAGCTTTAAGATTTGCTGCAACTTCCTCTGCACCTTCTATGTTTAAATCAGATACGACAACTTTAGCACCTTCTCTTGCATAAGCTTCTGCGATTGCTTTACCCATACCTGATGCTGCACCTGTAACGATGGCAACTTTGTCTTGTAATCTCATTTTGTATCCTCCTTCTATTGTACAACTGTCTATTATTTATTATAATAAGGAAGGTAAACGCTTTCAATAATCAAAAATCTGATAACTGTTCACTAATGGACGGAAGTATAGAATGTTGTTCAATAAGAGGTGAAAAGATGTCCAAGCATGATTTGCGCATTGTTAAAACTAAAGAAGCCCTGCATCGGGCCCTGCTGCAATTATTAAATGATAAAGATCTCGGGGAAATTTCTATAACTGAAATTTGTAAACAAGCTAAAATTAACCGGGGGACTTTTTATTTACATTACGGTCAAATTGAAGATGTATTTGAGGAATATTTTAAAGAGATAACATTAGATTTAGCGAATACCTATAAAGAACCCTATCGCAAAGTAACGATTTTAAAAGTGAGCGAATTAGATTCATCGACGATTCGTATCTTTCACCATATTGAAAAATATAAGTCCTTTTATGAAATTATTTTTTCAAGAAAAGTGCCGTTAAGATATTACTATATGCTGTTTGATGAAATCGATAATTTATTTCTGGAAGATATGGAAAGTCAGCAGCAGGATGGACTGAATAATGAAATGTTTGCAGCATACCAGTCGAATGCTATTATCGGCATGATTATTAACTGGTATAAAAATGATTTTTCTTATAGTGCAGACCATTTGAACGACCAGCTGGTAAAAATATTGAACATAACGAGAAAGTAATTAATGTTATTTTCTCCAGGGATTTATATTAAATTTTCGGGTTCGTGTTAAGAAAAATTTTCTCCCCTCTGATAGAATGGCTCTATGAATATTATTGATTAATTTCTATAGTCTGAAAAAGATAAAAAGAGAGGAGATGGGAAATTATGAGTCCGGAACAAATAGGATTTGCCCTGCTTTATCTGGGATTATTTCTGCTGATTGGTAAGTGGGTCAGGATGCACTCGACATGGATGCAGAATCTTTTTTTGCCGGCATCGGTGATCGGAGGTTTTCTTGCCCTGCTTTTAGGTCCTGAAGTGCTGGGTAAGATACTTCAGAATTTTACAGGAGAAGAGTCATTTTGGGCAACTGGTATTTTGACTTCAGAAATTACTGAAGTGTGGTCAGCACTGCCCGGCCTAATGATAAACATAGTGTTTGCTGCTTTATTTATAGGAACTGTCCTTCCAAATCTGAAAAGGGTATGGAACATTGGAGGACCGCAGCTTGCATTCGGCTGGACATTGGGCTGGGGACAATATGTAATCGGTTTACTGCTGGCTATGCTAATATTGGTGCCCTTCTATGACATGCCTCCATTTATTGGTGCGCTTATTGAAGTTGGATTTGAAGGCGGACACGGTACAGCTGCCGGTCTACAGTCTACTTTTGAAGAACTCGGATTTCCGGAAGCCTACGATATTGCTGTCGGATTGGCCACGGTCGGTATATTATCCGGAGTTGTTGTTGGTATTGTGCTGATTAACTGGGGAGTACGTAAAAACAAGACTCAGATGATTACTGATGTTAAAGGTCTGTCACCAACTCAAAAAGCAGGCATCGTTGAAGTGGAAGAACGCGGAGAAGGCAGTAAACAGACTGTCAGACCTGAATCAATCGATACATTTACTTTTCATTTTACTATAGTTGGACTGGCGATTTTTGTCGGGTATATCATCTTGCAGGGAATCACTTGGCTGGAAGCTGCGCTATTCGGCTCCGACTTTATGACCTATATACCATTATTCCCACTGGCAATGATCGGCGGTTTAATTGTACAGATTTTTATCAGCAAATTCGATACATCGAAGCTGGTAGACAGAAATACGATAACCAGTATACAAGGATTTTCACTGGATATACTTATTGCAAGTGCTATAGCGACTGTTTCCATTTCAGTCATCGGAGAATACCTAGTTCCATTCTTAATCTTAGCTTTATTTGGAATTGCGTGGAACCTGTTCGGATTCTTCGTTTTTGGCCCAAGAATGATGTCGGATTACTGGTTTGAAAGAGCTATTGGTGACTTCGGACAGTCTACAGGGGTGACTGCTACAGGACTGATGCTGATGCGTGTCGCTGATCCGGAAATGAAATCTCCGGCAGCTGAAGGTTTCGGTTATAAGCAGCTGGTCTTTGAACCATTCCTCGGCGGCGGTCTGGTCACAGCGCTATCTGCTCCGCTCATCTTTATATGGGGACCGTGGCCATTTCTTATTTTCTCAATACTGATGTTGATTATAGGTATGGCTGCCGGGCTGTTTTATTTCGGTAAAAGAAAACTTGAACAGTAACTTTGAATGAATAATAAAATATTTTGCGAATTTTAAATGCATCTTGGTTGTTGGATTTATACTAACAATCAGGGTGTATTTTATTATGTTCATTAAAGTAATACCCCGCTTCCTGGGATTGGTATGAAAGGTTTTCATATGTATCCCCGCTTCTTGGGGTTGGTATGAAAGGTTTTCATATGTACCCCCGCTTCTTGGGATTGGCATGAGAGGTTTTCATATGTATCCCCGCTTCCTGGGGTTGGCATGACAGAATCTCATGTGTATCCCATCACCATCTTCAAATTTTTTACTCTCCTTCTCAACCATTTATTTTTATTGATTTGTAAATTAGTCATACATTTGTTATGCTATATTTAATTTAGGGTAACCTAAACATTAAATTTGGTTATTCTTATTTTTAGTTGCACTAAGGAGGTAAAGGTTTGAAAACGTCACTTGAAGTTAAAAATTTAACTGTTTCATATTCAAATAAAATAGCTTTAACAGATGTTAATTTTTCTATGGAAAGCGGAAAGCTAATAGGAATTATCGGACCAAACGGCTCTGGTAAATCTACTCTTATGAAAGCTGTACTTAATTTAACAGCTAAGGATTCAGGCGAAGTCAGAATAGGTGAAAAACCTATTGAAGAAGTACGGGGAAATATTGCTTATATTCCGCAAAGATCAAATATAGACTGGGATTTTCCGATTTTAGTGAGAGATACTGTTTTACTCGGCACTTATCCGAAGCTTGGTTTATTTAAACGGCCTAAAGCAAAAGAGAAAAAAATTGCAGAAGAAGCGTTAAAAAAAGTTGGAATGGAAGATTTTGCTGATAAACAAATTGGTGAACTTTCAGGCGGTCAGCAGCAAAGGGTTTTTCTGGCTCGAAGTCTGGCACAAAATGCAGATATTTTCTTCATGGATGAGCCTTTTGTCGGCATAGATATCCACAGTGAGGAAATTATTATAAATATTTTAAAAGAGTTAAGAGATCAGGGAAAAACTCTCTTTGTTATTCACCATGATTTAACTAAAGTCGAAGATTATTTTGATGAGCTGATTTTAGTGAATAAGGAACTGGTGGCAGCGGGTGCTGTGTCCGATGTATTTACGCCTGAATTAATGGAACGGACCTTCAATGCGCCTCTAACTGTTTTAGAAAATATGGGTGGTAAATTATCATGACTTTTTTAAATGATTTAATGGTTTATGAATACTTGCAAAAAGCTCTAATCACTTCGATTATGGTCGGTGTTATTTCCGGTGTTATAGGAAGCTTTATCGTACTACGGGGCATGTCTTTAATGGGTGACGCTATCTCCCATGCTGTTCTGCCGGGTATTGCGATTTCTTATATGCTTGGAATTTCTTATTTCTACGGTGCTGTTGTAGCTGGAGTTATTGCAGCCCTAGGTATTGGAGCGATTAATCAGAACAGCAGAATTAAAACAGATGCTTCCATCGGTATCGTCTTCTCGACTGCACTGGCGCTCGGTATTATCTTAATAACAAAAGCTCAAAGTGCGACAGATCTGACGCAGATTTTATTCGGAAATGTGCTGCACGTCAGAACTTCTGATATGTGGATTACAGCAGGTGTCAGCGTGTTCGTTCTTGCTGTCGTTGTTGTGTTTTATAAGGAACTTTTAATAGCTACTTTTGATGAGACAATGGCCAAAGTTTACGGGTTAAATACACGATTTATTCACTACGGTTTGATGGTGATGTTAACACTTGTGTCGGTCGCTTCTCTGCAGACTGTCGGAGTGATACTGGTAGTGTCTCTCTTAATAACACCTGCATCCACTGCTTATTTATTAACAAACAGGCTGCCTGTAATGATTGTTATGTCTGCATCTTTTGGGGCAGCTGCTGCAGTGGTTGGTATTTATTACAGTTATAATCACGATTTGCCGTCAGGACCCGTTATTGCGATTGCCTCAGCGATTCTCTTTTTATTAGTGTTGATTTTTTCACCTAAGCAGGGTCTTATCTGGCCGCTGCTCAGAAAAGTAAAAAGAGTGTAATTAAATAAGACATAAAAACTAAGGAGAGAATTGAAATGAATAAAAGAATAACGCATGTAATGAGTATGCTGCTGGCTGTACTCACTCTGGCTGCTTGTACAGGCGGAGACAGTACAGCTAATGATGAAACAGAAAATGATAAATTAGAGGTTGTGACTTCATTTACTATCCTGGAAGACCTTGCGAGCGAAATAGGCGGAGATGATGTAAATATCCATAACCTGGTTCCTACAGGAACAGACCCGCATGAATACGAACCGCTGCCACAGGATATGAACAAAGCTACTGATGCAGACCTCCTTTTTTATAATGGTTTAAACCTTGAAGGCGGAGACAGCGGCTGGTTCCATAAAATGATTGAATCTGTAAATCAGGATACGGAGAATGTCTGCAATCTGACAGATCGTATTGACCCGATGTATATTACAGATGACGAGGGACAAGATGAAGAAATTAACCCTCACGCTTTTATCAGTCCTAAAGCTGGTATAAAAATGGCGGAAGATATGCGGGACTGTTTTATAGAAAAAGACCCTGAGAATAAGGAAAACTACGAAGAAAGAGCAGAAGAATATCTTACACGCCTGACAGAGATTGAAGAAGAGTATCAGCAAAAAATAGATGATATTACTGAAGATGACCGTATTTTGGTGACAAGCGAACGCGCATTTCAATATTTAGCAGATGATTACGGCCTTGAAGAAGGATATATTTGGGCAATCGACACTGAAGAAACGGGCTCTTCGAAACAAATTAATTCACTTGTTTCCTTTATAGAGGAGAATAATGTACCTGTGCTATTCATCGAGTCAAACGTCGATACGCGGCCGATGGAAACAGTATCCAGCCAGACAGGAGTACCGCTTTCCAGTAAACCGATATATTCCGATGAAATTGGAAAATCAGGAGAAGAAGTGGATACTTATATTAAATATTTAAATTACAATATTAATCTGATTCATGATGAATTGAGCGGTAATTAACTAACTAAGCGATAAGCTCTGGAAAATACTCCGAGTCTTATCGTTTATTTTTATTGGTACCATCTTCATGGTTATCTCAGATAAAAATAGGATACCGTTGACATTTTGTCAACGGTATCCTATATTACCTAGTAGATTAATTTAGATCATCTTTATTTTTAAAAGTGTTAACTGTGGAGGCATTTATATATGAAATCTATTAAAAGATTGTTCAACATCCTCAGAGAGAGTTCTAAAAACATAGATTTCACTATAATAATTACATATATTATTTTAAGTTTAACAGGACTTGTTATGATTTATTCCGCAAGCATGGTAATGGCAATGCAGGGTGATTACAGCGACCCGAAATTTTATTATTTTTCTCAGCTTAAATATACTGTTATTGGTTTTTTACTTGTATTTGTTATGGCATATTTTATGCCTCTGAAAATACTTAAAGATAAACGGCTGCAGCTTTTCATGATTATCGGGATATTTCTGGCACTTCTTTTGACTCATATTTTTGGTGTAGAAGTAAATGGTAAAAGCCGCTGGCTAGAAGTGCCGTTTCTCGGGCGTTTTCAACCCTCTGAATTTTTTAAAATAGTGGTAATTCTGTATCTTGCTTATATCTATAATCAAAAATATCAAAAGCTGTCGGCACAGAGAGCCGAAAACTTATTGCCCCTTCTGCTGGTGGGTGGTATTTCATGTCTTGTGCTGCTTAATGATTTTGGCACCTGGCTGCTTATAATTTCTATTATTGCCGGTATGTTTTTATATTCAGGATTTCCTGTGAAAATTATCTTTAAAGTATCGGGTATTTTAGCCGTAATCCTGTCGCTGCTGATCGGAGTACGTTATGTGATTACCGGTAATATTCTATCCGGCTATCAGCGTGCGAGAATAGAAACATACATGCATCCTTTCTCGGATGCTGACGGTACCAGTTATCAATTAACTAACTCATTGATATCCATCTCGCATGGAGGTTTGACCGGTGCCGGTCTCGGCAACGGCATTATGAAGCTCGGATACCTGCCGGAGCCTCATACAGATTTTATCTTTGCAGTGATTGCAGAAGAGCTCGGTTTGATTGGTGTTATAGTAATACTGCTGCTGTTTATAGTAATCGTTGGTAAAGCGATTTACTATTCTTTTAAAGCATCACAGAGATTTTACAGTCTGCTTTGTATCGGGATTGCGATTTATATCAGTGTTCAGGTATTTCTTAATCTCGGCGGTATATCGGGTCTGATTCCGCTGACGGGCATACCGCTTCCCTTTTTAAGTCAGGGCGGATCGTCATTTCTGAGTATTTCAATAGCAGTCGGCTTACTGGTGCTTGCAGCCAAAGAAATTAAAAGAGAAACAGAGGCTTAACAGTTAGCAAACGTTGATAGAAAATACCAGTTATTAAAATGAATACATAAATTTTAAAATAAGAAAGGACCAGGAAAATATGAGAGCAGAGAGCTTTGGCCGCCGATTAAAAGAGCTGCTGGATGAACGCGGGATATCACTGAGACAGTTCAGCAGTGAAACCGGTATTGATAAAGCGACTGTCTCTCGCATTATCAACGGGAAGCGCAAAGTAAATATCGGACATATCAATACCTTCGCTGGACATTTAGGTATTTCGATAAATGAGCTGCTGGTTGCTGCTGGTTATTCTGTGAATGCTGAGGATCAGGCTGACACATCAGATGTTTCCTTATCCGCAGCTGAAATTTATCAGACTCTTACAGAGACTAATTTCTATAATAAGGACTTTAGTGTTGATGAGGTACGGAAACAGTTAAAACAATATGAACACTGTGCAAAGACAGAAGAAGGAAGAGAAACAATACTTGGGAAATTTGAGAAAAAGGTAGAGAAAGTGAGCGGTGCAGGTCCATTTATTGAACACTTAAAAGAATTTTATACTCAATTTACGGAAGGGAAAGCTGCGAATTATAAACTGGGTATTATGGGAAGTGCTTTGTTATATTTTATTATTCCTGTTGATGTAATTCCGGATTATGTATTCCCGATGGGATATATTGATTATGCCTTGGCAGTTAAAATAGCGGTAAAAATGCTTTCCAGTTAAATGATTCGGCAGCTGCAATAAAAAAAGACCATTCATTGAATGGTCTTTTAGAGAATGCGGATAAAGGGAGTCGAACCCCCACGTCGATTAAGACACTAGAGCCTGATTCTAGCGCGTCTGCCAGTTCCGCCATATCCGCTTAATATAATAATATTCTTTAACAATAATATAAAAACCCTCTTTGTGTCAATATTTTTATATCATTTTGTTAAATATTAATGAAACAACGTATAATAAAGGTAAAACTATGATAACTGACGGAGGGCATTCTTTCATGGATGAAAAGACAGTATTAGTAAATATTGAAGAGTGGGTCGAGGCTGAACTGCTGAACGAAAAGAGCGGGCATGACTGGTACCATATCAAGAGAGTCAGAGATATTGCCGGGGAAATATTAAAATATGAAGAAGCGGATTCTTTTATCGTCATCGCAGCTGCGCTGCTGCATGATATCCCGGATGATAAGGTGACTTCTAATGTTAATACAGCACTGGAACGTATCAGAAAGCTGCTTGAGAGCAATGAAGTTGATAATAAGGCCATCAATACGATTATAAACATCATCACGACCATGTCATTTAAAGGCGGTACTGGAAAAAAACTTTCTTATATCGAGGCTCAAATCGTTCAGGATGCTGACCGTCTGGATGCTTTAGGTGCCATAGGAATTGCGAGAACTTTCCAGTACGGCGGTACCAAGGGGCAGGCGATGTACGATCCGGAAATTCCTGTCAGAGACAGTATGAGCTTTGAAGAATATCGTCATGGTGAATCGACATCTATTAACCATTTCTATGAAAAATTACTGCTGTTAAAAGATAAGATGAATACCCCGGCAGCAGTTAAAATAGCTGAAGAGCGGGAAGCATTTATGAAGCAATTTCTCGAAACTTTCTTTAAAGAATGGAAGGGAGAACTTTAAAGATAGAAAAAAGCACGATACCAGCTCGTATCGTGCTTTTTGTATTCTTCTTAATAGTCTATTTAAAGCAGCATTTATTTTTAAATAACTTGTATTAAAATTGCTGATTTTTAATTGTAAAAATGAAGTAATCCTCTTTTTCCTGATAAGTCATATCATATTTCCGCTTAGTACCTGCTGTGATGATTGTGCTGACATAGGGAGTCATAGAATACTCTTCATCTTTCTTCTTTCAACAGTATATAATCTTTATATTCTTCAACATCAATTCGATTTTTAATTTCTTGCTTCAGTCTGATAATATGATTCGACTTTGCTATGCTGCTCATTGTGCTGGCCGGTTTGTATGCTTTCCAATCGTCCAATTCTGAAAATAGTTCGCGTACGGTTTTCATTTGATTACCACCTTTTTATTTTTTTCAAATAAAATAGCTCTTCTGAAATTAAGAAGAGCTTTAACGCGGCTTCTTATCATCCAGTTGATTGCAACTGTTGGATTTGGCACATCGCTTTTACAAGCTGTTGCCGGAGTTTCATAGGGCCAAGTCCCTTCACTCACTCTTAATAAGAGAACTATTTTATTTAATTGTATTATACTGCGAGGCTTTGCTTATTTCATCTTATTTGTTTACCTGATAATCCAGCTGTTCATCCTGAAGGGCTTTTACTGCCTGATCGGCTGCAGTTTCTGCCATTGCATTTCTCGCTTCATAGGTATCATTGCCGATGTGCGGTGTCAGAATTACATTATCAAGTTTCGCAAGTTCTTCGTTAATATGCGGTTCTTCTTCGTGAACATCCAAAGCTGCGGCTTGGATTTGCTTGTTTTTCAGAGCATCCACAAGCGCACTTTCATCTACAACACCGCCGCGTGCGGTATTGATGAAATACGTAGTCTCTTTCATCTGTTCAAATTCTTTTTTACCGAATAGATGATGGGAGGTTTCGTTGTAGTTTACTTGTGTAATTACGTAATCTGCTTCTTTTAAAGCTTCTTCAAGACTTACTTTTTCAGCAGTAATATCTGTTTCTTTTTCTTCTAAATCAACATACAAAAGCTTCATATTAAATGCCTGAGCCAGTTTTCCAATATACTGTCCGATTTGTCCAAAGCCGACAATTGCGAGTGTTTTGTCCACAACCTGGTGACCGCCTAAGTAACCCATTACCTGCCAGCCGTTAAATTCATTTTTAACTGCGATATCGTGTCCAGGCAGTACATGCCGAGATAAAGCCAGCATTAACGTGACTGCAAGCTCTGCGGTCGAGGCGACAGAATCATGAACAGGCGTGTTTGTTATAGCAATACCCTGTTTATTTGCTTCTTCAGCATCGATATTATTAAAGCCTGAACCGACATTAGCAATAACTTTCAGCGAGTCGCCGGCCTTAATGACTTCGGCCGGCACCTGGACATTGACGCCGCTAATTAAGCCGTCTGCATCTTTAATTTTTTCGATAATCTGATCCTGTTCCGGTGTTGTCAGTTCATCGTGCATATCTAATTCAATATTTTGATCTTTAATAATTTTTACAGCGGTATCAGGAAGTTTAACTGCACTGTATATTTTGGCCATAATCAACCTGCTTTCTATTACTCTTAATAGAATACTATAGCCTAAATTGAATAATTTAAACCTTTCTAATTACTAATGATACCTGAAGATTTCAATAAATATTAAGCTCAGAATATTTTATCTTTTGCTTTTCTATTTCAGATATCTTAATCTCCCTTAACGAATTTAAAACGAATAATAATATGGCTTTATATAAAAATAAAGACCCGCATTCATGAATGAATGCGGGTCTTACTTATAACAATTTAATGTTTAAATCTTACCACCAGTTGTTAGCATTACGGAATTGGATTGCTGCATCGACTGAACCATAACGCTCTTTAGCGTAGTTAAGCATACCTGAAGTCTGTTCTGAAACAGAACCAGTACCCCATGATTCTTTCGTTTGGCCTAATCCTTGGTAACCGTTCGGGCTTACTGCATTTGGATTACCGCTTGATTCTGGTAATACGATTGAGTTCCACATAGCTTCAGTGCCGCCGGCAGCTAAGAATTGTGACTTAGTTGATCCGCCAGTTGACTGCTGTGTTTTTTCAGCTGGTGCAGGTGATGCTGCTGCAGGCTGTTCAACTTCTTCTACTGCTGGAGCTGCTGCTTGTGTATTTTGCGCGGGCTCTTGTACTTCTTCAGTGTAGTTGCTGTATTGAACATTTTGTGTTTCTTCCTGTACTGCAGGTGCTGATTTTTCTACTGCTGGAGTCTGTGCCTGTGCTTCACCAGTTTTGCTGTATGACCATGAGTAGTTAGTACCATCTGACTCGAAGTCATAGTTAAAGTTTCCGTGGTTGAAGTTATAGTCATAAGCACCTTCGTGTACTGCAGATGCATTTAATGCTTCCGGATTGTTTTGAGCTGTATGAGCAAGTTCTGCTTTATCTATAGAAGAAGCTTCTGCGTCCTGACCTGCAGCAACTCCTGTTACGCCTAAACCTAATGCTAATGTCGTAGCTAAAATTGTTTTCTTCATAAAATTTTCTTCCTCCAAAATATATATTATAAAAAGTAATTTTTTTCTCTCTAAAGCAAACCAAACTTTTATAAAGTCTTTGTTTTCCAAGACAGTTACCAATGTAACACACATATATTTTACATGTGTTACAGCTCAATAATAATAAAGTTACATTTAATATTTGGAATGTAATAATGACATCTGGCTGTATTATTTCTGACTATTACCATTGAATCGACACATTTCTGTAATATAAACACATAATTGTCACACTAAAAAGCCCGGGCAGCTGAATTTTACTGACCAGGCTTTTATTTTTAAGTTTATTCTATACGCGTATTTTCCAGTTCTTCATAGTCTGTCAGATAGTACCGGCCATCCTGCTCAATCAAATTATAGCGGGCGTAGACTTCGAAAATACCATTGGTATTTATATGTGAGTATGTCCGGTAAGCATAGATATTGATACTGCCATCAAGATTCTCCACTTCAGAATTGATAAAAACGGAATAAGTCATATGATTGCTGAAGTTTCCGGACGCTTTATTTGCAAACAAGGCGTGATAACCTGCTGAGTCAGGCTGGTAAAAGCTGAGTGCTGTCTCGTCATGGTTATTAAAAAATGCCGGCAATGAAAACAGATACTGCTGAACAAATTCCGACGGGTCAGAGATATCTTCCGGCATTTTTTCTGAACGCGGGAGGATTGAATAATTCACCGGGTCAGATTCTCCGTATTTTGCTTCAAAGGAATATTTGACGGCACAAGGCAGACAGTCGCTCCCGGGAGCTTCCGGCAGTGTGCTGTCAGCAACAAGGTCTCTGTATGCCTGAAACTGATCTTCAGGAGGAACGTTTTCGCATTCTGCCAGCTGGGTCATAATACAATGCTCAGCAGCAGTATAATTCTCTTTAGACTCTTCATTATCAGCAGTATCTTCACTGTCCCTTTGCTGAGTTTCTTTCTCTGCCGGCCCTTCTGTTTCCAAATCTTGTTCTTCTGATTCTGCCGTTTCTTCTGAAGGTTTGGATACTGCATCTTCTGATGTATTGTTTTCCGGATCTTCGCCTGTCGTATCACCGCTGCTGCACGCAGTTAAAATGACTGAGATTATTATGAGTAACGGTATCATCCACTGTTTCATCAGATGCGTCCTCCCTTCAGGATTATCTTGTCGGATTTAAACAGCTTCTTATTATAAAATATGCCCGAACCGGAGTGCTGGTAAACGAACCGGTGCAGACATAAGTTGTTTTATCCTATTAATCTGAATAAGCGTAGTGTTTTTCATTCCATTCTGAAACATCGGTTTCCAGAGGAATGTTTTCACTGCGGCGTTTTTTAGCTGAAACAAAGAATAGAATAGTAATCAGTACAGTAATTACAGCACTGATCGCTAAAGAAATGTCCATCGGAAGATTTAATCCGATTGGTGCGTTCACAATATACGTAGACACTGTCATCGTCATAAAGATAGCCGGCACGGCTGCAATCCAGTAGTTGCGTCTGCCGATGAACAGATACATTGCACCAATCCACAAAGCAATCATTGCAGTTGACTGGTTTGCCCAGTTAAAATACCGCCATAACAGCGTAAAGTCCATATTTGTCAGTATGATTGAAATGATAAATATCGGTGCTGCAATCCAAATTCTGCTCATTATTTTCTTTTGCGGCACGCGGATATAGTCTGCGATAATCATTCTGGCACTTCTAAATGCAGTGTCTCCGGAAGTAATGGGAAGAACTATTACACCTAGAACTGCGAATGTTCCAATAATCGGACCGAGCATCATCGTTGAAATTTCATTAACAATACCGCCGGTACCGATTGTTGCTATCAGTTCATTCAAGGTAACCGGACCGTCAAAAAGACTCATAGCTGCGGCTGCCCAAATCATAGCAATGATACCTTCTGCAATCATCATGCCGTAGAAAATTCTGCGGCCCTGATTTTCGTTTTTTGTTGTTCTGGAAATAATCGGTGTTTGAGTAGCATGGAAACCTGACAGCGCCCCGCATGAAATCGTTAGGAACAGAAGCGGAAAGATTGCTGCGCCTTCCGGATGAGTGTTTGTAAACGACAGTTCTGGAACCGGCGCCTGGTTCAAGACGAGAGCAATCCCGATTCCCACAGTACTGAATAACAGCAATGCGCCTATGTAAGGATAGATTGTTCCGATAATTTTATTGATTGGCAGTATAGTAGCCAGCAAATAATAGATGAAAATTAAGACAACAAATACTACAGCAGGTACTGCTCCATTAACAAGATCGTAAAGTAAATCTGCAGGTGAAGCGACAAATACTGTACCGACGAGAAGCAGCAGCAGAATCGAAAAAGCATTAACGACATGTTTCATTGCTTTTCCTAAAAATTTTCCGGCAAGTTCCGGCAAGTGAGCCCCATTATTGCGTATAGAAATCATACCCGTCAGGTAATCGTGGACACCGCCGGCAAATATACAGCCGAGTACAATCCAGATAAATGCTACCGGCCCGTATAGGGCTCCCATAATAGGACCAAATATTGGCCCGACTCCGGCAATACTGATTAATTGTATCAGCGCATTTTTATTTTTATGCATTGGCAGATAGTCGACCCCATCATGTTCTGTATAAGCTGGTGTCGCCCGAAGTTCTTTTGGCTGAAAAACTTTTTCGACAAACTTTCCATAAGTAAAATATCCTATTAATAACAGAGCGATTGCTCCTAAAAATGTAATCATTCTGCTCCCCCTATTTTTGAATGCGTTTTCATCATTATAGCTTACAAAATATACAAGCAATTTTGGTAAGTTTCAGCTATCGTGTCGAAACAAGGGGTTCAAATGCAAAATAAGCGCTGTAACAGGTCTTTATTATAATTCTATGTGGTCACGGAGAGACTTTACATAATTTCGGCTGACTGGTATTTGAACATCTGTGCCTTCTAAGGTGAGCTGAAAAGCTCCGTTAAACCAGGGTGTCATTTCTGTAATCACTTCAGTATTAACGAGATAGCTCTTATGGACACGGAAAAATGAATGCGAAAGAAGACGGGATTCCAGCTCTTTTAACGTCTTTCTGCTGCTGAAGATTCCTTTAGATGAGACAACCGCTGTCGTATTGTTCTCCCGCGAAACAAACAGAACTTCAGCAGGGTTGAGATAAGTGATAGACTCTTCTCCTCCGACCGCGAGCTTGCCGCGGGCAGGTTCCCGTTTAAAGTCAAGCAGTTCAGAAACATGTGCAATTGCTTCTGCTAACTCCGTTTCATCAACCGGTTTTAGTAAATAATCAACAGCTTGAACTTTAAAGGCTTCAACAGCATACTCTGAATAAGCAGTTGTAAATATAATCAGCGGCGGGTTCTTCATCTTTTTCAATGTGGCAGCAAGCTCTATACCGCTCATTTCTGGCATATCGATATCGAGGAGCAGCAAGTCAAGCTCGTCAGTGATTATTTTTGCCAAAGCTTCCCGCCCGGTCGCAGCTTCTCCCGAAACTTGTATAGCCGGGTGTGTTCCGAGCAAATATTTTAATTCTTCACGGCTGTATTTTTCATCATCTGCCACGAGTGTTTTTATTATTTGATTCATTATTGAACGAGTCCTTTCAAAGACATTAGGAAATTTTAGGTATGTTGAAATATACCGCCATACCATCATCCGGCCGGGACTTAAAATGGAGACCGCTGTCGCTGCCGAAAGTCATTTGAAGTCTTTTATTAATATTATATAAGGCAATCCCATTACCTTCTGTGCTGCTGCTGACGTCTGCGGCTAAATTCACAAGTCTATTCTCGCGAACACCTGAACCATTGTCTTTTATACACAAAGATATATTATCTTTATGGTCCCGGACGGTAATACTCAATTTACACTGATCAACTTTACCTTTAAAACCGTGCTTAACTGCATTTTCGATAATAGGCTGGAGGGTTAAAGCCGGTAATTTATTATGCAGACAGCTGTCGTCTATATGATAGGAAACTGCAATTCTGTCTTCAAACCGGATTTGTTCTATCGACAAATACGCTTTTATATGCTCAACTTCGTCTTCCAGCGTTTTCAAAGACGCAGTTGTTGAATGCAGGTTCTGCCGTATAAATTTAGATAAAGATCTCAGAGCAGTTCTCGCTTTTTCAGGATTGATGCGAATTAGTGAAATAACAGTATTTAAAGTGTTAAAAAGAAAATGCGGGTTAATCTGAGCCTGCAGAATATTGATTTCAGCATCTTTAGCAAGATTATAGAGCTTGTCTGCTTCTGCCAGTTCAAGTTGGCTGCTCAACAGATTCGCAAGTCCGGATAATGTTTCTTTTTCTATAGATGTTACATCTTTTTGCGAATGAAAATAGAATCTCAAGGTGCCGATGACGGTGTCACGGCTATTTAAAGATTCGATTACAGCTGCATTGCTGCTGCTGCCGATATGTGAAAGCTGATTTTCCCCATCATCAATTGTTACGCCTTTAAGATTAAGCTCCTGGTAAAGAATTGTACATACTTTATCAGCAGACTGCGGGGTTAAACCCGATTTTAAATGCATAAGTGTCTGTTCGGCAATGCGCAGTACTTTTTGTGATTGCAAAGCTGCGGCCTTTTCTTCTTCTTTTGCTACGCTTTTAATAATCAGGAGAAAAAGTGCGCAGCCAATTCCATTTGCTAGAATCATCGGCAGTGCGATGTGCTGAACAAGTACCAGTGCTTCCGTGTAAGGACGTGCTAAAAGAACAATTAAAGCCATCTGCATCATTTCTGCTCCGGCTCCGATCAGAAATACCAGCAGCGGTTTAGCTGTAATTTCCGGATTTTTAGTACGAATCCAGGCTGCTGAAATACCGGCTGCAATGGTAGCGATACCGCAGGGAAATGCAGTGAAGCCCCCGAGCAGCATACGATGTCCCCCGGCAATCAGTCCGGCTGCAGTTCCCACTTTATATCCTCCGAACAGGCCGCCGAGCACAACGCCGATAACGCGGAAGTTGGCAATTGCTTCATGATTGAAAATATCTGTTTTTAAACGCTGCAGGAGGAAGGGTTCCGCCTGAAAAGTCACGCCAGAATAGGTGCCAATAATACCGAAAGCACCAAAAAATATAATTGCTTTATACTGCTGCTTTCGGGACAGGGCAGCCGATGAAATCATATCTCTGAAAAAGCGCAGACGAGTTGCTATAAAGGCGAGCATGACAATTAATCCAAGTCTCTCGAGCATGATCAGCATGAGTTCGTACATCTGTATCTCCACATTTCTGTAATAGTATCATTATAATTATAGCAAATGGCAAAATATGAAGAGTACTTGTTATAAAACTGATAAAAATACCCCGCAAGCTGAATTAAGTTCAGCTTGCGGGGCAGACACTTTTAATTACAGGTCTCTCTCATCGACACCTGCTTCTTTTTGTTCCTGATACTCCCGTTCTTCTTTTTTAATATACTCTTCCATACGTTTGGAATTTGGAGTAATGGTCAGACCGAGATATTTTCTTTCTTCATTTGCATCTTTGTAGAATGAAATCATCATCATAATAATTACAAAACTGAAAGGCAGTGCTGCAATTATCGCTGCAGACTGCAGAGCTTCGAGTCCTGTGTCTCCGCCTGATAATAGCAGTATAAAAGCAATAGCTGACAAGCTGATGCCCCACACGACCTTAATACTTGCTGCAGGGCGAAGTGAACCATGTGATGTCTGCATGCTGAGTACAAAGGTTGCGGAGTCCGCTGACGTAATAAAGAATGACGATACTAAAATAATCGCGAGAATCGACAGAGGAACGCTCAGCGGCATCTCATTAAAAATAGCGAACAGCTGAGTTTCCGGGCCGAATTCTACAAGCGCCGGTACCTTGCTTGCAATTTCAATGCCGGTAACACCAAATACAGTAAACCAGATGATACCGATAGAGGTCGGCACAATAAGCAGTCCTAAAATAAATTCACGCACTGTACGTCCTTTTGATACCCGTGCGATAAAAATGCCGACAAAAGGACTCCAGCTCAGCCACCATGCCCAGTAGTAAATAGTCCATGACTGGAGCCACTCGTTTTTCTGATTGTTTAAAGGAGCTGCATCGAGCGTTCTTGCTATAAATGTATTAATATACTCGCCGGCAGCTGTCGGCAGCATATTCAAGATAAGAAGCGTCGGCCCCAGTATAAGAATAGCCAGCAGCAGGATAGCGGCGAGAAGCGTATTCAAATTGCTCAGGTATTTAATTCCTTTACTTAGACCGCTCCAGGCACTGCCTAGAAACAAGACAGTGACGACGGCGATAATAAGCCCCTGGATACCGATGTTAATCGGGACACCAAACAAGTAATTCAGGCCGCCGTTGATTTGAGTTGTGCCGATACCTAAAGATACAGCGACTCCGACCGCAGTTGCAAATACAGTCAAGACATCTATAAGTATTCCGACTGGTCCGTCTACTCTATCGCCAAGTATAGGACGTAAAGTTTTTGACAGGAGACCCGACTCACCTTTTCTGAACTGAAAGTAAGCCAGAGCAAGTGCAACAGCACCGTACATTCCCCAAGCATGTGCACCCCAGTGAAATATGGTTGCTCTGATTGCTTCCAGCATTGCCTCCTCTGTTTCGGGATCGGCAGTTGCCGGTGCGAAAAAGTGGGCGATCGGTTCTGATGTACTGTAGAATATCATCCCGATACCCATGCCTGCACTGAACAGCATCATCAGCCATGAACGTGTACTGAATTCAGGCTTGTGGTGCGGTTTTCCGAGTTTTAATTTGCCAATTGGACTGAAGATAAGAAAAATACAAAAGAATAAAGTAACGGAGGTGATTATCATGTAATACCATCCGAAGTAATTACTCACCCCGTCTGCTATGAAGCCTGCCACCGACCCGAATCCCTTTGGATTTATGGCGCCGATAACTACAAGTGTGCCGACTATCAGCACAGAATATATAAATACTTTCGATAATTTTTTACTGGCTGGATCTGAAGAATCCTTCATTAATGTGCTCCTTAATATTTTTAGGATGCGGATTATTCATCCGCGATTCCTTTTCTTTTAAATAAATAACCTATTGATAATATCAAACTTACACATCGAGTGCAATTTGAATATGAAAACAGCCGCATTTTCTTTAATGCGGCTGTTATAGAATTTAATTATTAGTTTCTTTTTGATTACCGATTTTAACCGGACGCCCTGCAATCAGGCCGAGTATAGCGATAATTATTGCTGCAATCATTAAAATAATCAAAGGCGGCGTCCATCCAGTGTAATCAGATAAAATTCCGAGAAATAATGGTCCTGCTGCAGCAATCAGGTAACCGATTGACTGGGCCATACCAGACAGGGAATACGAATCTTCCACCGTACGAGTCCGCAGCACGAAGAACATTATAGCGAGGCTGAATGTTGTCCCTGCGCCGAGTCCTACAAATATAAGTGCGGGAATGATGAAAGAATTCGGCATAAATGCTATGCCGAACAGGCCGATAAAGAAAAATAGCCCGCTGACCGAGCGGGCTGAATTTTTAGTTTTCAAATTTGGCCATTTTATTCGCTTTTTCTTCATACTTAGGGAATTTATCTTTCAGCCATAATACTAACAATACGAGCAGATAAGCACCTGCAGCTATTGCTAGCAGAATATACATTATTGTGCTGAATTCCATGTCGAACGCCTGGCCGAAAATCGCATCTTTAAAGCCGGACACGACGAATGCCATCGGCAGGAATTCATAAAGCGTTTGATAGAAATTGTTCGAAGTTTCTATCGGGAAGGTGCCGCCGCTTGATGATAATTGTACAATAAGCAGCACGATGCCGAGAAACTTGCCGAAGTTGCCGAAAATCATCACCAATAATCCTATAAGAGAGATGGAAACGAGTGACCATACAAGCATCGCCAAGTAAAATCTCCAGTGGCTGGCAATCTCAATCTGCATTACCCATACAATTGCAGCATACAGGAGAGTTGTAATGATTACCGAGTGTGATAAAAACAGCAGGCCGCGGCTGAGCCACTGGCTGAATACATTTTTCTTATCTTCGAATATTTTATTCATCGGGTATACAACATTAAATGTAATAGCTCCGATATACAGGCTGACTGCAATAATTAACGGTGCAAAACTCTGCGCATAGTTTTGTGTATCCACCATGGACTCAATATCCAGGTTAACAGGACTTGCAATCGCTTCTGCTCCCTCATCACTGAAAACAATATTCTGCTCTTCTATTTCCGCAAGCAGCTCGTTAAATCTGGTATCAACCTCTGTAAGTGCTTCTGCCAATTCGCTGGAGCCTGCTTTCAACTCGCTGATACCGCCGTTCATTTGCCCAATACCTGAATTCAATTCAGAAGCCCCGCCAGCAAGCTGTGTGCTGGCTTCATTTAACTGGCCTGCTCCATTTTCAAGTTCTGACTGTGCACCTTGAACCGGCTGTGCGTAATTTCCAAGCATTGGTGCCAGCTGAGTGATCTGTCCTGTAAATTGCTGTTCACCATTATACAGTGTTCCTGCTCCCTCGCTGACTTGTGAAGCGCCGCTTTCAAGGTTGTCTGCGCCTTCTTTTAACTGCGCTGAGCTGTCCTCGAGCTGGCCAAGTCCATCGTCAAGTGTGACTGCACCGTTCTTCAGCTCAGCAATGGCATCTTGTGCTTCATCACTCTGGTCGGACAAACTGTCGAGTTCGCTAATCAATGTTTTGGTATATGTTTCTGTAATTTCTTTTTGAACTGTTTCGACTAAGACTGAACCGACTTGTTCAGACATAATTGAACCGATGAAATTGAATCCCGGATTTGTCTTTAGTTTAAGGTTTACATTTTCCGGTGATTCGCTTAAGAAGGTCATGGCATTATCAGAAGCATCTGCGGGGATTTCCAGATATCCGTATGATTCTCCGCTTTTAATTGCTTCTTCTGCTTTTTCCAGAGTGGAAAATTGCCAGTCCAGCTGGTCGTTATCTTTCAGCTCAGCTTCGATTTCTTTTCCGAGCTCTATATCCTCATTGCCTGCATCTTCATTTACTATATGGAACTGCATATCGCCTGTGCGGTCATACGGGTCCCACATTGCACCGAGAAATGTCAATGCATATATAACCGGAAATAATGAAATGACTGCAAGAGATACTAATAACAACGGTTTTTTAAATACAAATTTAAAATCCTGTAACATTTAATCATCCTTCATTTTTTTGTGTTAAAGTTATCGTACATAATGTACAATAACTCATTATAAGTTGTTTAAAGTATACTTCAATGGTTGATATATCCATGTCTGTAGGATAACCAACACATTGTATTGAAAGGTTGTTTATTTTTGAAAAAAGATTTAAGAGTACAAAAAACATTACATGCAATTGACAGTGCAATCATTACTCTGCTTGAGAGAAAACCGTTCGAGAGTATTACCATTCAGGATATCAGTTCAGAAGCTATGATTAACCGGGGAACATTTTATACTTATTATAAAGATAAATACGAACTGATAGAGAGTTATCAAAATTCGATGATGACGGATATTGAACAGCTGCTCTACAAAAATATTACCGGCACCAGCTTTAAAGATGTGGATGAGAACGATCTTAACAATACTATTTTGAAGATGTTCCAGTATCTTAAAGATAACCGCAGACGCGTGCTCGTTATTGCCAACAGTCTTGGCAGTGCAGAACTTGCAAAATATTTTTCACAGCATATGTTTGACTTTTATAAGGTGAAAAGCAGAGAATTCGGTGTTGAACTGGATTCTGAAATATTTACAGATTATCTGATTACTTACATCACCAATGCACATATCGGTGTACTTTTAAAATGGCTCAAAGGCGGCTGTGAAGAGTCGATTGAAGAGATGGCAATGTTTATTGAAACATTTACGATAAATGGTATATTCAAAACTGTCGGAATCTGATATGCTAATTTGAATACTTTTGCGGAAGGTAAAATGTGTAAATATCTATACTGAGGGAATAATGATAAATAAAGCATTAACTTTATATAAAGTATAATTCAAATTAAAGGATGTGTAAATATAATTATGTATAAAAAGATATTGCTGCCCTATGATTTTGGGAATTCGTTTGAAAATGTACCAGGCCAGCTGGCGAAAATGACGGAGAACAGTGAAGGTGCGATTATAACGATTTTTAACGTTATAACTGAAAATGAGATGTCCAGTGATGTAAAATTCAACGGCAAGCGGTTCAATCAAATAAAAGAAGATAAAATTAAAGAAATGAAGCCTTTTACAGACGAATTGGAAAAACGCGATCTGGAATATGAAGTTCGTTTTGAAGTTGGCCGTGTTATCAACGAACTGTTAACTGAAATTAACAACCATGATTATGAAGTGGTAGTAATGAGCAACAAACGTTCTAAAAGAGATATTAAACATGTCCTTGGTCATGTAACTCATAAGGTCGCAAAACGCGTCAATACACCTGTGATGATTATCAAATAACATAAAATGCCTGCTTACCGGTCGAGTAAGCAGGCATTTTTTAATTATCTGTAATTCTTTCTCCTGTATCGAAATCAAAGAAATGTCCTTTATCCATATCAAAGGCAAAGGTCATTGTGTCGCCGGGTTTATTTTGGTTATGCGCATCTACCCTTGCTACAATCTCTTCTCCTTTAAGTTCGGAGTAAATCATGAATTCCGAACCAAGCAGTTCATTCACCCTGACTTTTATATCGAACGGTGATGCTTCTTCCGGCTTAGAAAGCTGCTGATACTCCTGAACATTCTCAGGACGGATGCCAAATTTAATTTTCTTATCTGTATACCCATGCTCTTTCAGTATATGCTTGTCAGCTTCCGCAACCTTAATATTTGTATTGCCGATTTTTAAACGTTCCCCGTCGAATATACCATCGAATATATTCATAGAGGGTGAGCCGATAAATTGAGCAACAAATAAGTTGTTTGGCCTATTATAAACTTCCTGAGGTGCACCCACCTGCATAATTTCACCATTATTAAGAATAACAATTCTCGTTGCCATGGTCAGCGCTTCGGTCTGATCGTGGGTCACATAAACAGTCGTCGTTTTAAGGCGCTGGTGCAGCTTCATAATCTCAGCCCTCATCTGCACGCGCAATTTAGCATCCAGGTTCGACAAGGGTTCATCCATTAAGAAAACATCCGCTTCTCTGACGATAGCACGTCCGAGCGCAACACGCTGTCTTTGTCCTCCGGACAGTGCTTTCGGTTTTCTGTGCAGATATTCTGTCAGTCCGAGTATATCCGCTGCTTCTTCGACCTTTTGTTTGATTTCCTGTTTCGGCCATTTTTTAATCTTCAGACCAAAGGCTATATTATCGTATACGGTCATATGCGGGTATAAAGCATAATTTTGAAAAACCATTGCAATGTCGCGGTTCTTAGGTGCTATCCCGTTCATTTTTTTATCATTGATATAAAATTCACCGTCAGTAATCTCTTCCAGCCCTGCCATCATTCGGAGAGTAGTAGATTTTCCGCAGCCTGAAGGACCGACAAAGACGATAAACTCCCCTTCTTCTATGTCCAGATTAAAATCTTTGACGACGACAGGTCCAGAACTGTCATATTGTTTTTTAATATTTTTCAAATGTAATTGAGCCATAATTTTTCTCCTTAAATGTATTTATTTTTCTTCTCTGTCTCCGAGAATATTAGAGCCTTGTATAAAGTATTTCTGGAAAAAGAAGAATAATATGATGACTGGTGCCAGGATCAGCAGTGATCCGACCATGAGGTAATTCCATTGTGTCGTTGACTGTTCATGGGACACCTGCAGACCGAGCTGTAAAGTATATAATGACTCGTCGTTTAAGTATAACAGCGGACCGAGGAAGTCATTCCAGACGCCGTTGAATGAAAATATTGCCACTGTAAACAGCGCAGGTTTAACCATCGGCAGCGCAATTTTAAAGAAGATTTGAAAATGGTTGGCGCCTTCCAGTTTTGCTGCTTCGATATAAATATCCGGCACGCCTTTAAAAAACTGTCTTAAAAGGAAGATGTTAAAAGCACTTCCAAGCAAGTGCGGAATGATTAACGGATAAATTGTTGAATGAAAATGAAATGCTGCTTCATTTTTTATGTATTATATTTTGGAAAACATCTTCTTATAATGAAAATTTCCTTCAATTACTTTACTGATTATAGTATCACTTTTATAGAAGTTTAAACTTCTAATATTCTCAAAAAAATAACTGTTCAGAAATATAATTGGCGACAATAATATTTATCATCAACAGGTAAATAGTTTTCATGATATTATAAGTGAATTAAGGGTATAATATTGCAAAAGTATAACGTTTGGCTTTAATATTAAACTAAATGAGGAATGTAACAGAGTTGTTTTTAATATTAGAAAGGATGTGTTTTTTTGTATAAAAAGATTTTACTTCCATATGATTTTGGAAACTCATTTGCGAATGTGCCGAAACAGCTGGAGAAACTGACGAATAACAGCAAGGAGTCCATCATTACAATATTTAATGTAATAACAGAAAGTGAGATGGCGGATAATGTGAAGTATCAGGGCAAACACTTCGATGATATTGCAAAAGAAAGAGTCGAAGACCTTAAACCATTTACAGACAAGCTCGATGAGTGCGGTTTAAATTATAAAATTCATTTCGCCACTGGACGTATTCTTGCAGAACTAAAAAAAGAAATTGAAACAAATGATTATGAAGTTGTAGTAATGAGCAATAAACGTTCTAAAAAGGACATCAAGCATGTTCTCGGCCATGTTACGCATAAGGTGGCAAAACGTGCAAATATACCGGTTATGATTATAAAATAACTTTTGATTAATAAAGAAGAAAGCTGGCTAAACATGGATAATAACTCATCTAAAAGCATCATATTAATCGGGGCGGGAATTATGAGTACAACACTCGGTTCCTTTCTCAGAGATTTAGAGCCCGGATGGAATATTAAACTGTTTGAACGGCTGGATGCTCCCGGGAATGAAAGTTCTCATGAAACAAATAACGCAGGAACGGGACATGCTGCATTATGTGAATTAAATTATACTGTTGAGCAAAAAGACGGTTCTATTGATATCGGGAAAGCGAAAGCAATTAATGAACAATTTGAGATTTCCAAACAGTTCTGGTCTTATTTAATTAAGAACAATTATATAAGGAACCCGAAAGAATTCATTCGCCCGCTGCCTCATATCAGTTTTGTCATGGGCAAAGGTAATGTAGATTTTCTAAAACGGCGCTATGAAGCCCTCATGACGCATCATATGTTCCGTAATATGGAATATACAGAAGATGTTAATAAGCTGAAACAGTGGATACCGTTGATGATGAATGGCAGAAATTCAGGAGAGCCTGTAGCTGCAAGTAAAATCGATGACGGTACCGATGTTAATTTTGGGGAATTAACGCGTAAAATGGCACGCAATCTTAATGAACATGATAATGCTGCTGTTTATTACCGTCATGAAGTTTTAGATTTTAGACAGCTGGAAAATAAGAGATGGGAAGTTAAAATCCGCAATCTTGAGGAAGATAAAATTGAATACCACACTGCAGACTATATTTTCATCGGGGCGGGCGGACATGCAATTCCTCTGCTGCAGAAAACAAAAATACCTGAAAGCAGACATCTGGGCGGGTTCCCAATCAGCGGTGCTTTTTTAGTATGCAACAATCCTGAGGTGGTCAGCCGCCACAATGCTAAAGTTTATGGTAAAGAACCGTACGGGACACCCCCAATGACAGTACCTCACTTAGACAGGCGTTATATCCAGGGACAGGAGAGTCTGCTGTTCGGACCCTTTGCGGCCATAGGTCCGAAGTTTTTAAAATACGGTTCGAATCTGGATCTCTTTAAATCCATCAATGCGGATAATCTTCTGACGATGACTTCTGCAGGTGTTAAAAATATTCCGCTGGTGAAATATTCTATCCAGCAGGTGCTGATGCGTAAAGCCGATAGAATGAAAGAACTCAGAAGGTTTGTTCCTGAGGCGAAAGACGAGGACTGGGATATTCATATCGCGGGTAAACGTGTGCAAGTCATTAAAGATACAAAAGAACATGGTAAAGGTTTCATTCAGTTTGGTACGGAAGTGGTCAGTTCAGAAGATAACTCTGTGATAGCTCTTCTGGGTGAATCACCAGGCGCATCAGTGTCAGTTTCAGTTGTGCTCGAAGTATTTAGACAGAGTTTCCCGGAATACACTGAAAAATGGGAAACAAAATTAAAAGAAATGATACCCTCTTATGGACAGTCATTAATTGAAGACAGCGATCTGCTTGAGCAAGTCAGAAAAATGTCAGCAGAAGAGCTGGAACTCAAATAAAAGCGAACCGGGACAATTTTGTCCCGGTTTTTTTATGATTTCAGAGTTTGGCCGGCCAAAGAGCATAGTTTTCACTTCTTCAGATCAGCCTTTATAAGATTTAACTGCATTCCTTTAAAATATAAATAGCATTTATAACTTATTCATTATATAATTTTAAATATTCAAATTATTTTAAGAGGATACAAAATTAAATAACATTAGGGGGTACTGCTATGTTTAAAAAGCTGTTATTACTGTTTACGCTGCTGGTCCTATCAGTCGCTGCGGCCTGTTCTAATGATGAAATTGCTGAGATAGACGGAGACGAAGCTGCTGAAGAAGCTAAAACCGGCGATATCGTTGTTGGGTTTGACCAGGATTTATCGACTATAGATCCTCATGGAACTAACGATGTTAATGCTATACAAATCAGGCGTCATCTGTATCAGACGCTTGTCACTCGGGAACTTGATATGTCCCGTAAGCCCGGCCTTGCTGCAGAATGGGAGCAGACAGACGAAACTACGTGGAACTTTAAATTAACTGAAGGTGTAACGTTTCATAACGGATCTGAATTTACTGCGGACGATGTAAAGGCATCACTCGAACGTGTACAGGATTCGAGCATCAGTGCTCCTACCGTGTTCCTTTTCGAAATGATTGAAGATATTGAAATTGTGAATGATTATGAGCTGAATATCACTACCTCATATCCATTTGCCCCGCTGCCTGATAATTTAGCGCACACGGCAGCAAGTATTATGAGTAAAGAAAGTATCGATGCTGATTATCAAAATGCTATTGATCAGGCAGGATTAGAAATAACGGCAGAAGATTATTACGATCTGCGTGATGCAGGCGGTCAAGAGTTTACAGACGTTTCCGACCAGATTTCAGAGCATACTGGCACTTATATTTCAGAAAACCCGGATGGAACCAACTATGTTAAATTTAAAGCGAGAGCACCGGGACAGAATATAGAATTTGAAAGATTCGAAGATTTTGCAGGGGAAAGCAATATTGATAACCTGACATTTGTTATTATTCCTGAGTCAGGTTCGATGATGGCAGAATTGGAATCCGGCGGGATAAATATTACCACACCTGTAGATATGGCCATGATGGACAGGGTTCAAAGCAGTGACAGCACTGAATTTGTTGAAGCGGAATCCTTGAGAACAAACTATCTTGGATTCAATACAGAAAAAGAACCGTTTGATGATGTGAAAGTGCGTCAGGCTATTGATTTTGCGATTGACAGAGAAGAATTAAAAGAAGGTATATATAACGGTCAGGCTGCAATTCCGAACAGCATGGTTTCCTCAAGTGTCTTTGGTTATGATGAGGAATTACCCGAAGTTCAACAGGATATTGAGAAAGCACAGGCTGCACTTAGTGAATCAAATTACGCTGACGGCTTCGATGCAACTATTTGGGTCAACGACAGTCAGGATTTAATTGATTCGGCAGTGTATATTCAGGAACAGCTTAAAGAGCTGAATATCAATATTACAATTGAACAATTTGAAATGGCAACATTTATGGAACGTTTAGGACAGGGTCAGCATGATATATTCCTGCTCAGTTTCACAGCATCTACCGGTGATACGGATTATCTGTTATCTGCGCTGACACTCAGCACTAATAGAGGTTTTGGCGGCAACAGAGCATTCTATACGAACGAAGATGTTGATGCTGCACTGGAAAATGCACGCAGTGCAACAGAAGATGCGGACAGACTGGCAGAGTATACAAATATCCATAATATGCTTCGTGAAGATGTGCCGTATGCACCTTTAGTTCATCCAAATATGACTTTGGCGTATAATACAGCTCAGCTTGACAATGTCGAGCTTGATGCAGCGGGTTATATCAGACTTGAAAATCTTACTTTTAAATGACAAAACGGCACTGCAGCTAACTGGCGGCAGTGCCGTTTTTCTTAAGTTATGATTTACCTTTCAATAAGGCATACCAGTACATAATCGGCAGCATATTCTTTTTGAACTGATAAAAAATCATTTTATCATCAGCCTGATTCAGGAAAGTCGTTTCTTTCGGCTTCCGGTCATAACCGAATTCCGCAAGAATCAGTTCACCGTATTCAGTGGCGATAGGACAAGCTGTTCTGCCGTCGTATTTATGAGTGGGTTCCTGATCATTCATACGTTCAATCAGATTATCGACCAGCACCGGCAGCTGTTTTCTGACAGCAGCGCCCATTTTTACTGTCGGCAGGCTGGATGAATCGCCAAGAGAAAATACAGTAGTATATTTTTTGTGCATCATCGTGTGTTTATCAACGTCTACCCAGCCTTCTTGATCCAGCAGACCGGACTTTTTTAAAACTGAAGGACCATGCATCGGCGGTGTAATAACGAGCATTTCAAAAGGTATAGTATGTGTTTCGCCAGTATGCGTATTTTTGAATACAGCCTGTTTCTGTTTGCCTTTAACTTCAATCAGTTCTTCGTTCAGTTTGTAATCGATGTGTTTTTCTTCCATTTGACTAATTAAACTGTCATTATATTTCTTTACTTCAAACAGTTCTTCCCGCCCGATTCTGAACATTATATCGACGTTACGATCCTGCTGTTTGATAAAATCATCCATTGTAAACAGCGAGTTTTCCGCAGAAACACCGCCTTTAATTTTTGCTTCTGGCTTGGTTACGATGATGTTGCCAGATTTTGTATTTTTAAGTGATTCGTAGGTGTATTCGACGAGATTATATAAATAGTTAGTACATACACCATTGTGTCCGAGTGATTCCCGTGCGCCTTTAATGGCATCGTAGTTAAGTTCGATACCGAGAGCGACGATTAAAAAATCATAACTGATGAGGGTATCATCAGCCGTTACTTCACGTTTAACAGGGTCTACATTTTTTACTGCTGCCTGAAGCCAGCATGCTCCCTTCGGTATAACTTTTTTCATCGGTTTCCAGGTTGAATCCAGCTTTTCATCACCGCTGCCGACGAGCGGCCATGCAGGCTGGAAATAATGATAGTCGTCCGGTTCTATAATTAAAACATCATCTTTTAAATCTTTCTTTTTAGAGAGTATGCGGCTTGCGGTTGAAATGCCGCCGGTCCCTCCGCCGAGAATAACTAATTTATAGTGCTTCCTCATAAGAACACCTCCGTGTTATTGGAAATATTCCCGTTTACACAGAGGTTACTCATAATATAATTTATTCTTATGATTTATATTTCCGACAATGCCCGGTCTAAATCTTCCGTTAAATCTTTTACATTTTCGAGGCCGATTGATAAGCGCAGCAAATTAGCCGGTGCTTTCGTCAGTTCCTGTTCGACTGAAGCCCTATGCTCTATATAGCTGTGTGTGCCGCCGAGACTGGTTGCCTGTGTGAAGATTTTAACTGTATTGGCTATTTGAAGTGCATCGGAATCACTTCCTTTAACTTGAAATGACATCAGGCCGCCGAAATCGCTCATTTGTTCTGCTGCGATGCTGTGTCCCGGATGATTTGGGAGGCCGGGATAATGTACAGCTTCAACGTTTTCGTGCTGGCTTAAAAATTCAGCGATTACTTTAGCATTTGAACAGTGTACAGACATTCTTGCAGATAAAGACTGTACTCCGCGCAGTGCCAGCCAGCAGTCAAATGATGACGGTACTGCACCTTTCGCGTGCTGCCATGTTCTAAGACGGTTAAGCATTGGACTGTCTTCTTTTGCGACAACAGCGCCGAGTAATAAGTCGCTGTGTCCGCCGATATACTTGGTGACCGAATGAAGTGAAAAATCTGCACCCAGAAGAAGCGGGTTTTGAAGCACAGGTGTTGCGGTTGTATTGTCCACAACAGTCACTGCTCCTGCTTTTTCAGCTATTTTTACGACTTCAGCAATGTCAGTAACTTTAATTTGCGGATTTGACGGTGTTTCAATCCAGACTATACCCGTTGCTTTGCTTTCCACTGCCTGCCTCAGCTGGTCAAGATTTGTCATATCCACTGCAGTAATATCAAAGCTTTTGCCTAAATCAGTTTCTTCAAGTAAAGTGAGCACACCGAAATACATATCATCCGGCAGAATAATTCTCCGGGGTTTATCTTCAGGCAGAACTTCCATGATTGCTGAAATTGCAGCCATCCCGGATGAAAAAGTTACGCAATCATGTCCTTGTTCAAGCGCGGTCAGACATTCTTCCAATGAACGGCGGTTCGGGTTATCGCCGCGGCTGTACATAAAACCGTCGGTATAAGAACCGTCAGCAGACCGTTCGTAAGTAGTAGACAAGTGAATTGGTGTTGTCACTGCCCCCGTGACCGGATCGACTTGTCTGCCGGCATGGATTGCTTTCGTTTCAAAACGCATATATATCCCTCATTTTTAAGTTTATATAAATCAGTATACAGATGACTTTTATAATTATCTATAAATTCAGACATATTTACTATGAAAACAGAGGATTGTTTCCCGTGAAAAAAGGGTAAAAGAATAAAAATGCCGGGAGGAGTTTTTTGATGGAAATTAAAAATATCGAACCGGAAGCAATACCGGACTTTGAACAGCAGCTGCAGCTTGAAAACGTAAAGTATTTAACACTGTGCACAGAAGAAGGCATCATCGCCTGTCTTGCCGGTACAATCAGTCCAAATGATAATGAAATCGATGTGCATTATAATTTTACGGAAGACTTCAATGAACCTGTGGCAAAACAGATGTACGATTCATTTATGAAACAGAATATCAGTGAAGATATAACGTTTAATCCTCAAAGTGAAAAGGAAGAAGTCTTTATCGAATCACTGTAAATTAAAAGCTCCCAATTAAGGGAGCTTATTTGTTTTACCAGCCGATGTCATTTAATTCAAGTACTGTCGGGATTAAAGCACCGTCATATTCTTCTTCAATAAATTCAGCAGTATCTTCTTCCTGATAAAGTTCAGCAATTCTGTTATATGTTTCATTTTCCGCATCTTCACTATTAGCAGCGATGATATTTACATAATCAGTTGCTGTGTCATCTTCGCGGTAAATAGAGTCGTTAATCGGGTGCAGATTTGCATCTTTAGCAATACCGTTATTAATAACACCGAGATCTACATCTCCTAAGGCACGTGGAATTTGTGCCGGTGCGACTTCTTCAAACTGATAATCATTCGGATTGTCAACGATTGCATTTTCAATTGAATCGAGGCCGTTATAATCTTCGACGAGCGTAATTAAACCAGCATCCCGAAGCAGCATCAGAGCACGTCCCTGGTTAGATACATCATTCGGCAGTGCGATTGTACCGCCGTCCGGAATGTCATTAACGTCTGTCAGTGAGTCAGAGTAAATTCCCATCGGGGCAAGATTCGTTGTGGCAATCGGAACTAAATCCAGATTTCTTTCTTCGATAAATTCATCAAAATACGCGACAGTCTGAAATGAGTTTAAGTCTATTTCGCCGTCAGCAAGTGCAGTATTAGGCTGTACGTAATCATTAAATGAAACAATCTCGATTTCAATATCCTCTTCTGCAGCTTTCTCTGCTACATAATCCCATACTGCTGTGTCTGTTCCGCTGATGCCGATAGTGACTTTTTCTTTACCGCCGTCACCGCAGGCTGAAAGCACAATCCCTATTAAAAGCAAACTGGTAAATAAAATGACTTTTTTCATAATTTATATCCTCCTGTTATTATCTTCTTCTTACAACTCTCGCGAGCTTGTTGCCTGCTGACTGCAGACCCTGCACCATAATAATTAATATGACGACTGTAATCAGCATTGTGATCGTGTCGAACCTCTGATAACCGTATGTGATTGCCAGGTCGCCGATGCCGCCGCCTCCGACCGTGCCGGCCATGGCAGATGCACCAACTAATCCGATAATGGAAATGGTGAAATTTACAATGAGAGAACCGAGAGCTTCCGGAAGAACGAATTTTATAATTGTCTGCATCGGTGTTGCTCCCATCGCGTCGGCCGCTTCTAGTACTCCCTCGTCGACTTCAAGCAGAGAACTTTCCACGAGCCTTGAGATATAAGGTCCGGCAAAGAAAACCATCGGTACAATCGCAGCTTCAGTTCCGATGGAAGTTCCTACGATAAATTTCGTAACCGGAATTATTGCCACAAGCAGGATGATGAACGGCAGTGATCTGAAGACATTAATCACTGCATTCAGTACTGTAAAGACAGCTTTATTTTCTAAAATCTGACCGGGTCTAGTGACGTATAACAGAATGCCGAGCGGCAGTCCGAGTATAATCGAGAAAATAAACGAAATACTGACCATCTGCACGGTTTCTAAAAATGCTTCCAGTATTGTACTCCAGCTAACCAGCATATGTACTCACCTCACTGTAATGAACATTGTTTTCTTCTAAATAAAGTAATGCTTTTTCGAGTTCGGCAGCTGAACCGTCGAACTGAACGATTAAATTGCCGAACGGTATACCCTGCAGCTCGGTAATATTGCCGAACAGCACATTCACATCTAAATCATAAAGCTTGCTGATTTGTGATAAGTATGGTTTCACTGCGAGCTGATTAATGAAATTGATTCTGTAAATATGCTGATTGTCGCTTTCCTGCACCAGATCCTGCACATAATTCGGGAGCTCCGTCTGCATCACTGTATTAACGAACCGTCTGCCGGTTTCTGTTTCAGGATTAGAAAAGACATCGAAAACAGAACCGCGTTCAATAATTTTACCGTTCTCCATTACCGCAACTTTATGGCAGACATCCCGGATAACGGACATTTCGTGAGTAATCAGCAAGATTGTAATATTGTATTCCTTATTAATCTTTCTAAGGAGTTCAAGGATGGACTCTGTTGTCTGAGGATCCAGTGCAGACGTTGCCTCATCACACAGCAGAATTGACGGGTTGGTTGCAAGTGCCCGGGCAATACCGACACGCTGTTTTTGTCCTCCGGACAACTGGTCAGGATACTGTGACGCTTTATCCGACAGGCCGACAAAATCAAGCAGTTCAGTAACACGCGCTTTGATTTCATTTTTCGGTGTCTTATTTAAAATCAGCGGCATAGCAACATTCGTATATATCGTTTTTGAATTTAAAAGATTAAAATGCTGAAAAATCATACCGATTCGTTTTTTTGTTACTCTCAGTTCTGACGGTGTGAGTGCAGTTAAATCTTTACCGTCGACTATGACTTTCCCTTCTGAAACACTTTCCAGCTGGTTGACACAGCGGATCAAAGTACTTTTGCCTGCGCCGCTGTATCCGACGACACCGTATATTTCTCCGGCATCGACTTTGAAATTAATATTATCCAGAGCATGAACCGGTGCTTCGCTGCCTGGATACGTTTTATCTACATCGATAAACTCAATCATTAAAAACGCTCCTTAAACATAGTTAAACAGTATGAATTAAAAAATGTAATAAAAATACACCAGTATATAACCGGTGTTTTTTGGAAAACCAGATATACATTCCTGAAAAAGAAAATAACCTCTTCTTAAAATATAAGAAGAGGCCGATGTATATTCGCTCTTCTCATCTTTTAGCATGATGCTACAGGATTTGGCACAGTACATTATGTCTGTTGCCGAGATTTCACAGGGCCAGTCCCTCCATCTCTCTTGATAAGAAAATAAGTTATTTGATTATTTAATTTAAACTAACTATAGGGCACAGCAGAATTAATGTCAACACGGAATCTGAAATTAATTTTAAATGAATTACAGAGCATACTGTTTGATACTATTCATAACAAAGTTTATATAGCTGTTTTCATGCGGGACAAAATTATCTCTGTTAATCATTTTACCGTTAATATTAATCGAGTATATTTCTTCAGTCCACAGTTTTTCAAACACAGGCAATTCAATTTTGAAAATATCAGATACTTCGTCATCTATAAATACATAATCAGGTGTGGTATTTTCCGGAATCTTATATATAAATACATGGCATAGTTCTTTGTCGATAAAATCATCAATAATAATTTCATCCTGTACTGGACCTGTATAAATTAAATCGTTTAGTGTAAGACTAATACCTAGTTCTTCTTTAATTTCCCGGACACCATCTTTAACGCTTTCGTCAGAACTTAAATGACCCGCTGCTGTAATATCTAACATATTTGCAAAGTCTTTCTTGTCGGGACTTCGAAGCTGAAAGTGGATGAAGATTCTGCCATCTTCTTTACTCAGGAACCAGCAATGAAATGTTTCATGCCAAAGACCTCTTTTGTGTACTTCAGCCCTTGAAGCGGTCCCTTTTAATGTCCCTTCTGAATCAAATACCTTAAGCAGTTCGTTTTCCATAGTGCGCCACTCCCATAGACTAAAACATCTGTACAAAGAACAAACTGATTGTTTCCCAGTAATACTGAATGACTACGAACAGTACTGCAAATAATATCGCAGGCAGCATATTCGCAACTCTTATATTCATCAGACCGAGCAGTCTGATTCCAATCGCAATAATCATTACACCGCCGGTGCCTGTAATCGCGATAATAATATCATCCATCAAATCAGGCTGGATGAAGCGGTTGATTTGAGAGGCTGACAAGGCGATGGCTCCCTGAAACAGAAAGACAGAGATGGCTGAGAACATAATGCCGATACCCATCGTGGATGTCAGGAAAATAGCGAGCACACCGTCGATTAAAGCTTTTGTCAGCAGTACGGTGTGATCATTTCTGAGCCCGCTGTCGAGAGCACCGATAATGCTGACTGCTCCGACGACATACACTAATGTGGCGGTAACAAAGGCAGCAGCAGCTCCGCCTTCTGTTGCTCCGGTTTTTGTTTCGAGCCAGATGCCGAAGTGATTCATTTTATCTTCAATTTCCCATTTTTCACCCAGCATGGAACCAAGAGCCAAGCTCGCAACAACGATAATAAGTATACTGTTGGCTTCTAAGGCCATATCAATTCCGATGACGAGTACGGTAATAGACAATGCCTGGAGAATGGTTGATTTCATATTTTCATTAATGTTTCTCCAAAACAAACCGATGAAGCTGCCTAAAATAATAGCCAGAGCATCTACGATAGTTCCAAACAGCGCCATGTCCAATTCCTCCTCGTCCATAAATATCTAACCTAATATATCACAAGGAACACGGCGGTTATATATAAAATCAACTATCCGGAATAGTTGGACAGTTTATAAATATCTTATTTGATTTATAACTTTGCAGTAATATTTTCGTATATATTTATAACAATGATAAAATTATTAATATCTAATCAGAGATCTGAGAGAAAGGTGATTATTATTCAACTGCTCTATCTTTTTATCACTGTAATGATTTTAATTATAATTATTTCCCTGGTAATAAAAACATATGAGTTCTTTAAACTGAAGAAAGCTGTTAAGACGCTGTGGTACAGGCAGGAAAGACTGAAGACAACTGCAGAATATTATATTCATTATCATAACTATTTCGTTAATATTATGGAAAATGAAAATACTGCTGACAGAAATGTTGTGGATAATGAAACTTGGAATGATCTCGATATCAGCGAATTGATGACGAAGATAAATTATACATTTACAACGATAGGAACGGAGCTTCTCTATGCAGTGCTGCGCAATTCAACAGAAAAGAATGTTATAAATGAAGACTTATTGTATAAAATAAAACACGATGCTGGCTTTCGTGAAAAGATATCATACCGCTTAGCCAAGCTTGGGAAATCGGGAAATTCTAACACGAGTAAGTTTATGTATGAATTTGTGCCGGTGAAACAATATCATCCGATATTTATACTGTTTTCATTTATGCCGGTTATCGGCGTGTTTTTATTTTTTATCAATCCTTACATATCTTTACTGACTATCCTTTCAGGATTTGTAATTAATGCTTACTTATCTCATAAACATAAAGGCGGAACCGGGTTTGATTACACAGATATTTTTTATGCTATTAATATTATTGTTACTGCGGGTAAATTAGATTCGAAATTCAACAGTAAAGGTCTGAAGCGGCTGTCGTTAATGAGTCCTCTTTTTGTTAACGACGACAGCGCAGGAGAAATGAATATGGCTGTTCAAGCTTTCTCTGCCTTTAAATTAATGTTCTTAGTAGATTATCATTTGTATCATCTGGTCAATCGTACGATTAAGAAAAACCATGAGCTTTATAAAGAAGGATGGCATTACACAGCTGAGCTCGATCTCCATTACAGCCTGGCAATGTGGAGAGAAACATTGCCGTATTACTCTCTTCCGGAAAGAGAAGAAGCTTCGTATTTGCAGGCTGAAGGGCTATATCACCCGCTTGTAGTGGCTGCTGTAGATAATGATTTGAAGTTTGCGAATGATATTCTGCTGACGGGCTCAAACGCAGCGGGCAAATCAACATTTATGAAAGCGCTCGGCGTGAATGTTATAACGAGTAACGGACTAAACACTTCTACCAGTGCATTATTTAAATATACACCAGGCAAAGTAATATCTTCGATGGAAATCACAGACAGTGTTATCGAAGGAGACAGCTATTTTATCAGTGAAGTGAAAGCATTGAAGAGGATTGTTGATGAGATTGAGGATTTTGAAGGAAAGGTTTACTGTATTATCGATGAAATATTTAAAGGAACTAATACGGTAGAAAGACTAGCTGCGGGTGAAGCTCTTTTAAGATATCTGCATGAGAAAGAGAATGTTTATCTGATTGCGGCAACACATGATATGGAACTAACAGATTTACTGAATGGCGAGTTTGATTTCTATCATTTCAGTGAGGAACTTTTTGATGACGATATCGAATTTGATTACAAACTTAAAGACGGGATTGCAACAAGTTCCAATGCTATTGAATTACTAAGGTTATACGGATTTCCAGAGAAAGTGTATAAAGAATCGAGGAATAAAGTAGATAACACATAGCGTTACAAAATAACGCTATGTGTTATAAGAGCTCTATGATGGGATTTTAACCTTGTTTTATCCTGAAATCCTAACGCAAAGTATAAAAAGAGTTTTAAATATAAAACATCCCAGACTTTTATTGTAGTGAACCCAAAAAGTTGAACTTTTTGATTAAGCTATTTTATTAAAGGTATGTTTCCTGTAATTTACAGGAGACATGCCTTTTAATTTTGTTTTAATTCTATCATTATTATAGAAATCAATATATTGATGAATCGCAGATTCAAGCTCTGCATATGTTATGAACTGTTGTCCATAAAACATTTCCTGTTTAAGCAGCCCAAAGAAGTTCTCCATTGGAGAATTATCTAAGCAGTTTCCTTTTCGAGACATACTTTGAAATGTTTTATTTCTTTTAAGATGTCTCACCCATTTTTTATGCTGGTAGTGCCAACCCTGATCCGAATGGACGGTCATTCGATAGTCTAATTCTGGTCTTTGTTCAATCAATTCCTCTAAAGGTTTTACAGCGATATCGAGCGTCGGTGCCGGACTGATTCTGTAAGACAGTATTTCTCCACTGAAAACATCCATAAACGGTGACAAGTAAAGTTTTTCTCCTGATGCTGAAATATTGAATTGAGTCACGTCGGTCAACACTTTTTGATACGGGCGATCGGTTTTAAATCGGCGAGACAGTTTGTTTTTAGCAATTTTACCGACTGTTCCTTTATAGGATTTATATTGACGATTTCTATGTTTAAACTTTACGCAAAGCAATTGATACTGCCGCATCAAGCGTAGTACTTTCTTGTGATTTACAATGATACCTCTTTTTTTCAACGCCAAGCAGACCCGACGATAACCGTATCTGCGGTGACTTTCAGTCACAATATCCTTGATGGCTTGGACGAGCTCAGTATCTTTATTATTTTCTTCAGGTAAACGGTCATTCCAATACTTAAATACACTTTTAGCGATTTGCGCGGCCTCAAGTAACTCTTTAAGCATATAGAGACCTGTTTCCCTTAACTCTATTATCGCTCTGACTATTTCTTTGTTCGTTTGTCTCGAGCTAAGGATTGTAACTTTTTTTCTAGTGCAATGGCCACCTCAAGTTTACGATTTTCTACTCTTAAACGTTCCAGCTCTTCACGTTCGGTTTCATTCAAAGTCTCTGATTTATTTCGTTTCTGTTTAGATGGCTTCTTCTTCATCGATTTAGAGGGCCTGCCTTTCGGTTTAGTTTCTAGACCCAGAATACCATACTGATTATATTTGCTCTGCCACTGCGCAATGAGGGAAAGATTCGGTATATCAAAAATTTCAGCCGTTTCTCGATAGGATAACTGATGTTCTAAACGGTGTTGTAGTACTGTTAACTTAAACGATTTAGAATAAGCTGATCTCGTCATCCCAGCGGTCAACCCTTGAACACCATTATTTTTAAACTGATAGAGCCATGTCCTGATTAAACTGCGATTGATATTATATTTGGCTTCTAATATTCTGAAGCCATCGTCACCAGTTAAATACTCATTAATTACTTTCATTTTTAATTCTATTGAATATCTTTTAGACATAGAAAAACACCCCTAAAGTTGAATTTGGAGTTCAACTTTAGGGGTGCACATCATTTTATGTCCTGGATGTTTTTGTGTCTTATTTTATTTCTTCGGCATCGGGTAAAACCCTTTGTCGAGCTGCCCCCATAATAATTCAGGAAGGTCGTATTTATCTTCTCGGTCCCGGTCAAAGTATTCAAAGATTTCATCTTCTCTGCCTTCTTCAATTTTACTGATAAAATTGTAATCCAGCAGTAAAACTCTGCCGAGCGCAATCATTTCCATATTACCTTCTTCTATTGCACGGAGTGCCTGGTCTGCAGTAAAGACTGAACCGATTCCAATGAGCGGTATCTGGTCGTCAATCCACTGATGAAGTAATTCTATACGTTCGATATCCTTATATTTTCCTTCACGTGTCTTAGAATGCACTTCGCTCAGTGAAGCGTGTAAATAATCAATTGGTTTTTCAACCAGCTTGCCGATCAGCTCTTTTGTAGTCTCCATGCGGATGCCAGGAGTTTCTTTCTCTTCAGGTGAGAAACGGTAGCCTATGATGAAATCATCTTCAGCATATTTCTCTTTGGCTTTTGTTACTGCGTCGACAATCTCCATTGCGAACAGAAAAGGGTCTTCGCCCCACTTGTCAGTACGCTTATTAAAATACGGAGAAACGAACTGATGAATAATATAATGGTTGGCACCGTGTATTTCAACGCCGTCAAATCCTGCTTCAGCGGCTCTTCGTGTGGCTTCGCCAAAGGCTTTTATAGTTTCAATGATTTCCTCTTCTGTAATTTCGCGTACCTCATGCGGTTCTGTTTCATCAAAACTCTGCATCGTAATGGGACTCGGTCCCGCAGAATCAGAGTTCGGTGTTAACCGCGGAATCGCCTGAGCACCGCCGTGGTGGATTTGAAGAATAGCTTTCGCGCCGTTTTCTTTCATGGCATCTGCAAGACGTGTTAATCCTTCTATATCCGAGTCGCGGACCACTGACGGCTGGCCGGGGAATGCTTTCCCAAGGTCCCTTACGTTTGATGCAGCGGAAATAGACAGACCGACGTCTTTAGAACGCAGGCGCATATATTCAATCTCAGCATCGGAAACCGTACCGTCATCATGTGAAGAAATGTGTGTCATAGGTCCGAGCGCAAATTTATTCTTTAATTCGACTCCATTTTTAAGTGTCACTTTCTCAAATAAAGTCTTGTATTTATTGTTCATATAGATAAAATCCTCCAGTAAGCATTAGTGAGATACTGTTACAGTTTTAAATCTTAACTAAATTAAAACTCTTATACTAAGTTTCTGCTCAAAAAGATGAATTTTTAATATATCTTTTAAGATGTTCTCTAGTAACTGAATTCTCTACATTTAATAAACCTTCAGGTTCCCCGCTGTATAGTACTTTACCGCCTCTTAAGCCTGGACCGGGACCAACATCGATAATCCAGTCGGCATGGGTCATCATCGTCAGATTATGTTCAATCAGAATGACGGTATTCTGCTGATTTATTAATTGTTCAAAACACGACAGCAAGGCTGGAATATCATCTTCATGAAGACCGGTAGTCGGTTCATCGAAAATGAATATTTTATCTTTCGCATCACTATCTAAATAACGGCTGAGTTTCAAACGCTGAATTTCTCCGCCGGACAATGTGTCGAGCGACTGTCCGAGCGTCATGTATTGAAGACCTGTTGCTTCTAAATTTTGCAGACGCGATACAACCTTTTCATTGTTTTTAAACAAGGAAACAGCTTCTTCCACCGTCAGTGCCAGTACATCGGCAATGGAGTAGCCGTTTACTGTAGCTTCAAGAACTTCTTTTTTATAACGCGTACCGTTACATACCTCACATATTTGTGAAAAGTCCGCCATAAAGGCCAATTCTGTTTTAATAACACCTTTACCGTTGCATTCAGGACATGCACCTTCAGAATTATAGCTGAACATGCTTTTCCTTAAACCGGTCTGTTTACTGAAAAAGGTGCGAACTTCGTCAAATAAATCCATATAAGTGAGCAAGTTGGAACGGCTGGTTGCCTGTACTGCTTTTTGATCTATAAATATCGCGTCTTCCGATTTGCCAAGGCCAGTTTTAATCAGAGTGCTTTTACCTGACCCCGCTACACCGGTTACAACAGACAAGAGATCTGCCGGAATATCGACAGAAACATCTTTTAAATTATTTTTAGTGATATTTTTCAGTTTTATAAACGATTCTGCCTGCCGCGGATTTTCTTTCAACCGATGAGTTCTATTAAGCGCGAGACTGGTCGGCGTATCCGTCTGCATCAGCTCTTCATACGTGCCATTAAAGATAATCTCCCCGCCGTGCTGACCGGCGCCGGGTCCGATGTCGATAACATGGTCAGCGATATGAATCACATCGGGATCATGTTCGACAATCAGCACCGTATTTCCTTTATCGCGGATAGAGCGCATAATTTCATTAATTTTTTCAATATCTTCCGGATGGAGCCCGACACTCGGTTCATCAATAATATAAACGAGATCAGTCAACGGATTGTTTAAATGACGGATCAGCTTGATACGCTGGGACTCTCCGCCTGACAACGTCGGGGTCTCCCGATTGAGTGTCAGATAATTTAACCCGATATAAGAGAGAGCTTCCATTTGTTCGAGCAGCGGTTTAACGATAAACTTCGCTTTTTCATCATCTAAATTTTTCAGGAAAAGAATTGCGTCATCGATTGATAATGCAGTAAAGTCGGCAATACTCGCCCCGTTAATTTTACAGCTCAGCACCTTGTCATTAAGACGCTGGCCGTGGCAGTCAGGACATTTCTGACTGGTCACGACACGTTCCACATCCGTTAAGAAACGTTTCTTTTCAAAGTTATCATTCAAAAGAAACGAACGTCTGAAGCGGTGAATCAGCCCTTCAAATTTGGCAGTCCGCGGCCAGTTATCCGGCGGGTTTTTAATTTTTCTCGGTTTTGTATAAAGAAATGTATTCATTTCTTCTTCTGTATAATCTTTCAGTTTTTTATCATTATCGAACAGGCCGCTGTATAAATAACGCTTGCCCCTCCAGCTGTCCGGTCTGAATGACGGAAATTTAATCGCATCCTCATTCAGTGACTTGTCGAAATCGAGCAGCTCATTTAAATCAATGTCTTCGACATAACCAAGCCCTTGGCACCGTTCGCACATCCCGCTCGGATTATTGAATGAAAAAACGTTAGAATACCCCACAAATGGTGTGCCGACACGAGACCATAATAAACGGACGGATGAATATATATCGGAAATTGTTCCGACAGTAGACCGCGAGTTGCCGCCGAGTTTTTTCTGATTAATGACCATAGCCACCGGAAGATTCTCGATTCTGTCTACATCCGGCTTTTCATACTGGGTCAGCTGATGCTGAATGTAGCTCGAGTATGTTTCATTCAGAAGACGCTCTGACTCTGCGGCCAGTACGCTGAAAACGAGTGAAGATTTTCCTGAACCTGACCGTCCGGTAAAAACGGTCAATTTATGTTTTGGAATATCGACACTTACATTTTTTAAATTATTCTGGTTTGCACCATGCACTCGTATATACGACATGAAATTCACCTCTGTCTATAAATTTAACTGTAAGTACAGTTTAAGCAATACCCTGTTTTTCAGGTATGAAATCAGTAAGTCGGTTTTTGTGTTTATTAAATGTTTCCGACAGGAGTCATCTGGGAAAGTAATTGTTAATACAATAACAGGGGGCACATAAAATGAGAAATATTATTTATATTATCGGACTGATTGTAGTTATTTTAGCTGTATTATCATTCCTTGGATTAAGATAAGCAATATAAAACCAAAACCGCGCATAATTCTCATCTTCATTTGAGATTACACGCGGTTTAATTTTTCAGCACACGCTGTTCATACTGCGTTCATATTGAAATTTTAGAATACTATTAAATAGTTATTAGAAAGGAAAATTTTATGAATAATCCGGTTAAACTATTACTTGTATTCTCAGGACTATTTGGACTAATCGGTTCTGTCATGGGCGCACACATGGCAGGATCAGGATCATATGCATTGAGACCAATTCACGCTCATATTTTAGTTGTAGGATGGCTCAGTTTATTCTCGTGGTCTATTTTTTATAAAGTATTTGAAGTGAAATATAATGCACTCTCGAAATTTCATGTCTGGTCTGCAATTATCGGTACGTCGGGCTTGGTTTTGGGAATGTTTCTGACAAACGTCGCTTCATTCAATCTGCCTGAAGCGGTTACGCTTACCGTTTATATCGGCGGCGGTGTAACCTTGCTTCTGAGTTTTACAGCATTTTTCGTACAAACAATACTTTATCAGCCTAAAAAATAAAGAAGCGGTTCAAAGTCCTTAAGACAGGATTTTGAACCGCCTTTTTGTTTGTACAAGTTTAATTCTGTTTGAATCAGTACTCTTTTAATGAGCATGTCTCAGATAAACTTTACAGGGCGTCACATTATAGACATATTTTATGGTAAAATGTGTACTAAATATAATATTAGAGTAAATTAACGCAGTATAAAGGAGATGTTACTATGGGGAAAAAAGGTTTAACAATTTTAGGCGTATCCGTCGGAATTATTGCGGTTTTAGCAATCGGGGCATACATATTGTTCCAAACAATGATCAATAACCCGAAGAACAATTATTTAATGGCTGAAATGGACGAAATAGAGAATACTTTCGGGCTGTTTGAAGAACGTTTTGAGAGCGAGCTTGAATGGTACGAGTATGCTCAGAAAAATGCGATTGACTCTAATATAAGTATTACAGCGGAAACAAATGACCCTTCTTTTCGGGAGATGGGTTTAGATCAGATGATTAATAACTCTAATATTGATTTGAACGTGGGCCAGGATATCGCGAATGAAGTCAGCACGATGGGACTGAATGCTGATGTCGCAGGTTTTAGTATTTCAGATGTGAACGCCTATATTACAGGTGAAAAAGCAGGCCTCACTCTGCCATTCATTGAAGAGTATATGATAGTGAATGAAGCGGATGCAGCATCATTCCTGAACACTCTTGATTCTGAAAGCTTTGACGGTTCAGAAGAAATTGATTACTCAATGTTTTTTGAAAGCAGCTCCATGACTGAATCTCAGCGCGAATACTTTAAAGATGAGTATTCAACTTTCGTCCGGGAGAATTTGCCTGATGAAGCCTTCGAATCAGCAAGCGAAGAAATTACTGTCGGAGAGAACACGATTAAAGCTGATAAACTGACGATGACTTTAACAGAGGAACAGATTCATACATTCTTAAGAGACTTGTTTAATAAAATGGCTGAAGATGAGGAGCTCGCAAATATTATTGAAACTCAAATGATGGCTGCAAACTTCGGAAATCCCGAAGCTCCATCCGCAGAAGATACAGCTTCAGAGTTTAACGATTCATTGAAAGAAGCGGCAGAGAATATTGAAGATGTGGGATTCCCGGATGGTTTAACTTCTATTGTCTGGACTGATGGCGATGACAACATTATTCAGCGGGACCTGGATACAGCAGTAACAGTTGATGATTCTACAGGACAAATTGCAGTTGATGGTACTGCGGACATTTCAGAAGACAGCAAAGTAATAAACTATGATATGACCTTCACTGATGACACTATGGAGTCGATCCTTGGCTATACAGCTGACTTAAATGAAACTGAGTCAGGCTACGAAGATACAATTACTTTGAGAGCAGATTCTGAAGATTTATTTGTTATCAATTCTGTTAAAACAGAAGAAGAAGACAGCGAAGTCTGGAATGCGGATATCAACTTCAACGAAGAGATGTTCGGATCACCGCTGACATTATTTATGGAAAGCAGCTCCGTGTACAATGAGGATCAGGCGACTGGAGATATGACTCTTTATGCTGACGATGGAATAAATGTAACAAGAGATACTTTTGTGCTTAACTTAACAAGTGATAGCCAGACGGTAAATGAAATTGAACTGCCGGCTGCAGATAACGAGAAGAATATCGGCCAGATGAATATGGACGAACTTAATGCATACTTTAACGATGAAGTTGGTCCGAAGTTCGAAGAATGGATGAATGAAAACTTTGGTGCACCGACAGGATTTTAAGAAATAGAAAGGATGCGTCTGCGATGAGAATAATGAGGCATATACTTGTATTCATCGCTAACGACATCAGCAGACTGAGGAGGAAGTGGCTGACACTTCCTCTTATTTTACTTTCACCAGTAATTTTTGCAGCTCTTTTAATTTGGATGCTCAGTTCATTTCTGGAATTTGATGAAGAGAATAATATATCAGTGGGACTGGTGAATCTGGATAACAGTGAGGCAACAAGCATGATTGTTGCTGCCCTTGCTGATTCGGCTGAAGTGGCAGAAGGTCTTGAAATTATAGAAGTAACCGAAGCGGATGCCGAACAGAGAATTCTTAAAAATACACTGGCTGCTTATATAATATTTCCCGAGAAATTTACCGAAAAGATGATGCAGGGAGAGTCAAGTGAGCTTGAAGTAGTCGGCAATCCGGATATGCAGCTGGAAAGTTCTGTGATCAGCAGTGTGATTGATACAGTCGTCAGACACATCAGAAATTCACAGGCAAATATATTAACGATAAATCATTATGCCCGGGAATTTGGCATGGATGAGGAAGCCCGTGAGGAATTGATTTTTCAAGAATTTGTCAGCCAGTTTATACAAGTTCTTTCAAGTGATACCTTAATGAATGAACATCAGACAGTGCAGAATTTCAGTACGGGAAATATGTATTTCATTATTAACGGGCTGTTCGTTATTATGTCTGTCTGGATATACATGCTCTACATCGCACTGATGCGCGATATCAGCAGTAATCTTGAAGACCGGATGAGAGTCTTCGGGGTCACCTTTCTCTCCCAGGGTATAGCCAAAATTTTGACCATTGGAACGATTGTTACGGCTGCTGCCGCTCTTACAACTTTTGGAACATTAAAACTCGGCGGTATTGAGCTCCCGGCTGAAAATCTGCTGCGTTTGCTGATTCTGCTGGCATTATATATATTTACTACAGCAATAATTATGATTATTATCGATTGGCTGATTCCTTCATTTAAAATCAGTGTGATTATTCAGCTCACAGTACTGTTGCTGATTGTCTTATTCGCAGGCAGTATTATTCCGAGGATATACTTTCCGCTTTATCTTGATTCATTATTTGAGTATATGTACAGTCATCAGGCATTATCGTGGATGGAAGAAATTATTTTAAACGGCAGATTTACGATGGAAATTGATATTATGACAGCGACACTTGCAGCAGCGGCAATCTTGTTCCTTATAGTGAGCAGCCTGAAGGAGCGGCGATTATTATGATGGATATGATATATGCGAGGTGGCTGCTTTTAAAACGGCAGCTGCCGAAAATACTATTGTGGCTCATCTTCCCTTTAGTGGCAACCATCATTGTTACAGCAGCCTATAACAGTACAAGCGATGATTTTAGAGTGCCTGCAGCAGTCGTTGTGAATGAGCAGAGTGCTGAAGTGGAAACCTTTACAGAAGAACTCGCCAGCAGTAAATTTATGAACGTCGAAGTATTTGATGCAGAGAACAGTGCTGCAGCTATAAGACAGCTTGAACAGTACAGCTTTGACAGTGTATTTATTTTGCCGGAAGATTTTGATGAAAGAATACAAGCAGGACAGCGCAGAAACTTAATTGAAACCTATTATACAGATCGCTCGATTTCTTACGAACCAGCCAAAGAACTTGCTGCTGCCATTATTCAGGAAAGAATGGGAGAATATGCGGCTGTTAATTATGTGCTGGAACTTCAGAATAACATGCTGTTTGAAACTGCAGTGAGCGCTGAAGATATCGCTTCTGAACGTCAGCGTATTGAAAATGAAACGAATCTCGTAGAACAGTCGTTTTATTTCTTTGGAGAGACAGAGAATAATGAACAGACGACGAATTTAAATCCATGGATGGTATGGGCTTATATCGCTCTCGCAGTAACTATTTTTACATTCGACTTTGTTACACGTGAAACTGTCAGCAGTGCCAGAATCAGATTTAATTTTATGAAGCATTCTTATAAGCAGTTTATGATACTGACATTTATCATCATGACCGCAGTAATGCTGATAATAGACCTTATTACTTACATGTTGATAAATGAAATGCTGGCGGCGGATATTGATTTGCTGTCACTCGTTTTATATAGATTTATTATAAACGGAGCTGCATTTCTGCTTGCTTCTTTAATGAAATCACCAATGAAACTGTATCAGTCAGCAGTTGCATTGACGTTTTTGCTGCTTGCTCTGCAACTCGCTATGCCGATTATAGTGTCGGTAACAGGAAAGCCTGTCATAACGAAGCTGCACCCGGTGGAGATGCTGATAGAGAATCAGCTTAATATTCCATGGGTCATTTTACTTATAATTTTAACGCTCATCTGGGTCTGGAGGGGTAACAATGCTGGAAGTTAAATCAATTAGTAAGCGCTACGGCAAACGTCATGTACTGGATAATTTCAGCATGACTGCTGAACGGGGAGAAATAGTCGGTCTTGTCGGTGAAAATGGTGCAGGAAAATCAACATTGCTGAAGATTTTGGCCAGTTTATCAAAACCTGATAAAGGAGAACTCTGTTTAAACGGTAAAACATACAAAAAACATTTTAAAGAACACCGTAGGACTATCGGATACGTTCCCCAGGATATCGCAGTATGGGAGGATTTAACCGTCCTTGAAAATATGAAATTCTTTGCCAGATTGTCACCGGTTAAAAAGTCTGTATCTGAATTGAAAGATTTGCTTGATAATATACAGCTCGGCAGAGATGGCACTAAAGTCAATAAATTATCCGGCGGAATGAAACGGAAATTGAATCTCGCAATCAGCTTAATAAATGAACCTGAATTTCTGCTGCTGGACGAACCGACAGCAGGTATAGATTTGAAATCCAGAATAGAAATTGGACAGTTCTTAAAAAATCTGGCGGTAAACAAAGAGACATTAATAATATATACTTCTCATGATATGAATGAAATTAAAGATGTGTGCGACCGTGTTATTGTTATCGGTAAAGATTCATTCTACAGAGATTTGCTAGCGGATTATATAAAATAATGTCTAGCGTCATTTTGTAATGCATAGCGTTACAGGTATTGTCCTTAAGGTTTTCTTAAAGAATGAGTGAATCACAAGCAATTAGGGTATGCCAATGATAGTAAATATTTTAGTTTCGAAGGAGAGATGGATATGCTTGCTTTTGTTTGGGCTGAAGATGAAAACAGGCTGATTGGCAAAGGAGATACATTACCCTGGCGTCTGCCGGCCGACGTTGCTTTTTTTAAAAAGATAACGATGCGCGGTGATATGGTGACCGGTCGTAAAACTTATGAATCTATTCCGAATAGACCGCTTCCCGGCCGCCAGAATATCGTGCTGACAACTCAGCGGGACTACGAAGCTCCGGGAGCGATAGTCGTGCATTCTAAAGAAGAAATACTCGAACTGGAGAGGACCGGTGACAAAGATCTTTATATTATCGGCGGGGCTGTGCTCTTCAAAATGTTTGAAAATGAAGTTGACGAATTATACCGTACAGTTATTCACAGTGCTTTTGAAGGTGACACTTATTTCGATGAAGATTTTGACTATAAAAAATTTGAACTGGTTAAAACAGAAAAAGGCATTGTAGATGAGAAGAATTTATATGAACACACTTTTGAGCTGTGGAGAAGAAAGAAACAGGATTGATCCGGCGGCGATAATGAGTATAAAACTAGAAATTTTTTAGTTCTTATTATTCAGCATAGAAGTCATAATTGTTGTGACACCCTGATTAGAAACTTCTTCTACAAAATCAGCGAGTACGTTTTCATCCATGCTTTCATTTTTTTCAAGCCACAGCTGAAACATGCCGATTAAGGCGGACAGCTGGTATTCAATAATATACTCGATTTTCTCAGGTTCTTTTACTTTAAGTTCATATACGTAGTCCATAATTATCATACGGATTCTCATTTTAAATTCATGAACGAAACTCGGATCTCCTTCCGGCCCGATTAACACAGCGATTTTTTCGCTGTGTTCTTTAACATAATCGTTTGTCCGGTCCAGCGTTTCAAATATATTACCGCTGTTTTTATCGAGCATCATGAGCGGCCCGAGAATCATATCTTTAGTAGGTATCAGGTTTTCCTTCAGCAGCTGCTGTATTTCATTTATATCTTTAAAGTATGTATAAAATGTTCCGCGGTTGTAACCTGCTTTATCCGTAATTTCCTTCACTGTAATTTTTGACAGCGGCTTTTCTTTATAAATATCCCAAAATGCTTCGATGAGATTATTTTTAGTAATTTCTTTCTGACTCATTTTAGACACTTCTTTCCTATTTTCAACACATTCATGGTTATTGTTTATTGATAGTATTCAACTGCTTTATTATGATTATAAGGGATTATACAACACGTTGTCGGCTTTCACAAATAAATAATATATACAAGGAGAGTACTTAATTTGAAATTATCGGATTTTTCCATAAGACGTCCTAAATTTACAATCGTCGTTATGATTATACTTATGCTGCTTGGAATTGTCTCTTTAACAAGACTTCCGCTCCAGCTTATGCCGAATATCGAACCGCCTATTGCGGCAGTGGCTACTACTTATCAGGGCGCCGGTCCTGAGGAGGTTATGGAAGATGTAACCAAGCCGATAGAGTCGGAATTGTCATCCATTAACGGATTGACAAACATATCTTCCCAGTCACAAGAAAGTTCTTCAGTTGTTATTTTAGAATTCGGTTATGATATGACAATTGATGAAGTAGAAAGTGATATTACAAGAGCGCTCGACAGTGTTCAGCTGCCTGATCAGGCAGGAGACCCATCTTTCCTTAAATTTGATATTTCGATGATGCCGAGTATTCAGATGGCTGTCACATCAAGCGGTGAAAACGTCGCAGAATATCAAGGTCAAGTTGATGATTTAATCACTGAACTTGAAAATATAGAAGGTGTCGCTTCGATTTCACAAAATGGTTCGGTAACCGAAGAAATTCAAGTTAATCTTGATGTCGATGCTTTATCGGAAATCAATATGAGCCAGAATGATGTTGCGGACTTGATTGAAGCCAATAATATATCAATTCCAAACGCAACTATAGTTGATACAGATAGCCGCACAGCGATTTCTACACGTACAGTAAGCAATATCGACGGTGTTGAAACACTGCGCGAATTGGTGATTGCAGATCTGCCTGACGGCGAAACCTTGACACTCGATGATATTGCTGATGTATCAATTGAAGAACAGGACAGCAATTCAATTACGAGACTGAACCAGGATAATGCACTCTCTATCGATGTTATGCTGGCTTCCGATGCTAATGCATCAACCGTAAACACCGAGTTCAATAACGTACTCGATGAAAAGCTGGATGAAGAAGAATTCAGCAACTTAACAGTCGAGACATTATATGATGAAGGTGAATATATCGATCTTGCGATAAACAGCGTATATACATCGCTGATCAGCGGTGCGATACTGGCAATGATTATACTGTTTGCTTTCCTTCGAAATCTTAAAGCGCCATTAATTATCGGTCTGTCGATACCGTTTTCGGTAATTACTACATTTGCTTTGTTATTCTTTACAAATATCAGCATTAACTTAATGACACTCGGTGGTCTTGCGCTCGGTATCGGGATGCTGGTTGATAATTCGGTCGTTGTAATAGAAAATATATACCGCCACTTGTCCATGGGGAAAGATTCCAAAAAAGCAGCAAGCGACGGCACTAAAGAAGTGGCATCGGCGATTATTGCTTCAACACTGACGACTGCAGCTGTATTCTCACCGGTCGTCTTTGTCAGCGGCTTAGTCGGGCAGCTGTTTACACCGCTCGCAATTACAGTGGTATTCAGTTTATTTGCTTCATTGTTTGTCGCTTTAACTGTGGTACCGATGATTTCGAGCCGGATTTTAGAAGCGCCGGAAGAAAATATTGAAAAAGCACGCAGTGAAAGACCTTACATGAAGGCACTCAAAAGATTTACCCGCTGGACTTTGCAGCACCGCTTTCTGGTAATAATTATCACTTTATTACTTATGGCAGCAGGTATTATAGGTATAATCAATCAGGGTATGACTTTAATGCCTGAAAGCGATGAAGGTGCCATTACAATTGAAATAGAAAAAGAACAGGGCACGATTTATGACGATACTTTTGAAACAGTTCAAAGTATTGAGCAGCAGCTTGAAGATTATTCTGAAATAGAAATGTACTTAAGCAGCGTCGGTTCACTTCAGCCGATGATGTCCATGTCGGAAGAAACAAACAAAGCGAGTATTACAGCTACTCTAGTGGATCAGGATGACCGCAGTGTTACAACAAATGAATTTATAAGCAACGTTGAAGATGACATTGCAGCACTTGATGAGTCGGCGGAAATCAATGTGATTCCAATGTCCCAGTCGGGGATGAGTTCGGAGCCGAACACGCTGATGCTGAGAATTTCTGATGATAACGCTAGTCGTCTTAAAGAATCCGAATCGATTATTATTGACGAACTGGAAGCAGACGATGAGATTGAAAATGTCGCTTCAAGCCGTGAAGATATGGTCGAAGAAATGCAGATCAGAGTTGACAGAGATGCAGCACGTGAAAATGGTCTGCAGCCTGCACAAATCGGTCAGGCATTATATCAAGCTTCAAATGGAGTAGAAGCGTCTACTGTTGAAGCAAACAATGACTATCTCTCAATCAATGTAAAATATCCGGATGAGTATCTCGACAGTGTTTCAAACTTTGAATCTATCGAGATTCCAAATGCAGAAGGAGATTATATTGCAATCAGTGAAGTTGCTGAACTTGAAGAAGCTGAAATGCTGCCGCTAATTACACGGGACAGCCAGGAAGAAACAAGTGAATTAACGGTTACTTACTCTTCGAATATGTCTCTTAATCAAGCAGGTACACATGTTGAAGACATAATTGAGGGAGCAGACTTCAGTGAAGATACTCACTATTCGGTCGGAGGAGACCTTGAAATGCTTGGTGATGCGATTCCTCAGCTGGCACTCGCAATCGGCTTAGGCGTAGTATTTATCTACCTTGTAATGGTTGCACAATTTGAATCATTCAGACATCCATTTATCGTTATTATGGCAATGCCGCTCAGCATTGTCGGTGTTATGGCTGCGCTGGTCATTACCGACAATCCTTTAAGTGTAATATCATTCGTCGGTATCATTATGCTTCTCGGTATAGTGGTCAACAACTCCATACTGCTTGTTGACTATACGAACCAGCAAAAAGAAAAAGGAATACCGACAATCGAAGCTCTTGAAATCAGTGTCCAGCACCGTTTCCGTCCAATTGTTATTACAGCACTTACGACAGCGCTCGGGATGCTGCCGCTGGCAATCGGTCTCGGCGAAGGCGGAGAGATGATTGCCCCTATGGGTACAGTCGTTATCGGCGGCCTCGTCAGCAGTACTTTCTTTACGCTGTTCGTTATTCCGATATTCTACAGCTATATCGATAAAGAAACGCGCAACATGCATAAGAAGTACATGACACCGGAAGGTGAAGTAATTACGCAAAAAGAAATTGATGAAAACAAACGCCAGGAAGAACAGGCGGAACAGATGAGCGTTGATGAAGTCGATGAAGAAGAACAAAAACGCAGCTACATCGACGAGATGCAAAGATTAATCGATAAAATGAAAGATCATAACAACAGAAAATAGTAAATAAAAAATGCCCCTCCGGAATTATTCCGGAGGGGCATTATATTATTACAGAAGTTCCCGTATAAGGCTGTTCATCTTTTCTGGTTCGTCCTTAGGACCAAATCTTTTTACGACTTCACCATCCCTGTCTATCACAAATTTAGTGAAGTTCCATTTAATTTTACTGCCGAGCAAGCCGCCTTGCTGTTCTTTTAAATGAGTGTACAGAGGATGTTCATTTTCGCCATTAACATTAATTTTTTCATGAATAGGGAAAGTAACACCGTAATTGATTTTACAAGCTTCAGCAGCCTCTTCCCCGCTCCCTGGTTCCTGATTGGCAAACTGGTTGCATGGGAAACCGAGAATAATAAAGTTCTGATCTTTATATTGCTGATACAGCTTTTCAAGTCCGTCAAACTGTCCGCTTAAACCGCATTTTGTTGCCGTATTAACGATGACTATTACATAATCTTTGTACTTCTCAAGCTTATAAGTGCTGTGGTCTTTATTTTCCACTTCTATATCATAAATACTGTTCATTGATTATCCCGCCTTTTTAACTCGAGTATACATTTTTAAAGCAAAAAACATAACGATTTTGACTCGGTTTTAAGACGTAAATTATAAATTAAGTGCTCAATAATACAAAAAAATTTCTATAGAATAAAAATGATGAAACAGTACAATTACATTAAAAATGGAGATTTTAATCAGAAACTAATTAACTAGATTATAAGTTATTCTTATGTTTGCTCATCTGGCAGAACTGTACTTGCAATTTTTGAATCCATCTCCTCGTATTCGTGCAACTTAATAATGCTATATAATTCCTTACGGGTCTGGAGTTTATCTAGTACAGATTTCTGGGTACCTTTTTCTTTTATTACTTTGTACGTTTCTTCGATATTATAAGCGGCAGCTCTAAGTGACGTTACCGGGAATATGACCAGATTAATTCCTATGTCAGAAAAGGTAGCAAGATCAATATATTCTGTTTTTCCGAATTCAGTCATATTTGCAAGTACAGGAATTTCAAATTCTTTGCGAACAAAACGGAAATCATCTTCAGAACTCATTGCTTCAGGAAATATAATGTCTGCACCCGCTTCTGCATAGGCATGTAAGCGTTCAATCATTCCTGATAAACCTTCCACTGCATATGCATCAGATCGCGCAACAATTTTCAAAGTTGGAGTAATCTTTTTAATCATTTGTATTTTTTTAACCATGTCAGACTTTTTAATTAATTTCTTTCCATTTAAATGGCCGCATTTTTTAGGAATTTGCTGATCTTCTATTTGAATGGCTGCTACTCTCGCTTCAACCATTTCAAGGCAGGTCCTAGCAACATTCAATGGTTCTCCGAATCCATTATCAATATCAACTAGCAATGGAAGGTTTGACGCTCTTATAATTTCACGAACACGACGAACAACATCGTCCAACGTTAAAAGTCCAATATCGGGGATTCCCATACTTGCTGACAGCGCACCTCCTGAAAGGTACAGGTGGTTAAATCCATTTTTTTTTGCTAAAAGGGAGCTCATGCCATCATGAGCTCCTACCAGTGGTAATGCATTATCTTTTTTCACATGTTCTATAAAATCATCCGCCAGCTGCTGCTGACTTTTAGCTTCTTCTAAAATCCATGTCATTCTTCATCATCCTTTATTATCAACTTTCACTCTTGAAAGACGGCCGAGTAACATAGGAAGGAACACAGACGAAACAGTTAATACTGCAAATAAAATTGCTATTGGTGATGCAGTCATCATTGCAAAGATATTATCGTAACTGACACTTGCCATTCTGAAGTTCTGTTCCAGCTGATGACCGATTATAACTGCAAGAATAAGCGGCGCAGTAGGAATGTTAAGAATCTTCATAAACAGACCGATTACTCCAAAAATCATCAGTATAGCAAAATCGACAATACTATACCCGAGTGTGTATGTTCCGATAAATGCCAACACTAAGATAACTGGATAGAGTACTTTAGGCGGTGTTTTTAAAATCCTAATTAATACTCCAATTAGAAGGATATTCATTATAACAAGTGCGATATTACCGATAGCTAAGCTGTTAATGAATGTCCATACTACATCCGGCTGATTCTGAAACAGCATTGGTCCAGGCTGCAGTCCAAGCATAATAAGGGCACCAAGAATTACTGCAGTCGTACCTGAACCCGGGATTCCCATAGTAAGCATGGGTATAAATGCACCGATTGCTGCTGCGTTATTTGAAGATTCCGGTGCAGCAACTCCTTCGGGAGCTCCTTTACCGAATTCATCACTTTTTTTAGATAGTTGCTGTTCAGTTGAATAACTGATCATAGATGCGATAGAACCGCCGGCACCTGGAAGGATGCCGATTAAAAAGCCGACTGGAGACTGACGAATCATCGGCCAGAATGAACGTTTCCATTGCTCTTTGGTAATCCAAGTTTTACCGACACTTTCTTTAATTCTCTGGCTGTCATCATTAAGCAGTAAGATATTATAAAGTACTTCTCCTACAGCATAAATACCGATAATAACGACCAGGAAATCGATTCCTTCACTCAGGTGTGGAATATCAAATGTATAACGATATACGCCTGACTGCGAATCGACACCAATCGTTGTTATAAGAAGACCAAGAGCCATTGAAACAAAGCCTTTAATCATATTTCCTTTTGCAAGAGAAACCACAGCTGAAAGTGTAAATAACAGCAGGAAGAAATACTCTGCTGGTCCAAATTGCAATGCAAAGTTCGCTAATGGTTGAGCAAGAAATACAAACCCTACAATTGCTACTGTACCTCCAATTAAAGAAGCGAGTGTGGCTAATGTTAAAGCTTGTCCCGCTTGTCCTTTTCTTGTCATCGGGTAGCCGTCAAATGTTGCTGCAATTGCTGATCCATCACCCGGTGTATTGATTAATATTGAACTTCTGGAACCGCCATACATTGCTCCGTAGTAAATTGCCCCGAGAAGCACCAGTGCACTAGTAGAATCCATTCCAAAAGTAATAGGTATAAGAACTGCTATTGCTGTGGCAGGGCCAAGTCCTGGAAGCATACCGACAATCGTGCCAAGAAGTCCGCCGAGAATAATGAAGATTAAATTTTGAAGACTCATAGCTGTTGTTAAACCTTCTAAAAAACTATTCCAATCTACACCCATCGATAAGCCTCCTCTATGGTAAACTGACGCTTAACAGTTCTGCGAACGTGTACCATGAAATAAATGAAAATAAAACTGCCACAGTAATATTCATTATCCATTTGCGTCTTCCGTTTATTAAAAATAGTAATGCACCTAAAAATAAAATTGTTGAAAACAAAAAGCCAATGCGTTCAAATAATAATGTGTAACCTAAACAGAGTACCAACACAATAACTACTTTAATGGTCAGTTCTTTATCAGCAAATATCTTATATGCTGTGAATACTTTCTTCTTGTCTTTGACTTCTGACAATATATAAAGAATTGATAATCCTAAAAGTGAAAACCCTATCAGCAGCGGATAGTTCATAGCTGCTGTAGGATTTCCAACTCTTGATTCAGGTAAGTTAAATGTTAATATCAGATAGATTACGGAAATTAATAATATGATTGAAGGTACTATGAATCTAATGATCTCCACCCACTTTTCCGTATTTTAATATATTACTCAGTTAATCCTGCTTTTTTCATAAGATCTTCGTACATTGCGCTCTGTTCTTCAAGGAAAGCACTTGTTTCTTCGCTGTCCATATAGTAGTCTTCCCAGCTATTATTTTCCAGAACCTGTTGCCAACCTTCGGTTTTGACCATCTCACCGAATGTTTCATCCCAATAAGCTATTTCTTCTTCTGTCATATCAGGAGGTCCCATAATTCCTCTCCAGTGAGGGAAAGTAAAGTCAATGCCCTGATCCTGCCATGATTGAATGCTTTCATCTTCCGGAATTGGTGCGTCAGCAGTTGTAGCAATAATATTGATACTGCCGTCCAGATGCTGATCAAGTGATTCTGAAATTGAAAGTGTAGCAACGTCAATATGTCCACCCATCAAAGCAGTCAGAATGTCTCCGCCACTTTCATAGATCATATAATCAAGCTGTGAAACGTCTATGCCGTAATCTTCCGCAACACGTACAAATGAAAGATGGTCATTGTTTCCAAGAGCTGGACCTACACCGATTTTCAGCGATTTAGGATCTTCTTTCAGTTTATCGAGCATTGAGATTCCATCTTCGATTTCAGAATCGCCAGGAACTGCAACCGTCATCCACTCTGTTGCAAGAACTGCTAAGGGTGTGAAGTCTTCATATGTAAGTTCACTTTGACCTAAAAGATTGTTAGCGATTACAAGGCTTGAATTAATTGAAATTGTATGGCCATCCTTACCTTTAAGATATTGCCAGCCAACTTCACCGCCACCTCCCGGTTTGTTAACAACGTTCATATTGGATTCAACAAGTCCTTCTGAATCGAGAACATTTTGCATAGCACGTGCTGTAGTATCCCAACCGCCTCCTGGTGTTGCAGGTGCAACAATTTCGAGATTTTTAGTAGGATAAGCTGCGTCTGAATCTGCTGAACTGTCACCGCTGCTGCATCCTCCGAGCACTAATGCAGCGGACAGCATGACTCCTGAAAAAAACTTCATGTGACCTTTCATAAAAGCATCCCCTCTCAATAGTTTGAAAATTCTTTTTTCATTACTGGTACCCATGTTAAATATATAACCCTTAAATGTAAACGCTACCAAATTTAAAAATATAAAGAACTTTATGTTATTAAAAAACATAAAGTTCACGAAAAGTTCTTTTTATACTTTTTTTCAGGTCGTCCCTTATCACCAAAGTTCTGAGAAACAGTCAGTTTTCCCGACTCTCTCATATATTCGAGATATCTTCGGACTGTTGTTCTCGATGTACCGAGGTATTCACCAAGCTGCGAAGAAGTCCATTCATAGTGGTTTGAGAAAGTTTCTTCAATTTTTTTAAGTGTCAATGGATCGATGCCTTTTGGAAGATTATTTAATGCAGATGTGTTTGCGCGTCCGAAATATACATCTATGTCCTCTTGTTCCAGTTCAATTGATTTTGAAAGAGTCATATTTTTCTTTTTATAGTCATTGACAGTCTCACTTAATTTATCCAGTTTTACAGGTTTGACTAGATAGTATAATGCACCAAGCTGCATCGCATTTTTCACTTTTCTGCTTTCTTGACTTGCTGTTATAACTATAAAGTTCATATAAGGATATTCTTTTAAAACATTCTCTATCAATTTATCTCCATGCATATCGGGGAGGTAGATATCTACAAGCATGAGGTTAATATCATGGCTTCTAAGTGTTTTTAAACTCTCAGCTGCATTCAGAGCAGTGTGTATCTCATCTTCAGGTGCATTTTTTAACAAGTACTCCTTGTACATTTCTGCTATTCTAAAATCATCTTCAACTATAAGAATTTTCATTACTATGTTCTCCTTCCTCGATTATAGGGATTTCAACTGTAAATACAGTTTGACCATTTCTGGAGTTAACATCTATATATCCTTCGAGAAACTCAACATTTGCAGTAACATTATAAAGTCCGTAACCTCTGTTAATACCGCCATTCTTAGTCGAATATCCCTTTTTAAAAATGTTCTCTTCATTATTTATACCGCAACCGTTATCTTGAACCACAATTTCCATCCACCCGTCAAAATAACCAATATAGAAATTGATTTCAGGCTCACCCTGATTGAGTACTGCTTCAATGGAATTATCAATGAGATTACTGATAATAGTAATCAGGGCATTAATTTTTTGTTTATTAGAAATGGGAATCATCTGACTCTGATTATCGATTTTGAAATTAACCTGTTTTTCAGTGGCTCTATTCATCTTTGCAATCAGTAAAGCTTTTATTCGGTCTTCTTCGATACCAACCAGATTTTTTTCATATAAATCCAAATTATCTATTTCATCATCAAGTACATCCCTTATACCATGGTATTTTTGCATTTCCAGCAATCCTGAAATAAGATGAAGTCTGTTTTTATATTCATGACTTTGTGCCCGTAAATCGTCAAAGAGTGATTCTACGATGGTCAGTTTGTTGGAAAGCTCTGACATCTCTGTCATATCCCTTAATATAATGACGTGACCGGAAAGTTCTTCTTTTTCATAGAGGTTATTAACAATAACGACAATTTCTTTATCATTTAAATAAGTTTCAAAATATCTAGTGCCATGGTTGCTGTCATTTTTATCTATATATTGCTCTAGATCATTTTGAAAATAATCATAAATGTTATTATTCATATGAGTATCCCTAGAGTTTCCTAGGTATCTACGGGCTGCATCATTAATATAAATGATTTTTCCAGTTAAATCAGCCGCAATGATACCTTCATCCAGAGCTGAGAAAATATTTTCCCGGTTTTTAAGAATCATAGTAATTTCTTTTGGTTCGTAACCGAGTGTCTCTGATTTTATGTATTTCCCAAACCATTTGCTGATAAAAAAACTCAGAATAATAAAAAAGATAATAATAAACGAAAGCTGATACAGCTTATTCAGCACTTTTTCAGTAATTTCACTTTCAAAATAACCTACCTTAACTACGCCGCTCAATTGTCTTACTTCACTTCCAGTATACACAGGAGCTATTGCTATAACAGAAGACTCTATATACTTATCACTTACTGTTGTATAGTAAGCACCGAAAATATTCGCACGCATATCTTCCTGATATGGTTCGTGTTCTCCAATCATTGACGGGTTTGGATGAGACAGAATGGTCCCTTCTTTATTTTTTACTATAACGAAATCAATATCATTCTCAAAAATATACTGATTGGTCAGCGTTTGGATTTTTTCATTATCTTTTAAATCAGCACTGTCAGTTATTGATGGTAAAAAAGAAATAGTTTTTGCAGATTGGAGAGTCAGTCTTTTTGCATTATCGTAATATTCATTGCTTGAGTGATAAAGGTAAAATGCTGACAATGAAATGACGATTAGGCTTATAACACCAATCAGTATTCCATTAATTTTAGTTTCAAGACTTACTTCTAAAAATCGCTTCATATTTATATATCATTCTTTCTCAAGTAAACTACTACTTATTATAACAGAATAGAAAAGGCATTTATGCTGCTTCTGAACTAAGAAACAAAATTTTCAAATTATTATTTTTACAACCATAATATCCAATAGGTTGACGCAGCAATTATTGCAGTGATAATGAATATACCCGTTGAAAATACTGCAATTATATAATGATCTTTTTTACTGAGAACTCCTGATTGAAAAGCGAAATATGATGTGGGTGAATGTATAGGTAGAATATTTGTACCACCGACAATTAAAATCACAAGAAATGCAAGACTTAATGCAGGTATGTTTGTGATGTCTGCATAAGAAACTACTATAGGAAAGATTACTATTATTGCAGATGAAGGAACAATGAATATCATTCTGAATACAAATGTAATCAGAGCAATAAGTACAGTTTTAAAGATCAATCCGGAATTTTCCGGAATAAACTGCATCATGTGTTCTGCTATTATTACAGCTGTTCCATTCTGGTCGAGTAAAATACCGATGGAAAAAGAGGCAACGAGAAGCAGGAAGTTTTCCCAGTCAAAAGCTCTTATATCTGTATTGTTCAGCAAGCCGATTTTCGGAATTGAGTAAATAACAAGTAGTACCATCGGCGGCAACAAAGTTGGAACGACATTATTATCTGTCAGGGCCCATACTATAATCATTATAAAAAAAGTCATTATTACAAACCAGAATCTTCTTCTCTCCCGAGATGTCTCGAAGTATTTTTTAGACTGAATTCTTTTTTGAATATGACCGTTTGGTATTTCGGACAGATAGGAATATTTAAAGTAGTTCCATGCAAATATATTTACAATAAGTAATGCCAACCATAAAGGTGGTGCAATAATAAGAAACCATTCCAACCAGTTCAAATTAGCAACGCCATAGTCATTTAAAAGCTGGGCTGCTAAAACTGGGAAACCTCCACCGGTATAAACGATCATTGTTCCGTTCTGATTCATTAGCCCTACAACATATAATGCATACTTTTTGAAAACACTATGATTTGAAAATCCAAATGAATCATTTAATCTGTCTACGAATGGCAGCAGCATTTTAAGCCGTGCAAATGCGGAAGGCATAAGCACAGGAAGTATAGCAATCAGAACTGGCAGCGCAACAGCTACCGTTTTAGGCCCTTTTTTATTCAATCTGAGAAGTTGTGAGGCGACGACTTTATCGACGCCGGTCTTCACGAGAACTCTGCTCAATATAGTTAAAAATAAAATGAAATAAAGCGCGGATGATAGAAAACCGCTCATCGCCTCTTCGACTGAATTGGCTAGTCCGAGAATCATCATCATTGCAAGGAGGAGTATGCTTGAGGCTCCTGACGGCAGAGGAGAAATAGTCCATAAATAAATAGCAAGTACAAGAAGCCCTACAGTTCTTTGTTGTTCAGATGTGAAATCCTGAAGGAAAGTTGAGGGGGCAAAAAAGATAAGAAGTATAAAAACTATTATTATAGAAATATTGAATAATATTGTAAATCTTTTCCTATTTAATCTCATAGCAATTTCACCGCCAGCTCTTCTTACTACCTTTATTAAAATTAATATACTTTTAAGAATTTTTGAGACGTTCCATATACATACCATGCATGATTTTTAACTGAGTTTCGATTCCGGGGTGCTTTTCCAATGTCATAATATCCTTCATCAGTGCAAGCTTTCGGGCGAAAAGACTGTAGTTATTAATCATCGTCATAATTTCATCTGTGACACCTGCACCTGAAGGCAGTGTTTTATCAGCTTGGCCATCGTTTACTATCCGGCTGACAATATTGGAGATATTATTGCGAATCTTAAAGTATTCTTCAGCTTCTATTCCAAAGTTATCAAGCTCGCCAATATTTGATTCAAATATATCAATAAACTTTGATTTTTTCAGTGCTTCCGGATTTCCCAGTCTGTTGACTCTGGTGAAAATTGACTCGACTTTCTCAATGCCTGTTGCATTCAGAAGGTTGATGCTGCGATAGAAATCAAGTTCTTCTGTTAATAGCTGACTGGCAACTGCAATGATAAGCATCTGCTTTTTCGGGAAGTATCGGAAAAGTGTTGCGACGCCGACTCCCGCCTCATTTGCAATATCCTGCATCTGTACGCTGTCCCAGGTGCTTTCAATCAGCAGTTTTTCGGCAGCATCGATGATTGCCTGTGTACGGCGTTCTTTGTTTTCCAGCTGTTTTGACATAGGATTTTCCCCTTTCATTTAATAATTATAATACATGTCTAAATATTAGCCTATCAGATAAATTAGCGTTATAATAATATTGAGAGTCAGACTATCAATATATGGAGGTAATCAATATGGAAAGATTATCAGGCAAGGTTGCAATTATTACAGGCGGAGCCAGAGGTATGGGGGAATCACACGTACGCCGTTTCGTTGAAGAAGGCGCTAAAGTCGTATTTACTGATATAAACGAAGAGGTCGGAGAAAAATTGGCTTCGGAACTTGGTGATAATACCTTATTTGTAAAACACGATGTGACTGATGAAGCGGGATGGCAGGAAGTTATTGAAAAAGCAGAAGCGGCTTTTGGACCGGTTAACGTACTGGTGAATAATGCGGGAATCAGTATGAGCAAGAGTATTTTTGATATGTCAGTTGAAGACTATAAAAAAATTATCGATATTAATCAAGTATCTGTATTTCTTGGAATTAAAGCGGTACTGCCTTCAATGCAAAAAGCTGAAGGCGGTTCAATCGTGAATATTTCATCAATGAACGGTATTGTCGGGGGGGCAGTCGGCTATACAGACTCTAAATTTGCTGTCAGAGGGATGACAAAAGCTGCGGCATTGCAAGTTGGACACCTTGGTATCAGAGTGAACTCAGTACATCCCGGTGTGATTGAAACACCAATGGTTACTGAAGGTGATGCAGTAGAACAGATTAAAGAATTTGCAAAACAAATTCCGATGCGCCGCATGGCTCAGTCGGAAGAAGTAACAAATATGGTGCTGTTCCTTGCATCAAGTGAGTCGAGCTACTCTACAGGGTCGGAATTCATCATTGACGGCGGCTTAACAGCAATGTAATTTAATTTTAACGATTTGGAGGAAAAAGTATGAAATTAAAAGACAAAGCAGTCATTATTACAGGCGGTGCCGGCGGTATAGGGAGCGGCATGGCAAGAGCAATGGCAAAAGAAGGCGCCAAAGTTGCCATTGTCGACTTAAATGAAGAAGAAGGTAACGCGGTGGCAGCAGAACTGCAGGAAGTATCACCGGATTCAATATTTATCAAAGCAGATTTAACAGAACGTGAAAGGCTGCATGAAATTGTCGATACTGTTGTGGAAAAATACGGTAAACTTGAGGTGCTTGTAAACAATGCACACGCGTCAAGACAGGTGAATTTTGAAGATACGACACAGGAAGATATGGACTTTTCATTTAACACTGGATTTTATCCGACCTTCTACCTGATGCAGAGTGCTTTTCCGTACCTTAAAGAGTCAAAAGGAAGCGTAATAAACTTTGCTTCAGGTGCAGGACTGGAAGGCCAGAAAACACAAACAGCATATGCCGCTGCAAAAGAAGCTATTCGCGCAATCTCGAAAGTTGCAGCAAACGAATGGGGAGAATATGGTATTAATGTGAATATCATCAGCCCTATCGCAATGACACCAGGCGTTGAGGCGTGGTCGAAAGAACACCCTGAAACATTCGAAGCGATTGTTTCAAAGGTACCGATGAAGAGATGGGGAGACCCCGAAAAAGATATAGGTCCAATTGCAGTCTTCCTGGCATCGGAAGATTCTAACTATATGACCGGTCAGACATTAATGGCTGATGGCGGTTCAATACAAATTCGCTAATTCAAAGTGAGATTAAGAGATCTTGGAAGCCTCTGCTCCAGGATCTTTTAATTTTTTCAAAAAAGTAGAAAAAAATAGTATTTTTACTGGATATATGATTTGATGATTGAAAGAATTATATTTTTCTTAAGCAGGAATAATATTTTTTGAAGGAGGTTTTAATGATGAGTACTGCTATTGTATGCGAAAAAAGAATCTATAATGAAGTGGTCACATCTCACCATCACACACATGGACAATTTCTGTTCCCGCTGCATGGATCTATGGATTTAAAAACAGATAATCACAAAATTAATCTGACTCCGGAGTATTGTTTCTATCTTGCCCCATATACAGATCATGTATTCCATTCTGCTGATCAGAATGAATTTCTCGTACTGGATATTCCTTTGCGTATGCTCCCGGGTAATACCAGGGATATGTATGAAAATATGGATGAAAGCTGGTCTGCTGTAAAGTATCTTCTGATGGAAGAAGTAAAGAATGCCGAGAATCCTGCGGCACTTGGTAATTTAACGAACTATATTGCAAATAAAATTAGAACAGTAACGCCTCCTTCAATTGAATATATTAATAAAAATTTTAGACATCAGCTGAATCTTGAAACCCTCGCTCAAATAGAAAACTATCATCCGTCATATTATTCAAAATGGTTTAAAAAGCAAACCGGTAAAAGCGTAAAAGAATATATAAATAAGCTTCGCCGGGAAGAAGCCGAATATATGCTGACGGTGACAGACTGGTCGGTTACAAGAATAGCAGGAGAGATGGATTTTGAGAATATATCTTCATTTACCCGCTGGTTTGTGAAAAATACCGGGGTCTCGCCGCATATATTCAGAGAGCTTAAGAAATGGTAAATAACATGTTGCAGGCAGTAAAGTAAAACCTCGTACAATTGTATAAAATATTTGTAACATACTTTATACTGAGGTGATTTTATTTGAAACAGCAAATTGCTCCACTTTTAATTCTTTTAGCTGCGGTGTTTTGGGGAACAACAGGAACAGTCCAGGCACTGGCGCCGGCTTCTGCACACCCGGTAGCGATTGGTGCTACCAGGCTTTTTATCGGCGGTTTATTTTTACTCATAGTCGTGCTGGCAGCAGGTAAACTAAATTTGAAAAGCCTGCCGTTAAAACCAACACTCATCGCATCCGTATGTATTGGTATTTATCAGCCTTTATTCTTTTCTGCGGTAGCCATTACCGGTGTGGCAATCGGGACAGTTGTTGCGATCGGCAGCGCACCGATGCTGGCAGGAATTATAGAAATGCTGTTTCTGAGAAAAAAACCTGCAGCTGTATGGTGGGTATCGACTACGCTTTCAATAGCAGGAGTTATTTTGCTGTTTTCAAATCAGGGATCGGTGCAGGCAGACCCGTTTGGAATACTGTTAGCACTTGGAGCGGGATTTTCTTTTGCCTGCTATACAATCGTTAATAAAGACGTGGTAGAGAAGATGTCACCCCTGCCATCAGTAGCTGTCGTATTTACTTTGAGCGGACTGCTGCTGTCTCCTTTTCTTTTCGTCTTCGATATGTCTTGGATCTTCAGCCGGGAAGGAATCATAGCCGGCCTCCATCTGGGAGTTGTAGCAACTGGCCTTGCCTATTATCTATTTGCAATCGGCTTGTTTAATGTCTCCTCTTCCACAGCTGTAACACTGTCGCTCGGAGAACCGCTAACAGCTACTTTACTCGGTGTTTTCTTTCTCGGAGAATATATGAGCAGTACATCATGGTTCGGTCTGATACTCGTCCTGCTTGGAATCGGTGTGCTGATTATGACAGCAAGAAAACCGCGTACTGCGCAAATTGCAGAAAATTAAAAAAGGAAGACAGATAATTTTGTCTTCCTTTTATCTTTAGTAAGATTTGCTGTAACCAATTGTAACTTGTGTTACATAGCTGTCCTCTACTTTAAATGCTATTATATTTTTATCGGTATCCTTTTTCTGATCGCCGAGTTTAAATACATATGTTTCGAATTTTCCTTTTTTGTTTTCTTCAATTTCGTAATCGTCTCCGTAAGCTTCCGTTATTTCATCAATTGATAGCATTTCTTCCTGAATCGGGAAAACAACTTTAGTTGCTGTTCCGTCATATAAGGTGAATTTCTGATCGTGTTCTTTTGTAGTTTCATACTCTGTATCGGCACGCTTTTCATAATCAGCCTCTGAAGCCTCGATAGTATGACCATTGAATGCTAAATCGCCATCTTCTTCCAATGTTTTGATAAGAGCATCATTGAGAAGGAAATTTCCATCTCCATATCCTGTATCGCCTTCATATTTATAATTTGAACTTTTAGATTCTGCTGCTTCGACTGTATTCATGCCGTCATTGCTGTCTGCAATCTGCGTGCTTGTAACGACAGTAGCTGCAATTCCCGCTGATGCCAGCACCTTCACTAACTTGTGCATGTTCATTTGGAATCATCTCCTAAAGGTTGTTTGCTAAGTTTCAATTGTTGCATAATTTCTTTTGAACTGCAATTGATGTCCAAAAACTTAGGAGTAACGCATAGCGTTATTTTATAATGCTATGCGTTACTATCTTGATACCAACGCATATAGAAGTAAAAGGGAAGAAAATATTATGTTTCACATTAAACATTTTCAGAGATTCCTTAGATTTCCTGATCTTTCTGCTTCATCGTTTTATTATATGCTTCCAGATAAACTTTCTCTGATTCTGAAGCCATATTCATCGTATTCATTGCGCGGTGCCAATGAGGATAAACGGGTTCTAAAGCAGTGAAGTCCGTAATTTGTGAAACGTCATCGTCGGTCAATTGCAACGTGTAGGATGCGACGTCTTCATACAATTGTTCTTTATTACGTGCTGCAATAATGACCGAATCTACATTTGGTCTGTCACGGAGCCAGGCAAGCACAACTTGCGGTACTGTTACCTTATGTTTCGATGCAACATCCTGCAGCATCTCAACGAGATTATAAAAGAATTCCTTGTCTTTAAGATAAGGTTCTGCCCATCCGTTGCCTTGGCGTGTTCCCGGCTGTGCTTTTTGATTTCTCGTAATTTTACCGTTCAGCATGCCTTCGCCTAAAGGAGACCATATTGTGTTTCCTATCCCAAGCTCTGTTCCTGCCGGAAGCAGTTCGTACTCCGCCTCCCGTGATTCGGGTGTGTAATAGATTTGATGAGCTGCAGGCGGAATCATATTATTTTCCACTGCAAAAGTATGTGTTTTGGCAAGTGACCAGCCGCTGTAATTGGATACACCCCAGTAGCGGATTTTACCTTTCTTAATCAAATCGTTCATCACCTGGACAGTTTCTGAAACAGGAACACGGCCGTCCCATATATGAATGTAGTATAAATCCAAGTAATCTGTACCGAGACGTTTCAGTGTCTCATCAATAGTCGTTTCAATATTGGCGCGTGTTGCACCGCCGTCGTTAGGACCACCTTGGATCGGGGTGCCTGTTTTACTGGCGATTGTCATATCCTGGCGTTTATCGCGAATTGCTTTGCCAAGGACTTTTTCGGCATCGCCTTTAGCGTAAAGATTGGCTGTGTCAAAATGATTAATCCCTTTATCTAGTGCATAATCGACAAAATAGTTCGCTGTTTCCTGATTCATATCTCCTGTTGCCTCAAAACCCTTTGTGCCGCTGAATGGTATGGTACCAAGAGAATATTTAGAAATATTAAGACCTGAATCTCCTAATAATGTGTAATCCATTCTTATCCCTCCAAATTTCATTATCAAATAATATATTCCCTGCATCTTGTTTATAAAACAGACTTTTCAACTCTTTGTCCGATTGAGAGAAATATGACAGGGTATAGATTCTAAAGAAGCAAATTTACAGGAGGCTTTTAAATGACACAGACAGTACTTATTACAGGTGCAGGAACAGGATTCGGTAAAAATATTGCATTCGCACTGGCGGAAAAAGATCATCCAGTTATCGCAACGGTGGAAGTGATGTCACAGGTATCTGCTTTAGAACAGGAAGCACGCGAACGCGGTGTTAAAATGAAGATCGAAAAACTTGATGTAACAAACCCTAAAGACCGTGAAAAAGCTTGGGCATGGGATATTGATGTGCTGGTCAATAATGCAGCTGTCAAAGAAGGCGGCTCATTAGTTGATATACCTGAAGCAAACTTGCGTCATCAATTCGAAGCCAATGTCTTTGGACCGATATTATTAACTAAAGGATTTGCCCGTAAAATGGTGGAAAATAAACAAGGTCGCATTGTTTTCGTATCCTCAGTATCCGGTATTACAACGAACCCGCTGTCCGGACCGTACTCAGGCTCAAAACATACTGTAGAAGCGTTCGCGATGGCTTTGAGCAAGGAGCTGCAGGAATTTAATGTGGAGGTATCGACGATTAATCCGGGTCCTTATTTAACAGGATTCAATGACCGTGAGTTTGAAACGTGGAAAAACTGGGAGATTGATTTAGATGACACAGTATTTGACTACAGAAAAACAGCTTTTCCTAGTGAACAATTTGACCCTGAAGAAGTAACAGAGCCAGCAATCAAAGTAATCCTCGGTGAAACAGATCAGTATCGCAATGTGATACCTGAAAAAATGGTTTCTCAGCTGCAGGACACACAAAAATCTGTCTGGAATAAAACAACAACTGCAGATCTTGGGAAACGTCACGAATCGGTACAAAAATCTTATGATATTGAACCGGGAACGCCGGCAGAATAATAACTGGAAGAGCAAAAAAGCATTGGGAGCTCCCAATGCTTTTTTATCTTGCGTCGGTGCTTGTGAAAGGAGAAATGACAGTACCGAACTCGAGAGCAGCGAAAACAGCAGCTCCAATAAGCGCGATTAAATACAAATCATATTTTGAGAATGATGTTCTATGATAGTATGTGCGGACACCGTCACTGAATCCTTTGGATTCCATTGCAATCCCAAGTCTGTAAGCTCTTCTTATGCTTTGACTGAGCAAGGTCACAATTGTTGATTTCAATCCTCTAAATCCTGAAATGTATTTTTTATGAATCAATGCTTTTCTGACCTTTCTAGCCTGCCTCAGCTGGAAATATTCTGCAACAATAATTGGAACCATGCGGATAGCTGCCATAAAGGAATAAGCATACTTAGGTTTTATTTTCAGCTGAATCATGAGCGCGTAAAACACATCTGTTATTTTCGTTGTAAATATCACTAGGGCGCCAAATAACGACAATATAGCGCCGCGCATTGAAATATGAATACCTCTGACAAAGCTTTCTTCAGTAATATGAATAATGCCGTAGCGAAACAGCGTCTGTGTCCCTTCACCGTAGAATATCATATAGAGGCTTGATATAAATCCTGAACTTAAAATAAATATTAACAAGATTGTCAGGTATTTTATTTTAACTCCGCTTAAAAGGAGCAGCATGATGAGCATAATAATTGTCAGATGGAAAAGAACATTTGGATTATGAATGAAAATTACAGTAACAAAAAGTATTGCTGCCAGCAGTATTTTTGTCAGCGGATTTGTCCTGTCTATAAAAGTGCTGTAATTCTTCACCGCGTCAAGCATCGTGTATCCTCTTCTCATGAAGCATTCCGTCTTCAATAATCAAGCGTCTCGACGGATAGCGTGTCTTAATATTTTCATCGTGCGTAATCATGATGATTGCAGTCCCTGATTCAGTCAGTTCTTGAAATATTTCCAGCATTCGAAAGGCGTGTTTCTGATCGAGACCGAATGTCGGCTCATCGAGCAGCAGGATGTTCGGCACACCGCCGAAAGACGTGGCTACACTTAGCCGGCGCTTCTGTCCTGTAGAAATTTCCAATGGATGCAGGTGTGCTGTATTACTAAGCCCCATCTGCTGCAAAATGACTTCGGTCTGTCTCACTGCTTCAGAATATTCAAAGCGGGATTCCATATTGATGAAAACTTCATCAAAAACTTTGTGCGTAATAAACTGGAGTTCCGGATTTTGAAATACCGGATATACTTCTCCGGCAATTTGTTTTGTTTTTGCAACTTTCTTATTCCGGTAGTAAATATTGCCAGCAGAAGGAATCAATTTCATTATCGCAAGAAGCAGACTGGACTTTCCAGTACCGTTTTTTCCTTCGAGCGTAATCCATTCTCCTCCGGCAACAGTTAAGTTATCGATATGCAAAATCTCCATCCCCTGCCGTTCAAGATGGAGGTTTTTTATTTCGAGCAGTACCTCTTCCGCTGGCGGTAACGGATTGAACACTGGAGCTTCCTGCCATGAATCCGGATGCCAAACACCATATTCATTCAAAAGGTGTTTATAATTTTTTAAAACATCGTCCGGAGTACCGTCATGAGTAATCTGAGCCTGATTATTCATCAGAATAACCCGGTCGACTTTGTCCCATATATAATCGACACGATGTTCGACTATAATAACTGTGCGGTTGTGCCAAATGTTTTCAATGACATCCCATAGAGAAGATGCAGACTCGTCATCAAGCATGCTCGTTGGTTCATCGAGAAACAAAGTATCCGGATCTTGCAGCAGGGCTGAAGCGATCGCAAGCTTCTGCTTCATTCCCCCTGATAAATTATTAATATTTAAGTTAAGTGGTATATTAAGTCCCGTCTGACTGAGTGCTTCCAGCATTGCCGTTTCCATATTTTCCTTCGGAATATTTCTATTTTCCAAAATAAAAGCAAGCTCTTCTGCTACTGTAGGCATCGTAAACTGGGAATCAGGATCCTGAAACACATAGGCGTTATTATCAGGAATTTCGATTGATTCGGTTTTCATGGGTGTATGGATTGCCCGCGGGATTAACCCGCCCATGACGTTTAATAACGTGCTTTTACCTGAACCGCTCGGTCCGAGCAGCAGTACTTTCTCGCCGGCTTCAACTTCAATATTTAAATCGGTAAATAATTTTACCGGTGCTTCTGGAAATTTTAAATTTAAGTTCTGTATATTAATTGCCGGCATATTATAATCCTTCATGTGAATTATCGTGTCTTTGTCCTACAAACTTTAATACGCCGGTTTCTTTAAGTGCTTTGTAGAGCAGATGGCCGAGCCAGCCGGCAACAAGCGCGCCGCTGAGTATCCGAAAACTGAACATCAGGACAAGATTCCATGTCTCGAGCATCCCGAGATAACCATAATACCAGTCGAGCGGCAAAGTAGATAAAGCTGCCGCGATGCCGGCCAAGGCTGCCACCATCAGACTCGTACTCTTATATTTAAAGAACATAAAAATAAGTTCGCAGACCAGTCCCTGTATTAAGCCGTACATAATCAGTGAAATATCAAACTGAAGGAGTACAATCGTTTCGCCCGAAGCTGCTGCAAATTCTGCAATCAGAGCAACACCAGGCTTCCTGATAACTAAATAAGCGACAATCGCAGCGATAAACCACATTCCGTATACCAGTTCATTTAAATGCAGACCAAAGGGTTGGAGAATCGTATAAATCCCATCCCATAGAGAATAAATAACAGCGAAAACCAGTGCAATAACGACAGTAATTAAAATATCAGTGAGTGTTAAACCATTTCTTTGTGCCATTTTGAAGCCTCCGTTATAAATTTCAAACAAAAAAACACACCACTAACGGAATGGTGTGCATATAAAAATATGCCACTTCCCTACGCTAGTATAATCTAGATCAGGTGATAAGGGTCAGTCTCAGTCCGATGCGGACACCCCCAGTGGTGGTGAATTTATTATTTGATTATCACTATCATAGTCCACTTGCACGGATTTGTGAAGCTGGAATTATTTAGTTACGGAAATCCCCTGTTTATCGTTTTCATAGAGCGTTACTTTAAGCAGTGTATCTTCCTTTGGCAGATGACTACTAAACTGTTCAAAAATCCAGTACGCAATATTTTCAGCGGTTGTATTCATAGCAGGCAGAGTTTCATTGAGCACGCAATTATCGAGTTTTAAAGCAATGTGCTCTCTATAGATCTGATCAATTAAATGAAAATCTGTGGCAAGGCCCAATTCATTTACCATTGATAATATTTCTAACTGAAATGTGTAGCGATGGTTTTTTAAATCTTTAAAGGCTGTACTGGAAAAAAATATACGGTTATGACAAGTGAATTCGAAATGCTTATTAATAACTATCTGATGATTAAAATATTGAAATTGCTCCGGCGGTTTAACATTTTCTAAAGACATAATTTTACACCTCAATATATAGGTATTTTCTAAATTATACTATACAAAAGATATGAATTTAATTGTGTCAAATTATTGACTGCATGTTCTGATATGGTAACCTTGAGGGAAGTAATTCATAATTTTTAGAATTTTACATCTTTATTTAGAGAGGAGAGACAAAGCGCATCAGCAATTAAAAACAAGGGGGCGTAACATGAAGAATTTTCTAAAACGCTTAGCAGCAGTTATCAGTTTATCATTGCTAATCTTTTCAGCAGGAATTCCCATCGTATCTGCCGAAGCTTTTGATCCGGACTACAGTGAAGATAATGATGTAGCAGCAGCTGATGAAGGGATGGTTGTATCGGCGCACCCGCTTGCTTCTGAAACGGGTTATGATATCCTTGCCCACGGCGGTAACGCCATGGACGCAGCTATTGCTATGCAATATGTATTGACCGTTGCAGAGCCCATGATGTCGGGTATTGGCGGCGGAGGTTTTATGATGGTATATGATGGAGAAACAGGAGAAACATCTGTGATAAACAGCAGGGAACGTGCGCCTGCAGGTGCAGATACGGAAATGTTCCTCGATGAAGACGGGGAAGCATTACCATTTGAAGAACGTGTCAGAAGCGGTAAGTCAGTAGGAGTTCCGGGAACATTGAGGGGCTTGGAGGCAGCCCACGAAACTTGGGGAACAGTTGATATGTCGGATTTGATTGCTCCAGCAATTTCAATTGCCGAGGAAGGTTTTATGATAGATGACTTCCTGGCTGCACAAATTTCTGATAACGCCGAAAAATTACAGGCTACAGCAGCAGCTGAAGTATTTTTTAACGATGCTGAACCCTTAGCAGAAGGCGATGTACTCGTTCAGGAAGATTTGGCGAAAACTTTAAACCTTATCAAAGATAATGGCATCGATTACTTTTATAACAGTGAAATTTCAAAAGCGGCTGCTGACGCAGTTCAGGAATTCGGCGGCTCAATGACACCAGAAGATTTATCGAATTATGAAATTACATTAGATGAACCGATTTGGGGAGAGTTTAACGGCTATGATATTGCTACCATGCCTCCGCCAAGCTCAGGCGGCATATTCATGCTTCAAATGCTTGGAATGCTCGATGGTTTTGATTTATCCCAGTATGATATAAACTCGCCGGAGAAATATCATTTAATGGCAGAAGCAATGCATCTGGCATATGCCGACCGTGCTGAATATGCAGGAGATCCGGAATTTGTGGACGTGCCTGCAGAAGGGCTCCTCCATCCTGATTATATTGCAGAGAGAAGCACACTAATCAGCATGGATAGTGTGAATGAAGAGCCGGAAGCGGGAAATCCGTGGGAGTATCAGACAGGGACAGATGAAGTGAATAATGTTGCACAGCCGAACGATAAAGTTGATGGACAGACGACCCATTTTTCAGTAGCGGATAAATACGGCAATGTCGTTTCATACACTACGACGATTGAGCAGGTATTCGGTTCTGGTATTATGGTGCCTGAATATGGATTCATGCTGAACAACGAACTGACAGATTTTGATGCTGAACCAGGCGGAGCAAATGAAGTACAGCCGAATAAGCGTCCGCTCAGCAGTATGACACCGACTATTGTATTTGATAATGGCAAACCGGTAATGACTGCAGGTTCGCCGGGCGGGCAGACCATTATTACATCAGTTCTGCAGACAATTATCAATGCTTATGAGTACGAGCTCGATGTGCATTCAGCAGTAACAGAACCAAGAATCTTTACTAATGACTTGAAATCTTACAGATTTGAAGAAGGTATTCCTGAAGAAGTTATTAGCCAGCTTAATGAAATGGGACATAATTTTGAAGATGAATCCGAAGCCATAGGAAATGTCAGCAGTATCCAGATTGATCCTGTGACGGGAGAATTTACAGGGGCTACTGATAAAAATAGAAACGGTGCCGCCTACGGCCTGCAATCCCAGCAGTAAAAATAAAAATAGAGCAGCCGAAATCGGCTGCTCTATTTTATTTAATTGAAAAGGTTTATAAAGAACACTATAACGGGAATATTAATAATATCTATTAAGAATGCCCCGACAATCGGTACAATCAGGTAAGCAGTTTTAGAGTCGCCAAATTTAGATGTGATTGCATCCATATTAGCCATAGCTGTAGGCGTTGCCCCCAAGCCGCTGCCGATTAAACCGTTAATCATTACTACAGCGTCATAATTCTTACCAAGCAGTCTGTAAACAACAAACATCGTATACAGAATAATGACGATAACGTGCACGGAAACAATCAGCAGAATCGGCAGTGCTAAGTCTGCGAGCTCCCAAAGTTTGATGCTCATCAGTGCAAATGACAGGAATAAGCCTAAAGAAACTGCACCGATTTTATCATTTACAGTTGTATCAAAATCAAACGGCACCTTGTCTTGTGAAGCGTCTAATAATGTTCTGACAACAATTGCAACGAACATTGCACCGACATAGTCGGGAAGAATTACTCCGGATAAATCCGAGAAGATACCGCCAATGTATGTGCCGAGCGCCATTGTGAATGTAATGATTGCCAAATAAATAAAGAACTGGTCGATAGTCAGTTTGCTTTCCTTTTTAACGTCCTGAACTTCATATTCGCCGGCATCAAAAGCAGGTTCATTGCTCTTGAGATTATGTCTATTAATCATATAACGTGCAACCGGTCCGCCGAAAACTCCGCCGGCAATAAGTCCGAGAGTCGCTGCAGCAATGCCGACAGTAGTGGCTCCCTGCACTCCTAATCCATCGATTGTTTCACCGAATGCTGCAGCACCGCCGTGTCCGCCAATCATAGCAGGAGACGAAGCCATAAGTCCGAGCAGAGGATCGATTCCAAGCAGACTGGCAAGAGAGACTCCTAAAGTATTTTGCAAGACTGATAAAAAACTTGCCGCAAGTAAGTAGATAATAAGTAATTTACCGCCAAGTTTAATTAACTTAAAACTGGCACCCAATCCGACTGTGGTAAAAAATATAATCATAAATAAAGACTGTAAGGACGTATCTATAGTTATCGTCACTAAGTCAGAAGTGTGCATTATTAATGTAAACACTGCGAAAAGCAAACCGCCAACAACAGGTGCCGGTATAGAGTATCTATCTAAAAAGTATATTTTTTTAACTAAGTAAGCACCGATGAGGTAAACCATCACTGCTAAAAATAATGATGTTACTAAATTTAATTCCATATCCCATCCTCCATCATTTAAAAAATACATCAGAAAATCCATTCTAATCTAAAACCCAGAAATAACCAATGATAACTTTTACATATTTAAAGAAATTTAATTATGTTTAATTATTAGATGTTCTTGAAAACTATATTGAAAGGGGTGATATTGTATGCGCAAACGGACGAAACTCCTTATTGGAGCGGGGCTAGCAGCGGGGGTACTGTATGCAACGAAGTCACAGAACAGACAGATGATTTTAGGACAGCTGGAAAATGCAGTTAATAAATGGACGGACGATGATTACATTATTAATCTTGGAAAACCGGATGAATTGCGTGATGCAAACATGGTCGATGAAGGTGCGATGACTAGCGTACTTTATTATTACGAGTTAAGGGATAAAGCGTCAGAAAAATAATGAAAAACAATCACAGTCTTAAGGCTGTGATTGTTTTTCATTATATCGTTATAACGTATTATGTAATGAACGTTACAAAATATCGATATGCGGTACAAATCTGTCCTGTCAAGGGTTATGGCGCTCTTGTCACTGACTAAGCTCTGTACATGCGGAATGATATATATCGATTTAGTAAGTACTGAATCACGGTCGCAAACATTGTCGCACTTATTTTAACAATAATGGCGTTCCATCCAAGCTGTTGAACGAAAATGAAAACAGCAATGGAAACGACTAAAAACCCTGCTGTACCAATAGTTAGAAATGAAAAGTAGCGTCTGAAAAATTTGCTGTGCGCCTTAAAGTTAAAATGATAATTCAATATGAAATTTGTTGTGACACCGGTAAACATGCTAACCAGATTCACGATTTGAATATGAATACCGGTATAAGTGTGCAGCATGATAAACAACAGTAAATCAATGATACCGCCGACTGCTGCAATCATGCAGTATTTAATAAATTCTTTAAACTTGCTCATATAAATTCAACTTTCTACTGGCATTTTACGTTGCATTATATCACAAAAAATGCGTCTCCCCGTTCGGAAGACGCATGCTGTCTATTCAAACATTGATTTAGAGATATTCAATGCTCTCAGCATCGCAGTTTTCTTATAATTATGTCCTTCGCTCTTACTTAAAATATCATCCACAGTTTTCACACCATCAACAATATAGTCGCCTTTATTCAGCATAATACATTCAGCACGGGATCCTGCAACGACATCTGATATTTCGGAACGTGTCGGAATTCCGGTTTTAATCAATGATTCCAGCACCTGAGTAGCCCAGATTACCGGCACATGAGCAGCTTCACAAATCCAAAGCAGCTCTTCTTGTATCTCACTGAGCCGTTCATAACCGATTTCTACTGCCAGATCTCCCCGCGCTACCATGATTCCAAAAGGTCTGACTGCGGCAGCTGCAGCAATAATATTCGGTATCTCCCCGATAGCCTCAGTCGTTTCTATTTTGGCGATAACCGGCATCTGCTGTTTACCGGCCGTCAATTTTTCTCTTAGAGTATCTTCAATATATCTCATATCATCTGCACTTTTGATAAAAGAAAAAGCGAGAATATCTGCGTGTTCCGCTGCAAAATCGAGATCGTTCATATCTTTCTCTGTCAGTACATTTAAATTGATATCAAGGTCCGGAAAGTTAATGCCTTTTTCTGTTTTAATTCTGACACCTTTTGCTTTAGATGTTTTAGTGACCCGGCAGATTAAACCATCATCCTGAACTTCTGTTACTATTGCTTCTACCTGCCCGTCATCAATTTTAATCAGCTGATCAATATCTACATTTTTCAACACCTCGGGAACCGAAGTATTAACCGCTATATTCACTTTGGAAGGCAGTATCATTGCTTCCTGATTAGAGAGAAGAAAGTATTCTCCAGTTTTCAGTTTTGGGTTTCTTTTGGAAGTCAAAAGAGTCTTGATTCGAACTTTCGGACCGCTTATGTCCATTAATATTCTGCATGAGTCTCCGGTCTCATCAGCTGCTGTTCTTATATTTTCAATCATCTGTTTCCAGGTATCCTCATCATCATGTGCACAATTAATCCGTGCAGAATTCATCCCCGACTCAATCAGGGATTTAACCAGTTTATAATCTTTTGCTGCTTCAGGCGGCATCGTTACCATAATTTGCGTGTATCGGTGCTCTTTACTCTCGCCGAGCAGCATATTTGTATTGTTCGCAAGCGGACTGTTTCGATCTTCCGAAGCCGGATATTTAAAGTATTCAGTATCCTGTTGAATATCACCGGTAATATATCCGAGAGTTTTAATAACAGCATCGAGGTTGCCGGCAACGTTTGGTTCCAGACGGCCGAGGGATGATACCCCCCATGGGATTAATGAATTTTGCAGTTCGCGGCGGTCGTAACGGCGAAAAGCCATATAGTAAGCGAGATTTCTCAAACTTTGGATATATTCTTCCCGTACTTCTCCTCTCTGCCAGGATTCCAGTATGTGTTCACCGTCTTTTGCAACCTGTCTGCGTATCTGTTTTATATCTTCTAATAACGGCAATGCTTCTTTATTCATAACGACCACCTCTATAGTCTTAAATACCTTTTTTATGAAGTATAAACATCAGGATGAAATACACCAGATGAATATACGTCCAGACGATAAAACCCGTGAAGCCGTGCAGCACGATAGTCATAACACTTAAATATTCGAGCAGATAAAACAGCATACTTGTGACGACCCAGCTGAAAATCAAAGCAGCTATGTAGATTCCCGGAAATTTATTAAATATAAATTTAAGTAAAACAGCAATCGCAATGGACACCGCGAGATGCAGTGCGATTTCTATACCGATATTCAGATCTCTTTCAGTTAAAAAGTCAACATTCAGAAGCAGTGACATAAGTTCCAGAGGGGTCAGGTATTCCACAATCGCACAGACAATAAGAAGAAACATACCGGTAATCCCCCCGGCAATTATTCCTGAACGCAAATATTTCATATATTCATTCCTTAAGTTTATAAACGGGGCTGCCGGTTTTTTTACAAACCGAGCAGCCCGTTAATTTAACCGTAAATTTTGTCAGTGGCTTTAGCACCTTCGATATCCCGTTCTTTCAGCTCATGCGTTGAGAAAGTTGTCCAGACTACCGTAACTGTTGTGTAATTAATTCTGATACCGGGATGATGCTGCTCTTTTTCAGCATGCTGTGCAAGCATATTTACAAATTCAATGCCGTCTAAAAAACGTTCGAATTTAAACTTCTTAATCAGTTTCTCGTCTTTTAATTCCCAGCCATCCAGTTTTTCTGCTTCTGCTTTAACATCCATTATTAATTACCTCCTGCTCATTTTATATACAGTAATTTATACCCTTTATGAATAAAAGAAATCATGCAGATGATTGAAGATAGTAAGAATGTGGTACTTATATAAAATAAAACAATTATAAGGGACAGGTGATATTGTGGAACAATCTAAAGCTATTGAACGTATCGAAGAGATATTAAACGAGTCGAAAATAGGTGTTTTATCCACAGTAAAAGACAATGTGCCTAATGCACGGTATATGTGGTTTTATAATGACGGATTAACGCTGTATGCCAAAACCAATGACCAGTCTCCTAAATACGATGAACTCGGAGAGAACCAGCAGGCTCATGTGCTGCTGGGATTTAATGATACTAAAAACCATGCTTTCGTAGAAATCAGCGGCGAAGTTGAAAGAATCAATGACCAGAAAACAATCGACTGGCTGTGGGAAAAGCAGGACCAGAGTTTCTTTGACTCTAAAGAAAATCCGCATTTGAAAGTGCTGAAAATTACACCGAAAGAAATAAAAATTATGAATGACGACGAGGAACCCGTTGAAGTCAAACTATAAGGAAAAGCGAGGGAAAACCCTCGCTTTTATTATGACTGATAACAGGAAGGGGATTTGATGAACACTCAGAAAAAATGGGCAGCGGGTTATCTGGCTGCTTTTTTAGTAATGATAGTGATGAACTACTTTATAGGAACAAACGTTGGAAGTGTTGCAGATAATAATCAGCCTATTATTCAGCCGGCAGGATTTGCTTTTTCTATATGGGGTTTGATATATGCTTTGGTATTTATTTGGATAATTAAGCAGTTCTTTCAGAAAACATGGGAAGATTCTCCAGCATACAAATTAAAATACTGGCCAATTGTTAACTTTTTACTCAACAATGCCTGGATTTTAGTGTTTACTCAGCAAATGATACTCGCTTCAGTAATTGTAATTTTTTCATTGCTGATCACCTTATTTATTATGCACATTCTAATCACTGGAGGGCATTATAATTGGTTTGACCGTTTACCTTATTCTATTTATTTTGCCTGGGTGACAGTTGCATCTATCGTTAATGTTTTTCAATTAACGAATGATAATAATATAGATTCTCTAATCGGCTTGGATGAATTAACATGGACAATTATTATGCTGGCAGCAGCCGGAGCTATCGGTGTCATAATAGCGTTGTATTTTAAAGACTGGTTATATCCCCTTGTCATTATCTGGCCCTTATTTGCTATCTATACGGAGAATGACAGTGAATATACAAGTTTAAATATTACGTTGCTGATTGTAAGCATCGTACTCGCAGTTTCTTCCATTGTTGTTATGGTGATGAAAATTAAAATTAAGGAGAGGGTTTAAAGATACAGTTAATCGGGTTTATAAAAGAAGAGAAGATTTATGTGTTGAATATATTTAGGAGTGGTCATTTTAATGAGTAAAATATCTAAGGAAGATATTTTAAAGATTGCAGAACAAGAAAATATTGGTTATGTAAAACTTCAGTTTACTGATATATTAGGTGCGCTTAAAAACGTGGAAATTCCAGTTGAACAGCTGGAAGAAGCTTTGGATGGCGAAACTATGTTCGACGGCTCTTCTATCGAAGGCTTTGTGCGTGTTGAAGAATCGGACATGTTTTTAAAACCTGATTATAATACATGGGCTATTTTCCCATGGTCGGATGAAGACTGCAGAGTAGCACGTCTGATTTGCGATGTGTACAATTTTAATAATGAACCGTTCGAGGGAGACCCGAGAAGTAATTTAAAACGCATCATCAAAGAAATGAAAGATATGGGTTATGATGCTTTTAATTTAGGGCCCGAACCAGAGTTCTATTTATTCAAACTGGATGCCGACAGTAATCCAACGACAATTGTAAATGATACAAGCGGATATTTCGATTTATCGATTACGGATTCAAGTGAAACATGCCGCCGTGAAATAGCTAGAACATTGAAAGAAATGGATTTTGAAGTGGAAATGTTTCACCATGAAGCGGGGCCGAGCCAGCATGAAATCAGTTTTAAGTACAGTGATGCTGTGACTTCGAGCGATAATATCCAGACATTTAAGCTAGTAGCGAAAACAGTTGCGAGAAAATATGGACTGCATGTTACATTCATGCCTAAACCGCTGTACAATGAAGCTGGAAGCGGCATGCATTATAATGTATCGTTATTTAAAGATGGTAAAAACACTTTTTATGATGAAAATGATGAGTACGGACTGAGTGAAGAAATGAAATACTTCATGGCCGGTCTTTTAGATCATGCGAGAGGGTATACAGCCGTCTGCAACCCGCTCGTAAACTCGTATAAGCGTCTGAGTTCGGGATTTGAAGCTCCCCGTTATATTGCATGGAGTGGGAGTAACCGTACGCCGCTGCTCAGAATCCCATCAACCCGCGGTGCAGGTACACGTGCAGAAGTGAGATCGCTGGACCCTTCAGCGAACCCGTATCTCGCAACTGCTGTAATCCTGAAAGCAGGACTAAGCGGTATCCAGCATCAGAAGGATTTAACAACACCGGTAGATGAAAATATTTTCGAAATGACAAATAAAGAGCGTAAAGCAGAAGATGTGGAAGACCTGCCGACGACATTGTATACAGCTCTGAAGGCACTAAAGGCTGATGAAGTTATTCAGGACGCATTGGGTAAACATATCTGCGACCACTTTATAGAAAATAAAACCTATGAATGGAAGATGTACAGCGCACAGATTACAGCGTGGGAAAAAGAAGAATATTTAACGCAGTATTAATATAAAAGAGGAGTAACGCTATGCGTTACTCCTCTTTTTTTAGATATAGTCTTTAACATCATAGCTTTCTTTACTGCCGAAGTCTTCCAAGGTTACCACTTTATATAATGCTGCTGCAACGTCTTCTGCTTTCGCCAGTTTGTTTGTTTCCTTGTATTCTTTAAAACGGTCGAGATTAGGGAACTCTTCAATATCCGATGCTCGGATTACTTCCTGCATTCCTGTATCGATAACGCCCGGGTAAAATACGGCGCTCTTGATGTTGTTGCCCTGATGGATATTTTCTTTATCCAGCACGCTGTGAATCATATTTACAGCAGCCTTTGAACTGCAGTACACACTCCAGCCTTCTACGGGGCTGCGTGCAGCACCGCTTGTCACAGTAACGATACGCTTTTCTCCTCCGAACTCTTTGAAGCGGTTTACAAACCCTTGAATAAGCAGCGTTGGTGCAACGACGTTCACTTTATAGTTGGTAAGCATTTCCTCTGCGGATAAGTTGCTTACAGCTTTTACAGGATCAACGATTCCCGCAACATTCAGTAAATATACTTCATCATTTTCGTCAGGGTCGACAGAGTTAAAGATTTCCGGAACAAACTGCTCCATAGCATCAGTATCACTGAAATCCATTGTGAATGCTTTATAGATATTATCTGTATTTTCTACGCTGCTTCTTGTAATACTGATAATTCTGCTGTCTGTGAATGCTTTAGCGGCAGCTTCACCGAGCCCTCTGTTAGTACCTGTTAAAAATACATATTTCATTTAATATTTCCCCCTTGTTTTTATGTTACAACAATTCCACTATACTCTTTTATCAGCTTTCGCTAAATGTTCTTCGCATATTTTTATAATTGTTCTGAGAGCAGTAATACGGGCATAGCGTTTATCGTTTGCAGGGATGACTTTCCAGGGGGCATGTGCAGTATCTGTTTTACGAATCATATCTTCTGAAGCTTCTAAATATAAATCCCATTTCTCACGGTTGCGCCAGTCTTCATCTGTAATTTTCCAGCGTTTTTCAGGATTGTTTTCACGTTCTTTAAAACGTTCAAGCTGTTCATTCTTATCGAGAGACAGGAAAAATTTTATAATAATTGCACCGGAATTATAAAGTGATTTTTCAAAATTATTAATTTCGTCATAGGCCCGCTGCCATGCGCTCGCCGGCGTGAATCCTTCAATGCGTTCAACAAGCACCCGGCCATACCAGCTGCGGTCAAAAAAACCGATATGACCGCTTCTCGGCGTCCGTTTGGCGAACCGCCACAAGTAATGGTGAGCGAGTTCAATATCAGCCGGCGCACCAATCGCGTTGTTCTTATAGCCTGTTGGATCGAGGAGCGCCCTTGTACGTTTAATATTGCCGCCTTTGCCGGCAGCGTCCATTCCTTCGTAAACAAGTACAAGAGGAATTTTTGCCTGATAGAGCTGGAATTGTATTTCACGCATTCTTGACTGCAGAGCGGGCAGCATGTCCTTGTATTCATTTTTTCCAATACTTTCTTTGTCAAAATCGAAGGTAAACAAGCCGGTTTTAAAGTCACGCTGGAACATACCGTCTATTTGCGGTTTATTTTCCTGTTCCCTCTTAATTCTGATTTTTAACTGTTTAATAATCGAGGAGTACAAAGTATTCGCAGCTTCTTCTTTGTTATGGAAATCAATGCGGGTCCATGGACAAACCGTTTCATCCATAAGAAAATGCTCCATCTCAAGGTCATAGTCATGATGCTGCAGACGACTCTGAAATTCTTCAGCTTTCCATTTCAAGACAGGATTATTTTTAAGTTTTTGAAGATGACGCTCCCGAACTTCTTTATCAGTATTAATATAGAACTTTAAAATCTCATAGCCGTTATCAGTTAAAGTCTTTTCAAAGTTTCTCATATCATCTTCGATTTGTTTAAAATCAGCGTTAATATTGCGCTTGATCCTATAATCCTTATATTCTATTAACTGTGAGTACCAGCTCCTGAAATGAATGTTGATATCGCCGTCTTTTGGTAAATGGTACCAGTAGCGGTGCAGAAAAGGATATCTTAAATCAGCTTCCCTCGGCGGTCGTGTAGCGATAAAATCCGTATATTTTGCATCGAGCGACATGTACAGTGCGTTTGCCAGCCTGGATTTACCCGATGCAGGTGCACCTTCAATAATAATCATGACAGGAATATTTAAATCATGTGTTCGGCGTGTGACCTCTCCAAGTTCAAACTCCAGCTCTTTATCAATTGAAATCATGTACAACCATCCCCTTATATGAAGATATGTCATTAATTTTAAAATCTTTGTTAATTTCAGTATAACTTTGTGCAGGATAAACTGCATTTCATAAGTATAAGATTGAATTTATATCTAACTTCATAAAAGAAATTGATAACATTAAGTATAAGCATCATAATACTATTTAAATACTAAATATTTGGAAGTTTTAAAAGGGGTATAAAAATGGACCAGAAGGATTGGAAAATATTAAAGATTCTGCACGAAGAGAAAAATATTACGAAAACTGCTGAGAAGTTGTTCGTTTCCCAGCCTTCACTAAGCTACCGCTTAAAGAAACTTGAAAGAGAGGTAGGAACGGATATAATTTTCAAAACGAAAACGGGTATTGAATTCACTTCCGAAGGTGAATATCTGGTGAATTATGCTAAAGAAATGCTTCAGAGACTGCAGGTTTTAAAAGATAATATTAATGATATGAGCGAAGAAATATCAGGAACTTTAAAAATTGGAGTATCTAGTAACTTTGCCCAGTATATTTTACCTAATTTACTCAAATCTTTTTCAAATAAATATCCTAAAGTACATTTTAATGTCAGTACGGGCTTGAGTTCAGATGTTTATCGTATGCTGAATGACTCATCGATTCACATTGGTATTTTAAGAAGAGATTACCAGTGGCATGGCGGCAGAAAACATTTGCTGAACAGAGAATCTCTGTATATAATTTCTCAGAGCGAGATTGACGTTATGAAACTGCCTGAATATAAACAGATAGATTATAAGACGGATTCGTCACTTAAAGGAATTATCAATCATTGGTGGCTGGCTGAATTTGCCTCGCCAGCAAATATAGAGATGGAAGTGGATCGTCTCGAGACATGCAAAGAATTAGTGAAAAGCGGACTGGGTTACGCAATCGTTCCTGAAATTTGTTTAAAAGAAGAGGATAAATTGTATAAAAAAGAAGTGGAATCTAAAGATGATTTAACTGTAAAAAGAGATACGTGGTTAATGTATAATGCGGATTATGAAAATCTGGTTATAGTAAATAAGTTTATTGAGCACATGAAATCATGGGGGAATATAAAGTGAAAAAGAAAGCATCGGGAGATGCTTTCTTTTTTATGTTTTAAACTTCAAGCTGTTTCTTTGATTTTAAATAAGCTTTAACTGAGTCTCCTGCAGTTTTACCGAAAACCGACCCTGACATTAACCCGGAACCGCCCGGATAATTGTGATAGAAAAGGTCTCCAACCATTTCACCTGCAGCGTACAGACCCTCAATTGGATGTTCGTTTTCATCCAGCACTTCGGAATTGCTATTTACTTTTATTGCACCGAAAGTAAATGTGATGCCGCAGGTAACGGGGTAAGCGTAAAATGGACCTTTGTTAAACTTAAGCGCCCAGTTTGTTTTGTTTGGTGATAACCCCGAGGTTCCTTTACCGTCTTTCACACTCGGGTTGTAATCGCCGTCCTGTACTGCATCGTTGTAGCTGTTAATTGTTTCTAAGAAATTCTCTTTATCGACGCCCATTTTCACTGCAAGTTCGTCGATGGTATCAGCTTTTAGCATGGTTGCCTCTTCAAGGTTGTACTCTACTCTTAACATGTCTCTTACTTGGCTATCGTAAATCTGGAATGCTTTTTGCTGAGTCTGCTTCAGTGTTTCCTTGCCGTACTTGGCATATGTGTAGTTTCTGAAGTCAGCGCCTTCATCGACGAAACGTTCGCCTTCGACATTAACGATTAATCCTAATGGATATGATGATTTCTTATAGATGTCACCAGGTTTGCTGTAGTCGCCTGTCTTAGGTGAGTTATAGTCTGTAGTATGTGCATGACAGCCGTCATACTGGCCTGCTTTTACTGCGCCGGCTTCAAGTGCCATTGAGATACCGTCGCCTGTATTGTACTCACTGCCGCGGACAATCGCATTTTCCCACTGCTTGCCGAGATATTCCATACGTTTCTTTTTATCTGCTTCAAATCCGCCGCTTGCTAAAACAACTGATTTAGTCTTAACGAGAACTTTTCCGTGCTCTTCACTGTTTACGTAAACACCTGTAATTTTACCATCTGTTTTCTCAAGTTTTTCGGCAGGTGATGCATACCAGAAGTCTACACCATTTTCTTCAGCTTTTTTGAATAATGATTTTACAAGTCCTATACCTTTATCGACTGTTTTAACCGGCAGCCCGCCCCAGAATGCTTTCTTCCCGTCTTTTTCAAAGAACTGGTTTTCATTCAGCTGGAACTGAACACCCTGCTCTTTCATCCACAGAATAGTTTCATATGATTTTCCTGTCAAATGCTCAGCCAGGCTCAGATTACTCTTATTTTTAGTAACGTTCATTAAGTCGCCGTGGTAATCTTTTGCAGTATATTCGGGTAATTCAATCGCCTTCAAGTCATCTTCGGACAGATTGTCTACAACTTTGCTTAATCCGTTGAGATCATTATAGGCAAAACGTATTGCACCGTCGGTAAAAAATGAGTTGCCCCCGCGCTTGTGCTGCGGCCCTTTTTCGACAACCAAAACTTTTAGATTATCTTCACTCGCAGACACTGCAGCGCTTAAAGCAGCATTACCTGACCCTACTACAACTAAATCATATTCATAATTTGTCATTTTATAATTCCCCCTGTTATGGATGTATGACTTAAGAGTAGAGTATTTAATATGATAAATGAAATATCAGTTTTATATTAAATGCAATAAAAATATTCTATAACACAGAGAGGTAAAGCTCTAACACTTTAAAACTACCGTTAAAATAAGCTAATTAATATTCTGACAAATCAATACATTGCCTTTTTCCTACCAGTGTACTATATTTTATATAGAGTTTTTCAACTGAATACTATTCTTTCGGGGCAGGGTGTAATTCCCAACCGGCGGTAATCTTTTTAGAAAGCCCGCGACCCGTACGGTATTTATTATCGTATGGCTGATTCAGTTAAAGTCTGAAGCCGACAGTTAGAGTCTGGATGGGAGAGAGAATAATGCAGCAGCGTAGAAATGTTTTTAAGCATTTTAATACGTTTATTTAACATTGTATAAAATACTGTGTTACTTTAGCATACATTTTTTAACGCCTTCGAATGTTTTTATTCGAGGGCGTTATTTTTATTCAGGAGGTAAAAACTTGAACAGATATATGGATATGGCTGTAAACCTGGCCAGGATGTCAGCGGGTCAAACGTCAGTGAACCCGCCGGTCGGCGCTGTCGTCGTCAAAAACGGCAGATTCATCGGCTACGGTGCACATTTAAAAGCGGGAGAACTGCATGCAGAACGAGCCGCATTAAACAGCTGCATTGAATCTGCAGCAGGAGCGGATATATATGTCACGCTTGAGCCATGCTCGCATCATGGAAAAACACCGCCGTGTACGGATGCTGTAATCGAAGCCGGCATTAAACGTGTATATTATGCGGCCCGGGATGTGAATGACAAGGTCGATGGCTTAAAGGTATTAAACGATCAGGGTATAGAAACGATTTACCTGAAACACTCTGATGTCGAAGAACTTTATCGTCCGTTTAATACCGGCATACTGAATCAGCGGCCATTTATTACACTAAAAGGTGCTATGAGTCTTGACGGTAAAATTGCACACCAAAACGGTGACAGTCACTGGGTCAGTAATGAATATTCACGCCTGGATGTGCATCACCTCAGACAGCAGCATGACGGTATACTAATTGGCGGCCATACTTTGTTAAACGATAATCCGAGTCTGACCACCCGTTTATCAGATAACGATTCACATCCTGTACCAGTTATTCTGCTGGGCTCTCAAACACTGAAGGCGGATATGAATATTTTCAAACATCCGCATAAGCCAATCATCTTTACCAGCAATAAAGAGAACGCAGCATTTGAAGATCGTGCAGAACTATACTTTGGATCTTACGATTTAAGCGAAATACTTTATATATTATATGAACGGAATATAGCTTCACTTTTGGTGGAGGGCGGCTCGTCTATCCACACACAATTTTTAAACGAAAACTTATTCGATGACCTCATCATTTACATTGCCCCGAAAATATTTGGTTATTCTGAGTATCAGCTTCATCAAGGCGACCCAGACGGTCAGCTGAATCTGATATTGCATCATGTTGAAAAGCTCGAGTCGGACATCAAACTTACTTACAGGAGGACTCAAGCATGTTTACAGGATTAATCGAACAAACTTCACCCGTACTTTCTATTAATAAAACATCCGCATTAACTGAATTGGAAATACAGAACACCACTTTTGATGATTTAAATATTGGTGATTCTATCGCAGTGAACGGTGTCTGCCTGACCGTTACAAAACTTGAAGAACAGTCATTCTTTGTTGAGATTGTTAATGAAACGAACAAAATAACGTCGTTATCGGAACTGAGGAATGGAGATCTGCTTAACCTTGAACGCGCGATGAGACTGGACCAGCGGCTTGGCGGCCATATCGTATCCGGCCATGTTGACGGCACAGGAGTTATTGCCGGTATTTATAACGACGGTGATGCTTTAGTAATCACTGTGGAATGCCCTCGAGAATTAATGAAATACATGACCTTAAAAGGATCTGTAACAATTGACGGTATCAGCTTGACGCTGTTCGATATTAACCTTGAGAATAATACATTTATTTTAAATATCATTCCTGAAACACAAAGCAAAACGACGCTCGGACAAAAGAAACAAGGGGATGTTGTCAATATAGAGGCGGATATGATGATTAAACATATCAATCATCTGCTTAATTTTGAGAAAGCGGGTGGTACTCATGTTTGATTCAATACACAGTGCACTGGAAGATTTAAAAGTAGGAAAATTAATCATCGTTGTGGATGATGAAAACAGGGAAAATGAAGGAGATCTCGTTGGTATATCAGAGTTTATCGATGCGTCAGCGATTAACTTTATGGCCGCACATGCCAGAGGACTGATTTGTACACCTGTTTCAGCTGATATTGCCGAGCAGGCAGGACTGGCTCCGATGACTGAACATAACAGTGACGAATACCAGACTGCTTTTACAATTTCTATAGATCACGTCAACTCGACAACAGGTATCAGTGCCTTCGAACGATTCGATACGGTAAAAGCACTTCTTGATATAAATGTTTCACCTGAAACATTTAACCGCCCGGGACACGTATTTCCGCTAATTGCCAAGGATGGCGGTGTGCTGGAACGTCAAGGTCACACAGAAGCTGCGGTGGACCTTGCAAGACTTACAGGAGCAAAACCTGCAGGTGTAATTTGTGAAATTATGAATGAAGACGGGACGATGGCACGTGTTGATAATTTGAAAGTCTATAAAGAAAAACACGGCTTAAAAATGATTACTATCGAAAATTTGAAAAAATATATAATGCAGCAGCACGCTGTAACGCTGGCAAGCACTATTTCTATGCCGACGAAATTTGGACAGTTTATAATGTATGACTTTATCGACCGTGAAGGCAAGGAGCATCTTGCTCTTGTCCATGGAGAAATTACTCCGCATATGAATGTACGTATTCATTCTGAATGTCTGACCGGAGACGTCTTTAAAAGTGCGCGCTGTGATTGCGGGGATCAGTTGGATAAAGCGATGCAGATTATCAGTGAGGAAGACGGTATCATCCTGTATATGCGCCAGGAAGGACGCGGAATCGGGCTGACAAATAAATTAAAAGCATACGAACTCATAGAACAGGGTTACGATACAGTGACTGCTAATGAACATCTCGGTTTTGATGCGGATCTGCGCACATATGAAGAAGCAGCAGCTATGCTGAAACACTTAAAAGTGGATGAGGTAACGCTGCTGAGCAATAACCCGAAGAAAATTGAAGGACTGCAAAAAGAAGGTATTACAGTACATTCGAGAGAACACATCGTGACTGCAAATATATATAACGAAGATTATTTAAATACAAAAAAAGAAAAAATGGGACATCTGTTATAGGAGGAAAAAATAATGAATGAATTACAGAAAACGATGAACGGTGAAAATTTGAAGATAGCAATAGTTACGGCAGAGTTTAACGATTTTATTACCGATCGCCTGCTGGATGGTGCACATAAAACATTACTCAAGCACGGTGTGAAAGATGAGAATATCGATTTAGTATATGTACCGGGAGCCTTTGAACTGCCGCTGACAGCAAAAACACTGGCAGAAACGAAGAAGTACGACAGTGTTATCACGCTCGGCTGCGTAATCCGGGGCAGTACAACTCATTATGATTATGTTTGTAACGAAGCAGCAAAAGGTATAAGCCATGCAGGATTATCAACAGGCGTACCCGTTATATTTGGCGTTATAACTACTGAGAACATCGAGCAGGCAATCGATCGTGCGGGCGCGAAAGTGGGCAACAAAGGCTCTGAAGCGGCTGTAACGGCAATAGAAATGGCGGGAGTCATCCAAAGTATTAAAAAATAATACAAGGAGGTTCTTGAATGATAACTGAATCAGATAAAGCATACTTAAAACGCAGTGTGGAACTCGCTGAAGAGGCATTAAAAACAGGTAATTCACCCTTTGGATCGCTGCTTGTGTCAAAAGACGGTGATGTGCTGTTTGAAGACCACAACCGCGACAAAGACGGAGACCAGACGAAACATCCGGAATATGCAATCGCGAAATGGGCAGTAGAGCATTTATCGGCTGGAGAACGTAAAAGTTCAATAGTTTACACTTCAGGAGAACACTGCTCAATGTGCTCATCTGCACATGCACTGGCAGGGCTTGGCCGGATTGTCTACGTAAGCTCATCAGCACAGCTGAAAGAATGGCAGCAAGAGCTCGGTCTTACAGAATCAGGTGTGTTAAAAGGTTTAAGTATTGAAGAAGTCATTAATAATCCAGAAGTAGATGGACCTGATGAAGAACTGTCACAGCAGGTGAAACAGCTTCAGATAGAATATTATAAATAACAAAAGTACCGGAAATCTTAAGTGATTTCCGGTACTTTTAAATTTTTTGAGGTTATCGGGGGTGTGGATACACATGAACTTCTGTCATGCCAGCTCAGCTCTGAATTTAAACCAAGTGTTTTAGCCATAGTTTCAAGGAGCAGATCGTCTTCGCTGCAAATAAAAAGGACTTCCCTCGGGAGGTCCTTTTTATCTTATATTATTTCTTATTGCTGTATTTAAATTTGTAGTAGAAGTAGTACAGTGCAGGTGTTGCAACCATCGACAGCAATGTCGAGAATGCAAGTCCGGCAATGACTGTGACTGCGAGCGGCTCGAACAGAACGTCACCGCTGAATGCAACAGGTATCAATGCAAGTATACTCGTTACAGTAGTTAAAATAATCGGCTTAAATCTTGCGCGTCCACTTTCGTAAATCGCAGTATAAATGTCGTCGACACTGCCGTCTCTTCTGCGAATTTCTATAAAGTCTATTAACACAATCGCGTTTCTGACGACGATACCGGTCAGTGAGACCATCCCCATTATACCTAGGAAGCTGATTGGGGTCTGAGTTACAAACAGACCGATAACGCCTCCGCTTATTGCTAAGAAGATGCTGAATACTATAATCAGCGGCAATACGAGCGAGTTAAATTCAAAAGCGATAACAAGGTATACAAGAATCAGTATTACTGAGAATAAAATACCAATTTCGATAAAAAAGTCGGTCTGGTCGGATGATTCTCCGCCGACGATGACTTCTGTACTGCCCTCGAGGCTGCTACTGTAATCACTGATTAACGATTCTGCGGCTGTTTCATCATCTGAATATACTTGAAGTTCGGCAGTTCTTTCGCCGTTTTTGTGCTGAATTGCAGAAGTATCTTCAGTTTCTGATAAGGTGACAAAATCACTTAACGGATACATCTCCGGACTGCCGTCCTCGATGTTCACAATATCGATATTATCGAGGTAATATTCATCAGCATATTTTAAGGACAGCTCTCTGCTGCTTCCGTCTTCAATAATTTCCTGAAGCGGAACCCCTTCTGATATCATATTTAATTCATTTTTAACCTGTGATATTGAAATGCCGTTTTCTTCTAATGCATCGTAATCAATACTGTATTGTAATGTTTCTACAGGATTGCCGATGCTGGAAGTAACGATTGCACCTTCATTTTCAAGCTGTTTAGTGAGTTCTGCAACTCCGGAACTTAAAGTATCTAGGTCTTCTTCGAAGAATTCCACTGTAATTGGAGCGCTGGCTGGCGGTCCCTGAATAATCGTGTTCATGAATATTTTAGCATCCGGGAATGCTTCACGTAACGGTGCTTCATATTCGTCAATCGTTGCTGAAGCACTCATTTGTTCCTTATCTATCTGCAGTGCAATCTGTGCTGTATTTTCACCTGACTGATCTAAAGAAGCACCGAATAAGTTCGGCAGACCTTCACCTGTAAAGATAGATACACCTTCCACATGATCCATATCTTCCAATAGATGAGCGAGGACTTCTTCTGTATCTTCATGTGTCTTCTGTATCGTCTGTCCTTCATCAAAAACCAGATCAATTGTGACTTCTGAGCGATCGGCTTCGGGGAAAAACTCAAATGGTGTGAAGCGAACAAGACCGACTGACAATAAAGTGATAACAAGAATAACTAAAAACGACAACAATGGACGTTTTAATACTTTAGGCAATACTTTATCGGCATATACTTTACTGCCCCGTGTAAATGTTTTTCCTAATAACCCTGGAGTCTTAGATATTTTTCTATAAGGGATTACTTGGCGCATAGCTGGAATAAATGTCAGTGCAAGCACTGTTGAAACAATCATTGTAGATATTAAAATACTCGGCAGTGCTTTTATAAAGTCACCATTTGCACCGGATAATAACAGAAGCGGCGAGAATGTAAAGACGATAGCAGCTGTTGAAGCAATAACTGACGGTGCAACTTCTTTAACACCGTTATAAATCGCATCACCTTTACTGTCTCCGAGTGTGAATCTGCGTTCAATATTATCGTTAACGACAATCGAATCATCGACGAGTATGCCGAGCGCGATAATTAAACCGATAACGGAAATCTGGTTTAGATCGACACCCATCCACGGTATCGGAATCAGTCCAATAAAGATTGAAATGAGTACAGTCAGCATTACTGTAATTGCACCGAATAATGATAGTCCGATTGACGTCCCGATAATAACAGCAATTACTGCAATCAGCAGTGACGTATATAAGCCGATAAATATATCTTCAACATTCTCTCTTTCCGATGAAATATTATCTACCGTTACGCTGTCAGGCATACTGTCAAATCTTTCGTTAATAATGGACTCAACATTTTCAGATACTGACGGTACATCTTCTTCACTTGATAAAAACACTGTGAATGATATTGCGTCCTCACCGTTGTACTGAACAATATCTGCAGGAGTGCTTTCAACTGACTCAATACTCGCAACATCTAAGAGCGGCACTCTATCTTCACCTATACGTACTTCTTCAAGTACTTCGAGAGCTGTTTTATCTTCAAATGATAAACGAATAATTTCGTCATCCTGAACATCCTGTCCCAGCACGACAGGGCTCAGAGATAAGTCGATTTCATTCATGATTTCATTTGGATTCAGCTGTTCTTCCGATAAAGCGTCCCAATCAAGCTGGATTTCGTATTCCGACTCTCTGTAACCTTTAATTGTTACACTATCGACACCGGAAAGCTGGATGATTTCCTGCTGCAGGCTCTCAACGTCTCCTCTGACAGCTTCTAAGTCCTCAAAAGAACCGCTATGTATTTGATAACTTAAAATCGGGAATGCATTTGTAATAGACTCAACTTCCGGCTGAGCCGCATATTCCGGCAGGTCACCGCTGATGCTCTGCACTAGATTATTAACATCATTGAGCACATTATCCGGAGTGCTGCCGTCACTGAGAGAAAGTGTAATGACTGAAGCATTATCTTCTGAAACTGAAGAGACTTCTCCGATACCTTCGATACTGAAGATTTCAGTTTCGATAATATTTGTTATGTTTTCCTCAATGTCATCTTTGTTGGCTCCCGGCCATGCAGTGATTACATTAATTAAATTCACTTCAGTTTCGGGAATTTCACGCTGATCGATAGTTCAAAAAGTATACACACCCACAATAGACACTGTAAAAATTAAGACTATGAATAACAAACTTCTTTTTAATAATATATCAGCCAGTTTTTTCATATGCATCCTCCATTAAGATAACAAAAAAGTTATGTTCTACTGTCATTATATAGTAAAATTACCCGCCAATAACATTGGCGGGTAATTTTTATCTAAGTAATTGTCTGAGGTGTTCAGGCAGCATGACTACTTCTGCCTGCATATCTGCAGGGCGGAAAGTTTTATCAATGCATTCATCCATATATTCAAGATGTTTTTCATCCAGGTGGGTATCGTCAATTTTCTCGCCGTTTTCATCACTCTGGATGCTGTACCAGTATAAGTATTCAACATCCATAAAGACTTCCCGGAAAATTGTTTCGACGTACATCTTTTCACCTTCAAGGTTTAAAAGAACATCGTCCATATTATCACGCATGTATTCAATCCATTCGTCAACTACAGCGCTCTTACCCTCTTTTACTTTGAACTTTGTCAGTTCTGCTCTCATTTCATCCCTCCTGGTATTTTTAATTTAAACAGCATTCTCATATACATTTTATATGAAACTTAACCCGTATGCTATTTTATAAGGTTATTTTATAAAGAAATTTATTGATTTCATCTGCTATACTTTATATAAGTAATAAATTTTAGGAGACAAAAATATATGATAGAAAAGTTTAAAAGAGAATGGCTGACCTCGCCCGGGACGAATATTATGGCGGGAATTGTCGTCGCGCTGGCACTCATTCCGGAAGCTATAGCGTTCTCTATAATTGCTGGAGTAGATCCAATGGTCGGGCTTTATGCTTCGTTTCTCATCGCGGTAATTATTTCTTTAGTCGGAGGAAGGCCGGCGATGATTTCAGCTGCAACGGGTGCAGTTGCATTATTAGTCGTTCCGCTTGTCAGAGAATACGGTGTGGAATATTTATTTGCCGCAACGATACTGATGGGAATAATACAGATCATTCTCGGGATTTTTAAAGTAGGAAAGCTCTTAAAATTCATTCCGAATTCGGTTATGATCGGCTTCGTCAATGCATTGGCTATAATGATTTTCATGGCGCAGCTGCAGCATATTTTCGGGATTTCATTTGATACATATATCTATGTAGCGATAACAATTGCGATTCTTTACCTATTGCCGAAATTTCTCAAAAAAATACCTGCTCCGCTGGTTGCGCTGGTTGTATTAACAGCATGTTATATATTTTTCGGGGCTGAAGTACGCACAGTCGGTGATTTGGGAGCGATAGAAAAATCATTGCCGAGCTTCATTATACCTGATGTGCCTTTCACTCTCGAAACATTAAAAATTATCTTTCCTTATTCATTATCGATGGCTATTGTAGGTCTGGTTGAAAGTCTTCTGACAGCACGCATTGTTGATAATGCAACAGATACGTACAGCAGTAAGAACAAAGAATCACGCGGCCAGGGTATTGCAAACTTTGTAACTGGTTTTTTTGGCGGCATGGGCGGCTGTGCGATGATTGGACAGTCAGTGATTAACGTTAAATCAGGAGCTACGACGCGTTTATCCACATTTACAGCAGGTGTTGTCTTAATGCTGCTCATCATTGTCTTCGGGGATCTGGTCGTGCAAATACCGATGCCGATACTCGCAGGAATTATGGTGGTCGTTACTATCAGCACATTTGACTGGAAAACATTTAAGTATATGAAAGCTGCTCCGCGCACGGATGTATTTGTTATGCTGCTTACTGTAGGGATTATTTTAGTTACTGATAATCTGGCAGTCGGTGTTATTGCAGGAGTATTCTTCAGCGCAATTTTCTTTGCAACAAAGATATCAAAAGTAAAAGTGACTTCTAAATTAACAGAAAACCATTATATTTTTCTGTTCGAAGGACAAATATTTTTCGCTTCGATAGATACGATGATTGAACAAATTGAATTTAAGCAATACGATAAGGACATCCGTCTGGATTTCTCACAGGCGCACCTCTGGGATGATTCCGCAGTAGATGCAATAGATACAATGGTCAGGAAGTTTGAAGATAAAGGAAACACAGTATACGTGGATAAATTAAATGCAGACAGCCGAAAAATAGTTAAAGAACTCAGTCAGCTGAATGAACAGCATTTAACTTAGAGAACGGGGGGATTTAAATGTATAAATCGATACTGCTTGCAGCGGACGGATCGAATAACAGTTTCAGGGCCGCAGAAGAAACACTGAATTTCATTAATGAAACTGCAAAGGTTACAATACTGAATGTAATCCAAATAGAAAAGTCAAAAGATGCAATCCTTCATGGTGAAAATACCATCCAGGAACAAAAAGTGAAACTGTCGGATATTATTGAGTTATACGAAGAAAATAACGTTGATTATAACGTTGTTTTTGAAAGAGGTATACCTGATGAAACTGTGGTTAAAGTCTCTAACAGCGGAGATTATGGCATTGTAATACTAGGCAATAGAGGATTAAATGCTTTGCAGGGAATGATGATGGGCAGTGTGAGCTATAAAGTAGCAAAACGGGCCAATATACCGGTGCTTATAGTTAAATAAAGAGAGACGGATGCATAAAAGCATCCGTCTTTTTTAAAACTTAAAATAGAATTATCTGTAAATTGAAAGCCTTTACATTAAGTGCTCTTATTAGGTAGAATGAAAGTATCAAAAACATAATAAGGGGGAAAAGAAATGGTATTTGAATTTCCAAATAAAGAAGGCGCCAAGTATAAGATTAAAACACAATACGAAAACTACATCGGCGGTGAGTGGGCACCGCCTGCAGATGGCGAGTATTTTGAAAACGAGTCTCCGGTAACCGGTGAAGTCGTGTCTAAAGTGCCCCGTTCTAAACAGGAAGATGTCGATAAAGCAGTTGCTGCAGCACGCGAGGCGCAGAAGTCGTGGGGATTAACATCTGTAACGGAGCGAAGTAATATTCTTTTAAAAATTGCAGACCGTGTAGAAGAACATCTGGAAGAGCTTGCTGTATTAGAAACCTTTGAAAATGGTAAAGCTGTGCGTGAAACATTAAATGCCGATTTGCCCCTTGTTGTCGACCATTTCAGATATTTTGCAGGTGTTATCCGCGGACAGGAAGGCGGTATTTCACAAATAGACAATGATACAGTGGCATATCATTATCATGAACCGCTTGGAGTCGTCGGGCAGATTATTCCATGGAATTTCCCGCTGCTTATGGCAACGTGGAAAATCGCACCTGCTCTTGCAGCCGGCAACTCTATCGTCTTAAAACCTGCAGAACAGACGCCGACTACGATACTGCATCTGGCGGAACTGATTGGAGACCTGCTTCCTGCCGGTGTCTTAAATATCGTTAACGGTTTCGGTTCGGAAGCAGGGCAGTCACTCGCAACACACACCGGCATTAATAAGATTGCCTTTACCGGTGAAACAACGACAGGACGCATCATTATGCAGAATGCAAGTCAGAATATCATTCCTGTAACGCTGGAACTTGGCGGGAAATCACCAAATATTTTCGCAAAAGATGTTCTGGATGCAGACGATGAATATCTGGACAAAGCAATCGAAGGCCTGGTAATGTTTGCGCTTAATCAGGGAGAAGTGTGTACATGCCCGTCACGTGCGCTTGTTCATGAGGATATCTTTGATGAATTTATGGAACGTGTTATCAAGCGTGTCGAACAGATTAAAGTCGGTAATCCGCTGGATCCGGATACGATGATGGGTGCTCAGACTTCAAATGAACAGAAAGAAAAAATAGCTTCTTATCTGGATATCGGTAAAAAAGAAGGCGCAGAAATACTGACAGGCGGAAACTTAAAAGAAGTCGACGGCGATATCGAAAATGGATATTATTTCGAACCGACTATCTTTAAAGGCCATAATAAGATGCGCATCTTTCAGGAAGAAATTTTTGGGCCGGTACTTGCAGTAGCCACTTACAAAGATGACGATGAAGCAATTGAAATTGCAAACGATACACTGTACGGACTTGGCGCAGGCGTATGGACACGCAGCCAGAACAGAGCATATCGTTTAGGACGTGCAATTCAGGCGGGCCGTGTATGGGTAAACACTTACCATGACTACCCTGCTCACGCAGCATTTGGCGGTTATAAAATGAGTGGTATTGGCCGGGAAAACCATAAGATGATGCTTGGACACTATCAGCAGACTAAAAACCTGCTGGTCAGCTACAGTGAATCTCCAAAAGGATTTTTCTAATTGGCAGTACTTGAACAAGTCTATGCGACTGATCAGGCCAGATCACTTATTAAAGAATTAAAAGAAGAACACGGAAACTTAATTTTTCACCAGTCAGGGGGGTGCTGCGACGGTTCCAGTCCGATGTGCCTGAAAGAAGGCATGATGATTATAGGAGATGTCGACGTGCAGCTTGGTGAAATAGAAGGTGTGCCTTTTTATATGAATCATAAGCAGTATGAATACTGGAAGCATACGCAAATTACGCTTGATGTTGTTAAAGGCATCGGCGGTATGTTCAGCGTGGAGGGGCCGAGAGGCGTCAGATTCCATATTCGCAGCGAACCGATAGAGTAAACAAAAACGGTCACTTTGGTGGCCGTTTTTTTGCTTGTCTTATAAAAAGTTAAACGCATTTCCAAACAAACCGGAGAGAAGCAATCCGGCGATTAATCCAAAGATGAATATCAGTCCCCATTTAACCCATTTCATAAAAACAACTCCTTTTTCTTACATCGTTACTGATATACCCTTTCTTTTCTAGATATACCGGTAATTTTAGAACGAATACTTAGCTTTTTCAGCTGCTTCGTCTTATAATATTACATTGTGTTTTACAGTAACTAAAAATCAGCAGGTGAAGAAATGAAAAGCTCGAAAAATGATTTTACTACCGGACCTATATTAAAGCCGCTGATTATATTTTCAGCGCCGATTATGCTGGCAAATCTACTGCAGACCAGCTTTCAAATCGTCGACAGTCTCTGGGTTGGAAATATTCTCGGTGCAGAGGCGCTCGGTGCTGTGGCCATTGCAACAACAATACTGGTCACTATCTTGTCTTTCATACTTGGATTAAACAATGCGGCACTGACGATTTTATCTCAGCAGCATGGCCGTAAAGATGATGAAGGTCTGAAGCGTTATTTAAATGCTTTTATCGTTATTATGACGTTAATGTCTGTGGTCTTTGCTGTAATCGGCTATATCTTTGCAGAAAGTTTGCTCGGGATTATAGGGACACCGGATGCTATTCTTGATATAGCGGCATCATACCTCCAAATAAGCCTTCTCGGGATGTTTTTTCTGTTTGGCTATAACTTTATCAATACTGTGTTCAGAGCGCTCGGCGACAGCAAAACCCCGCTCAGAATCGTCTTGCTTGCAGTAATACTGAATGCGATTTTTGCACCTCTGTTTATGATTGTGTTTGAACTCGGTATACAGGGTGCGGCTCTCGCGACAGTCGGATCGCAGGCACTTGCTTTTCTATATAGTGCTTATCTCGCGGTAAAACGCAATCTGGTAGCGTTTAAGATACCTTCAATACCGGCTAAATCAGAAGTCGTCTTGATTTTAAAACTGGGTATTCCAGCTGGCTTGCAGATGGGTGTTATTCATGCCGGTATTGCAGCGATACTAAGTGTAGTTACACAGTTTGGTGCAGACAGTGTAGCGGGATTCAGCGCAGCACAGCGCCTCGACAGTTTAATTATGCTGCCGGCAATGGCTCTGGGTACGGCAGTGAATGCTATGGCAGGACAAAATATTGGTATTCAGCAATGGTCGCGCGTGAAACAAATTGCTCGTTATGCCGTGTTATATAACTTCGGTTTAATGCTGAGTGTGGCTGTTGTTGCAATTATCTTTGCAGAAGCGGGGATCAGAATGTTTATTCAGGATGAGGATGCTGTAGAATTCGGGACGAATTACTTAAGAATAGTGGCACTTTGCTACCCGTTTTTAGGGCTGAACTTTGTACTGAATGGTATCGTCAGAGCTTCTGGAGCGATGTATCAGGTACTTATTCTGAATATCATTTCCTTTTGGATACTGCGCTATCCGTTATCCGGACTGTTTGCTTCGTACTTCGGAGAAATTGGTGTCGGTATCGGAATGGGCGTCAGTTTTATTATCAGCAGTGTGTTTGCCTACTTGTACTATAAGTTCGGCAGTTGGAGAGAAAAAGAGCTGTTTAAAAAGTAAACAAAATATAAGAGCTGTCTGGTAGTCCCGGACAGTTTTATTTGTATAAAAATATATAGACATATATCTATATAGATGTTAATCTATATATAAATTACGGAGGTATATTTATGAATTATGGCGAAACAGCTTCATTATTAAAAATTATAGCGGATCCAAGCCGTCTTGAAATACTTGATTTATTATCGTGTGATGAACTATGCGGTTGTGATTTACTAGAGTATTTTAAGTTTTCCCAGCCTACTTTGAGTCACCATATGAAAGTTCTGGTAAACAGTGATTTTGTTACGAAAAGAAAAGATGGTAATAAAGTAATGTATGAGCTCAATCACGGAACGATGAGTAAAATAGAAAACCAGCTTCAAATTATTAACTCATCTAGCGAATATTGTGCATGTCAAACTATGGAAAAAGGTATTTGCTAATGACGATACTGGCGGTAAGTATATTTATTATTACTTTAATATTTGTAATTTGGCAGCCGAGAGGGCTCGATATCGGTATTACGGCAATGGTCGGCGCGGCACTTGCCGTAATAACGGGTGTTGTATCATTCGGAGATATTATAGAAGTGACAGGGATCGTCTGGAATGCGACATTGACGTTTGTCGCTGTAATACTGATTTCATTAATACTGGATGAAATAGGATTCTTTGAATGGTCGGCACGACACATGGTTAAAGCCTCAAACGGCAGCAGTCTTAAAATGTTTATCTACATAGCGCTGCTCGGTTCTGTCGTTGCAGCATTCTTTGCAAATGACGGTGCAGCATTAATTCTGACACCGATTGTACTGGCGATGGTCCGGAATTTAAACTTTAAGGAAAAAGTGATTTTCCCATTTGTTATTGCCAGCGGTTTTATAGCGGACACGACATCGCTTCCGCTGATTGTCAGCAATCTGGTGAATATCGTGTCGGCTGACTACTTTAATATCGGATTTATAGAATATTTTCTGCATATGATTATTCCTAATATCTTTTCACTTGTCTCAAGTATTCTGGTGTTATGGCTCTTCTTCAGAAAATCGATTCCGGATACTTTCGATGCCAGTAGTTTGAAACTGCCGCATGAAGCTATTAAAGATAAAAAAATGTTTAAAATATCTTGGATAGTACTGATCATGCTCTTAGTTGGCTACCTTCTGAGTGAATTTATCGCGGTGCCTGTGTCGTTTATCGCGGGAGCTATTGCTCTTGTCTTTCTGGTACTGGCACGTAAATCAGAAGCGGTCAGTGTATCACGTGTGATCAAAGGTGCACCGTGGAATATCGTTGTCTTTTCAATCGGTATGTACGTCGTTGTTTTCGGTTTGAGAAATGCAGGCCTGACGGATCTGCTTGCAGATTCTATTGTTGCAATGACTGAATACGGACTCTTAGCCACTGTTATGGGCATGGGTGCAATCGCGGCAATTCTGTCGTCGGTCATGAATAACATGCCGACAGTGATGATTAATGCGATAGCAATCAGCGAAACCGGAACTCAGGATGTTATTAAAGAAGGTTTGATCTATGCGAACATAATTGGTTCTGATTTAGGACCAAAAATAACGCCTATCGGTTCACTTGCAACGCTGCTGTGGCTGCATGTTCTAGCTAAAAAAGATATGAAAATATCTTGGGGAACGTATTTTAAAATCGGCATACTGATAACGCCTCCTGTGCTGATTATGACACTGCTCGGATTATACTTTACGTTATTAATATTTTAAATGAGGGATAACTATGGCTAAAAAGACAATATACTTTGTATGTACAGGCAACGCTTGCCGCAGTCAGATGGCTGAAGGACTTGGTAAGGAGATTCTCGGAGAAGAATGGAATGTGTATTCTGGCGGAATAGAAGCGCATGGGGTGAATCCGAAAGCAATTGAGTCATTGGCTGAAATCAACATTGACATCAGCAACAATACATCAGATTTAATTCAAAAAGATATTCTCAATGCATCTGACCTCGTTGTTACATTGTGCAGCGATGCGGATCAGAACTGTCCCGTGCTCCCAGCTCATGTGACTAAAGCTCATTGGGGATTTGATGACCCGGCAGGTAAAGAATGGCAGGAGTTTCAAAGAGTCAGAGATGAAATTGGCGAACGAATTTTACAGTTCAAAAATACAGGGAAATAAAAATTACTGCCGCTTAAATCAAAGCGGCAGTAATTTTTTAATTTATTTATTCATTTGTTTTTCTAAGAATTTTTTTAATACATGAACGGTCGTCACGCAGTCATTTAGACTGGTCCACTCTTTAGGATTATGACTGATACCATCTTTACTGCGGGCAAAAATCATTGCGACGGGCAATGTAAGGCCGATATTCATAGAATCGTGGCCGGCCCCACTCGGCAATTCCATCGATTCTATACTTAATTCATTTAAAATATCGTGAAGCTCCTGTTTATATACTTCGTCAACAGGTACAGGTTTGACACGGGATGTACCGCTCACTGTAACACCGATATTCCGTTCTTCAGCAATACTGTTTGCACGTTCTGTAACGAGTTTCAGCAGTGTATCACGAGTATCTTCATGGATATCGCGTATATCAACAATCATCTTAACCGATTCAGGAATAACGTTGGCACCGTTAGGAAAAACGGCCATTTTACCTACTGTTGCGACTGCGGTATCGCTTACCAGTTTCGGAATTTCTTCCAGTTCACTGACGAAGCGGCCTGCAGCAACTAGTGCGTCCTGTCTGTCGTTCATTGGAGTATTCCCTGCATGCCCGGCGAGTCCTTTAAATTCTACCTCGAGCCATGCCTGTCCTGCTATACCGTTAACTATCCCGACAGGAAGCTTGTTTTTCTCGAGCAGTTTACCCTGTTCGATATGCGCTTCAGCAAAAAAAGTCCAGTCCCGCTGCTGAATATTTTTGTAGTCTGATAAAGAAGATCCATATTGTTCGAGAACCGCTTCGAGATTTAAACCTTCACTGTCTCTGAGAGATGCTATTAACTCATCATCAACCAAGCCCATATAGGACCGGCTGCCGAATACACCGCTTGAAAATCTGGCGCCTTCTTCATCGGAAAATATCACAACTTCATATGATTTTTCGGGAATGCAGCCTGATGCTTTCCAGGCCTCTGCAACTTCCAGTGCAGCCAGCACACCGAGAACACCGTCGAAGTTCCCGCCTGCAGGCACTGTATCTATATGCGATCCGGAAGCAATGGATTGAGAATTATCTTTTCCCTTAAATCTGCCGAAAACATTGCCCGCAGCATCAGTTTCCACAGTAAGTCCGGCATCTTTCATCCAGCCTGCAACTAATTCCTTAGCCTCTTTTTCTTCCGGTGAGAACCCCTGACGGCTGACGCCGCCTGTTGGAAGTACACCAATTTTTGAGATTGCATCGAGTCTCTCAGCCAGTCTTTTGCCATCAACCCCGTCGTAATTTAACGCAGTATTATAAACTTTCACTAATTCATTTATCATGTGTGAAAAGTCCTCCCTTAAGGATTAATTGTTTTGCGGCTTCCGGAGCCATGCAGCAACAGCGAGGATAATCAGAACAAACCCAAGGTAACCCATTACTACGTAAACGCTGCCGACAAGTGTTGTGAAGCCGATAAGACTTGCAATAAAACCGAGTATGCCGATAACAATGACGGCAGGACGATAAGATTTACTTTCAGGTGCTATAAAACGCACGGTAAATGAGTACAGCATTCCAACAGCGGTATTATAAATCATACCGAGCAGTGCAACGGCTGTAAGCAGACCGATCACAGGATGTATCTGATTGGCGAGTTCCAGAGTAGGCATATCTTTTCCTGCTACGACATCAATGCGTGCAAACATACCGATATGAATCAGGATAATCAGTATACCGAGCATCAGTCCGCCGAGCACTCCGCCCATGCCGGCAGCTTTTTTGTCTTTTTCATTTCCCGTCATAATAATAAGGAGTGCTGCTCCCGCGGCTAAGTTATAAGACACATATAGAAATGCCCCTAACAGCCAGTTTGATGCTGCTGACGGTTGCTGTTTTGCCAACTCATCAGCTTCAGCAATTGATAAATCCATTGAAAAAATAGAATAAATCAAAATCACAAAAATAACAGCGATTAAATAAGGTGTAATAGTAGCGATGATGCCGATTATCTTATTGGTATTAAGAAGCAATGTCAGGATAACAGCAGCTGTCATAATAATGCTTCCAGCTACAGCAGTAATGCCGAACATCTGGTTAAATGTTGATCCTGCACCGGCAAACATCACTACCGCGACACCAAACAGGAAAAATGTAATAACGATATCAAGGACAGGGCCGATGAATTTACCGCCTATGTAGTACAGTACTGTCTTGTGGGAATTGGCTCTTAAGTTCGTGCCAAGCTTGGCGAATGTGTAGCCGAGAAAAATAAACAGCAACGTTGTAACAATTCCTCCGGCTGTTCCCCATATCCCAAAACTGGTAAAGTACTGCATGACTTCCTGCCCGGAAGCAAAACCTGCACCGACGATAAGACCGACAAAGGCACTTCCTATCTGGAAACTTTTTTTCATAGTAATCGTTCCTTTGTTTTATTTATATTCTTTTTTTGCAACGGTGTAGGATTCAACAGTATCGCGATTAACTGTATAACCGATGCCTGCAGTTTCCGGGACCTCGATAGAACCATTTTCTGCGATGACTTCAGGTTCGATAATATCTTTTTCAAAGTAGCGGCTGGAACTGGCTGTATCACCCGGTAAAGTGAAGTTTTCAAGAGTGGTCAGTGCAACGTTATGTGCTCTTCCAACACCGGATTCAAGCATGCCTCCGCACCAGACAGGAATATTATTTTCCTTGCAGTAATCGTGAATTTTAACAGCTTCAGTTAAACCGCCGACACGTCCGATTTTAATATTGATAATTTTAGTACTGCCGAGCTCTACAGCTTTTCTTGCATCTTCAAGGGAGTGAATACTTTCATCGAGACAGATCGGTGTTGCCAGTTCCTGTTGCAACTGAGCATGGTCGATAATGTCATCTGAAGCGAGAGGCTGTTCAATCATCATTAAATCAAAGTCGTCCAGTTGTTTTAATAACTCAGTATCTGCCAGCCTGTAAGCAGAATTAGCATCAGCCATAATTGCAACATCAGGAAATGTTTTACGCAGCGTGCGCATCACTTCTACGTCCCAGTCCGGTTTAATTTTAACTTTGATGCGTTTATAGCCTTCCTTAACAAAACCATTTACAATATCCACAAGTTCTTCAATAGAATTTTGGATGCCGATACTGATACCGACATCGATATTTTTTCTTGTGCCGCCAAGAGCATGAGCTAATGACTGGTTTGTCTGCTGGGAGTAAATATCCCAAATTGCACCTTCCAGAGCAGACTTAGCCATATTATTTTTGCGGATAGCTGAGAAAATCTCATTAACTTCACTTGGATGGCTGATTTCTTTATGTAAAATAAGCGGGATTAAAAAGTCCTCCAGCATATGCCAGTTCGTCTTTACTGTTTCTTCACTGTAGAAAGGTACATTGAATGCTACCGATTCACCCCAGCCGATTGTTCCATTCGCATCAATTGCTTCAAGAAGTAAAAACTCTTTTTTGTCAAATGTTCCAAAACTGGTTGTGAATGGTGCTTTCATATCCATTTCCAAATGTCTGATAACGATATGTTCAATTTTCATTATTTATGTCCTCCAAGATTTAATGTATTCTCTTTTACAAATATGTAGGTTGCAGTATATTTTCCGGGAATTAAATGCACTGCAGCATATCCTGCTCTAAAAAGATTCTGAAATATCTTTCGGGTCAGCATTCTCCATTCCATTGCAATTTCCTGATTTTCAGATTTTATATGCTGGAAATCCTTAGGGACTTCAAAGCCGTAAATATCCTCGGTCAATTGTTCCTCGTGAAACACAGTGCAGGAAGGAAGACCATTGTTAATATTTACTTCGTTGAGCGGCACTGCATTTTTGTAATTTACAGTTTCAGCTTCTCTAACATGGCCGCTTGATATATGCCAGTGAACTTCGAAACGGTCGGATGGCAGTCCTTTGTTCAAACCGTCTTTCATCTCTCCGTAAGCATTCTCCATGTAAACAGAGCATATACCCTTCAGCTTAGTTAAATTCAAATATGCATTACGTGTTTCCAGCGGATCGTATGTCCAGTGTATTTCTGAATAGCCTTTTCTAATCGCTATTTCCTGCTGCTGTCTTTTCAGCTGTTCCCCTATTTTTTTGGAACGATATTCTTCTTCTATCCCGAGCATATGGGAGCAAAGATATGTTTGACTGTCTTTAAAACCGGCAAAACCGTAACTGAAACCTATAATTTCCTTCTTGTCAAAGGCACCGATAATTATGCCGCCGTTTTTAACTGCTGTCAGCGTTTGATGTATTGGCAGCGGCGGCATATCCCAGACATTCCGTTCTATTTTTTCAAGCTGTTCAAGATCTTTTATCGTCGTTAATTCTCTCAGTGCAATCATTTCAAACCCTCTTTATATAGAAAATTAATTTTTTCATAACATTAGCATAACTATTATTCGAATACAATAAATATTCAGATAACATACAGTATATCAGAGGTAATATATAAAGCTTGATATTTCGAAATCTAAGTATTATACTATATATAGATTAAATTTAATATACTTAAAACTGAACTAATTGAAGGAGGTGCAGACATGAATGAAAAAGAAGCACGTATAAAAGCATTTACTGTTTTTATAAAGTCCTCGCAATCCGTACAAAAACTTATTAAACAGGATTTTTTAAAGAAAGAAATTAACCTTAATGAATATGCAGTGATGGAATTGTTGTATCACAAAGGAGATCAGCCTATCCAGTCCATCGGCAAAAAAATACTGATGGGCGGCGGCAGTATTACCTACGTTATAGATAAGCTTGAAAAGAAAGGTTTTTTATACAGAAATCCCTGTCCCGAAGACAGAAGAGTAATGTTTGCATGCATTACAGATGATGGTAAACAGTATATGGATACAAGAGTCGTAGAACAGGAGGCTCTCATCAATACGATATTTGATGAGTGGGATGACCATGAAGTTGAAGATGCGATTAATTTATTAAAACGAATCGGTCTGCACGCTGAAAGTTTACTCAAATAAAAACCGGAGGAAGATATTATGACTAATGAAAATTTAAAAGGAATACACCATGTAACAGCAATGACAGACAATGCGATGAGGAATTATAAATTTATGACGGAAGTTGTCGGTATGCGTTTAGTTAAGAAAACAGTGAACCAGGATGATATTCAGACTTATCATACGTTTTTTGCGGATGACGAAGGTTCACCTGGTACTGATATGACATTCTTTGACTTCCCAAATAATCCTAAAGGGTCGAGAGGCACAAACTCAATTTCAAGAACCGGTCTCAGAGTGCCAGACGATGCAGCTTTAGAATATTATTTAAATCGTTTTGAAGAAAATAATGTTAAACATGATGGTATTCAAGAGCTGTTCGGAAAAAAAGTACTGCCATTTGAAGAAGCTGACGGCCAGAGATATCAGCTATTCTCTGATGAGAACAACGAAGGGGTGGCACCAGGTAAACCATGGAAAAATGGTCCTGTACCTGAAGATAAAGCAGTCTACGGTCTTGGACCGATTGAAATTACCGTAAGCTATTACGATGATTTTAAAAAAATACTTCAGGATGTATACGGCATGAAACCTATTATTGAAGAAGACAACGTAACGCTGTTAAACGTCGGAGAAGGCGGCAACGGCGGACAGGTAATCCTTCGTAGAGATGAAGGTGCTGAAGGACGTCAGGGCTACGGTGAAGTTCACCATGTATCATTCAGAGTGGAAGATCATACGGCACTTGCAGCATGGGAAGAAAAATACCGCAAGATGGGACTTGGCAACTCAGGACTTGTAGACCGTTTTTACTTTGAAGCATTATATGCCCGTATCGGTCACATTTTGATTGAACTGTCTACAGACGGGCCGGGATTCATGGGCGACGAGCCTTATGAAACATTAGGCGAAAGTCTGGCCTTGCCTCCATTCCTTGAACCTAAACGTGCACAAATTGAAGCTGCAATCAGACCGTTTGATACGAGAAGAAATAAATAATAAAGGGGAAACCGTAAATGGAAGCAATTAAAAGAATTCATCATATTACCGCAATTGTCGGGGATCCGAATGAAAATATAAAATTTTACAGAGATGTACTCGGTTTAAGACTCGTTAAGCAGACAGTTAACTTTGATGATCCAGGAGTTTATCATTTATATTTTGGAGATTATAACGGCAGTCCGGGGACGATTATTACTTTCTTTAACTGGGTGGTCGACAGACCGGGAGTAAAAGGCAGCGGCCAGGTCGGCAGAATTGCTTTCAGAATTCCTAAAGGCAGCATGACTGAATGGAATAATCATTTGAAAGAGCAAAACATAACAACTGAAATCACTCAGCTGTTCGGACAGGATACTCTTCAGTTCGATGATGTCCACGGCTTGGAACTTGCTTTAGTTGAAGGCGAGAAAGAGGCTGACAAGAAAAATATTACCGGTTTTCATGGTGCTGTATTACTGTCGGGTAACCCGGACGGTACGAAAGAACTGCTCGTACGTACGATGGGCTTAAATGAGCTGAATATAAATGACAGAAACTACCACTTCGAAACAGCCGGCGAGGAGCAGCATCACATCATTACTGAATTGCCGCCAAAACCGAGAGGCAGATTCGGAATTGGTACAGTACACCATATTGCGTGGTCTGTGCCGAATCTGAAAGTTCTGGAAGAATGGCAAACATTGCTGCAAGGCAAAAGTTTCGGTGTTACTGAAGTCAGAGACAGAAACTACTTTAAATCTATTTATACAAGTGAACGAGGCGATGTTGTTTTTGAATTCGCGACTGACGAACCGGGATTCGATGTAGATGAAGACAAGTCGAAACTTGGATCTTCACTGCAGCTGCCGCCTCAATACGAACACAAAAGAGAAGAGTATGAAAGAACAATGCCGAAGTTAAACCTTTAAGGGGCGATATAATATGTTCAGTTTTTCAAAAGATGATTTAACAACTAAAGAGAAAAATAAAATACTCATAGGAACTGTAGTGCCGAGACCTATAGCTTTAGTATCGACGGAATCTGAAGAGGGTGTAGTTAATATTGCTCCCTTCAGCTATTTCAATATCGTCACTTATAAGCCGGCTATACTGTCGATTGCCGTGCAAAGAACGAACGGCAAGCAGAAAGACACAGCGAGAAATATTACAGCTGGAAAAGAAGCGGTGGTTCATGTTGTCGATATATCTAATGTGGAGCTTGCTAACATTACAGCTGCAAGCCTCGCACCTGAAGACAGCGAATTAAATTATGCGGACTTTACACCGGTTAAATCTGTATCGGTTCGGCCGCCAGGCTTGAAAGAAGCGAAAGCGAGATTCGAAACGAGTCTTTACGATACAAAGATAATTTATGACGGCGATGAACCGACAGCGGATGTTTTATTTTTAAAAATTGAACATTTTCATCTGGATGAATCAGTTTATGATGAGGAGAAAGGCTATATAGACGTTGCGGAACTCGGTGCAGTCAGCAGACTGGCCGGCAATGACTATGCGGAAATCGGAAGAATGTTTACAATCGACAGACCAAAATAACTTTTAGGAGCGATATATATGGAATATATTTATAACGAGAATAGAAAGGGAGCCCCGGTCTTCGTATTACTCCACGGAACAGGCGGTACTGAGACGGATTTACTGCCGCTCGCGAGCGCTTTAAACCCCGAATATAACATTCTCAGTATACGCGGGAATGTAAAAGAAAACGGCATGAACCGTTACTTTAGACGTCTCGGAGAAGGTAATTATGATTGGGAGGATCTGGAATTCCGAGGCAAAGAACTGTATGAATTTATTGCGAAAAAAGCACAAGAATACGATTTTAAATTAGAAGATGTCATCTTTGTCGGATTTTCAAACGGTTCGAACATTGCAATCCAGCTGATGCTGCAGCAGGAAGGTAAATTTAAAAAAGCAATGTTGTTTGCACCGTTATATCCAACAGACCTTGAGAGGCAACACGACTTCAGCGATGTTAAAGTATTTCTGTCATTAGGTAAAGGAGATCCTATCGTACCAGAGTCTGAGAGCGAGAGAGTAATCAAATTATTTGAAGATCGTAACGCCGATGTAACGACTGTATGGGTGAACGGACATACATTGCCTCAGGAAGCTCTTATTGCAGGAAAAGAGTGGCTGAATCAGTAAACTTAAAATATTCAGAGCGCATACCCTTAAAGGTGTGCGCTCTGTTTATATATAAGGAAATAATGTTAGAGATTTCATCTCTTTAAAATTCCAAATGATTGAAAAGCATTAAAAGTGGCTATATATAGAGTATGTTAAAGTTCAATCACGAAGGAGCAATAGATATGAAGCATCCAGTAATAGGAATCACAACTTTTATTGGTAAGAATAATCAAGAAGTACCGAAGAATTTTATAGATGTAATCAGTGAAGAAGGGGGCATCCCTATGCTGCTCCCTGAAATTGAAAATGAAGAATTAATCAGGGAACAGGTTATGAACATCGATGCCTTACTTTTAACAGGGGGTGACGATGTTGATCCTGCACTTTACGGAGAAGATCCTCATCAGAGTCTTGCTAACGTCGAGCCTGAACGGGATAAATATGAGCTGAAACTGATTGATTATGCTTTGGAGCGCGGCATCCCGATTCTAGGTATATGCCGGGGTTCGCATATGCTGAACGTTCATGGCGGCGGTACTGTTTATCAGGATATTTACAAACAGATTGATGCCGACTTAATTAAACACCAGAGACATGATAAGCAGGAGCATTTTACACACAAAGTAAATATTCAGGAAGGAACAAAAATGCGTGAAATAGTCGGAGAGGCTGAGATTTTTACAATCAGTAATCATCACCAGGCTGTTAATAAAGTCGCAGATAATTTCAAAGTGGCTGCAAGAACTAATGACGGTATTGTCGAAGCCATAGAGAGTAAGGAGCCAGGATTTTTAATCGGTCTTCAGTGGCACCCGGAGGATCGTTATCATACCGATGATGCCTCAAAAAATATAATAAACAAATTTGTAGAAGCAGCCAGAGTTTAAGGGCTGCTTCTTTTTTTAAGGGTAGAAAATTTAATATGTTCTGATAGTATCTAAGGTAAATATTAATACAGGGGGAAAGAACATATGACATCACCAATAATTGGGGTCACGACTTTTATCAGCAGTGATGGTCTCAGACTGCCGGAGACATACAGCACAGCGATAGCAGGTGAAGGCGGAGCCCCGACAATACTCGCTAAAGTAGAAAATGAAGCATTAATCAAAAGACAGATTGAAAGTATTGATGGGCTGCTGCTTTCAGGAGGAGATGATATTGAACCGGCGTTTTTCGGCGAAAGTCCACATCAGAAAATGGGTGCTATAGAACCGGGGCGGGACTTATACGAAATGAAGCTGATAGAATATGCGCTTGAAGCAGGAAAGCCTATTCTTGGTATATGCCGCGGTGCGCAAATACTAAATGTGCAGCAGGGCGGCACAATATATCAGGATATATATTCTCAGCACGGAGACAGTACGATAAAACATAATCAGGATGCAGCGAAAGATTATTTATCGCATAATATATCTGTTGCAGAAGGTACAAAATTGCATGCAATACTTGGGGAAACAGAAATCAGAACAAACAGTTTTCATCACCAGGCGAATAAATGGGCCGCGGATAGTCTGACAGTTTCTGCTATGGCGGAAGATGGTATTATAGAAGCCGTTGAAAGCAAAGAACATAAGTTTGTACTTGGCGTGCAGTGGCATCCGGAAGGCAGCTATTTAAAAGATGAATCTTCGAAGAAAATATTCAGAGCTTTTATAAAAGCAGCAGCTGGATCATAAGATAAATTTACAGAATTTTTAAATTATGGTTTGAAATTACGACTTCTGAAAGGTATACTCATTTGTAAGCGTATACAGATAAAGGGGATGAAGTGATTTATGCAGAAAAAGCTCTGGTCTTTGATGATTTTCACGATGATTTTAGTTTTGGCAGCCTGTACAGATGACAGTGACGTGGACGAAGCTGCTGAAGGGGATTCAGAAACAGCAGCAGGTGGCGGGGATTTAGTCATCGGAATGATTAATGAGGCAGTTTCACTGGATCCTCACGTATCGAATGATATTCCGTCAGCTCAGCTGCGTACTCAGATTTTTGACACGCTGGTAGAACAGAATGTCGACATGGAATTTGGGGAAGGACTTGCAACATCTTTTGAACAGGATGATGATCAATGGACTCTTCAGCTGAAAGAAGATGTTACCTTCCATAACGGCTCAGATTTTACTGCAGAAGATGTTGAAGCAACCCTCGACCGTGTAATGGATCCTTCGGTCGGTTCATCCGTTGCTTTTATGTTTGAAATGATTAACGATATTGAAATTGTAAATGATCATGAAATTGTCTTTACGACGGATTATCCATTTACACCGCTGCCGAGTCATCTGGCGCATAATACAGCGGGAATCTTAAGCAAGGAGGTCATCGATGAAGATTATCAGAATGCTTTAGATGAAGCAGGCTCTGATGTTACGCTCGAAGAATATTACGAACTGCGTGAAGAAGGCGGAGATGAGTTCGAAGCGGTGTCTGAAGAAATCGGTTCTCATGTCGGTGCGATAATTTCCGAGAAACCTGACGGTACAGGACATTTGAAGTTGCAGGAACGTATACCGGGTAATGAAATCGTACTTGAGAAATTTGAAGATTTCCACGGCGGAGAACGTGAGTTCAATACTGTGACATACCGTGTTATTCCTGAGAACTCAGCACGTCTTGCCGAGCTTGAAACCGGCGGTATCGGCGTTACTGATAACGTCGATACAGAAGCGATGGACCGCGTTCGGGATCATGAAGATACAGATATTATCGACCAGGATGGCTTATCCATGACCTATGTTGCATTCAACTACGAGAAAGAGCCGTTTGATGATGAAAATGTCAGAAAAGCAATTTCTCATGCGATTGACAGAGAGCAGATTATCAGCGGTGTATTAAATGACCGCGGGCTTCATGCGAAGAACCATATTTCACCCTCAGTATTTGCACACAATGCTGATATGGAAGAAGTACCGTTTGATCTTGAATTAGCTAAAGACTATATGGCTGAATCCAGTGTGCCTGACGGTTTTGATACTGTGATTTGGACTTCTGATTCCGAACAGAACAGAGATATTGCTCTGATTATTCAGGAGTCATTAAGTGAACTTGGTATCAATGTTGAAATTGAACAATATGAACACGGAGCCTTTTTAGAAATGGCGGACCAGGGTGATCATGATATGTTCATGCTTCAGTGGATTACAGTTACCGGTGATCCAAACTACGGCCTGTATCCGATGTTCCACACGGACTCTGTAGGGTCGGGCAACCGCTGGAACTACTCTAATCCGGAACTCGACAGTTACCTTGAAGAAGGGCAGCAGACTTCCGGTGATGAAGAACGTATTGCAGCATATGCGACAGCACAGGAAATACTAATGGAAGATCTGCCGATTACACCGCTGTATTACGGTGAGCTCGGTATAGGGGTTAACAATACACTTGTAGAAGATGTTGAACTTGATCCCGTGGGAATCGTCAGAATTGAAAATGTAACATTCCCTGAATAAGACAGTAAAAAAAGCATTGCCGTAATCGGCAATGCTTTTTTTATTGGAAGAGGGAGGGGCTTTTATCTTGTATATTTTTACTGGACAGCCATGCTTGAAATTTTGTTCTGACAGACTGGTATAAAACGAGTGAGAAAAGCACACTGGCAGTACCGAAAGAGAAGCCGGCCAGAACGTCTGTTGGAAAATGGACTCCAAGATATATTCTTGAAGCCATCACAAACGAGATGAGGACAAACGCCAGAATACCAATCAGAACTCTTTTCCATAACGTATGGATTAACAATATAAGACTGACAGCTATCAGACCATAAAATACAGTAGATGCGGTCGAATGGCCGCTTGGGAAGCTTTGAGACGATTCAAAAGCGAGCCTTAAAAAATCCGGGCGGTCGCGGTCAACGATTAATTTTATGATGCTGACGAGAACTCCCGGACTCACAAACACTGTCAGTCCGAACCAAAATCCTGCAACGTACATTTTTCTGATGAACAAGATGATAACAGCGGCAAGAGTAAAGATAATAATTTCTTCTACTCCGCCAATATTAGTCAAAATCGATATGACAGAAGCTCCGGTTTCTGTAACGTTAGCCTGAAGAAGACTGATTAACGATAAGTCAATCTTTTCTACCCACCTGCTGCCCGTCATAACTCCGGCTGCAATGATTAAAAATATTATTAAAAAAATAAATGCTGTAATATTAAAAGTTTTTTTCATTTCTAATCTTCTTTCTTGTTTACGATAGATTTATCTAATCTAACATGTTGTTGACAATTTGTCATCATTCTAATAACATTCACTATGCTTATATAGAGAAGAGTGGTGATATTATGGATAATCAAAAAGAGCTGCAGAATTTTTTAAAAAATGAGGTTAAAAGCCGCAGTCTCTCGTTAAGAGAACTGAGTAAACTTACGGACATCGATCATGCAACGCTGTCTAAAATTATAAATGGCAAAAGGACAGCAAATTTAAATCATTTAAAAAAACTTTCAGAGAGTTTCGGAACAGAGCTGGAACAGTTATTAAAGATGGCAGGATTTACGGATTCTGAAAGTGATGAACTTAAACAGACGTGGAAAGCAGTACAAAAAGTCGTTCATGAACTGGGTGGAACGGATGAAGAAATTACTTACGAACGCGTCAATCAGGAAATCGAAGTTTTTAAAAAACGGAGTCAAACAATATCGGGTAAAGAAAAAATACGTAAAGAATTTAAAGCTAAGATGGAAAAAACATCGGGCATCGGCAAATATATAGATCAGCTGAAGGCAATGTACTGTCATTTTCTACAGGGGAACGGTCACCCTAGAGATCAAATATTAATTGGGGCAGCCCTGCTTTATTTTATCGTAACGACAGACCTGCTGCCAGACTATCTGCTGCCTGTCGGTCTTCTGGATGATGCATTTATTGTGCAGGCAATTTCACAGCGGCTGGAAAATAAAAATATACTGCTGTAGCTGAGGAGGCGGGAATAGATGGTTCAAAACTTACATCAGATTGTCCATAGCGTAACATATACACTGGAGCAGAAAGATGAACATGCATTTCAGGAAAATATTAAAGATTTACAAAAATATGATTTGACCCGGATATTTTTGGAGCTGTCTTCAGGGGAACAAAAATTATTTCTAGAATTTATATCGATTCATCAGCTGGCAGATATATTATCAGAACTGGATGGTGATAATCAGCGCAAGGTAATCGATATGATCAGTCCGCATACCGGAACGCTGGTCATCACTCAGATGAATAATGATGATTTAATTGAAATGCTCAGCAATCTCGGTGAAAAGAAAGCAACGGAACTTCTGTCAGATACAGATGAAGAGTTTTCTCAAGATATAGAAACATTGATGGAATATCCTCCGGAAACAGCCGGCCGGATAATGAATAACCAGATGGTTTGGATTAACAAATCCTATAGCGTGCGTGAAGCGGTGGACAAGCTGAAACATTTTGCGGAACTGGCAGAATATCTCAACTACCTGTATGTTATCGATAATGATAAAAAACTCGTCGGAGTGGTGTCTTACAGAGACCTGCTGCTCGCTGATTTACCGCAAAAAATAGAAGATATTATGAAAACGCGCATCGTTACAGTAGATGCAATGATGGATCAGGAAGAAGTAGCAAGAATAATTCAGCGTTATAATTTTGTAACAATCCCGGTCGTTGATGAAGAGGAAAGATTGCTTGGTATTGTTACAGTAGATGATATTTTGGATGTTGTCTATCAGGAAGCTGAGGAAGATATTGAGAAATTTTCTGCCTCAGGAAAGGCGATTGACTTTAACACGAAACCTTTTACTGCAGCGAAAAGAAGGCTGACGTGGCTAGTACTGCTGCTTTTTATCGGGATAGTATCAGGAAGCATTATTGCAAGTTTTGAAGAAACGCTTGAACAAGTTGTCGCGCTGGCCTTTTTCATGCCGATGGTTGCGGGAATGACCGGTAATACAGGGACCCAGTCACTTGCTGTCGTTATCAGGGGGCTGACGAAAGAGCGCGTAAATACAAAACAGGTGCTGAAGCTTTTGTATAGAGAATTAAGGGTCGGTATAATTATCGGTCTGACTTGCGGAACACTCATTTTTGTTATTGCCTACCTTTGGCAGGGCAGTGCAATTTTAGGTTTAGTTATTGGCACATCGCTGCTATGCACTTTGATTATCGGAACACTGGCAGGTACGATTATACCGCTTGTGCTGAACCGTTTAAATGTCGACCCTGCTGTAGCATCAGGACCTTTAATCACAACAATTAATGATATACTTTCTTTATTAATTTATTTTGGAATCGCAACAGCATTCTTATCTCATTTAATGTGAAAAATCCGAAGAGGTTCCTCTTCGGATTTTTAATCTTTTACTGCACTTTCCAATATTTTAAAGGTGAGATTCTCCGTATCTATTTCAGCCTCGAGACCGTATGGAATAATGGATTTCGGTTCATTATGACCGAAGCTGCCGTTATACAGCACCGGCAGGTCACTTCGTCCAGCTTCGGTGAGTATACGTCGCCATGATTCTTTATATTCAGTGTAATAGCGGCCATCCTGAGGACGTCCGATAACTATGCCGTTAATATGCTCAAATATACCGATAACAGACATAGCACGTAAATAATCTTCAAATATTTCTGGATCAAGATAACATTCAGAGGTTTCAAAGAATAATATCGCATCTTTAAAATCACTTAATTCAGGGAAATATTTTGTGCCGCGTAAATTATTAAAGACTTCCAGACAACCGCCGATTAAATGACCGCGGCCTTTACCAGAAGCGCCGATACTTTCATAGCCAGGATTATTGTCTTTTGGACGTTCGGTACTTTTGTTTTCGGAATCCCAGCTGAGTCCGATTTTTCTAATATGCGGAGAAGTCTTAATTTCACCAATCGGTTCAGCTGAAAACCATGTTTTCTCAATTGAGTTCACAGTATACTCATCCATGGCGATATTTTCAGCGAAATCGGTTAATAGAGCAGGACCGTAACTCGTCGATATACCGTGCTTATAAAAGAATAAATGGTTCGCTGTTGTATCGGAATAACCTGTGAATATTTTCGGATTATTTTGCAGTGCATCGGTGTCTACAAACGGCAAGATACGCACTGTTTCATTACCGCCGATTGCACAGATAATTGCCTTAACAGAGTGATCTCTTAGAGCTTCATTTAAATCCTCTGCTCTTTTCTCAGGATGGTTATAAACGTAATCAAGACCCTTCAAGGCATGAGGCATTACTTTTACTGTTAAGCCGAAAATACTCTCCAGCCGCTCGATCCCCTGTTCAGTTCTCCATCTTATATCTTCTTCACCTGCGAGTCCGCTCGATAAAGATACGAGTGCAACTGTATCACCAGGCTGTAATTTACTAGGTTTAATCATAAGATCGCCTCCAAAGTATTTTCCAACAGTATAGCAAAGAATAAGTAATTAGTTACTAAATATATCAGTTTGCTATTCGTTCGCTTAAATTTTATAATTAAGAAAATGTTACGAATTTGTGAATGGAGTGTAAATGAATGAGAAAACTTAAATTACTATCTGTATTATTTATTAGTTCTATTATATTAAGTGCGTGCAGTAACACTAACCCTTTTGATGAGCTTGCTGATGAAATTAACAGCTGGCTGGGTGCAGACAGCACGAACACAAGTGAAAAAAGCACTGATCCTGAGGAGGAAACTGAGAACAATACCGATACCGAAAGCAATAACGAAGCAGATAATGATACTGCTGGTGACACTGAAGATATTGAAACTTTGGACTACAGTCACTTAATGAATCAAGGTGAGGCAGTTACACTCGATGAAGGCATGCATGAAGTCGGTAAAGATATCGAGCCTGGCCGCTATGTCATTACAGCAGACTCAGGATACGGCAATATATATGTTAAGAACGAAGAAAATCGCGGAGGCTTCAATGAAACGTTAGCAGGAGAGTCGGATAGTCCTGAAGGTCAGACGACTAAAATCGTTGGATTTCTTGACGAAGGATATTCAGTTGAGATAGCTAATTTTGAGCAAGCAACATTCACTCCGTATGAAACAGTATCTGTGGAAACAATTTTTCCTGGCCAGTGGGTAGCCGGTGAAGATTTCCCTGCAGGTGTATATGATGTGAGTGTGCCTGAAACTGAAGAAACAGGATCGCTTGAGGTGTCATCACATCCTGATTATAATAAATCGCGACATACACTGGGGAATGCAAAATATGATGGCATGACTGAGTTTACGATGTCCTTTGAAGATGGAGATATTGTGAACTTGAGATATGTGCCAGAGGTAACATTAACAGAAAGGTAGCACGTTATATCAGCGTTATTAACATCAAACAAGGAGTAACGCATAGCGTTACTCCTTGTTTGATTTCTAGTAGAAGTGCTTTAGTTTCACGGGAAACATTATATAATTTTACTAGATCAGTTCAAGACGTTCTTTATAGCACTTTCGGCAAACAGGAACATATTCTTCGTCGCCAATCTGAATAGATTCTCCAACGTTAATTGGATTTCCGTTATGGAGCCTCATATTAAGAGTCGCTTTTTTATTGCAGTACTGGCAAACTGTTTTCAGTTCGTCGATAGCATCAGCAAGTTCAAGTAATATACGGCTGCCTTCGAATAGTTCATTTCTAAAATCTGTTTTTAAACCAAAGGCAATAACAGGAATACCCAGGTGATCCGGAATGTCGCTCAAGTTATGAATATCTTTCTTCGATAAAAACTGGGCTTCATCGACGAGAACAACATGTACTTCTTGTTTATCATGTTCCTGTTTTACTTTGTCGAAAATATCATCTGTTATATATTCAGCGTCAAGTTCAAGACCGACTCTGGATTTAATTTTTTTATGTCCGCTTCTTGAATCAATAGGTGTTGTATATGCCAAGCAGCGTTTCCCCTGGGTCGTGTATTGATGGTGTGTCGTAATAATCTGGTTGCTTTTGTTACTTTGCATTGTGCCGTAGCGGTAGTAGAGTTTTGCCATAAGTATCCCCTATCATCTCGTAATCAGCATCAATTTTAACATGGATTTTGCTTTTATATATTATTAATTTTCCCGTGATATAATCGAAGCAATCAGATTAATCACTTTGGAGGGAGAAGTAACATGGAATTAAAGGGGCATGAACGGTGCGTCAGCAGAGTTCCGATTTTCAGCCATCTGGAATTGGATGAACTGGAAGAAGTGTTTCAGAGAATTAATCATCAGAGTATGAAAAAAGGCGAGTATCTTTTTATGGCCGGTGACCGATCGTCTTCACTATTTGTCATACATAAAGGTAAAGTGCGGATTTACCGTTTAAATGACAACGGGGAGGAGCAGTTAATCAGAGTGCTGACTCACAGTGACTTCACAGGCGAGCTTTCCCTTTTTAGTGCTGATGAAGAGAGTAAATCCTATGCAGAGGTGCTGGAAGATGCAGAAGTATGCCGTATTAACCGTGAGGATATATACGGACTGATGCAGAAATATCCGAATATCAGTATTAAAATCATTGAGAGTTTTGCAGAAAGATTGAATGATTCAGAATCTCTGACTACAAATATTTCCCTATTAAACAGTAGAGAAAAATTAATCGAGTATATTCGTACACATACAAAGAACGATAAACTGGTCTTGACGATGACTAAAAAAAATCTCGCTTCATATTTAAGTATGCAGCCTGAGACACTGACTAGAACGTTTAAGAAGCTGGAAAATGAAAGTGTCATTAAGAAAATTAATAATAAATCCTACGATATTTTAAAATAGATAAATTAAGTAGAAAGTTCCCGGAAACGGGAACTTTTTTGTATTCTTGACCCCGGTCAATTTCTATTAGTACTAAAGCCTGTAACATTATAAATGAATAGACGTCGGAAAATATTATAAAAGAGGGAAGGAGATTTACAATGATCAGGTTTATATTTAAACAGGAAAACAAGATTACTCTTATTGCATTTATTTTAATCGCAGCGGGTCTTATATTAAGATTTTCAGGCAATACTGATGCAGGAAATACTGCCTTAATCGGCGCAACGGTTATCGCTGTGCTGCCGATCAGTATTAAGGCTTATCAGGCAGCACGGATGAAGCTGTTCAGTATTGAATTACTGGTAATTATCGCCGTTATTGGAGCGTTATTTATTGGAGAATATGTCGAGTCTTCAATCGTTACATTTTTATTTCTGTTTGGTAGTTACTTAGAAGCGAGAACTCTTGAAAGAACCCGTTCTTCAATTAAAGAATTGACTGAGATGGCACCGCAGGAAGCTAATTTAATACTTACTGATGGCAGCCGGAAATTAATAGATGTATATGATGTAGAAATCGGTGACAAAATAGCAATACTTCCGGGCGGAATGATTCCGGTAGATGGCAAAGTGATGAGAGGCGAAGCAGAAGTTAATGAAGCAGCTGTGAGTGGTGAATCAATTCCAGTATCGAAAATTACTGGTGACCAGGTTTTAAGCGGCACGATTCTGGACTCTGGGTACTTGGAAATAACAGCGGAAAAAGTAGGAGACGATACGACGTTTTCAAAAATTATAGAACTTGTTGAAGAAGCACAGGATAGTAAATCAAATGCAGAACGGGTTCTCGACAGATTCGCTCAGTACTATACTCCCGGAGTTTTAATACTTTCGATAATCGTCTGGTTCATTACGAAAGATTTTCACCTTGCAATTACCTTCCTTGTGATTGCATGTCCGGGAGCGCTTGTTATCGGTGCACCGGTCTCAAACGTTGCTGGTATAGGAAACGGCGCGAAAAACGGCTCACTTATTAAAGGTGGAGAAGTTATTGAAAAACTGTCTAAAGTCGATACACTGGTTTTTGATAAAACAGGTACATTGACGAAAGGACGTCCGGAAGTAACAGATTTTAAAGTGTTTGCTGGAGATGAAATAGAACTTACAGGTTTGATAGGAAAACTTGAAACGGCATCTGAACATCATCTTGGGAGAGCAATAGTCGAGTATGCAGAAAAAACGTCGGATCTTTCAGCTTATATAATGGAGCAAGCATCCGGTGTTAAAGGCCAGGGGATTGAAGGTACTATAAGTGATCATTCAATCGTTGCAGGGAACAGAAAATTGTTAAGAGAAAACGGCATCGATATACCGACTGATATTGAAACTTACGCACTTGAACGTGAAAAGAAAGGGAATACTGCGGTGTTTGCAGCAGTAGATTCGAAACTAACAGCAGTAATATCTATTGCTGATAAAATCAGAGACGATGCAAAAGAAGCTCTGGCAACAATGCGTAACAACGGGATTAAACATGTCGTTATGCTGACAGGTGATAACCGTCATACAGCAGCAGCAGTCGCAGCTGAACTCGGTATTGACGAAGTACACGCTGAGCTGTTGCCGGAGGATAAAGTAACGCATGTGAAAAGTCTTAAAGGAGAAGGCAGAATGATTTCTATGGCAGGAGACGGAATTAATGATGCACCGGCTATAGCAACAGCAGACGTTGGACTAGCTATGGGGAAAGGTGGTACGGATATTTCGATGGAAACAGCGGACGTAGTGCTGATGGCGGATAAACTTTCGCAGTATGCACACGCACTGTCGTTATCTAAAGGAACGATGCACAACATGAAACAAAACATCATTATCGCACTCGTTACAGTAGCATTACTCCTCGTTGGAGTGCTGATGGGTGGTGTTAACCTGGCTATAGGAATGTTTGCCCATGAAGCGAGTGTGCTGATCGTTATACTCAACGCGATGAGGTTAATAAAATTTAAACCGTAAAAATTGATGCAGGTCAATTTTAAATAGGCAGGTTACTAATATAATGAGGGTAGAAGATAAAAGGAAAACAAAAAAACGGGAGGAATATATTATGAATAAAGTAACGATGCAACTTGAAACATTGAGCTGTCCGACATGTATTAAGAAAATAGAAGGTGCACTGACGAAAACAGATGGTGTTGAATCCGCTAAACTGTTGTTTAATGCGAGCAAAGCGAAAGCGGAATATGATCCGGAGAAAGTAACATCAGCAGAACTGAAAAATGTTATTGAGAATTTGGGCTATGAGGTACTGAAGGTAAAAGAAGCATAATTATTAAGAAAGTCGGAGTTCATTTGAACCCCGGCTTTTATTTATAAAAAAATGTGGTATCTTTAAATTAATACAGTGATATGGGGGATTATAATGACAACATCATTACCAAATTGTCCGAGCTGCAATTCGGAATATACATACGAGGATGGGCCGCTCTTAATTTGTCCAATGTGCGCGCATGAGTGGACGCCTGAATCAGCGGAAGAAGAAGCGCTGGTGGCACTCGTAAACGATGCCAATGGCAACGTCTTGAATGACGGAGATATCGTGACGGTAATTAAGGATTTAAAAATTAAAGGTTCGTCCAATGTAATCAAGCAGGGAACGAAAGTTAAAGGTATCAGACTTGTTGATCCGGAAGATGGTCATGACATTGATTGTAAAATACCGGGTATCGGTCAGATGAATCTGAAATCTGAATTTGTGAAGAAAATAGATTAAGTTTAAAACTAGAAAATACGGTCCGGAACCTTTAGGTGAGGGAATCTGGACCGTATTATTTTTTTATTCCATTAAACCTTTGCTGTATATTTCAAGCAGATATTCCAATGTTGTTGGATCGCTGTAGCTGGATGCTGCAGTATCGATTTCAATAACGTTGTCATTTTGTACAGCTGGAATCGACTGCCATACTTCACTTTCAGTAAACGACATATCTGTTTCCTCGCCGCGGCTTAAGACGATGTAATCACCTGCATACTCAGCCAGTACTTCCTGAGATATTTCATAATATCCATCTGCAGATACAGCTTCATTTACGTTTTCAGGCATCTTTAAATCCATGGCCTGATATAAAATCTCCGTGCCTCTGCCCCAAGCTTCCCCAAACAGATAAAACCCTTTGCCGTCTGTTTCAATTACAGTAACAGTCATATCTTCTCCGTGTTTTTCTTTAATCTGGTCGCCAATTGCTTTGGCACGTGTTTCGAAGTCCTGAGCCCATTCACGTGCCTCATCTTCTTTGCCGACAAGTTTCCCAATCTCAATCTGCTGTTCCAGGTAATTTAATTTACCCCATGTATAAGTGACAGTGGGCGCAATTTTCTCAAGCTCGTCCAGATTTTCCATATTAGCACCTGCAATAATTAAATCGGGATCTTCAGCTAAGATACTTTCAGGTTCAGCTTCTGTGACCTGTGCAGCATCTGTCAGATCTTCTTCAAATAACGGATTTGCTTTCGACCACTGGTCGACACCGGCCATTTCAATATCGAGAGCATGTAAGTTTGGAGCATATGATAAAGCAACAATGCGTTCCGGATTTTCAGGAACTTCTACAGGACCGAACTCAGACTCATATGTAACAGTTCCTCCAGCGGAAGAGGTATCATCTGAAGCTTCTTCTGAACTGCATGCACCAAGAGCAAAAGACATTAACAGCAACACGATAAAACTAAAATATTTCTTCATAATTCTTCTCCTTTTTCAGCTAATTGAGATAGATTCTCAATGACTGTTTATTATATAATCCGGCTGTTTACAGCCGGATTAGGAATGCTGATGGTTAATCATTTAATTTTGCTAAAAGATACAGAAAATATGGCGCACCGATAATAGCAACGACCACACCGGTCGGTATTTCAGCGGGCTGAAGTATAACGCGGCCGATTGTATCCGCTGTTAATACGAGCACAGCTCCGACAAGCGCGCAGATTGGAATGACATACTTATGCTTATTGCCGACCAGTCTTCTAGTCATATGCGGGGCGATTAAACCGACGAAGCCGATGCCGCCACTGACCGAGACACTTGCTGCAGCAAGTCCTACCGCTGCAGCAAGCAGAATTCTGCGTTCCTTCTCAAGGTCCATGCCTAAACTGACAGCAGTATGGTCTCCGAGATTTAACACGTCTAACACCCGGGATTTCATGTAAACGAACGGGATAAGAATAAGAAGCCATGGCAAGAGTGCCAGCACGAAATTCCAATTTGACCCCCAGATGCTGCCGGCAAGCCATGTAGCAACAAAGTCGTATGTTCTCGGATCAAGTTTCAGTGTCAGAACAATCATAAGAGCACTAATTCCCGCAGCTACAGCAACTCCGACGAGTATTAAACGTATAGGAGATACGCCTTCATCTTTCTTGTAAGAGAAAGCATAGATAATAACAGCGGCGGCCCCAGCACCAGCAAACGCCAGCACCGGCATAATGAAAACAGAGTTGCCTAGCTCTGTTGAAAAATAAGATACAAAAAGCATTACTGCAAGGCCTGCACCAGCATTAATCCCGATAATTCCCGGATCAGCTAGCGGATTTTTAACGATTCCCTGCAGTACGGCGCCAGATACTGCAAGACCCATGCCAATAAGCACGGCGATAGTAATTCTCGGCAGACGGAATTCAAACAGTAAAAGCTCGTCCCGCGGAGTACCGCTGCCGAAAATTGTTTTCACTACAGTGCCGGGATCGATGCGTATAACACCTGTATTTAAACTGATAAGAAATAAAATGATCAGCAGGATAATAAATATACATGCGATGATTCCAGCACGCCGCTGTTTTTTAATAAGTCCTTTGGGCTTGTAGTGGTTCATATCGCTTTACCTCCTTTACGTGCAAGGTATAAGAAGAAAGGTACACCGATTAATGAAATAAGAGCACCGATGGGTATTTCAAAGGGAGCATTCAAAGTCCGTGCGAGTAAATCAGCAAGAACGACAAGAATCGCACCGACAACTGCACTGACCGGTATTATCCAGCGGTAGTCATAACCGACAAGTTTACGGGTCAGATGCGGTACGATTAAACCGACGAAACTGACAGCGCCGACGACTGAAACTGCGAGTCCGGCAAGTACGACTATAATGCCCGCACTGATGAATTTTGTTCTGACTGTACGTTCTCCGAGACTGACTGCAACCTCTTCCCCGAGACTTAGTATTGTAATAGATTTTGAAATGCGCATCGCTGCAAATAACATAATAATAACGATAGGCGTTATGACAAAAAGATGACTCCAGCGCGTTCCTGAAACACCTCCGGCATACCAGAATGCCATATCCTGTCCGACATTAAAGTAAAGAGCAATACCTTCACTCAGTGCTGTCAGCAGGGCTGTAACAGCAGCTCCTGCCAGCACCAGACGCAGCGGTGTTAAACCGTTTCTGCTCATGGAACCGACACCGTAAACGATACCCGCACCAAGCGCCGCTCCGAAAAATGAGAGAAGTACAACATAGACATAAGGCAGGCCGGGGAAAAAACTGAGACTGATTGCGAGCATCATAACTGCGCCGGCATTCAGTCCGAGCAGACCGGAATCTGCGAGCGGATTCCGAGTCATCCCCTGCATTAATGCTCCCGCCACACTGAAAGCAGCTCCGACAATCGCTGCACCGATAATTCTCGGAAATCTGAGTTCCCATATTATCTGATGCTGTGTGACGGATTCATCGAAGCTGAAAAGAGCGCTCCATATTGTCGATAAGTTTATATCGGCTGCTCCAAGCGAAATAGACACTGCAAATGCACAGAGCAGAAAAACCAGCCCGCCGGAGATGATTATCGTTCCGCGTACAGGTTTTGCAGTATTTTTAACTGCTTTTACTTGTTCTTTATCTGTTAAATTCGAATTGAACTTACTCATAATTTTTTTCCTGGCTGCTTAAATGATAAGAGGTGAAAATCGGATGATTGCTGTAAGGGCACTGCTGAATATCGGCTTCGATATTAAACAATGTTCTTAAATTATCGTGAGTCATCACTTCAGCAGGAATACCTTTTGTAATCAGTTTGCCGTCCTTCATTGCAATCATATAGTCAGAAAATCTTGAAGCGAGATTTAAATCGTGAAGCACCATAATAATTGTCCGATGTTCTTCGATATTTAGCTTTTGCAGCAGCAAGAGAATATCGAGCTGGTGAGCGAGATCGAGATATGTCGTCGGTTCATCGAGTACAAGTGTTTCTGTACCCTGTGCCAGGGACATCGCAATCCAGACACGCTGACGCTGGCCGCCTGACATATCGCTGATTTGACGATCGGCGAAATCTTTAAGACTCGTGACTTCGATCGCCCAGTCAATATACTTATAATCTTCTTTGCTGAGAGACCCGAGAGCTTTTCTGTATGGAAAGCGGCCGTAGGAAACCAGTTCGAAAACGGTCAAACCGTCTGGCGATTCGGCAGTCTGCGGCAGAATAGCCATCTGCTTGGCGATTTCTCTCGTGTCGAGAGTATTAATTGCTTTGCCATCAAGCAAAATAGTGCCTTCTTCAGCTTTTAATATACGGGACACTGTTTTTATCAATGTAGACTTTCCGCAGCCGTTCGGACCTATAATAGTTGTTATTTTATTTTTTGGAATAGTAACGCTTAAGTTATCTATTACTGAACGGTTGTGATAGCCAACCGCTATATTATTTATTTCAAGTGCGTTCAACACAGTCACCTCTCATATAGGAGACCCCCATTGCAATTGAGAATCGTTATCACTCTGAAAGTTTATGCTAATATTATAAGATTGTCAATATAATCTGTATAACGATTTGAAAAGGGGTAAAAGATAATATTAACTATCAGCAAAAAAGGAGTAATTTTATGAAGCGGCGTGCACTGATGGAGAATTTGTGGGCAAAAGAAAAATACAGAGTGATGATGCATTCTCAAGGACATTACAATTTAATCAGAAAAGAATTAAAGCAGGATATAGAAATGGAACGGTTAGAAACTTTAATCGGCCAGGCACTAGAAAAAACACCTGACCCTGGAGCAGTCATCAATACGTTTCAGCATATGTGGGGATATTTTAAAAAAGTGTGCAGCGAGAAAGAAAGGCGCGAATATATGCGTTTGAAAGAAGAGTACATACACAATCTAAATAGGCCTGACGACTTGTTTTCGTTTATTAGAAAGATGGCAAATAAATACAAAGTGAAATATCTTCAGAACTCCACAATTTTATACAAATAAACTATGGCATTATTACTCCGGATTCGCATGTTTATTTACTTTAGGATGGATATAGTTATAATCAGCAATCTCTTCTGCAAGAATAGTGCGTTCAGTTATCTCATACGGTTTACGGAGGTTCATTTCTGAAATTTCGAATGAACCGTCATTATTGACAGATTCTATATAGGCGACATGCCCGATCTCTCCTCTTTCAGTCTGCATTAAGGCACCTTTTGCTGGTGTTTCATTTACAGTGTAATCCTCTCTTTCAGCGCGGTCTGCCCAGTGTTCTGCATCGCCCCATGAACGTTCTATCATCATGCCGTCATCTTTCACTTTGTTAAACACGTAATACGTACATTCTCCCTGGTCATATGTATTATTTTTCATAGGGTCAGGTGTCAATATTATGCCCAACTCTTCTATTAAACCGTTCTCAGTTCTTGTATCTGCATAGACCAATCCGCAGACAGCGGCAATTATAAGCAAAGAAATAAGTGCAAATCTCTTCATGAAAAGTCTCCTTTCTTACGTATAACGCATAGTGTTATAAAATAATGCTTAGCGCTATAAGCATTGTTAGATCAGTCTTTTGTCCCAAAGAGCAAGTGAGGACGTTTTACATATATTTTAAAGGAAATATAAAAAAGTAGAAAGTTTAAAGAAAGGGAGTTGTTTTATGGATGAACAATGGACGGCAGAGCTGCCGATAAAAAATATTAAAAGTATAACATCGGTCAGCGGCGGAGATGTAAATGAAGCGTACAAAATAGAAGCGGATGATAAAAAGTATTTTCTCCTGGTGCAGCGGGGGCGCGATGAAGATTTTTATGCTGCTGAAATTGCGGGGCTGCAGGACTTTGAAAAAGCAGGTATTACAGCACCGAGGGTCGAAGAGTCCGGCCAAATTTCAGGCGATGCGTATCTGCTGCTCAGCTATTTGGAAGAGGGAGTATCAGGCAGTCAAAAGGATTTGGGAGAGATGGTAGCAAAACTTCATCTGACTCATCAGGAAGAGGGGAAGTTCGGCTATCATTTGCCATATGAAGGCAGCGATATAAGATTTGAAAACGGCTGGTTTAATTCCTGGAGCGACTTATTTATGGATCAGCGTCTTTCGCAGCTGCACGAAGAGATTTTAAAAAGGAACTTGTGGAGCAAACAGGAGAATAAAACCTTTAATACCGTGCTGGAAGTAATTAGTGAAGAATTAAATAATCACAGCAGTGAGCCGTCGCTGCTTCACGGAGATTTATGGTCCGGGAATTACATGTTTTTAGATGACGGGCGTCCTGCTTTATTTGACCCTTCTCCATTATACGGAGATCGGGAATTTGATCTAGGAGCTACGACTGTCTTTGGAGGCTTTGGTCAGGAGTTTTACGAAGCATATAATGATGTATATCCACTTGATGCAGGCGCGGCAATGCGTATAGAGTTTTATAAACTGTATCTGCTTCTCGTTCACCTAGTGAAGTTTGGAGACGTGTATCTCGGCAGCGTAAATAGTACAATGAAACAGATATTAAGTAAAAGGTAGGAGATTATATGTCAGAGAATGTGTTCGATAGAATGGCAGGGAAATACGATAAGGAAGAAAGAATTGCCTTAGCAAATACCATCGCAGCGGAAATGAAAAAGTATTTCCCACATGATGCCAATAATATATTACTGGATTATGGATGCGGTACGGGACTGATTGGACTGCAGTTCAAGGATGACTTTAAAAAGCTGATTTTCAGTGATATTTCCGGGGAAATGTTAAAAGTTGTTGATGAAAAAATCGAAGCGCACAAAATTGGAAATGCTGAAACTAAACAGACAGAAGAGCTCGGCAGCGAAGAAGCTGATGTAATTATTGTATCGCTCGTAATGCTCCACGTGCCTGAGTTCAGAGAATTGATTAAAAAATTATATGATATTTTAAATGAATCCGGACAGCTGATTATTGCTGATTTTGATAAAAATGATTCAGTTTATCATGAGAAAGTTCATAATGGATTTACACATGATGAGATGAGATTTGCTTTAGCTGACGCAGGTTTTAAAAACATTGATATTAAAACCTTTTACCATGGAGAAAAAATCTTCATGAAAAAAGATGCTTCCATGTTTATCGCGAATGCCCGAAAATAGACAATAATTAAAAGAGGAATGATGACTATGGAATTCATACTGCTTGCGGTAACCGGTATGATTGCAGCAATTGTGGGATCATTAATCGGACTCGGGGGCGGTATAGTCATCGTTCCTATTCTTATATTTTTAGGAACCGAGCTTAGTGTGCTGGATGGGATTACCCCTCAGGTTGCTGTTGGAACATCCAGTCTGGTCCTTGTGTTTATCGGCTTATCATCTGTTATTTCATATAATAAAAGCAAACAGGTCGACTGGAGTAACGGGAAATACCTTTTGTTCGGTATCATTCCCGGTGCAATGCTTGGCTCCTATACGAGCAGCCTGTTTACAGTGGACAGTCTGAAGCTGTATTTCGGCCTGTTTATAATTTTAATCAGTTTTATATTGCTTATACGCGATAAAATAAAACCGCTTAAAATATTTCAGAATGAAAAATATATCAAACCTCATACTGACGGAACAGGTAAAGTTCATTATTACGGTTTTCCGCCATACATAGGAGTTACTGGGAGTTTGCTCGCAGGCTTTACAGCTGGACTATTCGGAGTCGGCGGGGGAGCATTAATGACACCTATAATGATTATTTTATTTTTGATGCCGCCATCTATTGCAGTTGGAACAAGTATGTTTCTGGTCCTATTCGGCAGTATATCCTCTGCGACAGGTCATTTGTTACAGGGGAATATTCATTTTCTTTATGCAGTGATACTGATTCCTGCTGCATATTTTGGAGCGAAATTGGGTGTTAAGCTGAATAGAAGCCTCGACTCGAATACTGTTGTATTCATCTTGCGGATGGTTCTCTTGTTACTTGGTATATATATGATTATAGACAGCTTATAAAATATGATAAAATATAAAAAGTAAATTTGATGAAATGGAATTGAATATATGTTTAAGTGGAGAAATTTGCCGAAAGGCTTTTTAATGGGAATAGTTGAACTTGTACCGGGAGTCAGCAGCGGTACTATGGCGTTGCTATTAGGAATATACGATCAGTTTCTCGGTGCTATCAGCCGAATTGTTTCAAAGTATTATAAACAGGCACTGGCATTTTTACTGCCTCTTGTAATCGGTATGGCTATCGCAATTTTAACGATGTCCTCGTTGCTTAATTATTTCCTGCAGAATCATACAATACCGACTCAATGGTTTTTCATGGGGATGGTGCTTGGTGTGATACCGATGATGATAAGAATTTCAAATGTAAAAGCAGAATTTCGGATCATACATTTTATATTAATTTTTGCTGGTATTGCTATACTCTTTATAATGTCTATGTTCAATGAAGATGCACTGCCGGCAAGCAATGCGGGAATGGCAGCTGGTGATCTCCTGAAGTACTTTATTACAGGTGCGCTTGCGGCTTCGATGATGTTGCTGCCTGGCATATCCGGATCGCTTGTGATGCTTATTATGGGAGTATACCCGATAGTAATATACGCGATAAATGAGTTTACCTCGCTTAATTTTACTGTTTTGCCGATTCTGATATCAATTGGTCTTGGTATAGTTACAGGAGTGCTTCTTGCAAGCAAGATAATCTCTCATTTCCTTAAAAATTATACTTATCTGACTTATGCAGCGATTATAGGTTTGCTTTTTGGTTCAGTGTTCGCTATTTATCCTGGACTGCCGGCAAGCGGAACAAGCTGGTTCTTATCTGTGATTTTATTTCTGTCAGGTCTTTTTATCAGTTATATATTTGGAAAGCAGCAAAATAAAAATGACATGCCTTAATCAGGTGTGTCATTTTTATTTTAGGGCTAATCATGAAAAAAGATTGGAAATATTTAGGGTCAGCTAAAAAAATATTTCACTTCACAGAAACTTAAAGGAATGGTTGAAAAATGGTTGAAAATATAATGAAAGCAGTGCATAATTAATCTCCATTAACTTTTAGGGGCTGTCATTATGGGTAATATAAATAAATTGAAACTTGCCCAGAGAGGTGCTTATTTAAGTATTGTCACGTATATTATTTTATCTGGTTTGAAATTATATTTCGGAGTGTTTTACGATTCTGCAGCAGTTCGGGCAGATGCTCTGAACAATATGACGGACATTTTTGCATCGGTAGCAGTTCTAATTGGTCTGAAAATTTCTATCAGACCGCCGGATGACAATCATCCGTACGGACATTTAAAATCTGAAAATATTGCTTCGCTCGTTGTCTCTTTCATTATTATATTTGTCGGTGTACAGGTGCTGGTGGAAAACGTTCCTGCCATATTTTCACCCTCTGTAACAAAACCGAACCCGGTAGTAATTTATATAAGCGTTGTGGGCGGTCTGATTATGCTTGCTGTATACTATATCAACTCTCAACTGGCAGCAAAAACGAACAGCAGTTCTTTGAAATCTGCAGCTATGGATAATCTGTCGGACAGTTTAATTAGCCTCGGTACTGCTGCCGGCTTGGTTTTAACACAGCATGGCCTGCCGATTGCGGACGTAATAATTGCATCTGTACTAGGGCTTCTGATTATATATACCGGTTTTAAAATATTAAAAAGTGCGGTTTTTGCTTTAAGTGATGGTTATAACGATGCGGATTTAATAGAACATAAAGAAGATGTGCTTGAAGTGGATGGGGTGCTCGATGTTAAATCTATAAAAGGACGATATCACGGCAGCAGCATATTCCTGGATGTGACGATTATTGTTGACCCGGAAATATCGGTTACTGAAGCACATCGTATATGCGACAGGGTCGAAGAACACATGCATGATAAAGGAATCATGTCTCTCTATGTGCATCCGGAACCTCTCTCTGAGGAATAAAAATCCCTTTAAGATTTTATATTTCAAAATCTTAAAGGGGTTTCTTTATGCTTCTTTAAAAATTACATCTTTATATTTATCATTGAACTCTTCAAAACGTTTAGCTGCAAAAGGACATCGTCCGATTAATCTTTTATCATTCTCTCGCGCATAATCAGCAGCGGCATCGAGCAGTACATCTCCGTATCCTTCACCGCGCAGCTCTTCTTTGACTACCACGCTGTCTATAACAAGTTTATTTTTGTCATCTGGAAGATAAGTCAGTTCGCCATCAGGATTTTGAGCATCTTCCCCAAAATAAAACTTGTTTGTTCCGTGCTTAATCTCCATCTAAGGACACCTCCGTAACTTTCTATAATGTTACTATACCCTCCGGAAAATTATTTACACTTTTTTATAGCAGATTGTAGCTTTCAATTGTTTTAACCAGTTCCTCCAGATAAAGTTTCGCGACTCTCGTGAGCTGAGTTTTATTATTTGTTATCCAGCCGACTTTAATTTCATCATCGACATCGAGAGGAACCGGAATGATGTCGGTGCCGTTTAATTCTTCGCTTAAAATTCCGCTTGAAATCGTATAGCCGTTTAAACCAATCATACAGTTAAAAATTGTTGCCCTGTCACTGACCAGAATATTCTTCGGGCTGTGCAGTGTGCTCAGTATTTCTTCAGAGAAATAAAATGAACTGTGTTCTCCCTGGTCAAAAGACAGCCGCGGATACGGCTCGAGATCTTTCAGTGTCACTTTCTCTTTTTTGGCAAGCGGATTTGTCTTACTGATAAATACGTGCGGTTTCGCTGTAAAAAGCAGTTCAAAGGTTAAACGATTTTCTTTCAGCAGCTGAGTCAGTATTTTTTCGTTGAAAGTATTCATATACAGGACGCCGATTTCACTTTTTAAATTTTTAACATCATCAATAATCTCGTAAGTGCGTGTTTCGCGCAGTGAAAACTGATATTTATCACCGCCGTGATGCTCAATCATTCTGACCATTGCATCGACGGAAAAAGAATAGTGCTGAGTTGAAACAGAGAGCAGCTGCTCCTGATAAGGCATATCAAGATACTTATTCTCGAGCAGTTCTACCTGTTCTGTAATCTGGCGGGCATAGCTGAGAAATTCCGCGCCGTCCGGACTCAATACAATACCTGTTGATGTCCGCTTTAAAATCGTAATCCCCATTTCGCGTTCAAGTTCTTTAATTGCTTTAGATAAAGTGGGCTGGGAAATATACAGTTTTTTTGCAGCTTCATTAATTGAGCCGCTGTTGACGACGGTAATTAAATATTTTAACTGTTGAAGTGTCATAAAGATTCTCCTTAGGTTATAGCTTAAATTCATAGCGGGTAATGAAATTAATGAGTTAGTCTATATCTTACAGACATGATAGTATTTAAACAACATTAAAAGAGATGGAGTGTTACATACATATGACTAAAGAAATATACAGAGCAGATCATGTAGGAAGTTTGTTAAGACCGGCAGAGTTGAAAGATGCCCGGAGACAATTTGAAAGTAAAGAGATAACTTTGGAAGAATTAAGAGAAGCAGAAGACAAAGCGATTGCACATGCTGTTAAAAAACAGAAAGAAGCGGGATTAAAAGCAGTGACTGACGGCGAATACCGCCGTGCCTGGTGGCATTTTGACTTTCTCGAAGGACTGCAGGGGGTCGAAGGTTCGGACACAGGCGGCGGAATTGCTTTTAAAGAACGCCAGACAAAATCCCGGGCAATTAAAGTAACAGGGAAAGTGGATTTCGACGGACATCGAGAAATTGATTTCTTTAAGTATTTACAAGAGCAGGCCGGTGATGCAACAGCAAAATATGCTATTCCAAGTCCGAGTATGCTGCACTTCAGGGGAGAAATCGACAAGAATGTTTACCCTGACGAAGAGGAATTTTTTGAAGATCTTGCAGCGGCATATAAAAAAGTGCTGCAGGGCTTTTACGATGCCGGCTGCCGTTATTTGCAGCTCGATGACACTTCGTGGGGATACTTCTGTTCAGATGAAGAAAGACAAAAGTTAATTGATAAAGGACAAAATCCGGAGTACTTAAAAGAGAAATATCTGGAAGTGTTAAATAAAGCAGTAGACGGGCGACCGGATGATTTTAAAATTACGATGCATATATGCCGCGGAAATTTCCGCTCAACCTGGATTTCTTCAGGGGGCTACGAGCCGGTAGCAGAAATATTATTCGGGCGTTTAAACATCGACGGTTTCTTCTTAGAATATGACAGTGACCGTGCAGGCGGATTTGAGCCGCTTCGTCATGTCAGCCGTAAAGATTTAGTCATCGTACTGGGTCTTGTTACATCGAAGAGCGGTGAACTTGAAAATGCTGAAGATATTAAAGCGCGTATTAATGAAGCAGCGCAGTTTGTGCCGCTGGATCAGTTGGCGCTCAGTCCGCAATGCGGCTTCGCTTCGACAGAAGAAGGCAACGTGCTGACAGAAGAAGAGCAATGGGAGAAATTAAAATACGTCGTAGACATCGCAGCTGAAGTCTGGCAATAGAAAGGAGAATGCGAATGGCAACAATTAACCCGGAGACGGTTATTGCAGGCAGTAAGTTCAATAAGTTCCATCTGCTCGTTTTTATATGGTGTTTTATCGCAATTGCTTCTGACGGTTTCGATATAGCTGTGTATGGACTCGGTTTGCCGCAGATGATGAACGATTTTGATATTACTCCTGCAGCAGCAGGGGCGGTTGGCAGTTATGCCATGATGGGTATGATGGCGGGGACTTTTGTCTTAGGCGCGTTGACCGATGTTATCGGCCGCAAAAGAATATTGGCAATATGTCTAGTTATGATTGGTTTATTTAACTTTTTAGCAGGCTTTGCACCTAATGCAACAGTATTCGTCATCTTCCGCTTTATTGCTTCGATTGGAATGGGCGGTCTTATGCCGGCAGTTATTTCACTGATGGCTGAATACTCTCCCCGTAAAAACCGGGCAATGATTGTTGCGTTAATGTATTGCGGTTATTCAATTGGAACAATTGGGGCATCGCTGCTCGGCATTTACTTTCTGGAGTACTTAAGCTGGAGATTATTTTTCTGGATTAGTATTTTTACAGTAATAATTACGCCGCTTTTCCTGAAACAATTCCCCGAATCAATAACATTTCATGTTGCGCGGGGGAATAAAGACAAAATTGCAGACATTTTAAATAAAGCTACCGGCACCGAAAATTACAGTGCTCGGGATCACTACGAAATTACAGATACTGACACTGCAGAAAAAGGAGTACCGTTTAAAAAGATATTTAATGAACGTAAGACACTGTCGACAATTATGTTTTGGATTGCTGTTATCTGCTGCCTGATGATGATTGCCGGACTCGGTACGTGGCTGCCGAATATTATGCAGGAATCCGGATATGGAGTATCCTCAGCTATGATATTTACTATTACACTGGCAATCGGTCAGATGACCGGTTCACTTGCCGGCGGCTATATGGTTGATAAAATCGGTCACCGCAATGTACTCTTAACGCTTCTCGGGACAGGGGCAGTGGCGTTTATCCTGCTCAGCCTAACGAGCAATGCATTTTTGCTTTATATTCTCATTGCGGCAGCAGGAGCATGTACGGCTGGCTCACAAAACTTGATTAATCCGTATATAACGATGTATTATCCGCCGGATGTACGCGGTGCAGGTTTAAGTGCTGCGGTGGGTATGGGGCGTATCGGATCAATTACAGGACCGCTCCTGATCGGCTGGGTGCTGATGACCAATATGCCGGCGCAGCTTTCATTTCTAGGCTTCGCAGTTCCATGTCTGCTTGCATTTTGTGCGCTTCTGTTTGTGCAGGAACAGCACGGTGCGGAAGTGCAGAAAGGACGAATCCGGAAAGCGGAAGAAGCAATTATTTCTTAACTTTTAAAGATGCGAATCTTACTCCGATTCGTATCTTTTTTCCATATATATGGAAGAATGTCGAAAAATTTTCACAAACATGTGAATATTTTAACAAGCTGATTGGATTTTATTGAGATAAGAAGAAATGTATTAGATAATGAAATAAATACAACAATTAGGAGTGTTTATATGGTTAACAAAGAAGAAGTTGAGATTATTCACAGCACAATTCCAATTTTACAGGAAAAAGGTGTTGAAATTACTTCTAAATTTTATAATAGAATGTTTGATAGACATCCGGAATTACGAGATATGTTTAATCAGCCGAACCATAAGCAGGGTTTGCAGTCTACAGCTCTTGCAACAGCAGTTCTGGCAGCAGCGCAGCACATTGAAGATTTAACGCCGATAGTACCTGTAGTAATGCCGATTGCGCATAAACACTGCGGTCTCGAAGTGCTTCCTGAACATTATCCGATCGTAGGAGAAAACCTCCTCGCTGCAATTCAGGAAGTAACCGGACTTGCGGCAGATGATCCGATTATAGAAACATGGGGCAAGGCTTATGGTGAAATTGCTGATGCGTTTATCGGTATAGAGAAAGATATTTATGCAGGCATGGCATGGCAGAGCTTTAAGCCGTTTGAAGTAATCGGTGTGAGAGAAGAGACAGGGATTATTAAAGCTTTTACAGTTAAATCGGATGATATTAAAGATATACCGTACTCGCCGGGACAGTATATTACGGTCGACGTCCAAGTTCCAAATCTGCCGTACAGAGCAAAACGCCATTACTCAATCGTCGATGTGCAGGATGGCAAGCTGACGTTTGCAGTAAGGAAAGAAGATCTGGATGGCAACCGCGGAGAAGTATCGACGTATCTGCACGAGCAGGTTAATACGGGCGATACAATCAATTTATCAGCGCCAGTTGGTGTGTTCGGCCTTGAAAACACAAATAAGCCGCAGCTATTTATCGGTTCAGGCATCGGTGTAACGCCGTTATTCCCGATGTACCGTGAAACAGCCGGTACTGATGCAGATGCACAGTTCATCCAGGTTTCAGATAATGCAAATAACGTTGCATTTGAAGTTGAGCTTCAAAATATCGCAGCTGCCGAAAATGCACAGCTGCACACTCACTTAAGAGATAAAGAAGGTTATCTGATGAGTGAGGAGCTGCAGAAGTTCATTAAAGATGATCAGGAAATTTACGTTTGCGGCGGTGTGACATTCATTCAGTCCATCGTTAAAGAATTAGGCAAGGCAGGCGTTGATAAAGATCGTATTCACTACGAAATCTTTATCCCGCGTTTAAGTCTGGCTGTATAAATTAAAGAAAAATGGCACCCCGTTTAATATACACGGGGCGCCATTTTTTTAATGATGGCTGTTTATTTCAATACTGTCGTCATTACTGAATTCCTGCAGAAATACTTCTTCGAACATATCCAGTTCACCGACAGTAAAGTATTTAGTCGGCACAGCATCGATATTATCACTTGAAACGTGTGCTTTAATCAAATACAAACCATCCCGCGGAATATTTATTTCCGCTGTATATTCTCCGTTTGAAAGAGATGATACTTCGTATTCCTCGTGCCATACTTCAGCTTCTTTCGCTGCCCACATAGACAGGGTAATATCGGCATTATCAACTGGGCTGCCGTCTTCCAGGACATGAATTGTCAGCTGTTCGGCAGGCCCGACAGATGTAATTTTCTCTGTATCAATAACGATATTTGCCTTCGGTGTCTTATTATATTTATCGTGTGTATCGTCATCTACAATATTGCAGCCGGAAAGGAACAGAAGAGAAATTATTAAAATTAAATATTTATACATGCTGTTCCTCCTTAATAATTCAGCCAGCGGCGGAGTTTTTCATTGTTTCTAATAATAAGCCTGTCCAGCAGGAATAAAATAATCAGCGACAGACCGACGAGCGGGAATATAAGGCCGAGTATGATTAGTACAGAGAGCATACCTTTAAATTCAAATATACTTTTAGCTTTTGGTGCACCGCTTTTACCTTTCGGTTTCCGTTTCCACCACATGTATACACCCGTAATGACGATGCCGATTAATCCAAGACAGATAATCACTCCAATAATTTGGTTCAAGAGACCGAACTCCAAACCTTTATGAATCGTAATTGCAAGCGCCATTGCCTTGCCGAGCGGACCGTAATTATCATAGCGGTAGTCAGCGATAACATCACCTGTATACTGATCGATATGTATCGTTGCCTCATCCTGTGCTTTCGGAGGGAAAACGGATAAGGTAAAGACACCTTCCGGAGAAGCAGGGTAAAATATGTCGTAGCTCGGATGAGTATCTGCTGCATCAGCCGTCTTAATAACTTCGTCTATGGAAACCTGTCTGAAGCCTGACGAAGGGTCAGAATCTGCGACCGGCATCTGTTCTGCAGCCCATGAGACATCCGCAATATCTTCTGCGACAGTCTCGGATTCTGGAGCCGGACCTACCCAGATTGACGGCGGATAGCCAGCGCCGGAAGCAGTTGTCAGCTGCTGCACGCCTGTACCCCAGAAGCCTGTCCACAGCATGCCCGATAAGAGGAAGAATAATAATCCTCCTGAGATCCAAAAGGCAGGGACGGCATGCAGGTCGCGGCGCCTGATACGCCCGGCTTTATTAAAGCGGATGGTGAAAACACCTTTAATTTTTTCTTTTGCTTTAGGAAACCACAGAAACAAGCCTGAAATCAGCATAATAATTGTCCAGCATGCCACCAGTTCGACTATCCGGTCGCCGAAAGTTCCGGCCATCAGTTCACTGTGCAGAGCGGCGAGGATTTCCATCGGCCGGTTGCTGTCGTTGATAATACCCAGGACTTCGCGGTTGTATGGATTAATGAAGACCGTTAATGATTCACCGTCTCCGTCCGTTATACCGACTTCCGCAGAACGAGTATCATCTTCGCCTGGACGGTAGCGGGTAATGTCTCCGCTGCCGACGGTATTTAAAGCCGTGAAAGCAAGATCGCTTGGCGGAAGATGTTCGCTTTCAGCCTCGATATTATAATAATCTTTATATATGTATTCTTCGATGTCTACTCTGAATAGATATATTGCTCCTGTAATGGCAATAATAAGAAGAAAAGGCGCCAAGATTAAGCCGGCAAACAAATGCCAGCGCCAAATCAAAGGCTGTATTTGTTTTTTCAAGTTTAAATCCTCCTGTCATTGATTCAACTGTTAATTATGGAGAATATTTATCGTTTTGTACATACCGCGATGTTAAAAAGAAGTGTCATTTGATGATATACTACGGATAACAACTGCCGGAGGGGGGAACCATTATGGAGAGAATACTGGTCGTCGATGACGACCCTAACATAGTAAAGTTTGTAACATTGAATTTAACTGAAGCAGGATACCGTGTTGCGTCGGCGAACGATGGAAGACAAGCTCTCAGGCGTTTAAAAGAAACGCCGTGCTCCCTGGCGGTGGTCGATGTCATGATGCCTTATATGGACGGGCTTGAATTGACCAAAGCGATACGCGATGAGTACGATATTCCGGTGCTTATATTGACGGCAAAAAGCCACATTGATGATAAAGCAGAAGGGTTTAAAGCAGGAACAGATGATTATCTTGTCAAACCGTTTGAACCGAAAGAGCTGATTTTCAGAATAGAGGCGCTGCTGCGCCGTTATAAAGCGGAAGGAGAGACTGATTCAATACGTATCGGAAATGTCAGTATTTATCCTGATAAGTATACCGTCGAAATTGAAGATAAGACCTACATGCTGCCGTTAAAAGAATTCGAACTTCTGCAGCTATTGGCAGGTCACCCCGGACAGGTTTTTTCAAGAGAACAGCTGATTGAGCAAATATGGGGAGTGTTTTACGAAGGGGATGAACGTACTGTCGATGTCCATATTAAGAGACTGAGAACCCGGTTTTCAAAATTAACATCTGATTTTAAAATTAAAACTGTACGGGGCGTCGGTTATTTTCTGGAGCCTGTTTTATGAAATCATTATACGTAAAATTTGTCGTTATGACGCTCGGTATTATGATACTCAGTTTCTTTATCGCCTTTGTCGTGTCGAACGCTTATTATCAATATAATTTAAAAGCAAGCAACGATGAAAAAAATACAGCAATTGCTTCTGAGGTAGGTACATTTATCGAAACTCAGCCGGAAATGAACATCGAGGAATACTTGAAAACAATTGCTGATGCCGGTTATCAGATGTATCTGGCAGACAACAGCGGCAACACTCAGTTTTTTGGAGCGGAGTTCAATGAGCACAATCTGTCTCCGGATGTGGTCAGCGATGTGCTTGCCGGTGAAATATATCACGGGATGGCAAATTTTGAAGCGGAAATATTTGTGACCGGTTTTTTTGCTAACGAACTGAGCAATACTATCGGTGTGCCGGTTCAGCATGACGGCACCGTTTATGCTTTATTTATGCGTCCGGATATTAATCTGTTGTTTAATGAGATGCATCTTTTATTCGGTATTTTATTTATGCTGACTGTGCTGTTAAGTATCATACTTGTATTTATCAGTGCGCATTTCCTAATTAAGCCCGTGACTAAATTGAGTGAAGCAACCAAGCTGTTGGCTTCCGGGGATTACTCGATTCACGATCTCGATACAAACCGGAAAGATGAGCTTGGTGAACTGTCAGCGAACTTCGCCAGGATGTCAAAACAGATTGCATACAATGATAAAATTCAGAAGGACTTTATCTCAAATATATCCCATGATATCCAGTCGCCGCTGTCGAGTATTAAAGGCTACAATAAGCTGTTAAATAAACCGCTCACAGCAGCTGAACGGAGTGAATATACAGAAACAGTGGATTTTGAAATAGACAGGCTGTCGACGATGACAGAGCAGCTGCTGATTCTGTCATCCATCGATCATGAAGATTACATGCTGCGGAAGGAAACTTATAATTTGAAAGAACAGCTCGAGCGGCTGATTAAAGTTTACGAATGGAAGATTAATGAAAAAGGCCTGATGCTTTCTCACAAACTTCAGGATACTGAAATCAAGGCGGACAAAGCGCTGATGAATACCGTATGGGACAATTTGCTGTCGAATGCTGTTAAATATAACGGAGATGCAGGCAGCATCGATATAGAAATGACCAGATATCAAGCTCATACAGTTATAACAATCAGCGATACAGGAAAAGGTATAGATAATACAAGTATCGATAAAATTTTTGACAGATTTTACCGGGTGGATACCGCACGGACGAGCAGTGTCGGCGGCACCGGTCTCGGTTTGTCCATCGTTAAGAAAATACTTGAACTGCATAACGGTACAATCAATGTAAGAAGCAGCGGAAGCGGCACGACCTTTACAGTCCGGCTGCCTGTAAATACAACAGAATAATTTTTTCCTCCTCGTTCACAATGAGTTCATATTGCAGGTATATAGTATGACTCATAGATGAAAACGAGGAGGATTTTTTTAATGAAGATGGCATGGAAAGAAATGAAGAAATATAAACTTCGGTATACAATTCTCGGTTCGATTATATTTCTGATTAGTCTGTTAACATTAAGTATTTCAGGACTTGCGAACGGTTTGTCCCAGGACAATGCGGCATTGATTAAAAATATGCCGGAAGGTACATTTTATATGGAAGAAAGTGCAGAAGAAAATCACAGTTTCTCTGCATTGTCGGATGAGCAGATTAGTAATTTGGAAGCTGCAGATCCGGATGTAACCTTATTTTCAATTCAAATGGGTGAATTCAATGATACCGGCGACCAGAAACACAGTCTAGCCTTTGTGAGTGCTTCGGATAATGAGTATTTCCCTGAAACAGAACCTGGTGAGATTGTGCTGGACCAGGCTTTTGAAGAAGAAGGATTTAAAATTGGCGATACAATTTCAAGCGGTCTCCTGGATAAAGAGCTGACAATTACAGGATTTGCCGAAGAAGAAAAGTTCAGCCACTCTTCCGTCGGTTTTATTAACAATGAAGATTTCTTTGAAATGTATAATACAGATACATTCCAGCTGGCGTTTACAACTGAAACGGATCAGCCGATTGATGAACTGTCAGCATTCGGCAATGGAGACTTCTTAAACACAATTCCAAGCTACAGTGCAGAGCAGCTGTCGCTTAATATGATTATAGTATTCCTGTACGTTATCAGCGGTATGCTGTTTGCGATATTCTTCTACATGATCAACGTGCAGAAATTAGGCACATTTGGCATTTTAAAAGCGATTGGGGTTAAGACTTCTGCACTGTTTAAAATGATGTGGGCGCAGATGTTTATTATCACCATTATTTCATTGCTGTTAGCTGTCGGTATCAGTCAGCTGTTTAATGTACTGGCACCAAGCGGCATGCCATTCCACTTAACGCTTAATATGGTAATGCTCTCATCACTTGCATTTATTATTATCGGCTTTATCGGGGCGACGCTGTCGGGCATCCAGATTAAAAAAGTAGAACCGATGCAGGCAATTAACCAAGGAGGTGCTTAAGATGAGTTTATTTCAATTAGAAGATATAAAAAAAGAATTTAAGCATGGAAGTACAAAAGAGCAGATATTAAAGGGAATTGATCTGGAGTTAAATAAAGGTGAACTGACGGCGCTGGTGGGCGCGTCGGGTTCAGGAAAAAGCACGCTGCTGACGATAGCTGCCGGGCTCCAGGATTTAAGCGGCGGTTCAATTAAATTCAGCGGGAAAAATATGTCGGAAATGAATGCCGAAGAGGTTCGTGAAGTGAGGGCGAAATATTTCGGCTTTGTTTTCCAGCATGCACATCTGGTACCATTTTTAACTGTGAAAGAACAGCTCGAGCTGATGCTTGATACTGCAGAAACCAAATGGTCCAAAAAATCGAGAGAAGCGCGTATTGAAGATGCGCTTACTACCGTTGACATGTGGGAACATAGAGACAGTTATCCGGAAAACATGTCAGGCGGAGAAAAACAGCGTGTGGCAATTGCCCGGGCAATTATTCATGAGCCGGAAATATTATTTGCCGACGAGCCGACAGCAAGTCTCGACTCAAAACGCTCAGTGGAAGTAATGGAGTTAATAGAAAGACTGGCACGTGAATTGAATATTACCGTGCTGATGGTAACCCATGATAATGATATGTTGAAATATGCAGAGCGTATTGTGGAAATGAAAGACGGTAAAATTATCGAATCTTAGTAAAGATGGGTCATAGACCCGTCTTTTTTTATCGATATTCATACTTTTAGGAGGCATTTATATGAGTTACAATGAAAAATAAAAAGGGGTTTACTCATGAGTGATGATAAGCAGAAAAAGAAAAATGGCTTTAAAATGCCGCATATATATGTCATCCTGTTTGTATTTGGTATCGTTGCAGCAGCAGCTACATATCTAATACCAGCAGGTGAATTTGACCGTGTGGAATTGGAAAACGGGCGTGCTGCGGTTGATCCGGAGTCGTTTACATATGTTGAATCCACACCAACTGGTGCAGTCGAATTCCTGACAGCGATTCCAAGGGGATTAGTTGATGCAGGGGAAGTAGTATTCTTTACGCTGATTATTGGCGGAATGTTTATGGTACTGCGTGAGAGCGGCATTATAGAAATTGCAGTCGATAAAATGGCACGTAAGTTTTCAAAGAAAAGTATATTTATTATACCGGTGCTTGTTACCGTATTTGCCGCAGTTGCGACTTTAATCGGTACAGCCGAATTGTCTCTTGTATATATTCCAGTTATTATACCTCTGGTTATTGCTCTCGGGTACGATTCGATGACAGCCGCGGCCATAGCACTTTGCGGTACTGTAATCGGCTATACTGTAGGAGTGCTGAACCCGATAAATACAGGTCTTGCACAGACGATTGCAGAGATACCTACATTTTCAGGTCTCGGATTCCGGTTGATTTTATTTATTATTGTTCTGTTCATTACAGCATTGTTTATAATGAGATATGCAAAAAAAGTAAAGAGAAATCCGGAATCAAGTTTAGTATATAAAGAAGATGCTGAAAAACGTGAAATGTATTCATCAATAGGTGAACATGAACCGCTGAAAGCGACGGGCCGTCAGATTGCAGGAGCATTCGCTGTACTGCTGTTTTTTGCCGTACTGATTTGGGGTGTAACTACCCAAGACTGGTTTATGATAGAGATGTCAGGACTGTTCATTATTATGGGTGTTGTAGTTGGTCTAGTTTCAGGACTGAACTTGACGCGTATTAGTGAAGCATTTACGAAAGGTTTCAGAGAAGTGCTGATGGGTGCCATAATTGTCGGATTGGCGCGTTCAATTGCTGTCATTCTGGAAGACGGTCAGGTAATGGACACTATAGTAAATGGGCTCGGCAGTGCAGTAGGAGAATTACCGCCTGTGCTTGCAGCGGCAGGAATGTACTTCGTCCAGTTAATTATCAACTTCGTTATCCCTTCAGGATCGGGGCAGGCACTGGTTACCATGCCGATTATGGCGCCGCTCGCCGATCTTGTTGATGTAACGCGGCAGACAGCTGTTCTTGCATTTCAGCTTGGAGATGGTTTTGCTCATATTCTTTATCCGACCAGCGGATACTTTATGGCAGCCCTCGCTATAGCAGGAGTAGAGTGGCACAAGTGGATTAAATTCTTTTTCCCGCTATTCTTAATCTTTATGTTTATATCTTTAGGAGCTCTGGTAGTTGCTCAAATAACCAGCTGGTCGTAAACAATTAAAAGTTGAAGCGGAGTTAAAATCAAAGTATTCCGCAGCTTCCAAACGTTTTAAAACTAACAAAAAGGCAAAAATCCATTCGGATTTTTGCCTTTTTAATTTACCTTATTTATTCTTAAAGTTCTTAACAGCATCTGCTATATCAGTGCCGCCGTCCAGCACCTGCAGCTCTTTGCCGCGGTTTTTTTCTTTAGTAACGACTTCGTAAATTACCCCCGCCACATTTTCACGTGCAACGTTTTTAATATCGCCGAAGTATAAATCGATATCGACCTTGCCGGAACCGCCTTCGTCAGTCAGCATACCGGGATGAACAATCGTGTGGGTAAGACCGGAATTCCTTAAATAGACGTCTGCATGGTGTTTCGCAATCGTGTAAGGTTTAATTTTCTGTGCATCAGGCGTATCGAAAGCTTCTCTTCTTGAATCCCATGTCGAGACCATAACAAAGTGTTCAACTCCTGCCTGTTTACTGGCATCGACTGCTTTTACAGCGCCGTCGAGATCGACGATAATCGTTTTATCGGCACCTGTGCTGCCGCCTGAACCTACTGAGAAAACAACCTGTTCAAAGCCTTGCATCTTATCGGCCATTTCTTCTATAGAATCGTTCTCGACATCAATCAGCAGCGTTTTCATATCTTTATTTTCAAAATCAGCAATCTGTTCTTCTTTACGGATACCGGCTGTGAAATCCACTGAATTTTGTTTAAGCTGTGACGCGAGGTGGGTCCCTACGCCGCCGTTTGCACCAATAACTAAAATACTCATCTGTATACACTCCTTAAATGTTTTATTAGCAACAGTCTAACTTAAAAACTTTCTGAAAAGCTTGTTTTTTGCCTGGGTAAATGGGGCATAGCGTACAGGAATATCAATGATTGTACTGTTTTTTACGACGCTCTTTTCATGGGTAAAAGTATCGAATGAATACTTGCCGTGATAATGACCCATTCCGCTCGCACCGACGCCTCCAAACGGCATATCGTGATGTGACAGATGCATCAGAGTATCATTTACGCAGCCGCCGCCGAAGGACAAGCGTGACAAGAGAGTTTCAACATTGCGATCGTTTTCTGAGAAAATGTAAAAGGCGAGCGGTTTAGGCAGCGTCTGCTGGTAAGCAATCAGATCCTCAAGGTTATCGTAAGTGATTACCGGCAGAATCGGACCGAATATTTCCTCTTTCATGACCTCCGATTCAAAGGTGCTGTTCGGCATGAGGGCGGGCGCAATTTTTTGCGTTTCTGAATTTTTACTGCCGCCGAGAACCATTTCATTTTCGAGCAGCCCTGATAAACGTTTAAAGTGTTTTTCATTAATAATTTTAGGATAGTCTTCCCGGTGCACAGCGTCACTGTAACGTTCTTCAATTTCATTGAGCATCCGGTCGATAAACTCCTGTTTTTTAGAACTGTGAATAATCACGTGATCGGGAGCGACGCAGGTTTGTCCCGCATTGACAAATTTACCCCAGGCGATACGCTTAACTGCAACATCTATATTTGCAGTTTCATCAACTACAACGGGACTTTTGCCGCCGAGCTCCAATGTGACTGGTGTCAGCGTTTCGCTGGCAATACCCATAATCTCTTTGCCGACACTGGTGCTGCCTGTAAAGAATATATAATCATACTGCTGTTTGTTGACTTCATCATGCGGTGTGTCAGCAGGAGCGCAGTACACATACTTTTCGCTGAAAGTATAATTCAATATTTTTTCTATAATTGCAGCTGTATGCGGACTGGTTTCAGAAGGTTTCACAAGCGCGCAGTTCCCGCCTGCAATAGCGCCAATCAGCGGCATCATCGTTAAATTAAATGGATAATTCCACGGCGACAAAATAAGAACAACACCGTAGGGGTCGCGGTATACATAATTTTTAGCTGGGAAACTCATCATTGAACCTGACACTTTTTCAGGAGAGTTCCAGCTTCTTAGATGTTTAATGACGTAATCAAATTCTTTATAAACGATACCGATTTCTGTCATAAAAGCCTCGGCTTCTGATTTTCCGAGATCTTTATTTAAAGCTTCAAGAATCATCTTTTCATTAGTCTCGACAGCAAGCTTCAATTTTTTTAACTGGCGGATACGGAAACTGACCGATTTTGTATGATTTTTATAATAATATTTGCGCTGATTTTCGACTATTGACTGCATGGACATAATTATCGCCTCCAAAAAATATCTTATAATTTATAGTATTCCCTTTTTATGTTTGTTCTAATTAGGGTATATATTATTATTCCCTATTCTAATACATATAATGAATGACTTAAAATTTATGAGGAGCGGATAATACATGATTGAATTTAAAAATGTAACAAAACGCTACGGCAGCAAAACTGCGGTGGAAGATGCAAGTTTTTACGTGAAAGAAGGAGAGTTCTTCGTTTTAATCGGTCCCTCGGGAAGCGGAAAGACAACTACTCTTAAAATGATTAACAGACTGATTCCGCTGACTGAAGGCTATATTTACTTTAAAGATAAACCGGTAAGCGATTATGAAGTGCATGAAATGCGCTGGGATATCGGCTATGTGCTGCAGCAGATCGCTTTATTCCCGCATATGACAATTAAAGAGAATATTGCTCAGGTTCCCCAGATGAAAAAATGGAAAGAAGCAGATATCGATCAAAGAACAGCTGAGTTAATGACGATGGTGGGGCTCGATCCTGATACATACAAAGATCGTAAACCAGCTGAACTCTCCGGCGGCCAGCAGCAGCGTGTCGGTGTAATCCGTGCACTGGCAGCAGACCCGCCCGTTATTCTGATGGATGAGCCGTTCAGCGCCCTCGATCCGATTACGAGAGAAAGCCTTCAAGATGATCTAACAGCGCTGCAGCAGGAAATTAAAAAAACAATAGTGTTTGTCACGCATGATATTAAAGAAGCAATGAAACTTGGCGACCGGATTTGCCTGTTTAATGAAGGGCGAATCGAACAGATTGGGACGCCGGAAGAATTTTTAACAGCTCCTAAAAACGACTTTGTTCAGGAGTTTATAGGTTATCAGAAAGAAGAAAATGAGACGATCGGTGAATTTATCAGAGCAGATTCTGCTGAAGCTGAGGAAGCTGTTTATCCGCTTGTAGAAGAAAGTACTAAGATCGAAGATGCATTTAAAGTATTTGCTGAGCATGAGACTGTTGCAGTGAAAACCGCAAAAGGGAATAAGCTGTTAAGCAGGCGGGATGTCTTTAAACATTTATCAGATAAGCGCGGTGACAGTGCATGAATACATTTTTAGAAACTCTCAATTCACGTAAAGGTGAACTTTTATCGACACTGATAGAACATATTCAGATATCGTTTATAGCACTGCTGATTGCAGCTGTTATCGGTATACCGCTAGGCGTTATTTTAACGAAGACGAAGCGTACAGCAGAAGTAGTTATTAATATTGCGGCAGTACTCCAGACAATACCGTCCCTTGCCCTGCTTGGATTGATGATACCGCTGTTTGGTATCGGTGTTGTGCCTGCAATTATAGCGCTCGTTATTTATGCGTTACTTCCTATACTGAGAAATACTTATACAGGCATCGCCGAGGTGGATGACTCACTGGTGGAAGCGGCCAGCGGTATTGGAATGAAACCGATGAGACGGCTTTTAAAAGTGGAAATGCCGATAGCGATGCCGGTTATTATGGCGGGTGTACGTACAGCAATGGTGCTGATTATTGGTACCGCAACGCTCGCTGCACTAATTGGAGCAGGCGGACTCGGAGATTTAATACTGCTTGGGATTGATCGTAATAACACGCACCTTATATTAATCGGAGCGATACCGGCAGCCTTGCTTGCGATACTTTTCGATGTTATTTTAAGAGTTATTCAAAATCTGTCGTATAAAAAAGCAGTGACTCTGGTAGGCACAATTTTTATCGTTATACTGCTTGTAGCACTTGCACCGCTGTTAACAAACCGCGGCGACAGTATGACAATTGCAGGGAAGCTGGGAGCAGAACCGTCGATAATTACAAATATGTATAAAATACTGATTGAAGAAGAAACAGATTATAATGTTAATGTGGAAGATGGACTGGGTAAAACATCCTTCCTTTTCAATGCTTTGGAATCTGATGATATCGATGGATATCTTGAATTTACCGGTACAGTGCTCGGAGAGCTTGTGAATATCCCGCCGGATTCAAATGAGGCAGATAAAGTATATGAGCAGGCTAACGCTGCACTGGATGAACAATTTGAGATGACGATGCTCGAACCGATGGCATTTAATAACACATATACACTTGCTGTGAAAAGAGACTTTGCAGAAGAACACGGTCTTGAAACAATTGGAGACCTGAGAGAAATTGAAGACATTGTGAAACCAGGCTTTACGATGGAATTTAATGACAGAACAGAAGATGGTTATCCTGCGCTTCAAGAAGCGTATAATCTGAACTTCACTGATGTGGTAACGATGGAACCTCAGCTTCGTTATCAGGCAATTGAAAGCGGAGATATCAACCTGATGGATGCTTATGCAACAGATGCCGAGCTGAGAGAATACGATATGGTGATACTCGAAGATACAGAAGCGGTATTCCCGCCTTACCAGGGCGCGCCGATGTTTAAGCAGGAGTTTCTTGAAGAATATCCGGAGATTGTCGAACCGTTAAATAAACTCGCAGGCAAGATTACGGATGAAGAAATGCAGGATATGAACTACCGTGTCTCTGTGGAAGACGAAAGCCCTTACGATGTGGCGGAAGAATATTTAAAAGAAAATAATATTATAGAGCGAAAATAAAGCATGGAGATGTGGGGATACACATGAGACTCTGTCATGCCAACCCTGGAGCTCTCGGATACACATGAGACTCTGTCATGCCAGCCCTGGAGTTCCCGGATACACATGAGATTCAGTCATACCAACCCTGTGGGTCCCGGATACACATGAGACTCTGTCATGCCAACCCTGGAGCTCTCGGATACACATGAGACTCTGTCATGCCAGCCCTGGAGTTCCCGGGTACACATGAGACTCAATCATGCCAACCCTGGAGCTCCCGGATACACATGAAACTCCGTCATGCCAGCCCTGGAGTTCCCGGATACACATGAAACTCAATCATACCAACCCCGGAGCTCCCGGATACACATGAAACTCCGTCATGCCAACCCAAAAAGCATAGCGTTACTTTAAGGACCATGAGTTTGAGAAAAATTGTCCAGCAACCCATCTTTAATATACTTCTTTCTATAAAAAGAGGCTTGGAAATCTTAACTTCAAGATTTCCAAGCCTTTTCTCTTTTTACTTCAGGATTTTTGTCCCAGTCTCAATGCTTTCTTTAAAACTCCTCGTGTTCATTCGGATCTTGTTTATCAATTCTTCCGTCTTCTCTAGTAAGAGAATCGATTTTCTTCATTTCGGCATCTGACAGCTCGAAGTCGAAAATATCCAGGTTGGACAGCTGGTGTTCAGTGCCGGAAGCTTTTGGAATAGGTATGACGCCATGCTGATAATGCCAGCGCAGCACTATTTGACCCGCGTCCTTATTTTTCTCCTTGGCTAATGTATTTAAAGTCTCATCCTGCAAAACAGTTCTCGCACGTGAGAGAGGGCTCCAGGCCTGAGTAACTATCTCGTTGTCTGAATTATATTTTCTGACTCTTTCCTGTGAAAAGTAAGGGTGCAGCTCAATCTGATTAATTACAGGTGTGACGCCTGTTTCTTTTTTGAGACGGTCGATATGTTCCGGTTCAAAATTGGATACACCAATTGAACGAACATAGCCGTTTTTTTGAGCTTGAATTAGCGCGCTCCAGGCCTCAACATATTTGTCCTGTCTCGGGTTTGGCCAGTGCAGAAGAAACAAATCGAAATAATCTAATCCTGTGCGGAACAATGATTCTTCTATAGAAGCAAGTGCTGTACTGTAATCATACAATCCGCCGCGCAGTTTTGAAGTAACGTAAATTTCTTCTCTCGGCAATGAACTGCGGCGTATACCTGCGCCGACAGCACCTTCGTTTTCATAACGGATGGCCGTATCAATCAAGCGGTAACCATTATGAAGAGCATTTTCAACGCTTTCAGCTCCTTTTTTACCAGTGATACCCGAAGTGCCGAATCCAATTGAAGGTATTTGGTAACCATCGTGAAGTTTATACATTGGAATATCCTTAGTCAAAATCATCATCCTTTTTTTAGTTTATCTGTACATTTTCTATTCTTCCCTCTTGCTGTATTTATAAACTACCTCTATTCTTCAGAATCTTCTTCCCGGCTTTCCTGATAACGGAGACGCTGACGATAACCGTAAGTACTTTCCTGAATAGTCTCTTTATCCTGGAAACCGGCCCCGATAGCGCCGGCAACTGTCGTCAGTGATGCCGCAAACCAGGCCAGTTCGAGATAGAATCTGACTCCTATATTTTCAACTTCTATAGTTGTTGCGATAAAGTCCGGCGGAAGCAATGTCGCTCCGGCTGTCAAGAATAGAAGATAGAGTAACAAGTAATAAAACAGCAGTGAGATAAATAAGGTGAGCAAGGTCGTGCTGTTATACAGCGAAGTCATGCGGCGGCTTTGTCCTTCCTTAAAGTTCTCCCACAAATCATGAGATACAATAATCCAGAGCAGCATTCCAAAAATGGAGAGCACCGAAATCGCTGCTAAACGCCATGTTGGAAACAGGTAGCTCAGATTCCACATCGTCGAGAAAATAATACCAAACGCGCCGGTAGCAAATGCTATAGCTGTAACTCCGCTTAAACTTTGCATCATGTTATAAGGATTATTGGCGAAAGTCATTCCGGTGACCAGTCTGAAAGTTCCTCCGGTTTTGGTATTCATATGAAATAAAAGATGTTTTGTTTCGGATTCCTCAAAGAAATCTTTTGCATACTGCAGTTTTGAGAAGGTGAACATATTATTTAAAGAGTGAATTTCCTCCTGAATTTCCGCTTCAATGTCATCACCGTTATCAATAATTTTCTTTATAATGCTGACAGTATTAATAATCGCGGTCTGAACTCTCTTTTTAAGCGGCCGCCACCCAAAAGCAGGAATAGACATCATAGCAATGCCATCGGAAGTATCTATATCAATGACTACTGGCTTATCATTATAAAATAAAGGCAGATCCGTAATACTGATTAAATAATCCCACTCGTTTTCTTGTAAATATTCTTCTGTTCTTGCGTATATCTTTTTTGAGAATTCAGTTTCACCGGTCAGGGGATCAACAATGATATCTATTTCCCAATCTTCATTTTCAGACAGCCGTTCTTTTAAATTATCGGCCAGCTCATCTTTAATTTTACTGGCGATATTTCTTGCCGTACCCGGCGCAGCGATTATACCCAAACGAGCCATAATATTCCTCCTGACTTTTTAATTAGATTCATCGTCTTCTTCATCATCTTCCTGTAATTGATTATAGCGGTATTGTTGACGGTAAGAATAAGTCACACTGCGAATTTTCTCCTCGCTTTCGGCAGTAGAACCCAGGGCGCCTGCCAATATACCGAGAGAAGTTGTAAACCATATCAGATTTACATAATTCATTACAGTGAAATCCGTATCAGCCTGTGTCCAGTCATTAAAGATTGCCGGCGGCACAAACATAGTAATCGATACCGTAAGAAGCAGGTAAAGAATAAAGTAGTTAATGACAGTAACAAACAAAAGTGTCATAAAGGTTGTAAGATTGTAGAGCCACCGGTAATGAACTGATGTTTTTGACGATTGCCCTTCCCATAATTTATGAGCATAAATTAACCAAAAGACCATCCCTATTACAGAGAACAGTGCTAACGTTATCAGACGCCAGGCATGGTAATCTATACTGAGCTGCCAAGGGGTGGAGAATATGGAAATGTATGTACCGGTCGCAAAAGCCAGCGATACCAGCGTTTTAAAATTAGTGACAATCGACCAGGGCTCATTCATATAGGTCATACCTAAAATAATTTTCAACCAGCCGATAACATATGAATTAATAATGTAGCGGTTGGTACTCTCGTTTTCTTCTACAGGTGTTTCAGGAGAGATATTCATCACCGTAGGCGTACTGAGCTTGCTGCTGTCGAATGCTGCACTGTCTACATTATATTGATAAAGATATTCGAGATGATGTATGAGCATCCGTTTTAATTTTCTTTTTAAAATTAAAAACCCGAGGGAAGGAAGAGAGAGCAGGGAGACTGACTTGTGGGAATCAAACTCCGATACAACAACTTTATGGTTGGATAAGCTCGGTAAATCGGTAATGCCGATTACATAATCCCATTTATTCCGCTCTTTTATATTAACCATTCTGTGAATCGTTTCATTAATATATTCAGAAGAACTCGTCAGAATACTTTCTTCACATTCAAATTTCCAGTCATAATCACTGTCTATGAACTCTTCGGCAAGCTTCGGCAGATCTTCAAGAATTTTATCAATCAGTACCCGCGGCATCCGGGGAGCTGGAATCAAACCAACAGTTAAAGAAGGCATAGAATTCTCCTTTCTGTAATCATTTAAGTAAAGCGCAACATTATCAGCTATTACCCTTTTTACCCTGTTTACAGACATATAAATTATATTTTTGCCATTTGTGAACAAAATCACATAATGTTTTAGCAGTTGCTCCATATTATCTGAAGATTCTAATGATATAATGAATTTAAGAAAGAAAATCATTTTGGAGGTAATACAATGGCAAAGCTGCAGAACAAAGTCGTCGTTATCACAGGTGGTATTTCAGGAATCGGCAAAGCATCAGCAGATTTATTTAAAGAAGAAGGAGCCAAATTAGTACTTGTAGATCTAGATGAAGAAAAAGGGAAAAAAGTTGCAGAAGAACTCGGCGGTGAGACTATTTTCGTGCAGGCAGATGTAACGAGTGAAGAAGACGCTAAAAGAGTATTTGATAAAACAGCAGAGAAATTCGGACGTATCGATATTCTGTTCAATAATGCGGGAATCGGGGCAACTAAACCGACACATGAAGTTTCTTATACAGAATACCGCAAGACTGTAAATGTCGACCTCGATGCAGTATTCTTATTCTCAAAACTCGCAATCGATTACTTCCGGGAGCAGGGAAGCGGAAATATTATTAACACAGCTTCCATGTATGGCTGGATTGGTGCAGCGGGTAATGCTGCTTATAACGCAGCGAAAGGCGGTGTCATTAACCTGACACGCTCGCTCGGTATCGAGTATGCTAAAGAAAATATCAGGGTAAACGCATTATGCCCAGGCTTCATTGATACACCGATTATTCCGGCAGAAATGAAGCAGTCTTTATCGAATATTACTCCAATCGGTCGTCTCGGTACATCTGAAGAGATGGCTAAAGCAGCCTTATTCCTGGCTTCGGATGACTCTTCGTTTATGACAGCAAATACTTTAACTGTCGACGGAGGATTTACAGCACAATAAATTATAACGGCAAAACAACGTCCACAGCAGTTTGCGGACGTTGTTTTTTAGTGCTTATCTTTAATTAATATAACGGTGTTTCATCAAGTCTTTCAGCATGGAAATTTCATATTTTAAACGTTTACCGATTTCTGTATCTCTGACTTTTTTACGTTTGAGTTCTTCATCGACGATTCTTCTGACCGCGAGTACATCAGATTCGTTTTCCAGCACTTTGTCTTTGGAGTTAAATTCCTGATGAGCCACCAGCTGCATGCCGTATGAATTAAACAGCAGCGTGTAGCCGGCAATACCTGTTGTCGACTGGTAAGCTTTGGAAAAACCGCCGTCGATAACAATCAGCTTGCCGTCGGCTTTAATGGGGTTTTCACCTTCTTTTTCTTTAACAGGTGTATGCCCGTTTATAATATGGCCTTCTTCAGGATCTAAATTGAACTCTTTTAAGAAAGTTTCTGCCATTTCGGGCTGTTCCCGTAAATAATAGTATGGGTTTTTTTCTTCTTTATGAGTTGCTTTGTCACTGATAAAGTATCTCTCAAAAGTTGTCATGGCACGTTTTCCGAACAGTGATGATTTTTTCCCGGTCCATAAGTACCAGATTAAATCCGTGGCAAGATCCTCGGTTTCATCGAGATCTGCAAATGCCCGGCGTAAATATTTTTCGAACTGATCGAGGAGTTCCCGGCCGTAATATACTTGACCATCGATTTCCATCCCTTCCATTTCACAGTCTTCCGTCACCGGAATACATCCGTGAATCAGCAGGTTACCGTTATAACGCAAGTAAAGATTACCTTTTTTCATCATGAAATTCATATGCCTTTTCAGTTTTTCTGATTGCTGCACTGATATAAGGAGCGTATTCATAACATCCATTTCTTCATCGGTAAGTGCCGCGGGATTATTAGGATCAACCGTTTGGAAGCACGTATTTTCAAGCGGGTAAACTTTACCGTCCACTATATATTCCATCGTGTCGTAATTAACATTTTCCAGTACCAGCCGGTCATTCATGTCGAAGTTCGGGCGCCTTTTAATAATCGGTGCTTCCAGCTTAAACTGGATAATCGATATAGCCTGCTGAACTTTTGTCATCTGGAGCTGTTCGTGTGCTGATAAAATTTTGTCAGATGTTTTTTTCGGGCGGAAGGCAGAATTATCATCATAATATTTTTCAGCGAGTGTAAAGAGCGGACGGAGATTAATACCATACGCATCTTCAATAATATCGAGATTATTGTAACGGGCACAGATACGTATAATATTTGCGAGACATACTTTGGAACCGGCATAAGCCCCGAGCCAGAGGACATCGTGATTTCCCCATTGAATATCGACAGAGTGATAGTCAATTAAAGTATCCATAATTTTATCGGGCTCGGGACCGCGGTCATATATATCACCGACAACGTGCAGATGGTCAACAACCAGCCTCTGAATGGTAAAAGAAAGACCGGTAATTAATTTGTTTGCCTGACCGAGTGCGATAATTTCGCTTAAAATACGATCGTAATATCTTTTTTTATTATCGTGCTCATCTTTCTTGTACAGCAGCTCCTCAATTATGTAAGCAAACTGCTGGGGCAGTGCTTTACGCAATTTGGAACGAGTATATTTTGAAGAAGAATGAGCGACAAGTTCTATCAGCTGTTCAATCTTAGCTTTATACCAGTCAGCCAGTTCATTTTTATCTGTAAACTGATTTGTAATCCGCTTTAATTTTTCTTCAGGATAATAAACGAGAGCAGCCAGTTCGCTGAGTTCAGATTCGGTCAGACGGCCTTTAAACATATCGTCAATTTTTACTTTGACGTTGCCGGAACCGTTTCTGAGCACGTGCTGGAAGGACTGGAATTCCCCGTGCAGATCACTCACAAAATGCTCAGTTCCTTTAGGCAATTCCAGAATAGATTCCAAATTTATAATTTCTGTCGCAACTTTTTCTTCTGAATTAAACTTTTCAGCGAGGAGCTGAAAGTAACGTGCTTTATAATCTGTATTATTGTTGTCCGATACACTCACTGATTAACACTCCTATTGTAAAATCTCATAATATCTCCATTATATCCATAACTGTATAAATGATAAATGATTTATCTCTTATGAAAAATGTTTGCTTGTAAAAATAACAGGATATTATATGAATAACAAGTCGAAGGGAGAGCTTACAGTGAAAATTAAAATATTTGGCTTGCTGCTGGCTTCGAGTCTGGTTTTAGCAGCATGCGGCAACGAGGAAGAATCTGCTAATGAAGATACAACGGAAACTGAAGGCGGTCCGATAACTGACGAGGAAACAACTGATGAGGATCAGGAAACAAGCACAGACTACGGCGGCACGGACAAAGACGCTGCGACGGAAGAAAATACTGAAGACGGTAACAAGGACAGCGGTGATGAGTCGGACGAAGAAACTTCTGCAGACCCGTCAGGATCGAGCGATCCTAACAGTAATACATCTGAAGAAGCTGAAAGTACTGAAACAGAAGGCACATCAAATGATAACAGTGACAGCAGTTCTAGTTCTGAAGCCGGCTCTGAAACAATAGCGCTGGAAGACATCAGCTTAACTGCAGACGATGCTATTTCTCTTGCTGAAGGAGAAGCTGAAGGTGATCTCCATGAGATTTCTTTCGAGAATGAGGGGAATGGATGGGTTTATAAAGTAGATTTAAATAACGGCAGCGAAGAATCTGAAGTCGTAGTCGATCATGACACAGAAGAAATCGTTGATGTCAGAACTGAACAGGAAGACGATGATGATAACGATGATCAGAATGACGTTGTCGATTACGGTTCATTAAACGAAGCATATGATGCTATCGATGAAGCAATTGCCGATCTCGGCGGTGGTGAAGTTAGAGAATGGTCTTTAAGTATGGATGACGGAGTAGCTGAATACGACATCGATCTTATTTACGAAAATCAGAAATATGAATACACAATTGATGCGGAAAGCTTAGAAATTCTTAATAGCGAACAGGATGACTAAATTAAGAAGTACTTTTAAGTCTATAAAAAGACGCCCCGAAAACAGGGCGTCTTTTTATCTTGAGACATTCAGCATTGCGGTCTGTCTTTCTTTATATAGTTTAAACAGCACGTTATGACTTGGTTTCTCAACGTAATGGCGTATAAGATGTGCAAGCACAAGACTGATACCAAGCGGTACGACGAGAAAGACTTCGTGTACATAGCCTAGAGATTCGAGTTTTTGAATAATGACATAACCGATATTCTGATGAATTAAATACAGCGGAAAAGATAAGGCGCCGAGATAAACAAGCGTATCTGACTTCAGCCACTGCATTTTATTGTTCAGTACCAGGTAAAAGACTGCGATGAAAAATACAGTAAAGAGGCCATTTGTGAAACCTTCAAATGAAAAATCGTAAATAAGGGACAGAGCAATCATCAAATGATATTTTAAATGGCTGCCGTGCTGCCATATATAATAAAACATAATTCCGATAATGAACATCTGACAGTAATTGGACATTGAAAACTTCTCAATCAGTGCTGTTGTCTCAGTGCCTGCAAGACCATTTGTAATTTGTATCAGTGCAGAAGCGGCGAGCCAGACACCGGTAAACAGCATCACTCTTCGTTGCAGATTGAAAATCAGGAGCAGTGCCATTAACAGATAGAATGTCAATTCCACGCGCAGTGACCAGTACACGCCATCGACATTCTTAACACCGAAGAAGTCCTGAAACATTGTCATGTTAATAAACATATCAGCAACCCCCGCTTTAAGGGTATCGACAGAAGATATTCCAACTACGATGAAGGTGACGATAATCGCAAAAATGTAAGTAGGATACAGCCGGATTGCTCTTTTCGTTAAGAAGTCAGGTGTCGATTTTACTTTCAGAACCGACATGTAAATAACGAATCCGCTGATGATAAAAAATAATTGAACGCCGTAATGTCCGAACGACAGTATATCTATATAATTTTCTTTTATATGTCCAAACTTTTCATCATAAAAAACAATGTAGTGGTAAAGCACGACGACAATGGCCGCGATACCTCTCAATGCATCAATTTCAGTAAATCTTTTCTTTTCAGCCATTATGATACCCCTCATAGTCCGGCAGATTTTTATATGTTCTCTGCGTATTTTGCGGTGTTTCCAATGATTGAATCACTATATATCATCAGCGGGAGAAAATTCAAATAAAAAGCGGCTGAGTGAAAAAAGGGATGAATATAAATATATTCAACACAAATAATCCATGCATTAGTTTCCCAAAAGAGTCTAATGCACGGATTTTAACTGTGTTTTATGAAATGTTTTATCTTCTTAAAGTTCTTTGTTCCTATGCAGAAATCATTCTATTAATCATTCTGTTCTTTTTTCTTAGTAACATAACTCAGTAAATCAAGCATGATTCTAGCAGCAGTTTGACCAGTCATACCGGTTAAATCATATTGAGGTGCAACTTCAACCAAATCAAATGCAATAACTTCTCCATGATTTGAAATAGCTTTTAACAACTCATTTACTTCGTCATAGTACAAACCGCCTGGAGAAGGTGTTCCTGTTCCTGGAGCAACTGATGGGTCGATACCATCTATATCAATTGTAATATAGTATTTTTCTCCTTTAGGCAATAACTCCAAAAGACCTTCAATGCCTTTTTCGCGCATTTTATTTGGTGATAAAATCGTCGCTCCATATTCTCTGGCTGCATCGACATCTTCTTTCAGACTGCTGCTGATACCCCTGATACCAAACTGGAATATATCTTTAACATGTTCCAGTTCTGATAATCGTCTAATACAGTTACCGTGTCCGTAACGCATACCTGAACGATGATCAGCCCAGTCGAGATGTGCATCTATTTGAATTACATGGAAAGGGCCTAATTTTTCTAATCCTTTGCCGACAGGCGCAGTAATAGAATGATCTCCACCAATTACAACAGGCATTGCGCCTTTATCCACAATTTTACGAATTGCTTCTTCAGTATTGTCGTGTGATTGCATAATATCACCATGTATAATGTCGACATCCCCGCAATCCACTACATTCCATCTCGGGCCCAAATAAGTAATATCATTTTCAATATCATATGCACCATCTAAACCAAAGCTGTATAAAGTAGAGCCTTCCCGGACGGCTCGAGGTCCCATTCTTGCACCAGATCTCCATTGAGTCCCCATATCATTCGGGACACCTATGACTGCTACATCTGCGTCGAGTTCATCTAAGTCTGCACATACCGGATATTTACCAAAAGTCGTGATGCCTGTAAAAGGCAGATTTAAAAATTGTTTTTCATCAGGATTAACCATAATAATTTCCTCCAATATTTAACCATTAGTTTATTTTACTCGTTGCGAGTATAGGTTTAGTTTTAAGGCCTTCTTCCGGACTCATTGTTTTAGCTACAATCCAAATTGACACAGCTCCGAAAGCCAATGCTGTGAACATGCCGCCAGAAGCGGCGAGATGAATATTTGAAGTTACGGCTTCCACAGTTCCATATACAGCTGTTGATATAGCCAGGCCAAACGAGTAACCGAGCGAGCTGGCCATTTTGTAGATGCCTGAAGCGACTCCTACTTTATCGTTACTAATATGAACGACTGAAGTATCAAGGGATGGTGTTGCATACATTCCAATACCTATTCCAGCGATTAGGAAGCCGATGAAAACTACGATGACATAAAGTATGTCAGGTAGAAATGTCATTGCGGCTAAGCTCATACCTATAGCGGCAATAAAAATTGCCCAAAGCATAGGTTTTCTTGCGCCGATTTTTTGAAGCATACGCTCACCGACACGTATCATTATCAGTAAAGCGACTATATTTCCAATAGTCAAAAGTCCAGTTTCAAATGCCGAAAATCCTCTTGCTATTTGAACATATGTGTTTGCTACTACTATAGTGGCTGCGATGCCGTTTTGCAGAAAATTGGAAGTTACAGCTCCGGTGTAAGGACGTGATTTAAATAAATTGAAATCGATAAATTGGAATTTACGTTGTTTCTCATACATGAAAAATATAACTGCTAATATTAAAGTAACAATCATCAAACCGATAATAATTGGACTGAACCAGCCGAACTCCTGCCCCTGCGTAATTACAATATTGACACCGAGAAGTAAGAAGATAAAAATTGCGAACCCAATATAATCAAAAGGTTGTTTCTTGTAATCGTTCACTTTACTTTCTTCGATATCGCGGAGAATCCACATCGAGATAAGGGCAACAATTATCGAGAATATAAAAATCCATCTCCAGTCCATGTATGTCGCAACAAGACCGCCTGCTAGCGTAGCTACGCCGCCTCCTCCCCATGAGCCGAAGGACCAGTAGCTTAATGCACGCTGTCTGTCAGTTTCATTAAAGGCTGTTTTAATAAGGGCAATGGTAGCGGGCATGATAAATGCAGCGGAAATCCCTTGTATTGCCCTGCCTATGATAAGAAGTGAAGGCCCCTGTGCAATAATTACTAAAAAACTTCCTAAAATACTTAAACCCAGCCCGAAAAAAGTCATTTTTTTACGACCTGAACGGTCGGAAAGACCTCCTGCCACTACGATGAACAAACCGGAAAATAAGGAAGTCAAGCTTGTGGAGATATTTAATGTACCAAGCGAAACGTCCATGTCTGCCGTCATAGCGGGAAGAATGTTAATCATAGATTGAGCAAACATCCAAAACGTTAAAACAGCCAGAACAATACCGACAATATATAAGTTAGCTTTTTTGTTAGTTGATGAAATTTTCAACCACCCCTTAGTATTTGAAAAACTGATTATCCGTTATGTAAGCGCTTAATAGGATAACTTTAGTGTAAATGATACAATTATATTTTAAAAATATATAATTTTTATAGAACTATAAATAATATTTATATTAAATGAGGAGAATTTGTAGTGGATATTAAACAGTTGCGTTATTTTCATGAAATAGTTAAACACGGAAAGGTCAGTAGAGCAGCGAATTCATTATATGTTTCCCAGCCGTCACTCAGTATGTCTTTAAGCAAGTTAGAAAATGAAATCGGTTTTAAACTATTAGAACGTAATGATGGCACTTTTAAGCTTACAGATGCCGGAGCGGAGTTTTATAAACATGTAAAACTGGTGCTATCAATTTTCGAAAATATGGAAGATGAAGTTGAATATATTGGTAAAAGAGGCAGCGGACAATTGAAAATGGGTATTACAGAACTTTTCAGAGCTGTAATACCGGAATTATTTGATATATTTCTCGAGAGCAATAATAACTTCGACATTAAATTAACTGAAGGAACGACTTCGCATATCATAGATCAGCTGCGTATGCATCAGCTTCATTTTGGCTTAACAACCTTAAGTTACTTAGACGAAGATATGGAATCAATATATTTAGGCCCGAATATTCATTCACTCCTCGTTCACAGAGACCTTTCTCTATCGGAGATGAACAATGTCAGCCTCCAGAATTATCAGAATCACACTTTAATTTTCAGCGAAGGATCATATGAGTTAAATGAATTTCTTCATAAAAATAATCTGAAATTCAGAAATGTCATTAGGGTGGATACTATAGGCACCGCAGTCCGTTTAGTAAAAAAAGGACTTGGAATAGCAGTTATGCCAGAACTTTATGCGAGTAACTATACAGACGATGATGTAACGAGTGTTTCTTTAGATTATGATTTAAAAGGTCCTGATTTATATCTGTCATATATGAAAAACAGGTATTTTACGTCGGATATTGAAAAGTTTATAAATGTGACAAAAGAATATCTGGAAAATTAAGAAAGGGAGTGCATAACATTATGTACTCCCCTTTTTCCGTAACGCCTATCGTTACTTTATTTTATTCAAAACAGTGCGATAGCCGTCACTGCCGTAATCAAGGCAGCGTTTCACCCGTGATACAGTGGCGCTCGATGCTCCTGTTTCTTCCTGAACTTTAGAATACGTTTTGCCTTCATCGATAAGCTTTGCGACCTGAAATCTCTGCTTTAATGCCACAAGTTCATTGGATGTGCAAATATCATCGAAAAACTTATAGCATTCTTCTTTCGTCTCAAGTGACAGAATTCCGTCGAACAGATCGTCGAGTTCCTGACCTTTTAATTTATCTATTTGCATAGCCTCAGCTCCGTATAAATAAGATAACAATACTTTAACATACTAAAGCGGTAAAGAAAATGGTTGTGTATATTAAATATCTTTGTTACTATTTTATTTATTGGTAATTCTTTATCTCGCTAAAGTGTTAAAGGAGAGTAATTATGACAAACAACAAATTCATTTTGCAACGGCTCGCTCTTGGACAAAAATATCTGGAGCAGCTTGATGATTCAGGGTACACCCTGGTTGATATGAATATGATAGAACCTTTTTCAATCGATGATAAATATCATCATCCGACAAGTGTAGTTTTTGAAAGAAATAATGCAATGTACGCCATTCGCAGTGACTGGACAAGGACGCTGCTGAATTTCAACAGCAACTTTTATTCAGATGACAAGCGTTTCGGTTATTTTGGGCCTGTTGTCAGAGAGAATGAATCATTCTATCAGGCGGGTGTAGAAATTTATAAGGCAGCGGAAAAGGATATTATCGAAGCGCTGTTAATGCATATGAATTTTGTTGAAGAATGTGCAGAAACACAAATCAAAACACTCGTTATAAATAATGATCAGCTGATTGATTTATTTATTGAAAAATATAAGCTTCCTGATTCAGTGCGCCAGCTCATTTATACAAAGAACATTTCGGAGCTGCGTCAGCAGCTCGGTAAAGATCATGATTTGTATAAGATTATGAGTGCCAAGGTAAGTGATCAGTTTAAGATGGTGAGTGAGATTTTCGGCGATAAGGAAGTTATGCAGGCAATTACTCATTTAAAAGCAAAGATTTCATCAGAAGATAGAAAATTCATTTTGGATTTATCATTCCGTTCGCCTCAAAATTACTATAACGGTTTGTATTTTCAGGCATTTTTAAATTCTAACTCACCGATATTAAGCGGCGGGCAATATAACAGCAATGCATTCGGCATTGCGTTAAATCTCACAGACGGAGGTCTTTTATGATTACAGTAGCATTATCCAAAGGACGTTTGTTTGATGATTTTGTTTCTTATTTAGAGAAATATGAACTTTATAAATACAGCAAGGTACTGAAAGATGAATCACGCGCGCTCTATACGATTGTGGATAATATCCGCTTCATTTTTGCAAAAGGACCGGATGTGCCTGTCTATGTCGAACGCGGGGTTGCAGATATCGGTATTGTCGGCAGTGACATTATTGAAGAAGAGGTGTTCAGCTATTTAAATGTATCTGAACTGCCTTTCGGAAAATGTCATTTTGCGCTGGCGGGTCCGCCGGATGTAGAACATTTTAATACTGTAGCTTCTAAATATACTAATATTGCCCGTAACTATTTCAACGGACAGCAGCAGCCGGTGTCGCTGATTCACCTTAATGGTTCAGTAGAACTCGCGCCGATACTCGGACTGGCAGACGGTATTGTGGATATTGTACAGACAGGGAATACTTTACGTGATAATGGTCTGCTTGAGTATGAAAGAATTCTCGATGTACAGGCGCGTCTGATTGCGAATAAGCAGACGTTCTATACGAAGGAAGACAGCATCTATGAATTTTTAAGTGAAATTGGAGTGATTGGATGAACGCGGAAACCTTTAAACAGATATTTACAAGTGAGGACAGCACAGATAAAGAAAACATAGATAATGTTCTGTCTATAATTGAAGATGTGAAGCAGAACAAAGATGAAGCCTTAAAGAAATATACAGCACAGTTTGACGGGCGGGAGCTAGATGATTTTAAAGTGCCCGAGGAAAAACTGAAAAACAGTTTTGATAATTTAAGTGAAGAAGAAAAGAATGCGCTGGGTCTTATTAAAAAACGCATTGCTGATTACCAGCAGTCGATAAAATATAAGGATTTCGAGGATGGAGAGTTTTCCTATGTCTACCATCCCCTGGAACGGATTGGCATTTACATTCCGGGAGGTACAGCGTTATATCCTTCAAGTGTACTTATGTCAGCAGTTCCTGCAGCAGTGGCAGGGGTGGAGAATATCGTTGCTGTAACGCCGACTTTCGACGATGAAAATATTACTTTCGCTTCACTTTACATTGCAGGCGTTACAGAAGTGTATACGGTGGGAGGCGCTCAGGCTGTCGCGGCGCTGGCTTACGGAACAGAAACTATTGCGAAAGTAGATAAGATTGTCGGCCCCGGTAATAAGTATGTTGCACTGGCAAAAAAACAGGTATTTGGAGATGTCGGTATCGACATGATCGCGGGACCGAGTGAAATCCTTCTGTACGTCGATAATTCTGCAGATTATACAGCAGTCGCGTATGATATTTTCGCCCAGGCTGAGCACGATGTAAATGCAAGGACCTTCCTCATAACAGAATCACAGGATGTGATTGACGGTATCCAACTTGAAGTCGATCGCCTGATTGACTCGCAGACACGAGCAGATGTCATCCAAAAATCGCTCGAAAATAATCACTATCAGATTATTGACAGCAGGAAAAAGCTTATAGAAATTATTAACTTTATCGCTCCGGAACACGTATCAATTCAGCACCGGGATGAAGAAGATATTGCCCGTGCAATACGCTATGCAGGTGCGGTTTTTATCGGTAAATACTCACCGGAAGCAATCGGCGACTATGCAGCGGGACCCTCACATGTATTACCGACAAATCAGACAGGCCGTTTCAGTCACGGTTTGAATGTAAATGATTTTCTGACAAGTCATGCAGTGATAAATCTAAAAGAGGGAACATACAGTAATATCGCAGGAGCTGCGAAAACAATCGCAAAAAAAGAAGGGCTCGATGCCCATTATGAATCATTAAATATTAGAACGGAGCGGTAAAATGATCAGTATGGACAGAAATACCTCACCAAAGTCGCCTCTCTCAAAGGAACAGATTCTTGAGGCGGTAAATAGCACCGATATTGAATTGTACCCGGAAGAAGAACTCGGACGTTTTAAAGAATTATACGCAAAACAAAACGGATTTTCGGCAGAGAACATTGAAGTGGCGAACGGCTCGGATGAATGGCTGCAAAAAATTATTATGACGCTGGGAAAGAATGGTGTAATGTCGCTCAGTCCGGATTTTGTAATGTATCAGACCTACTCAAACCAGGTCGGATACCGTTATTATTCTGTACCGGCGCGTGAAGATTACTCATTTGATTATGAACTTGCAGTAAATGAAATTAAGGCTAAAAAGCCATCTGTATTTTTTATTTCAAATCCGCATAATCCGACAGGTGTACTGCTGCCAAGTCATTTTATAAAAGAACTCGCTGATGCAATGAAGTCTGTTGGAGGATATCTGGTCATTGATGAAGCATATGGGGAATTTGCTCTGGAGCGCCCAATTCCCGAAGGGGACCATATTATAATTGTGCGGACAATGAGTAAAGTATATGGTCTTGCAGGACTCAGAATCGGTATCGCGATTGCGACAGGAAAAACTTATGAAGCGATTACGCGAATTAATCACCCGTATCCTTTAAATGGCCTGACACTTAATCTCGGAAGCGCACTGCTCAGCGATCAGAAGCGGCTGAACGAATGGTTCGAATACCAGAAAGACCTGCAGAAATCACTTGCTGATGCATTTGAAACAGTCCGCCGTCATATTAAAATTAAACCTACACATACGAACTTTGTGTTTATATACGGTGATAAAGCCCGGGATTTATATGAATATCTTTATCAAAATGGGTACAGGGGCAGAGTGTATGATGATGCGAATCTTAAAAATGCAGCCCGATTTTCAATTGTTCATGAAAAAGAGTATCCAAAACTGAAAGAACTTATTACGAAGTGGGGTGAGTCTCATGACTAAGTACAGTAAAGACAGGGAAACCAAAGAAACCAAAATAAGCATCGAAATAGATGACGAACGAAATTTTAAAGAATCTGAAATAGAAACGGGTCTCGGTTTTTTTGACCATATGCTGACACTGTTCAGTTTTCACTCGGAGCTGTATGTCAATATTAAGGCCGAGGGGGATTTACATATCGACGGGCATCATACTGTTGAGGATATCGGTATCGTCCTCGGACAGCTTTTGAGAGAGCTGTACGCTGAAAAAGAAAGCTATCAGAGATACGGATCGATGTATCTGCCGATGGATGAATCACTTGCACGTGTAGTGCTGGATTTATCTGGAAGACCACATCTCAGCTTTAATGCGGTTATATCGAGAGATAAGGTAGGGGATTTCGATACGGAACTCACAGAAGAGTTCTTTAGCGCTGTCGCTATGAATTCAAGAATGACGCTCCATATTGATTTACTAAAATCAGGAAATTCGCATCACGAAATAGAGGCAATATTTAAAGGCTTTGCACGCAGTTTGAAGCTTGCACTGCAGCCGTCAAAAAGCGGTATTCCGTCCTCGAAAGGCGTAATTGAGTAATTACTGGCAGACAGATAAAACAGTACGGGAAAAGGGAGTTTTAACATGAATATTATTCCTGCGATAGATTTAATTGACGGTCAGAATGTCCGTTTATCACAAGGAGATTACGCGAAAAAATCACAGATGAAAAGAACACCTGAAGAAGCATTGGAGTTTTATGCGGGCTTTGAATCGGTAACGAGAATTCATGTTGTTGATCTGATGGGTGCTTTAAAACAGGAAGCACTGGAATCGAATCTTGTTAGGAAGCTTGCAGAACTATCTTCACTGCCGCTCGAAATAGGCGGGGGACTGCGTTCGCTTGAAACGATTGAGCAGTATCATGACATGGGTGTTGAATATTTTATTCTCGGTACCCGTGCAATTGTTGATGTGCCATGGCTGACTGAAGCGGTTAAAAAATTTCCCGGGAAAATATTCGTGGGTGTGGATGCAAAAGAAGATGATATTTACATTAATGGCTGGACAGAAAACAGCGGCATTAAAACTGATGACTATTTAGAAGAGATAGAAACGCTGGATCTTGCAGGGGTTATTTATACAGATATAAATAAAGACGGTATGGGACTCGGTCCGAACTTTGAAAATACAGCGAGGATCAATAATATGACCCGTCATAAAGTAGTCGCAAGCGGCGGCATTAGAAATAAAGCGGATTTCGATAAGCTGGAAAGTCTGGGGATAACAGAGGCAATTGTCGGAAAATCCAGTCACACCGAAGAGTTTTGGGAGGGAATTAAATGACAGTGAAAAAAATAATACCATGTCTCGATGTTAAAGACGGTGCTGTAGTCAAAGGCGTTAATTTTGTAGATTTGCAGCATATTGGGAAACCCTCAGAGCTGGCAAAAAGATATAACGAAGAAGGCGCAGATGAACTCGTCTTTCTCGATATATCTAAAACGCAGGAAGGGCACGGACTGATGCTGGATGCAATTCGGGAAACAGCAAAAGAACTGTCGATTCCCCTGACAATAGGCGGCGGCATTAAAACAGTAAAAGATATTGAACAGTTGCTCGAAGCAGGAGCAGACAAAGTCAGCATCAACTCCGCCGCACTGAAAAATCCTGAGTTTATCCGTGAAGCAGTTGAAGAATTCGGCAACGAACGTATTGTACTTGCTGTGGATGTAAAATACAGCAATGACTTGGAAGACTATTATGTATACACGCACGGCGGAACAAAAAGAGCCGATAAAAAAGCATCGGACTGGATTGAGGAATGTGAAGCTCTTAGTGCCGGGTCACTGCTGATTACAAGTATGGACCACGACGGCGTGAAGAATGGATTTGATATCGAATTCCTTGAGCAGGCAGCAAAGACTGTCAGTATTCCGGTTATTGCAAGCGGCGGTGCCGGAAGCATTGGTCATTTTACGGAACTATTCAAGAAAACAGAAGTATCAGCCGGGCTTGCAGCATCTATATTTCACAGAGAAGAAGTTAAGATCGGTGAATTAAAACAGGAACTCGCTGACAATGGAATTGAGGTGCGTTTGTAATGGAACCGGATTTCAGTAAAAATAACGGTTTATTATCAGTAATACTGCAGGATACGGCAACAAAACAAGTACTGATGAATGGTTTTATGAACGAAGAAGCATTTGAGAAGACGAAGGCAGATCAAGTAGCATGGTTTTACTCGCGTTCGAAAGAACGCTTATGGAAAAAAGGAGAAACGAGCGGCAACACACAGGAAGTTATCTCGATGAAGCTGGACTGCGATCAGGATGCACTTCTGCTTGAAGTGAAGCCGCAGGGTCCAACCTGTCACACAGGAACAAAAAGCTGTTTTGGCGACGACTACTTCAGTCTTCAAACCTTGGAACGTACCGTACAGGAAAAGATGCATAACCCTGAGGAAGGTTCTTATACTAAGTACTTAATCGATAAAGGCACAGATAAAATTTTGAAAAAATGCGGCGAAGAAATGACCGAAGTGATTATCGCGGCGAAAAATAAAGATAAGCATGAGCTTACCGACGAGACGAGTGACTTACTTTATCATTTGCTTGTTATGCTTAATAATGAGGGTATATCGCTGCAGGATGTTGAGAATAAACTCGAAGAAAGACACGGGAAAAAACAAGAATACAGCATACGCGATGAAATTCAAAAATGGTAAATAAATAGAGTGGATAAATCGGGAAGATGATATTCTTTCCGGTTTTTTGCTTTCCTTCAATTCTATGTGCTCATAAAAATAAGAAGACCGCTGAAAATTTATCGAAATAAAATTTTCAGCGGTCATTTATCATTTATTTCTTTTTTCGTACTGAAATAATGACTTCGTCACTATCGAACATACGCCGGCAAATTTTTCTTGCATCGATTTGATCACGTGCGCAGATTTCCTGTGTTGCGATCCTGTTATCTTTCTTTACAGTAACCTCAAAGCGCTTCGTACCGCATCTCATAAATTATTCATCCTTAATAATTTTTATAATAATCTCCATTTACTTCTCTCTGATTTCATATGAATATTTCAGCTGATTGATAATCATGATGAGACCGAGGAGTATAATACTGAAAATTTGTGATTCTTCTGTGATAATTGAATAAAAAATCATCAGAATCATTGCGAAAAACAACAGAGCAGACGTGAGAGCGCCTGAAGTGTACAGTGCTTTCGCCATCACAAATAATTCACCTTCGTCTGTAGCAGCCAGCAGTTTTTGATTGTATTTCTTTTCGCCGGGTTCCGGTAAATTTCTATCCGGATAAACGATGTTGATAAGGGCTGAGGCCCGAATACTCATATACAGAGAAATAAACACCAATATCACCGTCAGTACGATAAGCCAAGGATTTTCTGCGGCCATGGTTTGGATGGCAAGTGACATGAATGAAAGTATCAATGATACAGAAGTCATTACAGTAATAACATTGAATGAGTTATAGCTGTATGCGTCGAATTCATCGTCAGTCATATTTCGGTTTTTATCTTTTGTTAAGCTGATTAAATTTCTGCGTCGTATAAATGCGTATAAAAGCAGGCCGATTATTATTATAATCATCACGATACTCAGCCAGAAGTACACATCGTCAAGCGTACCGCCTATGTTTCGTCCGTAAAGCAGTTCGAGTGTCAAATAACCCGCTGCAAAGCCGATCACAGCGTACAGCAGCATTTTTAAGATGGTTTTCATTTATAACTCCTCCTCATCGAAGATAAAAATATTCTCGATTGGTTCGTTAAATATATTAGCCATTCGTTTAGCAATTAAAAGGGACGGGATATATTCTTCGCGCTCAATCAAGCTGATGGTCTGCCGGGATACTTTGGCGAGTTTTGCGAGCTGGGTCTGGTTTAAACTGTCCCTCGCGCGCAGTTCACGCAATCTTGTTTTCATAGCTTCACCTTCGCTTTGTTTTAGTTATCTATATTTTTCTTATTTATAATGTAACATATATTTGTTATATTGACAACTTTACTTGTCAATATAATAAATAAACTAGTCAAAAATATAAAAAACATAATATTGTTGATTTTACAGCACCAATGAATTTAGCAGCAATTTTATAATAGATAAGATATAAATTTTTACGAAGCCGATGAACGAGAAGGAGTAATACTATGTTTTTAGCATGGAATGAAATGATAAGAAATAAGCTGAAGTTCAGTTTAATTATCGGAGTCCTTGTGATGATCAGCTACCTGCTGTTTTTATTATCTGGACTGGCAAGCGGTTTAATGGATATGAATAGAGAAGCTGTGGATCAATGGGAAGCAGATGCAATCATTTTAAATGATGAAGCAAACCAGACAATTCAGCAGTCTATGATAGCGGAAGATGATGTCGAAAACCTTTTTGAGGAACAGGCAACATTGAAACAGCATTCAGTTATTGCATCAAACGGCGATATTGAAGAGAATGCTTTTGTTTTCGGAATAGAAGAAGATTCATTCCTCCTTCCGGAACTCACAGAAGGTGAGCAAGCTGAAAAAGAAAATGAAGTCGTGGCAGACTATTCATTAAAAGAAACAGGTTTTGAAGTCGGGGACGAACTGACATTGTCAAACAGTGATGAAGTACTGACGCTCACCGGCTTTACTGAAAGTGCTAAATACAGTGCATCATCAGTATTATTTACGGATAATAAAACAATCGAAAAACTGAATCCGATGCTGAGTGAAGATATCATTAATGCTTTGGTTATCCGTGATGCTGATTGGCAGGATAGTGAAGTTAATGATGAACTTGAAGTGCTGGAAATTGAAGAATTTATAGAAAGTCTTCCAGGTTATACAGCTCAAAGCTTAACGCTGAACTTTATGATTATCTTCCTGTTTGTAATATCTGCAGCAGTAATCGGCATCTTCTTATATGTGCTGACACTCCAGAAAACGAGTCTGTTTGGTGTGTTAAAGGCACAGGGCTTTTCAAACGGTTATCTTGCAAGAACGGTACTGGCACAAACATTTATTATTGCAGTAATAGGAACTGTAATCGGTTTGGGATTAACATTCCTTACAGGACTGTTCCTGCCTCCAGCAGTACCGGTTGAGTTTAATTATTTAACGATGATTATTTATATGGTTGTCCTTATTGCAGTTGCGATGCTTGGAAGTTTATTTTCAGTCATCAGCGTGCGGAAAGTCGATCCGTTAAAAGCGATTGGATAGGAGGAGAAAATAATGCTTAAATTTGAAAATGTTATAAAATCATTCAAAGATGGCGACCAGACGATAGAAGCGGTCAAAAACACATCGATTACTTTTAATAAAGGGGAATGTATCGCAATTATCGGACCTTCAGGTTCAGGGAAAAGTACTTTCTTAACCATTGCAGGTGCACTTCAAACGCCGACCGAAGGTGATGTTAAAATTAACGGCCAAAGTATTTCAGGAATGAATAGTAAGGAACTCGCGCACTTGAGATTGAATGAAATCGGATTTATTTTGCAGGCGAGTAATTTGGTACCTTTCCTTTCAGTTAAACAGCAGTTTCAGCTCTTAAAAAAATCAAAAAAAGATGTGATGGCTGACAGTGAACTGGATGAATTGTTTGAAAAGCTGTCTTTAAAAAAAGTGAAGGACCAGCTGCCGAGTGAAATATCAGGCGGTCAGAAACAGCGTGTAGCTATTGCGAAATCATTATATACTAATCCGAGCATTATATTGGCAGATGAACCTACAGCTTCTTTAGATACGGAAAATGCACTGAAAGTAATGCAGATTCTAAAAGAAGAAACAGAGCAGCGTATGAAAACATGTATTATCGTTACTCATGATGAACGTCTAACTGAGTATTGTGATGCAGTTTATAAAATGACAGATGGTATATTAGAAAAACAAGATTAAAATGAAAACACATTCTGAATTTTAGAATGTGTTTTTAAATTTAAAGAGGTGAATAAATTGGGCTTTGTCTATTTAGCCGGTGCGATTATATCAGAAGTATTCGGTTCCAGCATGATGAAAATAACAGCTGTGAACAATTCTAAAAAAGCGATTATCGGTGTTGCGGCAGGCTATGTTCTGGCATTTTATCTGCTGTCGCTGGCGTTATTAACCTTACCGCTGAGTTTTGCTTACGCAGCATGGAGCGGTGTCGGCACGATGCTGACTGCAATCATTGGTTTTGCCATATTTAAAGAAGAAATCAAAGCCACGACGGTCATCGGAATTATTATTTTGATTATCGGTCTGATTTTGATGAGAGTATAGGAGGACGCGGAAATGAGAGCAATATTATTTTTAATGGGTGCAATAGTGTTCGAAGTCACGGGGACAACAATGCTGAATTTATCGGACGGCTTTACGAACATCGTGCCGACGGTTATTATGTTTATCTGTTTCGGATTATCATTTACATTTTTAATCGGCGCGCTTAAAACCATTCCGTTAAGTATCGCTTACAGCGTGTGGGCAGGAATCGGTACAGCGGGAGCAGGAATTATCGGAGTATTTTTATTTAATGAACAGCTGTCTGCAGTAAATATTATCGGTTTATGCGTCATTATACTCGGTGTCATTATAATGAATATTTCTAAAAAAGATAAGGAAGAAACTGCGCAGTAAAAAAGGATAACGACTCAGGGTCTGAACTGTAACCCGAATAATAGACAGCTTATAAAAAGCGTCTCTTATTCGGGTTTTTCTATGCCCTAAAGATTATCTTGTTTATACTTAAATAAACTATCTGTACGGAGGGCTATCATGGCTAGACATTTTACGTCTTTTGAAATTAAAGAACTGGAACAAAACCCAAATGTATTGAGGGTATCTGATCGATCTATTACGTATCATCCAGAATTTAAAATACGCGCGGTAGACGCACATGAACAAGGCTTTAGTCCCACACAAATCTTCCTCGATCATGGATTTGATTTGTCTGTCGTGGGTAAAGAACAACCAAGCCGATGCTTGTCACGATGGCGTCAAACATATGCGCAATACGGACAAAGCGGTTTGGAACGTGACCAGCGTGGAAAAGGCGCTTCAGGTCGTCCGACGAATAAAGCACTGAACAGTGATGAGAAATTAAAGAAAGCTGAAGCACGGATTAAATATTTGGAAGCTGAAAATGATTTTCTAAAAAAGCTCGAGATGAAAGAAAGGCAGGCGAAACAAAACCGTCGCAGTTAAAACCACGTGAGACTTATGAATTAATAGAGATGGTTTGCCGGAACCATCAACTCAAAAATATGATTACTTACCTGTGTATGCTGGGAGAGGTGTCGAGAAGTGGCTATTATGCTTGGAAAAATAATGAAGCAAACAGATCCGTTAGACAAATCAATGACGAAGCAGACATTGTTCTCATTAAGAAAATCTATAATGCTGAGAAAGGTAAAGTCGGTGCCTTACAAATTAAAATAATCTTAGACAATGATTATCATATTATTATGAATCACAAAAAGATTAGACGACTGATGAAAAAATATAATCTAGTGGCACGCATTCGTAGAGTGAATCCTTATAAATTAATGATGAAAGCAACGCAGGAACATAAAACGTGTAAAAACTTGTTGAAACGTGAGTTTGACCAAGGAGAGCCAGGTAAGGTCCTGTTAACTGATATCACTTACTTGTATTACGGTAAAGGTCAGAAAGCATATTTATCCTGCGTGAAAGATGGTGCGACTCGAGAGATTGTGGCGCATGTGGTCACCACATCATTGAAAATGAACATCGTGTACCGGACTTTAAAACAACTCTCCAATACCGTGGATGAGTTTCATCCAGAAGCACTCATTCATTCCGACCAAGGCTTCCACTATACCCATCCGGAGTTCCAGTCTAAAGTGAAACAAATGGGATTGGTACAATCCATGTCGCGTCGGGGGAACTGCTGGGACAATGCTTCAATGGAATCATTCTTCGGGACTTTCAAAGATTGGGTCGATTATAAATCTTGTGAATCCTTAGACGAACTCAAACATCAAACAAATGAATATATTAATAAGTATAATAATGAGCGCTATCAATGGGGACTAAATAAGATGACCCCGGCACAATACCGGGGTCATCTACTCACAGCGTAACGCTTTTATTAAATTGTCTATTTTATAGGTTATAGTTCAGTCGCTATCCTTTTTTATTTTATAATTTATTTACCATTTTTACGAGAACGAACTGAAGCGGGACTCTTGCCCAGAGCAGCGGCTTAGGAACTTCAATATTGCCAAGCGGCAATGCTTTTCGGGCCATGTAAACATTAGCCGGAAGAACAAGCATCAGGAAGCTGTTGATGACATTCTTTAAAAAATTGCCCGGCCGTTTAATTAACAAGAGGAAACTGATAATCAGTTCTGCCACTCCGCTTGCTTTAACGATAAAGTTTTTAAACGGCAAATAATGCGGAACGATATTGGTAAAACCTTCTGTCCTTGTGAAGTGCGCGACACCTGCAACACCGAAAACAGCTGCGAGTATATATCTCATAATAGTTTTCATTTTCTTCCTCTCTCCTTATAGAATTGATATTTATATTTACCCTGACCAGAGGCCGGATAACTTAAAAGATCAGATTCCTGAAATCATTTTAATAATATTAATAAGAAGAATACAAGCAATTATAAATATTACGGCTGCAGATATTTTATTAATATAGACAATAATTTTACCATTATTATCTATACTGCCGAGAATTCTGCCGAAGAATACGAGAATCACAAAAGCAATCCATGAAACTGCGATGCAGGATAAGGTGAATACCAGTAAATCGCTGCCTGTATAAGCTGTGGAATTTGTTCCGATAATGCCAACTGTATCCAGTATTGCATGAGGATTGAGCAATGATACTGATAAAGCAAAACCAATTTGTTTAAAAGGGTTGAGCTTGGCGGGTGCGTGAGCAGTCTCGGGTTTTACAAACCATAACGTTATTGCCATATAAGTGAGAAAACAAAATCCGATAATATACATAGCGAGCTGCAGTGTCGGAATGGACAGGATAATTAAGGAGACACCGGCTACAGAGAGTATAATCAATAGTGTATCACTGAGTCCTGCAGTAATTATGGCCGGCAGAGTATGAATAAATTTTTTATGGTTGGCTCCCTGGTTAATTAAAAACACATTTTGAGCGCCGGGAGGAAGAATTAATCCTGCCGATAAAACGAATCCGTGCAAAAAAGCGAGAAACATAGTAAAGCTCCTGACTGATGAAATAAGTAAATTAAGATTAATATAATAACAGTTAAGATACAATAGAAAATTTTTAAAATAGTTTGTAAATTATGGAAGCGTTTTCTATAATAGTTATAAATACGTCATAATAAAGACAAATGGGGATGGATGATGTTTAGAACTGTATTTTTAGAAACGTTTAAAAAATTATATCGTAATAAAAAGAACAGACTGTTATTTCTGCTGGCATTTATCGGCATAATATTATACTCATTTTTATATTTGCCGACGGTGAATAACCCGTTGACAATTGATGCAGATGAGCTGGCCCTTGAAACTGAATCAGCATACGGCATGAAAGAAAGCAGACTTGCTGAGGGTGATATTGCTGTAAACAGCTTTACAGGAGTCGATACATATAGTCTCGCTAAATATGATTACGAGAATAATTTTATGTTTTATGATGCGTTGCAAAAAGGTGATATTTCACGTCTTTTCGAGTTGAAAAGTACCGACTATGTTCCTATGTTTACGGTCGATGCACTGAATGATTATTTGGAGCGGAAACACGACGGCCAGTTTTTAGATATGGATTTTGAAAGGGCGGTAATTAATAATAATTTGTTTGCGCTGTCTGAGATAGACCACCCGACAACACATGAATTTAACGGTAAAACAGGAATACAGCAGTTGTATTCCTTCTTCTTAAATTACGGTCCTTTAATTTTATTATTTATAACTATTTTTGTAGCGAGTGAAGTACTGGTTGATGACCGGAAGCACCATACTTTAAAAGCTGGCCAGCCGCTCGGATGGAGAAAGTACATATTTTATCAGTCTGTGTCGGTATTTATCTTTATCGCAACTGGTATCGCTTTTTTCCTGATGTTCTTCTTCCTGCTTATATCACTGCTCTACGGTTTTGGTGATATGTCTCTGTTAACTACCCATTACGCTTACACTGAAGGATACAGAGCAGCCGAAGAGAATTTCTTTACCGCGCCTGTCATTGACTTGATTTTGGAGTCGCTGATATTAACAGCAGTGCTTTTGTATCTTTTCATACGTTTAAATGCTGTACTTTCCCTGATATTCAGACATGACGTTATCGTGATGATTGCAGGCTTTGCAATTATCGCATTTAACCGTTTATACAGCGGCGGCGGTGAAGATCGTTTTCTCGGCCTTGGAGCTCATTTATTCCCGCAGAACTATTTTGAGTTTGGAAATATTTTAAGCGGCCGTCAGAACTTTTTAACCTTATCAAATAATTTCACCTTCGAGACGGGTATCATGGTGCTGCTTATAACAATTATTATTATCGAAATAATATTAGGGCTTCTTGCGGGCTGGATGACACGTCAGAAATTTGTCAGGCAGGTGGACTGAATGAAACTGTTCAAATGGGATTTCCTTAAAATTATAAGAGACTGGAAAGTAAGAATACTTTTAGTAGCGCTGTTTCTTTTTCTGGCAAGTTATTCGGCATTTTACCAGGACCGCGATCTTGCACTTCCTTTGGAAGAATTGCGGAGCGAATACGAAGATACACAGCAGATTTTCAATGCGATTCCGGAAGACCACTTTGAATCGGCTCGGGGACAAGAAATCTATGATAAACTTGCCCGCCAGCAAAGCATAGTTGGTATGCAGCGGTATATTTTAAGCGAACAGGAAGGCAATACAGTTTCCGGACTCGAGAGTGTGGTCAGCGATTACGTCGATCAGGGCCTTGAGCTTGCGGAAAACCGTTTGTTCTTTTATGAAGCGGATGACTTTGAATCGCAGGAACTGCTGCTCTCCTTTATGCCAAGCCGGGAAGAAATTGAGAATGATTTAAAATTTTTAACATATTTGAAAGAGAATAATGTTGATATTGATTGGAATCCGTTATCACCGTCACTTGTTTTGTTTAATCTGATTAACATTGTTGCAGGCGTATTTATATTTATTATTGCAGCGGTATTCGGGGCTGACCGCTTCAGCCGGGATCAGGAATTTAACTGGAGTATTTCCCAGGGAATACCTTATTCCTTTGCCTATCAATGGAGGCAAAGGACATTTATCAGCTGGGGATTGATATGGATTATTACCTTGAGCGGCATCTTCGTCTCATATTTACTCAGTACATTTTATACAGACAGTGGAACACTGAAATATCCAGTGCCGCTGTATGCAGGTGAAGAAACCGTATATATCAGTATAATGCAGTATGTTTTAATCACAGTCTTTATGACGATGGCCCTGAGTTACATCATCGTTAAGTTTTCAACCGGGCTGTCCTTTGTATTCAGGAATATTTACCTGACAATTACCATCGCAGTTGCCGTGTTTTATCTGCCTTATGTCATTGCTCTGACGGGATCTGCTGCGGTCTGGAATCCTCTATTGTACCTGCAGATAATACCGGTGCTGGAAGGGTCATGGGAGTCATTAAATAATGTAACAATTACGAAACTGCTTATCAGTATTGCGGTATTATATATAATCGTTGAAGTCGTGTTTCACTTTGTTTTTAAATTGATACCGACCCGTACAGGAAAGCTTGAAAGGAGGAAGAACTAATGTCATTGGAAGTCAAGAATTTAACGATAAATTACGGAACTAAGACGGTGCTGAAGAATGTTAATTTTAATATTCCGGATAATACAATTATCGGTCTGGTTGCGCCGAACGGCACGGGGAAAACAACTTTATTTAATGCAATTATACGTTTCATTCCGATTAATACGGGAGAAATTTTGATCGATGATATTGTGTATAAAAATACGACAAAAGATGTTAAAGCGCTGCACAGTAAAATTACATTCTTCCCGGATCAGGCTGAACTCTATGAAGATTTTTCTGGTGTTGAACATATTGAGATGTACAGAGATATATGGGATCCAGACAGCAGCAATATAGAAGAGGTAATAGAACGGCTGAATATGGAAGGCTATGTCAAAAATAAAGTAAAAACTTATTCTCTCGGGATGAGGCAGAGGCTCTGTTTTGCGATGATGATTGCCGCAGATACTAAGATTATGTTTATGGACGAAATCATGAACGGGCTGGACCCGGTGAATGTAGAGCTGGTCAGTTCGGTGCTTCAGGAAATAAAAGAAGATGGAAAAATTATTATTGTCGCATCTCATCTGCTGGAAAATCTTGATGATTACGCGGACCAGATTTATTTTTTAAATGAACAGAGAATTTATTACACATATGTCCGCAGTGAATCACACAGAGAGTACGTTAAAGGTTATATTTCAGAAGATAAATTAAAGTTTCTCAGTCCGCTTAGAGAAGGCACGCTGTATCTGGACGGAGATCGTATATGTATCCCCGCTGACGATCTACCAGAAGAAGAAGTATTCAAAATGATGAGCACTTTGAAAAAACACAGTTCAGCAGAAGTATCACTGGGAGCGTTAGGTACGCATGAACATTATTTGCGTATTTATAAAGGGGAGAGAAAATATGAAACGGTTTAGCGTTTTATTTTTCTTTGTACTGTTTTTGATGGGGTGTAGTTTTAACGGTCTTATGAGTGAGTCGTATAATGGTGAAAAGGTGCAGACTGATGAGGAAGCTGCTGAATTATTTGAAGATGAAAATCTTTTAATAAAGGATGGTTTGGAATCCCGTTATGCTTTTTTGAATAGCAATACTGTCTTTGAAGGCATCACAGAAGGCGGGGTGGAAAAAACATTGTCTCCTGGTTCATACATGACCGGCAAAGATATAGAACCGGGCCGTTACAAGGCGGCAACAGATTCAGCCTCTGCAATCGTTGTGTATGATGACCAGGGGGACAGAGTATTGGAAACAGCCTTAAATTATTACAGTACAGAAGCCGTGCTGGAACTGCAGGAAGGTTACCGTGTCGATTACATCACCAGACAGGGTGAGATTACTCTCATGCCGTTCGCCGAAGGATATGACACTGTGCTTCCTGCAGGCATCCATACAGTTGGAACACATCTTGAAGCAGGCGGTTACACCCTTTTAACAAAAGAATTGCCTGTCAGACGAGAGAACTTTGAAGATAATATTTATTTCAATGCAGCGGGGATGAATTCGATGAGTTTATCCAACCCGGATAACGAGATAGACAGAGAATCGGGGATTCCCGTCACGCTGTATAAAGGGGATACAATAATTACAGAACATCCGCTCGTACTGGAAAAGCACTAGCGATAGATCTTTTACTATGCGATACTTAGTCACAAGAATTAATAAAAAAATTGGAGTTGGAAATATGTCTGCTGATAATCAGACGAGAACAGAATTAGATAATACGATGTCGAAACGTTTCATATGGGCAATAGCTTACGGGTCGTCAATCGGCTGGGGTGCATTTATTTTACCGGGAGACTGGCTGATTTCATCAGGTACACTCGGGGCTTCACTCGGAATTACTATCGGCGGTATACTGATGCTGATTATTGCGGTAGGCTACGGTGCATTAACAGCCAAGTTTCCCGTCTCCGGCGGAGAGTTCGCATTTACATACGCGGGATTCGGTAAATTCAGCGCCTTTATCGCCTCATGGTTTTTAGTATTGGGTTATATATGTGTAGTTGCTCTGAATGCGAGTGCGTTTAGTCTGCTGTTTAAATTTGTACTCCCGGATTTTCTCGAGATTGGTTACTTATACACCATCGCAGGATGGGATGTTTACATTATGGAAGTCATCCTGTCGTCAGCAGTACTCATAGTATTCGCGTTTATCAGTATGAAAGGTTCTGGTCTTTCCGGGAATCTGCAGTTTATATTCTGTTTGTTCATGGCCTTTGTTGTAGCAGGGTTAATGTTCGCGTCATTTTTCACCGGAGAATTTTCATTTCAAAATGCACAGCCGCTCTTTAATAATGAAGCGGGAGTATGGACTTCGATTATCTTAATCGTGGCAATAGCGCCCTGGATGTATGTAGGATTTGATAATATTCCTCAGGCAGCTGAAGAATTTAAATTCAGTGCTGACAAAACATTTAAATTAATTGTATTTGGGATTGTCGCGTCTATTTTAACCTATGTTGCAATGATTTTAGTAACATCATGGATCTATCCTGACCAGAACTCAATGGACGGGGCGGTCTGGGTAACAGGTTCTGTTATACAGTCGTCTATGGGCACTGTTGGAATGGTATTTCTCGCATTTTCAATATCATTCGGTATTTTTACGGGGCTTAACGGGTTTTATATGTCATCTTCCAGACTGATTTTCGCGATGGGGCGTGCAAACTTTGTACCGGCAGTTTTTGCCAGAGTGCATAAGAAAAATAAAACACCGCATTATGCAGTCTTATTCGTGCTGGCAGTGTGTTTGATTGCTCCCTGGCTCGGGAGAACTGCTTTAAGTTGGATTGTTGATATGTCGTCAGTGGGTGTATCAGTAGCGTTTCTGGCGACGAGTGCAGTGACTGTTAAATTCTTTGCAAGAGCTGAACATAAAAATATTGTTTATGTAATATTTGGTGTACTCGGTGTAATCATTTCACTAGTATTCCTGATACTGCTATTATTCCCGGGTTCGCCGGCAGCCTTAACAGCACCATCTTACTATGCTTTACTTTGCTGGATTATACTCGGTGCGGTCTTCCTCCTGTTAAAATATAAAACATTAAAATCGATGTCGAAAGAAGAGCTGGACTTTATGATTTTAAACAAGACGAGAGAAGCAGCGATGAATGAAACAAAAAAAGAAGGGTAAAGAATAATATAATATATTATTCGGAGATGATACTATGCTGAAATTAAAACGTGTCTACGATGACGTTTCACAACAGGACGGCAAGCGGATTCTGGTAGACGGTGTTTGGCCGCGCGGCATTAAAAAAGAAGATTTGGAACATGATGAGTGGTATAAAGAAATCGCACCTTCGTCGGATTTAAGAAAGTGGTTTGATCACGATCCTGATAAGTGGGAAGAATTTAAAAAGAAATATAAAAAAGAATTAAAAGAACAAAAAGATCTGGTAGATCAAATTAAAAAGGACTCAGACGGCCACAATGTCACACTGTTATACGCAGCTAAAGACGAAGAGCACAATCAGGCAGTGGTGATAAAAGAATATATCGAAAACAAATAAAAGACGGCGGCTGCCGTCTTTTTTCTTAGATTTTTAACTTTCCTCTAAAACCGCGTGCTCCGTAATAAGAATCGGCTCCATTATGGTAAAGGAAGACGGTGTTGTAACGTTTATCACAGAATAAAGCTCCTCCGAGATTTCTAATCTCATCAGGAGTCTTAACCCAGCTTGAAGACTTCAGGTCAAAGTCGCCGAACTGCTGCAGGAGTCTGTAATCTTCTTCAGTGAGTAAATCGATGCCAATTTCTTTTGCTAAATCCACAGCCGAGTTATCAGGCTTATATTTCTTTCTCGCTTCAAGGGCAGCTCTATCATAACAAACGCTGCGCCGTCCTTTCGGGCTTTCTTTTGAACAGTCTGCAAAATAAAGCGTGCCGTCAAAATCGATAACGTCAGGTTCACCTTCTGTGACTTCCATATTGTAAAGTGCAGTGAGCTGTGTATCATTCAGTTTATCAGCGATATTCTGAAATGAGATATTTTCGTGGCGTTCCATATGAGTATTAAAACGGGATTCGAGAGTGTTCAGCAGTTCTTCCTGTTCTGATTGAGTAAGCTTATTCTTTAATGTCATTCAGCATCCTCCGTTTATCTTATTTAGTTAATAATACCATGGTAAACTATACTGATAAACATATTATACAGAACGGAGAAAGATGATGATAGTAACAACAGGCGGCCGTTATAATGAACATTCATTACAAAAAGCTAAGGATATCGCTATACGTTACAAGCTGAACTTTGTAATGCGTAAAAAGCGCTCTGTTAAAGAACTTCGGGAGCGTTACAATGACGATGTATTAGTCGTTGGAAGAGATGGAATCAGTATTACACCACTCACTGGAAACGAGTCGGTCAAGTACCATCCGAACTTTTCCATGGTCCGTGCTAAAAGATTATTGAAAAATGAACACGACGCCCTGGTCGAAGCGGCAGAACTTACAGCTGGTATGTCATTTTTAGACTGCACGATGGGACTCGGAGCAGATAGTGTTATCGCGAGTTTAACAGTCGGAAACTCTGGCAGAGTAACGGCACTGGAAGACAGTTTAATACTTTACCTGCTGACTAAAGAAGGACTGTCGTCATATGATGCGAATATTGGAGTTATCAGCGATGCAATGAAAAATGTTGAAGTGCTGCATGAAGACCACGAGACATATTTAAAAACCTTGGCAGATAACAGTTTTGATATTGTTTATTTTGATCCGATGTTCGAAGAAGAAATCAGTAATTCCGAGAGCTTAAGAGCAATCTCCGCAGTGACACAGTCCAAAACATTGTCAGAAACTGCGATAAATGAGGCAAAACGTGTGGCAGCCAAAACAGTTGTTTTGAAAGATCACTTCAGAAGCAGACGATTTGAACAATTCGGTTTCATCCAGCAAATCAGAAAGACGAGTAAAGTGCATTACGGAGTTATCAATACTGAGACTGAAGTTGACTCTTAGAAAATAATAATTTATGATGTAAGTAACTGAATAAGAAGTTTTCTAGGGTTCCGTTAAATTATTTAAGTCTGGACCGAGAGGAAACGCTGGAATTAATTCCAGTACACGGAAGGATAAAAGCCTGGGAGAGTAACGAAAGTTATTCTTCCGGGCTTTTTTATTCTTAATTCTTAAATTTAAGAAATAAAAAGGAGAAAAATTATGTGGTTATTAGTCATTATTGCAGCTATGTTTGAAATCGGCTGGGCAACAGGCTTGAAATATGCTGATACGTGGTTTGAATGGGGATTGACGGTTATTGCTGTCGTTGTCAGCTTTGGACTGCTCGTATACGTGTCGACGAAAATGCCGGCAAGCACAGTATACGCGGTCTTTGTCGGTATTGGGGCGGTCGGGACAGTGCTAGTAGATATTATCGTTTTCGGCGGAGCATTCAACATTGGCATTATTATATTTGTGGCACTGCTTGTATTTGGAGTTATCGGTCTGAAAACAGTGACAGATTATGAGGAGGATGTTAAATGAGCTGGTTGATATTAATATTAGCAGGATTCATGGAAGTAGCGGGCGTAACAGGTATGTCTTTAATCGGCCAGGGTAAAAAACTAAAAGGTTGGCTGATGCTGCTCATCGGATTTCCGATCAGTCTTGGCCTGCTTGGATTTGCTATGGAAACTATTCCTTTAGGTGTTGCTTATGCTGTATGGACTGGAATCGGAACAGTAGGAAGTGCATTAATCGGAATTATCTTTTATAAAGAATCTGCGAGTTATAAACGTGTTATGTACCTGTCGTTTATCATCATTGCAGTAATTGGTTTAAGGCTTGTGACAGGATAAAGAGTTCAGGTTTCACATGAAACACCAGAAGCAAACACAAAAAAATTCCGTATGCATTAACTCTGCATACGGAATTTTTTAGTCTTGTTTAAAGACGCTTGTACTATGTTTAGGTTGTAAGCGTGATTTTGGATCATAAAAAGATTTAGCGTATGAAATTGCTACCGGTGCTTCACCGAAGCCCGTCGCAATCAGTTTAACTTTACCTTCAAATGTCGTTATATCACCTGCAGCAAAGATGCCGGGTATGTTTGTTTCCATATGAGCATTAACTTTTATGGAGTTTTTCTCAAGCTCAAGACCCCATTCTTTTAATGGCCCGAGTGACGAAATATTACCGAAGTTAACAATCAGCTGGTCTGCTTTAATGACTTCTTCAGTACCGTCTTTTGCAGTCAGTACCAGCTCATCAATCTGTCCATTTTCACCTTTAATTTCAGTGACATTCAATGATGTCTTAACTTCTACAGGTGAATCCATGACCTGCTGCACACTCGTTTCATGTGCCGTAAAGCGGTTGCGACGGTGTACCAGTGTTACTGACTTAGCAAGTTCCTGCAGCATCAGTGCCCAGTCGAGAGCAGAGTCTCCCCCTCCGAGTACGACAACATCCTGGTCTCTGAATTTCTCAAGATCTCTAACGGCATACTGCAGTGAAGTTCCTTCGAAATCAGCTTCGTTATCGAGGCCGATTTTACGCGGCTGGAAAGCACCGACTCCTGCTGTAATTAAGATAGTTCTTGTAAGGTATTCACCTTGATCAGTTTTCAAAACAAAGTGATCATCTTTGCGCTCGTATGACTGAACTGTTTCTCCAAGGTGAAGGTCAGGTTCTGCATACTGCGCCTGTGTCACGAGATTGGAAACTAAATCTTTAGCAAGGATTTTAGGGAAGCCGCCGACGTCATAAATATATTTATCCGGATATAATTCCGTTAATTGACCGCCTAGTTCAGGCAGACTATCTATCAGTCTGACAGACATCTGTCTCATGCCCGCATAAAAAGTAGAAAATAAGCCGGTAGGCCCGCCACCGATTATGGTTACATCTACAATTTCGTCTTTCATGAATATAACCCTCCAGTAATATACGAAAAATGTTTTTATATTTTCATTCCATTAAACATTATTGCACAAGGAGGGATGAAAATAAAAGTGTTTGGCATGCTGTAACGTCGATGTAACGCGTAATTCAGACTTTTGAATGACATTATGCGTTACGCGGATCACGCCAGAAAAATACTGTGATAAAGAATCCGATGACGAGAACGGCTGCACTGAAGTAGTACGGAAAATCCAAATTCATATCGAATAAGATACCGGCTATAACAGGACCAACAACGTTTGCAAGCGATGTGAAAAACGAGTTCATCCCCCCTGCAAATCCCTGGTTATTTCCGGCGATATGGGACAGGAAGGTTGTCACGGACGGACGTATCAAATCAAAACCTATAAAGATGATAAAGGCGACGGCCATAACCGACCAGTATGATTCTAAAAATGTAATTGCAAAGACAAGCACTGCGGTATATATAATCGATACTCTTATAATGTTCAACTCGCCGTAGCTGCGTGTGAGACGCTCGAATAAAAAGATTTGTGCAAAAGCGCCAATCATGGCGCCGCCTGTAATTGCGATTGCAATATCAGTCGGTGTAAATCCGAGTTTACGGTCGAAATACAGACTGAAGAAAGATTCAAAAGCTGCGAGTCCAAATGATGATATAAAAATAACGAGGAAGGCAATAAAAAATATCGGTGTAAATAGACGTTTGAAGTTACTTGTTGTAACTTCAGTTTTATCAGCTGCAACTTCTGTTATTTTTTTAGGTTCAGAGAGCATGAATATGGCTCCGAATGCTGCCAATAAACCAAGTGCTGCTGCGACGAAAAACGGCAGACGTGTACCAACTTCTGCCAGAACACCGCCGACACCGGGTCCGATAATAAATCCGAAATTAATTGCTGCGGTCATAAAACCTAGCGACCGGGCTCTGTTTTTATCAGTTGTCAGATCGACGATAAAGGCTGTTACAGCAGGCATAATACATGCACCGGCCAAACCGCCGAGCATCCGCGAAACAAATAGTACTTCAATCGATTGTCCGAGACCGAATAAGAGCTCGGAAAATGCAAAGATAAACAGCCCGAGAACGATAATAATTTTACGTCCGAACTTATCTGCGGCACGACCTGTAAATGGAGAGAAAATTAATTGCGTAAAAGCAAAAGCGGCGGTTAGATAACCGACACCTGCACCGCTGATATTCAATTCATTCATGATTGACGGGAGAACCGGGATGACAAGACTTATTCCTAGGAAAATCAGGAAAATACTGCTATATAATAAATAGAGTTGATATTTTTTCTTCATAAAATTGCACCTTCTTACATTTTTGCATATGCTAAGATATATATTACACTCGAAAATAGGAAAATAATAGTAAAAAATAGATAAATTGAGGTGGGAATTTTGACGGAGCATAATCATAATCATCACCACGATCATACACATGGAGCGAATAAAAAAGCACTGACAATAAGTTTAATATTAATTGCATCATTTATGATTGTTGAGGTCATCGGGGGAGTGCTGACAAATAGTCTTGCCCTGCTGTCTGATGCTGGTCATATGCTGAGCGATGCTATATCGCTGGCAGTGGCTCTTGCTGCATTTAAAATGGGTGAGAAAGCTGCTGATTCAGCAAGGACCTACGGCTATAGAAGATTTGAAATACTGGCAGCTGTTTTTAATGGTGTGACACTGATTGTTATTGCGGTGTTTATCATTATAGAAGCGGCCGGCCGTTTTATAAATCCGCCTGAAGTGGCAACCACGGGTATGCTGATTATTGCGGTTCTTGGACTTTTGGTAAATATCGTTGTTGCAAAAATATTAATGTCTGGAGATACACACGATAACTTAAATATGAAAGGTGCTCTGCTGCATGTTTTAGGAGATTTGCTCGGGTCAGTTGCGGCGATTGTTGCTGCTTTATCAATTATGTTTTTCGGCTGGGGAATTATGGACCCGCTGGCGAGTGTTATCGTCGCGGTATTAATTTCAATCAGCGGCTTTAGAATACTCCGTCAATCTTTGAATGTTCTTATGGAAGGTGTGCCGGAGACTGTAGACTTCAATCGTATTATCGAAAAAATTAATAATGTAGACGGGGTTGAAGACGCACATCACATTCACGTTTGGAGCATTACAAGCGGAATGAATGCGTTGAGTGTTCACATTGTAGTTAATGGTATGCTGAATGTTCATGAAACACAAAAGATTATTCAGCGTATTGAGGAACAGATGAAACATGAAAGCATCGAACATGTAACGGTTCAGGTGGAATGTAAGCACCATGATCATCATGATCAAATTTTGTGCAATTAGTTATAAAAGTATTCTGGAATTCAATTTTCAGAATACTTTTTGTTATTATAGATTTATGAACAATTATAAGGAGAGGATTTAATGAGGGCAATTCATACAAAATACTCACGAAACAGTAAAGGGCACTACGTACCGGGAATGATACATAACGATACTTTATACATTTCAGGGCAGTTATCATTGGACCTTGACACCGGGGAAATAGTCGAGGGCGGTATTGCTGCTGAAACTAAAAGAGCGCTTGAGAACATGGAAATGGTATTGAAAGAAGCAGATTTGACTAAAAAAGATATCGTAATGGTCAGGCTATACACATCTGACGTTGATAACTGGGATATTATTAACGAAGAATACAGCAATTATTTTGGAGACCACAAGCCTGCACGTGCAGTTGTTCCGACGAGAGAACTGCATTATGGATGTTTGATTGAGATTGAAGCCGTCGCAGCGATAAAATAATGAACTAAGGGGATGTAATGATGAATTATAAAGACATAGATACACCTGCATTGTTAATTGATGAAACTGTGCTTAATAAAAACCTGGAGTACATGGGTGATTATGCGAAAAAGCAAAATGTTCAGCTGCGCCCGCACACGAAAACGCATAAAATGCCGTATTTAGCAATGAAGCAAAGAGAGCACGGTGCAACAGGCATCACAGTTGCTAAAGTAGGGGAAGCGGAAATCATGGCTGTATATGGACTCAAGGATATTTTTATCGCCAATCAGATTGTTGGAAAACAAAAGCTGGAAAGAATTAAAAAACTGGCTGAACAGATAAATATTTCTTTCGGTGTGGACAGCGTTCACCATATCGAAGAAATTGACGAAGTATTTGAAGGTGCTGATAAAAAAGCCCAGGTACTGATTGAAATCGAAGTCGGCGAGGAGCGTTCCGGTATCATTGAGGAAATTGACTATAAATTATTGTTAAACAGTATACGTGCATCTAAAAACGTGGAATTGAAAGGAATATTCTCTCATGATGGTCATACATATAAGGCTGTCGACAAAGATGACTGTTATGACTTATTTATGACAGCAACAACCCGTACACTGCATTTTGCAAATATCGCGAGAGATATGGATTTTGATATTGAAACAGTCAGCATCGGTTCAACTCCTCCGTTTATGTTTGGTTTTGACATACCGGAAGGGGTGACTGAAATCAGACCGGGAACGTATATTTTAATGGATGGATCACAATCTAATGCGATTAATTCATATGATTATTCAGCAGCGAGCGTTTTGACTACTGTGATCAGTAAGCCGACACATGAACGTGTTATTACAGATGTCGGGGCTAAGGGACTGACAGCGCAGTCGCGCAGCAAAGGACTGACCGCGACAGAAGGGTTCGGTAAGATTAAAGAATATGACGGAGCTTATGTTCACGGTGTATTTGATGAACATGCAATTATTTACAATAGAGAATTCAGTGACAAAGTAAATATCGGCGATAAAGTCCGTATTATTCCGAACCATATATGTCCAGTTTCGAATTTATATCATAAAGCTTATCTCATCAATAATGATGAAATTGTTAAAGAAATAGATATTGCAGCTCAGGGAAAACTTCAATAAAACAAAAGCGTTCCGGTGATTTAAATCACCGGAACGCTTTTTTATTTTATATCTATACACCTCTAGGCTTATCTTCGTCAGCATAAGCTTCAAGTTCCTCTTGATATTCTTCAAGAGAGCTTTCCTTATAATTTTTCATGCGTTCTTTATTTGGAGTAATGGATAACCCTAAATACTTACGTTCATTGTTCGCGTCTTTATAAAAGGCAACCATCATCGCAATAACGACAAAGCTGAAAGGCAGCGCCGCGATAATTGCTGCAGATTGCAAGGCGTTTAATCCTGTTTCTCCGCCGGCAGCTAATAATGTAAAAGCTATGGCGGAAAGAGCGATGCCCCATGTAAGCTTAGTTTTTCCTGAAGGCGTCAAATCACCGTGTGATGTTTGCATGCCGAGAACGAATGTGGCAGAGTCTGCCGATGTGATAAAAAATGATGATACTAATAAAATAGCAAGCATCGATAAGATTGTTCCCATCGGTAATTCATTAAATATAGCAAATAATTGTACTTCAGTCGCCATATTGAATATTTCATTATTTGCAAGACCTGTTGAAATACCTGTAATACCGAATACACTGAACCAGATAATACCAATAACAGTCGGTACGAGGAGAACCGCTATGATGAATTCTCTGATTGTACGTCCTTTAGAAACGCGGGCGATGAAGATACCGACAAATGGACTCCAGCTCATCCACCAGCCCCAGTAGTAAATTGTCCATGAACTCAGCCACTCAGTTTTTTGTGCATTTAGTGGCGCAACGTCAAAGCTATTGTATAAGAATGAGCTTAAATAGCCGCCTGTGCCTGTCGTCATTACATTTAAGATAAGCATTGTCGGTCCGACAACAAGAATAATGACAAACAGCAGACCTGCAAGAATCATATTCAGATTACTTAAGTATTGAATTCCTTTACTGAGTCCGCTCCAGGCACTGATTAAGAACAGAACTGTGACCACGGATATAATGATACCCTGTGTCAAAAGACTTACAGGTACATCGAATAAGTAATTTAATCCACCGTTAATCTGCATTGCACCGATACCGAGAGATACCGCAACACCGATAACAGTTGCAAAAACAGCGAGAACATCAACAACAACCCCGAGCCAGCCGTCTACGAGATCGCCGAATAAAGGACGCAGCGTTTTTGAAAGTAATCCAACTTCTCCTTTTCTGAAGCTCGAGTATGCAAGAGCTAAGGCAACAATGCCGTATATAGCCCATGCGTGAATACCGTAGTGCAGGAAGGTTGAGCGCATAGATTCAGCCAACGCTTCTGTTGTTCCGGGATCTGCGGTTGGCGGTGACATAAAGTGAGCCATCGGCTCTCCGGCACCATAGAATACCAGACCGATTCCCATACCGGCACTGAACAGCATAGTAATCCAGGAAAGGGTATTGAACTCCGGAGTATCATCAGGCTGTCCTAATTTAAGTTTTCCAATAGGGCTGAAAACGAGAAATACAGAGAAGAATACGATTACTGTGACGAGTATCATATAATACCAGCCGAAGTAGGTAGTAACCCATCCTGAAATGGAACCTGAAATTTCACCAAATTCATCGGGGAATATGGCCCCTATAACTACAAGCAATCCTACAATAATTGCTGCAAACACGAAAACATATGATATTTTTTTTGACTTCTCAGACGATGACGAATGATTTGTCATTACTTCACTCCTTATGATGATTTTTTACACAACGTCTAAATAATAACAATCTACACCCCGCAGTTCAACTGCATATAGAAATAAAAACGAAGAATCGCTAAAAGTACAATAAGAATTACTTATCGCGATACTTTATACATAACCAATTGAAACTTTAATAAACAAAAAGAGACAAATCCGTAAAGATTTTGTCTCTGTAATGTCTTACTGTTTTTCACTTAATAATTTTGCTGTTTCAAATAAGGTTTGAACCGCGCTCAGCATGCTGTCTTCGTTCACATCAAACATCTCATTATGATGTCCCGCTGCAAGATCTGTTCCAAATATGCAGTAAGAAGCCTGTCCGCCGCGTTCCTGTACGCGATTAATGAAAAACGTTGCGTCTTCACTGCCGCTCGGTTTGTTTTCTTCAAGTTTTGTGACCAGTTTCACACTATCTGCTGCATCCACCAGAACTTGTGCGAGTTCTGTCGAACCGGCAGCACTTCTACCTTCCCCGACAGTCTCTATATGATAATCTACCTGAAACATTTGAGCAGCGCCCTGGATTACAGACCGTGCATACTGTTTCATATATTCATTTAATTCGCTTGTTGTGCCCCTCGTCTCAATTTTAAGACTGGCACTGTCTGCAATGACATTGCGTCCGCTTCCGGCATGCAGTTCACCAACATTAATACGTGTAGCACCTCCCGAGTGACGGGGGATAGCGTTTAAGTTAATAACGGCATTGGCAGCAGCCAGCATGGCATTTTTGCCTTCTTCAGGCTGTCCGCCTGCATGAGAGGACACGCCTTTAAAGGATACATCAATTTTAGTAGTGGCAAGAAAACCGTTATTTGATCCTAAGAAATGATTGAACGGAACCCCGGTACCTATATGCGAAGCGATAAAGTAATCAGTATTATCGACAACCCCCGCTTCAACCATTGAGCGTGCGCCGCGCGTTCCTTCTTCAGCCGGCTGGAAGATAAGTTTTATCCTGCCTTTTAAATCATCTTTATTGTCCATTAAAAGTGTTGCGAGCCCGAGCCCGATGGAAGTGTGGACATCGTGGCCGCATGCATGCATTTCATTATTTATTGAACGGAAATCTTCCTGAAGAGGAAAATGGCTGATGTCTTCCGATTCGTAAATTGGAAGAGCATCCATATCGACACGAAAAGCAATCTCCGGACCTGGAACTCCTGTATCCAGTGTTGCGACAATACCTGTATAGCCTTCTGCTACCTGATCCAGGTACTTTGAAACAGCACCGTTTTCTTTTGCCCATACATAATGTCTGGATGTTTCTTCCTGATCGGGTTTGCCCATTGTAAAGTCAGGATGCATTACCTCCCGTCCGATTTTTAAATCGTATCCGAGTCTCTCTAAAGTATCTGCGACGATTGTAGATGTACGCATTTCAAGAAAGCCGAGCTCGGGATGCCGATGGAAGTCCCTCCGCCAATTTATAAGCTTTGTGTGTAATGACACTGTGAATCATCTCCTGGTTAATTATTGTACTCTGTCTTCCAAGAACGTAGAAACACCCGGTCCAAGCGGTAAGCCTGTGAAGTAGAACACTCCGAGCAGGATAATCCATGCAAGCAGGAATACTAATGAATACGGCAGCATAAGTGACATATAAGTTCCGATACTTGCATTTTTATCATAACGCTTCATAAACGCCAAAATAATAACCATATAAGGGAACAGCGGTGTAATAATATTTATAGATGAATCAGCAATACGGTAAGCAGCCTGTGTAAAGGCTGGATCGTAACCAAGCTGCATGAACATTGGAACAAATATAGGTGCTTCAATTGCCCATTTAGCAGAACCTGATGTAATCAGGAAGTTCAGAAGTGCGGTAAAAATAACGTAGCCGATAATTAATCCGATTCCTGTAAATTCTACGCTTTCAAGGAACTCAGCCCCATTCACTGCAAGCCAAGTACCAAGGTTGCTCCAGTTAAAGTAAGCGATAAATTGAGCAATTGCAAATACGAGAACAATATAACCTGCCATATCTTTAATTGATTCGGTCATATAATATGTTGCGTCTTTTGTCGATTTAATCTTGCCGGTAGGGATACCGAACGCAATTCCGATTAAAATAAAGAAGATGAGTATAATCGGTACAATACCGTCGATGAATGGTGACGGTATAATACCGCCTTCTTCATTGGTCAGCGGACTATTCGGAAGGAGAATAACTGCGATAATAACAGTCCAGTAAACAACACCTGTTACTATTGCAGCTATCAAACCCTTTTGAGCGTTTGGCAGTTCCTCTGAATCTTCTTCCTCAATACCTTCGCCCTTATATTCTCCGAGACGCGGCTCGACAAAACGCGATGTCAAGAGACCCCCGATAATTGTGAGCATAAATACGGAAATGATATTAAAGTACCAGTTATCAACCGGTGTAATTACGATTGTGTCATCAATTAAACGAGCTGCTTCTGTCGAAATGCCGGATAAAAGTACATCTGTCCCTGCAATGAATAAGTTTGCGGTAAAACCAGCGCCCGCACCGGCGAAACCTGCAGCAAGCCCTGCAAGTGGATGTCTGCCGAGTTTATAGAAAACCAGCGCCCCGAGCGGAGGAATAATAACCGCAGCAGCATCTGATGCGAGGTTCCCCATAATACCGACGAACACCACTGTATATGTAACTAAAAACGGCGGTGATTTTAAAATTGTTTTACGGATAGCATAATCGAGCAGGCCAACTTTCTCAGCTAGTCCGATACCGAGCATCATCGACAATACAAGACCGAGCGGTGCAAATCCTGTAAAGTTGTCGAGCATCGAAGTCAGTATAAACTGCAGCCCTTCTCCGGAAATTAAACTGTTAATCGGTAACTCTTCTCCGTTCCCCGGATGTATTACCGAGGCGTCAAACAGGCTGAATACCCATGATATTACAATAATTAAAAATGCCAGGCCGAGAAATAGTGCAAATGGATCTGGCAGCTTATTGCCGACGCGTTCAACGACGTCTAAGAATTTTTGGAAAAATCCTTTTCTCTCTGTTTTGTCTGTCAATGAAAACCCTCCCATAATATGTTACATTTTTATCCCTGATATAATTAAGTGTAATTATAAACAGGATATAAAGAGTTTACATAAATTTCAGTTAATTGTCTATGCAGTTTTTCTTCAGTCAGAAGGCCAAATGATTTTAATATACTTATAGTTTCGTTTTTATTATACTTATAAATATAGACGGAAAACGGCAAACAGTAGGAGGCAGGACATGAAAATTGCATATATCGTTGACAGTACTGCGAGTTTATCAGATGAACTGGCAGGCCGTTCAGATGTATTTCAGGTACATTTATCTGTAACATTCAAAGACGGAACGATTTTTAAAGATACAACGGACGAAGCGGCGCTTAAATCATTTTATCAGCGTCTGGCGACAGAAAAGGAAATTCCAAAATCATCACAGCCGCAGGTCGGTGAATATTATGAAGTTGTTGATCAAATAATTTCAAAAGGCTACGATACAATCATCGCTATTCATATCGGCAAAGGCATCAGCGGAACGTATCAGAGCGCTCAGATGGTTTTAAATGAATATAAAGAAGAAGGTAAAATAGATTATCATCTCATAGATTCCAACGGTACATCTTATATCATAGAACATCTTCTCGAACAGACAATCGAACAGATTGAGAAAGGAACCGCCGTGGAAGAGGCTGTCGGAAAAATTGAAAACCTGGTTAAAGTCAGCCAGATATATCTAGTTGTGGATGATTTGAATTACCTTGTCAGAGGCGGCAGACTTGGAGCGGGAAGCGCCTTTATAGGCAGTCTCTTTAAAATTAAACCGATTGTATATTTTGCTGAAGACGGCAAAGTGAAACCATTTGACAAAGTGCGGACGAACAGCCGTGTTATTAAATTGTGGGAATCAATTATTGAAGAAGCAATGGACAAGTTCAACGGCAAGATTAAAATTGCGATTGCTCACGGAGACATTGCAGAAGAAGCTCAGCAGATTAAAAAAAGATTTGAAAATATGTATCCGGGCATCAGCTGCCGGGTCGGCTATTTAACACCTGCACTTGGTGTGCACGGCGGTATCGGCAGTAAGGGTCTCGGCATTCTGCCGTATTTAAACTAAAATGAATTACCGGAGTTCCTATGAAAATAGGGACTTTTTTTAATACTTATAAAGAGGTGGAAGCGATGAACGGACGAAAACTGATGAAAGATTATTTTGATGAAGATCTTGCGAAACATTATGCCGAGGATATCGGCCGCGTCTATCCGGATTTTGACAGTGACAGTTTTATTAAAGAAACAGTAATGGAAATTGAAGGCGGACGCATGTCTGAAAGAATTGAAGTATTCTCAAAACAGCTTAAGTATTATCTCCCGGATGATTATATCGAAGCAACAGAGATTATTATAGAAGTACTCGGTCTCGAAAATGATAAATTTTACTTTCCGTTTGAAGAAATGTATTACTACAGGGCATTGTCAAAGTTTGTTGAAACATACGGGCTCGATTATTTTGACCAGTCAATGAAAGCGATAGAGGAAATTACGAAACGCGATACAGCGGAATTTGCCATCCGTCCTTTTATAAGAAAAGATTACGATAAAGTTGAAGCAGTATTCAAGGTTTGGGGAAAAAGTGATAACGCTCATTTAAGAAGGCTAGTGACAGAAGGTACAAGACCCCGTCTGCCGTGGGCAAAAAAACTTCCTTTTTTAAGAGATGATATACAGGAAAACTTCAGACTGCTGCAGCCATTTCTGAATGATCCGTCGAGATACGTTGAAAAATCGGTGGCGAATCATCTAAATGATATATCTAAATACTATCCTGAAGAAGTGATAGCTTTTCTTAAAGAAAATATTAGTGAAACATCTCCTTTCATTGTAAGAAGAGCCCTCCGAACGCTGAAGAAGCTTGAGCAGGACGAAGCGCTTGACCTCCTGCAGCAGTTAAAATAAAGATTCTTTCTTTTTAATCATCCTTTAATTATTGTTTAACTTTCCCTTAGCCGAGGGCGGATATACTGTAAGTAACAAATGAAACATACCGCACAAATACAGCGGAAAAATTTTGGAGGATGATTGACATGAAATTGAATAAGAATCTTTTAGCTGGCGGCGTACTGGCATCAGTCTTAGTTTTAGGAGCATGCGGTGCAAATACAACGGCAAGTGCCGATGATATGGAATGGGAAACTGAAGAAAGTAACGGCTCAGTCACAGTCAGAGACAACGCTGAAACAGAATTAAGTACAACAGCCCAGGAAGCGGTGGACAAAGCACTTAAAGAATTCGAGGGGACAGTTACAGATGTTGAATACGATGAAGATGAGGGCGTCTATTACTATGACATAGAAATTGAAAACGGTCATGAAGATTTTGAAGTGAAACTGAATGCAGAAGATCTGAGCATTATTGAACAGGATCTGGACCGTGATGAAGAAGATAACGGCAATGAAATGAAGACAGAAGAGAAAAACAGTAAACAATCAGCCGGCTCGAATAGCAGTGTAAAACTTTCAGATGCATTTAAAGACGACAAATCATTTGAAGCCATCGAAGCAGCCCAAAAAAGATTTGACGGTATTTTAGAAGAAGTCAGCTACGATGAAGATGATGGTGTGTATTATTACGAAGTAAAACTTGAAAACAAAAATGAAGAATACGAAGTGAAGCTGAAAGCAGATGATTTGTCAGTCCTTGAAGAAGAGCATGACAATGATAATAACGAGCGCGGATTCAAACGTCTGGAAGCAGCACAAACAGAAAAAATCATTTCATTGAAACAGGCAAGAGAGGCCGCCCTGGAAGCTGCGGATGGTGAAATTGAACAATGGGAATACGATGCGGACGACTTTAAATATGAGTTTGAAATTGATGATTACGAAGTGAAGATTAATGCAAAAACAGGTGATGTTACAGAGATTGATGACTAATTTATAACGCCCTCCGGGGCGTTATTTTATCATTCATAAATACAGATGCAGCACGCTTACATGATATAATTACAAGCACCAACAAACATTGTGAGGCGATATCATGGAAAAGATATTGATAGTGGAAGATGATGAGAAAATTGCACGTGTTATTCAGCTTGAATTGGAATTTGAAGGTTATATAACAGATATAGCATATACAGGAAAAGAAGCGCTGGAAAAGTATGAAACAGGCGGCTTTTCACTGATGCTGCTCGATGTCATGATACCGGAACTGAACGGGCTGGAAGTGCTGAGAAGAATCAGACAGAAAAATTCTGATATTAAAATAATAATGCTCACTGCAAGGGACGCTGTGATGGATAAAGTCAGCGGGCTTGATTCAGGAGCTAATGATTATATGACAAAACCATTTGAGGTGGAGGAATTGCTTGCACGAATCCGTGTGCATCTGAAATCGGCAGCGGCAGGCGAAGTGAAGACAGAAAGTATTAAATACCGCCATCTTGAAATCCGTCCTCTAGCAAGAGAAGTGTACAGTAACGGCGCAGCAGTCTATTTAACACAGAAGGAGTACGATGTGCTGCTTTATCTTATAAATAATAAAAACCACGCGCTGTCCCGCGATCAAATCATCGATGCAGTATGGGGATATGATTACTTTGGCGATACGAATACGGTGGATGTTTACGTGCGGTATATTCGTAAGAAGCTGGATACAGACAAACCATCAATCATTTCCAGTGTGCGCGGCATTGGTTATATTATTAAGGATTAGTTTATGAAACTTGGGACGAAAATACAGTTATATACGACGGTAATGATTGCTATTGTTGTAGTGCTGACTAACTTATTAATTTACTTCGCCTATAAACATTATTCGCTGGAAGCGGAAATGGGACAGCTCGAAAATCGCGGCAATAATATAATTACTGAAATCCAGCAGGCAAAAGAGAATGGTATCAGCGGCGAAACTGTCCTGCAGTATTTCTCGCTCTCAGACGGCTATATTACGATGCTGAATGCACAGGAAAAGCCTATCGTCAGAATTGCTACAGAAGAAAGCTATCTCGATCTCGGCCGTTCGTACAGTACGTCGCAGTATACGGATACAGTGTCGTTTAAGGGTGAGAATTTTGTCATGATATCTATGCCGGTCATTTGGGAAAACGGTGAAGTGCACAGCTTGCAAATATATGAGAATGTATATTTTTTATATGATACTTATAATATTTTAAAGTGGATTTTAATCATTTCAACTGCCGTTCTGCTGCTGCTTGTCTTCGTTTTAAATCAGTTCATTACCAATCTGATTACGAACCCGATTAAAAAGCTCGTAAAAAGAATGAATGATACAGAAAACGTACGGCGTTATAAAACTATACCGGTCAATAAATCTGATACTCTGGAATTGAAAATGCTGACCGATTCATATAACGATATGATGATGACTTTAAAAGCGCATGATGATAATCAGCAGGCTTTTATCATGAATGCATCACATGAATTAAAAACACCACTGACAGTAATCAGTTCATATGCAAGTATGCTGGAACGTTTCGGTAAAACCCGTGAAGATTTGCTGGATGAAGGAATCACCGCAATTTCGGAAGAAACGGCACGCATGAAATATTTAACGGAACAATTCTTGAGTTTTACAAAAGTAACGCATAGCGATACAAATCAAGATAAGGAGTATGTTCCTGCAGTGAAGCTGATTGAGAGCGTTGCGTCACGTCTTGAAAAAGTGTTTAAACGCAATATTAATATCGACTCCGGCGGTAAGAATCCTTATGTTTATGTTAATCCGCCGGCATTCGAACAGCTGCTGCGCATATTTTTGGATAATGCGTATAAGTACAGCAGTGACGATATAGATGTCAATATCGATGAAACGGATAAATCGATTATTATTGCTGTGACAGATTACGGTATCGGAATACCGAAAGAAGATTTAAACGAAATTTTTACCCGTTTTTACCGGGTGGATAAAGCCCGTACTAGAAAAACAGGGGGTTCGGGCCTCGGTTTATCAATAGCAAAACAGCTGGCAGAGAATAATGATATTGAGATATCGGCTGAGAGTATTTTTACAGAAGGATCAACATTCACATTAACGATGAAAAAGGAGGCTGACAATGACGAAGCGGAGTAAATTTGTAATTGCGTTCTCAGGACTCATGGCGGGTATTGTTATAGGTGTCCTGTGGGTAACCTTAAATCAGCAGGATTTTATCTCCGAAGATGAAGCACGCGCTGTTGTTACAGAACGTTACGGCGGATCTGTTGAAACGGTATCGCTGTCAGACGACGACCGTTATTTTGTGATTAACTTGAAAGGTAAATCGGCGACGCACAGTATTACTGTGGATCGTGAAGATTCGAGTGTACAGGATATTCAAACAGTGGCTGAACATCCGGAAACTGAAAAAACTGTTCAGGAAGATAAAGAAAAAGAGCAGGTGCAGAGAGAAGAACAAACAGAAGATAAAAAAGAAACTGAACAGCCGGAGGAAGACACAGAGCTGACAGTTGAAGAAGCTGTAGAGATTGCAGCAGCAGAAGTCGGCGGTATAAATGTTTACTCGACGTGGAGCGGTGAAGGAGACACCCGAGAGTACTATATTCTGCAGCTGGTTAATGATGATGATGAAGGCGCCTTGATTACAGTCAATGCTGTCACAGGTATCGTTGATAAAGTTATATGGCTCGAAATAGATGATGATTATGAAGAGATGGAGCAGCTGGTCTATGAGGCAGCTGAATACGCAGCTATGTACGATAGCAGATATATCGAATTCGACGATGATTATTTTGAAGACTAGTACATTCGTTGACAGAGATGTTGATAAGTTATATAATTTGATGGATTTGAAGCCCCTGAGGAGTAATATCATGACGAGAATGGAAGAAAGTTTAAAAGCATTTGTCGGTATTAAAAGAACAAATGATATTTTGGAGAAGTTGGTAAAGAATGATGCACAGCAGTACGGACTGAATATCAGCGAGTTTGCAGTCCTGGAACTTTTATATAATAAAGGTCCCCAGCCGATTAACCGCATTCAGGAACGGATATTGATTGCAAATTCAAGTACGACTTATATACTGGATAAGCTGCAGCAAAAAGGCTATATAATCCGGAAACGTGATGAGAATGACAGACGCAGTATGAAAGCGGCATTGACTGAAGAAGGAGAAAGCCTGATTGCACGGATTTTCCCTGCACACAGCGAACTTCTTGCAGGTTTGTTTACTGCCTTAAGTGACGAAGAGCTGAGTGCCTTCAGAGAGATGCTGAAAAAAATCAGTGCCAGTGCGCACAGCAGCAATTAAAAATACGGGGTTATTCGAGCGGTACACAAACGTGTACCGCTTTTTTTATATTCCAAACTGTTCTATAGTAATAATAATATTAAAATGAAGGAATGTGTGATTATGCTGGAACGACTAGAGAAAGATGAGTTTGAACAATTATATACATTGATGACGGATTCATTTCCGCCGTCGGAAATAAGAAATTTTAAAAGACAGCAGATGCTGCTGGATAAGCCGGATTATAACGTTTATGTATTGCGTGAAAATGGCGAAATACTGGCGTTCTTTGCAGAATGGGCCAGTCCAAAATACCGCTTCTTAGAACATCTCGCAGTGAATGAAAAACATCGTTCACGAGGTCTCGGTTCAAAAACGCTTCAGGCATATACCGGTATGAGCAGTAAACCTGTTGTCCTCGAAGTGGAACCGCCTGAAGATGAAATACAGAGACGCCGCGTAAAATTTTATGAGAGAAATGGTTTTAATTTATCCTCTTACAGTTATATTCAGCCTGTAATTAATGAAGGCTACGATACTGTCCCGCTCGTCATGATGACATATCCGGAGCCGCTCGATAACAGTACGCTTGAAGAAATTCAAGACTGGCTCGATCAGACTGTTTACAAATCGTAATTAAAAGTTTAACGGGGGATGGAAATGGATTTTATAGAACGGGGAACTAAAAGTTATAAACAGACAGCACTCGCTTTTTTCGCCGCAGGCTTTAATACATTTGCGATACTCTATGTAGTGCAGCCGATTCTGCCTGACTTAACTGCTTACTATGGTGTCACTCCGACAGCTGCAAGTTTATCGCTTTCCGTAACAACATTTACTCTCGCAGTCAGCATGCTGATTTTCGGTTCTATTTCAGAAGCAGTAGGACGGAAAAATATTATGATAGCATCAATGCTGGCTGCTTCGGTCCTATGTATACTTACTGCCTTCAGTCCGACATTCAGCTCATTAATTGTTATGCGGGCAGTGCAGGGGGTGGCGCTTGCCGGTCTGCCGTCTATTGCGATGGCTTATCTTGGAGAAGAAATTCATCCGCGGAGCCTTCCGGGTGCGATGGGATTATACATAAGCGGAAATGCTCTCGGTGCAGTATTTGGCCGTGTTTTTTCAGGTGTAACAGCAGGATTATGGGGATGGCAGTATGGTCTGATTGGCGTCGGTGCAGTCGGTCTGTTTGCAGCATTTATTTTCTGGTATGCATTGTCTCCTTCCAAGCATTTCGTGAAGAGAGATTTCAATGTTAAAGAACTTCTTAAATCACTGACCAGCCACATGAAAAACCCGCTGCTGCTTATTTTATTTATAATGGGTTTTCTGCTTCTCGGAACAAATGTTTCTCTTTATAATTATGTTTCATTCGTGCTGATAGAAGATTATAATATCAGCCAGACCGTGGTCAGCTGGATTTATCTGATTTTTCTCGTGGGTGTTTTAAGTTCGATGTTTTCAGGAAATCTTGTTTACAGGTTTGGTAAAGTAGTTATGCTTTATGCGGGGATTATTGTTGCGATTACAGGGCTTGTTACAGTGCTCCTGCCATCTGTATGGATGATTATTGCCGGACTGATATTGTTTACGTTCGGGTTCTTTATCGCGCATTCGCTCACGAGCGGCTGGGTCGGGAATATTGCACACAGCAATAAAGCCCAGGCATCATCACTCTACCTGTTTTTCTATTATACTGGTTCTAGTGTAGGGGGGACGCTTGCGGGGGTATTCTGGATGCAGGGCGGCTGGCTTGGAGTTTCAATGATGAACATTGGATTTTTAACGTTATGTCTGATTTTGTTCATGCTGTTTTTGTATTTGCTGAAACGGAGAATATGGCATTTCAAATAAAAAAACGCCCTTATGGACGTTTTTTTATTTTATGAAAAATAACCTTTAATAGATTTTACTTCTAAAAATTCTTCTATGCCGTAATCGCCCCATTCACGTCCTATACCTGACTGCTTATAGCCGCCGAATGGTAAATTGCTCGGGCCTCCGCAATCATTAATACTGATTGTGCCCGCTTCGATGGAACGTGCAACATACTGAAGTTTTTCTTTGTTCTTGCCGACAACATAACCTGCAAGTCCGTAAACAGTGTCATTGGCAATGCGGATTGCTTCGTCTAAATCGTTATAAGTAATGACACTCATTACAGGGCCGAAAATCTCTTCCTGAGCAATAGTCATACTGTTATCAACATCGGTAAATATTGTCGGTTTAACGAAGTAGCCTGTATCGAGACCTTCTGGTTTCCCTGTACCGCCGTGATACAGTGTTGCGCCTTCTTCCTGTCCTTTTTGAATATAACTCTGCACTCTGTCGAACTGTTTTTTGCTGATAAGCGGACCGACTTCTATGCCTTCTGCTCTTGGATCACCGACATTTACAGTGCTGATTTTCTCTTTCAGTTTCTTTAAAAACTTATCTTTGAGTTCTGCCGGTACGAGTGTCCGGGTGCCGGCTGTACATACCTGACCGGTGTTTCTCACTACTCTGTTTACCGCAGAAGCTGCAGCATCATCCAAATCTGCATCATCCAGTACGATTAAAGGAGATTTACCGCCGAGCTCCAGAGCTACTTTTTTAAAGTCAGCTGCTGCTTTTTCCATAATACTTTTGCCTGCCCGTCCAGAACCGGTAAATGACATCATCCGGACATCGGGATGTTCACTGAGCGGTGTGCCAACGTTTTCGCCATCGCCGTTTACGAGATTGAAAACACCTTTAGGCACGCCGGCTGCCTGGAAAATCTCTGCTAAAATACATGCGGTAACCGGCGTCTCTTCACTTGGTTTTAAAACTACCGGAGAACCAGCTGCGAAGGCCGCTGATAATTTTAAGGCGGTTTGATTGGTCGGGAAGTTCCACGGTGTAATTAAACCAGCCACCCCGATACTTTCCTTCACAATGAGTGCATCGTCCCGCTGTTCTTCAAACTCAAATGTATCGAGTGTTTCTGCAGCAGTTCTGAAATGATTTAACCCAGCATTATAGTGGGAATTCTCAGAAACTGAGAGCGGCGAACCTAGTTCGTTTGTAATAGTTTCAATCAAGTCATCTTTCCGTTTCTCATATTCATCTGCAATACGTTCGAGCATTTCTCTGCGTTCCTTTACAGGAGTATTGCGGAATTTCAGATAAACGCTGTGTGCGGCAGCGACTGCTTTGTCGACATCTTCTGAGTTGCCGGCGGCAACAGTTGCAAATACCTCTTCAGTAGCCGGGTTAATAACCTCTATGGTTTTATTGTTTGCGCTGTCTGTCCATTCACCATTTATAAATTGCTGAGTATATTTAATCAAAGTGGAATCCTCCTAATTTTGTGTGTATCTGTATAGTTGTATTTATCCGGTAGAGCAGTTTTTCAAACAAAAAGGCATATTAAAAACCTGAAGAAAAATCTTCAGGCTGATTGTTTATTTACGGAATGTTGAAAGGAAACTCAGCGTGTTCAGACCGAACAGTCCGAGTGCTTTTTTACTTCCCTCATAACCGTGACCCGCTTTCAGATGTTTTAAGATAGCGACGCCGAGAACTGCGTTAATGAGGAACGTTCCGATACGTGTAAAAGTTTTCCCGAGGAACGACAGGAAAAGAAAAATTGAACCGACAGCTTCAAAATAGCCGGCGATTTTCATCTGGTCTTTGTTGACATTGAATTCCGATTCAAAATCTTCGCCGAGATTTCCTTCAGCTTTAATCTTATCGAGACCACCTTCAAATACTTTAGAACCTACATATAAATTAACGAGATATTTCAGCATATTCTGCCTCCTGAATTTTTTTTAAAATAGACAATTATTAATTATATGACCATTTTAACATAAGGATAAACATAAAATTGCAATAATTAAAATTGACTAAAAATTTTTCGTATGGTAACTTAATCTCATTGTAATTTCATGAAAGGCTTTTCATAAAATATACCATTATAGATAAATATTTGGGGGTTTTGACAATTGACGAGCTGATAGGCATTGGTCTTCTTCTGGTTATTTTAGTATTTTTCACTTTATTTACTCACTTTGCACCTTACGGTTCAAAAGTGATGGGTGCTTTTGCAGGTGCTGCAATCGCTACATATTTGGTTGAAGCTTTAAATACATTTGTTATTGGAGATCTTTTTGATCTCGAATTTTTCCAGACTGCTGGAACAGTGGCAGGAGGTCTGGATGGCACGATAGTAGTTATGCTTGTCTGTCTGGCTATGAAAGTTAACCCGGTAAACTCTGCAATCCTGGCCGCAGGATTTGGTGACATGGGACTGATTCCGGGGCTGTTTGCAGCATATATCGTATCATTTGGTGTACTTTGGCTGCAGCGGGTTATTCCTAAAGGACTCGACTTTATCATTGTAATTTTAATCGCTTTGCCGGTCATTCGTCTGCTGGGATTATTTATTACACCGCTTGTGGACAACTCACTGCTGGAGATTGGAACAATTATTCAGACTGCTACGGATACAAGTCCGCTGCTTATGGGGTTGATGCTCGGGGGTATTGTTACAGTAGTCGGGATTTCGCCGCTGAGCTCCATGGCATTAACTGCCCTGCTCGGACTGACAGGGGTGCCGATGGCAGTAGCTGCCTTATCCGCTTTCGCTTCTTCGCCAGCAAACGCGTGGCTCTTCTATAAACTTAAAATAGGAGATTTAAAATCGATTATTTCAGTAGCAATCGAGCCGCTTTCGAAGGCAGATCTGATTACTGCGAATCCTATACCTATGTACGTCACTAACTTTATAGGCGGCGGTTTATCGGGGATGGTTATTGCGATGTCGGGAATGGTAAATGATGCTCCCGGTACAGCAGCACCGGTGCCCGGATTGCTGGTAATGTTCGGTTATAATCCTGCAGTACAGGTTTTAACATATGCAGCAATATGTGCAGTGATCTCATTCCTTATTGCAGTAGCAGGTTCTTATGTATTCAGAAATACTAAAATTTATAACAGTGAAGTGCTTAAGGATTCATTATAAGAAGGCTGGAACAAAAGCTTTAAGACAATAAAAGAAATGGCTTGGAAATCTTGATTTTAAGACTTCCAAGCCATTTTTTATAGAATGAATTAGATTAATGACAGGTTACCGGATCAGTTGCTTGCTGCTAGAGTAATAGCTAGGTTTCCGGGGTTGGGATGATCAGGTCTCATGTGTATCCGCGGTCTGTAGGGTAGGTATGATCGGATCTCATATGTATCCGGAAGCTTCAGGATTGGCATGACAGAATCTCATAAGTATCCCAGCCGCTTTATACGGTAAAATGAATAGTATTATTACAATAATATATTTCATATTCACTTAATGCAAAAATTTATGTGCAGGAAAAATAAAAAAATTCAAGACTTTGAAAGTATTGTGACATATTAAACGATAAAGGGTAATGAGATGTAAATAATGTTATATTGGCAGTGAATCCATAGAGATATTAAAGGAGTGACTGTCTAATGGCAGACAAGATGGAAAAAGAAAAGAAGGGTTATAAGCCAGTCTGGATCATCGTTGCTTTTTTAGTTTTAGTAATTATTAACTTTTTACCTGCACCCGAAGCTCTCGGAGTTGTAGGACTTAGAGCATTGTCAGTTCTGGCATTCGCGGTAATCATGTGGGTAACTGAGGCTGTTAAATATCCAGTATCTGCGGTAATGATTGTCGGCCTGCTTATCATTTTACTTGGACTTTCACCGGTGCCGGCAAATGATATTGGTGCAGCACTTGATGTGCCGGATGGTACAGAACAATTCGGCACGAGCAACGCATTATCATTGGCCTTTTCAGGTTTTTCCAGTTCGGCTCTGGCACTTGTCGCAGCAGCCCTTTTCCTTGCGAGTGCCATGCAGATTACCAATCTGCATAAGCGTCTCGCGCTCTACGTACTGAGAATTGTAGGTAACAAAACTAATGCGATTGTTTTAGGTACGATACTGGTATCGATCTTACTCGCCTTTTTCGTTCCGTCAGCAACTGCACGGGCAGGCGCGGTCATACCTATTTTAATAGGGATGGTTGCAGCATTCGGTATGTCGAAAGACAGTAAGCTTGCCACCTTGTTAATCGTTACAGCTGTACAGGCAGTATCAATTTGGAATGTCGGCATCAAAACTGCCGCGGCGCAAAACCTTGTAGCCGTCGGATTTATTAATGAAGCGATGGGGCAGGATGTTTCATGGATTGATTGGTTTATCTATGCAGCACCGTTTTCAATTATAATGAGTATACTTCTGTACTTCGTAATGACGCGCTTCTTTAAAGCTGAAACTGATGAAATCAGCGGCGGCCGGGAGCTCATTGATAAAGAGCTTGCGGAACTTGGCCCGATTAAAGCAGTAGAATGGCGCTTAATTATAATCGCCACACTGCTGCTCATCTTTTGGGCTACAGAAGGTATATTACATCCGTTTGATTCATCTTCAGTTACGTTAATTGCCCTTGCACTTATGCTGTCTCCTAAAGTCGGTGTATTTACTTGGAAAGAAGTGGAGGGCACAATTAACTGGGGAACAATTATCGTATTTGCGATCGGGATATCGCTTGGTACTGTTCTGCTCCGAACAGGTGCAGCCCAATGGTTATCCGATGTAACATTCGGTGCGATGGGGCTCGATGCATTCCCGCTCGTGGCAGTCATTGCACTTGTTTCTGTATTTAACATTATTATTCACCTCGGATTTGCGAGCGCAACTTCACTTGCATCAGCCTTAATTCCGGTATTTATCGCGTTAACTACCACGCTTAATATGGGTGACGCATCACTCGGGTTTGTACTGGTTCAGCAATTTGTTATTTGTTTCGGATTCCTGCTGCCGGTAAGCGCACCGCAGAATATGCTTGCTTACGGAACAGGAACGTTTACAGTAAACGACCTATTGAAATCCGGTATCTTCCTTACAGTTGGGGGCTATCTGCTTATCATTCTTCTGTCTGCAACGTACTGGCAGTGGATTGGTTTGCTGTAAAAGAAATGGATATTAGCCGCTCTCTTTAAGAGAGCGGTTATTTTTTATTTAAATAATAGATGCAATATAAAATGTAATTACCGATAATAAAATCGATGTAATAACTAAAGCGTAAAGCGGTTTTAATGCTTTTTCCCGGATGGATTGCAGTGAAACACTGAGACCGAGACCGACCATGGCCATAACCATTAACAGAGTGGTCAGCTGATCAATTACTGCGCTCAACCCTTCAGGTATTGTGATAAATGTATTTAATATTGCTATCAGGACGAAAAAGAAAAGAAAGTAAGGAATATCAACTTTTCCGCCAGTTTTCTTATGCTGTTTTCTGGAAACGAAATACATCAGCAGAAAACTTACAGGAATAAGCAGAAATACTCTGCTTAATTTAGAAAGTAAGGCCATTGCCATACCCTCGTCATTGGCACTGCCCCCTGCCAGTACAACCTGAGCAATTTCATGGAGACTGAGACCGCTCCATACACCATATGTAATATCATTCATATCGAATAATGGGCCGATAAATGTATAGCTGAGGGCAAAGGCTGTTCCCACAACAGAAATCAAACCGATACTGATAGCAGTGTCTTCTTCTTTCGCCTTGATGATTGAACTGACTGCAGATATCGCCGCAGCCCCGCAAATTCCAGTTCCTGCTGCCAGCAGAAACATAATTGATGAATTAGTTTTAAAATACTTATTCAATATATGCATAAGGACAAAACTGAACACGATGACACCGATGCCTAGAAGAATCATAATCCAGCCATCGCTGATAATTAATTGCAGGTTAAGTTTAAAACCGTACAGTACGATAGCAAAACGCAGAAGTTTTTTGGCTGAAAATGTAATCCCGGGACGTAAAGCTTCAGGATAGCCGAGAGTCTGTCTGTAAATTACGCCGATAACAAGTGCTACTGCCAGTGCGCCGATACTTGAAATAATCGGTAACTTCGAGAGCGTAATGCTTAAAACAGCGACGATAAAAGTAAATAAAATACCAAAAATAAATGTTCTGTTGAAATATTTATATATCATATTTGTGCACCTCATTAATGATAATAGTAGCACTTTAACAAGATTGTGGGAATCAGGAAAATGAATCAGGGAAAAGGTATAAAAGTAAATAAGAATTTTCTAATTATTGAAAGCGTTTTTATGTTAAGATTGCTGGTAAGAAAGTAAAAAAATTGAAAGGGGACTAATTTAATGAAAAAGAACCAATGGTTTTTAATGATGTTGTCTGCAGTTTTGCTGGTTTTAGCAGCATGCGGGGATGACTCAGGTGACGAACAGGAGAGCAGCGGAGAGTCAGGGGATGCTGCGGGCGGAGAGGACTGGATCGAAAATGTTACTCTGCTTACAGGCGGCGAAGCCGGAGTCTACTTCCCCTTAGGAGTTGCGATGGCTGATATTATTGATTCTTCTCTCGATAATGTGAGTGCTACAGGTGTATCTTCTGGAGCATCTGTTTCTAATGCGGAACAGTTAAATAACGGAGAAGCCCAGCTCGCTCTCGTGCAGAATGACATCGCATTTTACGGTGCTGAGGGAAGTAATATGTTCAGTGAAGTTCTCGATAACTACAGCGGTGTATTCACTATTTATCCTGAAACAGTTCAGCTGGTTACTTTAGCGGATTCAGGTATTGAATCAGTGGCTGATCTTGAAGGAAAACGTGTTGCTATCGGTGACATGGGATCTGGAACGGAAGCAAATGCTAATCAGATTATCGAAGCGCATGGCATGACAGTTGACGACATTGATGCTCAATACTTAGACTTTGCGGATGCTTCTACTAACTTGCAAGATGGGAACGTTGATGCTGCTTTTGTTACTGCAGGAACACCGACCGGTGCTATTCAGGAACTAAGTGCAAGTGCAGATGTGAGAATTGTGAGTTTTGATGAAGATGCAATGGATAGTCTGATGGAAGAATACACTTATTATACAAAACAAGACATCCCTGCAGATGCATATGATAACTTTGACAGCACAGCATCTACAGTTGCAGTGCAGGCGATGCTGATTGCTTCCAATGATATTCCGGAAGACCAGATGTACGAAATGACTAAAGCAATTTTTGATAACCTGGACCAAATGGCGAATGCTCATGTCCGCGGGGAAGAGCTGTCACTTGATACTGCAGAAGAAGGTATGTCAATCGATCTGCATCCGGGTGTTCAGCGCTATTATGATGAGCAGTGATTAAATGAGTAAAGATAACTGTAAAAAGGCATTGCATATACGCAATGCCTTTTTATCCCTTACAAGTCTTTTTATCCTCCTGGAGATAGCGATAATATTTCAGCTGAATCAGCCGTTAAAAATTATTATTGAAGATATGAGCACTGAAGAAAAGCTATTTGTACAGAATATTGAATATGGAGAACACTTTACAGTGAATTATATACATTCTGTCGAACGTTCGCCGGTAAGTGAAGTTTTTGAAGTACGGAGTGATGGAATTTATACGATGGAAAGTCATACAGAATCGTTTGGAGCAGGCATGCCTTATGAGGGTGAAGATGTCGAAATAGATGATGGGAAGTTCATCATCAAAAATATAAATCGTAAAGTACATGGAGGTACGTTGCGAATCAGACCTTCTTCAGTGTTTCCTCACCATATTGTAATAGGGGACAAAGATATCCTCATTTCTGAGGCACCTTATAAAGGGAAAAATTTAGAAGTGAAATTAATGAAAGGTTATTTTAGAGGTGATTAACTAATGGATGCTAAAGAACAACAGAAATTAATTCAGGAATTGGAAGGCAGCGACAGGGATCTTGGAAAGAAGCTGACGATACTGGTTAGTTCGATTTCTATTCTGCTGGCGGTATTCCATCTTTATGTAGCAGGATTCGGCTTGCCAGGCATCGGCTCAAAAACATTTTTGATTATTCACCTTACGCTGGCAATAGTACTGGTGTTTTTAATTTTTCCGATCAAAAAAGGAACATCTCAAAAAACAATTCCGATATATGATTTTATTCTAGCAGCAATATCGCTTCTGTTAGGGATATATTTAATACAAAGACAGGATGCACCAGAAATAATGTCAGCACGTCCAACAGATTTAGATTTGATTATGGGTGCGCTATTTATCGTTATTGTTATCGAAGCGACCAGGCGGGTTGTTGGTTTGCCGCTTGTAATTATTGCGCTGATAGGAATCGGTTATTTCTTTGCCGGAGAATTTTTACCTGGACAGTTTTACCACAACAGAGGTGATTTCTCAAGATTCGTATACGAAATTACATACAGAAGTAATGGTATCTTCGGCACGCCAATATACGCTTCCGCCCAGTTTGTATTTATTTTTATACTATTTGGAGCAATACTCGAGTCCACTGGAGCTGGAAAGATGTTCATTGATCTTGCCATACGCGGATTTGGTAAATACAAAGGCGGGCCCGCCAAAGCAAGCGTGGTAGCAAGCGGAATGATGGGAAGTATTTCAGGCAGTTCGACTGCGAATGCGGTGACTACGGGAACATTTACAATTCCTTTAATGAAGAAAGTAGGATTTCCGCCGCATGTTGCCGGAGGCGTTGAGGTTGCTGCATCATCGAGCGGGCAGTTTCTTCCTCCTGTAATGGGGGCTGCTGCATTTATAATGGTTGAATTTACAGGTATTCCTTACTTTGAAATTATTAAAAGTGCGTTGATACCAGCGCTGCTTGCCTATGTCGGAATATTGTTCATGGTTCATTTCGAAGCCAACAAACATAATATATCCGGTATCGACAGGTCTGAAATGACATCGGCAAGAAAGCTGCTGCTCAGTCAGGGTTATCTGATTGTACCTATTTTAATATTGCTTTACTTCCTGGTAGTTGAAAGAGCATCAGTTAATGCTTCGGCATTTTACTCGATTATCGCCATGATTATTATTGCTTTTTTTGCATATCGTTTTAAAGAAAGTATGGGACGGACGATTATATTTGCCGCAATATTACTGGCTTTAACGTTCTCTATGCAGTATTTAATTGTATTTGTGAATCAGGGTCTGTCAATATTCGATAATGCGATCGGTTTAGGTCTGTTTAATGCTGAAACTATCCGCTGGCGCAGTCCGATATTTACCATGGTGCTCGGCGGTATTATTGTCGCTCTGCTTTTTGCGATATTCCAGAAGATGACCAAGCGGGATGTGACGCCGCAAAAGTACGGCTTTAAACAGCTGCTGGAAGGTTTCGATAAAGCATCCAGAAACGCCTTAAGTATTGTTGTTGCTTGTGCGACAGCAGGTATTCTGATCGGCGTAATCACAACGAGCGGCTTATCAACTAAATTCACAAGAATAGTCATCAATTTTTCAGACACGATTGAAAGTATGCTGCCGAACTTTATGATTACTGATAATACTCAGCTGTATATTGCGCTTATTCTGACGGTATTTGCATGTCTCTTGCTTGGTATGGGGCTGCCGACCACGGCGACGTACGTAGTGCTTGCGGCTGTTATAGCTCCTGTGCTGACAAACCTTGGATTGCCGGTCATTGTGGCACACTTGTTTGTATTGTACTATGGTGTTCTTGCTGACGATACGCCTCCGATCAATCTGCCGGCGTATGCGACAGCTGGTATAGCGAAAGCAGGACCGATCAGAACTGGAGTGCAAGGTTTTAAATATGACTCGGCTGCGCTTCTTCTGCCGTTTATGTTCGCCATAAACCCTACAATTCTGCTGATTACAGATGCAAGTGCAATGGAAATGATCTGGGCAATTATGACAGCGGCAGTCGGTATGGCGATGTTTGCGTCCTTTATACAAAACTTTATGTTTGTGAAATATAATATTGCGGAAAGAATCATTGCTGTTATAACGGCTCTCTTGTTTATCCAGAGCGATCTTATAACCGATTCAATAGGTTTCGGTCTGTTCATTCTGCTTGTTCTCTATCAGCTGTATAAGAAGAAAAAGAGAGAACCGGCGGCAGCTTAATAAAAAAGAAAGTAAAACACGCGGCCGTAAAATGAACTGCCCCCTGTCAAGTAGACAGGTAAAAAAACAAAATAGTATTTTGGTCGCACACGACAATTGTCGTGTGCGTTTTTTATGCTGGGATTTTCAAGCCCATTTTCAAAGTGACGCGCTGAGTATTATAGAACTTAATATACGCATTGATATCCTGTTTAAGTACTTCAACGGTGTCATATGAATTTAAATAATACTTCTCAGATTTAATAATGCCCCAAACATTCTCTATTGGACCGTTATCAATGCACTTTCCCGGACGCGACATACTATGAATGGACTGGGTGCGATTAATAAAATGATGAAACGCGTGAGAGGTATATTGAGAACCACGGTCTGTGTGAATGATGGTTTGACCTCCGATCATCTGCGACTCTATTTGTTTGAATGTCTGAGTCACCAGAGATTGTTCGCTGCGCGTGTCCATGTGATGCGCAATGATTTTATTCGTGCAGAGATCCAGCACGGCACTTAAATAGACTTTACGACCATCGGTCGTACTGAATTCAGTAATATCAGTTACCAGTTTCTGCATGGGTTTGGCAGCATGAAATTCACGGTTGAGTATATTCGCAGCGATATAGTCTGGTTTGACTATCTTGTATCTGCGTTTTTTTCGACGAATCACTGATTTCAAATTCATCACTTTCATCAGTCGATATACATGTTTGTGATTGACCTTGGCCTGTCTGTAATAATTCAGGTATATCGTCATTCGACGATAACCATAAATGCCATCTAACGCAGTATATGTGTCTGACATCATTGCCATCAATGTTTGATCTCTGCTTTCATACTGTGCAGGTTTTCGAATGAGCCATTTATAATAGCTCGCTCGAGAAATCTCTAGCACTTGGCAAAGATGGACAATCGGATATTTATGTTTTAACGCTTCGATCGTTTGGTACGACGCTGTTTGGCGAATTCTTGTTTGATCAACTCTCTTTCCATCTCTTCTTGCTTTTTTAAAGTTTCATTTTCCATTTCTAACCACTGATTACGGACTCTGAGCGCTTCAATCTCAGTTCTCAGTTGTTCTTCGCTGGTTTGAGCTTCTGATGGTTTCTTCTTACCACGATTGTCTTCGAGTGCTTTCGGTCCAAATTTCTTATATTTTTGCGTCCATGAATAGACGTTATTGTAGCTGACCTTAAATTTTTCTGCGGCATCCTTATAAGATAATGGATGATTGATGACGTGTTCCACAATTTCAATACGTTCTTCGTATGTTGTTTTTCTGCTTTTCATTTGATAGACCTCCGGTTTTGGAGAATACGTTCGATTCTCTTTGCCTTCAGTATATCGTAATACCCATTGCCTGATTGTAGAATCACTGGGAATTTTGTACTTGGCTGCCAGACTTCTATAACTTTTATTACTATGAAGATACTCTTGAATCACTTGATGTTTGAACACTTCGGAATAATTGTGATTCCCCTGTCGCCTCAGTAATCCAGTCGTCCCATGCTGCAGGTATTTATCTATATAGAATCGAAAAGTCGATGCGTTTAAATCTAACTCATAATCTTCACGTAGTGAGTGAAACGAAGTGCCGTTTAAATATAACTCGATGTATTCAATTAATTTATTGGTTGAATACCTTATATTTGATTTCAAGAGAAAACTCCCCCTAAAGTAGTTTACTTTTTTAAGTGTCTACTTTAGGGGGAGCATATCAAAAATACGGCCGCGTGTTTTTAAGTTCAGTATAAGTTTACTTATCTTCTTTTAAAATTCTTTCAGTTTCTTCAAATTCCTGTTTCATTTCCGGTTGAAGTTCACTCTGAGTCATCTTACTTACGATGATACCTAACAAGGTAGCGACGATTACACCAGGAACGATTTCATACAAACCTGTACCGAATGTACCGGCTGCAATCCATATAATAACAGTTGCGGCCCCACCGATGATTGACGCGATAGCACCAGAACGTGTCATGCCTTTCCAGTGCAGAGCCATAACTACCAGCGGACCAAATGCAGCACCGAAACCGGCCCATGCATTGGCGACAATATCAAGAATTACTGACTCGTCATCCCATGCTATAACAATTGCAACAAGCGCAACAATAATGACAGATATTCTTCCGACTAAAACAAAAAGTTTGTCTTGTTCTTCTTCGGATTTGGTTTCTGTCCCGCCGATCATTTTCAGACGAATCATTTTATAGAAATCCTGAACAAGCGAACTTGAAGTGACTAACAGCTGAGATGAAATAGTACTCATAATAGCTGCTAAAATTGCTGCCAGGAAGAATCCGCCGACTAATGGATGGAATAATACCTGACTCATTAGAACCAGAATCGTTTCGGCATCTGCTACTTCGTGCCGGGTAGCATCCGTAAATGCGATACCAAGTAACCCTGTTAAGCAGGCTCCGATTAGTGAAATTGCCATCCAGATAATACCAATACGACGTGCCTGAGGAACAATCTTATGAGATCTTATCGACATAAAGCGGACGATGATATGCGGCTGTCCGAAATAACCGAAGCCCCATGCCAGGTTACCGATAATAGTAATAATAGAAACCCCGCTGATTAAGGACAGATAGTTGATGTCCGCTATCGCGCCGAGCTCTTCTATTCTTACAAACGGCTCAATGCCTTGTCCTGTGAGAGTCATCCATGTGGCAATCGGAATCATAACGATAGCAATAAACATTATCGTCCCTTGGAAGAAGTCGGTCAGACTTACAGCAAGGTAACCGCCAAAGAATGTATAGATTACAACGACTCCTGCTGTAAGGAATAGGCCCCAATGATACGGCAGGTTAAATGCACTCTCGAACAATTTACCGCCTGATACCATGCCGCTCGCTGTATAAACAGCGAAGAATATAACGATTACGAGGCCAGCTATAATTCTCAGCATGTGCTTGTGGTCTTTAAAACGATTTTCAAAAAAGTCCGGAAGCGTAATTGAATCGTTGGAAACTTCCGAGTATACACGGAGTCTCGGAGCGACCACTATGTAGTTTACGTAGGCACCGATTGTTAAACCGACGGCAATCCAAATACTTGAAAGTCCGACGCTGTACATACTGCCTGGAAGCCCCATCAGCATCCAGCCTGACATGTCGGAAGCGCCGGCAGACAAGGCGGTAACCCATGGACCGATATTACGCCCGCCGAGCATATACTCGTTAAGGTTTGATGTGGACTTTTTATAAGCGTATATTCCGATTGCAATCAGAATGATAAAATACACTGCCATCATCAAATATTGTTCCCAACCCGCTGTAAATGTAAAAGCGGATCCTGTTACTGTGTTAAGAATCATAATAAATCCTCTCCCCTTTGCGAAATAAATTCGAGCTGTTTGCAGAATTTAAAATCAATTACACAAACATATGAAAATTCCATCTTTTTAAATTAAAAGAATAGAATTACACCTAAGCCGATTATAACCATCATGGCTTGTTATTACAATGCGAATCGGGGAATAGTCTGTGAATTCAAATACAAATCCGCCCGGCATACCTGATACCGGGCGGGTTGAGTGAATGATATTTTACTTGTAAATATACTCTAAAACTTCAATTGCCTGTTCAACAGAATTTGTAACGACATTTGCTTTATTTGAAATTTCTTTTAATGGATGAATTAATTTCTCAGGACGCACTAAAATCAACGGTTTGCCTGAGTTAATTGCTGTCGTCGCATCCATTGCTGTATTCCATTGCTTGTATTCCTCTCCAAACAAGGCAATAACTACGTCAGCTTTGTTCATTAAAACCTGGGTGCGCAGATTATTAATACTGGATGCTGCATCATCGCGGTAATATTTATTCGGCTGCTCACCTAAAATATTTTCCCCGATGTCATCCGATAAATCGTGATCCGTCTGAGGTGATACAAAAGTTAACGGTAAATCTTTCTCTTTGGCCAGAGCCTGAATTTTGTCTCTCCAGCTGCTGTGAATCTCGCCTGCTAAATATACTGTTAAATCCATGAAACAACCTCCTATTAGTCATTGCATATTAGTATATACCCTAATCTATTTATGGTAAAATATTTAGAGTAGATTAATTATCCAGAGAAAGGAATAGACCGATATGAAAGTGGCATTATTTGATTTTGACGGGACTTTATATCCGCATGAAACCTTTGAAACGCTTCGTGCACATTTAAAAAATCACCCGAAATTTAAAAAGAACTATAAGCATTTTGTTCGCTATTTTGCGCCGACTTATTTTGGCTATAAAATGAAAATGGTGCCGAAAATTAAAATGCAGCACAGAGCATTGGAATCTTATATACTTTCATTTAAAGGTTATTCCAAACGTGAAATTGATGAATTTTTTTCGGATGTTGCCGCTTCGATGAGTAACGAGCTCAGGACTTCGCTGCTTGAAAAAATTCAGCAGCTGAAACAGGACAACTACTATGTAGTACTGATTTCAGGCGCTTTTATACCTTTATTGGAAGCATTATTTAAAGGTGTGGGTTTTGATTATATCGTCGGCTCAAAAATTCATTACAATGGTGATAAGCTGGATTATAAAACGCGGTTTGAACGCATGTTTGCTGAACGCAAAATTGATATTATAAAGGAACACTTCCAAAACAAAGAAGTGGACTGGCTGAACAGTCAGGCCTACAGTGATAGTATAACGGATCTTAAAATGCTGGAGCTTGTGGGTAAACCAGTAGCAGTTGCACCGGACAGCGACCTGAGATCAGTTGCGCAGGACAAAAATTGGAAAATATTAAATGATATTTAGGAGGATAAACTGTGAGTTTAATTAACTTAACCGAAGCGGATCTTTATCCGACAGAGAAATTCGGACCATCACTTGAAGGAACTTTATTATATAAAGTCAGAGACCAGGCACATTTCCCGGGTGCATATATGACGACGAATGAACGGCTGTTTATGAATGTCGATATGAATGGCGAGCCATATACCAGAGTATTTGCCTACACGGATATCGTGCGTGCATTTATTGAGGATGATGTGCTGTTTATCGAATTCCCAGAAGGTATGGGTAAGATTGCGATGGTTGACATAGTGTCTGGAAGCGCAGATGAATTTGCTGCCTACGTGAATGATAAAAGCGGAAAATAGACTTACTGAGGATGTACTGGGACAGTGCATCTTTTTTGAGTTTAATTAGTATAACACTTTTAATAAATAGTATGACACATTTCATGATATGGCTTTCAGGATCCAAGAAAAAGGAGTATACTGTTACTGAATATTAATATATTAAACATGGATAAGGGGCATCAATTTAAGTATGACTACTTCTATTAGCAAAACGGATGTGGTTCTGATTGGTGGCGGGATTATGAGTGCCACGCTTGGAACACTATTAAAAGAATTAAAACCTGACTGGAACATTAAAGTTTTTGAAAAACTTGATGATGTTGCAATCGAGAGCTCGAACGCATGGAATAACGCCGGTACAGGGCACTCGGCGCTGTGCGAATTGAACTATACACCAGAGCTTTCAGACGGCTCGATAGAAATTTCAAAAGCGATTAAAATTAACGAGCAGTTCCAGATTTCAAAACAGCTCTGGGCGTATTTAATTGAAAAAGGATATTTAGATTCTCCGGAAGATTTTATCCGTACAGTACCGCATATGAGTTTTGTGGAAGGCGAAAAGAATGTTGAATTCCTTAAAAAACGTGTGGAAAAACTGACTGAAAGTCCTCTGTTTGAAGGTATGGAATACAGCGATGATTACAATGTTCTTAAAGAATGGCTGCCGCTGATGATGGAAGGACGCAAGCCTGATGAAGAGATTGGTGTAACACGCATTGATTCAGGAACGGATATTAACTTTGGCAGTCTGACTAAAAAGTTATTTAAGAGACTTGAAGAACAGGGTGTGGAAATGAATTTCAAGCATGCTGTTCAGGACATCCGCCGCACTCAAAAAGACAAGTGGCAGGTCAAAGTTAAGAACTTGAACAACAGTAAAATGGAATATCATACCGCTGATTTTGTCTTTATCGGTGCAGGAGGCGGCAGTCTGCCGCTTCTGCAGAAAACAAACATCCCCGAGTCTAAAAATATCGGAGGTTTCCCGGTGAGCGGTCTCTTCCTCGTTTGCGATGACGAAGAAGTTGTGAACCAGCACGAAGCTAAAGTTTACGGCAAAGCTAAAGTCGGTGCACCGCCAATGTCTGTACCGCACCTCGATACACGTTATATCGACGGTAAAAGATCACTGCTGTTCGGGCCGTTTGCGGGCTTCTCTCCGAAATTCCTGAAAACGGGATCGTATCTGGATTTATTCGGCTCCGTGAAACCGAATAATGTACTGACTATGCTGTCAGCGGGTGCGAAAGAGCTCGGTTTGACTAAATATTTAGTACAGCAGGTTCTCTTAAAAGAAGAACAGCGTATGGATGAGCTGAGAGAATTTATTCCGGGAGCACGTTCAGAAGACTGGAAGACGATTACAGCGGGACAACGTGTTCAAATGATTAAGGATACGGATAAAGGAAAAGGTACATTAATGTTCGGTACAGAGACAATTGTATCGGAAGACGGATCTATCGCCGCGCTTCTCGGAGCATCTCCGGGTGCTTCTGTGTGTGTGGATGCTATGCTTGAACTCTTGAGTCGGGCATTTCCGGAAGATTTCGGATTATGGCAGGACAAGATTAAAGAAATGATTCCAACATACGGAGTTTCTCTGTCAGATAATCCTGATTTGTTCAAAGAAATGAATGAACGCACTACCGATACTTTAGGACTGAAAAGTCACGAAGCAGGAGCATTATTGAGCTAAATAATACAGAAGGCATCGTCTCCCCCGAGGAGGCGATGCCTTTTTTTATTTTACAGATTTATTTAGCGCCTGTTCAATATCCTGAATGATATCATCAGAATTTTCGATACCTATTGAAAGCCTGATTAATGAATCGTCGATGCCGCGTTTAATGCGTTCTTCATCCGGCATTTCCGCATGAGTCTGCGTAAAAGGGAAGGTGATGAATGTTTCAGTGCCACCGAGGCTCTCGGCGAAAGTACAGACTTCAATATTTTCTAAGAATGTGTTTACGCTGTGAGTTTCTTTAAAACGCAGGCTCAGCATCCCTGTTGTGCCGGCGTAGAGAACTTCTTCGACTGCTTCATGATTTTCAAAATGAGCTGCTGTTTTCCTGGCATTCTCAATAGCACGGTCCATGCGCACGTGCAAAGTTTTTAATCCGCGGAGCAGTAAAAAGCCGTCGAAAGGAGACAAGGTTGCCCCAATCATGTTGTGATACAGGCTGAGCGACTCAGCAAGTACTTCATCTTTAACAGTAACAACACCGGCCAGCACATCGTTATGGCCGCCGATATATTTAGTCGCCGAATGAAGGATGATATCTGCACCGTCAATAAGCGGACGCGATAAATACGGCGTTAAAAATGTATTGTCAATGATAGTAATTATGTCGTTTTCCTGCGCGAGTTTGTACAGGGGAGCTAAATCAGTTTTTCCCATCGAAGGGTTGGTAATAGGCTCTATAAAAAAAGCTCTTGTATTGCTGTTGATAAGAGAAGTCACTTCAGCATGGTTGTTAAAGTCTGCATAATGAAATTTCACATTATACTTCTGTTCGTAAAAATCAAAAATACGATATGTACCGCCATATAAATCAAAACTTACGAGCACCTCATCTCCGCTGTTAAACAAATTGCAGCACAGCTGGACAGCAGCCATCCCGCTTGACGTTGCGAATGAATGAGTCCCGCCTTCCAGGTCTGCGAATGCTTCTTCAAAATGTGTGCGGGTCGGATTTTTGGTGCGTGTGTAATCATATCCTGTCGATTTACCCACACCTTCATGTTCGAATGCAGTTGATAAATATATAGGGTTTGTAGTTGCACCGGTGTGATCCGGCTTTAATGAGATTTGTGATAATTTAGTATCCAATATTTATCGTCCTCTTCTTTTATGTATTTTTTAGAAAGATATTATAAATATATAAATTAAGCCGGTATAAGTCAATAATTTAGTAGAATATTGCGAAAACTCTATTCGGGTAACGACAATACACTGCGCTAAAAAATGGTAGATAAAAGTAACGATAAGCGTTATAATTAGGTTAATTAAATTACAGGAGTGATACGAGTGAGTCAGTCACAGAACGTTATATACTATACAACAGCTCAAGTAACGGACATGGTTGAACTGTCTGATCAGAACGTTAGAAAATACGTTAGATTACTTGAAGACAGAAATTATGAAGTTGCTAAAGATGAACATAACAGAAGATTATTTTCAAAAAAAGATGTGAGTGTCTTACAGGAAATGATTAAAATTGCCAAGTCCCCAGGAAATACACTGGACTCTGCGGCAGATGAAATTATAGAAAATATGGACGACTTTGAAGAAACGAAAAGTGAGACTCAGGTATCGAAAATGTCGGATAACGACGTATCAAGATTGCTTGCTTTAGTGCTTGAAAAGCTGGATGAAATCCAAAATGAAAACAAAGAACTTAAATCAAATATAAGTACACTTGTACACAGATTGGAAGAGTACGATCGTAATGCTCTTGAATACAATCCGGACGAAAAGGTGGAAACATTTTTAGCGGAAGAGGCATACGAAAGCGAAGAATCGCCGCAGACTGAAGAAGAAGCTGATGAAACTGTACAGGCTGAAGAAACCAAAGCTGATGAAACTGTACAGGCTGAAGAAACCAAAGCTGATGAAACATCGGATGAAGCGGGCATGGAAGAAACCGTGACACCGGAAACAACTGAAGAAGAGATTGTTGCAGAAGTACCAGCTGAAGAAGAATCTCCGAATGCTGGAGAAGAAAATATCGAAGAAGAATCCGCCGAAGCAGAAACCGAAGAACTTGATACAGAAGAAACCGAAACTGCTGAAACACCGGCAGAACAAAATACAGGAACAATTGACCTGAGCGCCGAGGAAGAAAGTGCTGAGGAGAATGTATCGGCTGCTTCAGAAGAACTGGATAACAGCAACAAAACAGCAAAACAGCAAATCGAGGAGCCTAAAAAAGGATTCTTCGGTAAATTAGCAAGCATGTTTAAAGGATAGAATCGAAATTTATTTCGATTCTTTTTTTATTTTTTTCAGATTGATTGACATGTGAATATAAAACTACTATAATCCCTATTGGCGAACGAGATTGCAACATCAGTTAAATAATATACGGATTAGAGGAGCGTTTTATCATGGAAAGCGTTTTTGATTATGAGGATATACAGTTAATTCCGAACAAATGTATTGTGGACAGTCGTTCAGAATGTGATACTTCAATTGAATTTGGGAAACACACATTCAAGCTGCCGGTAGTACCTGCAAATATGCAGACTATTATCGACGAGAATATTGCTGAATATTTGGCGAAAAATGGATACTTTTATATCATGCATCGTTTCAACCCTGAAACACGTATTGATTTTATTAATAAAATGAGAGATGAAAATCTGATTTCATCTATAAGTGTCGGCATCAAACCGGAAGAATACGATTTTGTTATCAGCTTAAAAGAACAGGGGTTAATTCCTGATTATATTACTATCGATATTGCTCACGGTCATTCCGACAGAGTAATCGATATGATTAAGCATATTAAAAAACATATTCCTGAAACATTTTTAATTGCAGGTAATGTCGGGACACCTGAGGCAGTCAGAGAATTGGAGCATGCAGGAGCAGATGCAACTAAAGTCGGCATCGGTCCTGGTAAAGTTTGTATTACTAAAATTAAAACAGGCTTCGGTACAGGCGGATGGCAGCTTGCTGCACTTCGATTATGTGCAAAAGCAGCTTCTAAGCCGATTATCGCAGACGGCGGAATCCGTACGCACGGAGATATTGCTAAATCTGTAAGATTCGGGGCATCTATGGTTATGATCGGTTCACTATTTGCAGGACACGAAGAATCTCCTGGTACTGTTTATGAAGAAAACGGCAAGAAGTATAAAGAGTACTTCGGTTCGGCTTCTGAATTCCAAAAAGGTGAACACAAAAACGTAGAAGGCAAAAAAATGTATGTAGAATACAAAGGGCCATTAGCAGCTACACTGACTGAAATGCAGCAGGATCTGCAGTCATCTATTTCATATGCCGGCGGCAAGGAATTAGATGCAATCCGTACAGTAGATTATGTAGTTGTTAAAAACTCAATTTTCAACGGTGATAAAGTATATTAATATTTTGAAAAAAGGACCGCATGCGATATGCGGCCTTTTTTGTGTTTGATTTTGTTCTTGGCTGGCTGGGATTGGTATGGTCGGGTCTCATGTGTATCCGAGCTTCGTGGGGTTTGTATGATCGGTTCTCATGTGTATCCGGTTTTGCTGGGATTGGTATGATCGGTTCTCATGTGTCTCCCAGCTCCGTGGGATTGGTATGATCGGTTCTCATGTGTCTCCCAGCTCCGTGGGGTTTGTATGATCGGTTCTCATGTGTATCCCAGCTTCGTGAGGTTTGTATGATCGGTTCTCATATGTATCCCAGCTCCGCAGGGTTTGCATGATCGGTTCTCATATGTATCCCAGCTTCGTGGGATTGGCATGATCGGTTCTCATATGTATCCCAGCTTCGTGGGGTTTGTATGATCGGTTCTCATATGTATCCCAGCTTCGTGGGGTTTGTATGATCTGGTCTCATATGTATCCCAGCTCCACAGGGTTTGCATGATTGGGTCTCATATGTATCCCAGCTCCGCAGGGTTTGCATGATCGGTTCTCATATGTATCCCAGCCTCGCAGAATCGGCATAAGCTGCCGTCTATTGAAAAAACACCGGATTCTTCAGGAATTCGGTGTTTTCTTCATACTTAATCTTCTATATCATGTAAATCTTTATAACGCTTCGTACTTTCAAGCATCATTTTCTCCATCGTTTCAACATCATCACTTTGAATTGCTGCGTAAAGTTTGTCGAACTGTGTCTGGAAATTATCAATATGCTGAAGAAGGTGTTGTTTATTCATCATAAATAACTCAGGCCACAATTTTTCATTAATGTTTGTGATGCGTGTTAAATCCCGGTAGCTGTCACCTGTATATTTTTTAGTGTTGCGAGCGGCGTCATCGCTGTTGATTAATGAAATGGCAATGACGTGAGCCAGCTGGCTGGTAAAGCCGATAACTTCATCGTGGAAGTCCGGTGTGATTACTGAAATATTGCCGAATTCTAATTTTTTGACAAAATTTTTCAGAAAATCGATGTTTTTCTCTTTATTCCTCGGGGTCGGTGTGATTAAATAGTTTGCACCGATAAAAACTTCTCTGCTGCTGAACTCAAGGCCCCGGTTTTCTCTGCCGGCCATCGGATGACCGAAAACGAAATCGGCATGGTCCGGCAGGAGAGGTTCAACTTCACCGATAATCGAAGTTTTCACGCCTGTAACATCGGTAATGATGCACCCTTCTTTTAAGTAAGGTGCGTAATCTTTTACCAATTGAACAAGCAGTTTAGGGTAAACTGCGAAAATAATAAGATCTGCCTGCGGAATGATGTCTTTAAAATCCTGAGAACCGTCTTTAATAAGATGCTGTTTTTTTGCTTTTTCGATAACTGCAGCATCGATATCAATTGCATATATGTCAGCGTCAGGTATGTTTGCTTTAATAGCAAGAGCAAAGGAACCTCCGATATTTCCCAAGCCGATAATTGCGATATTCATATATTTTATGCCTCCGTATTTTTATCATTATACTACAAGAATGAATATACATTAATTAACTAAATTATGTAAACATTTAATTAATTCTCATAAATAGATTGACAAACTGATTAAAGACAGCCTATAATGGCAATCAAATACATTACAAGGAGCGGTTATTTATGTTAACCCATACAACTTCACAACTGAATAACCGACTTTACTTTAGCTATTTTTGATACCGTTTGTACACATCATTTGTACAAACGTAAAACAAACTGTTTGTATCAATGATGGCTGAAGATTTTGTAATGTCTAGCCATTTACTTTAAATAAGTGGCTGGAAGTCGGGACTTCTACATATTTTTCTATACTTACTGCCACTTAATTTTTAGTTAAGTGGCAGTTTTATTTTTAAAAATTTTAGGAGGCTTTTAATTATGATTATTCATGTAAAACGCGACGCAACGGAAAGTAATATTAAGACACTGGTTTCAAACATCGAAGAAGCAGGTTTCAAAGTTCACCGTTCTGATGGTGAAAGACGTACAATAATCGGTCTGATCGGCGATACATCTAAAGTCTCCGAAAATGATTTCAAAAAATACAGTATCGTGGACGGGGTGTACAGAATTCAAAAGCCATACAAGAAAGCGAACAGAAGTTTCCAGGAAGATGACAGTGTTATCGATATTGGCAACGGTGTAAAAGTCGGAGCGGAAAACTTCATGGTCTGTGCAGGGCCCTGTTCAGTTGAAGATTTAGACAGCACAGTGGAATTAGCAATTAAATTAAAAGATGCAGGTGCAAACTCGCTGCGCGGCGGGGCATTCAAACCGCGTACTTCACCTTACAGTTTCCAAGGTCTTGGTGTAGAAGGTCTTAAAATTTTAAATGAAGCGAAAAAAGAAACCGGTCTGCCTATCGTTTCAGAGTTAATGGGCACAGATCATTTAGATACATTCGTTGACATGGTCGATGTCATTCAAATCGGTGCACGCAACATGCAGAACTTCGATTTACTGAAGGCGCTTGGCCAGACTAACAAACCGATTTACTTGAAACGCGGAATGTCTGCAACGATTCAGGAATGGTTAATGTCAGCAGAGTACATTATGGCCGGCGGCAACAATAACGTTGTGCTTGTGGAGCGCGGTATCCGCACTTTCGAAACAGCAACAAGAAATACACTTGATATTCAAGCGGTGCCTGTAGCGCAGAAAGAATCGCACCTGCCGATTATCGTTGACCCGTCACACGCAGCGGGCGTCAGATACCTGATACCTTCAATGGCTAAAGCAGCAGTTATGGCCGGTGCAAACGGCCTGCAGATAGAAGTTCACGAAGATCCTGAGAATGCGTGGAGTGACGGCCAGCAGTGTCTGACACCTGCAGAATTCAAAGAATTAATGGACACGATAAACGTACTGCTTGAAATTGAAGGGAAAACAGTGAACAAGATCGTTCAAACAAAATAATATGAGGAGGCTAACCATGGGGAGACATGAAGAGTTGCGTAAAGAAATAGATCAGATAGACCGTGAGCTCGTTCAGCTTGTCGAGAAGAGAATGAAGGTGTCTACGGAAATTGCGGAGTACAAACTTGCGAATAACATACCGGTAATGGATGCGCAGCGCGAAAAAAAGGTTATCAATAAAAATATTTCCTATTTGACTGACCGGACGCTGGACAGCTACATCTCGGAGTTTAGTAAACACCTCATGGAGCTCTCAAGAAGAAGGCAGAAAGAATGTCTTAAGCAGCATACAAAGACATGTTAAAAGGCGCCCGCGGGCGCCTTTTTTTATTTGAGATTATGAAGCTGTTCCAAATCGTACAATGTATTCTGATACGTTTCATTCAGCCAGTTGTTAAACAGCAGATGCCCGTGACTCCGCCATTGAAATTTTGGGTTTTCCGACGGTTTATCATCGGGATAATAATTGAGAGGGACAGCTGTATTGAGCCCGCTTTTTGCATCCCGGTCATATTCGTCTTTCAACGTTTTTCTGTCGTATTCGAGGTGGCCAAAAATGAAGAGATCCCGCTGATTTTTAGATGTAATGATATCCGGGCCGAAGTCAGGATGCGCAGTCAGGATGTCGAGATCCGGAATACCGTTTAATGCTTCGTAATCAATTCTTGTATGTCTCGACTGAGGAACCTGGTAAATATCATCAAAACCGCGCACATATGGATGTTCCGGTTTTATATTTTGATATCCGAACACACCGAACAGCTTTTCTGATAACATAAGTTTTTCGATATTGTAATAGTGATTCAGAGCGAATTGTGCTCCCCAGCAAATATAAAATCGGGAGAAGACATGTGTCTGTGCCCAGTCAGTAATTTCTTTCAGTTCGTCGATGTACCCTACCTGTTCAAAATTAAATTTTTCTACCGGGGCGCCAGTAACAATCATCCCGTCGAAATATTCATCTTTCACTTCCTGATGTGTCTTATAAAACTTCTGGAGATGGCTGGTCGGAGTATTTTTACTTTTATGGGTAGACATATGTAAAAATTCAACATCAATTTGAAGCGGTGAGTTGCCAAGCAGCCTCAGCAGCTGTAACTCTGTTTTTTCCTTAAGAGGCATAAGATTTAAAATAAGAATTTTTAATGGACGGATGTCTTGGGTTATCGCGCGGGAAGCTTCTATGGTATATACTTGTTCCTGTTGGAGTTTCGTTCTCACAGGAAGTCCTTCGATGATTTTAATTGGCATGCGTTCACGTCCTTAAATAGCAAATGATAAGTACTATATAATGTAACAGTGAAAATGAACGACAGTCAATGTCTAAATTATCAAAAAAATCACAATCTGAAGACAGATAAATTTTGGAGGAACAATAATGAATTCAGTTTTAATAGCTATTCTCGTTATGGTCATTTTAAGTTTGTGCAGACTTAACGTTATACTGGCTCTGTTTATCGGTGCGCTGGCCGGCGGGCTGATATCGGGTATGGGCGTCAATGAAGTCATCGGTGTCTTTACCGGAGGAATTGTTAACGGAGCAGAAATTGCACTCAGCTATGCACTGCTTGGAGGATTTGCCGCCCTGATAGCATACAGCGGTATAACCGACGTTATGGTCAATAAAATTTTAAGTCTGCTGAATGCAAGCAAAACGACGAAAGCACGCGTAATAGCGAAAGTTTCTATAATCGCAACCTTGCTTGTTATTTCTATGATCAGTCAAAATTTAGTGCCGGTGCATATTGCATTTATTCCTATACTTATTCCGCCGCTGATCAGTCTGTTTAATGAGCTTCAGCTGGATCGCAGACTGCTGGCAGTAGTCATGACTTTTGGGCTGACATTTACTTATGCGGTACTGCCTTTTGGTTACGGACAAATATTTCAGAATACGATTGTAACAAGTTTTGCGAATGCCGGGGTAACAATAGAATTCAGCGATGTCGCTCCAAATATGATTATTCCCGCTCTCGGTTTTGTGATTGGTCTGATACTCGCATTTTTCTATTTCAGCAAACCGCGGAAGTATCTTAATAAAGAAAGTGACTTGTCCTCAGAGCGGCTAACAGTTAGTGCAAAAACAATTATTACTGCTGTGATTGCAATTCTTGTCACATTCATTGTGCAGTTCTTTACGGATTCGATGATCTTCGGTGCCCTCGGTGGTATTATGGTCTTCTTTCTGTCAATGCAGTTTAAGTGGGCTGAACTTGACCGTGAGCTTGTAAACGGCATAAAAATTATGGCGTATATCGGTATGGTAATGCTGGCGGCAAACGGCTTTGCAGGTGTGATTACAGAAACAGAAGATGTCCTGCCGCTCGTCAGCAGTATTTCAGATTCTCTCGGTAATAACAAGGCCTTTATCGTTATGGGTATGATGGTTGTCGGTTTAGTCGTAACGATGGGTATTGGTTCATCTTTCGCGACATTGCCGATTATTGGAGCGATTTTTGTCCCTATGGGTGCAGAACTCGGCTTATCGATCGCTGCGATTATTGCGATTGTCGGTACTGCTGGTGTCCTTGGGGATGCGGGGTCACCTGCATCAGATTCAACGCTCGGACCTACTGCAGGATTGAATATCGACGGTCAGCATGACCATATATGGGATACATGTGTACCGACTTTTGTCTTTTTAAATATTCCTGTTGTCATTACCGGTTTTATCGCAGGTATGATATTATAAGACTGTAAAATATTATAAAATGATAAAAATATTACTGCCAGCTTGATAATTTTTAAATAATGTAGTTTAATTAATCTACTAAGTAAAAAAATTCACTAATTAGCAGCGAATTTGTCTGGAGCTTCATATTAATCATTTAATGAATTTGTCTGCGGAGGATGAATTGTGCAAGCTCTCGATAATATATTACTTTTGAACAGGTGATTGTATGGAGACAGATTTAAACATTTTAAAAGGCAATTTAACTGCATATCAAATCAGTGAAGCGATTGGCATTTCTATTGAAGAAGCTGCAGATCTGCTTGAACAGCGGATTACTGTAGAATCACTGGATGAAGAGAGCCAGGAAAAGTTGAAACAATTAGAGGCAGTTTTATTTGACTAGCGGAAAAACAGCGTTAATATATTAAACATAAAATATGAGACTGACATTGTCAGTCTCATTTATTTTTTCGGAGGATGTCTATGGACAAGATAAAAGAAAATATTCCATTTATACTGCTGATTATCGTAATGGCACTATTTATGCTGGCATTCTTCGTTTCGGAAACATCATTTTTTAAAACGGAGGAGATTTCTACGTACACATTTGATGAAGCTGTCAGCATGCAGGTAAATAATGATACCGGAGATGTGAAACTTACCGGCAGCGCGGCAGAGTATGCAGAAGAGGATGACATAAAGGAAGCGATGACGATAAGCGGCAGCAATGATTTTCAATTCCTCCCCTTAAATTATGCGGCGGGTGTCGGGGAAGATGAACTGAATGAACTACTTGAAGGCAAAGGGATTTTGGAAGGAACAGGAGCCGCATTTGCAGAAGCTGAGCAAAAATATAATGTAAATGCGCTGTATCTGATCAGTCATGCACTGCTCGAAACAGGACATGGCGGGTCGGAGCTCGCTTCCGGCATCGAGGTCGACGGAACTACTTATTATAATTTTTTTGGTATCGGAGCATTTGACCGCGCAGCGGTAGCGGAAGGTTCGAGTTACGCCCGCGAAGCCGGCTGGTCGACACCGGAAGCAGCAATAATCGGAGGAGCGGAATTTATCCGTACAAATTACTTGGATAACGGTCAAAATACATTGTACCGCATGCGCTGGAATCCGGAAAACCCCGGTACGCATCTGTATGCGACAGACATAGAATGGGCAGAAAAAATTGCAAGTATAATGAACAGTTATTACTCTGCTTTAGAGCTCGAATACGATGACTTGGAAAAAGAAAATTATAATGAAGAATAAATAATAGCGCTTGTCTTTTTACAGAGACAAGCGCTATTTTTTGAAAGTTGAATTAAGAGACTGAGCTTGCTTATGTCAAAGTTTACTCAGTATCCAGCTCGTCCGCACCAATAATGCGCCACGGATGACTGTATATATTAAATGAACTGCCGCGGATAAAGCCGGCGGCTGTAATATTTAAATCATGTGCGAGTTTAATTGCGAGATCGGTCGGAGCAGATTTACTGAGTACGATGCCGACGCCGATTTTTGAAGCTTTCGTCAGTACTTCTGATGAGATACGCCCGCTGAATACGATAACTTTATCTTTGACGGAAATATTGTTCTGCAGACAGTGACCGTACAGTTTATCAAGCGCGTTATGCCGGCCGATATCACCTTTATGGACAATAGTGCCGTCAGGGGAAGCGATGCTCGCATTGTGAATGCCGCCGGTGTCTTTAAATATAGTGCTTTTCTCCTGCATTTCTTTCATGAGGCTGATGCATTGCTCGGGTGTCAGCTTCGTCTCCGACAGTGAAAATTTAGCAGTATCAACGTCTGCCTGAAAATAGAACTGACGGCTTTTGCCGCAGCATGAGCCGAGTACGCGTTTTGAAAACGTGCCGTAGTCTTTAGGAAGTTCGCGCGACACTTTCACGTGACAAAAACCGCCGCGTTCATCGATGTTCATGGATTCAATTTCCTTAAATGAACGCAGTGCGCCTTCTGAAGCTAAAAAGCCGATGACGAGTTCTTCAAGGTCATCAGGCGAACAGACTAAAGTAGCGAATTCTACATCGTTTAAATATATAGTCAGCGGAAATTCTTCAGCTATTATATCTTCAGTTTCGATAAAATTCCCGTCTGTATACCGCCGTATTGTATTTTTCGTAACGATTTCCATAACATATAACTCTCCCACTCTGAATCTTATTGTAAAGCGTTCTTTTTCTTTATATAATCACATTTAAGACGAAATTACAATTTAAGGAATTCCGTCAAAACAATAGGGGGATTTACATGCAAACAAAGAAAAATCGCTGGCTGATTGCACTTGCCGGGGTGGGCATCCATATTTCAATCGGGTCAGTCTACGCATGGAGTGTATTTACAACACCGCTTCAGGAATCAATCGGATGGTCGCTGAGTCAGGTCTCAATTACATTTAGTATCGCTATTTTATTTTTAGGGTTGTCGGCAGCATTTATGGGACACTTTGTAGAAGCGAAAGGCCCGAGAAAGTCGGGACTGGTTTCCACAGTCTTTTTTGCAGCAGGTATGATTACAGCAGGTTTCGGGATACAGCTTGAAATGCTGTGGCTTTTATATGTAGGGTACGGGGTCCTTGGGGGTATAGGACTCGGGATTGGTTATATCACTCCGGTTTCAACGCTGGTTAAATGGTTTCCTGACCGCAGAGGAATGGCGACGGGTCTCGCGATTATGGGGTTCGGTTTTGCTGCAATGATCGCGAGTCCGGTTATGCGCATGCTGATAGAATCGGTCGGAATTCCGAATACGTTCTTTATTTTAGGCGCCATTTATTTCACAGTGATGTTTGTATCAAGTTTATATCTTGAAAGACCGCCTGAAGGCTACCATCCAAAAGGCGTTGTTATCGATGAAAGCGAAGGGGCAGTTTCTAAAGATCTTGCTCAGCTGACGGCGAACGAAGCGATAAAAACAAAACGCTTCTATTTCTTATGGCTGATGCTGTTTATCAACGTGACGTGCGGTATTGCTATCCTGGCAGTTGCAAGTCCGATGGGTGTTGAAATTGCGGGATTAACTGCAGGTGCAGCAGCTTTCATGGTTGGAGTCATGGGTGTCTTTAATGGTGCCGGACGCCTGGTCTGGGCATCTATATCGGATTACATAGGCAGAACGAATCTTTATACGCTGTTTTTCGTGCTGCAGATTGGCATCTTTGCAGTTCTGCCGTTTACGACCAATGAATGGCTTTTCCAAATACTGCTGTTCATCATGATTTCATGCTACGGCGGCGGATTTTCTGCTATTCCTGCCTATATCGGGGATATTTTCGGAACCAAGCAGCTGGGTGCAATTCACGGCTATATTTTAACAGCGTGGGCTGCAGCGGGACTCGCCGGGCCATTTATCGTTGCTAAGATTTATGAAGCTACACAAAGTTATGCATGGTCCTTGTACATTTTTGCGGGTCTGTTTGTTATTGCGCTGGTAATTTCTATATTTATCAGACAGGATATTAAAAGGCTTAAAGAAAAAAATAAGCTTGATTCTGTGAGCGCTTCCGCGAAATAGTGTACAATGGAATTATTATAATATAGAGGGAGTGTCTACATGGGTAAAACTCTGCATCCGGGTCCGATCAATAAAACTAAAAAATGGGATCCGAAATTATGGGTAAGTCCTGTGCCATTCGGTTTAACTAAAGTAAAACCGCATCATATGAGAGATACAGCTAAAATCGTCTGGAAAAACAGAGATAATTTAAACTACGCGAAAAATATTATATTAAAAGGTGTCTGCGACGGCTGTGCACTGGGGGTATCAGGTCTGCAGGACCAGACTTTAAACGGTCCGCATATGTGTACGACGCGTTTTAATGTTCTGCGTCTGAATACAGCACCTCCGATTAAACCTGAGATACTGCATCAGGATATAGATGAGCTGCGCAAGATGGACAGCACCGAGCTCCGCGAGCTTGGACGTATTCCATATCCGATGATCCGCCGTAAAGGCGACCGCAAATTTATTAGAGTATCATGGGATGAAGCGATGAATACTATTGCGGATAAAATGAAAGTTCTCGATCCGAAACAGTATGCATTTTACTTAACCAGCCGCGGTATTACGAATGAATCTTATTATGTTGCAGCGAAAACTGCGCGTTATCTGAAAACCAATCATATTGATAATGCCTCGCGTATCTGTCACTCGCCGAGTAAATCAGCAATGAAACGCTCTGTAGGTGTCGGAGCTTCGACTTGTAACTATCAGGACTGGCTTGGAACTGATGTACTGGTGTTCTGGGGCAGTGTCGCGTCAAATGCATCACCGGTTTCTACCAAATATATGATGGAAGCTAAAAAACGCGGTACGAAAATTATCGTTATAAATCCTTACAGGGAGCCTGCTATGGAGAATTACTGGGTGCCTTCAGTTGTTGAATCAGCACTGTTCGGTACTGAAATAGCAGATGAATTCTATGAAGTAAACATCGGCGGGGATATCGCGCTCATGCACGGTGTAATGAAACACTGGTTCGATCTTGAAGAACAAAATGAAGGTTCGGCCATTAATCACGAGTTTGTTAATGAACACGTTAACAACTATGACGATCTTAAAGAAAACGTTCAGTCGCAGAGCTGGGATGAGATTGTCCAGTCTTCAGGTATCGATAAAGAACAAATTATCGAATTATCAAACAGTCTTGCTAAAGCGAAAACAGGCGTTATGGTCTGGGCACTTGGTTTAACAATGCACAAACACGCGACAGATAATATTTCACAAGTATCGAACCTAGCTTTATTACGGGGCTGGCTGGGCGGTAAAAACAAAGGTCTTATGCCATTACGCGGACACTCATCAGTGCAGGGCTCAGGTGAAATGGGAGCAGATCCGTTTTCACTGCCGGGCGGGGATTATAACGATGAAAACCGTCCGCGCATCGAAGAACTGTGGAATTTCAAACTTCCTCAGTGGCCTGGAGATACTGTTGGTGTAACGATTGAGAACGCAATGCTGCCGGACGACAATGAAAGAAAGCTTAAGCTTTACTATATGTCGGGCGGTAACTTCCTGGAAACGATGCCGGATCCGGACTTTGTAAGAGAAGCTTTGCAAAATCTCGACATCCGTGTTCACCAGGATATTATTTTAAATACATCAACCCTGCTCGATGCAAAAGAAACAGTTGTAGTGCTGCCTGCGAAAACACGTTATGAGCAGGATGGCGGAGGATTGTCAACATCGACAGAACGTATGATTTACTTCTCTCCTGAGATTGAAGGGAACCGCAACCGCATTGCCGAAGCACGCAGTGAATGGAAGATTTACGTCGACCTTGCGAAACGTGTTAAGCCTGAAGAGTCTCACTTAATCGATTTCCAGTCAGGACAGGAAATCCGCGACGAGATTGCCAAAGCGAATCCTCAGTATGACGGTGTTCAGCACCTGAAGAAAGCTGGTGACGTTTATCAGTACGGCGGAGCATGGCTGTGTGAAGGCGGGGTATGTCCGACACCGGATGGAAGAGCGAACCTGATTACGATGGATATTCCTGACAACAATAAGAAAGCTGGAGAATTCAAACTTCTGATGAGACGCGGCAAGCAGTTTAACGCGATGATTTATGGAGATCAGGATGCCTTTAACCACATGGGGCGCTACGATGTACTCGTCAGTGAAAACGATGCACGACGAGAAGGTCTCGAAGACGGGGAAGCAGTCGTTCTATACAATAAGAACGGAGTCTTCCAGGGATTCGTTAAGTATGCAGCAATTAAAGACGGAAACATCGGTGTTCAGTTCCCGGAAGGAAACTTCCTGGTGGAGAAAGGTATTTATGAAAGTTTCGTAGAAATGCCTGACTATGTGACTGACGTTAAGATGGAAAAAGCCGATCACTTTAATGCGAATAAGGACCGTCAGTATTTAGAGAAATCTATACCTGAATTAGAAGATAATCCTAACTAAAGTTATAGAAAATACCGAAAAACCGGGAGAAACGCCTGTAGTGAACCCAAAAAGTTGAACTTTTTGATTAAGCGATTTTATTAAAGGTATGTTTCCTGTAATTTACAGGAGACATGCCTTTTAATTTTGTTTTAATTCTATCATTATTATAGAAATCAATATATTGATGAATCGCAGATTCAAGCTCTGTATATGTTATGAACTGTTGTCCATAAAACATTTCCTGTTTAAGCAGCCCAAAGAAGTTCTCCATTGGAGAATTATCTAAGCAGTTTCCTTTTCGAGACATACTTTGAAATGTTTTATTTCTTTTAAGATGTCTCACCCATTTTTTATGCTGGTAGTGCCAACCCTGGTCCGAATGGACGGTCATTCGATAGTCTAATTCTGGTCTTTGTTCAATCAATTCCTCTAAAGGTTTTACAGCGATATCGAGCGTCGGTGCCGGACTGATTCTATAAGACAGTATTTCTCCACTGAAAACATCCATAAACGGTGACAAGTAAAGTTTTTCTCCTGATGCTGAAATATTGAATTGAGTCACGTCGGTCAACACTTTTTGATACGGGCGATCGGTTTTAAATCGGCGAGACAGTTTGTTTTTAGCAATTTTACCGACTGTTCCTTTATAGGATTTATATTGACGATTTCTATGTTTAAACTTTACGCAAAGCAATTGATACTGCCGCATCAAGCGTAGTACTTTCTTGTGATTTACAATGATACCTCTTTTTTTCAACGCCAAGCAGACCCGACGATAACCGTATCTGCGGTGACTTTCAGTCACAATATCCTTGATGGCTTGGACGAGCTCAGTATCTTTATTATTTTCTTCAGGTAAACGGTCATTCCAATACTTAAATACACTTTTAGCGATTTGCGCGGCCTCAAGTAACTCTTTAAGCATATAGAGACCTGTTTCCCTTAACTCTATCATCGCTCTGACTATTTCTTTGTTCGTTTGTCTCGAGCTAAGGATTGTAACTTTTTTTCTAGCGCAATGGCCACCTCAAGTTTACGGTTTTCTACTCTTAAACGTTCCAGTTCTTCACGTTCGGTTTCATTCAAAGTCTCTGATTTATTTCGTTTCTGTTTAGATGGCTGCTTCTTCATCGATTTAGAGGGCCTGCCTTTCGGTTTGTTTTCTAAACCTAGAATACCATATTGATTATATTTACTCTGCCACTGTGCAATGAGAGAGAAATTCGGGATATTAAAGATTTTAGCCGTTTCTCGGTAGGATAACTGATGGTCTAAGCGGTGTTGTAGTACTGTTAACTTAAACGATTTAGAGTAGATAGATTTCGTCATCCCAGCCGTCAGTCCCTGAACACCTTTATCTTTAAACTGCTCGACCCACGTTCTGATTAAGCTACGCTCTATATTATATTTACCCTCTAATAAGTTAAAGCCATCGTCACCCGTCAAATACTCATTAACTATTTTTATCTTTAATTCTATTGAATATCTTTTAGACATAACAAAGCACCCCTAAAGTTGAATTTGGAGTTCAACTTTAGGGGTGCACATCAGCCTCTCCCGGTTTTTTTGTATATAAAAACTCTCTTTAGTGTGGTAAAATACGAACATTGATGATGGAAAAGAGGTAATATTTTGTCCGAAAATAATTGGAACTCAAAATTAGGTTTTATATTGGCGGCAGCAGGCTCTGCAATAGGTCTCGGCGCCGTCTGGCGTTTCCCTTATATGACTGCTGAACACGGTGGCGGTGCGTTTCTGTTCGTTTTCCTGCTATTTACTATACTTATTGGCCTGCCGCTCTTAATCAGTGAGTTTGTTATCGGCCGTGCCTCAGGAAGAAATCCGATTGATGGTTTCGAATACTTAAGCGGTAAAAAAAGTTTAAGAATTTTCGGCTGGATCGGACACTTTGGAACGATGCTGCTGCTGTCGTTCTACAGTGTTATCGGCGGCTGGATCTTAATTTATCTGCTCATTGCTTTGATGGATCTTTTGAATTTGTATACTGTCAATGATTATACAGTGCTGCTTGGGGATGTTATTACCAATCCGGTATATGTAATTGCTGCTCAGGGTATTTTTATTTTTATCACTGCGTTTGTCGTGGCCCAGGGGATACAAAAAGGACTTGAACGCGCATCTAAAATTATGATGCCGATGCTGTTCATCTTGTTCTTGTTCATTATTATCCGCTCGCTCTCGCTGCCAAATGCATTTGAAGGAGTTAAATACTTCCTGCTCCCGGACTTCAGTGAACTCAGTGCCAATGGAATAATGTTTGCGCTCGGACAGTCGTTCTTTGCGCTCAGTGTGGGGATTACACAGATGATAACTTATGCATCGTACTTAAAAGCTGATCAGAATCTGCCTAAGTCGGCCTCTTATATAGTACTCATGAATATCGCAGTTTCTGTAATGGTGGGACTTGCGATTTTTCCGGCGATTGCTTCGTTCGGCATGCAGAGTGTCGAAGGGCCGGGTCTGGTATTTATCGTCCTGCCTGAAATATTTAATGCGATACCGTTCGGTATTATTTTCTATCTGATGTTCCTGCTCGCATTCTTATTTGCGACATTAACATCTTCGTTCTCTATGATTGAAATTAACGTTGCCAATACGGTTAAAGGCGATCAGTCGAAACGTAAAAAAGTAACTTACATTTACGCTGTTATCGTTTTTGCTATCGGTATTCCGTCTGCGTTGTCAGAAGGGGTGCTGAATGACGTTCAATTCTTTGCGGGAACGATATTTGACAACGTGGACTTCCTTGTATCGAATATACTCCTGCCGGCAGGGGCTTTGTTCTCATCAATTTTTATCGGTTATATTTTAGACAGAAGAGTTGCTATGGAACAGCTGAACGTTACAAAAGAGAGTAGTTCATACACTGTTTTTAAAGCCTGGATCTTCCTGCTCAGATTTATTCTTCCCGCAATAATTTTATTCGTCTTTATTATGAATATAATCAGTGTCTTTTAAAACAGAGAGAAGATGTAAACTCAATATCGGGTTTGCATCTTTTTTAATATAATTAATTGCTGATTGCGCATGAAAAATGGGTATGGTAATATTTTCTCATGAGTTTTCAGCATGAATAACATCAAAATCAGATAAGGGCGTGGGGTATGGAAAGTTTAACCAGAGAAAAAATTATCAGTATTGCACAAGAAGAGAATGTAAGGTTTATCCGGCTGCAGTTCTCAGATATTCTCGGAACGATTAAAAATGTGGAAGTGCCTTTCAGCCAGCTCGATAAAGCTCTTGACGGACAAATGATGTTTGACGGATCCTCAATCGAAGGGTTTACGCGCATCGAAGAATCAGATATGTATCTGGTTCCGGATTTAAACACATGGACGGTATTTCCCTGGACAACATCGCGGGGTGACAAAGTAGCACGGCTGATATGTGACGTTTACAAAATAGACGGGACACCATTTGAAGGCGATCCTCGGACTAATTTAAAAACTGTTTTAAAAGAAATGGAAGCGCTCGGTTATACATCATTCAATCTCGGACCTGAACCGGAGTTCTTTCTTTTTAAACTGGATGAGCAGGGCAAACCGACGACTGTCTTAAATGATCAGGGCGGCTATTTCGATTTAGCACCTACGGACTCGGGAGAGAACTGCCGCCGGGATATCGTTATTGAACTGGAGGATATGGGCTTTGATATCGAAGCGTCCCACCATGAAGTAGCTGAAGGACAGCACGAAATTGATTTTAAATATGCGGATGCTGTCACAGCATGTGATAATATCCAGACATTTAAACTCGTTGTAAAAACGGTCGCAAGAAAGCATAATCTGCATGCAACATTTATGCCGAAACCGCTGTTTGGAATTAACGGCAATGGCATGCATTTTAACGTGTCGCTTTTTAAAGGAAAAGAGAATGCATTCTTTGATGAGTCTGCAGAAGATGGCTTAAGCGAAGATATGAAATACTTTATGGCAGGTGTACTGAAGCACGTAAGAGGCTTTACTGCGGTAACGAATCCGCTTGTGAACTCTTATAAACGCCTGGTGCCGGGTTACGAGGCGCCAAGCTACATCGCATGGAGTAAAAAGAACCGCTCGCCATTGATGAGAATCCCTTCTTCACGCGGATTATCAACACGTGTAGAAGTCCGTTCTGTCGATCCATCAGCGAATCCGTATCTGGCACTCGCAGTCATTTTAAAGGCGGGACTGGATGGCATTAAAAATAAGCTGGAGCTTCAAGAATCCATAGACTTAAACCTTTATGAACTGACCAGAGAAGAACGCCTTGAAAACGGCGTAGAAGATTTGCCTTCGACGCTTTACAATGCCTTAAAAGCGCTTCGTGACAGCAATCTTGCAAAAGAAGCGCTCGGCAGTCATATTTATAAAGCATTTTACGAACACAAAATGCTCGAGTGGGAAGATTATCGTTCAGCCGTTTCGGAATGGGAACTTAAATCTTACATGGATAAATATTAAAATAAAAAAAGGAATCGGGAAATTAATCCCGGTTCCTTTTTTATCAATCGTATACAGTAAAGTCATCGTGCAGCTCTTCCGTAACGTTATTTAAGTTTGTTTCTGTAATGTTTCTTGCGTTATAGCCGATACGTTCTAAATTACTGATTAGCTCAACATAGAGAGAACCGCCATCCGTTGAACATTCACCTCTCGAAAGACGTTTGATATGTTCTTTACGAAGTTTGTTTTCGATTCTGTGAGATTTCTGGCTCAATCTGATAACTTGCTCCAGTGCTTGAGGATTGTAAACATCAAGCGTCTCAAGAGCCATTGTGAATGATTCGTAAACATGTCTGTATAGGTCTTCCAGACCTTCTTTAGCATCGTCTGACAGTTCGATATTATTTTCATACTTAGTATGATACTGATCCGCCAGGTTTTTAGCTTGTGAACTTACTTTAAGCAGTATACGAGATACTTCCAGCAAGGTACTGACACGTTCAGTATCTTCCTGTGAAACTTCGTATTTCGATGCATCGAGCAGGTAGCTGCGTGTTGCATCCTGCAGTGTTGCTGCAACGTTAACTTTATCTTCAATCTGTTTGAAGAGCTTATCATCCTGTTTGTCACTGTACTGGCGTGCATCCTGCAAAGTGCTGAGGACCAGCTGTCCAAGATTCTTAACCTCGCTTTGTGCTCCCTGTATAGCAATGCTCGGGGACTGTTTTAATAACAGCGGATCTAAATGCTGAGGTGTGAAGTCTTCAGAAAAATCACGTCCCGGAATTATTTTAACAACCAGCCAGGCGAGAGCGCCGACAAACGGCAGATGAATTAATGTATTAATTATATTGTATGAGCCATGTGCGAAAGCGATAGTCATCGGTTTGTTCAGGCTCAGGAAGTCTTCGAGATATCCAACATATATTATGAACAGCGGCATCAGTATCATAAAGATTACTGCACCGATGATATTAAATGTAACGTGGACCAGAGCAGCACGTTTAGCGGCAATTGAGCCGGCGAGAGCTGCTAATACAGCAGTGATTGTCGTACCGATGTTGTCTCCGAGCAGGATTGGCAAAGCAGCCTGCAAATCAACCATATCATTAGCATAGAAATTCTGAAGTATGGCAATTGTGGCACTCGAACTTTGGACAATGACAGTCAAGATAATACCTACAGCGAGACCGAGAAGTGAATTATCACTCATGGTCAGCATCAGATCCTGGAAATATGCGAGATCGGCAAGCGGTCCAACGCCGTCGCCCATTAACTCAAGACCGTAAAAAAGGGCCCCGAATCCGAAGAGGATTCTCCCTATGTTAATAATCTGATTGCCTTTAAAGAAAAACAGCATAAATGAACCTACAGCGAGAATCGGCAGAGAATATGCACCAATATCGAGTCCGATAATAAATGCCGTAACTGTCGTACCGATATTGGCACCTAAAATAACGCCGATGGCTTGTCTGAGCGTCAGGAACCCTGCACTCACTAAACCGATAGTAATGGCAGTAGCGCCAGAGCTGCTTTGAATTAAGACGGTAACAATGATACCTGCAAGCACTCCTCTGACAGGGTTCGATGTCATACGGTTTAAAATATCCCGCAAACGATCGCCGGCAGCTGCCTGCAGGCCGTCGCCCATCTGTTTGATACCGTACAAGAAGATACCGAGTCCACCGAGGAACATGAAGATAACTTCCATTGGACTAAGAGACATAAAGAGTCCTCCATATAATATTTAATTTACAAACTTTACTTTTCCTTATTGAACTATGCGATAAATTTATAATCTACTGTTTATCATATTACAAAAAGGTGAAATTTAAAACATAAAAATCATTTATGACTTAAAAGTTCAAGTTGCCAGAAAATTTGTATAAATAGTCGACAATAGTAAGGCGGTGTGAGAAACTGAAAATACATAAAAAATTACTGGAGTGTTATCATGACAACGATTCTGTTTGATGTTGACGGTGTATTTTTAAGTGAAGAAAGATGTTTTGATGTTTCTGCACTGACAGTTGAGGAATTGCTGTACAGTCCGCGTTATTTAAATTTAGATGGCCGAAAATTCGTAACGGATTATACAGAGGGCGAAATTAAAGATATCCGGAGAACGATTTTTGCTGATGATCAGGTGCTGAAACGCTTTAAGGAAGCAGGACTGAATTCAAACTGGGATATGCTGTTTATTACCTTTGCAATTATGTACATAGATATATTGAAACAGGAAAACTTAAATCTGGCTGATGTCAACGTGACGAATTTAAATGAAGTCGGAGATATGCTCGGAGAAGTATCTGTAAATCCGGAAGCAGTGCTTGAATTTATTTCCCGGGAAAATTTCACTAAAGATGAAATTTACAGTGCTTTAATGAACTATGCCGGAACACTTCAGAATTTGAAAGATCCGAAAGACTTCAGTATGTACGGTCCGATATGGGAGCAGGGACACTTTAAATATCAGGAATGGTATTTAGGCAGTGAGCTTGTTGAAGCGGACACCGGCAAACCTGCTGAAGAACTGCAGAAACCGGGATTTATTTACGATGAAGAGTGGATTGTTGAACCGTCCTTGATTAAAGAAATGCTCGATGGACTGAAAGCAAAAGGTTACACAGTGGGTGTTGCCACAGGAAGGCCAAGACAGGAAACGCTTCTGCCGTTTGAAGAAGGCGGCCTGCTGGCAGTATTCGATGAACGCCGTATTTCAACTGCAAGTGAAGTGATGGAAGCGGAAGATAGAAGTACTGCCGGTCATGCGCTGACAAAGCCGCACCCTTTCAGCTACTTATGGAGTCTGTATGTGCAGAACGATGCACTGTTTGAAGCAGCTGTTGATGGAAAAAACAAGAGCGATGAACAAATTTTTATCGTAGGTGACTCCGTAGCGGACTTTTACTGCGCCGATAAAATCGGAGCTGTATTTATTGCAACGCTGACAGGACTTACAGGACGTGATATTATCGGTACCTTTGAAGAGTTGAATGTACCGGAACAGCAGATGCTGAAAGATGTGCTGGATGTTCCCGATGCTGTGGAACGACTGATTAAATAAAAAGAAGCTGGGCTGGGGTACACATGAGCTTCCTTCATGCCAGCCCTGAGGAGCTGGGGTACACATGAGCTTCCTTCATGCCAACCCTGGAGAGCTGGGATACACATGAGCTTCCTTCATGCCAACCCTGAGGAGCTGGGATACATATGAGCTTCTGTCATGCCAGCCCTGAGGAGCTGGGATACATATGAGCTTCCTTCATGCCAACCCTGGAGAGCTGGGATACACATGAGCTTCTGTCATGCCAACCCCAAGGAGCTGGGATACATATGAGATTCCTTCATGCCAACCCGAAGGAGCTGGGATACACATGAGCTTCTGTCATACCAACCCTGAGTAGCTGGGGTACACATGAGCTTCTGTCATGCCAACCCTGGAGAGCTGGAGTACATATGAGCTTCCTTCATACCAACCCTGAGTAGCTGGGGTACACATGAAACCCCGTCATGCCACCCCCAAGAAGCTCGGATACACATGAAACCCTGTCACGCAAACCTAAGGACCGGGCATTTACTCTCATGATAGTAGACTTGTCCGGCGATCGGTTTTTAATATATTTTATTCTATAAAAATAGGCTTGGAAATCTTAAACTTAAGATTTCCAAGCCATTTCTCTTATTGTTTCAAAACTTTTATTCCAGTCTCTTTTTTATCCGAGCTTAATCGTGTGGACTTTATGGATGTTTGGTATTTCTTTTATTTTTTCATAAGTTGCTTCCAGGACCTGGTTATCCAATATAAACAGAACCATGGCGTCGCCCTCTTTAGACAGCCGGGCCAGCTGCATAGAAGCGATATTCACTGAATCTTCGCCAAGTAGTGCCCCAAGTTCTCCGATAATACCGGGGCGGTCCGTGTGCTCTATAATGAGTATATTTTCTTCCGGTTTAAAGTCGATAGGATATTCGTTAATTTTTACGAGACGTTCTCCGTAGCCTGGGATAGTCGAGGCGCCGAGAGTAACGTGTTCGTTATCGTTGATAAGTTCAACTTCCAGATAGTTTGTGTAGCCGTCCGCTTTTGCTTTCTTCTCAACCTTGTAAGTTACATCCCGCTCATTTAAGTAGTACAGAGCGTTAATAATATTCACTTCGTCGCCGAAATGGGGTTTTAGCATGTTAGTCACGAAAGTACGTGTCAGAATACTCGTATCATCTACCGCGATATCTCCATGATATTTGATTTTAATCTCCTGCGGCGGATTGTCGAGGAGCTGAATGCCGAACTGTCCCAAATGTTTCACGATAGACATATAAGGTTTCAATTCTTCTGTGACAGAACTGCTGACTCGCGGTGCATTCACGGCGTGAGTGATTTTATTATCTTCAAAGTACTCGATAATTTCCTTCGATACGCTGACGGCAACTTTTTCCTGAGCTTCAGCTGTAGAAGCTCCGAGATGCGGTGTTACCACAGTGCGGCGATGTGTCAGGAGTGCAGTGTTTTCCGGCGGCTCGGTAACAAATACATCGAGTGCGGCACCTTTTACAATGCCTGCATCAAGTGCTTCAAGTAAATCATCCTCATCGATAATCCCTCCGCGTGCCACATTAATAAGGTAGACACCACTCTTCTTACATTTGCTGAAGAAGTCTGCACCGACAATACCTTTGGTCTGAGGTGTCAGCGGTGTATGTACAGTGATAAAATCTGCTGCAGCTGCCAGTTCATCAACTTCCATTTTAAGGATTTCGTTGTCACGGGCTTTTTCATCAGATAGGTACGGATCAAATGCTGCAATTTTCATACCGAAACTTTTGGCACGTCTCGCAACGCCGAAGCCGATTTTTCCTGCGCCGATAATACCGAGAGTTTTGCCGTAAAGCTCCACTCCTTTATGAGCGCCACGGTTCCATGTACCATCTGTCAGCTCTTTATATGCTTCAGGAATATCGCGTGCCATCGACAGCATCATAGCGAGCGTATGTTCAGTGGCTGAAATAGTATTGCCTTCAGGAGCGTTGACGACGATTACACCATGTTTGGTGGCTGCATCAATATCGATGTTATCAACGCCTACGCCTGCACGTGCAATCATCTTAAGTTTCTTCGCATGCTGGATAATGCGTTCTGTAATTTTAGTCTGGCTTCGGACTATTGCTGCATCAAAATCATGGATGATATCGATAATCTGCGCTTCCGATAAGCCTTCCTGACGTGTAACTCTGAAGTTATCATTATCAATAAGTGCCTGTATCCCATCCTGGCTGACAGGGTCCAGTACGATTACGTTATGCTTGGTCATATAAACTCTCCTGGGCGGCAGTTAATGCTTTGCCGTAGTAGTTTTTGCTGCGCAGTCTGCTTAGAATATCTTCAAGGGCACTTAATATAGCGAGCATATCTTTCGGGAACATAAAGCCCATGTGGCCGATACGGATAATTTTTCCGGCGAGGTCTTTCTGACCGCCTGCTACCGAAATATGATAATCCTTTTCAAGCGTGTCTTTAATATGCGAAATCTCTTCAGGTGTCGAGGTGACGGCTGTTACTGTCGGCGAAGCCGCTTCTTCTTTGACGAAAAGTTCCAGCTCCAGCGCTTCAATGCCGCGGCGGAGCATTTTCTGCATTTTTTTATGGCGTACAAATACTTCTTCAATTGTTTCTTCGTGTATCATATCGAGAACATCCTCGAGCCCCTGGTACAGAGTGACTGCAGGTGTCTGCGGTGTGTAATCAACTTCGAGAGACTTAAAATACATTTTTAAATCCAGATAGTAGCGGCCATGACGAGAGTTATTTACTTTTTTTACAGCTCTGTCGTTCAGCGCAACAAATGCAAGTCCCGGAGGAAGCATCAGCGCTTTTTGGCTGCCCGACACGATGCAGTCGATTTTATCTCGCTGCATATTCATATCTGCGCCGCCGAGGGCACTGACCGCATCTACGATAAACAGCGTTTCTTCATTATAATTGTGAACGACATCAGCCAGTTCAGACAGCGGATGCAGAACCGACGTGGAAGTCTCGCATGCCTGAGTAAATACTGCAGTAACATTATCGAGTCCGTTAAGATATTCTTTAAAAGCTTTTGGATCAGCCGCTTCTCCCCATTTCACATCATAGATATGAACATTAAAGTTATAGCGTCCGGCAATATCGGCAAACTTGCCGCCGAATACGCCGCTGACAATTAAAACAACTGTATCGCCGTCATCAACAAGGTTAACCATAGCAGCTTCAAGTGCGCTGGTGCCTGATGAAGTCAATATAGCAACGGGATTATCTGTACCAAATAAAGGTTTCAGTTTTTCCTGAATGCCGGCTGACATTTCTTTGAAGCGGCTTGTTCTGTGACCGAAAATACCCTGGGACATTGCTTGATACGTGCGTCGGGCCACCGGAGTTGGTCCCGGTGTTAGCAGCAGTTCTTCTTGCATAGCGATTCCTCCTGTATAAACGAATAGTAAATTACATTATAACAGAAAAATCATTAAATTCAGTTATCTTTTCCTTTTTCTAAAATTTCATCGATCAGCGCATGAGCACGGTTGTAATTCTCAAGATATGTATCATTTAAAATGACCGCATGATTCATTAAATTATAATGTTCCAGCTGTTCGAGAAGCAGACTGTAAAATTTACGGTCGTAATCTGATGAGTCTTCTGGCGGCGGCATAATCAGAATCAGACTCCATGTCTGCAGATGAATATAATGTTCAAAAATCTGATTGACGTAATCCTGCTCGTCGTGAGCAGCGAGCATATTATGTACTTTTGAGTACAGGACATCGGTATCGGCGAAAAATATTTTGCGTGTTGCATTGGAATGGATATGGCGGCGGTTCAGTTCGAACTGACCGATGCCGATGGCATGAAAATCTTTAGCATCAAGATCGGGTGATTTCAGCTGATGGTCTTCAAAATATTCTTCAGCATATTCGATGGAACAGCTCGTAGAATATCTCCGGGCCAAATCTTCAATGAGCATTGATTTACCGCTGTTTGGAGCGCCGGTAACAAGGACGTTCTGTACAAAGAAGCGGCGGAAAGGACGGGTAACGTAGTCCCAGTTTAATATAGGTGTTTCCCTAATTTCAGTCCCGCTGATACCAAGAATTTTTCTGTCCACCATAGTCATATGAATATCAATCTCCGGCCACTTTTCATTAAAGTAACTTTCAAGCGGTTCTATATATTCCTTCTCGCCCATATAAAATGTGGCACTTGCAATATCGAAATCCAGCGCGTCTTTAGTTTGATTAATCAGGTTTTCGAGCATTTCAAGCCACGGCTGCCAGCCGGCAGGGTAACGGGGAATGTCCGTTTCATTGAGTTCAAGAATCGAGACGTTACTGTCGTGCCGGAGCAGCTGACGCATCGCCCGGGTGCGGTGTGCCAGATTCATGCCGATCCGGTCTCCGCGGTCACCTTCGTAACCGCTAATAATTACAGCGGCATGCCTGTTTTCTCTTTTTGCTCTGACGATTTGTTCAAAATGTCCGACATGACAAGGTGCAAATGTACCAAAATATATACCGAGGTCTCTCATATTTATCTACTCCTAAACCAGATGATTTCAAAAGAACTGTATACTAAAATATGCTACAATATTGTAGAAATTAAATGTAAATAAGCAGGATGGCAGCAAAATGCAGCAGACCGGTCAGAATCGTTAGGACTGCTATAATTTTAGTACTTTTGGATGCACCGGCAATGAGGAATAATACAGACAGTATAATAGAGATTGCCATGAAGATTATCCTTGTGCTGAGCAGAGCAATGAGCTCATCATGCTGGTAAGAAGTTGAAATATTAATTAAGCTGTAAATGTTAAATGCTGCAAATAAAATTAAAATAATCTGTTTCATTTTTGCACGCTCCCTTTGGGGTTTTATTATATCAGAAATAATCGAGAAATGATTGGTGAGAAACTATGGTTGAACTACTGAATATTACAGATGAAATGCACGATGAATTTGTTATGTCCCATCCGTCAGGAGATTTGCTGCAGCTGACATCATGGGCAGGGTCAAAGGAATTAACAGGCTGGTACTCAAGGCGCATAGCTGTCGGACGGAACGGCAAAGTTGAAGGAGCGGCGCTGCTCCTGTTTAAAAAAGTGCCGAAAACATTTTTTACTATGTGTTATGCCTCCCGCGGTTTCGTCTGTGATTACAAGGACAAAGAAGTTGTCCGTGCACTGCTCGAAGCGGCCAAGAAAATTGCAGCGGATGAAAAGTCCTATACGATTAAAATAGATCCGGACATTCCCGCTGAAGGCAATGAAGATACAATAGAATACCTGAAATCCCTCGGTTTTAAACACCACGGTCTTACAGACGGAATGAGCAAAGATGTTATCCAGCCCCGGACGACGATGGTAACGGATATCAGCGTTGATGATAAACTGCTGCTGCAGAGTTTCGAGCGCAACAACCGCACGAAAGTCCGCAATTCTCTTCGCGCGGGAACGACGGTGTATAAGGCAGCGAGAGAAGAATTGCCTGACTTTGTTAAGCTGATGAAAGAGACCGGCGAACGCGATGGTTTCTTAACGAGAGACATTACTTATTTTGAATCGCTGTATGATAACTTAAATCCAGAAGGCCACATGGAACTGTTTATGGTAAAACTGATGCCGGAAGAAGCTTTGCAGGCTCTTGAAAACGATATTGCCAAGGTGGAAAAAGATATCAGGAAAGCGGAAAAAATTAAAGATGAACAGAAGAAGCAAAATCAGCTTGAAAACTTAAATAAGCGTATGGCAAAAGTTCAGGCGCAGCTTGAAGGCATGAATGAAATTCAGCGTACACATCCGGACGGGGTTCTTCTGTCAGGAGCGCTCTATGCCCAGGCCGGTCATAAATCTTATTACCTCTACGGAGCATCTTCAAACGATTTCAGGGAGTTTCTGCCGAATCATCACATGCAATGGCATATGATGCAGTATGCAAGAGAACACGGGGCAGTGACATATGACTTCGGCGGTGTATCGGTTGAGCCCGATAGAGAGGATGAACATTTTGGGCTCTGGCAATTTAAAAAAGTATGGGGCACAGAAGTATCAGATAAAATTGGTGAATTTGATTATGTAACAAACCGTCCTCTGTATACCATGGCGGAAGTGATGTTTCCGCTGTTCCAGAAAAGTAAAATGAAGCTGAACAGACTACTTAAAAGAAGATAATAGTAAAAAAGATCCATCCGGCACTCCGGATGGATCTTTCGCTTATAAATAATAAGGCTGCATTATAGCAATATACAATATAAACAGCACGGACGCACACGAGATAATAATCAGCGCGAGTGAAAAGTAGGAGTGCATATTCCGGCTTTCATTCAGATGAGGCTCTGAGCGGAAAGCCCGGATGCCTGTAATAATAGCCAGCGCTGCGAGAGTGAACCAGATATAAATATTGTAGAAAATAATGCCGTCGTTAATCGAATAATTTATAAAGAACAGTATCTGTATTAACATCAGCAGGATTAGGATAACACGTCTCATGTACACATCTCCTTACAGCGTGAGCAGTATTATTATAAGTACAAGCGCCATCGTCAGCGTAAAGGCATGAACTAAAAATAAATTTTCGCGGTCGCCTTTTGATTCTTTAAAAGCTGTAATTTCAACTGACAGGACAATACATAAAGAAAGTGCCAGTACGATAAAAATATCCGGACTGGTCAGTGACAGACTGAATGTAATTGTCATCAGTAAAAATGCAGCGCCGGAAATATAACGTGCAGCGTCAAGAATGCGCGACCGCATATTTAAAATGGTAGCAGCACTGATAACGATATAAATTAAAAGCATGAGGAGCGTTAGTAAGGTCATGCGGCTCTCCCTCGTTTTCTATAATATTGAAAAATAAAATGTGTAGACAGCACAGTCATCAGTGCACCGAAATAAAACGGCAAGCCGGCAGATACTAAGAACAGTGCGTTAAATATAAGCGGTCCGCATATTCTTCCGAGACTGTCGAGAGAATATGTCGTTGCTGTAACGCGTCCCATATCATGGGCGGATGCTTCTTTCGTAATCTGTGATGTCATTAATGTTTTTGCGAGTGCGTTGCCTGTCATAAGCAGTACAATACAAATTCCTGCGTAGACAAGTCCGGTCATAAACGGCAGCATGATGAAGGCAATAACTGCCATAATTTGTCCGGCAACCATTGCTTTTTTCTCCTGGCCGTCCTTCAGCTTTCTTATATACACTCCTTGAGTCAGTGCATTGAATATTCCACCGATGAAAAACAGTACACCCATTTCTGTCGGTGTAATATCAATGCGGTCCTGACCGAGCAGCTGGAAAGTACTTTCCATTCCGCTCATGAAAAACATTACGAAAAAAGTGCCGATCATCAGTATGCCAATCGGCTGCGTGAAGTAATCAGCAGCGAGGGTAATTTTCTTCGGTGCCTGCTGTGTCGACTGACGATATGTTTCGGATACTTTTAAGAAGCTGAAAATCAAGGCGCCGGTAATCACGATTGTCGTCATGTAGTAGGCGAAACTTAAAGAGATGCCGGCGAGAATTCCCCCGACTCCCGGGCCGAAAATAAAACCGAGACCAATGCACATACCGACAAGGCCCATGTATTTTGTACGCTCTTCACGAGTTGTAATATCTGCAACCATGCTCGTTGTGGCTGTATAAAGTGCGCCTGAAGCGGCACCGCCAATAATTCTGCTTATATACAGTACAGTTAAATTATCGATAAATAAACCGAAAATTAAAAAGCTGAGTGCAAAAGCAGCGAGCCCTCCGAGCAGAAGCGGACGTCTGCCGACTTTATCCGACAGCCGCCCGAAGAACGGTGCCGAAAGAAAACTTGCGAGTGAATAAACTGCAAGCAGCAGCCCCATATGTATCGTATTGACACCGAGCTGATTCACAAGTTCGGGAATGACCGGGATAATCATACTGAATCCGAAATAGATTAAAAATTGAATGATCATAATCAGGGTAATCATTCGTTTCATTATATACACGTCCTGAAATTACTTATTTTTTAGCGCCTGGCGAACTTCTTTAATTTGCTGTTCGAGGTCGTGAAGACGGTCAGTCATTTTCGCAGTTGGATGACCAGTGGACTCAATTTTTTCCAAATCACCCTGAAGGTGAACATATTCATACTTTAACTCCTGCAATTTGCTTTCCAAATCCATTTTTACCACCACCTAAACTTAATTAATATCATATCATAAAAGTGGAGTTCTAATTGTGATGAGAAAGCAATAAATTTTAGACAAACGTTAACGTTAAAAAAAATGTAAATGTACGGTTTTAGCATGGATTAATATAAAAAAAGGTGTATAATATACTTGTATTTGAGATTTAATCCAACTGGTAAAATTTATGCTTATTATACATAGGAGTGATAATTTGTCGCACAGCTTTATTAAGCGTTGCCTGTTTTACTTTGCGGGTTTAATCATATTATCGGTCGGTGTAGCGATGCAGGTCAAAGGTTTCGTTATGGGGCTGTCTCCCTGGGATGTACTGCATTTTGGCCTGTGGCAATCACTCGGACTGACATTCGGAAGCTGGTCGGTTATCGTCGGCATTGGAATAGTTATTGCAACTTCGCTGATTTTAAAAGCTCTTCCTAAAGGAGGAGTTTACGTCAATCTGGTAACGATAGGTGCATTCATCGATTTTTTTGTCTGGATACTGCCGGATGCGGAAGCCTGGCCGGCACAGGCACTATTTTTTACAGCGGGTGTATTTATTGCAGCCTTTGGTTCGGCTTTTTACATGACACCGAATTTAGGAGCGGGACCGAGAGATTCGCTAATGATGGTGCTGGTCATGAAGTTTAATTTAAGAATGGCGAGAGCGCGGTTTTTAATGGAGCTTACAGTTGCTGTACTTGGCCTTATACTTGGCGGACCGGTATTTATTGGTACGGTGCTGATTGTGCTTTTTTACGGCAGAATTATCGAAATGTTTTTCCCTTATACAAGGGAACTGCTGATTCGTTTTATCGGTTACGATGATCCGAAGATTATACAATTTAAATAATCATTATATGATTGGAGTTTGTTATGAAAAAGTTTTTTGGATTCGATGAACTGGACACTAATTTTAAAAAGGAAATTATCGGGGGACTGACGACGTTTCTGTCGATGGCTTACATTCTTGCAGTAAACCCTTCAATTTTGTCACTGCAGGGTATAGAGGGTGTACCCGATGAAATGAAGATGGATATTAATGCCGTCTTCGTGGCAACGTGTCTTGCCGCTTTTGTCGGCTGTCTTTTTATGGGCGTTATTGCGAAGTATCCCATCGCTTTAGCACCGGGCATGGGGCTGAACGCGTTCTTCGCTTTTACAGTTGTGCTGACGATGGGTATTCCATGGCAGACTGCTTTGACCGGCGTTCTCTTCTCCGGAGTAATATTCGTACTGCTGACATTGACCGGACTTCGCGAATACATAATTAATGCCATTCCGATGGAAATGAAAATGGCGGTCAGTGCCGGTATCGGATTCTTTATTACATTCGTTGGACTTCAGTCCTCAGGTATTATCGCAGGAGATGATGCGACATTAATCAGCCTCGGCGATGTTCAAAGCGGCGGTGTGCTGCTGACTTTTGCAGGACTCGTTATTACCGTTATTCTAATGACTAAAAAAGTGCCAGCTGCAATTTTTATCGGTATGATTGCTACTGCACTTCTCGGTATTATGACAGGGATTGTTCCGCTGCCGTCTGCAATTGTTGGCTCTGTGCCAAGTGTTGCACCGACATTTGGTGCGGCGTTTGAAGGTCTGATGGACTTTGATACAATATTTAATGTGCAGTTTCTAATTGTAGTGCTGACATTCCTGTTTGTGGATTTCTTTGATACTGCAGGAACACTCGTAGGAGTAGCGTCACAAGCCAACCTTATTAAAGACAACAAACTCCCGCGGGCTGGTAAAGCGCTTCTCGCAGATGCATTTGCCACGATTACAGGAGCGATTTTCGGAACATCTACAACTACTTCATATGTAGAGTCTACTGCCGGAGTAGCAGCTGGCGCACGGAGCGGATTTGCTTCGGTGGTCACCGGACTGTTATTCTTATCAGCAATATTCTTTTCACCGCTGATTGTGACATTTACTTCTGAAGTGACAGCGCCTGCACTTATAATAGTAGGAATTTTAATGGCATCGAATTTATCTAAGATAAGCTGGGGCAGATTTGAAGTCGCAGTCCCTGCATTCCTGACTGTATTTATGATGCCGCTCACTTACAGTATTGCGACCGGTATCGCTGTCGGATTTATCTTCTATCCGATCACGATGATTATGGCAGGAAAAAGAAAAGAAATTAATCCAATCATGTACGGTTTATTTATAGTATTTATTTTATACTTCATATTCATTAATTAATATCAGAACTGATGCATATATAATAGGAAAATAAAAAAACTTTAAAAAGAGTGAAGAAATCTTTAGATATCTATTGATTTCCTCACTCTTTTGCTGTATCATATCTAACGTTGGACTTAAGCGGACACCAATGTGTCCTGTATACGTGAAGTGCTGATCCAATGCACATCACACATCGATGAAGCGAGAGGTTACTGACACACCCGGCCGCATTGCCATGGCTGATGTGCGAGAAAATTTTCGCGGAGATAGTCTACCATTAATAGGATGACGACCATAAGGAGGTATAAATAATGGCAAAGCAAAAAATTCGTATTCGTTTAAAAGCGTACGACCACAGAGTGCTGGATCAATCAGCAGAGAAAATCGTTGAAACGGCAAAACGTTCAGGTGCAGATGTATCAGGACCGATTCCGTTACCGACTGAGAAAACTATTTACACAGTTATTCGTGCGGTGCACAAATACAAAGATTCACGTGAACAGTTTGAACAGCGTACGCACAAACGTCTTATCGACATTTTAAACCCTACACCTAAAACAGTTGATGCTCTAATGGGCTTAAACTTACCATCAGGCGTAGACATCGAAATCAAGTTATAAATTATAGGAGGTGCGACTTTCGATGACCAAAGGAATCTTAGGTAGAAAAATTGGGATGACTCAAGTTTTCGGTGAAAACGGAGAGCTAATCCCTGTAACAGTAGTTGAAGCTGCAGGAAACGTAGTAGTTCAAAAGAAAACTGAAGAAACAGACGGATATAACGCGATTCAAATCGGATTTGATGACAAACGCGATTATAACGCAAAAGGCAGAAGTAATAAATATGCCAACAAAGCAGAGGCAGGCCATGCTAAAGCATCTGGTGCTGCTCCTAAGCGCTTCATACGCGAATTCAAGAACGTAAACACAGAGGAATTTGACGTAGGTCAAGAAGTCACTGTAGATACATTTGCTGCAGGCGATTTTGTAGACGTAACAGGAACTTCAAAAGGTAAAGGTTTCCAGGGTTCTATCAAACGACACAATTTCAGCCGCGGACCAATGAGTCACGGTTCACGTTACCACAGAGGGTCAGGTGCCATGGCTATGGCAGCGAGCCCGTCAAGAGTGTTCAAAGGTAAAAAATTACCTGGACAAATGGGTGGTAAAACGATTACTATGCAAAACTTAGAAATCGTACGTGTTGACGCAGACAAAAATGTTGTTCTTATTAAAGGCAACGTACCAGGACCTAAAAAAGGTTTTGTAAAAATTTCATCATCAATTAAAAAAGGTAACAAGTAATAAGGAAGGGAGGATAAACACATGGCAATCGATGTTTTATCAAAAGAAGGAACTAAAGTAAGTTCTATCGAACTAAACCAGGATGTATTCGGAATCGAACCGAACCAGCATGTACTGTTTGAAGCAGTTCACTTACAGCGTGCATCTCTTAGACAAGGGACACATGCAGTAAAAAACCGCTCAGCTGTACGCGGCGGCGGAAGAAAGCCGTTTAAACAAAAAGGAACAGGTAACGCACGTCAAGGTACAATCCGTGCACCGCAGTTCCGCGGAGGCGGCGTTGTATTCGGACCGACTCCAAGATCATACAGCTTCAGCATGCCGAAGAAAATGAGGAAACTTGCACTTCGTTCAGCACTTTCAGCGAAAGTGAATGAAGAAGCACTACAAGTGATTGACCACCTTGAAATGGAAGCGCCAAAAACTAAAGAATTCTTAACAGTTCTTGAAAACCTTGGTGCGGCTAAGAAAGTACTTCTTGTACTTGAAAATAAAGACGAAATCGTTGAAAAATCAGCGCGTAACATCCCAGGTGTTACCGTGTTGACTCCAGCTGGTCTTAACGTACTAGATATCCTTTCTGCTAACCATGTGATCTTCACTGAGGGAGCAATCAAAAAAGCAGAGGAGGTACTTGTATAATGGATGCACGCGACATTATCAAGCGCCCAGTAATCACTGAGCGTTCTGCTGACTTAATGTCAGAAGACAAATACACATTTGATGTAGATGTGAGAGCGAACAAAACTCAAGTTAAACACGCAATTGAAGAAATTTTCGACGTTAAAGTAGACAAAGTAAACATTATGAATGTTAAGCCTAAGAAAAAACGCATGGGCCGTTACGAAGGCTACACAAACAGAAGAAGAAAAGCGATTGTAAAACTTAAAGAAGGTTCAATCGAAATCTTCTAATTAATAATAGATACCAATAAGGAGGTATAACGAGGATGGCAATTAAGAAATATAAGCCTACCACGAATGGTCGTCGTAATATGACTGGTTCGGACTTTGCTGAAATTACTTCAACAACTCCGGAACGTTCATTATTACAGCCGCTGCCGAAAAGAGCGGGACGTAATAACCAGGGTAAAATCACTGTACGTCACCAAGCAGGTGGACACAAACGTCAATACAGAGTCATTGATTTTAAACGTAATAAAGACGGGGTTCCTGCAACAGTAAAAACTATTGAATACGATCCAAACCGTTCAGCTAACATCGCGTTAGTATCATATGCAGATGGTGAAAAGAGATATATCTTAGCACCTAAAGGCATGACAGTTGGAGCAGTAATCATGAGTGGACCTGAAGCAGATATCAAAACAGGGAACGCATTAGCATTAGCTGATATCCCGGTTGGTACTACAATCCACAATATCGAATTAAAACCGGGTGCCGGCGGACAGATGTCTCGTTCAGCAGGTACAGGTGCACAGCTGTTAGGTAAAGAAGGTAAATACGCGCTGGTAAGATTAGCTTCCGGCGAAGTACGTATGGTTCTCCTTACATGCAGAGCGACAATCGGACAAGTTGGTAACGAGCAGCACGAACTTATCAACATTGGTAAAGCCGGACGCTCTAGATGGAAAGGTAAACGCCCTACAGTACGCGGTTCGGTAATGAACCCTAACGATCACCCTCACGGTGGTGGTGAAGGTAAAGCGCCAATCGGTATGCCATCTCCAGTTTCACCTTGGGGCAAACCAACTCTCGGTAAGAAAACTCGCAGAGGCAAAAACCGTTCGACTAAGTTCATAGTAAGAGGACGTAAGAAATAAGTAATGTAAGTGTGCGGATAAAATCCGCACGCATTATTGGAAGGAGGCGCCTACATGGCACGTAGTCTTAAAAAAGGACCTTTCGTCGATGATCACCTCATGAAAAAAGTAGAGGCTCAGAACGAAGGTAGTAAAAAAAGTGTAATTAAAACATGGTCACGCCGTTCAACGGTTTTCCCGAATTTCATCGGACACACAATCGCTGTATACGACGGACGCAAACATGTACCTGTGTACATCACAGAAGATATGGTTGGCCACAAACTGGGTGAATTTGCACCTACTAGAACTTTCAGAGGTCACGGAAACGATCAGAAAACAAAAAGATAAATAACTAACCATATGCGATAAAGGAGGAAAGACTCATGCAATCGAAAGCTGTTGCTAAAACTGTGAGAATCGCTCCGCGTAAAGTACGCCTTATTCTTGACCTTGTCAGAGGTAAAGAAGTTGGAGAAGCGATTTCAATTCTAAAACTTACAAACAAGAGATCTTCACCGGTAGTGGAGAAATTAGTTAAATCTGCTGTTGCTAACGCAGAACACAACTACGATATGGATATCGACAACCTGTACATTTCAGAAATTTATGCAGACGAAGGTCCAACGCTGAAAAGATTCCGTCCACGTGCTCAGGGCCGTGCTACTAAAATCAACAAGCGTACGAGCCATATCACAGTAGTTGTTGAAGAATATGCAAATGAAACAGAAGTTGAAACTGAAGAAAACCAAGAGACAGAGAACGCTTAATTATATAAGGAGGGAATTAACTTGGGCCAAAAGATAAATCCAATTGGGTTTCGTGTAGGTGTCATTCGTGACTGGGAAGCAAAATGGTATGCAGACAAAAACTTTGCAAGCCTGTTACACGAAGACTTAAAAGTTCGTGAATATATCGAGACTAATCTTAAAGATGCATCAATTTCCAAAGTGGAAATCGAACGTGCAGCAAACCGTGTAAACATTGCACTGCACACAGGTAAACCAGGTATGGTAATTGGTAAAGGCGGTAGTGAAATTAACAAACTCCGTACTGCACTGACTAACTTAACTGGCAAGAAGGTTCATATCAACGTTATTGAAATTAAGAAAGTGGATATGGATGCTAAACTTGTAGCAGAAAATATTGCGCGTCAGCTAGAAAACCGTGTATCTTTCCGTAGAGCACAAAAACAAGCGCTTCAAAGAGCTATTAAATCAGGCGCTAAAGGTATCAGAACACAAGTATCAGGACGTTTAGGCGGTGCCGACATCGCTCGTGCTGAAGGTTACAATGAAGGAACAGTTCCACTTCATACACTTCGTGCAGACATCGATTATGCTCACGAAGAAGCAGACACTACTTACGGTAAGTTAGGTGTCAAGGTATGGATCTACCGTGGAGAAGTTCTTCCTACAAAGAATAATAAATAGTAAGGAGGAAATTTGGAATGTTATTACCAAAAAGAGTTAAATACCGTCGTCAGCACCGTCCAGACACTAAAGGACGTTCAAAAGGCGGAAATCAAGTAAGCTTTGGCGAATACGGACTGCAGGCTACAACAACGTCTTGGATTACTGCAAGACAAATCGAAGCAGCACGTATTGCAATGACACGTTACATGAAACGTGGCGGTAAAGTATGGATCAACATCTTCCCGCACACGCCATATACAAAGAAACCATTAGAAGTACGTATGGGTTCTGGTAAAGGTGCAATTGAAGGCTGGATTGCAGTTGTTAAACCAGGCCGCGTTATGTTTGAAGTTGCGGGTGTTGAAGAAGAAGTAGCGAAAGAAGCTCTTCGTCTTGCAAGTCATAAACTTCCATTAAAAACGAAAGTAGTAAAACGTGAAGAATTAGGTGGTGATACGAATGAAAGCTAAAGAAATCCGTGATTTAACGAATTCCGAAATTGAATCTAATGTTAAAGAATTGAAAGAAGAACTTTTCAATCTGCGCTTTCAGCTAGCTACAGGTCAGCTAGAAAACACTGCTCGTATCAAAGAAGTTAGAAAGACTATCGCTAGAATGAAAACGACGGTTCGCCAGAGAGAGATTGAAGAAGCACAAGCGAATCAATAATTAGAGGAGGTTCAAATCGTGGAAAGAAAAAACGAACGCAAGGTTTACCAGGGCCGCGTCGTATCCGACAAGATGGATAAGACTGTAACGGTACTTGTTGAAACTTACACTAAGCACCCGATCATCGGAAAACGTGTTAAATATTCTAAGAAATATAAAACACATGATGAAAATAACACTGCGAAAATGGGCGACATTGTAAGAATTGAAGAAACACGTCCATTATCTGCGACTAAACGATTCCGTCTAGTTGAGATCGTTAAAGAATCTGTAATTATATAAAATATTTGAAACAGAAGGAGGGAATCACGCATGATTCAGTCAGAGAGCCGTTTGAAGGTAGCTGACAACTCAGGTGCACGTGAAGTGCTAACTATTAAAGTTTTAGGCGGAACAGGCCGTAAAACTGCGAACATCGGTGATGTAATCGTTGCAAGTGTTAAGAATGCAACACCAGGTGGGGTTGTCAAAAAAGGTGAGGTTGTTAAAGCCGTCATCGTCAGAACAAAAACAGGTGTCCGTCGTGAAGATGGTTCATATATTAAATTCGATGAGAACGCATGCGTAATCATCCGTGATACTGATGATAAAGGTCCAAGAGGTACGCGTATTTTCGGACCAGTTGCTCGTGAACTTCGCGAAGGAAACTTCATGAAGATTATCTCATTAGCACCAGAAGTACTATAACCAAAACCGAAGGAGGTGCGACAACTATGCACGTAAAAACAGGTGACCAGGTCGTTGTAATAAGCGGTAAGGACAAAGGTAAAAAAGGAACTGTACTAAAAGCAATTCCTGCAGATAATCGTGTCGTTATCGAAAATGTCAACGTAATTAAGAAACATCAGAAGCCATCTCAAATGAACCCGGAAGGCGGGATTCTAGAGGTAGAAGCTCCGATTCATGTTTCCAACGTCATGCATGTAGATCCTGAATCAGGTGAACGCACTCGTGTCCGTCATGAAATCAAAGATGGTAAAAAAGTGAAAATCGCTGTTAAATCAGGTAAAGAGATCAAATAAGATTTAAACGGAAGGAGGTCCCATTAATGGCTCGCTTAAAAGATAAATACAATGAAACAATTAAACAAGAACTCGTAAATAAATTTAATTATTCTTCAGTAATGCAGGCACCAAAGATTGATAAAATCGTAGTAAACATGGGTATCGGTGACGCTGTACAAAACGCAAAAGTACTCGACACAGCAGTTGAGGAATTAAGTGCTATTACAGGTCAAAAACCAATTGTTACTAAAGCTAAAAAATCAGTCGCTACATTCCGTTTACGTGAAGGTATGCCTATCGGTGCGAAAGTTACACTTCGCGGAGAAAGAATGTATGAATTCCTGGACAAACTTATCTCAGTTTCATTACCACGTGTAAGAGACTTCAGAGGTATTTCGAAGAAAGCATTCGATGGCCGCGGTAACTACACATTAGGTGTTAAAGAACAATTAATCTTCCCGGAAATTGATTACGATAAAGTATCAAAAGTGCGCGGTATGGATATCGTTATTGTAACGACAGCAAACACGGACGAAGAAGCTCGTGAACTGCTTACACAATTCGGTATGCCGTTCCAAAAGTAAGTAATAAGGAGGCAATATAGTGGCTAAAAAATCAATGATTGCTAAACAGCAAAAAGAACAAAAATTCAAAGTTAGAGAATATACTCGCTGTGAAAGATGTGGAAGACCACACTCAGTACTACGTAAATTCAAGCTTTGCCGTATCTGTTTCCGTGAACTTGCTTACAAAGGGCAAATTCCTGGTGTAAGAAAAGCAAGCTGGTAAGATTCATTAATCGAAAGGAGGCAACTTAAATGACAGTGTCAGATCCAATTGCAGATATGCTAACACGCATTAGAAATGCGAACATTGTTAGACATGAAACTTTAGAGATTCCTGCTTCAAACATGAAAAAAGAAATCGCTGGAATTTTGAAAACAGAAGGTTTTGTAAAAAATGTAGAATACATCGAGGACGATAAGCAAGGCATCATCCGTGTATTCATGAAATACAGCAACGAAAACGAACGCGTTATCACTGGTTTGAAACGTATTTCTAAACCTGGACTTCGTGTTTATGCTAAAAGAGAAGAGTTACCGAGAGTACTTAACGGTCTTGGAATTGCTCTTATCTCAACATCAGAAGGTGTGCTTACTGATAAAGAAGCACGTAAAAGAAATCTCGGCGGGGAAGTTCTCGCATACGTTTGGTAATTAATAAAACAGGAGGTGCAAAGTAATGAGTCGTGTAGGTAAACGTCTTATTGACATTCCAAATGATGTTACAGTTGACATTAAGGACAATACTATTACAGTAAAAGGCCCTAAAGGTGAACTGGTAAACACATTTAATGAAGAAATGGCATATAATCTTGAAGACACTACTTTAGAAGTAGTTCGCCCAAGTGAATCTAAAGAACACCGTACAGTTCACGGAACAACTCGTGCACTTATCAATAACATGGTTGAGGGTGTATCAAAAGGTTTCGTTAAAGAATTAGAACTTATCGGGGTTGGTTACCGTGCTCAAATGCAAGGTAATAAATTAACGCTCAGCGTTGGTTTATCACACCCGGTAGAATTCGAATCAGCTGGAGATCTTTCAATCACAGTTGACGGTAATACTAACATTAAAATTGAAGGTATTAATAAAGAGGAAGTTGGAGCATTAGCTTCTAAAATCCGCCAAGTACGTCCGCCAGAGCCATACAAAGGTAAAGGTATTCGCTATAAAGGTGAAAACGTTCGCCAAAAAGAAGGTAAAACTGGTAAATAATAAATAAGTGAGGAGTGAACATCAATGATCGCGAAAATTGACAAGAATAAAGTACGTCAAAAGAGACATGGTCGCGTGCGTAACTTACTTTCAGGTACGTCTGAAAGACCACGTTTAAATGTTTACCGTTCAAACAAGCATATCTATGCTCAATTAATTGATGACACTGCGCAAATTACACTTGCAAGCGCGTCTACTAAAGACACTGAATTCAAAGGCGAATCAGGCTCTAACGTAGAAGCTGCTAAAGAAGTCGGAACTCTTATTGCTAACCGTGCAAAAGATAAAGGCATCGAGAAAGTAGTATTTGACCGTGGTGGATATTTATATCATGGACGCGTTAAAGCATTAGCAGACGCAGCTCGTGAAAACGGACTTGATTTCTAATATAAAGGAGGGACATATTTCATGGCTCAAAGAAGAGAAAGAGAAGTACAAGAATTTGAAGAACGCGTTGTAACAATCAACCGTATCGCTAAAGTAGTTAAAGGTGGTCGCCGTTTCCGTTTCTCAGCTTTAGTAGTAGTTGGAGACAGAAAAGGACGTGTAGGTTTCGGTACTGGGAAAGCACAGGAAGTTCCGGAAGCTATTAAAAAAGCAATCGAAGCTGCTAAGAAAAATCTAATCGAAGTACCGATCGTTAATGGTACTGTACCTCATGAAGTAATTGGACGATTCTCATCAGGTAACGTATTAATGAAACCTGCTGCTCCTGGTACAGGGGTTATCGCGGGCGGACCTGTCCGTGCCGTACTTGAGTTAGCTGGTGTCACAGATATCTTAAGTAAATCACTTGGCGCTAACACACCAATTAACGTAGTTCGCGCTACAATGTTAGGTTTAACTGAACTTAAAGATGTTAACGAAGTTGCAAAACTCAGAGATAAAACTGTAGAAGAGATTCTAAACTAAGGAGGGAATAGGCAATGGCAAAAGTGAAAGTTACCCTCACTAAAAGTGTTATTGGGAAACCAGAAACACAAAGAGAAACAGTTAGAGCATTAGGCCTTAGAAAAATGCACCAGACTGTTGAGCAAGAAGATACTCCTCAGTTAAGAGGACAGCTTGCAAAAGTCAGTCATTTAGTTACAGTCGAAGAGAATTAATGATAAAATAATGTAGGAGGTGCGAAGATGAAATTACACGAACTTAAACCAGTTGAAGGCGCGCGTAACAAACGTAACAGAGTTGGACGCGGTATGTCATCAGGTAACGGTAAAACATCCGGTCGCGGTCATGACGGACAGAAGTCACGTTCTGGCGGTAAAATTGGTCTTACTTTCGAAGGTGGTCAATTACCACTTTTTCGTAGTATTCCAAAACGCGGATTCACAAACATCAACCGTAAAGATTACGCAGTTGTAAATGTTAGTGCGTTAAACCGTTTTGACAATGGTACAGAAGTAACGCCTGAACTTTTAATAGAATCAGGGATTGTTAAAAACGAAAAATCTGGAATTAAGATTTTAGGCAACGGTAACTTAGAGAAGAAGTTGACGATTAAAGCGCACAAATTTTCTAGTTCAGCTGTAGAAGCGATTGAGCAACAGGGCGGAACTCATGAGGTGATCTAATGATCGGAACGATATCGAATTTCTTTAAAATTAAAGAAATACGTAACAAGATACTGTTTACTTTGGCAATGCTAGTTATCTTTAAAATCGGCACATATATTCCGGTTCCCGGTGTAGACCCCAGCGTATTTGACACTGGTGCTTCCGGGAGCGGAGTTTTAGATTTAATGAACACATTTGGTGGCGGAGCACTCATGAACTTCTCTATCCTTGCGATGGGAATAATGCCGTACATCACGGCTTCAATTGTGACGCAGCTGCTTCAAATGGATGTAGTTCCAAAGTTTGCTGAATGGGCAAGACAAGGTGAAGTCGGAAGACGTAAACTTGCTCAATTCACTAGGTATTTCACGATCGTTTTAGCATTTATCCAAGCTATCGGTATGTCATTTGCATTTAACCAGATGTTTGGCGGCAACCTTATCGATGACAATAATGTCGGATCTTATCTGCTTATTGCTTTAATTTTAACTACGGGTACAGCATTTCTTATGTGGCTTGGTGAGCAGATCACTGCACATGGTGTCGGTAATGGTATTTCAATCATTATCTTTGCTGGTATCCTCGGTGCACTTCCAGGTGCATTGATTCAGCTTTATCAGTCAAGATTCACAGGTAATGCGGATACTACAATGGCAGTGCTCCAAATTGCCGGCATTGTAATATTCCTTATTCTTCTGACTGCGTTTGCAGTGTTTATCTTACAGGCGATTCGTAAGATTCCAGTGCAATATGCAAAAGGACAGAGAACACCTGGATCACAGCTGGCGCCGCAATCGACATTTTTACCGCTGAAAGTTAACCCGGCAGGGGTTATCCCGGTAATTTTTGCAATGGCATTTCTGATGATGCCTCAAACACTGACATTATTCTTCCCGGATGCGGACTGGGCACAAACGGTAGCCCGTTTTGCCGATCCGTCTGACTGGATAGGCATGATTGTCTATGTTGTCCTGATTATCGCATTTGCTTACTTCTATTCATTTGTACAGGTGAATCCTGAGAAAATGGCTGACAACCTGAAAAAACAGGGCAGCTACATTCCCGGTATCCGCCCAGGTAAAAATACACAGGACTATATTACTTCTGTTTTATACAGATTAGTATTTGTAGGTTCTCTGTTCCTTGCAGGAATTGCAATTTTACCACTCTTAATTACGAAGTTTATGGACTTGCCGCAGGCAATTCAAATTGGGGGAACGAGCTTGCTGATCGTTATCGGGGTCGCCCTTGAAACGATGAAACAATTGGAAGCTCAGGCTAACCAGAGAGAATACCGCGGATTTAGAAAGCGTAGATAAGTAGGAGGAAACAAAATAATGAATATTATTATTATGGGTTTGCCTGGTGCAGGTAAAGGTACTCAAGCTGCGAAAATAATCAAAAAATACTCGATTCCCCATATTTCCACAGGAGATATGTTCCGTCTTGCAATTAAAAACGAGACAGATCTCGGAAGACAGGCCAAGGCGTTTATGGATCAGGGAGAACTTGTTCCTGACGAAGTAACAGTTGGTATCGTAAAAGAGCGTCTCTCTCAAAGTGATGCAAAAGATGGTTTCCTGCTTGACGGTTTCCCTAGAACCGTTGAACAGGCTGAAGCATTGAACAGCATCATGTCAGAGCTCGGCACTCAAATCGATAAAACTATATATGTTGAAGTGCCTGAAGAAGAACTGATGAACAGACTGACTGGCCGGCGCATCTGCGAAACTTGCGGTGCGACTTACCACCTCGTGTTTAATCCGCCTAAGACAGAGGGTATCTGTGACTTAGACGGCGGTAAATTATACCAGCGCGAAGATGATAATCCGGAAACAGTGCAAAACCGTCTGGAAGTCAACATCAAACAGACAGCACCACTTTTAGATTTCTATAAAAGTCTTGGAGTTCTAGCTACAGTAGATGGCTCAAAAGATATAGAAGAAGTTTTCGAAGAAGTCGATGAAATTCTTAATGGCTTATAGAAATGTTCACCTTGCAGCAATTTAGGTGAATGTTGCTATGTCTATATGTATACGAGAGAGTCGTTATTAGACGAAGTGAGTCGTCACCTAGAGCAAATTTCTATAAAGGAATTGAAATGCTGTATAAGGAGGAAAAGAAGTGAGTAAACAAGATGTAATTGAACTGGAAGGTACAGTGCTTGATACTTTACCAAATGCAATGTTCAAAGTAGAATTAGAAAATGGTCATGAGATATTAGCTCATGTATCAGGTAAAATTCGTATGAACTATATACGCATACTTCCTGGTGATAAAGTAACAGTTGAGATGTCACCTTATGACTTAACACGTGGCAGAATCACTTATCGTTTTAAATAAGAGACTCCATATTCTAAGGAGGTAAAAAACATGAAAGTAAGACCATCAGTAAAACCTATCTGTGAAAAATGTAAAGTTATCCGCAGAAAAGGAAAAGTAATGGTAATTTGTGAAAACCCTAAACACAAGCAAAAACAAGGTTAATATTTAATTTGGAGGTGCAAAGATATGGCTCGTATTGCAGGAGTTGACGTACCACGTGACAAACGTGTTGTAATTTCTTTAACATATGTTTTCGGTATTGGACCAGCGCGCGCTAGCGAAATTTTAGATAAAGCATCAGTTGATGAAAATACTAGAGTTAAAGATCTTACTGAAGATGAATTAAACAAAATTCGTGAAGTAGTAGATGCGTATAAAGTCGAAGGTGACTTACGCCGTGAAACAAACTTAAACGTTAAACGTCTAATGGAAATCGGTTCTTACAAGGGAATGCGTCACCGTCGCGGTTTACCGGTTAACGGTCAAAAAACTAAGAACAACGCAAGAACTCGTAAAGGTCCAATTAAAACAGTAGCGAACAAGAAGAAATAAATAGTTACTAAAGTAAAGGAGGATAAATAATGGCTCGCAAACAACAATCACGTAAACGTAGAGTGAAAAAGAATGTCGAAGCAGGTGTGGCACACATCCGTTCAACTTTTAACAACACTATCGTAACAATTACTGACGAGTTCGGTAATGCTCTTTCATGGTCATCTGCTGGTGCATTAGGGTTTAAAGGTTCTAAGAAATCTACTCCTTTCGCTGCACAAATGGCTTCTGAAACTGCTTCTAAAGCAGCGATGGAACATGGTCTTAAAACTGTAGAAGTTACAGTTAAAGGTCCTGGTGCCGGACGTGAAGCAGCTATCCGTGCACTTCAATCAGCTGGACTTGAAATTACAGCTATCAAAGATGTAACTCCAGTTCCACACAATGGCTGCCGTCCGCCTAAACGCCGTCGTGTATAAAAAATAATAAATCGCTTAAGTAGTTGGGAACAATATTATTTTCTAATATTTTCGGCGTTTAAAGGGAGGATATGTTACACATGATCGAAATCGAGAAACCTAGAATTGAGACAGTAGAGGTATCGGAAGATTCTAAGTTTGGTAAGTTTGTTGTAGAACCTTTAGAGAGAGGTTATGGGACAACACTTGGGAACTCCTTGCGTCGCATTCTGTTATCATCATTACCAGGTGCGGCAGTTAAGACGATTGAAATAGAAAATGTACTTCATGAGTTTTCGACAATTGACAACGTTGTTGAAGACGTGACTACAATTATTACCAACATGAAGAGCCTTGCTTTAAAAATATATTCCGAAGAAGAAAAAACTTTGGAAATTGATTTTAGCGGTGAAGGTGTAGTTACTGCAGCTGATATTACTCACGACAGCGATGTGGAAATTTTAAACAGAGACCTTAAGATTGCAACAGTATCTAAAGGCGGAAGCTTAAAATTACGCATGACAGCAAATCGCGGTCGGGGATATACTCTTGCAGACGGTAATAATAAAGCTGATATGCCAATTGGTGTAATTCCAATCGACTCTATCTATACACCGATAGAACGTGCGAATTATACTGTTGAAAATACACGTGTAGGACAAAGTACAAACTTCGATAAGCTGACTCTGGATGTTTGGACTGATGGTTCAATCTCTCCTCAGGAAGCAGTATCATTGGGTGCTAAAATTCTCACTGAACATTTAAACATCTTTGTAGGTCTTACAGATGAAGCGCAAAACGCTGAAATCATGATCGAAAAAGAAGAAGATCAGAAAGAGAAAGTACTTGAAATGTCTATTGAAGAACTTGACTTATCAGTACGTTCTTATAACTGTCTGAAACGCGCTGGTATTAACTCTGTTCAGGAACTTACTGATAAAACAGAAGCTGATATGATGAAAGTGCGTAATCTGGGACGTAAGTCACTGGAAGAAGTTAAATTTAAACTTGAAGACCTTGATTTAGGTCTACGTAAAGAAGACTAGTCATAAAGGAGGAGAAATAATGGGTTACAGAAAACTTGGACGTACATCTGACCAAAGAAAAGCAATGCTACGCGACTTAGCAACTTCACTAATAGTAAGTGAGCGCATCACTACTACTGAAGACCGTGCTAAAGAATTACGTAAACTTGCAGACCGTTTAGTTACACTTGGTAAACGCGGTGACTTAGCATCGAAAAGACGTGCCGGTCAAACTGTACGTAACGTAGAAATCATCAATGAAGATGGTTCAACAAGTTATGCACTTCAAAAATTATTTGAAGACATCGCTCCACGTTTCGCAGACCGTCAAGGCGGTTACACAAGCATTAAGAAACTTGGTGCTCGTCGCGGTGACGGAGCTGAACTTGTAATTATCGAATTCGTAGAAGGCGCTCCAGTTACAACTGAAGAAGCGTAAACTTTTAAAAGCAGAGTGAGTGTTATGATGGTGAGCCCGGAAGGGCTCATTCGTCTAGCTCAACGTATCCTGCAGTATATAATCAGTGCGCGACTCTTATTGCAGGGTACGCGCTTTTTTTACATAATTTCTTAAAGGGGTGGAAATATGATTTCACTAAAAGATATTGCATTTAAATACCGGTCTGAAGAAGCATATGCTCTGGATCATATTTCCATCTCTTTTAATGCAGGCGAATGGACGTCCATTATCGGCCATAATGGTTCAGGTAAAAGTACGCTGGTAAAAATCATCATGGGTATTATCGAAGACTATGAAGGTGAAATATACGTCGGCAATGAACTTTTAACCGAGAAAAATAAACAGAGACTGAGACGCAAGTTTGCAATTGTCTTTCAAAATCCGGATAACCAGTTTGTCGGTGCGACAGTAGAAGATGACGTTGCCTTCGGACTGGAAAATCTGGGACTTGAAAGAGAGGAAATGATTGCCCGCACAGAACATGCTCTCGGTCTCGTTAATATGCTTGAATTTCGTTCTCATGAACCCCACCGTCTGTCGGGAGGCCAAAAACAGAGAGTTGCTATCGCAGGTGCACTCGCACTCCAGCCGGAGGTCCTCATTTTGGACGAAGCGACTTCGATGCTGGACCCGGCAGGCAGGAACGAAGTGCTGTCCATTTTATGGAACCTGCACGAACAGCTGGATACAACGATTCTTTATATTACTCATGATTTAACGGAAATTGACCACAGCGACAAAGTCATCGTTATGAACGACGGCAGCATTGTCGGAGAAGGCACGGTTGAAGAAATTTACCGGGATAAGGAAATGCTGGAAAGAAGCAGCTTAAAAGTACCGTATACGGTGGAAATTTCAAATGCACTTCTGGACGGTTCATTCGTCATTCATGATGAACTGGTGGTGCGGTTATCATGACGATTCGATTTACAGATGTAAATGTAATTTATCACCGCAAGTCCCCGTTTGAATATCATGCATTAAAGAATATAAATACGACTTTTGAAAATGGGAAGTTCTACGGGTTGATCGGCCATACAGGGAGCGGTAAATCAACGCTGATTCAAACGATGAACGGCTTGATTCTGCCGAGCTCCGGCACAGTGGAAACAGACGGCATTATACTTTCGAAAAAATCTAAGCAGAAGCTTATCCATCAGGCGAAGATGAAGGTCGGCATGGTATTCCAGTTCCCTGAACATCAGCTGTTTGAAAGCACGGTGCTGAAAGATGTTATGTTTGGTCCGATGAATATGGGAATAGCGGAAGAAGCTGCAAGAGAGAAAGCTTGCTATTACCTTAAACTTCTCAATGTTCATGAATCGCTGCTTGAGAAAAGCCCGTTCGAACTTTCCGGCGGCCAGATGCGGAAAGTTGCAATCGCTGGAATACTTGCGATGGAACCGAATATCTTAATACTGGATGAACCGACGGCGGGACTCGATCCTTTAAGCCATGATGAAACGATGCAGCTGTTTTATGATGTGTATAAAAAAATAGGTATTACAGTAATTTTAATTACACATGATATGAATGATGTGCTCGAATTTACTGATGAAGTAAAGGTGATGTCACAGGGAGAGCTTGCAGGCGAAGGCAGAACAGCTGATATACTGACAGACCAGAACTTTATGGAACGGTACGATTTGGAAGTACCTCATGTTATTCAGCTGGCCCGGGATTTAAAAGAGAAGGGCATAGCATTGAATGGCACTCCGAAAAATACAGCTGAATTTATTCGGCTGTATGAGGACTGGAGGCGTAACAATGCTTAGTTCGATGCTGCTCGGCAGATATATTCCGGGAGACAGTATAGTCCATAGACTGGATCCGAGAGCTAAAATTATTTCGGTTATTCTGTTTATGATTATCGTTTTCTTTGCAAATCATTGGGTCGGCTATAGTCTGCTGATACTGTTCGTTTTGTCGGTGACAAAACTTGCAGGTTTATCAATCAGATTTCTGTTTAACGGTTTAAAATTGATTTTTATTCTGCTGATATTTACCTTCCTGATGCATATCTTCTTAACCAAGGGCGGGACGGTGCTGGTTGACGGCGGATTCTTTACAATCGAGTCCGAAGGGCTGATCACCGGTATCTACATTACAATCCGGCTGATACTTCTCGTAGTCATTACCACGCTGATGACGCTGACAACGAGTCCGATTGAGCTGACAGATGCTATTGAAAAGCTGTGCAGGCCGCTGAAAGCCTTAAAAGTTCCTGTGCATGAGATTGCGATGATGATGTCGATTTCATTAAGATTCATTCCGACGCTGATGGATGAGACAGAAAAAATAATAAAAGCACAGAGTGCGCGCGGATCGACTTTTATGACAGGAAATTTAAAACAGCGTATCAATGCACTCGTTCCAATTTTTATACCTCTTTTTATGTCTGCATTTAAACGAGCGGAAGAAATGGCGATAGCGATGGAAGTCAGAGGTTATCAGGGCGAAGAAGGCAGGACACACTATCGTCTTCTGTCCTGGAGAACACGGGATACACTGGCACTGATCGTGCTTGTTTTATTCGGTACATTATTAATATTTGTAAGGCAGTGAAACTAATGAGAGTGGCAGTTAATATTTCATATAACGGACGAAACTTCAGTGGATTCCAGTATCAACATGACTACCGCACGGTGCAGGGCACTGTGGAAAAACAGCTGAAACGGATGCACAAGGAGTTTGTCCGGATTCATGCATCATCAAGAACGGATGCGGGTGTGCATGCTTTGGAACAGTATTTCCACTTTGACACACCGATAGATCTGCCGCCTGAAAAATGGAAATTCATTTTAAACAGAGCGATGCCGGATGACATATTGATTAATGATGTTAAAATCGCTGCTGATGACTTTCATTCACGCTTTGATGCGACGGGGAAGACTTACCGTTATAAAGTCTACACAGGCACTAAGAACCCTTTTTACGATGGTTTAAAGACACATTACCCGTATGAACTGGATGCTCTGCTGATGGAAGAGGCGATGCAGCCGTTTATCGGCACGCATGACTTCACGACATTTTCCAGTGCCAAGGCGGAAATTAAAAATAAAGTTCGGACTATTAAAGACTTTAAAGTTATCGAAACAGCAGACGGGTTTGAATTTCTGATTACCGGCACCGGTTTCCTTTATAATATGGTGCGGGTAATCACAGCTTATGTTCTCGAATGCGGCAGAGGTATCAGAAAACCTGATACTTTAAACATGATTGCCAAAAAAGACAGAACGGTGATTCCTAAAACCGCACCGGCAGAAGGTCTTTATCTGGAAAAAGTTTGGTATGAAAAGCTGTAGAAATTATCTTGAAAACATTGACTTTATGAAGGTTAAATTATATAATAATTAACGGTACATTTTTATATCCATCCATGATTAATAGGCCCCGGAAACTTATTAGGATTATGAATATAAAAAGACAAAAACGACAAATTTAAAACGACAATAGAGAACAGATTTAGGAGGAAATTACTATGCGTCAAACGTTTATGGCTAATGAGCAAAACATCGAACGTAAATGGTTTGTTGTAGATGCAGCAGGTAAAACTTTAGGCCGCTTATCTACAGAAGTAGCAACAATTTTACGCGGGAAACATAAACCAACTTTCACACCTCACGTTGATTCAGGTGACTACGTTATCGTAATCAATGCAAGTGAGATTGTGTTAACAGGTAAAAAAGAATCACAAAAAATCTACTACAGACATTCAGGTCATGTTGGTGGAATCAAATCAGTATCAGCTGGTGAATTAAGAGACAAAAACCCAATGAGATTATTAGAAACTTCTATCAAAGGAATGTTACCTAAGAATCCATTAGGACGTAAACAAGGCAAGAAATTATTTGTATACGGTGGAGCGGAACACCCACACGCAGCACAACAACCTGAAAACTACGAGTTACGTGGTTAAGGACTAGGAGGGAAAACATTTGGCTAAAGTAGAATATCAAGGAACTGGACGTCGTAAGCACTCAGTTGCACGTGTACGTTTAGTACCAGGTGAAGGTAAAGTAACAGTTAACGGACGCGACATGAGAGATTATCTCCCATTTGAAAGCTTAATTTTAGATTTAAGCCAGCCATTCGCAGTTACAGAAACAGAAGGTCACTACGATGTATTGGTAAATGTTCACGGTGGTGGCTTCACAGGTCAGGCACAGGCAATCCGTCACGGTATTGCAAGAGCTTTACTTGAAGCAGATCCAGAACACCGCGGCGCGCTGAAAAGAGCTGGACTCTTAACACGTGACCCACGTATGAAAGAACGTTACAAATACGGACTTAAGAAAGCCCGTCGTTCTCCACAGTTCTCAAAACGTTAATATATCTATATATTCGAAACACTTCCCAGGAATGGGAAGTGTTTTCTTATTTTATAATCAAAGTAAAATGTCTCATTCCATCGAATAATCACTGCTTGGGAACTTTTAAATTTCAGCTGAAAATGCAAAGGAACTAATGTTACAATTAACCAGTTACTATATATTTTAAGCTAAGGGGAGAGATTTTGATGAAGAAATATTTATACTTTACTAGTATTGTTCTACTTCTTATTATAGCGGCATGCGGTAATGATGAAGTGAAAAAGGAACAAGAGACAGAAGAGAATGCTGAAACGAGCGAGGCGACTTCAGAGAATGAGGAAGACAACGTATCAGAAGAGGAGCTTGAACAGGGTGACACAGCTGATGAAGAAACTTCAGATGATGTTGAATATCGCCATCTAGGTGATACAGTTGAACTGGAAGAATCAATTATGATTAATCAGCCTTACACATTAACAGTGAATGATTTTACATTGACAAGAGAGTTTAAAGGAAAGTCGATGGAAGAGTATCTTATAGGTTTTGAAGAAGATACAGGATTTTATTTGGCTCTTGTAGATGTCACTGTGACTAATAATGGGGAAGAAGCATTTAAATTCGAAGAGAATTCAAATATTTCCTTGATGGAAAAAGATCAGGAAGGCTTTAACTACATGGAAGAATATGCGATTGAAGAAGAATTGACCGCAGATATTAATCCAGGGGAGTCAGTCACTATGAAACTGCCGTTTGTAGTTAACGTCAATAATTCTGAAGGAAATTATTATTTCTATATAGATCCGCCAAGTTCGAAGTTCCATGAAGTATATGAATTGACGGAGCCAAAATAAAAATAGACACCTCCAATTTTTGGAAGTGTCTATTTTACTGCTCAATCAGCTGAATTAAATTGCCGCACGTATCGTTAAATACTGCGAGTTTTATCTCACCTGCAGCCTTCGGTTCCATCGTAAACTCAACGCCATGTGATTTTAAGCGCTTGAATTCTTCATCAATGTCATCTGTTCCGAACATCGTTGCGGGAATACCCTGCTGCATCAGGCTGTTCTGATAGTCTTGTGCTGCGATATTGTCATTGGGTTCCAGGACGAGTTCTGTCCCATTCTCATCGTCTTTTGAGACGACTGTAAGCCATCTGAAATTACCTGCAGGTACGTCATGTTTCTTAATGAAACCGAGAATACTGGTGTAGAAGTTTAATGCTTTCTTCTGATCATCAACGAACAGGCTTGTAACAATTATATTCATCACTGCACCTCATTTAATTAGAATCTACCTTAAGAATATAATACTTCGGGAGAAAAATGAAAGTATTGAGCACGTTAATCATTATTGATATTGTGGATGGTAAGTTGAGGACTAAAAATATTACGGGAGAGATGATATGTATAAAGCGGTTTTTTTGGATATCGATGATACAGTATTTAACTTTAAAAAATGCAGTGAGAGTGCGCTGAAGGGAACTTTTTCAACGCTCAATATCGAATATAACAAAGGTGTTTTTGAGTCGTTCGCAGAAATTGATGAGCGTTTATGGAAACAGCAGAAAGAGGAAGTGCTGTCCGTTGCAGATGTAATGAATATAAGATTCAAAGAACTGTCTGAATCGCTGAATATGGATTTTGACAGCGATCTCGCCAAGGCACATTTTGGCAATTTACTCGGGGAGCAGCACATTATGGAACCAGGTATTGAAGAAATGCTTCGGAAAATATCAGCAGACTGTAAAATTTATGCAGCTTCGAACGGTGTATTAACGATGCAGGAAAACAGACTGAAATTATCAGGACTGAAGCGGTACTTTACTGACTTGTTTGTATCTGATGATCTTGGTCATGCAAAACCGGATATCAGTTTCTTTACAAAAAGTATGAAAAGAGCCGATCTTTATCCAAATGAGATACTGATGGTCGGAGACAGTCTTGTTTCTGATATTGCCGGTGCTCATAATGCCGGCATTGATTCGGTCTGGTACAATCCTTACAGGTTGGAAAATGATTCTCAGATTCAAGCTGATTATGAGATTAATCATCTGCATGATTTATCTTATTGTTTTAAGTCATAAGTTATCTTAAAGATGAAGAACGTGATAAAATTATATGTGAAATAAAAGAGTTAAAGGAGATTTCAATATGCAAAATATAAGCGGTAAAACAGCATTGATTACAGGAGCAGGCCGCGGTATTGGCCGTGCAACGGCTCTTGCTCTGGCAGCAGAGGGTGTAAATATCGGACTGGTCGGCCGGTCGATTGAAAATCTTAAAAAAGTTCAGGAAGAGCTTAAAAGCTATGATGTTAAAACAGCAATCGCTGCAGCTGATGTTTCAGATATGGAATCAATCACTTCAGCGGTAGAATCAATACGCGGTGAGCTCGGTGCAATTGACATTCTTCTCAATAACGCCGGTATTTCCAAGTTTGGCAGCTTCATGGAACTGACGCCTGAAGAGTGGACGAACATTCTCAATGTTAATGTTAACGGCGTGTATTACACAACACGCGCGGTACTGCCTGAGATGATTGAACGCAATACAGGAGATATTATCAACATATCTTCTACAGCAGGTCAAAAAGGCGGTCCGGTGACGAGTGCCTATTCTGCATCGAAGGCTGCAGTGATTGGCCTGAGTGAATCACTGATGATGGAAGTGCGTAAGCATAATATCCGTGTAACGACATTAACGCCAAGTACAGTCGCGACAGATATGGCGGTTGAACTGAACTTAACAGACGGCAATCCTGAAAAAGTCATGCAGGCAGAAGATCTTGCTGAACTGATTGTTGCCCAGCTTAAATTAAATCCGCGTGTTGTACTGAAAAATGCAGGACTGTGGTCAAATAATCCGTAAAAATTCTATTGTAAAAGGTTGTCTGATGAAAAATTCAGGCAGCCTTTTATTATTTTTTAGAAAATATGGGTATAGGTTAATAATGTTACATACAGCCGCAGTTAATTTAAGAGGAATGGACAAGCAGGAGGAGAGGCTATGAGATGGTTAATACTTATGCTGGCAGGTGCGTTTATTCTGACAGGGTGCAGTAATACGGACGAACCGCCGATTGACGAACCTGAAACTTCTGAGGCAGATACAGAAGAATCTGTGACTGAAGAGACGGAAACTACGGAGACAGCAGATGAAGAAGATGCTGAATCTGAAGAAGAATCTGATGAGAATGCCAGTGTGAATACGGAAAATATATCTGAAACAGAAGAAGCTGAGGAAGCTGCAGAACCGGTTGATGTAATGGAAGACACTGAACTCCTCAGCGGTTACTGGATAAATTACAGCGGTGAAGATGATGCCAGATCTTATATGACCCGCACTGAGCCGATGGAATATATCCCGGAGCAGGATTATACGGTAACGGCTGCTGCTTACGTATCCTATTTTTACGGCAGTGAATTTATTAAAACAAATAACTACGGGCATGATGGACCGCATATTATAGAACAGGTGCCTGAAGCGGACCGTATTATTGTCAGTTTCAATGATTCGGAAAAGGACACGGTTCAGCTGATAAATGAAGGAAGGGAAGACGCTTCAGCGGGTAATGAAGTCAATACTACTCCTGATGATCTGGTCGGACGCGGTAAACCGGTGGAAGAAGGAATGCAGGGTACAATTATGTTTGGGCAGGATTTTCTGTCAGGGGATGATGTATTTACCGGTGAACGAATCGATGACAAAGGTAACTTCGTTGAAGATGCTGATTATTATGTAACAGGCGCATTGAAATATACACCTTCTGAAGATTATGTTATTACATCACCTGCTTATATCAGTTTTTATAACGGCAGGAGATTTATAGAAACTGTAGAAATTACAGCGGTGCCTGCATATCTGCCTGAAGTGAGTGGTGCAAATTATATTAATATCAGTTTCCACGACGATTATTTGTTTGAACTGAATATCATTGAACTCGACTGAAAAGAGCTCCTTTGAAGTTTTTTCAAAGGAGCTCTTGCTGTGTGTATTTATTTTGATAAGGCGATTTTAATATGAGCTAAATGATGCTCTTCATGCCATGACAGCTTAGCAATTTTAGTTCCGACGGAAATTTCACCATTAACCTGATGTGTGAATACACGTGTTAACTGTTTTTCTGTCAAACTGTTTCCAAGCGCCATTACATGTTCATTAATGCCTTCCAGTATTTTAAGAGAACTATCTACAGGAAGTTTACTATCAGGCAGCTCTGCCCAGTCATCTTGAATGAACTCCGGAACTTTTGGGTTATCGTCCGTTAAAGCAAGCTTCAGGCGCTGATACATATTCAGCTGTGAATCAGCAATGTGATGAACGAGCTGACGCACAGTCCAGCTGCCTTCACGGTATGTTTTATCTAACTCCTCATCCGTCAGGGAAGCAACTTCATTGCGGAGACGTTCAGTATAAGTACTGATATCTTCCAGCCATTTTTGAACATCGTTAAGAGTCACAGTCTCAGGAACTTGCAATTTACCGATAGGATATTTTACGTCCATATTCAAACCCCTCACTTCTTCATTATATGAATCTACCTTACCATAACAGCAGATATACATCATAATACGAACATAAAGAAAAGCTCTGACCGTTGGGACAGAGCTTTTGCTTTACTTATAATTTATTGACAGGTTCTTCTTTTTCAATATTTTTACCAATATTGTTTGAGATAGTTGCACCAACCTTATCCCAATTCATTAAATTTTCCATTGCGATGGAAATTATCGTACCCATTAAGAGACCGCTTGATAATAACGGCTGAACATAGCCTGGGAGACTTGCGAATGCTGAAGCGGGTACTGCCATAAGTACAAGCCCGAGAAACATCGGGATAGCTGCACGGTAAATATTCAGGCTGTTGAATTCCACAAGTTTGAACCAGTCCCATGCAGAGCCGAAGAGTTGAACATATGAAACGAATAATACTGCACAACCGACGCTTAATGGAATCATCGTAAAGAATGAACCGAATTGAGGAATCACACCCATAATAAAGAACATTGCCGCACCGAAGATAAACGGCATACGTTCGTAAATTTTAGTCTGCTGAATAAAACCGATTGATGATACAAATGGAGAATAAGGCACCAATCCGAGAAATCCTGGAAGAATCGTCATAACACCGGTAATAGTAAATGAATTTCTGTAATCTTTGCTCGTTGAAGGTGAATCCGGATAAAGAGGATCTGTTCCTTTAATAGAGCCGTACTGTTTAGATAAGTTAAGCATACCTGTAATAACAACGGTTAAAATAATTCCAATATTCCATGCTGGCGAACCGAGCGGGAACCAGAATATTTCAAGGGAATTTGCTGTTCCGCCTGTAAGCTGTGCATCCGAGCCGAACAATAAGAGATAAGCTGGCCAGCCGACAATAATCCCAATCAGCATAGCGTACTGTGATAATTTATTGGAACCGCGAATCGTTAAAATAAGAACTAAGCTGACAATAACAAATGATAAAATCGCGGGTCCAATTTGAATTTCTGTCGGACCCTCTCCGCCGCCAAATGGCAGACCGACCATGCCTTTGAAGAAGCTGATGCAAAGGGAGACGCCGAACAAGAGCATGAATACTCCCATAACACTTGGATTAAATAATTTTTCTAAATAATATCCTAAACCTGTTAAACCGATAATTACTGTAAGAATCCCTGTAATAATTAAGCCGGTTGCGATACTGCCGCCCACTTCTGCAATAGGCATTCCCTGCGCTGCTGCAAGTGAAGATAAGGCGAGAAGTACGCCCCACCACAGTCCGGATGGACCGTCCATAATCGGCCTTCTATGGCCGATAAATACCTGTAACAGACATGCAATTCCGCCAAGTATAAATGAAAACTGCATTGTACTCACAATTTCCGCCTGCGATAAATTAAAAGCTGCGCCCATGGTAATCGGCACAACAACTGTGTTGATAAATATATACATTAACCATTGAAGGCCGCCCAGCCAGTTATCGACATTTTTGAAATACTTAGTCATACTTTATGTCACACCATTTCATATTTAATTTATTTTAATATCTACTTTATAATAAGGGGGTTTATATAAAAAAACATTGTCCAAAACAGATAAATTGAGAATATTTTTTATCGTAAATTATCAAAGTAAAGAAGGAGTAAATCAGAAAGACAGATTTCCAGAGAAAATAATAAAAAATATTTGCTATAATTGAGGTTAAATGAAAAGGCAGTGATGTTTTATGAAAGTTATTATTGATGCAGATGCATGTCCGGTAAAGGATATAGTGATTAAAGAAACTAAAGATGAAAATATAGAAGTCGTACTTGTATCGAGTCTGTCTCATTTCAGTTCAAAAGAACTCGACTCGCATGTCCGGACAATTTATGTCGATGCCGGTCCCGATGCTGCAGATTATAAAATTGTCCAGCTGGCTGAAGCGGGAGATGTCATCGTAACACAGGACTACGGCTTAGCCTCGCTGCTTCTGCCGAAGGGCTGTACAGTACTGCATCATACAGGGTTCGAGTATAATAAGATGAATATGGATTATCTGCTTGAAACACGCCATATGAGCAGTGTAATCAGAAGAGGCGGTGGGCGGACCAAAGGTCCTAAGGCTTTATCGCAGGAAGACAAAAATTCATTTTTAAAAGCTTTTCAAGAGGTGCTTGCATCAAAATAAGGGGAGAACACATCAATGACTGAATTTCTGTTTATTTTAACGAATGTAATGCTGCCGATAGCTATTATTGTTTTTATCGGTTACGTTGCACAGTTGAGATTGCAACTCGATCGGCCGACACTCGGCAAACTGATGGTGAACTATATTATTCCGGGATTCATATTTATGAACCTCTACAGTTCGGATATAGACTTCAGTCTGCTGTTATACATAATGATTTTTTTGTTTATCTTTGCACTGCTGTCTTATGCCGTGTCGAGGATTATCGCAGCTGTGTTTGGAGTGAAAGGGCAGCACACTGTATTATTTACGAACTCCAGTTTATTTTATAACGCTGGTAATTACGGCGTACCGGTTAACGACCTGGTATTTAAAAGTGATCCATTTGCGATGAGTGTGCAGGTCATGATGGTAGTATTCCAAAATATTATTGCATACTCATACGGTATTTTCGTCCTGAGTGCGGAAAATGTAGGGAAATTTAAAGCGCTGCTCGGCTATTTTAAAATGCCAATATTTTACGGGCTGTTTTTAGGTCTGATATTTAACTACTTCAATATCGGTTTGCCGACGCCGGTAATATCATCACTGGATTACATAAGAGACGCGATGATCGGTATGGTGCTGTTCATACTCGGAACACAGATTGCCGGCATCAGATTCCGCCATCTCCGGTTTACTGCCTTTATCGCAACGGCCGTGAAACTGTTAGTCATTCCTGCCATGGCACTGCTGATGCTGCTTCTCTTTAACGTCGAAGGTGTCGTTGCACAGGCGATACTGATTACGACAGCAATGCCTGCATCTGTAAACAGTTCTGTTATTGCCCAGCAGTACAGCAGTGATCCCGAATACGCTGCGGAAATTGTGATGATGAGCACGCTGCTCAGCGCAATCACTCTGCCGCTCGTTATTTACACGGCGCTGAATATGTTTTAAATATTTGAGAGTGATATTGAAGCGGGCGATTGCGCGCCACCGAGAACTGACGGTGGCACGAGAAGATGAATTGCGCGCCACCGAGAACTGACGGTGGCACGAGAAGATAAATTGTGCGCCACCGAGAACTGACGATGGCACGAGAAGATAAAAAGAATGCCGGTAATGTCATCATTGCCGGCACTTTTCCTATTAACTTAAATACATATCGATAAATTTTTTTGAAGGACGTTCGCAGACATTCTTAACGGGAATTTTTTTACGATATTTTGCAATGACTTTATATGATGTATCCCGTATAAATTTAGGAATAAGTTTTAGAAGAATTACGGGCTTAAAAAGCCTGTTAGCATCCGCGAGCATGTGAAGTGCAGCATCAGAATATATATAAGTTTTGTCTTCTGCGATATAAATAACGCTGTCTATATCGTCATCCGGCTTATGATTTTCTTTAGCCCAATCAGTATTGAAATCGGTAATGCGAAGTTCAGGATTTTTATTAATGCGCACCGTAAAGCGTACGAAGAAATTGCAGAAACTGCAGTCTCCGTCAAAAATCAGTACTTTCATAGTCACGCCTCCTCACTCTGATTTTATCATAATAGCTTCTAGACTAATATTGCTGAGGATTGAGAAGGAAATGGCTGAAAAATTGCTGGGGTTGATGTGACACAATCTCATATGTATCCGAGACTCTTGGGGTTGATGTGATAGAGTTTCATATGTATCCCAGACTGCCAGGGTTGGCATGACAGAATCTCATATGTATCCCAGACTCTCAGGATTGGTATGACGGAATCTCATATGTATCCCAGACTCCTAGGGTTGGTATGACAAAATCTCATATGTATCCTAACTCCCGCACACTCCTATTCTCAACAAAAAAGCAGAATCCCGGAAACTCAGGATTCTGCTTTATTTATCTTATTTTTTGACAATCATTTCAATTTCAACTTCTGCGCCAAGCGGTAACTCAAGTACTGCGACACACGTGCGTGACGGATATGGAGCGCTGAACTTCTCTTTATATACTTCATTCATCGCTTCGAAGTTTTTCATCGTCGTTAAGTAAACATTCACTTTAACAACCTGATCTTCTGTAACTCCCGCATCTTCCATAACGTCAAAGAGGTTATGGAAGGCAATTTCAGTCTGTTTAGCAATATCTCCTGTTAAATCTTCAGTAACATCCAGTCTGTTTTTTGCTGTCTGTCCTGAAAAATAAAGAAAATCTCCAGCGTCGGTAACGTGCGAATACGGCCCCGAGCTGCTGACTGTTTTTGTGTTAAATGCTTTTCTGCTCATAAAACACCCTCCTAATTATAATAATTTAATCATAGCATTTTTAAGGGAATTGACTAGCATTAAACAAAATCTATTAGTGTAAAAAAGTATATCCAACTTCGATAAGAAATTATGTGTTTTCTATGAGCTTATTATTGGGTATAAAGTGGGCAAAAGCTGTTATAGTATATGGTGGAAGATATTAGAATGTTTATCGACTTAGGATAAAATTATTTAAAAAGAGGTTTGACCATGCATTATACAGTTAAAGAATTACTGACTCTCGACGAATTTCGGGAGGCTGAATATATTGGCACCAAACAGAGTCTCGCAAAAAACATAAAAGGTATAACGGTAATCGATTCACCTGACATTTCGTTATGGCTTAACGGGGGTGAGTCGATTCTGACAAGTTTCTTCCCGGTAAAAGATTTAAACGAAGAAGAAATGAAGGATTGGATGCACGAGCTTGCCGATAAAAAAATCAGCGCTCTAGTCGTTAAGATACCGAAAGAGTTTGACAGTATCCCAAAACCGGTAAGGGAGGTCTGCAGGGAGAGGAATATCCCGATTATATCGCTGCCGACTGCAATTCCGTTTATCGATATTATTTATAAAGTTACACGAAAAATTTTTAATCAGGATGTTGAAAAACTGGAATACTTCAGAGAAATTCACCACCGTTTCACCGAATTGTCGATTCAGAATGTCAGCGATGAAGTGATTATTGAGACGCTCGAGTCACTGATTGGAAATCCCGTCACAATTTACAACGAGCTGTTTAAAGTCATTGCGACTACGGACAAGGAAGTGGAATTGTTTTACGAATCGCATAAGTTTCAAGAGGAGAAAAATACAAAGAACACTATTTTCCCAATCTACCGCCGCTTTGTAATTTATCCGAAACTGCAGGACCGTGAATGCGAGCAGATTATGATACCGGTCACATCGGTCAACCAGACAAAAGTCATGCTTGTGATCAGTGCAATTCATTCAGGCTTCAGCGATTTTGATTTTATGGCTATTGAAAATGCGGCGACAGCGCTGTCTTTAAATCTCGCTAAAAAAATTGCGATTTCTGAAGTTGAGAAGAAATATAAGAATGAGATTATCGATGATTTGTTATCGGGCGACATCAGAGATGAAGATGATATTGCCGAACGTGCCGATAATATTAAATTTGATTTAAACAGCCGTTCTGCAGTTGTAGTATTTACACTGAAATTCAAAAGTAAAAAAGTAACGAGCGAAATCAGAGAACGGTATTATAATATTTTAAATAATAATATAGACTACTATTTAAAAAATGCTATCGTGCGCGAACGGTTTAATCAGGTCATTGTAATCTGGCCGGTGCATTCCGGACAGAGTAATAAGAAAAAAGAGATGGATACTATTAAAAGAACGCTCGGCTATGTCATTAACAAATTTGAAAGCACGGTCAGAGAGGCGAAAGTTTATACTGGTATCGGCTCCATTGCGGATACAGTGCATGATCTGCCGAAAAGTCACAAAGAAGCGCAGGAAGTGCTTGATGTAAATGAAATGTCTTACCAGCACAATCCTATTTTAAGTTTTGAAGAGCTTGGCATTTACCGTCTGCTCTACCAGTTCAAACACGATAACAACAGATTGAAGGAATTTATTCCGGCCAGTCTCGGAAGACTGCTTGATTATAACAAGACAAACAGGGAACAATTAATTGAGACGCTGGAAATGTACTTGCAGTGCCAGCAAAATGTTTCGCGTTCTGCAGACAGACTTTACGTACACTATAAAACAGTTTCCTACCGCCTTGATAAGATTAAGGAAATCACCCAGATGGACTACGATGATGCGAATGAAATGCTCTCAGTCCAGGTCGGACTGAAGATCCTGGAAATAATGAGAAAGGAGTAACCTGTAAAATATAGATAATTAAATAGATAAAAACGCAAAAAATTATCTATACTGGATAAAGACATCGGGCTTTTAGACATATATAATAAATGATGGTGTTAAACACTGTATGTAAATAAATCAAATTTAGAATATAACAGAGGTGTAAATATGTCAGAAGAACATAACAATCTTCCGCCGGAGGGCCTGGATGCGGCAGCTCAGACGGATTCTCTTAAACCGAATGGTCCTGAAGACAGAACTTTAGGGGCAGCGGGATACATGTCACTGTGGGTTGGAGACGGTGTCAACATGGGTAATATGACACTCGGTGCGAGTGTTGTAGTTGCAGGTATGGCAATATTGAATATTTGGCAGACTATTGCAGCAGCATTAATTGCAATCGGAATCGTTTCTGTCCTCTTTGCATTAAACGACAGAGCGGGTTACAAATACGGTATTCCTTACGTAGCTCACTTAAAAGCTTCATTTGGTGAGAAAGGAACATTGCTTTCTTCACTGCTCCGGGCGGTGCCGGCTGTTATCTGGTACGGTATCCAGAGCTGGATCGGCGGTACGGCGCTAAATGAAGTATTCAGAATACTGTCAGGCGGCGCATTCGACAATGTATTTATTGGTTTTATTATTCTATTAGTTATACAGATAGTGCTTTCAATGAAAGGGTTCAAGAGTATTAAAGCAGTTGAATCAGTGGCATCCATCGTTCTGATGGGTATCGTTGTGACTGTATTTATCATACTGGTTAAAGACCACAGTGCAGCAATTTCAACTTCATGGATTAATGCTGAAGGTACGTGGGGGATTGAGTTCTTCGCATACATCATGGTCTTCCTTGGTAACTATGCAGCTATTTTCCTAAGTGCGGCAGACTATTCACGCGAGCTGAAAACAGGTTATACGGACGGAAAAAGAGGATTCCTTTACTTCCTGCCGATCATCGTTGCCTACGGTTCAGTAATTGTTGTCGGTGCGATGCTTGCAAGTGCGACAGGCTATACAAACCCGGCGCTTGGACTGCCAGCATTATTTGATAATGTTTATATGCAGTTATTCATCTCTGTATTTATCGTGTTTGGTGCAATAGCAGTAAACATGGTAGCAAATATTGTTACACCAACTTATGTGATTCAGCTGTTTACTAAACTGAACTACAAGGTTGCAGTAGTAATTACAGGACTGCTTGCAATGGGTTCATTCCCTTGGCTGTTAGTACAGGATGACAATGCAAAAGGTCTGGATACTTTCGTTCAGGTATACTCAGCTTTCCTGGGACCGTTAATTGCGATTCTTATCGTTGAATTCTACATTATGAGAAAACAGCGTATCGATATTAAAGAATTGTATAAAAAAGGCGGAAACTTTGACGGAGTCAACTATGCGGCAATACTGGCACTCGGTATCGGGGCGGCGGCAGCCTTCATGTTCGTTGACCTTGCATGGCTGATCGGATTTATCGTTGCAGGTGTTGCATATCCAATCATTTCGAAAACGATGTTCAAAGGTTCCAAGTTCAAGAAAGATACGATTTTTGAAAAAGATATGAAATAAGATGAAAAGAGCAGGGAGATTTTTTAATCTCCCTGCTCTTTTGCTTTAATCTTTAACATTCGGGTATTAGAAATCAGGGAGGAGATTCCGATGAGTCTTGAAATTCAGTACATATCTAAAAACAACCAGATAGAAACAGCGGATGGCCGGGATACAGTTCCTTACGATACAACTTTTACCTGGTATGATTACAACAGTTTTAATGATAAGGAGCAGCTGCTTGCAGATTTTAATTTTAACGAAGATAGGTTAGAAGATGAAACTACGAAAAGATACCGGCCGCAGTATTATAACTTTGATGACTACCAGCTGTTAATCTGCCACGTCATTGACCGGGATACGCTGGAAGCTCATGCAATTAATATTTGTGTAATGAAAGATGTAATTATTACCTATCATGACGGAGTGCTGGACGATTTTATCGATATTGCCGAAATTATTAAACATAAACATGAAGATTTGGAAATTGATATAGCACTCCATATACTGCATGCAACGGTCGATCAGTATTTCGATATCGTCCATGAAATAGAAGATGATGTAATGCTGTTTGAAGAAAAGCACGGCAATGAGAAAAAAGGTGAAGATATCACAGCAAAAATGTTCGATTTAAGAAAAAGAATCTTCCGGGTGAAGCGCGTCATCGTACCAATGGAAGAACTCGTGGAAAAATTTAAAGAACAGGAAGATATTTTTAACAGCAGCCAGAGCGAGCCGATCTTAAGTAAAATTAATTCTAAAATCGACAGACAGCAGCTGATTATTCAATTCTCAGAAGAAATGATTGATGAAATGAAAGATAATTATATCTCTTATAATACTTTCCGCATGAATAAAATTATTAACGTGCTCACAATTATTTCAGCAGTTTTCCTGCCGCTGACACTGATCACCGGTATATACGGCATGAATTTTGAAAATATGCCCGAACTGTCGTGGCCGCCGGCATACTTTGTAACCTTGGGCATAATGATTATAATCAGTGTGTGCATGCTGGGATATTTTAAATATAAAGATTGGATGTAGCTTTACTAAATAAATAAATTTTTTAAAAACAGTTTACATTCTTAAGATGACAATGCTATTATATAAAACGTAACTATTACGAATAGGAATTATTACGATTTAAATAGGAGGACAAAATGAAAAAGAAATTGCTGAAGGGTTTAAGCGTGCTTGCTGCGGCAGGATTATTCGCTGCATGCCAGAATGAAGAGGTAAAGCAATCGGAAGAAGATACTCACGAATCGCACCAGCATACAGAAGAGACGGGAAATACAGAAACAGCACCAGCAGTTATAGAGGGGCTTTCAGATCATTATCATACCGGTGATACCGTTGAGCTGACGGCAGCTGCCGATATCGAAACAGATGGCCACTGGCACTGGTATACAAGTGAGGATCAGGAAAACTGGGAACTGATTGAAGGAGAATACGAAGATGCTTTGTCTCTGGAAGCGGCGGATGAACAGTACATAAAAACAGTCTTATATGACGATGAACACGAGCCTGTAGCTGAAAGCGACCCGGTAAATATTAAAATTGATGACCATACGGGCGATATATACAACGGACATTTTGAAGACAACCAAATAGAAGACCGGGATATATCCGACTGGTCGGGCGAGTGGCAATCGATATACCCGTACCTTGAGTCAGGCGAGCTTGACGACGTGTTCGAGCATAAATCTGAAGACGGTGATATGACAGCAGAAGAATATAAGGAATATTACCGTGAAGGCTATATGACAAATGTGAACGAGATTAACATAACGGACAGCGGTGAATTTACTTTTTATGAAAGTGATGAAGAGTATACAGGAAAATATGAATATGACGGATATGAAATATTGGAATATGAAGCTGGCAACAGAGGCGTTCGCTTTATCTTTAATAAAACAGATGGTGATGGAGAAGCGCCCGACTTCATTCAGTTCAGCGATCATATTATTGCACCTGAGAAATCAAGCCATTTCCATTTATACTGGGGTGATGACAGAGAGGCGCTGCTGGATGAAGTTGTAAATTGGCCAACGTATTATCCGGCTGATTCAACGGCGGACAGTATTAAAAAAGATATGCTGAAACATTAGAAAGAGGGATAGAATGCGAAGATTAAACTGGATGCTTTTATTTGCTGCGGTGATAATATTAACAGCATGCAGCAGTGATACCGAAGATAGCGATAAATTAAAAATTTACACTACAGTATATCCCCTGGAATATATCATTTCTGAAATCGGCGGTGATACTGTAGAAACAGAATCTATTCTGCCGCCGGGTGCTGATGGTCACAGCTATGAACCGACATCTCAGGAAATGCTGAAATACGCAGACGGCGACGGTGTTGTGTATGTTGGCGAGGGCATGGAAGCATTCTCTGAAAATATAGCTGATGCCCTCGGCAGCGAGGAAACAGCTTTGATTAAAATCGGCGATTATCATGAATTGTTCAGCGGCGCACCTGAAGAATTTGCTGGCCGTGAACACGAAGCGGATGATGACTTTATCGAGGGTATGAAAGAACATTATCATACGGGCGATACGGTGGAACTTAGCGCTTCCGGTAATGGCGATAAAATAGAATGGGCAGCAGCTGAAGGCAAAGATGAATTTGAAGTGGTGAGCAGCGGGGAAGAATTTAAGTATACAGCCGGAGCAAAAAGTTTTTCTGTACGAGCTTCAATTTATGAGAACGGAAAATTAATCGCGGAAGATATCGCAGATATAAAAATCGATAACCACGATTCATTCGACCCTCACATATGGATTGATCCGTTAAAAATGATAGAAACGGCTGAAATACTAAAAGATGAACTGATTAAATTGAATGAAGATGAAGAGACGCTCTACCAGGAAAATTATGAGAAGCTTGTGAAAGAACTGACCGCGCTGGATGAGGAATTCAGCGAAGTTTTATCATCTAAAAAGAATGCTAAAATTATTGTGCCTCACGCTGCTTTCGGCTACTGGCAACGTTACGGTGTAAAACAAATACCTGTTTCAGGATATTCAATGAGCGATGAACCTTCCCAGCAGCAGCTGTCGGAACTATTAAAGACCGCGGAAGACAATGATTTGAAATATGTATTATTTGAACAAAACAGTCCGGGCAGAATTTCTGAAGTGATTCAGGAGGAGATAGGTGCTGAAGCGGAATATATTCATAATATGGAGGTCAGGACAGAAGCGGATATCGAAAATCAGGAAGATTATATTTCACTGATGAAAAGAAACCTCGGAGTGCTGGACAAAGTGACAGAATAAAATTGAAACGTGTTTTCTCTCCATCATTTGAGGTATGTTAAAATAGTGGAATAAATGAGCAGGATGAGGTGCTGTGATGGCAAACGACGGTGTAATATATTTAGAGAGAAAAGATGTACCGAAAAATTATGATCCGAAAGGATTTAATGTAAAACTGTTCGGGCTCGTCGCAATGAGTGCTTATTTACTATTTATTATTTTTGATATGTCATATATGACGTTCAGAAATATTGAAGAAAGTGCTTTTAACCGTGCTTATATTGTAGCACTCGTTATTCTAATCGGAATTATAGCCGGCTTTATATTTAAAGCCGATAAAGGTGATAAATATTACGAACTGCATATTGCACCATCTGGAATGATTATTAAATTCCGCCGGGGACAAACAGTACTGCCGAAAAAAGATATTACCAATATTACAATTGAACGTGATATTCAGACAGTCATTCGTTTCTACAGCGGAGAGGAAATACTGAAAGAGCTGAATCATATTTATCTGAACCATGAACAATTTGTAAACCGGCTGAGAGAATTGGATTATCCGGTGGAAGATCTTACAGAAGATGAAGTTTAAATAGAGAAAAGGCACTGTCCCCCGACGGGGACAGTGCCTTTTTGATGAAGATAAGCCTTCGATTACAACTTCAGACGGTTCATATAATCAGTACTGAATTCTGCTCAGCTTTCTGATCAGGTTCTCGAATGAAGCAAATTTGAACTTCAGGAAGTTTATCAGCTGAAGTATGATAATGCTTCCGGCAGTAATTGAAACAGTATAAATGACTGCATCACCGTATGATAAACTGCCTTCAAAACTGAAAATCGACTCACGCATAGCTGCGATAACATAACTCATCGGCAGTACCGGATGAATGGATTGATAGATGCTGCCGGCTGTTTCTATCGGAAAGGTTCCGGCACTCGCAGAGAGCTGAATGATTAAAAGAACGATCGTTATAAATTTACCGATATTGCCGAACAGCGATACAAGCAACGATACAAAGAGCAGTGAGGCAAATGCCCAGAGTATAATCACGCCGTAAAATTTAAGCGGTTCATTTAAAGGGAAATCGAACATAAATTCTATGACTGATGCAACTACAGCAGAAGAGATCACTGCCTGGATTGAGATAATAATCAGCTTACTGACGGACATAGAAAGTGAGTTCGAGTAATTTTCAGTGCTCCGGTTGATCGGGAAAATTACACTGAAAGCGACTGCCCCGACAAATAAGCTTACAGCAATAATAAATGGAGCAAAGCTTTGGCCGTAGTTATTCATATCAGTAATTTCACTTTCGTTTACTTCCACCGGGCTGATGATTGATTCAGCATTGTGTTCAGTAAATGAATAATCCTCGAGAGGGGCTGAGCCTTCTGCTACTTCCTGTTCAAGTGAGCCGAGATTTTCTTCAAGTGACTCGAGACCGGCGGTGATTTCAGTATTCCCCTCTGTCAGCTGGCTGCCCGAGGCTCCAAGCGCCGGCGCTGCCTGATCAAGTCCTGTCTGCAGCTGTTCATTGCTTTCACGGAGCTCGGACGCACCTTCCTGTAAATCAGAAAGGGCAGTTTCGATATCATTTGTCGATTCTGCTGCTTCTGATAAAGCATCCATTAACGTTGAAGTATAAGTCTCACCGACAGTTTTGGCAATAGCATCTGCAACACCTGATCCGCCCTGGGTGCCCATCATGCTGCCGACGAAATTAAAACCCGGGTTTGTAGTCACATCGATTGAAATCAATTCCGGTTCTTCATCCAGGAGCGTTGTTGCCTGTTCGGATACATTATCTGCAATATGTATAATTGCATACGATGTTCCATTTTCTAAATGTTTCTGTGCCGTTTCTGCATCGGTGAACTGCCAGTCAAATTCGCTATTTTCAGCGAGTTCATTTTCAATTCTCTCACCGACATTAAGTGATTCATCATTCATCTCGGCGCCTTCGTCTTCATTGACGACACTGATTTGGATTTCATCCATCTGATTGTAGGGATCCCACATGGAGCCGAGAAAGATTGCTGTATAGAGTGCCGGGATTGTTGAGATTGCGAGCAGGGAAATAATTAAAAAAGGATTTTTCATTAATTGTTTGATATCACTGAACATATAGTCTGTCTCCAATCAATTTGTATTTCTTTAATGTACGTAATAAAGCAGCCAATGTCTAATTATATGTGAAAATGAACACATATAAATTATTAAAATATACGCTGGAATGTCCATTTGACAAGGCTTAGAAAATTTTAAAAAGGGTAATCATTTTATTAGCAATAGAATATTGCAGATGTTAATATTCTCATTAGTGAATCGAAAGGGATGAATAATAGTGGCGAATGACATTATAGTTTTAGACGATATAACTCTGGATGTAAAAGAGTTAAAAAGAGATGAAGAAGAAGGTACAGTGTATATTGAATTTGATGTGGCAAGTGAAGATTACCACAATTTATCAGAGCACCTGTACAAAGAAGAGTTCCTTGTAAGACTCCCGGGGAATAATAATGAGGAGTTCCAGGCGAGAATTATCAACTATTCAACATCACTCGATAACCTGTATGAAGAAGACCAGGTGGGAGAGTACCGCATTACACTGAAAGAAGAAAAATAAATTATGAAACTGAGTATTCTTGACCAGGCACCTGTTTCTGTAAATATGTCCGCAGGCGAAGCGCTAAGAAATAGTGTGAAGCTGGCCGTAGCGGGCGATGAACTTGGGTTTACGAGGTTTTGGCTGGCAGAACACCACGGTATGAGCGGTTTATCATCAAGTGCGCCTGAAGTGACACTCGGCGCTATCGGGATGGTGACCAAAAATATTCGTCTCGGAAGCGGCGCAACTTTACTGCCGTACTACAAACCGTTTAAAGTGGCGGAAACTTTCAATACTCTGGCCGCTCTTTACGGAGACCGTATCGATATCGGTATCGGTCGTGCACCAGGCGGAGATAACAAAGCATCCGAAGCGCTGAGCGATAACTATTTGCAGCAGGTGTTTAAAATGCCGGAACTTCTGGCAGAGCTTCAGGGATTTATAAAGAATAATGATAAAAGCCTCCGGGCAATGCCAGTACCGGATACCCCGCCTCAATTATGGATGCTTGGCACGAGCGGTAAAAGTGCAATTTCTGCACGGGACAGCAATATGAATTACTGTTTTGGGGAATTTATGAGTACGAGCAATCCCCTGGAGGTGCTGGATACATATCGTGAAAGTTCTTCACCGGGTAAAATTATTGTTACAGTTAATGTGTTCTGTCATGAAAATGGCGAAACAGCTCGTAAACTCGCCTGGAGTTATGCTGTCAATCAGGCGCTGAAATCCACGGGACGAGCTTTTAAAGGGATTTCAAGCCCGGAAGATGCAGCTGCTGTTGAACTGACAGAAGATGAAAGACTGGAAGCAGAAACTATATTATCAAATCTAATCTTTGGAACACCGGAAGAAGCCGGTGCTGAACTGACAAGGCTCAGTGAAGCCTATCAAGTCGAAGAATTTATGATTGTGACGATTACTCATAATATAGAAGATAAAATAAACAGCTACCGTCTGCTCGCAGATCAATTGTTAACAGAGCGGTAAGCAGAAAACCTCCGGGAATCTGATTTCAGATTCCCGGAGGTTATAATTTTGCTTTTTAACATCAGGCTGTGAAGCGGTCTTTATCTTCTATAAAGTGTGTGGCAACCATGCATAAGGCGCCGAATATCAGCATGCCGCCTGCAATAAATGTGATTTCAGTGTAACTGAAATTGTTAGACAGGAGCACAGAACCCAGCGAAGCACCGATGGCATTTGCCAAGTTGAATACTGAAGCGGCGAGCGTGCCTGCAAGAGCCGGTGCCGTTATCGCAGCAAAAATAATCTTAGCATTAAGCATCGGTGAAATACCGAAAGTGCCTAAACCGAACAGGCCGGCAGCAAGGTAAGCGAGATAAGGTACCTTCAGCATAAATGTAAACCCGAGCAGCACGATGGCTACAAATAAAATAACCAGCGTTACGGCTCCCGTCAGTTTACCCGGCTGAACTCTGCCGGAAGAGAAATTCCCGATGACGGCGAAAGTACCGAACATTAGCATACTGAAGGTAACGCCAAGATCTCCCATATTGGCGATTTCACGCAGCATCGGTTCTAAAAAGGTGTATGCTGTAAAAACTCCGGAATAACCGAAGACGATTGTTATAATAAGCATGATGACATTTTTATCTTTTAAAGCTGACAGTTCTGCAGTAATTTTTGGGACGTCTGCAATTTTAAAGTTCGGAGTGACAAGAATCAAACCGAGCAGATTAATAACGCCAAGAGCGACAATCATCCAGAAAACCACACGCCAGTCGAGGACTGAACCGATGTAAGAGCCAAAAGGTACACCGAGCATTACTGCAATCACAAGGCCGCCATTGACAAGAGCAATAGCTCCCGTTTTTTTGTGAGGCGGTGAAATTGCCATCGCAAGACTCATCATGACGCCGAAAAACGGAGCATGCATCGAGGCAGATAACAGGCGTGACAGCAGCAGCACTTCAAAATTCGGTGCAGTCGCTGCAATGATATTACTGATAATAAAAATAGATATTAATATAAGTAATAATAATTTTGGGGAAAATTTTAAAGTTAAGAGCCGGATGACGGGTCCGAACAGAGCGACACTCAGCGCGTATACGCTCAGCAGCAGTCCTGTCGTCGAGACAGCAACATCTAAATCAGCGGCAAACTGAGTGAGCAGTCCCGTAACGACATATTCCGTCATGCCGACCGCGAAAGCTCCGATCATAAACACTGTAATAATTGTATTTCTTGAAGGATTTTTAAACATACGCGCCTCCCTTTCAAGCTTTCTATTAAAAGCACATAGGAGATATTAATACACATTAAATTCAATGTCCAGAGCAGCGCTTAAGAAAGTGTTTTCATATAAAAAGACAGTTTATTGAGAAAATACACTGACAGCAGATATGTGCTGATGTTTAAGACCAGTATCTTTAGGTGTTGACAGTTTACTATAAAACAGAGGGCTGCTCATGGTACAATCATGAGTGATTTTTATAGTTGAAACTTACAGGAGGATATATATGGCAAAATTTTATGCGGTAAGAAAAGGCCATCGTCCCGGTATTTACAATACATGGGCAGACTGCGAAAAAGCAGCAAAAGGCTTCAGCGGAGCCGAATTTAAATCTTTTAAAACAAAAGCTGAGGCGGAGCGTTTTATGAATAATCTTAAAGATGAAAATAAAAAAATACCTGACGGCGAGCTCGTCAGCTACGTGGACGGCAGCTATGATAAGCGTGTTAACAAGGCAGGCTTCGGTGCGGTGTTTATCATTAATGATGAAGTAATCCATACTGCTGCAGAAAGCACGCCTGTTGATCCGGATAATAATCTGTGGAATGTGTCGGCTGAAATTGCAGGTATTCTGTATGCCGTCAAATGGGCAATACAGCATGGTTATAAGACTATCCATGTGCACTACGATTACGCTGGTCTTGAAAAATGGTACACTGGGGAATGGCAGGCAAAAAATGCTGTCACGCGTAATTATGCTGAAGAAATGAACAGCTTTGGAAAACAAATCAACATACATTTTTACAAAGTCGCTGCACATACCGGTGTCCGTTTTAATGAGATGGCGGATGAACTGGCTAAACGTGCAGTGAATAACTAGCAGGAAGGACTTACTGTATGTACATATTATTATTTGTCCTCGTGGCAGGGCTGCTGCTTAAATTTGCAATGACGACTTTTTTCAACGATGACAGACTGCATTTTTCCTTTGATGAACGGAGATACTTCAGCGACGAAAAAGCAATAGGTAAAATAATGCGGCTGAAACTCGTTTATATTGAACGTGTGTTTTTAGTCCTTATGACAGTGGTATTTATTATTGGAGCAGCGATATTTTTCACAGGAAACATAACACTTGGAGTCTGGCTCTTGGTTAGTGTAGTTATACTGCAGCTCATTTTGAATATAGTAACGGATTTCAAACTGTACACTGCATTTCACGATAAATCTAATCTAGTCATGACAGTAATCTGGCTGCTGCTGATTATCGGTTTAATTATTTTAACGAATATTTATATACTGTAACAAATTATAGAAGAGGTGCCTTATGTCAAATCGCAAGTTAATATTTTTTGATATCGATGGAACGTTATACAACTCTGATAAAGTAGTGCCTGCTGAAGCGAAGAAAGCTGTCCGCCAGTTGAAAGAAGATGGGCATATTGTGGCGATCGCAACCGGCCGTGGCCCATTCATGTATAAGAAGCTGAGAGAGGAACTCGGCATTGAAACATATATCAGCTACAACGGACAATATATTGTTTTCGAAGGTCAGGTGATATATGATAATCCAATCGAAAGCAGCACACTGGAAAAATTAAGTGCACAAGCGCACAGCAATAACCACCCGGTCGCATTTTGCGATGAGAAAGATTTAAGGGTCAGCACAAAAGAACATGAACATGTAAAAGCGGGGATTGGTTCACTGAAACTCGACTTTGAAGTTTCGGAAGACAAAGCGTATTTTGAAGATAATGCTATTTATCAGTCTCTTCTGTTCTGTACAGAGGAGGAGGAAAGAGAGTATACAGCTTCTTATGACGACGTATATTTTTTAAGATGGCATGAATTCTGTATGGATGTTATTCCAGCAGGCGGATCAAAAGCTGAAGGAATAAAGACGCTGCTGGATAAAATGAATATTGATATTAAGGATACGTATGCATTTGGCGATGGACCCAATGATGTAGAGATGCTTGAGCTAATTGAGAATAGTGTTGCGATGGGCAACGGTGTTCAGGAAGCAAAAGCAGTCAGCAGATACGTCACTGGACACGTTGATGAAAATGGGCTCTATGACGGGCTGAAGATGACCGGATTATTATAATCCGGCTTTTTTATGTTTATAAAAAGTATGCAGGGGTATTGCTAAACAATAGTCGGAATCAGAGAGAACCTTATTTATAATAGTTATAAATAAGAGTTGAAATCTGTTTCAGACGTGGTATAATATATTTACAGATAATAATGATTCTAAATAGTGAGTTTAGGCGAAAATCAAATCTATATAAGAGAAAGGTGATTTTTAATGGTACAAGTTAAAGAGAAAACACAAGTAATCGAGGTACTTAATAAACAGCTGGCAAACAACACGGTATTATGGACTAAACTTCATAATTTCCACTGGTATGTTAAAGGACCTAACTTCTTTTCACTACATGCTAAATTTGAAGAGCTGTATGATGCAACAGGAGTATATGTAGATGATCTTGCGGAAAGAATTTTAACAATCGGCGGCGAACCAGTCGCAAAACTGACTGAAGCACTTGAAGAGTCAAGTATTGAAGAAGGCGAATACGGACTTGATGCAAAACAGATGGTTAAACAGCTGACAGAAGACTTTGAAGTACTCTCAGCAGAATTAAACCAGGGTGTGAAAGTGGCAGAAGGTGCCGGCGACGACCGTACAGCAGATATGTTCATCGCAATGGCTCAGGAGATTGAGAAAAATAACTGGATGCTTAAATCTTATTTAGGCGAAGACGTTAAATAATATAATATGACAAACGAAAAGACCGCTTCCTGCAGGAAGCGGTCTTTTCGTTTATTCGGTTTTATCAACGACGAATAAGTACTGGGCAATTGTCCGGCTCAGCGCAGTGTCTTCACCGGAAGTGTGATTGGTAATGTAAAAAAGATCAAGTTTTTTGTCACGGTCAGTAATTTGAATGTCATCGTTGATATTCAGATTAGCACGCTTAAAGTGCTGCACGAGCTTATCTTCATTTAATATTCTTGAAATGCTGACGATATCATCGTTTTTAATATCGGATAAACGAGTTGATACTTTTTCCTGGGTATCCATCAGTTCTAAAGGAATAGCGCCGCCGTGAGGGCAGTGTTCCGGATAGCCTAAATACTTTTCAAGCTGATCGGCTAAAATATCACTTGTCGAGTGTTCGAGCACTTCTGCTTCATTATGCACTTCATCGATATTAAATCCCAGATTGTCAACAAGGAAAACTTCCCACAGGCGATGTTTCCGTATCAGTTTTTTTGCATATTCTGCTCCTGCATCAGACAGCATACTTCCTTTATATGGTGTATATTCTACCCATCCTGCTTTAACTAAACTGTTCATCATTTCAGTCACAGTCGGGGGGGAAATATTTAAACGCTCGGCAATTTCTTTATTCGGCACCTGGATTTTCCACGCTCCAAGTTCGAACAGCACCTTTAGATAATCTTCTTTAGTTGGGCTCATTATTACCCTCCATTCTGAAACTTCAATTTTAATTATGAAGAAAAATTAATAGACTGGCAAATCATTTTCTAAAAATAAACAAGCGTTATTTTTTACCAGCCGCATAAAAAACGTCTGGAAATATCAGTTCCAGACGATAATTATATTTAATTACAGATTTCTAGGCTTTGGATTCGTAGCCCACATCTCGCTGTTTTTAACAAATGTGCGTGGATGAATCTTCAGCTGGTTGACGATAATATCAGCGATATCTTCGGGATGGGTCATCGTTTCGGGCTCGAGTGACGGTGTGCCGATTAAATCAGTTAAGACCGCTGATGGTGTTAAATACTGAACGCGTATATTATTTTTACGGACTTCCCGCATCACGCCTTCAGTTAATCCGATAACGGCATGCTTCGTCGCGGAATACAGTGCGCTGCCTGCTGACGAACGAAGACCTGAAACAGAAGCGATATTTACCACGTCGCCGGAATTCTGCTCCTGCATACCAGGCAGCACTTCTTTCATCATATAATACATACCGAAAACATTAACGTCGATCATTTTCCGGAACATATCTTCATTATCATCAAAGAAGCTGCCGTTACCCATAATTCCTGCGTTATTAATCAGAATATCGATATGGCCAAAGTCGTTTAATACTTCTTCGACGATGCTTTTAACATCCGCTTTAACTGAAACGTCACCGCTTACGGCAATAGCTTTTACATCTTTTTTTTCCAGGGTTAAAAGAGCATCTTTTAAAGTGTCGCTGTTGCGGCCGGCTATTGCAACGTTTACTCCGTTGTCAGCCAGTGCCTGGGCAGTTTTTAAACCGATACCTCTGGAACCTCCGGTAATTAAAGCAGTTTTCCCGTGTAAATTCTGCATATCTGTACCTCCACTTTTAAAGTTCATGTTATGAATTGTGACATATTTTAAGTATAATGAAGATATTAAAAAGATGAAATGGATATGCCTGTTAACAGAGAGGAGGATTTACAATGGCTGAACGCGGACAGACTAATATTTTTGATGATGTAATTAAGGAATCGGAATCGTTTGTTATTGTTGTGCAGGAAGTGCTGGAACAGAACGGCCGGCTGCAAAAGAAAATTTTACGTGAATATCCGAGCCTCGATCATACGGCAATGAAAAATTTGTTTGTGCATTTAAAGGATATTTATACTGACGAAAAACACAGTGAAAATGGGACATATTTTGATATAACAGTGTATACTAATGAAGATTATGCGGCTGAGAATATTTATGCGCATACGAAACGCTATAAGAATAAAAAGGAATGGACGGCAACGTCTAAATAGAAGGAGCACTTTACGATGAGAATGGTAGATATTATCGCCAATAAACGCGATAACAAAGAATTGACTAAAGAGGAGATTGAATTCTTCATTAACGGATATACAAATGGGGAAATTCCCGACTATCAGGCTTCAGCTTTATTAATGGCGGTTTTCTTCAACGATATGACCCCTGAAGAAGCAGCTGACCTTACGATGGCTATGGTGAATTCCGGTGATCAGATTGATTTGTCTGCAATTGACGGCATTAAAGTGGATAAACACTCTACAGGCGGTGTCGGTGATACAACTACATTAGTGCTCGCACCTTTAGTAGCAGCACTAGATGTTCCCGTTGCAAAAATGAGCGGGCGCGGCCTCGGTCATACCGGCGGAACAATTGACAAACTTGAAGCTTTAAAAGGTTTCCATGTGGAATTGACACAGGATGACTTTGTGAATCTTGTCAATAAGGACAAAGTTGCGGTTATCGGACAGTCCGGAAACCTGACACCTGCCGACAAATTAATTTACGCATTGCGCGATGTTACGGGAACGGTAAACTCGATTCCGTTAATTGCAAGTTCTATAATGAGCAAAAAAATTGCTGCAGGTGCAGATGCAATTGTCTTAGACGTTAAAGTCGGAGACGGCGCATTTATGAAAACAGAAGAAGATGCTGTAGCACTGGCTGAGACAATGGTGCGTATTGGTAATAATGTCGGCCGCCGCACGATGGCAATTATTTCAAGCATGGAAGAACCGCTCGGCTATGCTGTCGGTAACGCAAACGAAGTGAAAGAAGCAATCGATACGCTTAAAGGTGAAGGACCTGCTGACTTAACTGAATTATCATTAACACTTGGAGCACAGATGGCAGTTGTCGGCGGCAAGGCAAAAGATCTCGATGAAGCACGCGCTATGCTGGAAAAAGTTATTAAGGACGGCAGTGCTCTAGAAAAGTTTAAAGTTTTCGTTAACAATCAGGGCGGCGACGGCACGCTTGTTGATCATCCTGAAAATCTGCCGCAGGCAGAATATCACTTTGATGTTGTCAGCGAAGAAGAAGGATACGTTGAAGTCATCGATGCGGAAAATATCGGGGTTGCAGCATCAATCCTCGGTGCAGGACGCCAGACAAAAGAAGACGAAATCGACCTCGCTGTCGGTATTGTACTCGAGAAGAAAGTTGGAGACTATATCCAAAAAGGCGATGTTATCGCTAAAATTGCAGCGAACACTGAAGACGTGAACAGCGTCGCTCAGAAAGTTATCGCGAGCTATCATTTAGGCAGTGAGCAGAAACAGACTAAACTAATCAAACGTATTATTACTGCATAAGTTAGGAGAAAAAATATGATTGAAAAATGGATTCCTCAATACAATCTGCTGGAAGACAGCTATCAGGACAAAGTGAAAGAACAATTTAACGCGCTCGACATTGATACTATCGAACGTGTTTATAACGAAACATATGTCAACAAAACAGAAGTGGATTTATCTTCAGTAGAAGAGGTGCCTTATGTGCTGAAATCCGCACTCGATTTAGATGCTGTGTCTGAAGCGGCGAACACTGCTGTCGAGAGCGGCGAAGTTGCAGTAGTGCTGATGGCCGGAGGTCAGGGAACAAGACTTGAACACCCAGGTCCGAAAGGAACATTTTCATTTGAAGGTGTGTCGCTGTTCGAGCTTCAGGCAAGACAGATTCTCGAGTTTAAAAATGCACAGGGTGAGCTGAAAGTTCACTGGTATATTATGACGAGCGATATCAACCATGAAGAAACGATGGACTTCTTTAAAGAGCATAATTATTTTGAAGTGCCGGAAGAAAACATTCACTTCTTTAAACAGGAGCATTTTCCACCGCTGACCAAAGAGGGCGAACTGCTTCTTACCGAATATAAGGACATTATGCTGACACCGAACGGCAACGGAGGGATTTTCAGCTCATTAAAGAACAGCGGGATGCTCAAGGAGATGGAGCAGGCGGGCGTAAAATACGTATTTATGAACAATGTCGACAACGTTGTCGTTAAAGTGCTGGATCCTGCGCTGGTCGGTCTCCACGTTACTGAAAATAATGATATTACATCGAAATCGATTACGCCGAAATCTGGTGAGTCAGTCGGACGTCTGGCCGTAATGAACGGCAGTAAAGGGGTGGTGGAATATACGGAACTTCCTGCCGGCAGTGAAGACAAATTCACGAACGCAAATATCGGTATTCATATGTACAGCATGAACTTTTTAAATAAAGCAGCTGACGGTGAAATGCCTTACCATCTGGCGCTGAAAAAACTGGAACACCTCGACCATCATTTAACAGTTGTAAAAGAAGAGGTGCTGAAGTTTGAGAAGTTTTACTTCGATGCATTTAAATATGCTGATAAACACAATACGCTTCAGGTCGACAGAAAAGGTGAATTTTCACCGCTTAAAAATAAAGCAGGAAATGACAGTATAGAAACTGCCTTTAAAGATTTAACTGAAGAAGGACTGATCTAATGGCTGAAGAGTCAAATTCTGAAAGCAGCAAATATAATAAAGAAGAAGTATCTACAAGGATAGAAAGAACTTTGAAAAATGTTGTTCCCTTAACGTTCGGAGAAGAAGTGGGCAACGCGGTCAGTCACGGGGTAGCTGCGATAATATTTATTTTTCTGCTGCCGTTTACCGCTGTCTATATGTATCTGGAGGGTGGTATGTCTCATGCAGCCGGGGGTTCAATATTCGTCATCAGTATGCTGCTGATGTTTTTGACCTCCACTCTGTACCATTCGATGGAGCACAATACAAATCATAAATATGTTATGCGTCTTCTCGACCACAGTTTTATTTACGTGGCGATTGCCGGAACGTATACACCGATAGCAATTTCTGTTGTCGGCGGCACCTTCGGCCTTGTAATACTTATCGTGCAGTGGGTTGCAACAATACTCGGTATTCTCTATAAGGTGCTGGCACCTGTTGTGAACGAAAAAGTCAGTCTGGCAATTTATTTAATTATGGGCTGGTCCGCAGTTGCATTTATTCCTTCTATTATAAGTGAAACGTCGTGGGTCTTTATCGGCCTTATTATACTCGGCGGACTCGCTTACACTGCAGGGGCATGGTTTTATGCGCAGAAAACACGTAAATATTTTCACATGATTTGGCACTTCTTTATCATAATCGCAGCGATATGCCACTATACAGCGATTGTTTTTTATATCTGATGCAACCTTTGTGGATAATATGATATTATAGACAGCTTACGAATGAAAAACTGAGCGGAGTGGTAGGGATGAAAATAGTATTTTTTGGCGCAGGCAATATGGCCAGTGCGATATTTACAGGAATGATTGAAAAAGGAACAGTCAAAGCAGAAGACATTTATATTACGAGTAAGTCAAACCGGGTGGCAGCGATGGAATTTAAAGAATCGCTAGGTGTGAATGTGTCCTACGATGATGCGGAACTGTGCAAAGATGCCGATTATATCGTGCTCGCCAGCAAACCCCAGAACTTTACAGATGTAGCTGAACGGATCCGTCCGTATTTGGAAAAGAAAACAAAACTGATTTCGGTGATGGCGGGTATTCACATCGCGACAATTCAGGAAGAAGCTGGTATGGAAAATGCGGTAGCGAGAATTATGCCGAATACAAATGCAATGGTGCAGTATTCGGTTAACGGCATTGCATTTTCGGATGACTTCGACAATAAGGACGAACTGATTGAATTAATGGCGAGTTTCGGTAAAAATGTTGTCATTGGTGAAGAAGGCATGGATAACATTACAGCGGCGACCGGCTCAGGGCCAGCATTTCTGTACTACATTTACGAACAGTATGCGAAAAGTCTCGAGGAACTCGGATTTTCAAAAGAAGATGCGGAAAAACTGACGAGAAACCTGGTTATTGGTACAGGGAAAACTTTATCGGAACGTCCTGAATCATTTGAACAGCTGCGGACGGATATTACATCTAAAGCAGGTACGACTGAAGCGGGCTTAGATACGCTCAGTGAATTCAAACTTCAGGAAATGATTTCGAAGACTCTCGGCAGTGCGAGGGACCGGAGTAAAAAATTAAGTGAACGATAAATGAATCTGGAAATACTTTCATATATAATAATATATGAAAGTATTTTTTTATAGATGAGAGGTATGGAATAGATGTCGACATTATATTATAACGGAACAATTTATACGATGAATGCACCTATGGATACAGTGGAGGCTGTATTAATACATAATGGTCTGATTGAGAGAATCGGGAGCTATGAAGAATTAAAATCATCTGCATCTGAATTTATCGATTTAAAAGGTAAAACAATGATGCCCGCCCTGACCGATGTGCACCAGCATCTGGTTATGATCGGCAAGAAACTGGAGCTGCTGGCACTCGACGATGTAACGGACATCGATGAGATGAAAGAACAGGTTAAAGCGTTTAAGACAAACCGCAGCTGGAACAATATCCTCGGCTATGATGAAAACAATTTCGACAACCAGTATAAAATTACAGCAGAAGAGCTGGATGACCTGACCGATAAACCGACTTTAATTACGCGTATTTGTGCGCACGCGGGAGTAGTGAACTCTGCAGCTTTCGAAGCATTGAACATCACTAAAGATACCGAGGACCCGGAAGGCGGATATTTTGAACGAGATAAGGATGGCGAACTGACAGGCTGGGTATACGACAAGGCGTTTGAAGAAATGCGTGCGGCAACTGTGGAAGATACCGCCGAATCGTTAGGGGAAGACATTGCCCGCGGTGTTAAATATTTGCAGTCTCTCGGTATTGCGAATGTTCATACGGAAGATCTTGCTTACTACGGTGATTTTAATGTGCCGCTGGATGCTTATTTAAACACGCTGGGTAAAGACGCATTAAAATTCAGGGTGAATCTTCTGACTCATGAGCAGGTATACGAAGATGTCGTTAAGGCTGATAAAACATATAAAGAAAACTTTGTGGAACGCGATGCGATGAAGATTTTTGCAGATGGTGCTTTTGGAGCGAAGACTGCACTTGTCAGCGAACCGTATAACGGTACACAAGACAAAGGACTGCAGATTCACACGGTGGAAAAACTGGAGCAGCTGGTTCAGACTGCCCGGGCTAATAATGATGCGATCGCTGTTCATATGATTGGCGATCGGGCGATTGAAATGGTGCTCGATGCTGTAGAGAAGTATCCTGTGCCAAAAGGGAAGCATGACCGTCTGATTCATATCAGTCTGCTGCGGCCAGATTTAATTGAGCGTATCGCCAAATTGCCTGTTGTTTGCGATATTCAGCCGACCTTCCTGACTTCAGATATGCCGTGGGTAGAGGAATATATAGGCAGTGCACGTGCAGAATATTTATATCCTTTTAAAACACTGCTGGATAAAGGTATTATACTCGGCGGATCATCCGATGCACCGATTGAAAAAGTTAATCCTTTTCTCGGCATTCATGCGCTGATGACCCGGGAGGATAACGGTACTGTATATAATCCGGAACAAATTGTCTCCCGTTTTGAAGCGTTTAAAATGTATACTACTGAAGCGGCCAGAATTGTCTACAGAGAAAATATACAAGGCAGAATAGCTGAAGGATATTTTGCGGACTTTATCGTGCTGGACAGAGATGTCATGACGGTCACACCGGATGAAGTCAAGGAAACAAAAGTGCTGAAAACTGTTATAGACGGAGAGCCAGTTTTTGAAATGTAACCGGAAATTCACTTTTCGTTTATATTAGCGTCTCTGATGTTGTGTTATTATTAACGGTAATGGAATTAAGTCGAATGAAGGAGCATATACATGATTACTGAAAGTCAGGTAAGAGAACTAGTAGGAAATTTGAACGACCCGATTTTAAATGTCCCGATCAGTGAGACCGAAGGGATTTTACAAGTTAGTATTAAAGAAGAGAAAAAACACGTCAGTGTTAAAATAGCAATTGGCCGCGAGGGCGGGCAGGAACAATTGGAACTGCAGATGAAAATCGTCAGCCTGCTTAAAGAAGAGGGTGCAGACAGTGTCGGACTGCGTTTTGAAGAGCTGCCGGATGAAATAATTGAAAAATTCCGTTCCACACGCAGCAGTGCAATGGAACGCGGTTTTACACTCGGAAAGACGGAATTTATTTCTGTCGCTTCAGGTAAAGGCGGCGTTGGTAAATCGACAGTTGCTGTGAACTTGGCAGTTTCGCTTGCAAAAGAAGGCAAAAAAGTCGGTTTAATTGATGCCGATATATACGGTTTCAGTGTACCGGATATGATGGGTATTACAGAACGTCCGGAACTTGACGGCGAAACGATTATCCCAGTAAAGAGATTTGGTGTCGAAGTCATTTCCATGGCTTTCTTTGTTGAAGAAAATACGCCTGTTATATGGAGAGGGCCGATGCTCGGCCAGATGCTGACAAGTTTCTTTGAAGAAGTGAAGTGGGGAGATCTGGATTATCTGCTGCTTGACCTGCCGCCGGGTACCGGTGATGTGGCATTGGATATTCACCAGATGCTGCCGCACAGTAAAGAAATCATCGTTACAACACCGCACCCGACTGCTGCTTTTGTTGCAGCAAGAGCTGGTGCAATGGCACAGCATACAGATCACGAGATTATCGGCGTGGTGGAAAATATGAGTTACTTTGAAAGTAAAGAAACAGGAAACAAAGAGTATATCTTTGGTAAAGGCGGCGGCCAGAAGCTCGCAGATGAATTAAATACTCCGTTATTAGGACAGCTTCCGCTGGGTCAGCCGAAATGGAATGAAGAAGATTTTGCACCGTCAGTATATGAAGATGATGAAATCAGTGCTGTCTATACAGACATGGCGAAGAAAGTGATCGGAGGCACTGCTGAATGACATCGAAGTATTTAGTTAAGTTTTATTTTGTTACATTAATGATTGGTGCGGTTATAACTACCGCCATCAGTCTGGTAACTGAATACGAAACTGTTACGAAATATTTGTTCCAGGGCCAGTTCGGTGACTTTTTTGCCGGCTTTATATTTCTGGTCGGCTACGGACTGTTAATAGCAACAGTCAGTCAGGTTGTTTTCTATATATATTTATTCATCCATCCGCTTGGCATGGGAATATTCAGAAAAGCCTGGCCGTATGTACAGATTCTTCTAATAATGTACGCAGTTTTCGATTTGTTCTATCTCCGTTTCAGACAGGTTGGGATAGATCACGGTTCTACATGGTCCTTTGTATGGATTCCTATTATAATCGTAGTAGCCGGAGTAGGCTTTGCATATTATAAAAATAAAATCACAAAGGCGAATGTATTTATAGCTTCAGCGTTCTTTATGATTTTTATGACTTCACTCACATTACTTCCTTTTATATCAGTAGAAGAGACTAACTGGATTTACCGTTCAGTATTTACGGTCATTCTGACTAACGCATATCAACTGATCAGATTGCCGAAGTATATAGAAGACTCTCAAAAAGAAAAAGAAGAGAGAGGCCGTATCACGAGAAGTGATATTAATGAGCAAAAACGCAGAGAACTCAAAAAAGAAGCGGAAGAAAAACGTACGAAAGAAGAAAGCCAAATTAAAGCACGTGAGAAAATGGGTTATAAAAACAAAACGCGGCAAGCTGTGAAACAGGATAAGAAGAAATAATGAGTTAGAAATATTATGAAGAAAATTATATAAGAAGAAAAAAGACCGCAGAATACTGATTTTGCGGTCTTTCTTTATAATATATAAAATTAATATATAAAAAGCGTTGACCTTTCCTCCGTATCTTGGTAAGATATAAAAGTCGTCAAAACACGACGCAACAAAAATTAACAAGATTAATAAAAAGTTAAAAAGTTGTTGCATCTGAAAAACAGACGTGTTATGATATGAAAGTCGTCGAAAGGCGCGAAAGAAACTTAACAAACACTTAAAATTAGTTATTGCATTCGAAACTTGAATGTGCTAAGATATAAAGGTCGCTTCAAACGCGACGTAATCAAAACTTTATATTCTTAACAAAAACTTAATAAAAGTTGTTGCATCTGAAAAACAGACATGTTAAGATAACTTAAGCAATCACAGAGATTGCCTGAAAAAACACAAAGAACATTGAAAACTGAATGACAATATGTCAACGTTTAATTCCGAATAAAGAAGTCTTCTATTAACTAGGAGCACACATTGAGGCGACCAATTGAAACGCAAACGAGATACTGTCAGCAGTATCAACAGAGCTTAAGTTTAAGTTCTCCAATCATGGAGAGTTTGATCCTGGCTCAGGATGAACGCTGGCGGCGTGCCTAATACATGCAAGTCGAGCGCGAGATTGAGGAGCTTGCTCCTCATGATCGAGCGGCGGACGGGTGAGTAACACGTAGGCAACCTACCCTTGAGATTGGGATAACTACCGGAAACGGTAGCTAATACCGGATACGACTTTTCTGCATAAGCAGTTAAGTTAAAAGGCGGATTTATCTGCCGCTCATGGATGGGCCTGCGGTGCATTAGCTAGTTGGTGAGATAGTGGCTCACCAAGGCGACGATGCATAGCCGACCTGAGAGGGTGATCGGCCACACTGGGACTGAGACACGGCCCAGACTCCTACGGGAGGCAGCAGTAGGGAATCTTCCGCAATGGACGCAAGTCTGACGGAGCAACGCCGCGTGAGTGATGAAGGGTTTCGGCTCGTAAAACTCTGTTGTTAAGGAAGAACACTTGAGGTAGTAACTGGCCTTGAGATGACGGTACTTAACCAGAAAGCCACGGCTAACTACGTGCCAGCAGCCGCGGTAATACGTAGGTGGCAAGCGTTATCCGGAATTATTGGGCGTAAAGCGCGCGTAGGCGGTAAAATAAGTCTGATGTGAAAGCCCCCGGCTCAACCGGGGAGGGTCATTGGAAACTGTTTTACTTGAGTACAGAAGAGGAGAGTGGAATTCCATGTGTAGCGGTGAAATGCGCAGAGATATGGAGGAACACCAGTGGCGAAGGCGGCTCTCTGGTCTGTAACTGACGCTGAGGTGCGAAAGCGTGGGGATCAAACAGGATTAGATACCCTGGTAGTCCACGCCGTAAACGATGAGTGCTAAGTGTTGGGGGGTTTCCGCCCCTCAGTGCTGCAGCTAACGCATTAAGCACTCCGCCTGGGGAGTACGGCCGCAAGGCTGAAACTCAAAGGAATTGACGGGGACCCGCACAAGCGGTGGAGCATGTGGTTTAATTCGAAGCAACGCGAAGAACCTTACCAAATCTTGACATCCTCTGACAGCCCTAGAGATAGGGTTTCCCTTCGGGGCAGAGTGACAGGTGGTGCATGGTTGTCGTCAGCTCGTGTCGTGAGATGTTGGGTTAAGTCCCGCAACGAGCGCAACCCTTAAGTTTAGTTGCCATCATTAAGTTGGGCACTCTAGACTGACTGCCGGTGACAAACCGGAGGAAGGTGGGGACGACGTCAAATCATCATGCCCCTTATGATTTGGGCTACACACGTGCTACAATGGACAGGTTACAAAGGGCAGCGACGCCGCGAGGCCAAGCGAATCCCATAAAACTGTTCTCAGTTCGGATTGGAGTCTGCAACTCGACTCCATGAAGCTGGAATCGCTAGTAATCGTAGATCAGCATGCTACGGTGAATACGTTCCCGGGTCTTGTACACACCGCCCGTCACACCACGAAAGTCGATAACACCTGAAGCCGGTGGGCCAACCTTTATGGAGGCAGCCGTCAAAGGTGGGATTGATAATTGGGGTGAAGTCGTAACAAGGTAGCCGTATCGGAAGGTGCGGCTGGATCACCTCCTTTCTAAGGATATTACGGACATCTCTTTTGAGATGAATATCGGAGCCGTTGACATATTGTATTCAGTTTTGAATGTTTCTTTATGAGATATTCAGTCATGTACATTGAAAACCGTATAGAAGTAAAGAGAAGAGTAAAACGATTTCAAATCGAGCAAACGAAATGAAAGCGAGAACGCAAACGTATCTAAAAGATACACTCACACAAATTTCATTACGATTAAGTAGTGAAGGGCGCACGGCGGATGCCTAGGTACCAAGAGCCGATGAAGGACGGAACAAACACCGATATGCTTCGGGGAGCTGTAAGTAAGCGATGAACCGGAGATTTCCGAATGGGGAAACCCAATACCGCGAGGTATTACCACAGCGTGAATACATAGCGCTGTTGGAGGACACCTGGAGAACTGAAACATCTTAGTATCCAGAGGAAGAGAAAGAAAAATCGATTCCCTAAGTAGCGGCGAGCGAACGGGGAAGAGCCCAAACCAGCTTCGGCTGGGGTTGTAGGACATTCACAACGGATCTAAAGACTTAGACGAATGGTCTGGGAAGGCCAACCGCAGGGGGTAAGAGTCCCGTAGTTAAAAGGTTGATAGATTTAGAATGTATCCTGAGTACGGCGGAACACGAGGAATTCCGCCGGAATCCGGGAGGACCATCTCCCAAGGCTAAATACTCCTTGGTAACCGATAGTGAACCAGTACCGTGAGGGAAAGGTGAAAAGCACCCCGGGAGGGGAGTGAAATAGAACCTGAAACCGTGCGCTTACAAGTAGTCAGAGCCCGTTAAAGGGTGATGGCGTGCCTTTTGTAGAATGAACCGGCGAGTTACGAATATATGCAAGGTTAAGCAGTAGATGTGGAGCCGCAGCGAAAGCGAGTCTGAACAGGGCGAATGAGTATATGTTTGTAGACGCGAAACCAGGTGATCTACCCATGACCAGGCTGAAGTTCAGGTAACACTGAATGGAGGGCCGAACCGACTTACGTTGAAAAGTGACCGGATGAGTTGTGGGTAGGGGTGAAATTCCAATCGAACCTGGAGATAGCTCGTTCTCTCCGAAATATATTTAGGTATAGCCTCATATTAGCATCGTGGAGGTAGAGCACTGTTTGGATGAGGGGCCCATCCCGGGTTACCGAGTTCAGACAAACTCCGAATGCCACAGATGTGATGTATGGGAGTCAGACAGTGGGTGATAAGGTCCATTGTCGAGAGGGAAACAGCCCAGACCACCAGTTAAGGTCCCCAAATATATGTTAAGTGGAAAAGGATGTGGCGTTGCACAGACAACTAGGATGTTGGCTTAGAAGCAGCCATCATTTAAAGAGTGCGTAATAGCTCACTAGTCAAGTGACGCTGCGCCGAAAATGTACCGGGGCTAAACATATTACCGAAACTGTGGATTAAAATTTATTTTAATGGTAGGAGAGCGTTCTAAGTGCGGCGAAGCATGACCGGGAGGACATGTGGAGCGCTTAGAAGTGAGAATGCCGGTGTGAGTAGCGAAAGACGGGTGAGAATCCCGTCCACCGAACGACTAAGGTTTCCAGAGGTAGGCTCGTCCGCTCTGGGTAAGTCGGGACCTAAGCCGAGGCGAAAAGCGTAGGCGATGGACAACAGGTAGAAATTCCTGTACCAGTTAGATTGCATTTGAGTGATGGAGTGACGCAGTAGGAAAAGATGAGCGCGCGGAAGGAAGAGCGCGTCCAAGGCACAAGGCTGCATGCCAGGCAAATCCGGCATGCGTGACGGCTGAGTGTTGACGGGGAGCCGAAAATAGTAGGCGAAGCATACGGACTCACACTGCCAAGAAAAGCTTCTAGCAAGTAATCAGACTGCCCGTACCGTAAACCGACACAGGTAGTTGGGAAGAGAATTCTAAGGTGAGCGAGCGAACTCTCGTTAAGGAACTCGGCAAAATGACCCCGTAACTTCGGGAGAAGGGGTGCTTATAGAAATATAAGCCGCAGTGAATAGGCCCAAGCGACTGTTTACCAAAAACACAGGTCTCTGCCAAACCGAAAGGTGACGTATAGGGGCTGACGCCTGCCCGGTGCTGGAAGGTTAAGAGGAGTGCTTAGCGCAAGCGAAGGTACGAATTGAAGCCCCAGTAAACGGCGGCCGTAACTATAACGGTCCTAAGGTAGCGAAATTCCTTGTCAGGTAAGTTCTGACCCGCACGAAAGGCGTAACGATTTGGGCACTGTCTCAACGAGAGGCTCGGTGAAATCATAGTACCTGTGAAGATGCAGGTTACCCGCGACAGGACGGAAAGACCCCGTGGAGCTTTACTGTAATTTGATATTGAATCTTGACTCCACCTGTACAGGATAGGTGGGAGCCTAAGAAGCATGGACGTCAGTCTATGTGGAGGCACTGGTGGGATACCACCCTGGTGTGGTTGAGATTCTAACCCGCAGCCGTGATCCGGCTGGGAGACAGTGTCAGATGGACAGTTTGACTGGGGCGGTCGCCTCCTAAAGAGTAACGGAGGCGCTCAAAGGTACCCTCAGAATGGTTGGAAATCATTCACAGAGTGTAAAGGCATAAGGGTGCTTGACTGCGAGACCTACAAGTCGAGCAGGGTCGAAAGACGGACTTAGTGATCCGGTGGTTCCGCATGGAAGGGCCATCGCTCAACGGATAAAAGCTACCCCGGGGATAACAGGCTTATCTCCCCCAAGAGTTCACATCGACGGGGAGGTTTGGCACCTCGATGTCGGCTCATCGCATCCTGGGGCTGTAGTCGGTCCCAAGGGTTGGGCTGTTCGCCCATTAAAGCGGTACGCGAGCTGGGTTCAGAACGTCGTGAGACAGTTCGGTCCCTATCCGTCGTGGGCGTAGGAAATTTGAGAGGCGCTGTCCTTAGTACGAGAGGACCGGGATGGACATACCACTGGTGTACCAGTTGTCGTGCCAACGGCATTGCTGGGTAGCTACGTATGGACGGGATAAATGCTGAAAGCATCTAAGCATGAAGCCCCCCTCAAGATGAGATTTCCCCAATAGATGCCTCAGAGACTATGAGGTTGATAGGTTTGGCGTGTAAGTGTGGCAACACATTCAGCGGACAAATACTAATCCATCGATGACTTATTCAAATAGTAAGACCAGAAATTTAAAGAGTGCGTTCACTCTTCTCGATACTTCTATCCGGTTTTGAATGTACAGACATTCAATAGTCTGGCGGCGATGGCGGAGAGGCCACACCTGTTCCCATGTCGAACACAGCAGTTAAGCTCTCCAGCGCCGATGGTAGTTGGACTGACGTCCCGCAAGAGTAGGACGCTGCCAGGCTAATATTTTAATGATTATTCCACAGTAGCTCAGTGGTAGAGCTATCGGCTGTTAACCGATCGGTCGTAGGTTCGAGTCCTACCTGTGGAGCCATTTTTATGTTTTGGCCCGTTGGTCAAGCGGTTAAGACACCGCCCTTTCACGGCGGTAACACGGGTTCGAGTCCCGTACGGGTCACCATTTTAATTATATAGTTCAATATGGAGAATTAGCTCAGCTGGGAGAGCATCTGCCTTACAAGCAGAGGGTCGGCGGTTCGAGCCCGTCATTCTCCATTTTTTGTCCGGAAGGGTAGCGAAGTGGCTAAACGCGGCGGACTGTAAATCCGCTCCTTCGGGTTCGGCAGTTCGAATCTGCCCCCTTCCACCATAGATTTTGGGCTGTAGCCAAGCGGTAAGGCAACGGGTTTTGGTCTCGTGACGCGAAGGTTCGAATCCTTCCAGCCCAGTTTATAATTGGAGCCATTAGCTCAGTTGGTAGAGCATCTGACTTTTAATCAGAGGGTCGCAGGTTCGAATCCTGCATGGCTCATCGCAGAACACTTACAAATGGTAAGTGTTCTTTTTTTATACATAAATTTAGTTTTTATTTATATTTATAAAGCCTTGTATAAAAGCGCTTTCTTTAGTATATTGTAAATAGACAAAGGAATAGTTTTGGGAGGGATGTCAGTGGTTAAAATAGACATCATCGGCGCGCCTACAGCATTTGGACAGCCAAAGTTAGGGGTATCTTTGGGTCCGGATGCGGTGCGCTTTTGCGGTTTGAAGAAACATTTATCCGAGCTTGGTCACGATGTAGCTGATCTAGGAAATGTATACGGCAGCTATCGTCCTGAATACGGGACACACGATATTAAAAATGATGAAGGACTAATCAATTTTGAACAGGTTAAAGATTTCAGCGAACGGCTGGCAAGCACTGTTGAAGCGTCATTAAACCGTAATCATTTTCCATTTATTGTCGGCGGTGATCACAGCCTGTCAATCGGTTCAATAAGCGGTATGGCAAACAAATATAATAATCTCGGGGTACTGTGGATAGATGCTCACGGAGATATCAATAACAGTGAAACATCGCCGAGCGGAAATATACACGGCATGCCTCTCGGTGTGCTGCTCGGAGAAGGCAGTGAAGAGCTCGTTAATATTCATCATGAGGGTGCGAAGCTGAAACATGAGAATATTGTTTTGATCGGGGTGCGTGATCTTGACTCCGGCGAGAAGACTTATATTAAAGAGCACGGTATTAAATGCTATACGATGAGTGATGTTGAAAGACTCGGGCTCGACGTTGTCATAACGAAGTCTCTTAAGTATCTGCAGGACTGCGACGGAATACATCTGTCGCTCGATGTGGACAGTCTCGATCCGCTGGAGATTCAAGGAACCGGAACGAAAGTTGCAGGAGGGATATTTTTATCGGAAATGCTGCTCGGATTAAATATACTGAGCAAAACTGAACTGCTTGTTTCAGCAGATTTAGTTGAAGTCAATCCGCTCCTTGATAACGGTAATGATACAGCAGAGAAAGCAGTAAAAATTGCGGAGTACATATTTGGTCAGAGCCAGTTATAAAAAAAGAAGCCTCTTCAGGCTTCTTTCATTATTTTCATCATGTAAACAGCGTACTCATCAGCAGTAGCTGTTTCTTTTTTTTCCCTTTCTTTCACTGACAGTTCATCTAGTTTGCGGGTTAATTTTATAAACTCGTCATTAGTAAGTTTAAAATTATAGGATTCAGAGGACGAAACAGAGTTTTTCGCGTTTAAATTAAAAATATTGATAGAAGGCACAATTGTTTCTGCAGCCGGCCGGTAGAACTTCTGGGTAATACTGTTTTTCTCAACAGTATGCGCAAGGGCTATAATATTATGGGTCAGCATCTGGTTTAAATGATAATGGATTTTTGCTCTCGGCAGATTAAGTTCATCGGCAAGCATCTGTCCGGTTTTTGGTTCTTCAGCCATCATGGACAGCAGCTGCAGCCTGAAAGGATCGCTAATTGCTTTAAGCTGGTCAAGCTCATTAATAACAAGCAGTTTTTCCATCAGTGTCCTCCATATACTTTTTCCATTATTATCATGTAAAATGTAAATAGAGTCAATTAAACAGGTTTTAAATAAAAGAGAATATTTGTTACACAATTGTGAATTTGGTATTATTAAAATGTTAAGTACTTAGGGGGATGAGTATGATAGGTCAAAGAATTAAAGAAATAAGAAATAATAATAATTTAACCCAGGAAGAACTGGCTGACGGGATCATCTCCCGAACTTATTTAAGTTTGATAGAAAAAGGGACCGTCCAGCCATCCACCAACGTTTTAGTAAAGTTGAGCAAGCGCCTGAATTGTACTGTAAATGATTTTATGGCAGAAGTCTCGCATTTTAAATATAATAATTTTGAAATACTGCGGGAAATCGGCCACTATGAATTAAAGGTAGACAATGAAGATTACGACGTTGTAAAATATTTTATCGACAAGGAATACGAACTAATTGAAGATGTGCCGCTGCCGGACAGTGGAAGAATTCATTTAATTTATGCACGGTATTTTAAATTTAAAGGGAATTTAAAACGTACGAAACTGCATACTGATAAAGCGCTCGAGAAATTGTCGACAGTCGCTGTCAATCAGCATTACGTTAACGCTGTGCTGTTAAAAGCAGAACTGCTTATGGAAGACGAAGCGATAGACGAAGCGATAGATATACTTGAAGAGACAGTTTATCTGTTAACTAAATTCGATGAATTGAATATTTCCGATATTAAATTACGATTTGCACTTGTAAAATGTTATATTATATTTAAACAATATTACACTGCACACAGACTGATTGAAGATATTCATGAGATATCTTCCAGGCTGAGCATTACTTATAAAAAAGAAGAGCTGAAGAAGTTTGAAATGCTGCTTCTCTTAAAGCTGGAAAGGTATAAAGATGTCCTGGAACTTGCGGATAGCGGGGAAACGGATATCGACATTATGCGGGCATACAGCCTGTGGCAGCTCGACAGAGTAAAAGAAGCTGATCAATTATTAAAAGCAATACCAGAGCCTGATAAGGAGTTTTCCAGCATACCGCAAATAGGTAGTCTGTACGAAGAACTTACCGGGAGATTAGGTGGCTTATAACATAATAGAAAGGAAAATCATTATGGAAACAGCCAACTTTTTTGATAATATCTCTACATCATTTGTTATAACCAGCATTATTGACATTGTGATTATATGGTACGTTTTTTATTTAATCCTGACGGTCATCAAAGGGACAAAAGCTGTACAATTAATCAAAGGGATATTTTTCATAATTATTGGACGGGCATTAAGTAATTTTTTAGATTTAACAACGACAACACAGCTGTTCGATATGGTGCTTCAATGGGGTTTCCTGGCCGTTATTGTTATCTTCCAGCCCGAGTTGAGACGGGCGCTTGAACAGCTTGGCCGGGGCAGCCTGTTCAGAAGCAGTGCCGGCAGCGATGTCAGCGAGCATGAGAAAATGCGGCAGGATATGGTGACCGCAGTACGCTACATGGCTAAACGCCGTATCGGTGCGTTGATTGTGCTCGAAAAAGAAACAGGGCTGAAGGATTACATTGAGACGGGTGTACCGTTAAATGCAGAAATTTCTTCTCAGCTGCTTATTAATATTTTTATTCCGAACACCCCTCTGCATGATGGGGCAATGATCATCCAGGGCGATAAAATCGCGACAGCCGGAAGCTACTTGCCGCTGTCGGAAAGCAATAAGATTGCAAAGGATCTCGGTACCCGCCACAGAGCGGCTGTCGGAATTTCTGAAGTGACCGATGCATTTACAATAATTGTGTCGGAAGAAACAGGTAACGTATCAGTTACATACGGCGGCAAGATGTCAAAAGAAATTACTCTGGAGAAGCTGGAAGAACTTCTTCAGAAACATTGGCTTGTTACTGCCGGTGCTAAAGAAGGAGGCGGTCTGTTTGCTCGAAAATAAATTGGGACTGAGCATCGTTGCATTACTTCTTGCACTGTTTATGTATGTGAATGCAAATAATGTATTTGAAGATATGAACTTGTTCAGCGATGACAGCACGACTGAAGACGATACTCAATTTGTTGAAGGTATTCCTGTCGAAGTGCTTTACGACGAAGAGTCGTATTACGTTTCAGGTGTACCGCAGGAAGTAACAGTAGAGCTCGGCGGAGCGAATTCAAACGTTAAACGCCTGCAGGCTACGCGTAACTTTGAAGTGATTTTAGATTTAAGAAACCGTGAACCTGGTGAACACGAAGTATTCTTTACAGTGAACGGCCTGCCTGAAAATGTGTCAAGCACCGTTCAGCCGGAGACAGCTAATGTGACTATACAAAATCTTGTCTCCCAGACTTTTGAAGTTCAGGCAGAAGTAAGCGAAGGCCGCATCGGTTCGAGCTATCAGCTCGACACGGTGAACGTTGAGCCGTCAACAGTAACCGTCAGCGGCGGCGAGAGTACGATGAACCGGATACAATACGTGCGCGCTATGATGTCGGATACTTCAAGTATTACAAACGAGCGTGTTGAAGAAGCTGAAGTCAGTGCCTTCGACGCCCAGTATAATAAACTGGATGTAAGTATAGAACCATCGACAGTAAGAATCGAGATTGACGTTGAAGAACTCAGCAAGGAAGTACCTGTCCATCTTGAAACGGCCGGTGAGACAGCAGATGGCAGAACATTGTCGGAAGTGGAATTAAATCATGATACAATTGAAATATATGGTGACAGTGAAACATTAAATTCGATAACATCTGTCAATGCGGAAGTGGATGTTGAAGGAATGTCGTCATCGGGCACAAAAGATGTCCGGCTTGATTTACCTGAAAATGTAACAAAAAGTGAACCTGCTGTACTCGAAGCGGATGTCACGATAGAAAAAGACGAATAATTGCTGCTTAAAAAGGAGATTATTATGGGAAAGTATTTTGGGACAGATGGAGTTAGAGGTATTGCAAACGAAGGATTAACACCGGAACTGGCATTTAAATTAGGCCGTTTTGGCGGTTACGCTCTACTTGAAAAAGGCGAAGAGCATCCACGCGTGTTAGTTGGGAAAGATACGCGTATTTCAGGAGAAATGCTGGAATCTGCGCTCATCGCAGGACTATTATCAATCGGTGCCGAAGTCATGCGTTTAGGCGTCATTTCAACGCCGGGAGTTGCTTACCTGACTAAGGATATGGAAGCAAATGCAGGAGTAATGATCTCTGCGTCGCATAATCCGGTTGAAGATAACGGTATTAAATTCTTCGGCCCGGACGGTTTCAAGCTGACTGATGAACAGGAAGCTGAAATTGAAGCGCTCTTAGACAGCAAAGAAGATAATCTGCCAAGACCGACAGGTGTTTCAGTCGGCACAATTTCAGATTACTTTGAAGGCGGACAAAAATACTTAAGCTACTTGAAATCAACAATCGATACTGACTTTGAAGGACTGAAAATTGGTCTTGACGGTGCACATGGTTCGACGTATCACTTAGGGCCGTACTTATTCGGCGATTTGGAAGCAGATACAGCGACAGTCGGAAGCAGTCCGGATGGCACTAACATAAATGCAGGCGTAGGTTCAACACATCCTGAAAAACTCCAGGAGCTCGTTAAAGAAGAAAAGTGCGATTTCGGCCTTGCCTTCGACGGCGACGGGGACCGCATTATTGCAGTGGATGAAAAAGGAGAGATCGTCGACGGCGATAAGATTATGTTTATCCTTGCCCGGTCATTAAAAGAAAAAGGTGAACTGAAAGACGACACAGTTGTTTCAACGGTGATGAGTAACCTAGGATTCTATAAAGCGCTTGAAGAACACGGCATGAAATCCGATAAAACCAAGGTCGGCGACAGATATGTTGTAGCTGAAATGCGTGAAGGCGGCTATTCATTAGGCGGTGAACAGTCAGGCCATATCGTGATGATGGATTATAACACGACAGGTGACGGATTGTTAACAGGTATTCATTTAGCGGCAATTGTTAAAGAATCAGGTAAGAAAATGAGTGAGCTTGCAACAATGGTAGAGACGTTCCCTCAGGAGCTAGTAAACGTGCGTGTAAACGACAAGCATAACGTTACGAACAATGAAGCAGTCAAGAAAGTAATGGCTGATGTAGAAGAGCGTATGGCCGGCAACGGACGTATTCTCGTTCGAGCTTCGGGAACTGAACCGCTTGTCCGTGTGATGGTGGAAGCTGAAACGGAAGAACTTGCAGCCAGCTACAGCCAGGAAATTGCGGAAGTTGTAGCAGCTGAAATGGGACTCGACAAATAAATATAAACTCAAACATCATTCCCAAAAAGGAATGATGTTTTTTTATATCAATTATAGCGTATCACTTTTATTGACTGAAAATTCAGTCCGGGATAATATTGGGTTAACGAAGCTGATAAAATTATTTAAATTAGTAAAAGCATATAACCGAGCCCGGGATGAGGCTGCTAATATCATTTAAATTTTTCATGGGAGGAGAAATTTTAATGGCCGGAATTAACTTGGCAACAGCGAAAAAACTCATTGCAGCTGCGGAAGAAGAAGCTTCGAATATTGGTGTGCAGATGGTGATTACAGTACTGGACGAAGGGGGAAACCTGGTGGCAAGCCACCGAATGGATGATGCGTGGCTGGCGAGTGTTGATATTGCCGAGAACAAAGCATGGACTTCTGTTGCTCTGAAAATGCCGACTTCAGATCTGGCAGAAGCAACAGTTCCGAAGGCGGAACTTTACGGATTGAACACGACCAATCAGGGACGAATCGTTGTTTTCGGAGGCGGTTTCCCTCTGGAGAAAGACGGAAAAGTAGCAGGGGCAATCGGAGTCAGCGGCAGCAGTGTAGAGAACGACGTAAAAGTTGCGGAAGCCGGTGTTAAAGTGTTTGAAGCAGAGGATTTGTAAGAGACAGCTTAAAACAATAGGAGGGGTATTATGCAGGGAAATCGCGGCGTAGTGTACACGGGAAACGGCAGCGTAGAAGTGCAGGATATTAAATATCCGGATCTGGTCTTAAGAGACGGACCGGGAGTACCTAAGTCGAACGTGGGACGTAAATGCGAGCACGGTGTCATATTGAAAGTCATTACAACGAACATCTGCGGCAGTGACCAGCATATGGTCAGAGGTAGAACAACAGCACCGGAGGGTCTGGTACTCGGACATGAAATTACAGGTGAAGTTATTGAAGTCGGCAGAGATGTTGAGTTTGTAAAAAAAGGAGACATCGCTTCTGTACCATTTAATATTGCCTGCGGACGCTGCGTAATGTGCCGGGAGCAGAAGACACATATTTGTACAAATGTTAACCCTGAAAGACCGGGGGCAGCTTACGGTTATGTGGATATGGGCGGCTGGGTAGGCGGCCAGTCTGAGAATGTTATGGTGCCTTATGCAGATTTCCAGTTACTTGTATTTCCTGATAAAGAACAAGCTATGGAGAAAATACTCGATTTGACAATGCTGTCGGATATTTTTCCTACAGGATATCACGGTGCGTACACGGCGGGAGTAAGAACAGGCTCTACAGTATATATCGCAGGTGCAGGTCCGGTAGGACTGGCGGCAGCTCATTCTGCTCAATTGCTCGGAGCTTCGAGAGTAATCGTTGGTGACATGAAAGATGACAGACTGAAACAGGCAGAGAGTTTTGGCTGCGACACTGTCAATCTCACTAAACATGACAGGCTCGGCGAACAGATTGAGCAGCTTCTTGGTGTGCCGGAAGTGGATTGCTCTGTCGATGCGGTAGGCTTTGAAGCATCCGGTCACGGTGAAGGAGCTGAAGAAAAACCGGCACAGGTGCTGAACACGATTATGGATGTTACTCAGGCAGGCGGCGGGCTCGGTATTCCCGGCCTCTATGTAACAGAGGATCCAGGTGCTTCAGACAAAGATGCGCAGACAGGGTCGCTGAAAGTAAGATTTGGGCTCGGCTGGGCAAAAGCACACAGCTTTGCAACTGGACAGACACCTGCGATGAAGTATAACAGAGATTTAATGAGAGCTGTACTTTCAGGACAGGCGCAAATAGCAAAAGCAGTCAATGCAACTGTTATCAGTCTGGATGAGGCGCCGGGAGGATATAAAGACTTCGACAGCGGTGTTGCTAAAAAGTTTGTGATTGACCCGCACGGAATGCTGAAATAAATATAGTAAAAGCGAAGCCGAGTCTCCGGCTTCGCTTTTTATGTATGATTTTAATATGCTGGTGCAGCTAAAAACTCTCCCATATTAAAATCATTAATAAAATTAAATATGTATACACCTAAAACCTGAAAACCAAAATATAATGAAACGAGACACAGCAGGCTGAAAATAATATTTTCAGCAAAACTGCCCGTGCGGGTAGTAATGGGGAATCTGACCTTGAAGTTTATCGGGAAAAACAGCTGAATGCCGCTTTTAGTTGCCATATCCAATAGGTAATGACTGATCATGCCCGTAATCAAACCGAGCTTTAACGCGTCATTCGGAAAGAAGTAATCGACAAGAAAAGCAATCAGTACGATAAACAGCAGGCTGTGTGTAAAAGAACGATGACCGAAAACGAAGTTAATTAACTTCGAGAGCAACGGAAACGTCTTGCCAATCTTGCTGCCGCCGTGGCAAATATCGGGAATTAAAGACCCCGCAATACCGGCGCCAATTAATAAAACCGGATCGGCGTATGTAAAATGAGCGACTGCCAGACTGGATGCGACACCACCGATGATATGAGTTTTACCTTTCATGATGTGACCTCCTCTGACCTGTATATTATAACACTTTTTTTGACATAAATATAACTTTTTCTGAACAAATATTAGTTAATGTTAAGTCCGTAAGCCGAGGGCGGTGAGATAAAATTAAGGTGAACATGTTATTATTGATTTAAATGAATATAAAAGAGGAGAATCATTATGGACGGAACAAAAAGAGCAGACATTAAAGTCGGCAGCACAGTGAAAGTTGTGCAGAAACATCACCAGAGAAGCGGTGAATTGACCGAGGGCGTTGTAGCAAGAATACTAACGAACTCTGCAAATCACCATCACGGTATTAAAGTGAAGCTCGAAGACGGCACAGTCGGCAGAGTGAAGGAAATAATTGAATAAGTGATTGAAGCGGGAATGAATGATAAATCGTTCCTGTTTTTTTGTTATAAGCGAGGATTATGGGGCTGCTGGTTGCTGATGGTGTCCGATAACCGTATTTGTCGGACACCGTGAAATTGACAGTGTCTGATAACCGTATTTGTCGGACACCGTGAAATTGACAGTGTCCGATAAACAGCTTTGACTGACATCAAGAAAGTCACACTGTCATTCAAAACGAAAATAGAAACAAAAATCTTCTCTTGAATATATTTTTTACCATTAAAAGGTAAAAAAATCTTGTAATAAGGAAAAAAATAAATTACAATTTTATTCTGACTATAAAGGAGGACAGCTTGTAAAGAAATCGGAATAGCGCCTGAGCAGTACACAGTACTGTTGACGAGGAGGGCAGTGATCGAACATTCGGCGGATACTGTCCCGGATACTGAAGTATTCGTAAGTTTATCTGTTAAAACTTCCGGGCAACCGGTCTGACAGAGCAGATATTCCACAAAACCTAAAACATTACAGAAGGAGTTTATCTTATGTGCGGAATTGTTGGATATATTGGATCATCAGATACGAAGGAAATATTGTTAAAAGGACTTGAAAAGCTGGAATACCGGGGCTACGATTCAGCTGGTATTGCAGTAAAGAATGAAACAGAAACTAAAGTGTTTAAAGAAAAAGGAAGAATTGCCGATCTGCGTAAAAGAGTGGATGAAGATTTCAGCGGGACAACCGGTATCGGCCATACACGCTGGGCAACGCACGGGGAACCGAGTGTAACGAATTCACACCCTCATCAGAGTTCGGATAAAAGATTCACACTGGTGCATAATGGTGTGATTGAGAACTACAAACAGTTAAAAGAAGAGTACTTAAACGATACAAAACTTGTGTCGGATACTGATACGGAAATTATCGTGCAGCTCGTTGCGAAATTTGCACAAGAAGGCTCATCGACACTTGAAGCATTTCAAAAGACACTGTCACTGCTGCACGGCTCATATGCAATCGGTCTTTTGGATAATGAAGATGACCATACTATTTATGCAGCAAAAAATAAATCACCGCTGCTTTTAGGAAAAGGTGACGGCTTCAACGTTATTACATCAGACGCTATGGCCATGCTTGAATTAACAAATGAATTCGTAGAGCTGATGGACGGTGAAGTCATCCAGCTGATGGAAAATCAGATGATTATCAGAGATATGGAAGGAACGGAAATCGAGCGTGAGTCTTATATTGCGGAAATCGATGCAAGCGATACGGAACTTGGCACTTACCCGCATTATATGATTAAGGAAATTAATGAACAGCCGCAGGTTATGCGTAAAATTATTAAAGAATACCAGGATGATAACGGTGATTTAAAAATCGATAAAAATATAATTAAACAGCTGAATGAAGCTGACCGTTTATATATTATTGCTGCCGGTACGAGTTATCACGCCGGACTGATTGGTAAAGAATACTTTGAAAAATGGGCAGGCGTACCGACAGAAGTGCATGTGGCATCAGAATTTGTTTATAACACGCCGCTCTTATCAGAAAATCCGTTATTTATCTTCATTTCACAATCCGGAGAAACAGCGGACAGCCGGGCAGTGCTTGTTGATATTAAAGAAAAAGGCTACAAATCCTTAACGATTACAAATGTGCCGGGATCAACGTTGTCGCGGGAAGCGGATGAAACATTAATCCTGCATGCCGGACCGGAGATTGCAGTGGCATCGACAAAAGCCTATGTAGCACAGATTGCAGTGCTTGCGATTACGGCAGCAGTGACGGCAAGAGAGCTGAACAAAGTATCGGATATGAACTTGATGTCTGAGCTCGCTAAAGTTACAACGGCTATCACATCGGTGATAGAAGACGCTGACAAGATAGAAGAAATCGTGAAAAGCTATCTTGAAACTTCGAGAAACGCGTTCTTTATCGGCAGGGCGATGGATTATTATGTCGGTTTAGAAGGTGCACTGAAACTGAAAGAAATCTCGTATATCCAGGCAGAAGGCTTTGCCGGCGGAGAGCTGAAGCACGGAACGATTGCCTTAATAGAAGAAGGCACACCGGTCTTTGCACTCTCTACACAAGAAAAAGTGGACTTGAATATTAGAAGTAACGCACAGGAAGTGAAAGCCCGGGGCGCGAACGTATGTGTCGTAGCAATGGAAGGACTGGAGCAGGAAGGCGATGCGTATGTTATCCCGAGAGTGGATGACATGCTGACACCGCTAGTATCCGTTGTCGTCTACCAGCTGATTTCATACTATGCAGCACTGCACAGAGGAAATGATGTAGATAAACCGCGTAACCTTGCGAAGTCGGTTACAGTGGAATAGAAAAATTTAGAAATAGAAAGGGAGCATCTGATTTTCAATAATCAGATGCTCCCTTTCTTTAACTAGTACGCAATCCCAACCCGCGACTGCACATATTCATCACTCTCAAGCTGCTTGTATGCAAACTCAGCAGTATCTCCAACCGTAATCTTCTTCCCGTCTTCTGGAAGGTAATTACGTTCTTCACGATATTCGCCAGCCGCTTCACCGTCCGGTAAATAGGTCGGGCAGACGACTGTCCAGTTCAACTCGGAAGTTTCCAGCAGCTCATAGGTTTTATGATGTTCTTCAGCTGCGCGTGTCAGTTTTCGTTTTGACTCGCTGGATTGATAGCGCAGCGCGTCATCTTCAACTCTGCTGTTCAATATTCCTGCAGTACCTATCGTGACGATGCGTTTAATACCTTCAGCTTTCATCGCTTCAATAATGAGCGGCATGCTCTCAGTCAGAGTTTCTCCGCCGTCTGTATTTAAAGCGCTGATTACTGCATCGGCATCTTTCATGGCGCGTTCCACGTCTTCTTTGATTGTTACGTCACCTTTTACAACCGATAAATTATCATCGTTACTTGTTATTTTTTCAGGTGTCCGGACCAGTGCTGTCACCTGATGCTTATCTTCAAGGGCAAGCGTGGCAATTTCACTGCCGACTCTCCCTGTCATTCCTAAGATTAAAATTCTCATGTAAAAACTCCTCTCATACCTTCTGTCTATATATTAACATCAATATTTCTTATCAATCTGTATTCAGTTTATAACTTAACTGTTGAAAATTCTGATTTGCATAATATCAGACTGGCAATATACCCAAATAAACTCTATAATAAACAGTGTATGGAAAAATAATCAGAAAATAAGAAAACATTCTTAACCATTTCTGAAAGCGCTGTATAAATTAGGCGGTTTCCATATAAGCTCTGCTGCCGTGAGAATTATTTATCAGTTCGTTATGGTAGTATAGAGCGTGGAAATAAGATAATAATAATTAAATTATTATATTATAAATGTGAAGAACAGGGAGGAAATTGTAATGGATTTTCGTTATTTACCAGCTACTGAAGCTGATAAAACACAGATGTTAGAAAAGATCGGTGCAAAATCCACAGACGAGCTTTTTTCAGATATTCCTGAAAAAGTGAGACTGGACAGAAAATTAAATCTGAAAGAGCCAACTAGTGAGTACGAGCTTAAAAAAGAAATGACTGCAATGGCTGCTAAAAACGCCAACCTGCAAGATTACAGTTCATTTTTAGGTGCCGGGGTTTACGATCACTTTATCCCGTCAGTAGTTGACCATGTTATTTCAAGACAAGAATTTTATACTTCTTACACACCTTACCAGCCGGAAATGACACAGGGTGAACTGCAGGCTATGTTTGAGTTCCAGACGATGGTTTCTGAAATTACTGGCATGCCCATCGTGAACTCTTCATTATATGACGGCGGAACTGCTGTTGTAGAAGCAATGTACTTAAGTAACGTTCAGACTAAGAAAAACAAAATCCTGGTTTCAAAAGCATTACACCCTGAGTACCGTCAATTAGTTAAAACTGCATCAAAAGGTAAAGGCCTTGAGATTGTTGAAATCGGTTTATCTGAAGGGAAAACAGATTTAGAGCAGCTTGAAAAAGAAATCGATGAAAATACAGCTTCAGTAATCGTTCAGTACCCTAACTTCTTAGGTCAGATCGAACCGCTTGAAGAAATAAATAAATTAATTAAAGAACAGCCTAAAGCAATGATGATTGTTTCGAGCAATCCGTTAGCACTAGGATACTTAACGCCGCCTGCAGAGTTCGGTGCCGATATCGTTGTCGGTGATACTCAGGTATTCGGTATTCCTGCACAGCTTGGTGGACCGCACTGCGGCTACTTCGCAACAACTGAAAAGTTAATGCGTAAAGTACCGGGACGTTTCGTTGGTGAAACTGTCGACCAGGACGGCCAGCGCGGATTTGTGCTTGCACTTCAGACGAGAGAGCAGCACATCAGACGTGAAAAAGCGACATCAAACATCACATCTAATCAGGCCCTAAACGCAGTAGCAAGTTCAGCTGCAATGAGCGCACTTGGTAAGAATGGTGTTAAAGAAATGTCTAAACTGAATATGCAAAAAGCAAGATACACAAGACAGCAGCTTGAAGAAGCTGGTTTATCATCTGCATTCAGCGGATCATTCTTCAACGAATTCGCAGTTAAGCTTTCAAAACCTGTTAAAGAGGTTAACGAAAAGTTATTTGAAAAAGGAATTGTCGGCGGATTTGACCTCGGTATTATTTACCCTGAGTTCGAAAACCACATGCTAATTGCAACGACAGAAATCCGTTCTAAAGAAGAAATCGATGCATTTGTTAAAGAATTGGGGGATATCAACAATGGCTAATGAAAACTTTCCATTAATTTTTGAACGCAGTAAAGAAGGCAGAGTAGGATATAACCTTCCTGCACTTGATGTACCGGAAGTTAATTTAGAAGAAGAAATTGATGATGCTTACGTTCGTAAAGTAGATGCAAATCTTCCGGAAGTTGATGAGCTGGAATTAATGCGTCACTATACTGGATTATCGAACCGCAACTTCGGTATCCATACAGGATTTTATCCTTTAGGATCTTGTACGATGAAATACAACCCTGTAATTAACGAAGATGTTGTAAGATTACCGGGCTTCAGCCACATTCACCCGTATCAGGATACAAGAACTATCCAGGGTGCTTTAGAATTAATGTACGATCTTCAGGTTCACCTTGAAGAAATTACAGGAATGGATGAAATCACTTTGCAGCCGGCAGCCGGTTCACAGGGTGAATGGACTGCATTAATGGTGTTTAAAGCTTTCCACGCAGCAAACGGAGAGTCACACCGCAACGAAGTAATCGTTCCTGACTCGGCGCATGGTACGAACCCTGCATCTGCAGCAGTTGCAGGCTTTAAAATTGTCGAAGTTAAATCAAACGATAAAGGTTTAGTTGACGTTGAAGACCTTAAAAAGGTAGTTAACGAAAACACTGCAGCATTAATGCTGACAAACCCGAACACTTTAGGTTTATTTGAAACTGAAATTCTTGAAATGTCAGAGATTATCCATGAAGCAGGCGGTAAAATGTACTATGATGGTGCAAACCTTAACGCTATTATGGGATACGCACGTCCGGGAGACATGGGCTTTGATGCAGTTCACCTTAACCTGCACAAAACATTCACGGGCCCTCACGGCGGCGGCGGACCAGGTTCAGGCCCAATCGGTGTAACAGACGAACTTGCGCCTTACCTTCCAAAACCGGTTGTAGTAGAAGAAAACGGTGTCTACGATTTAGACTATGACCGTCCAGATTCAATCGGTATGGTTAAGAACTTCTACGGTAACTTTGGAATAAACGTCCGTTCTTACACGTACATCCGCACACTTGGTGCTGAAGGACTTAAGAAAGCAAGTGAGTATGCGGTACTTAATGCGAACTACATTATGCGCAGCTTACAGGAGAAATACGAACTTCCGTTCACACAGCACTGTAAACACGAATTCGTTATCTCAGGTAACAAACAGAAGGAACTTGGAGTCAGAACTGCAGACATCGCGAAGCGTCTGATGGACTTTGACATTCACCCGCCGACTGTTTACTTCCCGTTAATTGTCGGAGAAGCAATGATGATTGAGCCGACTGAAACAGAGTCTAAAGAAACTCTGGATCACTTTATCGATACAATGCTTCAAATCGCTGATGAAGCGGAAAACAATCCGGATATTATCCACGAAGCACCGCACAAAACACCGGTTAAACGTTTAGACGAAACAAGAGCTTCACGTAAACCTGTTTTACGCTGGACTAAAGAAGGATAAGTAATATTTTAAGCCCCTGTACCAGATACTTGATGTATCAGGTGCAGGGTTTTATTTATAGTGAGTTGATTCACAATGTCACGAATTAATCATAAATCTTGAAAAATTTTTTCTTCTGACCCGCTTTTTGAATGCCTCTCTCATCAATCTGCGTTAAAATGACGGACAAGTAAGAAATTAAAGGAGAATTACACAATGAAAAAATGGTTATCAAGTTTAACAATAATAGGTTCATTGCTGCTGCTCGGAGCATGCAATGGTGATGAAGAAGCAGCAACCGAAGATACTGAGAGCACAGAAGAAGCAGCTCCTGAATCAGGTGCAGCAGCGGAAGGCGAAGAAGGAACAGCAGAACAGCCGGAAATGCCTGAACCGGATTTAGAAGACGTACCTGATGTTGTTGCCGAAGTAAATGATACTGAAATTGAAAAAGCGGAATTTGAAGAAGCGTATAATATGCAATTCCAGCAGATGGCTATGATGTCTCAGATGTCTGGTGAAGAAGTGAACCAGGACGATTTGAAAAAACAGGTAGCTGACGGTCTTGTATCTCAGGAATTATTACTGCAGGAAGCGGATAACCGTGATCTGGAAGTGACAGAAGAAGATAAAAACGGTGTGCTCGACAGCTTAGTTGAACAAAACGGCATGGAATCACAGGACGATTTGTTCGCAGCATTTGAAGAGCAGGATATGCCTGAAGATGAAGTGATGTCACAAGTTGAGATGCAGGTAAAAGTTGATAAACTTATCGCTGAAGAAGCGGGCGATATCGAACCGTCTGAAGAAGAAATGCAGGAAGTTTACGATGCGCAGGTAGCACAGTTGGAACAGATGGAAACTGAAGAAGAGCCGCCATCATTTGAAGAAATGGAACCTCAGCTGAAAGATCAGGTTGTACAGCAGAAAGAAGGAGAAGCAGCACAGGCTTTAGTTGCAGACCTTAAAGAAAGTGCAGATGTAACAATTCATATTTAAAAAGATGAAAGACTGATGGAAATTAAATCCATCAGTCTTTTTTTATTAGATCCACCATTTAATTAAAGAGCCGACGGCAAAACCGAAAATTGCATGGCTGAATGTCCAGTAAAACCAGGAAGAAAAACTGTCGGAAGCGGGCGGTTTATCTGTGAATAAGCTGAGAAAATAAAGTACGCCGCTGCCCGCTGTATAAACGAGTACGTACGGCCAGATATTATTTTCCCATCCAAACGGTACGAGCATATAAAATAATACAACAGCACTTACTATACAGGTCATATAGTGAAAGATTATTCCTGTAATCCACTTATCACTCCATTTTTTAAGCACCGGCATATAATCCATATTGTATAAAAGAATTTCCGCTTTGTTTCCGGTAGTAAGACGGATAATTTTTCCTGAAGCGGCAAGTATCATTCCGGATATAAAACCTATTATGATTAACTTTAAAAAGATAGTCATCGAAACACTCCATGTCATTTTATTCCTTTTCTATACCCGGTTAAGATAGGTATTCATCGTGATGGACGTAATTTTCTCGGAATGTTTGCCTGAAAATTTTGGGGGAAGATATATATAAAGAGAAGTTATATTAGAAAGGATGTTTTTAATAATGCAGCACGATAATAAGCAGCCGATTTCGGGACAAATTCCAAAGGAAGACCGGATTAAGGTGGGAGCAATCGCTGAGGCAACGAACGAGAAACTTCATAAGACTGATATGACGGGAACGAGAGGAACAACAGCTCAGGCTGACCAATCTAATGTCAGAGAAATCATTAAAGAGTGGCCGCTTCTTTCGAAGGAAGTTGCGGAAACGATGATGAAATTTTACGGTGTGCCGAACACTATTACTCCGACACAAATTACCTGGTATTATAACGGGCCGTGGAAAAGGACGGTAGTATATAAAGATGGCTATCCGCATGATTTTCCGGAGCCGCATACAGATATGCTGGAGCAGACAATCAATTACCATGTACCTGCTGAAAAAGTTGGTGAACTGGCGAAGCTTGAAGGCAGCATGTTTGTCGACAGAACAAAAGGCGAGGTAATGGTCCACTGCGATAATGAAGGTGCCAACACGATTTCAATGAATGTGATGCATGATATCGTCGAGGACAGACTGACAGCTGAAACAGGACGTGAAAAAATTAAGGAACAGATTACTAAATTTTTAAAAGGTGAGACTGCGCCTTATGCTGAAGAATTTTTATTTGAGCTTCCTGAAAAAGAGCAGTGGGATACAGATAATCCGGTTGTTGATGACAAGGAACTGCTGAAAGATATTAAAGCGAAGAAGAAATCGATGAATTTAGATGATAAAAAACTAGTATAAATTTTAGTGAAAGGGGCTGTCCTTATATGGGCAGACACTTTTTATTTATCTGACGATAACGTAATAAATGACATAAAACCAACTTAATAGCAAAAAAATACCGTTTGCTCCGCAATGAGACTCTGTCATTCCCGAGAAAGTTGGTTTGCTCCGCAATGAAGCTCTGTCATTCCCGAGAAAGTTGGTTTGCTCCGCAATGAAGCTCTGTCATTCCCGAGAAAGTTGGTTTGCTCCGCAATGAAGCTCTGTCATTCCCGAGAAAGTTGGTTTGCTCCGCAATGAAGCTCTGTCATTCCCGAGAAAGTTGGTTTGCTCCGCAATGAAGCTCTGTCATTCCCGAGAAAGTTGGTTTGCTCCGCAATGAAGCTCTGTCATTCCCGAGAAAGTTGGTTTGCTCCGCAATGAGACTCCGTCATTCCCGAGTAAAGCCGTTTACTCCGCAATGAAGTTCTGTCATTCCCGAGTAAAGCCGTTTGCTTCGTAATGAGACTCACAATCTAACCCCGGCTAACCGGCATTGTAATCTTTGTCACGTACTTATCGCTGTCATTTACCGAAATGCGGTCGAGTATAGGTTCAGCATAAAAGTGATCAGCAGCCTTAAGGCGATGTTCTTTTATAAAAGAGAACATCTTCTCATACGTATCTGAGAACGCTTCGTATTTCCCTATGTGATAGCCGGTAACCTGTAAGCCCTGTTCTTTTTTTGCCAGCGGCAGTGCGTCTGTATAATCTGTTTTTGCAAATAAGTATTCGAAGCTACCGACTTCCGAAGCTGCCGGGTCTTCGATTTTAATCAGAGCACCGATGGAATATTTTTCATGAAGCTCCCGCATGCATACTTGATAGAAGTCAGAGATTGCAGCTCTGTTTTCATCATCATCATCATCATTATTGAGAGGGGCACTTAAATATACATACTCTTCCTCAGCCTCACTCAGCACAATTTTACTGAAATCGGTGTTCTTCGCTTCTTTGGTAAGCAGTATTTTCTTTTCTATCGTGTTCTGAATACTGGCAAGGTTATTTATCTTTTCAGAAATCTGCCTCGATTGTTCTGTGAACATTTCAATCATCGTATCAGGTGTTGTAATACTGATAAATTCTTTTATCTCGCTGAGCGGCATCTCCATTTCTTTTAGGGATTCTATTACATACATCGTATCGAATTGTGTATACGAGTAATACCGGTAGCCTTTTTCATCTTTGTGATGAGGGCAGAGCAGTCCGATATTATCATAATGGAAAAGAGTCTGTTTAGTGACTTCACAAAGTTTAGCGAAATCACCTGTAGTAAAATAAATTTCTGATTTCATAATGCTCACCTCTTGACTATATGGTTACCATATACTTTATATTATACTAGGTCATCATTTTGATGTGTATTGGAAACTCTCACTTTTCAATATGAAGAAATTATAAGAGGTGCAAAATGACAGAGAATAATAATATAAAGTACGAATTTTTATCGGAGGATCCGAACGCAAAAACCCTGCCGATTATGGTCGCGTTAATTATCGGAGCCTTCTTCGCCATTTTAAATGAAACACTGCTCAATATTGCGTTAACCACACTGATGGCGGAGTTCGATATTACGCTTTCCACAGTTCAATGGGTAGCGACCGGTTTCATGCTTGTCATGGCTATCGTCATTCCCGTATCCCCGCTGTTAATGGGCTGGTTTACGACGAGGCAGCTGTTTATCGGTACGATGGTCACATTTTTAATCGGTACCGTTGTCGCTGCGTTCGCGCCGACTTTTTCTGTGCTGCTCCTTGGCCGGATGATTCAGGCGATCGGAACCGGCTTGATTATGCCGATTATGTTTAATGTATTTTTACTGATTTACCCGCCTCATAAAAGAGGTAAGATTATGGGAATTGTCGGTCTCGTTATTATGTTTGCTCCCGCAATCGGTCCGACGCTGTCGGGTGTTATTGTGGAATACTTCGGCTGGAGATTTTTATTTATCTTCGTTATGCCGTTTACGGTTTTTTCAATTCTCTTTGCTTTGAAATACCTTGTAAATATTACCGAAATAACAAAGCCGAAAATAGACTGGATTTCACTCGTGTATTCAACAATCGGTCTCGGGGCAACGATATACGGCTTCAGCCATGCAGGAGAAAGTGCAGATGGCTTTATGACACCGTCTGTCTTTATTCCGATTATTATCGGACTCATTGGTATCCTGCTCTTTGTCCTCCGCCAGTTTAAGCTCGATGAGCCGCTGATGGATCTCCGGGTCTTTAAGTTTCCAATGTTTGCCCACGCAGTGGTGTTATTTGTCATTATTATTATGATGATGTTCGCGTCGGAATTAATTCTGCCTGTATTTATGCAGGGACCGATGGGTCTGACTGCAGCAGCGGCAGGACTTCTGCTCTTGCCGGGGAGTCTGCTGAATGGTGCAATGAGCCCGTTTATGGGAGCTTTATTCGATAAAGTCGGCCCGAAAGTCATGATGATTCCGGCAACGATTGTCCTTGCTGTGACGATGTTTATGTTCAGCAACCTGACAGCGGACACGCCGCAGTGGGTTATTATTGCAGGCTTTATGCTGATTATGCTGAGTGTATCTGCAACGATGATGCCTGCTGAGACGAACGGTTTAAACCAGCTGCCGAAACATTTATATCCGCACGGTACTGCTGTAGTATCGACCTTGCAGCCCTTGGCCGGAGCAATCGGCGTGTCGGTGTTTATCGGCCTGCTTAACTCGCGTCAGCAAAGCTATCTGGAAGGTGCAGCAAATCCTGAATCAGAAGCGGCAATGACAGCAGCGATGGTTTCGGGAGTAGAATTTGTTTACTTCCTTATCTTCATTATTGCATTAATCGCAGTAGTGATGTCCTTCTTCGTTTACCGTGCAAAACCGATCGAAGATTTGGTGCCGGCACCAGTTAAAAAAGACAATAATTAATGAATAATTTATGAAATCACTTCATTTTCGAAATGAAGTGATTTTTTTACGTGTATAATGTATATACAGTGTTCTGTAAAGGAGCGGGAATTATGAGTAAATGGTTTATGGGATTTCTAATCATTGTTATCGCAGGATTGCTAATTTTTACAATTATGATAGCATTAGGCGGAGTATAATACTTTTAAAAATATATAAAGTTGGGGTGAGGCATTATGAGGTTGAATAAAGGAGACATTGTACGTGCGGGCCATGCTCACATGAGACGTCCGATGAGAGGTGTCGAAGGACCTTTATATTTAACGAAAACAGCATTGTTTCACGAAGGCTCAGTTGGACCGTATATTGAATCGGTTGAAACGATTATTGATTTAAAAGATATTAAAGAAATTAAAACGAAACGCAGCATGGGCTTGATTCCGAATGTGATTAAAATAATTACTCACAATAACGATATATTCAAGTTCAGTGTGTTTAAACGGGAAGACTGGATTACAGCGATAAATAAAATGAGAAAAAAATTATATGCACCTGCAGAGGATTAGGTTCTGCAGGTTTTTTCATGACGATCACACTTTTGTGTAAAATGACTTTTTGTGGTAATATCATCATGGATAAAAATTCGAGATACTATAGATAAGAAGGTTTAAATATATATGAAAGAAAATTTTTGGCGTGAATTACCGCGTCCATTTTTTGTTTTGGCTCCGATGGAAGATGTCACAGATGTCGTTTTCCGTCACGTTGTCAGCGAAGCAGGACGTCCCGACGTATTTTTCACTGAATTTACAAATACAGAAAGCTTTTGTCATCCGGAAGGTGTACACAGCGTACGGGGACGCCTGACTTTTACTGAAGACGAGCAGCCGATCGTCGCCCATATATGGGGAGATAAGCCAGACCATTTCCGGGAAATGAGCATAGGAATGGCAGAGATGGGCTTTAAAGGCATTGATTTAAATATGGGCTGTCCCGTTCCAAACGTTGCGGCGAAAGGTAAGGGGGCAGGTCTCATCCAGCGTCCTGAAACAGCGGCGGAGATTATTCAGGCGGCAAAAGCAGGCGGTCTGCCGGTCAGCGTTAAGACGCGACTCGGCTATACTGAAATCGATGAGTGGAGAGATTGGCTGACACACGTATTTAAACAGGATATTGCGAACCTGTCTATCCATCTCCGTACGAGACGGGAAATGAGCAAGGTCGATGCGCATTGGGACTTAATCGGAGAAATTAAACAGCTGCGCGATGAAATTGCACCCGATACACTGCTCACGATTAACGGAGATATTCCGGACAGAAAAACAGGGCTCGAATTGGCAGAGAAATACGGTATTGACGGTGTTATGATCGGACGCGGGATTTTCCATAATCCGTATGCTTTTGAAAAAGAGCCGAGAGAACATACAAGCGAAGAGCTCCTCAGTCTGTTAAGACTGCATCTCGACCTGTTCGACAAGTATTCTAAAGAAGAATCACGTTTGTTTAAACCGCTGCGCAGATTCTTTAAAATATACGTGCGCGACATTAGAGGCGCAGGTGAGTTAAGACACCAGCTGATGAGCACGAATACAACCGATGAAGTCCGAGCTTTGCTCGATGACTTTGAAGCCGGAATGAAGTCGGCAGAATAACAGTCATCCCTTTTGAAAAAATCAAAAGGGATTTTTGCGTTGATAAATGATACGATTATATTCAAATATACAGAGGAAGTGAGCAAGATGTTGACTGCACTGCTCGGCGCTGCGATTGGAACCGGAATGTCCATGCAGTCAGCCATCAATTCGGGTCTCCGGACTTATGTGAGATCTCCATTTACTGCATCGATGATTTCATTTGTCATCGGTACCGTATTTTTAAGTATTATCGTACTGGTGAACGGTCTGCCGCTCACGCCGCCGCTGTCCGCCTTTACTGGCGAGCCGCTATGGATATGGCTCGGCGGGGTGTGCGGTGTTATCGCGCTGACGACGAACATATTTATCTTTCCTAAAATAGGAAGTGTGGAAACTGCGATTATGCCGATTATCGGGATGATTATTACCGGCATGGTCATCGATAATTTCGGCTGGTTTAACTCGATGATTCAGCCTTTCGGTCTGACGAGATTCCTCGGCGTTGTACTGATTTTTGCCGGGGTCTTTCTTGCGGTGGTCCTGCAGGATATTATGAAACAGCGCCGCTATAAACTTGAACCGGTGAATGATGAAATCAATAAATGGCCGTGGCGTGCGGCGGGCTTTACCGGGGGTGCACTGTTGTCAATTCAGGCAGCAATTAACGGCGAACTCGGCAGCGCTGTAAATTCACCATTTACGGCAGCCTTTATTTCTTTCTTTATCGGAGCGGCGACTTTAATTATCATTGTTTTAATAAGAGAAAAAACATTAATTCCAGTAAAATATCCTATTACAGAAAAAGCACCGCTCTGGGTCTGGCTCGGTGGAATATTCGGCGGATTTTACGTATTAATTAATATATTTCTCGTCGGTGAAATAGGTACGGGTCCGACCATTGTGCTGGTGCTGTTTGGTCAGATTACAGGCAGTATTCTCGTCCAGCAATTTGGTATGTTCAGATCGGGGAAAAATACAATTGTCCCGGTTCAGCTTGTCGGCCTGCTTGTTCTGCTTGCAGGTGTTGTGATGATTAATCTGTTTTAAGATTTATTTTTTAATATAACTATACGGAGGTTAATATTATGAAGACAATTTTAGGACATCACCATATTTCTATGCTGACGAAAAATGCTCAGGAAAATAACAAATTTTATACTCAGGTTCTCGGCATGCGCAGAGTTAAAGTAACCGTTAACCAGGACGATCCGTCAATGTATCATTTATTTTACGGCGATCAAAACGGTACACCGGGGAGTGAACTCACCTTTTTTGAAATGCCGATGGCAGCTCATACCAGACGAGGCACAAACGCAATTACGCGGATAGGGCTGTTCGTCAGGGGCGAGAGCAGTTTATCGTACTGGCAGAAAAGATTTGATGAACACGGTGTAGAGTATAGTAAGTCGGCAAATTACGGCGGAAGAAAATCTCTGCTTTTTGAAGACGGTGATGGACTGCGGCTGGCACTGCAGGCAGCAGAGGATGATGCAGTCAGCAGATTCGACAGCTGGAACGGCTCCGCTGTGCCGGAAGAATATCAGATTATGAGCATGGGGACTGTTGAAATGAGTGTCCGGCGAATTGAAAAAATGGAAAGAACACTGACGGAACTGTTCGATTACGTGAAAGTATCGGGAGATGACCATGAACGACTGTACCGGCCGGCGAATAGTGACGGACACAGTGAAATCCTTGTTAAATATAAAGACGGCGACCGCGAACGGCCGGGGCGCGGGAGCGTGCATCACCTCGCGATTAATGTAGAAGATGAAGAAACATTGCAGTACTGGCATGAACAGGTTGTTAAGAGAGGCTTCAGTTCAACAGGAGTCGTTGACAGACACTTCTTCAAAAGCTTATACTTCCGGGAATCCAACGGCATTATGTTTGAACTTGCAACAGATGGACCCGGGCTCGTGGGTACAACACCCGGCATTGAAGCGGGAGAAAAATTAGATCTGCCGCCATTCATGGAAGCGGACAGAGCTGAGATTGAAGCAAAACTGACTCCGATTGAAAAAGGATAAAAGAATATAGTGAAGTTAGTTTGGGCAGATATCCTTGATAAGGATATCTGTTTTTTTGTTGATGAGGTTGAAGCAGATGGCTGGTGGTGAGCAAGGTGGTGTAATTTTGGTTGACCTTGCTCATAATGAGCGTTGAAACGAGCAAGGTGGTGTAATTTTGGGAGACCTTGCTCATAATGGGTGTTGAAACGAGCAAGGTGGTGTAATTTTGGGAGACCTTGCTCATAATGGGTGTTGAAACGAGCAAGGTGGTGTAATTTTGGCTGGCCTTGCTCATAATGAGCAGTGAAACGAGCAAGGTGGTGATATTTTGAGAGACCTTGCACATAAGAAAGGCGAAAACGAGAAAGTAATTGGCTGCATGGAGCTTTATCAAGTCTTGAATATGGAAAGGCAACACATCGAAATGATTATCGATGAAAGATTGAGAGAAATGAGAAGATAGCAGCAATAGAAAAATTTCTACTAAAAAACACTTGAAAGTCAAAGAAGGTCAGTGTATAATAAATATATAAGGTCAAAGATAGTCAAACAAAGAATTTAATAAAAATAAAGAGTGAGCACCATATTTGAAAATATCTTTTAAGGCCTTTATACTGTATTTATAGTCAAATATAGTCAAAGTCAAAAGACTGTGAATACGAATATATCAATAGGAGGAAACACATATGAAATGTCAAAATTGCGGAATTAACGAAGCGAATGTAAACCTTGCAATGAATTTTAACAATCAAAAAATGCAGGTTCATTTATGTGACAGCTGTTTCCAGGATATCCAAGGTCAAATGATGAATTCAAATGACTTTTTTAAAGGATCACCTTTCGAAAATAATAATATGAACAATAAATATTTTAATGGACAAGGAAACAAAGGAACAAGTACACAAACAAAAGAACGTGAAAATAATCAGCGCGACGGGCTTTTAGACCAGCTCGGCAATAATATTTCAGACGAAGCAAGAGCAGGTAATATCGATCCTGTTATTGGACGCGACAAAGAAGTAAAACGTGTCGTTGAAACGCTGAACAGACGTAATAAAAACAACCCGGTATTAATCGGTGAGCCGGGTGTCGGTAAAACAGCAATTGCTGAAGGATTGGCACTGAAAATAGTAGAAGGCAATGTGCCGGCGAAATTAATGGACAAGGAAATTTACGTGCTGGACGTAGCATCGCTTGTTGCGAATACTTCAATGCGCGGTCAGTTCGAAGAGCGTATGAAACAGCTCATTGCTGAACTGAAAGAGCGTCAGGAAGTCATTCTCTTTATCGATGAAATTCACCAGATTGTCGGTGCGGGTTCTGCGGAAAGTTCACAGATGGACGCAGGTAACATTCTTAAACCGGCACTTGCACGCGGTGAACTGCAAATTATCGGTGCAACAACGCTGAAAGAGTACCGTCAGATTGAAAAAGATGCAGCGCTCGAACGCCGCCTACAGCCGATTATCGTTAAAGAACCGACTTTAGAGGAATCGGTTTTAATCCTTAAAGGAATTAAAGACCGCTATGAGAAGTTCCACGAAGTCAGCTATTCCGACGAAGTAGTTGAAGCGTTTGTGAATTTATCGCACAGATATATTCAAGATCGTTTCTTACCAGATAAAGCAATCGACTTAATGGATGAAGTCGGTGCACGGTTGAATCTCGCAAATGCAGAAAATGATACAGATTCAATCAAACAGAAACTTGAAAAAATTGCTGAAGAAAAAGACGCTGCGGCAGAGCAGGAAGATTATGAAACTGCAGCACGCTTGAAATATCAAGAACTTCAGCTTGAAAAACAGCTGGAAGCAGCAGCTGATGATCAGCAGGTTATGGATGTTGATGTATCTGACATTCAGCTTATAGTCGAAGAAAAAACAGGTATTCCTGTGACGAAACTGCAGTCTGAAGAACAGGCGCAGATGAGAGACCTCGGTACGAATTTGAGTGCTAAAGTTATCGGTCAGGACGAAGCGGTGGATAAGGTAGCGAAAGCTGTCAGAAGAAGCCGTGCAGGACTTAAATCGAAATACCGTCCAATTGGTTCATTCTTATTCGTCGGACCAACGGGTGTTGGTAAAACTGAATTAACGAAAGCACTTGCTGAAGAGTTATTCGGTACAAGAGAATCCATGATCAGACTCGATATGAGTGAGTACATGGAGAAACATTCTATTTCTAAAATTATCGGTTCACCTCCAGGCTATGTCGGTCACGAAGAAGCAGGACAGCTGACAGAGAAAGTGCGTCATAACCCTTATTCAATTATTCTTTTAGATGAGATTGAAAAAGCGCACCCTGATGTACAGAACATGTTCCTGCAGATTATGGAAGATGGCCAGCTGACAGACTCACATGGCAGAACAGTCAGCTTTAAAGAGACAGTGATCATTATGACAAGTAACGCTGGTACAGGTGATAATAATGTAAGCGTCGGCTTTAATGCGGATCAGCACGAATCGGTCAGCACGCTTGAAAACTTAAGCAATTATTTCAAACCTGAATTTCTGAACAGATTCGACGCGATTATTAACTTTAACGAACTGTCAGAGGATAACTTAATGGAAATTGTTGATTTAATGCTTAATGACTTGCAGGAAGCATTAGAGGAAAACGAAATTGAGATTTCAATTACAGATGACGCCAAGAAAAAACTCGTCAGCCTGGGTTACGACAAGCGTTTCGGTGCAAGACCGCTACGCCGTGTCATTCAGGATAAAATCGAAGATCAGCTGACAGATTTAATTCTGGAAGAAGATGAATTAAATAGTGTTAAAGCGCATATCAAAGACGGGGAAATTGTCGTTGTAAAAGCTTAATATAAATGAAAAACCTTAAATCCGCTCAGGATTTAAGGTTTTTTTGTTTATACGGGTTAATACATACAGTGCCAGGGTATTTTATATATAAATATTTATGCGAAAGAGGAATGTCTATGGCTCATCAAAACATTGATTCGCATCGGAGTAAAAACATATGGTCAGGTATTTTTTTAGGAATCGGCTTAATGGCGCTCGTCGATGAAATTATTTTTCACCAGCTTCTTCAGTGGCATCACTTTTACGATCATTCGACGACATTTATCGGTATTTTGTCTGACGGACTGCTCAATTCATTCGCCTTATTTGCCCTCGTAATCGGTTTCTTTATGTTTGCAGATTCACGCCGGAAAAAAGAAATGCACAAACGGCGGTGGATAGGAGGAATATTTACCGGACTCGGTATTTTCCAGCTGTTCGACGGTATTATAAACCACAAGCTGCTCCGAATTCACCAGGTGCGCTATGACGTTAATATACTGCCTTATGATTTAGCCTGGAATATCGCAGGTGCAATTTTCTTAATTACAGGGATTGTAATAATTTACAAGTCAAAACGCGAAAGCGCAGGTAATTAAGGATGCATCACATGAATATGACGCATTTTTTAATTCTTGAAATTATCGTCGCCGCGCTCGCGCTGGCTGCCTTAGTACTTTACCTTGCAGCCATGTACGCCTCCGGAAAAAAACATCAAAAGTGGAAATGGAGCAGGTATATCCTGTTTGCAGCAGGTGTAATTCTTTCAGCTGCTGCGCTGACAGGTCCGCTGGCGCGTTTGTCCCATATGGATTTCACTGTCCATATGCTAGGGCATTTGCTGCTCGGCATGCTTGGACCGCTTCTGATACTGCATGGTAAACCGATGACTCTCTTGATGAGAACTTTGAAAGTAGCCCATGCAAGAAAACTGAGTAAAATTCTGAATTTGAAGTATGTGCAATTTATCAGCAATCCAATTGTCGCTTCCGTACTGAATATCGGCGGCTTATTTCTTATTTATAAAACAGGATTATTTGAAATTATGCATACATCTGTATTCTTATTTGCACTTATTCATCTGCATGTCTTTCTTGCGGGCTATCTTTTTACGATGTCGATAATTTATATCGATATTGTGACTCACCGTTACACATTTTTATACCGTGCTGTTGTCCTGGTCTTGGCCCTCGGTTTTCATAAAATACTATCCAAAATGATATACGCTTCACCTCCAGAGGGTATAGCGCGGGAGGATGGCGAAGCGGGTGCTATGCTGATGTACTACGGCGGCGACATCGTTGACCTCGCACTGATAATTATCTTATGCTGGCAGTGGTATAAGGCTGCAGGAAGAGAGCATACTCGTTCATTAAAATTTTCTTAGATAACAAAGAGCTCTGACCTTCTTTTTGGTCAGAGCTCAATTTTATTCTGTAATATCAGCAAAATTACCTGCGGTGACTTGCAGTAAATCATCAGGAGCAAGTTCCATCTGCATGCCGCGCTTTCCAGCAGAGACGACAACTGTCTCCATCATTTCTGCTTGTGCTCCGATATAAGTCGGAAACAGTTTTTTCATGCCGACAGGCGAACAGCCGCCGCGGATATAGCCTGTCGTTCTCTCAAGATCTTTCATATGAAGCATATCGACTTTTTTGTTGCCGCTCGCTTTGGCAAATTTCTTTAAATCGAGCTCGGTTGAAGAAGGAATACAGCCGACAAGCACTCCTGTATTATTGCCGACAGCAACAAGGGTTTTATAAATTTTGTCGAACGGCACCCCCGCGTTCTCCTCATCTGTATGATCTTCATTCCAGGGATATTCATGCACTTCGTAGCTGATTTTGTTATTCTCAAGTACGCGCATGGCATTTGTTTTTTGGATTTTCTTTTTCTTCATATAGCTGCTCTCCTAATCAGTAAAAAGTATAGTTTCAAAAAGTAAGTGCAGGGTATACATAGATAGTATTTAAAATCATAACATAACCGGAGGGTTTTTAATGAAAATAGGAATCGTAGGCGCAACGGGTAAGGCCGGCAGTTTAATATTAGATGAAGCGGTCAGAAGAGGACATGAGGTCACTGCGATTGTCAGAAATGCTTCGAAGTTAAATAATGATAATGTGAAAGTAATAGAGAAAGATGTACATGATACATGGACAGAAGATTTTAAAGGACTGGATGTCGTCGTAAACGCCTTCGGTGCTCCGCTTGGTGAGAAAGATGCACACGTTGAAGCGGGCCGGGTGCTGATTAATGCGCTTTCCGGCACTGGCATCCGTCTGATTGTTGTCGGCGGTGCCGGCAGTTTGTATGTCGATGACAGCAGAACGATGAAAGTTATCGATACACCGAACTTCCCGGATATCTTTAAACCGACTGCGGGCGGACAGAGTGAAAATCTGGAAGAACTAGAGCAGACAACAAACCTAAAATGGACCTTTATCAGTCCGTCAGCAGAATTTGATGCCGAAGGAAAACGGACGGGAGCATATGAAACAGGTGCAGACGTGCTGCTTGTGAACAAGTCGGAAGAGAGCTACATCAGCTACGCTGACTTTGCAATCGCGGTCATGGATGAAGCTGAAAATGCGGAACATGTAAATGAACGATTCACTGTTGTTGCCGAGAAAGAGTAGTTAGCTGCTTTGAAAGTTTTACCGGAAATATAAAGGGAAGATAATGAGTAACATAATTTAGGAGGAGATTTTTTGATTCAGCATCAGTTATACATTGACGGGACCTATACGGATTCGACAGGAAAAGACTGGATTGACGTGATTAATCCGGCGACTGAAGCGGTAATTTCACGAACTCCGAAAGCGACAAATGCAGATGTGGACAAGGCGGTGCAGGCTGCAGCAAAAGCTCAGAAAGCATGGGAGCTCACGCCGAATATAGAACGCGGGAAAATCGTCCGTAAACTCGGGGATGCCATCGCAGACAGACGCGAGACCTTTATCGATTTGCTCCAGGAGGAACAGGGGAAAGATTACGATCTTGCTGGCGGGGAAGTCGATCTTGCGATTGATTATTTCCACTATATGTCGGAATGGGCGAGACGTATTGAAGGTGATGTTGTACCGAGCGACCGAGCCAATGAGAATATTTTAATTTACAAAAAACCAATCGGTGTTGTGGCAGGGATTAACCCCTGGAACTTCCCTGTCTTTATACTGGCGAGAAAAGTGGCGACTGCCCTCGTTACAGGTAATACGATTGTGCTTAAGCCGAGTCAACATACACCAAACACAGCGATGGAATTCACAAAAATTGTCGATGAGATGAAAGAAATCCCGGCAGGCGTCTATAACGTGGTAACCGGTGCGGGTTCCGAAATCGGCAACGCGCTCGCAAAACATAAAAATGTGGATATGATTACGATGACCGGCAGTATTACTGCAGGAACTAAAGTGATGGAAGCAGCAGCCCAGAATATTACAAAAGTGAACCTGGAGCTCGGCGGCAAAGCGCCGGCTATCGTGTCACAGCATGCAGATATTGACCTTGCGGTGAATGCTCTCGTGACTTCGAGACTCGCTAATAACGGCCAGGCTTGTACAAACGCAGAGCGTGTTTATGTACACTCCAGTGTCGCAGAAGAGTTAACGGATAAACTTGCCGCAGCTTTTAAAGAGAAAAAACTCGGCAATCCCCGTGAAGATAAAGATGTTGAAGTCGGACCGCTCATTAATGAAGACCGTTTGAATACAGTGGCTGAAATGGTAGACGAGGCAGTTGCTGACGGCGCGAAAGCAGTTACCGGCGGAAAGAAAGCGGATATGGAGAAAGGTTTCTTCTATGAACCAACCATTTTAACGAATGTAACGCATGATTCTAAAATTATGCGCGATGAAATATTCGGTCCTGTCTTGCCGATAGCGACTTTTGAAACCATCGATGAAGCAATCGATATGGCAAACGACACAATTTACGGCTTGTCATCATCACTTTACACTGATGATATGAACGAAACGATGAAAGTCATCAACGAGATGAAGTTCGGTGAAACATATGTGAACAGGGAAAACTTTGAAGCGGTCCAAGGTTATCATGCAGGCATGAGACAATCAGGACTCGGCGGCACCGACGGCAAACACGGTGTTGAAGATTTCTTAGTTACCCAGGTTGTGTACATGCAGTATAAAAATGAATAGATAGAATGAGAAAGATGCCATTATTTTTTTAGAAATAATGGCATCTTTTTGGCGTAATCCGGCAGGTTGTTTAGTATAATGCTAAAGAGGAAGATATATGAGGAGCTTTAATATGTTTCTAAAATCAGAAGAAGATAACAGGCGGCCGGACAGAAAGAAATATCACTTTGATCCGGTGAAAGTACTCATGGGAATGGCAGTCGGATTTATTATTCCGGAAATCGCACAGTTTTTATCAGAAAAAGTAATCAGCAATAATACACTTGAAAATATGGCTGGAGTATCGAGCATCGGACTTGCAGTAATATTCGGGATTATAATGCTGTTTGTAACGTTCCGGGTGGAGATGATATATGACGATGATAAAGCTCAAAGCGGCAAGGTTCAAGGTGAGCAGAATGAAGTGACCGGCTTGCTGAGTGAATATCACGAAGCGAAAGAATCAGGTGATACCGAGCGCATGAAAAGTACTGCTGCACGGCTGAAAGAACACGGAGTGCTTATCAAGAAATAGAATATTATGAAGCGAAAAGTAAAATCCGGAGAAACGGATTTTACTTTTTTGTTGTGCCAGCTATTTTTAATGTTAAAAAGTAACAAAATAAAATAAATAATGTTAAATTATCACACTATTTTCTTTACAATGTGAAAAGCAAACAATATAATGAATCTCAAGGTGATGGATATGAAGAGTAAAAGACAGCAGTATATTGTCAGCCGGGTAGCTGAGGACAGCAATGTAACGATAGAGCTGCTCGCAGCCGAGCTTAATGTTTCCGAGATGACTGTACGTCGTGATTTAAAGGAACTTGAATCAAATGAACAGATTATCAGAACGTCCACTTCGATTCTGCTGAAGGATTCCTTCCTGAATGAAGTGCCTTTCGTAAAGAAGCAGCTTGTGAATATAGAAGAGAAACGGCTGATCGCGAAAAAGGCGATGCAGTTTATTAAACCAGATGAAACAATACTGCTCGATGCCGGTACAACGACTCTTGAAATTTGCAAGCTGTTAAAAAATACAGATTATACAGTGCGTATCGTTACGAATGATATTAAAGCGGCAGCTGAGTTAATCGACAGCCAGCATGAAGTAATTATACTGGGCGGCACTGTACAGCAAAATGTCGGTTCAATGTACGGGGCCCAGACGATTGATATGCTGAACAACATTAAAGTGAATGTTTCCTTTGTCGGCACCCAGGCCATGATGGTGGATGAAGGTATTTTCGCACCGACGATTGAAAAGGCGAAAGTTAAACGATTAATGATGAAATGCGGACAGACGGCTTATCTAGTCGTGGATTCCAGTAAGCTCAGCCATACGGCATTTTCAAAAATTTGCGACTTAAAGGATTTTACAGGAATTATTACAGATAATCATATCGGGCAAAACGAGCTAAGCCGGATTGCTGAACAGACAACTGTAATATAAGGAGGGTGAATCGTGAAAGTAGGAATTATTGCGGACGATTTAACCGGCGCAAATGCCACCGGTGTCCGGCTCAGCAAAAATGGTTTTCATCCGGCAACATATTTTCACTACAACGATTTGATTCAGGATGATGAAACCGATGCAATTATAGTAGATACAGACAGCCGCTATGCTTCAAAAAAAGTGCTCGATTACAGAGTCGGCGGTTCTCTTCGTAAACTGAGGGACTGGGGTGCAGACATACTGTGCAAACGCATTGACTCTACGCTCCGCGGCAACGTCGGTATTGAGATAGATATGATTCTTGATACAGTCGGGCCGGATTCAATCGGCGTAGTTGTACCGTCGTTTCCGGATTCTGGAAGGGTGACAGTCGGCGGTTATCTTCTGGTCGATAATCTGCCGCTCCATAAAACGGATGCAGCAAATGATCCGATCACTCCGATTACAACATCATATGTACCGGAAATTATTTCTTCTCAGACCAGTCATAAAGTCGGAGTTCTTACCATTAATGATATGACGGATGACCGGGACATATTTATCCGCAGCTTTAAAAAACTGGTCGATGACGGTAATAAGATTATCGTTCTCGATGCGGTGACGAATAATGATATTGAGTTTATTGCAGAGACCCTTTGCGGTTATACAGATAAAAAAATCGTACCGATTGATCCGGGACCATTTACCTCGCTCTATGCTAAATACCGGGCGGATCAGGTCGGGGACGACCGCAAAATTATCGTTACAGTCGGCAGTGCAACGAAAGTGTCGGAAAGACAGCTCGTGTATTTAATCGACAGACTGAAGTTAAGACCGGTTATTCCCGATATTAACAAACTCGCGACCTTCGATGAAAACTGGCATGACGAAGTTGAGAAAAGCGTACAGCTTGCCAAGGAGCGCATGGAGGAAAACGAAGTCGTTGTTATTACCACCAACGAAGAAAACCTTGTTATTATCGATATTAAAAAAATTGCAGCTTCACATGGTGTCACACCGGATCGTGTGGCTAAACGGATAACCGACGGCCTGGCGACAATTACGAAACGGCTGCTCGACGAAGCGGACCACGAAATTAAAGGATGCTACGTCAGCGGAGGTGATGTAACAGCCTCACTTGCGAGCATTACGCTTGCGAGCGGAATTAAATTGATTGATGAAGTCGGCCCGCTGATTGCCTACGGTCACCTGCTCGGCGGAAAATATGAAGGACTGCCTCTTGTGACTAAAGGCGGCATGATCGGCAGCAGACATACACTCTATGAAGCAGTGCAGTATTTAAAATCAAAATAGGAGGAATCATTTATGACAAAAGCAATTATCGCAGTACCAATGGGAGATCCGGCAGGGATAGGACCGGAAATTACAGTGAAATCATTTTTAAATAGCGAGGTGCTTGAAGCGGCAAACTCAATCGTTGTCGGAGATAAAGAAATTATCGACAAGGCGCTGGAAATTACAGGTACTGATTTACCGGTAAACGTAATTAAAGAAGTTGAAGAAGCAGATTTTTCAGGCAAGGCAATCAATCTGATCGATTTAAATAACGTCGATACAGAAACTTTCCAGTTCGGAGAAGTTCAAAAACAGTGCGGTAAAGCTGCCTTTGAATACATCGAATATGCAATTAAACTCGCTATGGACGGAAAAGTTGATGCCTTGGCAACAACACCGATTAACAAGGAATCGCTGAAAGCGGCTGAAGTGCCGTTTATAGGACACACTGAAATGCTTGAAGAGCTGACGAATTCACACGATCCATTAACGATGTTCCAGGTGAAGAGCCTGCGTATATTCTTCCTGACACGCCACCTGTCCGTAAAAGATGCGATTGATCAGATGACAGCTGAGCGGGTGCATGATTATATTAAACGTTCATATGACGCACTAATTAAATTAGGTGTTGAAGCACCGAAACTTGCAGTTGCGGGATTAAATCCTCACAGCGGTGAAGGCGGACTGTTCGGCAACGAAGAAATCGATGAAATTACTCCGGGAATCAAACGTGCACAGGCAGACGGCTACGAAGTCGCGGGACCAGTTCCTGCCGACTCTGTATTCTTCCAGGCACTTAACGGACGTTACGACGCAGTCATTTCCCTTTACCACGATCAGGGGCATATCGCAGCGAAAATGACAGATTTCCACAAGACAATTTCGATTACAAACGGCCTGCCTTTCCTGAGAAGCTCAGTGGACCACGGCACAGCCTTCGATATTGCGGGACAAAATATTGCATCAAGTGAAAGCATGGAAGAATGTATTAAACTCGCAGGAGAATATGCATTAACTTTTAGAAAATAATTACAGGGCGGTTCATCCGCCCCTTTAATTTACATAAAATGAAAACGCTTTTTGATGGAGGGAAATTTATATGACAGATGTTTCATCGACACAAATGATAGTCGGTCTGCTTATCGGAATCGCACTGCTTATCTTTTTAGTGCTTAAGACTCGCATACATGTCTTCCTTGCTTTACTTATCGCGGCAGTAATGACCGGTATTATCGGGGGAATGTCACCTGAAGATACTATCGGAACAATTTCTTCCGGTTTCGGTTCAACTCTCGCTTCAATCGGTATTATTATCGGGCTTGGAATTATGATGGGTAAAATTATGGAAATTTCAGGTGCTGCAGAAAAACTGGCGTATACGATGATTAAGTTTATTGGGCGGAAAAAAGAAGAATGGGCAATTGCGGTCAGCGGTTACATCGTTGCAATTCCCATCTTTGTAGATTCAGCCTTCGTAATTCTGCATCCGCTGGTTAAAGCCTTGTCACGTCAAACAGGTAAATCTGTTATTACCCTTGGCGTGGCACTGGCAGTCGGCCTTGCCGCGACACATCATGCAGTGCCGCCGACACCGGGGCCTCTAGGTGTAGCAGGTATATTCGGTGCTGACGTTGGTAAAATGGTTATAATCGGTCTAATTGTTTCTGTGCCTGTTGTTATCTCAGGTGTTTTATATGCACAGTGGATCGGACGGAAAATTTACCAGCTGCCGGAAGCGGAAGGCGAAGGTTATTATCGTCCTTCTGCTAAAGAAGCATTCGCAGAATTTGAAGATGCAGTATCAGTACGTGAAAAAGAGCTGCCTTCCTTTATCTTATCTGCTCTGCCAATTGCTATTCCGCTCATTTTAATTTTCAGTAATACAGGAATTAATGCTTTGCAGGACGGCGGGATAATTAATATTTCTGAAACAGTACTATCATATATTACATTTTTCGGAAATCCGATTGTCGCTGTGGCTCTCGGTCTGATTTATTCTCTTTTATTCCTGACCAAAGGATATTCCAAGGATGCCACTTTGGATGAATTGGAAACAGGAATTAAAACATCAGGTATTATACTGCTTGTGACCGGTGCAGGGGGTGCGCTCGGAGAAGTGCTGCGTGTCAGCGGAACAGGTGAAGTTATTGCAGAATACGTTGCAACATGGAGCGTGCCGGCAATACTGATTCCCTTCTTTATCGCAACCTTCGTCCGTCTGGTGCAGGGAAGCGGTACTGTAGCAATGATTACAGCAGCTTCAATCGCTGCACCAATCGTATCTAACATGGGGCTTGATCCTGTGCTCGCAGCTCAGGCGGCAGCCTTCGGGGCAATGTGCTTCTCATACTTTAACGACAGCCTGTTCTGGGTAGTCAACAGAATGCTCGGTATAACCAAAGTAAAAGAACAGATTATGGTCTGGTCAATTCCGACGACAATCGGCTGGTTTGTGGCCGGTGTGACACTGGTTTTACTGGATTTAATATTCTTTTAAAACATTACAGTTATATTACTAAAGTTTGATAACTTTGAATTTAATATCTATGATAAAGCACCCGTAAGCCTTATATATCAAGGTTTACGGGTGCTTTACATAAAATTAATAAATTTGAAGCCGCTTACTTTATATAACTCTAATCTCAAAAATTTATCGATTAGATTACAAGTCAATTACAAACGACAAATCCCTTGAGCCATATGCTATAGTAATACTCGTGGAATGACTCGGGACAGAGTTCAATAACATTATTCCCAAACTATGGAGGATTTAAACATGAAAAAAACAATTATCTCTGCAGCATCGCTTACAGCTTTATCAGCAGTAGCTGCAGCTAATATATCAGCATCAGAAATTACAGTAGAATCAGGCGACACGCTTTGGAGCATCTCGGCAGGCACAGCGCAGTCGGTTAACGAAATTAAGTCATTAAACAACTTAACTTCAGACCTTATTTTCCCTGGAGACGTTCTTAAAGTAGACGCTGAAGCACCAAGTGCCGCACCTGCAGAAGAAGTTGAAGTTGAAGCTGAAGAAACTGCTACTACATATACAATTGAAGCTGGCGATACTTTATTCGCAATTGCTAATCAGTTTGATGTAACAGTCGACAACCTTAAAGCTTGGAACAACTTATCTTCAGATTTAATTATTGCAGGCAAAACTATTTCAGTGGCTGAATCAGCAGCACCTGCAGCAGTTACAGTAGAAGAAGCGCCTGCTCGGGAAACTGCAGCACCGGCTGAAGAAGTTTCAGCACCAGCAGTAGAGGAAGTTGAAGCGGCAGAATCAGCACCAGCTCCAGCAGCAGAAGAAGTGCAAACAGCAGAAGTTTCAGCACCGGCTGAAGAAGTTTCAGCGCCAGCAGTAGAGGAAGTTGAACAGCCGCAGGCAGCAACTCCAGCAGCATCAGCGCCTGTAACAAGTGCAAGCAACGGCGCGAACTACTATGACTGGGGTTCATGTGCATGGTACGTATTTGAACAGCGCTCAGAGCGCGGTCTTGGCGTGAGCAATATGTGGGGCGACGCTAAAAACTGGGCAAGTAACGCTCAAGCTGCAGGTTACTCAGTAAGCAATTCACCTTCTGTAGGTGCAATTATGCAAGCACCAGCTTATACTAATGGTGCATACGGACTTGGTCACGTTGCAATCGTTGAAAGCGTCAACTCTGACGGATCAATCGTTGTTTCTGAAATGCAGTTTAACGGCGGTCTTGGAAGTTTAAGTACGAGAACACTAAGTGCTTCTCAAGCAGCAAGCCACAACTTCATTAACTAATTTATAATAAATATAAGAGCGGGACCAGAATCTTAAAGAATTCTGGTCCCGCTATTTTTATGCAGCAGATGAGAAAGATTATTGTTCATATGCAGCGTCTTTAACTGCTGCAGTACGCTGTCTCATAATTGCTCTGACATACAGGTAACCTGTTACGGCTACAGGAATCAGCCCGCCGATAACAGAGATTCCGTAATCAAGATTTAAAGTCTCCGGTGCATAAAGGAAGTAAGTTCCGACAACACCGGTCATAAATAAAGCCGGGATACCTGCAATGTAATGTAACTTTCCTTCTTTTAAGAGATAAACAGCGGCAACCCACAACATTGTCGCGGCGACTGTCTGGTTTGTAAAACCGAGATATCTCCACAGGAAGGTGTAATCAATTGTTGATAACAGGAAGGCCGAAATACCAACACAAATTGTCATCCATATCATTTTTGGTGCTTTACGGCTCTTTCTTAGACCTGCTACAGCTTCAGTCAGCATCATGCGCGATGAACGAAGTGCAGTATCTCCTGTTGTAATCGGTAAGATAATCGCACCTAAAAATGCAAGAATCGCACCGGCAGAACCGAGCATCTCAATAGAGATTGTATCAATTACACCGGCAGGTCCGCCTGCAGCAAGTGCATCAGCCAGTCCGCCTGTGCCGTGGAAGAAAGTCATACCGGCAGTCGCCCAGATTAAGGCAATAACACCTTCAGCAATCATGGCACCGAAAAATACTTTTCTGCCATCTGATTCTTTCTTAACTGTACGTGCAATAATCGGACTTTGAGTTGAATGAAAACCGCTGATTGCGCCGCATGAGATTGTTACCATGATTAATGGCCAGACGGGCAGTCCTGCAGGGTGCTGGTTTTCAAAAGTCAGGTTTGGAATTGGGGTGCTTGAAAACATTAGACCAATCATTACTGAAACTGCCATAATAATCAGCACAGCACCGAAAAATGGATAAATACGGCCGATGATTTTATTAATCGGCAATACAGCAGCCATAACAAAGTATGCAAAAATAATAACTAAAGCAGCAAAGAATGGAATGGCACCATTGGTTTTTAAGGAAATCAGTTCTGCAGGCCCTGCAGTAAACGCTGCAGTCACAAGAATCATTAAGGCTAGTGACACAATGTAGATAAAAGCCTTAACACCTTTTCCTAAGTATCTTTCTACCAGCGCGGGAAACTGCGAACCGTTATGTCTCAGACTGAGCATGCCGGCAAAATAATCGTGAACAGCACCGGCAAAAATACAGCCGACAACTATCCAGATTAAGGCAGGCGGTCCGTAAACGGCACCTGCGACCGCACCGAATACAGGACCGAGCCCTGCGATATTTAACAACTGAATCAGCCAGCCTTTAATCGGATGCATCGGCATGTAGTCGACACCGTCGTTAGTTTCATATGCCGGAGTGGGATTTTTATCATTGATTACAAATATCTTTTCAACAATTTTCCCGTAAATCATATATCCTGCAATTAATAAAAATAAAGCTGTAAAAAAAGTAAGCATGGCAGTCCTCCTGCAACTGTATTTATAAAAATTTAATGCTAAGTGTAGCAAGACTGGCAGCCTTCGTCAATAAAATTTCTGACAATTTAGACTTGAAAGAATATTAAAGCGTTTACATCCCGTTCTCGGAAGATTTGAGCATCTGTAAACCGCAGTCAAAAAGCAAAAAGCGTCTGTTCCAAATGGAAGCAGATGCTTATATATAAATTATTTTGAATATCTGTTTTCTTTAAACGGCAGACCGAGTTCATCCCGTAAAGTTTTGCCGCTGTAAGAAGTATCGTAATAGCCTTTAGCAGTTAAAATTGGAAGGACCTGATCGATAAAGTCATGGAAAAAGTCCCCGAGGACATGCGGAGTCAGAACGAATCCGTCAGCGCCTTTGTTATCAACCCATTCAATAATCTGGTCAGCCACCTCTTCATAAGTGCCCATAAATGGACTTTCCCGCGTTGTTTCTTCCATCGCGACCTGGCGAAGGGTCAGTTTGTTTTCTTTTGCGCGTTTTTTAATTTCATCGGTTGTGGACTGGAAACTGTTTTTACCGATATCTCCAAGTTCGGGGAAGGGTGCATCAACATCGTACTGGCTGAAATCGTGATGATCGAAATAACGGCCGAGATAGGCTAGAGCTTCATCTATTGTTACCAGATTTTTAATGTATTCGTAACGTTCGCGGACTTCTTCATGATTTTTGCCGACAATCGGCTGCAGAGTCGGAAATACTTTGATCTCATCAGGATTACGGCCGTTACTCGCTGCCTGCTGGCGCAAATCTTCATAAGTCTGTTGCGCTTTTTCCAGAGTGCTCGCATTGGTGAAGACAGCATCGGCATTTCGTGCTGCGAATGCGGAACCTTTTTTAGAAGCTCCTGCCTGGAAAATTATCGGCTGGCCTTGAGGAGAGCGTTCGATATTGAGCGGCCCCTGGATCTTAAAGAATTCACCTTCGTAATTCAGCTGATGCATTTTTTCTTTGTCAAAATACTGCCCGCTCTTCTTGTCGCGCACAAAAGCATCATCTTCAAAGGAATCCCACAAGCCTTGAACGACAGCCAGGTGCTCATCTGCGATATCGTAGCGGAGACTGTGCTCCGGGTGTTTATCTTTGCTGAAGTTTTTCGCGCTGCCTTCAAGCGGAGATGTAACGACATTCCAGCCGGCACGTCCGCCGCTCATTATATCAACTGATGCGAGCTGGCGTGCAATCGTAAACGGTTCGCTGTAGGACGTCGATACCGTGGCAACCAGACCGATATGAGAGGTAATCGGAGCAAGGGCACCGAGCAGTGTTAACGGTTCGAAACGGCTTAAAAAGTGCGGAATTGATTTATCGTTTATATACAGGCCGTCAGCTACAAAGATAAAAGAAAAACCCGCATCTTCAGCCTTTAAGGTAATATTTTTGTAATGCTCGAAATTAACGCTCGCATCACTCGGAACATCTTCGCTTCTCCATGCATTCATGTGCCCGCCGGGGCCGTGCAGCATAACTCCGAATTGTACTTTCTTACTCATAATATCCCAGCCTTTTCTTTGTGTATGGTATGAATTGGTGCAAGTGCTTCAATCGTAAGGTTGCGGAGGGCGGCATCTGCTGTCGGCAGATGGAACATGAACTCATCGATTGGACAGCTGTTGCTGAGTTCATTTAATTTCGATAAAATCTCGTCTTTTGTGCCGAGTATCATATCCAGCTGCCTCTTCTCCACTTCAATTTTTTCATCAGTATTTTTAATATAATCATTGACCTGTTTTTCTGTAGTAACACGCAGTGTTCTGCCATCTTTGAATTTAAGAGAGTAGACAGCATTTTCCTCTCTCGCGGCTTCCTTCTCTTTCTCAGTTTCAGTTAAGAGCACCGATAAGGCCGCAATGAATTTCCCATCAGGATACAGCTTTTTGTAGGCAGAAGAAACTTCTTTCAGCAAGCTCTCATCATTTTTAATAAAATGAGCAAAGATATAATTAACTTTATTGTCAGCAGCAAACTGTGCAGACGATAAACTGCCGCCGAGCAAAAATAAATCAGGTTTCGAAGATTCAGTGTCGAGAGATATTTTAAGTACTTTGTGATTATCATGGGTGCCGTCAACGAAAGATTTCAAACTCAGGAATCTGTCATTAAAGGAGTCAAGGTCGGAACGGAGCTCGTGCTGCAGGGCAGCAGTTGCGAGCGGCGTTCCGCCGGGAGCTTTGCCGACACCGAGATTGACGCGCCCGGGAGCGAGATGGCTGATCAGCTGAAACTGCTCGGCTACGTGAAAAGGATTGTGATGGGAAAGCATAACCCCGCCCGCGCCGATATTTATATTTTTCGTATGATTAAGAAGATGTGTTACTAAAACTTCAGGTGATGTACCGATGACGTTTTCCATATTGTGATGTTCCGATACGAAATAACGTTTGTAGCCGAGGCGGTCAGCCAGTTTCGCAAGCGCTGTCGTATGGCCGAGAGACTGCACGATAGAATGGCCGTTAAGAACAGGGCTTTGATTTAAAATATTAAACTCCATGAAATTCTCCTTCCAATAAATAAATCCCAGATATGTAATACCTTTTCCTAGTAAATAAATATGAATTGAAATTAATGATATCACGTATTTAGAATAATTCAATAATTTAAATAGTATTTATCAAATAAAACTTAGTTTTTTACTAGGAATTAAGGAGGGAGGATAGTTCATTGACTGACTAAAGTGTTTATCCGGCAGAAGAGGGTGGTTCATTGACTGACTAAAGTGTTTATCCGGTAGAAGAGGGTGGTTCATTGACCGAGTAAGCTGTCTACACGGCAGAAGAAGTAAGCTCATTGACCGGCAAGCGGCCGGACTTGTCAAAAACAACAAAAAAGCCAGTCGCGGATTTCCGCGGCTGGCTGGATAAATATATATTAACCTTTATGGCTCAAGACAGGTTCTGTTTTAGCAAAATCTGTTTGTTTTAATTCTTCTATGCGTTCTTTAACGAAGTCGCTTGTCATGTTGTGTTCAACGATATATCTGTTGCGCGGGTGTTCTGCACATTCGATGGAACATCCGCCTAGGTGATAGTCCTGGTTTTCTTCAGATGCTAAAATTTGAGCGTTGCAGACAGGGTTCGCACAGTTAATATAACGTTCGCAGGGTTCACCGTCAAAGTGATCGCGGCCGACGACTACGTGTTCAACCTGATTAATCGGTACTGTCAGTCTTTCATCAAAGACGTACATCTGTCCATCCCACAGCTGGCCTTGAGCGACAGGGTCTTTTGAATATGTTGCAACGCCGCCGTGCAGCTGTGCTACATTATCAAAGCCTTCATTTTTCAGCCATCCTGAGAATTTCTCACAGCGGATTCCGCCTGTGCAGTACGTGAGAATCTTCTTGCCTTCAAACAGATGCTTGTTGTCGCGCACCCATTGCGGTGTATCTCTGAATGTTTCAACTTCCGGCTTGATTGCGCCGCGGAAGTGGCCGACGTCGTATTCATAAATGTTGCGAACGTCGAGAACTACGGTATCATCGCGCTGCATCTGTTCGTAGAATTCTTGAGGCGATAAGTATTCACCTGTCTGTTCACGCGGGTCGATGTCAGTATCAAGGCTCAGGTTAACAAGCTCAGGACGCGGACGCACGAACATTTTCTTAAATGCATGTTCATCGGCTTCATCAATTTTAAAGACAATATCTTTAAATAAAGGGTGTGCTTTCATATATTCCATATAGCGTTCAGTCTGTTCGTAATCGCCTGAAACCGTTCCGTTGATACCTTCTTCGGCAACGAGAATACGGCCTTTCAGCCCGAGGTCCTTACAGAATCTTAAATGTTCTGCCGCAAATGTTTCCGGATCTTCTACATCCGTGTAGTAATAGTAAAGTAAAACTCGATATTTCATTATATTTTCCACCTATCAAATTTATTTGCAGGATAAATCCTGATAGTTTTACAGACATTATTGTATCAGATTTTGACACTATTTAGTACGAAAAAATACACAACATAGTGACAGTTTTCTAATTCTGCCTGTAAGTGTGTTAAAATTTAATAAAGATAAGGAGTGGTCTGATGGACGTTAAAATTTATACTGATATCGCATGTCCGTTTTGCTATATCGGCAAGAAAAACTTTGAAAAAGCACTGGCTGAATACAAAACAGATGCAAAAATTAATATAGAGTACGCGAGCTATGAACTGGATAACCAGGCGCCGAAAGTACCTGAGAAAAATATGTATGAAGTCCTTGCGGAAAAGCATGAGAAACCGCTGGATGAAGTTAAAGAAATGGTGAATCTTATCGTCGAACAGGGCAAAATTGCCGGTATCGAATTCAATATGGATAAAGTTATCCCGGCGAATACGAGAGATGCGCACAGATTATTAAAACTGGCGTATGAATTCGGACTCGGAGAAGCGGTGCTTGAATCGCTGCACCGAGCATACTTTACAGAAGGTAAGAACGTCAGCGATAAAGATGTGCTCTTAGAAATTGCCAAAACGAACGGTATACCTGAGGTACCCGCACTCGAAGTGATTAATGACCCGAGCTTATTTTTGGAAAATGTTATCGGCGACTTTAATATGGCGAAAGTAAACAAAGTCCGCACGCTGCCGTATTACATATTCGATGAGAAATTTGCAATCAGCGGCGCCCGTGAACCGCGCCATTATACTATTGCTTTAAACAAAACGCTGCAGCCTGAATAACTTTATAGAAAAACTCCGCAGCCTTCTGACTGCGGAGTTTTTTTCCATCCCCATGGAAATCAATTTTCTGCCGGCACGTTTCTTCCCGGTTTAATCAGTTTAATTAAATGGTACACAGCGCCAGCGATAAGCAGAAACGGAACGATAATTAAAATCAGGAAAAACAGCGATCCGATAAACTCGCCAAAACCGAATGATGCGAAAAATTCAGATGTCGTAACTTCCAGAAGCGGCGGTAAAAATGCGAAATAATAAATCAGTCCGACAACAGCTAATGTGACTAAGTAAAATATCATATTCGAAATATGATACGGAACAGTGTTTTTATCAAACTTGAACATTATAAAACCCCTTACATTTTTAGTCTTTAAAATAGTATACAACAATGTATAATTATATGCATAGCTTATTGACGGTATTTTAAGAAAATTAATATTAAATGGAGGAAAACGAATGGCTTTACGTTTAGCAGAAAGCGATGATGTACCTTACATAATGGGAATTATCAGAAAAGTAATACCGAGAATGCACGCAGCGGGGAATTATCAGTGGGATGAATACTACCCGACTGATGTGACCTTCAAAAAAGATATAAAAAACGGCACACTCTACGTTTTTGAAGAGGAAGCAGTTCTTAAGGGATGCATCGTTGCCGATGACAATCATGCGTTTGCTTATGACGATATTCCTTGGGAGCTTGCACGCATGGACTGTCTTGCCCTTCACAGGCTCGCTGTTGATCCGCAGTATCAGGGGCAGGGACTTGCACAAAAAATATTAAAAGGCATTGTGGAAATCGGACGGGAAAAAGAATATCTCGGCATACATACCGATACTTCGCAGGAAAATAAACCGATGCAGCAGCTGTTTCAAAAGCTCGGCTTCGATTACAAGGGGCATCTGAATCTCGATGATAATCTGGATAACTGGTATGCGGCCTACGAAAAAATTTTTTAGAAAACGATTGCAATCCGGAGTGTAAAAAGCTATGTTAGTTGAGATGAAAAAATCAAGGGGGATTTAGTGTGAAATTATTAGCAAAATTAATTGCGGGTATCGTTGCCGGTATTCTGGTGGGAGGAATATACTACCTCGTAGGTGACGGAGGCACTGCAGGTTCTATTATGGAAGCTGTTGTCAGGTTATTCGTAACGATGCAATCAGTGCTTGGAGCGTTTATCTTCTTTACAATTCCATTTATTATTCTGTTTTTTATTGCATCGGGGATTTCAAAAATCGGTACAGGGTCGGGTAAGGTCGTCGGCGCGACTTTAGGAGTAGCATACATATCAACGCTCGGCGCGGGTCTTTTGGCTTTTGCCGTAGCAAGTTTTATCATGCCGCGTATTACAGGGGATAGTTCAGTGCCGGAAGAGGGTGCTGAAATTGCTCCGTTCTTAGAATTTGATATTCCGCCTGTCATGGATATTTTACCGGCGCTTGTACTGGCTTTTGCCGTCGGTATCGTTATGAACATTCTAAAACTGGACTTAATGATTAAGTTCTTTGATCAGGGGAAAGATATCACAGAATTTATTATTGAAAAAGTGATTATCAGAATTTTACCATTCTACATTGCGGGAGTATTCGCAGGCATGGCAGCGACAGGAACTGTATTTGACACGCTGCTCGTGTTTGGTGTCGTACTGCTTGTAGCAGTTATTCTGCATTGGGTATGGCTGATGCTTCAGTATACAATTGCGGGTTCATTATTAAAGCAGAATCCGTTTAAGATGCTGAAAAATATGCTTCCGGCGTATTTTACAGCACTCGGTACCATGTCGAGTGCTGCAACAATTCCGGTAACACTGGCCAGAACTAAAGAAAATGGTGTTCGCGGGCGTATAGCGGACTTCGTAGTGCCACTTTGTGCGACTATTCATCTGTCCGGCAGTACGATTACAATCGTCAGCTGCTCCATTGCGGTAATGACGATTCTCCCGGCCTATGATATGCCGGGGCTGTGGGAAATGCTTGGTGTAATACTCCTCTTAGGTGTTGTAATGATTGCAGCTCCGGGTGTGCCGGGTGGTGCGATTATGGCAGCGAGCGGTGTGCTGATGTCTAATCTTGGATTTAATGAAGCGGCAGTTGCCTTTATGATTGCCTTATACGTTGCCCAGGACAGCTTTGGTACAGCAACTAACGTTACAGGTGACGGTGCTGTTGCGGCAATCATCGATGCGTATGAACAAAAATTGAACAAAAAAGCTTAAATTTTATACGAAGAAAAGAAAGACAGCCGGGCATGCGTGCCTTGCTGTCTTTTTTTCGTTATAATTGAAAGGATAGAAAATGTGAATTTTAGATAGAGGGAATAATGTGAAGTCAAAAGTTATTTTATATTTGGTTATCGTCATCTGCTTTTTGGATTTATTTATCCAGCTGCCGATTATTACGCCGTTCGCTTTAGAGCTCGGTGCTTCAGAATTTACAGCAGGTATTGTCGTTGCGATGTATTCGCTGTTCAATATGGCAGGAAACATCGCCGGCGGCTTTCTCTCAGATAAGTTCGGACGCAGAAATACGCTGTTATTCGGCATGATTATGCAAGTATTTTTCGTGCTGATTTATACGATGACGCCGTCGATCGCAATACTGCTTGGTGTCAGAGCCATACACGGTTTTTCGAGCGGTCTGCTCACTCCGGCGTCCTTCAGTTTAATCGCTGATATTTCCCGGAAGTCGGCCATTGGCAAATCGATGGCCTTGACCGGTGTTGCCATCGGAACAGCGGCAATAGTCGGACCGGCTGCAGGCGGTATTATTTCAAGTGCTGTCAGCTACGAAATGGTGTACTTCATCTTATCCGGGGTATACGTATTTGGAACGCTTTTAACCTTCTTTGGTATTAAGGAAAGTTCGACAGACGAAAGCAGAACGCGTCATGCGGCAACACCTTTTAAAGAACTGCTGCTCCGGCCGTCCTTAAATGTGGCATACATTTCATCATTTACCTTGATGATTGCCCAGGGGACACTGGCTTTCGGACTGCCGATAAAAACCGGCATTCTCGGCCTTGAAGCATCGATGACAGGCATGATGCTGAGCGTGTTTGGTGTGACAGCAATTATTGTTTTTGCGACACCGATTAATAAAATATATTCGCGCTATAAAAGTGAAAGTCTCGTTGCCGCCGGCATCCTGATTTTAAGTGCCAGCATGATACTGCTGCACTTCGCTCCGTCGTCAGGTTTTGTCTTTTTAGTCATGGTGATTTACGGATTCGGATTCGGTTTTATCTTCCCGTCGATGAATAAGATTATCGCGGAACATTCTGAAATGAATGAGCGGGGCAAGGCAAACGGAATCTTTTACTCTTATTTTTCACTCGGCTCTGTAGCGGGCTCTGTGCTTGCAGGCTATTTTGCAACGGTGTTTAATCTGCCGTTTCTCGGTATCGGTCTGCTAACGCTTGTCATGCTTGTAATTTTAATGTTTATTCGTTACAGACTGGAAATAAGCCGTCAATAGGAGGATTGTTATGACAAAGAAAAATGTACTGCTTATGGGTGTACATGGCAGAATCGGCGAGCATCTGTATTTAGAGCTCAACGAAGCGGCTAACCTGTTCGCTTTTTCAAGTCCGAAACAGGCGCCGGATTACGAAAATATTACATTTATTAAAAAAGATTTATTTATTTTACCTGAAGTTGAAGAAGCGCTCAGGAATATTGATGTGGTAATTTTTTACGAAGACCCGATTATGCGGCTCAACAGGCTGACGCAGGGGAAATTTTACGATTTATATTTGCTGATTGCGGATAATATCGCACGGGCGGCAAGCACTAATAACGTGGAACAGATAATATATATCGCCGATGAACTGTCAGACGGCAGTATTTTATCGATATTAGGTGCTTACGGTACCAGGGTTCAGAAAACAGAAACGCCTATCCGCCGCTACGGCAAAAACCTGACTTATAAAACGAAGGATTATAACAATGTACGGAGCGTGCAGCGAGCTCCGCTGCCTCCGGGATGGACAGTAGAGAATGTGGCATGGTATTACTTCGCCTGGCTCGATGAAATCATTTACGATTTCGTTAATACCCGCATCGAAAATAATACGGTGTATATAAATGTGCTCGATAAGCCGAAACCGGTGCTTGTCTTAAAATTTAATGAGGCCCGTTCTGAAGAGGATATTGTGCTGTTTGAAATTACAGGCGGGAGCCTGAAGAAACGCTCGACAAATAAAGAACAGCGCTTTGAATTCAGAAAGCTGCCAGAGAGAGAAGAGTTCATTATGGCGCTGCACGACTTTGAACCATCATTGCCGTGGCCGCTGTTTAAAATGACACAGGCTCCAATCCAATCGCTTGTCAGCAGAATTTATCAGGTCGAAATGATTATTAATAAAGACGTGCCTGAACAGCGTCCGCGCAGGAATAAATAAAGTGGTAAAATATAAAAGAAATTATACTGAGTTAAGGAAGATGACTGATGGGAAGAAAATGGAATAATATTAAAGAGAAGAAAGCGCAGAAAGATCAGAATACAAGCCGGATATATGCGAAGTTTGGAAGAGAAATATATGTAGCAGCAAAAAAAGGAGATCCGGATCCGGAAACCAACCAGGCGCTGAAAGTAGTACTGGAACGTGCTAAAACTTATTCTGTGCCGAAACATATTATAGACAAAGCGATTGAAAAAGCGAAAGGCGGCGATGATGAAACATTCGACGAACTCCGCTATGAAGGTTTCGGACCCGGCGGTTCGATGATTATTGCCGATGCACTGACTAATAATGTGAACCGCACAGTATCCGATGTCCGTGCAGCTTTCGGTAAAAACGGCGGGAATATGGGGGTCAGCGGGGCAGTCAGCTATATGTTCGACAGCGTTTCTGTCTTTGTTTTTAGCGGATTTGACGATGAGACTGTGCTTATGCATTTAATGGAAGCAGAAGTCGATGTGAAAGATGTTGCGGAAGAAAACGGGATGACCGTCGTCTACGGTGAACCGCAGGCGTATAATAACATTAAAGAAGCGCTTGATAAGCTTGGAGTCGAAGACTTCGAAGTGGCGGAACATGCGATGATTGCGCAGAACGAAGTGACTTTAGGAGAAGAAGATCTCGAACAGTTTGAAAAACTGATTGATGCTTTAGAAGACCTGGAAGATGTATCGAACGTGTTTCATAATGTAAACTTAGGTGAGTAAACTTATGAAGGAGTGATACTGTGTCAGAGTTAATGGATTTCGGTTATCAGGGAAAAGCAGCGGTCATTACGGGCTCGAGTAAAGGTATCGGACGTGAAACGGCAGAACAGATGGTAAAGCTCGGGGCTAAAGTGATGCTGGTTGCACGCGGTGAAGAAGCTTTAAAAGAAGCGGCTGAGGAACTTCGTGAATTTGCTGACGTTGACTATATTGCGCAGGATATAACTGAAAGCGGCGCAGGTGAGAAAATTGTTGAAGCAGTCATTGAGAAATACGGACGGCTGGACGTGCTTGTGAATAATGCAGGCAGTTCGTTTGCCAAAAACTTTGAAGATGTTGAACTTGCAGACTGGGAAGAGGATATTGATCTGAAAGTGATGGCAGCAGTAAAAATGGCAAAAGCCGCACTGCCGCATTTGAAAAAACAGGGCGGGGCAATATTAAACTTAACAGCAGTCATGGGGAAAACGCCGCAGCCGAACTCACTGCCGACAACAGTATCGCGGAGTGCAGGACTCGCGATCACTAAAGCGATGAGCAAAGACCTCGGACAGTACGGCGTTCGTGTAAACGCAGTATGCATCGGTCTGATTCGGAGCGACCAGATCGAAAAACGCTGGCAGAAGCAGTCTCCGGAATTATCATGGGAAGAATTCTCCGCTTCTAAGGCGGACAACATCCCGCTCGGCCGTATTGGAGATACATCGGAAGCCGCGAACGTGATTACCTTCCTTTGTTCTGATTTAGCATCATACGTGAGCGGGACCGCGGTGAATATTGACGGCGGCAGCGGCCAGGCTTGGTAAATAAAGTGCATTTGGGTATTTATCGGACGCCGTAGAACTGACAGTGTCTGACAAATCCTTTTATCGGACACCGTGAAACCGACAGTGTCTGACAAATCCTTTTATCGGACACCGTGAAACCGACAGTGTCTGACAAATCTTTTTATCGGACGCCGTGAAACCGACAGTGTCTGACAAACGATAAAAGCCATCGAATCCTTAACGGATTTGATGGCTTTTTCATATTATCCTGCAACTTTTTTAACCGCTGCACCAAATTTCTCCAGCGCTTCATCGATTTCTTCAGCGCTTACATTGAGCGGGGGAAGCAGGCGCACAACATTATTTTTCGCTGTTACTACCAGCATTTTTTCATCATAGCATGCTGATAAAACGTCAGCTGCCGGCACAGCTTCATCAAATTGTACACCAATCAGGAGTCCGAGTCCTTTCACTTCAGCAATACTGCCGGTTTCAGCGGATATTTTCTCGAGACCTGCAGTGAGCTCGGCTGAACGCGCTGCAGCATTATCGAGCAAATCCGCTTCAATAATTTCATCAAATATTGCATTGCCGACTGCGGTCGCAAGGGGATTTCCGCCGAGCGTCGTCCCGTGATCACCCGGCTTAAAGTGTGCCGCAACTTTATCGGTCGCAAGAAATGCACCAAGCGGAAAGCCGCCGCCGAGTCCTTTGGCGAGTGTCACGACATCGGGTTCCAGTCCGAACTGCTCGAACGAAAAAAGTGTCCCCGTGCGTCCCATACCGGTCTGAACTTCATCGATAATCAGCAGCACACCGTTCTTCTGAAGCTCATTCAGCGTATTGATGAATGACTTGCTTAAAGCGTTAATACCGCCTTCACCCTGTATCGTCTCAAAAATAATCGCACACGTATTATTATCAACAGCAGCCTTCAAACTTTCACTGTCATTTAATTCAACATATTTTGAACCGGACAGGAGGGGCTGAAAGTCTTTGTGCATATCCGTCTGACCCGTGGCGGACAAGGTTGCCATCGTGCGGCCGTGAAATGAATCCACTAAAGAAATCACTGTTGTACACTCCGGACCATTCACTTCCCTGCCGTACTTCCGTGCCAATTTCAGAGCGCCCTCGTTCGCCTCAGCGCCTGAGTTTGTAAAGAATACTTTCGATAAACTGCCGGCTCCTTTATAATTTACAAGCTTATCAGCAAGTTCAATCGACGGTTTATTCCAGTATACATTGGAAATATGCATCAGCTCTGAAGCCTGCTTGGTGACTGCTTCAACAATTTTCTCATTGGCATGTCCCAAAATATTAGTCGCAATGCCTGAAACGAAATCAAGAAACTCTTCGCCGTCGTTATTTTTAATATATGTGCCTTTACCTGAAACAAATATTTTATCGCCGCGGTTATAAGTATTGAATAGTGCCGAATTGCCAAGCTCAATTAAATCTTCTGTCTTCATAAAACTCTTCCTCCTTCATGAGGTATAATCATCGTGCCGATTCCTGCATCAAAGAATAGCTCTAAAAGCAATGAATGCTTAAGACGGCCGTCGACAATATGCGCCTGCCTGACGCCTTTTCTAAGCGCGTGTGAACAGCATTCTACTTTCGGAATCATACCTTCTGAGATCACACCCGATTCTATATGCTTTTCCACCTCTGCCAGTGTGAGTTCTGCGAGCAGCGTCGATTCGTCGTCTTTATCTTTGCATACCCCTTTAGTATCTGTTAAAAGAATAAATTTATCAGCGCCGATTGCACCGGCAATTTCTCCTGCGACATAGTCCGCATTCACGTTATAAGTGTCGCCGTTCATATCCGCAGCCACTGGTGAAATGACAGGGACGAAGTCATTGTCAATCAGCAAGGTCACGAGAGCAGGATCAATCGTTTCAATCTCCCCGACAAGGCCGATATCTACCTGTCTGATTTCCCCCTTATTATTATGCTCTTCAATGTACTTCTTCTTCACTTTAATCAGATTGCCGTCCTTGCCTGAAATACCGACAGCCTTGCCGCCGATTTTATTGTAATGTTTTACAATATCCTTATTCACCTGGCCGGATAACACCATTTCAGCAACATTCATCACCGCATCATCTGTCACGCGGAGTCCCTTTTTAAACTCGGTTTCGATATTTAAATCGGTCAGCATATTATTGATGAACGGTCCGCCGCCGTGAACGATGACAGGCTTGATACCGACCGATTTCATGAGCAGCACATCCTGCATGACCGACTCTTTTAAGCTGTCATTGACCATGGCATTGCCGCCGTATTTCAGCACGATAATATTATCCTGGAAAATATTAATGTAGGGCAGGGCTTCGATGAGCGTATCTATTCTCTCTGTATCATTCATGATTATCATCCTAACTTCTGTAGTCCGCATTTATTTTTACATAATCGAGTGACATATCACACGTCCATACTTGAGCTGAAGATTCACCTGCATTTAAATCGATAAAAATCCCAATATCTGCAGCGCTTAAAATTTCATAAGCGCGGGCTTCATCGAAAGGTACTGCGAGACCCTCATGACAGACGAGAACTTCATCATTGCCTGAAGTGAATTTAATCGTTATTGTAGTCGGATCTAAATAATCAGTTTCACTGTTGCCGATGGCCATAATAACCCGGCCCCAGTTGGCGTCCTGACCGTAAACAGCTGTTTTAACGAGGCTCGATGTGGCGACTGTTTTTGCCACACTGACAGCATCACTTTTGCTATATGCATTAATAACATTTACGGTAACGAACTTCGTCGCACCTTCAGCGTCGCGTGCAATCATCTGCGATAACTTTTGGCACAGCGCAGTCAGCACCGAAGTAAATTCGGCCGCATGACTTTCATCGAGCATAATTTTGTTAGTAGAAGCGAGCAGCACAGTATCATTTGTACTCGTGTCGCCGTCGACTGTCATGACGTTAAAGCTGTCGTCAGCTGCAGATTTCAAAGCGGTGTTTAAGTCAGCTTGCGGCAGTCCGGCATCGGTAACAATGTAGCCGAGCATGGTGCCCATATTCGGATGAATCATACCTGCACCTTTAATCATGGCGCCGAAATGCACAGTGTGACCGTCGATTTCAGCTTCTAATGACAGTTCTTTCGGCACAGTATCCGTCGTCATAATTGCCTCGGCAGCTGAGGTGGAAGTGTCCGTGCCAAGTCCGCCAATCAGCGAATCGAGACCAGTATAGAATGGTTTTAAATTCATCGGCTCACCGATGACACCTGTCGAGCTGACGAGAACTTCATGCGATTCGATATTCAGTTTTTTTGCCAGAGCTGAAGTCATTGACTGAATATCCTCTTCGCCATTCAGTCCATTGCACGCATTAGCATTGCCGCTGTTAACCAAAATAGCTTTAAAATCTGTAAAGTTTTTAAGCATTTTCATATCGTAAAGTACGGAGTGTGCTTTCACTTTATTTCTCGTAAACACTCCTGTTACGGTTGCACCATCCGGAAAATAGATGAGCGCAAGATCCTTATCCTGAGCTTTAAAACCGGTATGTATACCGTTTGTTTCGACGCCTTCAACCGCACAAAGTCCTTTTTGCACCAATCCTTTTTTCTCTGTAATCTGCATATCAAAAACCCTCTCTAAGGCATCATGGCAATGGTAGTCAGTCCTGATTTTTCAGGCAATCCAAACATGATGTTCATATTTTGTACCGCTTGTCCTGCTGCGCCTTTGCCTAAGTTATCGATAACTGATAAAACAAGAAGCCTGCCTGTGCGTTCGTCCAGCTGTACCGACAGCTGACAGCTGTTTGTCCCGGCAACGTGTTTCATCTGAGGCAGTTCTCCTGACTCTAGTACGTGAACGAACGGTTCATTTTCATATGCTGACTTATAGCTGTCAATAACGTCAGCTTCAGTAATGTCGTCTTTAACTGTTGCGTAAATTGTTGAGAAGATACCGCGCTCTGCCGGGAGTAAGTGAGGCGTAAACTGCACCTGTACAGCATTTTTTGATGAGCTGTTCAGTTCCTGCTCAATTTCCGGAATATGGCGGTGGGCGAGTGGGTTGTATGCTTTAAAGTTGCCCATCAGTTCCGTCAGCAGCTTATCAACCGAAGCGCTGCGCCCCGCCCCGCTGACACCCGTTTTACTGTCGATAATAACAGACTGTTCATCAATCAGGGCATCGCTTACTGCAGGAAGGAGACCAAGTAAGGCACTTGTCACGAAGCACCCGGGATTGGCAATGTATTTCGCGTTTTTAATATCATTTCTGTATTTTTCAGGCAGGCCGTAGACAAAATCTTTCAGTAAATTTGGCGCAGCCTGTTCAACGTTATAAGTCTGTTCATAGACATCGATATTTTTCAGACGGAAATCAGCGCCGAGGTCGATAATTTTTACATCATATTCTGAAGCTGCTGCTGAAAGTTCCATCGAATGACCGTGGGGCAGACAGATAAAGACGACATCGCTCTCACCGAATACTGCTTCCTGATTGAGTTCTGAAAACTGCTTGTCGATACTTCCTTTTAAGAAGGGGTAGTAACTGTCAGCCTTTGTACCAGCATGGCTGCGCGATGTTAAATACATGAGTTCAACTTCCGAGTGGGGAATTAAATAACGTAAAAGCTCGCTGCCTGTGTAACCTGTTGCACCGATAATACTGACTTTGATCATAATATGACCTCCTGAATTTTTATCAATTTAAATCCGGTATAAATAAGCTGCCGTTCGTTGCTGCCATAATCGCTTTAATAGAATGCATGCGGTTTTCACCCTGTTCAAACTGTTTCGCGTAATCTGCTTCGAATACTTCAGATGTAACTTCCATTTCTTCAATACCGAACTCTTCAGCAACATTTTTTCCGTACTCGGTATTTGTATCGTGAAAGGCCGGAAGGCAGTGCATGAAGATAAAGTTCTCGCTGACTTCTGAAAGAAGCGTCTTATTAACTTGATATGGAAGGAGTGTGTTCACTCGTTCTTCAAAGTGTTCTTCTTCACCCATGGATACCCAGACGTCTGTATAAAGCACATTTGCATCTTTAACAGCTGCTTTAATGTCCGATGTAATTTCAACAGCTGAGCCGGATTTTTTGGCGTATTCTTGTGCCAGCGTCACGTAAGCATCTTCCGGGGATAGTGATCCCGGAGCTGCGATTGTGACATCAATGCCGAGAATGGCTGCCGTTACAAGCAGTGAGTTCGCAACATTGTTACGTCCGTCTCCCGAGTAGACAAGCTTAAGGCCATCAAATGTGCCGAACTCTTCTTTAATCGTCATGAAGTCGCCAATCATCTGTGTAGGATGTGAGGCGTCTGTCAGACCGTTCCAGACAGGCACACCAGAGTGTTCAGCAAGTTCTTCAACAACTGCCTGACTCTGTCCTCTGTATTCCAGACCGTCGAACATGCTGCCTAAAATTTTAGCGGTATCTGCTACAGATTCTTTTTTACCGAGCTGGATATCACCGGAACCTAAAAACTCAGGAGATGCTCCAAGGTCATTTGCTGCGACTGTAAAAGCAGCGCGTGTACGTGTTGAAGACTTTTCAAACAGCAGTGCGATATTCTGTCCTTTTAAATACTGGTGAGGTATATTATTTTTCTTTAGTTGTTTTAAATGAATAGCAAAATCAATCAGATATTCGACTTCTTTCTTATTGAAATCACTGATTGTTAAAAAACTTTTTCCTTGAAAATGCATGAAAACACTCCTTTTAGACTCATTATCTAATTATTATTCGTTATAATGTATATTTATAATTATTGGTTGCTGTTTATAATATACAAATTAAATTCATAAATCAAGTGTTTTAACGTATATATTCTCTTTATTTGGTATAAATTTAAGTTATCAAAATGATAATAAATTAATTGACGATGTTCTGTTTTAACTGTACTATATTAATTAATACAGTTAGTACAGCAGACCGACAGGAGGTGGATACGTGTTTGATATCGATGTAAAAAGCCGCATGCCTATATATGAACAGATTACAGAAAACGTAAAACGTCTGATTATTCAAGGAGTGCTGCTGCCGGAAGAAAAACTGCCGTCAGTACGCAGTCTGGCCCAGGAACTTACGATTAATCCCAACACGATCCAGAAAGCTTACAGAGAATTGGAAAGGGAAGGGTACGTGATTTCCCGTCCCGGAAAAGGGAGTTTTGTGAATGATATGACGGAAACAATGAACAGAGAGCATATTAAAACATTAACGGCAGAAGTGGAACGCCTGATTAAGGAGCTGGTGTTTCTCGATGTGCCGGGAGTATCTTTAAAAGCAATGATAGATAAAGCAGAACGCGAAAAGGAGGGACAGGAATGAAGCTTTTGGTAAACGGTGCAAAGAAGAGTTTTGGTAAAAATACTGCAGTTGAGAATATAGATTTATCAATTACAGAAGGTACGATTCATGGGCTTTTAGGATCGAATGGAGCAGGAAAAACAACATTGATGAAGGTGCTGTCGGGCATTTATAAAGCGGACAGCGGCACGGTGAGCTACGATGGCCAAAGTATTTATGAGAACCCGGATATTAAAAGCGATGTAATCTTCATGCACGATATCCCCTTCTTTTTTAAAGGCGCGAGCTTAAAGAAGATGGCGAAGTTTTATAAGGCAATGTATAAGAACTGGTCGGATGAACGCTTTTTACAACTTTCGAGTCACTTCGGTATTGCACCTGATAAACAGCTGAATCAGCTGTCGAAAGGAATGAAGCGGCAGGCCGCCTTTATCCTTGCGTTCTCAGCGAGACCGAAAGTGATGCTGCTGGATGAACCGTTTGACGGCCTCGATCCGATTATGCGGAAACAGGTTAAAAATATTCTGATGCAGGACATTGCTAACCACGGGATGACTGTCGTTGCTTCAAGTCATAACTTAAGAGAAATGGAAGACCTGTGCGACTCGGTATCGATTATGCATGACGGAAAAATACTCTTCCACAAAGAACTGACGGATATCAGAGGTACGCACTGCAAACTGCAGATTGCCTTTAAAGAACTGCCTGAAGATAAGTTTTTCACTGATCTGAATGTCGTTCACCATAAAGTTAAAGGACGTATTATTACGTGTATAGTAAAAGGAGATATATCTAATCTGGAAGAAAAAGTGACGAAATATAATCCGCTGATGTACGATATCCTGCCGCTGACGCTGGAAGAAATATTTACTTATGAAATGGGGGAACTCGGTTATGAAATCTCAAACATCATTGTTGAATAAAACATTACTGTCCCATTTCACGGGTACGATATTCTGGCTGACGATTGTCTTTATGGCCTTGAATATTATTGCTCTGCCTCTGTCGATATGGATTGTGACGTTTGACAGAGATTTTTATCCGGACTATCAGATTCCGGAAAACTTCTTATTTCAAATAGCTTCCGGGCAGCTGATTATCGGTATGATTTTCACAGCGTTTTTAGCAATGTTTTTACTGAACTATTTAAACGATGAAAGTTCATCTGATTTCATGCACAGTCTGCCGGTTAAACGGACAGCTCTTTTGGTACATGTCTTATTAACGGGCATAACAGCAATCGTTGTCCCGCTGGTTATCAGTGCGGTCATACTGCTTATTGAGCGGATGATATTCATTCCGGAAATTGCAGTAACGGATATCGGTAAATGGTTAATCTATGCTCTTTTTGTTCATTTTGTTGTTTTTGCGATAGCAATATTTACAGGATTTTTAGTTAACGGTATCTTCCTGCACATGCAGGTGATTATTCTGGCCTTATTCCTTCCGCTCGCCGTATGGGGATTGACGTTTGCGGCGGCGAATGTATTGTATGATGGAATTTCATCATCATTCATAGAACATTCGGAATTAGTGCTGAACGCAACGTTTCCTTATATTGCAGTCACCCAGCTTTATGACGGAATTAATACGCCGCTCAGCCTTTTATGGGCTGCAGCAGCCATTCTGCTGATTGTATTGTCTTTTGTGCTGTATAAATACCGTCGCAACGAGAAAGTGACAGCGAGCTTTAACTTTATCTGGCTGAAAGAAATTTTGACAGCAGTGACGACGATTGCCGGTATGCTGGCAGTAGGGGCTTCGGTATCGCTGTTAATACCAGTTTCTCCAGCAGTATCTATTTTTGGATTTGCGGTAGGTGCAATTGTTGCCTACTTAATTGTGGAAATGTTCTTCCAGAACAGTGTGAAAATACAGTTCAGCTGGAAGTCGATAGTATTTACGGTGCTTGTTATTATTATTTTTTGGCTTGTATTTTTAATCGGCTGGACAAAATATGTAAATGATGTGCCGTCCGAAGAAGAAGTAGCAAGTGTTTATATTGCTGACGATTATATGTACTACACGAGCGACTCTCTCGATGAATATTTCGAAGAAGGATTTTTATTTAATGATGACGAGAAAGTGATTGAATCTGCAATCAAAGCACATGAAGCTGCGATTGAAGATAAATCTTTCCCGAATATATATACCGGGGATGAAACTGCCCGGCTAGAATTCCAGTACAAGATGGAAGACAGCAGTGTGATGAATCGTACCTTCCAAACACTTCAGAATGATTCTGAAGCAGTGCAGATTACTAAGCAGCTGAATTCGGACAGATATAATATTAATGCGGACTTCCTTGAAAACATTAAACATCATCCGGAAATGACCGAGCTGTGGCTGTTTAACAATACTCTGAGAGCAGACCGGTCATTAATAGAAGATTATAAGAATCACAGCGCTCAATTAATGGACTATAATTCTTATATCACAAATGAAACGGGCCGTATTGAAGCAAGTGCTAATTATGAAAACAATTACGAGTCGGGCATGAGCTCAATTTATAATGAAGCAGTTCTAAAACGGATTGCAGAATCTGATCTTCTGATGGAAGAAATATTATACCTTAATCAGTCGAGTGAAATGTTCATCGCGGACATACCAGCTGATGAACTTAAAACATTCTTTAATGATTACAAGGAACTGAACATACGGGAACTGGCAGACAAACATGAGCTTGAAAACTTATCTGAAGAGCAAAAAACAGATATTATCAGCCAGGTCAACGATGGTGAACTGGCGCCTGAAGGCAGCAAACTGCTCATATACAGCTATCCGGATTATACAGAATCAGAAGAAGATTATCCGGCTGAAGTAGACTTCAGCATCCTGGCTATCCAATAAAATATAAGCAAAAGTTATAGAGATAGGTAAAATTGATGCCTATCTCTATACTTTTGTTTTCTTTTTTTTGTATAATTACCAGTAGGAGATGAATGCCATGAAAACTAAGTATCTGGATAAGAAAAAATGGCGTCGGCTGGTGCGCTCAAAATATGATGAAACAATCATTACCTGCCAGGGTGAGAAAATATTGGCAGGTATCATTCATATGCATAAAGTTCGTGAACCGCTCAGTGTTCGCGTGGTCGGAGAAGATACGTTAGTTGTGGCTAACAATTTTAAATGGATGCAGCTCCTGCCTGAAAAACGCAATTACAGCATTACTGTCATGTACGATGAAAAATGGCAGGAAATACAATATTATTTTGATATTAATTATTCTCATACTTTGGAGCTCGGCAAAGCACGGCGGCAGGATTTATATCTCGACGTTCTGGTGCTGCCGGACGGCCGTTATGAACTCGTAGATGAAGAGGACATCAAACGCGCTTTCAAAAAGGGAGTTATCAGTACAAAAGAAAGAGATTTTGCCTATCGGACTGCGCGCGAGCTGATGGCGGAAATTGACAGGGATTTCAGCCAGTTTAAAAAACTTGCGGCATCGTGTTTAAAAGAACTTAAAAAATTAATGTAGCCATCCGAGGAAATGGGGATGGCTTATTCACTGGAGGTAATGTCGTGAAAGTTGATGATTATCGTTTACTTGCAACATTAAGCGAAGCTAAAACCTTGCGTAAAGCTGCTGAAAAGCTCTACATATCACAGCCGGCAGTCAGTCAGCGTCTGAAGTCCATCGAAGACGAATGGGGTGTGCAGATTTTTATCAGAACTAAAAAAGCGCTCTATACAACCGGCGTTGGAGAAAGAATCATTGCACATGCTAAAAAAGTCGTCGATGAAGAACGTCTCGTTAAAGATTATATTCAGGCGAACGAAGGCGCGGTCGAAGGGAAAATTTCAATCGGTGTATCGTCTTTAATCGGCTATACGATTCTGCCGGATATTCTGGCAAAGTATTTAAGTGATTTCCCGAATGTAAACGTTAAAATTGACGTAGGTTCGACCAAAGAAATTATTGCGAACCAGGGCGACTATCACTTATCAATTGTACGCGGTGCCCGTATTTTAAATAAGGAAAATGAACTGCTCTACAGCGATAAACACTACCTGGTCACTCCGAAAGATGTCGAGCTTGAAGATCTCGCCGTAATAGAATTCCAGGCAGATCCCGACTATATTACGCATATTAAAAATTATTTTGAAGAACGTTTCAATATTAAATATGAACCTCAAATTTTCGTCGATCAGATTACGACCTGCCGCGAATTACTGCGTAAAAAAGTCGGCATTACAGTGCTGCCTGAACTGGTATTAGACGGACTGGATCTCGATAATTATCATATCGAAGAAGTTCTGGTAGACGGCAAACCGCTAACCCGCGACACTTATATTTCTTACGACAAGAGTGTACTCATGCTGCCGCAGGTAGAGTCTTTTATCGACTTAATCAAAAGAGATTCGCATAACAGCGGACACTAAAGCCGGGGGACGAAGATGATCAAAGACTTATTTCAAATACAGAACTATAAATTATTTTTAACGAATATGACCATGCTTGGGATGGCGGTTGCGATTACAGCCCCCTTCCTCGTTATTTTTATGACGGAAACACATGGAATGTCTTCTACCGGTTACGGTATATTCATGGCTTCGGCAGCTGTCGGCAGTTTTTTTGTCAACACGATTATCGGCCGTTACAGCGACAGGCTCAAATTTGACCGCAAGTATTTAATCATTGCGGCTCTCTTGATGCAGATTATGGCATTTTTAAGCTTCTTAATTATTCCAAATACCTGGATACTGATTATTTCTTATATTATATTCTTTTCATTGGGTGCTCCTGCGATGCCCCAGCTGTATGCATCCGCCCGCGAATCGATTAACCAGTACCGTTCAAGTATCGCGGTGATGGCAAACACGATTTTGCGTTCGATGTTCAGCTTCGGTTTCCTGTTCGGACCGCTCGTCGGTTCCATCCTGCTTGCCCGCTACGATTTTACAGGCTTGTTTTTCGGGACAGTCATTATGTTCGCTGTCGTCTTTATGTCGAGCTTTCTAATTAAAAATTCCAACCCGCCGGCGGTAGAAAATACGATTGAAATTACCGGCTACGAGGAACCAAAAAGTCCGAATCTGTTAACCAGTCTGACTTTATTTATACCGTTTATTGCTTTTGTCTTTCTTCACGTGGGACAATGGATGTACCTCTTGAATATGCCGCTGTTTGTAACGGGGTATCTAGGGGAAGCGGATAGTGCAGTCGGTATACTCGCAAGTTTATGTGCGGGGCTTGAAGTGCCGCTTATGATATTTATGGGATATGTCGCTTCACGCGTATCATCAAAAACACTTTTAATCATTGCCGGTTTTATCGGCAGCATGTACTTTTTATCGATTGGAATCTTTGAAAGCTACACCATGATGTTAATCGGACAATTGCCGCTCGCTTTATTTTTAGCAATATTACTCGGTCTCGGAATCAGTTATTTCCAGGACCTGCTGCCGCAGTTTCCCGGCTACGCATCAACCTTATTCGCTAACGCTATGATAGTCGGGCAGCTGCTCGGCAACCTGCTCGGCGGTATTGCGAATGACGTGCTCGGTGTGGAAAATTCATTTTACATCAGCGGTACATTTTTATTTATAGCATTTATCCTGTTCTTCTTTACTAAGAAAGAAGTCAGAAAAGGAGAAATTTGATGGACATTATTTTATGGCTCATTGTCATCGCATCATTTGTACTCGGATTTGCCGGAATCATATATCCAGTGCTGCCTTCAGTACTCATGTTCTGGATAGGATTTTTAGTATACAACTTTTTCATCGGCGACGAACTGTCATGGATGTTCTGGGTAATCGCCGGAGCGCTGACACTCGTAGCACTTATCAGTGACGTGGCAGCAAACAGTTACTTCGTGAAAAAATTCGGAGGCAGTAAAAAAGGCGAATGGGCAGCAATTATCGGTGCTATTGTCGGAATGTTTGTTTACCCACCGTTCGGTGTGTTGTTCGTACCTTTTGTCTTCGTATTCTTTGTGGAATTCATACAGATAAAAGATATGAGCAAGGCGTTGAAAGCATCAGTAGGCTCGTTTTTAGCCTTTATCTCAAGTGCAATCTTCGACGTGATAATATACATCTTCCTAGTTATATTCTTCCTGTTAGATGTATTTTTATATTAGACTCTATACGATATATGATAAAAATCCGCATCTCGGTTTTGAGGTGCGGATTTTTTGATGACGGGATCTGGGTGCTGTCGGGGCCCTTCATGAATTTGATGACGGGATTCAGTTGTTGTCGGACCCCTTCATGAATTTGATGACGGGATCCGGTTGTTGTCGGACCCCTTCATGAATTTGATGACGGTATTCGAGTGATATCAGACCAGAAAAATTCATAGATTTTAACAAAGGTTACTTTTTTAATAATTATGATGACCGACAACGTTCAAACTCCGTTAAACGTCGTCGTCAAAGTAAACGACGCCATCCAACCCCCGTTAAACGTCGTCGTCGAAACAAACGACACCATCCAAACTCCGTTAAACGTCGTCGTCGAAGTAAACGACACCATCCAAACTCCGTTAAACGTCGTCGTCAAAGCAAACGACAACGTCCAACCCCAGCTAAACGTCGTCGTCAAAGTAAACGACAACGTCCACCCCTCGTTAAACGTCGTCGTCGAAACAAACGACACCATCCACCCCTCGTTAAACGTCGTCGTCAAAGTAAACGACACCATCCAAACTCCGTTAAACGTCGTCGTCAAAGTAAACGACACCATCCGCCCCCGGTTAAACGTCGTCGTCAAAGTGAACGACACCATCCAAATATCCAAACCCTAACTCTCAACACCTACCCAACCAAAAAAAGCCCCCGCAATTGCGGGGGACATTATCATTATTTTTCAGTTTTTGTATATTCTTCGCCTTTATCTGTTGCTGCGTCTTCGCCTTCATCATCGAGTATTTCACGGACGTTGTACATTTCGTACTGCGGTTCGTGTTTTCCTCTTTGGATGTCTAATGCATAGTGACATGCAACTTTGTGGAAGCCTGAATATTCAGCATCTTTCTGCTCAAGCTCCGGCACTTCCGTACGGCAGTGATCTGTGGCAAACGGGCATCTCGTATGGAAGCGGCAGCCTGTCGGCGGATCAATTGGTGACGGCACATCGCCGCGCAGGAAAATGCGTTCTGATTTTTTACGCGGGTCCGGGACAGGTATTGCTGACAGCAATGCTTTCGTGTACGGGTGTTGAGGGTTTTCAAAGATAGAATCTGTATCTCCGACCTCAACGATTTTCCCTAAATACATTACGATGATGCGGTCGGCAATATGACGGACAACACCAAGGTCATGTGAGATAAAGAGATAAGTTAATCCCAGATCGCGCTGCAGTCTTTTTAACAGGTTAAGCACCTGAGCCTGGATTGATACGTCCAGCGCAGATACGGCCTCATCACAAATGATTAATTTAGGATTAACTGAGAGCGCACGTGCAATCCCGATACGCTGGCGCTGCCCGCCTGAAAATTCATGAGGGTAGCGGTCGATCTGGTGGCGCTGCAGTCCTACAGTTTCCATCAATTCAATAATACGGTCGTTGCGCTCTTTGCGGGGAACGACTTTTTGAATATCCATGGCTTCCCATAATGTCTGTCTGACAGTTTTACGCGGGTTTAATGACGCGTACGGATCCTGGAAAATAATCTGCATATCTTTTCTCATTTTGCGCATCTCATCTTTAGACATGGCAAGAACGTCCTGGCCTTCGAACTCAACTTTACCGCCAGTAGGTTCATCGAGACGAAGAATGGCACGGCCTGTAGTTGATTTACCACAGCCTGACTCACCAACAACTGCTATCGTTTCACCTTTATCGATTGAAAAAGTAATGCCGTCGACAGCTTTAACATGGTTGACTGTACGTCCAAGGAAGCCCCCTTTAATCGGGAAGTGCTGCTCCAGATTTTCAACATTTAATAATGGTTGTTTACTTGGCATTTACCTGTACCTCCTTATCTCCGTCCCACTGATCAGTATAAATCCAGCATCTGACTTCGTTGCCGTCTCCCTGATCTTCGAGTTCAGGCAGCGTATTGCAAATATCCGATGCGAAAGGGCAGCGGGGTGCAAAACGGCAGCCGGACGGCATTTCGTTTGGTGCAGGTACATTACCTTTAATCGGAATCAGCTCATCCTGCGCTTTATCGTGGCGCGGCAGTGAGTTTAAGAGTCCGACAGTGTAAGGGTGTTTCGGATTTTCAAATAATGTATAAACATCAGCAAATTCAACAACCTTTCCGGCATACATTACAGCGACATAATCGCATGTCTCTGCAACAACACCGAGGTCGTGTGTAATCATAACAACACTCATGCCGATCTCTTCCTGAAGTTCTTTAATCAGTTCGAGAATTTGCGCCTGAATTGTTACATCGAGGGCAGTAGTCGGCTCGTCTGCGATAAGCAGTTCAGGCTTGCAGGCTAGTGCCATCGCAATCATAACGCGCTGTCTCATACCGCCTGAGAGTTCGAAAGGGTACTGGTCAACGCGTTTTTCCGGTGAAGGAATGCCGACGAGTTCAAGCATTTCAATTGCGCGTTTTGTACCTTCTTTTTTACCGAGACCTTCATGAATTTTATAAGATTCACGAAGCTGCTGGCCGATAGTGAATGTCGGGTTAAGCGACGTCATCGGCTCCTGGAAAATCATTGAGATTTCATTACCGCGGATTTGACGCATGCGTGAATTTTTAACTTTTGTTAAATCCTCGCCTTTATATTTAATGCTGCCTCCGATAATTTCACCGGGGCTTTCTATTAATCTTAAAACCGAGAGGGCAGAAATACTTTTACCTGACCCGCTCTCTCCAACGATACCTAAAGTTTTACCTTTAGGAACCTGGAATGTCACTCCGTCGACAGCCTTTACTTCGTTGGAATCAACGAAGAAGGAAGTGCGGAGATCTTCTATATCGAGAATCATTTCTTCTGACATGATTTTCACTCCTTCTTAGTTTAAGTCCACCCGTTTGTTCAGCAGTCTGTACGTAATATCAACGACCAGGTTAACGATAACGAACACTACCGCGATAACGAGTATTGCACCCTGAACGACAGGGAAGTCGCGCTGAAGGATTGAATCGATGATTAACCTTCCGAGTCCATTGATTGCGAAAACACTTTCCGTAAGTACAGAACCGGCCAGAAATGAACCGAACTGGATACCGATAACAGTAATTACCGGAATCATCGCGTTTTTAAGCGCGTGGCGTAAAATAACTGTACCTTCTTTAACACCTTTGGCACGTGCGGTACGAATGTAATCCTGATCAATGACATCGAGCATGCTGCTTCGTGTCATACGTGCAATTATGGCAGCACCGGCCGTACCGAGCGTAATAACCGGCAGAACGTTCTGTTCAAGACTGCCCCAGCCTGTAGGTTTAAAGATTTGAAATTCAATCGCAAACCATTGAATTAACATCAGTCCAAGCCAGAAGTTCGGCATTGACAGACCGAACAGTGCAACGACCATCATTGCAACATCTTCAAATGTATATCTTCTTACTGCTGAAATAATCCCGGCTAACAGACCCCAGAAAACACTGAAGATCATAGCCATTACAGATAGTTCAAGTGTAATTGCAAAACGTGCGCTGATATGGTTGAAAACGGGAATGTTGTCACGGATAGAAGAACCGAAGTCCAGCTGTGCCGCGTTCCCTAAAAATCTGAAATACTGCTCGTAAAGCGGGTCGTTTAGCCCGAGCCTTGCCTCAATCGCTTTAACAGTAGCTTCCGGTGCACTTTCTCCGGCCATAATCACAGCAGGGTTACCCGGAGTGAGGTGCATCAGACTGAATACGAGTACCGTAACTCCGAGGAGCACGGGAATAAGCTGCAGCAATCTGCGAATTATAAATTTTGTCATGATATCCTCCTCCTATTTCTTGGCTTTCGGATCCAGAGCATCGCGAAGACCATCTCCGAATAAGTTAAATGCGAGTACTACGATAACGATCATCATACCAGGGAAGAATGTAATGTGGGCTGCCTGGTACATGTAGTTACGTCCGTCGTTAAGCATAGCCCCCCACTCAGGAGTCGGCGGCTGTACACCTAACCCTAGGAAAGACAGACCCGCTGCTGATAAAATCGCAGTTGCGATAAATAGAGTTGTGTTAACGATAATCGGCGACATTATATTCGGCAGAATGTGCTGGAATATAATTTTTCCGTCTTTTGCACCGAGTGCTCTGATTGCGTCGATATACTCGAGTTTCCGCGTTGTCAGCGTAGACCCGCGGACAATACGTGCGAACTGCGGCAGTGCTCCGATTGCAATAGCGACGGTAACGTTAATCGTACTTCCGCCGAGAACACTGACAATAGCAAGTGCAAGCAGGATGCCCGGGAATGCAAGCAGGACATCCATTAAACGCATGATGACAGTATCAAGCCATCCGCCGTAATAACCTGCAAGGAGACCAATCGGCACTCCGACTAGGGCAGCCATAAAGGTTGCTGCGAAACCTACACCCAGTGTTATGTACATTCCGTGAAGAATACGATAAAAGATATCGCGGCCCAGGTGATCTGTTCCAAACCAGTACTGCGCTGAAGGACCCAGCAGTTTATCAGTAAGGTTTGTAGCGTTTGAATTCACGCCCAATATATTATAGTTAGCGTCCAGTGCGCCAAAGATTGAAACGAAAAATAAAAATACCAATACGTAAAGACCGACAAGCGCTGCTTTGTTTTTTCGAAGCTTCTTATAGAAGTCTTTGAAATTGTCGAGTCTACGATTGGCAGGTTTTCTTACTGGAACCTGACTTGGTTGTATATTTGACATACAACTTAAACCCCCTCTAAAAACTAAATATTAAGATAAATCTAAATGTAACAGACATATTTATTCATAATATATCGTTGTATAGACTATACCAAGAATGAATCCCTTAAGTCTATACTTTTTACTGCCAATATTCACAAAAGTATAGATAATTGAAAACGTTTCCTTAAGCGCCCCAAGGGTTGCAGCATTCTGTAATTTTAAAATAGATATTGCAACTTTCTAATTCCGAGTGCTATAATCTGGATTACAATGCATATATATTTACTATGAATTGATTATATCACAATAACGGAGGCTGTAAATTGGCAAAGAAATATTATACATATTTATTACTGGCTGCACTTATATTCGTGCTCGCTGCCTGTACGAGCGACTCGGATGTCGAAGTTTCAGATGAAGAAGGAAATACAGAAGAACCGGCGGCAGGCGGAGATCTTGTTGCATCTTACGCCACGGATGTTTCTTCGCTTGACCCGGCAGGGCAGAACGATCTGCCTTCAGACCAGCGGAGAAATGTGATTTACGAAGGACTGCTTTACTTAAATGACGAACTTGAACCGGAACCGCGTCTTGCTGAGACTTACGAACAGACAGATGAGACGACTTGGGAGTTCCATCTGCGGGAAGGCGTTAAGTTTCACGACGGCACTGAATTTACCGCTGAAGCAGTAAAAGCGAATATCGAAAGAATTGTCGATCCTGCAGTCGCATCATCCCGCGCGAATATTTTCGAAATGATAGAAGAAGTCAACGTTATCGATGATTATACAGTTGAAATCATTACGGAGTATCCGTTTGCGGCACTGCCGAATTATCTGGCACACGATGCGGGCGGCATGGTCTCTACGACAGTTATCGATGAAGATTATCAGAATGCGATTGATGAAGCAGGACTTGATATGACACTGGATGAGTTTTACGAGCTTCGTGAAAACGGCGGCGAAGCTTATGAAGAAGCAGCAGAAGAAGCGGGCAGTCATACCGGTGCAGTCGTTGAACAGAAACCTGTCGGTACAGGCTATATGAAATTTCAGTCCCGTTCACCTGGTGAAAATGTAGTCGTTGAACGCTTCGATGACTATTGGGATACACCGGCGAAACTCGATACGATTACATTTAAAGTGGTTGCAGAAGATGCCTCAAGAATCGCTGAACTTGAAACCGGCCAGTCTCATTTTATTCAGGGATTTGATAATGCTCAGTGGGACCGTATAGAGAACCATCCGGAAATGGAAACACATCCGGTGTACAACCTGTCTAACGAATACGTCGGCATGAACACACAAGAAGGGCCGCTTGAAGATAAACGGGTAAGGCAGGCAATCGGCCATATGGTCGACAAAGAAACGATTATGGACGGAATATACTACGGTATCGGCCGCACCATGAAAGGCGCTCTTCAAGAGGAAATTCTCGGATATAACGAAAATCTTGAAGATCTCCAGTACGATCCGGAACGTGCGAAAGAGTTGCTTGAAAAAGCAGGCTACGGTGACGGCTTTGACTTAACGATTATGACAAATGACTCACCGGAGCGTGTCGACCTTGCGATTTACCTGCAGGAAGAACTGAAAGAAGTCGGAATTAATTTAAATATTGAACAGCTTGAATGGGGTGCTTACCTGGAAGCAGTATCAAACGGGGAGCACGACTTATTCCTTCTCGGCTGGCCAAATCCTGTCGGCGACCCGAATCAGGGCATCTGGCCGCTGTTCCATTCATCGATGCAGGGAGCAGGCGGCAACCGTACTTTCTTTGACAACGAAGAAGTTGATGAGCTGCTTGAACAAGGCCGAAGAGAGCTGGATGATAACAAGCGCGAAGCAATCTATCAGGAAATTGATGAAATACTCGTAGAAGAACAGCCGGCAGTCTTTATCAGGCAGGCGCAGAGTGCGAATGCTGCACGTACCGAAGTAGAAGGGCTCTATATCAGCCACTTTAATAAACCGGATTTCAGAAATGTCACTATTAATGAGCAGTAGGGTTTTATCATAAAAAAATGACCTTAATCCAGGGGGATGTATAATATGAAGTATTTCAAACGTTTAACTATCGTTGCAATGGCACTTGGACTTGCAGCTTGTACGAGTGATGCAAATGTGGAAGTTGCAGATGAAGACGGCGAAACGAATACTTCAGGGGGAGATTTTATCGCATCTTATGCAAGTGATACTTCATCACTTGACCCGGCCGGGCAAAATGATCTGCCGTCGGATCAGCGGAGAGATGTATTATATGAAGGATTATTTGATATAGACGAGAATATGGAACCGGAAATGACACTGGCCGCGGATTTTGAACAGGTGAATGATACAACCTGGAAATTTAAGTTGAGAGATGATGTGAAGTTCCATGACGGCACAGACTTTAATGCGGAAGCTTTTAAAGCGAGTATCGAACGTATTGTTGACCCGGCTGTTGCGTCATCACGGGCGAATATTTTTGAAATGATTGAAGAAATTAATGTGCTAGATGACTATACGGTCGAAGTGGTAACGGAATATCCATTTGCGGCGCTGCCAAATTATCTGGCGCACGATGCCGGCGGTATCGTTTCTAAAGCAGTTATCGATGAAGATTATCAGAACGCAATTGACAATGCAGGGCTCGATATGACGGCAGATGAATATTACGGACTCCGAGCTGAAGGCGGCGAAGAATTCGATAAAGCTGCGAATGCAATCGGCAGTGATACGGGTGCAGTGATTGAACAAAACCCGGTTGGTACAGGATACATGAAGTTCCAGTCTAGAACTCCCGGGGAATCAGTAGTTGTTGAACGCTTTGATGACTACTGGCGTGAACCTGCAAAAATCGATACGCTGACCTTTAAAGTGGTGACCGAAGCGACAGCACGTATTGCAGAACTTGAAACCGGCCAGTCCCACTTTATATACGGCATTGAAAATTCCCAGTGGGACCGCCTTGTAAATAATCCGGAAATAGTCACCGAAGACGGTGTATATAATATTTCTAATGAATATGTCGGAATGAATACAGAAAAAGGTGCGCTGGCCGACAAAAAGGTACGCCAGGCGATTGCCCATATGGTAGATAAAGAAGCGATTATGGAAGGTGTCTACTACGGTCAGGGGCGCACGATGAAAGGCGCGCTGCAGGAAGAGGTGCTCGGCTACGACGAGGATCTGGAAGATCTTGAACATAACCCGGAACGTGCAAAAGAGTTAATGAAAGAAGCAGGCTATGAAGACGGTCTGAACTTAAAAATTATGACGAACGATGTACCTGAACGTATTGATATCGCGGTCCTGCTGCAGGAAGAGCTGAAAGAAATCGGTATTAATCTTGAAGTTGAACAGCTTGAGTGGGGTACTTACCTCGAAGCTATATCGAACGGCGAACATGATTTATTTATCCTCGGCTGGCCGAATGCAGTAGGCGATCCGGACCAGGGGCTGTGGCCGCTGTTCCACTCTTCAATGAAAGGAGCGGGCGGCAACCGTGCCTTCTTTGACAACGAAGAAGTCGATAAACTGCTGGAAGAGGGACGCCAGGAATCAGATTCAGATAAGCGGGCGGAAATTTATAAACAAGTTGACCAGATACTCGTTGAAGAACAGCCGTCTATTTTTATCAGACAGGCGGCAAGTGCTCATGCAGCACGTGCAGAAGTTGGAAATCTCGACACAGGACACCTGGCGAAACCCGATTTCAGAACGGTCACCTTGGAAGAACAAACTGAGTAACAATCACTGGACAGAAGCAGAACTGCTATTACTATAGTAGACTTTGCTTCTGTTTTTCTTTTGAATTTACATTTATCAGAGTAAAAGAAAAAAATAGCTCTTTCTTTCTTTTGGCTCTACAATATATAGTAAGTAAAGAAAAAATGCTCAATATTTTCTTCGGAGGTTGTAACATGGATCAATGGTATAAAATAGATAATACAGGGAAGATATTTCATGCAGTATCGAACGCTTCGAACTCTGCAGTCTTTCGTGTATCGATGACGCTTCACGAAATGGTTGATCCAAAAATTCTGCAGGAAGCACTGGATATTGTTGTGCTGAGGTTCCCTACCTTGACGGTCAGAGTCCGTAAAGGACTGTTCTGGGATTTCCTTGAACAGAATGATCAGGTGCTGCTCGTTAAAGAAGAAACGGATTATCCGTGTGCACCGATAGATAGAAAAGAGAATAATGCATTTTTAATCCGTGTGCTGTACTTTAAAAAACGCATCTCAGTCGAAGTATTCCATTCACTGACAGATGGCGGCGGTGCAGCCGAATTTTTAAAAACATTAGCGTATGAGTATTTACTGCTGAAAGGTGAACCGGTTGAAGCGGACGGCACATATATTATGCTGCCGCACGATGCACCAAAACGAGAAGAAGTGGAAGACAGCTTCGAAAAATATGCAACATCGCGTGCGGTTAAAAATCCGGCATCAAGCGATAAGAAAGCATACCAGCTGAAAGGTACGACATTAAACCCGCCGGGAATTAACGTTATTCAGGGGATAGTCGATGCCAAAGCGCTCAATACATTTGCAAAAGCCGAGGGTACCTCGCTGACAGGTTTTTTAACAAGTTTGCTGATAAAAGTCATTCATATGGAAAAACACCGGGAAAAATCTAAATCTTCACTAATAACAGTAGCGATGCCGGTCAGTCTGCGGCGGCATTTCCCTTCGGTATCTATCCGAAACTTTTTTTCGGTTTCGAATATTGGTGTGAGGATGAGCGATGATGTACCGCTTGAAGAAATTATCGAACAGGTAACACAGCAGCTGATTGCTAAAACTGATAAGAATTTTCTGCAGGAAAGTATTAACCGGTTCGTGGCCTTTCAAAGTCATTTATGGCTAAGAATCGTTCCCGTATTCATTAAATATCCGGTGATGCGTTTTGCATTTAACCAGTTCGGCGAGAGGGCAAAGACATTGACTCTGTCGAATCTCGGCAATATTCAGCTGCCGGAATCGATGCGGCCCTATGCCGATTCGATGGATGTCGTACTTTATCCGACAAATAAAAGTCCGATTAACTGCGGCACGGCAACAGTAAACGATAAATTAACGATTACATTTTCACGTTCAATAGAGGAAAATAAAATTATAAAAACGTTTTTTAAAGAAATTACAAGACTGACAGGACTTGATGTGACAGTATCTTCAAACGGATGGGGTGAGTAGCAATGAACAGATGCACGGAATGCGAAATCGTCACGGCGGAAAATACATGTCCGCTGTGCCATAAGCTGCTGTCTGAAGATAGAAATACTGAAGAAACGAGGGCGTACCCCGTCTACGATCAGCAGGAATATAAAATGCGCGCACGCATATCGAGACTCGCAATTATCGGCGGTATACTTGCAACGCTGATCTGCTTTATAGTGAACTTAATAGTTATGCCGCATTTCCTGTGGGTATTCTATGTGGCGGTCGCAATCTTTTATCTGCTTGTATCACTGAACCATACGATACTGTCAGCCTCGCATCTCGGCGGTAAGATAACCACCCAGGTCGTTAGTCTGACAATACTGCTGCTCGTAATCGACGGCATGTCGGGATCAATGCAGTGGTCGGTCAATTACGTCGTGCCGTTTGTGATTATTGCAGGCATCATGCTGATTTCAATTATCATTATAAAGGTCCGTCTGAAATGGACGGGCTACATCAGCTTTCTGCTTCTGATGATTGCGCTCGGTTTTCTGCCGCTTATACTTTACTTTACGGGGGTGGCAGACGTGCTGTGGCCAAGCGTATCCGCAGCATCGTTCGGTGCAGCAACATTTATTGCAATGCTGCTGATTGCCAACCAGTCATTCATGACACAGCTCGGCAGAAGATTCCATTTTTAATATAATAGAAGATAAAGGGACGGGTAAAATGAAAATATTATTTAGAGGTGCGGCAGTTTTGACAGCAGTTTTCGGTGTCATTATGTATATATACCGGGCGCTGTTTGTACATAAGAGAAGTATCGGCAGCGAACTGGCTGAAGATTTAATCAGAGTTGCGAACTTTGATTTAGAAGACGTGAATGAGGAAATGCTCGAACGTAATGCTGAAGAAAACCGTCGAGAGTATGAAATTCCAAAAAGTATCGTTACCTCTCATATTGAAAGCTGTGAAGTGTCGGGCATGAAAGTGTTCAGCATGTCACCAAAGACCCCGAAGAGCAGACAGCGGGTACTGTATTTGCACGGCGGCGGTTATATTCATCAGCCGTCCGTATTCCACTGGCGTTTTTTAAGCAAACTCGTCAGAGAAACAGGCATGGAATTTATCGTACCGATTTACCCGAAGGCACCGGAACATACTTATATCGAAGCATACGAAGCAGTGCAGGACTTGTATAAACAGCTCGTTCAGGAAAGTGAAAATATAATCATTATGGGAGACTCTGCAGGCGGAGGACTGACACTCGGGCTTGTACAATGGATAAAAAAAGCATCGCTGCCGCTGCCGAAGGCGCAAATCGTCATTTCACCCTGGCTCGATATTACGCTGAGCAATCCTGAAATTGAAAAATTTGAAGCGGTGGAACCGATGTTGAAAACAGATAATTTAAAAGTTATCGGGAAAATCTGGTCGGGTGATGCTGCACCAGACCATTACAAAGTATCGCCGATGTTTGGTGATTTAGCTGGTCTGCCAAAATTATACTTGTTTACAGGAACGCGTGAAATTATTTTGCCAGATGCAAGAAAATACGCTGAACTGCTCGATAAAGCCCGGGCAGATTACGAGTACTACGAATATGCTATGCAGAATCATGTCTTTCCGCTCTATCCGATTAAAGAAGGTATTGAAGCAAGAAGGCAGATTAAGGATATCCTTTTGGAATATGATAATTAAAATCTTCAGGAAGCAGAACAGTGATTCTGCTTCTTTTTTGTGGCTTTTTAAATAGTGGAGAAGGACCACCGAATTAAATTATTTGAAAATTAAAAAAGATAGCGTTTTCATAAAAGGATAATTCTGTTATACTTTTAATTAATTACATAAAGAGGAGGCAAATTATGAAGTTTAATAAATATTTAGCAATGTTACTTGGTGCAACTTTAGTACTTTCAGCCTGCAGCGATGACTCGGAAGAAGATGGAACTGCAGCAGATACCGAAGAAGCAGCAGAGGGTGAAGAGAGCTCCGGCGATGCTGCTTCGCTTGAGACAAATATCGTCACGATTGCTACAGGCGGCTCTTCAGGACCTTATAATATTATTGCCACAACTCTTGCAGAAGGTTACAGCAGTGAATTTGGTGTCAACTCAAGAACCCAGACTACCGGTGCTTCTGCTGAAAACTTGAATTTAATGGCGGAAGAAAAAGTTGAAATGTCATTTGTTATGAGTGACGCTTTAACACAAGCGGTTAACGGTGAAGAAACATTTACAGAACCGGTTGAGAACGTTCAGCAGGTTGCGGCACTCTACCCGAACTTCGTTCAGCTGATCTCAACTGATGGTGCGGGCATTGAGAGTGTTGAAGACCTTGCAGGAAAACGCGTCGCAGTGGGTGATCAGAACTCCGGTGTGGAAATTGCAACACGTGCAGTGCTAGAAGCGCACGGCATGTCTTACGATGATATCGAAGTAGATTATTTGGGGTATGCAGAAGCGTCTGAAGCAATGCGCGGCGGGCAGCTGGATGCAGCCTTCTTAACGAGCGGGCTTCCTAACGCATCGGTCATGGAACTGCAGAACTCTGTCGATCTTAAAATTGTTCCAATCGAACAGGAAGCGGTAGATGTACTGAGCGAAGATGCTGATTATTTTGAAGCAATGGAAATTCCTGCAGATACGTACGGCAATGAAGAAGCTGTACCGACTGTCGCAATTATGAATGCGCTCGTTGTCCGTTCTGATATGAGCGAGAATGATGTTTATAACTTAACGAAGTATATGTTTGATAACCTTGATCGTCTCGGCAATGCCCATCAGGCTGCCAATGATATTAATGTTGAAACAGCAGAAGAAAGTGCAGTAATAGATATCCACCCAGGTGCTCAAAAATATTACGATGAGCAGTAAAATTAAATGGATGATAATAGGGAGCATGCTCGTTGTGCTCCTTTTCATCTTTTTAATACCTCAAAAAAAGATTGTAATTGACGCGGAAGAAGAAAGAGACCTTTATCTTTCCGATGAAAGTTTTGAAATTCACTGGATTCATTCGATTGAAAAAGAAGAATGGTTTGAAGTTTACGAGGTTGAAGAGGAAGATTTCATTTTAACTGAGTCTCACTTTAAAACATTCGGAGCAGGAGTGCCGAGCGATTCGAACGAGCCTGCTGAAATTACAAAAGACGGTTTTGTTAAGTACACACTAAACGACCGCTATACGGATATTTACCTGAATGTTTCTGACAAGGTGGAAACTAAAATTGTTCAAAATAATGAAGAGATTTTACTGTACGAATTGTACGAGCCGTATACTGCGGTGGAAATTAAAGTTGAAAATATCACTTTATTAAAACAACTATTGGGAGGTTAATATGAACAAGCATACAGAACCGGCAGTTGCCCCGGACACTCAGGCGGTTCAGGAGAAATATGATAAAGATGCGCGGACACGTAAATTCAGCAGCAAAAGTACATTTTGGATCGTAACTATTGTTGCGGTACTGTATTCGCTGTTTCATTTATATATGGTTTTTAATCCGATGCCCGCCCTGCAGCAGCGTTCGATACACGTTGCAGTTGGTCTGGCCTTAGTCTATATGCTGTACCCGATGTTTAAAAAACAGGACCGAGATAAACTTCCAATTTTAGACTGGGTGCTGGCGGGGCTGAGCTTATTTACAGCCGGCTACATACTGATTGAATATCAGGCGATTGTTACTGAACGGGGCGGTATTCCGAATACGGCAGATATTATCATGGCAATTGTCACTGTGGTGCTCATACTTGAAGCGGCCCGGCGGGTAACGGGATGGATTCTGCCGATACTGGCCATGATTTTCTTAGCTTATCCATTCTTTAGCCACATGGATTTTCTGCCGAATATGATGATGACCCGGCCATTTGATCCGGGTGATATATTCGGACAGCTGTATTTAAAAACTGAAGGGCTGTATTCTACAGCCATCGGAGCATCTGTAAACTTCATCTTCCTGTTTATATTATTCGGGGCATTTTTGCAGAAGTCCGGCATGGGGCAGTTCTTTAATGATTTGGCTATGGCTTTAGCAGGTGCTCAGCGAGGGGGACCTGCTAAAGTTGCCGTAGTTTCAAGCGGTTTTATGGGCAGTATTAACGGTGCTGCAGTAGCAAACGTCGTAAGTACAGGTGCATTTACAATTCCTTTGATGAAAAAAATCGGCTATCATAGAAATTTTGCAGGAGCAGTTGAAGCCAGTGCCTCGGTCGGCGGACAGATACTGCCGCCGATTATGGGTGCGAGTGCCTTTATTATGGCTGAAACGACCGGTATTAATTACGGCACGATTGCTCTTGCTGCTCTGCTTCCTGCATTGTTATACTATTTTGCAGTCATTATGCAGGTACATTATAGAGCAGGAAAACGCGGGCTAAAAGGAATACCAAAAGCAGATCTGCCGCGAGTTAAAGAAGTAATGAAGGAACGCGGACACCTGCTTATCCCGCTGGTCGGTTTAATTGTCATGCTGTTTATGAATATGCCGATACCGCGGGCAGCGATATTTACAATTTTCCTGACTATTGTCATTGCTACTCTGCGTAAATCAACGCGCATGTCATTCAGAGATATTTTCGACGGCCTCGCACTCGGGGCTCAGCAGGCATTATCAGTAATGATTGCCTGTGCGGTTGTCGGTATTATTATCGGCGTCGTATCATTAACGAGCTTTGGTGCAATTATGACATCTGCAATTGCAGGACTCGGTGCAGGGTCACTGCTCCTGACGCTGTTCTTTACGATGATTGCATCGATGGTACTCGGTATGGGTCTGCCTTCTATACCTGCTTATATTATTACAGCAACGATGGCAGCGCCTGCACTTGCAGAATTTGGTATACCGATTCTCTTAGCGCATATGTTCGTATTCTACTTCGGTATATTTGCAAACGTCACACCGCCGGTAGCCTTAGCGGCTTTCGCCGGTGCGGGTATTGCAGATGGAGATCCGATGAGAACCGGTTTCCAGGCGCTGAAACTGTCACTGGCAGGTTTCCTGATTCCATTTATCTTTATTTACGAACCGGCTATGCTGCTGGTTGATGTCGAAGGATTGATGACCAATGCGAGAGAATATCCTCTTGCAAATATTATGGATGTTGCTATAGTACTGGCCAGTACAACCATCGGCCTCATCGCATTGTCTGCCGGTCTTGAGGGCTACTTCAAGACACATATTAATCCTTTGATCAGAGTGGTGCTTATTGGCTCGGCTGTTCTGCTTGTTGTTCCGGAAGGATATACAGATATCATTGGCTTGAGTGTCGCCATTATAATTTTTGTATTGAACTATTTGAAATGGAAAAGACAAGAACCCGCAGCAGCATAGATTGAAAAAATGAGTTTCTGAAATAGGATGAACTTTGGACTTAACTAAAAATGGTCTAAAACAGAGCCGTTCTCTAAACGGCTTCTGTGCTGTTAAATGAAACGGTAAAAATCTCTCTTGAAGTAAGCGCATTCAATAATTAGATTTTTCTGAAATAACAGTTGTATAATTTTAACTTCTAGTGTAAAATTCTGAATATTATAAGAAGTGCTTGCAGCTTCTTGAAATGGGGGGAATCAAATGAAAAAGTTTAGTTTTATGGCATTGCTCGGCGTATTAATACTTATTCTCGCAGCATGTACTGATGACAGTAATGTGGAAGAGGAAGCAACTGAAGGGGAAGAGACCGCAGCTGCAGAAGGCGGTACTCTGACCTTGGCAATACCAAGTGATGCAGTATCGATGGATCCGCACGGCAGTAATGATGTACCGTCGGAACAAATCCGCGATACAATTTATGAGCCGCTCTTAACACAGGATGAAAATTTTGAAATAGTTCCTGTCTTAGCTGAAGAGTATGAACAGGTTGACGATACAACGTGGCAATTTAAGCTTCGCGAAGGGGTCACTTTTCATGACGGCAGTGAATTTAATGCAGATGTAGTTAAAGCGAATATTGAACGTGTAAAAGACCCGGCGAAAGCTTCACCGCGTTCATTCCTGCTCGAGATGGTGAGCGAAGTTAACGTTATCGACGATTACACTGTAGAACTTGTGACTGAGTATCCTTTTGCGCCGCTTGCGAACAACTTAACTCATGGTGCAGGTAAAATGATCAGTAAAGATTTGATCGATGCAGATTATCAGCAGGCACTCGATGAAGCAGGCAGCGATTTATCTCTTGAAGAGTATTACGACCTGCGCGCTGAAGGCGGAGAAGAGCATGAAGCAGTAGCAAATGAAATCAGCTCTTTTGTCGGCCAGCTTGTTGAATCTGAACCTGTTGGAACAAACTACTTCAAGTTTGATTCGAGAAGCCCTGGAGAACAAACTGCTGTAGTACGCAACGATGATTACTGGGGAGACACAGCACTGCTTGACGGGGTGACATTTAAAGTAGTATCTGAACCGGGTTCACGTATTGCTGAACTTGAGTCAGGTTCATCAGATGCAATTTTAGCGACACTATCCAGCAATATTGACCGCGTGGAAAATAACGAAGATGTAACACTTCTCCGCAACGATTCAGTATCGATTGACTACATCGGATTCAATACTGAAAAAGAACCGTTTGACGACCCGAGAGTACGTCAGGCAATCACGCATGCATTTGACAGCCAGGCTGTACTTGATGGAGTGTATAATGGATCAGGTACACCGGCAGAAGCACCGCTTGCACCGGGAGTACTCGGTTATTCTGAAGACCTTGAAGGTTTGGAATATGATATGGACCGTGCCGAGGAACTGCTGGATGAAGCAGGTGTTGAAGATTTAACAATTAACTTAATGGTTAACGATGATAACCCTGAACGTGTAGACGTAGCCCTGTGGCTGCAGGAATCATTGAGCAACCTTGGTATTACAGTGAACGTTGAACAAGTTGAGTGGGGCGCGTACCTTGCAGCGACAGGCGCAGGAGAACACGATATGTTCATCCTTGGCTGGAGCAACTCAACAGGTGACCCGGATAACGGAATTTCACCGCTGTTCCACAGTGATAACATCGGTGACACTGGTAACCGTTCATTCTACAACAACCCTGAATTGGACAGTATTTTAGATGAAGCCCGCCAGTCAACTGAAGAAAGCGAGCGCGAAGAACTGTATATGGAAGCTCAGCAAATCTTAGTAGATGAAGCACCGGCAATCTTTATCCGTCACGGGGAAAACTTAAACGCACACGGCAATCACGTTGAAGGATTCGAAGGTGATGCGTACAACATCTTCAACTTCAGAGGCACTTCAATTCAATAAGTGAAAAACTGGCAAGTTAAACTGCCCGGAGATCTTAATAATAAGATTTTCGGGCAGTTTTTTGATTCAGCACTCTATTGTAAAAAATTGAAAGTTTTTACGGAATATAAAACTATTAGCACGTATTCGGGGTATAGGTGATATAAAAGTGAATATTAGAAGCAGGGGGCGTTTTTCATGAAGAGGTTTAGTTTTATCTCACTGACAGTATTTTTCCTGTTCATTCTCACAGCATGTACAGATGACAGCAATGTTGATGAAGAAACGGGCAGCTCTGATACTGGCGCTGAAGAACAAGGCGGCGATATGACGATTGCGATTCCATCGGATATTGTGTCGCTCGATCCGCATGGCAGTAACGACGATCCGTCCGAGCAGATACGGGATACAATCTACGAGCCGCTTGTTACTCACGATGAGGATTTAAATATCGTGCCGGCTCTCGCAGAAGAGTACGAGCAGATTGATGATACGACGTGGAGTTTTAAATTGCGGGAAGGTGTGAAGTTTCACGACGGCAGCGATTTTAATGCTGATGCAGTGAAAGCGAACATAGAACGTATTCAGGACCCGGCAAGAGCTTCTGCCCGTTCTTCACTCCTTGATATGGTCAGCGAAGTTAATATTATCGATGATTACAATATTGAACTCGTGACAGAATATCCATATGCACCGCTGTTAAATAATTTATCTCATGGTGCCGGTAAAATGATCAGTAAAGAACTGATTGACGCGGATTATGAAAATGCACTGGAACAGGCGGACAGTGATTTATCACTGGAGGAGTATTATGAACTGAGAACTGCGGGCGGAGATGATTATGATGATGCAGTTGAAGACATCAGCCAGTTTGTCGGGGAAATGGTAGAAACCGGACCTGTCGGCACAAATTACTTTAAGTTTGAATCGAGAAGCCCGGGTGAGGCAACGGCAGTTTCACGCAACGACGATTATTGGAATACGCCGGCACTGCTGGAAAGTATAACGTTTAAAGTTGTAACAGAACCGGGGACTCGCATTGCGGAACTTGAATCAGGGTCGTCGGATGCGATTCTATCCACATTGACAAGCAATACCGACCGTATTGAGGAGACGGACGGCATGACCTTAATGCGGAGCGATGCTGTTAACGTTGACTATATCGGTTTCAATACAAGCAAGGAACCATTTGATGATCCGAAAATCCGTCAGGCAATTTCGCATGCTTTTGACAGCGAAGCGGTGCTCGATGGAGTCTATAATGGTTCCGGTATACCGGCGAACGGTCCGCTTGCACCGGCCCTGCTCGGTTATTCCGAAGAACTTCAAGGTCTTGAATACGATATGGAGCGCGCTGAACAGCTGCTCGCTGAAGCAGGCGCAGAAGATTTAACGATTAATCTGATGGTAAATGATGATAACCCCGAGCGTCTGGATGCCGCTTTGTGGCTGCAGGAATCACTGAATGAAATCGGTGTTACGCTGAATGTTGAACAAGTCGAGTGGGGTGCTTATCTCGATGCGACAGGCAATGCGGAACACGATATGTTTATCCTCGGCTGGGGCAACACGACGGGAGACCCGGATGAAACGATTACGTCACTATATCATACGGAAAACCACGGGAATAACGGGAACCGTTCATTCTACAGCAACTCTGAACTCGATTCACTGCTGGACGATGCACGCCAGGAAACTGATGAAGATACACGCGAAACAATGTATATCGATGCCCAGGAAATAATTATTGAAGAAGCACCTTCCATTTTTATCCGTCACGGAGAATATTTAAATGCATATAACGACAACGTCCATGAATTTAAAGCCAACGGTTTCAACATGCTGGATTTCAGCGAAACTTATATTGATAGTGAATAAAGATAAAATTTCATTATACAGTCATGACAAAGTGAAATGTCATGGCTGTCTTTTTTTAACTGTGTTTAATATACACACACTCATAAAAATTATTGAAAGCGCTTTATTTTGAATAAAGAGCATGCTATAGTGAGGATGGTTGAAATTTTAAGGAATAATTATTACTGATTGCAATGATAATTTTTTCAAAATTCAACCTTGTAAGAAAAATTGTTTTGCGGTAATATTGTAAGAGTGAAATTTTAGGATTCGAAATAATCTTAAAATTTAAAATTAATTAGGGGGAAATACATAATGAAGAGCCTTAAACAACTGCTTACTTTAAGTATTGTACTGATGTTTACATTAGTACTGGCAGCTTGTACAAGCGACAGCGACGTTGAGCCTGAAGCTGAAGACGGCGCATCAGAAGGTACACCGGCCGGCAGCCAGGACCTTGTTATCTCTGAAATGAGTGACATTGTTTCAATGGACCCGCACGGCAATAACGACGTACCATCATCAAACGTGCGTTACAACTTATACGATGGACTGACTGTCCTGAATGCAGATATGGAAGTTGAACCTGGTCTTGCGACTGAGTGGGAACAGGTAGATGACACAACATGGAGCTTTACTCTCCGTGACGATGTAACCTTCCACGATGGCACACCTTTCAACGCGGAAGCTGTTGTTGCCAACTTAGAACGCGTACTTGATCCGGCTATGGCATCACCACGTATGTTCTTATACGAAATGGTTAGCGATGTTGAAGCAGTAGATGAATACACAGTTGAAATTACAACTGAATATCCGTTTGCACCATTGCTTGCGCATCTTGCACATGATGGCGGCGGTATGATCAGTAAAGATGTAATCGATACTGATTACCAGGAAGCACTTGATGCTGCAGGTGAAGATATGACTGCAGAAGAATATTATGAATTACGCGACAGCGGTGATGCTGAAGAAGTTCAGGATGCAATTTCTTCTGATCTTGGCGAATACGTCACTGCAAATCCTGTAGGAACAGGCGCCTTTAAATTACAGGAACGCACACCGGGTGAGCAGGTTGTCCTTGAGCGCAATGACGATTACTACGGTGAAGCTGCAACACTCGACACAGTAACATTTAAAGTAGTTCCGGAAACGGCGTCACGTATTGCTGAAATCGAATCGGGCACTTCCCATGTTGCAGGTGCTGTTGAATCGAGCAACGCTGACCGTATTGCTAATGGAGCAGAGACTGAACTTGACGAAACAGAATCAATGTCACTTTCTTATATCGGATTTAACACTGAAAAAGAACCCTTAGACGATGAAAGAGTACGTCAGGCAATTTCTTATGCTATTGACCGCGAAGAAATTATCAGCGGAGTATACGACGGTGTAGGTATTCCAGCACAAGGGCCGTTAGCTCCGGGTGTCTTCGGCTACGATGAAAATGTTGAAGGTATTTCTTACGATATCGAACGTGCTAAAGAATTGATGGCAGAAGCAGGTTACGAAGATGGACTTGATCTGTCAATCTGGACTAACGACAGCCCGGAACGTGTAAATACTGCAATTTATCTGCAGGAATCACTGCAGGAAATCGGCATCAACTTAACTGTTGAACAGCTTGAGTGGGGCGCGTACTTGGAAGAAACAGCTGCAGGGAACCACGATATGTTTATCCTCGGCTGGTCAACTGTAACTGGTGATGCGGACTACGGTACTTATCCGTTATTCCACTCATCAATGCATGGTGACCCGGGTAACCGTTCATTCTTATCAGACGATAAAGTAGACGAATTGCTTGAAGCAGGACGTCAGGAAACTGATGAAGAAGCGAGACTTGAAATTTATTCAGAACTTCAAGATTATCTCGTAGATGTAGCGCCGATGGCCTACATTCACCACCAGAACTACTTAACAGGCTTAAATGCTAACGTTCAGAACTTCTGGGTTGATGCACAGGGTATTTATCATGTGGATCAGGTAACAATTGAAGAATAGTAAAGATTGAAGGACCCGGCATTTTTGCCGGGTTTTTTCTATAAATTTAAAAATATACATATGAATGGTATAATATTGGGTAAGATTAACTATAGGTGGATATGATGAAAAAACTGATAATGCTAATATTTGTACTGGGACTTGCGGCCTGCAGCAGCGAATCTACCCAGGCGGAAAAAGATCTGGAAAACGTCAACAATGAAATTGCTGAGCTGGAAGAGGAAATTAATTCCCTGCAGGGTGATAATGAAGCGCTTCAGCAGAATGTGGATGCGAAAGAATCAGAACTGGAGGCACTCGAGCAGGAATTCGAAGAAAACCAGCAGCCTGATGAAGAGGAAGATGAAGAAGAAAACGAAGAGTAAAGGAGTTTTATCATGCATGAAGAGAAGTTTTATTTAATTGAAGGTAAAAAAATGAAGCTCGAAGAGCTGGCAAAAGAAATTGAAGCGGCTACCGGCGGCGAACTGGAAGATGTTCAAGGTTCGATTAACCGTGTTGTCGTGAAAAAACCGGCACCGGAAGAGGGCTTTGAAACTTTTACTATTACGTTTAAAGAAAAGCATACGGTCGACTTCATCGATGCAGTCGTGACAACGGATAACAAGAAGAAAAATCTTGAAGACTACGACTTTGAAAACAGTGAATTTACCGTGCGTTTAATCAGTTACATCCGCCGCGATGTGCCGATTCAAAATGAAGCAGAACTTTAATAGATAGGCCTGAAGTAAAATGAAATATATTAAGACAAAACGTCTGATTTTACGCGACTGGCAGGAAAGTGATTTAAAGACCTTTATTAGAATGAATCAGGATCCGGATGTCAGGCGTTATTTTCCAACGCTGGTAACACCTGAGGAATCTGTTGCATATGCACGCACCGCTCAAAAGTGCATTATCGACAGAGGCTTCGGTCTGTTTGCTGTTGAACGGAAAGATACGAATGAATTTATCGGCTTTACGGGAATTCACGTACTGGAAGCAGATGACACTCTCGATTTTGATTTCCTGCCCTGTATAGAAATAGGCTGGCGGCTTCAAAAGAAACACTGGAACCAGGGCTTTGCGACAGAAGCCGCCCGCGGAGTATTAAAATTCGTCGAACGCCAGACGGATATTAAGGAAGTTTACGCTTATACAGCAGTGCGGAATATTCCTTCGATTAATATTATGGAAAAAATCGGCATGGAACCGGTGCAGACTTTTGATCATCCGGGTATTATGGACGGGCATTCTTTGAAACGGCACGTGCTGTTTAAAAAATCCACACAAAAAGAGCGCAGATTCAAACTGTAAACTTGAATCCGTGCTCTTTTTTTACTGCTTATTTTAAATCTTCGTAAGTTCTCACTGCTACAGGGACATATGATTCAAAGCCCTCAAGAATATCGTTAAGGTTATCATGGATGAACAGCATATCAAGATAACGCTCTTCTAGAAAACCTTCTTCAATCGATTTGTGGATTACGGTTTTCAGCGCATCAAAATAACCGTCAACGTTCAATATGCCAATCGGTTTTTCATGCAGACCGAGCTGTCCCCAAGTAAAAACTTCAAAGAATTCTTCAAGGGTGCCGGCACCACCGGGCATCATAATAATTGCATCGCCTTCTGCTTCCAGCTCAAGTTTGCGCTGGTGCATAGACTGTACGATGCGCATATCACTGACGCCGGGGTGAGCGACTTCGCGGTCCACAAGAAACTGCGGAATCACCCCGGTGACTTTGCCGTTTTCAGCGAGCGCACCGTCTGCGACTGCGCCCATCAGACCGGTTGCGCCGCCTCCGTAAACGACGGTTAAGTTTTTACGGGCAGCATCTTCGCCTAATTTATAGGCAGCTTTTTCATAATTTTTGTTTTTCCCGGTTTTTGCACCGCAGAATACAGTAATTTTTTTAACGTTCATAAAGTATGCTCCTATGATGTTAAACTTATTTATTAAACATTAGCTCTTCATAATTTTTAATTGTTTGATCTTTAATATAAGGATTGCCGTCGCCGATAACGCGTTTTCTCTTGTTCGCATGTTCAAAGTTCATGCGGCGGTGCTTATTGAAGAGACTGTTGCTGTTTCGCAGGTTCTCTTTTTCTTTTTTCTTTTCTGCAGCGTACTTTTCACGTGCCGCACTGCGCGGGTCTAAAATGTTTTTATGCTGCTGGCGAAGCGGTAAATTCTCATCCTGCTGATCGTTTGAGTTTCTTGTGAATTCTGTGTCGTTGAGAACTTTTTCTTCATTAATTTCCTGGATGTTTGTCATTTTCTCACTGCTTTCATTAATTTGAATTGCGTTACCTGTATATGGTACCAGTTCATTCTGAACTTTGTCATCTTCTTCACTGTCTTCAAACATATATTTTTCACCGTAAACCGGTTCTTCATTATCCGGCTCTGTCAGTTTGTCAGTGTTAATATCCGGTGTCGGCGAGTTCTGTGACATCAGTTCATCGGACACTGTCATGCCGTCTTTAATATCATCGGCAGATTTTTCACTGTGTGACTGGAAGATTTTCGGCACAAAAGAAGAACGGTTTTTATCGCTGCTGTCCGCCTTGCGCTTTTCTTTATGAGCTGCCTTGTCTTTCTCAAAACGCTTTTCAAGCGATTCTTCCTGCTCGAGGCTCTTCTGATAATTTTTAACTTCCTTATTATAGCTGCGTTCTTCAAGCGTATCGCTTACTTTCGTACCGATAGTCTGGGCGGTATTTTTCGTCGTTTCGTAAGCACTTGAGGCAGCATCTTTACTGCTGTCTCTAACGCGCGTGTAAACTGAATTCGATACTGCCCCGAGCTTTTGCATATCGGGATGTTTCGCTATCTTTTTACGTTCATTAAATAAGGGAACCGCAATCAATGGTATAATTGTAGCTAACATTTTTAAATTTTTATTCACTGGGACTGACCTCCATATAAATAGCTGTTTAGATTAATTATACAATACCCCCGGCAAGAAAGAATTAAACGGGTACCAAGGTTTAAATAATTTCAATTAATGGTATGAATATAAAGAATAGACGAGGAGGATTCAACATGTCAAATATAAGTGAAACGATGAAATTAAAAGATATTCTATTTAAGGTGCCGGCAGCGGCAGGTGTCTTCCGCGAAATCGATATTGATTTTGTTAATCACGGCGACCAGACTTTAAAGAAAGCTCATGAAGCAGGGAATTTTAATCTGGAAAACATTTTATATGAAGTCAACGAATTCGCGAAACAGCGGATTGAGGGAATCGATGTATCCTTTATGGATCAAACGAGCATTATTAAGTATATCGAACGTAAATATTACGACGACCTGCTGGATGAACTGCCGGTTCTAAATGACTACGTCGAAAAACTCGCCAAAAAATATAAAAAAGAAGATGTTGAATACGATAAAGTGGCCGAACTCTTCTATAATATTTACCGGGAAATGACAGTGCATATTGAAACGGAAGAATCCGATGTGTACCCGCTGCTACTGACGTATTATGAACAAAAAAGTTCAGTCGCTTTTGAAGCGCTGAAGCCGCACATTACAAGATTACTCGATGAACATCGAAATATCGTCAACTGGTTCAAGCAAATCCGTTCGCTGACAAACGGCTACACACCAGTCGACAGCAACGAGCCGTTAAACGTCTTCGTACTGAAGAAACTGGAAGAAAATGAGAAGAATATTATGACCCTCCTGCATCTGGAAAACAATCTGCTGTTTACGCCGTTCAGGTAATATATTTTTTGATGAAAACCCGTTCATGTGAGCGGGTTTTTGGGTTTTATGAGGATATTACAAGGCTGGCGCGCCACTGTGAAACTGACACTGGCCCAGTAGCACCTCCAGCGCGCCATTGTGAAACTGACAATGGCACAGTAACGCCTTCAGTGCGCCATTGTGGCTTTAACAATGACAGAATAACAGACTTATCCCGTCACTGTAGTTCCCACAATGACCCGGCAGCTGTTTTATTTGAGCGCCCCAACAAAAAAACCGGACACATCTCATGCGCCCGGCTTAATCTTAATCAAACTATACTATCTATTCTTGTGTTTTTGGGAGTTCAACAGTAAAAGTCGAGCCGACTCCTTCTGTGCTTTTCACATAGATTTCACCTTCGTGGGATTCGACCAGGTGTTTGACAATGGCGAGACCGAGTCCCGTGCCGCCTGAATGACGGCTTCGGGCTTTGTCGACGCGATAGAAGCGTTCGAACAGCCGATCGAGGCTTTCTTCCGGTATGCCCATCCCGGTATCGCGCACGTTCAGGACAACTTTCGACGACCGTTCTTCAACATCAATATAAATATGTCCGTTATCAGATGTGTAGTTGACCGCATTTGCAACCAGGTTCAGTACAATCTGTCCGAGCCGGTCTTTATCGGCTTCCACGTACACCGGGGAACTGTCTTCCGGCAGATGCAGCGTAATATTTTTGTCGTGTGCAAATTTTGAAATAGTCCGCGTGGAATTTTTAATCACCGTCTTTATATCCACATTGGTAATTTCGAGCGGCATCGCCTGCTTTTCAATTTTCGACAACTCAAGCAAATCGGTAATCAGACGGTTTAACCGTTCGCTGTCGTCGTATATAATCTGCAGGAACTGTTTAGCCGTCGCTTCATCCGGCACATCACCGCTGAGCAGCGTTTCGGCAAATCCTTTTACCGAAGTAATCGGTGTTTTCAATTCGTGCGACACATTCGCAACGAATTCACTGCGCATTTTCTCAAGGCGTCTGATGTTGGTAATATCATGCAGCACGATAATTGCGCCGCGCTGCTGCCAGCCCTGGCTGTAATACGGCGCGATATGTACATCCAGAATTCGTTCTTCCGGGAAGTAAAGATGCGCTTCATCATGCCGGCTGACATTATCTTCAATTACTGTCTCAATTAAATGATCGATACCGAGCGGTCCGAATACGTAGTTGTATTCTCTCTGGTAAATTTTTGAAGTATGTTTCGATAAAAAACGCTCCGTTGCCTGGTTTGTCAGCGCAACTTCACCTTTATCGTCTATCAGCACCACACCACTGACCAGATTCGACAGAATACTGTTTAACTGCTTTTCACTTTCCTCTATTTCATTGACGTGCGCCTGCAGGCTTGCAGCGAGCGCGTTGACAGATGTATTTAAATTACCGATTTCGCCGGAATAATCCGAGTTGATACGCGCACTGTAATCTTTATTCTGCAGCCGCTTTGTTACGTTAATCACTCTGTTGATCGGTTTCGTAATATTGTAGCTCAAGAGCGCTGCTGAAATAACGGACACGAGCAGAATAATAAACAGAATTGCACTCAGCGTTGTCCAGATGGCACTGATGGCATCATCAATCGATTCTGTAGAAACAGAAGTTCTGACAGCACCGATAATCTCACCGTTGGCCTCGAAGGGAATTGCCACGTACATCATCGACATATCCTGCGTATCGCTCAGCCTGACAGATTCACCGATTTCCTGATTTCTCACGAGTACCGCATCGATTTCCGGCCGGTTAATATGGTTGTCCATCGTTTCAATATCACTTTCGGTATCCGCTATTACCGTACCGTCTTTAGCGATAATCGTATAGCGGAGCGTAATTTCTTCATCAAAATGACTCGTCCATTCATCGAGTGTCTCCCGGTCTTCATCCAGACCGCCGAGCGTAATCACTTCCGACACCAGCTGGGCATTTTCTATCAGATGTTCTTTCGTCATATCCGTATATGTATTTTGAATAATCGAACTGATAAAAAACCACAGCACCAGTATAAATGTAATCGATAATATTAAATAAGATCCTGTGATTTTCAGCCACAGACGCTGCATTTAATCCTGTCCTTCCATCTTGTAGCCGAAGCCGCGGATCGTTCGTATATACACAGGCTGCTTCGTATCCGCTTCGATTTTTTCACGCAGATGGCTGATATGAACATCCACAATGCGCGTATCTCCATCGTAATGGAAATCCCAGACACCGTTTAAGAGCTGGTCGCGGCTCAAAACCTTGCCGCGGTGGTTGGCAAGATAAAGAAGCAATTCGAATTCTTTCGGTGTCAGCACCAGCTGTTCACCTTTAAACATCACCATGTATTTGTCGGGATGAATTTCAAGCTCGCCGATTTTAATCACTTCATCTTTCGCCTCAGCCTGAACGAGGTTGGTCCGGCGTAAAATGGCTTTAACCCGCGCGACGACCTCTCTCGGACTGAACGGCTTGGTCATATAGTCATCGGCGCCGAGTTCAAGACCGAGAATTTTATCGAACTCATCATCTTTTGCTGTCAGCATTAAAATAGGCGTATTAATTTTTTCCTGGCGGAGCGTTTTGCAGACATCCATGCCGTCCATGCCCGGCAACATCAGGTCGAGAACGATCAGCGTCAGATCTTCATTCACAGCAATTTCCAGCGCATCATTGCCGTTTTCAGCTGTGAGCACTTCAAAACCGCTCTGCTCCAGGTTGAATTTCAGTAAGGTTAAAATTGATGGTTCATCATCAACGACTAGCAGCTTCTTCATCTATAAGACCCTCCGTAAATTTCATTAAGTTATAACAACTATATTTTAGCACAATTCATACAATTTACAGACGAACTTTACACCATCTTAACAATAAGTTTCTAAAGACCATTGTTTGTAAATCAATAAAATGATTTAGCCCCGTGTCTGTGATAAAATCAGGGATGAAAGCGTTACATAAATTTCTATATTAATGAGTGAAAATAATGGATAACAGATATTCAAGACAGCTGCTCTATTCTAATATCGGCGAGCGGGGCCAAAAGCTTCTCGGAGAGAAAACAGCAGTGATTGTCGGACTCGGCGCACTCGGTTCTTTGTCGTCGGAAATGCTCGTGAGAGCGGGGGTCGGCAAACTGATTTTAATCGACCGGGATTACGTCGAACTGACGAATCTGCAGCGCCAGACTTTATATAACGAAGAAGATGCAAGAGAGAAGAAACCGAAAGCCGCAGCTGCTTACGATAAACTGTCTAAAATCAACAGCGCTGTCGAAATTGAAGTGCATGTGGCGCACTGTGACGCAGGCTTGATTGAGTCGGTCGCACAAGAGGCAGACCTGATCCTTGACGGGACGGATAATTTCGATACGCGGATGCTGATTAACGATGCGGCTTTTAAATATAAGCTTCCATGGATCTATGCGGCCTGTATTGAAGGTTCATATTCCAGTGCAGTCTTTGTTCCGGAGAAAACTCCGTGCTTCAGATGCCTGACGCCGGTGCTGCCGGCGACGACCTTGACGTGCGACACTGCAGGCATTATCTCGCCGGCAGTCCATATGGCTGTCAGCCATCAGGTGACTGCAGCACTTAAAATTCTGACGGAACAGTTTACAGGCCCTTATCATATGCATATCGGCAATGTATGGGATATGGATTATATGAAGTTCGATATCAGCAGCATGACGGAAAGCGCATGTCCGACCTGCCAGACGAAAGAATTCCCGGAACTGAACAGGGAAGAAACGAGCGCTATGAAATTCTGCGGTCGGGATATGATTCAGGTAATCGACGGCCGGCTGACTGAGAGCGTGGTAACAGAAACACTCGAACAGGCGGATATCGTCTATAAAAGAACGCCGTATTTTATCGAGTTTAACTACGGAGAGACACGCATCGTGAGTTTCTCTAACGGCAGAATGCTGATGCATAACGTCGTGAATTTAAATAAAGCACGGACCATCATCAACCAATTATTCGGCTAGGAGCGGATGTTTTTGAGTATTGTGGATAGAATTGACAGAGATATTAAAGTGGCGGTAATTACAGTTAGTGATACGCGCGATAAAACGACGGACAAAGGCGGTAAACTCGTCATTGATTATATCAGGACGGTGAATGCCTTTGTGCCTGAAGAACATTATGAAATCGTTAAAGACGAAATTGATACGATTCAAAATGCGGTGAAGCAGCACCTTGCAGCGGGCGTGGATGTTGTGATTACGACGGGCGGCACGGGAATCGCAAGACGCGATGTGACGATTGAAGCGGTGACGCCGCTGTTCGATAAGGAAATCGAAGGATTCGGCGAGCTGTTCCGCATGCTGAGCTACACGGAAGACATCGGTTCACGCAGTCTATTATCCCGTGCAGCGGCAGGAACTTACGGTCACCAGCTGATTATCTCACTGCCGGGTTCAAGCGGTGCAGTAAAGCTCGGCATGGAAAAACTCGTGATGCCGGAATTGAACCACCTGGTATTTGAGCTGAATAAAGAGAATTAGAGTGTATGTGACGTTGTGTATACATGAGCGTCTGTCATGCCTATGTAACGGATCTTTCGTATACATGAGGGTCTGTCATGCCTATGCAACGGATCTTTCGTATACATGAGAGCTTGTCATGCCTATGCAACGGGTCTTTCGTATACATGAGGGTCTGTCATGCCTATGCAATGGATCTTTCGTATACATGAGGGTCTGTCATGCCTATGCAACGGATCTTTCGTATACATGAGGATCTGTCATGCCTATGCATCGGATCTTTCGTATACATGAGGATCTGTCATGCCTATGCATCGGATCATTCGTATACATGAAGCCCTGTCATGCCTATGCATCGGATCTTTCGTATACATGAGGATCTGTCATGCCTATGCAACGGGTCTTTCGTATACATGAAGACCTGTCATGCCTATGCAACAGGTCTTTCGTATACATGAGGCCCTGTCATGCCTATGCATCGAATCTTTCGTATACATGAGGATCTGTCATGCCTATGCATCGGATCATTCGTATACATGAAGCCCTGTCATGCCTATGCATCAACTCATTCGTATACATGAGCCAACACCCAACTAAAAAATCCGCCTGCTCAAGGTCAGACGGATTCAATCATATTTAAGCCTTGTAGTCGCCGGATTTGCCGCCGGATTTTTCAAGAAGCTTTGTTTCTTTAATAATCATACCTTTATCGAGCGCCTTGCACATATCGTAAACGGTGAGCGCTACAGCGCTTGCTGCTGTCAGTGCTTCCATTTCAACACCGGTTTTGCCGGTCGTTTTTACTGTCGCTTCGATAACGAGCACATAGGTTTCATCAGTTTCCCAGCGGAATGAGACGTCAACACCGGACAGTGACAGCGGATGGCACATCGGAATAATCTGATGTGTGTTTTTCGCTGCCATAATACCCCCTACCTGAGCGACACCGAGAACATCTCCTTTTTTTACAGTTCCTTCGGTGATACCTTTATAAATATTCTCGGGCACTTCAAGCAGACTCTGTGCAGTTGCACTGCGTTTCGTGACTGATTTATCTGATATATCGACCATTTTGGCGCGGCCTTCTTCATTAAAATGCGTAAAATTAGACATTTGCAACCTCCCATTTAGTACAATAAGTATAAGTAATCAAATTATATCAAACATTCATACGAAACGATAAATAACTTAAATACAGCGAGGATGATAGAAATGACTTTAAACAGAACACCGGTTCATGTTAACGATGCAGTGGCCAAACTGATGGAAAGAGTCACGGAACTCGGCACAGAAACTGTCAGCTATAAAGAGAGTTACGGCAGAGTGCTCGCGAAAGATTTAACAGCGACGTCGGATGTTCCTTTATTTACGAAATCTGCCATGGACGGTTTCGCAATTCATTCACAATCGTCTCAAGGTGCTTCAGGTGATAACAGGGTGGCATTTAAAGTAGTTGAAGAAGTGCCGGCAGGCAGCTCGAGCGATTACGTCTTAAAGGAAAATGAAGCTTTCCGCATTATGACGGGAGCTGAAATTCCAGAGTCGGCGGATACGGTCGTTATGTTCGAACAGACGAAAGAAACTGAAGACGGTTTTACAATCCGGCGTGAGTTTACACCAGGTGAAAATATCGCACAAAAAGGTGAAGAGTGTAAAGTCGGTGACATTATTGTAGAAAAAGGCACGGTGATTAACCCGGGTACGGTCGCGACACTTGCTACTTTCGGCTACAGCGAAGTTGAAGTGTTCAAGCAGCCGGCGGTCGGCGTGCTGTCTACAGGAACAGAACTTTTAGAAGTTGAAGATGAACTCGAACGCGGGAAAATCCGCAACTCGAATACACCGATGGTAATGAGCCAGCTGAAACGCATGGGCATCGAAGGCAAGCATTACAAATTAGAAACAGATGATTTCGACACATTGTATACGCGGATTAAAGCGATGCTCGATGAAGTCGACGTGATTATTACAACAGGCGGCGTATCGGTTGGGGATTACGACCTGCTGCCGAAGATCTACGACGAACTCGGTGCTGAAGTCCTATTTAATAAAGTAGCTATGCGACCGGGCAGTGTTACAACAGTCAGTATTTTAAACGATAAACTGCTCTTCGGACTCAGCGGCAACCCGTCAGCATGCTATTCAGGTTTTGAACTGTTTGCCCGTCCTGCGCTGAACTTAATGCAGAGTGCAGCACTGCCGTTTGCTCCGCTTATTGATGCGGTGCTTGATGAGGACCACTCGAAGGCTAACCCGTTCTCGCGCTTTATCCGTGCGGAACTGTTTTTTAAAGAAGGGAAAATATATGCACGCCCGTCCGGTTTTAACAAATCAAATGCGGTGACATCTATTGCACGAAGCAACGGCGTTATCGTTCTGCCAGGCGGTACGCGCGGCTTTGTTAAAGGCGATGCAGTCAAAGTGATGATGACTGATGTCACGACAGGCGCAGACAATTTTGGGGTGGAGTAGATGAAAACTTTACAGATAGCAGGCTATAAAAATACAGGTAAAACAACGCTCATTCTCGACCTGGTAAATTTATTAAAACAGCACGGCTATACTGTTGCAGTGATTAAACGGCATCATATTACCGAAGACATCCCGAACGATACGGACACCGGCAGATTTTTTGAAGCGGGCGCAGATTATACTGCCTTCAATATGCCGGGACATTCCATTATGACGGAACGTCCCGACAAGCCGCTGACTGTACAGCTGCAGAGATTTCAAACTGAAGGCGTGGATTTCGTACTCGTTGAAGGCTATAAAAAAGAAAACTATTCAAAAATTATTCTGACCTATTCGTTTACAGAAGGTGAAACGGATATTAATGAAATCGGCCTGACGAATGTGTTAAACCGTTTTGATATGCGTTACGATAAGGATAATGCAGTGAACTGGTTTAAAGAATGGAGCAGTATCGGCAATGAAAATGTTTGAAGTAACAGATAAAGAACTGGATATAAACAAATATCATAAAATGACTGTAAATGAACATCAGGGGGCAGTATGCACCTTTACGGGACATGTCCGCGAATGGACGAAAGGCACGCGCACCGTTCACTTGGAATATGAAGCTTATATTCCGATGGCGGAAAAAATGCTCGCTCAAATCGGCGATGAAATATCGGAACGCTGGCCGGGTGTGATTACAGCCATCGGCCACCGTATCGGCAAGCTTGAAATTTCCGATATAGCAGTGGTGATTGTAACGAGTTCGCCGCACCGTACAGACAGCTACCGGGCGAACGAGTATGCAGTAGAACGGTTAAAAGAGATTGTCCCGATCTGGAAAAAAGAAATTTGGGAAGACGGCGAAAAATGGATTGGCGATTCCCGCAAATATCATCCGAGTGTGGAGGAAAACTAATGGAAATTAAAGTATTTGCAAGTATAAAAGAAAAAATCGGCAGCGACACAATTGACTTGTTTGTCGGCGACTCAATTACTGTCGGTGAATTAAAGAATCATATTTTTATCGACTACCCTGAACTTGACGGCGAAGTATTTCAGGTAGCTAAAAACGAAGCATTTGTTAAAGATGACGAAGTCGTTACATCAGAAGATACTGTGGCGTTAATTCCGCCGGTAAGCGGCGGTTAAATGATCGGGGTAATTTTAGCGGGCGGCAAATCGAGCCGCTTCGGCGAGGATAAGGCCTTGTATATGTTAAATGGCCGTCCGATGTATGAACATGTCGCACAATCGTTAGAAAATGTTCAAGCAATAGACGAGATTGTCATCAACACAAATGATAAACTGAAGACAAGCTTTAAAAATTATAAAGTAATTACCGATGATCCGGAGTATATCGACCACGGGCCGCTCGGCGGATTGTACGCTTCGGCCAAAGAGTATCCGGGACAGACACTAATGGTGATTTCCTGTGATACGCCGTACGTCGATTCAGCCTGGCTCGATATTCTTGCTGAAGAAGCAGAGAAGACAGGCGATACGGTAATTACGACTGATAACGACAGAGAGCACCCGCTCATCGGAGTTTATCAGCATGACACTCTGGCTGAATTGTTAAAAGCGCAGCTTGAGACGAAACGGTTAAGTTTAAAAGCGTTTTTCGAGAATCTCGATGTCCAATATTTAAACATCGGGTCTTATAATCTCAATAGTACGACGCTGGTTAATATCAATCGGAAGACTGATATTAAATAAGGAGGAATTACATGGCTCAGGTAGTTACAGATAAATTTGGCCGTCCGATCCGGGACCTCAGAATTTCGGTCACTGATAAATGTAACTTCAGATGCCGATACTGCATGCCGAAAGAAATTTTTGGAGATGATTTTGAATTCTTAAAGCGTGAACAATTGCTTTCCTTTGACGAAATTGAAAGGCTCGCAAGAATTTACGCCAGTCTCGGTGTGAAGAAGTTGCGTCTGACGGGCGGGGAGCCGATGATGAGAAAAGACCTTCATGAATTAATCGAACGATTAAACGTGATTGAAGGTATTGAAGATATCGGACTCACAACGAACGGACTGCTTTTGAAGAAACACGGCCAGAAATTGTATGATGCAGGGCTGAGACGCATCAATATCAGCCTCGATGCGATGGACGATGAACTGTTCGGTAAAATTAACGACCGGGGTATCGGCACGTCGCGCATTCTGGAACAGATTGAATATGCAATCGGCCTCGGTTTCCAGATTAAAATCAATATGGTTGTGCAAAAAGGCTTGAACGAGCAGGAAATACTGCCGATGGCACGCTATTTTAAAAAGCTGCCTGTGACCTTGCGCTTTATTGAATTTATGGATGTCGGCAACGATAACGGCTGGAACTTCGATAAGGTGGTCAGCAAGAAAGAAATTCTTGAAACCTTGCAGACGGAATTTGATCTTGCCCCGCTCGATCCGGCCTATTACGGTGAAGTGGCGAAAGTGTACAAGCATAACGATGCCGAAGATTCGTACTTAGGATTTATTACGAGTGTATCGGAAAGCTTCTGTTCGACTTGTACGAGAGCAAGACTGTCATCCGACGGAAAATTTTACGGCTGTCTGTTTGCAGTCGACGGTTTCGATATTAAGACACTGATGCGGGATGGCATCAGTGACGAAGAACTGACAGAAGTATTAATGGGTGTCTGGGACAAACGCGATGACCGTTATTCGGAAATCAGAACAGAAATTACAGAAGAAAAACGCCGGGAGCGGAAAAAAATCAACATGAGCTATATCGGCGGATAAATTTACAGAAAACGTGAAGGGGCCTCTTCACGTTTTTTGTGTCTGAAGGTGAGACTTTGAAACTGAATTTAAGTTTAAAACGAGCTGTATTGTACAGTTTAATTGCAGCAATCAGCCTTGCATTTTATATAGCTTTCGGCCATCAGTTATCCCGTATACTGGAAAGCATCGTGATGGCTAAGGATTTAAGCATACTCTCGCCGCTCATTTATATGAGTGCGTTTTTTGTGCTGTTTATAATAACAGATAAATTTTATAATCTGTATACGCAGATGTCTGCGAATAAATCAATCGAAAGAAAAGCAGATCAGCTGATCGACCGCATCGATGTTAAAACGCAGCGGGAGTCAGAAGGTATGATCAACGCTCTGCTTGTGCACCTGGAGTCCTACCGGCCGTATGAAACATCGTTTACACCGACAATTATTAAAACGATGATTAAAGTTACGGGCATTATAGCAGTCTTATTTTTTATCGATATCTATGCAGCAGCGATACTGCTGTTTACTGCACCTTTTATCCCGCTGTATTATGTGCTCGTTGGCCTGCAGACGCAGGAAGAATCGGTAAAGCAGGCGACGCGTTTTGACAATATCGGCACCTTGTTTTTAAATCTGATCCGCGGCAAGGATACTGTAAAAAATACGCAGTCCAGAAATACAGTGATAAAAAGACTGGAAGAAGATAACAAAGGTTTTGTCAAGGAAACCATGCACATTTTAAAATACGCCTTCCAGTCGACGATGATGCTCGAGTTTATAACGATACTCGGTATCGGTCTTGTCGCCTTGGAAATTGCGCTTCGAATAATTATTTTTGAAAATATTTCATTCTATACCGCATTTTTCGTGCTGCTTTTAGCACCGGAATTCTACAACGCGCTGAAAGTGCTCGGGACGGAATTTCATAACGGGAAGCTCGCACTCGGCAGCTTTGAAAAAGCGAAAGCAATTATTAACAAACCTGAAATGAATACAGCTTACAGAGGTAAAACAGACAGTTACGCAGCAGAAGCTGACAAACTGACAATCAGCCATGACGAAAAGCTGCTGCTGGATCAGGCCGATTTTAAGTTCGGTAAAAGAGGACTGACCGCGATTACAGGGGAGTCGGGAGCTGGTAAAACAACGCTCTTAAGAACCATCCTCGGACTCCATGAACCGGATTCAGGCACCCTCGATGTGCTGACCACTGATATCGGCTATGTTTCAGACCAGGTGTATTTTTCTGATACGACTATCTATGACTATGTGTCGGGAGACAGTCATTCAGAAGAGAAAGTGCATGACATTCTCACGCAGTTAAATCTGTCATCGAGTATCGATAATCTGGAAGCAGGCATTCATACACCGATTGTTAATCATAATATTCCATTATCCGGCGGGGAAATTGTCCGTTTGAAAATGGCAAGAGTATTAATCGAGCAGCCTGACATTATTATTATGGATGAACCGACTGAGTTTCTCGATGCTGAAACAGAGCAGCTCGTGATGAAGTATCTCGCTGAGTTAAAAGAAACATCAGCAATTATTGCAGTCATTCACCGCCGGCAATTGCTCGGAATTGCAGACAGCCATTATGTGCTAAGTGAAGGCCGCTTGAAAAGAGGTGAACGGGTATGATGTATTTAAAAGGTGAAAAGATGCATATCTTCTACAGTATCGTCCTCGGCATTATCGGCGGGCTTGTAGGTGTTGCGATATTTGGACTGAGCGGCTACATGATCAGTTTAAGCTTCTTTGAACCGCCGTTCTTCCTTATTATTTTAATTATCGCAGCCATTAAAATGTTCGGTCTGACAAAAGGTGCTGCGAAATATCTCGAGCGTCTTTTAAGCCACGATGCCACATTTAAAATGATCGGCAGATTAAGAGCTTCCTACTTCAAACAGTCCGTAAACAGTAAGGAGGATACGCACAGTGTCCGTTATATTCAAAAGCTGACAAGTTACTTTGACGATATTGAAGATTATTATATCCGCATTATTTATCCTTATATCGTTGCGGTGTTTATCTCGCTTATATTAACGGTGCTGTCGCTGCTGGTTGATCCGAAACTGCTTGTGATTCTGCTCGTATCGGTGCTGATTCTGCTGCTCGCTATGCCGCTCATTATAAGCGGTATTTCAGGCAGGCTGTACGATGAGAGAAACAAGGTGGAAGATAGGCTGTTTACAGAGCTGTATCATTACATTCATGACTTTACGAATCTGTTTGTCGTGAAAGAAGATAAAAAAATCAGCAGTAATATTAAAACTACCTATAAAAAGATTACGAAAAATGAAAACAGGGAAGCAGCCTTAGATGCGGCAATCGATATCATCAGTCTGTTTATCCAGCTTGGCGTGCTTCTTCTTGTCATTATTCTGTTCAGCGGCGATTATCCTTTATTAATCCCGATGATTATCTTACTCTTGATGAGTTTCTTTGAACTGGCCATTCCGGTCATTAAACCGGCAAGTAAATATAAAGCGGTCAAAGCACGCGTTGAAGCGGTAAGTGATCCGGGAGAAATGATGACGGAGAATAAAAATCAGAAGCTGTCCTTGTCCAATATGTCCTTCCGCTATCCGGAAACCAAACGCGATGTGCTGAGCAATATAAATATAGAAATTAAACCGGGTGAGAAACACGCGCTGATCGGCAGCAGCGGTTCCGGCAAAACAACCCTGCTCAACCAGCTGATTAAGCAGTCGGATGCGGGGATTATGCCGCAGCATCTGGATTTTTACAACGCCACGGTCAAAGAAAACCTGACGATGTTCAATCATTTTAAAGCAGATGAAGACCAGCTTGAGGAACTGCTTGAAAAATTCGAGCTGGATTACTTTAAGCCGGATGATTATATTACGTCGGCTGAGTATTTATCGCTTGGTGAGAAAAAACGGATGCATCTGATCCGCATGTATATCGAAGATAAAGATGCCTGGATAATGGATGAGCCGACAGCAAGTTTAAATACGCGCCTCAGAGATAAAATATGGCAGGAAATATTCCAGAAAGATACGGTGCTTACAGCGACGCACGACCTCAGCCATCTGGAGCAATTTGACTATGTGCACTATCTGGAAGGCGGAACGATAACAGAAAGCGGCAGCGTCAAAGAAGTACTTGGACAAGACGGTCCGATCAGGGAAGCATACAGACGATACAGAGATACTTTGTAAAGATGTTTTAACATCGGAGATATCCTTATGAAAACGGATTTTTATATGATATAATGTTCTTAATTTAACAAAATTAGTGGAGGTGACGGCTGTTGGGAAGGTGTATCTGAAAAGAACTTCAAAAAATACTGTGTTAACAAATAGCAGATTTATTCATGAACAAACGACCCGAGCGGTCACAAATTATCGGAGGTGAACCCCGCAGGAGGGGAACTGATTGGATATATCCACTATAACTAATTTATTATTATTTACCATATTAATCGTACTGACAATGTTGTTCGTAGGATCTGAATTTGCATTTGTTAAAGCACGTATGTCAAGAATACATTCGCTTGTTGAAATGGGAGACAAAAGAGCAGAACGCGTAGAAAAAATGATTAACAATCTGGACTATTACTTATCTGCCTGTCAGCTGGGAATTACAGTGACAGCACTAGGTTTAGGTTGGATCGGGGAATCGACGTTTGAAGTGATTTTACACCCGCTGTTTGATTTAGTCGGAGTACCGGACGCCATGCAGACGGTAACGACAGTTGCAGCAGCATTTATTATTGTTACATTTATTCACGTTGTTGTCGGTGAACTTGCACCTAAGACAGTGGCGATTCAGTATGCCGAAAAAATGGCAATGGGATTAAGCGGACCGTTATACTTCTTTGGTGTTGTCTTAAAACCATTTATCTGGACGATGAACGGTGCAGCAAGAGGACTTGTACGCTTAGTGGGTATTAAAGAAATGCCGACAGAACAGGCGCACTCGGAAGAAGAACTTAAAGTGATTATGACTGAAAGTTACCAGAGCGGTGAAATTAACCAGACGGAACTTTCATATATGCAGAATATATTTTCATTTGATGAACGTACGGCAAAAGACGTTATGGTGCCGCGGACACAAATGATTACACTTGAGGAACCGGTAACAGTTGATCAGGTGGTCGAAACGATTAAAGAGTACAACTATACAAGATATCCTGTCACAGAAAGCAACGGTGACAAAGATAACATTATCGGTTTCATTAATGTCAGAGAATATTTAACAAATCACGTATCGGATGAACATGTTGCCGCAGGCGATTATATACATGACCTTCCGGTGATTACAGAATCATCGCGGATCAGCGATGCACTTGTTAAAATGCAGAGAGAAAGCGTTCATATTGCCTTAATCATCGATGAATACGGCGGTACAGCCGGAATGATTACGATGGAAGATATACTTGAAGAAATCGTCGGAGAAATCCGTGACGAATTCGATGAAGATGAAGAACTGGACGTTATTAAAGTCGACGATAATCTTTACCATATCAACGGGCGGGTACTGCTTGACGATCTTGAAGATGACTTTAAGATAGCATTTGAAGAAAGCGAAGACATCGATACAATCGGCGGCTGGATGCAGAGCATCAACACCGATATCGAGGAAGGCGGCTATATCGATACCGCCGAAGACCGCTGGCAGGTGCTGGAAGTCGAAAACCACTCAATTAAACAGGTGGCATTCTTAAGAGATTATAATGTAGTTTCTGCTGACGAAGAATCATCAGAAGAAGCTGCCGAGCAGGAAGCCGAAAAATAATATATGTTGAGAAATCGGGGCATTTTGTCCCGATTTTTTTGTTTTGCGGAGGAAATTTGGCTGGCGGACTAGTTTGGGTCCGATGAAATCCGCTCATGTGACCGAAACCTTTACATACAGTCCGATGAAACCCGCTCATCCGACTTCAAAACCAACTCTAACCGCCCGCCAATAATATGGTAAAATCAAATATAAGGGGTGATGGACCGATGGATATTGTTGGACTGGCAGCAGTAATTCTAACATTCACTGTACCACTGTACGCAATTTACAGGGGATATAATCAGAGCGATGACAAGATGGAATTAAAGAAAATGAAAGAACAGAGAAGACTTGAAGAAATTAAGCAGGAAAATTACCTGCTGGAGAATGAATCGATGCGGATTGAGCTCGACAAAATTAAAAAAGAAAATGCAAGAAAGCAAAAAGCGCTTGAGAATAAAGAAAATTCGAGATGGCTGATTGAAGAAACTGAAGATGAAAAGAAAGACAAGGCTGAATAGGGCTTTGTCTATTTTTTTATAAGCACGAGACGCTGTGATAAACTGGAGTTAAGAAAAATCGGAGGGATGATATGGGAGTTTTTGAATTCATATTTTTCACGTCATTAGTGACGTTCGGCTTTATCGCAAGTATTCCATTATACGCCATGCGGCGAGGGTACAATCAGAGTGACGAGAAGCTTGAGATTAAAAAGCTGATTGAACAGCGCAAGCTTGAACAGATTAAACAGGATAATTATCTGCTTGAGAATAAAGTGATGGCTCTGGAGCTTGAGAAGATTAAAAAAGAGCGTGAGCTGCGGGAACAGAAGGCGCTCGATGCCAAAGAAAACCGCCGCTGGCTGATTGAAGATAAGAATGAAGAGGAAATTAAAAAGGGGTAATAACAATGAAAACATTAATTAAAAACGGTCTGATCGTAACGACGGAAAATGAATATAAAGGCGATATTTTAATCGAAGGGACTAAAATAGAAGCGGTCGGCAGAAATTTAAGAGTGGAAGCGGACAAAACAATCGATGCCGAAGGCATGGTAATTCTGCCGGGCGGCGTGGACCAGCATGCGCATTTTTCTTTTGAATTTATGGGGGAAAGAACGAAAGGTTTTGAAACGACAAATGCAGCGGCGCTTGGCGGTACAACGACAGTAATTGAGTTCGTCAATCAGGAAGCGGGCAAAGGTCTCGTTGAAACGGTAGAGGAGTATCGTAAAGAATGGGTCGAGGGTATTTCTATGGTGGATTACAGTTTCCACCCGGTCATTACCGACCCGACACCGGAAACGTTTAAAGATATTAAAAATCTGCCTGAAGCAGGTTATCCGACAGTAAAATTATTCATGGCGTATAAGGGTCAGTTCTTCCATTCTGATGATGAAGCGGTAACGAATGCACTTCTGGAAGCGAAAGACGCGGGTGTGACTGTCATGGTCCATGCGGAGAATGCGGACCTGATTGAGCTCATGCAGAAAAAAGCGATTGCGAATGGTGATACGGATCCGTATTATCACGCACTGACACGTCCGCCGATTGTGGAAACGGAAGCGACTGAACGCGCCATTAATCTGGCACGCTTTGCAGAGGCGCCGATTTATATCGTTCATGTCACGACTGAAGGAGCGGTCAATGCCATTAAGAAAGCGAAAGAGGAAGGACTGCCGGTCTACGGTGAAACGTGTACCCAGTATTTACTGTTCGATAAAGATTATCTCGCCAAAGAAAACTTCGAAGGTTCGAAATACGTATGTTCACCTGCTTTAAGGGATAAGGCTGACCAGGAATACTTATGGAAATCGTTAAAAGACGGTTCGATTAATGCAGTAAGTTCAGACCACTGCGGCTTTACTTTTGACCAGAAAAAAATGGGGCTCGATGACTTCAGAAAAATTCCGAACGGCACGCCGGGCCTTGAAAACCGTCTGCCGATGCTTTGGACTTACGGTGTCGAAGCGGGAAGAATTACTAAATCTCAATTAGTAGATTACTATTCGACGATGCCGGCTAAAAACAATGGACTTGATCACAGAAAAGGACACCTTGCACCGGGTTATGATGCAGATATCGTCATTTATAATCCGAATGTGAAGAAGAAAGTTACACTTGAAGACAGCCTGAACGGTCTGGATTATACAGCCTATGAAGGATTCGATCAGGTCGGTGAGTGTGATGCAGTCTTCTTAAGAGGCACACTGGTCGTTAAAGATGGTAAATACATCGGAGAAAAAGGCCAGGGGTCATTTATTAAAGGTAGAGCTTTCGGTACAGCGTTCAGCTGAAAATGTTTTAAAAAGGGGTAGAACATGACTGAGAATAGTATTTCAATCAATAAAAAACGTTTAATTAAAGATATGGAAGCAATCAACAGTAATACAGCGACACCGGGCAATGGAAGCACGAGATTTTCTTATTCCGAAGAAGACAGAAAGACGAGAGAGTATTTATCAAGAGAATTTAAAAACTTAAATTTAGAAGTTAAAACAGATGGTGCGGGCAACATCAGAGCGAAATATAATCCGAAAGAGAACGACTTGCCGTCAGTAATGATCGGTTCTCATATTGATACTGTAATGAACGGCGGGGAGTTTGATGGTCTTGCCGGCACTATCGCAGCCTTGGAAGTCATCCGGACAATCAAAGAAAATAAGACAGATATCACGCATCCTGTTGAACTGGTTATATTTTCAGAAGAAGAAGGATCGAACTTCGGCAGCACAACTGTCGGCAGTAAAGTGATGACGGGTAAGCTGACTAAAGAAGATTTAATGACTTTATATAATAGTGAGAAACAGCCGGCTTACGAAGTGATGAAAGGGTCCGGTTTTGATGCGGATTCAATCGGAGAAGACCTGCTTCAAAAAGATGAGGTAAAAGCGATGATGGAACTGCATATAGAACAGGGCGGTGTGCTGGAAGAAGAGAGTAAATCTGTGGGTATCGTCCATGCGATTGCGGGAATGAACACTTTCCAAGTAACGTTAAACGGGGTTTCGAATCATGCAGGAACCACGCCGATGCCTGGCCGGAAAGACCCTTTAGTTGGAGCATCCAAGGTGATTATTGCCTTGGAGGAATATGCGCGGACTCAAGTTAATAATACAACTGTTGCGACAGTGGGCAAGTTGGAATGCAATCCATCTGGTTCCAACGTGATTAATAAGACAGTGACTTTTAATGTGGATATCCGTGATATCGAGCAGAGCGGAATTGATCAGGTTTCGAATTATTTAAAAGATAAAGTAAAAGAAACCGCAGAAAGACAGCAGCTGGAATATGAAATAGATTTAATAGGAACATCAGCACCGGCGAGATTATCTAAAACTGTAATAGATACGCTGGTATCCAAAGCAGAAAATCGGGAGATGGATTACTTAAAGCTGCATAGCGGAGCAGTACACGACACAATGATGCTGGCGGATGTGACAGATGTTGCGATGATATTTGTGCCGAGTAAAAACGGCATCAGTCACAGTCCGGATGAGTATACGTCTTATGAAGATATTGAAGACGGTGCGAATTTGATGCTTGAAGCGGTAATTGAGCTGGCTCAATAAAAATAATACCTTTCGGGGTATTATTTTTTTACTCAAACAACGACTATGTAAAATTTTTTAAGTAATGACATAATAAGAATAAGATGCTGTAAAAGGAGGATACTTTTATGAAAAAAATTTGGTTCATGCCGTTTCTTATACTGCTGCTTATAATGACAGCCTGTTCAAATGACACTGAAAATAATGAAACAGCGAGCGAAGAAAGCAGTGAAGAAAATAGTGAAGAAAAAAATATTGAGAACAGCGAGAAAGACGATGTTGACACGGCAAATATAGAGAATCAGGAAGAAAGTGAAGCAGGACAATCAGAAGAAGAATCAGAACCTGCCGATGACACAGAAGAAGACAAGACAGGGAAACAAACAGCTGCAGATCAAGCGGACCAGTCAGGTTCATCCTCGGACTTGATGTTTGATCTAAACTCACCGGAAGTTCAGGCGCAGCTGCTTGGAACGAGTGCTGGAAATGAGGAAGGCACTTTTGAACAGGACTTTATCACTGAAGGAATGACGCAAACAGAAGTGGAAGAGCTATACGGTCCTTATGAATTTACATTTTATACAGGCGGTGCATCACCTGCATTTCACGGCAACTTAGGTGTTGTGTATAGTGAACGTGCGCCCTACGGTCTTGGTGATGATGGTTCAGACAGCAGCATCAATCCGGATGAGAACTATGTGGAGTATGTCTGGTACTTTGCTCACATTGAATCAAATGAACTTATAAACGCTTTAGGAAAACCAGATGATTATAATGATGGCAGTCAGTCTATGAATGGGCTTCCGTATTACGTTTACGAAGGTGAAGGAGACGACGGAAGGTATTACATTACTGGAGCAAGTACTTATAATTCGCCTGATGGAGAACGTATTGGTCTAATCAAACGGGAGATTTTTGATGAAGATCCAAAAGAGCAGGCTTCATCCGATAATGGAGAACGTTATTTTGAGGACTATTATACAGAAGGATTCCCTGTTGAACTGACAGAAGAAGATGATTATTTCACTTATGACACGTTAAGGAATTTTATTTTCAAAACGTATTTAGATAATTTGGCTGATTATTACAATGACGAAAATGACGATGTGCTTTCTATTCTGGAAGGAAATGCACTGGATAAAATTCAGGCTAATAAAGCATCCGGCAACTTCGCAGACCATCAAATCTATCCGGGAACAACAGTTTCTGTACAGCAGATTTCAGAGAGAGAATATCAGATTACTGTAAACAGAACATATTCACATGCAACATCGAATGGGCAGGAAACTAGCCAAGTTACCTATACTGTACTCGATACTAATGGCATGTTGAAAATAACTAATTATGAGTAAGTACAATATTTATAAAAGATACCCGCAGAGTGCAAAGACTTCTTTACACTCTGCGGGTATGTTGTTATTGTGTATGTAAATATAACTTTACCTCACAAAGAGGCGCAGTTTTGATGGATTTTTAAGTAAATGGGTACAATCGCTTCAGCTATAATTGTTAAACTGATAATAAATAATTATAATTTTTACTTTAGAAAATTAAAGGACTGTATAATCTCGTCACAGTTTCTTCCTAATCAACTACTTCAACGATGACTTGATCGCCTTCTCTAGCAAGTTGTATAGCTTCTCGAAACACAATCCTTTCAGATATATTTTTTCCTAGTAACTTCTCAGTAAATATTTTTTCTGAACAAAATTTTTTAAACACTTCAATCTGCCTATTGAGATTCTGATCCAGTGTAGAAACACGAGCATATGCAACTTTCATTAAATCAATCCTTTTTTCTAACACTTAATTTACACCCTAATCATACAGCGTGAAGCTAATCATATCAATACATATATAATGTCTATTGAGGGTCTAATCTAATCAAACAAAAATTTAAGAGAGAAGTCATATCTACAAGTTTTTTAACCAGAAGATTATTTTGATCTATTTCAAAAATTTTCAAACCGTTCTTAAAAGTGTATTTTTATAACCGTATGATAAAAGAGAAATTTTAGTCGCTTACTTCGTTTCAAGATATTACTGATACAATAAGGTTAAAAATCGGTACGTTTAACGGAACAAGTGTAGGTATTATAATAAACGTTTTTGATTTTGATGAAAAATAAGCTGTTCAATTTTTGATTGAACAGCTTTACCTAGTTATCCTTACTTTTATTCTTTTACCCTCAAAAGGCGGAGAGCATTCAGTATTACAATAATAGCAGCTCCTGTATCACTTAATACGGCCATTCATAGTGTAAGTATTCCCAAGAATATCAGAACAAATGCCGCCAACTTTATTGTGATGGAAAACCAGGTGCGGTTGGGAAAATCCCCTTCCTGCGATTACCGTTCACAAACGCCCAAAAAGAGCAACTGGCCCTTTTAGCTCTGGGACTGTCTTGGCATAGAGAAGGTAAAACCTTTCCCACTTAAAAGAACGGAAAAAGACGCTCTGTCCTGGCATTATCTTTGGCTCGACGCTTGCCCCCATACGGATATTAATCGTTTCGAAACTTTTAATACAGTCAATGTAACTTTTGAATGTAAACTGGCTGCCTTAAGTCACTGTTTATGATTTTATGCTTCCCATGCTCTTTAATTGCTTATTTGACCGCCCGTATGATAAAAACGGTATGCAAGGCATTGTTTTTACTCATAACATCTTTATTAGATTGCTCTGTTTTTTAGTGTCCAATGTTATGGGAACATTGTAGAATCCACACTTCAAAGTTCATTCATGTCAATCGATTCGTTCATTATTTAGATCTTAATAATCGAAGTCCATTTAGTATAACAACTAAAGTACTTCCTTCATGAACAATTACACTGATTGTAATATCAGTTAATCCTAACAAACTAACGACAACTAAAAAGGCAACAACTGCCATTGAAAAAATAATATTTTGCCTAATAACACGACCCATATTTGAGGAAATTTTATGAGACTGTACTAATTTAGATAAATTGTTCTGCATTAAAACCAAATCAGATACTTCTACTGCCACATCAGTACCGCCCCCCATAGCTATACCAACATCAGCATTAACAAGGGCCGGTGCATCGTTCACACCATCTCCGACCATGGCAGTAACTCCAAATTTTTCTTTTTGTTCTTCTATAATTCTGGATTTATCTTCAGGCATTACATTAGCGATAACTTCGTCTATTCCCAATTGTTCGCCTACAGCTTTTCCCGTCATTTCCGAATCACCAGTAATTAAAGTCGTGTGGATACCAAGTTTTTTAAAGTAATTAATTGTTTCTTTAGCATGCTCATTCGGAATATCCATTAGAGCTATAAGCCCAATAACTTCTTCATTTTCTGCTACGTATACAACCGTCTTTCCTTCTGATGCCCAATCATGATTGAACTGGGTATACTCTTCAGAAACACTTTCAAAAGAAGTAGGCTTACCAATACGATAATTTTTTCCATTATAATCTCCTGTCAGACCTTTTCCAATTTGATTAGTAACTTCGATGCCTATTTTATTTTTAACTTCAAATTTTTCTAAAATAGCATTAGCGAGTGGGTGATTGGATTCCTTTTCAAGGGCGACTATAATATCAATAATATTTTCTTCGTTCACAGAATGAGTGAAATAGTAATTTGTTACTTTAGGTTCTCCGTTCGTAAGGGTTCCTGTTTTATCGAAGGCAATTGCATCTATATCCGCTAATTGTGATAGGTAAGTACTTCCTTTTGAAAGCACGCCTTTTTTAGCTAGGTTAGATGTTGTAGATAATGTTACAGATACAGTAGCTGCTGCCAAAGCACACGGTGAAGCTGCGACTAAAAGCACTAATCCCCTGTAAACACTTTGCGACCATGTCCAATCAAATAAAAAAGGAGCAAGTAACATTACTAATGGTATTGCGATTAAAACGATATTAACATATTTAGGCTCGAATTTTTGAATGATACTGGCAGCTTTTGTTTGATTATCTTGGTTTTGACTAACTAATTGTAAAATTTTAGAGAATACAGTATCCTTGTTTTCCTTAGTGACTTCCATAGTAAAAGTACCTGTTCCATTAATCGTACTTCCAAAAACTTCGTCACCCTTAGACTTCTCTTTCGCTATACTTTCTCCATTAATAGAAGATTCATCAATTGAGGTAGTACCCGATAAAATAATTCCATCAATTGGAACTTGATCACCGTTCAGCACTTGGAGTTGATCTCCAACTTTTAATTCACTGACATCAACAATTTTTGTGTTTCCATCAGGTAGAATTAATTTAGCTGTCGTTGGGTTCATTTCGAGTAGCTTAGTAATTTCTCTTTTACTTCTTCCTTCAGCGTAATCTTCAAGAAAATGAGCGCCGGAAAAAATAAGTATCAAAAGGGTTCCTTCCCAAAAACTCCCTATCAGAGAAGCCCCGATTGCAGCTAATCCCATTAGAATATGAGAATTAGGAGTGAATTTCCCCTTTAATTTAGTATTTTCAACTGTCTCTCCAATTCCTTCGAGAAGAATTACATGGTAGCCGGCTGTGATTGTGGCAAATGAAAATAAGATGTTTTGTATTAATAAATTTTCATCGCTTAAAAAAAGCCCAATTATAGCCAACACTAAGCCAATAAAATATGAAATAATTGGCATTTTTCCGTGGGTATGATCGTGGCTATGACTTTCGTGTGCTTGTTGCTCTTGAATATTTTTCATTTCTATCACCTTTCTAAATAAATATGATATATCGGGTTCCAATATATTCGCAGTAAGCTTAACTAAACCAGGACGTTAATTGACCACATCCAAACTTTTTGTTCCAATAATACATCCTATGAATTTATCAACCGTATTCACTAACCCTCTCTGCTACACCCATCTCACTTTCTTTCGAGATATCATACAACGCTTTCCATTCTGTTTTTTGTTTTCCATATCCATTGCAAAACCCTCTTTTCATACGCTTATAATCTATATTGTTATATAATCATATAACAATATTAATGACGTAAATTACTATTAACACTCATTACTGGTTTACGGAATACTAGTTATGATAGGCGTGATCGATCGCCTGTTTTAGCATATTCATAGTATGTTCATCATTATGGGAGTAAAACAACGTTGTGCCTTCCCTTCGGAATTTTACTAACCGTAAATTTTTCAAGAACCGCAATTGATGGGAAACTGTTGATTGTCTAAGATGTAGCGTTTCAGCAATACCGTTTACCGAATACTCCTTATAAAAGAGCGAATGGAGAATCCGGATTCTCGTAGGATCACCTAACGCTTTAAATGTTTGCGATACGACAAATAATGTTTCATCATCTAAGTCCTTATTATTTACTTCCTCAAATTCTTTTTTTGCTTCCATTATTTTTCCCTCACTTTAGGTTTCAAGTCCAAATCTTATATAATAATCACTATTTATCTACATATATTAATATATGTTCATATATATGATATTATCATCTGAATAAAGAGTCAAATAATATTTAATATGAATTCATATATTTTGTTTTGATTTTTTAGCGTAAAATAAACAAAGCATTTTTAAGGAGAGTAGTGGGATGAGTGCAGTATGGATGATCCGGCATTCGCTTCTGCATTTTGAATTGGTGTGGCGGTGGACTCGCTTGGATAATGAAAGGTTTTCAAAGTGGTCATGGCTTCATTTATTCATTATGTGCAGGCCTTATAATTGGTTTATTATTTTTTGAAATGATTCCAGAAAGTATTGAATTAGGCGGGTGGGTAATTTAAATCGGTGGAATAGCAATAGGCTTAGTATTATTCCAATCCATTCATCTATTAATAGATAAAATTACAATTATCACTAATAGTCATCAAAAAGATATTTTCGTTCGATCGGGAGTACTTTTAACTACCAGTATAGCAATTCATAATTTCCCTGTTGGCATCGCGATTGGATCAACAATTGGAACAAGTATGGGAAATTTCATGTTGACCACCTTATTTCTACATAACATACCTGAAGGAATAATTATTTTTAGCTGCGTTCGGTATGCTTACTTGGATACTGTTCGCAATAATTTTAGCAATCCATATCACGACAGGGTAATTATTCAGTCAATTGTTCGAGATTGGAAAATCATCTTTCATTGCATTATTTTCCTTAGCGTATGTTTTCCGTGTTTTGTTGGTAGGGCCCTTTATTATTCAAACATCTGCTTGAATAAAGAAAAATAAGATGATACACTATATTCAAACAAATATTTGAATGATGAGGTGTATGTATGAATAAAAAAGAAACATGTGAAGTTTTTTGTTATGACGAAGAAAAGGTTAACCGGATGCAAGAGAATTTACAAACTGTCGATATTGCCGGTATATCACAGATGCTTAAGGCCATCGCTGATGTGAATAGGGCCAAAATCACCTATTCCTTATGCCGGGAAGAGGAATTATGTGTCTGTGACATCGCAAATATACTCGGTGTGACTGTAGCAAATGCTTCTCATCATTTACGCACTCTCTACAAAGAAGGCATCGTCACATTCAGGAAAGAAGGCAAACTTGCGTTCTATTCTCTGGAAGATCAGCATATTAGGGAAATCATGACGATTGCATTAATACATAGGAAAGAAGTGATGGCCCATGTCTGAAGGTATCGTAGAGCTGACTGAAGAAGAAAAAAGTGTTTACCGTGTTCAGGGATTTTCCTGTGCGAACTGTGCAGGGAAATTTGAGCGCAATGTGAAGAAACTACCTGAAGTTCAAGATGCGAAGGTGAATTTTGGCGCATCGAAAATTTCTGTATACGGTTCGGCAACGGTTGAGGAACTGGAAGAAGCAGGGGCATTTGAAAACCTCAAGGTGGTGCCTGAAAAGTCTAGGCGTCAAATGCAACCAGAAGTGAATAAAGAAAAAAATGTTTACCGTGTTCAGGGGTTTTCCTGTGCAAATTGTGCTGGTACATTTGAAAAAAATGTGAAGAAACTACCTGAAGTTCAAGATGCGAAGGTGAATTTTGGCGCATCAAAAATTTCTGTATATGGTTCTGCAACGGTTGAGGAACTGGAAGAAGCAGGGGCATTTGAAAACCTCAAAGTGGTACCTGAGAAATCCGGAGAAGAAAGTGGACAAGACAAAAAAGAAAAGGAAGTAACCATTCCATTTTATAAAAAGCACAGCACTCTGCTCTATTCGCTACTGTTTATGGCGTTTGGCTTCATTTCAATGCTGGTGAATGGTGATGATAATATTCTTACGCCGCTGTTATTCATCACTTCCATGGTTGTCGGAGGGGCTTCAATGCTGAAAACGGGTCTCCAGAATTTAGTCCGGTTTGAATTTGATATGCGAACCCTGATGACCGTCGCAGTAATTGGCGGGGTCATCATCGGAGAATGGGCCGAGGTCGCGATTGTTGTCATCCTGTTTGCCATCAGCGAAGCGCTGGAGCGTTTCTCGATGGACCGGGCAAGAAAATCTATCAGTTCATTGATGAACATTGCCCCTAAAGAGGCACTTGTCAAACGCAACGGGCAGGAAGTGACAGTTCACGTTAATGATATTGCAGTGGGCGATATTATGGTTGTTAAGCCGGGACAGAAAATTGCCATGGACGGTGTAATTGTCAATGGTCACTCTGCAATCAACCAGGCAGCAATAACAGGTGAATCGGTGCCAGTTGAAAAATCCTTAGATGATGAGGTGTTTGCAGGGACACTAAACGAAGAAGGTCTACTGGAAGTCAAAATTACTAAATTGGTTGAAGATACGACCATTGCTAAAATTATTCATCTCGTGGAAGAAGCGCAGGGTGAGCGAGCCCCCGCACAGGCATTCATTGATAAATTCGCAAAATATTATACACCAATTATTATGGGTGTCGCAGTGCTGGTTGCGATTGTACCCCCATTATTTTTCGGTGCTAGTTGGTCCACTTGGGTATACCAGGGCTTGGCGGTCCTCGTTGTAGGTTGTCCATGCGCATTGGTGATTTCCACGCCGATAGCGATTGTTTCCGCAATCGGAAATGCTGCCAAGAAAGGCATCCTTATAAAAGGCGGTGTCTATCTCGAAGAAATGGGTGGCTTAAAAGCCATTGCATTTGATAAGACCGGCACACTTACAAAAGGCGTTCCGGTTGTAACCGATTATCATTTAGTCGACAATGCAATTGATGAAAAGGAAATGCTGGCAGTCATCACGGCATTGGAAGATCGTTCCCAGCATCCATTGGCATCCGCCATTATAAAGAAAGCAGACAGTTATAACCTTACTTATACTGACATCTCTGTCGAAGACTTTTCTTCCATTACTGGCAAAGGGATACAGGGTAAAATCAATGATGAGATGTATTATGTGGGCAGCCCGGCATTATTTGAAGAGATACAAGCAGCTAATTTCAGTGATGCAATTAAAAATGATGTCAAAACACTTCAGGAACAAGGTAAGACCGTCATGGTTGCAGGAACGAAAAATGCAGTTCAGGCAATCATTGCAGTCGCTGATGAAGTCCGCGAATCGAGTAAAGCAGTAATCCAGAAGCTGCATCAGGCAGGCATAGAAAAAACAGTCATGCTTACGGGGGATAATCATAGTACTGCCCGTGCGATTGGTTCACATGTCGGTGTCACAGATATTCAATCTGAATTACTCCCACAGGATAAACTGGATGTAATCAAGCAACTAAAAACTGATTATCGTCATGTGGGAATGGTCGGCGATGGGGTCAATGACGCCCCGGCGCTGGCAGCTTCCACCGTTGGTATCGCTATGGGTGGCGCCGGTACAGATACCGCTCTTGAAACAGCAGATGTCGCTTTAATGGGCGATGACCTGAGGAAACTGCCCTTTACCATCAAACTCAGCCGTAAAACATTGAACATCATCAAAGCGAATATTGCTTTTGCCATTGGCATCAAACTGATTGCTCTATTGTTGGTCATCCCGGGTTGGTTGACACTCTGGATTGCGATTCTTTCGGATATGGGAGCGACATTGGTAGTTGCGCTCAATGGTATGAGGCTTATGCGTGTGAAGGAAGATGAATTTATCTCGGATTCTTCCCAGAAAAATAAAAGTACTGATGTCCAAATATTGGAGTTGGAAAAGTGATTGTAACGGTATTTACAGCTGCTGCAGTTTATATTGCGACAGGAATCGACTATCTTGTCATATTGATTCTTTTGTTTTCTCAAATAAAGAAAAGGAACCAGATCAAACATATCTGGATTGGACAGTATATCGGGACAGTCATTATTATACTCGCCAGTCTTCTGGTGTCATTGGGCGTTGCCAATCTAGTTCCCCAGCAATGGGTAATTGGTTTGCTTGGACTGCTGCCGCTTTACCTGGGTATAAAAATATGGATTCAAGGTGAAGAAGACGAAGATGAAGGCAACATTCTCTCCCTTTTCTCTTCAGGCAGATTCAATCAATTATTCATAACGGTCACTTTCATTGTACTGGCTTCCAGTGCGGATGATTTCGCTATCTATATACCGTACTTTACGACTTTAAATATGATGGAAATCATTATTGCCGTCATTGTTTTCATGATCATGGTTGGTGTTCTATGTCTAATCAGCTATCGATTGGCTTCCTTGAATTTTGTTTCAGATAAAATCGAAAAATATGAACGTTGGATCGTTCCAATCGTCTTTATAGGATTAGGAATTTATATCCTATTTGAAAATGGCACATTCAACGCTCTGTTCTCATTCCTATTTTAATAGAAAATTTTATAAGCCGATATCTCTCTTTTAATGTGAGATATCGGCTTAATTTTAGTGCAAAATATCACTTAAATAAGTGCAAAATATAGTCAAAAGTCACACCCAGATTTAAGACAAAGGTCTGCTAAACTTTAATCACCGATTCACATCCGGTTACCCCTTCTGTCACTTTCGTAATTATTCTGCACTAATTCAGACGATAATTTGCATTATAATTAAAGAACCCAGCTTGTCTTAGTAAGAAGACAAGCTGGGTTCTAAAGTAGTATGTGCAAAATAGTATTTAAAATATATGCAATTCATCGGTGAAAGAGACACTCTAGTGTTGTCTATTTAGGATCTACCTATAACAAACACAACTTAATATTAATTAAAAATAAATATCTGAATATTTAAAATGTAAGGGTTTACATAAAAGGGTTTATATCCTAATATAGAGGTTGAAAGGAGAGGTGATTAAAATGGGTAGAAGAAGATCAGAAATTGCAGGACCTACATTTCCAAAAGTTGACGAGATTGACTTTGAACTATTTTTAGCAAAAATGAAACTCTTTAATTATGAAGAGTTATCAAAAATGAATAACCTCTACCAGTAAAGAAGTAGTAACTTATCATTCACTAATACATTTCTCAAAATGTATTAGTGAATGTATTAGTGAAAGGAGAGATAAAATGTTAGAAAGAGAATTAGAATTAAAGTATGCAAAAAAAAATATAATTTCAGCTGTAGAAAAATTAGGATTAGAATTTGATTTAGATAAGTTATCAAGTAATACATATATAGCAAAATTACTAAAGGATGGAACGGAAGTTGATAGAGGAATAGGAAAAGGTTTTGAAGAACAAGCAATAATATCTTCGTTATTTGAAAGTGTAGAACATTATTCTCTTAAGAATAATAATGAAAACTTAAAAACTATAAGTAAAGATTATATAATCCAAAGTTACGAAGAATATAATAAGGATGACATTAGTCTCCTAAAGTTATCAGATAATGAAGATTTTTTGTGTAGAGAGTATTTAAATTTTAACGATGACAGTAAATTATTAGTTCCTGAATTATTAGTAAATCCTGACTTTATTAAATCACGTGCCCCTATAAACAAATACAGTACTAATAATGGGACTTCAATAGGTAGTACTTTTGATGAAGCACTTCTTCATTCCTTGGGAGAGTTAATAGAACGAGATTCAATTTCTATGTTTCTGATAGATTATTTTTTAAATAATTTTTGTGAAATAGATGTCCTTAACAATAGCAATCTTGATAATGATTTAATTAATTTATTAAAAATTATCAGAGACTATGGGTATGAAGATATAAAAATAATAATGTTAAGTAATGAGTTTAATGTTCCTACATTTATGACTGTTGCAACAAAAGAAAATAATATATTTCCAATGTATGGTGCAGGATCCTCACTATTTAAAAAGTATGCAATTGAGAGGTCTATTTATGAATGTATTCAACTTATAGAAGTAAGTATGAAAAGTGATGTTATAAAAAAAGAGAATGAAGATACTTTAATGCTATATAAAAATTATCCAAAACTAAATAAAATTTTTCTATTAGATTTTTCTAATGCTAATATAAATTATGTAGATTATCATGATACAAAATTAATAACTCATTATGATGTAGAAGATTTAGTGCGTATCCTTTCTAATATATTAAATCAGAAAGGATATCATATTTTTTATCATATTTTAGAAGAAAATGACGAATACTGTTGTTTACATGTTAAAATTCCAATGTTTGAAACTTTCCATTTAGTATTATATGGACAACCAGTTCTACCAAGATCTCGAGGTTATGAAAGGTTGAATTAATAATATGAAAATTTATCTTATTAATGAGCATCACGAAGCTTTTTTTATTATCAGAGAAGAGTATAGAAAAGAAAATATAAAATACAATTTGATTAATGTTGATGAACATCACGACTTAGGTAGAGCAATTGTAAATAGAGATAAATTTAATAATAATACATTAACTGATGATAAACGTATAACATATAATGATTTGAGAGTATCAGATTTCATTGTTCCATTAGTACATCTAAAAGCTATTAACAACGTGTTATGGATTAATAATAACCATGGTATTTCTGATAAAAGTATATCAATAGTAAAAGAATATAATAAATCAAATATAATATTAAAACCACAATTTGAAATTATGAATAAAACAAATAATATATTTATTTTAAGAAATTTATTTACTAAATTAGAACATATGGCTAACATTATTCTATCTATAGACTTAGACTTTTTTGCTTTTGATAATGATGAGGGAGAAAGCGCTACTATCGAAATAACAGAAAAAGAATATAATAATTTTATGAATAATAAGTATCATAAAGTTCGTTTAAATTTTGGTAGTCAAATAAAAGCACATATAAAAAACAATAAATATTATCTAGTATTTAATAACATAGATGGTGAGGACACAAATGGTTTTAGAGATAGAGATTCTATAGATATTTTAATAGAATTTTTAGAAAAATATTTAGAAAACAATAATGTTGAACCAAAATTTATTATTATTTCAAGATCTATTTACAGTGGTTACACTAATCAAAATAACTATAAATATATTCATGAAAAAGTTTTGGAAATGCTTGCTGAGTTATATGATGGAAATATAGAGATGTGGTGGGATATTAACGATGTTACAAATCAATGATTTAGATTTTAAGTATAAAACATATGATAGAAGAAGTGGATTTATTAATACCGTCAAAGATTTAATGAATAGAAAGTATTACTATAATGAAGCTCTTAAAAATATAAATCTTAATATTAAAGAAGGAGAAACAGTAGGGCTTTTAGGAATGAATGGTGCAGGGAAAACTACACTTATAAAATGTATGGTTGGTCTATTAACACCTACTGAAGGAAAAATAAATGTGAATGGTTTTACACCCTATGAGAAAGACAATCATTTTTTAAAGAACATAGGAGTAGTAATAGGACAAAAAAGCCAATTAATTTGGGATTTATCGGCGATGGATAGCATAAATTTATTAAGAATAATTTATGAAATACCTTATCCAGATTTTATTTCCCGATTAGAAGAACTTACTTTAATGATGAAAGTAAAAGATTTACTACATACACCAGTGAGAAAACTATCTTTAGGTCAAAGGATGAAATTTGAAATTATTGCTTCTATTATTCATTATCCACCAATATTAATATTGGATGAACCAACAATAGGACTAGATTTAATCAGTCAAAAAAATATTAGAGAATTTTTAGTGAAATTAAATAAAAACAGAAAGACAACCATAATTATTACTAGTCACAATATGTCGGATATAGATGAGACATGCAATAGATTAGTAATAATTAAAGAAGGAGAAATTAAGTTTGATGGGCCCAAAGACAAGTTAGCAGGAAACTTAACTGATCTCTTCAAAGTTAAAATTACAATAGAAAATTTTGATTTAAATAGTTTAAATAAATCGAATTTGGAATATAAAGTAAGTAATGAAAACAGAGTGGAATTTCACATACCTATTAATAAGGTGAGATTATTAATGAGTTACTTAGATTTACATGAAATAGAGTATAGTAATATAGAAATTTCTAAAGTTCCTTTAGAAGAACTTATATATAATATATTCAAAGAAGATGAAGATTATGATTAAAATATTAAAGATAATAGGTGTATATATAAATATACTCACTGTTTATAGATTCCAATTCATAAGTAATTTCATAGTTCAATTATTTCAATTAATATTAGTTATCTTTATATGGGAAGCTATATATACTGGAAACACTCAAAATATCCAGGGTTATACGAAAAATGATATGATTACGTACATATTTCTTGTAACATTTATAGGTATAGTCATGAATATAAGCTTCATATTCAGACAGGCAAAGCATATTAAAGATGGCCAACTATCTCACTTTCTAATAAGACCGTTAAGTTATATATTAGACTTATTTTCAATATTTATATCTCAAAAAATTATAGAACTATTAATATTTATTTTAGTTATTTCATTACTAATTGCTTTGAATGTTATAGATGATTTGAATTTTTCATGGTATTCACTATTATATTTCCCGTTATCACTAATCTTATTTTTTTATTTTTGTAAAGCATTTGGGGATATGACATTTTGGTTAGTGCACGTTTGGCCACTTAAACCACTTTTTAATTCTTTGTTTTTACTATTTGGTGGAGGATTCTTTCCTTTGGATATTTTACCTACTGCTTTATTTTCTGTATTACAATACACCCCCTTTGCACTTTTTGGTTTCGTTAATATTCAGATTATTATGGGTGAAGTTTCTTTATCTAAATTTGTAATATATATTATAGTTACCGTAGCTTGGTTAGTATTTTTCATATTATTAGAGAAGTTTTTATGGAATAAAGGTATGAAGAAATACGAGGGGATAGGTTTATGAGAAGAAAATTACATGTTTATCTATATTTATTAAAGATTAGTTTTAAAACACTTACTCATTACAGAATGACGACTTTTCTCGTAGTTGCATTTGGTTTTCTATTTACATTTATCGATGTGTTATCTACTATTGTATTCTTTCAGTTCACTGAAGAATTAGGTGGGTTCAACTTTTATGAAGTAATGTATATATTGGGAGTTTATAACTTTATACAATATAGCTATCAACTGTTTTTTATTAATTCTCATGAAGAACTAGCAGATAAGATAATAGAAGGAGAACTAGATTATGATTTGATTAGACCAATAGACTCTAATTTTTTAATAAACTTTAGATCATTAGATATTCCTTCTCTAATAAATTTTATCCTGCCTATAAGTATTATAATATTTTCAATTTTAAATATTGAGTATACATTTATTGATTTTTATGGAGCTATTATATTGATCTTTTTTGGAACTATATTATATTACTATATAAACCAAGTAATTGTAAATTTATGTTTTTGGATTGAAAAGCCAGGAATGATTTTAGGAATTCCTGAATATCTATTAGATATAGCAAGTCGACCCGCAAGCATATACCCGAAATATATTTCTTTCGCTCTTACATTTGTTATGCCAATGTTTGTAATCACAAATTCTAGTGTTATTGCTATAAATTCTAGTGCCTTATATATATATTTATCTATATTCCTTTTAGTATATATAATTATATTTAGATATATTTCTAATAAACAATGGAAGTATGGGTTAAAGAAATATTTATCTACTAATTAATAATTGGAAAATTGCTTGTATACAATGAAAAATATTAATAATTGAAAAAAATATCCCTTACAAAGTGTATTACGAACAAGATACACCCAATGAAATAGTTGTCGGCTTTGCTAATAAAGGACAATTCCAGTTGGTTGTACTTGGTAACAGAAGATTAAATAGCCTGCAAGAGATGGTCATGGGCAGTGTCAGCCATAAAGTGTCGAAACACATTTATGCTTTTGAAGACATAGAGGAATATAAAAAGTACCAGGATATTATTCAGTTTTTTAGTGAACGATTAAATGACTACCAAACAGTCTTAGAAGAAGAATATGACTTAGTGGATAAACCAGAAGGTGTGATTTGGACATTAGCAGAAATAGCAACATCTATTTTTTCTGATCTGCCGATTCCTGCATTTACGAATAAAGACACGATTTACATAACACCAGATGTAAAAGCTTGGAGAAAGCTATTTATCCAACAAATGGATGGGAAAGATCTTCCTCTTATCCAACGATTTTACGAACAACTTTCTGAGAATCACATACTTACAATATTAGGCCACGAATTGACCCATCACTCAGATTTGTTTTTAGATGAATTCGAAGATGATATATGGTTTGAGGAGGGCATGTGTGAGTACTTACCGAGAAAGCTCCTTTTAACTAAAAATGAGTTTGAGACAATATCAGCAATCGAAAAAGAATTAGTAGACGTATTTACTGAAGTATATTGCGGACGGTCTCTTGATGATTTTGGAAACAACTCATATACAGCCAGTTTGTCTAGCATCATGTTTGATTACTGGAGAAGTTTTCTTTACATAAAGTATCTTGTAGAAGACCGTTATGAACATGACATTAAGGCAGTTTTTGAAGAATATCATAGATGGGATAGAGAGGGAGGTATGCTCTCTCTAATGGAATATTTTGGATTAGACAAAGTATCGATATAGAACAAGTTAATAAGCAAGATTGCAGGAATTGAATGTAATATTAGTCTAATTAAGTTACATTCAGAATCCTTATTTTAAAGAAGTTTAGAAGCATCACAAGAGTAGGTCAATTTTCTAGAAAGAAAAATACGTTCAAATTGCTATTCTGTTTGTCTTTAAAATTAAAGTTGGCAGCCCATATATCATCACTAACCGAGAGGTGCTATAAGTACAAAAAAGCTCCAATATCCTTTTCAAAAAATAGGGTATTGGAGCTTCCTCATTCACATGTAAAAAGCGCGAAATAAAGACGAAAGTGATAGTAAATAAAATGGACATCCTACTAAAATCTATTTAGGGTCTACTCTAAGAGGACATTAAATTTCCTTTGATTATTTTAAATTTATTTATTATAAGTGAATTTAAAAAGGCCTAATTTCTCATTTAAATATTGAGAAATTAAACCTTTAACGTTATTCCTGAAAAATACTATTTATCCGAAAAAGTAATACCTTATTAGGAATTTTATATAGTGTTAGCAATTAATTTAATCTCTCTTTTCTACTGAAAAGTAAAAATAATGTAATCAGTATGAAAGCAATCAATGACATAAATGGTATTGTCACAAATCCAAAATAGTTGATGTATTCAATATTGCATGGCACACCATCTAAACAAGGTTTAATACCACCAAAACCTGGAATTTTTTGCTCCATATAATGTATTGATGCTGTCACTATTCCCAAAATAGATATTGGAAGTATGTACCATTTTAAATAAAAATCACCACGGAAGACCGAAATACCTAAGAACAAAATTAATGGATACATTAGTATTCTTTGATACCAACACATTTCACAAGGGATAAAACCTCTGATTTCACTAAAGTATAAACTACCTAATGTTGCAACAATTGAAACAATCCACGCAGCATAAAATAATAATGTGTTTTTATTCTCCATAATTAATTATCCAACTCATTATCGATTGTTTCTTTGATTTCATCATAATCGAAAGGATCTTGAATCTTAACATTATTGATAAATATTGTCGGTGTAAGTCCAACTCCATATTCTGAAATCATTTGTTCATCATAATCAATTTCCGCTCGATGTGCTTCATCTTTAATGTCACTCAGTACATCATCCGCATTCAGTGAAGTATGCGTCTCTACCATGTCAGAAATCACTTCATCTGTTAGCCAATTAGAATGATGATTTTCACTATCTTGTTCATCAAATAATCCATGGTGGAAGTCCCAGTAATCTTCTGGAGCTTTGGAAAATACAGATTCTGCAGCCAATGCACCTGTTTCAGATGGCATGCCATGAAAAGGTGTATTGATATAAGTGAATTGTGCTTCACCTTTATCAATAAAATCTTTTTGAATTTGAGGATAAATCTCTTCTCCCCATGCATAACAAGCGGGACACATAAAGTCTCCAAATTCTACAATTGTTAATGGTGCATCCGTTTCACCAGTCGTAGGTTGCCCTTCAATCTCTGGAGTGTTGTCAAAGACTTGTTCATCCTCATAAGGATGTCCTGAATAATTCATTATAACCAATAGTATAATCAATCCAATAAATGCTGTTGCAATAAAAACAATTTTCTTAACCATTATGCACCTCTTATAAAAATAAAAAATCTAGATTTGATTTTCATATTAATTAAATCTAATATGAATATATCACAACATATTAATATCTTCTAATGTAAAAAGAAAGGAACGTAAATGAAAATGGCCACTATTGATAAAAAAGTAGAATTTCTACACGGATTTTCTCATAAAACACGTATAGAAATTTTATATTATCTTATTGAAAAAGAGAGAAGTGTCAGTCAAATATTAACTGCTGTTGATACAAGCCAATCTAGCGTTTCACAACATATTGCATGTTTAAAAGGATGCGGTTTAATTAGTGGTCGCCAAGAAGGAAAGTATATCTATTACCAATTGCGTAATGATAAAATCAAAGAATTATTACTAAATATTGACGATGTTATTAAATACCTACCAAGTAACGCAAACTGCCAAAATCATATCGTTTAAACTTGATATGATTTGGCAAATTTCTATTATGTTCTAATGTGGTTGGCAAAATTTATTTATCCAGTCATAATGCATGTGTCTATATATTGATATATGTTAATATATAGATATATAGACGAAAGTACCATAGGAGGTGAGCTTATGGATTATAAAGAGCTGGATGGTAAAATAATTGATTCGGTGTCACAGACATTCAAAGCACTCGGTGACCCGACAAGAATCAGAATTCTAGCTTACTTATTTAATGATGAACATTCGGTCGGAGATATATCTGAAACACTTGATATCAAGCAGTCAACAGTATCCCATCAGCTGAAGACATTGAAAAATTTAAGGCTGGTCAAATCCAGAAGAGAAGGCACGACAATATATTATTCACACGATGATAAACACGTGATGTTAATGTTAGATCAGATGATCAGCCACACGAGACACGACTAAAAATGATTTCGGGAGGTTAAAGAGATGAGTGACAATCATGCACATGATACGAATAAAAAAACATTGGTTATAGCGTTTATTATTATTACATTCTTTATGATTGTTGAAGCTTTCGGTGGATTTTTAACCAACAGTCTGGCACTGCTCGCTGATGCGGGGCATATGTTAAGTGATTCCATATCACTCGGAGTGGCTGTTGTTGCACTGACGCTCGGTGAAAGAGTGGCAAATTACAGTAAGACGTACGGATACAAACGTTTTGAAATACTGGCAGCAGTTTTTAATGGTGTGACTTTGATATTGATTTCAGGTTTCATATTTTATGAAGCCATCGGAAGATTTCAAAATCCGCCCGAAGTGGCATCATTTGGCATGCTCGGCATTGCGATTGTCGGGTTAATCGTAAATATTATTGTTGCATTCATGTTGCATCGCAGTGGTAATACACAAGATAATCTGAATATTAGGGCGGCATTCCTGCATGTGATTGGCGACCTGCTTGGTTCAGTCGGTGCCATCATTGCGGCATTACTGATGATATTCTTTGACTGGGGCATCGCCGATCCGCTTGCGAGTGTGATTGTCGCGATGCTCATTCTGATCAGCGGCTGGCGTGTGACAAAAGACTCGCTCCATGTCTTGATGGAAGGGGCCCCGGTGAATGTAGACCTTAAAGATGTCATATCCACCATTAAAAGATTTGATGAGGTTAAAGGCATCCACGACCTCCATGCATGGACCATTACAAGCGGTATGAATGCTTTGTCCGCCCATGTTGTAGTGGATGGCAGGATGACAGTGCACGAATCTCAAATGCTGCTTCACAAGATTGAAGATGAACTTGAGCAGAATAATATTGGCCACGTCACGATACAGATAGAATGTAAGGATCACGAGCATGGTGATGAAGTCATCTGCGATATAGAATTCGAATCAGAGACAGGACAACATCACGGCCATGCACATTAAACATAAAGAAAACAATAAACACCGGAATCATAATCTGATTCCGGTGTTTATTCGTCTTTTCAATAATAGTTATATTTAGGGTCACTTTTTGCTGATTATAGGAATAGTTCATCTCTGGCGTCGTCATCTATCTTTTAGCGTTCAATCTCTCATTTCGGGCAGCTTCCAACTCTAATGTGTCGCTTTTGATTATATTTTGTACTTTAGGTCTTTTTCTCTACTCTTTAAAAGCGCTATTTAATAGGTATTTAAAAATTCGATAATAATGCATTGAATGTGCCATTTTCATACATGATATAAATGCCTAACCCTATAAAGACAATGGGTACAATCCAACGTTCATATTTTTCAATTTTTTCTGATACAAAATCTATAGATGCCAGGCGATAACTGACATAGCATAAAACCCCGACCATAATTAAAAAGACAATAATAGCAATCAGAATACCCATCGCATCTAATGCAGTGAAGTAAGGGATATAGATCGAAAAGTCATCTGCGCTGGAAGCAAGCACGATAAAGGCGACTGTTAAATATAGCTGATTAAATCGATCAGAAGAAAATAGAGATAAAATATCACTTTCTTCTCCCTCTTCTCCTCCTTTGACCCAAATCCTAATGCCCAGATAAAGGGGAATCAGTCCAAGCAGACCCAACACCCACTGCTCAGGGACTAACCATGAAACGCCGAGGGCCACTAAAAGGCTCACTGCGATAATAATTGCTGTTCCTAAATACTGGCCAATCCATATATGTTTTGATTGACCTTTTTTTATTTGTGAAAATAAAATGATTAAAATCACAAGATAATCAATGCCTGTCGCTATATAGACTGCAGCTGCTGTAAATATTGTTGTTATCATTTTCTTCCTCCAGTATTCATGAGAAAGGACTTTTCAGTTAAGAGAATGTCCTTTCTCGAATCTGTTTAGTAGTAATTGCTCTTTATTGCATCAAAGAAAAAATGTCTGTTAAAGAATTTATTCATCTTCTTTAACTCTCATCAGTCTCATACTATTTAATGCGACGAGCACGGTTGCACCCATATCTGAAAGGATCGCAATCCAAAGAGTCAGCCAACCCGGTATTACTAGAAGGAGCGCAATGATTTTGATACCTATTGCAAAAGCAATGTTCGCTTTAATAATATTCAACGTTTTACGGCTCAGTTTAATTGTGAAAGGCAGTTTATTCAGATCGTCTCCCATCAGCGCAACATCGGCTGTTTCAAGTGCTGCATCCGTGCCGGCTCCACCCATAGCGATGCCGACTGTGGAAGCTGCCAAAGCAGGTGCGTCATTGACACCGTCTCCGACCATTGCCACTCGATTAAACTTGGATTTTAGTTGTTTGATGACGTCAAGTTTATCTTGAGGCATCAGTTCTGACCTTACATCAGTGACACCGACTTGTTCACCAATCGCATTCGCAGTACTCTCGTTATCACCCGTCAGCATAATCGTCTTTTCAATACCTGCTTGATGTAGTTTGCGAATGGCATCTTGACTGGTTTCACGGACTTCATCTGCCACTGCTATGATGGCTTGAATACCATTCTTCGTTCCTGCCAACATGACAGTTTTTCCCTGTTGTTGAAGAGTTTTCACTGTACTTTCAATTCTTTTAGTAAAATTATTTCTGGATAACTCTGTAAACAGTCTTGAGTTTCCAATGTAATATGATATTCCGTCTATTTTTCCGGTAATGCCCTGTCCCATAATAGAGGAAAAATCTTCTACAGGCACATTAGCATAAGAAACATTTTCATCTTTTGCTTTTTTCATAATTGCAGAAGCGAGTGGGTGCTGTGAACGGTATTCTAGTGCAGTAATAATAGACAGCATGTTGTGTTTATCCGTTTGGTCATTAATTATCTCAAAATCAGTCACAACCGGTACACCTTTAGTTAATGTGCCTGTCTTATCAAATGCAATTGCTTTTAATGCGCCAATTTCTTCTAAATGTATACCGCCTTTGATGAGCACACCTTTCTTAGCTGCATTACCAATCGCGGATACGATAGATATTGGTGTGGAAATCACAAGTGCACAAGGACAACCGACGACAAGTACTGCTAGACCTTGGTAGATCCAAGTATCCCAACTTGCTCCAAAGAATAACGGGGGAACAACAACAACAAGTGCGGCTAAGGCGACTATTGCAGGTGTGTAATACTTCGCAAATTTATCTACGAACGCTTGTGCAGGTGCCCGTTCACCTTGTGCTTCTTCAACTAGGTGAATGATTTTAGAAATCGTCGTATCTTCAACGAGTTTAGTAATTTCTACTTCAAGAAACCCTTCTTCGTTCATTGTCCCTGCAAATACTTCATCATCTTTATATTTTTCTACAGGTAAAGATTCGCCAGTAATTGCTGCTTGATTAATAGATGAAGAACCATCGACAATCACACCATCCATCGCAATTTTCTGACCGGGTTTGACAATCATAATATCACCGACGGCAATGTTATCGACATGCACCGTCATTTCTTGATTATTACGTTTAATCAACGCTTCATTTGGCGCAATATCCATCAATGAAGTAATGGACTTTCTTGCCCGTTCCATAGAGAAACGTTCTAATGATTCACTCAGTGCAAAGAGGATGACAACGATTGAAACTTCTGCCCATTCTCCTATTAACACGCCACCAATGACGGCAATTGTCATCAATGTTCTCATATCAAAATCAAGCCGGACGAGATTCTGAAGTCCAGTTTTCATCATTGTTGCGCCCCCGACAATCATCGAGGTAATAAAAAGTAATGCTGTAACTATATTCTCATTCCCGTTGACAGCCATGGACAGAAAACCAAGTGCCATAAACAGTGCTGAGTAAAGTAGGGTACTATGTTTCTTATAAAATGGAATTCTCTCTTCTTTTTTCGTATTTTCTACAGCAGAAGATTTAAAAGGTTTTTCAGGGACTACTTCTAAATTTTCAAAAGCACCCGCTTTCTCGAGTTCTTCGACACTCGCCTCACCAAAGACTGAAATTTTAGATGCCCCAAAATTTACCTTTGCATCCTGTACGTTCGGCAGATTTTTGACGTTTTTTTCAAACTTACCCGCGCAGTTGGCACATGAGAAACCATTCACATGATACACGTTTTTATCTTGAGTGATTTCTGGTGCTCGTCGTTTTGATTTCTCCGGTAGCACTTTAAGGTTTTCAAAAGCACCCGCTTTCTCGAGTTCTTGGACACTCGCCTCACCAAAGACTGAAATTTTAGAAGCACCAAAATTCACCTTTGCGTCCTGCACATTCGGCAGGTTTTTGACGTTTTTTTCAAACTTTCCTGCGCAATTCGCACACGAAAAACCCTGAACTCGATATGTACTTTTCTCTTCACCTATTAATGCTGATTGTTGTTTAGACATTGGCCATCACCTTCACTTCTTCTTTATGAGCCAGTGCAATCATTAATATTTGTCTAATATGATTATCGTCCAGTGAATAGAAAGCAAGCTTACCTTCTTTTCTAAACTTGAGGATGCCTTGCTTATTAAGCGTTCGGAGATGATGAGAAGTATTTGCGATTGAAGCGTCTATGATGTTGGCGATATCACAGACACATAATTCATCTTCTTTGCATAAAACATACGTAATTTTAGCTCTGTTCTCGTCTGCGATGGCTTTTAGCAGCTGAGCAACACCAGAAATATCAACGTTTTGTAAATCATTTTGTATTCGATTGACCTTTTCTTCGTCATAGCAAAAAGTTTCACAAGTATCTTTACTACTCATATTATTCAACCTCTCATTAAAATATGTATTTGAATATAATATACACTTTATCACTTTCTCATTCAAGTATTGATTTTAATATCTTTCTCATTCTAAAAAACTATGGAGATTTAGGTACAATTGAATATAAGATATGTTCTTAGTCTTGATTTGTTGGTACGATGACTCCGTAAATGAAAAAAAGTCAAATGGAAAAGGTGATGTGTATGTTAAAAAAATCGTGCTTTATTTTGGTGATGACCGCCATGTTCTTCATTGTTTTACCTGGGTCGGCTTATGGCCATTCTGTTCTGGAGAAATCTGACCCAGCAGACGGTGATCAACTTGAACAAGGTATAAAAATTATGGAGCTTTCTTACAGTACAAAGATTGAAAATGGAAGTACACTTTCTCTCAGAAGTGAAGATGGCCAAGAGATTCAACCATCATCTGTTGATTTAAACAATAATGTTATGAGTGCTTCATTTGATGAATCACTTAGACCGGGTGTATACGATGTGAATTGGAATATAATAGGGGCAGACGGTCACCCGATTGATGGACAATACTCCTTTTCTATTTTGAGTTCTAGTAATCAAGTGAAAGAGAACGATAATGAGGTAAGTGAAGTTGAAAGCAACAAGCAGAATCCCGATGCGAACATTACAGCAAATCAGCAAGATACCAGTGGGAATGAGACGTCTTCATTAGGCATGATAATAGTTATAATTCTTGCTTCTATCGGTTTAATACTAGCTGGTGGGATGTGGATTAGAAAAAAAAAGAATAGGAAGTGATGGGAATGATTTTGACTTCCATAACAGAATTCGTGCTTTACATTTGTTTCTCAATTCTCATCGGTTTTTTAATTCTATCTATGATTCCTGAAAATAAGAAAACTGCTATATACATACCAAAAAAACTAATATATTTATCATCAATTTTGATACCTATAGCTGCTTTTGCCCCCGTTTTACAAACTGCAATTATATTAGCTTATGATATGGATCTCTGGTTGATTCTTACAAATATTATATTGACTTTTGAAATCGGCAAAGCTTGGGTGTTCATTAGTATCATCACTGTTATTTTGCTATTTGTATTGAAATCAAAAGATTTATCTACAAAAATGCATTTGAAAATATGGGCGTTATTTTTAGTTTTTTTGATGCTGCTCGGCTATACGAGGTCTGCACATGCATCGACTATTACTGAATGGAGTGGCTTCCTCTTCCAGACCCTGCATTTCCTTTCAGTAACAATATGGATAGGTATACTCTTCATAGTTAGTTGGTTTTCAAAAGATAAAAGAAACTGGAAACAGTTCCTAAAATGGTTTACACCAGTTGCTGTTGCATGCCTGTTCATAGCAATCGTCACAGGATATTTTACTATGGAAATTGATATTGACTCTTATGATGATCCTTCTGCCTCCATTACTCAAGAATACCAGAACAGCCTGATTACCAATTATGGACAAACTCTGTTACTGAAACACATATTTATTATTTCACTTGTGTTATTTGCTTTGATTAATGGCATCATGTTCAGAAAAAGATATCATGAAAAGTCATTTAATCCTCTGATATGGGCGAGAATGGAAAGTTTTTATGCTTTAATTGTATTTGGATTGACAGCTTTTATGGGCCAGTCTTGGCCGCCACACCAAGTTTATAATCTAGTAAGGGCAGAGGGAGCTTCACCACTGTTCAGTGCTTTATATAACGGAGATATTGTAAATGAGATGCAAAATGCAGTACAGAATAGTGGATTTAATATGACTCTATCACTTGGAGTTGAAAACTATTTACTGTTCGGTATGGGTTTCTTGTTTTTAATATTAACTGTCTATACCGCAACATATAAAGAATCTGTATTCTTTACTACATCATTCTCTTTATTGATGTCTATTTCTGTGTATATGGCAATCATGTTAGGAGTTCAATAGGTATAATACTCCTCTTTTATTACAATATAAGAGGAGTATTTTCCTTAAGGGACACACTCCTCTTTGTCTCATTTTTCTGTATCAGTGCAAGTATAATTATTAAGTAATTTTATATGCTAATATCTCTCCATTTTTCCACGTTAGACATATAAAATCACTAAATTCAGCTGTAGTTACTGAAAGGAGAATATCATTTGAACTTATCTGTTCTTCAATCAAAGGTTGTGATTCCGTAGTGTTCCTCTGATTTTCTTCAAGATTATTTGAGGCTAGAATAATAAAAAAAATGAGGATAGCTGCACAGATTACTATCATAATGAGAAGAACAATTACAGTAATTTTGGATTTTTTTCTTTCTTTCATAAAAATACCTCCTAATTTATTTTACCTTGATTGTATCATTCAATGATTTACAAGAAGAACTTCTATTACTCATCTCTCGAAACTTACTCATAAAATTTATATGAAAAATGATAATTGCACTAATTGACATAATGTTGGCAATATGTCCTTCTATTTGGATGATATACTCGACCAAGGAAATGCATTACGGAGGATGAGCTATATGAAAAAACAAACAAGAAAAATACTCAGAATAAGTATTATATCAAGTGTTGTCATATTACTAGCTGTCACACTTTGGTTTAACTTAACTTCTGAAACAAAAGTAATTCAAGTGGGGGATGATGCAATTGATTTTCAACTTGAAACACTGAACGGTGAGACAATACAATTATCAGAAGTTAATGCAGATAAAGGTGTAATTCTCAACTTTTGGGGGACATGGTGTGCACCTTGCCGTGAAGAAATGCCAGAAATGAATCAAATCTATAACGAAGGCCATGATGATTATGAAATTATTGCAGTAAATGTATCTGAAGATGAACAGCAAATCAATCAGTTTTTCTCTAGTTTGGACGAAGACATGAGTTTTCCAATTGCATTAGATCGTAACAGACATGTAACTAAAGCTTATCAAGTTGGTCCGTTACCGACGACTATTGCAATCAACAAAAACGGCATAGTCGTTGGAAAACAAGAATATCAGCTATCTGCAGATGATATTAATAACTTTATAGAACAATCAATCTCGGAATAGGATGAAGTTTAATGGAATTAAATAAGATAAAATGTGAGTCATGTCATCATGTTAATCCCTCAGGAACTCAGTTATGTCAATCATGTGGAAAAATGATTAATAAAGATTATGATAAAAAGAAAATAAAAGATCTTATGCGTTATGACGGTAGTGCAATCCGTTCAAAAACTCGTTCCAAGAGTATTTTTGATAAAATTTGGATTTTCTTTACTTCAATAAAAGTTGGAGTATCGATTATATTAATAATCACAATCGCATCATCTATAGGAACTATACTCCCACAGGAATACTTTATTCCAGTAGGTGCCGATCCGCAGCAGTACTATACAGAAAATTACGGTACTATAGGAAGAATATTCATTGAACTTGGTTTCCATAATTTATATTCTTCATGGTGGTTTATTTTACTAATGGGTATGCTTGCTTTATCTCTCATTGCAGCAAGTATTGATAGAGGGATACCATTGTTTAAATCTTTAAAAAATCAACGTGCAAAAAAGCATTCTTCATTTTATAGAAGGCAGCGTTTAAATTTACATCAAGAAAACACAGAAAATAGTAAAAATGTTATAGACGGTTTAAAAAGTAAAGGTTATAAAGTAAAAAAAGATCAAAATCATTACCTGTTGGAAAAAGGAAAACTTTCAAGATGGGGACCATACATAAACCATACTGGACTGATTATTTTGTTATTCGGCAGTATGTTAAGATTCTTCCCGGGAATGTACGTTGATGAACTGATACATATTCTTGAGGGCGAGACTGTACAATTACCTGTAGAGGAAGGGCAATATTATATTAAAAACAACCAATTTATAGTTGATATTTATGATGAAGAAGATGGGTCGGTACTTGCTGATGCACTTCAAAGTACTAATGAAACAGTAGTCAGTAATTATCAGACAGATTTTACTTTTTACGAAAATCAAAACATGGATGTAATCGGTGCTACACCTGATTTACAGAAAATTGATGATTATAGTGTACGGGTAAATCATCCATATCGTTTTGATCAGTACGAAATATATCAAGCAAGCTATGATAATTCTCAGATGAAATCCATGACTTTTCAGCTAGAAAACAGTAACGATGAAGTTGTTGGCAAACCATTTACAATAGAATTGGAAAATCCAAAAAAAACTTATGATATCGGTGATGGTATAGAAATAAGTATGCGTGCCTATGCACCGGACTTTTTAGAAATTGATGAAAATGGTACTTTAATATCACAAACTCCGATTGCAACTAACCCTGCATTTGTTTTTGAAGTTTCTAATGGCGAATCCAATGAATTGAGTTTAATTCAAATTATGAATTCCACTAATATCACTGAAGATAATGAGTATAATGTGAAGTTCGTTGAAAATGAAAACCATTGGGCTACCGTTCTGACACTGAAAAAGGATTTAACTATGCCGTTTATAGCAACTGGTTTTGTAATCTTTTTAATCGGTCTCTTTATTGGGTCTTACATTAACCACAGGCGTATATGGATTAATACGGAAGATGGATTTAGTATCAGTGCGCATACAAATAAAAACTATTTTGGATTGAAAAAAGATATCGACCCCATTTTAGAAGAAAATGGATATTCTTCCATCCTTGATAGAGATGACTTAGAAAAGAATGAAGACGTAAACACTGGTGAGGAGAAATAATTATGGAATCAATAATGTTATCAATAAGTAATGGTTTAATTACCACAGCATTCTTTATTTTATTAGTATCACTTATACCACTTGCTCTAAGCGTTAAGTCTAGGAAGAAAAAATCAGAAAATATTGCCATTATAATGATTATAATAGCTTTTATTATGCAAATCGGCTATTTCATATTAAGATGGCTGGCGACAGGACATGCACCTGTATCCAATATGTATGAATTCATTGCAACTTTTTCAATAATGATAATTTTAGGTTATTTAATCACATATCATTATTATAAAACGAAAGTTTTGGGATTATTTGCGATACCTGTTTCACTATTGTTAATTGCATACGGCAGTTTATTTTCAACGGATGTCAATCCATTAATTCCGTCATTGCAGAGTAACTGGCTGGCGATACACGTAATCACTGTTACAATCTCATACGGTATTTTATCTATGAGTGCTGTTGCAGGTTTGATTTATTTACTTAAAGCCATTCCAGAAAAGGAGAAATCATGGAGAGCACGCATGCTTGAAATGATTATGTTCGGTCTTGTAATTGTACTGGTTTATATTGGAACGACACTTGTCATGAAAGGCGCAGTCGGTTACAGTGATGAATTTATGTATAATAATCAGCGCGGGGAAACTACTATTGCGGAATATTATCTTCCAAGCCTAGTTAACTATGCAGATGCAATACCGGTGGAATATCTTGGAGATAATCAGTATGAGCAGGTCGATCATTTCCATTCAGGAATTAATTTACCACCAGTAATCAATTCGCAGTCATTAAATACGGTAATTTGGTCAATCATTCTAGGACTCATCGTTTACGGATTACTTCGTCTGATACTTAGAAAACGATTGATGGCATTTGTTAAGCCTCTTGCAAATAAAGCAGACTTAAATTTAATGGATGAAGTTGGATATCGTTCAGTAATAATCGGTTTCCCATTATTTGCTCTCGGTGGTATACTTTTTGCAGGAATTTGGGCACAACTAGCTTGGAGTAGATTCTGGGGTTGGGATCCTAAAGAAACTTGGGCTTTTATAACATTTATGTTCTATACTGTTTTCTTACATTTAAGATTGAATAGAGGATATGAAGGAGAAAAATCTGCATGGCTGGCAGTGATAGGTTTCATACTGATACTTTTTAACTTAATTGCGATTAACTTAATTGTTGCAGGACTTCATTCATATGCGTAAATTGAGAATTTTTTAGGACATCTGTACATTTCCATAACAAGACGTGCACAGTGTATCAAGAGAATTGAAAATAAAATCTCCTAAAAATATGTCATGAATTATTTAGATATAATTTATGTATTTAATATGAATCGAGGTATTTTTTATGAACGGTGAAATAACATTTTTACTGGCATTTGGAGCCGGGGTACTGAGTTTTATCTCTCCCTGTGTGCTTCCTGTCTTTCCTGCTTTCATTTCTTACATAACAGGAATGAGTTATAACGAAGTCGAAAATAAAAAATTTAATGTAAGATCGATATTACACACGCTATTCTTTCTTTTGGGCTTCAGCTTGTTTTATATAGCATTAGGTTTTGGTACAGCATTTTTAGGTGGGTTTTTGGTTGAACATGCGACTCTAATCAGACAACTGGGTTCCATACTTATTATTTTCTTCGGACTTGTCATTACTGGCGTGCTAAATTTTGATTTTCTTATGAAAGACAGGAAAGTACATTTCAAAAACAAACCTTCAGGATTTGTGGGATCAATTTTGATAGGTACAGCATTTGGTGCTGGATGGACACCGTGTAATGGTCCGATTATCGGTGCGATTTTTGCAATGAGTGCAACGACACCCAACAGTGCTCTAATTTTAATGATAGTCTACTGTCTAGGCTTTGCAATTCCATTCTTTATATTGAGCTTTTTCGTATCTCGTACACGCTGGATGCTGAAATACTCGAATACGATCATGAAAGTTGGTGGAGTCATCATGATATTGATGGGTATTCTTCTTTACTTTGATGGATTGACTCAGATTATCATCTGGCTTCAACCGTACTTTGGAGATTTCCAGGGCTTCTAGTTATGAGATAGAAAATATATGATATTCTACAGCTCAATGTAGACGAGATCAAAAATATAATTTTAATAATACTACTGAGAAAGTGAAAATATGATCAAAAAATGTGTGTTAATTATAAGGGTAGTAGCTATTGGAACTTTACTGATCGGTGTTGCAGTTGGTACAGTATTAAACTATTCAGAGGACTAATTTGCAGAGGGTAAGGATAATTAATGTGCTAAATCTTGCTAACAAGCTTTATGCGTTTATACCTTTAAATATACTGAATCAAAAGATCACAATGTTTTTAATGAAAGGAATTATAGAAATGAAGAAAATTTTACCTTTAGTGTTAATTTTAATGATAGGACTTTTAGCTGCCTGTGACAATGGAACTGAGAACGAAAGCAATCAGGAAACAGATGAACTTACAATGCTCGAAGTTGAATTTCAACTCCCAGAAAAGGCTGAAGTTGATGAAGTAGTGGAATTAAAAGCTATTGTTACCGATAGAGATGAAAAAATAGAAGATGCGGATGAAGTCAAATTTGAATATTGGTTAGAAGGAAACGATGATGATACAACAATGGTTGAATCCACTAACAATGGGGATGGCTCTTACACTGCAGAAGTGTCTTTTGAATCCGACGGTGTTTATGAAATTTATGCCCACACAACAGCCCGAGATATGCATACAATGCCAAAAAAATCTATAACGGTTGGTGAAGGTGCAGGTACGAGTCAAGAATAAGAAAGTTTGAATATCATTAAGATAAGAAATAAATAAAAACGTTGCAATCGATCTCAGTGCGAGTATTAATAAATTAAAAAATAAATTTGATAATAGTGTCATACTGTTGTATCTATAAAATAATTAACGTGTTGCAATATCATTAATTTTAAAGTGTAATTAACGATGAATTGATAAACAGAGCACCTGGCATGATGACCTTTGCTCGGTGTAGCCATATCCGTTGCGTTCTTTTACAGTATGGCTGTCGTATTAGGATTTAATAGAGAACTGAAAAGCTCCCCCTAAAGTAGTTTGCTTTAGGGGGAGCTTTTTTGAAATCTAATATTAATTATTCAACAATTGAGCTGTTAAAATAAAATTTATGAACAATTAGTGAAACAGGAAATTATTGAATTGAAGTTTAGTATACTTATTATTATATGAAATAAAGGGCAGGGTAAAATGATGAAGAGAATATTAGCATTTATCAGCATGATATTAGCAGTATCGCTTATCAGCAGTAATACTGTATCAGCTGAGGAAAATACATATGACAGAATTTATATGATTACTGTTGACCGTTTTTTAAATAATAACAGCAGCAACGACGTCGGAGTGACTGCAGACAGAGACCCTTATAATCCTTACGGCGGAGATTTCAACGGTGTTTCACCGTATCTTGAATATATTAAAGATATGGGCTTTAACACGGTGATGCTGTCACCGGTAATGGAACGCGCAGAAGATGATTATCTTGGTTATGACGTGACGGATTACGGTGCACTGTCAGAAGCTTACGGGAGTCCCGAAGACTTTCAAGCACTTATTGATGAAGCACATGAACTGGATTTAAAAGTCGTTGTGGATATGCCTGCAGTAGCGACTGACGACTATACTGCCCTTGAAGAACCGGTATTTAACGATATCCAGTCGGATTACTATGAGGATATCGACAGAGAAATTATTAATCTACAAAATCCGGACAACCAGAAAACATATCGTGCAATGGTTCAAAATTTTATCGATACGTACAATATTGACGGTATCAGCATGTTTATAAATCAGAACGGTCTGGATGCTTCTGAATTTTTACCTGAAGATATTAAGACTTACGGAATTTTATCAACTTCAGAATTATCTGCAGAAGGCTTCGATACGGTAGCATCAGAAAATTTCAGAGCGAATCTTGCGGATACTTATGGCGGATTGGATAAAGAAATCCCTGAATTCCCTAAAGATGAGCAGTTGATTATGGCAGACCACTGGTTCTCTGAACGAGTCACGTACCATGCCGCAGAACAGAACATGTTCCCGGGCACGAGAATACAGCAGCTTGCGAATTACCTGTACGCTTATCGGGGGCCAAGTGCGATGACATACGGTACTGAAGTTGCGTTTAACGGTAACAGTTATCCAGAAATCCATCCTCAAATGAACTTCAGAAGTGACAAAGAAGTCGTCGAGTACCTTGAGAATATCGCAGTGGTATACAGAAACCATGCGATAATGCAGGAACCGGAAACAGAAACTGAAACATTGCTGAACGAAGACGGCCAATATATAGTCAGATACTATACGGACGATGTTGATTATATATTGAACGTTAACAACACAACAGAAACACAAAGTGTGACGTTCGACCAGTCCGCTAAAGAAGAAGGAAAAGTATACAGCGGTATGCTGATTGGGGATATGATTCGTCCATATGACAACTCGTATATCGTCGTGCTGGACAGAGAGGAAACAGAACTGTACTCAGTGATTGACGAAACCGGATTTAACAATGGATACTTATACTCGGCCATCTTAGTCTTTGGTATCTTTGCAGTGTTTGTATGGGTCGCAGCGAGACGCAGCAAAAAAAAAGCAAAAAGAATGAATGAACAATAATAGATGTAAAACGGAGCAGCAGATTAATAATCTGTTGCTTTTTTGTGGTCACTAATGTCTATCAGGAAGAAGAAGATAGCTCATCGACCCACAAGAATTTTCGGCATATTAAAAAAGACCATATTCATTATTCTTCAACTCTGTTTAATATGTAAAGTTTATATAATAGAATTAACGAATGTAATTTAAAGACATTGCAGAACAGGAAGGTTTCAGTCAAAGGAAAGCACTAATTATTTAAAAGAAGTTTAAATAACGACCGTTTTACACACAAAACAGTACTTACGTTAAAAGGGCTATTTTTATTGATTTAATTGTTTTTATACTTGTATTAATATCTATGTTTATTTATTATTAAAGAATTAGAGTTTATAGACATTTTTGAAATCATTTATAGCCTTTTAAATAAAAAAGTATGAGTGGTTGTCTGTTAAGTTACATATATGAATAATGGGAGATGGCATTTTTATGGCGAAAATTGGATATGCAAGGGTAAGTACAAAGGAACAGAATTTAGACAGTCAGATTGATGTACTGAAAGCATATGGTTGTGAACGCATATTTTCCGAGAAAGTAAGCGGAAGGAAATACAAACGTACAGAGTTGGATAATTGTTTAGATTATATGAGAGATGGTGATACGTTAGTTATTACAAAACTAGACCGCTTAGGTAGAACGACCAAGCAGCTAATTGAGTTATCTCTCTATCTAGATAATGAAAACATTAATCTGCAAATTATAGATATGGATATCAGTACGAAAGATGCGATGGGTAAAATGTTTTTTACTATGATGAGTGCTTTTGCAGAATTAGAAGCCAATTTATTAAGTGAACGTACTAAGAAGGGGCTTGATTCAGCACGAGCAAGAGGTAGAATAGGAGGGCGGCCTGCAATATCTGATCAGAAGAAAGAGATGATAAAATCACTATATAATAGTAGAAACTATTCAGGTGAAGAAATTACTAAGATGGTCGGAGTATCTAGATCCACAATTTATAAAGTCATTAATGAAAGTAAAAACTCTATATAATATAGTACAAACTCGTTTATACTGCGACCAGGATTATTAAGAATATACATTAGAAAACTCCCAATCTAAGCCAGTAGATTGGGAGTTTTTACTTTTTTATTGACAGTCATCTAATTATTATTCCACTCTATCTAACCAACAATTAAATAGAGTGGTAATTACACCGACAACGATTCACTACTATAATATAAGGTTAAGTGAGTAGTTATAATAAATATGGAAAAATTAGATTAAGTTTATAGTAAAAAAAGGAGCAACCACATTCGGCTGTTCCTTTTAAATTATATATAAAACGTAATATATTATATAATATATTATTGAAATTCTTACAAAATTAAAATCGTAATACTTTTACATAGGAGTTAAATAAGGAATTGCTTAATTGGCATATTATTTTCTTAGTACGTAGTAACTGTATATAAAAAATAAAGTATACAGAAAACAGGAGGGGGAACAAAGAATATTTAGGACAATTTGAAACGTAGTTAAGTAATAGGGGAGAGAGATCTATATATAATTCAATCTAATTGTGGAGTAATGACTGCTAGGAAATGCTAAAGATAAACCACTACAAACACACTTATCTGGTCCTATAGGTAGAACAATGAGAGGTTAAAACCTCGGTGAACAATATAAACATAAAAAGTTGATTTAAGTCGACATGGATGGAACAAGTTTTGATGTCAGCATGATTATTAATAGAAACCTAAAGACAAGTGGAGATTGTTAACTTAAGAATTATATCCTGTGATGCTTTAGAAATGAGAATACCGACAACCAATAATGGTCAGTGGCTTCCATGCTAACAGCGACATCATATGGTGTTAACTGGTGTCGTTTAATAAATTTCAGAAGTTGCTCACTCCCTAATTTTATGTTTGTAAACCCCAAAGTTTTACCAACCGGGTCACCTGAAACCTAAACGAGACCCACTTTGTGAAGGCGTTTACCAGTATCGATATCTAGATAAAACATATTAACACCGCCTAAAGAAATTAATCAGATGGAGCGCTCCTCTAACCTTTATGGATATTCAACTTCATTCTATATTCGATAATAGAGTATCATTCAGCTCATGTAAATTATTCTATAAAGGTCAGTCTTTGCAGCGACGATCTGACTTCCAGGAGGGATACGGCGACCTCTATCAGATTCATAATCCTTATACATAAAGAACTATATAACAATTATCGTTATTAAAAACTAACTATCTTTAAATATACGAGGAGGACTCAAAATGAATAAAACTGCAAACAAGAAATTTGTCGGGCATCCAAGAGGGCTTTTCACCTTATTCTTTACTGAATTCTGGGAAAGATTTTCTTATTATGGGATGCGAGCAATTCTATTATTCTATATGTACTATGAGATTTCTGATGGTGGTCTTGGTCTTGATATAGCAACTGCCACATCAATCATGGCAATTTACGGCTCCCTTATTTACATGTCTGGTATTTTAGGCGGTTGGATTGCAGATAGGATTCTGGGTCCAAGTAAAACAATCTTTTATGGTGGGACACTGATCATGCTTGGTCATACTGTCTTAGCAATTCCAGTGTATGGATTGACAACATTATTTGTCTCCCTTGCATTGATTGTTACAGGTACAGGGTTATTAAAGCCTACTGTCTCCGCTGTGGTAGGGGATTTATATTCAAAAGAGGATTATCTCAGAGATTCCGGATTTAATATTTTCTATACAGGAATTAACTTGGGAGCATTATCAGCTCCATTAATTGTCGGCACACTTGGCCAGCAATATAATTTTCACCTTGGCTTCAGTGTAGCTGCGGTTGGTATGTTAATTGGCTTAGTCACTTACGTCCTCACAAAGCGCAAATTTATGGGAAGCATCGGGGATACTGCACCGAATCCTTTAACACCAAAAGAGAAAAAAAGAAGCTATAGGATTCTGGGTATCAGCATTACTGCAATCTTGATCATTGGCGGCATTGTGATTACTACAGGATCATTAACAATTGGCGGATTTACTATTCTGGTAAGTACATTGGCAATTATCATCCCGATCATCTACTTTACGGTCATGTATCGTAGTCCAAAAACAAATAAAAAAGAAAAATCTAATTTGATTGCTTATATTCCTTTGTTTATAGCGGCTGTTGTCTTTTTCGGGATTTTGGAACAAGGTTCAATTATCTTAGCGCAATTTGCGGACCAGCGTACGAATTTACAATTTTCCGGGTTTAATTTGCAATCATCTTGGTTCCAATCATTAGGTGCTCTATTTATTGTTATCTTTGCTCCAATATTTGCATGGATGTGGCTTAAATTAAGAAATAATCAACCATCCACTATGAGAAAGTTCTCCATCGGATTATTCTTAGCTGGATTCTCATTCTTAGTGATGATGCTTCCAGGTTTAATTGGGGGAACAGAAATGCTGGCAAGTCCATTATGGCTCGTCTTTAGTTTCCTGCTCGTCTCTTTAGGGGAGTTATTCATCTCACCAATTGGGTTATCAGCAACAACAAAACTTGCACCAGCTGCATTTGCATCACAAACAATGAGTCTCTGGTTCCTAGCGAATGCAGCCGGACAAGGGATTAATGCTCAAATTGTTCGTTTGTTCAGACCAGAAACAGAAGTCATCTATTTTGGAACAATCGGCGTCATATCTCTTATCTTCGGAGTCATTATTCTACTAATTGCACCAATGATACAGCGTAAAATGAACGATTGATGGAGAGTCTGAAGAAGCTTTCTAAAAAGAGCTATAATTATCAAAAGTTGCACAACCTTTACGCAATTCTCATGATACTGGCTTAAATATAAGACCGGCTATAAAACGGCAAGATTTATTGAGTAGATATTGAAAAAAAATTGAAGTAAAAAATTGAGCATGACAAATAAGCCTGACACTTTTAATTTTTTATCAAGGAAAAGTGAGCATGCTGATATTATTCATCCAATGGCAGATGGGACATGTGGTTTTGAACTCTCGTTATCGCAAAGATGATATGTGTGAGCTTGCGAGTGAATGCACCGACAGCTGTGACATGAGTTTTGCCTCTTGTTCTGAATTTTTTGTAATGCTCCGACAAGTAGGATTTCTATTACTCGGCACAAAGGCGACTTGGAAAATGCCCAGTCTGAGATACGGGGAGCTTGGTTTCGATATTCGGATTCGTGAGCTGGTGAAATCACTCGATTGGTGTACAGGGGCGACCAGTTGCTTAGGACGCTCAGAACGGTTAAAGCCACCGACTTTTAAGAGAATCACAGCGCCAGTGACATCACTGATAGGTCGTCAAATAATGATCTTGTTTTTGGGAAAGATAAATCATATTCTCTTCAACCGCTCTTAATTGATTTTCCAACAGTGACTGGGAAATATAGTCGAAACCCTCTATAACTTTTTTGGTCCAATCAGCCTTGTGATTGGTGAAAATGTCACTCAATAGCGAATTGCATCTGATTACACCAGGTATTCAAAACCTAAAATAAAAGACCAAGCATTAATTCCCTTAGCATTGTTATTATAAGTCTATTATTCTTTGCAACGGGCGCATTAATGTCTGTAAGTATGGGAAGAACGAATATAGTCGCTGTTATGAAAGACTTAGGAATTCCATCTTGGAGATTCTTCATCTTATGGATAGCTTTATGGATTAATCAAATAGTAGCTATCTATTCAATTGGGTTCACGGCTTCGAATATGTTTAAAATAGAGTAAGAGAAACTTTAACTCTTACTGGTTCGCTTCTGGGTGTTATTCTAACAGTAGGAAGAGCACTCAATTACTTTACTGAATTTTTACTAGTAATGTCAGTAATATATCCAGCAATTATTGTAGATTTCTTTTTCATTAGAAACCAAAAATGAGAAGATGTTAAAGGATGGAATTGGTATGCTACACTTTCAAATTTATTAGATATCTTACGGGTTATATAACTGAGTATGTGATTATATTTGTTATTAGGGCTGTCCAATCTCTAATAGTATCCGGAACTGTATCTTATGTAAGCATAAAATTAAAGGATAAAAATTAAAGAATATACGCTCCTTCCAAGATTTCACTTTTAAGTAAGTCTTGAAAGGAGCGTATTAATTTTAGTACGTCAAATTTCTATAATTTTTAAATCTCTCGGATAATTTGTCAGTACCTCGGCTTCTCCGTTCTCATCGATATAGACTTCTTCTTCAATCCTGACTCCGCCATATCCCGGTATATAAATTCCGGGCTCAATCGTAAACAGCATCCCCTTTTCAGCTGGATCTTCATTCAGATGATGGATAGAAGGGGCTTCATGTACTTCTATACCGAGACCATGTCCGACACGGTTATTGAAGTAATCCCCATAGCCGCTTTTTTCAATGACATTTCTTGCGGCGATATCAAATTCCTTTAAAGGAACACCTGCTTTTACTGCATCCACGCCTGCTTGGGTAGAAGCTTTGACTATATCGTAAATTTCTTTTTGCTTATCAGTAGCTTCTCCGATAATGAATGTTCTCGTAATATCAGAACAATATCTGTCCCTGGTGATGACGCCAAAATCAATAAGCAGGAAATCGCCGTTCTGCAGTTTTTTATCACCCGGCGAACCGTGAGGCAGCGCTGCTTTTTCACCGGCAAGTACCATGGTCGAAAACGAGGGTCCTGCGGCACCGAATTTTTTCATCAGGTATTCAAATTCTGCAACCAGCTCTGCTTCTGTCATTCCTTCTTTTATCGTTTTAAGCCCTTCATCCAAGACCTTCTCAATAATATTAACAGCTTCTTTTAATCCATTAATTTCTTCACGGCTTTTAATCGTTCGAAGTTTATTAATGTGTGGTTGAATATTGATGAAATCCACACTTGGGAAGGAGGCCAATAGCCCATTCTGATGAGAAACAGTGACGACGTTCATTTCAATACCTATAGTTCCAACAACGTTTTTAATATTGTTCTTGATAATTGAAAATGGATCTTCCTCATCTGAAATCGGAATTATATTGTCTACTTTTGCTGTGGCTGCAGCAATTTCTCTGTCGAGCGCCGGCAGGAATAAGAACGTTTCTTTATTTTCTCTGTCGATAATCAGGGACATGTATCGTTCATGTGGGTGTGCATAAAAACCAGTCATGTAATAAATGTTTGATGGATCGGTGATCAATACCAGGTCGATTGTTTCATCCCCCAGCTGGTTGAACAGTTTATCTTTTCTATTTTCGTAATCGATAGTCATTTATATGCCTCCTATTAATTTTGTTCTAACAATAAAAACCCACGGACTTCCTCATCTGATATGCTTCCCTAAAGTAAGTACTTAAAACACTAAACTACTTTAAGGGGAGTATATCATACACTAAAAAGGCAATTGTCACTTTCGTAATTATTCTGCACTAATTCAGACGATAATTTGCATTATAATTAAAGAACCCAGCTTGTCTTCGTAAGAAGACAAGCTGGGTTCTAAAGTAGTATGTGCAAAATAGTATTTAAAATATATGCAATTCATCGGTGAAGGAGACACTCTAGTGTTGTCTATTTAGGATCTGCTTATAATATACAGTTAAAGTTGTTACTATATATCATAAATGTAGGGATATGACACTTAGATTTTGAGCAATCTTTAGAGACTATAAATCCTAGTATTTAAGCGTAAAAGCTATAAGTTTATAAACGTCTCAAAAACATACGTTTTTGAGAAGAGGAGTTTCTTAATACTTCCTTATTCTACAAATTGGTTTTATGCAGGGGTGTCTTTGAATGAATTTAATTAATCAGATAGTTTAGCGTAGACTAAATTTACAGGATAATTATAAATAACTAGTTTGTAAGTAAGTCTACTATCCGAAATATCAAACAAAACTTATTTTGGGCATTTGGATATAACGTATTGGGTATTCCGTTTGCCATGGGTATTTTCTATCACCTTGGTGGACTATTGTTAAACCCAATGGTTGCTGGAGCTGCAATGGCCTTAAGCTCTGTTTCAGTATTATCAAATGCTTTACGCTTGAAACGATTTAAACTGTCTGCTGTTTAATAGGAAGAAGAAATTAAAGTGGAAGATAAATTTGAGCTCGAATTATACACTAGACTCACATGTCCAGACTGCGAGGATGCGAAAAAATATTTAAATTCTAATAGAATCCACTATGCTGATCAAGATGTAAGCAAAAATCTTAGCTTAGAGGAAGATTTAAAGGAGATACCTGGCAATCGAATTGTTGCAATGTTTGATTTTTATAAAAAAGATTATTCGGCAAAAAAAGCTGGTCAAATATTTTATTGGTTTTGAGAATAATAAAAATGAAATAGTGAGTATGTTAAAAAATTAAATGAAGAAAATCAATAAATTTTTTCAGTATAGTTGGTAATTATCCTACCCCTAGAAGGAAATGTGGTAAATTAAATAGCCTTGAATCAGTCAAAGTCCAACTTTCTGAAGGCAAAGTAAATGTAGTTTTTAATGAAAGTACGATTGATTTAGGAGAGATTAAAGGTGCTATTAAAAATATAGGATACGAGGTTAAAGAGGAGCCTATTGAAGAAGAAGGATCCGGGTGCTCGTGTTGCAGTTAACTAGTAAAGGATCGTGCTGATTTTCAGCACGATCTTTTTCATGCATTAAAAAGAATATTTTTTTGAAGTTAAGATGGTTATTAATAGTAATTAGTGTGTATGGAAAATAAAAATGCAGAGCTTTGCAACGGAGTGGTTATCCAGTGAATTATATGATCAGCATCTTGAAAATGTAAGAGAACAGCTTAAAGTTCGTAGAAGAACTGCTTTAGAATCTTTGAACAAACATTTAAGTTCTTATGCTACATGGGACGTCCCAACATGATATGTTCCTCTTAAGTTAGATTTAGGTCCAACTTAAGGGGAGTTTTTATTATGTAATTGACTATATCTAAATGTTACGGTAATATAAAAGCATATTTGCAATTTTCTAATAATTTATGAGAGGATGTTTTAATGATTACATTAATCAAAAATGCTGAGGTATATTCACCGAAGTATTTAGGAGAGCAGTCTATTTTATTATTAAATAATAAAATAGCAAAAGTTGGCGAGTTTAATGAGGGTGTTTTGGAACAATTTGGTGTGGAATTTAATGTGATTGATGCTGTAGGAACAATAGTTACACCAGGATTTATAGATCCTCATGTTCACTTACTGGGAGGTGGTGGTGAAGGCGGGTTTGCAACCCGTACACCGGAAATACAATTAAGTGACTTATTAAAATCAGGGATTACTACTGTAGCAGGACTGATTGGCACAGATGGAACGACACGACATCTTACGTCTTTACTAGCTAAAGCGCGAGGGCTGGAGATTGAAGGCGTATCTACATATATTTATACAGGAAATTACGATGTTCCTACACCGACCATAACAGGTAATGTAAAAGATGATGCCATTTTAATAGATAAAGTTATTGGAACAGCAGAAATTGCGATATCCGATTCTCGATCAGGACAGCCAAGTGTCCATGAACTTGCAAAAATTGTAGGACAAACAAGAGTTGGGGGGATGCTGAGCGGAAAAGCAGGAATTACTCATTTTCATACAGGACCTGGGAAAGCTTATTTATCTATTTTGCATCAGTTGTTAGATGAATATGAATTGCCGGCATCAAATCTGCATGTGACTCACATAACAAGAAGTAAAGAACTTTTTAATGATGCAATCAAATTGGCATCACGCGGTTCTTTTGTAGATATTACAGCAGATGACTCAACGTATAAGTGGGTTGCATATTACAAAGAACACAAAGGTGATTTAAACAAGCTTACATTATCCTCAGATGGTAATGGTAGCTTACCTCGATTTAATGCGAGAGGTGAATTGATGGGTCTTGGAGTTGCGAGTACCCGGACATTATTTGAACAGGTTATCGAGACGATTAAGGATGAAAAATTGACGTTTGAAGAAGTATTGAAACTTGTTACAGTTAACACTGCAACTGCGCTAAAGCTGGAAAATAAAGGATCAATTGCTTCAGGTAAAGATGCCGATTTATTACTATTATCCAAAGATACTTTTGATATCCGTCATGTATTTGCCAAAGGTACACATATGATTGAAGAAGGAGAGATAATAGTTAAAGGAACGTTTGAATAACACAGGGGAAAACAAAGGAGACTAAATATTATGACAAGAAAACCTAATTTATTTGAAGCATTTTCACCAATTGTAGTAATGCTGTTATTATTAGCAATTGGTTTTGGGGTCTTCGGGTTAAACCCTGAACCGTTACTTATATTATCATCAGTTTATGCTGGCTTTATTGCACTTCGTCTTGGGTTTTCATGGTCTGACATGATGGAAGGGATTCAGGAGAAAGTAAGTCTAGCAATGCCGGCAATATTAATTTTAATATCAATAGGTATTTTAATTGGGACCTGGGTGATATCCGGTACTATTCCAATGTTAATATATTATGGTTTAGAATTGATTAATCCAACATTTATTGTTCTTATTGCTTTTGTAGTATCAGCAATTATTTCAATCGTTACAGGTACTTCGTGGGGATCCGTTGGGACTGTCGGAGTAGCATTAATGGGTATTGCTACCGGACTGGAAGCTAACCTCCCAGCCACCGCTGGTGCTATAGTTGCCGGTGCATATTTTGGTGATAAATTATCTCCATTATCTGATACTACAAACCTGGCGCCTATAGCTGCCGGAAGTGAACTCTATGAACATATTAAACATATGTTGTGGACTACTGTACCGGCAGCTATTGTATCAATGATTATATATCTGATTGCGGGTTTAAGTGTTTCGAATAATGAAGTTGCAACACCTGAAACGATGACTACAATGTTGACAACACTAAGTACTATGTTTGATTGGAATTTACTTTTATTATTTCCTCCGATAATTATTTTATTGGGAGCGATTAAAAAATACCCAACATTACCGGTTATTATTTTCTCTTCAATAATAGCTGCTATTTTAGGAATCTTTATACAAGGGTTTACTTTAAAGGATGCCTTCGCTTCTGCGGTTACCGGTTTTGATGTAAGCATGGTTAATAAAAGTGGATTTGATGCTGCCATGGTTATACCAGAGGTATTAGATTTAGTCCATCAAGGTGGTATGCAATCAATGACTAGTGTCATCCTTATAGCATTTTCTGCTTTTGCATTTGCCGGTATAATGACAAAATCGGGAGCTTTAGAAGTGATTATTGAGTACCTACTGAAGTTTGTTAAAAATACAGGAGATTTAATTTTAACAACAGTCTTATCTTGTTTAACGATGGCATTGGTGACTGGTAACTCTTATTTGTCTATTATCGTGCCCGGGGAGATGTACAAAGACACATATAAATTAAAAGGTCTCGCAGCAAAAAACTTATCACGTACACTTGAAGATTCCGGGACTGTAATTGTACCTCTAGTTCCGTGGTCGTCAGCTGGTGTATTCATGGCAGGTACATTGGGAATACCAACTCTGAGTTACGCTCCATGGGCGGTACTTTGTTACGTTGGATTTATATTTGCAATTATATTAGGATATACAGGAATAGGTATTGCAAAAGATTTAAAAGAAGAGAGCGTTAATAAAGCATAAATATTAGTAATGTTTTCTTGTTTATAGGGAAGTAATATAAAGCTGAGATCCTACTTAGGGTATCTCAGCTTTTTTACGAAAAACAATAATAGAAAATATTATCGAGCAGGAGGAATTATATGGAACTGGTCAAGTAACACCCGCAATACGATAATCTCTCCTCATTTTTTTTCATACATCATTCCAGTTTTTCTGTTGCGTTTTGGTTCAGGTAATTGATCCTCATCCGCATATTTCTTAGCTGTACGCCAGTTGATGCCCAGCGTTTTCTGTATTTCTGATATGGATAGTCTTTTAGTGTTTCTTAAGTATTTGATACAATTAATATCGGACATTGCTAGCATCCTTCCAACCTCCACTGTGTTATTGATTCGACACCAATAACGGTAGAGGGACTTGGGGTGACTGGCAAGTTTTTTTTATTATCTGCACCAATTAAATCAGTGCAGGACCCTGCATGTTTACGTTGCAAAGCTCTGCACTTTTATTTTTCCATACATATAATTGTTATAATTTCAAAAAACGTACTTGAATACGTTTGATATAATTAAACAATGGGAGGTATCTAAATGAAAAGATATTTAATGCCAGCTTTACTGTGTTTAACAATGATTCTAGCCGGGTGTGGCAATGATTCAGCATCAAATGAAACAAATATTAAAGAATTCGTATCACAGCTGAGTGACAGTAATATCGTAGAATCGGCAACAATAAATGATGAAACCCTTGTTGTTCAGGACGGGGTAGAGGAAGATATCTATAATCTTCCCGAAGATGAGTTTTTTATATCGGTAGCGCCTTATCTTACATATACGCATCCATGTGAATTCCATAGTCTGACTGGATGTCAGAGTGAGATGGTAGATGAAGAGATGGATGTAAGGATTACAGATGAACAAGGTAAGGCCCATTTTGACGAAACAGTGACAACGCTTGAAAATGGTTTTATGGATTTCTGGTTACCCAGAGATAAACAATATACCATAGAAATTAGTTATCAAAATAAATATACTGAGTATACTTTTTCCACTTTTGAAGGGGATAGTACTTGTTTGACAGACTTGCAACTGAAGTAGTATTACTGTTTGAATCTCTGAACACTTTCAAGGTGTTTGGAGATTTTTTATATTCAATATTTGGAATCATTTAGTTGTCTATCATACCCCGCAGGGGTAAGATATAACACTAGGGAATGATAGAATGGATCATCACAAAAAAGAGCCACATTCTGACCAGGAGGAAAATCGCAATCATCATAGTCAGGAAGAGAATATCCATCATGACCACAAAAGTCATAATGGGTCTCATGAGGAACATGATCACGATAACCATGGGGACGGTGCACATGACCATCACGGATATATGGTGACGGACTTCCGGAATAAGTTTTTTGTTGTTCTAATATTCACCATTCCCATCCTGCTCCTGTCTCCGATGATCCAGGATTTCATGGGAGTCGATTGGAGCTTTACAGGGGATATCTATATTCTAGTCGCCCTGTCCACATTCGTTTATTTCTATGTTGGCTGGCCTTTCCTTAAAGGTGCTTTCGATGAATTGAAAAATAGAGAGCCTGGGATGATGACACTGATTGCCATGGCCATCTCCATTGCATTCTTCTACAGTATGGCTGTCGTATTCGGGTTTAATGGAGAGTAGCTTTTTTCTGGGAACTGGCAACCCTGGTACTGATTATGCTTATGGGCCATTGGATTGAAATGCGATCCATCAATAATGCATCCAAAGCCCTGGAGTCACTTGCATCCCTAATGCCGAATACAGCAAACCGTATTACTGAGAATGGTGAGACGGAAGAAGTGCAGGTTGATCATATCCAGGCAGGGGATCTGCTCCTGGTGAAACCGGGAGAAAAGATCCCGTTGGATGGAAAGATTGTTAAAGGGAAATCGCAAATCGATGAATCAATGCTGACTGGTTCTTTTAATATTTGTCGTATCTTCTTATATATAAATAAAATTAAAGAAGTGGCACACTGATAAATTTAAAGTGTGTCACTTCTTTTATAATTGATTCTTGTTTAAGCAATTTCTTTACAAGCTTCTGCACACTTGAAACATGCCTCTGCACATTTTTGACAATGGTCATGTTCATGTTTTTTACATTCATTTCCGCATGCTTCACATACCTTGGCACATACTGCTGCCAAATCAGAAGAAAATGGTGAATTTCTTGTTAGAGATTGTTCTAAAAATGCACAAATATCTGCACATTCACGGTCGAGACGGATACATTCTGTCATCATTTTTACATCTTCTTCTTTCAAACAGGCATCATAGCAATGGTTACATGCTTCAAGACATTCGTGTAATGTTTGAATCAGTTGTTGATGTTGTTCATGAGCCATTTATAAATTCCTCCTATGAATTTTAAATCCCTTACACAGATTAAATTCCCATTTATTTTTCATATAAACCGATATTGATAAACTCCACAGAAACTGCACACTTTTTTAATTTAATTGTTCTTCTTTCAGCTTTATCTAACAATAAAATTTATGGTATTTTCATTTGTACTTACTAGATAGTTAATGACATAGAAATATCTCGAATATTGGGCATATTCGAGATATTTTTAAAATCTTCAATTTTACACGATATATATGATTTATCTATTTTAATAGGACGATTTTAAGAGCAGTTAAAATACTTAGACAAGATATTACTCACTTGAAGCTCTTATAATCATTCTCGTATCAAGTATATTTATTATTAAATGTGATATATATTTGTATTATATTGTGCAAGCTTAATCTTAAAATCAGTACAAAGTCACAATCAGGATCTACCGTAGTTTTTTTGTCTATTTAGACTCTAGTCAAACCTTTCATTTCATTCCCTCCTCATTTATATTATGCACCCTGTATCATGGTACAGGGTCAATAGTTATTATAAAAAATTTCCCTCTTCATTGAAAGGAACCGGCCTCGTTAGCTGTAATCCTATCAGGAAAATGCAGATTTACAAAGCTTATTTTCCCGACGGGTTCATTTATGTCACTATTTAAAGGAATAACAAATACAATCAAATGGTCATTTGACTATAATGTTTGAGTAGATCACAATAATAACCAAGTGGAGTTGATAGGCTCCCTTAAAGTACAAGCAAGACACTTGAAGAAGAAAAATGTATTATACTTGACCGCGTACTATGGTACGCGGTTTATTATTATTTAGAGGTGAACTATGTGAGTTATCGTATTACTGCATTTGCAGAAAAATGTGGGGTAAATAAAGAGACGATTAGATATTACGAACAAAAAAATTTATTACAAGAACCTTCCCGAACGAAAGCTGGTTATCGGATATATTCAGATGATGATGTTAAGCGTGTATGGTTTATTAAACGGATGCAAGAGCTTGGTTTTTCTTTAAGTGAAATCCACAAGTTGCTTGGTGTTGTAGATAAGGATGATGTGCGGTGTTCGGATATGTATGAGTTCGTTTCTCAAAAAGTTGATGAAGTACAACAACAAATTAGAGATTTAATGCGTGTTGAGAATATGTTGAATGATTTAAAAGAATGTTGTCCGAATGAAGAATATTTATATTCTTGCCCTATTATTGAGAAAATGTTTGAGGGTTAAAATCAACTTTTTAGCAGGTGATGTAAATTGACTGTACAAAAGCGAAAAAATGTAAAGGATAATGATAAATTATTGTTTTTAGGAATACCAGCATTGTTGGTTCTATGTTGCGCTTTACCAATCATTTTAATTGCAATTGGATTGAGTTCTATGGGTGCTTTCTTAATAGGAAAACAAGTTTGGATATTTGGTGCTGTTTTGTTAATTGTCGGACTGATTATGTTGGTAAAAAGAAGAGGTAGTCGTAATACATGTCAGTCGGATTGTTGCCATTCTAAATTCAGTGAAACAGAAGAAAAAGGGGGGGAGTGATTTGAAATCAATATTGTTCTTTAAAAGATTTTATTATCAGCTCTCATTATTGTAAGCCTCTCAGCATGTGGAATATCCAATGGAACCAACACGATAAACAATGAAAAAACACAACCAATAAGTTCCGAGAAGCCAACACTCATTTATTTCATGGCATCTTGGTGTCCGACTTGTGTAGCAGGGGAAAAGGTATTTAAACAGATTCATAATAAATATGGGAACAATGTTCAACTTATAACTGTTGATATGGATCCCCTACAAGATACAGAACAAGATTTAAAGGATTTCCAACGTCAATATGGTGGAGAATGGACACATTTAATCGATAAAGAATATGAACTCACTAAAAAGTATAAAGTAAAACAATTGGAAGAAGTTTTTTTAATAGATAGCAATCAAGAAGTTATATATCACGCGGTTAACCCTTCCTTCGATGATTTACAAAAGGAACTAACACGTATTGGAGTGAGTAGTTCATGACGTTTCCCTTTATATTTATTTTTTCAGCAGGAATAGTTGCTGCGTTTAATCCTTGCGGGATTGTTATGTTGCCTTCATATATTAGTTATTTAATTGGTGAAGGAGAGGTTGAAACAAGGCGTTCCTTAATAAGGACAATCTCAAAGGGGCTATGGTTAGGATTGTCTATGACGTTGGGATTTCTAACTATTTTTGTGATAGCCGGTTTTCTATTATCGTTATTAGGTAGAGCTTTAATCAATGTTTTTCCAATTTGGTCATTTCTAATGGGCGTACTTATCTTTCTTTTGGGACTAGGGATGTTGCTTGGAAAAAAAGTTTCTCTACCTTTAAGAGTTAATATTAAACAGGGTAAACGATCAGTTTATTTCTATGGTATTGCTTATGGAATCACATCATTAAGTTGTACGTTGCCAGCCTTTTTATTTGTACTCACTGAATCTATGCAAGATAATTCGTTATTGATGGTTATACTTAAATTTATTGTGTACTCAATCGGTATGGGTGTTGTCGTTACTTCCATAACCATTGTTTCTTTGATTTCAAAAAGATATGTCCAACAATTACTTTCTAAAAATATGGCAATGATCCAATTTATTTCCTCCATTGTTATTTTAATTTCAGGAATTTATATTTCTTATTATTGGGGGATTGGTCCGGGTGGCATATTTCGATAATTAAAAGGAGTGTTAAAAAATGACTAAGAAAATCAGTATGAAAGTTAGTGGCATGACTTGTATGGGTTGTGAAGAACATGTAGCAGTTGCACTTGAAAATATTGGTGCCAAGAATGTAGAAGCTAGTTTTCGTCACGGTGAAGTATTATTTGAATTACCCGATGATATTGGGATTGAAAGTGCAAAAAAGGCTATTGATGAGGCGAAATATCAACCTGGAGAAATAGAAGAAATATCATCACAAGAAAATGTGGTGTTAGGTAATGAAGGCGATTATGACTTACTTATCATTGGTTCCGGTGGTTCGGCTTTTTCAGCTGCGATCAAAGCGATTGAATACGGGGCAAAAGTAGCCATGATTGAGCGTGGAACCGTTGGCGGAACATGTGTAAACATTGGCTGTGTTCCATCAAAAACACTTCTTAGGGCTGGAGAAATTAATCATTTAGCAAAAGTAAATCCATTTACGGGATTACAAACATCTGCTGGAGAAGTGGAATTAGCACCCTTAATCAAGCAAAAAGATGAATTAGTGAGTGAGCTTCGCAATCAAAAATATGTGGATCTAATTGATGAATATGGAATTGACTTAATTGTAGGTGAAGCAAAATTTACTGATGAACAGACGGTTGAAGTCAATGGGGAGAAACTTTCCGCAAAACGCTTTTTAATTGCAACGGGTGCATCTCCTTCTCTCCCGCCGATTTCAGGACTTGAAGAAGTGGAGTATTTAACAAGTACAACGCTCCTTGAAATAAAAAAGGTACCTAAACGATTAACGGTGATCGGTTCAGGATATATCGGAATGGAGCTTGGCCAATTGTTTCATAACTTAGGTTCAGAAGTAACGCTTATGCAAAGAAGTGAGCGACTGTTAAAAGAGTATGACCCAGAGATTTCTGAAGTAGTAGAAAAAGCTTTAATTGAACAAGGAATAAACCTTGTAAAAGGGGCAACTTTTGAGCGTGTAGAACAATCTGGAGAGATAAAGAAGGTTCATGTTACAGTAGATGGCAAGAAAAAAGTGATTGAATCAGAGCAGCTGCTTGTTGCAACAGGAAGAAAACCAAATACGGATACGTTGAATTTAAATGCAGCTGGGGTTAAAGTCGGAAAACGAAAAGAAATACTGATAAATGATTATGCTAGAACAAGTAATGAAAAGATTTATGCGGCAGGAGATGTTACATTAGGGCCTCAATTTGTCTATCTAGCAGCATATGAAGGTGGAATTGTTGCCGATAATGCAATCGGTGGATTAAATAAAAAACTAGATTTATCAGTGGTTCCCGGCGTGACATTTACAAATCCAGGGGTAGCAACAGTAGGCTTAACAGAAGAACAAGCAAAAGAAAAAGGCTATGAGGTCAAAACCTCCGTATTGCCTTTAGATGCTGTTCCAAGAGCGATAGTAAATCATGAAACAACAGGTGTTTTTAAGCTTATTGCTGATTCGAAAACATTGAAAATGTTAGGGGTTCATGTTGTATCTGAAAATGCAGGTGAAGTGATTTATGCAGCGACTTTAGCCGTTAAGTTTGGTTTAACCGTAGATGATTTAAAAGAAATCCTTGCACCATATTTAACAATGGCAGAAGGATTAAAATTAGCTGCACTTACATTTGATAAAGATGTATCAAAATTATCTTGTTGTGCAGGGTAAGCTCTTATTTATAGTAGCTTAACTATGTGAAGAAAATACACTCAAACTATCCGGTGGCTATAATTGAGAAAGCCAATCTAAAAAAGTCGGTTCCTTAGCGTACAGGAATTCGACTTTTTTAGGTTGAAATTCCCTTAACGTACAAAATTTCCGAAATGTTGGCGGTATCCCTGAAATAGAAACGGGCGGCCTACCAAACTAAATACCATTACGTAAGGCCAAGTCAATTCCTTCGCGCTGCCGTTTCCGGATGCGTTCTCGTTCCTCTTCAGCCATCCAGGAGAGAATCTGCAAAACTAAATCTGCAATAAATGTTCCCATACTATCTTTATACTGCGTCGTATCGAGTAGCGGCATATCCAATACATAATGTCAGCCTCAATATTTTTCGTAAGATCATTCCATTCTTGAAGAATTTCTTCTGTATTCCGACCAAACCGATCAAGCGAATGGATATATAAAATATCACCTTTACGAATAACTCGTTTAAGCAGCTGATAATTCGCTCGTTCAAAATTCTTTCCACTTTGCTTGTCTAGATAGATATCACGTTCTATGACGCCCATTTTTTTCATGGATTCCAATTGACGCCCTTCACTTTGATCTGTGATGCTGACACGAATGTAACCAAATTTACGATACTCCATAATTCACCTGGTAAATCGTTTCTTTTCTCAAATTATACCTCAAAAGCGTTCGTAAAAGTGTAGTTAAAACAACGAACGTTCGTAAAGTGTTTTGAGATATTTATGAACTTTATTTTTGATTGTTTTTAGTTGTTTTCTAAGCCTTCGTGAAAGTGTGCTTTTAAGAACGAATAAATTATTTATCACAATAAAGTTCACTTACGATATCGTAATTTCTTTCAGCTTTATTTCAGAAAATTCTTTCTATGTCGAGAAAAACTTATACAAATTCATTATTATTCAAACGTCTGCTTGAATAAAGAAAAACAAGATGTTATGCTATATTCAAACAAATATTTGAATGATGAGGTGTATGTATGAATAAGAAAGAAACATGTGAAGTTTTTTGTTATGACGAAGAAAAGGTTAACCGGATGCAAGAGAATTTACAAACTGTAGATATTGCCGGTATATCACAGATGCTTAAGGCTATTGCCGATGTGAATAGGGCAAAAATCACCTATTCCTTATGCAAGGAAGAGGAATTATGCGTCTGTGATATCGCAAATATACTCGGTGTGACTGTAGCAAATGCATCTCATCATTTACGCACGCTCTACAAAGAAGGCATCGTTACATTCAGGAAAGAAGGGAAACTCGCGTTCTATTCACTGGAAGATCAGCATATTAAAGAAATCATGACGATTGCATTAATACATAGGAAAGAAGTGATAACCAATGTCTGAAGGGATTGCAGAGCTGACTGAAGAAGAAAAAAAAGTTTACCGTGTTCAGGGGTTTTCCTGTGCGAACTGTGCAGGGAAATTTGAGCGCAATGTGAAGAAACTACCTGAAGTTCAAGATGCGAAGGTGAATTTTGGCGCATCAAAAATTTCTGTATATGGTTCTGCAACGGTTGAGGAACTGGAAGAAGCAGGGGCATTTGAAAACCTCAAAGTGGTGCCTGAAAAGTCTATGCGTCAAACGCAACCAGAAGTAAATAAAGAAAAAAAAGTTTACCGTGTTCAGGGGTTTTCCTGTGCGAACTGTGCAGGGAAATTTGAGAATAATGTGAAGAAACTACCTGAAGTTCAAGATGCGAAGGTGAATTTTGGCGCATCAAAAATTTCTGTATATGGTTCTGCAACGGTTGAGGAACTGGAAGAAGCAGGGGCGTTTGAAAACCTCAAAGTGGTGCCTGAGAAATCCCGGGAAGAAAGTGGACAAGACAAAAAAGAAAAGGAAGTAACCATTCCATTTTATAAAAAGCACAGCACTCTGCTCTATTCGCTACTGTTTATCGCTTTTGGCTTCATTTCAATGTTGGTGAATGGTGATGACAATATTCTTACACCACTGCTGTTCATCACTTCCATGATTGTCGGAGGGGCTTCAATGCTGAAAACGGGTCTCCAGAATTTAGTCCGGTTTGAATTTGATATGCGAACCCTGATGACAGTCGCAGTGATTGGCGGTGTCATCATCGGAGAATGGGCCGAGGTCGCCATTGTTGTCATCTTGTTTGCCATCAGCGAAGCGTTGGAGCGTTTCTCGATGGATCGAGCAAGGCAATCCATCAGTTCATTGATGGATATTGCTCCTAAAGAGGCACTTGTCAGACGCAACGGACAGGAAATGACAGTGCACGTCAATGATATTGCTGTGGGCGATATCATGATTGTTAAGCCTGGACAGAAAATTGCTATGGACGGCGTAATTGTCAATGGCTACTCTGCAATCAACCAGGCAGCAATCACAGGTGAATCAGTGCCGGTTGAAAAATCGATCGATGATGAAGTATTTGCAGGGACACTGAACGAAGAAGGCTTACTGGAAGTTAAAATCACTAAATTGGTTGAAGATACGACCATTGCCAAAATCATTCATCTGGTGGAAGAAGCACAAGGTGAGCGTGCTCCTGCCCAGGCATTCGTTGATAAATTTGCAAAATATTATACGCCTGCCATTATGGGTGTCGCAGTGCTGGTTGCGATTGTACCCCCGTTATTTTTCGGTGCGAGCTGGTCCACTTGGGTGTATCAAGGGTTAGCGGTTCTCGTTGTAGGTTGTCCATGTGCATTGGTAATTTCCACGCCGATAGCGATTGTTTCGGCAATCGGAAATGCTGCCAAGAAGGGAGTCCTTGTAAAAGGCGGGGTCTACCTCGAAGAAATGGGTGGATTAAAGGCCATTGCATTTGATAAGACCGGCACACTCACAAAAGGCGTCCCGGTTGTAACTGATTATCGTTTAATCGACAATGCAATTGATGAAAAGGAAATGCTGGCAGTCATCACAGCATTGGAAGATCGTTCCCAGCATCCATTGGCATCCGCGATTATAAAGAAGGCAGACAGTTATAACCTTCCTTATTCTGATATTTTTGTCGAAGACTTTTCTTCCATTACAGGCAAAGGGATACGGGGCAAAATCAATAATGAAATGTATTACGTTGGCAGCCCGGCATTATTTGAAGAGATAGAGGCAGCTAATTTCAATGATTCAATTAAAAGTGATGTCAAAACACTTCAAGAACAAGGTAAGACCGTTATGGTTGCAGGAACGAAAAATACAGTTCAGGCAATCATTGCAGTCGCGGATGAAGTCCGCGAATCAAGTAAAGCGGTAATCCAGAAGCTGCATCAGGCAGGCATCGAAAAAACAGTCATGCTTACGGGGGATAATCATAGTACTGCCCGTGCGATTGGTTCACATGTCGGTGTCACAGATATTCAATCTGAATTACTCCCGCAGGATAAACTAGACGTAATCAAGCAACTAAAAACTGATTATCGTCATGTAGGCATGGTCGGCGATGGGGTCAATGACGCCCCGGCGCTGGCAGCTTCCACCGTTGGTATCGCTATGGGTGGCGCCGGTACAGATACCGCTCTTGAAACAGCGGATGTCGCTTTAATGGGCGATGACCTGAGGAAACTGCCCTTTACCATCAAACTTAGCCGTAAAACATTGAACATCATCAAAGCGAATATCGCTTTTGCCATTGGAATCAAACTGATTGCTCTATTGTTGGTCATCCCAGGATGGCTGACACTATGGATTGCGATTCTCTCGGACATGGGTGCCACTTTAGTGGTGGCCTTGAATGGTTTGAGGCTTATGCGTGTGAAGGAAGATGAATTAAGCTTGGGTTCTTCCCAGATAAATAAAAGTACTGATGTCGAAATATTGGAGTTGGAAAAATGATTATAACGGCATTTACAGCTGCTGCCATCTATGTAGCGACAGGAATCGACTATCTCGTCATATTGATTCTTCTGTTTTCGCAAATCAAAAAGAGTAATCAAATAAAACATATCTGGATTGGACAATATATTGGGACAGTCATTATTATACTCGCGAGTCTTCTGGTGTCATTGGGCGTTGCTAATCTAGTTCCCCAACAATGGATAATCGGACTGCTTGGACTGCTGCCGCTTTACCTGGGTATAAAAATATGGATTCAAGGTGAAGAAGACGAAGATGAAGGCAACATTCTCTCCCTTTTCTCTTCAGGCAGATTCAATCAATTATTCATAACGGTCACTTTCATTGTACTGGCTTCCAGTGCGGATGATTTCGCTATCTATATACCGTACTTTACGACTTTAAATATGATGGAAATCATTATTGCCGTCATTGTTTTCATGATCATGGTTGGTGTTCTATGTCTAATCAGCTATCGATTGGCTTCCTTGAATTTTGTTTCAGATAAAATCGAAAAATATGAACGTTGGATCGTTCCAATCGTCTTTATAGCATTAGGAATTTATATCCTATTTGAAAATGGCACATTCAACGCTCTGTTCTCATTCCTATTTTAATAGAAAATTTTATAAGCCGATATCTCTCTTTTAATGTGAGATATCGGCTTAATTTTAGTGCAAAATATCACTTAAATAAGTGCAAAATAAAGTCAAAAGTCACACCCAGATTTAAGACAAAGGTCTGCTAAACTTTAATCACCGATTCACATCCGGTTACCCCTTCTGTCACTTTCGTAATTATTCTGCACTAATTCAGATGATAATTTGCATTATAATTAAAGAACCCAGCTTGTCTTCGTAAGAAGACAAGCTGGGTTCTAAAGTAGTATGTGCAAAATAGTATTTAAAATATATGCAATTCATCGGTGAAAGAGACACTCTAGTGTTGTCTATTTAGGATCTACTCAAAACATCCGATTTTCATAAGCAAATTTATCTGGCTTATTTTAGTGTTGAATTTAAATTTATTCATAATTTGAAATGTCACATTAAATACTAATAAAATGCACAGTTTCTTTAAAAATTTGATTTAAGCTAAATAATTAGAGGGGAATTTTTTAATAGCTAAAATTGGTAATAAGACTAGTGTACGAATGATTTCTTATTCTAATAGAATAGTAAGTTTGTTTGAAAATTATCTTTCAAAATTAACTATGTATGAGGTGCAAGATGAAAGTAATTGCTACTGGAGGTGTAAGAGTATGAAGAAAAAAACAAGGAAGATTCTAAGAATCAGTATTATACTGAGTGTCATTATTTTGTTAGGTGTGACCTTATGGTTCAACTTAACTTCTGATACAAAAGCCTTACAAGTAGGCGATGAATCAATTGATTTTCAATTGGAGACGTTAAATGGTGATTCAATACAATTATCGGATATCAATTCAGAAAAAGGTGTTATTTTGAATTTCTGGGGGACTTGGTGTAAACCGTGTCGTGAAGAAATGCCTGATATGAACCGAATTTATAATGAGGGACATGATGATTATGAAATCATTGCAATAAATGTTTCGGAGGATGAGCAGCAGATTAATCAGTTCTTATCCAGCTTAGATGAAAAACTTGATTTTCCAATCGCATTGGATCGAAACAGAGATGTGACTAAAGCTTATCAAGTCGGACCACTGCCGACGACAATAGCAATCAATAAAAACGGTATTGTCGTGGATAAGAAAGAATATCAGTTAACTGTAGACGATATTTACAGCTTTGTGGAACAATCTACTTCTGAATAGGGTGAGCTTTAATGGAATCTAGAAAGATAACATGTGAATCCTGCAATTATGTCAATCCCCCGGGGACACAATTATGCCAGTCGTGCGGGAAAATGATAAATAATGATTACGATAAAAATAAAATAAAAGATTTGATGCGCTATGATGGCAGTGCAATTCGTTCGAAAACCCGTTCTAAAAGTATTTTTGATAAAATTTGGATTTTCTTTACTTCAATAAAAGTCGGAGTAACGATCATAGCAATCATCACTATTGCTTCGTCTATAGGAACGATTTTTCCTCAGGAGTATTTTATACCAGTGGGGGCCAATCCACAACAATACTATACAGAGAATTACGGTACTTTAGGAAAAATTTATATTGAACTGGGATTTCATAATTTATATTCTTCCTGGTGGTTCATCATACTAATTGGTTTGCTTGCACTTTCGCTCATCGCAGCAAGTATCGACAGGGGTATACCGTTGTTCAAGTCTTTAAAAAATCAGCGGGCTAAAAAACACCCGTCTTTTTATAAGAGACAACGCTTGAATTTACATCAGGGAAGTTCCCGTAATACTGCAGATGTCGTCGAGGGCTTAAAGAAAAAAGGTTATAAAGTAAAAGAAGACGACAATCACTATCTATTTGAAAAAGGAAAACTATCCAGATGGGGCCCTTACATAAATCATTTTGGTTTAATTCTTCTATTATTTGGTAGTATGTTGAGATTTTTTCCTGGTATGTATGTAGATGAATTGATCTACATTACTGAAGGTGAAACGGTTCAAGTACCTGAAACAAATGGTAAATATTATGTGAAGAACAATAAATTTACCATAGATATATACGATGAAGAATCCGGGACGGTCTATGATAATACACTAAAGAATATAAATGAGACTGTCGTCAGCAACTATCAGACGGATTTTAGCTTTTATGAGAATGAAAATATGGATGTAGTGGGTTCTGCACCTGATTTACAGAAGGTAGAGGATTACAGTGTACAGGTGAATCATCCATACCGCTTTGATCTATTTGAAATTTATCAGGCAAGTTATGATAATTCTCAGATGAAGTCCATGACATTTCAGCTTGAAGACAATGATGATAAACCTGTTGGGGAACCTTTCACAATAGAATTGGATAATCCGCATCAAAATTATGAAGTTGTAGATGGTGTGAATGTCAATATTAGAGCGTATGCTCCAGATTTTCTTGAAATAGATGAGAATGGAGCACTTATCTCCGAAACACCTGTAGCTACAAACCCTGCTTTTGTATTTGAAATTTTCGATAGTGAATCTAGTGAACTCAGTTTAATTCAAATTATGAACTCAACCGATATCACAGAGAATAACAAGTATAATGTAAAATTTGTTGAAAATGAAAATCACTGGGCTACTGTTTTGACCCTAAAAAAAGACCTGACAATGCCATTGATAGCAACAGGATTTGTGATATTTTTAGTGGGACTATTTATTGGTTCATACATTAATCATAGACGAATATGGGTTAATACTGATGATGGATTCAGTATCAGTGCGCATACAAACAAAAATTATTTTGGACTAAAGAAAGATATAAATCCTGTATTGAGAGAATCCGGATACGATGAGATTTTAGATAGAGATAGCTAAAATAATAATGAAATATAAACAGAGATGAGGAGGAATTAATATGGAATCCACACTATTATCGATTAGTAACTGGCTGATTACTGCTGCCTTTTTTACTTTATTGATTTCTCTTATACCACTTGCGTTAAGTGTTAAGTCTAATAAGAAAACCGCAGAATTTATTTCTATTATAATGATTATAGTGGCTTTTATTATGGAAATTACTTATTTCTTATTAAGGTGGACAGCAACCGGACATGCACCTGTCTCGAATATGTATGAGTTCATTGCAACTTTTTCAATAATGTTAATTTTAGGTTACTTAATTACATATCATTACTACAAAACAAAAATTTTAGGATTATTCGTCATTCCGTTAGCGTTAATTCTCATTGCCTATGGCAGCATGTTTTCGACAGATGTTAATCCCCTGATTCCGGCGCTACAGAGTAACTGGTTGGCAATCCACGTCATTACAGTGACGATTTCTTACGGTATTTTATCCATGAGTGCAGTGGCAGGACTGATTTACCTGCTGAAAGCAATTCCTCATGATGAAAAATCATGGCGGGCGCGTATGCTTGAAGTGATTATGGCAGGTTTGGTGATTGTTTTGGTCTACATCGCGACGACACTCATCATGAAAGGTGCAGTTGATTACAGTGATGAATTCATGTATACAGATCAGCGAGGACAGACGATAGTTGCAGACTATCATTTGCCAAGTTTGATTAATTTTGAAGGTGCAATTGCAGTGGAACACTTAGGTAATAATGAATATGAACCTGCGGACCATTTCCATTCAGGAATTAATTTACCGCCAGTCATTCAATCTCAATCATTGAACACGGTAATATGGTCTGTCATGCTGGGAGTGATAATCTACGGGATCCTTCGTCTGATACTCAGAAGGAGATTGTCAGCAATTATCAAACCACTTGCAAATAAAGCAGATTTAAACTTAATGGATGAGATAGGTTATCGTTCAGTAATTATAGGTTTTCCGTTGTTTGCACTTGGTGGTATATTTTTCGCAGCGATTTGGGCACAAATTGCATGGAGCAGGTTTTGGGGTTGGGACCCGAAGGAAACCTGGGCATTTATCACATTTATGTTTTATACTATTTTCCTGCATCTAAGATTGAACAGAGGATATGAAGGAGAGAAATCTGCATGGTTGGCAGTAATCGGGTTTATACTGATACTGTTTAACTTAATTGCAATAAACTTAATTGTTGCAGGACTTCATTCATATGCATAATTGGATTAGATATAGTTTATTATTAACAGAATATAAAAAATTCTGAGAAAATATATTAGGAGTTCGTTCGAATTATCGTAAAATCTCAATATGAATGGAGTGTTATTTTGGGTAGTGAAATGACTTTCTTACTTGCATTTGGAGCTGGATTCTTAAGTTTTGTCTCACCTTGTGTACTTCCAGTATTTCCTGCTTTTATCTCTTACATAACAGGAATGAGTTATAATGAAGTAGAAAATCAAAAATTCAATGCACGCGCAATATTCCACACACTTTTCTTTCTTGTGGGATTCAGCTTATTCTATATAGCCCTGGGGTTTGGCACGTCCTTTTTAGGCGGAATATTGATTGAACATGCGAATCTGATCAGACAACTGGGTTCAATCTTGATTATTTTCTTCGGGCTTATCATTACCGGCGTGCTTAATTTTAATTTCTTGATGAAAGAGAGGAAATTAAAATTTAAAAACAGACCGTCAGGATTTTTAGGTTCAACTTTAATAGGTATGGCTTTTGGTGCCGGATGGACGCCGTGCAATGGACCGATTATCGGAGCTATTTTCGCAATGAGTGCCAGTGCACCAAACGATGCTTTAATGTTAATGGTTATTTACTGTCTGGGCTTTGCAATTCCATTCTTTATATTGAGCTTTTTCGTATCTCGTACACGCTGGATGCTGAAATACTCGAATACGATTATGAAAGTTGGTGGGGTCATCATGATATTAATGGGTGTACTTCTGTATTTTGATGGATTGACTCAGATTATCATTTGGCTGCAGCCGTACTTTGGAGATTTTCAAGGCTTCTAATTATGAATACATTAAATGACTTGTTTATATAACTTTCATAGAAATGATATATTATTATAAAATTTTTTTAAAAATTATTGTTAAAATTAAATATCAAGGAGGAATCTGGATGAAAAAATATTTAATGCCAGTTTTGATGGGCGTAATCTTTATTTTAACAGGTTGTAGTGATGACTCAGCATCGAACGAATCAAATATTAAAGAAATGGTTTCGGAATTAAGCGCTAGTAATATTGTAGAATCAGCATCTATAAATGATAAAACACTTATTGTTAAAGATAGTGGAGATGAGAATGTCTATACTTTGCCAGACGATGAATTTTTTGTATCTATTGCACCATACATCTCATATACACATCCTTGTGAATTTCATAGCTTAACAGGTTGTCAGGGAGAGCTGATGAATGAAGAGATGGATGTAAAAATTACAGATGAAGATGGAGAAGTTCACGTTGATGAGAAGTTGACTACCCTTGAGAATGGTTTCTTGGATTTTTGGCTGCCAAGAGATAAAAATTACTCTTTAGAAATTAATTATGATGGAAAAAAAGTTGAATCTAATTTTTCAACTTTTGAGAATGACAGCACCTGTCTGACAGATTTACAGCTTAAATAATATTATTAAATGCAGATTACCCAATGCTATTTAGTGTCGTGGAATCTGCATTTTTAATTCAATGTTAAATCTCAGAGTAGCAGTTAATATATTTTTACTTAGTTTTTAAATACATGTAGTGGATAGTTTCTGCACATATATTTTTTATAATAAACTTAGTAAATTAACAGCTTGACAAATAACGATTACAGACGTAAACTTAAGTTAATAAATCGATTACAGTTGTAGTCTTATTATAATGTAGGAGGGGAAAAAATGAATAAAGAAGGTAATCATAATCATGCTGAGCATGAAGAAAATCATCATAACCATGAGGAGAGCCACGAATCCCATAATCATAGCGGACACGATCATCATGCGCATATGGTGACAGATTTTCGTAATAAATTCTTCATTATCCTGATATTCACAATTCCAATTGTACTTCTATCTCCGATGATTCAAAATTTCATAGGTGTGGATTGGCAATTTACTGGAGATAGTTATATTGTGGCAGCGTTGGCCACGTTCGTTTATTTCTACGGGGGTTGGCCATTCATTAAGGGCGCTTACGATGAATTGAAAAACAAAGAACCAGGCATGATGACATTAATAGCAATGGCGATTTCTGTCGCTTACTTCTATAGTATGGCAGTTGTTTTTGGATTCAATGGGGAAGAAATTTTCTGGGAGCTGGCAACTCTTGTATTAATCATGCTTCTGGGACATTGGATTGAAATGCGAGCTATTAACAATGCTTCCAAGGCTCTGGAATCCCTCGCATCATTAATGCCTGATACGGCAAACCGTATCACTGAAAATGGTGAAACAGAAGAAGTTCAGATTGATGATATTAAAGCGGGTGATTTACTATTAGTAAAACCCGGAGAAAAAATGCCGCTGGATGGTAAAATCGTTAAAGGAAAGTCGCAAGTTGATGAATCAATGTTAACGGGTGAATCTGTTCCAGTTGGAAAATCCGTTGATGACGAGGTCATTGGAGGTTCAATAAACAGAGAAGGTTCTCTCACTATTGAAGTAGAGAAACTGATGAATGAATCTTATCTGACACAAGTTATAGATATGGTTAGAGAATCACAACGTACTAAATCGAAAACTCAGGATGTAACTAATAAAGCAGCTAAATGGTTATTCTATATCGCTTTAGCTGCCGGTATTATCACATTTATCGTTTGGATAAGTATTGGAGCAACTATAGATACTGCTATCATGAGATTGGTAACAGTTTTGGTTATTGCTTGTCCTCATGCTTTAGGTCTGGCAGCACCGTTGGTTATTTCAGTATCTACATCACTTGCTGCAAAGCACGGTTTGTTAATTCGAAAACGTCCACAGTTTGAAAAGGCTCGTAAAATTAACGCTGTGATCTTCGATAAGACGGGTACTTTGACTGAGGGTAAATTTGGTGTTACAGATATACAGACTTTCAATAATATTGACGAAAATATCCTTTTAAGTTATGCAGCAACAATAGAAAATGACTCGGAACACCCTATTGCGAGAGGTATACTCAATGAAGCCAAGTTAAAAGAACTTGAATTGCTTGAAATGTCAAATTTCAATTCAATTACTGGTGTAGGAATTGAAGGGACGATTGATGATAAACAAGTCAAAGTAGTGAGTCCGGGATATGTACGTAAACAAAAAATAGATTTTGACGATAAGAACTTTAATAAATGGTCAGAACAAGGTAAGACGGTAGTTTTTCTTTTGGTAAACGAAGAATTAGCAGGTGCCATTGCACTGGCAGATAAGATTAAGGAAAGTTCTAAGCAGACAATAGAACAGCTGCATAAGAGAAATATTAAAGCTATAATGTTGACCGGAGATAACCAAAAAGTCGCAAATTATGTCGCAGAACAAATTGGGATTGATGAAGTCTATGCTGAAGTAATGCCCAATGAGAAAGCAGATAAAGTGACAGAAATCCAAGAACGTGGTTTGGTTGTTGCAATGACAGGTGACGGAATCAATGACGCACCGGCATTGACTAAAGCAGATGTTGGTATCGCAGTGGGTGCAGGCACAGATATCGCGATGGATAGTGCAGACATCGTTCTCGTTGACAGTAATCCGAAAGATATTCTTGCAATATTCAGCCTATCTAAAAAAACATATAATAAACTGGTACAGAATCTGATTTGGGCAACCGGATATAACGTGATTGCTCTCCCATTGGCAGCAGGAGTACTGGCGCCTTGGGGGATAATACTCAGTCCGGCTGTAGGTGCGATTTTGATGAGTCTCAGTACAATCATCGTTGCAATCAATGCGCAGTTACTTCATAGATTTGAAGTAGAATAAAATAAATGCCGACAAATCCTTACTTAAGGATAGTCGGTATTTTAATTCTTTACTGTATGAAATATGAAAGACATCTTAAAAATACTTGAAAAAATTAGAGGTGAAAATATGACCAAAGCAATTGATTCAAATATCACAGATTCCGAATGGGAAGTGATGCGGGTCGTTTGGGCACAAAACAAAACTACGAGTAAAGATATTAGAGATATTATAGAAAATAAAAAGAATTGGAAACCGGCCACGACCAAAACACTTATTGGGAGACTTGTTGATAAAGGCGTATTAAACACAGAAAAGGACGGCAACAAATACATTTATTCAACTAATTTAAAAGAAAGTGACTTTCTCAAAAGTACACTTGAACAAACTTTCGATAATATATGTAATAAAGACATTGGAAAAATTATTGCAGATTTAATTTCAAAATCAACATTAAGCTATATAGATATAGAAGAGTTGGAAAAAGTGTTAGAGATGAAAAAAGAGGATGCAGTTGACGTAGTGCCATGTAATTGTGTTCCAGGTCAATGTAACTGTTAATCAGCAGTAGACAAAATTAATAAATTAAGACAGATAATTGATTTGTTAAATAAAAAATGAAAAAGGGTAAAATACCTACCATGGGTATATTAAAACTTTCGTATAAAATAATATAATAAAATTTTAAGGAGAAATTTATATGTCAAAAGTAACACTTAATGTAGAAGGAATGTCATGTGGGGCTTGCGTTAATAAAGTTGAGGGAAGTGTCAGTCAATTAAATGGCGTTGAATCAGTCAAAGCTCAAATTCCTGAAGGTAAAGTAGATGTAACATTTAATGACAGTACAATTAATTTGGCAGACATCAAAGGTGCTATTCAAAATACCGGCTACGAGATTAAAGAGGATATTGATAAAGAAGATGGTTCTGCGTGTTCATGCTGCAGCTAGTTAATGACAAAAGATTTTAAGAATTTAGAGTATCATCTTTTTATGTCATATTGATTCTATATAATAATTGTAGAAAGAGACCAAGATAAAAAATCCGGCAAATCTTAATTCAAGATTTGCCGGATTTTTTCTTTGTAATCAGGAATCCATGCTTTTATCCTATATTACTATTCACTAATTTATTCCACAGGTGCCAGTTCACTTTCTGTAACCCACTTATGATTCTGCACTTCTTCTTCAGTATCTGTTGTAACAAAATCTACCATATAGACAGTCGTTTCTTCAGCTGAGTCAATCGTGGCTGTTGCACCTTCCATGCCCTCCATGTGTGAGGCGTTCATTACAGTTTCATCACCTGGTTCAAGGGGTGCCTCTCCAGGCTCTTCCAATTCTTCATGGATGACCCATTTATGATCTTCGACAGGATCTCCACCATTCGTAGGTGTGTATGAGACAGTATAGACAGTCGTGTCAAAAGCACCGGAAATTGTTGCTTCAGCACCATCCATACCTTGCATGTGCTCTGCTTCAATAATTGTCCGACTTCCGACTTCATAAGTTGGATTTTCTGCTTCTTTCAAATCTTCAGGCACTTCACCCGAACTGGACATCTCATCGGCTGAATGTTCCATATGACCGCCGGAATCTGATTCCATGTCCATCTCTTCTTCGGAGCTAGACTCTGTTTCAGTGCTTTGACTTTCTTCATTTTCATTAGGCTGAGTCTCCCCGTTACCACACGCAGCCAGTAAAGATACAGTGAATATCGAAAGAAACCCTAATAATATTTTATTTTTTACCATGTATATGCCCTCCATTTTATTAGTTCTACTGAAAACTCTACCCATAATATTTGCAGTTTACGTGCAGATTCAATGAAAAATAAATGTATTTAATCAAGAATAATATTACCGACTCGACATATTGGATTTCAATTTAAAGGTTTATTAACCGTGGATGATATCTCAGCGCTTCCTTCAAATCTGCACGAAAAATCGATATTTAAATAATAAAATGTATAAAGAGAGTAGCGAATCATGATACCAAGAAAATTAATAATTAATACTATAATATTATCATCTATATTTTTAGCGGGATGCGGTAAAATCACTCATGTAACTTCGAGTTACCCTTTAAATTTAAAAAGTTTTGACGGTCAGGTGTTATACTTAGTCATACATTTTTCAGACTAAAACTTCGTTGCAGCTGCTACCTCTGCTAGATTATTTTTATCGAAAGATAGTGGAGATGAAAGATGATGGTATTTTGTATGTTGCAATCAATCCACAGAACGAAGATGAGTTAGCAATCTAGACTATAAGCAGAAATAGTTATGTGTCTAATGACGGCTCATAAGAACAGTGGAAGAAAATTTTAGTTGTGGGCAAAGTAAAATAAGCTGAATTATTCATAATAAAAATACTACTTTTCTATATAATATGACTAATGAACAAAATGATAAGATGATCTATTACGATTTATGCTGTTGCAGAAAACTGAGGAGGCTTTTATGTTCAATAAATTAGCTTTAAAAATCGGACTTTTGTTTTTTCTGGTGATTCTTATTATTGAAATCATATTATTCTATATCCTATATACAAATCTGGTCGCTGATCGTGTGGAGGAAGTGATGGGGGATTTATTGGCCCGGGGGAATACACACAGAGACGTATTGGAAGAAAACTATACAACCACGACATTGGAACATGTTGCGATTATGGAGTCAGAATCAGATTTTATTGTGGTGATAACAGATGAGAATGGAGAGATAATCACCAATTCTGATCCGGTTGAACCAGAAATGATAACTGTTATTGAACATACTGATTATGGTGAAATACCACAAGAAGGAGTTATCCTGAAATCAAATTGGTCAGAAGAAAAATATGTCTCTACAGACAGCCCCCTAACTTTTAACGAAACTCATAGCGGGCATGTTTTTATGTTTGCTGAAAGTGATAGCATCGAACGGATTATTGATCATCTCAGCCATAAGTTTTGGCTTGTGGGTCTATTGACTTTACTTCTGACTGTTATAACGGTGTTTATTCTTTCCAGAGTTATTACCCAACCGGTATTGAGGATGAAAAAAGCGACAGAACAATTAGGTAGAGGCAATCATAACGTGGAATTGTATACACATCGAAAAGATGAGCTTGGAGATTTGGCGACTTCGATTACTTTGCTGTCGCAAGATCTGGAACGTTTAAAAAACGAGAGAAATGAATTTTTAGGGAGTATATCGCATGAGCTACGAACACCTTTAACCTATATGAAAGGGTATACGGATATTATTAGCAGAAAAGAAATATCCACGACGGACAGGAATAGATACATTAAAATCATTCAGGAAGAAACAGAGCATTTAGCAGACCTGATAAAAAATCTGTTTGAATTAGCTAAAATCGATCATAATGAATTTGCCATCACAAAAGAGAGGGTAGTATTTAGCGCTTTGATTGAGACGGTTTTAGCACGAATCCGTCCAGCGCTCAATGAAAAAAAGATAGAGCTTTTCTTTCATTGTCCGGACAACTTGGTTGTTATGGCAGATCCCGAAAGAATTCAACAAGTTATATTGAATATATTAGATAATGCAATAAAGTATACTCCCGAGAAAGGTCATATCACAATGGAAGTTATTCAAAATAAAAATGAAATTTTAACAACTATTTCAGATACAGGAGAAGGAATCCCAGAAGAAGATATACCCTTTATATTCGATCGACTGTATCGTTCTGAAAAGTCTAGATCCCGGGTAAGCGGAGGGTCTGGTCTCGGGCTGACAATCGCTAAAGAAATTGTGGAGTTGCATGGTGGCGAGATTGGAGTAGAAAGTACACTCGGCAAGGGGACTGTTTTCGTCATATCTTTAAAGAAGGAGAATGTAAATGAATAAAGTGCTGTTAATCGATGATGAAGAGAGAATGCTCGAACTGTTGACATTATACTTGAAACCTTACCCTTATTTTTGTCGAAAAGCAGTAGGTGCAAAAGCAGGGCTTAAGTTTGTTAAAGAAGAGAAGTTTGATCTTATTCTACTGGATATCATGATGCCTGAAATGAATGGATGGGAAGTATGCAGAGAAATACGGCAATACTCAGATGTACCTATTATCATGGTGACTGCACGTGAGCAGAAAGAAGATATTGTAAAAGGACTCAAGCTGGGTGCAGATGACTATATAACAAAACCTTTTAATGAAGAAGAATTGGTTGCAAGAATGGATGCATTACTAAGAAGAACAAGACCTGTCAACCGGATTGAAGTCGAAAGACTGTTATGGGACGAAGATCAATTTGAACTATCCTATAAAAAACAGCTTGTAAAATTAACACCAAAAGAATTTGCAATCATTGGATTACTCATGAAAAATCCAGGAAGGGTATTTTCTAGAAATCAATTGATTGATTTAGTGTGGGGCATGCATTCTGAAACGGAAGGACGTACTGTGGATTCCCATGTTAGAAATATGCGGGAAAAAATTCGGGAAGTCGGCTTTCCTATCGATGATTACTTTCACACGGTGTGGGGCGTGGGCTACAAGTGGATTAGAAAGTAGCTTTCTCATATTATCGATTGCTTAAAAATGTAGATTTTGAGCACATTGCTAAAATTAATTTGAAATATTTTAAAAACTGCACACTAACTGCACAAACCATAGGCATATGTTTTAGAGACTATTATTTCTGAGGTGATTCTAATGAGCGAATATAAAAAAGACAGCTTATCTCTGACTGGTGCGATCGGTCTTGGGACAGGGGTTATGATCAGTGCCGGAATATTTGCATTGCTGGGTCAGGTTGCCGCACTTGCCGGCATGTGGTTCCCGATCATGTTTGTCGTCGGAGGGATTGTAACTGGATTCAGTGCGTATTCCTATGTCAAGATGAGCAATGAATATCCTTCAGCAGGGGGTATCGGCATGTTTTTGGCAAAAGCGTATGGTCAGGGTACCGTCACTGCTTCTGCAGCGATGCTGATGGCCGTATCCATGGTCATCAACCAGAGTCTCGTGGCCCGTACTTTCGGTACCTATACGTTGCAGATTTTCAATATGGATGCAACCAGCTACTTGGTGCCTGTGCTCGCTGTTGGTCTTTTGCTCTTTGCATTCCTGGTTAATATTTCTGGCAACAGTTTCATTCAGACGTTTACTTCGATTGTGTCCCTGCTTAAAATAATTGGACTTGTCGTCTTTGCGATGGGCGGGTTATGGGTCGCCGGTTTTTCCATTACACCCGCAGAGGGCAGTGGAAGTACGGAAGACGCAACTATTACCAGCATGATTGCAGCTGTGGCACTCACCATCCTATCGTTCAAAGGGTTTACGACGATCACTAACAGTGGCTCTGAAATCGTTAAACCCCATAAGAATATCGGCCGGGCGATTGTCGCATCCATTTCCATCAGTCTTTTTGTGTATCTGTTGGTTGCATGGGCGGTATCCAGCAATCTGCCGTTAAACGAAATCATTGCAGCCAGAGACTACTCGCTTGCAGAAGCCGCAAGGCCAGCATTTGGAAACTACGCTGTATGGTTTACCGTCGGCATTGCGATCATCGCAACAGTATCCGGTATTATTGCCAGTGTCTTTGCGGTGTCACGCATGCTTGCCATGCTGACAGATATGAAGCTGATTCCACATAAGCACTTTGGCATGCCAGGACGGATTCAAAAGCATACGCTGGTATACACAATTGTACTTGCGATGGTACTGGCCGTCATTTTCGACCTCAGTCGTATCGCCTCAGTCGGGGCCATATTGTATCTTGTGATGGATATGATTGTGCATTGGGGTGTATTTAAACATCTGAGGGATAAGGTGGATGCAAATCCAGTCATTGTCATGACCGCATTCATACTTGATGGAATTGTACTGGCAGCTTTTATGTGGGTCAAACTGATGAATGACTGGCTGATTGTTGTCGTCTCCATCATTTTCATTATCATCATCTTCATAGGGGAGTATGTATTTCTTAAACACCGTAATGATGGGGAAGAAGGGCATGCGCATTAAAGCATTTTTAATCTCGAGCCATGCGTGTTCTTCTAAAAGGGAAGAGTATCACAGTTACAAAAGGGGGTGATGCTTTTTCAGGAAGGTGAATCAATAGAAATTTAAAATGATTAGAAGGCATTGGATTGCTTGTATCATTTAAGGTAAATATCTCTTAGAAAAAATACCAGGGAGGAATGTAAAATGAATAACAGATTTACAAAAATAGTCGTCACACTCGCAACCGTTACTGGAATCAGTTTCTCAGCAGGACAAGTTTCGGCAGATTCCATCAACGCAGCTCCCCAAGCCAATGGACAAGCACAGGGGGAAGCAAAGGTTGAAAAGAGACTGGATAAGGTTGAGAAGAAAACGGACTCTATCCAATCTGAGCTGGAGGCAATCGAAGGATCTATCGAAGGCCCTCCTATAACAGTTGATGAAGTACAGCTCTATAAAGAGTATCTGGACAAGCTGGAATCTCTGCTGAATCGCTTAAACGCCGCTGACAACCATTTGGATGCTGTGACCAAAAAAATGGAAAACCAGGATGCATCCATTGAAGAGACTGAAGCAGAAATTAATGATATACGCACCAGTATTTTAGAAGTGAAAGAAACGATTCAATCCATTTTTGCTGAACAGATGTCCAGCACTGGTGTAGTCCCTGACGGTCTGGAGGAAGCAGAAGATCCAACTTATGAAGTGGGTAGCCAAGCCATTATCAAAGCCGATCATATGCCAGGTATGTATGGCGCTGAAGCAACAATTGCAGGCGCATTTGATACTGTTGCTTATAGTGTCACTTATTACCCTACAACTGGTGGAGACCCAGTGGAGAATCATAAATGGGTCATCCATGAAGAATTGGAAGGTCCAGGAGAAGCACCACTGGAGCCCGGCACTGAAGTGACCTTGGATGCGGATCACATGAAAGGCATGGATGGTGCAACCGCTGTGATAGAATCTGCTGAAGACACTACTGTATATATGCTTGACTTCACAACAACAACTGGAGAAAAAGTAGAAAATCATAAATGGGTGACAGAAAGTGAATTGTCACCTGTTGAATAAAAACAGATGATATTAAAGAGCTTATCTTTACTGGATTATCTATCTCAAATGGATAATCTGCATGGATAAGCTCTTTTTATTATATGAATTAACAGATACATTAATGACTGTTTTGAAGGGAATTCGGTTTACTCCTCCTTGCAACGATGGTTCTAAGCGAACTCAACTGTTTTTTATAACCTTGTCTAAACTAAGGCGTCTCTTATAAGTATTGTCAAAATCAAGGGCGCTCTTAATTAATAATGCAAATACACCTTAATGTATATTTTCGTTAAAATGCTGGGTACAATCTTAACCGGAAATAAAAGAAGTGGTATGTCCAGAATAAGTTCCGACATACCACTTCTTTCTAAGTGTTGTGCTTAGGCGATTTCTTTACAAGCCTCTGCACATTTGAAGCACGCATCTGCACATTTCTGGCAGTGATCGTGGTCATGTTTTTGACACTCGTTGCCGCATGCTTCGCAGACCTTGGCACATACTGCCGCCAGATCAGAAGAAAATGGTGAATTTCTTGTCAGAGCCTGTTCTAAAAATGCACAGATATCTGCACATTCACGATCCAATCGGATACACTCCGCCATCATTTTTACGTCTTCTTCCCTCAGACAGGCATCGTAACAGTGGTTACAGGCTTCCATACATTCATGTAACGTCTGAATCAGTTGTTGATGTTGTTCATGAGCCATTATAAATCCCTCCTATAGAATTGAATGCACTTACATTAATTGAATTCCCATCCATTTCGCATATAAACCGATATGGTAAAACTCCATAGAAACTGCACATAATTTTAATGATGATTGTCCTTCTCCAACTTACTCAATATTGTAATTCGTCTAGAAAAAATCAAGAAATAGTTCCTTTTTTGTTATTAGATTGAAGCTTTGGAGCTTACTCTACTTTAACCTGTCCCATCATCCCATTGTCCTCATGTTCAAGTATGTGACAGTGGAACATATATATGCCTTTATTTTTAAACTGAATGGCAATTTTTACAGTCTCATCCGGGGCAACGGAAAAACTATCTTTCCAGCCTCTTTCGTTCTCAGGTGGTGCTTCTCCATTCCTGGAAAGGATCTTAAACTGAGCACCATGGATGTGGAACGGATGAATCATGCCGCCCATCATGTCAGGTTTATTATAGATTTCCCATACTTCTGTAACACCTTGTTCCTGCGTAAAATCAATTCTTTCAGGATCAAATTTTTTTCCGTTTATCGTTACCTGATCCATCATGCCGAAAAGTTCAATTTCTTTTGTCACTGGCAGGTTCTTTTCTTCTTCCGTAACTGAAAAGTCATTCATTTCATCAGGTATATCCATGTTCTTACCTGTTTGATCTGTGATTTCAAAAGGTAAGAGCGTGGCACCATCTTCATTCATTAACGCTATATTTTCATTACCATCGACTTTAGAAAAATCAATGATTATTTCGGCCCGCTCTGAAGGCGTGAGTGTGATTTCTTCCATTGAGACCGGTTCATTTAAAAACCCGCCGTCCGTTGCGACTTGTACAAAAGAATCCCCTGTATTTGTAGTGAACCCAAAAAGTTGAACTTTTTGGGTTCACTACAAACAAAGGGGATATTTTAATGAAAAATTTCGACACGCTCTACAATCCTTATCATTCACAGCGCAATCCTGTCGTTGCTAAAAAGGGGATGGTTGCCACGTCGCAGCCTTTAGCTGCTCAGGCCGGGCTTACGATTATGCAGAACGGCGGCAATGCCATCGATGCTGCGATTGCGACTGCTGCAGCACTCACGGTCGTTGAACCGACGACTAACGGTATCGGCGGCGATGCTTTTGCGCTCGTCTGGGTGAAGGATACGCTCTACGGTTTGAATGGCAGCGGAAAATCACCCGAGTCCATTTCAATCGATAAAGTCCGCGCTGCTGGCTACAATGAGATTCCAAAATACGGCTTCACGCCTGTTACTGTGCCTGGCCAGCCTGGTGCATGGACGGAGCTTTCCAGACGTTTCGGCAAACTGCCTTTTAAAGATTTAATGCAGCCGGCGATTCAGTATGCAGAAGAGGGTTATCCGATTTCACCGGTCTTAGCGAAGTTCTGGGAGAGAGCGGCTGTGAGATTTAAAGAAGCTTTTGAAGGTAAAGAATTCGACCACTGGTTTGAAACATTCACACCAAACGGCCGGGCACCAAGAGTCGGTGAAATCTGGAAGTCACAGGACATGGTGGATACATTAAGAGAACTTGCTGAAACTGAATGCGGGTCTTTTTATACCGGAAATATTGCCCGGAAAATCGATGAATTTTCTAGAGCGTATGATGGTTACATAACAAAAGAAGATTTAGCAGCATACAAACCTGAATGGGTGGATCCAATATCAGTTAATTACAGGGGATATGATGTCTGGGAAATCCCGCCGAACACGCAGGGGATTATCGCTTTATCAGCCTTAAATATATTGAAACATATGGATATTGAAGATAAGGAATCGGCAGATACATATCATAAGCAGATTGAAGCCATGAAGCTGGCATTCGCAGACGGGGAGAAATACATTGCCGATCAGGCGTATATGAAAGATGTTACAGCTGAAGATATGCTGGATGAAGCGTATGCTAAAGAGCGTCTGAAATTAATCACCGATCAAGCAGGACAGCCTGAAGCGGGTGAACCGAAAGCGAGCGGCACGGTATATTTGTCTACGGCAGATGAAGAGGGGAATATGGTGTCGTTTATACAAAGCAACTATATGGGATTCGGTTCAGGACTCGTTGTACCTGGTACCGGAATCGGACTGCAGAACAGAGGCTGCGATTTTAATCTGGATCCGGAATCACCTAATGCATTGGGACCTGATAAACGTTCGTATCATACGATTATCCCGGGTTTTATTACTAAAGGAAAAGACGCCCTTGGACCGTTCGGCGTCATGGGCGGATTCATGCAGCCCCAGGGACATGTGCAGGTGGCGATGAATACAATTGACTTTAACCATAACCCACAGACAGCACTGGATGCACCGCGTTGGCAGTGGACCAAAGATAAGACAGTATGGGTGGAAAAGAACTTCCCGCATCAAATCGCAGAAGACCTGGTTAAACGAGGACATAATATAGAAATGAAACTGGACTCGGGCTCATTTGGCAGAGGGCAGATTATCTGGAGAGATCCGGAAACAGGCATATTGTACGGCGGCACGGAAAATAGAGCAGATGGACATATAGCGGCGTACTAAGGGAAAAAAAGCTCATGAATATGAAATATTACTGGCCGTTGAATATATTGTTTATGTTATTAGCTATTGGGATTTTAACGTTATGTACTATGAAAATATATAAATACCAGGCAATACCTGTGAATGATATTAGGAACAATAGTATATGAATATATAGTGGGGACGATGAACGACAGAAATAGAAAGAGAAACAAAAAGACGGTAGAAACAAATTGATAAATTGGAGGCGTAGTTAAAAGATGTTATACCTAAATGTACCTTTTTTAGAGAAAGATGAAGCGAAGAGCAAGTATGCTCGATGGGACCCTGAAAAGAAAAAATGGTATGCAACGAATAAAAAATATTATTATCGTTTTTCTAAGTGGATTGAAGGCGAGTTGGTAGCGACGAATAACGTTTATATAGCAGTTATGGATAGAGAATGCTGGAAATGTAAGAATGAAACTCCAGTGTACGGTTTTGCTGTAAGAAGCAAAGACATTATTGATATTACAGGGGAAACCGATGATATTGAGGAATATACTGGTTTTGATACAGTAATTATACCTATAAGTAGTAATGATGTTACGGAGGAAGTTAGAAAATACTTAAGTGAAAGTACTAAATGTGAAATAAGATTTTCGAGAACAATTAAAAAATCATATTTTTCAAATATATGTACTCATTGTAATACGCTGCAAGGAAATCATTTTGTCTATGATGAAGTAGATTCATTTACAGGAATTGAAACAACAATGCTTGAAGAGAATCCAATCTCGTATATAAAATTCAAATTAGTAAACGATATACCTTTGATTTATGAAGCGGGAGATCATATAGTAGCGCCGCCGGTCAAAATATTCGATGAAAATAATATAATAGAGAGTGGAATCAGCATAGAATGATAACATGTCCATTGACTTAAAAACTTCATTCATCTTTGTCATAACTCTTCGGTTCGGAAATTATTATAAAATGAATCCATGATAAAAAGAGCGCAAAGATGAAAGACATAATTAAGGTGAGTAATATTGAAATATCAGCACTTTCAAACATGGCTAATAAAATAATCAGATAAATAAAGAAAGCAATTCTACCAATCGTTTTTGGACTAAAACTTTTTGTACGGATATTAACACCTCAGTATAGTAGGCTTTATATATGTATATAGACGATTATGTTCGATTAAAAACAATTAATTAATTTTAAAAAGATACAGGTGAATTTGATGAAGGAAAATATAATGAACCAAATAGAGGGCAAATTTAAATCTATGTCATTCTTAAAACTGACGCTGTTGTCGTTTGTTTTAGGCGGAGTCGGTTCGCTGGTATTTGTAATCACGAGGGACATAATAAATGTGTTTAATTAATAAAATTAAAATATAATCACAACAAATAAAAGGATGATACTTCTGATTTTCATTAACGTTTTATATCTGCTGCTTGTAGTTGGCGGAATTATTTTATTTGCATATAGTTTTAAAAACAAACGCAGTGTATATGCAATGCTGGCTCTTATATTAATACTGGTACCGGTCATTATATTGACGATTGGCTCGGCTTTTCTTGGATTGGCGCCGGCTTTATCTTTATTGATTCTAATGGTTATTCCGCCGGTTGGCTCAATATATATATCGGGTAATAAATCGACTGACTTAGACAAAACGATATAAAATAGAAACGAGGCATTTATCATGTCGAATAATATTATAAATAAAGATATCAAGCAGAACTTAATCGAGAAAGTAAGTAAAAATAAAAATTTGTTAGTAGATTTATGTTCGCGTCTGGTACAGATTCCAAGTGAATCTCCGAAATCAGATACACGTGAAATAGCTGCGGAGATTGCAGGATTTCTTGAGAAAATCGATGACGTTGAGGTTTCATTTCACACAATGGAAGAGCCGATTACTAATCTCGTTGCCAGAGTTAAGGGGAATTCTCCTGGAAAACGTCTGATTTTTAACGGACATATCGATACATATCCTGTGGGAGATGAATCGCTTTGGACAGAGAGTCCATTTTCAGGACATGAGAAAAACGGACGTATTTATGGGAGAGGTGTCTCCGACATGAAAGGCGGGATTGCCAGCTACCTTCTCACTTTTATGATAATGGGTGAAATGAGGGACAGCTGGTCTGGAGAACTTGTACTTACACTGGCCGGTGATGAAGAAACCATGGGTGTTAAAGGGACAAAATATCTCTTAGACACCGTTCCGCATGCTGCAGGAGATGCTATGATCAGCGGAGATGTAGGTACTGCGAAAGTTTTACGCTTTGGAGAGAAAGGTTTGATGTGGATTGAACTTGAGGCAACTGGAAAAGCCTCTCATGGTGCTCATGTTCATAAAGGAGAAAATGCAATTGATCGATTAGTAGAAGGCATTGATCGGTTAAACAAAGAACTGAAATCATTAAAAGCGCATGCTCCAGAGGAAGCCACAAATGCTATAGAAGCATCAAGTGAAGAATCTGAGAGATATTCCGGAGAAGGGGAAACTGAGGTCTTACAGCAAGTTACAGTAAACTTCGGTTTAATCGAAGGCGGTGTATCTCCAAATTTGATACCCGAAAAAGCCTCTGCACAAGGTGATATTAGACTTCCGGTTGGAGTAGAAGTCGAAGAAGTAAATCGAAAAATTAAAGAGATAGTGGATTCTATAGAAGGACTGTCTTATCATATTTTCCGACAGTACGAACCTAACTGGTCAGATATTAACCATGAGATATTTGCTTATACTGCTGAGAATGTTAAGTATATAACCGGTGAGGAACCTGTGAATACAGTACGCGTTGGTGCTTCAGATGCGAGACATTACAGGATTTCTAAAGATGTTCCTGCTGTTAACTGCGGTCTGAACGCATATAACCTTGGAGGACCTGATGAGTATATTGAAGTAGAAGAATTAATAGATTTAGCAAAAATCCACACTTTATCGGCATTTGATTATTTGTCAAAATAAAATGTGCATATCTTTTTTTGGAGCAGAAGGAATGAAAAGGGGTTCTAGTCATGAATTACAAAATACGTGAAATGTTAAAAGAAGATATAAAACAAGTGCAGGATGTTGCGAAGATAAGCTGGAATGCGACTTATGAAGGAATTATTCCGGTTGAGATACAGGAGAATTTTTTAAATGGTGCATACAGTGATGAGATGATGGAAAGACGTTTGAAGCATTCATTAATACTGGTAGCTGAAGCGGATAACACGATTACAGGATTTGCTAACTTTACACAAGTTAATGAACAGGGACAGGTAGAGTTGAGTGCGATATATCTGTATCCTGAATATCAGGGAGAGGGGATTGGATCTGCTCTGTTAAACGCAGGCATTGAAAAGCTAGATAATGTCAAAGAAATTCACCTTGATGTTGAAAAAGAGAACAGAATTGGAAAAACATTCTATGAAGCAAAAGGATTTAAAGCAGTTAAGGAATACGATGATGATTTTGACGGTCATATTCTTAAAACAGTTAGAATGTTATTAGTGTTAGGACGAAATACTAAGTAGTAATATTTGATTTAAATAACTTGAAGCATTATTCAATAATATAAAAAAATTGACCACCTGTCGTACGTGTACTCATACGGGTGGTCAATTTTTTATTAGTTCGATTTTTTGCGGTAGTTCTGTGAAGTTGATCGGTATTATATCTGATTCAACCAATAAATTATTTACTTCCGTATTAACAGTTTTTTTTCTGTCATCTAAAATAATGAAGAATTCATTCGGTTTCTCTCTTTTTACTGCTTTTGCCTGGTTCACATCAGTAACAAATGCTTTTGCATTTAAAGGATTATTAGGAGTAGAGACAGTTTTCACAAATTTTTCTTTTGAGTTCTTTTTACCCGGTACTAAAAATTCAAATTTATGACTCATTCCCGAATGACCATTTATTATTATATCCTGAGTGTAAATGATGCCATGTTCATCAAATATTTCACTGACATCTTCAGTAAATATATTTTTTACGTTTGATTTAGATAAAATATACATATCGTTGACAAATAATAAACACTGTAACAATCTATGTTTACTTTCGCTGAATTTTTCAACTGGAGATTTGATATATAACTCTTCAGTTTTTTCGTTGAAATTCACACCATAAGATTCTAAATTCTTCTTAAAAATGAACTGTCTCTTTTTGGACCGTTTAATGTCTACTCCGGCAAGTTCTAAGTGGTACATAGTATATCCGTCGTCTGTCAAAGTGATGTTGGAATCATTTGGATTTTTTTCGGCGTATAAAACGATATCCCCTAGTGTATTGTCTTTAAATGGACTGTCGATTCTAATTAAATTATCGTTTAAAGATTCAAATTTGAGATGTTGTTTGTACCAATTAATATATTCACTTTTCAATTCCTTAGCTGATAACATCAAAATCCCTCCTCTTTAGATGCGCTTTACATTAGTATAATCTAAAAAAGAATCAGCGGCATAATAAAGATTACTAATATTAGGAAAGTATTTTAAATCTATTGGATGTGCAAAGCTGTCTTTTGGATTATAAATATTATTATATATATGTAAATGACTATTAGGTGCTACAGTACCATCTGGGTTTGTATGCGCACCTCCCTTAACGTCTAAACGTACTAAACAATCATGAGTATCGTTAAATCTCAAATCTAAGGAAAAACGTTCAGGCTCTCTGTTTCCACGATGTATGCTGAGTTTAAAGTTAATATTGTTTATATCACTTACAAGCATATTTCTCGACTTTATTTTCCCGAACGGGGTATTCAACGTGTTTATATCAAAGTGAGACAGCATATTTTTAAGTTCTTCGATAATTATATCGACCTGCTGATTAGTTAAATCACGAATCTCCACTTAAATCCTCCTCGTTCAATAATTTTAAAGACTGGTAATTATTTTTCATCTGACTTTATTATCTCATTACTTCCATGTGCAAGCATCTTTAATCCTGTTAAATGTTTCAGAATGTTATTTAATTTATAAATGACGGTAATGTGGGCTAGATTATACAAATTTATTTTGCTCAAATTTTTTCCTCTAAGAAAATTTCTTAACCGTGTCATATTTCTAATTAAGGGTATATATGACTAATGGTTAAAGGAGGATTTTTAATGAACAAGCTGGAACGTATTACTGATATTGCTTTACCGGTTATAGGCGGCAGTATTGTAGGTTTGTTGTCGACAAAAAATGCAAAAAAGGATTATCAGGACTTTAAACAGCCTGCGTTTTCACCGCCGAAAGAAGCATTTGGTATTGTATGGCCAATTCTTTATACAACGATGGGAATTGCCCGTACGATCACTAAGTCATCACGAAAAGACTCTTCTAAAAATGCTTATTTGTATAACTCGCAGCTCGGTCTGAATTACTTATGGAGCATCCTGTACTTCCGATTTAAATTGAGAGGAACAGCATTAATTGAAAGCTATGCCTTATTTGCGAGTGTCTTACTGACAACTGTTGCGTTTTACAAGACGAATAAATTCGCAGGCTTGTTATTGGTACCGTATGTAGTTTGGACAGCCTATGCAACTTACCTTAATGCAGGATTTGTTGCATTGAATCACGATAAAGAAGAGTACGCAGAGGATATTTAATAACAGAATTATAAAAAAGGTACGGTCACCAGTATCAATCTGGTGTCCGTACTTCTTATTTGTTTTTATAAAAATATAAACATTGAAGCAACAAATAATATCGGGAGTAAGTTAATAATTGTACTTAGGATACTTAATGTTCTTCTATCTGTACCATTTTCATCAAATATGAAAGAAACGACACTTAAAATAAACAAAACCGCAGTGGTTAATAAAGGAAATCCAAATGGAACCAGAAAAATATTGTTCAGCTCATCTGAAACCATCGATATGAATACATAGATTAGATTTAAAACAGATACAGAAAGCAGTAATTTTTTCATTTTGAAAACTCCTTTAGAGTTTTATTTTAAAAACTTTTCGTTCATATATAGTGCGATAATACCAGATTGGAACATTATAGTGAAAATTATAAATGGAAATAGACTATCATATAAATCAAATGAAACTACTATCACAACAGCTGCAACAAGCCACACTAAAAATGTAACTGCCAATATCTTTCTTATTTTCTCCATATTCAACATAGTGACCAATCTTACTTCTTTTTATATTTATCTTTTTAAGATTCAGTTGAATCCGTATTTTTACGAGTTTTGAAAAAGATAACCGGAGCAATCACAAACATTACTATATACATAGTTTTGCTGGGTAAATACCTCATTTTCTCCATTACTTTATTTTCCGTGAGTGCTATAAAAGGAAACAGGATTACGCAAAAAGAAAAATAAATTGTCAGTATAAGATACGGAAACTCAAGTACATCTCCATTTGTAAAATGGTTTATGACATAAATGTAAAATCCAAAAACAACCAAGCCGATTATAAATGATAAAACTTTGAAGAAGATGTTACTGAAACTCATGAAAAATACTCCTTACTAATTAACTATACGATTTAAGTATTTCTTTACTTTTATCAACCAGCATTTCTGAGGTTATAAAAGCTTTTAAAATAGATATGATGTTATTTTTTCTGAACACTGGATTGATGTTTAAAGCATCCTGTTCCAGCTTATAATTATTGCCATTATAATTCTGAACAAGCTCGGTAAATTCTCTTAAGTCGTTTTTAGACAAATCTAACATTACTATAGTCTCATGAATAGTAGGCTGCTGCATCTGTTCATCATGTAATGTACCAATGAGCGTCAGCAAATTTGTATTATGGAATTTTAATTTTTCTATTTCGGCTAGTAACTTTTCGTATTCATTGTTAATCAACTTAATTATCCCCTTTTACTTCCCAGATCAGACTTTTGCTGTTTCTTACGCTCTTTTTCCATTAGTACACCGACACTCATCAGAATGAAAACCCAAAAAATAGAGAGAATAGCCATATCTCCACGGTTTAAAATACTTAAAGAAACTACAAGTATTATTCCGAGTATAAGTAGGATTCTTAAAAGTTTTAGTTTAATAGTAATCATCTGCTCTCATAAAAAAATGATTGATCCAAGGGGTAATAAAGCACAACTAATATTTCTTAATCATACTAAAGCACAACAGACTGAACAGTAATACTTAATACAACTAAATATTTTTCTTATTTTAAAATGTATTAGTGGGGGAGTAGAACAATGATTATTGTTTACAAACTCATCCTTGAATAAAGAATCCTCCAACCTGTTATTTAAGATTGGAGGACTTTTTATATAATTATCATTTTTCATCATACATACCTTTGAGAATAAAGTATGCAGATATCATCGTTAAGATTCCTACTAGGGTAGCATCATACAAATTTGAATTTTCAAAGCTGCTAAAGATATTGATATTAGTTACTATAATGGAACTTATAAAACCAGCTAATCCCACTAAAAAGAATCTGAAAACTATATTCATATTCAAAATCTTCCTTTTTAAAATAATAAAAATTTATAAATTCGACTGTAGTTTTTAAAGAAAACAGCTTCGCAATAATTCTTCCCATCAAGACAAAAACCTAAACAGTGTCAATCTGTTTAGGTTCATCAAATCCCTAGCCCTTACTAGCAATTAAGTTGATATGCAATCCAGATGGATAATCTATTTTATCAACTGTTAATCCTGCATCTTCAGCGTACTGGCGGAGTTCATACTCGAAAGGGTATTGTTCTGAGTCATCCCATTCTTCTCTGTATTTTTCTTTCGCTTCCTCCATATCGCTTTTATTATTAAATCCAATATCTAACAAATTCAAGGTGCCGCCTTGTTTTAATAATCTGCTGACTTCTTTGAAAGCATCTTCTCTTTTCGATAAAGGCACTTCATGGAAGCTGAAGCTCGATGTGATTAAGTCAAAATAATCACTTTCAAGTGGAATATTATTAAAATCTCCTGTTTCCACTTTGATTGAAGGAAACTTCTTTTTAGTCTCTTCAAGCATTTTCGGCGAGATATCAACCCCGTAAACATTTTTGGCGTCTTTAATATATTCAGCAATGAAATTTCCTGTACCGATGCCAATATCTAAAACATTCTCAGCTGCTTCAGGGTAATTCTTATATGCTTTTTTAATGCTGTGGCGATAACCGGTTAAAGGACCGCCGATGTCATCAATTTCTTCATCATAAGTCCCTGCCCAGTCGTCAAATAGTTCTGTAATGCTTCTCAAAAAATCTACTCCTTTTCCCGAGTACGTTTAAAACGTATCACCGATTTTCCTTACATCCATTATAGCAAAGTATTTTTTGAATTTTAAGACTATAAAGAATGCCCTTAGATTTATATACTGGTTAATAAGAGAGTGGAAAACTTATCAAAATTAATCGAAGGGAATGCATTTGATGAAGTTAGGGCTGGGACGTAATGAAGTAAGAATTGTTGATTACAACAGCGATTGGAAGTCGGAGTTTGAAAGGGTTAAAAAAGATTTGATGGAGAGCACGGGACTTGAAGAAAATCGTATTGAACATATTGGAAGTACGGCAATAAAAGATATGCAGGCCAAACCGATTATCGATCTGCTGGTTGGAGTGGATAATCTGGAGGCAGTTGATAAGCCGCTGCTGCAGTCTTTTAGGAAAGCAGGATTTTTAAGACTGAAAGTAGAACGGCCTGGAGAGATTGTCTTCGCAAAATTTGAAGATGATTCCTATCAGGTAAAAACTCACTATATCCACCTGGTTGAGTATCAGAAGCCATTGTGGAAGAATCTTATATTTTTCAGGGATTATTTAAATAATAATGAATATGCACGTCATCGGTATTTAAATATTAAAGAGACGTTTCTAAGAAGTAACTCTGAGGGGATAAGGGAATACACAAATTATAAAGAAGCATTTGTTAAAGAAATAATCGATAAAAGAACTTAAATACATCGGGATTATAGAAAATTTTATTTGGGGGACTGCTCATGAAAAGAATACTGGCTATTAGTGATATTCATGGAGAGTTAAAACTTTTTGACAGTTTGCTGGAAAAGGTGAACTACGATGAAGACGAGGATCAGTTAATCCTCTTAGGAGATTACGTTGACAGAGGCCCAAACTCTAAAGGGGTATTAAATAGAGTGAGTGAATTAAAGAGAAATGGTGCCATTGTCTTGAGAGGTAATCATGACGAGATGATGCTGAATGCTATGGACGGAGTACCTGAAGCCCTGGAACGCTGGGAAAAGAACGGTGCGCTTGCCACGTTGCAAAGTTATGATTCATCTATAGAGAGTGTAACTCTGTCAGCTGGAGCTGAATTTGAGAAACATATCTCTCTTATAAGAGAGATGGATTATTACTATGAAACAAAGGATTATATTTTTGTCCATGCGGGCGTCAGGCCGGATACACCTGTTCAGAAAACTGATCCGCATACTTTCGTATGGATTAGAGAATTATTTTATGAAAAATACTCAGGGGATAAGACTGTGATTTTTGGTCATACACCAACGTCAGTCATCCGGCAGGAAAAGAATCATGATATTTATTTTGGAGAAAATAATATTATCGGTATTGATGGAGCAGCTACCTATGGTGGGCAGCTCAATTGTCTGGAATTGCCCGGTAAGAAAACATACTCTGTGGCGAAAGAGGTGTAATTGTGGCCTGTATTCAAATTAAAGAAATAGATGCGAGTAATATAAATGAAGTGAGAAGAATCAGTGTAAAAGAGCATCAGAGGTCTTTCATCGAAATGGTGGATGAGTGTCTGGAAGAAGCGGCAATCTATAAACAATGGTGTCCTGTTGCCATTTATGATTATGATAAAATAGTCGGTTTTGCCATGTACGGTGCTTTCGGTAAAAACTCTGATACGTGGATAGACAGAATTATTATAGATGAGAAATATCAGGGGAAAGGTTTCGGAAAGCTTGCTATGAAAGAGTTAATCAAGATTATTACAGAAAAATATAATGTGAATACAGTTTATCTGAGTTTCGTTGAAAATAATGATGTTGCTCGTAAGTTGTATGAAAATCTGGGATTTAACTTTACAGGTGAATATGACCCCGAAGGTGAACTGATTTATAAGTTTAATTTAACAGAGAATTTCAAATAAAAGAGGAGGAGGTATATTGTTTACAGCAATTGATTTAGATTATATACAAATTTTATTACCGATAATATTTTTCACGATAGTTCTTTTATTTGTAGGTAATTCGTCATTATTCAATCCACACAATAACAATGTTAAAAGATCACCTGCGAGTTCCTTCCTTAAGGGGCTTATAGGAATAGAGCTCATTTTATTGATTCTCATACTATTATTACAACTGTAAAAGGGGAAATTGATTATGTTTGAAACTAAATTAGTGGAATCAGCGAGAGGCATTTTCGAAGTGTTTACTTACGGTCAAGGGGAGCCGTTAGCATATACTCATTTGTACAGCGAATATAATTCAAACGGAGATATTATGTCTCAGCAGTTAAGTGAGCATTATAAAGTATATGTGATTAACTTGCGGGGTGCGGGGCAATCTGATGACCAAACTGAAGACTATACCTACAGTATGGATGATGCGATTCATGATCTGGAAGCGGTAAGAAAAGCGCTTGATATAGAGAAATGGGCCTTTGCTGGTCATTCCACCGGCGGGTTTTTAGCTTTGAAATATGCTCTTATGTATCCGAAGTCATTAACTAAAATAATAGCAGGCGGCTTATGTGCTTCAGGTGAATATATGAATCATCCAGATAGTATATACTGCACAAAAAATCCGAATAACCAGCGTATGAAAGATATATTTACAGAAATGCGTTCGCCGGAAGCGACAAGTGTAGAAAGAAATGAGTTGGCTAAAGAATGGATAATGATGTCACTCTACAGGAAAGATGCATATTACGATATGCTGAAAAGAAAAAACAGCGGCAGAACGTTAATGTTTAAAATAGACTACTTTACAGAAGAATTAAAAGAATATGATGTCAGGAATGAACTTAAACAAAGTGACGTGCGTGCATACATATACTGCAGCCGTCATGATGCACAATGTCCATATGTTTTCAGTAAAGAAGCAGCAGATTTAATGCCTAATGCAACATTAGCAACTTTTGAATACAGTAATCATATGCCGGATATTGAAGAGGAAGATAAATTTAAGAAGTTTTTAGAAAGCACAGTTTCGTAATTTAAAATCTCAGCTTCAAAAAAGGGGATAGATGTGATTGAAGATAATGAGTTGGAAAATGCTAATAGGTTCTTCACGTCAGACCTATTTGGTAACAGGCTGGAGTTGATAGAATAGGTATAGTTTAAAGCAACTTGAGCGAAACTTAGGGGAGTGAGTCGGCTTGATAGAAATCAAAAATGTAAATTGGATTAATCTTGAAGACAAAATAATTGAAATGAAAGATATCAGTATTCATTCAGAAGATAAGATTGAAATTAATGGCAGAGGTAAATTTCTGATGCCGGGCCTGGCAGATATGCATACGCATATTACACCGGCCAGTGCAAAGCATTATTTATACAGCGGGGTTACAACAGTGAGAAACACAGGCGGCAATTATGAACTGCTCAATATGATTGATGGTGTATCTCCTAAAGTATATGCGACTTATCGTTTTATAGACGGTGAACCGGGGTTATGGGGACCTTCATCGTATGGAAATATTTCTACGAATAATATCGATACCGCGCTAGCTGGTGTTGAAGAACTGCATAAACAAGGCGCTAAATTCATCAAAGTATACGGTAATATTCAGGAAAATGTTTTAGAGGCAATCGTTAAAAAGAGCAGTGAATTGAATTTGGAAGTTGCTGCTGACCTGCTACATACAAAATCTATTGATTCCCTGAAAGCCGCAGCTTACGGAGTAAAGTGGCTTGAACATGCATCGAGTATTGTTCACAGTCTTTACCCTGGTTATAATACTCAAATTCCCACGGAAGAATTTGAGCGTATCAGCCAAATTGAAGTGGATGAGCAGAGATTAACAGCAGTGTTGACTCACTTAAAAGAAAAAGATGTAAAAATTGTACCGACTTTATCACTGTACAGACATCTGGCAGAAGGGCGGCCTTTTAATCCGTCAGAGCTTGAAAAGTCGAAACAAATGAAACTGCTGGATGAAGACAAAGTATTTACTGTAAATGATCAATTTAATGCGATTGATGCTCAGCTTAATGACGATTTTAGAAGAAGGCAGAAGTGGGAGTATGAACAAGTTAAAGCTATTACTGCAAAGTACTTAGAAATTGGCGGGGAAGTATATATCGGTACTGATGCACCTGCCGGCACATGGGTATATCCTGGCTTAAGCATGATAGAAGAACTGAATGAATTTAAATCTTTTAACTTAGATGCTTTTGACATACTGAAAAAAGCAACAGTAGAAGCGAAAGCAATTACCGGAGAAGATGACAGTTATCTGCTTCTTAATGGAAATCCTATTGAACAGTTCGAAAATATACTGGATATCAACACAGTTTTCGTATATGGAAAAAGTTTTAAACACTCGGAAATTGCAAATCATATTATAGAAGCAGAAGAAATGATGAGGATGTTTGAAGAAGTTGAGAAAAAGTATGAGATATTGTAGAAGCTAATATAAATTCCGGGGGAATTATTATGGGGATTAGAAACTTAAAGTAAGTTCGTTTGGCCTCATATTAAATAAAGTCTTTTTGATCAGTGTCTAATTTATAGGCTCCATTTTATAATAGTATCCTCTTTAATTTTATATAAAATAGTCCTTATTAAAACAAATGAAGATATTCTTATGAAGAGCATGAGTATGTATTCTCATACTAAGATGATTGATTCTATAATAGACTTATGTTTATAAGACGTGGAAAGAGGTATATTTTTAGTATGTATCTAAATAATATTTAGAATGGAGTGTTATTACATGAAAGCAGTCACTTATCAAGGACATCAGAAGATGAAGATGGAAGAAGTTGAAGACGCTAAGATTATTGAATCAACTGATGCAATTATAAAGATAACAGCATCTGGGATTTGTGGTTCAGATTTACATTTATATCATCAAGGTGACTTATTCATGGAACCTGGTTTTGTCATTGGACATGAACCGATGGGTATTGTTGAAGAGGTAGGAAAAGATGTAAAAAAACTAAAGAAAGGGGATCGTGTGGTAATACCTTTTAATATTGGGTGTGGGGACTGTTTCTACTGCAATAACGACATGGAATCTCAGTGTGACAATTCTAATGAAACACCAGCGAACTGGAAGTTAGATAATGGTGGCCTGTTCGGTTTTGGTAACCTTCATGGTAATCACTGGGGAGGACAGGCAGAATACTTAAGAGTACCTCATGCTGACTTTTCCTCATTTAAGGTTCCTGATAACAATCTAAAAGACGAGCAAGTTTTATTCTTATCAGACGTTGTACCTACTGCTTACTGGAGTGTAGAACACTCAGGCGTTAAACCGGGAGATACAGTCATTGTATTAGGTTGTGGCCCTATCGGTTTAATGGCGCAGAAGTTTGCGAAACAAAAAGGTGCAGAGAGAGTGATTGCGATTGACAATGTACAGCATCGTCTCAATCACGCCAAAAAGTACAATGGTGCTGAAGTGTATAACTTTGATGAAGAACAAGAAATAGGTAAACTTCTTAAAGAAAAAACTCGAGGCGGCGCAGATGTTGTTATTGATTGTGTAGGAATGGATGGACAGCAATCGAGTCCAGAACGGGAGCTATCTGAGAATTCTCAACAACGTGGAACAATAAGTCCTATACTTACCGCTACTGAATCAGTAAGAAAGTTTGGGACAATACAGCTTACTGGTATCTATGGATCACCTGCTGATAATTTCCCTCTAGATTTAATATTTAACCGTGATATTAAAATAACAAGTGGACAAGCCCCTGTTATTCATTTAATGCCTAAACTTTACGAGATGATTAAAGATGAAGTATTTGATCCTACAGAAATTATTACACATACTTTCCCGCTTGAAGAGGCAGACGAAGCTTACAAAGTATTTGATGAGAAGAAGGATAACAACATCAAGGTTATATTTAAACCAGAATAGAGTATAAAAACTTTTGTTCCCTGATATTAAATTATTGGAGGTAGTTTCTCTCATTAAAAAATAAAAGAAGTATCATGAGCACTAAAGTGAAACCCGTGTCAAGGACACTTTAAAAAAAGCGCTTGTATTTTTTAATGACACCGCTCTGCCAGTTCTCAGGAGAGAAGGAGAAATGACAATCACCCACGCTTGATATCGAGCGTGGGTGATTGTCATTTAAGCTGTTATTCATTCTTGGTTCACAGGTGCCTTCAGATGGTGGGCTAAGGGATATATGCCTGAGATGTTACCTGCAGCCAATATTAAAGTAATAACTGTCAGCGGGTGCACGCTGAGTGCATTACCCATAACATTAGGCGTAATTAAGTTACCGTCAATTTGCTGCGCGTAAAGCATAATAATTGCTACATACACCACCGTTAATGGATTCTGGAACAGGGCATCAATGATGGCCGGTGTTACAGTAATATATGGTCCTAAGAAGGGAATTACATCGGTAACAACTCCGATTAAGGCATAATTTCTAATTAAAAAATTCTTATTATGTGTTTTTTCACTCGCTTCTATGCTCACCAAAGGGAAGGTGAAAATTGAGATGAAAAAGTAAATACTCAGTAGAATATAGGGAAATTCTAAAAAGCTCCCTTTATGCGAGGTGATTACTATATCAATAATAAATATGTAAAACATAAAGAAGAAAATACCTATGATAAAACTTAATAATTTCATCACTTTATCTTCCATTTTAAAACTCCTAGCTTAGCTTAATTTTCATTTACCCACTCAATTATCTTCTGACTCGACTCTTCAACGGTTAAGTGAGTCACATCCAGCTTGAGATATTTATCTTCCTGAATTTCATTATCATATGAATTCAGTCTGTGCTTTTCAGCCGACTTCGTCAACTCAGCATGGGAAAACTCAACATTTCTTTTAGAAGGTTTCTTCTCCAATCTATACTCGGTCGTATTTCTTCTGATCCGCTCTTCAAGATCAGCTGCGAGTTCCACAAAATAAATATCGTGAGATTCCTTATTAAAGATTTTCTTAAGTGTGTTTATATAATCCCAATCCTCCTGCATATCAAAGGGCCAGACAAAGGTAAAGATTATCCCTGGATGCGAGTCATCTTCGGCAATATGTTCAAAAATTCCCATCCGGATTTGGTCTGACAATCTGAACGTATCCTTATTCCAGCCAATATACGGCCAAATCGCATCGAGTGTCACATGATTATGCAAGAGCGGCAGATTAAACGCTGTACCGACCTTTTCGCCTATAGTCATCTTGCCGACAGCCTGCGGGCCAAATATCAATATTATCTTCATAAGTATATCCCCCTGACACGTGTGATATTAGGAGTTTACCATATATAAAATGTGATAAGATAAGTATAAATACATAAATAGAGAAGAGTGTAATAACGAAGGGGATAAGGGTTATGAATAATGGGACGGTTATTATTTTATATGTACTGCTCACGCTCAACACGTTACGTTACGGCACTTACATTCTGGAAGGCAATTCAAGCACATACTACATTGCGATGTTCAGTTTGAACTTACTGGCAATACTCTTCACGGTTACTTACAGAGCGGTTAAAGCAAAGAAAGCATCCGAAGCGGATATTACGAAATAATGCTTTAAAGGGGATAAAGCATGGAAACGAATTTACTGAAGGGAAATCAACAGCCGCCGATGGAATTACTGCTGACAGCTGACCCATCCGAGCAACTTGTGAAAGAATATTTGGATAGAGGACAATGTTATACAGCAGAAATTGAAAATCACACAGCCGGTGTGTACGTGCTGCTTGAAACGAGTGATGACACTATCGAACTCATAAATATCGCAGTTGATGAACAGTACCAGGGTAGTAGAATAGGCAAAGCCCTTGTTAAAGATGCGATCCAAAAATCTGCAGACATGGGTTACAAAAAGATTGAAGTAGGCACCGGTAATTCAAGCATTGGCCAGCTTGCCTTATATCAAAAATGCGGCTTTAGAATATCAGATATTGATAAAGACTTTTTTGTAAGAAACTATGATGAAGATATTTTTGAGAACGGAATTCATTGCAGAGACATGATACGTTTGTCTCAAATGCTGAAAGGAGATTGAGGAATGGAAATTACTGTTAAGAGGAGAACCTGGTTTCTCGGCTGGCTGCTACCTATCAGTATAAAATTCAACTCTGAAATAATCGGTTCTGTCGGCGGTTTTCATACAAGAATTATGGATATACCCGAAGAATCTGGTACTCTGACTTACTATCAACCGCTGGATCGCACCGACCGGATTGAAGTCAAAGACGGTGACTTAGTACTAGTTAAAGAAACAGTGATAAGTCAAATTCTGAATATAGTTTTTGTCCTATCATTGCTATTTTTTATAGTGAGCAACAGACTGAATATATATACTGAAAGCTCTCCTTATCCATCAGATTTTTTAAAGGTTAGCGGTATAGCAGTCACCATAATATTTGTTGTATTTATAATCATCTCCTTTTTCTTCAATTCATATAAATTCGTAATAGAAAATAATTCATCTAAGGAGTAGTTCATAGTGGGTACATTTATCGTAATATTATTTGCAGCTTTCGTATTTTATTTTGTTATCAAGTATGCAGTCAGACAAGCATTGATTGAAGCTAAAGTGAACGAATCTGAGTTAAGCGCACAAGTCAGAGCAAATAATTTATTCAACCAGATACAGAATATACAATATGAAATTACGGCAGATACGAACTCTAATGAAGTGAAGTTGAAAGCGAAAGAAATTTACGATACCAGTTTTGATGTTTTAGTCTCTGACATGGCAGATGAAGAGAAAGTCAGACAACTTAAAATTAAAGAAAACGAAATGAATATGTTAAGGAGCGAGGATAGGATATGAATCAATCAAAAGATCCTGAATACATTGATCCCGCCAAGTTACGATCTAAGAATAAAAGACAGATTGCAGAGCCTATGAGTAAGGCTGATACAGCATTCGGACTATTCGAGATAATATTCTATATACCACGTTTAATTATGCAAGTGTTCAGATGGATATTTAATTAAAGAATAAATAAGGCTAAAAAATGATACAGATTTCTTAAACAGAAGATTTTTGTGTCGTTTTTTATTTATTTTAAATTTGATATAAAAATTAGAGGGTTTACGGACTGTCGAATTACGTCATCAATTTAAAATTAAAGAAATGATATAGGTTTGTTAGGGAGTGAGAAGAACGTATATGAAAAAAAATTCTTGAAACACTATATAAGACACCAGAGATAATGAAATTATTTATTGTCTACTGTTTATTTATCTACTTTCTTATGGATATAGTGCCGGCACGTGAAAGTATGATGTAGATTATAGGTTATTCAATTCTTAGCGGCTTTGGGAGTGACCTGCTATCGGCAATTTATATGAAACCAAAAAGCAAGAAGGAAGATAAGTAAAAACATTTAACAGCATGGAGAAGGTACAGGTGTCTTGATCTGTACCTTCTCCTGTATTTTAAAGGTGAGTCAGGTTCAGCACATCTAATGTCGCTGTCATAAGAGATGTTCTTGCATCTATATCATTCCCGTGTTTTTGTACTTTAAGAATTTTACCATTATGCATATATTTACCATTGTATTTTTCAGGGAATTTCACAGCCATTACTGTCGAAAAACTACCTTCTTCCGCAGTAAGGAAAAACGGTGTCAGTACTTTATAGACCAGGTTGCCGAATCGTTCATTTTTCGGTGTTTTCCCTAAGTTAGTCGACACTGCTCCTGGGTGTACAGCTGTCGTTTTTAACCCCTCTTCATGATACGAGTCGTACAGGGTCTGCATCAGATACAAAGTGCCCAGTTTCGACTGGCCGTAGTTCGTCACGGGGTTAAATTTTCTTCGTTTAAAGTAGGGTGCCTTTAGCGGTGCGAATTTATATCCATTCGATGAAACGACAACAATCTGTTTTGTTTCGCTGTCAAGGACAAGCGGCAGCAGCAGGTGTGTCAAATAAAAATGACCGATATAATTTGTCCCCATCATCATTTCAAAACCATCTTTCGTTTCCTGCTTCGTTAAAGAAACTACGCCCGCATTTAAAATTAAACAATCTATTGAATCGTACTTTTCTTTCATTTTATTTGCTGCAGCTTCTATTGATGACAGCTCACTCAAATCGCAGTGAATTACATCTATCTGAACAGGTGATTTTGTTTCTATTTCCTGTTTTAATACTTCTCCTTTATTTAAATTACGGACAAGAAGAACGATTCGGTCGAATTGATCAGCTAATTCCAAGGCAGTCGCTCTCCCGATGCCTGATGTTGGTCCTGTAATTACCATTATATTTTCGCTCATTTAATCACCCTCTGCTGTAAGTTTAAGTAATAACTCAATACCCTTACAATAAATATAAACACACTTATATAAAAATTAATAATCATATAATGCTGACCGATATAATTCACTATGAAAATATCGAGAGAATTTTTTGGCAACTCTGTAGTATGTAATTTGAAAGGACGGTGGAAATGATGATTAAAACTTTAAATGATGTTATTAATTTTATTGAAGATAACCTTGCCAATGATATTAAATTAGAAGATGTCGCAGCATATACAGGGGAATCTGACTATCACTTCAGAAAAGTGTTTCAGTATATCAGCGGCATACCGCTCAGTGAATATATTAAAAACAGGAAATTAGCTGTGGCAAATCAGGATTTGGTGAATGGCTGCAGTGTTACAGATACTGCTTTTAAATACGGCTATCAATCAGTGGACGGCTTCACCAGAGCTTTCAAAACATGGAGCGGCTATTTGCCGTCTGAAATTAAGAAGACAAAGATTCACCTAACCTACCCTAAACTTTCATTTTATATCGATGTCAGAGGAGGAGAAAATATGGAAGTACGTATAAAAGAAATGCCTGCATTTACGATTGCCGGAGTGAGCAGAAGAGTACCGATGCAGTTTGAAGGGGTTAACAATGAGATTATGGAACTTGCTAAAAGTATTACTGCAGAAGAGAGAGAAGAAATGCACAGACTGCAGAACCTTGAGCCTGAGCAGATTATTAATGCATCGTATGATGCAGATGAGAAATTTTTGAAAGACGAGGGGAGTTTAACGCACATGATTGGTGTGCTGACGACTAAAGAGAATATCAGTCCAGTGCTCGATACGGTTAGTGTAGATGGACACACTTGGGCAGTATTTCCCAATGAAGGTCCATTCCCGGAAACAATGCAGCAGACGACGGCCCGCACGTATTCAGAATGGCTGCCCTCATCAAATTATGAATTAGTTGAAGCACCAGGTTTTTCATTTACAATTATGGATGCTGAAAGAGAAGATTACGCCTACAGTGAAATTTGGATGCCCGTAAGAAAAGTAAAAATGCAGTAACTAAAAAAACCTTCTGACTTAATTGTCAGAAGGTTTTACTATATAGTCATCATAATTTTTCTCTTTTTTATTGCCGATGATTGTAATCAGGATAAAGGCAGAGGCATAGATTGCCAGCAGTATTGACATCGTATAATTATGGTTCTGTGTTCCATCGTATATAAAGCCGATTACAAACGGGAACAGGCCGCCGAGAATACAGCCCCCGGTCTGCATCATAGCCGTCCATGAGTTAGCTCCGTCTGCTGTTACAGTTTCATCGAGCGGCAGCATCAGTGCTGCAGAGTACAATCCGCCAAGCGGAATACCCATCATAAAGGCGCCGATCCACATCAAGGTGTGGTCTCCGGTCCAGAACAAGAGGGTTGCGATAGTTCCTGATACGAGAATGAAGTAAATCCAGTTTCTGCGTGCCGGATATTTCTCCATCATTATCGGCAGCAGCAGGTTGAAGATAACCTGTACAGACATCACTGCACTTAAGAGCATACCGCCCTGAATCATCGTCATACCGTTTTCCACTGACATCGGAACAAGCCATGTAATCGTTGAGAAATAGAGAGCCGCCTGCAGTGCGTAAAACAGCATAAACAGATACGGTGTAAACTGTTTCCAAGGAGAAGGAAAGTTGTATTTCACTTCAGCAACATTTTGTTTAGGCAGTTTGCTGTTGGCACCTGTTTTTAAGACAAAGGCAACAACCAGTACTCCGAATAAACCAAACACTGCCCAAATCGCGAGGGCAAACATGTAGGAGTCTGAAACTTCAAAGAAAATGCCTGTAAGAGCTGCACTGGCCGCAGATCCCATACTCATAAAGAAGGTTGAAATACCGATTGCAATCGCCGCGTGCCCCGGGAAATATTTCTTAATAACGGCAGACATTGTCGGCCCGAGTACTGCAACAGCAAGACCGATTAAAAAGGCAGTAATTAAGAGTGTTGAGAAGCCCGGCAGAAATCCGCGGACCGCAGTAGCAACACCGAGCACTGCCAGCATAAGTATCAAAGTAAATTTAGAACCGTATTTTTTATTCAGTACAGTGGCTAGTGACGCAAAAATTCCCATACAAAGAACGGGAACAGTAGTAAGAAGACTGGCTTGTGCATTGGACAGTGACAAGGAAGTGCGAATCGTATCCATTAGAGGACCGACTGATGTAATGCCGAGACGGAGGTTTAGTGAAATGGCAGCAATGACAAAAAGCAGCAGAAAAGTATTTTTATTATAAATTTTACCCAATTCTTATCCTCCCGAATTTCATATTATTCATATAGTAATACTTATGATACCATTAGACATGATATACATAAAATATTAATTAAATTACTTAAAATAACTTTTTTCATATACTTGAGGTGAATTTATGGACATTCGGCAATTACGGTATTTTATCGTTATCGCAGAAGAGAAACAGATATCAGCAGCAGCGAAGAAGCTTTATATGTCGCAGCCGCCGCTCAGCCAGCAGCTGAAAAATATGGAAGCATCGCTCGGTGAACAACTGTTTGAACGGAGCGGCAAATTTTTAGAGCTGACTGAAGCGGGTAAAACTTTATATAAATACGCACTTCAAATTACACAGATGATGGAAGAGGCTAAAAATGAAGTTGCGGATGTTGGAGGAGGAATAGACGGCAGGCTTGCAGTCGGTATTAATACTTTTTCCTTAGGCAATTTAAATGAGGTATTTCATCAGTACAGAAGCATGTATCCAAAAATAAAATATAAAATACAGCAGAATGAATCGTCTCTGCTCTGCTATCTTTTGAAGCAGCGGGAAATAGAAATGGCAATCGTCCGTCTGCCGCTTGAAATAGATGAATTTACACTGCAGCATCTGCACAGCGAACCGTTTTACGTTATCACTTCCAAAGAGAAAAAACTGTTTACAGGAGATGCGACACTCGAGGAAGTGAGCCGCTATCCGCTCGTCCTGCCTAGTATCGAAGGACTGGGTGTGTATTATTCAATCCATGAAGCATTCTCCAAAGCTAAAATACAGCCGGAAATTATTGCGGAGTTTTCTGATTTAAAGCTGATGATGGAGCTTGTTTCCACTGATTTTGGTGTTTCGATTGTGCCGGAATCTCTCCTTCATCTTTACAAGGAATATCCGGTGCATATTCACAAAATTGCAGATTCTGAACAGCTATCAGGTGATATTGGTTTAATCTGGCTGAAGGATCATCGTCTGTCTAAAGCAGCTCAGAATTTTATCGATGTGCTGACTGCAAACATCGATAAGGGAGATATCGGACTGATATAATATAAGCGGGGTGGTTTTATGAAGCAGAAAAATATAAATGTTTTAGGCGGAATAATTTCCAGACTGGCCGGGAGAAAAGAAAAAGAGTATATAGATAGTCTCAATCAGGAAAAGCTCGAGAGAAATATACAAGCAGCTAAAGACAGGCTGGAAGAAGGTAATCTGTCTGTATGTCAAAAACAGGAGTATGAAAAAACGCTCAGGCATCTGGAGAAATACCAAAAATAAAGAAGAAACGAAGGGGATACAGTGTTTAAATCAGCCAATAGAAAAACATACTCTATGGCAGCAGGTCACTTATTTTGTGATATGAACTCAGGCATTCTGCCGGCCCTGCTGCCTTTTTTAATTTTTGCTTATGACTTTACATATACAGCGGCAGCAGCCCTCATATTTGCAGCAAATATCGTCTCATCAGTCTCTCAGCCTTTTATCGGTATATATTCAGATATTATATCTAAAAAATGGATGGTGCCTTTAGGATTAATCCTCGGCAGCTCAGGGCTCGCGGTTATTGGCTTTTTAGATAGCTACTGGGCAATTTTTGCTGCCATTATGGTCAGCGGGCTTGGAACAGCACTGTTTCACCCGGAAGCCGCAAAGACCGTGACTTTGAATGCAGGGAAAAACAAAGCATCGGATATGAGTATATTTTCTTTAGGCGGTACTCTGGGCTTTGCCCTCGGACCAATTGTCGCTACTGTCACGCTCATGCTGTGGGACTTGCAGGGTTTGATAATTTTAATTATCCCGTCGCTGATTATGAGTTTGATTATTTGGAAAGTCACCAGTGAACCGGCGGGGCAAAAAGCACCCGTTTCTTCTGCAGCAACAGCTCAGGAACTTCCGAAAGACCAGTGGAAACCATTCTCGCTCTTAAGCGTTGTGCTGATTATGCGGTCCATTGTCTTTATAAGTTTGAACACTTTTATTCCGCTGTTCTGGATTACGATTATTCTCCAGTCCAATGAATCGGGGAATATACTCTTAAGTATCTTCCTGATCTCGACATCAGCGGGTACACTCTTTGGAGGCAGAATCGCAGACAGTTTAGGTTACTTAAAAGTAATCCGCTACAGCTTTATAGCAGTTGTACCGGTCTTATTCATCCTCTCTGTTACAGAATCGTTCGCACTCTCGGCACTGATGATAATCGCAGCAGGATTTCTAATTTTTATGCCGTACAGTTCACTCGTTGTGCTGGGGCAGCAGTATCTGCCGAACAGAGTCGGTCTGGCATCAGGTGTCACTCTCGGTTTATCGGTCAGTGCCGGCGGAGTCTTTGCACCGGTTTTAGGTAAAATCGCAGATATATACGGAGTATCGACAGTCATGACGATTATCTTTGTTATTGCGGTCATCGCTTTAATATTTACTCTGATGCTGTCACGGATGCATAAACAGTTAAAACTAAGTGCTTCTTATTAAAAATGTAAGAGGCCGGACTTTGGCAATTCGCCAAAGTCCTTTTTTGTTTAGTGAAGACCGTATATTAAAAACAGAATAATTAGATAATTAACTGTAAATCAGTATAATAAATAATAAGGAGATGATGACATGAAGAATCAAGATTTTAAACAAACTGTTTACGTCGATCAGTTCACTAACGGTACTTTGGATCCAAACGAAGAAATGTCATTCCGCGTAAAGAATAATGGTAATATTGTCGCAAACACCGCACCGGGCTGCTGGGGCCCGATGATTACTCCCGAGCTGAAGGGCGGTCATGAAGTGACGAAACCTGTATACGTTGAAGGTGCAGAAGCGGGCGATGCGATTGCAATTAAGATTAACTCAATCAGAGTGACATCAGCTGCGACAGCATCAGGGCACGATATGCCGATGGAAGGCCGGTTTAACGGGGATCCATTCGTTGCAGGCATCTGTCCGAATTGCGGTGCGAAGAACCCTAAAACTGTCGTTAAAGGTATCGGACAGGGTGCAATCAGGTGCGCGGAATGCGGTGAAGATGTCACTCCGTTTACATTTACGAACGCTTATACGATGGCTTTTAATGATGATAAATCCCTCGGTATTACGCTGGATAAAGAAGCGGCCGAACGTATCGCAAAAGATGCTAAAGAATATATGAATACGCCGGAAAACTCAATTCAGAATCCGGTTGTGACATTCGCCCCGCACGATATCGTGGGAGCAGTGGCTAGAGTTATTCCGTTTCTCGGCCAGCTCGGCACAGTGCCTAAAAGTGCATTTCCGGATTCTCATAATGCCGGTGACTTTGGGCAGTTTTTAATAGACGCCCCGCACGAGTATGCAAAAACGGCTGAGGAACTTGAAGACAGAACTGATGGTCATATGGATATAAACAGAGTCAGGGAAGGGGCAATCATTCTGTGCCCGGTTAAGATTCCGGGCGGCGGCGTGTATCTTGGTGATATGCACGCCATGCAGGGGAATGGTGAGATTGCAGGCCATACGACAGACGTTGCCGGGATTGTGGATTTGAATGTAAAAGTCATTAAAGATTTAAACATCGATGGTCCGATACTCCTGCCGATAGAGGAAGACCTGCCGCCTGTTGCAAAACCATTTACAGAAGCAGAAATTAAAAAAGCCAAACAGCTTGCTGCTGAATGGAATATTGAGAAACTGGAAACATCATATCCGCTGTCATTTGTCGGAACCGGTGCTGCGCTGAACGAAGCGACGATGAACGGACTGGACAGAGCAGCCAGATTTTTAGGAATAGAAATTACAGAAGTAATGAACCGGGCAACGATTACCGGGTCAATTGATATCGGAAGAAATCCGGGTGTTGTGACTGTGACATTTTTAGTTCCGCTGACACTGCTTGAAAAAGTGAAACTGGATAAGCTTGCAGAAGAGCATTACGGATGAATAATAAAAGAAAAGTGATCAAAGAAGTTCCTGTTGGTTTTCACCAAACAGGAACTTTTTACATTTTGTTGACTATATACAATTACAGATTTAGTATAGGACTATGTTTTTAAAATTTTCTAATTATTCATACTAAAAAGGATGGTTTTGTGATTACTTTAATTAAAAATGCAGAGCTTTATGCTCCGGACTTTATCGGCAAGCAGTCAGTCTTAGTGATTAACGGTAAAATTTCAAAAATTGGAGATGTCGATGAAGAAGCAGTATCCAGCCTCGGGATTGATTATGAAATCATAGACGCCGAAGGTGCTCTTGTCACACCGGGTTTTATCGATCCTCATGTACATTTCCTTGGAGGCGGAGGTGAGGGCGGATTTGCGACCCGCACACCGGAAATTCAAATCAGTGATTTAATTCAGTCGGGTATTACTTCAGCGGCCGGGCTGATCGGAACAGACGGGACTACGCGGCATTTAACTTCTCTTCTTGCTAAAGCCCGGGGTTTAGAAATCGAAGGGATTTCTACATATATTTATACCGGTAATTATGATGTGCCGACACCGACTTTTACTGACAATGTAAAAGATGACGCAATTTTAATCGACAAAGTAATCGGCACTGCTGAAATTGCAATATCTGATTCGAGATCCGGCCAGCCAAGTGTGCATGAACTTGCAAAAATTGTCGGTCAAACCAGAGTGGGCGGTATGTTAAGCGGCAAGGCGGGAATTACCCACTTCCATACAGGGCCCGGCAAAGGTTATTTATCAATACTTCACCAGCTGCTGGATGAATACGAACTGCCAGCATCGAATCTCCATGTGACTCATATAACTAGAAGCAGGGAATTATTTGATGATGCTATCAAACTGGCAGCAAGGGGATCCTTTGTTGATATTACCGCTGATGATACGACTTACGAATGGATTTCCTATTATAAAAAAAATCAGGGGGATTTAAGTAAGCTGACTATATCTTCGGATGGCAACGGCAGTCTGCCTAAATTTAATGAAGAAGGAAAACTGATTGGCTTCGGAGTTGCCAGTACGCGCACCCTATTTAATCAGGTTATTGAAACGATTAAAGCGGGAGAATTATCTTTGGAAGAATCTCTAAGATTAGTGACAGCTAATACTGCAGAAGCCCTGAAACTCGAAGGCAAAGGCGTGATTCAAGTAGGAAGTGACGCTGACTTATTAGTGCTGTCGAAAGATACCTTTGAAATTGAACATGTATTTGCGAAAGGAAAGCATATGATTGAGAACGGAAATTTACTCGTAAAAGGGACTTTTGAATAAGGGGGAGCGCACATATATGAAAAGAAAACCAAATTTATTTGAAGCATTTTCACCTATTGCTGTAATGCTGCTGCTACTGGCAATCGGTTTTGGAGTATTCGGATTAAACCCTGAACCGCTGCTTATACTTTCTTCCGTATATGCAGGATTTATTGCTCTTCGTCTTGGATTTTCATGGGAAGATATGATGAAAGGAATACAGGAAAAAGTGAGCCTGGCCATGCCCGCCATTCTAATCCTCATATCCATCGGGATCTTAATTGGTACCTGGATGATATCCGGCACTATTCCAATGTTAATATACTATGGGCTAGAACTGATTAATCCAACATTCATAGTTTTAATTGCCTTTGTCGTTTCTGCCATTATATCTATAGTCACGGGAACATCATGGGGGTCAGTCGGAACAGTTGGTGTCGCTTTGATGGGAATTGCGACAGGCCTCGAAGCCAATCTTCCGGCTACTGCCGGCGCGATAGTTGCAGGTGCATATTTTGGAGATAAATTATCTCCTTTATCCGACACAACAAATCTTGCGCCGATTGCTGCTGGAAGTGAATTGTATGAACACATTAAACATATGATGTGGACGACGGTTCCGGCAGCTATTGTATCGATGGTTATTTATTTAATCGCAGGATTAAGTATTGCTGACAAAGAAGTTACAGCGCCAGAAACGATGACTACTATGCTGACAACTTTAAATACTATGTTCAGCTGGAATATACTGTTATTATTGCCGCCTGCTCTTATATTATTCGGAGCATTGAGGAAATATCCTACGCTGCCTGTTATTATCTTTTCCTCAATACTTGCAGCAGTTTTAGGAATGATTATACAAGGGTTTACTTTAAAAGATGTGTTTGCTTCAACAGTGACCGGCTTTGATGTCAGCATGGTTAACAAAAACGGATTCGAAGCATCTTCTGTTATACCGGAAGTGCTGGATTTAGTACATCAAGGCGGGATGCAGTCAATGACAAGTGTGATTTTAATCGCCTTCTCAGCCTTTGCATTTGCAGGAATTATGACAAAATCAGGTGCTCTGGAAGTCATTATAGAATATCTGCTTAAATTCGTTAAACGTACGGGAGATTTAATTTTGACAACAGTATTATCGTGTTTAACGATGGCGTTAGTAACAGGCAATTCGTATCTTTCCATCATCGTTCCAGGAGAAATGTTCAAAGATACTTATAAAATGAAAAATCTTGCTGCGAAAAATCTGTCAAGAACATTGGAAGATTCAGGAACAGTTATCGTTCCTTTAATCCCCTGGTCATCTGCAGGAGTATTTATGGCAGGAACGCTTGGAATCCCGACCTTGAGTTACGCACCATGGGCTGTACTATGCTACGTTGGATTTATCTTTGCCATTATTTTAGGATATACGGGAATCGGTATTGCGAAAGATTTGAAAGCAGAGAAAGCTAATTAAATTTAAGTAACAGGCGTCTTCAATAGATTTGGAGATGCCTTATTTTTTGAAAAAAGACTTGATGAAATACTTTTATTAGAGAGACTGTATGGTCATTGTTATACTGTAAATGATTTTAAGTTTACATAAAAAGGGGAATGATTATGCCACATATTAAACTGCTGACAACAGGGGGAACGATTGCCAGCAAACGGGATCCTGTTACAGGACTCCAGCAAACCGGCTTGATAACAGGAGAGGAACTGGCGGGGAAATTGGATTTGCACGACGATATCCGCATCAGCGTAGAGGAGATTATTAAAGTCTCAAGCAGTGCCATTACTTTTGACAACCTGATAACGATAAAAAACGCGGTGCTGGAAGCGGTCAATGACGACGATGTGGATGGCATCGTACTTACGCACGGCACTGACACGCTTGAAGAAACGTCTTATTTCCTAAGTCAGGTTATACCAGCAGGAAAAGCAGTCGTCGTCACAGGGTCACAGCGCGGACCGGAACTGATTGGTACCGATGCTTATGCCAATCTGCAGGATGCTATTACACTGGCAGCAGATGAAGGAGCGGCAAAAATCGGTGTCAGCGTCCTATTTAATTCAAAAGTATTTATGCCGAGATTTGTAAAAAAAGTGAACGCGATGAACGTTGACGGTTTTGGCGGCGGAGGCACAGGATACCTCGGCACGGTGGATGGCCATGATGTAAAAATTTATCAGTATCCGGCACACGACAGGACATATAAAGTTCAAGGAGAATTACCTGAAGTCGATATTATTAAATGTGCTTTAGGTACAGATGCGAAATTTATCGATTGTGCAATTGACCATAAAGTCAAAGGTCTTGTTATTGAAACAATGGGTAGAGGCCATGCAAATGACCTCGTTGCTGCCGGGGTAAAAAGAGCGGTCGATGCGGGAATTAAGGTTGTTATTACTTCCGCCTCCAATGAAGGCGATGTAAAGGTGGCTTATGACTTTTCAGGCGGTATTTCACAATTTGAAAAAGACGGTGCAGTGAACGGCGGTTCTTACGACAGTAAAAAAGCGAGGTTGAAACTCGCAATAATGCTGGCTGCAGGGGAAGAGGTTACTGCAGAGGATTTTAAATACTAAGCAATAAAGAAACCGGAGCAAATGGGGATTTGCTCCGGTGTTTTTGAATACTTAATTATTCACCTGCTGCGGTAACCTTATAAATCATACCGCCATCAGTAGCTGCAACCAGCGCGCCATCCTCAGTTACAAGAATATCGCGGAAACGTTGTCCTTCATCAGTTAACAGACGTTCTTCTCCAACAACCATGTCATCTTCAATGACGACACGTACAATATAGTTCGGTGCCAGACCGCCGATAAACAAGTTGTTCTCCCATTCAGGAATGGCGTCGTTATCATAGAATGACATACCGCTTGGTGCACTCGTTGGATCCCAGTAATATACTGGTTCAACAAAGCCCTGCGCTTCGTGTTCTGAAATACCGTCATTGATTAATTCACCGCTGTACTCGATACCGTAAGACACAGTCGGCCATCCATAGTTAGAACCCGGTTCAATAATATTCAATTCATCCCCGGCCTGTGGACCGAATTCAACAATCCACAAATCTCCTGTTTCTGGGTTGAAATCCACACCTTGAATATTCCGGTGACCGTAGCTGTATATACCATCCAGTGCGTCTTCATCTTCGATAAATGGATTCGAATCTACTGGTTCTCCGTCCTGCGTAATGTGAATGACTTTACCTAAATAAGCATCTAAGTCCTGTGCACGTTCACGAATTGGATCGTCTGAGCGCTCACCAGTTGTTAAGAACAAGTTGCCATCTTCATCAAAAATAATACGTCCGCCATAGTGTAAGGTGCCGTCATAGGCTGGTTCTGCCTCGAAGATAACTTCAAAATCTTCAAGTGAGGTCTCATCTTCTGATAACATACCCTTACCGACAGCAGTTAAAGTACCATCGTCCTTATCTTCGGAAAACGTCATAAACACTAGCCTTGATTCGTCGAAATCAGGTGCGACGGTTACATCAAGTAAACCACCCTGATCTTCGTTATTTACTTCCGGTGTGCCTTCGATTGGATCTGAAACAGAACCATCTTCAAGGTTTAAAATAAGAAGTTCTGCGGAGTCCCTTTGCGTAACAAGCAAGCGGTTCGTATCAAACTCTTCCATACCCCAGGACACATCAAGACCCTCAGCAACAACTTCCACATTCAATTCCGCTTCAGTCTCTACTTTAGGCGCTCTGGTTTGTTCTGGAAATGCTGGTTCAAACTCAGTTACTTTTGGTTCAGTTTCAGCACTTTCTTCCGTTGAAGTTTCCGATTCATCGGTTGATTCTTCCGTTGCGGTTTCCGGGTCGTCAGCTGATTCTTCTGTTGCAGTCTCTGATTCATCCGTCGTTGCTTCTTCTGAAGTACTATCATCATTGCCGCATGCTGCCAACGCCAATACAAAGATTAGCATTGTAAAGAACAATAATCTCGACGACGAAACTTTCGGCATTGTTTTCTTCTCCCTTCTTAAAATAGTAGTGTCTTTTAGATTAATCTTATCACAATTTTCAGAAAACTAAAGAATTATGTGCTGGATTCGCACATGAAAATCCGCGACAAATAGGGATTAGACCGATATCTTTGTGAGTTTATTTATTTTAATTAGATGTTAAACATGCCGTCCGAACCGTATTTATTTGGTTCTTTATCACCGGGCAGGACGAACAGAATTAAACAGTAAATGAAAATAATCGTTCCAAAAACGAAACATAAAATACTGATGACTAATACGATGCCAACAGTTGTATCGCCGTCAGTACCGTGCCAGGCAAAAATTCCGATAAAACCGGCAACTAAACCGTAAGGTGCAGCAACCGCACTGATTGGAAACAGAACCGCGAACAGCATTGTCCGGTTTGTATCATGCAGTCGCCTTGCTGTGACCGTAAAAGAAGGCACCATGGTCAGCAGTAACACATATCTTGCAAGCGGAATTTGTATAACTGCACTAAAGTAAAAAACAAAAAGAAAGATAAAAATATGAATCAGAAAAGGTACCCAGAAGTCAGAACGGGTCGATCTTCCGCTGAAATCAAAAGTGCGTTTCCAGAAATCTATGTAGCTTTTAAATATCATCTGAAACCCTCCCAGAAGTCATTTTGGTGTGAATATTAACAAGTCCGTTTTGCTATTTATCAAACTCGAGAATGTATTTTGCAACTTCTTCGCCAATTTCTTCGAGCAGATAGTGGCCGCAGTTCTTAAGTTCATATCCTGTCACATTATTAATCGACTGCTTCCATATTTCTTCAACATGCAACCCCGATAAATTTCCGTTTTCTGCCCAAAGCAGCAGCGTGTCGATGTTTAATTTATCTTCTGATTCAACCATTTCCTGATAGTCCGGCAGATCAAATTTATACGATGCTCTGTAATCACTTAACGCTGCTTTCACTGCTCTCGGCTTTTTCCAGTGTGAGAGATACTCCTCCCACGAGCCATCTGAATTTAAGCGTTCGAATAAACCATCACCGCGGCTGAGCAGGAATTTTAAATACTCTTCTTCCTTGCCTGAAATTAGAGTTTCCGGAAGGTCGGGCACAACTTGAAATACCCAATGCCAATATTTTTTCGCAGCTTCTTCAGCAGATAAAGAATACACATATTCCATCGGCATAATTTCGATCAGAGCAAGACGATTAATTAATTCCGGATAATCATAGACCATTCTTCGTGCAACTCTTGCACCGCGGTCATGACCGACGACATAAGCACTGGTAAGCTTCAACTCAGCTAATATTCCTGCGATATCACTCGCCATAAGTTTATTTGTATAATTTTTAATGCCTTCAGGTTTGTCTGAATCTCCGTAACCCCTGAGATCTACGGCAACAATTTTATAATGTTCTTCAAGATGGGGGATTACATTTCGCCACGTAATCCAGCTTTCGGGGAAACCATGCAGCAGCAGGCAGACAGGACCATTTTCAATGCCGCCTGTGACGTAATGCAGTTTAATACCATTAATGTTTGTGTAATGACTATCCATTTTATCTTTCTCCTTCTTTTACAAGATTAAAAATTTCCCTTTAATGGATGCATACCCATTATCGTCCCGATGAAGCACTCGCATACGTTCGCAAACGAATACTTATCCCAAGCTATTTACCGTTTCATAAAACCCTCTAAATGATACAATAGCGGTAACATTATTTTAGGAGGCACACAGATGGAATCGATTACGTTAATGGAAGCTTATGCGATTGAAACTTTGAGAGGAAATGGCATAAGCAACGATAAAATTATTGAAAATATTAAAGCAAATGATCTTGAGGAATTCAAGGCAGTTAAAGAGAATATGGATTTTGATGCTTTAGTGAAGCTGAGCAAAAATGCTGACTTTGAGGCTATTGTAAACGACGGCTACAAAGTGAAGTTCCTTACTTTCAATGGTCTTAAAAACTTAATTAAAATGAAGTTCGGCAAATTTGCTGATGAAGATTACCAGGTCGATGAATTTGTCATTTCAGGACTTGAACTCGATGAAAACCAGCAGAAAGATTTAGAGAATATTCTGTCCGCGAACTGGACACTGTCAAGTGAAGCTGGCGGCGTAACTGTTAAACCGACAAAGTAAATTTTACGAGGAGGTTATTTTTATGAAAGCTGTATATCATGAAGGTGTACAGAGTCTTGAAGGTATTAAATTCGGTGAAGTGGAACAGGATAAAATGGGTGACGATGAGGTCATCGTTAAATTAAAAACAGCAGGTTTGAATCACAGAGACTTATTTATCCCGAACAGGCACGATGAAAATGACCCACCGCTTGTGCTCGGTTCTGACGGTGCAGGGATTGTCGATTCTGTCGGCGCGAATGTGACCAACGTTAAGCCGGGTGACGAAGTCATCATCAATCCTTCGCTCGGCTGGAGAGAAAATAGCGCGGTGCCGCCGGAAGGTTTTGAAATTACCGGTTTTCCGTTCAACGGCACTTTCGCAGAGTACATCACCATACCTCGAGAAAATGCTGTAGCGAAGCCTGAACATTTAAACTGGGAAGAAGCCGGGGTGCTCGCTTTATCTGCGATGACCGCCTACCGCGCGATGTTTACGAGAGGGCAGCTTGAAGCTCGGCAAACGGTCCTGATTCCCGGTGCAACAGGCGGGGCAGGAACTTATCTTCTGCAGTTTGCTAAGGCTGCCGGGGCCACAGTCTATGTTACTTCGCGTTCAGAAGAAAAACGTCAAGAAGCGCTGAAACTCGGTGCTGATAAAGCGCTTGATTCTGAAGCGGACTGGGGTGAGCAGCTCGGCGGTGAGAAGGTCGATCTCGTTATTGAAAGTGTCGGTGCGGCAACTTTTAATCAGTCCCTGGACCAGCTGAAGCGGGGCGGAACTTTAGTCGCTTTCGGTGCGTCTGCAGGAGACACTGTCGACTTTGATCTCCGCAAGTTTTTCTACGGCCAGTTCAATTTGCTCGGCTCAACGATGGCGAGTGCAGAAGAACTTCAGGAGATGCTTGGTTTTATCGAAAAACACAACATTAAACCGGTAATGGATAAGACATTTAAACTCGAAGATTATAAAGAGGCATTTAATCATCTTGAAAATGCCGGCATGATGGGCAAGATTGCCTTTACTTTATAATTCTTAAATTATTCGAAAATTCTGCTTGCAAATTGTAAAAAGATAATTTATGCTTGTTTTGTGACAAAAATATGAACAGGAGGTAAGGCGTTATGAAATTATTACAGCAAACTCAAAAAACTGCAATTTCACAAACAAATATCCATACCTCTCTACTTTCACAATTATAAATTATTCTAAAATAAGATATATTTGAAAATGGAGAGGCATGTCCTCTCTATTTTTATGCAATTTTTAAGCGTGCACATTAATAGTGCGCGCTTTTTTTGCGCTTTTTCTGAGAGGATAAACACCATCACAGCGAAATAATTCAAAGGGAAATTTGGGGGTAAAATGAATTATGCTTAATTACATCAGGAAAATCAGCTGGTATATTCTCTCGAACAAAAAACGTTATGCATTGATTGTCTTATTTTTACTAATTGCGAACGTCCTCGATATCATTCCGCCGCAGCTGATCGGCCGGACTATCGATTTAATCAATAACGGTGAACTGACCAAGGGAATGACGCGCAATATTCTTCTGATTTTTGCAGCGGTAATTGTTGGAGCTTATATTGTCAGTTACTGGTGGGGCTACCTGCTCTTTGAAGGGGCAATTAAAATCGAATCTATCTTACGCAGCCGTCTGATGCGTAAATTTCTGCTGCTGTCGCCGAGTTTTTATGAAAAAAGCAAAACCGGTGATTTAATGGCAAAAGCAACGAACGATCTTCGAACAGTGAACATGGCAACAGGATTCGGGATTATTACACTGCTCGACTCAACGACCTTTTTACTGACAATTGTCTTGGTTATGGGCATTACGATCAGCTGGCAGCTGACATTTTTTGCGCTGCTGCCGCTGCCTCTGCTTGCAATTATTGAGTCCCGTCTCGGTAAGATGATCAACAAGCGTCATAAATCTTCCCAGGAAGCTTTCGGCGTTATGAATGACGCGGTCCTGGAAGTGGTTGAAGGGGTCAGGCTGACCCGCAGTTATGTGCAGGAAGATGCTGAAAACAAAAGATTCCATAACTTGACTGAGAACTACTTGAAGAGATTTATGAAAGTGGAAAAACTCGACGCCTTCTTTCAGCCGCTGACGATTATCGTCGTATCAACAAGTATTGCGATATCGTTCAGCTACGGTGCAGTGCTCGTCAATAACGGTGTGATTACTGTCGGCGAACTCATTACATTTAACGTTTACTTAAACATGCTGATTTGGCCGATGTTTGCTCTCGGTATGCTATTTAATATTATGGAGCGCGGCAATGCATCTTACGACCGTATTCAAAATGTACTCGACGAAACTGATGATTTGGAAGACAGCGGCAGGGATACAGTGCATGATACAAACTTCAACTTTAACGAAGTAACTTTTAAATATCCGACAGGAACCCGCAACAGCCTTGAGAACATTACACTCGAGCTGAACAAAGGCGAGACACTCGGCGTAGTCGGCAAGACCGGCAGCGGCAAGTCGACCTTTATCAAGCAGCTGTTAAAAATATATCCGGAAGGCACCGGAGATTTAATTATCGACGGTGTGAATATTTCACAGCTCGACCGCAAAAAATTGCGAGACAAGCTCGGCTATGTTTCTCAGGAAAACATTCTGTTTTCGCGCACTGTCAGAGAGAACATTATGTTCGGTAAACCGGATGCAACCGAAGAGGAAATGATGGAAGCGATCCGTTTGAGTGCTTTTGATGAAGATCTGAAGCGCATGCCGGAAGGTCTCGATACGCTCGTCGGGGAAAAAGGGGTGTCGTTAAGCGGCGGCCAGAAGCAGCGCATCTCAATTGCGAGGAGCCTGATCAGAAAACCGGATATTCTCATACTTGATGATGCCTTAAGTGCTGTCGATGCACGAACTGAACAGAGAATTATCGGCCATATTAAAAACACCCGTGAAGACAAAACGACAATTATTATTACGCACCGTTTATCAGCAGTGCATCATGCCGATAAAATTATCGTACTGGAAGACGGCAGAATTGTTGAATCAGGTACCCACAGAGAGCTGTCTCAGGTGAGCGGCTGGTATTCAAAACAGAATGATTATTTTCTTAAAGGAGGTGAGCCGGAATGAAGGAAATGCTAAAGCTGCTGCCTTATATTAAGCAGTACAAAGGAATGTTCACAGGCGGCATACTTTTAATGATTTGCATGGTCGGCTTTGAACTCGCCGGCCCGCTGATTGCAGCGGCAATTATCGATAACCATATTAAACTCGGTGAAGGGAACATTTTAATACGCCCGATTTTATATTTAGTTGCCTTATTTTTAACGATAAAAATGATGCATGCGGTTGCGAGCTACTATGCTCAGATTGTCTTAATTTCTGCCGGAACAAGAGCTGTTCAAAAAATGCGGCTCGATGTGTTTAAACACGTTCAGCAGCTGCCGATACGGTATTTTGATAATCTGCCGGCAGGTAAAGTTGTTGCGAGAATTACAAATGATACAGAATCGATACTGCAGCTGTTTGCTTCGGTCATTCCGATGTTTATGGTGAGCATTTTAACTATCTTCAGTATTACGGCGATTGTCTTTTATGTCCACTTCTGGACAGGTGTTGTCATGCTTCTGTTCATTCCGGTCATTATTATCTGGAGTGTGCTCTATAAGAAATATTCCAATGAGAATAATCATATTAAACGGGAAAGAAACAGCGATATGAACGCGATGATAAATGAATCGATTAACGGCATGCCGATTATTCAAGTTTTTAACCGTGAAGAACAGGTCAGAAGCGAGTTCGAAAAAATTAACGATGAGTATTACGACAGTGCGAGCGGACTCGTCAAACTGGAAAGCCTGTCTGGAGAAAATCTGGCAAACTCTATCCGTTCGCTGGTTTTCGCCATACTCGTATATATTTTTGCAAGCACTTTTCTCGGAGACACCGGGGCGCTGACGGTCGGTCTGATGTACCTGCTTGTCGACTACATTACCCGCTTCTTTAATCCGCTGTTTAATATTATCGGTCAGTTGAGTATTTTTGAGCAGGCGCGTGTAGCGGCAAATAAAGTCTTTGAAATGCTGGAGAGTGAGCCTGAAAAGAAAGAAGGTCAGCTGCTGCAGGAGTTCAACGGCAAGATTTCATTTCGCAACGTGAATTTTTCATATGACGGCAAAAGAGATGTCTTAAAAAATATTAATATCGATGCGGCCGAAGGTGAAACGGTGGCTCTGGTCGGTCATACCGGCTCGGGTAAAAGTTCGATTATTAATCTTTTAATGCGGTTTTACGACCCGAGTGAAGGTGCGATTTACTTCGATGAGTCCGATACGAAGCAAATCGATAAACAAAGTTTAAGACAGTTTATGTCGATCGTGCTGCAGGATCCGTTTATATACAGCGGAACACTGCTCTATAACGTAAGGCTGAACAATGAAAATATATCGGAAGAGGAAGTAATTAAAGCCCTTGAAGATGTCGGGGCGGGGGCGCTTATGACGCGTCTTCCTGACGGTGTTCATTCCGAGCTCACAGAGCGGGGCGCGACGCTTTCTTTAGGTGAAAGACAGCTGATCTCATTTGCCCGGGCACTCGCCTTTAATCCAAAAGTGCTCGTGCTGGATGAGGCGACGAGTAATATCGATTCGGAAACAGAGCAGCTGATCCAGTATGCAATGAGTGTTGTATCAAAAGACCGTACGACCTTTATCATTGCGCACAGGCTGTCGACAATACAGCATGCAGACCAAATTATACTCTTAGAAAACGGTGAAATTAAAGAGCAGGGCAATCATCAGGAATTAATAGAGTTAGGTCAAACTTACAGCAGAATGTATGAAATGCAGATAGGATAATAATTGCTGTCGTCTTACAAATGTAATACAATAATTTTAGAAATATATTTAAGAGGAGGTAACTCAATGCCAACTATTACTATTAGAGTAACTGAAGAGGAAAATGAATTCTTAAGGTACATGGCAAACTTTCTTGGTAAAAGTATTACTGAAGTTGTTAAAAATTACACTATTGAAGAACTGGAAGACATATATGATGTGAATTCAGCGGATAAAGCATATAAAGAATGGTCTGAAGATAACGAGGAAGTAATCAGTCTTGAAGACGTTAAAAAAGAATTTGGTTATTAGATGAAGTATAAATTATTATTCAATAAAAAAGTTTTAAAAACGCTGAAAAAACTTGATGCCAACGATAGAAAAATAATTATTAAGTGGCTAGAAAAAAATATAGAAAATTCTCCTGAACCAAGACAGTTTGGTAAGGCGCTTAAAGGAAACCTTAGAGATTACTGGAGGTATAGAATAGGCAAATATCGTGTGATTGTTTCAATTAATGATGATGAGCTTGTTGTGCTTACGATTGATGTAGGGCATAGAAAAGACATTTACTGACAATGGAGGATGAAAATGCCAACACAACAATACTGGAAAGAATTTATTAATGAATATCCGAAATACAAAGAGAAGAGTTACACAGCATGGCAGTTCGGAGCCGATCCGGATGAACTTGCAGAACTCGTCATTTCAGGAAAGAAAACTTTAACATGCAGCAGCTTAAAAGAGTACGAGTTAGAGAATGAGAGTCTCCCTAAAGCTGGAGAATTAAGTATCGTACTTGGTGCAGATGATACTCCGAAATGTATTATCGAATGTACGAAAATGTATACAATCGTTTTTAAAGATGCTGGCGAAGAAATCGCTTATAAAGAAGGCGAAGGCGATCGGTCTTTATCGTATTGGAGACAGGCACACCTTGATTTCTTTGGCTGGCTGTATCCTGAAATGGGTCTCGAATTTAACGAGGACGAAAAAATTGTCGTTGAAGAGTTTAAACGTATATATGTGTAAGGATATAGTTAAAAGTTATAGCCGACCATGAATTTAAACGTTAATGCTATTGCAGCGAACCCGTGCTACTATACAATTATATTAAAGAAATGAAGGAGTGGTCAGCTATGTCACCAGTAGCAGTAAAAACAGCACCTTTTAAATTTGATAACGTCGGGAGTTTTTTACGTCCCGCTAAATTAAAAGCAGCACGCGAGGATTTTAAAAATGGCAGCATTTCACAGGATGAACTGACTTCAGTTGAAAACGAAGCGATTAAAGAATTAGTTCAAAAACAGAAAGATATCGGCTTACAGGCAATTACAGATGGAGAATTCCGCCGTTCGTGGTGGCATCTCGATTTCTTCTGGGGACTTAACGGCGTTGAAAAATCTGATGTTGAGAATGGCTATAACTTTGTTGCTGTCGAAACGAGAGCTGAAACAGCACGCCTGACAGGAAAAATCAGCGGAGAGAATCATCCGTTTATCGAACATTTTAAATTTGTTAATCAGTTTGCAGATGGAGACGTTATTGCACGCCAGACGATTCCGGCACCTGCACAGTTTTTAAGAGAGCTGACACGTCCGGAAATTAAAGCGGCGACAGAAGAAATTTATCCGGATGAAGGAGAGCTGCTTCAGGATATTGCAGCGGCTTACCGCACCTTCATTAAAGAGCTGCACGAAGCGGGCTGTACGAATCTGCAGCTGGATGACTGCACATGGGGCATGATTGTCGATGAGAATTTCTGGAAAGACAGAACCGACGATCTGACGATTGAATCACTTAGCGAACAATACGTTGAACTGAATAACAGCGCGATTGAAGGAAAGCCTGAAGGACTGACAATTACAACACACGTCTGCCGCGGCAACTACCGTTCAACCTGGGCATCATCAGGTGCATACGACAAAGTGTCAGATGAGCTCTTCGGCAAAGAAAATGTTGCAGGCTATTATCTCGAGTTTGATACAGAACGTGCCGGCGGCTTTGAATCGCTTAGCAAAGTGAGCGGCGACAAACAAGTTGTACTTGGGCTGATTTCATCGAAAGTGCCTGAACTTGAAGATAAAGAAGATATTAAGGCGCGCATCGAAGAAGCGGCGAAGTACATCGATAAGGACAGATTATGTCTCAGCCCGCAATGCGGATTTGCTTCAACTGAAGAAGGTAATAATCTGACTGAAGAAGAGCAGTGGGCAAAACTTCAGCTGGTAAAAGAAATCTCCGACGAAGTTTGGGGAGCATAAAGTAAAAAACGCTGTATGGAGCTTGACTCCATACAGCGTTTATTTTATTTGCTTAGAAAATCGACTTCGATTTCATTTTTGCGGACTTCCCGTTTGAATAAGTAGTCGCCGTTTTTAACCGAAGCGAGGACTTCTGCACGCTCGCGTACTGCTTCGTAAGCATCGGCTGCGTCCAGCACAATAAAGTTCGCTGAATTGCCTGCCTTGATGCCGTAATCTCCTATGTTCATCACCTTCGCGCCATTCGTCGTAATAAGGTTGAGGGCCTGCTTGATCTCATCGATATGCGTGTAATGTGCCAGATGAATGCCGTTATCGAGAATGTTCATCATATTGCCGTTGCCGAGCGGATACCAGTAATCCGCAATAGAGTCCTGGGCAAAAGCAACGTTATTGCCGTTCTCAAGCAGTTCTTTAACGCGGGTTAAACCGCGCCGTTTCGGATAAACATCTCCGCGCCCCTGCAGGTGTGCGTTCTCTGTCGGGCAGGAAATAAAGTTAATTTTGGACTCTTTAAATAAGCCCATCATCTTGTTTGCGTAACTTGCTTCAGCCGCACCGAAACTCGTCGTGTGGCTCGCTGTTGTTTTCTTGCCGTAATCTTTTTCCATCACGAGGGCGTTCAGCACTTCTAAGAAGCGGCTGTTCGGATCATCATTTTCGTCACAGTGAATATCAATCATGACATCGAACTCGAGCGCAAGATCCACAATCTGTTTTAAAGACTCTACACCGTGCTCGTATGAAATTTCAAAATGAGGAATGCCGCCGACAACATCGGCACCCATTTCAAGTGCTTTTCTGACCAAGTCCGCTGCGCCTTTATATCTGAAGAAGCCTTCCTGCGGGAAAGCGACTAATTGCAGCGTCACGATATCTTTTAACTCTTCACGCAATTTAAGCAGAGCTTTCATGCCGGTTAAGTTTGGATCCGTCACATCGACATGTGTACGAATATACTGTACACCGTGGCTCACTTCTTTTTGAATGCCTTTCAAGGCACTCTCGCGTACTTTATCTTCAGTTAAATCCTTTTTGTTATCGCTCCAGCGCTGAATTCCTTCAAATAAAGTGCCGGACACGTTGGCGTTACCTTCTCCGAGACCTGAGAAAATATAATCCAGGTGAAGATGGGGGTCAACATAAGGCGGGAGCACAAGCTTACCCTCGAGATCGATAACTTCATCAGCATCTCCGAGATTGCTGCCGACCGCTTTAAACTGCTTATCTTCAACTAGAATTTCAGTTGAATCCGGATCACCATAAATCGTTGCGTTGATAAACTTCTTCATGTGTAAAACTCCTTACTGATAATGAATGATAAGATACATTTCAATTATAGCAAAAATGGGGAGAAGTAGACGGTTTGAGGGTGCGGAGGTGATGCAGGGTTGAGGAAATGAGCAAGCTCATGCTTTTGATGGCGATCTTGCTCATAATGGAGTGGAAAATGAGCAGGCTCGTGTTTTTGCGGGCAACCTTGCTCATAATGGCGGTCAAAATGAGCAAGCTCATGTTTTAGCGAGCGACCTTGCTCATAATAGGATGAAGAATGAGCAGGCTCATGTTTTTAGTGGCGACCTTGCTCATAATGGTGAGTAAAATGAGCAAGCTCATGTTTTTGCGGGCAACCTTGCTCATAATGAAATGAAAAAGCCCGACCCTCGACAAAACCGCAACAAAAAACGGAATCCCTGCTTAGGATTCCGCTTCAGTTTAAATTATTTACTTATGCTCTTTTGTTGCCTTTAAACATTCCAAATATGAATGATACAACAAGAATTAAAATAATTGCTCCGACGAGTGTACCGATTACGCTCATGCCGCCAATGGTAGGTCCAATGTCTAAGCCGAGTGCGTTACCGATTGAAGCACCGATGATACCCGCTAAAATATTACCGATAATACCAAATGGGATATCTTTACTTACAATCAGACCTGCTAACCAGCCTAATATTCCGCCTACTATTATTGTCCATAACCAACCCATTCTTATTACCTCCTAAAATTTATAAATGCGATGTTCTACTAGAATACATTGCCTGTTTCAGGAGGACGTAAACATTCCGGACCCAATTTTTATATAATTCTCCGGGTGCTTTTTAAGATAAAGAACAGTAACAGGGACAGTACGCCGCTTCCCGCACTGATCCAGTATATCGAACTGTAGTCTGCATATTGCGCAACGAGCCCGAATGTAATAGCACCGAGTCCGACACCTAAATCAAAGGCGGAAAAGTAAGTGGCATTCGCCATACCGCGTTTTCGAATCGGTGTGGAATTTATGGCAGAGGCCTGCAGAGCTGGCTGAACTGTCCCGAAACCGAGCCCGTAAAGAATCGCGCCGGCAAACAGATACACAGGACTGTTCAGGATGGCGAGCAGTGTGAGTCCTGAAATGATTAAAATGATTCCCGGTATAAAGACGATTGGCAAGCCGCGACGGTCGTAGATGCGCCCTGCAAAGAAGCGCGTCGTAACGAGTGCCAGGGCATAGAGTACGAAATAGATTTGAATATAATGGGACTGAAAGCCCTGCTGGAAAGTATAGGCAGGGAGAAAGGTTGCGATGCCCCCGAATGTAAAAGTAATGAAAAATAAAAGTGCGGATGCAGGAAGTGCTCTTTTCTCAATGAAATTAAAACGCTCAGCAGTATCGGCATCTTCCTGGATTTCGGAATCCGTCAGCGGTTCCGGCTTCACGTAGCGCACATTTAAGGCGAGGACTAAAGCAATCAGCGTGAGCGAGCCGCAAATAATGAACAGTGTTGAAAACTCGATGTGGTCCACTAAGAACAGCCCGAGCGCGGGACCGATAGCGAGCGCGAGATTACCGCTCAGTCCGAAAAATCCGAGACCTTCACCCCGGCGGTCTTTCGGCACCAGGTCAGATGCGATAGTGCCGGATGCGGTATTCGACAGTCCCCAGCCGACACCCTGAACAATCCGCACGATGACAAGAATTAATATAGTTGTACTGATTGCAAGTGAGTACAACGACAGGACGAGTATAGCGAGCCCGATTAAAAATACAGGCGCCCGGCCTGTCGTATCCAAAAGCTTGCCGCCGAACGGACGGATTAAGAGTGCTGAGAAAGTGAAGATTCCGACGATGATGCCGACCCAGGTTTCATTTGAACCGATTTCCTGAACGTACAGCGGCAGTGTCGGGAGTGTCATTTGAAATGATGTAAAAATAAAAAAGTTCGCTATAACAATAATAATAAAATCTTTCGTCCAGATTCTGGACTTCCCCTTAGACATAGATCACCCTTCTGACTAAATCACGATATTTATTTCTTTACTCTCAAGTCTACATGATAGGCGTCCGGTTTTCATCCTCCTCTGTACCTATTGTGTTATTGAAATTGAATTGTATATGATATTATTAAATAAATTACATGCAGGGAGAAGACCAGTGAATTTATTAATGATAGACAATTACGATTCATTTACATATAATCTCGTTCATTACATTGAGAACAATCCATACAAGGCGGGTATTAAAGTAGTTACACCTGACCAGCTGAACGATAAATTAATAGATGACTTCAATATTATCGGGCTGATTATTTCTCCGGGACCGTCACATCCTGAAGACCGTCCGGAAGTTCTTCAATTTATCGAAAAATATTACAGAGAGCTGCCTGTCTTAGGCATTTGTCTCGGTCATCAGATGCTGTGGCATATGTTCGGCGGGGAAGTGTCACGCGGTGAACGGCCGGTCCACGGCCATGTTTCCGATGTATATCACAACAAAGAAGGATTGTACAAAGACCTCCCGTCACCTCTTGCCGGCTGCCGCTATCATTCGTTAGCATGTTCGGGGGAACTTAGCGATTTTAACATTACCGGCCGCACTGAAGATGGTATTAATATGGCCATTCAGCACAAACGCTATCCGATTTTCGGCGTCCAGTACCATCCAGAAGCGGTCTTGTCAGAACACGGCAGAGCGCAGCTCAATAACTTTATACGAATTGCAGTGGAGGAAAGTCATGAGAGCACATACAAAATTTAAGAAAAACGGCACGGTTGAAAACCTGTATTTTATAAATCCAGTGACAGTCATAACGAACAGCACCCCGTTTGAAACTGCTTTAAATAAAGCGGAGCAGTACCAGAAAGACGGTTACTACGCGGTCATCGCCGTCACTTATGAAAAAGACGAGTACTTTATCGGCATTTACGATAAAACAGTGTCGTACGCTGAATTTTTAAACGGCAGGAAACCTGAAAGTTATCAGATGAGCGCACCCCGTCTCAGTGAAACGCGGGAGGAAATTGAAAATAATATAGAAGAAGTCAGGAATTACATCCTCGACGGTCATACGTATCAGGTGAACTATACGACACGTCTGTACGGAGATTTTACCGGCGACAGCCACCAGCTGTTTTTAAAATTAAGCAGTCAAAACAACGGCGACTATGCGATGTATCTCGATTATAATGATAAAAAAATCGTCAGCCTGTCGCCGGAACTGTTTTTTAAAATGGATGCCGGCCGCAAAATTTTAACGAAGCCTATGAAAGGTACCGCACCGAGGTTTGAAGATCCGGCAGAAGATAAAAAAAGCTATGAATTTTTAAGACATTCCAAAAAAGATCAGGCGGAGAACGTTATGATTGTGGATCTCTTAAGAAACGATATATCTAAAATCGCGAAGCCTGATTCGGTCAGAGCGGCAGAATTATTTACGATTGAAAGGTATCAGACAGTCTACCAGATGATTTCAACGGTGGAAGCTGATGTCAGGGGTGACATCACGTTAAATGATACCTTTGATGCGCTGTTCCCTTGCGGATCGATCACCGGCGCGCCGAAACAGATGACGATGCGCCTGATTGAGAGCTTAGAGAAGACACCGCGCGGTTTTTACTGCGGCGCGCTCGGCCTTCTGTATCCGGATAACTCATGCGTCTTCAACGTGCCAATCCGCACGCTGACGATTACCGGAGACCGTTATATATACGGTGCGGGCGGCGGCATTACCTACGATTCAAAGGCTTCTTCTGAATTCGAGGAAATACTGCATAAAACATCATTTCTGAAGCAGGGACAGTACGAGCTCATCGAAACGATGCGGCTTGAAGATGGAACTGTTAAGCGGCTGGATTATCACGCTGCCCGTCTTAAGAGCAGTGTCAGGCATTTTAATTTTGAACAGCCTGATTTTAAGGCAGCAACCGCAGCTTATATAGAAGAAAATAAACTGGATCGAGGAACATTTAAACTCCGGGCAGTACTTTCTGCGGCAGGGCAGTTAAAAATCAGCCACGAGCCTCTCGCCCCTGACAGCGAGCCGCTGACAGCAGTGTTCGCTGCAGCGCCGATTCAGGGCGCGCCGGATTTTATCGCGCATAAAACGACGGTCAGACATCAGTACAGCGGGAAAACAAATGATTCTGAAGTCATTTTATATTATAATGATAACTTAGATATTACTGAGTTTAATATCGGCAGTATAGTGGTTAAAGAAGCTGGAGAGTATTACACGCCTCCGGTCTCCGCGGGCATCCTTCCGGGTGTGATGAGACAGTCTTTAATTGATGAAGGTGTAATTACGGAACAGAACATACCGATGAATACTCTCTGTCATAAGTACGATTCAGGGAAAATTGACTTATTCATGATAAACAGTGCGCGGGAATGGGTGGCAATCACACTCGCGGAATGAGGTGGCTTATGTTTACATTAATTTTAATATTACTTATTGTTGCAATCGTTGTACTGACGCACTTTATCGTCACGTACCTATTTAGAAATGACGTTAAGATCGTCGGAATCACAATCGGTTTCGCCGGTGTCATTCTGGCAATCATTGTTTTTGGCATCGCTATGGGCAGCTTTACGGAATACGTTGCCGGCGAACTGGAATTCTTTTACCGATAAGAGGAGTGGACTCATGATTTTTGCAAACGGAGATAAAATAATTACCTATCAGGAAGATGCATCAGTAATTAAAAATATTAAAGCGCAGTACGACAAGAATGGACTGCGCATCGACAACCCCTACATCGGGGAAGTGACATTTACAAAAAACACAGTCAGTTTTTACTATGATCCGGTTGTAGTAATGGAAAATGAAAATACAATTGAACCGGCATCCTATATCATTTCCATAGTAGAACCTGTGCTTGACAGTGTAAGCGGAGGTAAATAAGATGAGCTTAATTATACAGGAAGGCGGCCTGTTAACGATTCTGCAGACCGTTGACAAACATACTGATAACGACCAGAAAAATAATGAATACAACGGAGCGGTTGATAGTTTGTCGCCGATGCTGGCAAATAAGCTGGTCGGCAATGACGTCCATGAACCGACGCTTGAAATGTCGGGGCAGCCTGCGGTCATTCAGTTTACCGAACCGACGATTATCGCTTATTCAGGCGGGGATTTTAACGGCAGAGTCAGCGAAGATGACATTCAGCCGAACCGTATTTACCACGTGGACCGCGGTGACGTTTTATCATTTCAGGAATCGACACGCGGCAATAGACTGTATCTTGCGATTGCCGGCGGTATTGCTGTTGAGAAATCAAATGTGCTGAAATCGGGAGACGAAATCATTATGCGCCGCAACTATACAGCACTGCATGATGAGATTTTCCATATGATGAGCAACAAGCGGAAAGTCAGCTGGGGTATCGGCGTCTATTCTCTTGTCGAAGTTTATTTATCCGATACTTATCATATCGTCAAGCGTCCGGATGTGCCGGATGAAGTATACGAGAAACTCGAAGAACGCGAATACACGGTAACCAAAGAAGAAAACCGTATTCAGCTGTCGGTCGAAGGCCAGGAAATTGACTTTGCGGGCACTGACTGTGTCAATCCGGGAGTGCTCGGCGGAGTGTATCTGGAAAACAATCTGCCGACGATTGCGCTGAATGATTTTAGCGCAGAGACCGAATTAACGCATATCGGAACGATTCCAAGCTATCATATGCACAAACTCGGGCAAAAACGCCGCGGTTCTAAAATTAAATTTAAAGCAATCGATGCAAGCGACGCGCACGCGGAAGCTTATGGACATTACTTATGGGTGAACAGTCTCTTTAAAGCTATCGATTATAAAATCTCCAAAGAACTCGTCAAAGAGAAAATGTAAAAAAATATTTATTTAAAATCTCCTGTTAATGCAGTCACTTTCCGGTGGAATGCAGCAGGAGATTTTTTTACTAGAATTATTAACGCAAAATGCAACAAACTTTAAGCAAAATAATGTATAATATAGCAGATAAATTATATAAGAACGACATACATAAATGTAGGAATGATATTTTATGGAAGCCATCTTAAAAAAATATTTTGGGTATGAAAAATTCAGATACGGCCAGCAGGAAATTATCGAAAACATTTTAGCAGGACGCAATGCGCTCGGCATTTTACCGACAGGGTCGGGGAAATCGTTGTGCTATCAGATTCCGGGTCTGATGTTCGAAGGCACGACGCTTGTTATTTCACCGCTGATCTCTTTAATGCAGGATCAGGTGGATTCGCTGAAACGCCGCGGCATCAGCGCCGAATGTATTAACTCCACGATGTCAAAGCGGGATTTAAATGATGTCATGGGCCGCCTCGTGCGCGGAGAACTGCAGTTTTTATATGTCGCGCCGGAGCGTTTTAATAATGAAGCGTTTAAAACAGCTGTCCGCCATGCAGAAATACCGTTTGTTGCCTTTGATGAGGCTCACTGTATCTCAAAATGGGGACATGACTTCAGACCAAGCTATCAGAGTATTATCCCTGAGCTAAAGTTACTGCTGCCTGACGTGCAGATTATTGCGGTAACAGCGACAGCAACTGAAGAAGTTGAAGAAAACATTCAGGAACTGCTCAATATTAAAAACAATGCGGTCTTTAAGACAAGTGTAAAACGTGAGAACTTAAAACTGTCGGTAAACGGCACTTATCAGCGCGAACAGTTTATTTTATCTTATATACAGGAAAGACCCGGGAAATCGGGTATTATTTACGTATCAACACGGGCTGAAGTCGAAAAGCTGTCGACTTATTTGAGTGATAATAAAATTGAAAATGTAATTTACCACGGCGGACTCGGCAAAAAAGAAAGAAATGACAACCAGCAGAAATTCGTGTCCGATGAAGTGAAAATTGTTATCGCGACGAACGCTTTTGGTATGGGGATTGATAAGCCGGATATCCGCTACATTATTCACTTTAACTTACCGGGCGACCTTGAGAGCTACTACCAGGAAATCGGACGTGCAGGACGCGACGGGCTCCCGAGTGACTGTATACTGCTGTCGACGCAGCGCGATGTGAATTTGCAGCAGTTCTTTATCGACCGGGCGACTGCTTCTGACCAGTATAAAGATCATATGCGTGAAAAACTGGACCTCATGCTGCAGTATAATAAAACGAGTAAATGCCTGAGCAGTTTTATCGTTAAATACTTTAACCGCAACGAATACGTTGAAGCGTGCGGCCAGTGTTCGAGCTGTCTGTCGGATGAACGCACCGAACCGATGACGACAGAAGCCCGTCTTATACTGGAGCTGATTCGGGATGCCGACGGCCAGCTGTCGAAAGAACTCGTGATTCAGGTTCTCCGCGGCGAAAGTGCAGATAATATCATGGCGCGGGGTCTCGATTCGCAAGAAAGCTTCGGTGTACTGGACTCATACCGCACGAGCGAGGTAAACCATCTTGTCGGGGAGCTTATCATGCGCGGTTATGTACATTATGCCGGCCATAAAATGTATCTCGTTGAAAAGAGCTTTGATATTCTCGACCGTAAAGTGAAACTGTACACAGTGCCGTACCGGAAACATTACAACGAAAGAGTCGACGTTTCGACGGACTCATCGCCAAACGAAATTTTATACGATAAACTGCTCGATACCCGTAAAGGGCTCGCAGATAAGTATAAGCTGGATGAAGATGCGATATTTACCGATCAGATACTGAAAGAATTCGCGAAAAAAATGCCGCAGACTAAACAGGATATGATGCATATTCAGGGTGTCGGCAACTACAAGTTGAAACACTACTGCCCGTACTTTTTGGAAGAAATCCAGCAGCACGGCGGCAAGAAAAGCATATAGATGAAGGGGCTTTCTAAGCCGGGACATTAGGTCCCGGCATTTTTATTTGAGGATGGACCGGTGAATTGCCGGCTGTATTCAGTTTAATAGAACTTGAACGTCGTGGTTTTTCTGGCGAAGACGTATAGATGACGTTGAACGTCGTGGTTCATTTGAACGACAACATCCAGACCGCTTTGAACGTCGTCGTTTTTCCGGCGAAGACGTATAGACGGCGTTGAACGTCGTGGTTCATTTGAGCGACGACATCCAGACCGTTTTGAACGTCGTCGTTGGCCCTAACGACGACGCCCGCACAAAAAGCCCCCGGCTCATATTGAACCGGGGACTTCACTAATTATTCCAATCAAGATGCTCTGTTTTTCTTGCCGGTGACCTTTAGTTTTTTGGGACGGTTTTTCATATACATATAGTAGCTTGCCGCGAAAATAATAATATAGCCGAGAATTGACAGCATATCCGGTACTTCATTAAAGACGATAATACTGAACAGTGCAGTAAACAGTATCGTTGAATAGAAGAAGATAGATATCTCTTTCGCCGGTGCGAAGCTGTATGCAATCGTCAGGCCAAACTGGCCGACAGCTGCGAAAACTCCTGACAGAATAAGCATCCAGAACTGGTTCATCGTCATCGGTTCAAACTGGTAGATAAAGAACGGCAGGAGAGCGACAGTCGAGAAGAATGAAAAGTAAAATACTACTGTATAGAACTTTTCCCGGCTGCCTAAAATCCGGAGCACCGTATAAGCTCCGGCTGCGAATATTGCGCCGAGCACCCCGATGAGCGCAAACATTGTATCGCTCGAGAATGACGGTTTAATAATAAAGATTGCCCCGACCAGCGCGATGATGATTGAAATCAGCTGGAATCTCCGTATGTATTCTTTTAAAAATATGGCGCAAAGTATTATAGTGAAGAACGGACTGAGTTTATTTAAGATATCTGCATCGCTCAGAACCATCCGGTCGATAGTGAAGAAATTTAACAGCACACCGACCAGGCCGAGCGCGGAACGCAGCAGCAGCCAGCCCTGGTTTTCCCGTTTTCCGAACAGGCTCTCTCTGTAGTAGAGAACGAGCGCGAGCGCGATCAGCATCGAGATGAAATTTCTGAAGAAAGTTTTTTGCACTGTAGGCAGATCTCCGGAATATTTTACAAAAAGGGACATCAGACTAAATCCGAGAGAAGAAATAATCAGTGCGATGATACCTTTTACAACATTATTCATTAACAACACTCCAACTTGTTTTGTACGATAATTTCAGGAATTTCAACAAATAAAAAGGATAAAAATTTCGTTATATTTTTTATGAAAAAAATTCATTCTTGCCATCACTTATCCACCGTGACTTCCGGCGTTTTATCTCCATTTATTTAGCGTGAAATTTTTAGAGAAGGCAGTTTTTTACATTGCTAATGGCAGTTTAATATGAGATTATAGAACATGTTCAAGCACATATATTGTGTCTGTAAAATGTTTCGACCACAATATGTAGTGGTATCAGCATAGAAAGCAAGTAAAAAGCGAGTAATGGAAACAAACATCGCATAGAACATACGTTCTGTTTGTGTTATGCTCGAAAGGAGATGACAAAGTGATTATTGCTTATTATTCAATGACAGGTAATATCCGTCGTTTCTTAAATAGTATGGACATTCCGGACACCTATGAATTATATCAAATAACAGCCGCCAATGTCAGAGATAAAATCGATCAGTCTTATATTTTAGTTACACCGACATACGGTTTCGGAGCTGTGCCTGATACTGTTAAGGAATTTTTAAAAGTAAACTCTTATAATCTAGTCGCAGTCGCATCTAGCGGCAACCGGAACTGGGGTCAGAACTTTGCCAGGGCGGGCGAGTATATAAGCAGCGATTACAGCGTACCGCTCCTGATGAAGTTTGAACTTCACGGCACACCGGAGGAGCGCGCACAATTTATAGTTGAATTAGAAAGGGCAGGGGAATTGCATGAAAGTATTAGATGAAAAAACTTACAACCACGTTGAACTGAATAACGAAGTCACGCAGCGCGACGAAACAGGGTTTTACAAACTGGAGAAAGACCTTGAGGCACTTGAGGTATTCATGGAGGAAGTCGAAGCGAAGACTATCCATTTTGACTCGGAATTAGAAAGGCTGCATTACCTCGTGGACAACGATTTCTATTACGATTTATTCAAAGAGTACAGCGAAACGGCTCTTCAGGATATTATCGATCATGCAGATGCTATTGAGTTCAAATTCAAAAGCTACATGGCAGCGAGCAAGTTCTTTAAAGATTACACTTTAAAAACGAACGATAAAAAACAGTACCTGGAAGATTACAGACAGCACGTTGTGATTGTCAGTCTGTACCTTGCAAAAGGCAATATTGAAACTGCCAAGCGTTTTATCACATCGATGATGGAACAGCGTTATCAGCCGGCAACTCCGACCTTCTTAAACGCAGGCCGTGCACGTCGCGGTGAAATGGTATCATGTTTCCTGCTCGAAGTTGATGATTCACTGAACTCGATTAACTATATCGACTCAACTGCCAAACAATTAAGTAAAATCGGCGGCGGTGTTGCGATTAACTTATCAAAACTGCGCGCACGCGGCGAAGCAATTAAAGGTATCGAAGGTGTAGCTAAAGGAGTTCTGCCTGTAGCGAAATCACTGGAAGGCGGATTCAGCTACGCAGACCAGCTCGGTCAGCGTCCGGGTGCGGGAGCTGTTTACTTAAACATCTTCCACTATGACCTTCCTGAGTTCCTCGACACTAAGAAAGTAAACGCGGATGAAGACATCCGTCTGTCGACAATTTCAACAGGGCTTGTTGTACCGTCGAAGTTCTTTGAACTGGCACGCGACAACAAACCGTTCAGCCTGTTCGCTCCGCACACTGTGGAACGCGAATATGGTATGGCTCTTGACGATATGGACATGGACGAAATGTACGACCAGCTTGTTGCGAATGACAACGTTAAAAAACGCGAGTATGATGCGCGTGACATGTTAAACACGATTGCTCAAACGCAGCTGCAGTCGGGCTACCCGTACTTAATGTTCAAAGACAATGCGAACAAAGTGCATCCTCTCGGCGATATCGGACAGATTAAAATCAGTAACTTATGTACTGAAATCTTCCAGCTGCAGGAAACATCTGAAATTAACGACTACGGCACAGAAGACGTTATCAAACGCGATATTTCATGTAACCTTGGTTCCATGAACATTGCGAACGTAATGGATTCCGGCAAGGTGAAAGAAACTGTGCATGAAGGTATCGAGGCACTGACACTGGTAAGTGACGATACATCGATCGCAAACGCACCGGGCGTTAAGAAAGCAAACGATGAACTGCACTCTGTAGGTCTTGGTGCAATGAACCTTCACGGCTATCTCGCTAAAAATAAAATTGCGTACGAATCATCTGAAGCAAGAGACTTTGCAAACATCTTCTTTATGATGCTGAACTTCCACTCGATTGAAAAATCTATGGAAATCGCAAAAGAACGCGGCGTCACATTTAAAGACTTCGAACGTTCAGACTACGCGACAGGAAAATACTTCGAGCGTTATATTAAAGAAGATATTACACCTGAGTCGGATAAGGTTGCAGAATTATTCGAACACATCCATATTCCGACTAAAGAAGACTGGGCGGAGCTTGGGCAGAAAGTTGAAGAAAACGGTCTTTATCATGCTTACCGTCTTGCTATTGCACCGACACAAAGTATCTCTTACGTGCAAAATGCAACGAGTTCGGTAATGCCGATTGTCGATATGATCGAACGCAGAACTTACGGCAACTCTGAAACATTCTACCCGATGCCATTCCTGTCTAAAGAGACAATGTGGTACTACAAGAGTGCGTTCAATACAGACCAGATGAAACTAATCGATATGATTGCAACAATTCAGCAGCATATTGACCAGGGAATCAGCACGATTCTTTACGTAAACTCGGATATCTCTACGAGAGAGCTTGCGAAATATTATATCTATGCACATCACAAAGGATTGAAATCACTGTATTACACGAGAAATAAATTACTCAGTGTCGAAGAATGTACGAGCTGTGCAGTATAAAGGAGACTAAACAATGATTGCAGTTAACTGGAATAAAGAAGATGACATGACGAATGTCTTCTGGCGCCAAAATATCTCACAGATGTGGGTCGAGACAGAGTTTAAAGTGTCGAAAGATTTAGCATCATGGGCAGGCTTGTCCGAAGATGAAAAAGATACTTTTAAAAAGGTGCTGGCAGGTTTAACAGGACTGGATACACACCAGGCAGATGACGGCATGCCGTTGATTATGCTGCATACTCCGGATCTGCGCAAAAAAGCAGTATATTCATTTATGGGTATGATGGAGCAGGTTCACGCGAAATCATATTCTCATATCTTTACGACGCTGCTGCCGACTAAAGAGACAGACGACCTGCTCGATAACTGGGTAATGAATAATGAACAGTTAAAATATAAAGCGGACAAAATTGTTACAAACTACTATAAATTACTCGATAAAAACCCGTCAGCCTACGACAGGTACATGGCGCGTGTATCATCGGTCTTCCTTGAGTCGTTCCTGTTCTATTCAGGATTCTACTACCCGCTATACTTAGCGGGGAACGGCCGTATGACGACGAGCGGTGAAATTATCCGTAAGATTCTGCTCGACGAATCGATTCACGGTGTCTTCACAGGACTTGACGCTCAGGAAATGAAAGGCGAGCTTACTGCTGAAGAGCAGGAACGTGCGGACAAAGAAATGTACAAATTACTCGATGAACTTTATGAGAACGAAGTAATTTATACTAAGAGTCTGTATGACAAACTCGGTCTGACTGACGATGTATTGAATTATCTTCAGTACAATGCGAACAAATCGCTTGCGAACTTAGGCTTCGATCCTTACTTTGAAGAAAAAGGATTCAACCCGATTATCGAGAACGCTCTCGATACGACGACGAAAAACCACGACTTCTTCAGTGTTAAAGGCGACGGCTACGTTCTCGCTTTGAATGTAGAACCGCTCCGTGATGAAGACTTTATCTTTAACGATTAATAGATTAAGACGCTCCTCTTAACTTACAAGGGGAGCGTTTTTTGTTTTATCCACAGCCGGCTGTTTGTTTGGAGAGTCTCAACTGGGTTGGCATGACAGGCGCTCATGTATACGCAAGGCTCGATGCGTTGGCCTGACGGGGATTCATGTATACGCAAGGCTCGATACGTTGGCCTGACGGGCGTTCATGTATACACAAGACTCGATGCGTTGGCATGAAAGTCTCTCATGTGTATCCCAGCGCCAAAAAAGCGAGAAAGAATTTACACAGCCCACCCCAGCCTGGTCATAAAAATGTCATGATATGGAATTTAAAGTTATCATCAAGTAATGTATGATAAGATGTGAGAGAATTATAGAAATGGGGATACATATATGAAAATTAAATCAGGTGTTTTATCAGTTATGCTGCTTGCAGGATTAACGCTTGCAGCCTGCTCGGGAGAAGAAGAACACGATCATGGCGACATGGACCATGACAACCCTTCAAGCGACGAGATCAGATCACTTGAAGTTGATTTGCAGACTCCGGAAAGCATTCAATCAGGAGAAGCCGCTGAATTTACTGCTCACGTTACTTCAAATGAAGAAGATGTGACAGATGCTGACCAGGTGATGTTTGAAATTTTATCGGGTGAAGAATCTCTGGAAATGATTGAAGTGGATCACAGTGAGAACGGTGAGTACGTGCTTGAGTATACGTTTGACGAACCGGGCGAATACAGTGTTATCGCACACGTCGATGCTTACCAGCTCCACACGATGCCTGAAGAATCCGTGACTGTTGAGTAATAGTGTATTATTATAGTAATAATACTACGGGCAATTCTAGGAGGATATTATGGATTTAACAAGTAAAACTTATATCGTGTCAGGTGCAGCGACTTCGCTCGGCAGAGAAACTGCGCTGGAATTGGCTCAGCATAATGCGAATATTATACTGGCGGGATTAGAGTATAGTGAATTGGAAGAAGTGTACGCTTCGCTTGAGGATACACCGGGCCAGCACAAAATTGTACTGCTGGAACAGTCCAAGGAAATTGACTGGCTGGATATCGTAGATGAAATTGAAGAAAACTACGAATCGCTGAACGGTATTATTTTAGTACACTCAATTTTTACCGATGATAAAACGGTGTACAACGTCAGTTTTAATGAATTCAGCGATGTGATGTACGAACATGTGTGGGGAACGTACCTTGGAATCCGGACCCTTCGTCCCTTATTAAAAGTGGAAAATGACGCTAAAATTATTAACGTGATAGAGCCGGCATTTGAAGAAGTTTTCGAACGCAACTTATATTACACGGTCACAGGGGCGATTGAAGCGCTGACGCATTCTACATCGGTAGAGCTGCGCCGCGAGGATGTTGACGTCTATGCACTCAGCTACCGCCCGACATATAAAACAACAGAAGAAGAACGTGCGAATCACAAAGCAATTAAAAAAATTAAAGCAATTTTAGATCACGATAAAGATATACCAACCGGGGAAACTATTATTATCAGTTAAATTTTAAAGAGTTAAGCCGCCTCCCGGGCGGCTTATTTTTATAATAAGCAATTCTTATGCAGAAAGAGTTTGAATTGTAAAATAGGCCGGTGTATAATGCATGTATGGTTATCAATGATAATCATTTTCAATTAAGGTGGGAAGCCATGATACAAAAGTTGTTTAGAATAGATATTTTAATTTTCCTACTGATCGTTTTATCAATAATCTCTATGTTTGTCGGAGTCAGCCAAATTCATATATCGGACATCTTCAGTTTATCTGATAACCAGATGTCTATACTTATACATAGCCGCATGCCGCGGACCGTGTCAATCATCATTGCGGGTGCATCACTCGCAGTATGCGGGCTCGTGATGCAGCAGCTGACACGCAATAAGTTTGTATCTCCAACGACAGCAGGAACGACAGAATGGGCACAGCTTGGTATTTTACTCGGGTTAATATTTTTCCCGGCGATCAGCATGATGGGCAGATTGTTTTTTGCGGTTGCACTGGCACTGCTTGGAACGATGCTGTTCATGAGCATCATTACCCGCATTAAATTTAAAGACGTTATATTTGTTCCGCTTATCGGGATGATGCTCGGCGGTGTTGTCGCGAGTGTCTCTACATTTCTTGCGCTCCGGGCGGACATGCTTCAGGCTATTTCCGGCTGGATGCACGGCAGTTTCTCTACGCTGATATCAGGAAAATATGAAATACTCTACATCAGTATTCCGCTCTTTATCGTCGTCTTTCTGTACGCTGCCCAGTTTACAGTGGCAGGTATGGGAGAAGATTTTTCGACGAACCTCGGAATGAACTATAAGCTTATCGTTAACATCGGGCTGTTTTTAACTGCTGCAATGACGGCGATTGTTGTTGTTTCAGTCGGTATGCTTCCGTTCCTCGGATTGATCGTTCCGAATATCGTGTCGATATTCCGGGGAGATCATCTGAAGGGCACGCTCACTATTACAGCAGTGACCGGTGCAATCTTCGTCATGATCTGCGATATTCTCGGCCGTGTTATTATTGCGCCGTATGAAATTTCAGTCGGTCTGATGATTGCGACAATCGGCAGTGCAATATTCTTAATCCTCATCTTCAGGAGGGTTAAGCATGCATAAGAACACTAAAGTAATTCTGCTGCTGGCCTTGTTATCAGTCGGCCTGCTCGCATTTTATACGTTTTACGGATTGAATCCGGATATTTATTTTTATCAGCTGCCGTCGAGGCTGAAGCGGATACTTGCTATTATTATTGTAGCGGTGGCAATCGCCGTTTCAACAGTGATTTTCCAGACGATTGTTAAAAACAGAATTTTAACACCGTCAATTATGGGGCTGGATTCGGTTTATACCTTCATTCAGACAGCTATTGTATTTTTAGCGGGCGTGAGCTCGCCGCTCTTGTTAAACTCTCAGTACAACTACTTTTTAAGTATGGGCATACTCGTACTGTTTACACTATTCGTTTTTAAATTTCTGTTTAAAGTAACGAAAAATAACATCTTCCTGCTGCTCTTAATCGGTATTATACTCGGTACCTTCTTCGGGAATTTATCGACTTTCATGCAGATTTTAATCAGTCCGGAAGATTTCTCAATCCTGCAGGGAACCCTGTTCGGTTCATTTAACGCAATCGATGAATCACTGCTCGGAATTACTGGAATTATCGTTATCGTTATGCTGATCTTCGTCTTTAAAGACTTTCATGCGCTGGACGTCCTGTCCCTAGGCCGTGACCATGCTTTAAACCTCGGGATTAATTACGACCGTAAAGTATCGGCTCTTTTAATTATTGTAGCGATACTTGTGTCGGTATCGACAGCGCTCGTCGGACCGATAATGTTTCTCGGGCTGCTCGTTGTCAACCTGGCGCACGAGCTTTTAAAAACATTCAGGCATTCCTATCTGATAGTCGGCACAGCACTGGTCAGCATTATTACGCTGGTTATCGGTCAGATGGTCGTTCAGTTCGTATTCGGGAATAACATTGAATTAAGTGTTATTATTAATTTAGTAGGTGGAATTTATTTCATTTACTTAATGCTTAGGAGGAATCGTACATGATTAGTGTCAAGGGAATCACTAAGAAATACGGCAGTAAAACTGTCGTAGATGACGTCTCAATTGATATAGAGAAAGGTAAGATTACTTCACTTATCGGACCAAACGGCGCCGGTAAAAGTACAGTCATTTCAATGATCACACGTTTACTCGATAAAAATAGCGGAGAAGTTTTGCTTGAAGGCGATAATATTTTTACCCAGCCGCATGGTGAACTCGCAAAGAAAATCACGATTTTAAAACAGGCGAATCATCTCGAACTGAAAATTACAGTGAGAGAATTAATTTCTTTCGGGCGTTTCCCGTATTCAAAAGGCAGACTGACTGATCAGGATGAAGAAATCATCGATGAAGCAATCAGCTATATGGGACTGAAGGAATTTGAAGAACGCTATATAGATGAACTGTCAGGCGGTCAGCGCCAGCGTGCGTATATCGCAATGACTATTGCACAGGATACGGAATATATCTTCCTAGATGAACCTCTGAATAATCTGGATATGAAACATTCGGTACAGATTATGCAGATTTTACGCAGATTGTGCCGCGACAAAAACAAAACGATAATAATCGTTATTCACGATATTAACTTTGCCTCATGCTACTCGGATAATATCGTTGCCTTGAAAGACGGTAAAATCGCAGTCAGCGGTACAGCGAACGAAGTAATTACGAAAGAAGTTCTTGAAGGCATCTATGAAATGGAAATAAATATAGAATCAATTTGCGGACACAGAATTTGTTTCTACTTCGATGGTGTTATCGAAGGAGATTCAACAGAACTCGCAGCAAACTACTTAATCGGCAACGCTTAAACTGCCGGCATTAAAGGAGGTGAGGTTCCGGCATTCGAATGTGTTCAGTAAGTAGCGCAGTATTTTTTTAGTGGGGGCTAAAAAACATATTAAGAGGAGAATAGAGAGATATGAAATTTAAGAAATTATACTTAATGCTTACTATGGCAGTAATCCTGGTACTTGCGGCGTGCAGCGGCGGTTCAGAAGAAGAATCAACAACAGAAGACAATGCATCAGAGGAAACATCAACAGAAGAATCAGCGGGAGAAGAGACTGCTGAGGACGAGTCTTCAGAAGAAGAATCTGCTGACACAATTGCTTATGAAAACCAATTCGAAATCGGAACCGGCGAACGCGGTGAAGAAGGACAAGGAACGCAAATTGACGAAACTGTAGAACTTCCAAAGAACTCTGACAAAGTTGTCATTTTTGACCTTGGGGTTGCTTCAACGTTCGCAGCACTTGACCTTGAAGAAAACATTATGGGACTTCCAAAAGGTGAAAACAATGCTTCACTTGGAAACACTATTTCAGATGTATATGAATCAGACGAAGAATACGTAAACCTTGGCGGACTGAAAGAGCCGGACTATGAAGCATTAGCTGCTCTTGACCCGGAAATCATTATGATTCACGGACGCCAGTCAAACTCTAACGTAGTAGGCGAACTTGAAAAAGCGGCACCAAACGCGGAAATTATTCACGTTGCAGCAGACAACTCAAACTACTTCGAAGACGTTAAAGAAATGACGATGTTTATCGGTGAAATGTACGACGTAGAAGATAAAGCACAAGAACTTGTAGATGACCTGGATGCACAGCTTGCTGAAGTTAACGAAAAAGTTGCAGCAGCAGACTTGCCGATGCTTTTCGTTCAAACTAACGGCGGTAACTTATCATTCCACGGTGTCGGCGGACGTTATGACTTCCTTTACAATGACTTCGGATTCACTTCAGCTGGTGAACAGGAAGAGTCGGAAGAAACAACAGACAGTCATGGTAATGAAATCAGCTATGAGTTTATTGCTGAAACAAACCCGGCTCTGATTTTATTAATGGACCGCGGTGCAGCAGTATCTGAAGGCGAAGCAACATCAACAGACGTACTAGTGAATGAAGTAACTTCAGGCGTTGAGGCAATTGAAAACGACAACGTTTACGAATTAAACCCTCAAAACTGGTACTTAAACGCAGGCGGTTACTTAACAGCATTAGCTCAAGTTCAAGAGATTAATGAAGCAGTAGACGGAGCAACAGCAGAATAATAATTTAATATGATATGAAGCCGAAAACCCGCGGGTTTTCGGCTTTTTTATTAAGGAGAAGGAGCGGCGTGTGTGTTTATCTGGCTATAAGTGTCATTGTAAGTTCTGCCGGGTCATTGTGGAAGTGACAATGGCACAGTAACGTCTCTGCCGCGTCATTGTGGAAGTGACAGTGACTCGGCAGTGTCAAAAAATGATAAAATCCCAACAAAAAGGCCGGCGAATTCAATATTCGCCGGCCTTCAGCATACCGATAATTTATTTTTCCAGATTATCTCCGATAATGCGTACTTCGCGGTGAAGCACAACACCGAATTGATCCTGGATTGTGTTTTGTACATGTTCGATTAATGCTTCGTAGTCTCCCGCTGTACCGCCGTCGACGTTAACCATAAATCCGGCGTGTTTTTTTGATACTTCGACGCCGCCGATGCGGTAGCCCTGCAAGCCCGCATCCTGAATCAGCTTGCCTGCAAAATTGCCGGGCGGGCGTTGAAACACGCTGCCGCATGATGGATATTCAAGCGGCTGTTTTGATTCGCGTTTTTCCGTCAGATCGTCCATAACGGCTTTAATTTCATCGTAATTTTTTTCTTCAGAGAGTTCGAACTCTGCTGAAACGACAACGAGATGTTCTGTCTGAACGCGGCTAGTCCGGTAGCCGAGTTCAAGTTCCTCGAGTGTCAGCTTTACGAAATCGCCGCTTTCATTAATGGCAGTCACCTGAGTCAGACAGTCTTTCACCTCGCCGCCGTAAGCGCCCGCATTCATATAAACAGCGCCGCCGACTGATCCTGGAATGCCGCAGGCGAATTCAAGCCCCGAGAGTTCATGCTGCAGTGCAAGTCTCGATGCATCGATAATCGCTGCGCCGCTTTCAGCGACGAGCGTGCGGCCTTCCACTCGAATATCGTTCAGTTTTAAAAGGCTGACGACGATGCCGCGTATGCCGCCGTCGCGAATAATAATATTCGAACCGTTGCCGAGATAGGTTACGGGGATATTATTCTTATTGGCGAAAGCGATAACAGCGGCTGTATCTTCAACAGTTCCCGCTTCAACATACACATCCGCGGCTCCGCCTGTTTCAGTATAAGTATATTTATATAATGGTTCATCAATTTTAATTACCGATGACGTTAATAGTTTTTTAAGCTCCTGGTCAAGCTGCGTGTTATTCACATTAATTTTCCTCTCAAAGCATAATTAATATATATTATAGTTTAAATAAGGATAAATTTAAACTAACATAATATATGTTATAATGTAGCGTATTAAAAGAAAGAAAATTTTTCATAAAGCGAGGTTCTTATATGAATGGCAAATCGCTGACCTTCTATCCGCTGATCCTGCTGCTTGCAGTAATGCTTTCGGCATGCGGGAATAATCTGGAAGCTGATTTACATACTTATGAAGAAAGTACAGACAAGCTTACAGGACTGAATAATGAATTTAATGAGACCATTAATAATATGAACTTAGATAAACTTCAGGCAATGTACTATGGCGATGAAGAAGTGGATATAGAATATCTGCAGAATTTAAAAACTGAAGTCGATGAAATACTCGTGCCGCTTGCAGACAGCCTCACCGAAGAGCTTGACAGTGTCGAAGTGCCAAACAGCGAGCTCGAAGAACTGCATGGCATTTTGAGGGAGAGCATCAGCGTGAAGCAGGATTTTACATCTCAGATGTCTTCATTTTTAAATTCGTATGCTTTATCGATTGATTCCAATTCACAGCTGGTCTCTCTCAGCCAGTCTTTTATTACGCATCAGGAAGAACGCGATAATATTATCGAATCAGCAGACAGTGCCGAAGAAATTGAAGAGATGAACAAGCTGATTGAAGTGCTGAATGAGAACAGCGAAGAACTGGATAAGCACTCCACAGCTTTCCATAATGAAAAGAGCGCGGAAGAAAAAGAGCAGTATGCAAACGATATTCTGCTGCCTATGCTGGACGATCACATCGAAGCGCTGAATGCGCTGAATATCTCTACCGGCAAGGCAACCCGGGCCCGCACGATTTCACTCGAAATGTATTATAACTACCGGACGTATTTTGAAGAACGCAAAAATGTTATGGTTTCGGTTGAAAACCTGCAGGAAGTGTCATTGCAAAATGTGCTGCCGCTCGTAGAAACAGCAGCGACGCTCGACAGCCAATTCCAGGAAGAACTTGAAAATAAAAAAAATGAGGCCCGCTAGGAGTCTCATTTTTTTACGTTTTCGCCTGTCTCTTTACCAGTCTGCAGATTATGTAAAGGATGCTGCGGATCTTTTTCGATTTTTGAAATCATTACATTTCGGAGCACTACAGTAACAAGCCAGAACAGAAATACTGCAAGCAGTATCCAGGACATTAAATTGTTGTTTTCAAAGTCTAAAAAGAACAGTACAACAACGATAAACAGAATCGCGTTCAGCGAATCCAGGAAAGTCCAGCGCTTTAATTTTTTAGTCATAAGTAACCCTCCAGTACAGTTGCATTATATCATATGTCGAGAAACCGATTTGCTATATTTTAAAATAAGTGATAAATTATATAAAGTTAATGAAAGGTGTGATGAAATGTTAACTAAAATAACCAATATAGATGCATTTCAAAATCTAATTAAAAATAAAAATGAATTTTATTTTTTAAAACACAGCAATACTTGCCCGATATCTGCGTCGGCTTTTGAAGAATTTCAAAAATTCCATTATGAAAGAGACATGGACGGCTATTATTTAATCGTTCAGGACCACCGGGATTTATCTGACTATATCTCTGAAACTTACGAAATAAAACACGAATCACCGCAGGCATTTTATTTCTCCGGAGGAAAAGTAAAGTGGCATGATTCGCACAGCAAAATAACATTGAGCACTCTGTCGAGTGTGGAAGATTAAAAAAACGAGCCGGAGCTCGTTTTTTTATTATCCGATTGGGGCAAACATTACTCTGTTTTGTCCCAGTTTTTTCGCTTCGAACAAGGCGCCTTCTGCTTCTTTTAACAGATCGCGCTTGGTCGCTCCGGCAGTATCTTTATAGCCGACGCCGATTGAAACTGTCGCGTTAACCGTGTCGATTTCATTTACGTGGAACTTGGAATATTCAACACTGTTGCGAATCGCTTCGCCGAGACGGACTGTTTTATCGAAGGACAGATTGGGAATGACCATAGCGAACTCCTCGCCGCTGTTTCTAAACAGATGACCGCCTGTCGGCACGTAATTTTTTAACAGCGACGCCATCTGGCTGATAATCTTATCGCCGGAATCATAACTGTGCTTGTCGTTATACGATTTAAAACTGTCGATATCAATCAGGAGCAGGCTCAGCGTATCGTCATTTTCAAAGTGTTCGTCGACTAATTTATCGAGCGATTTCACATTTCCGAGCTGTGTCAGATGGTCGATAAACTCATCATCATCGATGCGTTTGTTCAATCTGTATATCGCGTTAATATCTTCATACATCATATGCGCAACAAATATAATCAGCGATGTTACAACGAGTAGTATTATACCTGTCATTAATGATATATTGTAGAAGAATTGATTTAGAATAATGATATATAAAGATGTGAAGATAATGTTTGTCACAACTAAATTCGCGTGCGTTATTTTACGGATAAAAGGCACGATCATCAAAAACAGCATATAGAGCACAATAAACACGATATAAGCTGAAATGCTGTGGTCAAAAATGAAATGATAGAAAAAATATACGACAGCAGCCGACATCAGGCCGTAGTAAAATGTATTATACGCTGCGAGAATTAACAGCGGGATAAAAAACAGCGCAAATTCACCCTCTGAAGTGCTGATCGGCACGAGCAGCGACAAAATTGATAATGTTGTCATTAAAAGCGACTGAAACAAACCTGTTTCCACAATCTTTTTTTCTTCGAAAAACTGAATACGGTAAAAGAGGTATATACCGCTTATAATTAAAGCGATATTTAATAAAAAATCGATGAACATAGCACGCCTCCTGACCGGATGAATTTATACCCTCATTATACAATGATTTATTCATTTAGGAAAATTATCATCAGATTCTTTAAAAAGGGAACTTTTTATACCGAATATGGTATATTTAATTGGATTAAAAATACGGGTGAGAATATGTATACTTTATTTATTTTATGTATATCGTTCGCGATATCTTTATTAATAGTGCCGCTTTTTATATACATTGCGAAGCGTTTCGGGTTTGTAGATTATCCGAACTACCGCAAAGTGCATAAAGTGCCGATGCCTTATCTCGGCGGTGTGGCGATTCTGCTGAGCTTTACAATCGTAACGCTGTTTGCTCAGCCTGTCGAAACTGAATATAAACCGATTATTATCGGTGCAGTAGTAATCTGCCTGATCGGGGTAATTGATGACAAGTATGATTTGAAGCCGTTCATTAAATTCCTCGGCCAGCTCGTCGCCATCGCAGTACCGATTTCATATGGTATTGTTATCGATACGATTACGCCTTTCGGCTTTGAAATTAACTTCGGTGTCTTTTCAATACTGGTCACTGTTATTTGGCTTGCCGCAATTATAAACGCGATTAATCTGATCGACGGGCTCGACGGTCTGGCAACAGGCGTTGTTATTATTGCGCTGGCAAGTATCGCTGTAATAACTATTTTCCAGCAGAACATCTTCGTCATGATGCTTTGTGTTATTCTGCTCGGTGCCTGTCTCGGATTTCTGCCGTACAACTTTCATCCGGCAAAAACTTTTCTCGGTGATAACGGGGCGATGATGCTCGGCTACATTATCGGTGTGCTGTCGATTATCGGCTTTAAAAATATTACATTTATTTCGCTGTTCTTCCCGATTATTATACTCGGGGTGCCGTTTATGGATATTTTCTTTGCGGCAGTCCGGCGGTACAGAGAAGGTGTGTCTGTTATGCGGGCAGATAAAAATCACCTGCACCACAGAGTGCAGCAGCTCGGTTTCTCTCACAGGGAGACCGTCGTGCTGATTTACTTTATTGCGCTCTTGTTCGCTATCGGCGGGGTAATCATGTACCTCGCAACTGTGCCGGGCGCGGTAATTATCGGCATTCTGCTCTTGTTTACGATGAATATAGTAGTTGAGGCGACCAATCTGATTGGCTCAAATCGCCGTCCGGTACTGAACTTTTTCCAGAAAGTATTTAATAAAATTCCATAATCAGACTGTTTCTTCAGCGATGATAATGTCGCCTTCTTCATAATCGAAACTGTTGCTGGTAATTTCTTTTAAGGTGTTGACGATTGCGTCGACACCTTTTTCTTTGACGTGCAGCACATAGCTCACCTTATCCGTGTAGTTCTGCGAAACGATTGCTGCTTCCGCCGTTTCGAGATAATGTTCGAACTTGCTCGTAAAAGTATAATCAAGGGTCACAGTGAGCGGCACAACCGGAACTTCCACAACTTTTCCTGCTTCCTTGACCGCGCTCGATGCGCCTTTTGAATACGCGCGTATTAAACCGCCGGCACCGAGCTTAATTCCGCCGAAGTAGCGGGTGACGACCACAGCCGCATTGTAAAGCTCTTCTTTTTTCAGCACTTCGAGAATCGGCACCCCGGCTGTACCCTGAGGCTCACCGTCATCATCCGCTTTTTGAATCAGGGCGCTTTTACCGATGATGTAAGCACTGCAGTTATGTGTAGCTGTTTTATGTTCTTTCTTTATTTCCGCTATAAAAGCTTTCGCTTCTTCTTCAGATTCAGTCCGTTTTATAAACGATAAAAACCGGGACTTTTTAATAACGATTTCAGTTTCCGCACTTTTGTAATTCATGTATTTTTGTTCCATAAAAACACCTCCATAACAGTTTATCATATGTCCGATATGTAGTAGAATAGTTACGAGATGAATTGGAGGAGACGCATATGAAAGTTGCGGTGGTCGTAGATTCGACAAGTTATTTATCAGAGGAAATTTTAGCCGAACATAATATATTTACAATTCCCTTAAATGTAGTGGTAGGGGATAAGACTTTTAAAGAAAACGAAATAGATAATAAATGGTATTATGCCGAAATGGCTGCACTGGAAGAACTGCCGACAACGAGCCAGCCGTCAATCGGGGATTATATTTTACTTTTGGAGTCGCTGTACCGGGACGGCTACACCGACGTTATCAGCTTCCATCTGTCTGCTGAAATCAGCGGCACATGCCAGAGTGCACGGGCAGCAGCTGCAAGTGTCGACGGTATTAACGTACACGTCGTTGACTCTGAAATTGCAGCTGCACCGCTAGGTTTTTTAGCTCTCTATGCGGCGCAGAATCTTGCTTCAAAGCCGCTTCAAGAAGTGCTGGCTGATGTTAATGACATGAAAGAGAAACACAGCATGAATGCCTTCTTCCTAGTCGATACACTGACAAATCTGCAGAAGGGCGGCCGCTTATCGAATGCCCAGGCCTTTATCGGCGGACTATTAAAGATTAAACCGATCCTTGAATTTCAGAACGGTAAAATTGTCGCTATCGAGAAAATAAGAACACAGAAAAAAGCGATGCTGAAAATTGAAGAAATGCTGCAGGCTGAATTTGACAAGCACGAAGGCAAAGAGCTGACAGCGTGTTTAATTCATGCCAATGCAGAGGAACTCGGTATGCGCTACAAACAGGAACTGGAAGAGAAGTTTCCGCAAGTTAAATTTGTCATGCAGGAATTTGGTCCGGTGGTCGGCACGCATTTAGGGGAAGGTGCGCTCGGCATCGGCTTCACCACGTATAAAGTAGATGTTACAGGCTTATAATAATATATTTTAAACCGCAGCTTATTCAGGCTGCGGTTTTTTTCTTGGGGGAATATTATGATTTTAAAACACGGCGCTCCGAACCTTATGTTCAAAGCTGGAGTAAAAGATAACAGATGTTTCCGCTGCGGCAACCGGGATAAAGATTTGTTTTATACGTATTACTCTTCATATGATGAGACAGATATTACTTACTGTCTTCACTGTATAGCACTCGGACGGTCGGACTCTCTTAATCCGCTGTACGGATATGAGACTGTCAGGCAGCGGGATAATATTGACTACGCTCTCGATTTTGAACTGAATGATATACAGCAGGCGGCGAGTACGAGACTGCTTGATGCAATTAAAAATAATCACAATCTTCTTTTGTACGCAGTGACCGGCGCAGGGAAAACTGAAATAACATTTGAAGGGATAAAATATGCACGGAACAGCGGTTTGAATGTGGCTTTCGTATCGCCGAGAATCGATGTTGTTAAGGAAGTTTATTTAAGACTCGCCGATGCCTTTAAAGGAGTGCGCATTGATTTAATGTACAGCGGCGTCAAATCAGTATTCTCTCATATGTTTACCGTCTGTACCGTGCACCAGCTGTTTAACTGCATCGATCATTACGATGTGATTATTATCGACGAAGTCGACGCCTTTCCGCTGCCGGAAGAACCGCTTTTAATGGAAACAGTCAAACGGGCGGCAGCGGAAGATGCATCGATTATTCTGATGACAGCAACGCCGACAGCGGAAATGAAATTGCTTGTTGGAAAAGACAATGTTGTTACAATCGCACGCCGCTATCACGGTTACGATTTAGCTGTGCCGAAAGTTATCTGGCAGAACTCCAGTAAGTATATAAAGAAGAAGCGGATCCCGCCGAAGCTTACAGAACTGCTCGATAATATTATTAAAGAAGACAGAAAAGTACTGGTCTTTTTTCCGGATATTACTATGATGAAAACAGCTGCTGAGCTTCTGAAAAAGAAATACAGCCGTTTAGAATCGGTCTACAGCAGAGATGCTGGACGGTATGAAAAAGTGCAGCTGATGCGCGACGGGGAACTTGACATACTCTTGACGACTACTATTTTAGAACGCGGAGTAACGTTTTTATATCTGGATGTAATCGTGGTCGACGCGCACCGGTTCGACAGTGCAAGTTTAATCCAGATATGCGGGCGCGTCGGACGTAAACCAAAAGATCCGACAGGAAATATTTCTCTTATAACGGATTTTAATACTTCGGGTATCCGAGGCACTCTTGCCGCCATCAGTCAATTTAACAAAGGGAGGACGGCACTTTGAGATGTCTATACTGCCATGACGTTATTACAGAAGAAATGACACTGATTACGCTGTTTACAAAAAATGAACCCTTATGTTTAACATGCCGTGCTGCCCTGAATTTTAAATACCCGGGAGAAAGGTGCGGCCGATGCCATCAGCTTGTAAGAAAAAAAGCGGATATCTGCGCGGACTGTCACGTTCTCATAGATCTTTATCCCGCTGTGAATAAAATATATACGGCGACAGATTATAATGAAGAGATTAAAATGCTGATGCACCGTTATAAATTTGTGAAAGATTATGCACTCAGTGAAGTGCTGGCTCTGCTTATTTCATTTAATTTTAAATGTTACGATTATGTCGTGCCGATACCTGTGTCGAGTGCCCGGCTGAAAGAGCGGACTTATAACCAGACGTCAGCTGTTATGAGAGCAGCTGGTGTGACTTATACGAATATGCTCGGCACAGGCAAGGTGAAAAGACAGTCGGAACTTTCAAAACATGAACGGCTGAGCAGCACAAATCCATTTTATTTACTGGAAAATGTTAAAGATATGAACTTATCGGGTAAGAGTGTACTTATAGCCGATGACATTTATACGACTGGCATTACAGTGCATCAGGCGGCTGATGTCATCAAAGATTTAAATTTTCAGAATATTGATGTGTTTACGTTTTCAAAAACTCAGCACATTTGATATAATGAAGATAAGAAACAAGGTACTTATAAGGAGGGCTCATCATGATTAGAGTTGAAATCAGAGGCGAAAACATTGAAGTAACAGACGCAATCCGCGATCACATCGAGGAAAAAGTCGGTAAGCTTGAACGTTACTTCAACGATGTACCAAACACTCATGCACACGTAAACATCAAGGTACGTAATAACAAACGGGGCAAGGTTGAAATTACGATTCCTATGAAAGATTTAACGCTGCGTGCTGAGGAAGGACACGATGATCTTTATGCTGCTGTCGATTTAGTAATTGACAAGCTGGAAAGACAAATCCGCAAGCATAAAACTAAGATCAACCGCAAATTCAGAGAGAAAAACCCTGAGGCCGATTTCTTCAATGCATCAGCGTTCGAAAACGGCGCACAAGAAGACAATGAGAATAGTGACGAGATTGCAATTTTCCGTTCTAAAGAATTCACTTTAAAACCGATGGATTCTGAAGAAGCAGTTCTGCAGATGAATATGCTCGGTCACGATTTCTTTGTCTTTAATGATAGAGAAACTGATGGTACCAGTATTGTTTACCGTCGTAAAGACGGCAAATACGGCTTAATCGAAACAAATTAATGTCAAATTGCTTAAAACCCTGACGGCGGTTTACCCGCCTTCGGGGTTTTTTGATGTTACATATTTTATTTTCCTCTATAATGGTGGTAAAATGTAATGATGTATAAACAGGTAATTTTTCATGAGGGAGAGAAAATCCATGGGTGTTTTGGATAAATTGTTCGACGGCAACAAAAGAGAGTTAAAAACGTTGCGTAAACAGGCACAAAAGGTGCTTGAACTGGCACCGGAAACAGAAAAATTAAGCGATGATGATATTAAAAATAAAACAGCGGAATTTCAGGAAAAGCTGAAGGCCGCTGAGGGTGATAGAAAACAGGAAGAAAAAATACTGGACGACATACTGCCGGAAGCATTTGCGATAGTAAGAGAAGCGGCCAAGCGTACGCTCGGCATGGAACCGTTCGAAGTTCAGGTGATGGGCGGTATCGCGCTTCATAAAGGCGATATTGCAGAGATGAAAACCGGGGAAGGTAAAACCTTAACAGCGACGATGCCGGTGTATTTAAATGCGCTGACAGGACGCGGCGTGCATGTTATTACGGTCAACGAGTATTTATCTGAAATACAAATGGCTGAACTTGAAGTGCTGTATAACTACCTTGGACTGACAGTCGGCTTAAACCTGAATGCTAAAAACAGCACTGAAAAGCGCGAAGCATTTGCGGCAGATATTACGTATACAACAAATAACGAGCTCGGCTTCGATTATTTACGGGATAACATGGTGACTTATAAGCAGGACCGTGTACTCCGCGGTTTAAATTTTACCGTCATTGATGAGGTTGACTCAATCTTAATTGATGAAGCGCGGACGCCTTTAATTATTTCAGGTAAAGCAAAAGAACGGGAAACGTATTATTTACAAGCTCATCAGTTTACGAGAATGCTGAAAGAGGAAGAAGACTACACTTACGATATTAAAACGAGAAATATACAGCTGAACGAATCCGGCATGGAAAAGGCGGAGAAATGGTTTAAGATCGATAATCTGTATGATGTTCAGCATGTCAGTCTGCTGCATCATATCAATCAGGCGCTAAAAGCGAACTATTCAATGGAACGCGATGTAGACTATGTCGTTGAAGATGAAGGTATTCTGATCGTCGATCAGTTTACGGGACGCACGATGAAAGGCCGCCGTTTCTCTGATGGTCTGCACCAGGCAATCGAAGCAAAAGAGGGTGTGGATATTCAAAATGAATCGCGCACGATGGCATCGATTACCTTCCAGAACTTCTTCCGGCTGTTCCACAAACTGTCAGGTATGACAGGGACGGCGAAGACCGAAGAAGAAGAGTTCATGAACATTTATAATATGCGCGTGACACAAATCCCGACGAACCAGCCGGTGGCTAGAATCGACAACACGGATAAAATTTACGCGGCTGAAGAAATTAAACTGCGTGCGGTCGTGGATGATGTTATCGAACGTCACCGCAAAGGACAGCCGATTCTAATCGGTACTGTTGCTGTTGAAACGAGTGAACTGATTTCAAATCTGCTGAAAAAACACGGTATTCGTCATAACGTTCTGAATGCGAAAAACCACGGACGTGAAGCGGAAATTATTAAAGAAGCCGGTAAAAAAGGCGCAGTAACGATTGCGACAAACATGGCTGGGCGCGGGACGGATATTAAACTTGGCGACGGCGTAAAAGAACTTGGAGGCCTGGCGGTAATCGGGACGGAGCGTCACGAATCACGACGCATCGATGACCAGCTCCGCGGGCGTTCCGGACGTCAGGGTGATGTTGGGGAAAGTACATTCTACCTGTCGCTTGAAGATGATTTAATGCGCCGCTTCGGTTCCGAGAGAATTCAAAGCATGATGGAGCGCATGGGCATGAGCGAAGAGGAACTGACGAGCAAAATGATTTCCCGCGGTGTGGAATCTTCACAAAAACGGGTGGAAGGCAATAACTTCGATGCGCGTAAGCGACTGCTTGAATACGATGAGGTACTCCGTAAACAGCGTGAAATTATTTACGGCGAACGCGATGAAATTATCGACCATGATGATGTTTCCGGACTGTTAAACGATATGATTGAACGGTCTGTGCAGCGTACTGCAGAGTTTTACGACCTCGACAATGAAGAAGATATCGATTATGAACAATACGTTAAAACGCTCACGGAGATGTATCTTCCTGAAGATGCAATCAGCATTGATGATATCCGCGGCAAAGGTCCGGATGAAATCTTCAGCCTTGTTATGGACAGAGTGAAAACTCATCTTGACGAGAAAGAAGAAACGCTCGGTACAGAGAAAATGCGGTTATTTGAACGCATGATGATGCTCCGCACGATGGACCAGAAATGGGTAGAACACATCGACAGCATGGATCAGCTGAGAACAGGAATTCACCTCCGTTCATACGGTCAGATAAACCCGCTCCGGGAATATCAGAACGAAGGTATTCAGATGTTTGAAAACATGCTTGTTAATATTGAAGATGACACTGCGAAATATGTGCTGAAAACAACTGTCCGTACGGATGAGGAAATGAAGCGCGAGCAGGTCGTTGACAAAAAACAAATGCATACAGGCGACGGAAAACCGAAAGCGAAAAAGCAGCCGGTCAAACGCCAGGTTAAAGTCGGCAGAAATGACCCGTGTCCATGCGGCTCGGGCAAAAAATACAAAAACTGTCACGGACAATAAGTTAGGGGATACAATATGGAATTAAGTGAAGTAAAAAACTTTTTACAGGAAAAAAGAGAGAAATTAAATGACTTTAGGGGGTCTCTTTGACTTAGAAGAAAAAGAGACTCAAATACAGGAAAATGAAGAGCTTATGCTGGATCCGGATTTTTGGAACGACAGCGATAAGGCAGCAGAAGTTATCGCAGACAATAACTATCTGAAAAAAATTGTCGACGGCTTTAATTCTCTCAGCAGCTCCCTGGACGATATTGAAACATCCCATGAACTGCTGCGCGAAGAATACGATGAAGAACTGGTGGAACTGCTTGAAGAATCAGTTAAAGAGACATCAGCAGCCATTGAAGAATATGAATTAAACCTGCTTTTAAGCGGTGAACACGATTCTCTGGATGCGCTGCTCGAGCTGCATCCGGGTGCCGGCGGCACCGAATCTCAGGACTGGGCTGAAATGCTTTTAAGAATGTATCAGCGCTACAGTGAATCCGAAGGCTTTAAAGTCGAAACTTTGGATTACCAGGGCGGAGACGAAGCGGGTGTGAAGAGCGTGTCTTTATCGATTAAAGGGCCTAATGCATACGGATTGCTGAAAGCCGAAAAAGGTGTGCACCGTCTGGTAAGAATATCGCCGTTCGATTCATCGGGACGCCGCCACACGTCGTTTGTGTCGTGCGAAGTCACACCGCAGTTTAAAAATACGGATATTAATATAGAAATTAATACTGATGAAATTAAAATTGATACCTACCGCTCAAGCGGTGCCGGCGGACAGCACGTTAATACGACAGACTCGGCTGTACGTATTACGCACCTGCCGACTGGTGTGGTGGTAACCTGTCAAAATGAACGTTCGCAAATTAAAAACCGCGAGCAGGCAATGCAGATGCTGAAAGCAAAACTGTATCAGCGGAAGCTGGAAGAGCAGCGTGCGGAAATTGATAATATTAAAGGCGAACAGAAAGAAATCGGCTGGGGAAGCCAAATCAGAAGTTATGTTTTTCACCCGTACTCCATGGTTAAAGATCACAGAACAAATTACGAAGTCGGTAATACCGATAAAGTAATGGACGGCGACCTTTCGCCATTTATTCACGCTTATCTGCGCTGGAGTATGTAAAATAATTGGAGGTCTGTAATAAATGAAAAGAATACTGCTGACTGCAGGCTTTAGTATTGTTCTTTTACTCGGCGCATGCGGCGGAAGTGAAGAAACAGGCGACGAACAGGCAGCTGTGGATGACGGCAAAGCAATTTACCGCAGCGCATCGTGCTTCAGCTGTCACGGAGCGGATCTGGAAGGAGCATCCGGGCCGAACCTTCAGGAAGTCGGTGCGAGACTGAGTGAAGATGAAATCCGTACTGTGATTGTTGAAGGTACAGATGTCATGCCGGGCGGCCTCGTCGAAGATTCAAAAGAACTGGATGCGCTGGCGGCATGGCTGTCGGAACAGCAATAATTTAAGATTGGCACACGGACATGATAGATATGTCCGTGTTTTTTTATTTTCGAAGGATGTGAAAGTATATATTACAGTACATTAATAATCGGGTAAATTAAGTTACTATTGATGATTTCAAGGTTCATCGTTTAAAAGCAGATAGAAAAAATATTGGTATTGTAAAATTCAGACCTTCAGATTTCTAAGAAATTTCTTTTATATTACAAGTATATTACAAAGCACAATTTCGATTTTTCTTATGCTATAGTTTAAATCGTGTCGTAATAGATAGATGTGAGCGGAAACATCAGACAAAAAACTTATATAAAACTTAAACTAATTATCTAGTAGGAGGAAATTCACTTTATGAAAAAAACAGTAGTATCTGTAGCAACTTTGACAGCAATCACAGGTGTAGCGGCAACAGCGGTTTCAGCAGACGAGTACACTATATCCAGTGGAGATACTTTATGGGGAATAGCTAATGAAGTTGGTACATCAGTTGCAGACTTAAAAGCTGATAACGAACTTTCAAGTGATATTATTTTCCCGGGAGATGTACTGACAGTTAATCCAGAGGAAGCTGAAAAAGCACCTGCTCCTGCTAGTAATGAATCAACATACATAGTTAAACCAGGAGATACGCTTTGGCAAATTGGAGCGGAATTCTCATTAGATTACAATGAAATCATGAAATGGAACAGCTTATCTTCAGATCTTATTTTTGTTGGTCAGGAACTTTCAATTGACGGATCAGCAGCTGCTGAACCAGCAGCAGAAGTTGAAGAAGCACCTGCTGTAGAAGAAGTTCAAGAAGTTGAACCGGCAGTTGAGGTAGAAGAAGAACCAGCTGTAGAAGAAGTTCAGGAAGCTGCACCTGCAGTTGAGGTAGAAGAAGAACCAGCTGTAGAAGAAGTTCAAGAAGCTGCACCTGCAGTTGAGGTAGAAGAGGAACCAGCTGTAGAAGAAGTTCAGGAAGTTGAACCGGCAGTTGAGGTAGAAGAAGAGTCAGCTGTAGAAGAAGTTCAAGAAGCTGCACCTGCAGTTGAGGTCGAAGAAGAGCCTGCAGTTGAGGTCGAAGAAGAGCCTGCAGTAGAAGAAGTTCAAGAAGCTGCACCTGCAGTTGAGGTAGAAGAACCAACTGAGGAAGAATTAGCAGCCGAAGAGGCTGAAGCACAAGCAGCAAAAGAAGCTGAAGAGGCAGAAGCACAAGCGGCAGAAGAAGCTCAGGCAGCAGAAGAGGCTGAAGCACAAGCGGCAGCTGAGGCTCAAGCAGCAAAAGAAGCTGAAGAGGTAGAAGAAGCACAAGCGGCAGCTGACGCTCAAGCGGCAAAAGAAGCTGAAGATGCAGAAGCACAAGCGGCAGAAGAGGCAGAAGCACAAGCGGCAGAAGAAGCTCAGGCAGCAGAAGAAGCTGAAGCACAAGCAGCAGCTGAGGCTCAAGCAGCAAAAGAAGCTGAAGAGGCAGAAGCACAAGCAGCAGCTGAGGCTCAAGCGGCAAAAGAAGCTGAAGAGGCTGAAGCACAAGCAGCAGCTGAGGCTCAAGCAGCAAAAGAAGCTGAAGAGGCTGAAGCACAAGCAGCAGCTGAGGCTCAAGCAGCAAAAGAAGCTGAAGAAGCTGAAGAGGCTGAAGCACAAGCAGCAGCTGAGGCTCAAGCAGCAAAAGAAGCTGAAGAGGCTGAAGCACAAGCAGCAGCAGAAGCTCAGGCGGCAAAAGAAGCTGAAGAGGCTGAAGCTCAAAGAATCGCGGAAGTACAAGCAGCTGAAGAAGAAGCGGCTGAACGAGCTGCAGAACAGGCAGCAGCGGAAGAAGCTGAAGCTCAGGAACAACCTGCAGCAGCAACTCCAGCTTCAAGCGCAAGCAACGGCGAGAACTACTACGAGTGGGGTTCATGTGCATGGTACGTATTTGAAAAACGTTCTTCCATGGGCTTATCAGTTGGAAACGGTTGGGGAGATGCTACGAATTGGGCGTCTAATGCACAAGCAGCAGGTTACTCTGTAAGCAACTCGCCTTCAGTAGGTGCTATTATGCAAGCTCCAGCTTATACTAATGGTTCATACGGCCAAGGACATGTTGCAATTGTTGAACGTGTAAATGGTGACGGGTCAATTTTAGTATCAGAAATGCAGTTCGGCGGCGGACTTGGCGATAAAAATACGAGAACTATCAGTGCTTCTCAAGTTTCAAGCCATAACTTCATTAACTAATATACATTAATAAAGTCAGCGGGAAACAGATCTATTTTAAATAGATTTGCTTCCCGCTATTTTTATACTTGAATAAATTTTTAAAAATAGGTTATTTAATACTATATAGAAGGGAAAGCAAAATATCAGACACCGTGAAACCGACAGTGTCCGACAAATCAAAATATCGGACACCGTGAAACTGATAGTGTCCGACAAATCGAAATATCAGACACCGTGAAACTGACAGTGTCCGACAAATCAAAATATCAGACACCGTGAAACCGACAGTGTCCGACAAATCAAAATATCGGACACCGTGAAATTGACAGTGTCCGACAAACTCAATAATTATAAGAAATAGCAAGATTGAACTATTAAGAAGGGAGCATCTATCTTCAATGAAAATTATTTCACAGGACAACAGTACATCTGTTGCACTGACTTCTCTGATTATTCTCTGGATTCTTAACTTGCTCACATTCAAGCAGATTAAAAAGCTGGATGATAAAGTAACTGCAATGAGGAAGCAGTGGCAGAAGGACAGGCAGGCTGATAATCACAAAATATAGGGTACAGTACATCTTCATTCTTCACATTTTCTTAACCTCTCCAGACGGTACTTTATCAGTACTGTATGTTAAAATGATTAAAATGATATGAGAGGGAAAGTGGATTGGATGACGGGGAAAAAAATTATTATTGCGGTTGTTTTTATCGCGTTCTTTCTGCTCATCGGTATTAGTATTGGTGCTGTGATTAATGTATCCGACGATCAGATGAGAGAAAGGAGCCTGCAGACGCTGCAGGATTCTGAAGGGCGCGACAATCATCATGCGGTCGGTTTGAATTTGCTCGGCACGGAGTCAGAGGCTGTAATCAATACTGAGGAGCCGCTCAGAGATATTATTCAGGATAATGAAGTGACTGTTGTAAACTTTTTCGCTTCCTGGTGCGAACCGTGTAAAAGGGAAACACCTGAGCTAAATGAGTATGCACAAGATACGGCAGACAGCGATGTTCAAGTCGTCGGTATCAATATCGATGACAGTGTTAAAAACCGCGATGAATTTTTGAAAACTTACGATGTTCAGTACCCTGTCTTCGAACTGGCTGATGAGGCGGATATGACAAAAGAATTTAAAATCAGCCTAATGCCGACTACATTCTTTATCGATTCGAACGGTGAAGTAGTACGTGCGTATATTGGAGAAATAGGACCGGAATTGATTACGAATTACATTAACTATGTAAAGGAGCGTCAATAAATGGGAATACATCAATATTTTAAAAGTTTAAACGATTTGGAGAAGCTTGTCAGATGTCCCGGCAAGTTTAAATACCAGGAGCACAACGTTGCTGCGCATTCATTTAAAGTGACAAAGATTGCCCAATATCTCGGAACGGTTGAAGAGCATAAGGGCAATGAGGTTGATTGGCGTTCTTTATATGAGAAGGCACTGAATCACGATTATCCGGAAATTTTTACAGGAGATATTAAAACGCCTGTCAAGTATGCATCACTTGAGCTGAACACACTCTTTCTGGAAGTTGAAGAAACGATGACTGAGAAGTTTATAGAAACCGAATTTCCGCCGGAATATCAGCAGATATACAAAGACCGGCTGAAAGAGGGCAAGGACAGTACGCTGGAAGGCCAGATTCTTTCTGTTGCAGATAAAATTGATCTGCTTTACGAATCTTTTGGTGAAATTCAAAAGCGCAATCCCGAACCTCTATTTTTCGAAATCTATGAAGAGTCGCTAGCGACGATTAAACGTTTTGATCATTTACTATGCGTCCAGGATTTTCTGGAAAATATTTTAACAGAAATGCTGTCGGAACGTTTTATTCCGAAAGATGAGCTGTTTGAAATAACGAATGCCATTCTGAACCGGGAGTAGTATGATGGATTTGTACTGGTACATGATGGCAATGGTCGTCCCGGCAACGACTGTTGTAGTGTTTACGCGTCTTACGCGTAATAAATATGTTGCAGTGATGCTGACTTTTATTTTATTTGGTACATCGATTTACAGAGGTTTTTACCCCAGCGAGTGGGTAATTTACATAGATTCTGCATCGATTTTTGTAGGGTATATAATAGTAGAGATTTTTGAGCTGGATAATTTTAATAGAGAAGATGAAGAGTAGAAATGACCGAACAAATGTTTGTTATTTCTGCTCTATTTTTGTTAAAATAGTATAGATTAATAAGTGGAGGCGAAACAATGGCAGATTTTGAGTTAGTTTCTAAATTTGAGCCGGCTGGTGACCAGCCTCAAGCAATTGAAGAATTAGTAGAGCAAATCAATTCCGGACAAAGACACCAGACACTGCTTGGTGCGACAGGTACCGGTAAAACATATACGATGAGCCAGGTCATTCAGAGAATCGGCAAGCCGACTTTGATTATTGCACATAACAAAACACTGGCAGGACAATTATACAGTGAATTTAAAGAATTTTTCCCGAATAACAGAGTGGAATATTTCGTCAGTTACTATGACTATTTCCAGCCTGAAGCATACGTGCCGAGCACGGATACGTTTATCGAAAAAGATGCATCGATCAACGACGAAATCGATAAACTGCGCCACTCCGCAACAAGTTCCCTCTTTGAAGGAGATGACGTTATTGTTATTTCTTCAGTCAGCTGTATTTACGGGCTCGGTAATCCTGAAGAATACCGCGATCTCGTTGTCAGCATCCGGACGGGAATGGAACTCGACCGCAACCAGTTTTTACGTAAACTTGTAGACATTCAGTATGCCCGCAACGATATCGACTTTAAACGCGGAACGTTCAGAGTGCGCGGAGATATAGTAGAAGTATTTCCGGCATCACGTGATGAACAGTGTATACGAGTTGAGTTTTTTGGTGATGAGATTGACAGAATCCGTGAAATAGACTATTTAACAGGCGAAGTCTATGCAGAACGCGAGCACTTTGCTATTTTCCCGGCATCCCACTTCGTTACGCGCGATGAAAAAATGAAAGTCGCGATTGAACGCATAGAAAAAGAGCTGGAAGAACAGTTGAAAAAATTCCGCGCCGAAGATAAGCTGCTCGAAGCGCAGCGTTTAGAGCAGCGGACTAATTACGATCTCGAAATGATGCGTGAGATGGGCTTTTGTTCCGGCATCGAGAACTATTCAGTTCATTTAACGCTCCGGGAACTCGGATCAACACCGTATACCCTTATCGATTACTTTAAAGATTTTCTTATTATGATTGATGAATCCCATGTTACAGTACCGCAAATCAGGGGAATGTATAACGGAGACAAAGCACGTAAACAGGTGCTTGTTGACCACGGTTTCAGATTGCCGAGCGCGCTCGACAACAGACCGCTGATGTTTTCAGAGTTCGAGGAGAAAGCAGAACAGCTGCTTTATGTCTCGGCTACACCGGGACCTTATGAAATCGAACATACGAAAAAGATGGTCGAACAGATTATCCGTCCGACAGGTCTGCTTGATCCGACGATTGATGTCAGACCATCCGAACATCAGATCGATGACTTGATGGAAGAAATTCACGGGAGAATAGAGAAAAATGAACGCGTGCTGATTACTACGCTGACGAAGAAAATGTCAGAAGACTTAACGACATATTTAAAAGAAGCGGGTATTAAAGTACAATATCTGCATTCTGAAATTAAAACGCTGGAGCGTATTGAGATACTCCGTGAACTCCGTATCGGTACTTATGATGTGCTGGTCGGGATTAACCTGCTCCGTGAAGGTCTGGATATTCCGGAAGTATCGCTCGTTACGATTCTCGATGCAGATAAGGAAGGTTTCCTCCGTTCCGAACGCTCGCTGATTCAGACAATCGGACGTGCGGCGAGAAACAGCAACGGGCACGTTATTATGTACGCAGATAAAATTACGGATTCGATGCAGTATGCACTCGATGAAACGGCGAGACGCCGCGAAACACAAATTGAGTTTAATGAAAAACACAACATTACACCGACGACGATTAATAAAGAAATCCGCGACGTCATCAGTGCTCATATAGATATTAAAGAAGATGATAAGACGAAGAAAAAATCTGCTACGAAGAAACTGACAAAATCAGAACGCGAAAAATTGCTTGAGAAACTGGAAAAAGAAATGAAGGAAGCTGCAAAAGACTTAGACTTTGAAACAGCTTCTGAATTAAGAGATGCAATATTTGAGATTCAGGCAGAAGGGTGAGTTACATGAAAAATCCATTCATCAGCATTAGAGGTGCGAGAGAGAATAACTTAAAAGGAATAGATTTAGATATTCCAAGAGACCAGCTCGTCGTGATGACGGGCTTATCCGGTTCGGGTAAATCGTCGCTTGCTTTCGATACTGTATATGCCGAAGGCCAGCGGCGTTATGTCGAGTCGCTCAGTTCATACGCGCGTCAGTTTTTAGGACAGATGTCGAAACCGGATGTCGATACGATTGAAGGACTGTCGCCGGCAATATCGATCGACCAGAAGACGACGAGCAACAACCCGCGGTCGACAGTATCAACGATTACGGAAATATACGACTATCTGCGCCTTTTGTATGCACGTGCAGGAACGCCGTACTGTCCAATTCACGGCATCGAAATTTCATCCCAGACTATTGAAGAAATGACAGATATTATTATGCAGCTGCCAGAACGGACCCGTATTCAGGTGTTCGCACCGGTAATGCGCGGCAAAAAAGGCCAGCATAAAAAATTAATTACTGATTTAAGCAAAGAAGGCTATGCACGTGTCATTGTCGATGGTGAAATGTATGACATTGAAGAAGTGCCGGAACTGAGTAAAAATAAAAAACACGATATCGACGTTGTTATAGACCGGCTCGCAGTCAGGGAAGGAATTGAATCCCGTTTATCTGACTCGCTGCAGGTTGCCCTTCAGAAGTCCGGCGGCAATGTAACGATTAACGTTATAGATGGGGAAGATCTGCACTTCTCGGAAAACTTTTCATGTCCGGAATGCGGCTTTACGATTTCTGAACTTGAACCGCGGCTGTTTTCTTTTAATGCACCGTACGGCGCTTGTGTAGAGTGTGACGGCCTTGGCATGAAGATGTCTGTCGATGAATCACTCGTTGTGCCGGATGTTAATCTTTCACTTAATGATGGTGCAATTACTACATGGCAGCCGATCAGTTCAACATATTACACGCAGCTGTTAACTCAGGCAGGCGAGTATTACGGCATCGACATGACTGTGCCGTTTAAAGATTTAAGTAAAAAAGAAAAAGATATTATTCTTAACGGCGGCAGCGATGAAATTAAATTTAAATTTGCTCAGGATAATGGAGTAGTCCGCGAACGGAAAATGGCATTTGAAGGTGTCCTGAAAAATATCGAAAGACGCTATAACGAAAGTCCTTCTGAATATACGAGAAATGTTATGAGCCAGTATATGAGGGAAATCGAATGCAAACGCTGCGACGGCTACCGTCTAAACGATGAAGCACTTGCGGTTAAAGTGGATGGTGCGCATATCGGACAGGTTGTTGAGCGTTCAGTTAAGGATAGCATCGACTTTTTCGATCATATCTCTTTATCCGCTCAGAACGAAGAGATTGCTGAGCCGATTTTAAAAGAAATAGACAGCAGACTGTCATTTTTAAGAAACGTCGGTCTCGATTATTTAACATTAAACAGAAAAAGCGGTACGCTGTCCGGGGGAGAAGCGCAGCGGATCCGTCTGGCAACACAAATCGGTTCGCGCCTCAGCGGTGTGCTCTATATTCTGGATGAGCCGTCAATCGGACTGCACCAGCGCGACAATGAGCGTTTAATCAATACGCTGAAAGATATGAGAGAACTCGGCAACACTCTGATAGTTGTTGAACACGATGAAGATACAATGCTTGCGAGTGATTACTTAATCGATATCGGACCGGGCGCAGGAGAACACGGCGGAGAAGTGGTGTCTTACGGTACGCCGAAGGAAGTAATGGCGGACGATAATTCCTTAACGGGACAGTATTTAAGCGGTAAGAGAGAAATTGCCCTGCCGGAAAACTACCGTAAACCGGATAAGAAAAAAGTGTTCAAGATTAAAGGCGCACGTGAAAACAATCTGAAAAATATCGATGTTAATATTCCTCTTGGTGTGCTGAATCTCGTTACAGGTGTTTCAGGTTCGGGCAAGAGTACACTGATTAATGAAATTCTGTATAAGAGTCTTCATCATCAGCTGTATAAAACGAAAGAAGTACCGGGTGAGCATGACAAAGTCGAAGGTATTGAGCATATCGATAAAATTATCGATATCGATCAGTCGCCGATCGGCCGGACACCGCGCAGTAACCCTGCAACGTATACAGGTGTTTTTGATGATATAAGAGATGTCTTTGCTCAGACTAATGAAGCGAAAGTCCGGGGCTACCAGAAAGGGCGCTTCAGCTTCAACGTTAAAGGCGGCCGCTGTGAGGCGTGCAGAGGCGACGGCATACTGCGTATAGAAATGCATTTTCTTCCGGATGTTTTTGTGCCGTGTGAGGTATGTCACGGAAAACGTTACAATAGAGAGACTCTGGAAGTAAAATATAAAGACAAAAGCATAGCAGATGTGTTAAAAATGACAGTAGAAGAAGGATACTATTTCTTTGAAAATCTGCCTAAAATTAAACGTAAAATCAAAACACTCGTCGATGTGGGACTCGGTTATGTGCGTCTCGGCCAGCCGGCAACAACCTTGTCAGGCGGGGAAGCGCAGCGTGTTAAACTTGCGAGCGAGCTGCACAGACGTTCTAACGGCAAAACGCTTTATATACTTGATGAACCGACAACCGGCCTGCATTCGGAAGATATTAAAAACTTAATCGGCGTCATTCAGCGTCTCGTTGACCAGGGGGATACCGTGGTCATTATCGAACATAATCTCGATGTCATCAAGGTTGCAGATCATATAATTGATCTCGGGCCGGAAGGCGGCGAGGGTGGCGGAAACATCGTCGTCAGTGGTACAGTAGAAGATGTAATTGCCAATGAAAACAGCCACACGGGACATCATCTTAAGAAGTGGTTAAACAGAAACCATTAGGAGGTAATATCAGTGGAAAGTAAAGAACGCATTTTAAAAATGCTTGAAGAAGGCAAGATAACTTCGGAAGAAGCAATCGAACTGATGTCGGCTTTAAACGCGAAGTCAGCACCGGAAAATAAAGAAACGGATCAGCAGGCGGATCGTGAATCATCCCGCAATACGGAATCAGGCGGCCTGTTCGGCGACTATGTCGGCCAGTTTGTCGATGAGTTTAATAAGTACGTTAACAAAGACAAGGTAAACGATACGTATACGAATGTTAAAAGTAAGCTCGGCAGCGGGCGCCAGACAAAACAGCTGTTTGACGGTTTGGAGAAAGCATTTGATTCGGTCGGTTCATCTTTTGATTCTGTGTTTTCACAAGGTCCTAAAAACCGGCTTATCGAAACAGTTGAAACGCCGTTTAACAGTATTTCAGTTGATATTGCCAACGGCAATGTAGAGCTGGTTCCAGCTGAGCGTACAAATGTTGTGAAATTCGAAGTGACACCGTTTTACCGGAAACTCGATACGAAAAAAAATTACTTCCAAGATATAATATGCGAAGTCAAAAATGATGAACTTGTTATCGTGTCAGATGTTAAGTCTGCGCGTGTCAACGTCGTGATTGAAGTAACTGAAGAAACACTGAAACGTATTATTTTATCGACATCAAACGGGAATGTTAAAATCGCTGATAAATCATTCACTGATTTAACTGTCGATCTCCTGAATGGTGATATTGAACTTGCACAGGTGCAAGCTAAAAATGCTTTCCTCCGCACGTCGAGAGGAAATATTAAAGTATCCGAAGGACAGTACAAAGGCATCGAGATCGTCTCTATGCTCGGTACTATTTTAACGGACAATCTGGATGCGAAAACTATCGATATTTCCTCAAACGGTTCGGTTAATATCGCGCTTAAGAAAGAAACTGAAGAAGCCACTATTAATTCAAATATGGGCAGCATTAATATCAGTGTACCCAGCGGCAGGGAGCTTGAGGGCCGTCTATCTACAGTACTCGGACAGATTAATTATCCGCCTGAACTCGATGCACGTTATATGAAACAGCAGGACATCGGCTTTAAAGAGCTGATGCTGGTGAATAATACAGACGAAGCTGGAATGTTTCTGGAAGTGGGCACGAAAGTCGGCAGTGTAACCCTGCACCGCAGTTAAAAAATAATAACAAGTAAAGGGCTGGCAAATGCCAGCCCGTTTTTTGCTATAATACAGGTAACGGTAAATGATAGAAAAGAAGCAGGCCGGATGGAGGTGCAGCGATGCTGCTGGTAAAAGATTTAGTCGAAGAATACAACTTAAAAATATGGGGCGGCAATAAGGGGCTTGATAACGAAATTTTAAGTTTTGACTTGTCGCGGCCCGGATTGGAAATTGCAGGATATTTTTCCCATTACTCGTCTGACAGAGTACAGATACTCGGCATGACGGAAATCTCATTTTTTGAACGTGTGCTTTCAGAGTCAGAACGTGAAGACCGTGCGAAGCGGCTGTGTAGAAAAGAAACACCGTGTATTATCGTCACCCGCAGCCAGCAGCCGCCGCTTGAATTAATCGAAGCGTGCAACCAGACAAACACAGTGCTCTTGATTACGGAAGATAATACGACAAACTTTACGAGCCGGATTACAACGTATCTTGAGAAAGAGCTGGCGCCGGAAACGAATATGCACGGTGTCCTGGTCGACGTCTACGGCATAGGTGTTCTGATTACGGGAGAAAGTGGAATCGGTAAAAGTGAGACGGCGCTTGAACTCGTTAAAAATGGCCACCGGCTGGTGGCGGATGATAACGTTGAAATTAAAGAAGTGACAAAAAATGTGCTGATGGGTTCCGCACCTGAACTGATTCAGCATCTGCTTGAAATACGCGGACTCGGCATTATCAATGTGATGACTCTGTTCGGAGCCGGGTGCATTCTCACCGAAAAACGTATTATGCTGAATGTACACCTTGAAAACTGGACGGATAATAATACATATGACCGTCTCGGACTCGAAGATAAAAAGATCAGCATTTTAAATTCCGAAGTGACAAAAAAGGTCATTCCGATCCGTCCGGGGCGAAGTCTTGCAGGCATTATCGAAGTCGCTGCTATGAACCACCGTCTGAATCAGATGGGGCATAATGCAGCAGTGGAATTTAACGACCGTCTGAACGAAAAAATCAAAAATAACGGAGGCAGCTTATGATGATTTTGAACTCTGCCATCGATCCGGTGGCAATATCTCTCGGACCGCTGTCCATTCACTGGTACGGTATTATTATATTAACCGGAATGATACTTGGATATTATCTGGCAAACAGGGAAACGATAAAAAAAGGTTTGCCCGAAGATTTATTTATGGATTTAATGATGTATATCATTATCTTTTCACTCATCGGTGCGCGTCTTTACTATGTCTTCTTTAATCTGGATTATTACTTCTTTAACCCATTGGATATTATAAAAGTATGGGAAGGCGGCATGGCTATTCACGGCGGTCTGATCGGCGGCTTCCTTGCCGGCCTGATTTATACGAGGGTAAAAGGCTACAGCTTTTTCCAGGTAGCGGATATTGCGGCTCCGAGTATACTGCTTGGTCAGGCCATCGGCCGCTGGGGCAACTTTATTAATCAGGAAGCTCACGGCGGACCTGTTACAAGAGAATTCCTTGAGAATTTAATGATCCCGGAATTTATAATTAATCATATGAATATCGATGGCACTTATTATCATCCAACATTTTTATATGAATCAGTATGGAGTATTATCGGTGTAATTATATTATTATTAATACGTCCAAAATTACCGCTCGGCCACACAGTACTCATTTATTTGATATACTATTCAGTCGGCAGGTTCTTTATCGAAGGCATGCGTACCGACAGTTTAATGATTGGCGATATGCTGAGAACAGCCCAGGTGATTTCGGTAATAACGATTATCGGTGCATTGGTGATAATGATTTACCGGCAGCAAAAATACGATTTGCCGAAATACGGCAGCGTCTACGGCAATTATGCAGCTAAAGATAAACCAAGACATATAAAGAAATCAACTGCAGTCAATAAGAAGAAAAAAAGGAAGAAGTAGCATGAGGAAATTAACCCGGCATACGGGCTTTAAAATTAATCCGCTGTGGCATTTGTACCGCACCGTTTCCTTAGTTAAAGTGGCTAAAAACTTTATCGTTATAGAAGCGGGACGCTTTATGCCGTCGACTAAACTGAAACATAAGCTGTACCAGAGCGGCCTGAAGATGGAGCTCGGCAGACACGTGTCATTTGCATATAAAGCAATGCCTGATTTAATGTTTCCGGAGTTAATTACAATCGGACAGAATTCAATAATCGGCTATAATGCGACGATACTGACACACGAATATTTAACGGATGAATACAGAATCGGCAAAGTCGAAATCGGTGAAAATACGATGATCGGTGCGAATGCAACAGTATTGCCGGGTGTTAAAATCGGCAGCGGTGTAAAAGTCGGCGCGGGCACGGTGGTCTCAAAAGATATTCCCGATAATGCACTCGTCTACGGCAATCCGATGATAATAAGGGAGAGATCAGAATGACGGACAAAAAAGTAATCTCTCTCGATCAAAACGGAGAGCATTACTACAGGCAGGGTATTAAGAAAAGACAGCAGAATAATAAAAAAGAAGCACTCCGGCTGTTAAAAAAAGCACACGATAAAAACCCGGATAATATAGATTATTTATCGGAATATGTTTATGTCATGGCTGAGAACGGGTTCGGCAACGAGGCTGAACATTTAATTATCGAAGCGTTCGTGAAAGACGATTTCGATACGGAGTATTTTTATATATTAAGTCAGATTAATATTATTAAGCACGACGCGAATAAAGCATTTTTATACGGCGTGCAATATTCGACTTACCGGCCGGAAACAGGTTACGGTGATACGCTTGAAGAAATGTTCGATGTTGAAATCGACGATGAGGAAGAACTTGAAAAAGAGGCTGAGCGGTTTATCGGCCAGCAGATTTTCCAGCATTTATTTATGAATGCCAAAGTAGGCGAGTCGCTTACTTATCTTGATTCGCTGCCTGTGGAAATTCAAGGAGAGCGCGAATTCAGAAACTTAAAAGCGATGGCCTATTTGTTTTTAAATAAGTTTGAAGAAGCTGAGACGCTGCTTGAGCAGCTGCTGGAAGATGATCAGACAGATATGCATGCACTCAGCCATATGACCCTGCTGCACTATCATACGGAGCGGCTTGATAAATACGACGCCTATTTAAAAAAACTGGAGGTCGTCGAACCGCTCGATGATGATGCGCGTTTTAAAGTCGGGCTCGTGCTGAATTTCCTGCAGAAATATGAGCACTCATATAAACTATTGTTCCCGCTTTACAAGAAGCAGAAAATAATTAATTTCCAGCTGCTCCATGCGCTGAGTTTTTCGAGTTATCATCTCGGCAAACATGAAGAATCTGAAATGTACTGGACGCGCATGCAGAACTTCCATCCAGTTGATGAGCAGTTCAGTCCATGGAAAAAAGAAGAAGCGGCTGAAGAAATACTCGAACTGGAAAGCATGTATCTGCACGACGAAGATCAGCACAAACGTTTGCTCGCCTTGTATTTAATCAGTAAAGTCGAACCCCGGGAAGCGATAATCGGTTTATCGATATGGGATCATATTGAGGAACTTGATGATTATGAAAAGCTCTATGTGACCTTTTTATTCCAGGGGCTGAAGCTGGTCCGCCTCGGGCGGATGCATATTGGGCTCGAATTACTTTACGATCAGTCTTTCAGAGATGAAGAAACACTCCTGATGTGGATTAATGTTTTTCACGATCTGTATGAAAAGCATAAGGAATTTGACGACATTGAAAGTCATACGGCAGCAGCGCTGTATTTGTACCCGGCTGGCCGGAAGCTGACTAAAAAAGGGCTGGCTGAAATGTTTAATACGACAGTTTACAGGCTGAATAAAGCGATAGACAGAATAAAGCAGATATAATGATTTACGGGTCAAAAGCCTATATAATTGTATGTAGCAATTTCTTAAAGGAGAACGATTATGGAAGAGAAAACGATTTATGATGTAGTAATAATCGGCGCGGGACCTGCCGGCATGACGGCGGCAGTCTATGCATCGCGTGCAGAACTGAAAACAGTCATGCTTGAACGCGGTGTGCCTGGCGGACAGATGGCGAACACGGAAGAAGTTGAAAACTTCCCCGGCTTCAGCATGATTACAGGACCGGAATTGTCTTCTAAGATGTTCGAACACTCGCAGAAGTTCGGTGCAGAATACAAGTACGGCGATATTAAAAGTGTTGAGCTCGACGGAGACATTAAAATACTGAAAACTTCGTCTGAAGACATTCACACAAAAAGCGTTATTGTTGCAACAGGCGCAGAGTATAAAACTATAGGCGTACCGGGCGAAGATCTGCTTCGCGGACGCGGTGTCAGCTACTGTGCAGTATGTGACGGCGCCTTCTTTAAAGAGCGCGAACTTGTCGTTATCGGCGGAGGAGACTCGGCTGTTGAGGAAGGGGTATTCCTGACGAAATATGCGAGTAAAGTGACAATTGTTCACCGCCGCGATGAGCTGCGTGCTCAGAAGATTTTACAGGACCGCGCCTTTAAAAATGAAAAAATCGACTTTATCTGGGATACAGAACTGCAGTCAATTAATGGCGACAGCCGTGTGGAATCAGTAACGCTGAAAAATAAAAACACAGGTGAAACGTATGACTTCAACGCAGACGGTGTATTTATCTATATCGGAATGCTGCCGCTGACAGCACCGTTTAAAGATTTAGGCATTTTAAATGAAGAAGGCTACATCGTCACAAACGAAGAAATGGAAACAGAAATTCCAGGCATCTTTGCAGCAGGCGATGTCAGAGAGAAATCATTGCGTCAGATTGTTACAGCGACAGGCGACGGCAGTCTTGCAGCACAAAATGCCCAGGGCTACCTTGAAAAACTGGAAGACAGTGAGTAATTAATAGAAGAAATTCCCCCGGAAGGGGGTTTTTTCGTAACGTTATCCGTTATAATATAAATGAACGGCAAGAGTGAAATTAAGTAAATTTGAGGGTGTGCTTTATGAAAAATTTAATCATAATTACAGGGATGAGCGGTTCAGGAAAATCTGTGGCACTGGAAGCGATTGAAGACACAGGTTATTTCTGCATCGACAATCTGCCCCCGATCCTTATTCCAAAAGTCGTAGAATTAATGGAGTCCACCGACGGCAAGATGAACAAAGTCGCACTCGGCATCGATCTGCGAGGGAAAGAATTTTTTGATGATTTAATCCAAAAACTGGAAACGGTTCTTAATAATGAAAGTATTATGCTGCGCATCGTCTTTCTCGACACGGATAATGAAAGACTCGTCAGCCGCTATAAGGAGACACGCCGTTCCCACCCGTTAAACGAAGGCATGTCGCTGCTTGAAGCAATTAAGAAAGAACGTGAACTGCTGGATGATTTAAAAGGACGGGCATCCGTCATTATAGATACGACGGAACTTTCTCCGAAAGAGCTGAGAGACCGTATTTTCACTTTATACAGCGGAGGCCGCGAGCAGTTTTTTGCCGTTAACGTGCTGAGCTTCGGATTTAAGCACGGCATTCCCATCGATGCGGACTTGATGTTCGATGTCCGTTTTCTGCCGAATCCATTCTATATTCCCGAGTACCGCCCGTTAACCGGACTCGACAAAGAAGTTTATGATTATGTAATGAAATGGCAGGATACCGATACGTTTTACGAAAAACTGTATGATATGATTAAATATTTAATTCCTCAATATATAAAAGAAGGTAAATCCCAGCTGACGATTGCTATCGGGTGTACAGGCGGACAGCATCGTTCTGTTGCTCTGTCCGAGCGCCTTGCAAAAGATCTGCTGGAGAAGTTCGCATTTTCGATTAACACGACCCACCGCGATGCGATGATTGAAGGCAAAGTCCATGAACAAGATTAAAATCGCCATAATCGGCGGAGGTACAGGTCTCGCTGTTTTATCGCGCGGCTTAAAAAAATATCCTGTGGATATTTCTGCTATCGTATCGGTGGCAGATGATGGTGGGTCAACCGGAATTATCCGCGATCAGATCGATATGCCTGCGCCTGGAGATATCCGAAACGTTATGTCAGCTTTAAGCGAAGTCGAAACGAAACTCGAGCATCTGTTCACTTACCGTTTTAAAAAAGATGAAATATCAGGTCATTCCCTCGGCAATTTAATGCTCGCTGCCATGTATGATATCAGCGGCGATTTCGCAACTGCCGTCAGCGAGCTGTCGAAAATACTGAACGTTAAAGGAACCGTGATTCCATCGACGAATGTCAGTCCGAAACTCGCTGCAAGAATGGCTGATGATTCAATTATTATCGGTGAGAGCTATATTCCGAAAGTGAAAAAAGAGATTAAAGAAATGTATTTAATACCGACGAATATCGATGCGACACCAGCTGCTGTTGAAGCAATACTGGAAGCGGATATTATCGTGCTCGGTCCGGGCTCGCTGTATACGAGCATTATTCCGAACCTGCTGCCAAAAGGGATAAGAGAAGCTGTTTCAGCATCGGACGGCATTAAAGTATATGTTTCAAATCTGCTCGAGCAGCCGGGTGAAACGATGGGCATGTCCGCATTTGATCATCTCTCGGCAATTGAAAAACATTTGAAATCGCGGGAGATTGACTACGTTATTTTAAATGAACGGGACGTCTATGAAGAAATGGCGGAAACGTATAAAAACAGAGGGGTCCAGATTATTAAAAGCGAGCGGGATAAACTGGAAGAGCACGGTGTAAAAATCATTACAGATGATGACTTGATTATCGTTGATGAAGAGCGGGTTGTCCGCCATAATAATGAAAAGCTCGCTGAAATTATATACGACATTGTAATTGATGAATCAGATACATTGAAGTATTAGGGAAGATTTTGAAAGGAAAGTGGTAGCATGTCATTTGCTTCCGAAATGAAAAATGAATTAACGAGAATCGAAGTGGATGAGTGCTGCATGAAGAGCGAACTGTCCGCGCTGATTAAAATGAACGGCGCAGTCAGTTATTTTGACGGACAATGGGTTATCAATGTTCAGACTGAAAATGCTGCGATTGCGCGCCGTATCTTTTCGTTAATTAAAAATGTATATAAGATAGAAATTGATCTGCTTGTCAGAAAAAAGATGAAGCTTAAAAAGAACAACGTTTACATCTGCCGCATTAAAAAAGAATCTAAAGAGGTACTGGAGGATTTGAAGATTTTTTCAGGCGGTGTGCTGACAAATACGATTACGGATGAAATTACAGAAAAAGAATGCTGCAGACGCAGTTATTTAAGAGGTGCTTTCCTTGCCGGCGGTTCGGTAAATAATCCGGAAACATCAGCCTATCATCTTGAGATTGCTTCGCTGTATGAAGAACATGCAGAAGCAGTGACGAAGCTTATGAACCGCTATGAATTAAATGCTAAATATATCGACCGGAAACGCGGCTATATTATTTATTTGAAAGAAGCTGAAAAAATTGCGGAGTTTCTGAGTTTAATCGGAGGCTACCAGGCGCTGTTAAAATTTGAGGATATACGTATCGTCAGAGACATGAGGAACTCGGTTAACCGGCTCGTAAACTGCGAAACTGCGAACTTAAACAAAACGATAAACGCAGCAATGCGCCAGGTGGAAAATATTAAATTTATCGATGCGGAAATCGGCATCGATGAACTGCCGGAGCGCTTAAGAGAAGTGGCGCGCATTCGCGTCGAACATCAGGACATGACATTAAAAGAAATCGGCGAAGCCGTATCTACCGGTACGATTTCGAAATCAGGCATCAATCACCGGCTCAGAAAGCTCGACGAAATTGCAGATAAACTGCGGAGCGGAGAAGAACTGGTATTTTAAGCAAAAAGAGGCATCCGAAAGTATTCGGATGCCTCTTTTGTCTTTGAAAGCGGCTGTGAAGCCGGCATTTACAATATATGATCTTTTTATCCGCTGTATATATTCTCCATCGCCTGTTCGAGAGTTGGATATAAATATTTAAAGTCATTGTTCATCAGTACACGGGGATGAACTTTCTGGCCTTCCGTTACAAGAAGGGCACGTTCGCCAAGGACTTTATCAATTAAATAAGCCGGCGTTTTAAAAAAGTTCGCTTTGCCGAGCACGGCACTTAATACTTTAGAAAACTCGCGCTGTCTGACCTGCACAGGGGCGGTTATATTAACCGGACCTCTGATGTTCTGATTGACACCGATAAAGAGGAGCGCATTAACGACATCATCGATATGAACCCAGGAATACCATTGTTTGCCGCTTCCGATATCACCGCCGATATTTGCTTTATACAGCTTTTCCATGGCAGGAAGGGCACCGTTGTCTTTATCAAGCACCAGGCCGAAGCGGGAAAACACAACACGAATCCCGAGGGATTCGATATTCGCTGCGGCTGCTTCCCACTGATTGACGACATCCGATAAAAAGTTCGTCGACGACAGCTGATCAAATTCATCGTACTCCACAATTTCACTTGTAGGATAGTAGCCGACAGCACTCGCATTTATAAAGGCAAGTGGCTTAATACCCGACTTTTGAAGCCAGAGGAAAAGCATACCGGTCATGTTCAGCCTGCTCGATAAGATTAAGTCTTTATAGTCTTCCGTCCATTTTTCATTCAGAGAAGCCCCTGCAAGATTATAGATCAAATCAAAACTATCGGGAAGCTCGTCAGTCCAATCCAAATTGTTAAAATTACTGTCATCGTATTTAATATAATGTATATAAGGGTGTTCGCTCGTTTGTTCCCTGCGCGTTAAAATGTAAACGTGATGGCGGTCTTTCCGGAATGCCTGTGTCAGTTTTGTACCGATAAAACCAGTGCCGCCTGTGATGAGAATGTTCAAATGCTTCGACCTCCCAATACATGTGTTTCTTTCATTTTAATTGAAAAGGGAGTTTAAGTCACGTATGTGACTTAAACTCCCTGTAATAGACTATTTTATTTTTCAGGTTCCATGACGTGGTCGATTAAACCGTATTCTTTAGCTTGTTCTGCTGTCATGAAATTATCGCGGTCAGTATCTTTTTCGATTTTTTCAAGCGGCTGTCCAGTGCGCTCTGCTAAGATCTTGTTTAATTTCTCGCGAGTTTTTAAAATGTGTTTCGCAGCAATCTCAATTTCAGTAGCCTGGCCCTGAGCTCCGCCGAGCGGCTGGTGAATCATAATTTCTGCGTTCGGAAGCGCGTGGCGTTTTCCTTTAGCACCTGCTGTTAACAGGAATGAGCCCATCGATGCTGCAAGTCCGAGACTGATTGTCTGTACATCCGGCTTAATGTGCTGGATTGTGTCGTAGATTGCCATGCCGGCAGTAACGCTGCCGCCCGGTGAGTTAATATAAAGGTAAATATCTTTTTCCGAGTCTTGTGCCTGCAGGAATAACAGCTGGCTGACTACCGAGTTTGCAACGTTATCATCGATTGCACTTCCGATCATAATGATTCTATCTTTTAAAAGTCTTGAATAAATATCGTAAGCACGTTCGCCACGATTTGTCTGTTCAATAACCGTAGGTATTAAATTCATAATATTGCCTCCTGTTTTGGTGAACTAATTTATTTTATATTATATTTATAACACATTAGTCAAATAAGGTCAAAAGAAAGAGCTTCATCTGATAACCACTTTATCATATTATTTAATTATGCAATTCGTCAATAATTAGTCTTTATTCCTGACGGTTTCCTTGCTATAATGAAATGTGCTTAATTTTTATTATTCTACCCCCGTGGTGTAATGGATAACACGTAAGATTCCGGTTCTTAAGATGGGAGTTCAATTCTTCTCGGGGGTGCTAAAAAAGAGGTGGGACAGTTGTCGGTCGAAGAACTTGAAACAGTCGACAAACCTGATGACAGTTTAGATGAAGACTTTGTCCGCAAAGTCTTCTATGTCTGTTTAAACAGCGGGAAAATCCTGCTGGAAAGCGGTGCGGAGACGTATCGTATCGAAGATACGATGATCCGCATGGCAGGCAACTACGGTATCGGTAATGTTCAGGTCTTTGTCACAACAACAGTAATTATTTTGTCGATGAATGATTACGCTTTGTCCCAGACAATCAGAATCGATGAGCGCGCAAACAATTTACAAAAAGTCGTAAATATTAATGACTTATCTAGGCGTATTACTAAAGGATTGCCCATAAGAGATGCGATTGACAGTATAGAAAATATCCATGAAACGAAAATGTTTCCTTTCTGGCTGATTGTTTTCACCGGCGGAATGGTCGCTATTATGTTCCTGCTTCTGTTTGGCGGCGTGGCGGGCGATATACCGGTCGCAGCTGCTGGCGGCATGGCGGGTGTATTGATTACAGAAAGTATTCAGCGCTATACTAAAATTAAATTTTTCAACGAATTTTTCGCAGCGTTTTTTATCGCTGTGATTTCTGTACTGTATGTAGACTACGGTCCGGGAACAGAACTCGAGACGATTATTATCGCCGCAGTCATGCCGCTCGTTCCTGGAGTGCTCATTACCAATGCGATACGGGAAATGATACGCGGACACTTGATGGCAGGCACGATGAAAGGCGCGGAGGCATCGCTTACAGCGATTGCGATCGGTGCCGGAGTCGGCCTCGTCTTCATGGCAGTCTAGGAGGGGAACAATGTTATATGCAGTTCAATTTATACTTAGTTTCTTTGCCTCTGCAGGATTCGGAATACTTTTCAATGCTCCAAGCAGGACGATATTCGCCGGCGGTTTAAGTGGAGCTTTCGGCTGGCTCGTATACTTTACCGCAACCCAGTATGAAATACAGCCGGCCATCGCATCTTTTTTAGGAGCGATTATGCTGACTGCCCTGTCGATTGCGAGTTCCCGTAAATTAAGGGCGCCGGTAATTATATTTATTACATGCGGAATTATTCCCCTCGTGCCCGGCGGTGTAGCTTACAATGCCATGCGCAGCGTAGTGCTGCAGAATTACGATATGGCGCTTGCCTACGGTTTTCAAGTAGCTCTCGTGTCGCTGGCAATTGCTATGGGGATAATTTCAACCGAGATGATAGATTCATTAATCCAGACGCTGAAACGTGAAATTAAAAATATGCGGAAGAAAGAGGCTTAACCAATGCTTAATCTTACTTATTACACACGAGATAATTGTCATTTGTGTAATGAAGGAAAACTGCAGCTCAGACTGGCATTGTCTGAACTGAGAGATAACGTAGTGAAACTGACCGAAGTGAATATCGATAGCGATGACAAACTGCAGGAAGAATACATGGTGCGCATACCCGTTTTAAGCGACGGAGGCAAAGTGATTCAAGAAGGCGTTTTAGATTTTGTAACTATATATGATTACGTAAAAGATAATTATAAATAATGATAACCGGGAAGCGGCGGACTTAAAATGTCTGCCGCTTTTTTAATGCAGCTGCTCTTAAAATATTTTTAATGTTTTAATAAGCGAGCGACATATGTATAATTAAAATGAATATAAATTTGGAGGCGCATCCATGAAGAAGACTCTGGAAGATGTTGAATTAAAAGGCAAAAAGGTATTAATACGGGCAGATTTTAATGTACCGATGAAAAATGGACAGATTACGGATGATACCCGTATTAAAGCTGCTGTAAAAACAATTTCTTACGTTTTGGCTAAGGGCGGAAAAGTAATTTTATTTTCGCACCTTGGACGAATTAAAACTAAAGAGGACAAACGTGAATATTCTCTTGCTCCGGTTGCTGACTACTTAAGCGACCTGATAGGTAAAGAAGTGCTGTTCAGCGATAAAACACGCGGCAAGGATTTGGAAGAAGGTATTGCCGGAATGAAGAATGGAGAGATTCTCCTCGTTCAAAATACACGCTATGAAGATCAGCACGGCTCAAAAGAAAGTAAAAACGATCCGGTGCTCGGCAAGTATTGGGCATCGCTCGGCGATATCTTCGTCAATGATGCATTTGGCACAGCTCACCGCGAGCATGCGTCAAACGTCGGAATCAGCGAGCATCTGCCCACTGTATCCGGATTTCTAATGCAGAAGGAAATCGAATTTCTCGGCGGTGCAGTCGATCAGCCGAAATCACCGTTCGTGGCCATCCTCGGCGGAGCGAAGGTATCCGACAAAATTAACGTAATTGATAACCTGCTGAATAAGGCTGATAAAATTCTTATCGGCGGCGGGATGGCAAATACATTCCTGAAAGCACAGGGACATTCAATCGGAAAATCATTAATTGAAGAAGATAATATTAAAATTGCTGAAGAGCTGCTGAAAAAAGCGGACGGGAAATTAGTGCTGCCTGTCGATGTTGTTGCAGCTTCAGAATTTTCAAATGAAGCGGAACACCGCACTGTACCGGTCGAAGAAATTCCGAAGGATATGATGGCTCTTGATATCGGCGGGGAAACGGTTAAATTATACGAGAAAACACTCAAAGATGCGAAAACAGTTGTCTGGAATGGACCGATGGGCGTTTTTGAAATGTCCAATTTTGCAGCGGGGACAGTCGGTGTCTGCCAGGCGATTGCGAATCTTGAAGATGCGGTTACTATTATCGGCGGCGGCGATTCGGCCAGTGCTGCGCAGGTTCTTGGATTTGCTGATAAATTCAGCCATATTTCAACCGGCGGCGGCGCATCGTTAGAGTATTTAGAAGGTAAGGAATTGCCGGGACTGAAGGCAATTGATAATGCTGAGGAGGAGTAAGTCATATGCGGACACCATTAATTGCGGGTAATTGGAAAATGAATATGACAGTTCAGGAAGCAGGAGCTTTTGCCGATGAACTGTTAAAAAACAATCTTAAAGAAGGTGTTGAAGCGGCGATTTGTGCGCCCTTTATCGACCTGCCGGTACTCGCCGGGAAATTTAAAGAGACGGATATTAAAATCGGTGCACAAAATGTGTACTATGAAAAAAGCGGTGCTTTTACAGGGGAAATCTCCGCGCCTATGCTTCGTGAACTTGGGGTGCACTACGTTATTACAGGACATTCCGAACGCCGCGAGCTGTTCGGAGAAACTGACAGCGACGTAAACAAAAAGTCGCGTGCTGTACTTGAAGCGGGTATGACACCGATTATCTGTGTCGGTGAGACTGAAGAAGAGCGCGAGAGCGGAGAGTATACAGCAAAAGTTGCAGGACAGGTGACAGCAGCGCTTGAAGGGATTTCACCTGAATCAGCAGGCGGGCTCGTTATCGCTTATGAACCGATTTGGGCGATCGGCACTGGAAAAAGTGCAACGAGCGACGATGCTGATGCGATGTGCCGTTCAATCAGAAGCGAAGTTGAAAAACTTTATGATGAGAACACAGCAGACCGCGTGCGTATTTTGTACGGCGGTTCTGTTAAACCTGCAACAATCGAAGAGCTGATGTCAAAAAGTGATGTGGACGGCGCCTTAGTCGGCGGTGCTTCACTGAAGGCTGAAGATTATATAGCGCTGATTGCTGGAGCAGCCCAATGACTAAACCTGCTGCTTTAATTATTCTTGACGGTTTTGCAGAACGCGATGAGACTTTCGGCAACGCGATTGCACATGCAGATATGCCGAATTTTAACAGATATAAAGATGAGTTCCCGCACGCAAGTTTAAGCGCATGCGGTCTCGATGTGGGCTTACCCGAAGGACAGATGGGAAACTCCGAAGTCGGGCATTTAAATATCGGTGCAGGGCGCGTTGTGTATCAGAGCTTAACACGTATTAATAAAGCGATTAAAGATGGCGATTTTCATGAAAATGAAGTGCTTTTAAGTGCACTGAAACATGCCAAAAGTCATAACAGCAAACTGCATATTATGGGACTTTTAAGCGATGGCGGCGTGCACTCGCATTACGGACACTTGTTTGAAGTGCTGAAAATGGCAAAAATCAACGGCCTTACCGATGTATTCGTCCACGGATTTTTAGACGGGCGCGACGTGAGTAAAGCTTCGGCCTTGACTTACATAGAAGAAACAGAGCGGCAGTTCAAAGAAATCGGCATCGGCCAGTTTTCAACAATCAGCGGGCGCTACTATGCGATGGACCGCGACCAGCGCTGGGAACGGGAACAGCTAGCGTATGATGCACTCGTGCACGGGAAAGGCAAGGTTTTCCCGACTGCGTCTCTCGGAGTAGAGGAAAGTTATTCTGCCGAGGTGTTTGATGAATTCGTCGAACCGTTTGTCGTTAATAAAGCGCACACTATCGGTGAAGACGATGCCGTTATATTTATTAACTTCAGACCGGACCGCGCAGCCCAGTTGTCGGAAGCATTCACTGCGCCGGAATTTAAGGGCTTTGACCGCGGCGGAACAATTGATAATCTGAAGTTCGTTACATTTACAAAATACAGCGAAGCGGTACAGGCAGATGTTGTTTTCGATAAAGTGGACCTGGTTAATACGCTTGGTGAGGTTGCAGCGGCCGCAGGGAAAACCCAGCTGCGCATTGCGGAAACAGAAAAATATCCGCATGTGACATACTTTATGAACGGCGGACGCCACGAGGAATTCAAAGGTGAATCGCGTATTTTAGTCAATTCACCGAAGGTGGCGACATATGACCTGCAGCCGGAAATGAGTGCTTATGAAGTGACGGATCAGCTGCTCCGCGCTCTCGACGAACCGCTGGATATGGTGATTTTAAACTTTGCGAACCCGGACATGGTCGGTCACAGCGGCATGCTTGAACCGACGGTCAAAGCGCTGGAAGCGGTCGACGAATGTCTCGGTAAAGTAGTCGATAAAATTATTAGCTTGGACGGGACCGCGGTAATTACTGCAGACCACGGGAACGCCGATGAGGTCGTGACACCTGCAGGAGAACCGATGACGGCGCATACGGTCAATCCGGTGCCGGTGATTGTAACAGACAAATCGGTCCTGCTGCGTGAAGGCGGGCGTTTATCAGACTTAGCACCGACTATGCTTGATTTAATGAATCTTAATCAGCCTGAAGATATGACAGGTAAGAGCCTTTTAATTAAAAATACGTTATAATAAATTCGAACTTAACTAATAAAGGAGTAGGATGACATGCCATTAATTACAGATGTATATGCACGTGAAGTTTTAGACTCTCGAGGAAACCCGACGATTGAAGTTGAAGTGCTGACAGAAAGCGGCGCTTTCGGCCGGGCACTGGTTCCTTCAGGCGCTTCTACAGGAGAACACGAAGCGGTAGAACTTCGTGATGGTGATTCATCACGCTTCTTAGGCAAAGGTGTAGAACAGGCAGTAGAAAATGTTAATGCTGTAATTGCACCCGAATTAATCGATGGAGAATTCACTGTGCTAGAGCAGGTCTCAATCGATAAAATGCTTATTCAGTTAGACGGGACAAAAAACAAAGAAAAATTAGGCGCTAATGCTATTTTAGGTGTATCGATTGCCGTAGCGAAAGCAGCGGCGGATCTTCTCGGCCAGCCTTTATATAAATACTTAGGCGGATTTAATGCGGTGCAGCTGCCAGTGCCGATGATGAATATTATTAACGGCGGTGAGCATGCAGACAACAGTATCGACATTCAGGAATTTATGATTATGCCTGTAGGCGCACCTACTTTTAAAGAGGCGCTCCGCGTGGGGACAGAAATTTTCCACCAGCTTGCGAAAGTTTTATCAGCAAAAGGCTACAGCACTGCAGTCGGTGACGAAGGCGGATTTGCTCCAAACCTGAAATCAAACGAAGAAGCACTGGAAGTAATCGGCGAAGCGGTAGCAGCTGCCGGCTATGAACTCGGTTCAGATATCGTCCTTGCGATGGACGCGGCTTCAAGCGAATTCTTCAATAAAGATACGGGCAACTACGAGCTGAAAGGCGAAGGTAAAACTTATTCGTCGGAAGAACTTGTTAACTGGTACGGCGACATGGTTGAGAAGTATCCAATCATCTCAATAGAAGACGGTCTGGATGAAAATGACTGGTCAGGCACGAAACTTCTTACAGACAAAATCGGCGATAAAGTCCAGCTTGTCGGTGATGACCTGTTTGTAACGAACACTGAAAAATTAGTCCAGGGGATTGAACAAGGCGTTGCAAACTCAATCTTAGTTAAAGTAAATCAGATTGGTACGCTGACAGAAACTTTCGAAGCGATCGAAGTTGCCCAGCGCGCAGGCTACACAGCAGTCATCTCACACCGTTCAGGTGAAACAGAAGACACGACAATTGCCGATATTGCTGTTGCGACAAATGCCGGACAGATTAAAACTGGCGCACCGTCACGCACGGACCGCGTTGCTAAATACAATCAGCTCCTTCGCATTGAAGATGAATTATATGAGACAGGCACTTACAAAGGCCTCGCATCATTTTATAATTTGAATAAATAATTTGATGAAAACCCCTCTCGAGAGGGGTTTTTGTTATTTTGAGAGGGGTTAATTGACGATGTGGATGAGCAAGGTGTGCCAAAAAACGCTGACCTTGCACATAATTGGAGCGTGGATGAGCAAAGTGCGCCAAAAAACACTGACCTTGCACATAATTGGAGCGTGGATGAGCAAGGTGCGCCAAAAAACGCTGACCTTGCACATAATTGGAGCGTGGATGAGCAAGGTGCGCCAAAAAATGCTGACCTTGCTCATAAATGGTGCGTGGATGAGCAAGGTGTGCCAAAAAACTCTGACCTTGCACATAAATGGAGCGTGGATGAGCAAGGTGTGCCAAAAAACGTTGACCTTGCACATAATTGGAGCGTGGATGAGCAAGGGTTGCCAAAAAACGTTGACCTTGCACATAATTGGAGCGTGGATGAGCAAGGGTTGCCAAAAAACGTTGACCTTGCACATCCACTAACGAAAGTGTATAGAGGATTAATAAAAAGAGGAATTTATCACAGAAACGCAATTTTTGTATGTTGAGTATTTATCAAAATAAGAGTCGACGGTCGCGTTTATATCTGCGAACTGTGGAACTGCTGACAGCACCTCCGCTAAAAGCAGAAATTCTTGCAGGAGATATTTCCCACGCTTCATTGATAGTTTTTAATTCATCAATTAGTATCGATACTATTTCGAAAGTAGTAAACTCTTTAGTGCATGAATGACAACAGTACTTGTATGAATTAACACGCACGAGCTCCGCAACCGAATCGCACTGATAACAAAACACGCCGGTGCGGAGCTCGCCAAATTCAACATTCGCCAGGAGATCGTACATTGATTTCAGGAGCCGGCGGCTGTTGAGGTAGTCAGCAATATTGCCATGGTCATAACGATTGGACTGACAAATTTTAGCGAGCCGCCGGGGCGTATTACTGGGCACAAGCAGATTTTCCAAATTAGGCATGTTATAGATTGTCTGTGAAGGGTTCACAAACACGAGGTGTGAAGTAATATCGTAATTAAAACCGCCATTACGAATCAGATGCTCAAGCGAAGTGCGCTGGCGGTTCACCTGCATACTCAAGTCCTTATATTCGCGCCCGCTTTCGAAGAACCAGATTTTTGAATCGTATATCAAATCGAAACCAAAATTTTTAACCTCGAAAGTATAAACATGGTCGCCAGCAATCAGCACGTTATCGATCTGCACTTCACTCATGCCGCTGGCTACTTTTAATGTTTCGGTACCGGAATCAATTTTAAAACGATAATCTTTCAAGTGATAAATTTCCTTGCCCCGCACGGCAGTATCGAGCAGTTTATCGAATCCGAGCTCGCCGTGCCAGCCGCGGGTCAACTTCTCCTTTTCTTTTTCTTCGGTTGAACCGAGTAACGTTCGACGTGACAGAATCTGCAATTGTTTAAGTTTTAAAGGGATTGTACGCATATCTATAACATAAAGATAAAGTAAATTATCTCCAAACAGCAAAAATTTAAAAAATGCAGCAGAACATTTACAGATTTCAACAAATAGAACGCTGTCTCCAATGTAACAACTACATTACAAAACCTTCGTTTACATTGCACATACAGTAAATTTTTGGTACTATTTATACTGTTAATATAAATCGGAGGGGTATCTTCATGCAGACACTACTCATCGTTCTGTTAATCATCGTGTGTATATCGCTTATCGCTGTAGTGTTACTACAATCCGGAAAAAGTGCCGGTCTGTCGGGAGCAATCGGCGGCGGTGCCGAGCAGATGTTCGGCAAGCAGAAAGCGCGCGGTATGGACTTAATTTTACATAGAGCAACTGTAATTTTAGCAATTCTGTTCTTTATGATTATGCTGTTACTGACATACTTAGGTTAATACGTTAAAAGGTGAGCCGAATCCGATTAATCCCGGATTTTGGCTCTTTTTTTATGTTTGGAACGATGATTCTTTAGTATCCCGGACATTTAGCGTACAATAAAAGTAACACTATTTTGAGGTGACCTCATGAATATTAAATTACCTGAAAAATTTTACTTTAAAGAAGCGAGCGGAGACAGGGCGGTTCTGCTGCTGCATGGTTTTACGGGGAACACATCCGATGTAAGACAGCTCGGCCGCTATCTGCAGAAAAAAGGTCTCACTTCCTACTCGATAAACTACGAAGGCCATGCGGAGCATCCGGAGAAAATTACGCAGTCTTCTCCCTTTGTCTGGTATAAGCAGGCAGTCGAAGCTTACGATTTTTTGCGGAGTGAAGGCTGCAGCAATATTTTTGTCGCCGGTGTATCGATTGGCGGGGTAATCGCGCTGCGCCTTGCAGCTGAACGCGATGTGACAGGTGTCGGGACAATTTGCAGCCCAATGTACATGAAGGACCCGGAAACACTGTACGGGCAGTTTATCGCGTATGCAGAAAAATATTTGAAGATGTTTGAAAATAAAACGCCGGAGCAGATAGAAAAAGAAACAAAAAATCTGGAGATGACTGGAACTTTTGATGATATCAGCACGTTTATAAATCTGGTAAAAGGGAATTTAGAAGATGTTAATGTCCCGCTTTTTGTCGCTCAGGCAACTCATGACAAGGTGATTGATCCGGACAGCGCCAAGGTGATTTACAATGGTGCCGGGACTGATGAAAAAGAAATTAAATGGTACGATAAAGGCGGCCACGTACTGACTATAGATGAGAGCAAGGAAGAATTATTTGAAGATATATACAATTTTATTGAACAGCACGAACTGCAGTATTAATAACAGATATGGAGGATTACAATGAGAGACTTTAAAGAAGAAATATTAGCCATTGTAAGTAAAGATGACTACAAACCGATGACAATAGATGATTTTAAAGAATCTTTTGGAGCGGATGACTCGGATGAATTCAAAGATATGGTGAAAACTTTAGTCTCTCTTGAAGAATCCGGTAAATTATACCGCACGAAAAAAGACAAATATATGAAGGTACCTGACTCCAACAGAGTAAAAGGTACATTATCGATGCACAAACGCGGTTTTGGATTTCTGCGTCCGGAAGAAGAAGATATCGAAGATATTTTTATTCCGCCGAACGCTGTAAACGGTGCGCTTGACGGTGACACTGTGCTGGTAGAAGTCGAGACCAGTACGCGGGGCGACAAGACAGAAGGTCACGTAATTAGTATTATCGAGCGCGGTGTAACAAAATTAGTCGGGGAGTACAGTGCAAATGTTAATTACGGCTTCGTTGTACCTGACTCGAAAACATTCAAAACGGATATCTTTATTCCGAGGGATAACAACTTAGGGGCTATTGACGGCCACAAAGTGCTCGTTGAAATAACTAAATTCCCGGATAATCCTGACCAGGGCAATCCAGAAGGTCATGTAATCCAGATTTTAGGTCATAAAAATGATCCTGGTGTCGATATTCTGTCAATTATTTACCAGCATGGCATCGACATCGAGTTCCCTGATGAAGTGCTTGAGCAGGCGGAAGCAGTGCCTGATGAAATCGAGCAGGATGACACGAAGGAGAGAGTCGATCTTCGCGACGAGTTCACAATTACGATTGACGGCGCCGATGCAAAAGATCTGGACGATGCTGTCAGCGTGAAAAAACTGGATAGCGGCAACTTTGAACTGACGGTCAGCATTGCCGACGTCAGCCACTATGTAACAGAGAACTCTGCAATCGATAAAGAAGCATATCACAGAGGGACGAGTGTTTATCTTGTTGACCGTGTGATTCCGATGATACCGCACCGTTTATCGAACGGTATCTGTTCGCTGAATCCAAATGTCGACCGGCTGACACTGAGCTGCCGCATGGAATTTACACCAGGCGGTAAAGCCGTGGACCACGAAATTTTCGAAAGTGTTATTAACTCGGACTACCGTATGACTTACGGCAACGTAAACTTAATGCTGGAAGATAAAGATGAGAGCGTCATTAATGAGTTCAAAGAAGTTTATCAGCCTCTTCTCGATGCTGAGGAACTTGCTGCAAGATTGCGTGCGAAACGCGAAAAACGCGGGGCAATTGATTTTGATTTCGCCGAAGCGGCTGTTGTTGTCGGTGAAGACGGCACACCGGAAGATATCGTTCTTAGAAACCGTGGAACGGGCGAAAAAATGATTGAGGAATTCATGCTGGCGGCAAACGAAGCAGTCGCAGAGCACTTCCACTGGATGGACGTGCCGTTTATGTACCGTATTCACGAAGAACCGAAAGAAGAGAAGCTGAGTAAATTCTTCGACTTCCTGACAGGTTTTGGTGTCGTTGTTAAAGGTAAAGGTAATCAGATTCACCCGCATGCTTTGCAGGAAATTATTGAAGAAGTCAAAGACCGTCCGGAAGAAATGGTGATTTCCACGCTGATGTTGCGCTCGATGCAGCAGGCGAAATATTCACCTGAATCGCTCGGCCACTTTGGACTGGCGACGGAGTTCTACACTCACTTTACGTCACCGATCCGCCGTTACCCTGACTTAATCGTTCACCGTTTGATACGCGAGTATCTCTTTAAAGGAAAGACCGATGCGAAGACTATCCGCCGCAACAAGAGCGAGCTGCCTGAGATTGCGAAGCATACTTCCGAAAGAGAGCGGCGCGCCCAGGATGCAGAGCGCGACACGGATGATCTGAAGAAAGCGGAATTCATGATGAAACATGTCGGCGAAACATTCGAAGGTGTAGTATCAGGTGTTATGAATTTCGGTATGTTTGTTGAACTGCCGAACACGATTGAAGGCCTGGTGCACGTCAGCAATATGACTGATGACCATTACAACTTTAACGAACGCGCTATGGCTATGCTCGGCGAACGCACGGGCACTATGTTCCGTATCGGCGACAAGATTGAAATCGAAGTGCTCGGCGTTAATCTCGAAGAGCGCTTAATCGACTTTAAAGTAGTCGGTATGCCTAATAAAAAACGTCCGGAAAGAAGAAAGACGCCGGTGGAAATTAAAGGCAAGCCAGAAAATAAAAAAGAAAAGACACGCTCACGTGAAAAGAAAGGAAGCTTCTCAAAAGGTGGCAAGAAAAAACCTTTCTATAAATCAGTGGCGAAAAAAGGCAAAGGAAAGAAGTAGAGGCTTATGAGTAAAAGCAACCAGAAAACGAGGCCGCTGGCACAAAACCGCAAAGCGGGTCACGATTATTCTATCGATGACACGATTGAAGCGGGGCTTGTGCTTAGGGGCACTGAAATTAAGTCAATACGCCGCGGGTCGGCGAACTTAAAAGACTCGTATGCGCGGGTCTATAAGAATGAAATGTATGTCTATAATATGCACATTGCGCCGTATGAAGAGGGGAACCGTTTTAACCACGAGCCTCTTCGTACGCGCAAGCTGCTCCTGCACCGTAAAGAAATTAATAAACTTAGAGGGCATATGCAGGAGCCGGGGAACGCGATTATCCCGCTCAAACTGTATATTAAAAACGGCATGTGCAAAGTGCTTTTAGGCATCGCGACAGGTAAGAAGAAATACGATAAACGCCAGGACCTGAAGAAGAAACAGATGAAACGCGAAATTGACCGTGCAATGAAGGAGCAGTTCCGTTAATTTGTCAACGGGTTTTTATCGTGTTATAATAATAAGTGCTCGGCAAATCAGCCGTTATATTATATAATCCGGGGACGTTCCGGATTCGACAGGGGCTATTCGGGCATTTTAAGCGTGTCGGAGGTTTCGGCTTCGTCATCAACGATACTCAGTTTATAATAACTGGCAAACAAAACAATTTCGCAGTAGCTGCCTAAGAGCGCTCTGCATCATCCCATGAGCTTGCCTATGGCCCGTGACGATGATTCAACTATAATAGGATACGCCCTTTAGTCTGCGGTCGGAAGACTAAAAGGAAGAGATTAATCGGACTAGCATGGAATGAGGTTCGTTCATTGCCATCATCCATGTGAAACTTAATAATGAACTACACACGTAGAAAGAAATGCTGCGAGGTCTCTGGACGCGGGTTCAACTCCCGCCGTCTCCATATTGAATACCCACTCCTGGAAAAAGGATTGGGTATTTTTTTGTATAAATGTTTAGCATTTACTTGAGCGGGAATACATTAACTGTACAAAAATACTATTTAATTAATTAAGGAGTGTTTTTAAATGGCAGAAAAAGACAGCAAATTAGAACAATTAAAAGGTAATGCAAAAGAAACAATCGGCAACGCTACCGGAGACAAAGATAAAGAAAAAGAAGGCAAGAACGAGAAGAATGCCGGTAAAGCGAAAGAGTATGTAGATAAAGCATCGGACAAAGCTCATGACTCTATCGACAAAGCGTCAGACAAAGTATCGGAAAAATTTAAAAAATAAATAAGAACGGAGATGAGGCTGTATTTATTGCGGCTTCATTTTTGTGAATAAATGTTATGCTTGGATATAAGTTCACATTAGTAAGATTGAATTGTTATTAAAATATTAGGAGGCAGTTATAATGGCAGTTAAATATGAAGTCAGTGCAGTAAACACAGGCGGCCGCAAAGGTCACGTGGCAACAGAAGACAAAGCGATTGATTCACCGGTAATTCCGCCGGATCAGGATGGCGAGGGTGTTAACCCTGAACAGTTATTCGCTGCGGGATATGCTTCCTGCTTTAACGGTGCCTTTGATTTAATGATTAAAAAAGGCGGCGTTCGTGATGCAGAGCCGGAAGTTACTTTAACAGTACGCCTTGAAGAAGATGGCGAAGGCGTTAAACTTGGTGTAGATATTAAAGCTAAAGTTAAAAACATGTCTCAGGAAGACGCTGAAAAATATTTAGAGCAGGCACACGATTTCTGCCCTTACTCTAAAGCAACACGCGGCAACATCGACGTGGATTTATCAGTAGAAGTAGTGTAATAATTTATAGAAGATAAAAACCAGAGCCCCGTGCGGGCTCTTTTTTATTGGTGTAAAGATGATGCTGGAGTTTTTATAGTGATTTTAGGAATCTTATGTTGTTCATTGACCTGGTAGTGAGTTTAGTCAGTCAAAGAGAGATGAATTTATCCACGGTGGCACACGCCGTCCGCTCCCGCGCCATCGAGAATCCACGGCGGCACACGCCGCTCATTCCCGCGCCACGGAGAATCCACGGTGGCACGCGCCACCCAATCCCGCGCCACGGAGAATCCACGGTGGCACACGCCACCCCAACCACCACCACCCAGCAAAACCTAAAATTATTCAACAACTATATCAAAAACCGCAGTCTTACCTTCTGAATTCATCAAGGGTTCAAATACAGCAACCATATTTTCAGGTGCGGATACTAAGCCGTAGGACATTTGGCCGGTTATACTTTCACCTGGAGCAAGGTCGGCAGGGAAGATGCTGTCGAGTTCGTAGCTGTGTGCGAGTTCACCGTCCGCTTCAAGTGTAATATCTCGCCCTGCCGGGAATGTCTGGTCTGTGCCGTTTTCATATGTAATGTCGAGAACGAGCACGCCGCTGACATCGATAATATTCGTATCGTTGCGCTCGTCTGTCATAAAGGCATCATTAATTGTTACTGTAATGCCGTCGATTTCAACGGGCTCGCCCAGCTGATAATTATCGCTCTCTGATTTTGCTGATTCGACTGCATCTTCATCAACTTCATCGATTTCAATTTCATTTTCCTCTTCGCTGTCAAAAAGATCTTTATCCTCTTCCAGAGATGCAGCCTCTGAAGATTCAGCTGTGCCGGTATTTTCTTTATCAGTATTATCATTGCATGCCGCAAACAGCATGGCTGTGAATGCCAGCAAAGTCAGCAGTTTAATTTTTTTCATTTACTTTAACCCCCGGGATACTATAATGGTTTTATGATACCATTAGATTGAAATAGCTATCAATCGCATTCAGAACGCACAAAGGGGAAAACTTATGAATACAACGAAGATTGTCGTCACTTTATCAGGTCATAATGATGACGAAATTAAAGAAGAAATTCAAAAAGCGAAAGAGAATATAGACGCTTTTGATATCGTGGAGATACGCGGAGATGTTTTCGATGCGTTGAACCGGGAGGATCACGGCAAAAAAGTCAGATATATTATAGATTATTTTAAACCGCTGAACAAAGAAATTATTTATACATACCGCACGGCGAAAGAGGGCGGCAGCGGTTCAAAAACAACAGTTGAGTACGAAGCGCTCTTAAACGCTGTCTGTCAGACAATGGATATTGACTATATCGATATCGAAGTTCAATCCGGCGATAAAATTACAGCATCTGTCTGCAAAACTGCGCGTGCCAATAATGTGAAATGCCTGATGAGTCATCACGATTTTAAGCGTACACCGCCTAGCGGGGAGATTTTATCGATTATTAATAAAATGCACACGCTCGGCGGAGATTTGTACAAAGTTGCTTACTTCCCTCATGAAAAGAAGGATGTGGACAAAGTCACTGAAGTTGTGAAAAGTGCTAAACAAAAGTACGGAGACAGAATAATTGGAATCTCTATGGGAGAACTCGGAAAAGACACGCGTACGGCAGAGGGAGAAGCGGCTTCGGCACTAACCTACGGCTTTGTATCAAGGGATGCGGCTCCGGGACAGATTCATGTAACACAATTGCGTGAAATATTTACCAGATAAAAATATTAAGCAATCTTTACAGCAGGTTAACGAAAGAATAATAACCAGCTGATAAAATGGGAACCAGAAGATATGAAAACTTAACTCTTCTCCCCAGCCCCTTTGTCCGAAACCTTCCCCTGAGGTTTCGGACTTTTTTCGTTTTTGCATATGTCTAATTTACTTTATCTGGGGTATTATAAGTGTAAGAATAATTTCTTATTCGGGAGGATAACTATGATTACATTTTACGAATACCCTAAATGCACGACTTGCCGCAAGGGCAAAAAGTTTTTAGCAGATAATAATCTGGAGTTTACTGAAATTGACATGGTTAAGCATGTACCGGCTAAAGATACGCTGAAAGGTATCCTCGACAAATCGTCGCATTCAATTGATGACTTTTTTAACAAGCGGGGCACTAAATTTAAAGAGCTCGGATTAAAAGAACGTCTTCATGATTTGAGTGAAGAAGAGAAACTGGAACTGCTCGCAAGTGACGGCATGCTGATTAAGCGGCCGATGGTTGTACTTGATGATGATGTGTTATTAGGTTTTAAAGAAGAAACTTATAAAAATGCATTATTGAATTAATTCACTTGCCTAAAGTATGGCAATTGTGCAACAATAAGTATGATAAGTTAAAAGGGAGGTTTTAGCGTGTCATTACCACAAGATTTAAAGTACAGCGAAGATCATGAGTGGATTAAAGTTGAAGGAAATACTGTAACAATCGGTATTACTGACTTTGCACAGTCTGAACTTGGAGATATCGTATTTGTCGAACTTCCAGAAGAAGGCGACGACATCTCTACAGGTGATTCTTTCGGCAGCGTGGAATCAGTGAAAACTGTTTCTGAATTATATGCACCGGTTTCCGGTTCTATAGTTGCTGTTAACGAAGAGCTTGAGGACAGTCCGGAACTTGTTAACGAAAATCCATACGAAGGTGCTTGGATGCTGAAAGTTGAACTTTCAGATGAAAGCGAATTAGATAACCTTCTTGATGCTGCTGGTTACCAGGCAGTAATCGAGAAATAATAACTTAGCTCTGGACTTTTGTCCGGAGTTTTTTTAAAACCTATATTTATTGCTTAAAGTGAATTTATATTAAAAATTTAACTAAGGGTGATACGGATGAATCTTTCTGATAAAGTACTCATTGTTGAGGGAAAAACGGATAAGCGCAGATTGGAAGAAGTGCTGGTGGAACCTGTACAGATAATTTGCACCTTCGGTACGATGGGTATTTCAAAACTGGATGAGATTATTGATCAGCTTGGCGATTCTCAAATATTCATTTTATCCGATGCGGATAAGGAAGGAAGAAAAATTCGTAAATGGTTTAAAAAACATCTTAGTGAAAGTACTCATATTTATATAGATCCCAAATTCGGGGAAGTCGGACGCTGTCCGCATGACTACCTTGCAAACCTCTTGCTCAGACACGGTTTTTATGTAGATACGAGCCTAATAATGAAAGGTAAGTTTTATCGTGAAGGAAACAATTTCAACGGAAAATATATTAAAGAATATACAGGATAGAGAGTATTATATTATTTTCGGCTATGCAACGATGTGCAAAACATGCGATATCTCAGAAACGATGCTCAGCGTCGCTGCTTCTGCAAGAGAAATCAGCTATGAACGCATCAACTTAAATTTTTATAAAACACTGATAGATAAATATCAGATTCGTTCTGCGCCAGCACTGCTGCTGTTTAAAAACGGCAAACTTGTCAGGGAAGTCTACGCATTTCAATCTGTTACTTATTTAAACGAAGTTCTGGAAGAATTTCTGATTGACTAATAAAGAATAGTCTGATAATATGAATTTCAATCAAATATTAACTCTTATCAAGAGTGGTGGAGGGATGTGCCCTTAGAAGCCACGGCAACCGTCATCGTGACAAGGTGCCAAATCACTGGATTAATATCCTCAGATGAGAGGCGTAATGAACGTTTAAAAGCCTACTCATTTTTGGAGTAGGTTTTTTTAATTGTTCTCCTGGAAAGGGAAGGGATTTATATATAATGATAGATATTAGTAATGTGACTAAAATATTTAAAACTAAAAATCAAAATATAACGGCAGTAGATAATGTCGGTCTGAATGTGAAGAAAGGTGAAATTTTTGGAGTTATCGGCTACTCGGGCGCCGGCAAATCCACGCTGATTCGTCTCTTGAATGGACTGGAGCAGCCGACGGAAGGGACTGTTACAGTAACCGGTGATGAAATCAGCGGCATGACGATGAAAGAACTGCGGCAAAAACGTCAAAAAGTATCGATGATATTTCAGCATTTTAACCTGCTCTGGTCACGAACAGTCGCTGAAAATATCAGCTTTCCGCTGGAAATCGCAGGTGTACCTAAAAAAGAACGGCAGCTGCGTGTTTCGGAACTGATAAGGCTGGTTGGTCTGGAAGGCCGCGAAAACAACTATCCGAGTGAGCTGTCCGGCGGCCAGAAACAGCGCGTCGGCATTGCGAGAGCGCTGTCGAATGAACCGCAGGTTCTGCTGTGCGATGAAGCGACCAGTGCTCTGGATCCTGAAACGACAGATGAGGTGCTTGACCTGCTCGTCGATATTACGAAAAAGATGAACTTGACCATCGTGCTGATTACGCACGAAATGCATGTTATCAGAAAAATATGCGACCGTGCAGCTGTCATGGAAAACGGTAAAGTAGTGGAAGTCGGGCCGGTTATCGAACTGTTCCAGAATCCTCAGTCAAATGTAACGAAACGTTTCGTTAAGGATGATATTTCGGATGACGACCACGCAGTAGCGATGGAGGAAATAAAAGAAGCCTTCCCGACTTCAACTATCGTCAAGCTGACATTTGTCGGCACCCGTACAAAATCGCCGATTGTCTCACAAGTTATCCGGAATTACGGTCTTGATGTAAATATCCTGTCAGGAAATATTAAGCAGACGAATCAGGAGTCATACGGGCATCTTTATATCGCCCTCGATATTAATCAGGAAACACTTGAACAAATTACTGCAGAGTTTAAAAAACACGATGTCACGCTGGAGGTTGAAAGTAAATGAATGAATTTCTGACAGCATTTAAAGAAATGTTCGCCTTCGAAAACGTGAAATGGGATGCAGTTTTAGAAGCGACTTACGAAACAATTTATATGACCGTGATAGCAACTGCACTGGCCTTCCTGATCGGGCTGATACTCGGTATTATTTTATTCTTATCAAATAAAAGTCATAACGGTGTGTCAAAACCGGTTTATGGCGCAACATCATTTATTGTTAACCTGTTCAGAGCAATACCGTTCATCATTTTAATTATTTTAATTATGCCGTTCACAAAAGCAATTATGGGAACGGTAATGGGTTCAAATGGTGCACTTCCTGCACTGATTATCGGCGCAGCGCCCTTCTTTGCCCGTCTCGTTGAAATCGGTCTGAAGGAAATCGACAAGGGTGTTATTGAAGCGGCTGAATCGACGGGAGCGAACACGTGGACTATCATTTGGAAAGTGCTAATTCCGGAATCGCTGCCTGCTCTGATTTCCGGTATCACGGTGACATCAATTATGCTTGTCGGCTCTACTGCAATAGCCGGAGTAATCGGTGCGGGAGGTCTTGGTAACCTCGCCTATATGGTCGGCTTCACAAGAAACCAGCCGGATGTCACACTCGTTGCAACTGTAGTAATTCTGATCATCGTTTTTATCATCCAGATTATTGGAGATACTCTGTCAAAAGCAGTCGATAAACGCTGATCTAACAATAAAAACTATAATGAAAAGAGGCTATTACATGAAGAAGATTTTTGATATTGTCACTCTGTTTGCACTCGTATTAGTTTTAGTAGCATGCGGTAACGGTTCGGACTCAGAAGAAAGTAATGAAGGAGAGCCGGCTGAAATCTCAGTTGCGGCATCACCTGCACCGCACGCTGAAATTTTAGAAAGAGCAGCTGATATTTTAGCTGAAGAAGATATCACAGTTAACGTGGAAATCGTTAACGATTACACTACGCCTAACAGATTGCTTGCTGATGAAGAAGTGGACGCTAATTTCTTCCAGCACACACCTTACTTAGATGGTGAAACTGAATCGCACGGTTATGATTTAACAAGCATCGGCAACGTACATATCGAGCCAATGGCAGTATATTCAAACGATTATGATTCACTGGAAGATATTCCTGACGGGTCGACAATTTTAGTGTCGAATAACCCTGCTGAAGAAGGACGTTTCCTGTCATTCTTCGTAAATGCAGGTCTGGTTGAAATCGAAGAAGGCATCGAAATCCAGGATGCGACATTTGATGATATAACAGAAAATCCTCACAATTTTGAGTTCGATAACAATACAGCACCTGAGCTGCTGGTAAGTATGTATGAAAATAACGAGGCGCCGGCAGTAATTATCAACGCTAACTTCGCGATTGACGGGGGCTTAAGCCCGGTGGAAGATTCAATCGCTGTAGAAGAAGGGGATTCACCTTACGCTAACCTTATTGCCGTAAGAACAGGCGATGAAGAACGTCCGGAACTGCAAAGATTAATCGAAGTGCTGCAGTCGGAAGAAATGGTTCAGTTCATTGAAGAAGAATACGACGGCACTATTATTCCAGCTGAATAGTAACGATGCTTTAAAAGCACTCCTCTGTGAGTGCTTTTTTGATTTTGACGAAAAGAACTGTCTATCCAAAATGACTTAAAAAACAAGCCTGAAATGACCAGTCTCAATCATTCATTTCAGGCTTGTTTTATATCGTCAGCACAATCATCAGCATAAATAAGATGATTAGATATATCAGTGAATATTTTAAATTAATATTGGCCCAGCGCTCTTTATTATCAGTCTGCAATCCTTTCACAGACAGGAAAAGCCATCCTAAAGTCAGAATCAGCGAGACGGTAAAGAATATCCAGCCGAACGTTCCAAGCAGGATAAACGGCACAGGCACGAGGGCGATAACGTAATACAGGTTTTGTCTGATTGTCGCATCGACTCCGATAACGACCGGAAGCATCGGCACGCCGGCTCTTGTATAGTCAGCAAGGCGTTTAACAGCGATAGCCAGCGTATGCGGAATTTGCCATATAATTAATATGTAGAATAAGGCAATCGGGACAACATGAGCGGCGGGAGCAATTACAGCCCAGCCGATCAGCGGTGTAAATGCACCGGAGATGCTGCCTATTATCGTATTAATTGTGTATCGGCGTTTTGACCAGAATGTATACAGGACGACGTAGAAGAACCAGCCTAAAAATGAATAGACTGCTGCTTCGATTGTTGTCATCAGCATGAGAGCCAGTCCGATTACTGTCGCTGCAATCGCGGCAATCAGTACACCTTTTAAAGAAAATGAGCCGGTAACGGTCGGCCGCTGCTGAGTACGGTCCATTTTTTTATCGAGATCGTATTCAAACCAGTTATTGAACATCAGTGCACCGGAAATAACGAGGGTGCTGCCGGCCATGGTTAAAATAAAAAGCAGCCAGCGGTCCGTAAAGTTTTCGCCGTTAAAGTACAGAGCGAGCCAGTAAGCTGTAAATACGGGCAGTACATTGGCAGCGAGGACCTTGCCTTTTAATAAGTATTTTATATCGATCAGCAAATTTATAAATTTTGACGGACTGCGTGTTGAAGTATTATGTGTATTCAAAAAAATTCCCTCACAAGTGTTATAATCAATACAGTATATTATATCAGTACAGACTTATTCGCGAAATGCGGGAATAGATAAATTATGTGAACGAAAAGATGTTTCTGCAGTCATAGTACAGGGTATAAATAAAATTAACCGGAGGAGGAGAGTTTTAATGGAAAATAATGAACGGTCCTACAGTAATATAGTCCATAACGGTTTTGACAAAACACTGGTTATTATCACCTATGTGTTAATGTTTTTTACCGCCGTTATCGGTCCGTTAATTGTCTGGGTAATTAAAAAAGATGATGATCCTGCAACGGAAGTTGCCTTGCGAAATTTAGTGAACTTCGGTATTTCCTATACAATTTATTTAATTATTGCGGGCTTAACGGCGATAATACTCATCGGTTATATACTGACACCGATTATTACCGTGGCATTTTATATATTTATTATTATCGGGATTGTTAAATCATCGGACGGTGAGATTTACAAAGCGCCGTTTACGATTGATTTTATAAAGTAAAACCCCTTTGCCAGACAGCAGAAGCTGTCTGGTTTTTTGTCTGATAAATTGCACAGATAATAGAGTAATGGTAAAATTAAAGTGTATTTTAACTTGAAGATAGACGGGAGGAACTAATATGAATGACTTTGATAATTCACCGAGAACCGGTTTTGACAGTACACTGGTTTTAGTTTCCTATATCGTATCACTTTTTACAGCAGTAGTTGGACCGCTTATAATCTGGGCTCTGAAAAAAGATGATGATCCGCTTACGTCTGATGCACTCCGTCACGTTGCAAATTTCGGTTTATCGTATACGATTTACATGTTTGCTGCATGGCTGACATCAATCATTCTGATTGGACTTGTACTCGGTCCCGTAGTAACGATTGCATTTTACGTATTTGCGATTATCGGAATCGTTAAATCTGTTAATGGAGAAGTCTATAAACCGCCGTTTACAATCGACATTTTCAAATAGACAAAAGTAGATAAAATACTTCTAAATGATAGAATAGTCATTTAGAAGTGTTTTTATTTTTTTGGTGACAAGACGCATATTAAGAAGCTGAACCCTTTAAACTGCGCGCTTTTTGGGGTATAATATATAGGTGTTGCAAGGAGTCTGGTACTTTGACTATAGATTAGAATTATTATAAACTATAGAAGTATTAGAAAATCTTAAATTTCAATTGGAGGATTAGACATGGCATCTGTTTTAGAAATTAAGAATCTACACGTTGAAATAGACGGTAAAGAAATATTAAAGGGTGTTGATTTAACACTTAAGCAGGGTGAAATCCACGCTGTAATGGGACCAAATGGTACTGGTAAGTCTACACTTGCACAAGCTATCATGGGTCACCCGAGTTATGACGTTACAGGAGGTGAAGTTCTTCTTGACGGTGAAAACATTCTTGAAATGGAAGTAGACGAGCGTGCTCAAGCTGGTTTATTCCTCGGTATGCAGTATCCATCAGAGATCTCTGGTGTAACTAACTCTGACTTCCTTCGTTCTGCAATTAATGCACAGCGTGAAGAAGGCGACGAGATTAACTTAATGCAGTTCATTAAGAAATTAGATAAAAACATGGAATATCTTGAAATGGATCCGGATATGGCTACACGTTACCTTAACGAAGGATTCTCAGGCGGAGAGAAGAAACGTAACGAAATTCTTCAGTTAATGATGCTCGAGCCTAAATTCGGTATTTTAGATGAGATTGACTCCGGTCTTGACATTGATGCTCTCAGAGTTGTATCTGAAGGTATCAACAAGCTTCGCGGCCAGGAATTCGGTTCTTTAATCATCACTCACTACCAGCGTTTACTTAACTACATTACACCTGACGTTGTTCACGTAATGATGAGAGGTAAAGTAGTTAAATCAGGCGGAAAAGAACTTGCTGAACGCCTTGAGTCTGAAGGTTATGACTGGATTAAAGAAGAACTTGGCATTGACGACGAAACTGTCACTGAAGACAAATAAGACGGGAGGATCACTATGGCTACTGAATTAAATGCATTCGAACTGAACAAGGAAGAGATTATTGCCGCTGCAAATAACAGAGGCGAATCTGAGTTCCTGCTCGGTAAAAGAAAAAAAGCAGTAGAACAATTTGATAGTCTTGACATGATTAAACCTGACAAGACTAAGGTAGACAAATGGGATTTCTTTAACGTAACTTCACCAGTTGTTGAGAGCAGTACTTACAACTCTCTTGACGAACTGCCGGAAGCTGTTAAAGGATTAATTGACCTGGATAACAGTAAAAATATATATGTACAGCACAACAACACACCAGCTTACCTTCGTTTAGATGAAAAGCTGAAAGCAAAAGGTGTTATTGCTGAAAACATTATCGACGCAGCAAACAATCATCCTGAACTTCTTGAGAAGTACTTTATGACTGAAGGCGTTAAAATTGATGAGAACAAACTGACGGCATATCACGCTGCATTATTAAACGGCGGTATTTTCATTTATGTGCCTAAAGACGTCCACATTGAAGACCCGATTCAGATGGTAGTACTCCACGACGACAAAGATGCTTCATTATTCAACCACGTGCTGATTGTCGCAGATGAAGGTTCTGAAGTAACTTACGTTGAGAACTACTTTACCAACCTTGAATCGTCAACTGAAAAAATTAATATCGTCTCAGAAGTTATCGCGTTAAATAACTCTAAAATCACTTACGGCTCTGTAGATTTCCTGCCGAAAGAAATGACTGGTTATGTGAACAGACGCGGTGTTGCAGCAGATGATGCAAATATCGACTGGGCTTTAGGGCTGATGAACGATTCAAATATCATTTACGACAACACAACTTATCTGAACGGAGCCCGTTCTGAATCAGATCTTAAGATCGTAACTGTAGGCCGCGGTGAAACGAAAGCGAACTTCACTACGCAGATTATTCACTACGGTAAAGATTCAAACGCTCACATTCTTAAGCACGGTGTTATGAAAGACAGCGCTACTAGTATCTTTAATGGTATCGGCTATATTAAGCACGGTGCTACAAGAGCTGACGCACAGCAGGAATCACGTATTCTCATGCTGAGTGAAAAAGCGCGCGGTGATGCTAACCCGATTCTTCTTATTGACGAAGATGACGTTACAGCAGGACACGCAGCTTCAGTCGGCCGTGTTGATGATCTGCAGCTCTTCTACCTGATGAGCCGCGGTATCGCGAAGAAAGAAGCAGAACGCCTTGTAATTCATGGTTTCTTAGATCCGGTAGTTAAAGCATTGCCTATCGAATCTGTCAGAAAACAACTCAAAGAGATTATCGAGCTTAAGGTACTATCTTAAGGAAGGGAGGGCTCTGACGAATGGATATACAAAAAATCCGTCAGGATTTCCCGATACTTGGTGAACAGGTAAACGGAAAAGACCTCATATATCTAGATACATCAGCAACGAGTCAGACACCATTAAAAGTAATCGAGGCTATGAACGATTATTACAGAGAGTATAACTCAAACGTTCACCGCGGTGTGCATACACTCGGAACGAAGGCGACAGATGCGTATGAAAAAGCACGTATGAAAGTACGCAGTTTTATCAATGCAAAACGCTTTGAAGAAATCGTTTATACGCGCGGAACTACGGCGGCAATTAATTTGGTTGCCCGCAGCTTCGGCGATTTGGTTATTGAAGAAGGCGATGAAATCGTCGTTAACGAAATGGAACACCACGCTAACATCGTACCCTGGCAGCAGCTTGCCAAGCGAAAAGGTGCGAAACTTGTCTTTATTCCCCTGGAAGAAGACGGAACGATAGCGCTTGACAGCGTGAAAAAAGCGATGAGCGACAAAACAAAAATCGTTGCGATTACACATGTATCAAATGTGCTCGGCACGATTAATGATATTAAGTCGATTGCTGAAATAGCCCATGCTCACAATGCGTATATTTCTGTTGATGGTGCACAGGCTGTACCTCATATGGCAGTTGACGTGCAGGACTTGGACGTCGACTTCTACGCATTCAGCGGACACAAAATGCTCGGACCGACAGGTATCGGTATTTTATACGGCAAAGCTGAGTTGCTTGATAAAATGGAGCCGATTGAATACGGTGGAGATATGATCGATTATGTTTATAAAACCGAATCGACATGGACGGATCTTCCTGTGAAGTTTGAAGCGGGAACGCCGATGATTGCCGAAGCTGTCGGTTTGAATGCAGCAATCGATTATATTACCGAACTCGGCCTCGATAATATTTATCAGCATGAGAAAGAGCTTGTTCGCTATGCTTATGACAAAATGTCTGCAATCGAAGGAATTGAAATATATGGTCCCGGCAAGGACAACCGTGCAGGACTCATTACTTTCAATCTTAAAGGCGTACACCCTCACGACCTCGCAACTGCGCTGGACTCAGAAGGAATTGCTGTTCGCGCCGGTCATCACTGCGCTCAGCCGCTGATGAAATGGTGCAAGGCATCGTCGACAGCAAGAGCAAGTTTTTATATATACAACACGATTGAAGAAATCGACCAATTTATTGAAAGTCTGGAAAAAACGAAGGAGTTTTTCTCGTATGAATTTTAACAACCTGAATCAGCTGTATCGCTCAGTTATTATGGACCACTACAAAAATCCCCGGAATAAGGGTGTAATTGAAGATGGTTCGATGACAGTTGAAATGAATAACCCGACTTGCGGTGATGAGATTCAGCTCACATTGAACGTTGAAGAGGGCATCATTAAAGATGTTAAGTTCCAAGGGGAAGGCTGCTCAATTTCCATGTCCAGCGCATCTATGATGACAGAAGCTATCATGAATCAGCCTGCAGACAAAGCGTTAGAAATGGCTGCTGAGTTTTCGAATATGATGCTTGGTGAGGACTACCATATTACTGACGATATGGGCGATATTGAAGCGCTGCAGGGAGTAAGTCAATTCCCTGCACGCATTAAATGTGCAACACTCACTTGGAAAGCACTGGAAAAAGGATTTAAAGAATCCGATAAAAATTAGTATTGAGGAGCGATCATATATGGTTAAGCAAGCACCGGATATTGGCGATTACAAATATGGTTTCCACGATAAGGACGTTTCTATTTTCCGTTCTGACAGAGGATTAACTGAAGAAATCGTCCGTGAAATATCTAAAATGAAAGAAGAGCCGCAGTGGATGCTGGACTACCGTCTTAAGTCTCTGCAGCACTTCTATGACAGACCAATGCCTTTATGGGGCGGAGATTTATCGGAACTTGATTTCGATGAAATTACGTATTACGTAAAACCGTCTGAACAGACTGAACGTTCATGGGATGAAGTACCTGAAGAAATTAAACGTACGTTTGACAAATTAGGTATTCCTGAAGCTGAACAGAAGTACTTAGCAGGGGTTTCTGCTCAGTATGAATCTGAAGTTGTTTATCACAACATGGAGAAAGATCTTGAAGATAAAGGTGTTATCTTTAAAGATACTGACTCTGCGTTAAAAGAGAACGAAGAATTATTCAAAGAATATTTCGGTACAGTTGTTCCGTTTTCTGATAATAAATTCTCAGCATTAAACTCGGCTGTATGGTCGGGCGGATCATTTATCTACTGCCCGCCGGGAGTTAAGCTTGATACACCATTGCAGGCATACTTCCGTATCAACTCTGAAAACATGGGTCAGTTTGAGCGTACTTTAATCATCTGTGATGAAGGCTCAAGTGTTCATTATGTAGAAGGTTGTACAGCACCGACTTATACGACAAACTCACTGCACTCTGCAGTAGTTGAAATCATTGTTAAACGCGATGCATACTGCCGTTACACGACAATCCAGAACTGGGCAAACAACGTATACAACCTGGTTACAAAACGTACTTTCGTTGATGAAAACGGAACTATGGAATGGGTTGACGGCAACATCGGTTCTAAGATTACAATGAAATACCCGTCTATCTTCCTTAAAGGTGAAGGTTCACGCGGTATGACATTATCTATCGCTTTAGCAGGTAAAGGACAATTACAGGATGCTGGTGCGAAAATGATTCATCTTGCGCCAAACACATCTTCTACAATTGTTTCCAAATCAATCGCTAAAGGCGGCGGTAAAGTTTCTTACCGCGGTCAGGTTCACTTCGGGCGTAAAGCACACGGTGCACGTTCAAACATCGAGTGTGATACGCTGATTATGGATAATGAATCCACTTCGGATACTATTCCGTACAACGAAATTTTAAATGATAACATCTCTCTTGAGCACGAAGCGAAAGTTTCGAAAGTGTCAGAAGAGCAGTTATTCTATCTGATGAGCCGCGGACTTGGTGAAGAGGAAGCGACAGAAATGATCGTAATGGGCTTCATCGAACCGTTTACAAAAGAACTGCCAATGGAATATGCAGTAGAAATGAACCGCTTAATTTCCTTCGAGATGGAAGGTTCAATCGGTTAATAAAATATCTATATTTAAACCGCCGCATTAATTTGCGGCGGTTTTTTGTGTTTTACTGCTATTTAATGTATTATTAAAAAAATTCAAATAAAAGGTGTATATCTCATTTTACAGGGTAATTGATAAAGTATAATTTCAGGGGTGATTACATGGGAGAAGATACAAAGACAAAAGGGAAAAGTTCAAAAGACATTAGTCAGAAGTTTCCGCATACATATGCGATACTCCTGTTCATCGTTATTTTAGGAGCAGCACTCAGCTACATAATTCCAGCCGGTGAGTACGACCGCGTGGAAGTGGAGGACAGAGTTGAAGTAATCGGAGGCAGTTTCCATTCTGTTGAACAAAATCCTGTATCGTTTATGGATCTGATTATGGCTATTCCGACAGGGTTAAATGAAGCAGCAGATATTATTTTCTACATATTCCTTATCGGAGGTGCATTCGGAGTAATTCGTAAAACCGGCGCACTGGAAGCAATTATTCAAAAAGTGATGAACAATGTTCAAAAAAATGAACTGCTAGTAATTCCGGTAATTATGACGGTTTTTTCTATACTTGGTTTTACTACAGGAATGTCGGAAGAGGCAATTATCTTCGTGCCGATCGGTATTATGCTGTCAGTTGCGCTCGGCTACGATGCTCTGGTCGGAACAGCCATGGTAACACTCGGTGCGGCTGCGGGCTTTATCGGCGGGATGTTTAACCCCTTCACAGTCGGTATTGCTCACGGAATTGCAGAACTGCCGATATTCTCAGGATGGGGTTTCAGACTGGCAGTTTATTTTGTAGTGTTGCTGATAGGCATTTTATTTGTTATGTCTTATGCTAAAAAAGTTAAGAAAGATCCAAAAAGCAGTCTGGTTTATGAAGAAAGCCAAACAGGCCAGCTCAATTTCACGGAAGATGCGCTTGTCTTGACCGAACTTAGAAAACGGCACATCGTCATTATAGTTTTATTTGCCCTGACGATCGCGATAAACGTTTACGGTATTTTTGTTCATGGATGGTTCTTAACGGAACTGGCAGCGAATTTCTTTATCGTCGGCATCATTATCGGTTTTGTCGGCGGTCTGAAATTGAATACTGTATTTGATGCATTTATTGACGGTATGAAAATTGTTGTTTACGGAGCGATTATTGTCGGCTTTGCAAGAGCGATACTTGTCGTGCTGGAATCGGGATTGATTATTGATACAATTATTTACAGTCTGAGTGCGGTGCTTGATAATGTACCGACTGCACTGACGGCAATCGGTATGCTCGGGGTCCAGGTAATTATTAACTTCTTTATTCCGTCGGGTTCCGGTCAGGCGATGACGACGATGCCGATTATGGTACCTATTTCCGATCTCCAGGGAATTTCAAGACAGGTGGCTGTACTCGCCTATCAATATGGAGATGCTATAACTAACAGTATTATACCGACCTCGGCTTCACTGATGGGCGTTCTTGCTGTCGCAGGTATTCCCTATATAAAATGGGTTAAATTCGTCTGGAAATTAATTATTATATGGTTAATCATAGCGGCAATTGCACTGGTGATTGCAACGCTGATTAACTTACAGTAAAACATGAATGGGCAGCGTCTGCTGTCCATCTTTTTTATAATACTTAAGACTGATTATTTTGACATTAAATTGACACATTTATATTTAGTGCTAACCTGTAATTATATACAAAAAATGGGAGGCGTATTAAATGGGTCATACGTGGATTAAATTGTCGGTGCTTTATCTTGTGATTGGTATTTCAGTGGGACTGTTTATGTCGTATACGATTCAGCTTAACTGGGCTGCGGGACACGCGCATGTTAACGTAGTCGGATGGCTGTCAACACTCGGCATCGGTACAGTGTTATCAATCTACCCTCATTTGGCAGAAAACGGTCTCGGAACAGCGACATTTTGGCTGTATCATATCGGCGTTCCTTTATTTCTCTTCAGTACATTTTTCGTACAGGTTAATCCCGGCGTTGCACATATTTTTACATTTATCGGCGGACCGATGTTCCTCGCCGCAATTATTCTCTTCGGCGTCAATCTCTTCCTCAATTTAAAAGAAGAAGATGTCCAGAAATATAAGCGCGTGCATTAATATTTGTATCATTTAACTTTCAAGTCTTATAATAAGAATAACAACTTATAAAGGCAGGGAGATAAATGGATAATTTACAGGTATTTTATGACAATGCTTTAACACCGGATGAGTATCGTGAAAAGCTCACAGATTTAAAAGACGGGTTCGATAAAATTTATAACGAACATGAAATAACGAAAGATAATGAATTTGAGAACTTCAAGAATAGTGAGATGAAACTGCTCGTTATCGCTGAACCATGGTGCGGTCACTGCATGCTTAACCTTCCCATTCTGTTTAAGCTCGCAGAAGAAGCTGACATTGATGTGAAAGTGGCACTGCGTGACGATAATGAAGAACTGATGAACGGTTACTTAACTAATGGCAATAAAGTAATTCCAAAAGTCATTGCGATTAACAAAGAAGAAAAAGAAGCAGCAGTATGGGGCCCGCGTGCACCGATGACGACAGTTATTCAAAAGGATATTATGAAAGATATGCCGGAAAAAGGCACGGAAGAATACGATGCAGCATTTAAATCTGCAATCACAGAAATGAAAGAAAAGTTCAAGACATCACCAGAATTGTGGGATGCTGTAGAAAAAGATTTAAAAGAAACGTTAACTGTAAAATAAGATTAAAACTCCTCGAAAATAAAATCTTTTCGAGGAGTTTTTATGTGCAGAAAAACCGTATAATTACGAAGTTTCCTGTGTTTCCTTTTTTCTCGTACTGATAAACACGCCTACTCCAAGAATAAGAATAATACCCGCTGTCTGATATACGCCAAGCCCGACATTTAACAGCACTACGGATGTCAGTACTGCGGATACAGGCTCAAGGAGTCCTAATATTCCCGCTTCCGTTGAACTGATGTATTTCATACTCGTGATATACAAATAGAAGGCGAGTGTTGTCCCGAGCAGTATGGACAGAACCAGTATAATGATCTGCATTGCCGACCAGTCAAATGAGAAATCAAATACCCATATCGGATGAATGAAGTTCATAATAATACCGCCAGCGAGCATCGAGCCGCCGACGAGCTGCAGGGGATGAATCACCTGCAGCAGCACCGGTGCATGAAGGGTATAATAAGCTAGAGCGATCCCTGATGCAAGTCCGAAAAGTAGTGCAGCTGGTGATACAGCGAGGTTCGTCAAATTGCCGTTTGTGGCAATTAAAATAACACCCGCCAGTATCGAGATAATTATAAGTGCTTCGGTTTTTGTCCACGGCCTGTATTTTTTCATTACCGCGTACAGAATGATATAAATTGGACCGGTGCACTGCAGAACAGTTGCAACCGCAGCGTTGCCGAAGCCGATTGCCGCCATAAATGTATACTGAACCATCGTCATGCCGAAGATAGAATAAACGGCAAACATCAGCACCGTGTGTTTATTCCATACAGTCCGATGTTTCCGGCGGAAAAATAAAGTGTATATAGATAATAAGATAAGACCGCTGACTGTCAGTCTTGCTGTGACGTACCAGTTGACATCGACCGGTGTCGTGGTAAATATATAATCGGATGCCGTGCCTCCGATTCCCCACAGCGAGGCGCCGATAATAACAAAAATTAAACCTTTAACATGCAGAGAATTTCTCATAGCAGTCCCGCCTTTTATTCATTTTTCAAACCCAAATACTGCATCCGGCTGTTAAACAATTTCGGATAAGATAAAAACCCGACCATTACAGAAGCTGCAGTTGCGTTAGTAAGTATTAAAAATAATATGAGCAGTTGATATATGACGGCTTCCATCGGCGGAGCGCCCCCAATAATCAGTCCGCTCATCATACCCGGCAGCTGTACGAGCCCGATTGTTTTCTGTGATTCTATCGTCGGTATCATACTCGTTTGAATCGCTGATTTTAAACTGCGGGAAACCGCGTCTTTCGGCTGGCCGCCGAAGGATAAAATAAGCTCTATCATTTCTTCACTGTTCTCAAGTTCATCGGTAAACTTACTGACGAACAATAACGACAGCACCATGCAGTTACCGATAATCATGCCGCTGATTGGAATAATCTGTTCGGGTTCAAAATCGAGAATACCGAACAGCAGCATAATGCTCATTGAAACAGCTTCGACAGCTGTCAGCGTTAAAATAATAATCCATTTTATGCCGGGAATAAGCGTGCCTTTTTTAATTACATTCTGACTGGCGGCACCAATCATCACGAGAATCATTAATATCATATAAATACTGCTGTCACTGTCAAAGACGAAGGTGAGTATCAGACCGACAATGAGCAGCTGAACAATTGAACGTACTGAAGCTATGACGATATCTTTCGTAAGCCCCAGTTTCAGTACGACTGCAATAGCGAGAGGGATGATAACAAAGACGCCGGACAGGAGAAGTTCCTGAAAACCCATCACCGTTCCCCCTTTAAAAATTGCTGTATAAAAGTATTATTTGTCTTATATAAACTTTCTATCGGCCCCTGGAGCAGCAGTTCGCCCCTGTTTAAGAACCAGATATCATCACTGACGCGTTCAGCCTGGGCAAGGTCATGTGTTACCCAAATAACAGTCAGTCCGTGTTCCTGCTGCAGCTTCATTACGAGCCGTTCAATCTCTCTGACGAGTGTGTAATCAAGGTTTGATGTAATTTCATCAAGCAGCAGTACTTCCGGACGGGAGACAAAGGTCCGGGCTAATGAAATACGGCTTTTCTCTCCTCCGGATAAGGTGTTTATTTTACGGTATAAAAAATCTTCACTAAGTTCTACCATGCTGAGAAGATTTGCCGCACGTTCCTGACTCAGCTTGTCATTAAATATTTGAAGCGGCAGATTTAAATTATCGTATACGGTGCCTGCGAACATCGGTGCGCTTTGAAATGCCATGCCGGCTCTTTTTCTGAGACCGGTAATATCTATATTTTTAATATCTTCACCGCGGTAGAATACACTGCCGGAATCAGGAGAGAGTAAACCGTTAATATGTTTCAGACAGGTAGTCTTGCCTGCACCGCTCGGGCCGATAAAAGTCGTAATTTTATTTTCTCTGAAAAAACCCGATATATTACGGAGTATTTCCTGATGGCTGACATTTTCAAACTGAATAATCTCCATGACTAATATCCTCCAATGTAAATGTGCTAAAATGAAGTAAGGTGATTTAATGATTTATATAGGACTGACAGGGTGGGGCGACCACGATTCGCTGTACACCGAACTTTCAAATAAAAAAGATAAGTTAATTACATATGCTTCACATTTTCCAATCGTTGAGCTTGATTCAACATACTACGCAGTACAGCGGCAGTCAACGATAGAAAAATGGTGCGACCAGACACCGGAAACCTTCAAATTCGCAGTAAAAGCCCACCAATTTATGACGGGGCACAGCGATTACAGAGATCACTATGATTCTATTAAAGATGTCTTTGCCGCGTACAGGGAAATGCTGATGCCTATGTTTCACAGAAACAAACTCGCATTTGTTCTGCTTCAGTTTCCGCCATGGTTTGACTGCAGCAGCAAAAATATCCGTTATGTAAAATTTGCGGCGGACCTGCTGAAACCTTTTAAAGTCGCAGTGGAGTTCCGCAACCAGACATGGTTCAGTGATGAATATAAGGAAGATACACTGGAATTTCTGCACGACAGCGAAGTAATTCACAGTATATGCGATGAGCCGCAGGCAGGAATCGGTTCAGTTCCTTTTGTTAACCGCATCACAGATGATACTGCCTTTATCCGTCTGCACGGCCGCAATGTTCACGGCTGGACGCAGCAGAACCGCACTTCGGAAGAGTGGCGGGAGGTCCGTTATTTATATGATTATAACAGACAGGAACTGGAGTGGTTACAAAAACAGGTTAATATACTGCAGCATAAAACAAAGGATATTTATATCGTTTTTAATAATAACTCAGGAGGGCATGCGGCCGGCAACGCAAAACAGCTGATCAGCATGCTGGGTATAGAGTACAGCGGGCTTGCACCGAAGCAGCTGAAATTATTCTAAGGGGCTGGAGTCATGGAATTTATCGTTCTTATACTGATAGGTCTGCTTTCTTCAATACTGGGCTCGCTCGTCGGTATCGGCGGGGGTGTTATTGTTGTTCCGGCCCTGATGTTTTTTGGTCTTGAGCTCGGCCTGCTGCCGGCAATAACACCCCAGACTGCTGTCGGGACATCGAGTATGCTGCTGATATTCACGGGCATGAGTGCGATGATTTCATATGCGCGCAATAAGCAGGTGGACAGAGAGAACGGCATTTTATTTCTGATTGGACTGATGCCGGGGGCGCTCGCGGGATCTTATGCCAGCAGTTTATTTACAGTGGACAGCTTTAATCTGTATTTCGGTATATTTCTAATTTTTATCAGTATACTTCTCGTTGTCAGAAAGAAAATTAAACCGATGAAAGTATTCCAGAATCCTAAGTACTTAAAACCGCACCGTGATAATATGGGTAACATTTACCATTACGGATTTCCGCCTTATCTTGCAATTACGATAACTTTTTTCGTCGGATTTATAACGGGTCTGTTCGGTATAGGAGGCGGGGTTCTGATGACCCCGCTCATGCTGATGGTTTTCAGAATGCCGCCGACAATTGCCATCGGCACGAGCATGATGATGGTATTTTTCTCAGGTGTATCATCGGCCTTCGGCCACGTGCTCCAGAATAACGTCGTTTATACGTATATACTGATGCTCGTGCCTGCTGCTATCATCGGAGCGACTGCCGGAGTTAAAATTAATCAGCGGTTCAATTCGGACGGTTTAGTAGTACTGCTCCGGACCGTCCTGTTTATACTCGGTGCATACTTGATTTTACAAACAATTCTTTAAGGAGTGCTCGTATGGAAGTGAAAATTTATCATACTAATGATATACACAGTGCATTACATAATTATATGAAGTTTACGAGCTTCATAAAAAATAAAAGACGACAGTACAGAAATAATATGTTTTATGTCGATATCGGCGACCATGTTGACCGTTCACATCCTTATACAGAAGCGACGCTCGGAAAGGGCAATATCGAATTGTTGAATAATGCAACGTGCGACGTAGCGACACTCGGGAATAATGAAGGAATCACGCTGACCAAAGAGCAGCTGAAGCATTTATACGATGATGCAGAGTTCGATGTCATCTGTGCCAATCTGCGTGAAGTAGGAAGTAAACAGCCTTATTTTAAACCGTATACTATAAAGGAAACCGGCGGGATAAAAATCGGATTCATTGCAGCAACAGTTGAGTTTACTCCATTTTATCTGGCACTGGATTGGGAAGTGGCAGATGCTTTTGACTGGATAGAAAAATATTTAAGGGAACTCGAACCAAAGGTGGACGTTATTGTTATGATGAGCCATCTCGGTATGTATGACGACGAGACTCTGGCTAATAGATTTCCTGAAATTGATTTAATTTTATCATCCCATACGCATCACCATTTTGAAAAAGGAGAGCGCGTTAATGGTGTGCTGCTTGCAGCAGCCGGCAGATACGGTGAATATATCGGGGAAGTCACTCTCACTTTTGAAAATGGCAGGCTTACCGCGAAAAAAGCTGCGCTGATTGAATCAGATATCTTATCCCAGGTCGAAAACGATTATTATGATATAGGCAAAGCCAAATTAAAAAATAAAGTCATTAAAGAAGCGGCACTGCCGATAGACCGGCGACTTTATTCGGCTGGACGCTTCAGCTCGCTCCTTGCGTATATACTTAAAAATTTTACGGCCAGTGATGCAGGGCTCATTCATACGGGACTTATTGCGAGTCCGTTTGAAGGGGGAGCACTGACTGAATATGACTTGCATAAAGTGCTGCCGCACGCCATTAATGCTGTACAAATAGAGTTGACTGGACGCGAGATGAAAGAAATATTTACCCAGGCGAACCGTCAGGAGTATAAAGATGAAATCGTGCGCGGTCTCGGCTTCAGAGGAGACATTTTCGGCTGTTTTGTAACGCATAATATCCAGTATATCCAATCGGAACGCGAGTATTATATCGATAACGAACTCATCGATGAGAAGAAAAAATATAAGCTTGGAACGCTTGATATGTACACTTTCGGCAGGATTTTCCCGCAGTTCAGATATTCGAAAAAAGAGTATATTATGCCGGACCTGCTGCGCGATCTCGTAAAAAATTATATAGAATGTTTATAGTCTTTTAAAGCCGGGATATGCTATAATGTTAAGTAATCAAATAAATAAAGTAGAGGTTGCTCTTTTCAACAGTAAAGTATTTCAGCAGGCATGCGTTTAAGGATACTTAAAAGGGACAAGAGCCGAAGGATGATACCGGCAGGTATTTGTTCTGGGGTTCAGTTTAACAGGCTGGACACTGTCAGTTACATGATGCGCTACATTTAATAGATAAATCATAAATGCGTGCACTGTCAGCGTATTTATGATTTTTTTTATTGAAAAAATTTAGGAGGAAGAAAAATGGAGTCATTTTTAAATTGGGAATATATGCCGCTGATCCCGCCATTAATTACACTCATACTCGTAGTAATAACGAGAAGAGTAGGCATCAGTCTCGGTGCGGGAATTATTACATCAGCCTTCGTTATTGCGAATGGGCACTTTGGAGAATTTTTTAAATTGCTGTTCGATTCGTTTCTCGGCATATTTATTGAAGACGGCGGACTGAACACATGGAATGCCTACATATTAATATTTTTAACACTGCTCGGAATTATGACAGCATTTATGAATATGTCAGGTGGCGCGCGAGCGTTTACGAATTGGGCGCTGACAAAAGTTAAAACGCGCCGCGGTGCAGGTTTTATGACTGCAGTGCTTGGAATTATAGTGTTTATCGATGATTACTTCAGTGCTTTAATTGTCGGACAGGTTGCTAAGCCGATTACTGATAAATATAATATTTCGCGGGCAAAACTTGCTTATTTCGTCGATACGACAGCATCACCGGTAGCCGTTATGTCACCGGTATCGAGCTGGGGTGCAGGTATTATGGGAATGACAGCACCGGTATTAATCGGCGCTGGAATGACACATATATCACCCTTTCAGAGTTTTATGTATATGATTCCAATGAACTTTTATGTTATCTCGGCACTTGTTATGATGTTTATCGTTATTTCTTTTAAACTGGATATCGGTCCGATGAGGAAACAGGAGAACCTGGCGATTAACGAAGGAATATTACGTGATAAAGTGCCTGAATTTGCAGAACAGGATGAAGACCTGCCTGTGCATGATGGTGCAGGTGCCAGCGCCTTAATTATTCCGATTGCAGGACTTGCTGTCGGAGTAATCGGAGCGATGTATGTGACCGGTGCGATGGAAGCAGGGACCTGGAGTCTGATGCCTGTGCTGGAAAGTACCCTCGTGACACATTCACTGCTTACAGGAGGCATTATCGGTCTCGTGCTGGCACTGTTCTATTACTTCAGACATACGAGAAATGATAATGAATTCAGCAAGAGACATGTCTGGCTCGGTATTAAAACAGGATTTTTAGCGATGTTTCCGGCCATGCTTATACTGACTTTTGCCTGGATGATCGGCGGGTTAATCAGTGAACTCGGCACCGGCGGCGTTCTTGGTTCAATGGTGGAAAACTCAAGCCTTCCAGTAGCGCTGCTGCCGGCAGTAGTATTTATTGTTGCTTGCTTTATGGCACTTGCTACAGGTACAAGTTGGGGTTCTTACGGCATACTGATTCCTGTTGCTGGAGAAATTATTATTGCACTTGGTGCAACGGAATTACTCCTCCCGTCAATCGCAGCTGTACTTGCAGGCGGTGTATTTGGAGACCACTGTTCACCGATTTCCGATTCGACAATTCTGTCTTCTACCGGTTCCGGCAGCGATCACATTGTCCACGTTATGACGCAGTTGCCGTATGCTTTAACTTCAGCTTTAATCGGACTGCTCGGCTTTGTTGTGCTCGGATATACAGCTAACGTATACTTTGGTTTGCTGAGCGTTATAATTGGACTGCTTGCAGTTTATATTATTGCTAAATTTATCTACCGCCCGGTAGCTAAACAAAACGCATAATGGTAAAAACTGTGATATCATAAATGTATCAGTTTGATTAAAGGGTGTGCGTCTATGATTACTATTGATCATATGAACTTTGAACTCGTGGAGAATTACCGCGATGCATTTGATGAAGAAGTTTTTATCGAAAAATACAGCGAGCTATTGAATAAGTACGATTATATTGTCGGTGATGTCGGTTATGAAAAATTAAGACTTGCCGGTTTTTATAAAAATTCAAAACGTAAAGTGGAACCGGACAAACGTGTCAATGCCATCGAAGAGTACTTGAATGAATACTGCAACTTCGGCTGTGCTTATTTTATATTAAGAAAAGTTTCAAAACAGGAACTAAAAGAACAGGCTGAAGAGTCTGGTGAAGAAATTAAGGAAGAGGCCGGGTCGTAAAACCCGGCTTCTTTTTTGTATGATATGATAAGAGAGAATAATTATGATGAGGTGTAGAAATGTATTTTGTGGATAAAAAGCTTTTAAACAAACGTCTCGACTACATTGAAGGTCTGGCAGAAACGATTGATACTGATAACAAATTGGCACTTGAGAGAGCATGTCATATGCTGATCGAAGCGACAGTTGACGTCGGCAATATGATTATCGATGCATTTATATTAAGAGATCCTGGGAACTATCAGGATGTGCTTGATATTCTGGCTCAGGAAAAAGTTATAGGACCTGAAGATGCTGAGAAGTTTAAGAATACACTGAAGTGGAGAAAAGAGCTGACGAGAAATTACCAGTCGGTAGATCATGCCGCAATGCGCGCAGATTTCAAAGAGAATATCAGCGCCTATAAAAACTTTAAGGCGAGTATTGAGCACTTTTATAAAAACGACCCGCAAGCAGTCACAGCTTTCAGCAGTGATACAGATGTATAAAGGGTACTTAATAGATCTCGATGGTACAATGTTTAATGGTGATAAAGTTATTGAGGGAGCCGTGAACTTTATCGATCGTTTAAATAAGGCAGGTATACCCTATTTATTTCTGACGAATAACGCGACAAGACAGCCGTCTGAAATTCTGAAAAAATTTGAGGGTATGGGGTTTACGACGGCAAAAAACCATATATATACTTCAGCTGACGCTATGAAAGTTTATCTGGAGGAGGCCTTTGACATACCGTCTGTATATATAATCGGCACGGAAAGTTTTAAAAATACACTGACGCATGATGGAACTGCTGTTTTTAATGATTATGCACCGGATGCTGTTGTAATGGGGCTCGACACATCTATTACCTTCGATAAAATTCTTACCGCCTGCCGGCTGATTCAAAACGGAGCGCAGTTTCTCGCAACAAATCCCGATATAAAAATTAAAACATCTTACGGTTTCTCTCCGGGGAACGGATCCTTCGTTAAACTGGTCAGCGAAGTAACGGGAGTAAATCCGGTTATCACCGGGAAACCGAACAGCTATATTTTGAGCGGGGCTTTAGCGCGTCTCGGCATGCTTAAAGAGGAAGTGGCGATGATCGGCGATAATTACGATACTGATATTATGACTGGGATTAACGGCGGTATCGATACAATTCACGTTGGCACAGGAGTTCATTCAAAAGAAGAAGTGATGAGTAAAAGAGTGACGCCCGCGTATACGATTAATACGCTTAACGACTGGAAGCTGTAAACTTATGAACCTTCATGTTAACCTTTATATTTTTATGGTTAACATGAAGGTTCTTTCCTGTTATTATATAACTAAACCAAATAACAGGAGAAAAGATATGAAAACTAAACACCTTGTTTTTGCTGCTTTATTTACCGCGCTGATTGCAATTGGTGCACAGATTAGAATACCGCTTGGACCGGTGCCATTTACACTGCAGGTGCCGATGGTGCTGCTGGCCGGTATGCTGCTCGGAAAAAAATTGGGTTTGATTTCCATTATGGCTTATATCGGAATCGGCCTGATCGGCATCCCGGTGTTTGCAGGCTCGGGCGGGCTTGGTTCTCTCGTCTCTCCGTCCTTCGGATTCGTGCTCGGATTCATACCGGGCGTTGTAATTACTGCCATGGGCGGAAGTGAAGAAATTAAAAGAATGATTGCTTTTACGCTGCTCGGCATGAGTGCGATATTTATATGCGGCGTATTGTACTTCTCGTTTATTATGAGTGCTGTAATTGGAACTCCGATGTCCTTAACTCAAATACTGATGGCTGCTGTTGTGCCGTTTTTAATTAAGGACATTATTCTTGCAGTGCTGACTGTTATGTTTGCAAAAGCTTTAACAGGAAGAGGGCTTGTTCTCGCATAAGAATAGGACTTTCAAATGATGGATTTTTAAGTGTCTTTCTATTATAATGTACTGTATACGAAGTAATGCTCATAAATTGATTGGAGTGAACTAATTATGGCAGTCAGTCAGGATACAATGTACGAACAAGTTGAGGAAGTATTAAATAAATTACGTCCGTTCCTTCTGCGTGATGGCGGAGACGTTGAACTCGTAGATGTTGAAGACGGTATTGTGAAGCTCAGACTTCTCGGAGCATGCGGAACATGCCCAAGTTCAACGATTACTCTTAAAGCCGGTATCGAACGTGCACTTCTTGAAGAAGTACCGGGATTTGTTGAAATCGAGCAGGTATTTTAAATCGCAACTAGAGACGGGCCGTCTCTAGTTTTTTTATTTTTCAGAGTGAGGAGAATGACCAATGTATACAATTGTAGAGTTTTGCAACGCTAATATGCAAAAAGGGACTCACGATGTGTATGCTCAGCTGGATAAAAATCCGGCAATCGATGTCGTCGATTATGAATGCACAAATAATTGCGGTTTGTGCAGCAAAAGTTATTTTGTTCTCGTAGACGGGGAAATCGTGGCTGCTAAAAACAGCGAGCAGCTGCTTGAGAAAACTTATAAACGAATCGACAAAAATAATCAGGCATTAGATGAGTGAACTCATCGTTGGTGCTAACGTTTTTCGTGTAGTATAATTATGATATTGAGAATTTTGTAACAAAGTATTAAGAACAGGAGTGATTTTTATGTCATCAGTAACACTGACAGAAAGTGCAGCGTACGAAGTAAAAGATATGCTGGAAGCGAATGACATGGCAGAAGGCTTCCTGCGTTTTAAAGTTCAGGGCGGAGGCTGTACAGGATTAACATACGGTATGGCAGCCGAGCATGAAGCAGCGGAACGGGATGAAGTTTTTGAATTCCACGGTGTTAAAATGCTCGTTGATAAGTTCGACCTCCCTGTCGTTGACGGTACTGTAATTGATTTTAAACAGTCGTTAATCGGCGGCGGTTTTACGATTGAAAATCCGAATGCAAGTCTGTCCTGCGGCTGCGGTTCATCATTTAGAACCAAGGAAAATGCGGGTGCGCCGGGAGACTGTTAAAATTAGTGAAAACGCTTGAAATATTACCATATAGTGCTAATATAATACTTGGTATAGAAACTGAAATAACAGTCTATAATTATATATAAATTACATTCGCAGGAAGGGAAATAAATTATGAGCTATGAAAGAAAAAAGGTCCTGGTACTTGGTGCCGGTTATGCAGGCTTATCCGCAGTTAGTAAACTGCAGAAAATTATCGGAGTACAGGAAGCGGACATTACTTTAATCAACAAAAATGAATACCATTATGAAGCTACATGGCTGCATGAAACAGCAGCAGGTTCAATGAACTGGGAAGAAGGCGTCTATCCGATTGCCAAAGTTGTGGATAACATGAGAGTCCGTTTTATCCCGGCTGAAGTAACTAAAATTGACCGCGACGCACAAGTTGTTGAAACAACTCAGGGCGAATTCAGCTTCGATACGCTTGTAGTGGCATTAGGTTTTGAAAGTGAGTCATTCGGCATTAAAGGGATGGACGAATTTGCAACGACAATCGTCAGCCCGGAAACTGCCGTAAGAACACGTGAAGAAATCGAACAGAACTTTATCAATTACAAAACCTCTAAAGATCCAAAAGATTTATCAATTCTTGTCGGCGGAGCAGGTTTTACAGGGGTGGAATTCCTCGGTGAACTTGTTGAAACACTTCCTGAGCTCTGCAAAGTGCACGGTATCGACTATAATCAAGTTAAAATCACTTGTGTAGAAGCAATGCCGACAATGCTGCCTATGTTCTCTGAAGAGTTAACTCAACATGCAGTTAACTTCCTTGAATCACGCGGTGTAGAATTCATGCTTGGAACAGCTATTGTTGCTGCTAATGAAAACGGATTTGTTGTTAAAGTGAACGATGAAGAAAAACAGCTTGAGGCTTCAAGCGTAGTATGGACAGCGGGTGTACGCGGTTCACGTCTGATGGAAGAATCATTTGAAGGCGTTAAACGCGGACGCATTGTCGTTAAAGATGATTTAACGGTTGATGGCTATCCGAACATCTTTGCTATCGGTGACGTGGCAGCTGTGATGAACGGAACAGGAGAAAACGCACGTCCATATCCGACAACTGCTCAAATTGCAATGCAGTTAGGGGAACACACTGCTAAAAACATCAAGCTTAAGCTAAATGGCGAGAAAATGGAGCCGTTTTCCTATGACGACAAGGGAACTGTATGTTCACTTGGCACAAAAGATGGAATCGGTGTAGTTCTCGGCCGTGAAATTAAAGGTAAGCCAGCAGCATTTATGAAGAAAGTCATCGATACGCGTGCAGTTCTGAAAATCGGTGGCGCAGTATTAGGTGTAACAAAAGGTAAATTCCTGTAATTTTAAAATTCAGCATTATGCATGGGTATATATAATGCCCATGCTTTTATTTTTTTGGAGGAAACAATTATGGCAATGAATATTGTTCAGCTGTTTATTTCTGTGCTGCTGTATTTTGTTTTATTTTATGGAATCAGTTTTATTTTGAACATGATTTTAAAAATGACATGGATTATGGCGTTCGTTTATCCGGTGATTGTTTTATGGATTATCGGAAGAGTTTCATTATTTGATTACATAGCAAGTCCTGGTGAATCATTCGGTATTTTATGGGAGAACATCGTTGGAATTTCAATTTATGATATTGTTATTTTAGGCAGCGGATTTATCGGAATTATTTTAGCGGGTATGACAATACGCTACTTAAGAAAAGCAGGTTATCAAATGTTTTAGGGGGGAACGAATTTTGAATATCAAATTTGAAGAAAAATACATTGCAGATGATTCGGCACTTGTTATCGGTTTACCTGAGAATATAAAAGATTTAAAGAATTTTGATGAACTGGATACATTATTAAATGGTTTAACAGAAGAAATTATTGCAGCCGGTGTATTGTCCCAAGAATACGGTAAAGTTACGACGACAGGTGTTACAATCCAGCGCCGCTACCGTAAAGTAATTGCTGTCGGATTAGGTGACAGCGGGGAATTAACTGCCTTGAAAATACAAAAGGCTGTCGGTAAGTTATTCCAGTATATGGCTCTCGAGAAAGAAAATAAAGGTCAGTTTATTTTAGATACTTTTGCATTTGAAGCAGAAGAAACAGCAGATGCAGTGGGAATTATGTCCGCTGTGAGCAATCACGGACTGACAGGTTACGATACATCGGGGAACACGCAGTTTTACGATGAATTAGATGTTACTTTAGTTACAAAAGCAGACGTAAAAGAAAGTTTTAACCACGGAGCAGCACTCGGCAGCAGTATAGCCCTTGCAAGAGATTATGCAACAATGCCGCCGAATCATTTGTATCCGGAAAGCTTTGCCGATCAGCTCGCAATCAATTTCAAAGATCGTCCGTACATCAAAGGTGAAGTAAAAGATTTTGATACGCTGGTGCAGGAAGGATTCGGACTCCTGGCAGCAGTTGGTAAAGCATCTGTCAGAAAACCGCGTCTCGTGACGATAGAATATAAACATCCAGATGCAGCCAATGATGCACCGATTGCATTAATAGGCAAAGGGATTACGTATGACTCCGGCGGTTATTCTCTTAAAACACGCACAGGCATGCGGTCTATGAAATACGATATGAGCGGAGCAGCGAACGTCGCAGGTATGATGGATGCAGTGTCGAAACTGGAATTGCCTGTTCATGTTGTTGCAGTGCTGGCGCTTGCTGAAAATATGGTGGACGGCAATGGCATGCGTCCCGATGATGTATATCAGTCACTGTCAGGTAAAACTGTTGAAGTATCAAATACAGATGCCGAAGGCAGACTTGTGCTGGCAGATGCAGTATATTATGCTTCCACGACTTATGAGCCGAAAGTTATGATGGACTTTGCGACGCTGACAGGCGCGGTTATACAAGCAATTGGCGAAGACCGCACCGGCGTATTTACAAATCAGGGCAGGAAGTTTATCAACAACCTTTTAATCAGCAGCAAAGTGACAGGAGAAGATATCTGGCATCTGCCGATATCGGAACTTGAAGATGACAGAGTTAAAAAATCGGATATTGCCGACTTAATAAATGCGGACTTTAAACCGGGCGGCGCATCTTTTGCGGCTGCATTTATTAATCAGTTTACAGAAGATACACCATGGGTTCATTTTGATATTGCAGGAACGAGCAATACATCAGCTGCCACTCCGTTTGCTAAAAAAGGCTCTACGGGAGTAATGATCCGTACTATTATCGATTTAATAGAATCAGGTACACTGTATGAATAAGGGGCTCCTTAAAACACTCGGTATATCTTTGACGGTCGATGAAATAGGAAAATGCGCAGTCGAAATGCCGATTACAGAAAAAGTACTGCAGCCATTCGGCTACGTGCACGGCGGAGTGAATGTTGTTCTGGCGGAGACAGCCGCAAGCTTAGGCGCCTTTAAAATGATTGCCGAAGATGAAATTGCTTTTGGCATGGAGATCAATGCAAACCATTTGAAAGCAAAGCGTGAAGGTATACTGACAGCTACAGCGCTGCTTAAGCACGGCGGTTCAACATCACAGGTATGGGAAATTGAAGTGACGGATGAACAGGATGAACTGATCGCACTCAGCAGATGCACTGTCGCGATAAGAAAAAAGAGATAGAATAAATAGAGATGAAGAGGGATCCGGTTTCGGGTTCCTTTTTTTGTGTGGCATTTAGTGTGCGGGGTTGGCATGATGGGGTTTCATGTGTATCCAGCGGCGCTGGGGTTGGCATGATTGGATCTCATATGTGTCCGCCGGCGCTGGGGTTGGCATGATCTGGTCTCATATGTACCCGCCGGCGCTGGGGTTGGCATGATCGGGTTTCATGAGTATCCGGCGGCGTCCGGGTTGGCATGATCGGATCTCAGATGTATCCGGCGTTAACACGCCGCACAGTATAAATAAAACAAAAAAAGACCGGGGCAGTAAAATTTCCGTCCCGGTCATAAATATATTAGTCGTCTAATTCTTTGTTTTTACTGCGTTCGATTTTTAATCTTGCTGTTTCTTCCGTTTCTACTTCAGATCCCGTTTCATCACGTTTCAATTCATTAAGAATTGTCAGCTGATACGGTTCAACATCGGAGTGGAAGGCACTTCTCGCGATAAGGTGTGCACCGACAGGTGCTGAAATGAAAATGAAAAGAACTGCCAGCAGCAGTTGTGTATCAACTTCTGCTTGATAGTATGCAAAGTATATAAATACTCCGATTAAAGTCATACCGACTCCAAGTGTCGAGCTCTTCGATGCTGCATGCAGTCTAGTGTATGTATCCGGCAGACGGATAACACCAATTGCAGCAACAAGTGTGAAGAAGGCGCCGGCGAGTAAGAAAAGTGCGATAAGACTAACTATTATTATCTCTGTCATTTTCAATAATCACACCTTTCTCGAGGAATTTGGCGAAGCCGATTGTTGCGATAAATCCAATCATACCGATGAGCATAATAACTACCAGCAGGTATGATGTATCAAGCGCCATAGATACGAGACCGATCATTCCCATCAGCGTGACACCAAATGCATCGAGTGTAATTATTCTGTCATGCAGGGTCGGCCCCTTTATAACTCTGTATATCATGCCGAGCATTGCAAATGCGAAGATAATAATACTAATGATTACAACTATATTGATAAAGTTTGTCATGGTTTAGCCACCTCTTTGATAACATTTTCAAAAGAAGTTTTAATGTTTTCAATTTCCGCATCTGCATCTTCCATATCCAGACCGTGAATGTAAATAATTGAGTAATCTTCTGAAATCGCTACAACTACTGTACCAGGTGTCAGTGTAATTAAGGTTGACAGCAGTGCAACTTCCCATTCTTCTTCCAAGTCATTCGGGTAAGCATAGAACCCCGGATGAATATCAATTTTAGGAGACACTACAATACGTACCACTTCAAGATTTGCTTTTATCAATTCGATAATAAAAATAAAGAAGAGACGAATCATCCAGTACAGTCGTTTTAAGTAAAAACGACCCGGCAGGAAGTTGCGGAGAATGTAAACAGCAACCAGACCGATAATATAACCAGTAACAAATGTTCCTATAGTGAACTCGGCATTCATAAACACCCATAAAAATGCCAGAACAATATTAATTAAGAGTTGAAATGACAATTATTCCACCCCCATCAAATAGTTAGAATACGATGACGGATTGTAGAATGCTTCAGCCGCCATTTCAAAGGCCGGGAATAAAAAGTCAGCTGAAAGCCCAAAGACAGTTGAAACGATAACGAGACCAATAGCTGAGAACAGCAATTTATCCGATTTAATATCTTTCAGTTCAATCGGCTCTGACGGTTCTCCCCAGAATACTTTAATGAATACTTTCATAATACTGTATAAAACAATCAAACTCGACAGCAGCACGATTATTGCTGAGAAAGTATGGCCGTTGTTAAAAGCAGATTCTACGATATACAGTTTACCGAAGAATCCAGGAAACGGCGGTACCCCTGCCAGGGACAGGCCGGCGATAAAGAATGTCCAGCCGACGACAGGATGCTGTTTTATAAGTCCGCCGAGATCTGCAGCATCGTTCTTCCCTGTACGGTAAATTATAAAACCGATGAGCAGGAACAGCGCTGCTTTAATGATCATATCGTGGATTAAATAATACATGCCGCCGATAGTTCCGGCGTAATCCATCATTGAGAAACCGACGATAATGACTCCGATTGCAATCATAATGTTATAAATAATAACTTTTTTCATATCAGTATATGCTAGTGCTCCTATACAGCCGGCGACAATAGTGAGGAGCGCAAGCAGCAGCAGCACCTGATGGGTATAAGCTGTATCGCTGGTAAAGAACAGTGAAAATGTTCTTGCAATCGCGTAAACTCCTACTTTAGTCAGCAGAGCGCCAAACAGTGCAATGACCGGCATCGGCGGAGCACTGTAAGAACCCGGCATCCAGAAATAAAGCGGGAACAGTCCGGCTTTTGTAGCAAAAACGAATATAAAGACAACTGCAACAAGTGTCATAATAGCGAGGCTGCCATCGTAATTGGATAGTTTAATATGAATATCAGCCATATTTAACGAACCTGTAACTGAATACAGGTAGGCAAGTCCTACAAGAAAGAAGTTTGATGACACGATGTTTACAACGAGATATTTAAAACCTTCCTGAAGCTGGATTTTCCGGCTTCCGAGAGTAATTAAAACATAGGAGGCAAGAAGGAATACTTCGAAAAATACGAACATATTAAAAATGTCTCCTGTTGTAAAAGCACCGTTTATCCCGGTAATCATAAACATGACCATAGGATAATAGTAATATCTTTCTCTCTCATATCCGATGGACTGGAATGAGTAGATAACAACGAAAAACATTACGAGCGATGTTGTAAAGACGAGCAGCGCGGCAACCATATCATAAACGACACTGATGCCGAATGGTGCCGACCAGTTACTGATGAATGTTACCATCGCTCCGTTCTTGTATACATAATAGATATTAAATGCTGCAATACCAACCATCATGAGTCCGGTGACAGCCGACACCATACGGTGAGGTATCGGACGCTTTCCGATAAACAGCATGATGACGCCGGCTATAAACGGAAGAATGATAGGGAGCATGGGTAATATGTTAGTCGTCATGTGGAACTCCTTTCATATCTTCAGTGTTATCTGTGCCGAGTTCTTTATAATTTCTGAGCAGCAGTACAAGGCTGTAAGCAGTCAACGCGAATGAAATAACAATCGCTGTCAGAATCAAGGCCTGGGGCAGAGGGTCTGAATAAGAACTTACGGTATCATCCAGAACCGGTACGTTGCCGCGTTTTAGCTGTCCCATTGTCAGAATCATCAAATGTACACCATGTGACAAAATAGATACACCGATGATAATTCTGAGAACACTCTTTGAGAGAATTAAATAAGTCGCACTGGCGATTAAGATGCCCGATAAAATAATAGTGACGAGTTCCATTATTTCTCTGTCCCCCCAACCAATGTGACAATCAGGAGCGATGTGCCCGCAACAGTAAGGAAGACACCAACATCAAAAATTACGGCTGTGTGCAGGGCAACTTCACCAAATACCGGCATAGTAACATAGGTGTGCTGGTGGGTGAAGAAGGGTACACCGAAGAAAAACAGCAAGGTCGGCACTACAATTGCCAGTGCCAGTCCGAGACTTATCATTAAATGAAAGTTCACCGGAATCATTTTCTTAACTGTTTCATAATCATAAGCCATAAGCAGAAGTATAATGGCGGAGGCAGCAAGCAGACCGCCGACAAACCCGCCGCCTGGTGTGTAGTGCCCTGCCAAAAATAAGTTTACCGAGAACAGCAGGATGATGAGAAAAATCACTTTAGAAGTGAACTGGATAAACACATCATTCATCTGGCGCTGTACTTTACTGTAACCGGCTCTTTTAAGCGTGCTCTTCATTTTCATCATCCTTTCTTGATACTTTAGCTTTCATCAGTGCGTAAATACCGATACCTGCGATACCGAATACAAGTGTTTCAAACAGCGTATCATAGCCACGGAAGTCAACGAGTATAACGTTAACCATATTTCCCCCGGCTGCGAGATCGTAGACATGATCGATATGATACTGACTGATGGAATCGAACAGCCTGTTTGAATATGCCGCGAGTCCGAAAAGTATAACGATTGCGCCGACACCGACAGATACTATGAAGTTCGTAAATTTAAATTTGATACTTTCTTCGTGTTTTGATTTCTTCGGCAGATGATAGAAACATACAAGGAATAAAGTAGTTGTTACTGTTTCTATAGCAAGCTGAGTCAAAGCAAGGTCCGGTGCCCTGAAGAATGCAAAAAACAAGGCTACTGAAAATCCAATAGCTCCGAGCATAATTATGGAAACCATGCGTGAGCGGGTCATCATTATTATTGCAAGCGAGACGAGGATAATCAGTACAAGAGCCATATCCTGAATACCAACATCAGCGAAATCACCGAATGTAATCGGCAGTCCTGTGTAGAAAGTTGTAACTATGCCGAAAATAACAAAGAATCCGAAAATATAAACCATGTAATCTCTCAGGAAGCCAGTCATTACGTTTTCTTCTGCTTTAGCAGAACCAAGCTGGCTGTAGATGAGACCCTGGTCGTATAAATGATTCAGGGTAAATTGTTCTTTATGGTACTCGTAGATAAACATCCAGCTGTTTCTGAATATATAAAGTGCTGTACCGATAACGACTATAGCAACTGTGGCCCAGAGGGCAGGATTATTCCAGCCATGCCAGTGTGAAATTTCAGTATTTAAAGCCGTTTCTGTACCCAATATACTCATTGCTGCAGGATCGATAATGGTACCTGACAGAATATTTGGGAACAGACCGAAAATAACAACGAGTGCTGATAAAATTATCGGTGATGCAAGCAACAGTTTCGGTGCTTCATGCGGTTCTTTTGGTGTCTCGTGAGTACGTTCACCAAAGAAGATGCCATGAATTAATTTAATTGAATAGATGAATGTAAATATACTGCCGGCGATTGCAAGAATCGGGAACAGTACACTCCAGTCAGCTAAAGCACTGAAATTTGCATTGCTTATTTCAAACATTGCTTCTAAAAATAACTCTTTCGACAGGAAACCGTTAAATGGAGGAATACCTGCCATCGATAAGGCTGTAATAAGGGTCATAGTAAACGTAATCGGCATGAGCGTCATGAGACCGCCGAGTTTACGCATGCTGCGCGTTCCTGTTTCGTGGTCAAGAATACCTGCAACCATGAACAAGGCGCCTTTAAATGTTGCGTGGTTAATAATATGAAACACTGCCGCAACTACTGCAACTGTGAAAATCTGTTCATCCGCGCCTGTAGCAACTGCAAGAGCGCCGACACCGAGAAGACTCATAATCATACCGAGCTGGGATACGGTGGAGAATGCAAGTATACCTTTTAAATCATCCTGCTTCACCGCGTTAAATGAAGCCCAGAGCAGTGTAACCAGACCGACAACCAGAATCAGCCATACCCATAATTCGCTGAAAGCGAAAACTGGTGTGAACCTGGCAACGAGGTAAAGTCCTGCTTTAACCATTGTAGCGGAGTGCAGATACGCACTGACCGGTGTAGGAGCTTCCATAGCATCCGGCAGCCAGATGTAAAAGGGAAACTGTGCAGACTTCGTAAATGCTCCGAGCAGCACTAAGACTACCGCGATTGGAGTGAGCGGACTTGCCATAATTAAATCAACATTGGCGATTATTTCTCTGATGCTGAAGGTGTCTGTAATAATGTACAAAATGATAAATCCGCCGAGCATCATAAATCCGCCAAAGAAAGTAATCAGCATTGATTTTTGTGCACCGTATATCGATTTCTCTTTAGTAAACCAGAAAGCGATTAAGAGGAAACTGGAAATTGATGTCAGTTCCCAGAAGAAATACAGCATTAGAATATTATCGCTTAAAACTACGCCGAGCATAGCAGTCATAAAAATAAGCAGATAGACATAAAAATTGCCAAGTTCTTCTTCTTTGGATAGGTAACTGATAGAATATAAAACTACCAGTGCGCCAATACCAGAAATCAGTATTGCAAATAGTAAGCCGAGACCATCTATGTAAACGTCAAAATTCAACCCGATACGGGGCATTAAATTTAATGTATGATGGAAAACTTGATTATTGGCAATAGAGGGTATCAAGCTAAATAAGTATGCGACTATCACAGTCGGAATAGGCAAAACAAACCAACCGAGATGTACATCTTTAACATACCTGTATATTATTGCGATAGCGACCGCAGCAATAACAGGTAAAAATATTGCTAAATGTATCAATGTCAAAGTGTATCCTCCTCTAACGTTATTATATTTAACCATTATACATTAATATTAATTGTAAATAAACGCTTAGGGTTTGAAATTTTCGACTATTCTCGTATACTGTATATATGGTAGCAAGTGGTATGAGAATTAAAATGTTTAAGTTTTAATTTCAATATTACTGGTGCTTATATGAAATTAATAAAATTTTTCAGGAGGCCAAATTTATGGCATATTCACAATTAACAACTGAGCTTTTAGAAGGCGAAACAAAAGCGGTAATCAAGACCAATATGGGTGACGTAACAGTTAAGCTTTTAAATAATGTCGCACCTAAAACTGTAGAAAACTTTGTTACACATGCGAAAAATAAATATTATGATGGTTTAATTTTCCACAGAGTCATTAAGGATTTCATGATTCAGGGCGGAGATCCGACAGGCACAGGCATGGGCGGAGAAAGTATCTGGGGCCAGGCTTTTGAAGATGAATTTTCAACAGATGCATTCAACCTTTACGGCGCCTTGTCTATGGCAAACGCAGGACCGAATACTAATGGTTCACAGTTCTTTATCGTTCAGCTGAAAGATGTACCATCAGATATGGTATCGCAGCTTGAAGGCGCGGGCTACCCGGCTGAAATTATTGAAAGTTATAAAAAACACGGCGGTACGCCTTGGCTCGATCAGAGACACACTGTATTCGGCCAGGTTATCGAGGGCATGGATATTATTGAAAAGATTGCCGATGTTAAGACGGGAAGACAGGATAAGCCTGTTGAAGATGTAATTATCGAAACAATTGAAGTAACAGAATAATATATAAATGAAAGTGCACAGTCTGGCAATAATGAAGACTGTGCACTTTTTTCTTAAAAAGTATCACAAATTAGTCATTATTATATTATTTAAATCATAAAACACTCTGATATACTTATCTGTGTAAAGGTGAGTGATTTAAAGATGATGCCATTCCTTTATTTCCCGGAAGATAAAACGGAATATATTCCAGCGCTTATCATGTTACTTCTTTTTATATTACTTGCGTTTATCGTGTATAAACTTATTAAAAAATATTCGCGCAACGAAGAAGAGAAGATGAGAGATTTCGAAGAAAAAGTTCTCGAAAGACTCGAACATGAGCATAAGGATGACTCCACACGGAAATAGTGATTCAATTAATATAAACAATCTATTATTTCTGTGTGCGACCTTAGAGTCCTGCAGATTTACATAACTTATATGAAAAATACGCGCACATATGCCAGCCCGGCATGTGTGTTTTGCTGTGTGATTTTTTTGGCTACTTCATTCATTTATGTTAAAATGGTGTTGGATTTAACAAAGAAGTAAATAAGTAGGGATAACATGGCAAAAAAATACCGGATCGGCCAGTTCGTCAAGGTTAAAATTACTGGTATTCAGTCGTACGGTGCTTTTGTCAAAACTCCTGATAATCGTGATGGTCTGATCCATATTTCCGAAGTGATGAACGATTACGTTCACGATGTGAATCAATATTTATCCAAAGGCCAAATAGTAAAGGCTAAAATTGTCAGCATTGATGAAAACGGTAAAATCAGCTTATCATTGAAAGAAAATGAATACTTCAAGAACGAAGAGAAGAAAAGAGATAAGCGTTCTGTATTAGAGAAGATCAAAGATACTGAAAAATACGGTTTCCAGACTCTGGCAGAAAGAATGCCTGTCTGGATAGAAGAGGCAAAAGAACGTATGAAAGATTAATACCAGTAGCAGAACCTGTGAATTTCACAGGTTTTTTGTTTTTTCTTGGATGAATTTATATTCATATAGAATTCATAGATTCCAATGAAAATGTAGTCTCGAAAGTATAAAACACCGCTTATTTGTATACGTTTTCAAATATGATAAATCCCTTTGTAAAGCACTCTAATAAAATTCTTGAAAATAAAGTTGATTACGGGCATGATGGATATGAATACATATTTAATAATGTATATTTAAATAGTTTTTTAAAACATAAAAAGGGGGAGAATGAAATGAAAAGTGAAGAAATCATCAAACAGACAGAACGGTATGATACGAATATATACAAACCGCTGCCGATTGTAATTTCAGAAGCGGAAGGCGTGTGGGTGAAAGATCCGGAAGGCAATAAGTATATGGATATGCTGAGCGCATATTCTGCTGTAAACCAAGGACACCGTCATCCGAAAATTATTCAGGCGCTGAAAGATCAGGCGGATAAAGTAACACTGACGTCGAGATCATTCCATGTCGATTGCCTTGGAGACTGGTTCGAAAAGCTCAGTGAAATATCAGGGAAAGCCCGGGTTCTGCCGATGAATACAGGGGCTGAAGCTGTCGAGTCGGCAATTAAAGCTGCCAGACGCTGGGCATATGAAGTTAAAGGAGTACCTGATAATCAGGCTGAAGTTATCGCGATGAAAAATAACTTCCACGGCAGAACGATGATTCCTATGTCGATGTCATCAGAGCCGGAATACCGGAGAGGGTTTGGACCGCTTGGGGACGGATTCCAAATTGTTAATTACGGTGATGCGGAAGCGCTGGAAGATGCGATTAATGATAATACAGCAGCCGTGATTTTAGAACCGATTCAGGGGGAAGCGGGTGTCAATATTCCGCCGGCAGGCTACCTGAAAGAAGTCAGGGAAATTTGTGACCGCAATAATGTACTGTTTATCTCTGATGAAATTCAGGCAGGACTCGGCAGGTCTGGAAAAATGTTTGCGACAGACTGGGATGAAGTTGTTCCGGATATGTATATTTTAGGAAAAGCACTCGGCGGCGGAGTATTCCCCGTGTCTGTTGTGCTTGGTGACGACGAAGTGCTCGGAGTGCTGAGTGAAGGATCACACGGATCAACTTTTGGCGGTAATCCGATGGCCGCTCGAGTATCGGAAGCAGCACTCGACGTTATTATAGATGAAAAACTTTCAGAACGTTCCCTGGAGCTTGGAGAGTATCTGCTTAGTGAATTGAAAAAAATAGAACACGAAGCTATTGTAGATATACGCGGCAAAGGGCTGTTTATCGGCCTCGAACTGAATAAAGGTGCGCGCGGATTCTGCGAGCAGCTGAAAGATGAAGGCGTCCTCTGCAAAGAAACTCACGGCACCGTAGTAAGGTTTGCACCGCCGCTTATCGTAACTAAAGATGAGCTCGACTGGGCCCTTGATAGAGTTAAAAAAGTTTTTAACAAAGATACTTTCTAAAAAATTTCTTTATGATACAATATTAATTGAAAACAGTTACAAAAAGAGGCGGATAAAATGTCAGAAGAAATTAGTTTAGTTGAATCTACCCAGCGAATCATCAAAGAGGCGCTGGATAAGCTTGGTTATAATGATGATATGTATCAGTTGATTAAAGAGCCATTGCGTTCATTAAAAGTGCGTATTCCAGTAAAAATGGATGACGGGTCAGTTAAAGTATTTACAGGCTTCCGTGCACAGCATAACGATGCAGTGGGTCCTACCAAGGGCGGAGTGCGTTTCCACCCGAGCGTTTCAGAAGATGAAGTTGTAGCATTATCTATGTGGATGACACTAAAAGCAGGTATTGTTAATCTGCCTTACGGCGGAGGGAAAGGCGGGATTATCTGTGACCCGCGTGAAATGAGCATGGATGAAGTTGAAAGATTATCACGCGGCTACGTTCGTGCGATATCTCAAATCGTTGGACCGACTAAAGATATTCCTGCACCTGACGTATTCACAAACTCGCAGATTATGGCGTGGATGATGGATGAATACAGCGCAATTGACCAGTTCAACTCACCTGGTTTTATTACCGGTAAACCATTGGTGCTCGGCGGTTCGGAAGGCCGCGACAGAGCGACAGCACTCGGTGTTGTAATCTGTCTTGAAGAAGCACTTAAGAAACGCGATATGAAGATAGAAGATATTCGTATTGTCATTCAGGGATTCGGTAACGCAGGAAGTTTCCTGTCTAAATTCCTTTTCGACAAAGGTGCGAAAATCGTAGGTATTTCAGATGCTAACGGTGCACTTCACGATCCCGAAGGTCTGGATATTGACTATCTATTAGAACGCCGCGACAGTTTTGGCATGGTGACAAATCTGTTTGACAATGTGTTATCAAACGATGAATTATTCTCATTAGACTGCGACGTTATTATTCCGGCAGCAATTGAAAATCAGATTACTGAGGAAAATGCTCCGAATATTAAAGCGCAGATTCTGTGTGAAGCAGCTAACGGACCGACTACTACTGAAGCGACACGCATCCTGACTGAAAGAGACGTTCTGATTGTACCGGACGTACTTGCATCAGCAGGCGGAGTAACAGTATCTTATTTCGAATGGGTACAAAACAACCAGGGTTATTACTGGAGTGAAGATGAAGTAAACGAGAAAATGGAAGAAAAACTCGTTGCTGCATTTAACGAAATCTATGACCTGCACGACAACCGCCAAATCGATATGAGACTCGCAGCATTTATCGTAGGTCTTAAACGCACCGCAGAAGCTTCACGCTACCGCGGATGGGCGTAAAAAAATTATTTTAAAGACAAAACCTTTTTATAGGTTTTGTCTTTTTTATTGGAGATAGAAGCTTACCTCACCAATGAGCTGTTTTCATTGCAGACCTGTTTTAACTCAGTCCCAAATACAAAAGAATTTAAAAGATTTGTTACACCCGGTAAACGTTGTGATATAAAGCTTTCCGCGTATTTATTAAGACTTAATTTTCAGACAAATTGAATTTACCGCTTGCATTTATATTTTTATCTTGTTAGTATTAAAATCAATTCGAAAGAAGAGTAGTACCATATATTGATTTCAAAGAGAGCCGGTGGCGCTGTGAACCGGTATTTCATATATGTGAATGGACTTCTTTATAAACAATTAATTAAATATAATTTTTCATGAGCGGACCGGTTTTAACCGGTCAATACAGGTGGCACCGCGGATTCCCGTCCTTAATATTTTTATATTAAGTACGGGAATTTTTTTATGTTAATTTAATATCAGCAGATGGATATAGTAGCAGCAGTTTTACGTTTCACAGAGAGCCGGATTTGGTGGGAACCGGCAGCGTGTTCTGCAGTGAATTGGGTTCCAGTTTTAAATTCTGCCCGGGTAATGCCGTTATACATTAGAGTGAAGCGAAAGCTTCAACAGAGGTGGTACCGCGGTTAACATCGTCCTCCATGACAATATGTCATGGAGGATTTTTAATTTTAAGGAGGAATATATTATGACATTAAATATTACGACGGTAACTGAAGCAGCGATAGCGAAAGTGGAAAATGGAAAAGATTTAACATATAAAGAAATGTACGAATTTTTTACTGAAGTTCTAGATGGTGGAGTAACAGATGACGAGCTGCGGGATTTTATCGTCGCTCTAAGTGATAAAGGTGAAACAGTGGATGAAATTACAGCGATTGCCGAAGTGCTGAAGTCTTATGCGAAAGATATTCCAAACGTAAACGATAAAATCATGGATAACTGCGGCACGGGCGGAGACCACTCGCAGAGTTTCAATATATCGACGACCTCTGCTTTTGTCCTCGCAAGCTGCGGTGTAACAATTGCGAAACACGGCAACAAGAGTGTGACAAGCAAGACTGGAAGTTCAGATGTACTGCAGTCGCTTGGTGTGAATTTAAACTTTGATGCTAAAAGAGTGGCACACGAACTTAACGAATCAAATATTACATTTTTAAGCGCACCGCATGTACATCCGAAGATGGGACAAATTATGAGAGTCAGACAGACACTGAAACGTCCGACAGTATTTAATTTTATCGGACCGTGCATCAGCCCGCTGAATCTTGATTATCAGTTTTTAGGCATATACGATCGTGAAAAACTGCTTACGATCACACAGGTGCTGAAGCGTCTCGGACGTGAAAATGCCGTTGTATTGAACGGTGCGGGGCATATGGATGAAGCGACTTTGCTCGGTGATAATCACCTCGTATTTTTACGAGGCGGGGAAATAGAAGAAGTTGTGATTGATCCGACGGACTACGGCTTAACACTGTGCGACAAAAGCGATATTGCAGGCGGGGACGGCCGGGAGAATAAGGAAATTCTGGAGGCAGTGCTGCAGGGCACAGCGACCCGCGCACAGCTGGAAACGGTACTGTTAAACGCAGGTATCGGACTCTTTGTGGCTGACAAAGCAAAATCTGTCAGCAAGGGTATTCAGGCAGCAAGAGAAGCAGTGGAATCCGGCAGAGCATACGCTAAGCTTCAGGAAGTAATTAAAAACAATGAGGAGGCAGGCAAATGACGATACTTGATGACATTGTGAAAGTAAAAAAAGAAGAGCTGCTCAGATATCCGGATGAAGTCGATTTGATTACAAGAGAAAAACCGAGGGACTTTACGGCGGGCTTTAACCGGGATAACGGCATCGCTCTAATCAGTGAAGTAAAACGCGCCTCTCCTTCACAAGGCGATATCAATGCGGTCATGGACCCTCTCACACAGGCGGAATCATACGTCAGAGGCGGTGCAGATGCCGTCAGTGTTTTGACAGAAAACCGGTTTTTTAAAGGAAGCTTTGATGACTTGGAAACCATTGCCCAAACAGTCGATGTCCCGGTGCTGAACAAGGATTTTATTATCGATAAAAGGCAGATTAGCCGGGCTTATAACCACGGTGCGGATATTATTCTGTTAATCGTGACCATCCTCGATGATGATGCTCTGTCTGAACTTTACAATTACGCGAGTTCACTTGATTTAAACGTTATCGTTGAAGTGCACGACGAAGAGGAATTGAAACGTGCACTCAAAATTTCACCTGAAATTATCGGTATCAACAACAGAGACTTAAAAACGTTTACTGTCGATATTGGCAATACAGAGAATCTGCTCCGGAAATACGGTACAAATGATATTCATTTCATCGCCGAAAGCGGCATTCATACTGGAGAAGATGCAGAGCGCATGAAGCTTGCAGGCGCATCGGGCATGCTGGTGGGGGAATCATTAATGCGTGCAGCGAGCATCGAAGAAAAAATTAGGGAACTGAAAGCGGGTAAAGTATATGAAAGTTAAAATCTGCGGTATCAAAACAGTCGAAGAAGCCCAACTTGTTGCTAAGGAAAGACCGGACTTTATCGGCATGGTGCTGGCACCGAGCAAACGCCGGATCAGTCTTGATACAGTTAAAGAAATTACAGACAGTCTGGAAGGAACAGGTATTAAAACGGTCGGTGTTTTCGTTAATCCTTCAAAAGCGGAAGTTGAGGCGGCTTTAAACGATGCGGGACTCGATTATATACAATTTCACGGAGATGAGGATAAAGATTTTGTCGGACAGTATCAAAGCCGTGCTATCAAAGCCTTTCCTTCAAACTCAAAATTATCATACAAAGAACGCTTCGATTTCCCTGCGGAATATATACTGATCGACAGCCCTAGAGAAAAGTACTACGGCGGCAGCGGTGTTGCCTTTAACTGGTCCGAACTGCCGCTTAGTGAGATTGATAAATCAAGACTCGCTCTCGCAGGCGGTTTAAATCCCGGCAACGTCGGCAAGGCTGCAGCTGCGGTAGCACCTGCTTTAATCGACGTCTCCAGCGGAGTTGAAACAGACGGTGTCAAAGATTCAAAAAAAATTGCAGATTTTATAAAAATTATCAGAGGTGAAATATAATGATAGAAACATATAAATATCCCGGCACAGACGGCAAGTTTGGCGAGTTCGGCGGCACTTACGTGGCAGAATCGTTAATTGCTACTTTAGAAGAATTAAAAGAAGCATATAAAAATGCACAGGAAGATCCCGAATTTAAGCGTGAATTTGATTACCTGATGAAAGAATACGTCGGCCGGGAGAATCCGCTTTATTATGCAGAACGGCTGACCGAAAAACTTGGCGGTGCGAAAATATATTTAAAACGCGAAGATTTAAACCACACCGGTGCACATAAAATTAACAATGCAATCGGCCAGGGACTCCTGACTAAATATATGGGTAAAACGAAGGTCATCGCAGAAACAGGCGCAGGCCAGCACGGTGTTGCAACCGCAACAATCGCAGCCCTGCTCGGGCTGGAGTGTAAAGTATTCATGGGTGCAAAAGATGCTGCACGCCAGGAACTGAATGTATTCAGAATGGAACTGCTCGGTGCAGAAGTGATTACAGTCGACCAGGGAACAGCGACGCTTAAGGATGCGGTGAACGAAGCGATGAGATACTGGGTGCAGCATATGGAAGATACGCATTATGTTATCGGCTCGGTGCTCGGTCCGCATCCCTTTCCTCAAATAGTGCGTGACTTCCAGAGTATTATTTCAAAAGAAGCAAAAGCTCAAATATTAGACAAAGAAGGGCGTCTGCCGGATAAAGTCGTTGCTTGTATCGGCGGCGGCAGCAATGCGATGGGAATGTTTTATAATTTTATTGAAGATAAAGATGTTGAATTAATCGGCGTCGAGGCAGCAGGCAACGGTATTGACAGCGATAAAGTCGCAGCTGCAATCAACCGTGGTTCTGTAGGTATTGCCCACGGTGCAAAAATGCATATGCTGCAGGATGACAACGGCCAGCTGCAGGGGACGCACTCAATTTCTGCGGGACTTGATTATCCCGGCATTGGGCCGGAGCACAGTTTCCTGTTCGATACGAAACGTGCGAGTTATGAATACGCTTCTGATAAAGAAGCGCTGAAAGCGTTCCAGGAATTATCGAGAACCGAAGGTATCATTCCGGCGCTTGAAAGTTCTCATGCGCTTGCCTATGTAATGAAAATTGCGCCTGAGCTTCCTGAAGATGAGATTATTGTCGTATCACTGTCAGGCAGAGGCGATAAGGATGTTGAAATGGTTAAAGCAGAACTGGAGGCGGGAAAAAATGACTAAAAAGCGTATAGAAGAAATGTTTGCGAAGCTGAAGGAAACGGATGATAAAGCGTTTATTGCATATATTATGGCAGGAGACGGCGGCCTCGATACACTTCCGTACAAGATTAAAACGCTGGTAGACGCAGGGGTGGATCTGATTGAAATCGGCATTCCTTTCAGTGATCCGGCAGCAGACGGTCCTGTTATTCAAAAGGCGGGCATCCGTGCTTTGGAAGAAAACGTCAGCCTCCGTCAGATTCTCAAAAAGCTTCGCGAAATTAAAGATGATATCAAGGTGCCGTATGTGCTGATGACTTATTATAATCCAGTATTTCATTATGGCCTCCGGGAGTTCACAAAAGATGCAGAAGCATCCGGTGTCAGCGGAGTAATCGTGCCAGATGTTCCTCTCGAGGAAGAGCCGGAGCTCAAAAATGAACTTGACGCTGCCGACATTGCAATTATCCGTCTCGCGACCTTAACGACGTCAGACGAGAGGCTCGAACATATTCTAGACAAAGCTGAAGGTTTTATATATGCGGTAACAGTTAACGGAGTGACCGGCAAAAGAGCCGGCTACAGCGGAGAAGTGTTTGAAAATCTGAAACGCATTAAAAGTAAAGCCGGGGTGCCTGTCTGTGCAGGTTTCGGCATTACTTCTGCAGAGGCTGCCGAAGCGCTCGGTGAACATTGCGACGGAGTGATCGTCGGATCAGAAATTGTGGAAATGTTTCACCGCTGCGAAGAAGAAAAAATTAAAAATCTGATTCCGAAAAAACATGCGGGTCATGCTAAATAACGATAAATCGTCATTAATCGTGTTATAATAAGTGAAAATAATTTGATATTCTATACTAAAAGACTATATTACGAATATAGTCTTTTAGTATTTTTACAGTGAGGGAAAACACTTGAATGAATTAATTGATCTTTTAACGACTGAACAGGGAATAGAAACGTTATTTCAAAAATTTGAAGACCTGGGTTTTATCATCGGTTTTCTGCTCGTATTTATCGAGTCTTTTCTGCCGTTTTTGCCGCTGGTAGTCATCGTTATTTTAAATATTAACTCCTACGGTGTTATTATCGGTTTTCTTGTCAGTTATACTGCGAGTGTTGCCGGCAGTTACTTAGTGTTTCTGTCAGTCCGCAGCTTGTTCAGAAAGCCGGCTCAGAAATATATAGAAAAACATGAAAAACTTAACCGCATGCTTAAATTCATCGATGAGCGGGGATTTACATTTTTATTTATTCTGCTGTCGCTGCCGTTTACACCATCATCGGTCGTGAACGTTATCACAGCTTTATCTAATATCAGAAGACATGTATACTTATATATATTATTAGCGTCGAAATTTATTATGATATTATCGATGACACTCGTCGGTTATGACATAACTTCGTTTTTTGACTCACCGGTAAAACTTATACTCTCATTGGTATTTTTAGCAGTACTTTATCTTCTGTCCAAATGGTATCAGAAGTACCTGGAAAGAAAAATGAAAAAATAAGAGGTGTCGTAATTGGCAAAAGAAATCCGCGAATGGGCAGTTGCTATAATAATCGCAATCGCTGTAATTGCTGTAATCAGAATATTTCTCTTCGTTTCATTTTCAGTCGACGGGCTCAGTATGGATCCGACGCTGGAAGACGGCGACAGAGTCGTCGTTAACAAATTTATATATGATCTAACAGATATCGAACAGGACGATGTTATCGTCTTCAACTCAGGGGAAGATTCGGCTTATGTTAAACGTGTTATGGGCGTACCCGGCGACACTGTTGAGATGATTGACAGAACAGTTTATTTAAACGGCGAACCGCTGCAGGAAGATTACGTGGTGCATCAGGGTGAGTCGTATATGGATAACTTTACTCTCAGTGATCTCGGCGTTGAAGGAGACACCATTCCTGAAGGGCATTATCTTGTACTCGGGGATAACCGTCCGATAAGCCGTGATTCAAGAGACTTCGGTTTAATTACAGAGGATGCAATTATCGGTGAAGTACAGCTGAGATTCTGGCCTCTGAATGAGATTGCTATTGATTTTTAATTATAAATATTATCAAAAGGAGATATTAGAGAATCTAATATCTCCTTTATTCAAGCGGGGAGGCATAATGTATGGGGATTACCATATGGACCGGTACGAGCGGTACCGGTAAAACAAGCAGTATGTTTAATGAAATAAAAGAACTGACGAAAGATTCACCGCTCGGTTCGAATATATATATCGTTACGCCGACGCAGAACACGCTGAGCTATGAGCAGCTGATTACCCAGCCGGAAGATGGTCTAGTTACCGGCAGTATGCGGACAAGCGTCTTCAGTTTTACGCGTCTGATGTGGCATGTTTACAACGAACTCGGACAGCCCGAAAAAGAATCTCTGTCCGAGGCGGGCCATGTTATGTTCATGCATAAGCTGATGAACGATATGAAAGAATTTTTAAATTACTATCAGACATCCGGCGGCTATATAAAATTTTCAGAAAAAGTACTGGAGCAGATTACAGAATTCAGAGCTTACAACGTTAATCCTGAAGATTTAAATAACCTGCAGTTTGAGAGAGGCAGAACGACGGAAAAATATGAAGATTTAAATAAAATATATTCCAGATGGAGTGAACAGATTGCGGAATATAATATAGAAGATTTAAATATGATTCAGAATTTTATCGATGATATCAGCCGGACAGACAATATACGCACCTTAAATAAGGCGACGATATATATCGACGGCTTTCATAACTTTACTGAAAGCGAATTTGCTTTAATCTATGCGCTTGAAAAAAAAGTGGCTCAGATTAACCTGCTTTTAACGCACCGTAAATCAGATGACAGTGAGCAGGCGGTAAGGGATGTTCTCCTGTTCAGAAAAACTGAAGCGGTGGTAACGCGGCTGCAGGAACTGTTCGGTGAGCATTATGTAGAATTCCGGCATTTCGATGACGAATTTCTGAGAGCAAAACGCACCGGCCTGACCCAGCTTGAGAAATATATTACAACCGGTAAAAAAATGACAAACTTCGATGGTATTACTATTACTGAGGCACCTTCTGTGCAGGAGGAAGTCATTGAAACCGCAAGAAATATTGAAACGCTGGTCCGGGAAAGAGACGCTAAATATTCCGATATCGGTATTCTTTACCGGGATTCGGCTTATGAGGAATATATAAAAACAACATTTAAGAGATTTGACATTTCCTATCATATGGATGCCGATCATTATATGCACTGCAACCCTTTTATCCAGCTTATTATTGCCCTGCTTGAATGTTATAAAAGCCGTTTTCAGAGTTCGTCATTCCTGAATGTCCTGAAAACCGGCTATTTAAACAGCGGAGACGACGATAAACTGCTTGCCCATCTCGAAAATATTATTATCGAGCGCGGTCTGACGGGTACTGAACTGTTCGACGATGAACGCTTTCAGATTGAATACCGTCTGGATGCAGAAGGCATGATTGACCGGATTGATAATTCTGAATCTCTGAGCGAAATGATCGATTATAAAAATAAACAAATCAGCCGGCTCAGGGAATTTTTCAAGTCTCTGGATGAGGGGACAAAGGTAAAAGATTATATTACGTCAATTTACAGCTTTATCGTGGATAACGGTATATTAGCTAAACTGGAAGATGAAATACATGAGCTCGAAGAAACCGACGTCCGTCTGAGAAACGAAACTGAGCAGTCTTATAATTTATTCATCCGTCTGCTGGACGACAGTTATACAGTTTTCAAAGATAAGGAAACCGAGTTCTCCCTGTTTTATGAAACGTTTATAGACGGCTTGAAAACTGCCACATTTAATACGAGACCTGCAACGATAGACCAGGTAATTGTCGGTTTGCTCGACCTTGCTAAAGTGGAAAATAAAAAATATATTTTTATAATAGGCATGAACTATAATGTAATGCCCCAGGAATCCCGCAGCACGACGATAGTGACAGATGAAGAAAAACTCGTTCTCGGAACGAGAGGCATTACGCTGTCACCAAGTGCAAGAACACTTGCACAGGATGAACGCTTTGTCTTTTATCTCGGTGTCACACGTCCGACAGAAGGACTGTTTATCAGCTGGTCATCGACCCTGCAAAACAAAGAAGCGACTAAAATCAGCCCGTTTGTTGCAGAATTTCTGCCGGCTGAGGATGAACGGGTCTTGAACTTTACTTACCGGAAAACGGCGCATTACGACGTGGAAAACTCAATCCGGCTGATTTCAAGCTTGCGCAGCATGGAAGCGCTGGAACATTTTAAGCTCCGCCAGCTGATGTCAACGGGCAAAGAATATCTTCATGATTTAAGCAGTGTGCCGCAGTACAGACACTTTATCTCTGTCTATCAGCTGCTTAAATCGGGAGACAGACAGGCGGTAATTAACCGTCTGACCAGAAACCTGACTTATGATAATAAAGCGCGAAAAATTAACAGCGCGACCGCAGAAGCGCTGTACGGCTCAGAAATGAAAGCCAGTGTGTCGCGCTTTCAGTCATATTTCAATTGTAATTTCCAGCATTTCTCAAATTACGGCCTGAAGCTCAATGTCAGACAGAATCATACGGTAAGACCGCTTGAAATCGGTAACCTTTACCATAATGCACTGGAAAAAGTTGCGGCGGATCTCGGGATGACGCTGCAGCACGATGATGACATTATTAAAAGTACGGTAAAAAATGCGGTGGATACGGTACTCAGAACGATCAGTTACGGCATATTTGAACGCTCGGAATACTATTTATCGCTGAAGGAAAAAGCAGTGCAGGCGATTACGACCACCCTGCTCTTTATGAAAGATATTGAAAAGCTCGGCAATTATAAAATGACGCTGATCGAAGCGGTATTCGGCAAAAAATCAGATGAACTGGGCGAGCTGATTCTCACCAGTCCAAATGGTAAGAAAATTATTCTGCGCGGTAAAATAGACCGGGTGGATACGTATAAAAAAGACGGCAGAGTGTATGTCAATATTATCGATTATAAATCGAGCGCCCGGGATTTAAGAAAGGCGGATGTGCTGAACGGCGTCGAACTGCAGATTATTACGTATATGTACGTGCTGATGGAGCGAGCAGAAGAGCTGCTCGGCGGTGAGATTTTCCCGAACTCGATGCTCTTTTACCATGTTAACGAACCGAAAGTTAAAGCAGAAGATGCAGATGAAGCACACAAAGAACGCCAGAGTGCTTTGAAACCGAAAGGTCTGTTCGTTGCAGACAGCACTGTATCGAATATTGACGGCAACAAAGGGCTTGAAAATTTAATTGAAGAGACTGAAAATATTAATGAATACTTCCCGTTGCAGGAGAAAAAAGACGGTACTTTTAACAGTCATTCTAAAAAACGGGTGCTGTCGGAAGAAATGTTCAAACATTATTCTCTTTACGTGATGGAGAAGTTTAAAACTGCGACAGATGAAATCTACGATGGGCACACGCTTGCGAACCCGATCGATACAAACGGCGGCCTGCCGTGCCAGTTTTGTGATTTTAAAGCGGCCTGCCATATAGATAAATTAATCAATGCGGAAGATTACCGGACGAACCGTATTACGGACGAGGATATCGAAGCATTTGAAAGCGAGGTTCACGATGGTTAAATTTACCGAAGCTCAAACTAAAGCGATCGAGACGAAAGGCTCGGATGTCTTAGTATCCGCAGCTGCGGGATCGGGGAAAACAGCAGTGCTCGTTGAACGGATTAAACAGAATATTATCGAAGGTAATTATTCTATAGATGAAGTGTTCGTTTCAACGTTTACTAATAAGAGCGCAAAAGATATGAAGGATAAAATCGAACGGGCGCTCCGCGAGACTTATAATGAAACGCCTGATCCGCGCTTAAACGAAGAGATTATTAAACTGAACGATGCGCATATATCGACCTTGCACAGTTTCTGTCTGTACTTAATCCAGACGCATTATAATGCAATCGGACTGCCGCCTGATATGCGTACACTCGGCCAGGTCGAGTCGGAAATCCGTCTGCAGAGAGTAATTACGAATGTGCTGGAGCAATTTTACGTTAATGCTGATGAGGACTTTTTAAAGCTTGATCAGTTTGTGACGAGCAATAAGGATAACGCTGCTCTTCATAAACTTGTCTCAGACCTTTATCATGTTGCAGTCGCCACGAAGGAGCCCGATCTTTTTCTAAGAAGCATGTTTGACCAGTATATATCAGAGGATAAACTGACGGAGATTCTGGACAGCTATAGAGCAGTTATCGGCCGTAAATTAAAGAAATTGGATGAGGATCTTTATACGCTTAAAGCGGAGTATGATAATGCCGAACGCGATGAGGACTTAAAAGAGAAAGCGGTTGATGATGCCTACGAAAAACTGGCTGTGATGCACAAGTATGTGCTGCAGGCACTCGAGTCTTTCAGCCGTGAAGGGTACTTTAAACTTCCGCCGGCAAAACTTGTCACAGGCACAAATGCATTTATTAAAGGTGCTGCAGCTTTCGGCAATGATTTAAATGAACGCTATAATAAGCCTGCAAACGCTTTGTATCAGGAACTCGGCAAGCTGAAGCAGTACACGCTTTTAGATGTGAGAGCGGAACTCAGTCCGCTGAACGGCATGAATAATCAGCTGATCAGCATTGCCATGGACGTAATTAGCGAGTACAAGAAAGATAAGCAGTCGGCAGGGGAGATGGATTTCAACGACTATGAACATTATGCGCTTGATATTTTAACTGCGGATGACAGAGAAATTGCGAACCGCTACAAAGAGCAGTTCAAAGAAATTATGATTGATGAATACCAGGATATTAACCGGGTGCAGGAAGCGATTATCCAGCTCTTAAAGTCCGGAGGAGAAGAGAATGGCAATCTGTTTATGGTCGGTGACGTTAAACAGTCTATTTACCGTTTCAGACAGGCTGCCCCGGATTTATTTATCGACAAAAGCGAACGTTTTAATAAAGATGGCAGCGGTACACTCATTCAGCTGAACAGAAACTTCCGTTCACGCGCAGAAATCCTCGATGCCACAAATCTAATATTTGAAAATATTATGGATAAAGATCTCGGAGAAATTGATTACACGGATGAAGAAAAACTGATTAAAGGTATCGAGGCAGCAGAACCCGAATCGCCTGTTGAGGTGCTGCCGGTTATATACGATAAGAGTTTAAAATCCGGGGAAGCGGATGAGCTTGAAATTAAACAGATTGTTAAACTCGTGCAGGATCTGTATAAAAGGGGCGCGGCTTATCAGGATATCGTCATTTTAAACAGAAACCGCTTAGCGCCTGACGTCATGCGCCATGAATTCCAGAAGGCGGATATTCCTGTCAGCATCGACGTTAATAAAGGATATTTTGAAACGTTTGAAATTTTAACGATGCGGAGCATCTTATCACTTATAGACAACCCGCTGCAGGATGATCATCTGGCAGGTGTGATGCGGCTGCCGATGTTCGGTTTCAGCGAGGAGGAAATTGCTCAAATCCGCATTTCTTCCGAAGAAAAATATTTATACGAGGCTCTGACTGAATACAGCGGTGACGAAAATATATTAAGGAAAACTGAAGAATTCATCAGTACGTTTAGTGAACTTAAACTTCATGCCAAATATTTAAGTGTGCCGGAACTCATTTCGGAAATATTTTTTGAGCTGAATATACTTGAATTTTTCAGCGGTCTGGCCGGCGGTTCAGCAAGACGGGCTAACCTGAATGGACTGATTGACAGAGCACTGGAATTTCAATCGATGAATAATACAAGCTTATATCAGTTTATCAGCTACATTGATTTCTTAATTTCCGAAGGTAAGGATTTTGGTGAAGAAGGTTCACTTGAGAATACAGATGATGCGGTACGTGTGATGACCATTCACAGCTCGAAGGGGCTCGAGTTTAAACATGTTATTTATGCCGATTTGAAACAGAACTATACGCTCACTAAAGTGACACGTGTTTATGTTCATCCGAAACTTGGAATTGTTTTTAACAATTTTAATGATGAACTGAACTACCATTACGACAGTATTCACGGCTTCGCTGCTAATGATTTCCTGAATATCGAGCAGCTGAGTGAGGAATTAAGGCTGATTTACGTTGCGCTGACAAGAGCGGAGGAGAAATTGTATCTGCCGCTGATGTTTAAAGGTGAAGCGGAATATAAGTATGACTTCAGCAGTATGGAAAAACCTTCTTTTGAAAGACGCGCGGAGCTGAAATCGGCCATGGACTTTTTAGCGCCTGTCGTTATGCAGGCACAGGTTCCATATATTGAAGTTAAGGAAACAGAATTTCGGGCCGGGGAAGAAAATGAGCGGACGGAATACGCAGATCTCGAAGATATCGATGCGCTTAAAGCAGATATTATCCCGGAAGTACGGGAACGGTTATTTTATACTTATCCCGATACTGATGATACCGAAGTAACAACTAAGGAATCGGTCACTTCCATTAAACGCAGAAATGAAACGATTCCGGATGGCGCGGAGTTTATCAGCCATACAAGCGAAGTAAATCTGCGCGAGCCGAATTTTCTTCAGAATTCGCTGGAAGCGCCGGTTTTCGGGACGATTATGCACGAAATGATGATGCATATTATACACCAGTGGCAGACGCTCAGCGTCATGAAGGACAGTGCAAAAACCGCCTATATTGATACGCTCATCGATAACTACAGTGAAAATTATGAACTTCTCAGTACGATGCATATTAAAAAGATGAAGGAAAATGCAGCGCGGTTCTTCAATGATAAGATGATGAATGATCTTTTGAATGAACAAGAGGGGATTTATACGGAGCTGCCTTTTATAATGAGCCAGGAAGCAATCGGCTATGCGGAGCATCCCGAACAGATTGTTCAAGGTATTATAGATTGTCTTTTAGAATATGAAGATCATTACATTATTATCGATTACAAGACAGACCGTGTTAAAGGAACGAATTTAACAAATGAAGATCTTCGTGAAAGATACAGTACGCAGATGGATATTTACAAGAAATCAGCAATGGCATCACTTAACAAGCCGGTAACAGCCGTGCTTTACTTTTTTGATTATGGGGCGATTCCAGTTGAATAATTCAAATAGAAACATATATTTTATCGGCGGAGTGTCGCTGTTCTTACTATTTATACACAGCGGGCAGTATTTTATGATGCCGCTTAATGAAATCAATCCGTTCGAATATTTCTTCGGCGGGGATCTGAACGTTTTTAATATCGTCGATATTATTACTGGCGGTTCTGTTATACCGCTTATCAGTATTATAATCGGCTATCTTCTCAGCCAGTACGGCTATACAGGAAAAAAACATCTGGTTAAGGTACTTGTCATTGCGTTTGTACTCCTGAGTCTGAATGCTGTCCTGATCTTTGGTTTTGACCAGCTGCCTTTTGTAATCCTAATGGCATTTATCGGTTTAATATTTGTGGGACGCCACTGGATTATAACACTTGCCGCATCGCTTATACTATTTGCGCTGCATTTAATGTTTAATGTTGTGCTTGAAATTATTACAGGACTGAACTCCAATATTCAGCACATGTATTCAGGTATTCAGCAGGTGAATGAATTTATCAGTACCTACAGGAGCACGGATTATCTGGCAATGGTCAATATGAATATTGATATACTGACAGGAATCGGCACAGACGGAATATTTAACGCAGTTTTTGTAATTCTGCCGTCAGTGCTTCTCGGCATTGCCTTAAAAGAATTAAATTTTACGGGCTTCATTAAAGACAGTCCGTATATAAGCGGCGGCATCATTATGGTGCTCCTCGCCGGCGGTATCGCTGTAAAGCTTCTGCAGGTGCTTTCTCTCGGTACAATTACAGGAGAAACCCTTGGTGAAGGCTTCGGCGGACCTGTTACAGCAATCGGTTATTTTATGATACTTGTCTATATTGCTGACGCTGTTCCAAAACCGGTGTTTAAGCTGTTTTACAATCTGGGTAAATACGGATTAACTTCCTATATATTATTCAATATTCTGATGATGTTCGTATTTTATGGTTTTGGTATGGCGATGTACGGACAGATTTCAATCCAAATGCTGCTTTTCATCGTTTCAGCAATCTATATCTTACTTATTATCTTTGCAAATCTGATGGCTGCCTATAATATTCAGGCGCTAGAACAGACTTTTCAGACAAATAAGAAAATGAAGCGGGAATAATTAAATAATATTTGTTATACTGTATGAAAGAAAACAAAGGAGATTGTCCAATGAAATTTTTAACTTTTGAATATGAAGACAAGAATTATTATGGTGTCAAAGTAAAACGTGAAGACAGTGCATGGATTATTCCGCTCTTATTCCAGGATTTCAGTGATGTTAAAGATTATCCGAGAACATTGCTCGAAGGTATTACTGAGTACCACACATTGGATTTTCAGGAACTTGTCAGAAAGCTTGTTGAAAGTGCAGAAGCATCTGATAATGCAAATAAGTACAAGGCACCGTTTGAAGATATTAATATTATGGCGCCGGTTAAACCGCCGAATAACACAATCGGTTTTGGCCGCAACTTTAAAGCGCACACTGAAGAGATGAAGAGCGAAGTTGAATTGTATGTATTCACAAAAGCAAACTCAAGTCTCGTCGGTGATGAGGATACAATATCTTCTTACAGCGATGTAACAGAAGAGCTGGATTATGAAGGGGAACTCGGTATCGTTATCGGGAAAGAAGCAAAAAACATAGACAGCTCGATGGCTTATGATTATATTTACGGCTACACGATTGTCAATGATATTTCAGCGAGGGAATTGCAGAAATCACACAAACAGGCATTCTTATCGAAAAGTCTGGCGACTCCAATGGGACCTTATATCGTTACTAAAGATGAAATTCCAAACCCGCAGGACACGACAATCGTTACTAAAGTGAACGATGAAATCCGTCAGGACGGCAGCACTTCATTAATGGTAAGAAAGATTGATGAACTCGTTGCAGAATTGTCGAAATATGTGACACTGCAGCCGGGAGATGTTATTGCATCAGGTACCCCTGCAGGAGTCGGGGCGGGCATGGATCCGACAGGCTTCTTAAAAGCAGGAGATACAGTACGTGTTTCAATTGATGGAATTGGAACATTAACGACACACATTGAGTAAACATTCCATGATATACTACTACAGGAAACATTAATGTAGAGGGGGAATCAGACGATGTTACATTTACACCTGACAGCTATTATTGTTTCATTTATATTATTTATAGCTGTTTACGCTATGTACAAAAAGAATAATACTGCTGAAAACAAACCGGCATTTATTCTGCACATGGTGCTGAGAGTGTTCTATCTGCTTGTATTATTCAGCGGGATTATGGTTTACGTCGGTAATATGGAAGGCATCAGCAATGCAGGTTCGCACATGCAGTATGGTATTAAAGCGCTGCTTGGTATTCTTTCAGTTGGATTTATGGAAATGGCAATTGTAAGACTGAAGAAAAACTCCAGAAAAGCGACCGGGCTTTTAATTGTTTGTCTTGTACTTATTATTGCGACAGTTATTATGGGTGCAATGCTGCCTCTAGGTATGCTGAGCTTCTAAAACAAATGAATAATCTTAATGCCGGCCTGTTAAATTTTAACGGGCCGGTATTTTATATGTTCTGTGTTAAAATAAAATTTATGAACAATTAGTGAAACGGAGTCTTAAAGAACTGAAATTTAGTATACTGATTACTATACGAATAAAAGGTAGGATAAAATTATGAAGAGAATACTAGCGCTTGTGAGCATGATTTTGGCAGTGCTGTTTATGAGCAGTCATACAGTATCAGCCGAAGAGAATACATATGACAGAATTTATATGATTACTGTCGACCGCTTTTTAAATAATAATACGTCAAATGACGTTGGCGTAACAGAAGACGGAGATCCTTATTATCCGTTCGGCGGGGATTTTGACGGCATCGTTCCGTATCTCGAGTATATTAAGGATATGGGCTTTAATACAATTATGCTGTCGCCGGTGGCAGAACGTGCCGAAGATGATTATCTCGGCTACGATGTTACAGATTACGCCTCTATTTCTGAAGCCTACGGCAGTCCGGAAGATTTTGAAAACCTGCTTGCCGAAGCTCATGAACTTGAATTAAAAGTCATTGTCGATATGCCGGCTGTTGCAACAGACGATTATACAGCACTGGAAACTCCCGCATTTAATACTATCCAGGAAGAATATTATGAAGATATTGGGCGGGAGATTATCGACCTGAATGATGCCGGCAACCAGGAAACATACCGTGCAATGGTTCAGGAATTTACAGATACTTACGATGTTGACGGTATCAGCATGTTTGTGAATCAGGATGGATTGAATGCTGAAGAATTTTTACCTGAAAATATTGATACTTACGGGATTTTATCGACTGAAGAAATAACCGCTGAAGGGTTTGACACTATAGCGAGAGAAGGATTCAGAGCTGATCTCGCACAGACATACGGCGGCATTGATCAGGAAATTCCCGAATTTCCGGAAGATGAACAGCTGATTATGGCAGACCACTGGTTCTCAGAAAGATTCACGCACAGTGCTGCAGAACAAAATATGTTTCCGGGTACGAGAATACAACAGCTGGCGAACTATTTATACGCCTACCGCGGACCGAGTGCGATGACATACGGCACAGAAGTTGCCTTTAACGGCAGCAGCTATCCGGAAGTGCATCCGCAAATGGATTTCAGAAGCGATAAGGAAGTTATTGAGTATCTTGAGAATATCGCTGTAGTTTACAGGAATCACGAAATTATGCTGGCTCCGGAATCAGAAACTGAGACGATATTAAACGAAGACGGGCAGTATCTGGTTAAATATTATACAGCTGATGTGGACTACATACTGAATGTAAATAATACAGCTGAAACAAAAAGTAATACGATGGAGCAGACAGCTGAAGAAGAAGGGAAAGTACTGAGCGGTATGCTCATTGGAGATATGATTCGCCCGCATGATGGAGAATATATCACTGTGCTCGACAGAGAAGAAACAGAACTGTATTCGATAATTGAAGAAGCAGGCTTTAACAATGGATACTTATACGCAGCAGTTTTAATCTTTGGTATATTTGCAGTCTTTGTCTGGGTGGCAGCGAGCCGCAGCAGAAAAAATAAAGCAAAAAGAATGAAAGACAGAGAAAAATAAATAACAATAAAGCCGCACTCCTTCAACGGAATGCGGCTTTTAATATTTATAAGTCTTCAGCTTTTTCAATCGCTTTATAACCGATCATATTAATTACATCTTTCGGACTGGAGAAAGGCGGTGAATATCCGATTTCGATATTAATTAAGTCGTATACCGTGCCGCCGAGACGGGTATGGGCCGATAAGACATCGATACGTTTATCAACACCCTCTGTCCCGACGACTGCAGCTCTTAGTATAAGTCCGCTGCCTTTAGAGACGTAGACTCGTATATGAATCGGTGAGGCATCCTTCATATAGCCGGATTTATTTTTCTGTTTCTGATCGACTGTAAAGTGAGGAATTTCAGCGACATCTTTTTCCGATAAACCGAAAGTCGCAATATTGTAATCGAAAAACTTCACAATGTTTGTGCCGAGCAGGCCTTCGTGTGTAATTGAACGGTCTCCGGCAAGCTGGTTTGCAATAATATGGGCCAGTCTGTGAGCAGGCCAGGCCAGGGCGGACTGGATATTCATCTCAGGTACATGCTGGAAGTGAGTCATCACAGCATCGCCGAGCGCATATATATTATCGATATTCGTCTGTCCGTTTTTATTAATAGGAATAAGACCGTCTTTTAAAGTAATGTTCGAGCTGTTTAAAAACTTTGTGTTCGGTGTGATGCCGACACCTGTAATAATGAGCGGTGCATCGATTGTTTCACCTTTTGATAATACTGCTTTACCGCCATCAACATAGTCAATTTCCGTATTCAGTTTCAGCGTGACGCCTTGTTCGGTCATGGCTTCATAAAGTACTCCGTTCATATCCGCTTCGATATTTTTATAAATCTGTTCATCGTGCTGAAGCATTGTGACCTTAATGCCCCGCTTCGTTAAGTTCTCGGTAACTTCGAGTCCAATATATCCTGAACCGACAAGGACAGCTTCTTTAATATTATTCTCTTTTATAAACTTCACGATATAATCCAGATCTGCCAGTTTATGCAGTGAAAATGTCTGTGCTGCATCTTTTACTGCAGGTAGTTTTTTCGGTGAGCCTCCAGGAGATAAAATTAGGTAATCATACGAATCGGTAAACTCTGTATCGCTGTTTTTATCGTATACAGTAACTGTATTTTCTTTAGAATTTACAGCAGTGATTTCGTGTTCCGTCTTCACAAAAATATTTCTATCTCTAAATTTCTCAGGTGTCATATTCGTAAGGCTGTCCCATTTTTCAACATCGCCGCCGATATAATACGGCATGCCGCAGGAACCGTAACTGATGTCCCGGTAGCGTTCGTAAATAACGATTTCTATATCGGGATTTAAACGGCGGAGTTGAGATGCAGCAGTGGCACCGCCTGCTACACCTCCAACTACTATAACTCTAGTCATATTATTTACCGTCTTTAAAATAGAAAAGGGCGATGGTGCCGTCGCCTGTATGTGAACTGATTGTCGGTCCAATACTGGAAATATCAATTGTTTGAAGACCGGTCTTTTCAAGCAGTTGCTTTTTTAAATCATTTGCAGATTTCTCTGCATCAGCATGAACGATATGTCCATGGCCGGAAGCACCTTCTTCATTTGCAAGTTCGACCATGCGTTTGAATACTTTTTTAATACCTCTGTGTTTTTCGAGAGGGACCAGCTTCCCTTCTTCAATATGAAGCAGCGGTTTAATGTTTAACAGTCCGCCGAGAAAGGCTGAGCCTTTAGATAAACGGCCGCCTTCAGCTAAATAGTTCAAATCGTTAACTGTAAACAGATGTCTGATATATTCAAGGTCCGACTTCACTTTCGAGATAATCGTTTCCTTGTCATCTCCCTCGGCAATATATTCGGCTGTCCGCTCGACAATCAGTCCTGCACCGTAGCTCGCAGACTGCGTGTCGATAACTGTAATATCGGCGTCAGGTGTTTCTTCAAGCACTAGATCACGGCCGATTACAGCACTTTGGAATGTTCCTGACAGATTGCTTGAAAACCCGATGTAAATAACACTTTCACCCTGGTCAGTATATTTTTTGAAAAGTTTTTCAAATGCATCCGGATTCGGCTGGCTGGTCATCGGACGCTTGCCGTCTTTGATAGCCTGAATCACTTCCTCACTCGTAATTTCAAGCTGATCGAGGTAGCTTTTATCTTCAATCTGTATCGTTAAAGGTAAAACATCAGCATCAAGTTCCTGTGCTTTACTGAGAGACAGATCTGAACAGCTGTCGATTATAAGTTTCATAACTATTTCCCCCTTAAGATTTCAGGCGCAGGTCAAAAAAGTCATTCAGGAAATGACCAATGCCGTCATTGTTGTTGTTTGTTTCAGTAACGTAGTTTGCAATTCCTTTGATGTCGTCGATGGCATTCTTCATAGCAACACCGTGCTCAACATACTGAAGCATTTCAGTATCGTTATCCTCATCACCGAAAGCGATAGTGCGGTTCGCCGGAATATTTAAAAACTCTCTGGCGTAGTCGACACCGACAGCTTTATTGATACCTTTTTTAATGATTTCAAGGACCGGATAAGGTGCACCCCAGCGGCGCTGTTCGATAACTTCCGCAAACAGTTCATCAAGCGTTTGCCGTATGTGAGGCATTTCAGATTCTTCAGCCTGTACGAGAATACTTGTGACATCTTCATTTACAGTTTCGTATAAATTGCCGACGCTGATTTTAGGATCGCCCATTTTAAAAGCATCAAACAGTACGCTGTCGTGATAGTGTATATATATATTATCCTTAACTTCGGCAACAATATTTTTTATATTGAGTTCCGGTACTTTTTTTGCAATTTCTTTAGTAACATCAAGATCGAGAGTTTCATGTTTTATCTTGAAATTGAAATCGGTCGGATGGTGAACAAATGCACCGTTAAAGTTAACGACAGGAGTCGTCATTTTTAATTCTTTATAGTATGGAACACTTGCCCGGTAGGGACGCCCGGTAGAGATCATCAGTTCGTGCCCTTGTTGCTTAAGTGTTGTAAGCACTTCTTTTGTGAACGGAGTAATTGTCTTTTCATCCGTCAGCAAAGTGCCGTCTAAATCTAAACAGATTAAATGCTTGTCCATATAAATCTCCCTTTTGTATGTGTTTAATTAAAATGTTTCTTCTTAATAATAGCATTTATATTTATTGAATGTATAATTTTTGTTATAGTTATGGTACATACACTACAGTAAGGAGTGATAAGTTTGGATAAAGCAATGGAAGAAAGCATGTACGGTGCGTTAGAGAATGTTATTGACCCCGAACTTGGTATAGATATAGTGAACCTTGGTTTAGTTTATGGTGTAAACCTTGATGACGAAGGTAACGCAGGTGTGGAAATGACTTTAACTTCAATGGGCTGCCCGATGGGACCGCAAATTATGGGACAGGTAGAACACTCGCTGCTCGAACTGCCTGAAGTCAAAGATGTGCAGATAGCAATCGTCTGGAACCCGCCATGGGATAAGGACAAAATGACACGCTATGCAAAAATCGCACTTGGCGTCAGCTAAATCTATTTACAAAAGGAAAGACCGCGAAGATATTCTTCGCGGTCTTTTTTATGCCCATATTAACTGATACAGGATTGAAAATGCGCCGAGTACAAAACAATAATAAGCAAAATAAATCAAATTGCCGTTTTCCATAACATTCTGCAGCCACTTAACTGCAAAGTATGTTGCGATAACCGTTACGATAAAGGCGAGCAGATAGGCAAGCCATAAAGTATTCATATTCGGATCGTTTACTATGTCACCGACAGAAAGCAAAGCTGTACCGAGAGAAACTGGAATATATAAAAGGAATACAAAACGCAGTGCATTCTTCTGACTTAAGCCGACTGCAATAGAACCGACAAGGGTCGCTCCGCTGCGGCTGATCCCGGGTGTCAAAGCAATACATTGTGAGAGACCCACGATAATTGAGTCTTTAACAGTGATGTCACCGTCGCGTTTTTCTCCGCGTTTATTTTTAATAAACCAGAGCGCAAGACCGGTAAATAACAGCATAACGCCGACGAAACCAACAGAAATATTGTCGCCGATTACATCTTTTAATAACAGACCCGCAACGCCGACCGGAATCGTAGCAATAATAAGACAAATTGTATATTTAAAATCGGTCACTGCGTCGTTATCTCTTGCACCCTTAAAAACAAATCTCCATAAATTTTGAAGAATACTGATAATATCTTTTCGGTAAACAACGAGTATTGCAATCAGCGAAGCTGTATTTAAAAATATTTCAAACGACAGGCCCGAAGCTTCAATGCCGAACAGTTCACGTGCAATGACCAAGTGTCCGCTTGATGACACAGGAATCGGTTCAGTAAGCCCCTGGAGAAGACCAAGAAATACATATTTAATAGTAGTGATAATATCCAACTTTAAAATTCCTCCTTAAATATCCATCAATAAATATATGATAAATTCGACAATATTGCTATTAATTACTTGATTTAAAGAAGAAAAAGAGTATAATTAAGTTATGGTCAAAAAAGGTCAAACATTTATGACCTTAATTTTACTTAGCTGAGGTGAAGTAAATTGGATATTAATAAAATGACTTTAAAAGTACAAAACGTTATCGAACGTGCACAGCAGTATTCAGTTGAGCTTAAGCTGCAGTCCATTGAACTGGAAGCAGTATTAAAAGCTATGCTGACAGCAGATGAAAGCATGAGTGCAGATATACTGGAACGTGCAAACATTAATACAGCAGATATTATTAAAGAATACGACAGGAAATTAAAAACTTATAATGCAGTAACCGGAGACAGCGTTGAATACGGTGTCTATATGTCTAGCGGTTTTTCTCGGCTGTACAGCAGTGCGGAAAAACAGATGACTGCCATGGAAGATTCGTTTATCTCCCAGGAGCACCTGCTTTTAGCAGCTCTTGAAGAAGATAATATATTAAAAGAAGCAGTTGGAAATAAAGCGGACATTATTACAGAAATCATTAAGAAAATCAGAGGGGGAAATCATGTGACAACACAAAATCCGGAAAACCAATATGAAGTACTTGAAAAATACGGGCGCGACCTTGTCGAAGAGGTGAGAAACGGCAATGTAGACCCGGTAATCGGCCGGGATGAGGAAATCCGCGATACGATTCGGATACTGAGCCGTAAACGCAAGAATAATCCGGTTTTAATCGGGGAGCCGGGTGTTGGTAAAACAGCAATCGTCGAAGGACTTGCTCAGCGCATAGTGCGTAAAGATGTGCCCGAAAGCCTTCTCGACAAAACAGTATTTGAACTCGATTTAACATCACTTGTAGCGGGGGCGAAATACCGCGGTGAATTTGAAGAAAGGTTAAAAGCAGTATTAAAAGAAGTTAAAGAATCCGACGGCAGGATTATTCTCTTTATCGATGAAATACACATGCTCGTCGGTGCCGGTAAAACGGACGGGGCGATGGATGCCGGAAATATGCTGAAACCGATGCTCGCAAGAGGCGAGCTGCACTGTATCGGTGCGACAACGATTAATGAATACCGGGAGTATATTGAAAAAGATTCTGCACTTGAAAGACGTTTCCAGAAAGTTCAGGTGCCTGAACCGGACGTCGAAGATACGATTTCAATTCTCCGCGGACTGAAAGAACGTTATGAAGTGCACCACGGTGTAAGAATTACCGACCGTGCGCTTGTTGCGGCGGCAGAATTATCAGACCGTTATATTACCGACCGTTTTTTACCGGATAAAGCAATCGATCTCATGGACCAGGCCAGTGCGACAATCCGTACAGAAATGGGCTCTAATCCGACTGAACTGGATCAGATTAATCGCCGCGTGATGCAGCTTGAAATTGAAGAGCAAGCTTTAAAAGGCGAGAAAGATACAGTATCAGCCAATCGTCTGGCAGAACTGCAGACAGAACTCAGCGATATTAAAGAAGAACAGGCAACACTGCAGAACAAAGTAGAGAAAGAAAAAGAACAAATCGGCAGAGTGAATGACAAACGTGCCGAAGTCGATAAAGTACGTCAGGAACTGGAAGAAGCGGAGAATAACTATGAGCTGGAACGTGCAGCGGAACTCCGCCACGGCAAACTGCCGCAGCTTGAAAAAGAACTCGCTGAATACGAAACAGAAATGGAAAATTCAGTCGATGAAGATCGTATTATCAGAGAAGTCGTAACCGAAGAGGAAATCGGATTTATCGTCAGCCAGTGGACAGGTATCCCGGTAACGAAACTCGTCGAAACAGAAAAAGATAAGCTGCTTAAATTATCGGATATACTTCACGAGCGTGTGGTCGGCCAGGACGAAGCGGTTGATCTCGTTGCCGATGCTGTTATCAGAGCTCGTGCGGGTATTAAAGATCCGGACAGACCAATCGGGAGTTTCCTGTTCTTAGGACCGACAGGTGTCGGGAAAACGGAACTTGCGAAAGCACTCGCTGCAACGATGTTCGACTCGGAAAAACATATGATCCGTATTGATATGAGTGAGTATATGGAGAAACATTCGGTTTCAAGACTGATCGGGGCACCGCCGGGATATGTCGGCCACGAAGAAGGCGGTCAATTAACAGAAGCAATCCGCCGCCAGCCGTATTCAGTTATTCTGCTGGACGAAGTGGAAAAAGCGCACTCCGATGTATTTAATATTCTGCTTCAGCTCCTTGATGAAGGCCGTCTGACTGACTCCAAAGGCCGCAGCGTCAACTTTAAAAACACAATCATTATCATGACATCGAATATCGGGTCACAGCACCTGCTCGATACAGTAGTTGTCGACGGTGAACTGAGCGATGAAACGAAAGATATCGTCATGAGTGAAGTGCATCAGTACTTTAAACCTGAAATTATAAACCGGATGGATGACATTGTTATGTTCAGTCCACTAACTCAGAAAAATATGGGCGCAATTGTCGACCGTCTAATTGCAGACTTAAACAGACGGCTTGCTGCACAGCACATGTCTCTAGAAGTAACTGAAAGCGTTAAAAATTGGGTAGCTAAAAGCGCCTATGAACCGCAGTTTGGCGCACGTCCGCTGAAACGGTTTATTCAAAAACATATCGAAACACCGCTCGCAAGAAAACTCATTGCAGCCGATATGACAGAAGGACTGCATATTAAAGCAGACTATATAAACGATGAATTAGTATTCGATATTGAGTAAGTAAGATGAAAACCTCCTGAAACTTTGATTTCAGGAGGTTTTTTGTTGTTTTTGGGGGTGGATGGCGCTGATTGCTAGGGCGGGTCGGCATGATTGGGTATCATATGTATCCGCGGGCGCTGGGATTGGCATGAATTGGTTTCATAAGTATCCGCGGGCGCTGGGATTGGCATGATTGGGTGTCATGTGTATCCGCGGACGCTGGGATTGGTATGAATGGCTGTCATGTGTATCCGCGGGCGCTGGGGTTTGTATGAACGGTTGTCATGTGTATCCGTCGGCACTGGGGTTTGTATGAACGGTTGTCATGTGTATCCGCCGGTGCTGGGGTTTGTATGATTGGGTTTCATATGTATCCGGAACCTTTTGGATTGGCATGACCAAATTTCATATCAATCCAAATTTAAAAAAATAATCTAAACCTATTTATATGACCTCAAAATTTAAATATACCTCGTTCTAACGACTAAATATATAGTTTATACAAAATATGTACATACATTTAATTACAAAAATAACCTTGTTTGTGTAAAAAGTAAACCAGTTTTGCTATTTTTGTGTTTAAGTAACTTTTTTAAAAGAAAAACAGGGTTCTCGCCTATATATAGGGTAAGAGGACTTTTTTTATAGGAGGAATAATAATGTTTTTAAATAGTCGTGAAAAACCAATCGAGTTACTTTATTACATTGCACTTTCCAAACGTAAAGAACTGACGAACAATGAAAAATATCAGTTGTCTAATTTGGAAAAAGGATTTGAAGGAGAATGTTTATACGATGAAATATTTGATTTTATAGGGCATAACAATTTATATATTCATAGAGATCTTTACCTGCATATAAATAATTCGGTAACACAGTACGACAGTATTATAGTTATGGATAGCAGAATTGTGGTTAACGAAGTGAAAAACCTCACCGGAGATTACAGGTATGATAATAACAGCTGGCATAAAAATAACAGACAGATGGAAAGTGATCCTTTTATCCAGCTTAACCGGGCGAAAAATAAAATAGTGAGTCTAGGAAATAAAAGTTCTCTGGATTTTTATACAGATAGTAAAGTTATTTTTCCGAATGATGATTTTAATTTTACATCTGACAATGAAAAAATGCATAATCAGGCAGTGATGAGGACTCAGCTGAAAAATTACCTCAGGAGTTTTCGAAACGAGACGATAGGAAATAATGCCAAAAACATTGTCCAGCTGATAAAGAATTCCATTACCTCAAAGCCCGACACTGCTGACTTTATTAATATTTCTGAACTTAAACACGGGATATATTGCGGACATTGCTCAAGTTTTAATTTACTTAAAGGTAAATTTCAGTTTAAATGCTCTGATTGCGGGAGCATAGAAAGCTATGAAACCCATTTAGTGCGAGCGATGTTTGATTATAAATACTTGTTTCCTAGTCATCCAATGACGAGATTGTCATTGCTGCAATTGATTGATTATAAAATTAATAAAAATACTGTATTTTGTGCTTTGAAAAAACATTGCTGCAGTGTTAAAAAAGGGAATTCTACATATTATACTTTGAAATACAGTAATTTTAATCAACAGTTATCCGTGATAAGAAGTACGCAGAGATATAAAGATAAAATTATTCATTCATAATTATTTTGGTGATTTGTAAGGAGAGGATTGGCGCGAACTGGTTTCATAAGTATCCGCCGGCACTGGAGTTTGTATGATTGGTTGTCATATGTATCCGCCGGCACTGGGGTTTGTATGATCGGGTGTCATGTGTATCCGCGGGCGCTGGGGTTTGTATGATTGGTTGTCATGCGTATCCGCGGGCACTGGGGTTTGTATGATTGGTTGTCATGCGTATCCGCGGGCACTGGGGTTGGCATGAACGGGTATCATGTGTATCCGCCGGCGCTGGGATCGGCATAATCGGGTTTCATAAGGACCTCAACCCCCCAACCCGAACTATCGCCAACCCTTCCCCAAAAGAAAAAAACCGGGTGCAGATTCGCACCCGGCCGGCCTAAAGGCAGTATAATCTATTATTTTCTGGTATCTTCAATCGCTTCATCGAGTTCCCGGGAGAATTGATTGCGGGTTTCGTCATCATAGCTTAAGGTATCCTGCAGGAGCTGTTCAACACCGCTGCGGTATTTTACGACATCCTCGATTTCAAAATAAAGTTTGCCTGAACGGCGTACGAAAAAGTCAGCCGGCTTGATTACCATTTCATGAAGTATACCGTAAATTACTTCCGCATATAAGGGTTTCGGCAGACTGTATTTTTCGTGATTATCGTTTGTAATGCCTGCATATTGATAAACTGCTTCGACATTGCTGCCGTATTTCATGGCGAGCATATGACCTTCATCGAGTGTAAGACCGTAACTCGGCGCTTTACGGCTTATGTTGTCAACGTAGTTCTGATAGCCGACACTGCCGCCGACATCGCCTCCGGAAACTGGTTCATTTTTAGTTGAAACTTTTTTAACGTTCATTTTATGATGTTTTTTCAAATACTCTGCAACCTCATCCACGATTTCCTCAGCCATATGGCGGTAGCCGGTAAGTTTGCCGCCTGCGATTGTAATGAGCCCGCTTGTACTGTGCCAGATTTCATCTTTGCGTGAGATATCCGAAGCATTTTTACTGCCGGATTGGATAAGCGGACGAATACCGGCCCACGAGGATTCGATCATCGATATATCTATATTTAAGGTTGGAAACATAAAATTAATCGCGTCGACCAAATAAGCTTTATCTTCAGTCTCAGCTTTCGGCCTGGCTTTATTTTCACCGTAAAATGTATCTGTTGTACCGACGTAGGTTTTGCCGGCCCGCGGAATAGCAAAAATCATACGGCCGTCATCTTTTGTATCAAAATAAACAGCCTGGGTTAACGGGAAATCCTCTTGTTTAAAGACGATGTGAACACCTTTAGTGTGAACTAAATGCTTTTTAGTCTGCCGGCCCGCCTGGTCATTCGCGCGGACTTCATCGACCCAGGGGCCGGTTGCATTAACGACTGCTTTACTTTTAATTTCATAAGTGTCGTTTCTCAGAACATCTTTGGCTTTAATTCCTGTAACCGTACCGTTATCATATAAAAATCCGTCTGCTTTCACGTAGTTGACTGCATCTGCACCGTAGGAAGCGGCTTTCTTCATTACTTCAACAGTGAGTCTCGCGTCATCAGTTTTATATTCCACGTAGTGACCGCCGCCGCGGAGTCCGTCACTTTTAATATTAGGAACCCGTTCGATAACTTCTTGTTTTGTGAGCATGTTGCGGCGTTCGTTTTTATCGACCTGGGCAAGAGAATCGTAGACTTTCAGTCCGAGGCTCGTTGTAAACTCGCCGAATGTACCGCCTTTATGAAAAGGCAGCAGCATCCATTCGGGTGTTGTGACATGCGGACCGTTTTCATAAACAATGGCTCGTTCACGGCCAGTTTCCCTGACAACATTAACCTGCATTTGTTTTAAATACCGGAGTCCGCCGTGAATTAATTTCGTGCTTCTGCTGCTCGTACCTTCTGAGAAATCCTGCATCTCTACCAGGGCGACATTCAGTCCGCGCATCGATGCATCGAGTGCAATTCCGGCTCCCGTAATTCCGCCGCCGATTATAAGTAAATCGTATTCAAATTTCGACATGTGATCAAGCTGATGTTTACGTGTAAGTGCGTTTAACATAATTCTCCTCCTGTTTTTAAATTCGGATTATTCATCTGTCTTAAACATCTGAGTCGCGCGGACTGCACTTTGCCAGCCGCGGTAGAGTGTATCCCGTTTATTGTTATCCATCAGCGGATTGAATGTTGAATCGGTTTTACTGAGTTCCTGCAGAGCTTCTTGTGACAGAAAGAAACCTGTGGCAAGGCCTGCGAGATAACCAGCTCCGAGCGCAGTCGATTCCAAAATTGCGGGACGCTCAACCTTGGTCTGCAGCATATCAGACTGAAACTGCATAAGGAAGTTATTAGCTGAAGCGCCGCCGTCCACTCGCAGCCTGTCGATTTCTATACCGGCATCGAGCTGCATCGCATCGAGAACATCTTTTGTCTGATAGGCGACAGCTTCAAGTGTTGCCCGGCTGATATGCGCTTTAGTTGTCCCCCGGCTCAGACCGAACATGGTACCCCGCGCTTCCGAGTCCCAGTATGGCGCACCGAGTCCGGTAAAGGCGGGCACGACGTATACACCTTCAGACGAATCTACTTGCCTAGCATATTGTTCGCTTACTTTTGAGTCGCTGAAAAATTCGAGGTTGTCACGCAGCCACTGAATCGCGCTGCCCGCAACAAAAATAGATCCTTCCAGTGCATAATTCACCTTGCCGTTGATGCCGACAGCAATCGTCGTTAACAAGCCATTGTTGCTGGATGTCGGTTCTTCACCTGTATTCAGAAGCAGAAAACAGCCGGTTCCGTAAGTATTTTTCGCATCGCCTTCATTAAAGCACGTCTGGCCGAATAAGGCTGCCTGCTGATCGCCCGCGATACCTGCAATGGGAATGTTGTAACCGAAGAAGTGGGACTTTGTCGTGTAGCCGTATATTTCGCTTGAAGATTTTACTTCCGGCAGCATCTTCTTCGGAATATTTAAGATAGATAAAAGTTCTTCATCCCATTTTAGCTCGTATATATTATATAGAAGTGTCCGACTCGCGTTTGTATAATCTGTAACGTGTTCAGCACCTTCAGTGAATTTCCATATAATCCAGCTGTCTACCGTACCGAATAAAAGGTCGCCGTTTTCTGCTTTTTCCATGGCACCCTCAACGTTGTCGAGAATCCATTTAATTTTAGTGCCTGAAAAATAAGGGTCAATTACAAGTCCTGTCTTTTCCCGGAAAAGCGCTTCATATCCCTGTTCTTTCAAATCAAAACAAATATCGGCGGTCTGTCTGGATTGCCAGACGATAGCATTATAAATTGGAAGACCGGTATTTTTATCCCAGACTACTGCGGTTTCCCTCTGATTTGTAATACCGATTGAATCGATATCAGCCGGTGTGATGTTATTTTCTATCATGACTCCGGCAACTACAGACAAGACAGAACTCCATATTTCGTTTGCATTATGCTCCACCCAGCCGGAACGCGGAAAGTGCTGTGTGAACTCCCGCTGATTTGAAGCGGCAATATTTCCTTCCCGGTCGATAAGTACAGCTCTCGTACTCGTTGTGCCCTGGTCGATCGACATGATAAATTTTTTCATATTAAAATACCCCCAAAAAAGGTAAAAGTGATTATAAAATAATTATACCCGTTTTACAGTAAAGTTAAAAAATACAAATAAAAAAACCGGATTTCATATGAAATCCAGTTTAGTGTTCGTCGCCGGCATTAGGATCAGCTGACATTTTATTCAATCCGTCAAGGACAAAGATTGTCAATGTAATAAGTACCGCTAAAACAACACCAATCCAGAAGTTTAACGGGCCGCCGCCTGCAAGACTGTTAAGTATAAAGTTGACCATCTGAGTGAGCATGAATGCCCATAAAAATGTAACGAGATATCTCATCAGTGAGAAGCCTCCGATTTAACGTATTTTATACATTCATTTTACATGAAAAAATTCATAAAGTATAGTAGGGAAAAAATAATTGCTGAAAACGCTTGCATTATTGAAAGCGGTCTCATAGAATAAAGGTGCAAACGATTATGCATAGATGTATATTAATAAATTACATGCAGAAATTTTATAATTTTTAGATAATTATTATTGCCTTTTTGACAGTGTCTTTATACAATAGAAAAACAAACACGAGAATTTACATAATTTGAAAAATTGAGACTTATTTTTAACAAAGGGAAAGTTAAGGTGATTTAAGTGGGAGAAGAGCTTCTGAGCGTTAAAAATTTGACGACATCCTTTAAAATAGACGGGACATATTACCCCGCTGTGGACGGTGTGTCACTGGATATTCAGCCGAATGAAGTAGTGGCACTTGTCGGGGAGTCCGGATCGGGGAAAAGTGCAACGGCATTTTCATTAATGAAGCTTCACAGGAATGCACGTATTGAAGGCCAGGTGGATTTTGAAGGTAAAGACCTTCTTAAAATTAATGAGAAAAAGATGAACACTATACGCGGCGGAGAGATGGCCATGATCTTCCAGGATCCCATGACTGCACTGAACCCGTTAATGAAAATAAAGCTTCAGATTATGGAGACTTTAAAAATACATAAGACGAAAGCTAAAAGTGAAAGAGAAAGCTATGCAATAGAGTTATTGTCGAGAGTAGGCATTCCAAATCCGGAACGTGTCGGGGAAGCATTCCCTCATGAACTTTCAGGAGGAATGCGCCAGCGTGTTGTAATCGCAATTGCAATTGCGAACAGACCGCGGCTCTTGATTGCAGATGAACCGACGACGGCGCTGGATGTAACAATTCAGGCGCAGATTCTCGACTTAATCAGAGAACTGCAGGAAGATCTTAACTCGGGAGTACTGCTGATTACGCATGATCTCGGTGTTGTGGCGGAAATGGCAGATCGGGTAGCTGTAATGTATGCCGGCCAGATTGTGGAAATCGCACCGGTTAAAGAATTATTTAAATATCCTAAACATCCGTATACGCGTTCTCTGCTAAACTCACTGCCGCATGAAGAGCAGATGGGAAGCAGACTTCATGTTATTGAAGGGGTCGTGCCTGCACTGAATAAAATGGATAGAGACTCATGCCGTTTTGCGCCACGGATTCCGTGGATTCCGGCTGAAGCCCATGAACATAATCCAGAACTTAGGGAAATCAGCCCGGAGCATTATGTACGCTGCACGTGCTATAAAGACTTCTATTTAAAATCGGACCCTGATATCGGACTTCAAGTAGAACAGGAGCAAATGGAAAATGGCGCAGAAGAGGTGAAGGAATGAATAACCTGCTCGAAATAAATAATTTAAAAGTGTACTACCCGATAAAAGGCGGTTTTTTCAATACAGTTAAAGACCACGTTAAAGCTGTTGACGGAGTCTCACTCAATATTCCGCAGGGCACTACATACGGTCTCGTTGGAGAGTCGGGATCAGGGAAAACAACAACAGGCAAAGCAGTCATCGGCTTGAATCATATAACGGAAGGGGAGATTCTTTTCGATGGCAAAGCAATCAGCGGAAGCGGGAAGTCAGTGGAAAACAGCAAAGAAATCCAGATGATTTTCCAGGATCCGTACTCTTCTTTAAATGTACGTAAGCGTGTATTTGATATCGTGAGTGAGCCGATTAGAAATTATCACAAACGTACTAAAGATGAACTGATTGCAGAAGTTTTGGATCTGCTCCAAAAAGTAGGGCTGCCGCCGGGCTCGCTTTATAAATATCCGCACGAATTTTCAGGCGGACAGCGGCAGAGAATCGGTGTAGCACGGGCAATCGCACTGAACCCGAAATTGATTATTGCCGATGAGCCTGTATCTGCACTCGACGTGTCGGTCCAGGCGCAGGTATTAAACTTTATGCAGGATATTCAAGAAGAGCTGGACTTGACAATGCTGTTTATCGCGCACGACTTAGGGGTTGTCCGGCACATGTGTCAGCATATCGGTATTATGTATCAGGGACGCCTCGTCGAGGAAGGCACCGCAGAGGATATTTTCAGCAATCCTCAGCACCTTTATACGAAACGTCTGATCGCTGCGATTCCGGATACGAACGTTGATAAAATCGATGAAAATCTGCATATTCGCCAGTCGGTAAAAGAAGAATACGACCAGCATTTTCACGAATATTTAGATGAGGATGGCAGAGCATTGCCGCTGATTAATATTTCAGCAACGCACAAAGCTGCACTGCCGGCAAAGGGGTGAAAGGCTGAATGTTAAAATTTACTATTAGACGGTTAATTATATCGTTTCCGCAAATTATTTTACTAAGTATTCTGGTATTCTTCCTGGGTTCTTTAATGCCGGGGGATGCCTTAAGCGGTCTGATTGACCCTACAGTGCCGATTGAACAAATCGAACGTCTGCGTGAACAGATGGGACTAAACAATCCCTGGTATATTCAGTACAGAGACTGGATAGCTGCGATGCTGCAGGGAGATTTCGGGCACTCGTTCTTTAAACAGCAGCCGGTACTTGACGTTATCGGTGACAGAATGCTGAATACCATATGGCTGTCATTATTCTCAGCAGTATTAATTTACTTAATCGGTATTCCATTAGGCCTTATTTCAGGACGATGGAACGACTCGCCGCTCGACAGTCTGATTACAGGATACACATACTTAGGTTTCGCAACACCGACATTTATTTTTGGTTTAGTAATGCTGCTGCTGTTCGGCTATACACTTGGCTGGTTTCCTACAGGCGGTTCGGTTGGAGCGGGCATACAGCCGGGCACCTTCGAGTATGTGCTGAGTAAAATCCAGCATCTTATATTGCCGAGTTTTGCTATAGCTTTAATCGGGCTGGTCGGCACCGTTCAGTATTTAAGGAGCGGTATTATCGAAACAAAACAGAAAGACTTCATAACTTTAGCACGTGCTAAAGGTGTAACAGAAGGAAAAGTTTATACGAAACATATTTTTAGAAACTCAATTTTACCGATTGCTGCTTTCTTCGGTTATGAAATTACGGCATTATTAGGCGGGTCGCTGTTTATCGAAACGATTTACGGCTATCCAGGCATGGGCCGCTTATTCCTTGAATCAATTTCAATCCGCGACTTTTCAGTGGCGAACGTACTTATTCTAATGTACGGAATGCTTGCGATTATAGGAACGCTGCTGTCAGATATTATTTTAAGTATAGTGGATCCGCGTATCCGCATTAAGTAAGGAGGGGTGAATTTGGCTAATAAAAGAGAAGACAAAAACAGACTGAAAGAAAATGAAACAGAAACTTATAAGTACAGTGAAGAACCGGCAAACAAAGAATACACCCCGCCTGAAAAAGGGGATGCATTCTCACTGGATGATAAAGACAGCAGTGAGCGAAAAGAAATGGATATGAGCGTTAAAGCGGATTTACCGCATGGGGCAGTGGGCCATGGCGCGCTGGATATGAAAAATCTGCCGCGCTCTAAGCCCGGCTGGAAAATTATATTTGAAGAATTAATCAGCGATAAACTCGCGCTGTTCTCTCTTATAATTCTAGTCGTTATTACATCATATGTATTCGGCTTAACGATGTTCCTGAACCAGGCGGCGATTGTTAAAGTGGATTTATTCGCAATCAACCAGCCACCTAATGATGAATTCAGATTGGGAACGGACTACGGCGGCCGCGATATCTTCGGCCAGCTGATTATTGGAACGAGGAATTCACTTGCTATCGGTTTCCTGGTCACTGCTATAAGTGTCGGCTTCGGTATAGTTTACGGTGTTGTATCGGGCTACTTTGGCGGACATATCGATAACGCGATGATGCGTGTTGTTGACTTTTTCATGGTTCTGCCATTCCTGATGATCGTTGTTGTATTCGTAACAATCGTTCCATCGTATGATATCTGGACATTCTCATTAATTATGGCTGCCTTCTTGTGGACAGGTACAGCGCGGCTGATTCGTTCAATTGCGATGCAGGAGAAAGAGCTCGATTATATTAATGCTTCCCGGACTCTTGGAAGTTCTAATATTAAAATTATATTTACCCAGCTGATGCCAAACATGGTCGGTCTGATTATCGTTAACGCAACGCTGTCACTGGCTGCAAATATCGGAATTGAATCAGGCTTGTCATTTATCGGCTTTGGTTTCCCGGAGAGCACACCTTCACTCGGGACACTCATGGCTTATGCAATTCAAACGCAGACTCTGCAGAACAGATGGTGGATTTGGGCACCTGCTGCAATCCTGATTTTAATCTTAATGCTGTGTGTCAGAAACATCGGAGAAGCATTCAGACGTGCAGGAGACGCCCGTCAGCGCAATGCATAAACAGAAGACTTAATTTTCAAAAAAATTATTGTAATGCTGCATAACTATGCTATTATGAATATTAAGAAAACTTTACAAACATTTTATGGAAGAATTTCAATTCAGATACTAAAGTTCGGAGATCTGAACTTTGTATATATATCAAGCAGTAAAAACAAAGGAGGAAATAAAATGACTAAAATTTCTTGGTCGAGGTTTTGCTTCCTTATGACGCTGGCTCTTGTTTTAGCGCTGGCAGCATGCGGGGGAGATTCTTCAGAAGAAGATACATCTACGGATGACGCTTCAACGGAAGAATCAGGAGATGAAGAATCATCAGATGATTCTGCAGAAGAAGGGGATACTGCTTCAGGAGAAGTATACAACTATGAAGATTTTCCAAAAACAGTATCTAATACAGGGGAGCCTTCAGGGGAAGGAACTATTAAAGTAGGATATTCATCAGATACGCCTTTTGAGGGCACTCTGAACTGGGCATTCTACAATGGTGCACCAGATGCAGAAATGCTTGAGTTATTCGATGAATCATTACTGTCAATGGATGCTGATTTCCAGTATACAAATGAGGGTGCGATGACTTACGAACTCGATGAAGAAAATAACACTGTAACGTTTACAGTGCGTGATGACGTGAATTGGCACGATGGGGAGCCGTTAACGATTCAGGACTATGTTGCTTCATATGAAGTTATCGGACATCCTGATTACGACGGGGTACGCGGTTCAACAGACGGCTTTACGCTAATCGAAGGGTACGAAGAATATAGAAGCGGCGATGCTGATTCTATTTCAGGTATTGAAGTAGTGGATGATCAAACTGCTGTATTTACATACAGTGAACTTGCGCCGTCATTAACAGCCGGTGGTTTCTGGCCATATGCTTTCCCTGAACATCATTATGACGGTATAGAAGTAGCTGATATGGCAGCAGCACCTGAAACTCGTGAAAACCCAATTGGTATTGGACCATACAAAGTGGACTCAATGGTTTCAGGTGAGTCGATTTCTATGTCTAAGTTTGAAGATTATTGGCGCGGTGAACCAGGAGCTGCAGAAGTAACGGTACGTGTCATTGCACCATCGTCAGTTGCAAGTGCAGTTGAGTCAGGAGAGATAGATTATGCTATCAGTTTCCCGACAGACCAGTATCCGGATGTTGCAGACATTGAAGGTGTTGAATGGCTGGCAAATATTGAAGGTGCTTATACTTACATCGGATTTAAACTCGGCTCATGGAATGCTGATGAAAATCGTGTAGATTATAAACCCGAAGAAATGAAAATGGGCGACGTTGAATTACGCCGTGCAATGTGGCATGCAATTGACAATGACGCAATCGGCGAACGTTTCTACAACGGACTTCGCTGGAAAGCAACTTCACTAATTACTCCTTACCATGCTAACTGGCATGAAGAAGTAGAAGTTCCTGCCTACGATCCTGAAGAAGCAAACCGCATTCTTGACGAAGCTGGATACGAAGATACTGATGGAGATGGCATGAGAGAAACACCTGAAGGAGAACCGTTAACGATTAACTTTGCTTCAATGTCAGGTGGAGATACTGCGGAACCATTAGCAAACTACTACATCCAGTCTTGGAGAGATGTCGGTTTAAATGTTGAATTAACTAACGGCCGTTTAATCGAGTTTAACTCATTCTACGACATGGTTGAAAACGATGATCCGGAAATCGATATTTATCAGGGTGCCTGGAGTGTAGGTTCTGACGTAGACCCTTCAGGTCTTTACGGTCCGGATGCTCCATTTAACTACACTCGCTATGAATCAGATGAAAGTACTGCATTGCTGGAAGATGGTAACTCAGCAGAAGCTCTTGACACTGAATACAGAAAAGATGTATACAACCAGTGGGCAGAACTGATGGCTGAAGATATTCCTGTAATTCCGACACTTTACCGTGCATTTGTTACACCTGTAAACGAAAGAGTAATCAACTACTCTGAAGATTACGAGTGGAACGAAGACCTGTTATGGTACCGCGTTGGTGTTGAAGACGCAGAATAACCATTAATGAATAAGAGGAAACCTGGGACAAATTGTCTCAGGTTTCTTCTTATTTATCAGTTTGTTTTTAATTGAAAGACGGACTGAATTATGATAAATTAGTACCTAGTAATATAATGAGACTATAAGGTGTGAGAAGCATGACAAATGTAGGAATTCTCGGCATTGGTTCATATGCACCAGAAAAAGTATTTACGAATTTTGACTTTGAAAAAATTCTCGATACTTCTGATGAATGGATTAGAGAAATGACAGGTATAGAAGAACGGCGTTTCGCGGAAGATATGGAAACAAGTGAAATGGCTTTTTATGCAGCTGAAGAGGCGATAGAGAACTCGGGCGTGGCAAAAGAAGATATCGATTTTGTAATCGTTGCCACTTCTACCGGAGATTATAAATTCCCGACAGTTGCAACTATGATTCAGGACCGTCTGGGACTCAATAATGTTGCATCGATGGATCAGCTCGCTGCATGTTCAGGTTTTATATATGGACTCTCAACAGCTGAAATGTTCGTTAAATCCGGCAACTACAAAAATATTTTAGTGGTCGGCGTTGATAAGCTGACAAAAATAACTGACTTTGAAGACCGCTCGACCGCGGTATTATTCGGAGACGGTGCAGGTGCTGTAGTCGTTGGTGAAGTTGAAGAAGGTTTCGGCATTAAATCTTTCGAACTCGGGAGCAAAGGATCAGGCGGCAAGTATTTATATGGAGATAAAGAAAAAGGATATATCCGTATGAACGGCCGGGAAGTATTTAAATTTGCAGTCCGTCAAATGGGAGAGTCGAGCGTTGCAGTCACTGAAAAAGCAGGACTTGCAAAAGAAGATATTGATATGCTGATTCCTCATCAGGCTAATATTAGAATTATGAATGCGGCAAGAGAACGTATGGGGCTGCCTTATGATAAAATGAGTGTGACTGTCAATAAATACGGGAACACTTCAGCAGCATCGATTCCGCTCAGCATAGATTATGAAGTGAAAAGAAACCGCATCAAACCGGGAGACAATATTGTTCTCGTCGGATTTGGCGGCGGTTTAACATGGGGCGCAGTTTGTTTAACTTGGGGTACTAAAAAGGAGGACTCTTAATGACTAGAAGGCGAGTTGTAATTACCGGTGCAGGGGCAGTAACACCAATTGGTAATACAGCAAAGGAAACATGGCAGAACGCATTGGCGGGTAAGAATGGAATTGCAGAAATTACTAATATCGATACCGAACAATTTAATGTTCATATCGGCGGAGAAGTAAAAAACTTAAATATAGAAGATTTTATCGATAGAAAAGAAGCGCGCAGAATGGATAAATTTACACAATTTGCTGTTATTGCGGCAGACGAAGCGGTAAAGGATTCAGGGCTTGAAATTAACGACAGCAATGCTGAACGTGTCGGAGTATGGATCGGTTCCGGAATCGGCGGCATTCAGTCACTGGAAGATGGTTTTATCGCGCTGACGACTAAAGGACCGAGACGTGTCAGTCCTTTCTTCGTTCCGATGATGATCCCGGATATGGCGAGCGGCCAGGTGTCAATCCGTGAAGGGGCAAAAGGCCCGAACGGTGCGACGGTCACAGCATGTGCAACCGGTACAAACTCTATCGGTGACGCGTTTAAAATTATTGAACGCGGCCAGGCAGATGTAATGATTACGGGCGGTACTGAAGCGCCAATTACAAACATGGGTGTTGCAGGATTCCAGGCGAACAGAGCATTATCGAACTCGAACGATCCTGAATATGCGTCGCGTCCCTTCTCAAAAGACCGGGACGGTTTCGTAATAGCTGAAGGTGCCGGGATTGTTGTTATCGAAGAACTCGAGCATGCAAAAGCACGCGGTGCACAAATATATGCTGAAATTGTAGGCTACGGCTCTACGGGAGATGCACATCACATTACAGCACCGGCGCCAAATGGAGAAGGCGGCGCACGTGCAATGGCTGAAGCGTTGAAAGATGCAGGCATTAGACCTGAAGAAGTGCAGTACATCAACGCGCATGGTACGAGTACACCTTACAACGATGAATTTGAAACGCTAGCAATCCGTTCTGTCTTTAAAGAACATGCGGATAACTTGTTCGTCAACTCGACTAAATCGATGACGGGCCACATGCTCGGCGGAGCAGGCGGTATGGAAGCGATCATTACTGCTTACAGTCTGCGTGAAGGCAAAGTTCACCCGACTATTAATTTAATAAACCAGGCGCCGGAGTGCGATCTTAACTACGTGCCGAACGGTGTTGAAAAAGCTGACCTTAAATATGCTGTATCTAACAGTTTAGGTTTCGGCGGGCACAATGCGTCTCTGGTATTTAAAAAATACGAAGAATAAAATTATATATTGAAGCACGTTCTGCCTTGGGTGGAACGTGCTTTTTTTGTGTTTGTACGGAATTTTTCCGTTTGCCCCGCAATGAGCTCCTGTCATTCCCGAGAAAGTGTGTTTGCTCCGCAATGAGATCTCGATCCCCTTTTCATTTACCCAAAAACACAAAAAATCCGGGCAGAATCAAAAATTCTGTCCGGATTACTGATTATTTTCTGCGCTTTCTGCCTAAGCCCATTGCGCGTTCCATTTTTTCTACCATCTTATCTGCTTTCCGCGCTGCTTTATCGCGGCCGGCATCAAGAATCTCATCCAGTTCTTCACTGTTGAGGTAATAGTTGTATTTTTCCTGGAAATCGATAAGGAATTCTTTCACGACTTCCCCGAGGTCCTTCTTAAAGTCTCCGTAGCTGGAGTCTTTATATTCTTCAGTCAGCTGTCCGATTGTTTTATCGGTTAATGAACTGTAAATAGTGAGCAAGTTCGAAATACCAGGTTTGTTTTCCTTATCGAATTTAATTTCGGTATCAGAATCGGTAACGGCAGAACGGATTTTCTTCGCCGCCTGATTCGGATCGTCCAGTAAGGTTATAAATGATTTTTGATTATCATCACTCTTACTCATTTTCTTAACAGGCTCGTTCAGGCTCATAATACGTCCGCCGACTGCCGGCAGTTTAATTTCAGGCAGTGTGAAGATGTCATTATATTTAGTGTTAAAACGCTCGGCAATATTGCGGGTAAATTCAATGTGCTGAGTCTGATCGTCACCGACTGGTACTACGTCAGCGTTATAAAGTAAAATATCGCCGGCCATTAAAGCAGGATAAGTCAGGAGTCCAACAGAGATGCCGTCCCGCTGATTTTGCTTTCGTGCTTTATCTTTAAACTGTGTCATACGTTCAAGCTCTCCGATATATGAAGTACACTGCAGCATCCATGCTGCTTTGGCATGAGCTGAGACTTCACTTTGTATAAAGAGAGAAATCTTATCGGGATTTAAGCCGCTTGCAAGATAAATTGCTGCGAGCGCGCGTGAGTTTTCACGGAGCTTTAGCCGGTCCTGGGGCACAGTGATAGCATGCTGGTCCACGATGCAGAAGTATGAATCGTATTCGTCCTGTAATTCAACGAATTGTTTATAAGCGCCAATATAGTTCCCTATAGTCGGAATACCGCTTGGCTGAACGCCTGAGAATAATGTTTTCATTAATGTCACCTACATAGTTTTAGTTAGTCTCTTAATATTAATACTCTTTTTGCAGATGTGCAATCAAGTGGGCAAATTAGCATTCATTTATATGAAAAAACTGGAGGAGGCAGTATTAATGTGGAAAACATCTATACTTTGACCAAGTTTGATGTTATAATAGAATCAGGCAGTAAGTATTGCTTTTTAACAGCAGCTTAATTAATAATTTTTAAGATTATTACAATATTCTCATTTTATTTTAATGTTTAGTACCTATAATAAGAATTGTCAACAGGAGTCAGGGTTACATACTGGTGAGATGTTTAAAGATAACTTTAAACGGGTATGGATTCTTGTTAGAAATAAAAAAATTGGAGTGTGAGTTACATGGTAGTACTATTTACTTCTCCAAGTTGTACGTCATGTCGTAAGGCAAAAGCATGGTTGCAGGAAAACGATATTCCTTATACGGAACGCAATGTATTTTCTGAACCATTAACTTTAGACGAAGTTAAATCTATTTTAAGAATGACAGAGTACGGGACAGAAGAAATTATCTCGACTCGCTCTAAAACTTTCCAAAAATTAAATGTTGATATCGAAAGCCTTCCTATGAATGAGCTGTATACTTTAATTATGGAAAACCCCGGTTTATTGAGACGTCCAATTATTATGGATGACAAACGTTTACAAGTGGGCTACAACGAAGATGAAATCAGACGCTTTTTACCACGCAGTATTAGAACCTTGCATCTAATCGAAGCTAAACGCCTGGCAGAATTATAAGAAATATTTGTACGATGATTAACTTGATATATGTATGAAGTTCAATACGCCTGCAGATGATTTGCTATCTGCGGGCGTTTTAACATATAATAAGCAGACAAATCTAAAATTTGGTATTATATTATAATCCTTAGTATAATAGGCAGAAATGATGGTAAGGGAGTGAGCAGGATGAGAATTGAAAGAGTGAACGACTCAACCATTAAATTCTTCTTAACATACAGCGATATTGAAAGCCGCGGTTTTAACAAAGAAGATTTATGGATGAACCGTCAGCGCGGCGAAGAATTTTTCTGGACGATTATGGATGAAGTAAACAACGAGCAAACAGATGATTTTGCTATGGATGGCCCATTATGGATTCAAGTGCATGCGTTCGACAAAGGTATCGAAGTCGTTGTGTCTAAGTCCCAGAATGAACATGATCCGTATGGCATGGAGCCTTATGCCATGAATATTGAAAACCGGGAAATCGAATCATTTATCGATAAAGCCATCGACGAACGGAAAACTGACAACAATAATAAATTTGATGTTCCAGTCATTAATGAACCCCTGATGGTTCACTTTAGTGATTTTGAAAATCTTATAAAATATACTCATGAAGTTGAAGTGGATGAAACGCTGTATGAAGATTTACTGTATGTACTGGATGGTAAATACTACTACCAGGTCTTCTTTGACTACAGAACACATTTTGACAGTATGGAAGGTATTGAATCAAAGCTGCTGGAATACAGTGAGCCGACTTCGATTGCCAGTGCCTTACTGGATGAATATGGAAAAATTATAATGAGTAACAACGTTCGGGCGCAGGTTAGAAGATATTTTCAAGAAAATTAATTAACTTGTACGAAAAAAAAATAAAACCTCCTTTTTCCCTATATATAGGAAAAGGAGGTTTTTTTATGTTTATGGCAAATGATGAAAACGGCTTGCAGGTTATGGCTTTAAATGCAGTAAAAAATGAACTGTATTTCTGTCCGGTCTGTGACACACCTGTTATTTTAAAAGCAGGCAGCGTAAAGGTTCCGCACTTTTCTCACCATCATATTTTACAATGCAGCAGATATTTATACAAAAGGGAATCGCTGCTCCATTTAAAGCTGAAACACGATTTATACCTTAAATTGAAGAAGCGTTACGATACAGCGATGGAATATTATCTTGAAAGTATTGAACAGATTCCGGATATTTTAATTGAACACAGCCTGGCTCTTGAAATTCAGCTGTCAAGAATCAGTCCGGAATTAATTTTATCGCGCACCTCAGGCTATCGTAAGCTCGGTATCAGAGTAATCTGGCTGCTGGACGAAAAAGAAATAAAACAGGAAGGTGTGCTCGTCTCCTTAAGTCATTTTCAGCTGTCCGCCATGTCCGAAGATACTATCTATACAGTGGATACCGAAAAACTTATTATTACTGCCTGGCACATCGGGCATACTGCCGGCTTAAACCGTTTCACATTTAAAAAAGAACAGGTGGTCCTGGATGATTTATTAACATTTCAAACTAAGGAAAGCTGGGCAGAAACATACAGGCTGTCAGAAGCAGCGGTGAAGCGTTTAATCCGGCGTGAGAAATCCGGGAAATCAGTCTTGAATCCGACACTGACTTATATGTATCAGCTGGGTCTGACTGCAGGCACGCTGCCTGATTTTCTTTATTTTACCGGTTTTGATGAAAGATATATTTTAAATTCGCCAATTGAGTGGAAGTTATATATTTATTACCATTTAACGAACAGTACTTTTGACCGCGAAAAGTTTTCTAACTTTATTAAATTGAGAACACTCTCTGATATTCCTGATAAAAACACAATCATTAAGAAGCTGCTTGCTTTCTATTTAAAAGTTTTTCGGATTTCGAAAGATATTGCTTGAATAAAGAATAAATTATTGAGAAAATTGTGTTACTAATAAACGGAGGTTTTTATTCATGGGGAATTTAATTACTAGAGAAGAACAGCAGCTTGAAAATACGTGGGATTTAACGACGATCTTTAAAAGTGACGAAGATTTTGAAAAAGCGTATAAAGCACTCGAGAGCAAAATCGCTGATAACGATCAATTCAAAGATGGTTTCGATTCTGCAGAAAAACTCGCAGATGCTCTGGAGCTCGAAAGATCACTCGATACAGAACTCGGGCAATTATTTGTCTATGCTCATTTAAAACACGACCAGGATACGTCAAATGATACTTACAGCGCACTCGAAAGCCGGGCAAGATCACTTGCAGTTAAATACTCGACAGCCTGGAGTTTCCTCGTGCCGGCAATTATGGAAATTCCTGAAGAAACTTTAAAAGAATATGCGAATCATGAACGGCTCGCGGAATTTAAATTTGATCTTGAGAAATTAAATAAGCAGCGACCGTATATTTTAAGCGATAAAGAAGAACAGCTCCTTGCCCGTGCCGGTGAAGTGATGCATACACCATCTCAAGTGTACGGTATGTTTAATAATGCAGATATTACTTTTAAACCTGCTGTTGACAAGGAAGGAAAAGAGCATGAACTTACTCAGGGGAACTATGTTGAACTGCTTAAATCTTCCGACAGGACGCTGCGCGAGTCTGCTTATAACAACCTGTACGGTGAATATAATCAATTTAAAAACACACTCAGCCAGACACTTGCCGGAGTTGTAAATACTCATGCTTTCAGTGCGGATGTCAGAGGGTATAAATCAAGCCGTCATCAGGCGCTGTCAAATAACCATATTCCTGAATCTGTGTATGACAACCTGGTAAACACAGTGAACGATAATCTTCATCTTTTACACCGTTATACAGAACTGCGCAAGAAGTTTTTAAAAGTCGATGAATTGAAAATGTATGATATGTACGTACCGCTCGTTGAAGATACAGACTTTGATATGACTTATGAAAATGCCAAAGAATGGCTTGTAAATGCTCTCCAGCCTTTAGGTGAAGAATATGTCAGCATCGTTAAAGAAGGCTTAGAGAACCGCTGGGTAGACGTATATGAGAACAAAGGAAAACGTACAGGTGCATACTCATCAGGCACTTACGGGACAAATCCGTTTATCCTTATGAACTGGCAGGATAATGTCAATAACCTGTTCACGCTGGCGCATGAATTCGGACATTCTGTGCACAGTTATTATTCGCGCAAAAACCAGCCGGCAAATACGAGCGGCTATTCTATCTTTGTTGCAGAAGTCGCAAGTACTTTTAACGAAGCGCTGCTTGCTGATTACATGTTTAATACGCTCGATGATAAAAAACAGCAGCTGTACTTATTGAACGAACAGCTGGAAGGTTTCAGAGGCACCGTGTTCCGTCAGACGATGTTTGCGGAGTTTGAGCATGCAATTCATGTGCTTAAAGAAGCGGGAGAGCCGCTGACAGCAGGCAAGCTCAGCGAAGTTTACGGAGATCTGAATAAAAAATATTTCGGTGATGCAGTCGACTACGACGAAGCAATCAGCGTGGAGTGGGCAAGAATTCCTCACTTCTATATGAACTATTACGTTTATCAATATGCAACAGGCTACGCAGCTGCAGCAAGTCTGTCAAAACAGGTGCTGGAAGAAGGGGAAGAGACTGCACAGCGCTATATCGAGGAATTCCTTAAAAAAGGATCATCGAACTACCCGATTGAAATATTAAAAAATGCTGGAGTCGACATGACGACGAGCAAACCGGTTGAAAATGCACTGGAAGTTTTTGAAGCACAATTAACAAAATTTGAAGAATTGCTTACTGATTTAGAGAATTAAGTTTGTGAATTCGTTTACATTATGACAATAATGTGAAAAACTGTTCAAAGTGTTGCTTAGAGCTTGTTACCGTGCTATATTTAACTCATGAAAATTTTATCACTGAAACATACCCCTTTGTTAACAGTGAAAAATTTCTCCCATCCCCTTTGTTTGAGTAGCACATTATAGAAGATGTGCTACTTTTTTTATTGGCTTTTTTAATACATATTAAAAAACACTGGGCTCGGACATAAATGTTTACAGCATAAATAAGCCGTACGTTAGCTTTTCTGGGGCATCGCGTGAGTCTGTAGTCTCACGCAGATGCTATTCCCCTAGAAGTCTAACGTACGGCTTTTAAAGTGAAATCATCTAATATTATAACCTTTTATATCTTTTGTTTCGGACCTGGTATTTTTCGTTATTAATGTTTTGCCTGCAGCGGAACTGCCGGCTGTTTAAGCTGATAGAAAGACTGATTGTTTAAATTGACTTCATCAATTAAGCGCTGAAGCCGCAGTTTTTTCAGTTCGTTTAATAATAAACCGGCACGCCACTCAAAGATAGTTTTTAATTCATCAAAACTGACGAGTTCATGGGCTCTGATATAGTCAATGATACTTGGAAGCTGTCTTTTCTCCACTTCGATACCGATCAGCTCGTTAATAATATAAGTGTATATATGATATGGATAAAAACCTTCAACTTTAACCCCTTCCGATTTTACATCACCTGAGAAGAAAACCATGGCGGGCAGGCTTTCGATATCCATCTCCCTGAACACTGACAAATCGTATTTCAGCATCGCATCGAGTGTCGGAGAGTTCAAATCTTCGTGGAATGAATTTAAATCGATGCCGGCAAGTCTTGCGCTGTCATCAATCATTTCTTTCGTGCAGATTGTATTCAGCGGATTAATCCTGTTAAAAATATATCTGATAAAAGCTCGAGCTTTGGACTGTCCCTGGATTTCCGCCGCTTTGTAGGCGAGTGCTATATTATCGACACTGGATGTAGACTGCGCCTGACATTTAGTCAGCACAGACAGCGACGGCGCCAATATTTTTTTAATAGTAATATGTCCGCGGTATTCAATCAGCAATTTATTTATTACGGGCTCCATAGCTATACAGTCATTTGAAAATGGATCAAAGAAATAAAAAATTTCGACTGTATGATCTGACTGCTCCAATAACAGCAAGTCTTCACTATTATTTTTGCTCACGTATTTCACCTCTATATTTTTGTTGACGGCTGTTAATCCTCACTGTTTACCATATGCTTTGCAGTAAGGGTATAACGTGCCATCAAATACTCACGCAATTCTTCATCTATACCGACGTCAAGAATCGCCCGGTTCATATTCTCAAGCCAGGCTTCGCTTGCAGCGGGTGTCACTTTAAAAGGGATATGCCTTGCCCGGAGCATCGGATGTCCGTACTTTTCGTTGTACAAATTCGGTCCGCCGAGAAATTGTGTTTGAAAGAGTTTCTGCTTATAGGCAGTTTCTGTTAAATCGTCGGGGAAAAGATGGTTAATACGGTCGTCATTTTTTACATATTCATAAAAAATATCTATCATTTTATAAAGCTTTTCCTCGCCGATTTCATTATATGCTAAAGGCATCAGTTTACCCCCTTCTTGTGTTTAAGTGCATTATAAAAACGTGCGCTTTTAACAATTTCGTCTCGTCGTACAATACCATAATTATTAAGAATTTGCGTAAATTCTGCCTGTCCGGTACTGACGTCAGGCGCTTCAAATTCAAGTTCAAAGTCAGTCGTCCCGAGGTAGGTGCTCCTGTCGAGCACGAGCAGACCGAGGTTTAAAGGTTTTTCGAACCGTTCGGTCACTAAGGTTCCCTGAATGGCCAGACTGTCCATCCGGATATTGCGTTGTTTAAGCTGTCCGCGTATGTTTTCCGGGATGCTGCTTTCATCGATGGCAGCACCTTCGGTGAGATCGATATCCGTAACACCGGAATACTCGTAAACGACATGGCGTTCATCCGGGATTTTTACCGTCATGAGCTGCTTGCCGCCTTCGACCCGTATTCTCAGCATTAATAGATTGTTAATCAGCTGCAGTTCATTATTATCTATGTAGTAGTTTGTTAAATGCAGCGGCTGTCCGCCGGAGAAATGATCGTTCCTGATTTTACCGTATTCACTTTCCGTCAGCAGGTTTTTAAACTCGATTTCTTTTTCGAACATCATCCTCACTCCTCACAGTTATTATCCTTAAATTTTTAAAACCTGTAAAGCAAACAGATTATATATATAAGAATTCACGGGTTATGGTAGAATAAATTACGTCAGAAGTAAAAAATAATGGCCTTTACAGTGGAGTCTGGAGGATGAATTTAATTGGAAGAGTGGAGTATATTTTTAGCACCGTACAGACAGGCGGTGGAAGAGCTTAAAATTAAGCTGAAAGGTATCCGCAAAGATTATCAGATTACGAGCCAGTCCTCACCGGTGGAGTTTGTAACATCAAGAGTGAAGCCGGTCCAGAGTATAATAGAAAAGGCGAGTACGAGAAATATCCCTTATGATAATCTGCGTGCGCAGATGTATGATATAGCGGGTATCCGGATTATGTGCCAGTTCGTTGATGATATTAATGTAATTACAGATCATATCAGATCACGGGGAGATATGAAGGTAATTGAAGAACGCGATTATATCGAGAATACAAAGGAAAGCGGCTACCGCTCGTATCATATTATTATCGAGTATCCGGTCGAGAGCGTGAACGGCAGAATTAATATTCTCGCTGAAATTCAAATCCGTACGCTCGCCATGAATTTTTGGGCGACAATTGAACATACTCTGAATTATAAATATTCGGGAGAATATCCGCCGGAAATTAAAGACCGTCTGCAGAATGCAGCTGAAGCGGCTTATCTGCTCGACAAAGAAATGTCGGAGATAAGAGAAGAAGTTCAGGAAGCGCAGAAATACTTTTCCAAAAAACGTAATATATAAATGAAATCAGGTGATGATATGAGATTTGCTATAGTTTCAAAAGGGGATACAAAATCGAACGCGCTAACTGACAAAATGATGAACTATATGCTTGAGATGGATATGGTGCTGGATGAAAAGTCGCCGGAAATTGTCGTTTCTGTTGGAGGCGACGGTACGCTGCTTCAGGCGTTTCACCGCTATCAGCATATCGTCGGTGAAGTATCATTTGTCGGAGTGCATACAGGACATCTCGGTTTTTACGCCGACTGGGGACAAGATGAAGTTGAACGCCTGATTATGGCATTGAAAAATGATGACTTTGAAATCGTTGAGTATCCGCTTGTCGAAGTGATGATTCATTATGATAAAGTCGGCATGGAAACGAAGTACCTCGCCTTAAATGAAGCGACGCTCCGTATGACCAACGGATCGACACTGGTTATGGATGTGGATATCAGAAACCGCCACTTTGAAAGATTCAGAGGGGATGGTTTGTGTATTTCAACGCCTTCGGGTTCCACAGCATATAATAAGGCGCTCGGCGGTGCTATTATACACCCGTCCATCGAAGCAGTGCAGATGACTGAAATTGCATCGATAAATAACCGTGTCTTCCGGACGGTCGGTTCGCCGCTTGTCTTGCCGAAGCATCATTTTGTCAACGTCAGACCGGTTAACAGTGAAGAATATCAGATGACGATTGATCATGTGAACCTGGTGCACAAAGGTGTAAAGTCTATTCAGTTTTCCGTAGCTGAAGAGAAGATCCGCTTTGCACGATTCAGGCCATTCCCGTTCTGGCAAAGAGTGCACGATTCGTTCATTTCATAAAAGTTTTTGTTGAGAGTGGGTATGGATATGTCAAGAGACAACAGAGAAATAGATTTTGAAGAAGTAAAACAGAGCCTTATTAAGTATTTAAATGAAGAGAACCTGGATGGTTTCAGAGAAATATTTATGGACCTGCACAATTATGAACAGGGTGAAATTTACCAGGCGCTCACCGATGAAGAGAAAAATACTCTGTACAAGTTTTTAAGCCCGGAAGAAGTATCAGACTTCTTCGATTTGCTTGAACTTGAAGCGGATGAATATGAAGAACTGCTGGATAAAATAGATGCACGTTATGCAGCCCATATTATCGGGGCGATGCAGTACGATAACGCAGTGGATATTTTAAATGAAATCTCACGCGAAAAAATGACAACTTATTTACCGCTGATGGATAAAGAAGATGCAGTGGAAATCCGCAGTCTTATGAACTACGAGGAAGATACTGCCGGCGGTATCATGACGACGGAAGTTGTCAGCATTAACAGTCTTATGACAGTGCGTGAAGCTATGCGCTATTTAAAAGAAGTGGCGCCGGAATCGGAAATGATTTACTACCTCTTCGTTACCGATCCGGATAATCATCTTGCAGGCATTATTTCGCTGAGAGAACTGATCGTTGCAGATGACGATGAATACATCGGAGATGTCATGACCGAGCGAGTCGTGTCGGTAAGGGTATCGGATGATCAGGAGGAAGTCGCCCAAATTGTCCGCGATTACGATTTTCTTGCAGTGCCTGTTGTCGATTTTCAGGATCATTTAGTCGGTATTATTACAGCCGACGATATTATGGATGTTATTCATGAAGAGGCCGGGGAAGACTATTCAAGACTTGCCGGTATGAGCGATAACGAAAGTACTTCCGATACGGCGGTGGAAACAGCAAAGAAACGTTTGCCATGGCTTATAGGATTGACTTTTATGGGAATGATTACGGCATGGATGCTGTCATTTTTTGAAGATACTCTGGCACGGGTTGTGCTTCTCAGCGCATTTATTCCGGTAATCAGCGGGATGGCAGGGAACACAGGAACCCAATCGCTTGCTGTGGCTATCCGCGGTATATCGACAGGCGAAATCAAAGAGTCCAGCAAGATAAAGCTTGCAGGACGTGAACTCGGTTCCGGATTTATTACGGGTCTCGTCTGCGGAATTGTTATATTTCTTATTATTATAGTGATGTACCGGGAGCCGGTGCTCGGTATTATTGTCAGCGGCAGCTTGCTTGCATCGATGTCAGTTGCAACTATTATCGGCACTGTTATACCTTTATTAATGAATAAAGCTGGCATCGACCCCGCTATTGCCAGCGGTCCGTTTATTACTACAGCAAATGATATCATCAGCCTGCTGATTTATTTTGCGCTCGCAAATGTATTTATGTCGAGCTTATTATGATATTTCTTGCAATGGGGCTTAATAAAATGTAGATTAGTAGTAGGTACTAATACTAGGGATGAATTAGGAGGATTTCTGAATGGATTTATCAGGTAAAACATATGTAATTATGGGTGTAGCTAATAAAAGAAGTATCGCCTGGGGTGCAGCACGTGCTCTGGATAAAATGGGTGCGAAACTCGTATTTACTATTCTAGGCGAACGTTTCCGCAAGGAACTGGACAAGCTGCTTGTTGAACTTGAAGGCGAGCACGATATTATCGTTGAATGCGACGTAACAAGTGACGAAGATGTATCTAAAGCATTTAAAGAAATCGGCGAAAAAACAAACGGCATCGACGGTGTTCTTCACGCAATCGCATTTGCAGATAAAAACGAACTGACAGGCGGTTTCAGCGAAACTTCACGTGACGGGTTCAAAATGGCACTCGATATCAGTGCTTACTCCTTAACGATTGTTTCAAAATATGCTAAAGAAATCATGAATGAGAACGGCAGCATCGTCACGATGACTTACCTTGGCGGCGAACGCGCAATGCCTAACTACAACGTTATGGGTGTAGCAAAAGCAGCGCTTGACGCAAGTGTACGCTACCTGGCATATGATCTTGGAGAACAGGGCATCCGCGTGAACGCAGTATCCGCAGGACCAATCCGTACGCTGAGTTCATCAGCTGTCGGCGAATTCAAATCAATTCTTAAAGAAATTGCAGATCGTGCGCCGTTAAAACGCAACGTTGACCAGCTTGAAGTAGGAAACACAGTTGCCTTCCTTTTGAGCGACCTGTCAAGCGGTATTACAGGAGAAGTTCTTCACGTGGACAGCGGTTATCATATTATGGCATAAAAAAACTCCCTTTCGGGAGTTTTTTTATTGTCCTAATTTAAAGGTTTCTGTAACATGCCAGATACCGTTTTCCAGCTGCACGCACAAACTGATTTTATCCAGAGTTTCTGAATGCTCGATTCCAATCATTTGCAAATGACTGAGTGTATCTTCAAATTTCTGAGCTGTTTCCTCCTGGGCGAGGGTGAAATGCGGTACAAACGGATGTGAAGCTTCACCGTAAAAGTCGCCTTTGTTAAACGCTTCGTGAATTGAACTTAATGTTTCATTGGGCTCAACTTTAAAATAAACAACTTGTTTCTTTGGAGCAAAACTTGAAACCTTTTTAATTTCAATTTCTGTAGGCTGATGTTGTGATGCTACGTTTTTGATAAATTCTGCAATCTGAGGTTTTTCATTCTCATCCGCTTCAAAAGCTTCTTTTACTGTAATATGCGGTGCGATATATGAATATCTAGCATCATAACGCTTACGATATTGGTTCACAGTATCCTGAAGTTTTTTAGATGGAAATAATGCTATTCCAAATTTCATTTTAAAATGCCTCCCTAAACGATTTGTTTCAAGTATATCATTTTACGAAAAAAAATGTATACGTTTTCTATCCGAAAAAATGGCTAAGAACATTTTTAAGTTCCGGTTTCCATGTTTTCCAAATATGTCCGCCTTCCAGTTCGCGGTATGTGTATTCAAGCGGTTCGTTTTCAAGTATCTCATTCAACTTGCGGTTAGGTGTCAGAAAATCTGCCTGCGCGCCCATAATAGTTGTAAAATCTTCTTCTTCGAGGCCGATTGTATGGTAAATATTTAAATTAATCAGACTCATGCTGTTTTTAAAGCGCTTAATAAACTGCTCGTCGATGAAAGGGCTGAAAGCAAGCGCCTGGCTGAAAGTGTTCGGATAGGTCAATGCAACCGACAGAGCGAAACTGCCGGCAAGACTTTCGCCCATAAGCAGGCGGCTGTTTGCCATTTTTAAAGTTTTAAACTGCTTGTCTATAAAACTGTTGAGTTCGCGGCCAACAAAAGTAACAAACTTTTCATGATGCTCTCCGTTCGGACTGAAGTAATGATTGCGCCATTCAACTGAAGGATAGGGAATACCGACAATGATTGTCCGTTCCAGCTCACCATCTGCTTCCATCTTTTCAATTAATCGTTCAATTTGCCCGTATTTAAAGAAATCCTGCGAATCGAAAGTTATAATAACGTTGTACTTATAAAGATCGGAATACGATTTAGGCAGGTAATATTGTATTTCGAATGTTTCACCGCAAACCTCCGAGCTGAGGGATGTGGTATGTACTTTTCCTGGTGTTTTATCCAAAGTAACGCCTCCTTATATTGTATATTACCAATTTGTCCTTAGGGATAACATGTATTTCCGAATCTGCCTGTTATATAGTATGAAATTATAAGCAGGAATGATACAATATGAACAAACTAAAAGACTTCAGAGGTGCCACTTTATGACTAATAAACTTTGGTTTCAAAGCGGTATAGCACTTATTATTACTTTCGTCATTATTCTGCTCGTCATGCAGGTTCAGATTATCTTTGATCCGTTTATTACGATAATAATGACAATATTTTTCCCGGTATTAATAGGCGGGCTGCTATACTACATAACCGAACCGATTCAGCGCTTTTTAGAAAAACGCAAGGCGCACAGACTCGTAAGTATTCTTGCAATTTTTATAATTATCTTAATAGTTATTGCGGTTATTACGCTGACAGTAGCACCGATGGTAACAGAACAGGTACAGAATTTAGTCTCCAGACTGCCTATACTGCAAAGTGAAGTGCAGAACATTGCAAATTATCTGCTGAGCCAGCGGGAACGTCTGCCATTTGATATCGATCTGCAGTCGGTAACTGAGGATGCACTCGATATGGGAACGAATATGCTAAGCGGCTTTGTTTCTAATGCAATTACGATAGTGACAAGCACAGTGAGTGTCCTTTTAACCCTGGTGCTCGGACCGTTCTTTTTCTTCTTTATGCTGAAAGATCACCATAAGTTCATTCCAGCGATGACTTCACCGTTCAGCGGAACTTTTAAACAGTTTTTAATCGAATTATTATACGATATCGACCGCACTCTGCGTTCATTTATTCAGGGACAGATGCTGGTATCATTCATACTGTGTATTATCTTATACATCGGCTATACAATTATCGGCCTGGATTATGCATTGCTGCTTGCAATCTTTGCTTTGTTTATGAATATAGTGCCTTTCGTCGGTCCGTGGGTAGCATTTATTCCTGCTGGACTGCTTGCACTGATTCAAGATCCGATTATGTTTATCTGGGTATCGGTTATTACACTGATTGCCCAGCAGATTGAAAGTAACCTCATTACTCCAAATGTAATGGGGCAGTCTCTTGCACTGCATCCCTTGACTGTAATTACTATCGTGCTTGCTGCAGGAAATATCGCCGGTTTTATCGGTATTCTGGTAGCTATACCAACCTATGCAGTAATTAAAACGATTATCCAGAATATCTGGAGGTACCGTACAAATCTGAAAGATACCATGCTGACAGACATATCAAAAACAAATTAAATTTTTAGTAAACACACCCGGATGGTCCTTTTGGCTGCCCGGGTTTCTTTCTGCCGGCAGAATAAATTGCCCTTTTTACTGTCTTCAGCCGATATAAAGGTCAGAAGGTAAAAGGGGGAGAAAGATGAATCCAATTGAGTATTTAATTAATCATGGTTTTAAGGTTACATCAGATCCGGCGAAGTACAAAAGCGGAATATGGGGATTGAGAAATTATACGGTGAACGGCTATAACTATGATAATTACTGCGGAGGCTACCACAGAGCATATGATCTTGTGAAATATGACAGAGCACCGGTTCCGGCAGTTTTTGACGGTATTGCTGCTCCTGGAACAGCAGGTTTTGGAAACTTTGGCGGTACTGTAGTGCTTGCGAATAAGAATCTTGGTATTCAGGTAATCTACGGTCATCTTGCACGGCCGCTTTCTATTAGCCCCGGCCAGCACGTAAAGCAGGGGGATATTATCGGCTATCAGAGCAATACAAATTATCAGAATGTCCAGATGGGCAGCCATCTCCATATTCAATTTCAAAAATACGGCTATATAAGCAGGGAACGGAATTTTGTTTGTACGGGTATTAATCCGCTTGCTCTAAATGTCGATAAACGCAGGTATAATGCAGCTTGGCTGTGGAGCGGGGATTTTACTGCAGATCAAATAATTAATATCCGGGATTTTCCATCTCTGGCCGGTTCGAGAATTGGTTTTACAGGTAAAAACTCGAAATTTAGTTTTAATAAGCTCTATGATAATGACGGATACTGGTGGCTTAGATGCAGGCAGCAGGGGAAAACAGTATTTATCGCGTGCGGGAAAAAGATTCCGGGGACGGTATTTAAAGAAACAAAGCTATATGGAAAACTCAGCAGGCTGAATACATCAAAAGGAAAAGAATAAAAAAATCCATGCGCACCTGATTAAGGCTGCGTATGGATTTCTTTGTCGTTGGTTATATCATAAAGGACTCTGTTAATCTGAACCTGGTTCACTGCTTCCATTAAGAAGTAAGCAATAATAGCGTAAACGATAATACCGCCGATTAAGAGGAGATTACTTTGAACTACACTTAAAAGCACAGCAGGAAGGAATACTGCAAGAGTAAAAAGAACCAGCATAATGATTCTGTTGGAATTGATGCTGCGCTGTGCGTTTTGCAATTCTGCATCATATTTCTGATTAACTTTCTCCATGTTTACGTAACGGTCATCATTATACACATTGGTAATATTTACCTTGCCATGCAGATCATCTTCGACGTAACGCAAATCCATATGACTGTTATTCCAGGTAAGCAAGTTAAAGAATGACATAAAATTTCCACCACCTATGTTAAAATTGTCAAATTTAATATATAATTAATCATATTATACTTTACAAGGGTGGTCAATAAGTCTGACGGCACACCTGTTAAAAATCCTGCAGTGTAAATACTCAGACTGCAGATGAAGCCGCAAACGCATTTCACATGCTGAATAATGAAATATGAGAGCAGCCAGAGCTTTAATCATATTGTACCACTCTTGGAATGGTCTGCTGCATTATTTTTATTAATATATTAATAAAAATTAAGATTGTTAAATCGGAGTATAATAGAGTATCCACTGAGCAGAGTGGATTAAAAAAAGATGTAAAAAGTAAGTTAATCATTTCTATTATAAATAATATGTTTATAATGTATGATAAATAAGATTTAATTAGGGGGAATTAAAAATGGCGAAAACACCAGAAGAAAAACAGTTTTCAAGACGCGACTTCTTAAAGACTACAGGTGTAGCAACAGGCGGAATCATTGGAGGTTCTTTACTCGGTGGGCTTGTCGGCTTCAATCTGGATGGATCCTCATCTGAAGAAACTTCAACAACTGAAGACACAGCTTCAGAAGGAACTGAAACAGATAACAAAACCGGAGGATTAACAGACAATTCCCGTGTATTCTTTGCAAACGATACTGATTTTAATACAGTATCTGCAGCGATGGAACGCATTTTCCCGGAAACAGAATCAGGACCGGGAGCGATTGAACTCGGCTGTGCGTTTTATCTTGATGGTCAGCTTACAGGCCAATACGGCTTTAACTCTAAAGAATATATGCAGGGACCGTTTGCCGAACCGCTGCCGACACAAGGTTATCAGTCTAATTTAAATCGCCGGGATTATTTCATGCTCGGCATTAAAAAATTGAACGAAGAAGCGAATGATCGCCACGATGCCAACTTTGCAGATTTAGAAGACGGACAGATGGATGATATTCTGACTGATTTTGAAGCTGGAGAAGTTGACTTAGGTGTGCCAGCGCACACTGCAACATCAAGCTACTTCTTTACAATGCTACGTTCAGCGACACTCGAAGGTGCATATGCAGACCCGGTTTACCGCGGCAACCGCGATATGGCCGGCTGGAAAATGAAAAAATTCCCAGGTCACCAGATGTCATACATTCAATACATTGAAGATGACGAGTTCCATGAATTAGAGCCTGAACCGGTATTTGGTATGACTCATTAATCTAGCTGTCTATCAAATACAGACTCCAGTGAAGTTTTTTGGAGTCTGTATTTGATTATTCAATTACCAGAAATCAGGCAATAAATTTTGAGTTTATTTTAGGGGGAAAATTATGGCAACAACATTAGATAAAGTAGATGTAGTAACAGTAGGAGTAGGCTGGACCGGCGGTATTATCGCAGCCGAAGCAACTAAAGCGGGCTTAACCGTTATGGGTCTTGAGCGCGGCAGAAAACGCGGTACCGAAGATTATCAACATGTGCATGATGAGTTGAAGTACGCAGTGCGTTACGAGTTAATGCAGGACACTTCTAAAGAAACATTAACCTTCAGAAATAATAAAGATGAAAAAGCGCTGCCGATGCGTCAGCAGGGGTCTTTCCTTCTAGGTGAAAACTTAGGTGGAGCCGGTACACACTGGAATGGCCAGACTTGGAGATTCCTGCCGTATGATTTCGAGATTAAATCGATGACGGAAGAACGTTACGGTAAAAAGAAACTGCAGGAGGATGACGGCTATCAGTTTGAAGACTGGGGTATTACTTACGATGAACTGGAGCCTTATTTCAATACGTTTGAAAAAACAGCCGGAATTTCCGGTGAAGAGAATCCGCTTGGCGGAAAGCGTTCAGAATCGTACCCGACACCGCCTATGTTAAAATCACGCATGCTCCGCATGTTTGAAGAAGCTGCGACGAATATGGAGCTTCATCCTCATATGATGCCATCCGCAAACCTGAGCCAGCAATATGAAAATCCTGACGGCGAACAAATCAATGCATGTCAGTACTGTGCATTTTGTGAACGTTTCGCCTGTGAGTACGACGCTAAAGCAACGCCTGAAGTTACTGTAATTAAAACGGCTCAGAAAAGTGATAACTTTACTCTGCGCACAGAGGCTAATGTGGTGGAAGTAATTACTGATGAAGATGATGATTCTAAAGTATCAGGTGTTAAATTTGTTGATACGATAACAGGTGAAGAATTCATTCAGCCTGCTGATGTCGTGGCGCTGACAAGCTACGTCTTTAATAACTACAAGCTGCTGGCTGTTTCAGATATCGGAGAACAGTACGATCCGAAAACAGGCAAAGGCACTTTAGGCCGCAATTACTGCTACCAGATTTTCGGCGGTGCAACAGGATTCTTTGATGATCAGTTTAACACCTTTATGGGAGCCGGAGCACTTGGGATGGCACTCGATGATTACAACGGTGATAACTTTGATCACGAAGATCTTGACTTCCTGCACGGCGGTAATATATCTATTACTCAAACCGGGGCAAGACCGATTCTGTCGAACCCTGTACCGAGCGGTACACCTTCATGGGGGGAAGAGTTTAAAGAAGAGTCAATTACGAACTACACCCGCGTACTTTCTGTATCGGGGCAGGGGGCAACAAGTCCGCACAGAGAAAACTACTTAAGTATGGATGAAGAATATACAGATGTTTATGGTGTGCCCCTTGTCTGTCTCACATATAATTTTACTGATCAGGACAGAGCGAGACAGAAATACCTTGCTGAACGTTCAGGTGAAATTTTAGAAGAAATGGGCGCAAGCCAGGTTGACCTGGCGGCGGAGCTGACTGATTATAATATCGTTCCTTACCAGTCAACACATAATACAGGCGGTACGACGATGGGCTCTGATCCTGAAACAAGTGTAGTCAATAATTACCTGCAGCACTGGGACCGCGATAACTTGTTCGTCGTCGGTGCAGGAAACTTCCAGCACAACAGCGGTTATAACCCGACGGCGACTGTCGGAGCGCTTGCATACCGCTGTGCAGATGGTATTATTAAATATGCTGAAGATGGCGGACGCCTAGAAGAAGAATAAGGTGATGTAAAATGGAGCCGAAGCAAAATGGAAGTCGGAATCCTGATAACAAACATGTAAATAATGAACCGGAAACGGTAGCTAAACGGAAGAAAGTAACTAAAGAAGATCCATATGCCCCGCTGACTGATCACCTGGAGGATTTAAGATCTGTCCTGATTAAGTCTGCGGTTGTAATAACAGTATGGTTCCTGATTATTTTCTCCACTGTCGGATGGTGGTTTCCGGTCGTTTCAAAAGGGGCGGAAATCGTTGTTCTCGGACCGTTTGAAGTTATCCGTTTCTATTTAAGAACATCAGGCGCGATCAGTATCGGGTTTTCCATCCCGTTTATATGCTGGTTCCTGTGGCAGTTTATGAGACCGGGACTTGTGGATAAAGAAACACAGTTCCTGAAAGGGTCGCTGCCGGTCATGCTGCTGCTTTTTATAACAGGTCTGGCATTTGGATATTTTGTTGTGCACCCGCTCAGCTACTTCTTCCTGATTGAAATGGGAGAGCAGAATTTTAATGTGCTGGTCACTGCAGATGAATACATGTCGTTTCTGTTAATAACGACGATTCCGTTTGGGCTGGTCTTTCAGCTCCCGGTCGTCGCATTATTCCTGCATCATATCGAACTGCTGACTGTTGAAGTGATGACGACGATGCGGAAGTACGCATATTTTATTTTACTTGTCATCACAGCGCTTATTGCACCGCCGGATGTGTTTACGCACATGGTTACACTTATTCCGATGATTCTTTTATACGAACTGAGTATTATTCTGATTAAACGGAGAGAACGGAAGGAAAGAGCTAAAGCGGAAAAAGAACAAAAAGCGCAAGAGAAAGCAGAAAAAAAAGAACGGAAATAAAATAATTTTTAAAACGAGCGGACACGGCAAAATTGCCATGTCCGCTCATTTTTAATGAAAAGCAACATATCTCTATCTTTAGAAGGGTATTTTCATGTATAATTACTTAAGTTGAAAGGTGGTAACTGAGATGAAATCAACGATGCTTCTATCTCTTTTGAAGATAAAAACCACGTACGGAAATTTCCCGGAAACTGTCAGGGATATTACAGCGGATTCCCGGGAAACGCACGAGGAAGCTGTGTTCGCAGCAATAAAAGGACAACAGACCGACGGCCTTAACTTTGTAGAAGACGTCATTAAACGCGGATGCCGCTTTATTATAGCTGACCGCTATGTAGACTTGCCTTCTGATGTCGGTCTTATGGTAGTAAAAGATCCATCGAAAACTGCGGCTCTTTTTGCCGAATATATTTATGATTTTCCTCATGAATCCCAGACCATGATCGGCGTGACTGGAACGAACGGAAAAACGACAGTTTCAACGATGATTCACAATCTGAGTATGGCACTCGGCGAAAAAAGTGCGTATCTCGGAACGAATGGTTTTATGATTAACGATGTGCATATGGTATCAGCCAATACTACGCCGGAAACGACACGCTTGCACAAACGTATTAAAGAAGCGCATGAAAATGATACTGAAGTATTTACAATGGAAGTATCATCTCACGGGCTGAAACTCGGGCGGACTTTCGGTATCGACTTTGATATTGCCATTTTTACCAACTTAACGCAGGATCATCTTGATTTTCATAACAGTATGGAGGAATACGGGCATATTAAAGGTCTGCTGTTTTCCCAGCTTGGCCAGGATGTTAAAAAACATAAATACGTCGTGTTGAATAATGATGATGAATGGTCTCTTGTGTACAAAGATATGACACCGTTTGAAACAATATCTTACGGTATGGACAGCACGGCTGATTTTTATCCATCTGATATAAAAGGCAGTCTTGAAGGTTTTAATTTTACCTTGAATACGCCGGAGGGCAGTTTTGAAGTAAACTCTCCTTTTGTCGGGGAATACAATATTCAGAACTTAATGTGTGCAGTTATCAGCGAATGGCTGCAGGGCTACGATATTGAACATATTTTATCTGCAGTCCCTGAGATGAAAGCTGTAGACGGCAGATTGGAAGTTCTCGATCCGACCTTGCCGATTAACATTATAATAGACTTTGCCCACACGCCTGATGCCCTAAGAAAAGTAATTAACACTGTAAAACCCTTCGTTAAAGGCAGATTAATCTGCTTAATTGGCATGACGGGAGAGCGTGATTCTTCAAAAGGAGCTGAAATGGGCGAAATAGCGACGCTGGCTGATTATGCAGTCTTTACGCCTGACAATCCTGCGAACGACGATCCGAACATGCTTGTAAAACTGCTTGAAGAAGGTGCAGCCCACGATAATTATGTATCGTATACAGACCGGGAAGAAGGAATTATTCACGCAGTGAACAAGGCTGAACCGGGGGATACAATTATCCTCGCGTGTAAAGGGCGCGAACCGTATCAAATTATGGAAAACTATGTAAAAGTACCGCACAGAGATGATTTAATTGCGCTGGATGCCGCTTACCGAAAATACCGGAGTGAAGAATATGTTGACAGCGACAGTAAAATTTAACGGGACGGCCTGTGAAACTTATATCGGAGAGTATAAAGAAACATATATTATCAGCATACCGGAACTCAGCTTCAGTATGCAGGTGAGCTCGGACCTCACAGAAGAAGAGATGGCTGAAGAACTGATTATACATCTTTTCACAGTGCTCGATGAAGATGAAAGTGAAGAGGCCAGTGAAGCAATATTATCAGTAATAAGAACTGAGCTAGGAGAAAATAATGGATATAAAAGATGAAATACAGAAACGCAAGACGTTTGCGATTATTTCCCATCCGGATGCCGGAAAAACAACTCTGACAGAAAAACTGCTGTTATTCGGCGGTGCAATCCGCGAAGCGGGAACTGTTAAAGGTAAGAAAACCGGCAAATTTGCAACGAGTGACTGGATGAAAGTAGAGCAGGAACGCGGAATCAGTGTAACAAGTTCAGTAATGCAATTTGATTTTGACGGCTACAAGATAAACATTCTGGATACGCCCGGACACGAAGATTTCTCAGAAGACACTTACCGCACTTTAATGGCGGTGGATTCCGCGGTCATGGTAATCGATGCTGCCAAGGGAATCGAGCCTCAGACGCTGAAACTGTTCAAAGTTTGTAAAATGCGCGGTATTCCGATTTTTACCTTTATTAATAAATTGGACCGGGTCGGTAAAGAACCGTTTGAACTGCTTGAAGAAATTGAATCGACGCTTGAGATTGAAACCTACCCGATGACATGGCCAATCGGCATGGGGCAGAGCTTTTTCGGAATAATTAACCGCCGAGAGCGCACGATTAATCCGTTCAGAGAAGAAGAAACATTAACGCTCGACGATGATTACCAGCTGACTGAACCGCATAAAATAACAGAAGATGCTGCCTATAGAGATGCGATAGATGAATTTATGCTCGTGGAAGAAGCGGGAGACGAGTTCGATAAAGAAAAAATTTCGAAGGGTGACCTGACACCGGTATTCTTCGGTTCAGCTTTATCAACTTTTGGTATTGAAGAATTTCTCGACACATACGTTGACTTTGCTCCAGAGCCGACCGGACGCGAGACGACAGACGGTACAGAAGTCAGCCCGACAGATGAAGAATTTTCCGGGTTTATCTTCAAAATCCAGGCCAATATGGATCCTAAGCACCGCGACCGTCTGGCATTTATGAGAATCGTTTCGGGGAAATTTACCCGGGGTATGGATGCGGTACTTGCCCGCACTAAAAAGAAATCGAAGATTACACGGGCGACGATGTTTATGGCTGACGACAAAGAAACTATTAACGAAGCGTATGCCGGCGATATTATCGGCTTATACGATACAGGAAATTATCAGATCGGCGATACTCTTTACAGTGGAAAACAGCGTGATTTCATCGACCTGCCGCAGTTTACACCAGAAATGTTTATGAAAGTTTCTGCTAAAAATGTAATGAAACAGAAGCATTTCTACAAAGGTATCGAACAGCTCGTGCAGGAAGGTGCAATTCAGTATTACAAATCGATGCATACGAACCAGCCAATTTTAGGCGCGGTCGGCCAGCTTCAGTTTGAAGTGTTCGAACACCGTATGAAAAATGAATACAATACGGATATCGTTATGGAACCCGTCGGCAGAAAAATCGCGCGCTGGGTAGAAAATGAAGAAGATATTAAAGATTCAATGAACTCGCCGCGGGCGAATTTAGTATACGACCGTTTTGATCAGCAGGTTTTCCTGTTTGAGAATGAATTTGCGATGCGCTGGTTCTCGGATAAATATCCGGAAATCAAATTATACAGTCTGCTGTAAAGTAAATTTCACTTTACTTTTTACATTGACTATCATATATTTAATAAGAATTAAAAAACATATATAATGAACCTGTATTTTAAGGGGAGTAACGAATAGGAAACTATCGGTGCATCGTCATTACGGAGAAATCCCGGTGCACCGAGCAATATATATTATTGTATCGTGAGACCTTAACAGACAGTGCTGTGCAAAAATATGCGCGGACTGGCTGTTTTGGTCTCTTTTTGTGTTTAATATGAAAAGGAGGAAATAAAGATGGATACAGCTGTATTATTGGAATATGCATGGGTCCTCATTGTGTTAATTGGGCTGGAAGGTTTACTTGCGGCGGACAACGCTGTTGTACTGGCAGTCATGGTGCGTCATTTAGATCCTGTACGAAGAAAGAAAGCATTATTTTACGGACTGCTCGGTGCATTTGTCTTCCGGGTTATTGCGATATTATTACTCGTCTGGCTCGTGCAGTGGTGGTGGGTTCAGGCATTAGGTGCCTTGTATTTATTCTACGTATCAATATCACACTTAATCGCTATCAAAAAGCATAAGGACAAAACTGCTGATGATTTAATCGAGGAACAGAAGGACAAAAAACAATCCGGATTCTGGATGACTGTTTTTAAAGTGGAGCTCGCGGACATAGCCTTTGCGGTAGACTCTATTTTAGCTGCTGCAGCAATTGCACTTGCCTTGCCTGCAGTCGGCGGAGACTTTTTTGGAGTTAACGCAGGACAGTATACTGTAATGCTTGTCGGCGGACTTGTCGGGGTTATCATTATGAGATTCTTTGCAAATTACTTTGTTGAGCTGCTGGCAAAACGCCCGTCACTGGAAGTAGCGGCGTTTGTTATCGTCGGCTGGGTCGGGGTTAAACTGACAGTGCTGACATTGGCTCATGAAGCAATTGGTATTATTCCGGCAGAATTCCCGCACTCAACGACTTGGAAAATTATCTTCTGGGCCGTGATGATTATCATCGTACTTCTCGGCTGGTTTGGCGGCAGTAAAAAAGACAGCGGCAAAACAGCAGCGAAATCCTGACGGTTATAATTGGCAAGAAATTTCAAAAGGCCTTATAATTACTTGTAAAGTAATAACAGGGAGTGATTATTATGAGCGATGAAAGAAAACGTCCGATTGACAGAGAAAAATACAGACGGACAGCACGAAACTTCACGGATAAGAATCAGTCAGCAGAAGACGCTGAAAATCAATTTGAATTTACTAGATCACGTGAAGAAGAAAGAGAATTCGGTACGGATCATAATACCGGCAGCGAGATAAATTCTCCACCTGAAGAAGAGGAAAGCACTTCAAACTTCCGGAGTACAGAAGAGCCACCTCGAAATTCTGGCGGAGGCGGTTTTAAATCATTTTTACTGCCGCTTCTTGCAGGAATTATCGGTGCGCTTCTCGTCCTCGGGGCCTACCTTTTATTTACCGGTACAGATGATAACGGAGAAACAGAAGAATCAGCCGGTGAAGAAACCGCTTCTGAAGTAGATTCGAATCAGGACTTATCGGAAGTGAAGCAGCAGCTTGAAGAAGAAAACACTGATAAGGTAATTACAGATACGACAGCTGCAGTACAAAAAGCGAAGCCGGCAGTTGTGTCGGTTATTAACATGCAGCGTATCCAGTCAATTATACCGGGTATTAATTCTACTTCTGAAGAAGCTGAAGAAGCAGGCAGCGGTTCAGGTGTAATTTATAAAACTGAAGGCGACACTGCGTACGTTATAACGAACCATCATGTGGTCGACGGTGCTGAAGAAATTAAAATAAATCTGGAAAGCGGCGATTCGGTAGATGCAGAACTCGTCGGTTCGGATATATGGACAGATCTCGCAGTGCTCAGTATTCCATCTGACGTTGTGGAGACTACGATTGAATTCGGCGACAGCAGCGATTTACTGGTTGGTGAACCGGCCATCGCAATCGGCTCGCCGCTCGGTGAAATATTCTCAGGTTCAGTGTCGCAGGGTATTATTTCAGGCCTCGACCGCTCCGTTCCCGTTGACTTGGACGGAGACGGCTCAAACGACTGGGAAGCGAGCGTTATTCAGACAGATGCAGCAATCAACCCGGGCAACTCCGGCGGAGCTCTAATCGATGCTAATGGACGTTTAATCGGTATTAACTCGATGAAGGTCGGCATTGCTTCAGTCGAAGGAATTGGTTTTGCAATTCCGGTAGATGAAGTGGAACAAGTTGCTTCCCAGCTGGAGGAAAACGGAGAAGTTACAAGACCATTCCTTGGTATTACACTGCAGGATCTTTTAAATGTGGCCTCATCTTCTGTTTACGATCAGCTGCAGCTTCCTGAAGGTGTTAAAGGCGGCGTAATCATCAGCGGCGTGCAGGAAAATTCTCCTGCTGCAGAGGCGGGGCTTCAGGAACTTGATGTGATTACTCACCTGGATGGAGAGCCGATTAACAATATGGTTGAATTGCGACAGCATCTCTATTATGCAAAATCATCAGGTGAAGAAATGACAATTGACTTTTACCGCGACGGCGAACAGCAGTCGGCAACGGTAGTACTGGAATAGTAAAATAAATTTTAACGGAATCCTGATACAGGGATTCCGTTTTTTTAATCAGAAATGGTTATTTTATTGTATAATGTGTCTATATTATTTTATTATGTGATTTACGGATTGGGGATAGTCTTTTTGAAAAAATTACGCCGGCGGTTTACGAACTTAAGTCCGCAAAGAGCCATACTGCTGTATTATTTTTTGGCCTTGGCAGCAGCAACTTTACTGCTCAGTCTTCCGGTTTTTTACCGGACTGACGGAATTTCATTTATCGATACTTTGTTCGTTGCAGCATCTTCGATATCCGTTACCGGTTTAAGTACAGTTACAATAGTGGAAACATTTAATATACCAGGATATATACTGCTGATGTTTTTAATGAATCTCGGAGGCATCGGGATTATGGCGGTCGGAACATTGCTGTGGATTTTGCTCGGGCGGCGTATCGGTGTTAAAGAACGCAGGCAGATTATTACAGACAATGCACAATATAAAATGTCCGGTGCAGTAAAACTCGTGCTTGATATTATAACGCTGCTTATCGCGGTTGAAGTTGCCGGCGCCCTTATTTATATATCATATTTCTATATGCAGTCGGGCGATTTGGCTTACGCATTTTTACACGGGACCTTTTTATCGGTCTCAGCAACAACAAATGGCGGACTTGATTTGTACAGTAATTCTTTAACACATCTGGAAGGAAATTTATTCATTGAAATACCAGTAATGTGCCAGATTATACTTGGGGCAATCGGCTATCCGGTTTTAATAGAGTTGAAGCATTTCTTCAGTAAACATTCTCCGGGCTTTCGTTTTTCATTATTTACGAAAGTGACAGCATCTACCTACGGGGTACTGCTTCTTGCCGGGACAATTTTAATTTATCTGCTTGAAGCTGCAAAATATTTTGAAGATAAAAATATTCTGTCGTCTGTAATGACAAGCATGTTTTTATCAGCAAGTACAAGAAGCGGGGGAATAACAACTGTTGCTGTGGAACAGCTTACTGAGACTACGCAGCTGATTATGAGCGTGCTCATGTTTATAGGAGCATCGCCATCCAGTGCGGGCGGAGGAATACGGACGACAACCTTTGCTATATTGATACTCTTCCTCATATCGTTTTCAAGAGGACGGCAGCATATCAATATATTCCAGAGAAGGATAGCGAAGAAAGATATTGAACGGGCTTTTGCTGTTTTTACACTTGCAGTTGCTCTTGTTTTCGCAGGAATTCTTACCGTCTTAATTGCGGATGGCCATCAATTTACGCTGACCCAGATTATCTTTGAAGTAACTTCTGCCTTCGGTACAACTGGAACATCTACAGGGATAACCGAGCAGTTATCAGGATTAAGTAAAGCAGTAATAATGATTTTTATGTTTATCGGCAGAATTGGATTTGTATCGTTCCTCTTGTCAATCGCCGGCAGACAGCGGGAACTGACTTATAAATACTCTGAAGAACGCCTGATGGTAGGCTAGAATCAGCAGGGAGTGAAAGAAATGGTATCTGAATTTTTTAATGTCAAGCTGTATATTACACAGCATATGAACGGGTGTCTGGGTAAAAAAGAAGGCGTGACCTTCGGTAAAATTTCCAGTGCGGTCAACAGTATGAGCATGAAAGAATATGAACGGCCGATATTTTGCGACCTCGGGGGTGCCATTGGCAATGCTGTAAATACACGAGGGCCTCAAAATCCGTATATTATGAGTATGAATCATCTGCATTATAAATTTGCGACACTCAATGTGAGTGATCTGAAAAATATTGGGGCTACAGGCAAGGCGATGAGGACATCGTATTTCCCATGGATCAGCACAAACATCGTTCAAAAATTTACAGCCGAGCCATTTTACGGCCAGCCGTACAGAATATTTAATATGAACAGAATGAAGCTCGCAGTCATCGGCGGATACGGCGGTCCGGCAGAAGATAAAACTGAACAGATTTCATCGGTGAACTTAGAAGCATCCTTTAAAAAATGGCTGCGTTATCTGCACAGTCAGGAGGAGCCGGATTATGTTATCGTTTTTGTATCGGATTTCACCGACGATTCGGTCTGTATAGAAAATTTGAAAAACAGTCTGGAAGGCGTAGGCATCGTAATTACCGGTTCATCCTATGAAGGAAATTATGATAAACAGACACCCGTTTTCAATACAACACGCGTGCACGGCGAAAAGGTGCCGCTGTATCACCATATCCATAATGGACGAATAATGGAGCTTGACATCAGATTTAAAACAAGAGTTAACACTTTTGAATATCTGGGACATAGTATGGCAATCAGAGACAAAGAATTTTCCAAAGTTGCGGAAGATATTGAATATTTGGACCTTGTTTACAGGTATTTATAATTTTCTGGATAAAAGAGGAGCATATCAGACAGTTGTCTGTGGCTCCTTTTTTGTTGGGGGGGGGTGCATGAAGCTGGCGGGTTTGGCGTGATGGGGTGTCATGTATATGCATCGAGACTTGTGTAGGCGTGAGTGGGTGTCATGTATACGCATCGAAACTTGCATAGGCATGAGCGGGTCTCATGTATACGTATCGAAACTTGCATAGGCATGAGCGGGTGTCATGTATACGTATCGAAACTTGCATAGGCATGAGCGGGTCTCATGTATACGCAATGAAACTTGCATAGGCATGAGCAGGCCTCATATCTATCCCAATCTCCTATCACCCATCCCAATCTCCTATCACCCATCCCCCATCCCCCATCCCTTCAAATTCAGCCAGCAATATAAAAAGCCATCTGCAGCCGCAGATGGCTTTCAATTTATTCTACTCCAAATCCGTCACCGTACTGATTTTGTGCACCGTTTTCAGTGTAAGCAGGCGGATTGTCGAGTGTATAGTTCTCAAGTAAATCCGTGCTGACTTCTGTTACCGGCTGGATTTGTTCTCCAAGTCTGATGCTGATTAAATCATTGGCTGTTGAAGGGTCGAGTCCAAGAATATCGCGAATCGTGTTGGACAGTGCGAAAAGATGTTCCTCGTCCGGCCATGCATAGTAAACACCATTGGATTCGCTTGTAAATCCTGTACCCTGCAGCTGTGAATTTTCAAATGCTACATCGTTAAATAAGTAATATGATGCGAGCGAGCGGATATTACTTGTCTCAAAGTTATGACTTGTATTGCTTGTGAAGATTTTAATCAAGTCATCAACTTGGGATAATGTACTGAAGGACTGAGCCTGTTTAAATACAGCTTCGATCAGATCCATCTGACGGACACCGCGTCCTAAATCAGAATCGATGCTTCTGTTGCGGATTACTGCAAGTGCTTCTTCACCGCTCAGTTGCTGAAGACCCGGCTGGAGTCCGTTCATTTCATAAGGTACATCGAATTCAACACCGCCGATTGCATCGACTATTTCTACAACTGCGTTCATATCAACGCGGACGAAATGGTCGACCGGCACGTTCAGTAATGATTCAACTGCATCCATTGCCCCGGAAGGTCCGTTAAATGCGTGGGCGTGGTTAATCTTATCGAAATAATTCATCGAATCGATATAGGCAAGCGTATCACGCGGAATGCTGACCATTTTAACGTCGTCATTTTCACGGTCGAATGTTGCTAAAATCATAGTATCCGAACGGAAGTGGTCTGCGTTAATCTGACCATCCTGAGTTCTTTCAGCATCGGCATCTATACCGAGAATAAGAACTGTGAAGTTGTCATTTGATGCATCAACATCATCGACACGAAGTTCTGAACGGTCCCGATCAATTTCTTCGTAGGAATCTGATATCCCGCTGTTAAAAGCATTAAAAAGATAAAGAATATAGATGACTGCAGCGAGGAGCACGACACCTAAAATAATAAAGATGGTCCATAGAATTTTTTTCATAGTTAATAACCCACTTTGGAAGATTTTTCAATGTTAATGTAAATATATATTTAATGCACTGCTGTTGTCAATAAAAGGTATAAAAAAAGCAAATGGCCAAAACCATTTGCCTGTTTTAAATATTAATCTGTAGAGTCATCAATAATTTTGTACCTTTTATGATTAACTACAGTTTTTTCAAACATTTCATGTTCGTCAAAGTGATCATTAATAGTAATATCAACGATAACAGAGTTATCATTAATTTTTTCCACTTTACCAATCAGATCGTCGAATTCAACAATGTTGCCTACTTTAACATCTAATTCTTCTTTTTCCTTCTTCTTTGCATCCATGTAAATTCCTCCACTACAATAGCGATAATGACTGACATTATACTATAAACACAGGAAATTACAAGCGTTAGTACTCATAGCAGAAAGCTTTTCTGCAGTTTATCCCGCGCACTTTTCCTGATGTTTTTGGCAGTGGAGACACTGACCTTAAGAAGTTCAGCAGTTTCCTTTAAAGAATAGCCTGATAAAGTAAGCGTAAACCATCGGTATTCCCGTTCATTTAATACTTTTTGAGCTGTATTTTCGAGCTTATAAGAATCATCTGCCGCCTGTATTTCGATAATATTATCTTCTGCCGGTGACTGCCGTTCCTGATAGCGCGAAACTTTCCTTATTTCATCAATCAGACGCTGCCTGATGAGTGTATAAACAAATTGTGATTCGCTGCATGATGTTTTGCTGCTGTCGAATTTATTAACAGCTTCAAAAACAGCGATGCGGCCAACCTGCATATATTCGTCTTTATCATATAAAATATTCAGCTGCTGTATAATGCTGTGAATCATCGGTTCATAAGAAATAATTTTTTTGTCTGCTGCCATTTAAGTTGTCCTTAAATGAATCGATTCATAAGATTTTCCGGATGTACTTAATATAAGGAAAATTAAACGGGCGATAAAACACAGTAATAACAAAAAAAGTGCACTTAACACAACTTATGATATATTTTTTGTTAACAATAGTTATATTTATATTAAATAAGTTAACTTAAGGTTATAATAAGTATGTTTAATCAAATTGATGATGGGGTGAGAATATGCTGACTGTCCCTGAGCTGACTCCGCAGGTGCTTTATATAGAGCCGGTAGTGCATCCTGAGTACTTATGCCGTGCTGTTCATACTGATGGTGTAATATACTGTGAGAAGACTGCTGAAAAATGGATTGATGATACGCTGGTTTACTTTTATTCAAGCAGTATTAAGGTGAAGCGGCAAAATGTTAAACTGATACATAATATACACAGGCTTCAGCCGATTATTATCGATGAGAAATATCAGTTTGTACTTTTTCCGCTGCACAGCTGCAAATACAAGAATCCGTTTTTTGTGAATTTGCGCCAATTGATAGATTTTAAAAAGGTGAACAATAAACTGGTCATTACATTTATAGACGGCCGGGAAGTGGAAACCGATTATGATTACAGTTTTTCAAAGAAACAGTATGAGAAAACTTTATTTATACTGGACAGAACGGTTAAACATCAGAATGCAGTGAGGAAGTATTTTAAAGACAGGGAGGGATAAATTGGCGATTCTTATAGCCGGCGGTATTTATAAAAATAAAGAATCTCATCTTACCGGAGGCCATTTAATATCCGCTCTCGCAGCACGGCATACATACGAGGATGTGTATCTTCACACGAATTTCAGTTCGGAGGAAACAGAGCTGACAGCAACCTTAAAAGATTCACTCAGAAATGCCGGGGTCAGCCACAGAAGTGCGCAGTCTGTATCGGCACCGTACGGTATGACCGGTGACGAAGGATTTACAGTGAATTCAAATATTTACGATACGTTTAATCAGAAAGCAAAATATTTAAAGTCCATCGATACGATGATTTTGACGACCGATATCGGAGAACGGGATTTTAGATATATACTGAACTATGCGCGAAGAAACGGTCTTCAGATACTGGTGTTTACATGCGGAGAATACCTCCCCCGATCTGTAGATGATAAAAATATCGTTATGCTGGAAAATACCGGTCTTCCGAATTACCACGCTCATATTAATGAAATAAAAGAAACACTCGTTAGCCGGGGAATCATCAGCAGTACCCCTGCAAAAAACCGGGATATACCTGAAACAGCTGCACAGCGGTCGGGCAGAACAGTAATCCAGCTGCTGCTGATAGCTGCTGTATTGGTGCTGCTTTTTACAGGAGGGTTCAAGCTGCTGGAGTTTATCAGCAGTGACAGAGTGTCGTTTGAAGCGGAAGTCGACTGGTCACTTGAAGTAGAGCATGATGACTGTGACACTGTCGAAACATGTACAGAGCTCGGTGACCGTTATCTTTCAGAACTGAAAGAGTATGTCGATCTGCAGGATGAACCGCATATATTTTTTGAAAACCGGACACGGACAACCTATATTGATTACCAAATAAAAGATTTCAAAATCGCCGATAAAGAAGTTGAAAATTCGCTCCCTTTAGGTGATGAAGAAACATTTATGTCAATATGGAATACTTTTCAAGCTGTATTTCCCCATCGTTATTTAGAGGACATTAATGAATACCGTTTATTCTCAGATGGTGAGGGTAATACAGCCGCCTATGTATCAATAACGAGAGACGGAACTGTGTTTGCCATAGATGTGCGGGACAATCTCCATAAAGCGACTCAGTACCGCAACCTGATTCATGAATTCGGGCATATCTACTCCCTGCCGATAGATGACTTTGACGAGGCCTGTGACAGTACGGATATTTCCTATGCCAAAGAAGATACTATTATTGATAAGCATGCAGACAGATTCTGGTCCCAGTATGATGAATCCTGGCTCGAAAACTCTCATAAAAGCCAGTTTCAGCTCGAAGGATTTTACAATAATAATGTGACAGATTTTTACGTTCCATATCAGGCGACGAATGTTAAAGAAGATTATGCAATTACTTTTATGAAATTTATCACGGAAAAAATTCCGTCAAACAGTTCTCAACTGCGTGATGTTAAAGTACAATCAATGTATGAAGATGCTGAACTGGTCGCCTTGCGAGTGGATATATTAAAATCATTTGTTCAGTTGGAGAAGGAGAGAGCAACTTGAAATTAAAAGTTAAAGTGAGAGATTATGAGAGCGGTATTTCAATTACTAAAATAGATGTGCCAGCTGAATCAACGGTCGATCTGCTGCTTGGAAAGCTGGTGCAGGAAGATCTGATATTCAATTCATATTTACCTGCTATAAAAACCAATGGGTATACATACGGGGAATTTCACCGGTTAAAAACATCCACCCTGTTTCACGGCAAGGAGAAAGCGGTGCTGTCATCAGATAAAGTGGAGATTACAGTCACACAGAAAAAGTCTGAAGACGGACATAAGGCAGGACAGGTGCTGCTCGATTACTCGCAGCTTGTAAATGTCGTCGATAAATTCAAGGAACTTGAGCAGGGCTCTAATGTAGAATACGGCACTGTGTTTTTTGTGCAGCAGGAAAAACATCAGTATTTAATCAGGTATGAAGAACACGGCTTTGAACTGTATCACTTTAAACTGCAGTATGACAATGCTTTTAAAGATGAGGACAGATTTCCTTTCCTGATACTGGAATTAAAAACCAAAAAAGAACTGACAACTAGTGAACTGAAATGGATCCGGACAATAATGTTTCCGTCTAAAGAACGTAAAAATCCGATCATTCATCTGGAAGTATCAAAACTTAACCAGGATATCGTAGATGAACTGTCAACACTTGTCCACAGAGTAATGGTCATTATCGGTAAATTCCAGGTGAGCAAAAAACCTCTGGAAGCTGAAGGAAAACTGCCGTCATATGTACAGCTGAATGAGAAAAACTCCATCGGGTTTGTAGAGGTAGAGCAGCTTGCGCGGATAGTACAGTCTTAGGGACAAGCAATATTAAATATGCTAAAATTATGTACTGATTTAATTTTTATGATATTTGAAAGAGGTAAATTAGCATATGGAAATAAAAAGGCAATACCGTCCAGAGATAGAGGGACTGAGAGCAATAGCAGCGCTTCTCGTAGCTGTCTATCATATTTGGATGATGCGGGTTTCCGGCGGAGTAGATGTATTTTTTGTAGTCTCAGGATTTTTAATCACGACATCGTTACTGTCAGGATATGCACGCAACGGTTACATAAAGTTTGGTAAATTCATACTGGGTTTACTTAGAAGATTACTGCCGAGCGCTTTAACAGTAATGATATTCATTACGATAGGCAGTTTTTTTATTTTGCCGGATATAAGGTTTACGGCGACAATTAAAGAGATAGCTGCATCACTTTTGTATTTTGAAAACTGGCAGCTGGCAATAACCGGAACAGATTATCTCGATCAGAATAACCCTCAGAGCCCGGTGCAGCATTTTTGGGCGATGTCCATCCAGGGACAATTTTATGTTATCTGGTTTGTGATTGTATCACTGGCAATTTTAATTAGTAAAAAATTAAACATCAGTTTGAAGAAAGTATTCACAGCTGTGTTATTAATTTTATTCACAATATCATTAATTTATTCCATTTATATAACATCTATGAATCAGCCATGGGCATATTTTGACACGGGAGCAAGGGTATTTGAATTTGCTGTCGGTGGATTACTAATGATTTATATTTTTAATTTGAACATTCACAGGTATGTGAGTTTTATACTGGGGTGGATTGGCCTCGCAGTTCTACTGCTTACAGGAATATTACTGGATGTTCAGGGGACATTCCCTGGACTGATAGCGCTGATTCCTATAAGTGCTGCTGTGCTGATACTGCTTGCCGGTCAAAATCCCAGCAGGTTCGGAGTTGAAAAACTTCTGAGCACTCGTCCGCTGAAGTTTTTAGGCAGTTTAAGTTATGGAATCTATTTATGGCACTGGCCGATACTTATATTTTACTATGAAATATTCGATACATCTTCAGTGTCACTGCTGCATGGTATTATCATTATAGTAATTTCGATATTACTAAGTTATATCACTACTAATACAGTTGAGAAACCAATTATTAATTATATAAATAAAAATAATTTCAGTATTAGAGGATTCAGACCAATAATCGGTTTAGCTTCAATCCTCATTATCGGTCTCGGCAGCTGGTATTACTATACGATCAGCCAGGCTTCTTCACTCAGTGTAAATAATGAAGACTATCCTGGTGTAATGGTAAATGCAGCGTCATACGACTCTGAAAATTTTGAGAAAAAAGAACCTGTTCCATCGCTGGCGACTATATTGGAAGATAAAACAGAAGCGTACGAGTGTCAGGTCAGCCCCCAGTCATCGGCTGTTGAGGTTTGCGATTACGGGAAAACAAAAAGTTATGATTACACTGTGGCTGTAGTAGGTGGTTCTAAGTCTACACATTGGATTTCTCCTATGCAGGATATTGCAGAAGAAGAAAACATGCGTCTGATTAATATAACGAAGGCAGGCTGCCGGTTTACAACTGATACGGAAAACTACACTGAGCAATGTATTGAGTGGAACCGGAATGTTATCGATGAAATTGTAAATGAAGATGTCGATTTAGTTATTACTCTGGCAGACATTGCTTATTCAAGTCTGTATGATGTACCGGCAGGATTTATTGAACAATTTAACAAGCTGGATGAAGTAAATATAGATGTTCTGGCACTGAGAGATACACCTTATTTTAAAGGTTCAGTACCTGAGTGTATAGCTCAGCATGGTGAGAACGGCACAGAGTGTAAAATTGTAAAAGCTGATGTTTATAACACTCCCTCAGCATGGGAACGCTTGGAAAATAAACCGGATAACGTTTTCTATGCTGATTACAGTGACTACTTCTGCGGTGAGGAGTACTGTGATCCGGTTGTAGGAAATGTTATTGGTTACTTTGATCATGATCACATGACAGAAACATTCAGTAAAACTTTTAAACCGCTGCTGCAGAGAGATGTTGCAGAGGCATTAAACTTATAAAGTATCAGATGGTGATATCGTGGAGAAAAAAAGAATAGAGTGGCTGGACATTGCCAAAGCAATCAGTATTATACTGGTAGTTCTTGGTCACGCCGGTCACGCATTTTTAGATATATATTTAGGCTGGTTCAGAATGCCGCTGTTTTTCTTTTTATCAGGTATTTTATTTAAACCTGTACTATTTAAAAACTTCGCAGGATGGGCTGGGAATAAATCTTTTAGGATGATACTGCCTTATTTTATATATGGTATTGCTATTTTTGCACTATTTAATATACAGCATTTAGAAATGCTGCCGGATCACCTGTACAATCTTTTGTACGGAGGAAGCAGACTGCAGGGACCATATGGTGTCTTCTGGTTTATAACTGTGCTTCTGCTCACACAGCTTCTGCTTGGTATAATCAGCAATTTTTATAAATGGATTCAGATTCTAGTGGTTGCAGCATTATTTGTTGCCGGGCATAGTGAGATAATTATTTCATTTGACTGGCCCTGGAATGCCAATGTAGTAATGATTGCAGTATTTTATTATTCACTGGGGCATTACAGCAGGGAGATAATTAGAAAGTATCACGATTCATTCACTGTGGCTGCAGTTTCAGCAGTGCTTGCTTCGCTGGCTATACTGGTAAACATAAATGGTTATATGGATTTTTATCTGAATTTAAAAATGAGTTCTTACAACCATTTTATTTTGGATATGATTATTCCTTTACTGTTTTTTATGCCAGTAATATATATCAGCAATCTTATTGCTAAGTTTCCAATTAAAGAAATGTTAAAGGTTATAGGAAAGTATTCAATAGTAATAATGTATCTCCATTTGCCGGTAAATATATTTTTCAGAACGGTACTTGAGTACAACGTAACTCCGTTTGAATTTACAGTTCTTGGTGTAATCATACCAGTCATTATCGGTTACTTATTCAGTTTGACAAAACCTACTAGAATTTTATTTTTAGGCTTAAAGTAATATGTTAATCAAAGAGCAGACACGAGTCTGCTCTTTTCTTTTATTATTGGTTTTTAAATGACACCAGTATGAATTACTATTATAATAAATGAGATACAAATTTATATTTAAAAAGTGAACATATAAGAGGGAATATCATGAATCACGTTATAACTCTATTTAAAGAGCAATTTCAAAACTTTCATTTAATATGGAAGCTGTCAATCTACAATGTTAAAAGTGAATACTCCAATCATTATCTGGGCCTATTCTGGAACATTCTGCAGCCTCTGATGCAGGCGGCAATTTATTATTTAATTTTTGGTTTGGGTCTGAGAGGTGCAACAGCACCAGATTCTGAGATTCCATTTATTGTTTATCTTATTTCAGGACTATTCCCGTGGCTGTTTATTTCGCAGGCTATTAATATCGGGTCGAACGCTATTTATGCACAGCTGGGTCTGGTGACGAAAATGAGGTTTCCATCCAGTGTACTGCTGTCAATTTCATTTACCAACAGTTTAATAAACCTGTCATTTATGACAATGATTATAATGCTTATTTCATTATTTAACGGATTTGTAAATCCGTTGTATTTTTTAATGCTTATTTATTTTATTATTGCTGCGTTTGCATTAATTTTTGCGATAAATTTAATAATGAGTACACTTATCATACTCGTACGGGATTTTAGAAATGTCCTGCAGAATGTTATACGCATGGGCTTTTTCATGACGCCAATATTTTGGCAGCCTGGAGAACGCGGCGGATTACTTCAGATGATATCCGATTTGAATCCTTTCGCTTATCTGGTACAGAACTTCCGTAATGCACTGATATACGGTGATGGTTTATTTTATGGAACAATGGAGCAGCACATATATTTCTGGGCAATTACAATTGTCTTTCTGCTTATCGGGAGTTATCTGCATATTAAATTCCGTTACAAATTAATTGATTATCTATAAGGGTGGTAAAACAATGCATAAGTATTTAATGATATGTAATGCATATCCAACACTGGAAAACCTTTATGCGAACAGTTTTTTGCACAGAAGAGTAAAAGCTTATCAGCAAAAAGGCCTTGAGGTTGATATTGTTGTTATTACAACAAAAGTATTGAAAGATAAATATTACGATGGTGTACACATTAAATACATGGATGAGTATCAGATTGCATCGTTTCTTAAGGAAAATGATTACTCTACAGTGCTGTTTCACTTTATCAACAAAAAAATGTTTTACGGTATCAATCAGCTAGGGGAACAGGAGCGGCCCAACATAGTTGTTTGGCTCCACGGTTTTGAAGCTGAGGCGTGGCACAGAAGGTACTATAATTTTTTGGAAAATATCAGTCAGCTCGATAATGCCCTGGAAAGAAAGGATACAGTTTTTCAGCCGCAAAAAGAATTTCTGCAGGATATTATGACACGCAAGGACTTAAATATTAAATTTATTTACGTTTCGCGCAGATTCAAAGAATTGTACGTAGATCCTTATGTCGGTGTGGTTCCGGATAATTATCACATCATTCATAATATTATCGATGATGAACTGTTTCAATATCATAAAAAATCTGCCGATGACAGATTAAAAATTTGTACTATACGACCATTCACGGCTAAAAACTATGCAAATGATATAACTGTTGATGTCATCAAACAATTAAGTAGGAAAAAATATTTCCACAAGCTTGAATTTAATATATACGGTGACGGGAAATTATTTAATGTTCTTACCAATCCTCTGAAACAATTTGACAATGTGAATTTACATAAAGGATTTGTTAAACAAAATGACATTCCTGAAATTCATAAAAATCATGGCATTTATCTGGGTCCTTCCCGTCATGATTCTCAGGGTGTTTCGCTTGGTGAGGCTATGAGCAGTGGCCTAGTGCCGGTTACAAACAATATTGGCGGGATTCCGGAATTTATAACCCATAAAGAAACAGGAATGCTTGCATCAAGAGATAATGTAAATGAAATGGTAGAACATATAGAATTTTTATATAAGCATGCACGCAAATTTAAAAAAATGAGCGAGAACGCAGCTGAAAGTATAAAACAACAAGCCGGTCTCGATATTGTTATAAGTAAGGAAATTGAGGTGATTACTAATGGCTGGGGTTGATTGGGAAAAAGCGTATCATGATTTGGAAGATCATATCGAAGCTATAATGCGAGAAACCAGTGAATTGGTAAACAACGCGTCCCCAAAATTGAAATTAAATGAAGTTTATATAACGAAAACAAATACGCTTGATGTAATCATTGATGCTACTGGAGAAAAAATGGAATATGCAATTGATCTTATCGATCGCAAGGGAAAAATGGATACTGTTAAGACCGGGTATCAAAAATCGAATACATTTTCATTTGAAATTCCTGACGGAAGATATTCAATTACAGCATATGCAAAAGAAAGTCTGAAAGATAACTCGAGAGTATTCGAAAAAACAACTGTAAATTTTAAACGGGTGCTTAATGATGAATAAATTTTTTATGGAACTGGATGAAAAAAATAATGGCCGGTCAGTCACACTTGTTATTCAAAAGAACGAAGGAATCCAGAACGCATTTGCGCGTCTCGGCAGTTATGATATGGCTAAACAAATCGATTTAACAAAAGTCGATGTTGCGAGTGTATGGGAAATAATCAATGACTTTCCCGAGAACGGCGAAGAAGCTACTTTTATTCTCAATGATATGCAGATTAATGAGAGCCTTCTTAAAACTGCTGACAATATTCAGAATATAGATTTTAAAAATAATCTTTATCATCTGACGACAGGTGACCGGAATATTGATTTGATAGAAAAGTACAGAATGCTGAATATTAATGTTAAGCAAAAAAATAAGACCTATGAGCTGGAAATCGTTGAAAGTCTACTGAGAGAGCACGACAAAAAGAATGAGGTAATCAGCAATCTCCAAAGAGAAAATCAGCAGCTGCAGTTTACAGGCGGAAGAGCTGACGATGATGATCTTGAAACAAGATATTTAGATTTAATGGAAAAGTATAAACAGTCTCTAAACAGGCTGGAACAGCTGCGCAGTTCAAAACTTGGTAAAATGCAAGTTGCATACTGGAATAAGAAAAGAGGATATTAATGAAGGTAGTTAATAGAATCAATACAGCAGATGCAAACTCTCAGTATATAAACAGTGTAATATCTTCATTATCAGAGTTACATCCGGCGGGCCTGACTGTTATAAAGTATATTTCAGAACATGCTGCAAAAGCAGAACACAGTCCGGCTGAAAAAAGCTTGAATAATATGAATTTTGTACTTGTAACGGATAACTTATACGCATACGATGAGCTGAAGAAGACTTCTGATGATAATACTACTGTGGTGTACGGTACTGTTGAAGACGCAAAAGTTTATATAAAATATTCACATGTCATCATCATTGATGAGAACTTAACGGTTAAGTTCCATCATGACGAACTGGATTTTAGTGAAGACAAAATTTATCTTACCGACATAGATGGAAACGATTCTTTAGATGCAAAAATTTATAAAAACTTTTTATCAGATAATCATATAGACAAGTATAATTTTGATTCTCCGACAATTGAAAAATTAATCAGAGAAACCAACTGTATTATTCCTTCGCATTTAATTTTTCATCACAGTTTTACAGATAATTTTTCATTTCGTTTTAATATCTGGATGTCAAATTTAATGGCAATTATTAATTTAAATGGAGAAATTGAGAAAACAGACGCAATATGTGTGCATGGTGAACTGGAACGAGGTATACCGGAAAGTTGTAATGAAGCAATAAAATGTGTTAAGTATATCGATAATAAAATTTCGAAACGTTATGACGAAAAAGTATCAGAAGTGCTGCAGTATTTTAATAAAATATTTACAGCGAATCTTAAAAATTATATCGATAAAGGGAATATCAGCAAAGAAAAACTTATTGAAGAAATGAAATCTATTGGTATTGAAAATATCTATTATTCTGCTTTGAACAAAGGCGATGCACGTAAACTGGTTTTAGCATATTGTTTCCCGCCGTTCAATGACACAAGCGGCAACGTGATGGCAAAGCGAATATTTGAAACAGGAGATATTGTTGATGTTATTTCGAATGACATGAGCCGTATTAGAAAAAAAGATAATAAACTGCTTAATATTATGTCACATCTGCTTGATTCTCAAATCGTACTGACCGGCCCGCAAGCTTTCAGCAGCTGGGCGAGTATTGAAGAGTATATGCAGGGTGTTTTTCATAAGTACAAACTTTATGAAGATAAATACGATGAAATTTATTCACGTGTAATGTTTCCGCATTCTCATTTTGCAGCATTTGAAATTAAAAAAGAAAACCCGGATATTAAATGGGTAGCGGAGTTTTCAGATCCTCTGTATACAGATGTTTCTTCGAATATAAGGTATGCACCAATAGAAGATGATGAGTATATTGAGATGCTTAAAGAGTATACAGGAGAAGAGTACAGTCATTTGATTAACGACAATTCATTTAACGTGTGTGAAGTAATCCCATTTTTGTATGCAGATGAACTCATATTCACAAATCACTATCAGATGAACTACATGCTGGAAAGATTCGATGATAGAATTAAGACTTTAGTAACTGGTAAAGCAGTTATCAGCCAGCACCCGACCTTACCAGAAGATATGTACAATATCGTAAAAACATTCTACAAAATTAACCAAGAAGAAATAAATATTGCTTACTTCGGGAATTTTTATGATACACGGGGATTCAGACAGATTGAATTAGTAGCCAAACAGCTGTATGAGGCAAATATAAATAACTTTAAAATACATGTGTTCACTAATCTTAATAAAAAAACGCTGAGATTTTATAAACAGAGTGATTTTAAAGAGTATATTGAAATGAACCAGTACGCGCCTTATTTTGAGTTTTTGAACTTGACTAATTTAATGGATATATTACTTATATTTGACGCTGAGACTGTTGGTATTAAACCATATAATCCATACGTACCTTCTAAATTGAGCGACTACAGGGGAAGTACAAGTAAAATCTGGGCGTTTACAGAAAAAGGCAGTGTATTGGATTTAACTGAAGAAGATAATATATATACTGTCCAGCAGCGTGATTATTATAAATATGGTGAAACCATGAAGGAAATTTCAGAGCATATTGATAAACCGGTATACAATGCGGCTAATATTAAATGTTTAAATTAACACTGACTTGGAAGTGGGAAAATGACTTATAAAGTTAAAGTTGATAATGTTTCAAAAGTTTTTAATACAACCAGTAATAAAAAAAAGTTATGGAAAATATTATTTCCTTTTATGAATAAAGAACAGGAATACTACCATGCTCTAAAAAATGTTTCTTTTGAAGTGGAACCAGGGGATTCTGTTGGTATTGTAGGATTAAACGGTTCGGGCAAGTCCACTCTTTCGAATCTGCTCGGCGGAGTAACTGTACCATCTTCAGGAGAAATATATGTAGATGGCAAGCCATCACTGATTGCTATTTCAGCAGGTTTGAATATGGAATTGACCGGTGAAGAAAACATTCATATGAAATGTCTGATGCACGGATTAAGCGAAAAAGAAATTGAGGAACGTTATGATGATATTGTGGCTTTCAGTGAACTTGAAGAATTTCTTAATCAGCCGATTAAATCTTATTCAAGCGGTATGATGTCGAGGCTTGGTTTTGCTATCGCTGTTCACACAGACCCTGATGTACTGATAGTGGACGAAGCCTTATCTGTCGGGGATGATACATTTGCGAGTAAATGTATCGCGAAGATGAAGGAATTCAGAGAACAAGGTAAAACTATATTCTTTGTCAGTCATTCTATTCCCCAAATTCAGCAGATGTGCAATAAAGCGGCTTGGATTCACTTTGGCGAACTGCGGGAATATGGAGACTGTATCCCGGTAGTAGGGCTGTATGCACGTTTTGTAAGAGGTTATAATATAAAAGAGAAACACATTCAAAAACGTTATAAAAAAGCTATGATTGAGGGACAGAGAACTACAACATATCTGCCGGATAAAAATGAAACGAAATTTGGAATATGGAATAGTATGCTTTTAATGATTTTTTCAGTTATTATAGTTGTGATGGGATATTTGCAGGCAATACAATATCTATAAGGTGCTTATAAAATGAATAAATTAACTTATGAAGAATTAAAAGAAATAGCTTTGGAATCTTTGGAGAAAGAAGAAAGAGCCTTAAATGAACTTAAAAATATAGACAGGCAAATATCAGTTTTGAAAAATGAGAACGACAGATTAAACAGGCAGATAAAAAAATATCAAAGTTTTCTTCCTATTAAAGTAGGTTTGAAGATGAAAAAGTTTGTCAGAAAGTAGTGTATGAGTATGTCTAATTTAAAAATTAGAGAGCGATTAAAAGAAATAAATACAATTAAAAACTCAATACTTTCGGATGAAAAAGTTCAAGAGGAAACCAACTTTTTTCCTGTCAGTAATTTAGAGTATGGAATAAGTGTAATTATACCTGTTCATCGGGGAGAAAAATTTATCGAAAGCCTTATTGATTCTTTAAAAAAGCAGACTCTCGACAATAAATATTTTGAAGTGATATTTGTTTTTAATGGTGAATATAACAAGAGCGAGTCTTTGGTTGAGAAGATGCAAATAACTTTTAATCATAGGACTTTATATTCGAATCAGGGTGTTGGGATTGCCCGCAATATGGGGATTAACAATGCACAATATTCTTATATAACTTTTCTGGATGTAGATGATACATTATCTGCTGATTATTTATCAAATTCACTGTCAGAAGCAGAGCCTTATACTATATTATTAAACCAGCTGCATGAAATTGTAGAAACCAGGGATGATCATGGAAATAATGTGATTAATAAAGAACTGCTCAGACTTACTCAATATCCGAACAGCTATTTTGATGTAGGAAAGAATCTATCCTTAAACGGTGCCAAAATAGTACCTACTAGTTTTTTACTGAACACACAGTTTAATGAAGAACTTAATAATGGAGAAGACGTGGTACTCTATGCAGCGCTTATAACAGAATATAAACCGATTATCAAAATAAATCAGCAAGCAGCTGTTTACTACAGATATAAAGGCCAGGGAACCCTGTCTCGTGCTAAAATATCATTTCAATTTAATGTGATGGACAGAATTAACGTTATTGACGCCTTGCAGGATTTACTGAAATATGAAGATGATCTTGATGTAAGGAATTTAATTATAGACAGAATGCGTTCACAGGCATTGTTTATAAACAAATATTTGGATTTAAATATGGATGATTACGGCAGAGTGACAGACTTAATTAAATTCAAACAGGATGAGTTTTATCCCTATCAGCAGGTCAATAAAGATTTGGCAAAAACTTTATATATCAGCTATTGTTTCCCTCCTTTTGTCGATACAAGTGGCGTAGTGATGGCAAAACGTATTAATCAAGGGAAGCAGCCAGTGGATGTTGTTTTTAACGATATGACGGATGTCAGAGGGATGGATCCATCTCTTGAAGTCATTGCTAACCCATATATTGATACTAAATACATGATTAATACTGCTTCATCTTTTTCAAATGCTAACTATATTCAGTCATTTGTGGATAAGGTAAAAAAACGTGTGGAACTTTATAAGTACGATAAAATTTACAGTCGTGCGCTTTGGCCGGGATCACATATGGCAGCATTTGAATTTAAACAGGATAATAGCAATCTAATGTGGGTTGCAGAGTTTTCGGATCCTATCTTGTATGATATTAAAAATCAGGAACGTAAAGCAGGTTATTTTACGGTTAAAGAAGTTAAAAAACTGAAGAAAAAAGTGCCTAAAAATTTCGAAGAATACATTAATGCTAATTTATTTAACATGTGTGAAGTACTTCCTTTTATTTTTGCAGATAAGATTATCTTCACTAATATTAATCAGCAGGAAGTCATGCTGGAACGTTTTAATAATGAATTTAAAAATATGGTTTATAAAAAATCAATTATTTCTCAGCATCCTTCATTGGATAAATATTATTATGATATCGATAAACACTACGTATCACTGGATCAGAAAGAATATAACATTGGTTATTTTGGGAATTTTTATGAAACAAGAAGCGCATCAGATATTATAAATATTGCCAAAAAAATAAAAGAGAATAAAATTAATGCCAAACTTTATATATTTACAAACGATACTTCGAAAGTAAGAAGTCAGGTTATTACTCAGGGTGTTTCTGAAATCGTCCAAGTTAGTACATACCTAAAATATTTTGAATTTCTTAATGCTTCAAAAGAATTTGACTGTTTAATTTTAAGTGATGCGAATACAAAAGAGTATATGAAAAAGAATCCTTATTTAGCATCAAAGTACAGTGATTATATATCTTCTGGTACAGATATATGGTCACTGTATGAAGAAGGCAGTGTGCTAAGTGAAATTGTTAAAGATAATAACAATAACGTATTCGGCAGTGAATTGGGGCATATTGAAGAAATAGAAAAAACTCTCTTTGAATTAATTAATAACAGTAAAAAAATTGAGTCCTGATATCAGGACTCAATTTTTTTATAATTCTTTCTCCATATATTTATGAGGAATACCTGCATCATCAAATTCATCAGATGAAACATGGTAACCGAGCTTTTCATAAAAGTTAAGTGCATGTACCTGCGCGCCGAGTTTGGCTCGTGTATAGCCATTTTCTTCTGCATGAATGTGAACGAAGTTCATGAGTGTCTGACCGAGATGCAGACCTCTTGCTATTTTTCTTACAGCCATGCGTTCTACTTTGATTAGACCGTCACCCATATCACGGTATCTGACTGTACCGATTGGGCGGTCATCAAGAGTAAGAAGAATATTCACAGATTCTTTTTCATACTCATCGACTTCTAATTCCAGCGGCACGTTTTGTTCTTCAACAAAAACTTCTTTTCTAATTTCCAGACATTGGTTGTAATACTTTGGATCATCAGTTATTTTAAGTTCCATTTCATCACCTACATCGCATTTTTTCTTCGTATAATCGTATACTGCCAAAATACTTTAAGCTGTTCAATATTCCAGTAATCCATACCGAGTGATAGGGCGGGACGGGTGTTAAATTTAATATTGCTCGCTTCTGCTGCTGCCAGTGCAATGTACTGGATATGCGGCTTTAGCTTTTTAAATTCATCTGATAACCTGCCGTCTTTTTGAATCCAGTCCAGCGGGGAAATATAATCAAAAATATTTACAACTTCATATATTTCAGGAATCGCAGTGATATAACAGGCTGCATCAACAGAAGGGTTGTTCTGTGATTCCGAAAAATAACTTCTCAGGGATAAATATAATTCTTTGTGTTCGTGATTCATATAAAAGTATTCATTTTCAATTTTTGGCTGATTATTATTTTTAATCAGTTCTTCCAGATTATCCATCATTTCATGGATATTTGTCACTTTGTCATATGATTTTCTCAAAACAGCCACCTCCACTTAATTAATAATAATAACCATTATTCAGTGAATTGCTATTGCTGCCCTCGTAGTATTCATCTTCTGTTTCTGTACCATCATCATAGTAGCTATCATTCTGATTGTTTGTGCCGTCATCATAATAACCTTCATTATTATAATTTTCTCCTTGTGCCGGTTCTTCAGTGCCTTCATCCTGAGGAGCCTGATTACCCTGATTGAAGTCACCTTCTGTTGTATCTTCTAAATCGTCTTCGCCTTCGACATCAGATTCTTCGTAATCAAATTCCTCAGTTTCAAAGCCGTCACCGTAAGAACTTTCATAACCTTCTTCGGCGAAGTAGGGAATTACTTCAGGCTGGTGTTCAGTGAGCATATAATCATCCATATATTCATAAGGTACAAGATAATCGCCTAATCTCAGCTGCAGTAAATCGAACGGTTCAGAAGGTTCCATTTCCAGTATAGAGCGTATCGTATTTGAAAGAACAAATAAATGCTCATCATCTGCTCTGTAGAAGTAAGCTCCGTTTCCTTGCTGCCAGTAATCTGTACCGCGCAGCTGGGTGGAATCGAAAGAGATATCGTTAAAAGCGTAATATGAAGCAAGCTGACGGATATCTTTAGTTGTAAAGTTATGTCTAGTATTATCCGCAACAACTTTAATTAAATCATCAATTTTACTTAAACCGCCGGATGATTTAACTTTGTTGAGTACAGCTTCCACGAGTTCCATCTGTCTGTTCCCGCGTCCTAAATCTGAATCGACCCGTCTGCTTCTGACGACAGCAAGCGCTTCTGCACCGCTCAGCTCCTGAACGCCTTCAGAGAGTTCGATTCGGCCGTTGTCATCCTGATTCGGCTCATTCATATCAAAAGGCACATCGAATTCGACTCCGCCTACAGAATCTACAATATCCACTACGCCTGCCATATTAATACGAACATAATAATCTACAGGAACATTTAATAGTCTCTCGACAGCATCCATGGAGGCTGAAGGACCACCGTACATATGAGCGTGATTAATCTTATCAAAGTATTCTTCAGTTTTAAGGTAGGCTATTGTGTCTCTTGGGATATTAACCAATTTTACATCATCATTGTTCTTATCAAAGGTTGCAAGTATCATGCTGTCGGTGCGGAAATCATCGCCGTCTAAATTTTCTTTTTCGGCACGTGATTCGTTCTCATCAGTACCGAGAATTAAAACTGTAAAGCTATCTTCCACTGTAGCATCTTCTTTTCTTAAGTCCGATCTTTCTTTGTCAGTCGGTTCGTAGGAGCTGCTGACTCCTTCATCAAAAGTGTTATAAAGACTGTAGATATAAATTCCGGCACCAATTAAAATCAGCACCAGGACAATAACGATTGTCCATATTATTTTCTTCATCAATGTCATAGACCCATTTCTAGTTTAGATTTTAAAATGCATTAACTTCTATTATAATGTTAATAAGACATAATTTAAAACAATATATTAAAATACAGAGGGTTGCAAATGAAAAAGGTAACGATGTTCGTGTGGAATAATTTTGTGAATGATGCCAGGGTACTGAGAGAGGCTTCTGCATTAGCTGATTTGGATTATACAGTAACGATAATTGCTAAGAAAGAACTCTCTGAAATGCATCTTCCTTCCAGTGAGAAAATCAGGGAAGGTATATTTGTTAACAGGCCTTTAAAATTAGAATTTCCTGAAAAGATAACAGACAAGATTAAATCGTCTGTTATTACCAAGCATATACCAAATATGCTGTTAATGTTTAAAATGATAATGCTTGGCCGGAAATATAATACAGATGTGTACCATGCGCATGACTTAAATACCTTAATTCAGGGAATAGTGAGCGCAAAAATTCGTTTGAAAAGAAAGAAATTAATATATGACTCTCATGAAGTACAGACAAGCCGAACCCATTACAGCTTTGAAAAAATATACAGATTAGAAAAGTTTCTGCTTAAATTTGTTGATAAAGTGATTGTAGAGAATGATACACGGGCAGATTACCATAATGATTTATATAGCAAACGTCCGACGCCTATTCATAACTACTCTGAACTGTATAATATTGAAGAAGTTACCGCTTTTCCTTTGAGAGAAACATATAATATTTCTAGGAATACAAAAATTGTACTGTATCAGGGTGGTATGCAGGAAGGCAGAGGGCTGTTTAAATTGCTGGAGGCTTTTTCAAATGTAGAAAATGCAGTTCTGTTTATGATTGGCGATGGTAAAGAAAGACAAAACTTACTTGCTTACCATGAGGAACTCGGACTCGAAAATAAAGTTATTTTTATAGAGCGTGTTCCTTATAGGGATTTAAGGAAGTATACAAAAGCCGCAGACATAGGCATTCAATTTTTAGAAAACACCAATTTCAATCATTATTCGGCGTCATCTAATAAGCTGTTCGAATATATTATGGCACATGTACCGGTAATAGGCTCAAAACTGCCGGAAATAAAACAGGTTATTGAGAATGAAAACGTCGGCTTAACGGTCGAAGAAGGTAATACTGAAGAATTGACAAGTGTGTTAAACAAGCTGCTTAATGATGACCAGCTGAGACTAAGTTTAAGGAAGAATACTGAGTCAGCAAAATATAAGTATAATTGGGAAAATGAAAAAAAAGTATTGAAAGAATTATATACAGAATTTTAATTTTCATTGCCATGGCAACTTTGATATAATTAATAAGTATTTTAAATTGTACTATATAAGAAAGTAAGTTAAGGTGACTTATGAAAATATTACTGATCACACAAAATTTTTATCCGGAAATAGGTTCCGGGGCAAATAGATTAAAGAATTTGTATATTCAATTATCCAAAAGTCACGATGTCGAGGTACTAACCACACCTCCGTCGTATCCTAATGCAAAGATGTATGATGAGGACAAATACTGGAGCAATGAACAAATAAATCATTCAAAAGATATAATGCGACTCAAAATGAGAACGGACAAGCAGAGTAAATCTATGGCTTTCCGTTTAATGTATTATTTTGAACTTGCCTATAAAGTACGGGTATATGTTAAGAAATACCAGCACCTGTACGATACAATTTACGTCACAACACCTAATATTTTTATCCCCTGGGCCGCTTTCTTTCAAAAGAGAGACAAAGATGTTAAAAGAATTTTAGAAGTGCGTGATCTTTGGCCGGATAGTGTACGAGATGTAGAAAAGATGAACATAAATTTATTTTATCCTGTGCTGAAATTCATGGAAAAGATGCTGTACAAGCAGTCGGATAAAATCGTCATTAACAACGAGGGATTTAGAAATTATATAAAGAAAATGACAAAAAATAAATCCGTCTTGTTTTTACCTAATGCTTTTACTGAAAGCGAAGTGGAATTTGAACAAGCACCTGATGATTTCAGAGTGATTTACACAGGGAATATAGGCTTTGCTCAAAGTTATGAAAAACTGCAGGAAATGGCTCATAAACTTGAAGAAAATAAAATTAATTTTAAAATAATAGGCTATGGAATGAATGCTCACTTATTCCAATCGTATATTGAATATAAGGACTTTAAGTATGTAACTTTCGAAGAAGAAAAAACCAGAGAAGAATGTTTAATTGAAATAAGAAATTCTAATATTCAGCTGTCTATATTAAAAGACAGCGAAATCTTTTTAAATGTCCTGCCAGGCAAAGTGATTGATGGTATTGCTTCAGGAGTTCCCGTTGTCACAAATCTCGGGGGCTATACAAGTGATTTAATTAACTCATATGATGTAGGCTACGCTAAAGAGAAAGCTACGGCTGAAGATCTCACAGAGGCAATTAAAAGAATTAAAGAGGATAAAATGCTAGAGAGTAATATGCGGAATAACTCGAGAAACTTACTTGACTCCCATTTTTTATGGGAAAATAATATAGAGAAATTGGAAAATTTTCTAATTAAAGAAGAGTTTAAGTAATGCTCGAATTGCTTAAGCTCTTTTTATATTATAACAATCGATTTTGATTTAAAATTAGTATATTATAAAAGAAACATATTTATAATTCTTAGGGGTATTAAAAATGAATGAAATAAGGAATAAACTAATTAAAATGATCCCTCGTAGTATGAGAATTTTAACTCGTAAAGTATATTTACGTGATGTGACAGAATATGAAACTTACTTCTCTATAAATTTAATTTTGAAAAGGTTTTATCATATCAACTTAAAAGAAAAAATAAACGTAATCTTAATAAGCAGTGAACATACTGAAGTCCTTGATTTTGCTTTGGAAAAAAATATTCTATCTATCAAGTTAACACCTGACATATTATCACAACTAGAAAGTAATTCTTCAATTAATATCACAGTTGAAGAAAAGCATATGATTATCGAACAACAAGAAAATATACAGGAAAAAACTTCTTTCGTAAAAGATGGAAATTATTATAATATTTCAGCAAATGGAGTACTGCAACTGGAACGTTTATTTTCAGAATATACATTCAATGAAACATATATGTGTGCTGATGAAATCCAAACTTCATATGAATGTTTAAAATTTTCTTTCTATGATATTTTTAATTTAAACGGATACGGTTTGGCATTGTTATATCCTAATAAAATCATCGCGCTTGATAGTACAAGGACTGGTACAGTACTAAAGACTAATGATTTCAAGAATATAACGATGGGCAGAGCGGCAGTTTATGTTGTTAAAGGTTTCGAAATGACACCGGTGAAACTGAGCATCAATGAAATGAATTTAATCACTCAGGAGCATAATCTGAAGTTTTTAAACGAAAGTCGTGAATTATATGCCTATATTGAAAATCATGAAATTGAGATGACCGCTGTCAAAGCAGAAGTCATCGAAGACAATGTAATGATGAGAATGGCCTACAGTGAAAATATCGAAATTAAAAATTTTGTTGTATCAGATACTGTTTCAGAGGAAGAAACAGTGTTCGAGGTAAAAAACAGCCTTCCGGGCGAGTTTGAAGTGGAAATTCCATTGGGTACCCTGGTCGACAGTTTTTCACGTAAGAAGTTTAAACTGATTACTATTGGTGACGAACCGCTTACACTTCAGCCAAATGTGAGTTACCTGAAAGAATTAGGTTTCGGCGAACGTCTCGCTATTAACTACCAGCACGAAAATATTAAGATGTGGTTCTATAAAAGAAAAGACACCGCGCTCGGTTTTAAAGTAACCCGGCCCCGCATTCGGAGACAGGTGACCCTAATTGAAGGTTTTAATCTCGAAGGCTTTATAAAAGGGCGCGAAAATTTTTCTGGCTGCAGTACTTATATGATTTTTGAAGACCGCTACAGTAAAGAGGCTGTCCATTTACCGATTGACGAAGATTTTAACATTGATTTAACCAAGCTGGATTTAAAATCAATTAAGAGCAAAGATAAAACTATAATAGACGTGTTTATTGCAATGATCAGCGAAGAAGGGGAAACAGTACGGAAAGAAAAAATAAAATATAAATTTTCCGACTATAAAAAAGATAATTATTACGGCAGCCATTCGGAAAAAAGCGGTGAAGGGAATGTCCATTATCATTTAATCACGACGACTCCGTTTGATAATCTGAAAATAGAAACGTTTACTATCCCGACTGAAATAGCAATTCCTGATAATGCTGCGGAGAAAGATTATAATACATGGCTGGTCGGAGAACGTTACGATACTGCCCAGGACAACGGCTACGCTTTCTATAAGTATTTAAAAGAAAATACCGATGTCAATGCTTATTATGCAATTGAAAGCAGTGCTCTCGATTATGAAAAGATAAAATCGGATCCGCATGTACTGCCTTTCGGTTCAGATAAACATTTTGAAGTTGCACTTAAAGCAGGTGTTCTGCTCGGCACGCACGACCTTGAAAATTTGCTGCCTTACAAACCTGCGAGAGGCTTTTTCAACTATGAGGATACAGTAAGAGTATTTCTGCAGCATGGTGTACTCGGCCGTAAAAGAGTAGAGTATCATAAAAAGTATTATGATCTGCCTTTCGACTTATTTATCGTCAGCAGTGATCCTGAAAAATATGATGTTGTCATGAGAAAGCTCGGTTATGACGAGGAAGACGTTGCGGTCACCGGACTCGCACGCTTCGACTCGCTTCCCCGGGGTAATAAAACTAAAGACATCCTGCTTATGCCGACATGGCGGGACTGGATAAATACAGATGAAGCGTTTCTCACGAGCCAGTACTTCCATAATTATAACGGACTGATTCATAACGAGCGTCTGATTAAAATACTGGAAGATAATGATGTGCAGCTGAACTTTTACCCGCATTACAGAGCGCAGATGTATTTTAACGATGAAATATTGAATCCGAGCAGCAATATTAAATTTATCCAGCTCGGCACGAGAACAGTACAGGAGCTCCTGATTGACCACTCGCTGTTAATTACGGATTATTCCAGTGTCAGCTTTGACTTTACCCTGATGAATAAGCCGGTCATCTACTATCATTTTGATGTCAGAAAGTTTTTCAGACAGGGAAAACTCCGGCCGTTATTCCAAACATTCATCGGAGATATTGCACGGACTGAAGATGATTTAATCGATTTGATTGAAAGTCAGATTAAGCTCAACTTTAAATCGGAACAGCCTGATATTTCAGGTATATTTAAATATCAGGATCATCATAATTCAGAACGGATATATAACAGCGTAAAAGAAAAAATAAAAGAAAGAATAAATTATTAAAAGCAGCCGTCCGGAAGTCCGGACGGCTGCTTTTACATACTGTATATATATTCTATCAATTTTTCGCTCGCCTGGCCACTGGAGTATTTGTTCCACTGCTTGTTAAAACTTGCGATTTTCTCTAAGTCAAAATCGTTTTCCTCGAGGGCTGTAATAATATCTGCAGTTTGATAAGCAACCGGTCCCGGCATATAGGTTTCATAGTTGAACCAGATACCGCGGGATTCTTCATATTCCTTTAAGTCGTATGGAAAAAATATCATCGGCTTGTTTAAAATTGAAAATTCAAAAGGTATCGAGGAATAATCTGTAATGAGCACATCCGCAGCTGCGAGCAGTGAATTTATCTCGTATTTTCCGGAAACATCCGTTACGAATTCGCTATTATTAAAACCTGAAAGCTTTACTGCCGGATGAAGTTTTAACAAAAGATGATATTCTCCGTCAAGCTTTTTTCTCATCAGATCGATATCCAGTTGGATTTTATCTGTATCAAACTGATTATCACGGAATGTAGGAGCATAGAGCAGCGCTTTTTTGTCTTTAAGTATAGGCAGGGCACTGCGGATTTTTTCGGCTTCGGCCTCAATTTTATCCATATTGTAAAAGAAATCGGTTCTCGGCACACCGGTTTTGAGTATCCGGCTGTCATCAGCACCGAACGCTTCTTTGAAAATATACGCCATTTCATCAGAACTTACCGTTATATGGTGAAAGCGGCTGTATACTTTTTTAAAACGTTTGTGCGCGCTGTCCGGCCGGTTTTTAATTGTTTTGTCTCTGAATCCGAAATACTTTACAGCTCCGTTAGCATGCCAGACTTGCGTGCATTTTACTGACGGGCGGAAATTACAAGCAGCGAGCACGACGTGATAGTTATCGACAAAAACATACCGGGCTGTTGCCAGATGATATATTCCCCGGATAAAAGAAAAGAGACTCCCGGGAGTAAAATCTGTAATGTTTTTTTGGCTGACAGCCTCAAATTTTTTTTTGCAGCGGGATTCCTTTAAGATAAAAATTTCCGATGAGGTCTGATTTTTAACTTCCCCGATGACATATTCGATATTGTCACCGAAGGACGCAAGCATCACCGTTTTATCTCGGAGAGGCAGCAGATTAAATAATTTAAAAACAATCCCGAATAGAAGCAGAAAAAATTGGATGACCGCTTCTTTAGCCATTATTGTTTTTCAGCTCATCTTTAATTTTTGTAGTTGATATGCCGCTTGTTCTCGGCAGATAGACAACTTCGCAATATTCTTTCAGAAAATCAAATTCGCCTTCCCAGTCGCTGCCCATAACAAAAGTATCGATATTATATTTTTGTACGTCACGGCTCTTCTGGTCCCATGTATCTTCACCGATAACTTCATCGACATATCTGATAGCTTCCAGTATTTGTTTTCTTTCTTCGAATGAATGATAAGCCTCTTTATGTTTGAGCATATTGAATTCATCGGTTGATACTGCAACGATTAAATAATCTCCGAGCGCCTTGGCGCGTCTCAATATATTTATATGACCCGTATGCAACAGATCGAATGTACCGTAAGTGATTACTTTTTTCATGTTAATTTGCCTCCGTTAAAGCATTATTATAGTGTTTTGTAGTATTATGAATTATAGCATAAGATAATTAAGAAAACTTTGCAGGTGTGGTGGATATGAAACAAATTAAAAGACTGGCCTTAAAATTATATAAAATATTATTCTGGTTATGCGGAAAATCTTTTAACAAAGATCATTCGCTGATTATTTTCGAAAGCTTTCTCGGAAAACAATTCAGTGACAATCCCCGGGCATTATATGAATACATGTCGATTCATTATCCAGAATACAGGTTTTTATGGAGTGTGGACAAGCGGTACACTGAAGTGTTTGAACGCCATGATGTGCCTTATATTAAAAGATTCTCGTTCAGCTGGATGATTTATATGAATAAGGCAGCATTGTGGATTTCAAACAGCAGAATGCCTCTCTGGATTCCAAAGCCGAAAGGCACGACGTATTTACAGACCTGGCACGGGACACCTTTGAAAAAGCTTGCTGTAGATATGGATGAAGTACATATGCCCGGTACTGATACTGAGAATTATAAAAAAAACTTTACCCGGGAATCGGCAAAATGGGATTTTCTAATTTCGCCGAATGAGTATTCGAGTGAAATATTTAAAAGAGCATTTCAATTTGACGGGGAAATGCTGGAAACAGGTTACCCGAGAAATGATTTTCTTTTTACGAACAGCGATGAGGAAGCCATTAATAATCTGAAAAAAGATTTGAATCTGCCGGAAGATAAAAAAATAATTTTGTATGCTCCGACTTGGCGCGATGATTCATACCACGCGAAAGGAAGATATAAATTCAACCTTGAATTCGATATGAAACAGATGTATGAAAGTTTGTCTGATGAATACATTATTATATTAAGACTGCATTATCTGGTAAGCGAGAACCTCGATATAAGTGGATATGAAGACTTTATTTATGATTATTCAAATTACGAAGAAATCAGAGATTTGTATGTTGTTTCGGATATGCTGATTACAGATTACTCATCGGTATTTTTCGATTATGCGAACCTGGAACGTCCGATGATTTTTTATGTTTATGATATTGAGAATTACCGCGACAAGCTCCGGGGATTTTATTTTGACTTTGAAAGAAAAGCGCCCGGTCCGCTTGTCACTACGACAGATGAACTTCTGCAGGCAATTAAAAAGATGGAAACTGAAAACTTTAACGAAATATATAATACTGAAGAATTCCGCAGCAGATTCGGTGCACTTGAAGATGGCAAAGCATCACAACGGGTGGCCGATGAAGTTATTTGTTATTTAGGAAGTAAAATTGTATAATTCATCATTGATGAAAATTTGAGGTTGTGAGTAACTTATGAAATCCATGTGGAAAGTTTTACAGGAACAGATAGCCCATTTTTATTTGGTAAGGCGTTTGTCGATATACGATATAAAAAGTAAGAATCAGAATAACTATCTCGGAATAGTCTGGGAAGTTCTGACACCGCTCATCAGTATTCTTATCTACTGGTTTGTATTTGGCACGCTGCGCTCACGAGCGCCGATTGAAATAGACGGCATGGAAGTGCCTTTCTTCTTCTGGCTGTTTATAGGATTTGTCGTTTGGACTTTCTTTTATCAGGCCAGTATAGAAGCATCCAAATCGATATATACGCGGCTTAAGATGTTGTCAAAAATGAATTTTCCTTTAAGTGTAATACCTAATATTCCGATATTTTCCAAGTTTTATACGCATTTAATCATGCTTACCATTGCTTTTATTGTGTTTCAGTTTGCGGGTTATTACGTCAGCGTGTACTTTATACAAATTCCTTATTTTATTTTTGCAACCTACGTGCTGGTATATTCATTTGCGCTGATTACATCGACGCTGTCAACACTGATCCGCGATGTGCATCTGGTACTTAATTCACTGCTCCGCATGCTGCTGTATTTATCGGGTGTGCTGTGGCCGCTGTCGATGCTCTCGGACTTCCCGAAGCTCGTAGTAATTATGCAATTAAATCCGCTGGTATATTTAATTGAAGGATACCGCGCTGCATTTTTCGGTACAGAATGGTTTCTCGTTACCGAATGGAAATATTCTTTATATTTCTGGGGCCTCATGCTCGTGATGCTGTTTATCGGCTCGGTGCTGCACATTAAATTCAGACGTAATTTTATCGATTACTTATAATGGGGTTTGAAAATGACAAAAGCTATTATTACTAAAAATGTCGTGAAAAAATATAAACTGTACGAAAATCAAAAAGAGCGCATGCTTGATCTGATCAGTCCGAAAGGGCACGGAGATGATTTTTTTGCGCTGAACGGTGTAAACTTTGAAGCGGATAAAGGCGATGTAGTCGGATTTATCGGTATTAACGGCTCAGGTAAATCAACGCTGTCGAATATTATTGCAGGCATCGTTCCTGAAACGAGCGGCGAAGTCCAGGTTAACGGACAGCCTGCGCTTATCGCAGTCGCAGCAGGCCTGAATGATGATTTAACAGGCCGCGATAATATTGAACTAAAATGTTTAATGCTCGGTTTTTCCAAAGATGAAATCAAAGAACTAGAGCCCGAAATCATTGAATTTGCAGAACTTGAAAACTTTATCGATCAGCCGGTGAAGTCCTACTCGAGCGGGATGAAGTCAAGGCTCGGCTTTGCTATCAGCGTTAAAGTCGACCCAGATATTTTAATTATTGATGAAGCACTGTCGGTCGGCGACAGAGCTTTTGCAGACAAAAGCCTGAAGAAAATGCTCGAATTTAAAGACCAGGGGAAGACGATGATTTTCGTCAGCCACTCCATCGGGCAGATGAAAACCTTCTGCGATAAAATTCTGTGGCTTGAATTCGGCCGTGTTAAAGCGTTTGGCGAAGTGAAAGATGTACTGCCGCTGTACGAAGCATTTCTTTTGAAATGGCAGAATATGCAGAAGGATGAAAGAGACTCATACAGGGCGAAGATAATGTCGAAAGACCCGGCTGAAAACAAATATAAAAAGCTTGGGGATTTGATGGTCCTGGATGATGATGAAGAACTCGAGACATCTCACACTTATTCACTCCGTCCGGTCAGCAGACTGGCGCATTTAAAAGCATATACGACATATATATACAGCTCTCCGAATGAAGAAGAAGGTAAAACAGATGCCCAGCATTTGAAGAACAAAGTATATTACGTTAAAAGAGAAGCGACATACCAGTTTGAGAACTATTACCTGCTGAGTACAAAACCAAGTGGTGAAGAAGGTGTTATAGGCTGGATCAGAGGAATTGAAACATCTTCGCATGTGCATACATTGGTGGACAATGACAAAAAAACATTTTATTTAAAAGGGCGCGGTTATGCATCAAGTGAACCGTGGGGCGGAAAACGTCAGTATATTCATGAATCACTGGAAAATCATGGCGGCCTGTCCTTTAATGCAGACGAAACCATTCTGGTTGGCAACAATATCTGGTATAGAGGCGTTATTGAAGGAGAAAATAAACCGGTATGGATACACAGCAACAATGTTGTGAGGGATACTGAAGAACTTAATGATAATGAAGATGTTTAAGAGGTGCTCTGCACCTCTTAATTTATTTCATATAACGTTTCCAGCGATGTAAAAAATCCATCGGCGCCGATTTCTATCAGTCTGTCGGCTTCTTTTTGGGTTTTTACAGTATACGGGTACACTTTTAAATTGTACTTGTGGCATTCTTCAATAAAAGCGGCATCGGTAATTTTTTTATTAGGATGCACACTGACAGCATTAAGACCGGTCATGTTTACATATTTTCCGGCATTAATCATCGGGTAATGCATCAAAAAACCAAGCTTAATATCCGGATTGCATTCGGCAATCCGCAGAAGAGCTGTATGGTCAAATGATGAAACGATAATATTTTCGAGATTATAATATTGATTCGCAAGGTCTGCGACCTGTTTTTCTATCCCGGCATGGGGGACAGGAGAATTTTTAACTTCAATATTAAGGAGAATATCTTCAGGCATAGACTGAAGGATTTTTTGTAAAGACGGAATTTTGGCACCGGCGAATTCAGCATTAAAATATTTACCGACATCTATAGCCTGAAGCTCGTCAAAAGTATACTGGTTAACAGCGAGTTTCGCATCCTTATTATAGCGCTTCAGCTTATAGTCATGCACGACGACCGGCACTTCGTCTTTCGTCAGCTGAACATCCAGTTCGATTGCACGTGCACCGTGTTCGACTGCTGTTCTAAATGCGGCTTCCGTGTTTTCCGGGGCGATGGACTCAGCACCGCGGTGGGCAAACACAATAACCATAAAATTCACTCCAATTTTAATTAAACTTTAATACTTGTAGTGTAACATTCCAAAGTAAAGAAATTATTAAGATGACATAAGAAAGGAAGGGTCACTGTGACAGTAAAATATAATACTGTTAAATTGATGGATATCGATTTTATCAATATATCCAGATACTCATTTTTAAAACATATCGTCTATCCGTCTATTGAACAGCAGAAAAAATGTTTTATCGTCACTGCAAACCCGGAAGTTGTTATTGCAACCCGGGATGATCCGGACTTTAAAACGATAGTTAAAAGTGCTGACTACGTGCTTGCTGACGGAATCGGTGTAGTCAATGCATCGAAATTAATCGGCAATCCGCTAAAAGAACGGGTAACTGGTGTTGACCTGATGTACGATCTGCTGAAATATGCAGATATTAATAAAAAACGCGTATTCTTTTTAGGTGCCAGTGAAGAAGTGAATATTAAAGTGGCTGAAATTGTTAAAAAAGATTATCCCGGCCTGATTATAGCGGGCAGGAAGAATGGCTATTTTAATAGATATGATGACGATATTGCTGATTACATTGCTGGAACGAAACCTGATATTATCTTTGTTGCGCTTGGCGCGAAGCGGCAGGAAGGCTGGATACACCATTATTTGGAGAAATTCGATAAAGGTATATTTATCGGTGTCGGCGGCAGTTTCGATGTGCTGAGCGGACAGCTCAAACGGGCTCCGGCTATATGGATTAAGCTGCAGCTGGAATGGCTTTACCGCTTAATTAAAGAACCTCACAGAATGAGACGGGATTTAAAAGTACTGGAGTTCATGCTGCTGCACGTCCCGGTAATTAAAACAATTATGAAGTGGCTTGGATTCTCAAAGTCCAAGCCGAGATCAAACAGGGACGGCATACGCTAAAGTATTTATGTCCGGCCTCTCTTTTATGGTAAGATATTTTTAAGTTTCAACACATCATGAAGCGGGGGAGATCAAATGACCGGAGAAATGATATTTGTCGGACTTGTCATTGTATTAATGTTAATAGGCTTATCATTTGAAGTAATCCGTGCGGATTTCTTAATATTTTTAGTTCTGGTTATTTTTCTGATTACCGGCGTGATTAGCAGCGAGCAGGCTTTAAGCGGCTTTTCAAACGAAGGGATGCTGACTGTACTGCTCTTGTTTATCGTGGCCGGTGCAATTCAAAAACACGGCATAATAGAACTTGTCGTTTACAGGCTGCTCGGCAAAGCTGCCAATGTGAAAAAGAGTATGATTAAAGTAATGCTGCCGGTCGGTCTCTCTTCGGGTTTTCTTAATAATACTCCGATAGTCGTTGCCTTAACACCGATAATTAGAGATTGGGCTGTCGATAACGGCTACAGTCCATCTAAATTCCTGATTCCTTTATCTTATATGACGATTTTAGGCGGAACGATTACCATGATAGGGACGTCGACGACTCTGGTTGTACACGGACTGCTGGTTGGTGCGGGGCTCGAGGGTTTCTCATTCTTTACTTTAGCTGCAGTAGGTGTGCCGATTACCGCAGCGGGCTTAATTTACTTGCTGACATTAGGCTATAAACTGCTGCCGGAACATCTTGGAGCTAAGGAGCAGATTAGCCAGGAAACAAAAGAATTTCTTGCAGAAGCCATAATAGAAGATAAATTTGAACACGAAGGAGAGACTGTTACCAAGCTCGGCCGGGATGTTCTGGATGGAATCTATGTGATTGAAATTATAAGAAATAACAGCAGAGTCTATCCTGTCACAGGCGAGACTAAAGTGCTTGCCGGCGACCATATCATTTTTTCCGGTTCTCTGAATACTATAGGGAAAATCCAAAAATTTAAAGGTGTCACTATTAAAACAGGTACAGAACTTACGCTTGATGATGTCGTTAATAAAGACAGTCATCTGATTGAAACAGTTGTCTCGCATAACTCATCGCTGTTAAATAAAACGCTTAAAGAGGCGAACTTTAAAACGCGCTACGACGCCGGTGTTATTGCGATTCACCGAAATAATCAGCGTATTAAAAGCAGGGTGGGGGATATCGTTTTAAAAACAGGGGATACACTGCTCCTCCTTGCGGATAATAATTTTATTAATATGCACAAATATTCCGGAGATTTTTACGTGGTAAATGATGTTGCTCCGCCTGAAAATCTCAATCAGGATATGAGAAAAGGCTGGGTCAGCTTAATCGCTCTGGTTTCTATGATTCTTGTAGTGACCTTGGGCTGGTTCACAATGCTTGAAGCTATGATGATTCTTGTTGTGCTCCTGATTGGTTTTAAATTTATTTCACCGAATGAAGTGAAGAAATTTGTACAATTTGATGTTATCCTGCTGATTTCGAGCGCCTTTGCCGTCGGTGCTGCAATGACGGAATCGGGATTAGCACAATATATAGCAGGCGGGCTGACAGCACTTGCAACGCCGTTCGGGATACTCGGTGTGCTTTTCATTGTTTATCTCGTCACGAATTGTTTTACTGAAGTCATTACAAACAGCGCAGCAGCAGTACTGATGTTTCCGATAGCACTTGAAGTTGCAGATGCGATGAATATTGAATATATGGGTTTGATAATTACTGTAGCAATTGCCGCATCAGCAAGTTTTATGACGCCGATCGGCTATCAGACTAACTTAATTGTTTACGGACCCGGCGGTTACAAATTTAGTGATTATATAAAGGTCGGTGCACCGCTTGCTCTGATAACGATGTTTATCGCATGTTTTATTATTTACTTTGTCTGGTATTAGCTGACTTGAGGAAATGGAATATTATATTTCAACGAGATTACAACTGTGTTACAATACTTAATGAACGAAATGAAAAGTCATTGTATGTGAGGTCCTAACTTGAGACAAATATTATTATCAATATTTGTATTATTTCTATTCGGATGTAATCAAAACGATAAATTTTCTAAAGCGGAAGATTTATCGCCAGTTGCTAAAACACATTTCACTGCAAGTAACTTGGTTATAACGGCATCGGGAGATACTGCAAATAATTCATCGAACAGTACAGCTGATAACAGCAGATACGATACTGAAAATTTACTGAAAAACAATATAAATGATTCTAAACAGTCAGACAGCGCAGAGTTTGAATTACTTCTCCGGCAAATTAACGAAACTCATGACGACATATTTAATATATGGGATGATAACTTTATTCCGCTTTATAATGCGTATCAGTTTGATGAGCTGGAAGTGGAATATGCAGCTGATGAAATTACGAATTTAAATGAAAGCTATGTGGGTCTTCAGGAAGAAGTCCAGAATCTTTCAATTCCTGATAATTTGCCTGAAAATGAGCGCCTCCGTGTTCAGGAGATAAAGGACGATCTGCTCCTTGCGATATCGAACCGGTCACTCGCTGTCATCGAATTTAAATCGATGCTCGGCAGCGGCGAAGAGTCTCATCAGGCCCTGATGGATATTCATATTGCAAACAGCAACCGCTACTTAAATGAAGCTAAAGAAGTTAATGCGGAACTCGTGCTTAAAAATGAAAAGCTGATCACAGTTAAATAATTAAAAAACACTGATTATCAGTGTTTTTTTTATGTTTAAGATGCAGTGAAGCGGGAAGATTAATGAGTAGAATCATATTTACAGGAGGAATTAATTTATGGCCAAAAAAGTAGCTGTTATCATGACGGATTTAGTCGAAGATATCGAATATACTAGCCCTAAAGAAGTTATTGAGGAAGCAGGGCATGAAACGGTGCTCATTTCTCCGGACGGTTCAACTGTAGAAGGTAAAAAAGGCGGAAAATTTGAAGCGGATAAGTCTATCGGAGAAGCAACGCCGTCTGATTATGATGCGCTGTTAATTCCAGGCGGATTTTCACCTGATGGTTTACGGGGTGACAAGGAAGACCGATTTGGCAAGTTCGCCAAACATTTCCTGGAAGAAGACAAACCGGTATTTGCAATTTGCCATGGGCCTCAGCTTCTGGTAGATACTGATTTATTAAAAGACAGAAAAATTACAAGTGTTAAAAATGTTAAAAATGATTTGATTAATGCGGGAGCGAATTGGGAAGACAGCCCGCTTGCGGTTTGCGGCAATCTTGCTACGAGCCGGACACCTGATGATTTAGATCAGTTTAACGCTGAAATTAAAAGACAATTAGGTTAAAAGTAAAGGCTGCAGCGGAATTCCGCTGCAGCCTGTTATTTAATTATTATTCTACTGTGACCGTACGTGCGACTGCAGAAGGATCGCCGAAACTGTCGAATACAGCATAAGCTATAGTATATTCACCGGGAGTTTCATTATCAACTTCTCCTGAAATATACAGCTGATTGCTGATATCTGTGCCATCGACGTCGAGAACCCGAACACCGTCTTTTGGATTAAATGATTCGCCGGTGTTTATAGTTAAGTCTTCAGTGCCGCTGAAAGATACAGAATTTCCAATACCGGAAGAAGAATCTGAGCTCTTGTCTGAAGAGGATTTACCAAGCTGTTCTTCAGTCGGAGGAATCTGCGGTACAGAGTCACTCTCAGAAGCGGAAACTGTAACCTGGCGGACATGCTCATAATAGCCGCCGCGTGAATTTTCTACGCGGTAAGTTACACTATATGTACCGGGACTTTCAGTATTTACGGAGTTGTTTGTCACGTTTATACTGCTGGTAATATTTCCGTCCTCGCTGTCAACTGCGTATACACCGCTCAGAGGGTCAAAAGTATCGCCAGTTTGAACGTTAATATTGCCGACACCTTTTATTGCAGGTATACTGCCGGAATGGGCGAGAATCTCATCTTCCATTGTGGGGCCATCATAGTTTTCGTAAGCCTGATCTGTATTGTTCTCAGTTTCTTCGACATTTGTATCTATAAAATCACTGATAACCGGAGCAATCGGCAGTGCACCAATCATAAATTTTACTAGCGTATTTACATTCATTTATTACACCTCTGAATTTACAGTACTTTTTTTAATTTTAGCATATTGCAGACAGAACGACCAAGAATAGTTCGGATAGGGAGAGAAGAGATTTGACTTACATATTATTAATAGCAGGCTTCGTATTACTGATTAAAGGGGCGGGATATTTTGTTGACGGTGCGTCGGCAATAGCGGGGAAATTACATGTGTCCCCGCTCATTGTGGGTCTGACAATTGTTTCTCTCGGCACGAGTGCTCCGGAAGCAGTCGTCAGTATTATTGCGGCCCTGGAAGACAACGGTGATATGGTCATCGGGAATGTTCTGGGAAGCAATATCATCAACATCTCTCTGATGCTCGGAGTGACAGCGCTGATTTCTCCAATGATTATCGAACGGGAAACACAAACACGTGAAATTCCATTTTCACTGGCTGCAGCGGTGCTGCTGATTATTTTTATGTCAGACCGCTTTTTGCTGTCCGCTGAATCCAGCGAAATCGGACGATTTGACGGTGTGCTGCTTTTAGTGGGTATTGTTTTATTTTTATATTATATATTTGTAAAAGCCCGCCGGACTAAAGAAGCAACTTTAGATGATGAAGCAAAAAAATCGGGAAATGATTCAAGCTGGTTTAAAAATATCGCCCTTTTTGTAATCGGGCTCGCAGGTATTATATTCGGCGGTAACCTGGTCGTTGACAGTGCGTCAACGATTGCACTTTCTCTCGGTATGAGCCAGGCACTTGTCGGACTGACGATAGTGGCAATCGGTACATCGCTGCCGGAGCTGACGACATCTATTTCTGCTGCCAGAAAAGGCGAGGCTGGGATGGCCCTTGGCAATCTCATAGGCAGTAATATTTTTAATATATTATTTGTACTCGGCATATCCGCGGTAATCAGTCCATTAAGTGTCAGTGATTCGCTGTTTGCAGACGCATGGATACTCATTGCCATATCTGTTATTCTGCTGATTCTGGCTTTATGGAAAGGCAGGCTGTCACGCCTTGGAGGCGGAGTGCTTGCTGCTTTATATTTAGTTTATCTCGTTTACATTATTTTAAGAGGATAAAATCGTGAGAGCTGCAGGGAAGAAAGTTTGGTAAATTAGAAAATCCGTATATTTTACTCCCAGGGGTAAAATATACGGATTTGCTTATAAATATTATTTTTCGTTGTGCCATTTAGCAGCCAGCAGCGTGTTATTCAATACCATTGTGATTGTTAATGGACCGACTCCGCCAGGTACAGGAGTAATGTAGCTTGCTACTTCTTTAGCACTGTCGAAATCAACATCTCCGACTAGTTTCTCATCGACTACCGTATTACCTACGTCGATTACGATTGCGCCTTCTTTTAAGTCGGAACCTTTGATCAGCCCCGGTTTACCAACTGCACTTACGACAACATCGTAGTTTTTAAGATTGGAAACCATATCTTTAGTGCGTGAGTGCATCAGTGTTACTGTCGCATTTTCGTTAGTTAATAATTTAGCGACCGGCTGTCCTACAATATGAGAACGTCCGACAACAGCTACAGTTTTACCTTCAAGCGAACCTGTGTGCTTTAACAGCTCCATAATACCAAGCGGTGTACAAGGTACGAAAGTGCGCTGGCCGGTATAAAGGCGGCCGATATTAATCGGACTGAAACCGTCGACATCTTTATGCGGAGCAATTGCTTCCAGCACTTTATTTTCGTCTACCTGAGCAGGCAGCGGAACCTGTACAAGAATACCGTTTACTTTATCATCGTTATTCAGTCTTTCAACTTCAGCGAGTACATCTTCTTCTGAAGTATCTTCATCGAGACGCACGATAGAAGATTCCATTCCGATTTTTTCAGCAGCTTTGTTTTTAGAACGTACATAGCTTAAAGAAGCGCCGTCGTTGCCTACAATTACTACTGTAAGGTTTGGTACAATCCCCTGTGATTTTAATTTTTCAACTTCGCTTTGTAATCCAGCACGGTAATCTTTAGCGATTTCCCGGCCGTTTAATAATTCTGCAGTCATTAAAAATTCCTCCCTAAAAGTTTGTCTATTTCATTATCTCGAAAATCATAAGAAAAAGCTATAGATATAATATGATATCCGTCCCAAGAAATTAGTAGTGTTTACCTATTTAAGTTATACTAATGTTAAGTTCATATTACATAAGTGTGACATTATGAAAGGGGAATAATTATGAACGTTGCAGTGATTGGCAAAGGCGGCAGAGAGCATGCCATTGTCAAGATGTTGGCAAATTCAAAAAGTGTTAATAATATTTACGCAATACCGGGAAATGCAGGTATGCGGGAAATATGTGAAGTAATGTACCGCGTCAATGAAGATGACTTTGATGCGATTGCGGGAATTTGTATTGAAAAACAAGTGGATTGGGTCGTCATAGGGGATGCCGGGCCACTATCACTCGGGCTGGCAGATTTTTTAATTGATGAATACGGACTGACTGTTTTCGGACCGCGTAAAAAAGAAGCCCGTATGGAAACAAGTAAATCTTTTACAAAAAATCTGCTTAAAAAATATAATATTCCTACCGCGGATTTCAAAGTATTTAAAAGTTATAATGAAGCAGAAAAATATATAGAAGCGGCAGTACCGCCCTATGTTATAAAAAAAGACGGTTTGTCAGAAGGCAAAGGCGTTGTTATTATAGAGAACCAGGAAGACGGCTTAAAAGCGCTGGCGGAACTTGCGGTACTCTCAGATGAAGATGATGTGATGGAACCGCTGCTGATTGAAGAATATTTACAAGGTGAGGAATTCTCTTTAATGGTTATGGTTAATGAGGATTATACACACACATTTGAAATCATTGCTCAGGATCATAAGAGCGCCTTTGGCAAAGGCGAAGGACCTAATACCGGCGGTATGGGCGCTTATGCGCCTGTTACCCACATCAGCGAAACGGTCAGGCAGGAAGCAATCGAAAAAATAATAAAACCTACAGCGGCAGCAATGGTGAAAGAAGGTCTCAGCTATTTTGGAGTACTGTATCTCGGTGCTATGCTTACTGATGACGGTGTTAAAGTACTTGAATACAATGCGAGATTCGGCGATCCGGAAGCGCAGGTGCTGCTTTCTATGATAGACAGTGATTTTGCATGCATTCTGGAAAAAGTGCAGCAAAAAAAACCTTTCACAATCAATTGGAAAGACGGTTATACAGTCGGAGTAATGCTCGCAACAGAAGGTTACCCTTATGAATACAAACGGGGAATCGGAATTGCATTCACCGATGAAATAATGGACCGGAGTTTTATCAGCGGCTTGGCCCAGACTGAAGAGGGCGACTACATTTCTTCCGGCGGACGGGTTATGCTCGTTACCGGAACCGGCAGCACAATTGAAGAAGCTCTGAAAGCTGCTTACGCGAGTGTCGAAAAGATACAATTTGATAAAAAAGAAATTTTTTACAGGACTGATATCGGTCACCGCGCACTAATATCAAAATAAAAAAAGAGGTCGGCTGGAAGCTGACCTCTTTTGCATGAGTATAGAACAATTAAATGATATAATTATTCCTTATCATGCGTGATTATGTGCGTAAAAATCTAAGTATATTGTTCGAAATTTTTTAGCTGATATCAATATTATAATTATTATCTGTTATAAGCTATATAACCGGAAAAATTAAATTTAAACATCACTATGCTGGAGAATGATTTTTATACTTGGATTTTATATAATAAATACGATTGAGGTGACAAGATGATAAGTAAGTTCAGAAATCGCAGTGAAGTCATTATAAGTTTTATACTCGGTGTATTTTTTATAGTATTAGGTCTTTTTATTTTGTTTAACACCGGTCAGATTAAAAATGAAGAAGTACCTGTCGAAGAAGATACAATCGAAACAATTTTTGATTTAATTAATGCCTTTTTCGTCGAGGTATCGAATATGCTGTCCATGATGATTGGAGGATTTCCGATTATTGCTGGCATACTGATTATTTTATTTGGTTTGTTTATGTTTAAAGTTGGCTCATGGATTAACACAACGACAAAATACGACGTGCCGCTGACCTTTTTCTTTATCGGTTTATCGCTGGTGCTGTTCGTCGTGACAACCATATTAATGACGCAGGTTTACGGTTTGTTTGCGCTGCTGTTTCTAGTTGCTTTTATTATACATTTACTGTTCAGTGTATTTAATGAATATTTAAATCCCGACCACCGCAAAGAACATTATATGATTATTCTGCTGTTTTACGGAATTGCATATTTCTTTACACAGAATGCAGTTTATTCAAATATAGAGTCAACAATATCGCCGACAGATGTGCTGTCGATTAACTTGTTTTTTGCACTTGTCTGGATATCATCGTTCATGGCACTGTGGGTTGGAGTTTTCCTGCTGAAAGCGAACAACCTGCTGAAAAAGCCGGGGGATGGGCAACCTGAAAAATTGTCGCGTTTGAATAAAAAGAAAAGCAGCAAAAAAAACTTTGCTCCTGACAAATATTTAGGCTTTTCACAGAAGCTGTATGATTTCCGCAACAAGATTCTGGATAAGCTGAAAGAATTCTTTGAAACGGATCTGCCTTCCTGGTTTAAAGTCAACTATTTAGAAATACTCTTTGGGATTATAGTGCTGATATTCGTCTTTTTAGAATTTAATAACCGCAACGGCGTATTCGTTGAAGGCTATTTCAGACTGAACCAAATGCAGACAATTTACGAATGGGTTAATTTATTTATTACCCTGGTGCTCGCAATTTTATATTTAGTATTTACGATTATGAATCTGTTAAGAAAAAAATATTATCACAGACAGATGATTGTCATTTTCATCCTTTGGCTGAATGTTACCGTCAGTCTTTACATCACACTTTTTAAAGATGTTGAGCTGTCACTGTTTATTTTACCGTTCAATGTATTACTTGTATTGCTTCTGACACCGCTTTTACTCATCAGCATATTTAAGGAATTTAAAGGGGAAGATAAAAATGAACCGGATAGAAAAATATAACTATAACGGCCGGACAGATGACGCAGCTGTTCCGGAAAGAATCCATCAGCTTATTAAAGACTATAATGGAGAATCCGGCGTACCGGTCCTTGCAGGCTTCAGTTCAGATGAAGGTGTAAACCGCAATAAAGGCACGGTCGGTGCAGCAGAAGGACCGTTTAAAGTCCGTGAAAAAATGAGCTCCTATGCATTCATGAATGATTTATACGATTTCGGGACAATTATCGGTACAGAAAATTTGGAGCAGTCACAGCAGAGTCTCGGTGATGCTGTGTATGAGATTTATAAAAATGACAGTTTTCCGATTATTATCGGGGGAGGACATGAAACATTTTATGGACATTATTTAGGTGCAAGACAAGCGTTCAGGGGTAAGATTGCAATCTTAAACTTTGATGCTCATCTGGATCTCCGTGACGAAAGGCCGTCATCGGGGACAATGTTCCATCAGATTTTATCTGAAGATCATGAAGCGGATTACTACTGTCTCGGTCTGCAGCCGCAGGGCAATACAAAAACCTTGTACGATACAGCTGATAAATTCGGCGTCGAGTATTATACAATTGATGAAGTAAGGGAAACCGACGCCAGTGATAAAGTAGCAGAACAGCTGAAAAAATACGACGCTGTGCTGATGACCTTATGTATGGATTCAATCCAGCAGGCGGCAGCTCCGGGCGTGAGTGCGCCGAGTCCGAACGGTTATACTCCTTTGGAAATTCATAGACTGATAAGCAGATTCGCAACTCTTCCAAACCTTAAAAGTTTTGATGTGTCGGAAGTATCGCCGCCGCTCGATATTAACGATCAGACAAGTGCTATGGCTGCAAGCATTATCCACAAGTTTTTATCAGTCAGAGCATCATTTTAAGTTCAAAAAATTAAAAAACGGGTATAGCATATAGTATAACTTTATAAATAAAGGAGTATTTAACTATGACCGGACCACTAACAAATACACAAATTGAAGAGCGGGAGAAAGAAGCCCATGAGCTGGTTAAATCAAAAGCAGGGAAATCTGCTTTAGCGGCGGCTCTGCCGATACCGCTTCTCGATATCGGAACAGATATGAAATTAATGAATGAGATTACAGACGACATTGAAGAGATATTCGGTATCACGCATGATGAAGTATCAAAATATACCGACGATATGAAAACGAGAGCTGCCGTAATGATTTCCAGTGCCGGCGGAGAATTTGTCGCACGGAAAACTATCGGTTACGCAGTGAATAAGATAGGCAAGAAAAACAAAAAAGCAGAAGGGAGCTTTGGAGTAGTTCCCCTGGTAACCCAAGGATCGACAGCGCTAATCAGTTATTTTCTGATGAAGAAACTTGGCTATGACCACATTGATAAATGCGTAGAGTATTTAAAATCTAAAAATATAGACAGTTCTGTGCATGAATCCTAAAAGTGGTGTAAAATAAGTGTAATCATTGAGAAATCCACACTTAAAGGAGAAAACATAATGGAAACAAAGTCATTTCTAATTATAGACGAAACGGGTATTCATGCACGCCCGGCAACAATCCTGGTGCAGACAGCAACAAAATTCGAGTCGGATATCGAACTCGAGTATAACAGTAAAAAAGTTAACTTAAAATCAATTATGGGTGTAATGTCATTAGGAGTAGGCAAAGGCGCAGAAGTAACCATTTACGCGGACGGCAAAGACGAGGAAGAAGCAATTGAAGCAATTTCCGAAACTTTATCTAGCGAAGGACTGACTGAATAATGCCAGAAATTATTACAGGTTTAAAATTGAGTGAAGGAATCGGCTTTGGAAGCATATTTATTTCAAAAAGAGCAGATATCGAAGCCTCGGGCAGAGAAATCGATGCTGGTCAGATTGAAGAAGAAATATCAGCATACAAGGAAAGTATTCAGGAAGCTCATATCCAGCTGCGCAAACTTCGGGAAAATGTCGGTGAACACCTCGATGAGGACAGCGCCGCAATTTTCGATGCGCATATTATGATGCTGGATGACCCGGGTTTTAATGAGCAGATTATTAACAGCATCAATAACTTTAACAATGCTGAAAAAGCGATTCAGCTGGCCGGTGAAGTGTATATTACGAAATTCGAATCACTCGATTCGGAGTATATGAAAGCACGGGCACTGGATGTTAGAGATATTTGTATGCGTTTAGTAGCAAATATACAAGGTGTGCAGCTGACAGATTTAACGCACGTGGACGAACCTGTAGTAGTCGTTGCAGATGAATTAACACCATCTGCTTCAGCACAATTAGACAGTAAGTATATTAAAGGAATTATTACAGCAACAGGCGGAATGACCAGCCACTCGGCTATTATTGCCCGCAGCTTGAATATTCCGGCGATTTCGGGTGTAGCGGATATTTTATCCAAAGTGACTCACGGAGATGATATTATTATCGACGGTTTCACCGGAGATATTGTACTTTCGCCGACAGAAGTCGAAATGGCGGCATACAGTGAAAAGCTGAAAGCACAGGAAGAACGGGAAGAAAAATTAAAAGATTTTATCGGTAAAGAAACAAAAACGCTCGATGGTATTAATATCAGCTTGTATGCGAATATTAAAGGACCGGAAGATCTTAACGATGTCAGCAGCAACGATGCAGAGGGCATCGGTCTTTACCGTACGGAATTTCTTTATATGAACAGAATGAATCTGCCGTCTGAAGAAGAGCAGTTCGAAGCGTATAAGGCTGTACTTTCGGATATGGATGATAAGCCGGTAATTATTCGGACACTTGATATTGGCGGAGATAAAGAATTGTCTTATTTAAATCTGCCTAAAGAAAGCAATCCATTCTTAGGTGAACGGTCCATCCGTTTTCTGTTAAAAAATGAAGAAATTTTTAAAACACAGCTGCGCGCCCTCGTACGTGCAAGCGAACATGGGAATTTGAAAGTAATGTTTCCGATGGTCACTACAATCGACGAGTTTAATAGAGCAAAAGCGCTGCTGATAGAAGAAAAAGAAAAATATGAAGCTGAAATCGGCAAAGAGCTGAATGAAATTGCAGCAGGTATTATGGTGGAAACACCTTCTGCTGCAATGATCAGTGATCAGCTTGCGAAGCATGTTGACTTTTTCAGCATCGGATCAAATGATTTAATTCAGTATACGATGGCTGCAGACCGTTTGAATGAACAAGTGAGTGATTTATATCAGACTTATCATCCGAGCGTGCTCGGACTAATTAAAAAAGTCATCGACAGCGGCCGGAATAATAATAAATGGGTGGGCATATGCGGTGAAATGGCATGCGATCATAAATCTATCGCGCTCCTGACAGGATTCGGTATTGATGAACTGTCAGTCAGCCCGAAAAAAATTCTCGGAATCCGTGAATATATTTCTGAAATTAAAAAAACTGATATGGAACAGCTGAGTGAAAGTGTACTGTCGTGCGACAGTGCAGAAGACGTTCTGTATTTAATTGAAGAACATTTAAACTTAACTTAATCTTAAATATTGTATAGTACACTGGACATGTAGAAGGATTCTACATGTCTTTTTTTACAAAAAGTGAAGGGAAGTTAATATATGCAGCGACAAAGCCGCAGACCGGCCGTCTTATTTTTATCACTGCCTATCCTTGCATGGGCCTTATTCGATTTTGCCAATACGATTTTCTCTGCCAATATAGTTACCTTGTTTTTCCCTCAGTATATAACCGAAATAATCGGAACAGATGCGCGGCTTGAGCAAATATCATCAACAGTAATTGCCTATGCCAATGCTGCCAGCGCTCTGTTTCTTATTTTATTTTCTCCTTTATTCGGAGTATTGATGGACAGATCAGGGAAACGTAAAAAATATATTATTATATTTACACTGCTGACAGTCGGAGCGTCTGTACTCATGGGGCTTTTCGGCGGTATGAATACCGGCACTGTATTCGGTATTCCGAACGGTTTGTTTTTAACGATACTACTGTTTGTATTTGCTAAATTTACTTACAGTTCAGGTAATGTATTTTACGACGGCATGCTGTCATCGCTCGGCAGTAAAAAAGAAGTGCCGCTGATTTCCGGATTCGGGGTGGCTCTCGGATATTTAGGCACTTTATTCGGTATATTCTCCGTTTTAATTATCGTTGGAGACAGCAGTATTCATAATGCCTTCTGGCTGAGCGGTATTTTATTTCTGCTTTTTGCACTACCCTTATTCTTCATTAATAAAGACCCTGTGCAGAAGATAAAAATGAAGCAGCCATTTTTAAAAGGATATAAAGATATTTATTATACTTTTAAAGAGGCCAAAAAATATCCTTCGATTTTCTTTTTTATGATTGCTTACTTTTTTATTAATGATGCTCTTGCAACAGCAATCGCAATGATGCAGCCGTATGCAACAACTGTCGTCGGCTTTGAAGCAAGTGCTTTTTTAATCGTTTTTATGGTCGCAACCTTATTCAGTATTGCGGGAGCTCTGGTCTTTGGGTTTATCAATCAAAAATATGGCTCCAAACCTACATTCAGCATCATTGGACTGCTTCTTGCTGCTGCTATTATTATTGCGGCACTGCCGCTTCCGATGTGGACATTTTGGATTGCCGCCAGTTTATTCGGTATAGCGATGGGATCTGTCTGGGTAGTTTCAAGAACTATTATTATCGAGCTGTCACCGGAAGGCAAAGAAGGACAGTTCTTCGGTTTATTTGCGTTCAGTGCGAAAATGAGCGCCATCGCCGGACCGTTTATTTACGGTACAATCACTCTGGTATTGAGCGATTTCGGCACCGCAGCATCGCGTATTGCGATAACGAGCCTACTCGTGATGGTAATTATCGGCTTATACTTCCACAGCAGAGTAAAAATACCCCATAATCGCGCAGTTTAAATTTTATAAATCAAAGTATGTTAATTAATTCACAAATATGTCACTAAATTTTAAACCTAAGTATTTAATAGAAAGCGGTAAAACAGTTATAATAATAGGTATGAATATGGGGTGATTACAAATGGATGAGGTATTAATTGGACGCGTTTTAACCGGTATGACTTTAGGCTTTCATATAATTTTCGCCACTATCGGGGTCGGTGTTCCAATAGTGTTTATGGTTCTTGAATTTTTAGGGCTGAGGAAGAAAGATGCGCAGTACTTAACGATGGCACGGCGTATCGCAAAAGGTTATACGGTCACCGTTGCAGTAGGTGTGGTAACCGGAACCATAATCGGACTGCAGCTGTCATTGATATGGCCGGACTTTATGAGACTCGGCGGTCAAATTATAGCATTGCCGCTGTTTATGGAGACCTTTGCGTTTTTCTTTGAAGCAATATTCCTCGGAATATTTTTATATACATGGGATCGTTTTAAAAATCCCTGGTATCACTGGCTGTTAAATATACCGATTGTTATCGGTTCGACTTTGTCGGCGGTTTTTATTACGACGGTGAACTCATTTATGAATACACCGGCAGGATTTGACTTTGAAGGCGGAGAACTTTTAAATATCGATCCGATTGCCGCAATGTTCAATCCTTCGTCATGGGTCAGAGTATTCCACGTTGTCGTTACGGCATATATGACGATTGCTTTCCTTATGGCGACAATCAGCGCAGTGAAACTGCTCAGATCATCACATAAAGAAGATAAAACATATCACAAAAAAGGCTTAAAAGTGATGATGTCAATTGGAGTAATTATGGCCGGTCTGACACTGCTTGCAGGAGATTTAACGGCGAAGTTCCTGCATGAACACCAGCCTGAAAAACTTGCAGCTTTTGAATGGCACTTTGAAACAGAAGAAAATGCAGATTTAGTACTGTTTGGTATTTTAGATGAGGAGACGCAGGAGGTTAAATATGAACTGCGTATTCCATGGGTACTCAGCTTCCTCGCAGGAAATTCATTCGATACTGAAGTGACAGGGTTGAATGATATACCGGAAGATGAACATCCGCCGCTGATTATCCATTACTTCTTTGACTTAATGGTATTCTTCGGAATGTACGGACTCGGTATCGCTGCTGTGTACTTTATCGTTAAATTTACTAAGCGGTGGACAAAAATACACGAGCACCATCCGGCACTGCTCTATATGTACGCCCTCGCCGGTCCACTCAGTTTTCTGGCAATAGAAGCAGGCTGGTTCTTAGCAGAAATGGGACGGCAGCCATGGATTGTCAGAGGCTATATGAGAGTGTCTGAAGCGGTGACACAGGCAGACGGTTTAGGTATTACGCTGATAGCTTTTGCACTCCTGTACATGGTGCTCGGAGCGACATGTATATATGTGCTGCTCAGAATGTTTAAAGGCAAATCAGCTGAAGAAGATAAATTAAACTGGTATGGAGAAACCGGCATTATATTGAAAGGTGAAGGAGGTCAATTGCCATGAGCCTAGATTATGAGATTATCGGTGTAACTGTACTTTGGACCTTTTTATATCTCTATGTCATCATCGCATCGATTGACTTCGGTGCCGGATTTTTTAACTTTTATTCAAAATTGACAGGTGATGATAATATCATCAGTCCGATTATTTCACGATATTTAAGTCCGGTATGGGAGACAACAAACGTCTTCTTCGTCTTTTTCTTCGTCGGAATTGTCGGGTTTTATCCGGATACAGCATATTATTTAGGTACGACCTTGTTAATTCCGGGGTCGATTGCTCTGATACTGCTGTCGATACGCGGCTCGTATTACGCGTTTAACTCATACAACCGGGAAAGCAAGCTGTCATGGTCAGCCTTGTACGGTGTAACAGGACTTCTTATACCGGCGGCGCTGTCGATTGCACTTGTCATTTCAGAAGGCGGTTATATAGAAGAAACCGCCAAGGGCATCGATTTAAACTTTGAAAATTTAATTTTCAGCACTTACGGCTGGTCGGTTGTCTTTCTCGCAATTATTTCAGTGCTTTATATTTCGAGCGGTTTTCTAACGTTCTATGCTGCAAAAGCTGAAGATAAGAAAGCAAGTGAATTAACGAGAACCTGGTTTTTAATCTGGGCCTTGCCGACGCTCGTTATTACCCAGTTTACGTTTTTAGGACTAAGACAGCATAACTATGAACACTTTATGAGTGCTCAGAATTACTGGTATTTATTTGGGCTGAGTCTTCTTGCAATGCTGATTGCGGTCTTCTTAATCTGGCAGCGCCGCAACTACGGTACAGCTTTTATTATGATAATGCTTCAGTACGGATTTGCCTTTTACGGCTACGGAATCAGCAAGCTGCCGTACATTCTTTATCCGTATATAAACATTAATGATGCTGTCGTTAACGAAAATATGGCATTTGCATTGACAGTCGTCTTCGTATTAGGTTTACTATTATTAATTCCATCATTATTCTTGCTGGTAAGACTGTTCTTATTTGATAAGGATTATGTGAAGGGGAAGAAAAAATACTAGTAATATACAGGATAGGTTGATACTATGAAAAAAGAAATTGCAGTCATCGGACTGGGAAGATTTGGCGGAAGCATCGTCATGGAACTGAGTGAAATGAATGTGGATGTCCTCGTTATTGATACGGACGAAGCACGAGTCAATGAATATCAGGATTATTACTCTGAAGGTATTATCGGAGATTCAACAGACGAGGCAATGCTGAAAAGCATCGGTATTGATAATTATGATAATGTCATCGTTGCTATCGGAGATAATATCCAGGCGAGTATTTTATCGACATTGATTTTAAAAGATCTCGGAGTTAAAAAAGTAACAACTAAAGCTCAGAATTCCTATCATGGCAGGGTACTTGAAAAAATCGGCGCAGATATAGTCGTCCATCCTGAACGGGATATGGGGCGTAGGATCGCTCACAGACTCGTATCCTCCTCTGTCGTCGAGTACCTTGAAGTATCGACCAACCACTCGATTATTGAATACAGTGCGAACGCAAAACTGGAGAACAAGCGTATAAGCGATTTAAATATCCGAGAAAAATTCGGTATCAGTATTATTGCTATTAACAGAGATAATGACATTATCGTGAGTCCGGATTCTCAGATCAGCATCCTTGGAGGCGATATACTGATTCTTATAGGCAGTGATCAGGAGCTGAATCATTTCGAGAAAGTTATGGAGCGGCTTAAATAGATACAATACAGGAAACGTCAACAGCGCCTCCCGGAGAAGGGAGGCGCTGTTTTTATTATGGAGAGTAATAATTAGTGCTGAGTGACAGTGTAAAAATGACAGTGTCACTCAAAACATATTAATTAAATTCAATTCCGTAATGATCGAGAATATATTGCGGCATGAAGTACCGTGCTGTTTTTTTAGGGTCAACGACCTGATTAATTTGTGTTTGGCCGCCAAGACTCATCAGCATCGTAAATTCCTCCATGCTCAAATCAGTTTTCGGCTGAAGCAGCTCAGCCATTTTATGAACTGAAGTATCAACAGCGGTATCGAGACTTTCATCGGAAACATTCAGATAAATACCTTCATCATTAATAATTACTGGATGTTCAGTTGGTAAATTCTTTGCTTTTTCAAATGTTACATTAACACTCGCGCTGACTTCAAGTCCTGATACACTGACTTCGCCGTCAGCCATCGCAGCATGTACATCACCGAGACCAAACAGCGCACCGTCATGATAGACAGGCAGGTACAGAGTGATGCCTTCTGTTATTTTCAGGCAATCCATATTGCCGCCATGGGTATCAGGCGTGCCGTTATTCACCGCTTCATCAGGCGGAGCTACACCGATTACACCGATCATCTTATTAACTGGAAGCGGCAAGCCGTTAAAATTGACTGTATTATTTTTAGTATCAACATCGTAAATACGGACGAGCGTTTCTTTCAGAGTATCTCCCATCACACCCATACCGGGGCCGGTCACCATAACTCCAGTATCGGAAATATCAATACTGTTAATCGTTATCTTTAAAACATCTCCCGATTTAACGCCATCTACGTAAACCGGTCCTGTTGCAGGATTAATTCTTTCCCAGTCAAGTCCGCCGAAAGAACCTTCCTCGGAAGTGATTTGCCCTGTAAAGCAGTCATGTGTTTCAATATCGACAGTATCTCCTAGCTTAACTGTTAACTTCGGCTCGTTCTCTTTGCTCATTGCATAAAAAAGATTATCCTTTGAAAGTTTATGGTGTGCCATTAAAATTCCTCCTTAATAATACATTCTTCTCTCATTATAGATTAAATTAAAGACAAAAAGGAGGTGTAGAGGAGTTACAGAAAATAAAAAAACACCGAAATCCCAACTAATCGGGACATCGATGCTTAAGTCATATTATTTTATTTATCGTCGTTAACTCTCATGATAATCGGAAGAATCATTGGACGCCGCTTCGTTTTGTTATAAAGGAAACCGCTTAATTCTTCAATAATCAGCTGTTTAACATTATACCACTCAACATTTTCTTTTGAATCGAGCAGCGTTTTGACTTCATCGCGGATTTTCTTCTCTGCACTGCGGATTAGACCATATGATTCTCTCATATAAACGAAACCGCGGGAGATAATATCCGGACCGCTTAACAGTTCGCCTGTTTCAAAATCAATTGTCAGCACGACGATTGCGAGGCCTTCTTCCGATAATGATTTACGGTCCCGGAGAACGATATTGCCGATATCTCCGATACCGTTGCCGTCAACGAATACTGTGCCGGCAGTGACGCGGTGTGAGAAACGCGCACTGTCTTTCGTCAGGGCAAGAACGTCGCCGATTTCAAAAACAAAAATATTCTCTTCTTTGACACCTGTTGAAATTGCCAGTTTCTTATGCAGGTCGAGCATACGGTATTCACCGTGAATCGGCATAAAATACTTAGGCTGCATCAGACGGAGCATTAATTTCTGTTCTTCCTGCGAACCATGTCCTGATGTGTGAATATTGGACAGTTTGCCGTGGATAACATCAGCGCCTGCTTTATAAAGCGCGTTGATTGTTTTGTTAACGCTCAAAGTGTTACCCGGAATCGGCGATGAACTGAAAACTACAGTGTCATCAGGAATGATGCTGATTTGTCTGTGTGTACCGTTGGCAATACGCGACAGTGCTGCCATCGGCTCTCCCTGTGAACCTGTACATAAAATCATCACTTTATGTTTTTCTATTTTGTTAATCATTTTAGGTTCTATAAATGTCTCAGGCGGAGCTGTAATATAGCCGAGCTCCTGGCCGATTTTAATGTTGTTTTCCATGCTGCGGCCAAAAATACAAATTTTGCGGTCGAATTTCACCGCAGCTTCAATTGCCTGCTGCACGCGGTAAATATTCGATGCAAAAGTAGCGAATATAATACGGCCTGTACATTTACGGAATATATCTTCAACGTTCTGGCCGACTGCTTTTTCACTGATAGTGAAGTTTGGAACAGTGGCGTTTGTTGAGTCTGACAGAAGGGCAAGAACACCTTCTTCACCAAGTTTCGCCATTTTGGCAAGGTTTGCCGGTTCGCCGACCGGAGTGAAGTCAAATTTGAAATCACCTGTATGAACAATATTGCCTTCCGGTGTCCGTACGATTACGCCGTAGGCTTCCGGGATAGAGTGAGTCGTTAAGTAAAACTCAATATCCATATGCTTAAATTTCAGAACGCTGTCCTCATCGATAGGAATTAATTCAGTCTGGCTGAGAAGATGGTGTTCCTCAAGTTTGTTGCGAATTAACCCCAAGGCAAGCGGACCTGAGTAGATAGGTACTGAAATTTGTCTTAATAAGAAAGGAATACCGCCGATGTGATCTTCGTGGCCGTGTGTTACAATCAGTGCACTGATTTTATCTTCGTTTTCTTTTAAGTAAGTGTAATCAGGTATTACATAATCAACGCCAAGTTCATCATCTGTTGGAAACTTGACCCCTGCATCGATAATAATAATTTCATCTTTATATTCGATACAGTATGTGTTTTTCCCGATTTCTCCCAGTCCCCCAAGAGCAAATACACCTACTTCATTTGATTCAAGCGTCATTACGCGATAGTCTCTACTTTAAAATCTTCGTTATTGTTTTGTTCGTATTCCAGATGCGCGGGACTAAGTGCCTGGATAAATTCGATGTTGTTCTGGTTCGTTTTCAAATAGTTGCGAACCTCTTCTTCTGTTTCTGCCTCGACATAGCGAATCTGTGTGTCTTCTCTAATGATACGCGTGTCCATATCTTCTTGGAAAAATACTTTAAATACTGCCATAATTTATGACTCCTTTGTTAGTTATTTATCATTATTAAAATAAATGTTAAAAATAAAAATATGTGCCTAAATTTTTTAAGCACATTATTTAGGGCGCTATTTACCCTTCATATATTCATTGCGCAATAAACCTTTTCTGCCCAGGATGCTTTTCAACTTTTTCTTAAGTTTCTCACGTAACCTTCTCAGCATACTATCACACCCTTATATACTTATTCTCATTTTACAATATAGACCCGGTACTTGCAAAGACTTTATAATAGTAACAAGGGAGGGAAAACTGTGAAGATAGAAAGGATTATGTCGACAGTTAAAAATGAGAAGATGCGAAGTGATAAAATATTTACCGGCATCGAGTTCAATGTCCGGGGGAATCAGGTCGTGATGAACTATGTATATGCTGACTACAGCAGTCAGACGGATACTGATGTGTACATGCCCCACGGAGAAGATCCGGTTTTTATTAACGAAGAAGAAATGAATATGCTGCTTCAGAAACTGCGTGAAAAAAATATTCAATATAATATCAGAAAAGATGAATTTATTTAAACTTAAAAAGACGGGGACTGTGTTTAACACAATCCCCGTCTTTTATATTGGTCCTATTCGAGCGGTTCGGCATTGCCGGTCGGCTCAAAAGGCGCCTTCTTATCAATATGGTCGTAAAACATTACGCCGTCCAGATGATCGAGCTCGTGCTGCAGGACAACTGCTAAAAAGCCTTTTGCCTTAATATCGATTTTCTCTCCATCGATTGTTACAGCACTGACGCGGATGCGTTTTTTACGTTGCACGATGCCTTCTATTTCTTCATCGACACTCAGGCAGCCTTCGCCGGCCGGTAAATAAGTTTCATTAACCGAGTGACTGATTACTTTAGGATTAATCAGCATGTAGTCGTATTCCGGATTGCCTTCTTCATCTGCAACATATATCGCAAGCATGCGCTTATCGAGACCAATTTGAGGTGCGGCAAGTCCGACACCCGCCCGGAGGGAGTATTTTTCACTCACTTCAGGATTCTGTGAGTTAATCAGATACTCTCTCATACTTTTTAATTCTGCTATTGTCTGTGCATCGATTTCTGCCACTTCGCTTACTTTTTTACGCAGCATCGGATGACCATCGCGCACAATATTTTCCATAGTCAGCATGATAAAACCTCCTTCGTTTCAAACACTCGGTTTATTATACAATATATTTGCGTTAAAATGGTATTGTAAATACTGATAAAAAAACTAAATTAACATGGGGGTACATATCGAAGTGAAGAAATTTATTGTATTACTGGGCGGAGCAGCCTTGTTTTTATCTGCCTGCAGCAATGCGGAATCCGAACTGAATGATTTTTACGATGCGTTTACCGGCAGTCTGACTGAAGAAAAAGGACTGGGCGAACTGAACGAACAGTATAATGAACTGGAAGGTTCAAAGGCATCGATGCAGGAAGAATTGAACAATGCTGATATTAAAGAGATTAACAGCATCAGCGAAGAGCTTCAGACTAATACTGCAGAGCGTCTTGAATTGCTGGAGGAAGAACGCGGGCTGATTGCGGATTCAGATGAAGCATTTGAAGATGCACGTGAAGCAGCGGAAGATATTTCGAATGAAGAATATAAAAAAGAAGCAGATTCTCTTGTAACAGCAATGAATGAGCGGTTTGACGCACATAAAACGATGACTGATACATATACAGAAGCCCTGCAGGCAGAAGATGCGTTGTTCGAATATTTAGGAAATGAAGATATTGCACAGGATGAGGTGGATGAACACTTAAACAAAATCGCCGAATACAGCGAACCGATTAACGAAGCATCCGAACGTTTTGCCTCTGAAACAGAAAAAATAAATCAGTTAAAAAGCGAAATAGAACAAATTCTTGAAAATAACTAAAAATCCAAGGTGTTACTAGAACAGATTTAACTGTATCATTAATGAAAACGCTGACATATCAACTCTGTACTAATCTGTTACACCTCTATTTTATTTACTGTTAGAACAGTAGTGTGATAAAATGAAATTAATTACAAACAAATCTAGAAGGGATTGTGAACATACATGGCAGCAAATAAGAAATTGAATCCAGTTGATGTTCTTTCAGAAATAGAAGCAAAATTTGAAATGCTTCAGATTTTGAATGAAAAAGGCGAAATCGTCAATAAAGACATGGATCCGAAATTATCCGATGATGAACTCGTTGAGTTAATGACGAGAATGGTTTGGACTAGAGTTTTAGATGAGCGTTCTACGGCATTAAACCGTCAGGGGCGTCTAGGTTTCTATGCTCCGACAGCCGGTCAGGAAGCATCGCAGATTGCAAGTCACTACGCATTATCTGAAGGGGATTATGTACTCCCGGGCTACCGTGACGTACCTCAGTTAATCTGGCATGGCCTGCCGCTGACTAAAGCGTTCTTATTCTCACGCGGTCATTATAAAGGGAATCAGTTCCCGGAAGGTGTTAATGCACTCAGCCCGCAGATTATCATCGGTGCGCAGTATGTGCAGAACGCAGGTGTAGCACTCGGTCTTAAAAAACGCGGCAAAGAAAATGTAGCAATTACCTATACAGGTGACGGCGGAACTTCACAAGGGGATTTCTATGAAGGAATCAACTTCGCAGGAGCTTACAATGCACCGGCAATCTTCGTTATTCAAAACAATAATTACGCAATTTCAACACCGAGAGAATTGCAGAGTAAAGCTGCAACACTGGCTCAAAAAGCTGTAGCAGCAGGCATCCCGGGTGTTCTTGTTGACGGCATGGACCCGCTCGCAGTTTATCAGGCGACAAAAGAAGCACGCGACCGTGCAGTTGCGGGAGAAGGCCCTACGCTGATTGAAGCACTGTGCTACCGTTTTGGACCGCACACGATGGCGGGAGACGATCCGACGCGTTACAGAACTTCAGACGAAGACAGCGACTGGGAGAAGAAAGACCCGATTGTACGTTTCCGTACTTATTTAGAAGGTAAGAAATTATGGTCTAAAGAAAAAGAAGATGAAGTAATTGAACAGGCTAAAGAAGATGTAAAAGCGGCAATAAAAGAAGCAGATGCAACAGAAAAACAATCTGTAACTGAGCTGATGGACCTCATGTACGATGTGAAGCCGTCTAACTTAGAAGAACAGTATGAGTACTATAAAGGGAAGGAGTCTAAATAATTATGGCACAAATGACGATGATTCAAGCTATTACTAATGCTATGGCTACAGAACTAAAAAATGATGAGAATGTTCTCGTTTTCGGTGAGGACATCGGTGTCAACGGCGGGGTTTTCCGTGCAACAGAAGGTTTGCAGGAAGAATTCGGCGTAGACCGTGTATTCGATACGCCGCTTGCAGAGAGCGGTCTGGTGTCATTAGGTTTAGGCTTAACTTTAGAAGACTACCGTCCGGTAATTGAAATTCAGTTTTTCGGCTTCCTGTTCGAAGCAATGGATGGAATTGCGGGACAGATAGCTCGCCACAGAGTGCGTTCCGGAGCGAGCAAGCAAACACCAATCGTTATCCGCGCGCCATTCGGCGGCGGTGTTAACACACCGGAACTTCACGCAGACTCTCTGGAGGGCTTAATGGCTCAAACTCCAGGTTTACGCGTAGTAATTCCGTCAAACCCGATAGATGCTAAAGGACTGTTAATTTCAGCGATCCGTTCCAATGATCCTGTTATTTTCCTTGAGCACATGAAGTTATACCGTTCTTTCCGTGAAGATGTACCTGAAGAGGACTACGAAGTGGAAATCGGCAAAGCAAGCATTAAACAGGAAGGTACAGACATTACTTTAATCGCCTACGGCGCTATGGTACAGGAAGCGATGAAAGCTGCTGAAGAACTGGCCAAAGAAGACGTGAGTGCAGAAGTTATCGACCTTCGTACTGTTTCACCTGTAGACTACGACACTTTAATCGATTCTGTTAAGAAAACTAACAGAGCAGTAGTTATCCAGGAAGCGCAGCGTCAGGCTGGTGTTGCAGCAAACGTAGTTTCTGAATTATCGGAGCGTGCGATTCTTCATCTTGAAGCACCGATTAAACGCGTGACTGCACCTGATACGGTTTATCCGTTCACGCAGGCTGAAAGTGTCTGGCTGCCGAACAAAGATGATATCATTGAACGTGCAAAAGAAGTGCTGGATTTCTAGAGTCTAATAATAGGAGGAATAATTATGGCATTTGAATTTAAACTCCCGGACATCGGTGAAGGAATTCACGAAGGGGAAATTGCTAAATGGCTAATTGCCGAAGGCGATAAGATTAATGAAGATGATGTATTGGTTGAAATTCAAAACGATAAAGCAGTCGTAGAAATTCCATCTCCTGTAGATGGGACTGTGTCTAAAATTCATGTCGAAGAAGGCGAAGTTACTACAGTCGGAACGACAATTGTAACAATCGACGACGGCAGTGAAGATTCAGGTTCATCAGACAAAGCTGAAGAATCTCCGAACAAAGAAGAAAAACAGCCGGATAAAGATAAATCAGACAGCGATAAAATAGTTATTGCGATGCCGTCTGTCCGTAAATTTGCACGTGAAAACGATGTGGATATTAAAGAAGTTACAGGCACTGGTAAAAACGGCCGTATTCTAAAAGAAGACATCGAAAACTTCGGTACTGAAGCAGCTGAGTCAGAACAGGCTGAAGAAACTAAAGAGGAAACTTCTGCTTCAAGTGAAGGAACACAAAAAGCTCCTCTTAAACAGCAGACAGGCGAACTGGAAACTCGCGAGAAGATGAGCGGTATGAGAAAAGCGATTGCGAAAGCAATGGTTAACTCTAAGCACACATCACCTCACGTTACACACATCGATGAAGTTGAAGTTGATGCCTTGTGGGCTCACCGTAAGAAGTTCAAAGAAATCGCAGCTGAGCAGGGTGTTAAATTAACCTTCCTTCCTTATGTTGTTAAAGCGCTTGTATCAGCACTTAAGAAATACCCTGAATTAAACACTTCAATTGATAATGAAACATTTGAAGTCATTCAGAAACATTATTATAATGTAGGTATTGCGGCAGATACTGAAAAAGGTTTAGTAGTGCCTGTTGTAAAAGATGCAGATAAACTTTCAATGTTCGAAATTTCTGATGAAATTAACGAATTGGCTACAAAAGCACGTGACGGCAAGCTTTCATCTGATGAAATGAAAGGCGGTTCTGTAACAATTTCCAATCTGGGATCTGCAGGCGGCAAGTGGTTTACACCGGTTATCAATCAGCCTGAAGTTGCTATTTTAGGAATTGGCCGTATTGAAGAACAGCCTGTCGTAAGAGACGGAGAGATTGTCGCGGCACGTGTTCTCGCACTATCACTAAGTTACGACCATAGACAAATCGATGGCGCAACAGCTCAAAATGCTTTAAATCACATTAAGCGTCTGCTTAATAATCCGGATTTATTATTAATGGAGGGGTAGTAAAATGGTAGTTGGAGATTTTCCTATTGAAACAGATACAATTGTAATTGGTGCAGGTCCCGGCGGTTATGTCGCTGCAATCCGTGCAGCGCAGCTTGGACAGAAGGTAACTCTGGTAGAAAAAGGAAATGTCGGCGGTGTATGTTTAAATGTAGGATGTATTCCGTCAAAAGCAATGATTTCATCAGCGCACCGTTACCAGGAAGCTCAAAATTCCGAAGATATGGGTGTTATTACAGAAGGTGTTAAATTAGACTTCTCTAAAGTTCAGGAGTTTAAAGAAAGCGTAGTAAACAAACTTGTCGGCGGTGTTGACATGCTCTTAAAAGGTAACAAAGTCGATGTCGTTAAAGGCGAGGCTTACTTTGCAGAGGGCAACAAATTAAAAGTGATGGATGATAAGCAGTCTCAGACTTATGAGTTCAAAAACGCAATCATCGCAACAGGATCACGCCCAATCGAAATTCCAGGATTTAAATTCGGCGGCCGTATTTTAGATTCTACAGGTGCCTTGGCACTTGAAGAAGCGCCAAAAAAACTTATCGTAATCGGCGGAGGCTATATCGGAACTGAACTTGGTTCAGCTTATGCCAACTTCGGTACTGAAGTGACGATTCTTGAAGGAACACCTGATATATTAGGCGGTTTTGAAAAACAGATGACTCAGCTGGTTAAGAAAAATCTTAAATCTAAAAATGCGACGATTGTTACTAAAGCGATGGCTAAATCTGCCGAAGAGACAGAAAATGGCGTTAAAGTAACTTACGAAGCAAAAGACGAAACTCATGAAATTGAAGCGGACTACGTACTGGTTACTGTTGGCCGCAGACCAAATACTGATGAGCTCGGACTTGAAGAATTAGGAATTAAAATGTCTGACCGCGGTTTAATCGAGGTTGACAAACAATCGCGCTCAAGTATTTCTAATATCTATGCTATCGGTGATATCGTTGACGGTCTTCCATTAGCTCACAAAGCAAGCTACGAAGGTAAAGTTGCAGCAGAAGCAATCGCCGGCGAAAAATCAGAAGTTGATTATATCGCTATGCCTGCAGTCTGCTTCACTGAGCCTGAACTTGCTACAGTAGGCTACAATGAATCACAAGCCAAGGATAAAAATATCGAAGTTGTTACCGGCAAATTCCCGTTCCAGGCGAATGGCCGCGCACTCGGACTTAACAAGACAGACGGTTTCGTTAAAGTCGTCGCACGTAAAGAAGATGGACTGGTCATCGGTGCTCAGGTCGCAGGTAACGGTGCTTCAGATATTATTTCTGAACTTGGACTTGCAGTTGAAACAGGTATGACACTTGAGGATATCGCATTGACAATTCATGCGCATCCGACGTTAGGTGAAATTCCGATGGAAGCGGCAGAAGTTGCTTTAGGACGTCCGATTCACTCAATGTAATTTTATAAACTTTAAAGGTCAGGGTAAAACACTCTGGCCTTTATTTGCTTTGGAGGCTGAAATTAATGAATAATGAATACTCATATCCGCTTGATTATGACTGGAGCACCGAGGAAGTGCTCTATGTCATGTCTTTTTATCAGGCAGTTGAAATCGGTTATGAAGAAGGCGTGCTGGCTGGTAAATTTGAAGAAGCTTATAAGGACTTTAAGGAGATAGTACCGTCAAAATCCGAGGAGAAAAAACTTTTCAAAGAATATGAAAAAGTCAGCGGCAAAGTACCTTACCTTCTAATTAAACAGCTTAAAGATGCAGAACCGTCCGATATCATTAAGCCGTAAAATGACTTGAAGGTCTCTGCAGTTAATAAATTTAATGCTCTAGAGGTTTTATTAACAATTTAAAGTATCGCTTGATTAAGTTATGCTGACGGTGGGTATTAACTACTAAAGACAAATTAGGAGGCTTATTATGGCAAAGGAATACACTCAAACTGTAAAACCTGTCAGCCGCATTGCTGAAAGAACATTCGGCTGGCTGGGCTGGCTTATACTGCTGGCATTTACTGCAGGAATCTTGTTTTTCTCATTAGTTACTATGAATGACCCGAATCAAATTGACCAGATTACCAGCCAGATGGAATCTCAGGTGCAGGGTATGAATACTCAGGGAGTTGATCCGCAGGCTGTTATCGATATGACAATTTCTGCGCTGAGCAGTTCTTGGATGGTAGCACTTTATCTTGCATTGCCATTAATCATTGCGATACTTGGTCTGTTAAATATGCGCCGTAGAATTTTAGCAGGTATTTTACTGCTGCTTGCTGCGATTCTTGCAGCTCCATTAGTATTTACTTTAATCTCATCGCTGTTCTTCGTCATCGCAGCAATTCTGCTGTTTGCACGTAAAGATTTAGTTGTGAAAAACGAGGACCCTAGAGATGCATACCCGCGTGAAGAACGTAACGGTTACAATAACCGCAATGAATATCTTCCTGAAGAAGAAAATAGAGCAAATCAGCACCGCGTTCAGACTCCGCCTGATGAAGATGTTAAAATTCACCAGAACAGAGACACGGAGTACGGTTATAATCAGGAAAGCAAGGTGCGCGGGGAAGATATTGAGAGCACGCGTAAATTCAGCCGTATCGATGAAGATGACTCGTCTATGGTCGACAATAATATCGATTCAAAAAATATCGACCAGCCGGTTACTGACCGCGAATATAATCGGCAAAGCGGAGTAGATACTGAAGAACTAAACGAAATTGACCGGGAAGATCCTGCTCGTACAAGAAGAAACAACGTTGATCGCAGAAATCGAAAATAAGACAATATTTCAATCCGGAAGAGTTATTGATTCTTTCGGATTTTTAATATGGAGAAATTTACACAAAATTATTATAGATTTTGTAAACGATAACAATGCTATGAAGTCAATGGTACAGAGATTTATCCATATCTTAAGTTATCTGAATTTAATAAATAATCAAATATTCATATTCTAATAACCGTATATTTCTGTTATGATACCTCTTATACTATTAAAAATTAAGTATAGGGGGTCTTATATGTGAATGCATTAATCAGGTTTAGTAATTTTATAGGAAACACTTTTGCTGTCTGGGTCATTTTATTTGCAGCTCTAGCTTTTGCCTTACCCGGGGGTTTTACATGGATTTCACCATACATAAATCTGCTGCTCGGTATTATTATGTTCGGCATGGGTTTGACTTTAAAGTTCAAAGATTTCAAACAAGTAATTACAGCTCCGAAAGAAGTCATTACTCTTGTAGTTGCACAATATACCATCATGCCTTTAATCGCATTAGGGCTCGTTTATTTATTTCAGCTGCCTGCTGAAATTGCAATCGGCGTTATTCTTGTCGGCTGCTCGCCCGGTGGAACATCCAGTAATGTGATGACTTTCCTTGCAAAAGGCAACATGGCATTATCAGTTACTGCAACATCGGTAACAACACTTCTTGCACCAGTTATAACTCCGGCGCTGACATTGTTTCTTGCCAGTGCCTGGCTGCCGGTATCATTCTCGGCAATGTTTATATCGATAATCCAAATAGTGCTGATACCAATAGCACTTGGAGTAGCGGTTCAATACCTGCTCGGAACTAAAGTTGATAAAGCTGTCGGCATTCTTCCATTAATTTCAGTGCTAGGAATTATCGGTGTAATTACCGCAGTAGTATCAAATAATGTTGAAAATATTATTACATCCGGACTGCTTATTTTTGCAGTTGTAATACTCCATAACCTGCTCGGTTATTTAGTTGGTTTTCTGCTCGGGAAAGTACTGCGTTTCGATCTCAGAGACACAAAAACGCTGTCGATTGAAGTCGGCATGCAAAATTCAGGTCTTGCCGCAACGCTTGCTGCAACTCACTTTTCACCAGTTGCTGCTGTACCGGGAGCACTGTTCAGTGTCTGGCATAATATTTCCGGTTCACTTGCAGCAAACTGGCTGAACAGAATTGGCAAAAAGAAACAGGCAGATAAAAAGGAAGGCATGGCTCGAGAAAAGCTTAAAGAGGTAAACCAATCAGAAGTTTAAAAAAGGCGGGAACAATTATGACAGAGAAAAAAGATATCAGAATCCGTTCACATGTATATGATGATATCGGATTAAAAGCACCAAACAGAGCAATGCTGAGAGCGGTCGGTTTTACCGATGAAAGTTTCAAAAAACCTCAAATTGGCGTCGTGAGTAACTGGGCAGAGACGACACCGTGTAATGTTCACTTAAACGATCTTGCTCAGTTTGCTAAAGAAGGGGTGTCAGAAGCGGGCGGTGTGCCTGTTCAGTTTAATACGATTACTGTCGCAGACGGTATCGCAATGGGAACACCGGGCATGCGTTTTTCCTTGCCGTCACGGGACATTATTGCAGATTCCATAGAAACGATGGTTCAAGGTCAGAACTTCGATTCTTTCGTAGCTATCGGCGGGTGCGATAAAAATATGCCCGGCTGTGCGATTGCTATAGCGAATACTAATATTCCTGCAGTTTTTGTATACGGCGGAACGATTGCACCGGGCCGTCATAATGGCCAGGATATCGACCTTGTTTCTGTATTCGAAGGTGTCGGTAAGTGGAACAATGGAGATATCGACGACGCAGAACTTAAGAGAGTAGAATGTGCAGGCTGTCCGGGGCCGGGTGCCTGCGGCGGTATGTATACGGCAAACACGATGGCCGCTGCCATAGAAGCTATGGGGCTCAGCCTGCCAGGCTCTGCATCAAATCCTGCAGTGACAAAAGAAAAAGAACAGGATGTTTATGAAGCCGGTAAAGCTGTACTCAACCTGCTCGAAAAAGAAATTTATCCGAGAGACATTTTAACGAGAGAAGCTTTTGAAAATGCAATTACTGTCGTACTTGCACTCGGCGGTTCGACTAACGCGATTTTACACCTGCTGGCAATCGCTCATGCAGCTGAAGTTGAGCTGACGATTGAAGACTTTAATGATTTCCAGGAAAAAGTACCGCATTTGGCTGATTTGAAGCCTTCCGGTAAATATGTATTCCAGGATCTGTTTAATGTCGGCGGAGTGCAGGGTGTAATGAAATATCTTTATGAAAAAGGATATATTCACGGAGACTGCCTGACTGTAACAGGAAAAACGATTGCTGAAAACCTGGCAGAAGTTGAACACTTAACACCGGGACAGGATGTCATTTTACCGCTTGAAAATCCGAAGCGTGCCGACGGACCTTTAATCGTTCTTAAAGGAAACCTGGCACCGGAAGGCGCTGTAGCAAAAGTGTCCGGCGTTAAAGTCCGCCGTCACGTCGGCGAAGCTAAAGTGTTCGATACAGAGCAGGAAGCTATTGAAGCTGTTATGACAAACGATATTGTTAAAGGTGATGTTGTCATCGTGCGCTATGTTGGTCCTAAAGGCGGGCCGGGTATGCCGGAAATGCTGTCGTTATCAAGTTTAATCGTCGGAAAAGGGCTCGGCGAAGATGTCGCACTCTTAACGGACGGCCGTTTCAGCGGAGGCACCCACGGTCTTGTCGTCGGGCATATTGCTCCGGAAGCACAGGACGGAGGAAATGTTGCTTTAGTTCAGACAGGAGATATTGTAACGATTGATCAGGATACAAAAGAATTGTCGTTTAACGTTTCAGATGAAGTCCTGGCAGAACGCCGCAAAGATTTAGTGCTGCCGCCACTCCACAGTAAAGGTGTGCTCGGAAAATACGCGCATATCGTATCTTCTTCATCAAAAGGTGCGATTACAGACTTCTTTAACCGGGACGACCTGCCGGGGAGAAACTGATAATTAAATAAAATAAAGTGAAATCCGTACGTCAAACTTCTTCGGAAAGCTGACGTGCGGATTTTTGTATTTTTAGCGTTATCTGTATTTAAGATGTATTCGTGTAATAAGTAAACAAAAATATTGATTTTCAGGAAAGTGGACACGTCGGCATTGTAAACGATTACATTATCAGAAATGTTAGATAATTTAAAATAATTAGCTTTTTGCTGTTGCTTTTGCTTTATATACGGGGTATTATACATTCATTAAGAAAATTAAATAATCAAACAATTCAAATATTGAAACTTAAAGCGTTGAAGGGAACTTCGTTACTGCATAACATTTTCAGAGACTGAGTGATTGGTGCGAACTCAGAATGCAGCAGTAAAGAATCTCATCCCTGAGTGCCCGGCTGAAAAGAAGTAGGCAGGGACGGGTTAAAACTCGTTATTCATTTTAACTGGTTATGCCAGTTGCAGAGGTGTGCACCTGAAGGTGTACGCGAATTTGGGTGGTACCGTGGAAAGCTCTTTTCTCCCCATTGATCATTAGAAAAATGATCTTTGAGAGAAATGAGCTTTTTTATTTTAAGTTTATGCTATAAGGAGGAAAAATTATGAAGGTTGAAGTTGAACACTCACAGGAAGTTATTGCGAATATAAAAACAGGTGCTGACTTATTAGTAGAAGCATTAGCGGAACATGAAGTTGATACTGTCTTCGGTTATCCGGGCGGTGCAGTACTTCCCATTTACGATGCGCTCTACCGTCATGAGAGTTCATTCAAACACATTCTTTGTAGACATGAACAAGGCCTGATCCATGCAGCGGAAGGATATGCCAGAGTAAGCAGCAAGCCGGGAGTCGTAATTGCAACAAGCGGACCGGGTGCAACGAATTTAATTACAGGTATAACTGACGCAATGATGGATTCACTGCCGATAGTTGCATTTACGGGTCAGGTATCGACGAAAGTTATCGGAACAGACGCTTTCCAGGAAGCGGATATCATCGGTTTAACTACTCCGATTACAAAGCATAACTATCAGGTAACAGATGTTAAAGATTTAAAGCGTATTGTTAAAGAAGCTTTCCATATTGCATCTACAGGAAGACCGGGACCAGTTGTAGTGGATATTCCAAAAAATATCTCGGAAGCAGTTGTGGAAGAAGCGTCAGATGATGCGCTCCGCCTGCCGGGCTATCAGCCGACAACAAAACCGAATCCGCTGCAGATCAGCCGTTTGCTTGAAGCTTTGCAAAAGTCGGAACGTCCGGTTGTTTTAACAGGGGCCGGTGTTCAGTTTGCGAAAGCGTCGGAAGAATTGCGGACCTTTATTAAAAAGTATAATCTGCCTGTAGTATCAACTCTGCTTGGTCTTGGAACATTTAATGCAGACGATGAAAATTTCCTCGGCATGGCTGGAATGCATGGAACGTATGCAGCGAATATGGCGATTCACGATGCTGACTTACTGATTAACATCGGTGCCCGTTTTGATGACAGACTGACTGGCAAAATTGCTGACTTTGCACCGCGTGCAAGAGTAGCTCATATCGACATCGACCCGGCTGAGATTGGCAAAAACGTCGAAACTCAAATACCGGTAGTTGCCGATGCAAAAGAAGCGCTCGAACTGTTAAATGCAGGCCAGTGCGAGATGAAACCAATCGACAGCTGGAGACATAAAACCCAGACAGACAAAGAACAGAATCCGCTCTGGTATGAACACAGTGATGAATTGATTTCACCGCAGTGGTTTATCGAACAGGTATATGAAGCGACCGGCGGCAAAGCGATAGTGACGACAGACGTCGGCCAGCATCAGATGTGGAGTGCTCAGTTCTACAAATTTAACCAGCCGAATCACTTCGTCACATCCGGCGGGCTCGGCACTATGGGCTTTGGACTTCCTGCGGCAATCGGTGCTCAGCTGGCTTTCCCTGATAAAACAGTTGTTGCTGTTGTCGGTGACGGCGGCTTCCAAATGACAATGCAGGAGCTGGCCACGCTGAAACAATACAACCTGCCGGTAAAAGTAGTAATCGTCAATAATGAAGCACTCGGCATGGTAAGACAGTGGCAGGAGAAATTCTACGACGAACGCTATTCAGAATCGCTGATGCATACTAATCCCGACTTTGTAAAGCTCGGTGAAAGCTTCGGTGTGAAGTCATACAGATATACACAGGAAGAGGAAGTATCAGGAGAACTTAAAGAGGCTCTTCAGTCGGATGAACCGGTATTGATCGATGCAAGAGTTGTCAAACTTGATCTGGTTTATCCTATGGTGCCGGCAGGTAAAGGAAATCACGAAATGATAGGGGTGAGACCATGCAGCGAGTAATTACATTGACAGTGCAAAACTCAAGCGGGGTGCTGAACAGAGTAACCGGAATGCTTGCCAAACGCGGTTTTAATATCGAAAGCATTACAGTTGGTGCTTCTGAAACGCCGGGCATATCGAAAATGACAATTGTTGTCGATATTGCGAACGATAAAAGCTCGGAACAGCTGACTAAACAGCTGCACAAACAAATCGATATATTGAAAGTCGATGATATAACCGATTCTAAAATCGTCTCGAGAGAGCTTGCTCTTATAAAAGTCGGAGCAAACAATACATCGAGAGGCGAAATCCAGAGTATTATCGAACCGTTCAGAGCACGTGTGCTCGATGTTTCAAGAAACTCACTCATTATAGAAGTAACAGGCAAGCCGGATAAGGTGGATGCGCTAATTGAACTGCTGACACCATACGGACTGAAGGATTTATCCCGCACGGGTGTTACAGCCTTCCGGCGCGGACAGCAAAAAGGTATCCAGGAACTAAAATCATTCAGCGTTTAAAAAAATATTATATATAAAAAGGGAGAAATTAAATTATGGCTAAAGTTTATTACGATAAAGATATCAACACAGGAAGTTTACAAGGAAAAACAGTAGCGATTGTCGGCTACGGTTCACAGGGGCATGCACACGCACAAAACTTAAGAGACTCAGGCTATAACGTAATCGTCGGTCTCCGCGAAGGTAAATCATTCGATAAAGCAAAAGAAGACGGCTTTGATGTAAGAACTGTCGGAGAAGCAGTTAAAGATGCTGACGTAACGATGGTCCTCTTGCCGGATGAAGGCCAGCCGAAAGTATACGAAGCAGAAATTAAAGATAACTTAAAAGAGAACAGTGCCTTAGCTTTCGCGCACGGCTTCAATGTTCACTTTAATCAGATTGTACCGCCGGAAAATGTTGACGTATTTTTAGTAGCTCCTAAAGGGCCGGGACACTTAGTACGCCGTACTTATCAGGAAGAAGCGGGTGTACCTGCTTTATTCGGAGTATTCCAGGACGTATCAGGCAACGCATCGGATGTTGCAAAAGCATATGCACAGGGAATTGGAGCTGCACGTGCGGGAGTACTTGAGACTTCGTTCCAGGAAGAAACAGAAACAGACTTATTCGGGGAACAGGCGGTACTGTGCGGCGGATTGACTTCATTAGTTAAAGCAGGCTTTGAAACTTTAACAGACGCGGGTTACCAGCCGGAAGTTGCATATTTTGAATGTCTTCACGAATTAAAACTTATCGTGGACTTAATGTACGAAGGCGGTATGGAAAATATGCGCTACTCAATTTCCGATACAGCTCAGTGGGGAGACTTTGTCAGCGGACCGCGTGTTATTAATGAAGAAACGAAAGCACGTATGGGAGAAGTGCTGACAGAGATTCAAAACGGCCAGTTCGCCAAAGGATGGATCTTAGAAAACCAGGCGGGACGCCCGCAGTACAATGCAATTAATAACAGCGAATATAAACATCCGATTACGGCGGTCGGCCAGGAACTGAGAGACTTAATGCCGTTTGTTCAAAATCCGATTAGATAAATAATACTGAAGAGAGGAAGGTCAATATGACTGATATAACCGATATTAAAATTTTTGATACCACGCTGAGAGACGGTGAGCAGTCACCGGGAGTCAATTTAAATAAGCAGGAAAAACTGGAGATTGCAAAGCAGCTCGAACGCCTCGGTGTTGACGTTATAGAAGCGGGCTTTCCCGCCTCTTCAGAAGGCGACTTCCAGGCAGTGAAGCTGATCGCAGATACGATTAAAGACTCAACTGTAACTGCACTGGCTAGAACGAAAAAACACGATATTGATCGTGCGTACGAAGCTTTAAAAAATACACCGAATCCAAGAATTCATATATTTCTTGCTACGAGCCCGATTCACAGAGAATTCAAACTGAAGATGGATAAACAGAAAGTCATCGATACATCTGTAGAGATGGTCACCTACTCGAAGAGCATGTTTAATGAAGTAGAGTGGTCAGCAGAAGATGCATCACGTACAGAACTGCCTTTCCTTGCTGAAATTATTGAAGCGGTGATCGATGCTGGAGCAACAATTATCAATCTGCCTGATACAGTTGGCTATACGACGCCGAAAGAATACGGTGAAATGTTTAAATATGTATCTGAGAATGTTCCGAATATAGATAAAGCTATTCTCTCTACGCATTGTCACAATGATCTTGGTATGGCAGTAGCAAACTCGGTAGCAGGTATTGAAAATGGAGCGACACAAATAGAATGTTCCATTAACGGTATCGGTGAACGCGCCGGCAACGCAGCGCTCGAAGAAATTGCAGTGGCACTGCACATCCGCGGAGACTTTTATCCGTATACAACAAACTTAAATTTACAGGAGATTAAACGTTCAAGTGATATTGTTGCCAAACTGACCGGTATGACAGTTCAGCCGAACAAAGCAATTATTGGACGGAATGCTTATGCACATGAAGCAGGAATTCATCAGGACGGCATGCTGAAAAACTCGGAAACTTATGAAATTATTTCACCGGCCCTGGTCGGGGTTTCCGCGGATACAGCAAATACGCTGTTCCTCGGCAAACATTCAGGACGCCATGCATTTAAAGATAAAGTGAAATCATTTAAGGTCGAGCTGACAGAAGAGGAATTGTCTGCAGCATTTAGCAGCTTTAAGGAACTGACGGATCATAAAAAAGAAGTGACTGATGATGATATCTATTCGATTATTATGGAAATCAAGACAGACGCATCTAATATTGAACGCTACGTGTTGGATAATTTCGAAGTGAATTATGAGCAGGACGGACAGACGAAAGCACATATCGATGTTGTCACTCCGGTCGGAGAACATGTATCGCACGAAGTTACTGGTTCCGGCAGTGTTGAAGCACTGTATAAGGCAATCCAGGAAATTCTCAGAGAAAAAACTAACTTACTCGACTACCAGCTCAGCTCAGTAGGCGGAGGGAAAGACGCACTGGCAGAATCCCGTGTGCAGATTAAGATTAATAATCAGCAGTTTTCAGGACGCGGCACAGCTCAGGACGTACTCGCAGCATCGGCAAATGCATATATCAATGCAGTAAACCGCTATTTGATGAGTGAACAGGCGGCAGCACCTGCAGAAAGTGTAAATGCATAAAGGAGATAATCGGCAATGAAAAAACATATAATCACCTTGGCCGGCGATGGTATCGGTCCGGAAATAATGAATTCGGCACAAGCACTGCTGAAAGCTGCAGGAGAAAAATATCAGCACGAGTTTACGACAGAAGCTAAAGATATCGGGGGCATTGCGATTGATAAATATAATAATCCTCTGCCTGATGAAACGATAGAAGCATGTGAAGCGGCTGACGCAATTCTGCTTGGTGCTGTCGGCGGTCCAAAATGGGCTGACAGCAGTATACGTCCTGAGCAGGGACTGTTAAAAATCCGCAAACATTTCAACTTATTTGCAAACCTGCGTCCGGTAACAATATTTGATTCACTCGAAGCAGCATCACCGCTGAAACAAGAAATTGTTCACGGCAGCGATTTGATGATTGTCAGAGAACTGACGGGCGGACTGTATTTCGGGGAACCAAGTGAACGCCGGGACGGCGGACAAAGTGTAATTGATTCATTGACTTATACGCATGATGAAATTGAACGTATCGTTCGCACTGCATTTGATACAGCGATGACAAGAAGAAAACATTTAACATCGGTTGATAAAGCAAACGTGCTTGAATCCAGCCGGATGTGGCGTGAAATTGTCAATACAGTCGGAAAAGAATATCCGGAAGTTACAGTTGAGCACGAACTTGTCGATGCTGCAGCGATGAAGCTGATTACGAATCCATCTTACTTTGATGTCATCGTAACTGAGAACTTATTTGGAGATATTTTAAGTGATGAAGCCTCTGTAATAACAGGATCTCTTGGTGTTCTGCCTTCAGCGAGTTTAAGTGAAAACGGACTCGGACTGTTCGAACCGATTCACGGTTCAGCACCTGATATTGCGGGAGAAAATAAAGCCAATCCAATCGGTATGATGTTATCTGTCGGTATGATGTTTAAGTATTCGTTCGGTCTGCACGAAGAATCAGCAGCGATAGAAAGAGCTGTGAATACAGTGCTGAAACAAGGCTTCAAAACTCCAGATTTGAAAATTGATGGAGCTGAAACGATATCCACGACGGAAATGACGGAAAAAATTATTAGTAATCTATAAAAAAGTTAAAGGAGAAGATTAACATGGCTCAGAAAAAAACTATAATCGAAAAAATCTGGGAACGGCATGTCGTTCATGAAGAAGAAGGCAAACCGGATTTACTCTATATCGATCAGCACTTAATCCATGAAGTGACTTCGCCTCAAGCTTTTGAAGGATTACGCTTAAATAATCGAAAAGTCCGCCGTCCGGATTTAACGTTTGCCACGATGGATCACAACGTTCCGACGAAAAACAGGGAAGATGCTCAGGATGCGATTGCTCAGAAACAAATGGATGCGCTAAAGAAAAACTGTGAAGAATTTGGTATTAAACTTGCCGATATGTATCACCCTGATCAGGGTATTGTCCACATCATCGGACCGCAGCTGGGCTTGACCCAGCCGGGCAAGACAATTGTCTGCGGTGATTCTCATACATCGACTCACGGCGCATTTGGAGCACTTGCTTTTGGTATCGGTACGAGTGAAGTGGAACACGTATTTGCAACTCAGACTTTAACGCAGTCAAAACCGAAAACGATGAACGTCAAAGTTAACGGAAACTTAAGTGTCGGAGTGACTGCCAAGGATTTAATTTTAGCTATTATAGCGAAATTCGGTGTTGATTTCGGGACAGGACATGTCGTTGAGTACACTGGACAGGCGATTCGTGACTTAACGATGGAAGGCCGCATGACCGTATGCAATATGTCAATTGAAGGCGGAGCGCGCGCCGGTCTGATTTCACCGGATGAAACGACAGTTGAATTCCTTCGCGGGCGCCGTTATGTGCCGAGAGATGAAGAAGAATATAAGAAACTTGCCGAAGAGTGGCTGAGCCTGAGTACTGATGAAGGTGCAGAATACGATGCAACGCTTGAAATTAATGCTTCGGAGATAGAACCTCAAGTATCCTGGGGAACAAATCCAAGCATGGTTGTGCCAATCAGTGCAGCGACACCGGTAGTTTCCGAATCGAAAGATGAAGACTCGACGAAACGCGCACTTGAATACATGGGTCTTGAAGAGGGCATGCCGATTACAGATATTGAAATTGATCATGTATTTATTGGTTCATGCACTAACTCCCGTGTTCTGGACTTGCAGCGTGCTGCAGATATTATAGAAGGCAACCGTGTTAAGGATGGCGTTAAAGCTATCGTTGTACCGGGTTCATTCCTTGTCAAGCAGGAAGCGGAAGCGCTTGGCATCGATAAAGTTTTCATCGATGCAGGTTTCGAATGGCGCAACGCAGGATGCAGTGCCTGTCTTGGCATGAATGAAGACACAGTACCGCCTGGCGGACGTTGTGCATCAACATCAAACCGCAACTTTGAAGGCCGTCAGGGTAACGGGGCAAGAACGCATCTTGTCAGTCCTGAAATGGCAGCAGCAGCGGCAATTAACGGCCGCTTTGTCGATGTCAGAAAATATCAGAGCAGAGTAACTGCATAGGAGGATAATTATGGAGGCAATTTCAAAGCATGAAGGGAAAGTATATCCGCTGAACCGCTCGAACGTTGACACGGACCAGATTATCCCCAAACAGTTTCTGAAACGGATCGAACGTACTGGTTTTGGGCAATTTGTCTTTTATAACTGGCGTTTTAATGACGACGGTACGAAGCGTGAAGATTTTGATATGGACGATGCAAAATTCGATGGTGCTTCAGTGCTGGTCGCCGGTGACAACTTCGGCTGCGGCTCATCACGGGAACACGCGCCGTGGGCTCTTTTGGACTATGGTTATAAAGTTATTATTGCTCCGGGCTTTGCGGATATATTCTACTCAAATGCATTTAAAAACGGCATTATTTTAATTAAAATGCCGGAAACGCAAGTAGCTGAATGGCAGGAGCAGGCAAGAAATGGAGATTTTAATATCTCGGTTGATTTAGAAAAACAAGAAATTACAGACAGCAGCGGCAAGACATTGAAGTTTGAAATCCCTGCCTATCATAAAGAAAAATTAATTAACGGCTGGGATGACATTGCATTAACTTTATTAAATGAAGAAAAAATAACAGCTTTTGAGGAGCGTGGTTCTTTGGGAATTCGTTAAACAGTGATTTAGTCAGAGATGCTATGGAATATTTGCGGGGAAATGTGCACAAAACACCAGTGATAACATCACAGACAACAAATGAAAAAACCGGTAAAAATGTTTATATGAAATTGGAAAATCATCAGAAAACCGGAGCGTTTAAATATCGGGGTGCATCGTATAAACTGTCGAAATTAACTCCGGCACAGCTTGAAGCAGGAGTAGTGACTGCATCTGCAGGCAACCATGCCCAGGGCGTAGCCCTTGCTGCGAAAAAATTAAATGCTACTGCGACTATCTTTATGCCGGAAGGTACTCCTTCAGCGAAAGTCGAAGCAACAAAAGGATATGGTGCAGCAGTTAAACTTGTCGGAGCGAGTTTTCAGGAAGCATTTACAGCTTCTCTGGAACATAAAAAGCTGACAGGTGCAACGTATGTCCATCCTTTTGATGATTACGATATTATGGCAGGCCAGGGTTCAATTGGTATAGAAATGCTGGAAGAGATACCCGAGCTCGATACGATAATTGTACCGATAGGCGGAGGCGGTTTGATAAGCGGCATTGCAGTAGCGGCGAAGATGATTAAACCATCTATTAAAATAATCGGTGTGCAGGCGGCAAACGCACCATCGATGTTTAAATCATATTACACAAAAGACGACCATGTAGTGCTTAATAGCTGCAGCACAATTGCAGAAGGCATTGCAGTCAAACAGCCCGGTGAATTAACACAGCAGGCCGTCCGTCAGTATGTTGATGAAATATACTGCGTATCGGAAAGTCAGATTGCTTATGCAATGGTCTACCTGCTTGAACGTACAAAATCACTAGTAGAAGGTGCCGGTGCTACAGCACTCGCAGCACTCTTAGCATTTAATGACAAAATTGACTCCGAGCACACAGGGGTTATCGTTAGCGGAGGCAACCTGGATCTCAGCAAAATGGGAGAAATACAGGCACTTGCCCTGCAGGAAAATCATAAAACAATAACGAGAGAACAAATAACTGTGCTGTAAACTAACAACCCGTCGGTCATTTTCCTTTGTGGATTTGACGGACGGGTTATTTTGATGTTCTTTATATTTTTGAACGCATGAGTAAGCATATCAGTTCCACGGTGGCACAAAAGAAGGGTTTGTGCGCCACCGAAAACTCACGGCGGCGCAAAAGAGGGGTTTGCGCGCCACCGAAAACTCACGGTGGCACAAAAGAAGGGTTTGCGCGCCACCGAAAATCCACGATGGCACAAAAGAGACGCTCGCGCGCCACCGTGATCAGGACTCGTTAAAAACCAAACAAAAAAACGCAAAACCCATCTGGGTTTTGCGTTAATTTATCAGGAGGCTAGTCCTGATGATAGAACTGAGCGAGGTTTTCCATAACCTGTTCAAGGTCTTTAATAAAAGCTTCATCAGAACTGAGTTCTTTATCGCCTGGCTTATAAACCTTGCCGACTAAAAATTCACCTTTTTTAACATCACGCAGTCTGATAAGACCTTTTTCAAGTTCATCATCAGATAGCTCCTTAAGCGGAGTTTTCGCAGGTTTCATATGGTCGAGTGAAATTTGATAGTCTTCCGGCAGATTATCAAATTTCTCTATATTATTCAGCCAGTTCTCTGCCAGCCGCTTTTTATCTTTTGATTCATATATAATACCGTACATGCAAAAAGCATGGCTGTTATATAAACCAATCTGGAAGTGGGGCATCATTTTGTAGCCGCGGGGGTTCGTACTGAAGGCCACCCATGTATCATCGGGAGGGTTTGTCGTCCGCCGTGCGTGTTTTGCTACATGAGCGTATGTCTCGTCTCCGGTCATTTCAGTTAAGTAGGCACTGAAGTGTTCTCCGAGATATTCGAGTTTCGGCCGTGTATTTTCAATCAGGGCTGCCATTCTATTTTCCAGGCTGTCAATATTGAAAACATCAAAGTCCGTTTGTGTAAATGTATACTTCATTAAGGTTGAGCTCCTTTCAAAAGGTCTCTCTTATGATAAAATAAAGTTGGTTAGCAATCAAATGATTGAGGTGGATTCATGGACATATATAACTTTGGCAAAGAATTAATCGTTGAAGCTGGTAAATTTATCGAAATGCGCATGACCAAGGAATTTCAGATCGACAGTAAATCGAATCCAAATGATCTCGTAACAGATGTCGACAGAGAGACAGAACAGTTTTTATATACTAAAATTCTGGAACGTTTTCCGGACCATCTTATTATCGGTGAAGAGGGACATGGACAAAATATACAAGATACAAAAGGCGTCATCTGGATTGTCGACCCCATTGACGGGACTTTAAATTTTGTGCACCAGGGAGAAAATTTTGCAATATCCATCGGGGTGTTTATCGACGGGGAACCATATTGCGGTTTAATCTACGATTGTATGAAACGGGACTTGTATCACGCTAAATATAAAAATGGTGCGTATTTAAATGAACAGGCGCTGCTGCCGGCAGAGAATATACCTTTAAATCAATCTCTCATCGCCATTAACCCGAAAAGAGTACTCGGCGAAGAAACCCGCAGTCCGTTTTTTAAAATTATGGCTGAGTCACGCAGTGTAAGATCGTACGGGTCTGCTGCTTTGGAATTTGCGATGCTTGCAAAAGGACAGATTTCTGCCCTGCTGTTTTTAAGGCTGTATCCGTGGGATTATACAGCCGGTGTAATTATTACCGGAGAGCTCGGGTTTAAAACGTCCGATTTGTATGGAAGAGAGCTGCCGCTCTTAAGCTCATCGAGTGTAATCAGCGGCAATCCCAAAATCCATTCAGAAATACTTGAATATTTTACCGGCGATAAAAGACTTTACGAATATCATGAGAAAATTCATGGTTCGTAATAGTACAGTTGGGAATGTTTTGATGTTTTCGTAAAAATTTTACCGACATATTTTAACAAAGCGTAATTGCTGAGCGGGACATTGATATGTTGCTTAATCTGTTTTTTAGTATACGGCTGTGAAATATTAAGAAGGTTCAGCATATCAAAATAATCGGTAAACATCTTTTCGATATTATGGATAGCATGACAGGACTCACACATTATTAATTTGCTGCTGAGGAGTTCAAGGCTGAACTCCAGACAGCCGGTGCATTTGAATCCGTACGAGAAATCATTTGCAGCTGCGCTCGAAACTGCCGTACGGGCTTTTAACTTTTCAATTCCGGGCGCGGCTGCTTTTTTCTGATAACAGCACTGTGTTCAATCGCTTTTAAATAATAAGGCAGATTTTTAAGGGATAGAAATTGATCGGACGGCCGTTTAGCGAGTTTGAAAGTTTCGTTCATTACGACGTGTTTAATAATAATCGGGCGCTGGAAATGACCTTCATCAACAAGTGTTTCCTTAAATTTTTCGTAAACTTTCGCAGTCCGGTTTAAATCGTAGACAGCTTCGTAATTGCTGTCGATTAAAATATTAAATGGATTAATAAAATGTTCGCCGGCGTAGTTGTGCAGAATGAAAAGGTAATAGCAATATTCCGTTGCAATCAGCACATTAATCAGTTCATGGTCAGTGCCTACGGTTATTTCGCAGTGCCAGAACAGCTCCATATTTACTGTATTGATTTGACGCAAATATAAATCAAAATGTTCTTCCAAAAGATCCATCCGCTGCATTGCTTCGTATTCTTCAGTTTCGTCATCGCTAAAAGGCAACCGGTTATACAGAAACTCGTAAACTTTTAACTTTTCATTTTTTTGTCTCACAGCAAAGCTCCTTTAATGAATGATAAATTCATTATTGACCGGTCTTAATTTGCCGTCAAAAAACGATAATTTAAAAAATGCTAAAAAAATACAACAGATTTCCCTATTATTCCAATACAAATAAGGAAATCTGTTATAATAAATAAGCAGTTAAAGCAAAACTGAAGTTAGAGCCAGCCATTTTCACGATACTTTTTCTTCAATGTGAAACCAGTGCCGAAAATGGCGATAAACACTATAACCGACAATACTGCAAGTATGATCATTTCTTCGGCAATGAAAATCGAAAATGCAATCATCATTGAAACTGCCAAGACAGCAAGTATTAAAAATACAGCCTTTGATTTTTTCTTTTCCATAAGTATTCCCCTAAAAGTCATTTGTCTTATTTCGAATTATATCATAAAAATAATATCCTTGAATGTTCAGATTGGTAAAAAATGTGGTATACTGTTACGGTTATAAAGATATTCTATATACGAAGGGAAAATCCTCTTGATGAACCTGAGAGAAAACATTAGAAACATAGCAATTATTGCACACGTAGACCATGGTAAAACGACATTAGTAGACCAGCTTTTAAAACAGTCTGGTATTTTCCGTGAAAATGAACACGTTGAAGAACGTGCCATGGACTCGAATGATATTGAACGTGAACGCGGAATCACAATACTGGCGAAAAATACAGCGATTGATTACAAAGATACGCGTATAAATATTTTAGATACACCGGGCCACGCTGACTTCGGCGGAGAAGTAGAACGTATTATGAAAATGGTTGACGGGGTAATTCTCGTTGTCGATGCATATGAAGGTACGATGCCTCAGACGCGTTTTGTTCTTAAAAAAGCTTTGGAGCAAAACTTAAAACCGGTAGTAGTAGTTAATAAAATTGATAAACCGAGTGCGCGCCCTGAAGAAGTAGTGGACGATGTGCTTGAACTCTTTATCGAACTTGATGCCAACGACGAACAGCTTGAATTCCCTGTTGTCTATGCATCTGCAATGAACGGTACAGCAAGCCGCGAACCAGGTGAGCAGGAGGAAAACATGCAATCCATTTACGAAACTATCGTAGACTATGTTCCTGCACCGGTAGACAACAGCGACGAGCCGCTTCAATTCCAGGTATCATTACTGGATTACAACGATTACGTTGGACGTATCGGAATCGGACGCGTTTTCCGCGGAACGATTAACGTTGGTGAGACAGTTTCATTAATTAAAATCGACGGAACAATTAAAAACTTCAGAGTATCGAAAATTTTCGGTTTCCTCGGTCTTAACCGGGTGGAAATTGAAAGTGCGAAAGCGGGAGACCTTATCGCAATCAGCGGTATGGAGGATATTAACGTCGGTGAAACGATTACGCCTACAGATGCTCAGGAAGCACTGCCGGTTCTTCATGTTGACGAACCGACATTGCAGATGACGTTTGCTGTTAACAACTCGCCGTTTGCGGGACGCGAAGGCAAGCACGTTACGGCAAGAAAAATTGAAGAGCGTTTGAATCTTCAATTAGAAACAGATGTATCACTGCGTGTAGACCCGACAGACCAGCCGGATGCCTGGAGAGTTTCAGGACGCGGTGAGCTTCACTTATCGATCCTTATTGAAAACTTAAGACGCGAAGGATTTGAACTTCAGGTATCAAAACCGGAAGTTATCATCCGTGAAATTGACGGTGTTCAATGTGAACCGTTCGAACGTGTACAAATTGACGTACACGAAGAAAATACTGGCAGTATTATCGAATCAATGGGTACACGTAAAGGTGAGATGCTCGACATGGTCACAACAGGCAATGGACAGACCCGTCTGACATTCCTGATTCCTGCGCGCGGACTTATCGGCTACCGTACAGAATTCATGTCGATGACACGCGGCTACGGTATTATTAACCATACTTTTGAAGAGTACCGCCCACTGGTTAAAGGACGCATCGGAGGCAGAAGAAACGGAGTTCTTGTTTCAATTGATAAAGGTGCTGCGAGCACGTACTCAATTCTTGCACTTGAAGGACGCGGAACGAACTTTATGGAACCTGGTACTGAAGTATACGAAGGTATGATTGTCGGAGAGAACTCACGCGAAAATGACCTTGCCGTTAATATTACTAAAGTGAAAGCTGCCAACAATATTCGTTCAGCAACTAAAGAGCAGACAACTACAATGAAAAAACCGAGATCACTGACTCTGGAAGAAGCACTTGAGTATATTAACGAAGACGAACTTGTGGAGATTACTCCGGAAACAGTTCGCATGCGCAAGAAAATTTTAGAGAAAAATGCACGTGAAAAAGCGTATAAAAAAAGTAAGTAATAAAAGCGAAGTGGAGTGAGGCAGTTGTTTAATCCTCTCATTCTCCTGAACGCCGAAAGTGGTGCAGGTCTGACGGAACGGCTCACTTTTTTCGGGAGACTATATGGTCTGGATTCCAATCCTGAAACCGGTATGTGGTATTTATTCATTACAATTTTTGTCTTGTGTGCTATCGTATATCAATTGGGATTTGCCCGCAAAGTTAAGCTGTGGCAAACAGTTGTTATTTATATACTGATGTTTTTCGGTGTAATATTTCTGACCTTTTTCGGTGCGTTTTATCCCGTGGCTGAATGTTTAATTGTTATTGCAATCATACTCGCAGGCTACAGATACAGACTGCATAAGGAAAGAAAAGAAGGCAACATTGCACAGCCGAAAGGCCCGCCGGTTAAATAGAAAATCCGCGAACTTATGATGTGCACCCCTAAAGTTGAACTCCAAATTCAACTTTAGGGGTGCTTTTCTATGTCTAAAAGATATTCAATAGAATTAAAAATGAAAGTAATTAATGAGTATTTAACTGGTGACGATGGCTTCAGAATATTAGAAGCCAAATATAATATCAATCGCAGTTTAATCAGGACATGGCTCTATCAGTTTAAAAATAATGGTGTTCAAGGGTTGACCGCTGGGATGACGAGATCAGCTTATTCTAAATCGTTTAAGTTAACAGTACTACAACACCGTTTAGAACATCAGTTATCCTATCGAGAAACGGCTGAAATTTTTGATATACCGAATCTTTCCCTCATTGCGCAGTGGCAGAGCAAATATAATCAGTATGGTATTCTGGGTCTAGAAACTAAACCGAAAGGCAGGCCCTCTAAATCGATGAAGAAGAAGCCATCTAAACAGAAACGAAATAAATCAGAGACTTTGAATGAAACCGAACGTGAAGAGCTGGAACGTTTAAGAGTAGAAAATCGTAAACTTGAGGTGGCCATTGCACTAGAAAAAAAGTTACAATCCTTAGCTCGAGACAAACGAACAAAGAAATAGTCAGAGCGATAATAGAGTTAAGGGAAACAGGTCTCTATATGCTTAAAGAGTTACTTGAGGCCGCGCAAATCGCTAAAAGTGTATTTAAGTATTGGAATGACCGTTTACCTGAAGAAAATAATAAAGATACTGAGCTCGTCCAAGCCATCAAGGATATTGTGACTGAAAGTCACCGCAGATACGGTTATCGTCGGGTCTGCTTGGCGTTGAAAAAAAGAGGTATCATTGTAAATCACAAGAAAGTACTACGCTTGATGCGGCAGTATCAATTGCTTTGCGTAAAGTTTAAACATAGAAATCGTCAATATAAATCCTATAAAGGAACAGTCGGTAAAATTGCTAAAAACAAACTGTCTCGCCGATTTAAAACCGATCGCCCGTATCAAAAAGTGTTGACCGACGTGACTCAATTCAATATTTCAGCATCAGGAGAAAAACTTTACTTGTCACCGTTTATGGATGTTTTCAGTGGAGAAATACTGTCTTACAGAATCAGTCCGGCACCGACGCTCGATATCGCTGTAAAACCTTTAGAGGAATTGATTGAACAAAGACCAGAATTAGACTATCGAATGACCGTCCATTCGGATCAGGGTTGGCACTACCAGCATAAAAAATGGGTGAGACATCTTAAAAGAAATAAAACATTTCAAAGTATGTCTCGAAAAGGAAACTGCTTAGATAATTCTCCAATGGAGAACTTCTTTGGGCTGCTTAAACAGGAAATGTTTTATGGACAACAGTTCATAACATATGCAGAGCTTGAATCTGCGATTCATCAATATATTGATTTCTATAATAATGATAGAATTAAAACAAAATTAAAAGGCATGTCTCCTGTAAATTACAGGAAACATACCTTTAATAAAATAGCTTAATCAAAAAGTTCAACTTTTTGGGTTCACTACATTAAAGTTCGCGGATTTTTTTATTTAAATTCTATTTTGGTAACATAAACGAGACGATCCTGTTCAACGCCGTCGTCGCCGACAACCAGCAAATCAAATAAACCATCTTCGTGCAGGCGTTTGCCATTATTAGAAAAATGGGCATAGAATGTTTCGCGGTCTTTGTATTGAAGTTCTGTTTCACCGTCGTTATGTACAAACACAATCTTCGCATCTTCATCTTCATAAGCTTCTGCATATTCTAGAAAAGGTGCTAAACCGATAACGAAAGAACTTTCGAGCAGTTCTCTTTTTTTATGTTTCTTTTCAGATTTAAGCGTGGGCGGCTTTGTTTCTCCTTCAATAATTTGACGGTTCCATTCGGTTTCGTCATTGAATGTAATCTCTTCTCCGTCTTCCTTTTGTGCCAGTAAATCTTCTAATTTGATTTTACGGTCATCGAATATCCAGGTCGAAGGATCAAGAGTAATCTGGTACCGTACATTTCCAGTAAGTTGAATTATCATTAATATCGCTCCCTTTGCTTAGAAATTATAGCAAAGTTTACGATAAAATTATACAATGGAGTAGTAAACATTTACTATTGCATCTTCGGATGTTGCTTGCTTTTTTACGATTGTTAGGATAAAATTTTATGAAGAGTAAATGAGGGGGGAACCGCGTGTCTGCTGAAAAACAACTGAGCAAACTTGCTTATAATCAATTGGATAAAGACGCTGACAGAATTCTCCAGCTAATCGAAGTTCAAATGGAAAATTTAACGATGCCCCAGTGCCCTGTGTTTGAAGAAGTGCTGGATACACAAATGTTCGGCTTATCGAAAGAAATAAATTTTGCAGTAAGACTTGGTTTAGTTGATGCACAAGACGGCCGTGATATTCTGGATCACCTTGAAGTTGAAGTATCCAAAGTACACGAAGCATATATGGAAAAAGAAAAGAATCAAGTCTAAAGAATATTTCTTTAGACTTTTTTAAATGAGGGAACAGCCGTGCAATTTATAAGAAATTTCTTCAACTATGTTAAGTCGTATTCCAAATACGTGGATTTTTTAATACTAATCGCATATGTTGCACTGTCACTCATTGGACTTGTTATGGTTTACAGTGCGAGTATGGTGCCCGCGCAGATGAACGAGGGCAACTCTGAATACTATTACATTAGACACCTGATGTTTATTTTGCTTGGTTTTAGCATCGTCTTTTTTATGACGTATTTTATGAGCGGAAACTTTTTTAAAATGAAGGGTGTCCAGCTCATTATGCTGGCGGGAATTGTACTGCTGCTTTTAATTACAATGTTTTTCGGTACGGAAATCAACGGGCAGCGTAACTGGATCAGAATCGGCGGATTCGGCCTGCAATCTTCCGAATTTTTTAAAGTCACAGCAATTTTGTATCTGGCTTACATATACTCGAAACGTGAAAAACGTATCGACAGCGACGAATTGACAAGTATTATTCCGCTTGTATTCATACTGGTTATCTCCGGTATGGTTATGATTAATGACTTCGGTACCTGGATGGTTACTGCTGCGATTATTCTCAGTATGTTTTTATATATCCGCATCCCGCTTAAAGTCATAGGCTGGGCAATGGCACTCGGCACGGCGACACTCGGTGTCATCGCCGGGATACTTTATCTGGTTAACGGCTCAGTGCTGTCGCCGTATCAGATGCACCGTATTGAAACATTTTTCCATCCGTTTAATGATCCGATGGGAACAGGTTACCAGCTGACGAACTCGCTTATTGCGATTTCACACGGCGGGCTGTTTGGTACAGGTATCGGCAATGGTATAATTAAACTCGGTTATCTGCCTGAACCGCATACAGACTTTATCATGGCAGTTATCGCTGAAGAACTCGGGCTCGTGGGTGTACTGCTTGTCGTAATATTGTATTTGATTATTATCGTCAAAGCATTGATGTACGCCCACCGGTCGACCGACACGTTTTACAGGATTATATGTATCGGGGTGGCCATGTATATTACGGTCCAGGTATTTATAAATGTCGGCGGAATCTCAAAAATTATTCCGCTGACGGGAGTGCCGCTGCCATTCCTAAGCTACGGGGGATCATCCTTCCTCAGTGTATCGATTGCGGTTGGACTGCTCACCATTGCAGCGAAACACGTTAAACAGAAAGAAATTGAACTGAAAAATAAATACTGACAGTAAACCCTCCGGTCTTAAGTCCGGAGGGTTTGTTAATTTATATTCTTATTTCTTTTGTGATTTCCTGTCCATTTGATTTTGAGTCACCGGCCAGGATCTCTTGCCGTCGTCGACTTCGAATTCCATATTCACGTCGGTAACATGACTTTGCTTCATTATCAGCGCCTCAATGTCATCGCGGAGTTCATTCGTGTAGGCAACGGTCAGATCGGGAGCGATCTCAGCGATGACTTCCACGTGCAGAGCATCTCCTTCTTTCAGCACGATGAGTTTTTGAATATCTTTAACTTCATCGTTTTTCAGAACGATTTGTGAAATGCGCTGTTCCATATGAGGGTCGCTTTCTCCGAGCACACCCGCTGCATTTTCCATAAATACTCTGTAGACGATGTAGAACATCATGAGACCGATTAAGACCGATGCAATTCCTTCCGCCTGCAGAAGTCCTGTAAACCGTCCGATTAGTATAGCGATAATTGCGAGGAAGGCTCCGGCAGTTGCTACAGTATCTTCTAAAAATACAAGTTTAGTTGCAGGTTTTGCACTGTTGATATGCTTGTAGCTTAAAGTCAGCGGTTTAAGACCGTCAAACGGCTGACCCGCCTGCTGCAGCAATTCTTTGCCGGCTTTATAAAGAACACTTCCTTCCAGCATCATTGAGATTGCGAGAACGCCAATATTTACTAGCAGCAGAGTGGTTTCGGTCTGTGCAGGGAGAGGTTCGATTATATGATGTATGCCTTCCTTTACAGTTTCGTAAGAGAGTATCGCTACGATAATTATCGCAAACAGACAGACGAGGTTCACCAGTCTACCAAAGCCGAATGGAAACCTTTTAGTCGGTGCTTTTTTTGAAAGGCTTGAACCGGTAAAAACAAAAAGCTGGTTCACGCCGTCTCCGAAAGAGTGCATCATCTCGGCGAACATGGCAACATTGGCCGTGAATAGAAATGCAAGACCTTTCAGACCTGCCAGAATAAAATTTACAACAGCTGCAGTAAGCGAGGCCATACTGCCTTGTTTAAGTAATGCAAATATATCTTTCAATGCACAGCCTCTCCTTTCATCAAATATAAGTATTAATAATATGAATACCCGAAATGCAGCGTGTATATGTCACAGAATAAAAAAATCCCACCAGCCGTAATGGCTGGCGGAATTTAAATCTGCTTATTATTTTTAATCTTTATTTCTCGATAACAGCATAATGAAGTAGCAGAGCACTCCGAACAAGAGAGTAATAAACAGTGCGTGGAATAGTGCAATGAAAATATTTACCATTGTAAATACAGACAGCATGCCTGTAATCACCTGCAGAATCAGCAGTACAAATGCAGTAATCCAGCATTTTTTAATAAGCGGAGAATCACTGTATTTACGCAGTACATGGATGAGTATAAGCAGCATCCATATTGCGAGTATGCCGACTAAAAATCTGTGTCCCATCTGGACCGACTGATAAAAGTTCTCAGGCATTATTTCGCCCGGCATACAGTGCGGCCATTCAGTACATGCAAGCGAAGAGTCAGTGTGTCTGACTAATGCTCCGCTGTAAATAACAATATATATGTAAATTGTTATCAGTATCGTGTTATATCTTAAAAATGGACTGACATAAATTTTACGTTCATGCTGTCCGTGTGAGACTTCAAAAATAAGCAGTGTTAAAAGAAATACTGCAGCGAAGCAAATTAATGAAATACCAAAATGAGCTGCGAGGACGAAGTCGCCTTCCCAGATGCCGATTACAGCTGCTGCACCAATCAATGACTGGATCAGTATAAAGCTCAGTGACAGGTAAATAAGGAATTTAGCTTCCCGGACATGTCCAATCTGTTTCCAGGCCATGTATCCCAGTATTAATAGGAAGATAATAGCAACACCTGAAACTCCGCGGTGTGCGAGCTCGATAATTGTATCGAGCGGCCAGTCTTTTGGAATGAGCTGCCCGTGACAAAGCGGCCAGGTCTCTCCGCAGCCGTCTTCGGAACCGGTTTTTGTAACAAGTGCGCCGCCGATCTGGACAAAGACCATAATCAGTGTCGTAATAATCGCTACAATTTTTAAATTTCTGTACAAATAGAACACCTCTAATAATCGCGTTTCTGTTCGCTATACAAATAATAAATATATATTAGAATACCGTTCTTTGCAATGTGCAAAGTTTTGAATAGCTCTTAACAATTTATAAAACTATGGTAAAATTAACTAGTGTAGAGATTCATACCATACTCATCTGAGTATAAAACAGATTCCGTATCATAATGAGGCATATTGATGAATAATTCATGAACAATGCAAAAAGTAACATTTTTATTTCAAATATGTATAGAAAATGTGACCGGGATAATCTATTATTAAAGATAAATGTGTTTGTTTATGAAAGGGGGCGTATAGATGCACAGTGATGTATACCAGCAAGAGGTACATCAAACGGCACGCAGTAAAAAACTGAAAGCAGTTAAAACACTCATCAAGGATGGCATAATTAAAGCGAACTTAATACCTGCGTTTGCAGCGGGCTTTCTTGCTGTTATGTATTATAGCATTTCGTTTTTCGAAGCGATTCCTGTCATGCTGTTGATGCTCCTAGGTACTACACTAGTCATCGGAGGCGTTTGTGCCCTTAACAATTTCTATGACAGAGATATTGACCGGCTGATGAAATCGAAACAGGCAAGACCGAGTATTGATGGAACATTTTCAGGCAAAGAAATTCTTGCAATCGGATTTACGATGCTGGGATTTGGCCTCGCAATGCTGTTTTTAATCAATACGACTGTCGGAGTTCTAGGGTTAACCGCAGCATTCGGTTACGCAGTTGTATATTCCATTTTTGCCAAACGACATCTTGTCTCAAACACAATTATAGGGGCAATCCCCGGAGCAATGCCTCCGCTAATTGGCTGGGCAGTTTTTGAACCCAATCTACATATATTAGCGTGGTCGATGTTCCTCGTAATGTTCTTATGGCAAATGCCTCACTTCTATGCACTGGCTATAAGACGGAGCGATGAATACAAAGAGGCGGGTATTCCAATGCTGCCTTCTGTGAAAGGGAATGTTCGCACTAGAAACTCGATTATTTTTTGGGTGTCACTTCTTTTGTTCACACCACTTATGATGTTTGAACTTGGTACGTGGTTTGTTGCATTGACAGCCGCACTTAATGTGGTCTGGTTTTATTTAAGTGTTAATCAGTTCAAACGGATTACGGACTATAATCGCTATGCCGGGCGAATATTTGTCTTTTCACTCAACTACGTCGTGATATTTTTCGTCATGATTATCGTAGCCGGCTTACTTGTGAATATTTAAAAAGTAAATGAATGAAAGAGGGGTCTAACAATGAATTTAAGTTTTCTTAAAGGTAAGGCATTATTATTAGTTTCTGCTCTTACTCTTTTCCTTGCCGGTTGCGGTACGAATGAATTAAGTACCTTAAGACCTGCAGGGGAAGTCGGACGCGAACAGTTCAATTTAATGATTTTATCAATCATCATTATGCTGCTTGTTATCGCAGTAGTTGTTGTCTTGTTCACAATCGCAGTAACGAAGAGCCGCAGAAGTAAAAAAGGTGAGGATTTCGAACCGAAAGAAGTTGCAGGTAACCACACGCTTGAAGTTATCTGGACATCGATTCCAATTCTTCTGCTTATTGTATTAGCAATTCCAACAGTATATTTTGTATTTAAACAGGCAGATACTGAAGCTATGACAGATGCTGACGGCAATGTAAACGCCGAAGAAACAGTAATTAACGTCAGAGCATACCAGTACTGGTGGGAATTTGAATATCCAAACGAAGAAGTTGTTACAGCTCAGGAACTCGTAGTTCCTACTGACCAAAAAGTTTACTTCAACCTGCAGGGTGCGGATGTTAAACACTCATTCTGGGTGCCGGCAGCCGGAGGTAAAATGGATACCAACATCGATGGTATCAACAGTTTCTATTTAGTCTTTGACGACGATAAAGCCCAGGATGCAGACCGTTTATTCTACGGTAAATGTGCTGAGCTTTGCGGACCATCGCACGCATTGATGGACTTTAAAGTAAAAGCCTTGCCTGAAGAAGAGTACGATCAGTGGCTTGCAGATATGAAAGCAGTCGAAGAACCTGTACAGGCTTCGTCTGAAGATGCACAGCGCGGTGAGGAGATTTTCAATAACTCATGTATGGGCTGTCACGCAGCTACACCGACAAGTCCGGGAGCTATGGGTCCTAACTTAACGAACTTCGGTGACCGTGAGTTAATCGCAGGTTATTTAGAACATGACCAGGAAAATCTTGAAGCATGGATTAAAGATCCTGAGTCATTTAAACCGGATAACAAAATGGCAGGCACTTACGAATTAACTGACGAAGAAATAGAAGCAGTAGCATCTTACTTAATGGAGCTTAAGGTTGAAGAAGGTTCCGGCGATGTGTCGCAATTAAGAGAACCTGCTGCCGATGAAGAGTCAGAAGAGGGGGGTAACTAGCAATGTCCGAAGCAACAGCAAAAAAACGTGGTTTTGGTGCAACGATTTGGGAATACATGACAACCGTTGACCATAAGAAAATTGGTATTCTGTACTTGATTGCTGGGGGATTATTCTTCGCAATGGGCGGTATAGAAGCAATGCTTATTCGTCTTCAGCTGGCAGTGCCGAACAACGACTTCCTTTCAGCAGGTCTGTTTAACGAAGTTATTACGATGCACGGTACAACAATGATATTCTTAGCAGCGATGCCGCTATTATTCGCGTTTATGAACGTTATAGTACCACTTCAAATTGGTGCACGTGACATGGCTTTCCCATTCATGAACGCACTGGGTGTCTGGTTGTTTATCCTGGGTGGTATCTTCCTTAACTTATCATGGTTCATGGGCGGAGCACCGGATGCGGGCTGGACAAGCTACGCATCACTGTCAATTGCATCACCTGGCCACGGTATTGATTTCTATGCATTGGGTCTGCAAATTACCGGAGCAGGAACATTGATGACAGGAATCAACTTTGTAACAACTATTATTACGATGAGAGCACCAGGTATGACATATATGAGAATGCCGCTCTTTACATGGACTGCACTTGTTGCAGGTGTTCTGATCGTCTTTGCATTCCCGCCGTTAACAGTAGGTCTTTTCCTGTTAATCTTTGACCGTATGTTCGGTTCCAACTTCTTCCTTGTAGAAGCTGGAGGTAACACGATTATCTGGGAACACTTATTCTGGATCTTCGGTCACCCGGAAGTTTACATTCTAATCCTTCCGGCGTTCGGGATATTCTCTGAAATATTCGCAACATTTGCTCGTAAACGCTTATTTGGTTATTCAGCAATGGTATTCGCAACAGTGCTTATCGGTTTCTTCGGATTCATGGTATGGGCACACCACATGTTTACAGTTGGTCTCGGGCCGACAGCCAACGCAATTTTCGCCTTGGCAACAATGGCAATCGCAGTACCGACAGGTATTAAAATATTTAACTGGATCTTTACAATCTGGGGCGGAAGCATAGAGTTTACAACACCTATGATGTACGCACTTGCATTTATTCCTTCATTCGTTATGGGTGGGGTAACAGGAATTATGCAGGCAGTTGCTCCAGCTGACTACCAGTACCATGACTCATACTTTATCGTAGCCCACTTCCACTATGTAATCGTCGGCGGGGTAGTGTTCGCCTTACTTGCAGGACTTCACTACTACTGGCCGGTAATATTCGGCACGATGCTGAGTGATAAACTTGGTAAAGTAGAATTCTGGCTGTTCTTTGTAGGTTTCCACCTGACATTCCTGATCCAGCACTTCTTAGGACTATGGGGAATGCCGCGCCGGGTATTCACTTACCTCGACGGACAGGGCTATAATGCAGCAAACTTAATATCAACCATCGGTGCTCTCTTGATGGCAGCAGCGGTTATTGTTTTAGTGATTAACATCATCATGACAGTTGCTAAAAATCAAAAAGTGGGCCGCGACCCTTGGGGCGACGGACGTACACTTGAGTGGTCAATACCGCTTCCAGTACCGTATTACAACTATGCACAGATTCCTTTAGTACGCGGACTTGATGCATTCTGGATTGAGAAAAAAGAAGGTAACGGAAAAATGCTTCCGGCGGAATCGGTTGAAGATTTCCATATGCCGAACAACTCAATCATTCCGTTTGTAATGTCACTTGGTCTGTTCATCGCTTCATTCGGTGCTCTGTACTTTGCTTCAGGTAAAGAATGGGCAATCGATGCAGTAGCAGATTTACCAGTAAAACCATGGGCATTCTGGTTACTTGTAATCGGACTTGCAATTACATTTATCTCAATGATTACACGTTCATTTAAAGATGACCTTGGCTACTATGTAACGAAAGAAGAAATATTAAGAGATCTTGAAGAAGAGGAAAGGGGTGCTAAGTAATGGCTGAAATGAAATATAATGTCCCTAACGAACAGTGGCCTGAGCACCCGGAGACAGCAACACACGAAGGTAGAAATAAATTCGTCGGTTTCTGGACTTTCTTAGCAGGAGAGACAGTATTATTCGCATCATTATTCGCAACTTACATGGCATTGAAAGACAGCGTGCCAAGTTCGGATCATATGCTTGCAGCTGATTTGTTCCACCTTGAACTTGCATTTGTCATGACGATGTTATTACTTACATCGTCCCTGACGAGTGTATACGCGGTGTATCACATGCGTAATAATAACTTCAGTAAAATGCAGTTATGGCTAGCTATTACAGTACTTCTTGGTGCAGGATTCTTAGCACTTGAAATTTACGAGTTCTATGAATATGTTCACCTTGGACATACTTTCAGATCCAGCGCCTTCGGTAGTGCATTCTATATTCTGATCGGTACTCACGGTTTCCACGTAATTATCGGTCTGATCTGGATTACAGGTCTGATTATCCGTAACGCAACGCGCGGTTTATCAGTATATACAGCAGCTAAAGTGAATACAGCAGCGCTGTACTGGCACTTCATCGACGTTGTGTGGGTATTCATCTTCACAATCGTTTACTTGTTAGGAGTGATATAAATGGCTGATTTACAAGAGAAACCAATGACAGAAACTCAGCTGAGAAATCTTCGACGCCAGCGTACAAAAGAAATGCGCCTGCAGCTTACAGGATTTTCATTTATGATTTTTTTAACATTCATAGCATTCGGTATGGTTGCACTGGAATTTGATCCAACGTTCATCATGGGAAGCGTAATGCTGTTCGCATTCATTCAAGTTGTACTGCAGTTCTACTACTTCATGCACATGAAAGATAAAGGGCATGATTTTGCTAAACTGTTTATGATTGTAGGAATGTATTTCGCAATTGCTTTCTGTGTAACATTCATTTATATCGTATGGATCGGGCAGCCGATCTAATACAAAAAGAGATGATCTCGTTCTGAGGTCATCTTTTTTTTGGTCAATAGTTTGTCACTTTGTGTGTTTTTATCGTCTTGAGTTATGATAATAATAAATTTATACTAGAGATAATAAGGTTAAATTTAAGGTGGTAGGTATGGGAAATATAACTTCAATTAAAATTTTCGGTTTTATGGCCAACTGGAGTCCCTTTTTTATGGCTTTCGTTATTCTTGTTACGGCAGTCTTCTTTCTTGTTACCACGAGATGGTATAAGGAATTTGAAGGTGGACGACCGCTGACGAGTCGAGAAGGGGCACTCTTTGCAGTCAATATGATTTTACTGTATGCAATGTACGGCTCGCCAGTCGACTTATTAAGTCATATATTATTTACATTCCACATGGTGCAGATGGCTTTTGTATTATTCTTAATTGCACCGCTGATGTATTTTAGCGTGCCGGCTTATCTGCAGAAATATATCGTTTCATTGCCGGTAATCGGTCCGGTGCTGAGATTAGGTGCGAAAAAACCTTTAATCTCACTGATGCTGCTTATCGCTGCATTTTCAATTTATCATTTACCCGTCGTTATGGATAACTTAAAAATGAGTGCAACTCTTCATACATTAGTACTCGCAGTAATGTTCCTGACAGCTTTAATGGCGTTTTACCCGATGTTCAACAAAGTTGAACCTGAAGAAGAGCATATGGGCGGATTGTTTAAACTGCTTTATATTTTCGGAATCGGAGCTTTTGTTACTCCGGCATGTGCACTGATTATTTTCTCAAGCACACCAATTTATGCTACTTTTACAGAAGGTGAAGCGTGGTTAAGTGCGATGGAGTTATGCGTACCTTCAGGTATTCTTGACAGTATTTCCGGAGCAGGGATGATTTCCGGACCGGAATACTTTACAAATTCAACGCCTTTGAATGACCAGCAGACAGGCGGTATTATAATGAAAGTACTTCAGGAAGTATTTTTCGGAGTAATGCTCGCTCACATATTCTTTAAATGGTTCAATGAAGAACGCAGAGATGCAAATCAGATTACAGAACGTGCCCTGGCAAAAGCACAGGCGCAAAAAGAAATGGACAACCGGTTTAGAGCATAGGAGGAAAAATTTTGGACATATATTTTATCCTGCCCACACTCAGTACATCATTTATCGTACTGAGCGCGATATTTATGGGTATTGGAGTTTATCATATTAAAAAAGGGCACGTGCTGAAGCATGAGAAATTCATGACACTCGCTGCATGGTCGGCGTTAACATTTTTCGTTATTTATATATCGAAAACTGTATTCCTTGGAAACACTCAATTTGGCGGACCTGAATCGCTTGAAATTTACTATGTAATTTTTCTTGTCAGCCATATTATTCTGGCTACTACGGGAGGGATTTTCGGAGGAATCCAAGTGTTCACCGGCAAGAAAAACAAACTGCGCCAGCACAGAAAATTCGGTATGACAGCAGCGACAATCTGGTTCTTCACTGCAGTGACAGGTATCATGGTCTATATCATACTTTATATTTTATATCCGGGCGGAGAAACGACCGGTCTGTGGGATGCAATATTCCATTAGGATTAATAAAAACCTCTTACAGATTACTGTAAGAGGTTTTATTATGTAGCAGCTGCTGTAAATTAAACGCCCGCAACTGCAGTCAGTTCTTTACTGATTGTTCTGATTTTGCTGATCGCATGTTCAACGATGCGTTCAGGGAATACTTCATCGCTGCCGTATTCGATACCAGTCGGGTAGTAATGTTTCCCCATATAAGGATCCATTAACTGTAATGTTGCATTATTTGCACCGACATCACCGTCTACTGCATATCCAGGAAAACGTAAGTAATAAATACCTTCAGGAATTTCGTATTTATAATCGAAAGTCATACGCTCGTAATCCCAACTGCCGCCAAGAACACAACCATTGTGGTTCATAATTTCCTGCAGTGAGCCTTGTGGAATGACTACATTTTCAATACCTGAGTTTTCAAAAACCATCATTTTGCCCCCTATCATTTATCCATTACCCTAATTTTAATCTATTACAATACAGGTTGCAAATGGTATTTATCATATAGTAACAAATGTGTCTATATGATAAAATGGTTAAGGAGAGGTGATTATATGACAGCAATTATGGATTTTGAAATTTTGGATTCACTAGACTCTCTAAACGATATGGTTACTGAGACAGAAGAATATAAAAACTACTGTAATTATAAAGCACTCTTGGATACAGATGATGAAGTCAGAGGCATGATTAAACACTTTGCGCGTTTAAAAGAGAACTTTATCGACGTTGAACGTTTTGGTAAATATCACCCTGATTTCAGCACGAAACGAAAAGAGATCAACCAGTATAAAAAAGCCTTGGACATGCATCCGATTATAATGGAGTACCGGAGAGCGGAATTTCAGCTGCAGTCGCTGCTGGATGAAATACTCTTTATTATAGGGCAGTCAGTCAGTCCCCATGCAAATATCGTCAGCAGTAATCCATTTTTCTCAAACAGTTCAAACAGCGGCTGTGCAACAGGCGGAAGCTGCGGCTGCGCAGGCTAATATAAATTTAACTTCAAAACACGGTTCCTCTTGAGAACTGTGTTTTTTTATTGGAGAGAGTAGGATTGCGAGGTTGGAGTTAGCATGAGCTCCGTTCATGCCAATCCCAGCTGCTGCGGATATACTTGATACTTTGTCATGCAAACCCCAGAGCATCCGGATACATATGATACTTTGTCATGCCAATCCCAGGGACTGCGGATACACATGATCTCCTGTCATTCAAACCCCAGAGACTGCGGATACACATGATCTCCTGTCATTCAAACCCCAGGGACTCCGGATACATATGAATTCCAGTCATGCCAACCCCACAGACTCCGGATACATATGATCTCCTGTCATTCAAACCCCAGGGATTCCAGATACATATGAACTTCTGTCACGCCAACCCCAGAGCATCCGGATACATATGATCTCCGGTCATCCCAACCCCAGCCCCAGCACCTCCATCCGCCCACAAAAAAAGACCCGCATTTCTGCAGGTCTTTTGCATCATTAGTATCTGTTTTTTAACAGGTGATAGCTGATGTCCGGATAGTCGGTTACGATAGTATGCGCACCTTTTTGGATGAGTTCATCCATTTTATCCATCTTGTTAATGTTCCAGTATCCTACTGCAATGTTCAGGCTCGTTAAGTACTCGATAAAACGTCTTGTATCTAAACGAATACCGTTGTATTCTGTCGGAATCTGGAAGGTGTCCGCCGCCGGTTCATACATATGACCGAATCCTGCGCGGTGCAGGAAGTACGCACGGCTGACCTGATCGACACCCGCGCCGAGCGCAACAGTATCTTCTGCATACAGATTAAACTGCTTAATCTGTGAATCGTGGAAACTTGTTACGAGTACGCGGTCTTCAGCGCCGAGCTCGGTAATTAAACGGTAGAGCAGGCTTGGAATAAGACTGCCTGAATATGTGTCGGGGTCATCTTTAATATCGATATTGATTAGTTTGCCCGGATATTCTTCAATCAATTCGCGCAGAGTAACAATTTTTGCTTTGTCGTGTCCGCGGTAGGGGTGATTGCCTTCGACATCGGTAAAGTGATAACCGAAATCAAGGTCTTTTAAGTCATCGAGTGTTAAATTGCTGACTTTCCCTGCACCGTTTGATGTTCTGTCTACATAGGCATCGTGAAAAACGACAATTTCTTCATCTTTTGTCAGACGGATATCAATTTCGAATCCTTCCACATCGAATTCCGATGCTTTGTCAAACGCGATGCGTGTGTGTTCAGGTGCAAGTCCCATACCGCCGCGGTGTGCGAAAATGTACGGTGAACGCTGTTTGAAGTATGGTTTGATATCGCGCACTTTCGTTTCTTTCATTAACTTTGTACCTGCCCATAGGCCGAGTGTCAGACCGGTAGCAACACCGACTGCTGTTACCATTCTTTTAAAACAATTTGCCATGTTGGAAACCTCCATGAGATATTCATTTAAAAAACATATAAGATATATGTTATTATGATTCTAAAGATTTAGATAGGTGGTCAGTCAATGTTAGTTAACCGACTTGGTATATATGTTTATTTTAAACAAAATAAATTCATTCGACAATTGAAACGGCACGGACATTTAATTTATGTGAATAAATCTAAGAAATATGTCCTTTTGTATATCGATGAAGCCGATTTGGATAAGACGCTCAGAGACCTCGGCAAACTGAAGTTTGTTACCGATATCGTTTTGAGTGAATATCCGAATATCAAACGCGAATATCATACTGAAGATAAAGAAAAAGAAGATTACCGTCTTATTTAATTAAGTCATTGGCAGAATCAGATGATTTAATCTTAAAATTCCGGTTAGATACTGGTAGAACTGTTCGCGTTCATAAAACTCTTCCGGTGATTTTGTTGAAAACTCGACGATGCTCAAGTTTTTCTCCTCACACCATGACTTTATCAGCTGATACTTTTTACCCTGGCCGTCATTATAGACGATGCCGTTGTAGATAGTGTATATCGCCTGCAGGTTTTGTTCAACAGGTTTCATAACCAAGAGAAATGTCGCAGGTGTTTTGTCGTTGTTGAGAAATATTGCATGCTGAACACGTTCGTGATTATAGTCAATCAGTGCCTGCAATTCAAATATTTCGTGGTAACCTTCACCCATCGTGATGAATTTTTGCATATAATCAGCTCCTATCAATATAATATATGACCAGAGAGCCAAATGAAAGGGCAATACTTATGAGAATTATCAGCGGGAAATATAAAGCAAAGAAACTGCATACTTTAAAATCAAATGATACACGGCCTACAAGCGACAAAGTGCGCGAAAGTGTCTTCAGTATGCTTGGAGATATAGAGGGGAGCGTGCTGGACCTTTTTGGCGGCACAGGCGGGCTTGCAATCGAAGCGCTGAGCCGGGGAGCTGACAAAGCGATGATTATCGACGGTGCAGGAGATGCTATTAAAATTATTAAAGAGAATACGCGTGACCTTGATGAACCGGTGGAAATCTTCCGCAATGATTACCGCAGAGCCTTAAAAGCGATGGCGAAACGGGACAAATCATTTGATTTAATCTTTCTAGATCCGCCTTATAATAAGAAACTAATCGATAAAAGTCTCGAGCTGATATTAGAATATAAGCTTTTGAAAGAAGACGGCAGAATTGTCGCGGAGGCGGGCAAAAATGAAACTTTTGCCCATCCGGGATTTGAAATCACAAAAGAAAATGACTATGGTTCGATTAAAATATGGCTGCTTAGCAAAGAGAGAAAGTAGGGGAGCATTTTGACTAAGAATAAAATAGCGGTAGTACCGGGGAGTTTTGACCCGATTACCTACGGGCATCTGGATATTATAGAGCGTGCCTGTAAAATTTTTGACAAGGTATACGTTTCTGTTTTAAGAAATTCTTCAAAAAAGGGATTATTCTCACCTGAAGAACGCATCGAGCTGATTTCAGGAGTGACGAAGCATCTGGACAATGTTGAAGTAGTGCAGTTTGACGGACTGCTGATTGACTTCTGCCAGCAGGTCGAAGCGGATGCCATTATCAGGGGCTTACGTGCGGTCAGCGACTTCGAATACGAAATGCAGCTGACGAGTATGAACAGAAAGCTCGACAGTCAGATTGAAACGATGTATATAATGACTAACAACAACTATTCATTTATTTCATCATCGATCGTTAAAGAAGTTGCGAAATACGGCGGCAAGATTGAAGATATCGTCCCGCCGCTCATTGAAGATGCTTTAAAAGAAAAATTTAAGGAACAATAATTACCGGTGTATTGAAATCATTTTTCCGGCATCCGGTAAATGTGTTATACACTTCCGTAGCCGTTACTTCATGTGACACTAGGCTGCGGTTTTTTTTATTGACGTTCGTAATAATTTCTGCAGGACCGAGTGATTTTAAATACTGCTGTCCATTTTTAGTCATGCCGAGGATGCGGACGCTATCGGTCAGCTTGTACTGCTTCATCACTTCATCAGTAATATTCAAGAGGATGGAAATCATCAGCCTGCTGAGTCTTGTCCATGTGTAGCGTTTTGTTTTAACGGCTGATAAAAATTCAGCATAGCTGTCGGCTTTCTTTATTTTATCCTTCAGCCGGTATTCGAGCCCCTCGGTCATCATATATATCTTTTTAAGATCTTCCGGTGAACGGGTTAAAATAAGTGTTTTTAAGGTCAGGAAAAAGTCTTCATTAGAAGCGAGATGACCTTCTGTCATTTTGTCGATAAGACTTTCAGGCATAAAATTTCCCGCCTTTTCATTATTGCCGCTGAAAAGTGCGGCACGAAGACTCGTTGCGCTGGAAAATTCGGTGCTGGATAAGGCTGCGTCGCTGTATTTGTTCCCGATTCGTTTTATCGTGTCCGGTCTTATAGACGACTTTAAATCGTTAAGTGCGTTAATATAAGCGATGCCGAGCGTATCGTTCGGTGACGAAAGAAAGGTATTATGAGCAAGCGCGCTTACTGCGCGCGGGTAGCTGTACCCCTGTTTCAGCAGTTTGTGGAACTCGGGTGAATCTTCGAGCAGTTTGGATTCACGGGCAGCGCTGATTAATGAATCGATGCTGCCCGACTCGCTGCCAAAGACGAGGTCGGTCGCGCCAAGTTTCTCAGCAATGTGCACGCCGCCCCGGGCAAAATCATCGGCAGAGCTCACCGCGTTTAACAGCGGCAATTCAGCGACGAGATCCACATGTTCAAGCGCGGCCTCAGTCCGCGTAAACTTATCTGTAATTGCGATTTCGCCGCGCTGGGTAAAGTTTCCTGACATAATCGCAACAGTTACATCAGGCTTCGTGAGTTCTTTTGCTTGCTCAATATGATAAATATGCCCGTTATGAAATGGGTTGTACTCCGTAATTAATGCTAAAATTTTCATACATAAACCCCCGATAAATGTTATACTAAGTGTATCAAAATATTAGACAGATTGAAGTTATTTGTTAAGAAAAAAACTTGACACTTTTTCTTTATAACTGTACAATATCTGTTGTGCTCATAAGAGGTGGAATTATATGAAATGGTCGCTTTCACAACTAAGAAAGTCTGCCAGCGAGAAATTCACTTTTAATGAAACTGTTCAGTTAGACACATTGTATGATCGTGCGGATATACTCGCTGTAGAAGATACCAGAGTCTACGGTGATATGATTTTCGGACATCATCGAGTAGATGTTGACTTGCATATATCGGCGGTTGTTAAGATGATCGACAGCCGAAGCGGTGATACTGTTAGTCTGCCTCTCGAAATACAATCTGTCGAAGTGTTTGATGAAACACTTGAAGAAGACGAAGAAATAGATGATGACAACCTGCATCCGCTGATTCATACGCTGGATTTGGAGCCGGTAGTCAGAGAGCTGTTAATCGTCAACTTACCGACAGTTTATACAGAGAGTGACGAACTACCCGGGTCATCAGGAGCAAGTGGTTGGACAGTAATGGATGAATCGGAAGCCAGCAGCCAGAAACCGGCTGTGGATCCGAGATTACAAAAACTAGAAGCTTTAAAGCTAAGCGATGAGGAGGAAAAATAATGGCAGTACCTAAAAGAAGAACATCAAAAACACGCAAAAATAAACGTCGTTCACACATGAGACTATCACTACCAGGAATGGTAGAATGCTCTAACTGCGGTGAAACTAAATTAGCTCACCGTGTATGTAAAGAATGCGGAAGCTACAAAGGCGAAGAAGTCGTAGCTAACTAATCGTCTTATTAAAGAAAAAGCCTGAAAATCTTATTTTCTAAGATCTTCAGGCTTTTTTGTGCATGTAAAGTATACTTTTAAATACTTGATACGGGATTTCAAGGGTTTTAGAACTTCCGGGAATCCTCTGACACAAGATAAATAAAAAGCCGGGACAAAATCCGTCCCGGCTCATAACTTAAATCTTATTTTGGATACCACATCAGTGATTCGTCCGCCAGATCACGTTCAATATCGTATTCGTGTGCGCCAAATCCGTGTTTTTCAAAAAAGTCGCGGGAGTTCTGGAAACGGCTGATGGCTTTAATCGGCAGGTTAAATGATTTAGCGTATTCAATCAGCTCACTGCCGAACCCTCTGCCCTGATATCTTTCTAGCACTTCAAGTTTCCAGATAACTAAATAATCAGCGGTTTCGTTGTCGATCGGATGATCTGCATCTTCGCGGCGATACAGGCACATGCGTGCAGCCAGATCATCGCCCTGGTAAATACCGTAGAAAGGTGAATCGATATTCGCATCGATTACATTGGCTTCGAGTTCATCAATCATGTGAAGTTCCTGAGAACCGTATTCGCGGAATTTTTTAAATTCCTCTGCTGTTTTGTAGTTAATAGCTAAGTTTTTTACTTTTGACATTTGGCAACGCTCCTTTTAATACAGTATATTCATAATTGCGAAGCCGTTCAATTGTTTTATAGATAAATAACTTTTATACTTTGAATAACGATTAATTGAGGAGAACGATTTATGCATTTTGAGACTATTGATTTTTCTGAAAACCTACATAATATAACTGACAACAAGCAATTTTACGGCGGTCTGTCCTATGATGAAGAAAGTATCAAAGAAGTGCTTCAGCGCCCGGTGCACAGCCATACTGCAGAACTCGGCAGCATTATCGAAACCGATATGTCGCAGTACGGGCTGTCAAAGGCGCAGCAGCACAATATTGAACTGCTTAAAAAAGGGCATAAGGTAGTTATTGCCGGCCAGCAGGCGGGACTTTTTATGAGTCCTTCGTATATCATTCATAAAATAGTATCAATTTTAGTCGTAGTAAAAGAACTGAAAGAGAAGCACGGTTATGATGCAGTTCCCGTTTTTTGGGTTGCGGGTGAGGATCACGATTACGAGGAAGTGAACCACACACATCTGTATGACACATACCACCGCAGACGAGTTAAAGTAAATTACAAGCCGAATTTGACTGTGCCTATGAGCATTGGTTTTTATAATTACGATAAAAAAGCGATGGCTGAAGCGCTGGATAAAATCCTTCGATACATTGGTGACTCCAGCTATGCAGCAGAATTAAAAAAACAAGTGACAGCATCGATAGAACGATGTACGTCGTGGACGGAGCTGTTCCACAGCCTGGTCCACGAAACATTTAAAAACGATGGTCTTGTAATTTTCAATTCTCATCTTGAAGCCGTACGAGAACTCGAAGTGCCGATAATGCAAAATATGTTTAAGCAGCATAAAGCAATCGATGCAGCATTTAAAGAAGGACAGGAAGAATTTATACGCACTGTAAATAAAGCACCGGTTATTCAGACTGAGACAAATGTTCATCTGTTTGCTAATGCAGCATCGGCAAGAACGCTGATTACTGAAACTGAAGAAGAAAATGCCTATGTGCTCGGAGATGAGAAACTAAACAAAGATGAAATACTGAAACGTATAGAACAATCCCCAATAGAGTTTTCCAATAATGTAGTGACGAGACCCCTGATGCAGGAAATGCTGTTTAATACAGCGGTATTCCTAGGCGGCGGTGCTGAAGTAGCTTACTGGGGAGAGCTGCATAAAGTATTCGGTGTGATGGAAACTGATATGCCGATAGTGCTGAAGCGGATGGAGTTCATACATGTCGATGACAGAATCAGTAAGCTGCTCGAAAGGTATGAACTGACACTGGACAGCAGCATCACAGACCAGATTCAGGCGCGTAAAGAAACGCTTATTAAAACGCATACCAACGATCAGGTGCTTGACGAGATCGAACGTGTTAAATCTTCTCTCGAAGAGTCATTTAAACCGCTTTACGAATACGCGGATGAATATTTTACAAGCGGGATAATCGACGGCAACAAAAAGCGCCATCTGAATGAACTCGAGTATTTAAAGAAGCGTTATTCAGTTGATATCAAACGCAGTTTAAGAACAGAGCTGAATAATCTGGATGAATTGAGCGAAAAACTGATGCCGAATGGGGCGCTGCAGGAAAGACTGTATCATCCGTGGCAGTATCCGGCCTGTAATTGGGATTATTCCCCACTCAGCTACACAGATAAATTGACGATTATAAAAAGTTAATCATGCTGTATACCATGCGATTTCTTCATTTGAAGAAATCGTTTTTTTTATTTGATAAAATAATCGGCAATCTTTTTTATAATTTGTGGAGGAAAGTGGGGAGATGTGGTAAATTAAATATATGCGGGGTGAGAATATGTTCATGGGTGAATATAAACATAATTTGGATACGAAAGGCCGTATTATTATGCCGAGTAAATTCAGAGAATTACTCGATGGACAATTCGTTATTACCCGCGGGCTCGACCGCTGTTTATTTGCGTATACAGAGGAAGAATGGAGCCGCATTGAAGAAAAACTCAAAACGCTGCCGCTGACGAAAAAAGATGCGCGTAAATTTACGAGATTATTTTTCTCGGGCGCAGCAGCCGTGGAAATCGATAAGCAGGGACGTATCAATATTCCGCAAAATCTGCGTGAATATGCCGGACTGACAAAAGATTGTACAGTCATCGGTGTCTCGAGCAGAATCGAAATCTGGGATTCGGCAGCATGGGAAGATTTTTACACTGAATCTGAAGATAACTTTGAAGATATAGCAGAAGATTTAATTGATTTTGACCTTTAGGATGTGACAAATTGTTCAACCACACTTCAGTTTTACTAAAAGAAACAGTCGACGGCTTAAATATTAAACCGGACGGCATATACGTCGATGCAACACTCGGCGGCGGCGGACATACTTCATATTTATTGTCACAGCTTGACTCGGGACATGTATACGCGTTTGATCAGGATATGACAGCGATAAATAATGCCCGGAAAAAATTTAAAAACAGCAGCAATATAACTTTAATTCATACAAATTTTGAAAATATAACAGAAGCACTTAACGAACAGGGTGTGACGGGTGTCGATGGTATTCTTTACGACCTCGGTGTTTCAAGTCCGCAGCTCGATGTAACAGAGCGGGGATTCAGTCACTCCAAAACAGCGAGACTTGACATGAGAATGGATCAGACACAGCTGCTTGATGCTTATGAGATTGTTAATGAATATCCATACGAAGCTCTGGTCAGTATTTTTTTCAGGTACGGAGAAGAAAAGTTCTCGAAAAAAATTGCCAGAGAAATCGAGCGTTTAAGAGAAATAGAACCAATTGAAACGACGACGGAACTCGCGGAAATTATTAAATCACAAATACCTCAGAAGTTCAGAAGAACAGGCGGGCATCCTGCAAAGCGTATTTTCCAGGCGCTGCGCATTGCAGTCAACGATGAACTCGGTGTCTTCGAACGTTCACTGGAACAGGCGATTGATCTTTTGAACAAAGACGGGCGTGTATCGGTAATTACCTTCCATTCTTTAGAAGACAGAATCTGCAAACAAATGTTTGTAGAGTACGAAAAAGGACCGGAGCTGCCAAAGAACATGCCTATTATTCCCGAGGGATATGAACCTGTCTTAAAAAGAGTTAACCGTAAACCGATTATCGCTGAAGGTGACGATCTTGAAGCCAACCCGCGTGCGCGCAGTGCGAAACTTCGAATTGCTGAGAAACAAGTATAGGAAGTGTTGACATGGTAGTAGAAAGATATACTGAGGTAAATCCTGCAAAAAAAGTATACAGAAAACCTGACAGTCAGCCGAAAACCCGGAAAAAAGGAAAGATTGTCGGGATTAAACGTACGGAAATGGCTATTTACATAACACTTGCTGTTCTGATTGCTGCAGTTTCCATATATGTATTATCTTTAAAAATGGAAGCCTATAATTACCAGAATGAGAAGTCATCAATTGAACAGACAATCGCAGTTAAAAACGGTGAAATCAGTGAGTTGAATACTGAGGTCACTTACCTTGCTTCTTACGATCGCATATATGAAAAAGCTCAGGAACTGGGCCTGGATCTGAATAATAGCAATGTAAAGGTTGTAGAAAAGTATGGGGAAGATTAGACGGAAGATCAGTCTTAAAAATAGCAAGCTAACAATCGGCGCACTCCTGATATATTTCGGTATAGGAGTGCTTTTTCTTTTGATTATCGGTCAATTTATTAAATTGATGGTATTTCAAACGATAGACGACGAAGATTTAATCGCGAGAGGACAGGATAAATATGCTGTCAGTGCGGTAAATGAACCGGAACGCGGTGAAATCGTCGACCGTGAAGGCAATATACTTGCAGCAGATATGGAGGCATACCGGATTGCGATAATTACCGATGAGAATTATCCGAATCACGTGAGCAACCCGGAAGAAACAGCTGCTCTGCTCGCTGAAGTTGTCGACATGAAGAAAGAAGACATACAAAAAGAAATCGAAGAGAATATTAAAAAAGGCCAGTTTCAGATGGAGCTAGGACAGGCCGGCCGGAATATTTCCTATAATGATAAGAAATTCCTCGAGGAATCCGAAGCGACAGGAATCTCTTTTGTGCCAGAAACGAGACGCTTTTATCCGAATGGCCAGTTTGCCTCTCATTTAATCGGCTTTGCAGAATTAAATGATGACATCGGCGCCCTGGACGGCCAGCTTGGTTTTGAACGTATTTATAACGACCTCCTTAAAGGGGAGCCGGGCAGCGTTGATTATTCTCAGGACGTATGGGGCTATATCGTGCCGAATTCAGATAATGTCAAACCTCCGGTAGACGGTCATGATGTGAAGCTGACTATCGATTCGAATATTCAACTCTATCTGGAAGATACTTTAAACGATATGGAAGACCACTTTGAACCGGAAGAATTAATTGCGGTCGTTGCAGATGCAAATACAGGAGAGATTCTCGCGAGCGGCCAGCGCCCGTCCTTCAATCCTGAAACGCGGGAAGGTTTCGGCAACAGCTGGCTGAATATGCTTTATGAATATTCATTTGAACCGGGCTCCACATTTAAAGTGTTTGGACTAGCGGCCGCTATCGAAGAAGGAGTTTACGATCCGGATGCAGTTTACACTTCGGGATCGATGGATGTAATGGATTCAACAATTTACGACTGGGAAACCGAAGGCTGGGGCGACATTACCTATAACGAAGGAATGCAGTATTCATCAAACGTTCTGATGATGATCCTGCAGGATAAAGTCGGGTCCGACAAGATGCTCGACTACTATGAAAAATTCGGATTCGGTCAGTCGACCGGTTCTGAATTTCCAACAGAAACAACCGGGCAGATTGCCTGGGGTGATGAACTTCAGCAGAAAACCACCTCTTTCGGGCAAACGTCTACAGTAACGCCGATTCAGCTGATTCAGGGAATGACTGCGCTATTGAACGAAGGGGAGATGAAGAAACCTTACGTCGTTGATGAGATTACCGATGATGCCGGCGAAGTTGTCTACGACGGCAAGGAAGAAACTGTCAGACAGGTTATATCTCCGGAGGCAGCAGAAAAAACTGTAGCAGAAATGAATACGCTGATCGACGGTTCGCTGGACCATAATCCGCAATATAAATCCGATGAATATGAAGTTACCGGAAAATCGGGTACTGCTCAGATCTATGATCCGGAGACGGGCGGCTACATGGACGGAGAATATCAGTTTTTCACTTCGTTTTTAGGCTATGCTCCAAAAGACGATCCGGAAGTGATTGTCTATTACGGTATAAAACTTGCCAGTGAAAACAAAAGTGAAACATGGGATAACGGCGTTGCCAGGGGCTTTAATCCCCTGATGGAACGTACGCTGAAATATCTTGAAGTTTCTGAAGCGGATGTATCCGGCGATCACGATGTCATAGAAATCGGAGATTACAGAGGACAGGAAATAGATGCTTTAACTGATGAATTAAATGATACAATTGATGTAAAAATAGTCGGGAACGGTACAGAGATTACCGATCATTTCCCTCAGGATGACACTTTGCTGCCTTACGATTCCCTGTTTGTGAAAACAGACGGCGAGCCGACCCTGCCGGACTTCAAAGGGCTTTCGAAACGGGAAGCACTGATGCTCGCTGACTTTATAGGTATTAATATAACAGTCGAAGGCGAAGGCTACGTAAATGGCCAGTCACAGAATGCGGGCACGGCAGTAACAGAAGATACTGCTGTCGAAATCACTTTATCGTCAAATGACCCGAACGACTAGGAGGAGCTATGAACTATATATTTTTCGCAGCCGCACTTGTGCTGACTGCAATACTGGTACCAATTTTAATACCTTTACTGAAGCGCATGAAATTTGGGCAGACTATCAGGCAGGAAGGTCCTGAAAGCCATTTAATTAAAACAGGAACCCCGACGATGGGCGGTTTGTCTTTTATTTCTGTAACGATTGTACTGTCGATTATCGGTCTGTTTTTTGCCGATGATATTTATAAGCTGCTGGTGCTGATTATTGTCACACTAGGTTTTGCATTAATCGGATTTATCGATGATTATATTATCGTCGTTAAAAAGGATAACGCAGGCTTGTCATCAAAACAGAAGTTTCTTGCACAAATTTTAGTTGCGGTCATAATCTTTATTATAATGAGGAACTGGATTCCGGATATCGATGCCGGCATTCAGATTCCGGGAACCGATTTGTTTATCCCGCTCGGCATATTTTTTGTCGTCTGGATTGTTTTTTGGCTCGTCGGATTTTCTAACGCAGTGAATTTAACGGACGGCCTTGACGGCTTGTCGACAGGAACGTCAATTATCGCATTTGGTTCATTTCTTGTAATCAGCCTGTTAACAGGGGAAATGGAAGTTGCACTGTTTCTGTTTATTTTAACCGGTTCGCTGATTGGATTTTTAATATTTAATAAATACCCTGCCAAACTGTTTATGGGCGATACAGGATCACTTGCACTCGGCGGTATTATTGCGACAGTGTCACTGCTCTTAAACAGCAGTCTCCTGCTGCTCATTATTGGAATCGTCTTTGTTATTGAAACAGCAAGCGTTATGATGCAGGTTGCATCGTATAAAACGACTGGCAGAAGAATCTTTAAAATGACGCCGATTCATCATCATTTTGAACTGTCAGGATGGAATGAATGGAAAATTGTTATTGTCTTCTGGTCGGTTGGACTGCTGGCAGGCATAGCCGGTGTACTATTGGGAGTGATGTAGAATGAAACCATTCAGCGGCTACGAAAATAAAAATATCATCGTACTCGGATATGGAAGAAGCGGAAAAAGTGCTGTAAATGCACTGGTCAGTTTAGGTGCGAATGTGACACTGACGACTAATGAAGTTTTTTCAGATGAAGAAGCGGAACAGAAATACAAAGCATGGGGTGTTGAGATTGTCGACGGACACCATCCGGTTAATCTTTTAAACGATGCAGATTTAATCGTTAAGAACCCGGGGATTCCGTACAGCATTCCTTTTTTAAAAGAAGCAGCAGAAAGAAAAATACCGATTGTTACAGACGTTGAGATTGCGCATCATCTGAGTGAAGCGCCGATATATGCACTGACCGGCACGAACGGCAAAACAACATGTACGCATCTGCTCGGGGAAATGCTGGAACATGGCGGCAGCAGCCCTATCTTATGCGGTAATATCGGCTATCCTGCTTCAGCTGCTGCAATGGAAGCAACAAGAGATGACACCTTGCTGATGGAATTATCTTCATTCCAGCTGATGGGCATTGAGGAATTTAGACCGGATATTGCAGTCATTACAAATATTTACGAAGCGCATTTGGATTATCACGGTACAGTTGAAGAATATGTTCATGCCAAACTGGAAATATTTAAAAATATGACGGCTGATGATTTATTAATCTTTAATAAAAAACAGGCGCATCTGCTGGAAAACCGGGATATTAAATGCCGCGTTCAGTACTTTGATACGGAGTCAGAAGCTGATGCCTATGCAGCAGATGGAAATTTAATCGTACATGGTGAAGTGGTAATGCAAGTTCAGGATGCCGTACTTAAAGGTGAGCATAACATCGAGAACATACTTGCGACACTCCTTGCCGCAGCCGCGCACGGTGTAAATAAGGATGCAATTAAGAAGACGCTTGCTACATTCAGCGGTATTTCCCACAGACTCGAACGTCTCGGTGCAATCGATGATGTGATATATTACAACGATTCAAAAGCGACGAATAATCTGGCAACATCATTTGCCCTGAAAAGTTTTGATACGCCGGTTATCTGGCTTGCAGGCGGCCTCGACCGGGGACAGTCGCTTGATGAACTGATGCAGTATGCAGGACATGTTAAGCGGATTGTTACTTTTGGAGAGACAGCGCCGAAATTCGAAGCACTTGCAGAGAAATTGAATATTCCTGCAGAGCTGACTGAAAATCCGTACACAGGCGTAGAGCTTACCCGGTATTATGCAGAACCGGGAGATACAGTGTTATTTTCTCCAGCGTGCGCGAGCTGGGATCAATATAAAGATTACGAGCGGCGCGGAGACCATTTTAAAGAAGGATTCGCAAAACTCAGCTAAAGAGAACAGGAGGTATAGCCGATGAGTAAAGAAGATGATAATAATATCAATAACATTAAAGAAAAATTGAAAAAAAAGCGTCAGGATACTGACTATGTCGGCTATACTGCAAAAAAACCTGAGAAAGAGAAAACTGAAAGCAATTTTGAAAAGCCGCCGGCCAGTAAAAAAGTTTCGAAAAAAGCAGAGACTGAAGATGATGAACTATCTTTAAAAATAGAACACTATAAGGATTTTGAAGAAAAAAGCACCGCTGTTAAAAATAAAAAAACGCCCGGAAAGAACAGAAAACAAAACGTGAAATCTGCCGGAAATAAAAAAAGCGGCGGTAAAAAATCAGCAGACAGCAGTACCAAAAAGAAAAAGAGTAAAGGCCAGAAGACGAAAAAACCTAGAGAGAAATTTAAATTTAAACGGGTTCATCTGTATATCGGCATCGTTATCTTTTTAGTGCTGCTGCTCGGCGTTCTGCTGTGGTATGTCTTTTCCAGTGCGAGTGACGTCAAGGAAATTAACTTTGAAGGAAACAGTCTGGTTACTGAAACGGAACTTGAAGAGCGTATCGGTTTTAGTACAGGGGATAAGATGTTCAGTATTTCTGCCGGCAAAGCTGAGGACAATGTTGAATTGCTCCCGGTAATTGAGGAAGTATCTGTAGAGCGGGACTGGCCGAATAATGTTACAGTTAATGTTAATGAATATAAAGCTATTGCTTACATTAATAGTGAAGATCTTTATTTTCCTGTACTTGAAAACAGTAGAATCCAGCGCGGTTATCCGTCGGCTCCCCGCAATGCACCGATTATCTATAATTTTGAAGGCGAGGAATTCGATGCGCTTGTTGCAGCGCTGAATGAAATTGAAGTGGATATACTGGAAAGTATATCGGAAATCTATTTCCGCCCGACAGATAATTCGATGCGCCGCATTCACGTCTTTATGAATGACGGCCAGGAAATAGTTGCTGATTATGAAACTTTCAGCGAAAAAATGAATTATTACATCGGTATCCGTCAGGAAATCGGTGACGAAACCGGCGGGATAATTGATATGGAAGTCGGCACCAGCTACCTTCCGTACGACAGCGCAGATGCACGTGAAATTAAAGACAATATTTATAATGAACCATCCCAGGTGGGTTATATTGAAGATATCAATGAAGCTCTGGACGGTGTAAGGTCGGCACTTGGCGAAATCGACAATGCCGCCGAAGAATAAAGAGAGATAAAGTTAAACAAATTTTTTGAAATAGTTCACATTAATCTGAGTATAATGTAAACTAGAAATAGTATTATGAAAATGGCTGTGTAGGAGGCAATAAGGTGAAGGAACATTATTATGTTGCCCTTGATATCGGCTCGTCTAGTGTCAAAGTAGTGGTCGGAGAAAAATTTCACAACGGTGTGAATGTTATTGGTACCGGTCAAACCTTCACTGATGGGGTTTCTAAAGGGATGATCAACGATTTTGATCAGGCTAAAAATGCAATTACAGATACAATTAAAAAAGCAAAAATTGCTTCAGGTGTAGATATTGAAGAAGTATTTGTGAAAATTCCAATCGCGGATACTCATATTCACTTTACAGAAGATATTATCCGTTTCGGCGGGGAAGCGACAGAAATTACCGGTGAACATATTGAAGAGCTGCTGGAAAATGTGCGTATGAATGTTCCTGCAACCCAGCAGGAAGTAGTCAGCGTTTATCCGGTATCTTTTATAGTGGACGGTCTGCATGAAGTAAATGATCCAAAAGAAATGATCGCAGAAGAAAGTCTGGCAGTTAAAGCAGGTGTCGTATCTGCAAATCGTACACTGCTTGTTAATATTGTTAAATGTGTTGAAGCGGCAGGCTTAACTATTTTAGATGTGTATTCAGATGCGGTAAATTATCAGCATGTGCTGACAGACGCTGAAGTTGAACTCGGCGCCGTTGTTATCGATATTGGCCTCGACTTAACGCAGTTCGCTTACTATGAACGCGGTTCTTTAAAATATGCGAACAGCATAGGGCTTGCTGGCCGCGATATTACCCTAGATTTAGTCGATGAATTTAATACGACTTACGATGAAGCGGATCAGGCGAAAGAACAGTACGGCCATGCATTTTTCGATCTCGCAAGCGATGATGAGAAAATGATGCTGCAGCAGAATGACTCGAGAGAACCTGCTGAAGTAACTTCAAAAGACCTCGCAGATGTTATTGAGCTTGTGGTTGAAGATGCCTTTATGGGCGTTTTTGAAGACCTTGCAGCAAACGGTGTAAATAATGTGCAGGGCGGCTTTGTGCTGACCGGCGGAACAGCAAATATCCGCGGTGTTAAAGAATTGATGCAGGATCTGGTTGCAGAAAAAGTCAGAGTTCATATACCGAATCAGATGGGTGCAAGAAAACCTGAATTCACAAGTGCAATCTCCGTGTTATCAAGCGGAATAATGTTTGATGAGTTACTGGAATATGTTACAATTGATAATTATGATGACTATCCAGAAACATACTCACACAATACAGTGAACGATGAACAGGAAGCACAGCCTGCAAACTTCTTTACGGGACTGTTTGCAAAACGTAAAGAAGAGAATGAGCTTCAGGTCAATCGGGATGAGGATCATGATGAAGTTTCATACGAAGATGATTATAACTATCCTGATGAAGACGGCGGTGAAGAATCACAGGCTGAAGATGATGCTGCCGATGAAGAATACGAAGATTACACTTATGATGACGCCGATAACCGTTCTGAACGTTCCGATAAAGAACCGAAAGAGCAAGGCGATTTAGGCAGTAAAATTAAAAAAGTATTTAAAAATTTATTTGAGTAGAAGTACATTTGGGAGGAAAGATTAATGTTAGAATTTGAACAAGGTTTCAATCACATGGCGACGTTAAAAGTTATCGGTGTTGGCGGCGGCGGTAATAATGCTGTTAACCGTATGATTGAGGACGGCATGTCCAACGTTGAATTCATTGCTATTAACACTGATGGGCAGGCTTTAAATTTATCAAAAGCCGAGTCAAGAATCCAAATTGGTGAAAAATTAACACGCGGTTTAGGTGCCGGGGCAAATCCCGATATCGGTAAAAAAGCTGCCGAAGAATCACGCGAACAAATCGAAGACGCTATCCAGGGTGCGGACATGGTGTTCGTTACAGCGGGTATGGGCGGCGGAACAGGTACTGGCGCAGCACCGGTCGTTGCCAAAATCGCTAAAGAAATGGGAGCACTCACTGTAGGTGTTGTAACGCGCCCGTTCGGTTTTGAAGGAAGAAAGAGACAAACACAAGCTGCTGCTGGTGTTGAACAGATGAAGGCAGCTGTCGATACTCTGATTATTATCCCAAATGATCGCTTATTAGATATCGTAGATAAATCTACACCGATGATGGAAGCATTTAAAGAAGCTGATAACGTTCTGCGCCAAGGTGTTCAGGGTATCTCTGACCTTATCGCTGTAAGCGGTGAAGTAAACCTTGACTTCGCAGACGTTAAGACTATTATGCAGAACCAGGGTTCTGCCTTAATGGGTATCGGGATTTCAGCTGGCGAAAACCGCGCAGTTGAAGCAGCTAAAAAAGCAATTTCAAGCCCGCTCTTGGAAACGTCAATCGTTGGAGCACAGGGTGTTCTGATGAATATTACAGGCGGAGAATCGCTGTCGCTCTTTGAAGCGCAGGAAGCAGCAGACATCGTTCAGGATGCAGCGGACGAAGATGTTAATATGATTTTCGGTACTGTTATCAATCCTGAACTTGAAGATGAAATTGTAATTACTGTAATTGCTACAGGATTCAATGAGAAAACACTTCAGCGTTCTGCTGACAGACCTTCTGAGCAGCCTGAACAGAATAATTCACGCGGCGGAGGCAGCAATTTTAATCAGCCGCCGGCATATAACTCAAGAGATATTGCCGAAGATGAAGGGTTCTCCCGTGAGCCGGACAGATTTGATGCCCGTCCACAGGAAGAGCCTGATGTTCCGACTTTCCTTAAAGGAAACAGTTCGAGAAGAGAAAGACGCAGAAGATAAATTTTGTGCATTGTATATATCGGAGATATTGGCGACCCAATATCTCCTTTATTTTATAGGCGGGAGATAATTTGAATAATAATTGCTTTAAAACGCATAAATATTTCGTCGGAGATAATTCAGATGAGCTGACTTTCGGCTACACGATGAGGCACGGCGGACAGAGTTCTTATCCGAAAAACAGCTTTAATATGGCGCTCTATATCGGTGACAAAGTCAAAAATGTCCATAGCCATCAGAAGAAACTTGCTGAAGAAATCGATTTTCCTGTAAGTTCATGGGTACTGCCGATACAAAAACACGGCGGCAATATTAAAGAAGTGACGAAAAGAGACAGAGGTACAAATGCTGAGGAACTCGGCGACAGTCTCTATGATGTAGACGGTTTATATACTTATGACACCGGTGTACTTTTAACAATGAATTATGCCGACTGTATTCCTGTATACGTTTACAGCGTATCAGATAGCTTTTTGGGACTTGCGCATGCAGGCTGGAGAGGCACTGCAAAAAAAATTACGGCGAAGCTGATTGACTGCTACAGAGGCAGTAAAAAAGACCTGAGGGTAATTATCGGTGTCGGTATTAACCAGAAGTACTACGAAGTGGACGATAAGGTAATCGATGCGTTGAAACCATTGCCGGAAAGTTCTTATGAACAGACTAAATCCGGCTGGCAGCTCAATTTAAAAGATGCAAATAGACATCAGGCAAGAGCTGCCGGAATTGATGAAGAAAATATAAGCGTGACCGGTCTCGGAACTGAAGCGGATGAATTCTTCTCCTTCCGGCTGGAAGAAGGCCAAACCGGCCGGGCACTGGCTTTTATCGGGAGGCGTAATAATGATTAAGGAAAACTACGAACAGATAAAAAACGAAGTCGGCGAAGATGTTAACATTATCGCCGTCACTAAATATCATACTGTTGAAGAAACACTTAAAGCATATGAAGCTGGTGTCAGACATTTCGGTGAAAACCGCATTGAAGGGTTTATCGAAAAGCGCACAGCGCTGCCGGCAGATGCTGAAGTGCATTTTATCGGCACAATGCAGTCGAGAAAAGTTAAAGAAGTCATCGGTGATCTTCATTATCTTCATTCGCTGGAACGCGAAAGCGTAGCGAAAAAAATTGAACAGGCAGGCATGCATGTTGTAAACTGTTTTATACAGGTAAATATTTCTGATGAAACTTCAAAACATGGTTTGAAACCGGAAGAAGTTGAAGGTTTTATTGAGAAACTTAAAGCTTACAAATATGTTAAAGTCATCGGTTTAATGACTATGGCGCCGAACACTGAAGATATTTCAATTATTGAAAACACATTTAAAGGATTAAAGAAGCTGCGTGAAAATATCGCAGAAAATTATCCTGAAGTAAAAGAACTCAGCATGGGTATGAGCAATGATTATCCGATTGCAGTTAGAAATGGTGCAACATACATACGAATCGGGAGTAAAATTATGGGGAGCTAGGTGAAAAAAATGGCTATTACTAAGTTTATAAAAGATTTATTTGTCGTTGAAGAAGAAGTCCCTGTGAATGATAAGAAGGCAGAACAGGCGAAAACACCAGCGAAAGTCACAAATCTTAATACGAGTAAACAACCGAATAGCCGTCAAAAAGAGGCGGCACCTAAAAAAGCAGCACAGAGCAGCAAGAAACTGATTGGTTCGAAACAAGGGGGACAAAAACCCGCGGCAAAAACAAAAGTGCAGAACAAACAGCAGGAACAAAAGAAAGTTAACCAACCACAAAGCAGGGAGAATCGTACAATGCCTGTAAATGATCAGAATACAAAAGTATGTTTATTTGAACCGAGAGTATTTGCAGAAACACAGGATATTGCCGATGAGCTGAAAAGCAACCGTGCAGCACTTGTCAATCTGAATAAAATTGATTCGGTTCCAAAAAAGCGCATCGTGGACTTTTTAAGCGGAACAGTTTATGCTTTAGAAGGCGATATACAAAAAGTCGGTGCGGATATTTTTCTCTGCACGCCAAACAGTTTTGGTGTTGAAGGTGAAATCTCCGATAAAGAAGAGTTTTTCGATGAAATGTAAGGAGAGTTAGTTTGGATAATTCATTACTTGTCACAATATTACTGTATATCTGGCAGTTTTTTAACTTCGTCTGGCCGATTTTTACATGGGGATTAATTATTTATATACTATCCTCATGGTTCCCGGCACTGCGTGAGTCATCTTTCGGAAACTTTTTAGGAAGAGTTTACGAGCCGCTGCTGGAACCTTTCAGACGTATGATTCCTCCGCTTGGCGGAGTATTGGATTTATCACCGATAATTTTAATTATTATATTAAATTTATTCGGCAGAGGTATGCACGAAATATTCAGAGTCCTTATAACATGGGCTGCATAAACGGAGATATTGGTTCAGCCAATATCTCCATTATTTATTAAGGTGTGATTTTTATGAAAGGTGTCTACCAGCATTTCAGACCCGAAGAACGGGAGATGCTGACATTGTTGAATAGTAAATTTGAGCAGGCTTCAAATAATTTTTACGCTGTGCTGACCGATTTCTTAAATCCGCGGGAACAAAAAATGATTGAAAGTTTAAGCGGGCAGTATCCGGATATTACAGTTCATTACTACGGGGGCGGTAACAAGGCTGAACGCGAACGTTTACGGGCCATACTGCTGCCGGAATACTTCGACTACTCTCCTGACGATTTTGAAATTACTGTGTTTGAAGTATCCTATCCCGATAAATTTGTGACCTTGTCCCACCGCAATCTGCTGGGCGCGATTATGAGCATCGGAGTCGATCGTTCGGTTATCGGCGATATAGTGAACGGTGAAAAAATACAATTCGCAGTAGCTTGCCCTTTTAAAGAGCTCTTTAAAACAGAACTCACAAAAATTAAAAATGCACCGCTTAAATTAACTGAAATACCTCACAGTGAATTTATCGATGCTGCTGTAACCATGAAGCCTGTCACCGTCCTCAGTTCCTCATACCGGCTCGATTCTATCGTTTCGCTCGTCTTAAAAGAGGGAAGAGCAAAGTCTAAAGAACGAGTTGAAAAAGAAAAGGTTAAAGTGAATCATTCGATAGTCGATGAACCTTCGTTTATAATAGAAACTGGAGATATTATCTCAGTTCGAGGATTTGGCCGTTTTACCGTAACGGAGCAGATCGCACAAACGAAAAAAGGAAAGTACCGGCTCGAAGTCATGATAGTAACTGATAATTGAGGTGAACGGATTGAAAAGAGAAGAAATAACTAAGAAAAAGTTTTCGACAGTCTACCGCGGACTTGATGAACAGGCAGTCAGACAGCATTTAACAGAAGTTGCAGACGAACTGGATAAAAAAGATGCGCGTATTGCCCAGCTGGAAGAAATGCTTAACGAACGCGAAGAAAACTTAAACAGCTTCAAAAGTGTAGAGTCTTCTATACAGGAAGCTATTCTAAGTGCTGCGAAAGCGGGCGATGATATTAAACAGCGCGCACAAAATTACAGCGACAGCATTATCCAGAAAGCTGAAACAGAAGGCGAGCAGATTGTGAGCCGGGCGAGAGAACGTGAAAATCATATGCTGCAGCATAATGAAGATTTAAAACGCCAGGCAAAAATTTTCAGGGCGCGCTATAAAATGCTGGTGCAGGCGCAGCTGGATCTTCTGGAGACAGAAGACTGGGAAAGATTGCTGGAGTTTGACGGCGGAGAATCCGAAAAATAGCAAATTTACATTGACGGATTGTAAGATATTTAGCATAATTAAGATGTATTATTAGACATGCAAACTTTCATTTGAATGCAGCGACCGGGGGATGGTGCGAGCCCCGGCGGGAATGGACGATTTGAAATCACTAATGATTTATAAAATATAAGTAAACGAAGTGGACTCTAAGCAGTCAAGAAGGGTGGTACCGCGGTCATTCGCCCCTTAACATGCTTAGGGTCTTTTTATTATTAAAAAGGAGAATCATTATGGACTATAAAGACACTCTGTTAATGCCGAAAACAGCATTTAAAATGCGCGGCGGCTTAGTTAACAAAGAACCAAAAATGCAGCAGCACTGGGAAGATATCGATCTTTACAAGAAAAAACTGGAATTAAACAAAGGCAACACACCTTATGTACTCCACGACGGACCTCCGTATGCCAACGGCAATCTGCACATGGGACACGCGCTGAATAAAATCATTAAAGATATTATTAACCGCAACAAGCAGATGCAGGGCTATTACACGCCTTACGTTCCCGGCTGGGATACTCACGGTCTCCCTATTGAGCAGGCGCTGACCAATAAAGGTGTCGACCGCAAATCAATGTCTATTGAAGAATTCAGAAATAAATGTATCGAATTTGCCAACTCGCAGATTGACATTCAGCGCGACGGCTTTAAACGCATGGGTATCGATGGTGAATGGGATAATCCTTATTTAACTTACAAGCCTGAATTTGAGGCATCACAGGTGCGCGTCTTAAAAGACATGGTCGCAAAAGGGTTAATCTACAAAGGTAAAAAACCGATTTACTGGTCTCCGACGAGTGAATCTTCACTTGCTGAAGCGGAACTGGAATACCAGGATAAAAAGTCCCCATCCATTTACGTGTCATTTAAAGTAAAAGACGGCAAAGATGTTGTAGATTCAGGTGTTAAATTTGTCATCTGGACAACAACACCGTGGACAATTCCGTCGAACCTGGCACTCGCTGTTCATAAAAATTTAAATTACGTTCAGTTCAGCTATGAAGGCGAAGAATTTATCGTGGCGGAAGACCTGCTTGATACCTTCGCTGACGAAGTGGAATTCGACAAAGATAAAATTACCCGTACGAAAGAATTTAAAGGTTCGGAACTTGAATATATTACAGCTGAGCATCCGTTATTCGACCGTGAAAGTTTAGTCGTCTTAGGCGACCACGTTACAACTGAAGCGGGTACCGGTGTTGTTCATACAGCTCCGGGTCACGGGGACGATGACTTTAAAGTTGGTCAGCAGTATGGTCTGGATGTACTAAGCCCTGTCGATGATAAAGGTGTCTTCACTGAAGAAGCAGGCAAATATGCCGGCCTGTTTTACGATGATGCAAACAAAGTGATCTCTGAAGATCTGAAAGAAGCGGGCGCATTATTAAAACTGTCATTCTACACTCACTCGTATCCGCATGACTGGCGGACGAAGAAACCTGTAATCTTCCGTGCCACACCACAGTGGTTTGCTTCAATTGAAGGTGTCCGCAAAGATATTCTAAACGCCTTGATGGATACAAAATTCCAGGTGGAATGGAACCGTAAACGCATGTACAACATGATTAAAAACCGCGGAGATTGGGTTATTTCACGCCAGCGCGTATGGGGTGTGCCATTACCATTCTTCTACGGAGAAAACGGCGAAGAAATTATCGACGCTGATGTACTTGAACATGTAGCGTCACTGTTTGAAAAACACGGTTCAAACATTTGGTTTGAGTGGGATGCGAAAGACTTATTACCGGAAGGTTACACTCATGAAAGTGCACCTAACGGAGAGTTTACAAAAGAGACAGATATTATGGACGTCTGGTTCGACTCAGGTTCAACACACCGGGGAGTGCTGGATTACAGAGATTATCTGACTTATCCTGCAGATCTTTACTTTGAAGGTTCCGACCAGTACCGCGGATGGTTCAACTCATCACTGATTACAAGTGTCGCAACAAAAGGCCACTCGCCGTATAAAGAGCTGCTGTCACACGGATTTGTAATGGACGGCCAGGGCAAGAAGATGTCGAAATCTCTCGGCAATGTTATTCTGCCGACGAAAGTAATGCAGCAGATGGGTGCTGATATTATCCGTCTTTGGGTAATGTCATCTGACTTCGAGGAGGATGTTCGTGTATCTGACGATATCTTAAAACAAGTTTCCGAAGTGTACCGCAAAATCCGCAACACATTCAGATTCCTGCTCGGTAACGTCAACGACTTTAACCCGGCCGAAAATAACGTAGCATACGAAGACTTATATGAAGTCGATAAATATATGTACAACCGTTTTAACGAACTGAAAACCTTTATGCTGGATGCATACGAACGCTACGATTATGTAACGATGTACCAGACTGTACAGAACTTTATCAACGTTGACCTGTCGAACTTCTATCTCGATTACGGCAAGGATATACTTTATATCGAAAAAGAAGATGCACCGATCAGACGCAGTCTGCAAACAGTACTTTATAAAATTCTGAAAGAATTAAATCTGATTCTTGCGCCTGTTTTAGTTCACACTGCTGAAGAAATTTATGAGCATACACCGCACACTGATAAAGAAAGTGTTCACCTTGAGCATTATCCTGAAAGAGAAGAAACAGATGGTGAACTCATTCAGAAATGGCAGAAATTCATGATGGTCCGCGATGACGTCTACAAAGCGCTTGAAACTGCCCGCAATGAAAAAGTCATCGGTAAATCACTCGATGCAAAAGTGACACTGACACAGCCTGCAGACTTTAATCTGGATGATATCCGCGGCAATCTTGAGCAGTTCTTTATCGTGTCGCAGGTTGAAGTGGCTGATGAAATTGCTGACGGTACAGAATACGATGTTGTTACAGTAAAAGTTGAACACGCTGACGGCGAACGCTGCGAGCGCTGCTGGAACTATTCGACAGCTGACGCGCTGGTAAACGGGGAAGACGATATTTGCCCGCGCTGCCGCGAAGTTGTGGATGCACAGTAAGCGATGAAACAATACAGAATATTACCAATGGCACTCGTCGGCATAATTATTCTGGCAATCGATCAGCTGACCAAGTTTCTGGTGGCGTCACGGATGGAGCTCGGAGAATCCATTCCCGTGCTCGGGGAGTATTTTAAAATTACATCCCACCGCAACAGCGGCGCTGCCTGGGGAATGTTTGAAGGACGCATGGCGTTCTTCTACATCATTACCCTTGTAGTCCTTGTATTTTTATTCTACTTTTACAAAACGGAAGCGAAGAATAATCTCTTGATGCAAGTTGGAATAACACTCTTGATGGCTGGCGCGCTTGGCAACTTTATCGACCGTCTGTTATTTCAGGAAGTTGTGGATTTTTTTGATGTACTGCTTATCACTTATGATTTCCCTATTTTTAATGTGGCGGACAGTGCCCTTACAATCGGCGTGATTCTATTGTTAATCGAAGTATTTATAACGGGAAGAGGTAAAGAAGAAAAATGAATTTAATTATAACTGAAGAACATGCAGGCGAAAGACTGGATACGGTCCTTGCAGGCGTTGTCGAAAATACATCCCGTACAGACATACAAAATCGCGTAAAGTCGGGGCATATTACAGTGAACGGCAAAACGGTAAAACCGAATTATAAAGTAAAAAAGGACGACAGAATCGAACTGCTTGAACGTGAAAATGTTGAAGCGGATATTGTGCCTGAAAACTTAAATCTCGATATCGTCTATGAAGATGACGATGTTGCTGTTGTCAACAAGGACCGCGGCATGGTTGTACATCCCGCAGCTGGGCATGCGTCAGGCACACTCGTTAACGGCCTGATGGACCAGCTTGATAACCTGTCCGGTATTAACGGAGAGCTGCGTCCGGGCATCGTGCACCGTATCGATAAAGATACTTCAGGCCTTTTGATGGTCGCGAAAAACGATGTGGCGCACCGCCATTTAGTCGAACAGCTTGTTGAAAAATCAGTAACTAGAAAATACACGGCGCTTGTGCATGGTGTCATTCCGCATAACCTCGGCACAATCGAGGCGCCTATCGGCCGCAACCCGAAAGAACGCCAGGATATGGCTGTTGTCGATGAAGGTAAAGATGCGGTTACACACTTTAACGTGCTTGAGCGTTTCGATAATTTTACGCTGGTCGAATGCATTCTCGAAACAGGCCGGACACACCAGATTAGAGTTCACATGAAATATATCGGCTACCCGCTTGCTGGGGATCCGAAATATGGACCGAGGAAAACTCTGGATGTCGGCGGGCAGCTGCTGCATGCAGGTGTACTCGGGTTTACTCACCCGAAAACAGGGGAACGGATGGAGTTTAAAAAAGAACTTCCAAAATATTTCACCGATGTACTCGATGAAATGCGTCTATCAGAAAAATAAATAACTGCTTGACTTAAAATAAAGCGGTTGGTATGATAATTTCAATCAATTAAATACGAAGTCTTTAAATTTTAGTCCAGTGAGGCTGAGAAGACGTGAATTGTGCATATGAAAAAATAAGCCGGGCCGGAATGGGCGGCTTATATACTAAGCTGTGCGCAAAATATAGAATAACTATATACTCATGTCTTCTGGCATGAGTATTTTTTTATGCAAAAAAATGGAGGAATTAGCAATGACAGCAAAAACAATTATGGACAGTGCACAAATTAAACGGGCTGTGACACGTATGTCACACGAAATTTTGGAAAAACATAAAGGCAGTGATAATATCGTGCTGCTCGGCATCAAAACGCGCGGAGAGCATCTCGCACTCCGCATCCAGGAACGAATAGAGGAAATAGAAGGTGTTAAACTTCCGGCCGGGACTATAGATATCAGCGGCTATAGAGATGACCGCCCGGAAGATGTCAAAGCGGATAATGCAGTAGCCGTCGATAGTGACTTTACGAATAAGAGCGTTGTAATTGTCGATGATGTGCTGGAAACAGGACGGACTATCAGAGCAGCCATCGACGCAATACTCAACACGGCGAGGCCGACGACTATATCACTCGCAATACTCGTCGACAGAGGTCACCGGGAACTGCCAATCAGACCAGATTACATCGGGAAAAATATTCCGACATCGAAAACAGAAAAAGTATCGGTGAAAGTAGAAGAGATTGATGGGGAAACAAGCGTTACTATATTTTAAATAAAAAGGGGATTGGCAGATGGCAAAGTTTGAAGATGAAATTTTTAAACGCAGTGTGGAACCTGAACTCGATGTACATGACAGACCGAAATTTTTTCAAGGGCTGCTCTTAAGCTCACAGCACTTGTTTGCAATGTTCGGCGCGACTGTGCTGGTGCCCTTTCTGACAGGACTGCCGGTAAGTGCAGCTTTGATTGCAAGCGGTATCGGAACCCTGCTGTATATCCTGATTACAAAGGGCCAGATTCCGGCTTACCTCGGTTCAAGCTTTGCTTTCATACTTCCGATTACGATCGCCCTCGGTGCGAACTCGCTTGGGGAAGTTTTAACAGCGCTGTTCTTCAGCGGGGTGCTGTACGTTGTAATCGGTCTCGCCATCCGGCTTGCCGGCACAGGATGGATTATCGCACTCCTCCCGCCGATAGTCGTCGGGCCGGTCATTACGGTTATCGGCCTCGGCCTCGCACCGGTAGCAGTGGATATGGCTATGTATACAGATTCCGGCAACCAGGAAGGCTACAGCATGACCTACATTACAGTTGCACTGATTACACTCGCGATAACGATACTTGCTTCAATCTTCTTAAAAGGTGTACTCGGGTTAATTCCTATCTTAATCGGAATTATCGGAGGGTACATCTCAGCTTTAATGTTCGGCATTGTAGATCTCGAGCTGATTAAGAGCACGGGCTGGTTTGTCCTGCCGGACTTGTATATCCCATATCAGGATTACATTCCGGCAATGAACATTGGCCTCTTCATGGTCATGCTGCCAATCGTTTTCGTGACAATTTCCGAGCATATCGGCCACCAGATGGTTATTAACAAAATTGTCGGCCGCAACTTCTTTAAAAAACCGGGGCTTCACCGCTCGATTATCGGTGACGGTGTAGCGACGATGTTCGCAAGCACAATCGGCGGCCCGCCGACAACGACTTACGGTGAAAACATCGGTGTTCTTGCCATCACGAGAATTTTCAGTGTCTGGGTCATCGGCGGAGCGGCAGTACTTGCAGTCATACTCGGCTTTGTCGGTAAATTTACGGCTGTCGTCCAGAGCATCCCGTCACCGGTTATGGGCGGTGTGTCGATTCTGCTGTTTGGTATTATCGCATCAAGCGGCCTCCGGATGCTGGTCGACGCAAAAGTTGATTTTGATAACAAACGCAATCTGGTTATCGCATCTGTGATTTTAGTCATCGGAATCGGTAAAGCACATTTAGACTTCACGATAGGCAATATTCCATTCAATCTTGAAGGAATGGCACTCGCTGCAGTAGCAGGAATTATTCTAAATCTAATTTTACCAAAGAGGGAGACGGACTGAATGAAAAACTTATTATCTATGGAACATGTTACGCCTGAGGAAATCGAAGCTTTAATTACGAGAGCAATCGATATTAAATACGGCAGGCCGGTAATGAAGCTGAACGATAAAACAGTTGTTAACCTGTTTTATGAAAACTCGACGCGGACCAAACTGAGCTTTGAGATGGCGGAGAAAAATCTTAACATTGAAAGACTGCCTTTCGATGTATCGACGAGTTCGGTCTCTAAAGGAGAGTCGCTTTACGACACATGCAAAACACTCCAGGCAATCGGTGCAGATGCCCTTGTCGTCAGGCATCCGGATAATAAGTATTACGAAAACCTCAAAGATCTTAATATTCCAATTATTAACGGCGGCGACGGCAGCGGGTCGCACCCGACACAATCCCTGCTCGATATGATGACAATTTATGAAAATTTAGGTCAGATTTGCGGACTTAAAATAGCAATTGTCGGAGATATTAAACATTCACGTGTGGCAAAGAGCAATGCACAGGCACTGACGAAGATGGGTGCTGAAGTATACTTTTCAGGTCCACGTGAACTGCAGGATAATACGCTCGGCATACCGCATATCAGTATTGACGAAGCGGTGGAGATCTGCGACGTTATTATGCTGCTCCGCGTTCAGCACGAACGTCATGAATCATACTCAGAAATGCCGAAAGAAGAATATAATGCACTATACGGCATGAACAAAGCGCGCATGAATAACATGAAGCGGCACGCCCTGATTATGCATCCGGCACCGATTAACCGCAATGTTGAAATTACAGATGAAGTTGTTGAAGGCGAAAAAAGTGTTATTTTTGAACAGATGACAAACGGCGTATTTATGCGCATGAGTATCTTAGAATCAGTACTTGACGGAGAAGGGGGCAACAAGCATGCTTTTGAAAAACGCTACGCTGTTACTCAATAATAAAGAAAAAATATCAGACGTTTACATTCAAGACGGTAAAATTGCTGAAATCGGCGAGAATCTTACTTCAGAGGGAGAAGTTATCGATTGTACGGGCCTGCTTTTGACTCCGGGCCTCGTCGATGTTCATGTCCACCTGAGAGAACCTGGATTCGAACATAAAGAAACAATTGAGTCAGGAACAAAAGCTGCTGCCCGCGGCGGATTTACAACAATCTGTCCAATGCCGAATACGGATCCGATTATCGATACACCTGAAATACTCCGCGATTTAAAGCGGAGAATTAAAGAAGATGCGGTCATAAAAGTGCTGCCCTACGTGTCGATTACGACAGGATTGAAAGGCGAGGAGCTCGTGGACTTTAAGAGCTTACAAGCTGAGGGCGCCTTCGCTTTTACAGACGACGGTGTCGGTGTACAGAGCGCGGACATGATGTACCGTGCCATGCAGGCAGCATCAAAGCTGGATATGGCAATCGTTGCTCACACAGAAGAAAATACGCTGATATACGGCGGAGCAATTCACGAAGGGAAGACGAGTGAAAAACTTGGTATTAAAGGAATTCCTGCGATTACGGAATCGACGCAGATCGCACGTGACGTGCTGCTCGCTGAAGCGGCGGACTGTCATTACCATGTCTGCCACGTCTCGACGAAAGAAAGCGTCAGAGTAATCCGGGACGCGAAACGCGCGGGAATTAAAGTAACAGCAGAAGTGACACCGCATCACTTAGTGCTGGATGAAAATGATATAAAAGAAAAAGACCCGAACTTTAAAATGAATCCGCCGCTCCGCGGCTCGGATGACAGGGCAGCGCTCATTGAAGGGCTTCTTGACGGGACGCTCGACTTTATCGCGACAGACCATGCTCCGCATCATGAAGATGAAAAGGCAACGGGCATTGAAACGGCACCGTTTGGTATTGTCGGCATTGAAAATGCCTTCCAGCTGGTGTATACCAAGCTTGTTAAAACGGGCGTATTCACCCTGCAGCAGGTTATCGACTGGATGACGGTTAAGCCGAGTGAAGTATTTAAGCTCGACAGCGGAACTATAAAAACAGGCAAGGCTGCTGATTTAACGCTGATAGACTTAAACCGCGAATATACACTCGACAAAAATGAGTTTTTATCGAAAGCAAAGAATACACCGTTTCACGGTGATAGGCTGACAAGCGATATCGTTATGACAATTGCTGACGGAAAAATTGTGTACAACAATAAGTAAACAGGGGTGCTGACATGCTGCAACTTGCAACCGCAATAAAAAAATCAGAAATTGCCGATAATATTTTTGAACTGGTATTGAAAACGGAGCTTCATAAATATACGCTCCGTCCGGGACAGTTTGTTCATGTGAGAGTATCGAAGTCGACTGAACATGTATTGCGCCGTCCAATTTCGATTTCCAATATTGATTATGACAATAATGAAATTACGATTGTCTTCAGAGCAGAGGGAGCGGGGACAAGAAAGCTTGCGGAAATTAATGAAGGAGAAACTCTGGATCTCCTGATGCCGCTCGGCAACGGTTACGATATCACTGCAGCGGCAGGCGGCAGCCACGTACTAATTGTCGGCGGGGGCATCGGTGTGCCGCCCCTGTATGAGCTGTCAAAACAGCTGAAGGAACGCGGTGTGAAAACGACACATGTGCTCGGCTTTAACAGCAAAAAAGATGTCTTTTACGAAGCAGAGTTTAAAAATCTCGGTGAGACATATATTGCGACAGCTGACGGCACATACGGTTCAGCAGGCTTTGTTACAGATGTTATTCAAAAACTCGGCACTGATTTCAATCAATTTTACGCATGCGGTCCGAAAGTAATGCTGAAGGTTTTAGATGAGACCATGCCGATGGACGGTTTTATTTCCTTGGAAGAACGCATGGGCTGCGGTTTTGGAGTGTGTTATGCCTGCGTCTGCGAAACTAAAGCAGGCGGTCATCTTAAAATTTGTACGGATGGTCCCGTATTTGAAAAAGGAGCGGTTGTACTGTGACAGACAAATTACACATTTCCCTGCCCGGCCTGGATTTAAAAAATCCGGTCATGCCGGCATCGGGATGTTTCAGTTTTGGCAGAGAATTTTCACAGCTGTATGATTTGTCTGAACTCGGTGCAATTATGATTAAAGCTGCGACTGAAGAAACGAGAATGGGCAACAAAACACCGCGGGTTGCTGAAACATCGAGCGGCATGCTGAATGCTATCGGACTCGAGAATCCGGGAGTTGATCACATTATCGCTAATGAACTTAAATTCCTTGAGCAGTTTGATGTGCCGGTTATTGCCAATGTCGCTGGAACTAAAATTGAAGATTATGTTGAAGTGGCGAGAAAAATATCCAGAGCACCGAACGTCAGCGCGCTCGAATTAAATATTTCATGTCCGAATGTTAAAGCGGGCGGTATTCAGTTCGGCACTGATCCTGGAACAGCCAAGCGCCTGACAGCGGCAGTTAAAGAAGCAAGTGCGAAACCGGTGTACGTCAAACTGTCACCGAATGTGACGAACATAGTTAAGATGGCAAAAAGTGTCTCGGGAGAAGCAGACGGCCTCACAATGATTAACACGCTGGTCGGTATGCGGCTCGATAATTACGGCCGTCCGATTCTCTCGAACACGACGGGGGGACTCAGCGGACCGGCAATTAAACCTGTTGCTTTGAATATGGTGTATCAGGTCAGGCAGGCCTTGCCGGATATTCCGATTATCGGCATGGGCGGCATTGCATCTGTCGATGATGTACTGGACTTTATCAGCGTTGGAGCAGATGCAGTGGCAGTCGGCACGATGAACTTTACGAACCCTTATATTTGCAAGGAACTGATTGAGGGGCTTGAAAGAAAAGTAACAGAAGAAAAGTTAGTGCACATTCACGATATAAAAGGACGTGCTTTTCTTTAACACATTAGGAGGAGTTTTAAGATGGCAGCGAAACCGATTATTGCTTTAGATTTCAGTACATACGAAGAGGCGAAAACATTTTTAGCCGGCTTCGATGAAAAACTGTACGTTAAAATTGGCATGGAGTTATATATGCAGAGCGGACCGGCAATTATAGATGTAATTAAAGCATACGGCCACGATGTTTTTCTGGACTTAAAATTACATGATATCCCGACGACAGTGGAACGCACGATGTCGGTGCTCGGTAAACTCAATGTGGATATGGTTAATGTGCATGCAGCAGGCGGTTTTGATATGATGCAGCGGGCGGCAGCGGCGTTTAGAAAAGAAAATGCAGCGGGTAAAATTATCGCGGTAACACAGCTGACGAGTAAGGATGAACAAACGATGCAGCAGGAACAAAAGACTCATCTGTCCTTAACCGACAGCGTGCTTCACTATGCAAAACTTGCTTATAAAGCGGGACTCGACGGAGTGGTGTCATCACCGCTTGAGAGCCGGATGATTCACAATGAAATTTCTCCAGATTTCTTAACGGTAACACCGGGTATAAGATTTTCGGAAAACAACAGCGATGATCAGGTCCGTGTAGTCACGCCGGAAAAAGCGAAAATGCTCGGTTCCGATTACATCGTTGTCGGCCGTCCGATTACACAAAGTGACCAGCCTCTTTTGGCATATCGCGAAATTAAACGATTATGGGAGGGAGAATAATATGTATTCATCAGTTGCGCATACACTGCTCGATATCGATGCGGTAAAACTGTCGCCGTCAGAACCATTTACCTGGGCGAGCGGGATAAAATCTCCAATTTACTGCGATAACAGACAAATACTCGGAGATGTTGAAGCACACCGCAAGGTAATTCAGCTGCTGATTGAAGAACTGGGTAAATTTGGCGAAACTGATATTATCACGGGCACAGCAACTGCCGGAATTCCGCATGCGACGCTGATAGCCGACCGTCTCGGCAAACCGTCGGCCTACGTCCGCGGCAGCAAGAAAGCTCACGGCACGGCGCGCCAGATAGAGGGCGCTGCAGTTGCAGGCAAACGCGTTATCGTGATTGAAGATTTAATTTCAACAGGAGGCTCCAGTCTGAACGCTGTAGAAGTACTCCGGGCAGACGGCGCCGAAGTATTAGGTGTCGCTGCGATATTTTCCTACGGTATTGAAGGTGCGTCACAGAAATTCGCAGAAGCCGGATGCGCCTGTACAGTACTGTGCGATCTGGACACGCTGCTCGGTGTGGCAGAAGAACGCGGGGTGCTGGATACAGCAGGTGCTCAGGCAGTGCGTACATTCCGCGACGGCTTATAAGATATGGAGAAACCCGGCAAATCATTGCGATTTGCCGGGTTTCCACTTATTATTCTTTCTTCATTTGTTTAACTTTTTCAGGATCGGGGTCGACCAGTACGGTCGCCTGCTCGCTGTAGGTGACGAAACCGGGTTTTGTGCCCGGAATATTTTTAACGTGTTTGATTTCGGTATAGTCGACGGGCACCCCTGCTGACTGGCCGGCTTTCGAGTGGAAAGCCGCGAGCATAGCCGCTTCTAAAATATCGTCTTCGGATATATCGGAAGCATTGTGTGCAATGACCACGTGGGATCCCGGGATGTCTTTCGTGTGGAACCACAGATGATTGTTCTGTGCTTTCCGGTTGGTTAAATAATCATTCTGCTTGTTGTTCTTGCCGACAAAAACCGGCAGACCGTTCGATGTTTCAAATTCGTGCAGCTGAATTTTATTTACTTTCTTTTTCTTCTTGCCGCGTTTCCGCTCTTTAATAATTTTCTCTTCAATTAATTCCTGACGCACTTCTTCGACTTCATCTTCTGTCGTAATATTTTCCATCTGATGCAGCAGGTTGCTGAAGTATTCCACATCCATATGAGCAAGGCGCAGCTGTTCTTCCGCAACTTTTTCACGGTTTTTCAATTTGTTGTACATATTGTAGTAGCGCTGGGCGTTCTCAGCGGGTGAGAGCTGTTTATCGAGCGGAATTTTTATTTCTTCATTTGTATAGTAATCCATCACGACAGCCGACTCCTGGTAATTCTTTATGCTGTGCATATACGCAGTAATCAGTTCGCCGTATTTCTGATACTTATCTTTTTCGGCGGCTTCCTGTAAATCCGCTTCAAGATTGGCAATTTTCCGTACGGTCTTATCGTGTTCCCGTTCAATGACCTGTAAATAATCCGACGATTTCTGGCGGATGGCGCTGATCTGGTATCGGCGGTGATAATATTCATCGAGCAGTTCACTGAGAGTGCCGTAGACCTTATCCGGCTCACCCAGATGTTCGAGCGGCGTAAAGTAAAAGACCGGCTTCTTCAAATCGTAATATACCGGCTGAATATTACGAGCCTTCACCAGTGTCTCTTTAATTGCCGGGACGATATTATCGGATTTGAAATATTTAACGCGGGATTCCACTTCATCGATAAAGACCGGGCTGAAACCTTCAATATTTGCTAAGATCTGCCGCTTCAGCTTGCCTGCATTAAAATCGATAAACTTCGGCAGATCGTTCAGCTCTTCAGTTCTCGGATTTAATTTTCTGCCTGTCGGCGGCCCTTCATAGGTGAAGCCCGGCATAATCGTCCTTACGTTGTTATTCGGCGTCAGATGTTTAATGCCGTCGATAATTTTATAGTTTTCATCTGTTAAAATAATATTTGAATGCCGCCCCATAATTTCGAGTATCAGTATCCGTTCAATATCATCACCGATATCGTTAATGGCACGTATATGAATATGCACCTGGCGGTCGTTGCCAAGCTGCTTAATTTCCGTAATAAAACCGCCTTCGATATGTTTTCTTAAAATACGGGAAAACATCGGCGGATCAAAAGGGAATTCATATTTCTGCTCCGTCAGATGAAAGCGGGCGTACATCGGATGGCTGCTTATGAGCAGCTGATGATTTTTTCCCTCTGCGCGCATTTTAAACAGGAGAGATGAATTATCCATCTGCTGAATTTTATTTATTTTACCGCGCACTAAAAATTGCAGCTCTTCTGTGAGGGCGTGTGTAAAATTTCCGTCAAAAGCCATGGCGTATCCTCCTCAAAATGATTACATATTATTTTATCATGAATGCGGATTTAATGTCCGCTTTAATGATGAAATTTTGTGCAATCTATGGTACATTAAGAAGTAATCAAAATTAGAAAGGTTACATTCTATGGTATCTGATAAAGGATTGCTCATCGTTCTCTCTGGACCTTCGGGAGTCGGAAAAGGCACTGTTCGCAAAGCTGTTTTCGATCACCCAGAGACGAATTTTAAATATTCAATTTCTATGACAACAAGACAGAAACGAGAAGGCGAACGTGATGGCATAGATTACTTTTTCAAGTCGCACGAAGAATTTAAAACGCTGATTGAACAGGATAAATTCATCGAGTACGCTGAATACGTAGGAAATTACTATGGCACGCCGGTAGATTACGTTAAAGATACAATTGCAGATGGACACGATGTCTTTCTCGAAATTGAAGTCGAAGGTGCGAAACAGGTCAGGGAAAAATTCCCGGATGCTTTATTTATCTTTCTGGCTCCGCCGACACTGGCACAGCTGGAAGAGCGTCTAATCGGCCGCGGTACGGATTCACAAGAAGTGATTGATCACCGTATTAAAGAAGCGAGACGCGAACTCAGCCTGATGAACTTATACGACTATGTTGTAATCAATGATGATGTCGATACGGCGCGCCAGAAAATACAGTGCATCGTTGAAGCGAGTCATCTCGAGCGTTCCCGCGTAGAAAACAAGTTAAGAAAACTTTTACTGGAGGCAAATAATTAATGTTATACCCAGCTGGTCATGAACTTAAAAAGCATGTCGATTCAAAGTATCTGGTAGTTACGATGGCGGCAAAACGTGCAAGACAATTACAGGAACATCCGGAAGATGCACTCCTTGATTCATACAGATCAAAAACAAATGTCGGTTATTCTCTTGAAGAGATTGCAGCCGGCAAAGTTACTGTACAAAAATAAAAGAGATATAATGATGCTGACAAGAAATTGTCAGCTTTTTTTAAAGAGGTGATTAATTTGGCAAATATTGTCCTCGGAGTTACAGGAGGCATTGCAAGTTATAAAGCAATTGATTTAACGAGCAAACTCATTCAGTCCGGCCATGAAGTCCGCGTTGTTTTGACAGATAACACGCTCGAGTTCGTGACGCCGCTCGCTTTTCAGGCCATCAGCAGAAATCACGTTTATACTAATACTTTTTTAGAAGAAAACCCAAGTCATATTGCACATATTAATATCGGGGAGTGGGCAGACCTTATCGCAGTAGTGCCGGTCACAGCCAACACCATCGGCAAATTTGCGAACGGCATCTACGATAATATGTTGTTAAATGTTCTCGCAGCCAATACGAAACCCGTCTTAATGGCGCCTGCCATGAACGTTCATATGCTGCACCAGCCGTCTGTCCAGGAAAACATCGACAGGCTCCGAAGCCAGGGTGTGGAGTTTATCGACTCGGAAACAGGTTTTCTCGCCTGCGGCTACAATGCAAAAGGACGCCTTGCGTCAGTGCCGGATGTTATGGAGAAAATTAATGACATGCTGAACGAAAGCCGCGAGCTGGAAGGTAAACGTGTGCTCGTTACAGCGGGGCCGACGAGGGAGCGTCTTGACCCGATCCGTTACCTGTCCAATTTTTCAAGCGGGAAAATGGGCTACAGTATAGCAGACAGCTTTAAACGCCGCGGCGCTGAAGTAATCCTCGTCAGCGGACCGACAAACCTGCCGGCTCCAGCGGGTGTGACACGCATCGATGTGGAATCGACGGCAGAAATGTTTGAAGCGGTTAAAGCACATTTGACTGCAGATATCGGCATCTTTACTGCAGCGGTCTCGGACTTTACAGTTAAAGATAAAAGCAGCCAGAAAATTAAAAAACAAGCGGACAAAGCGCCGGTTATCGAATTGACGGAAACACAGGACATTTTAAAATATGCCGGTCATAACAGTGAAGATATGTATGTTGTCGGCTTTGCAGCGGAGACGGAAAATGTCGGAGCTTATGCAGAATCGAAGCTCAAAACAAAGAATGCGGATGCGATTATTATGAATGATGTGTCGGATACGTCAATCGGCATGAACAGCGATGATAACGAAGTGACCATTATTTTTAAAGACGGCAGCAGAGTGCCGCTCGCTAAAATGCCCAAAACCGCACTTGCCGAAAAGATCACAGATGCCGTTCTTGACAAGGTGATGCACTGATGTTTGCAGCAGTAATCGTCGGAGTGAACTCGAAGGATGTCAACCGGCTCTTCGACTATAAAATACCGGACCGCCTCACGGATGTTATTAAGCCGGGACACCGTGTCTTCGTTCCGTTCGGCCCGAGACATGTGCAGGCTTACGTGATGAGCATTCACGAGGACAGCGATGTGCCGGCGGACAAAGTTAAAGAAATCGTTAAGGTCATGGACCTCGAGCCTGTTTTGACGGATGAACTGATCGAACTTTCAAAACAGCTGGCAAATTATTATATCGAACCGTATATTTCTGTTATCGAAACCATTCTGCCGGTCGCTTTGAAAACAAAATCAAAAAAAGTGCTGCTGCTTGATGATACAGCTTCAGGAGAGGCGAAATTTATTTATGACAGCTATTCGGTGAACGGCGAACTCGAAACGAAGAGTCTGCCGGCAAGGGATCTTGCAGAACTCATGCCTTATATTGAAACAGGCGAGATTTATGAAGATATTCAGATTAAACAGCATACAAAGAAAAAAGTTCAAAAAGGAGTGCGCTCCTTATTTTTAAATAAAGCACCGCTTGAACGCGCACCGAAACAGTTCGAAGCACTGCAGATCATTGAGGATTACAAGGAGCCGGTCCTGCTTAGAGAGCTGAAGGCGCAGGGCTACTCAGAAGCAGTCGTCCGCGAACTCGAGAAAAAAGGCTATGTTGAAAAACTCGATATGGTTGTTGAACGCGATCCGTATGAATCAGCGGTATTTGAAGCTGATTATGAAAAGAAATTGACCAGCGAACAGGCAGCTGCCTTTAACAGTATTAATGCGGCGCTTAACGATCAGAATAATGAGACCTTCCTTTTGCACGGCATTACAGGCAGCGGAAAAACAGAAGTGTATCTGCAGCTTATTCAGACGGCGCTTGATAACCACCGGGATGCTATTATGCTGGTGCCAGAAATCGCACTGACCCCGCAAATGGTCAACAGATTTAAAGCGCGTTTCGGCGATGATGTTGCCGTGCTTCACTCGGCTTTGTCGCACGGTGAAAAATACGATGAATGGCGTAAAATTCAAAGCGGCCGTGCCCGCGTCTCAGTCGGAGCACGTTCATCTGTATTTGCACCCTTTAAAAATATCGGCATCATTATTATCGATGAAGAACATGAAACGACGTACAAACAGTCGGAACGGCCGATGTACCATGCAGCGGAAGTGGCGAAACTGCGTGCGGCATTTCATAATTGCCCCGTCGTCCTCGGTTCTGCCACCCCTTCACTTGAATCCTACGCACGGAGTTCAAAGGGCGTCTATAAACGTTTTGAACTGACGCACCGGCCGGGTATGCAGCCTATGCCAAGAGCAGAGATTGTCGATATGAGCGACGAACACAAAGACGGCAACTCGGGAATTTTATCGAGGAAGCTTGAAGCGGCTATACAGGACAGGATAGAAAAAGGCGAGCAGACCGTGCTGCTGTTAAACCGGAGAGGGTTTGCGAACTTCCAGATCTGCCAGAATTGCGGCCATGTGCCGAATTGTCCGAACTGTGATATTTCACTCACATATCATAAAAACAACAGCAGTCTGCTCTGCCACTACTGCAGCTATGAAGAGCAGGTTACGCGTAAATGTGCAGACTGCGGTTCCAATGATGTCACCTTCAGAGGAACGGGTACTCAAAAAGTTGAAGAAATTTTACGAGACACCTTTAATGTTGATATTATCAGGATGGATGTTGACACGACTCAGCGTAAAGGCGCTCATGAGCAGCTGCTTAACCGCTTTGAAGCGGACAAAGTGCCGATACTTCTCGGCACGCAGATGATTGCCAAAGGACTCGACTATCCGAACGTGACCCTGGTCGGCGTGCTGAATGCAGACACCATGTTAAACCTCCCTGACTTCCGGGCGAATGAACGGACCTTTCAGCTTCTGACTCAGGTGGCAGGACGCACCGGCCGGCACGAGCTGCCGGGCGAAGTGATATTCCAGACTTATAACCCGGAGCACTACGCGATTACGCTTGCGATGGATAATGACTACCGCGGCTTTTATGAAAAAGAAATGCAATTTCGTAAATTTGCACGTTATTCGCCTTACTATTTCCACATTCTGTTTACTATTTCAGCGGAACGTATTCAGGATTGTCTTCAGGCGACGACGGATATTCACAAAACACTGGTTGAAAATGTCAGTGAAAGCTGTATTATTATCGGCCCGTCACCGAGTCCGATTGAAAGAATTAAAAACAAAAACAGATTCCAGATTCTGTTGAAATATAAACGCGAACCGGAACTTAAAGCAGTTCTCGATGCGCTCGATGAAAAATATACACAAATTTATAAAAAGACAGGATTGTCTTTAAAAATTGATGTCGATCCACAATATATTATGTAGGAGATTTAATATGACTAAAATTATCTTTATGGGTACGCCGGATTTTTCTGTACCGATACTAAAAGAACTTCATAAAGAATACGGCGTCGACCTGGTAATTTCTCAGCCGGCAAGACCCGTCGGACGAAAAAAAGTAATGACGGATCCGCCGGTCGCACTTGCGGCAAAATTGCTCGGCATCGAACTGTATCAGCCTGAAACGATGAAGAGCGAAGAAGCGTTCAGCATTGTTTCAGACCTTCAGCCCGACCTGATTATTACAGCAGCTTTCGGCCAGCTGCTCCCTGAAAATATTTTAAATATACCGGTGCTCGGTGCGCTGAACGTCCACGCCTCACTGCTGCCGAAACACCGCGGCGGCGCACCGATTCACCGTGCGGTCATTAACGGGGACGATGAAACAGGTGTGACGCTTATGTATATGGCGAAAAAACTCGATGCGGGGGATATTATTGCCTCGAGGAGCATTAAAATCGAAGACTCCGACAACACGGGAACTATGTTCGACAAACTGAGCAGAGTCGGCGCTTCGCTCCTCATGGATACATTGCCTGCAATTCTCGATGAAACGAACGAGCGCACACCTCAAAATGACCTTGATGCGACCTTCAGCCCGAATATTTTAAAAAGCGATGAAGTTATCAGTTTTAATAAACCAGCACGCGAAGTCTTTAATCATATCCGCGGTCTCGCACCGTGGCCGGTAGGACATACAATGCTCGGTGACCAACGCCTCAAATTATTTTCAGCGGAGCTGACGAATCAGCGGACGGATAAAGAACCGGGCACGATTACCGGTAAAAGCGACTCAGGTTTTCTGGTTGCAGCCGCCGATGAACTCGTGAATATTACGGAAGTTCAGCTCGCCGGCAAGAAGAAAAATAAGGCGCTTGATTTTATTAACAATAACAGTGATTTAATCGGCAGGAAACTGGGTGAAGATATATGACAGTGAGAGCACTGGCACTTGAATTATATGAAGAAGTCATCGACAACAAAGCATACAGCAATATCGTGCTGAACGATGCCTTAAGATTTGAAGAACTGAAGCCCGAAGATAAGGGGCTGCTGACAGAAATTCTCTACGGCACACTGCAGCACAAATTGACTTTGGAGTACTACATCAGACCATTTATTAAAACGAAACTGCGCCGCTGGCAGCGGTATCTGCTGCTCTTGTCTGTTTATCAGCTGGAATATCTCGACCGCGTGCCGGACTTTGCGGTCATTAATGAAGCGGTGGAAATTGCCAAAGAACGCGGCGGACTGCAGGCAGGAAAACAGATTAACGGAATCCTCCGCGGCTATTTGCGCGGCGAAAAACCTGTTATCGATGATATTCAAAATGATGCAGCGCGCCTGTCTTTAAAATACAGCATGCCGAAATGGCTGGTTAAACACTGGTTTAAACATTACAGCCTCGAAGAAACAGAGCGTATGCTTTCATCGCTTAATGAAAAGCCCCAGATGTATCTCAGAGTCAATAAAAAACTCGTCGGCAGAGATAACTTAATAGAAATGCTGAAGACAGAAGGATACGATGTCAGAGAATCAAGCCTGCATCCGGATGCGATTGAGTTTAACGGGCAGAATATTACACACAGCCGCAGTTATAAGGACGGTTTTTTTGCGATTCAGGACGTTTCATCGATGTTTGTCAATCTGGCACTGGAACCGGATGACGATGACAATATTCTCGATGCCTGCAGCGCGCCGGGCGGCAAGGGGCTGCATGCGCTTGAATCAATGGAAGACGGTTTTGTCTCGCTCGGTGATGTACACGAACATAAAATTACACTGATTGATAATGAAGCATCACGCTTAAAGCATGCGAATTACGATGCCTTTGTTGCAGATGCAGCGCGCCATGATTACGGACAGCAGTTTGACCGGATTATCGTCGATGCCCCGTGTTCGGGCCTCGGGGTAGTGAAAAGAAAACCTGAAATTAAATACGAACGAAATGAAGAAAGCATTAACGAATTAGTTGAATTACAGCTTGAAATTTTAGATAATGTTAAAAAATATTTAAAACCGGGCGGCGTCTTAATTTACTCGACCTGCACGATTCATCAGCTGGAAAATGAAAATGTTGCATATACATTTAAAAAGCGTCATGAAGATATTGAATTCGATGATTTTAATATTCCGGCCTTTAACTTTACGGGACCATACAGACAGATCCTTCCGTATGAACATCAAACCGACGGCTTTTTCATTGCAAGATTTAAAAAATCTGACAGCAAGTGACGGATAGGAGGCTTAATCTTGAAAGTAACAGAGAAAAGTATTTGCGGTAATTACAGAGATATCAATGAAGACTTAACAGGGCATTTTTATAACCGCACCCGCCAGCCGCTGCTCCTTATTGCTGACGGCATGGGCGGTCACCAGTACGGTGAAGTGGCAAGCAAGTTCGTTTACGATAAAATAAAGACCGCCTGGGAAAATAATAACCTGTTTAATATAGATGAAGCAGAACGCTTTCTGCGCGATCTTGTCATGAGAACGAATCATGAATTATACGATTATCAGGAAGAAAATTCCGAATACAGAGGCATGGGTACAACGCTCGTGCTCGTAGCAGTTATCGAGTCCTCGATTCTCGTATTAAATGTCGGTGATTCCCGTGCTTATGTAATGAATAACCGTAAAATTGAACAGGTCACCGAAGATCATACTTTTGTAAACGTGCTTGTGTCGAGCGGGGAAATTACCGAAGAAGAAGCGCTGACACACCCGCGCCGGAATTTAATAACGAAAGCGATGGGTACTGAAAAAATTATTCAGGCTGATGTGTTTCGTCTCCGCGGCAGGCAGTATGATTATGTCGTACTGGCTACGGATGGTCTGACGGATACTGTACGACCGGACGAAATTCATCATATGATGTACAGCAGGAAAATGACACTTCAGCAAAAAGCGGAGCAGCTGACAAAAACTGCAGAACATAATAAGTCACGGGATAATATCAGTGTTGTTTTAGCCGACCTGAAAGCAGGTGGGGAAGAGTGATCGGTAAAGTAGTATCCGAACGTTACAAGATTGCGAAATACTTAGGCGGCGGCATGAGTTCCGTCTATCTGGCGACAGATATTATTTTAAACCGTGAAGTAGTCGTGAAGATGATTAAGGCAGATCCGCTGGATAAGGAAAAATCGGTGCGCCGCTTCCAGCGGGAAGTTGAAAGTACAATCCAGTTGTCTCATCCGAACATTGTCAGCGTCCTCGATGTGGATGAAACAGATGAGTATCACATACTCGTCACTGAAGTTGTTCACGGACCCAACTTAAAAGAATATATTTTAAAAAACAGCCCGCTTGAAATAGACGAGGTTATCAGCATTGCCATGATGACGCTCCGCGGCATCGAACATGCTCATGACCGGGGAATTATTCACCGGGATATCAAACCTCAGAATATTTTGCTGGATAAAGACGGCAGAGTAAAAATTACCGATTTCGGTATTGCTAAAGCACTGAGCGAAACGCGCATGACTGAAACGAATCAGGTCATCGGTTCTGTCCAGTATATTTCTCCCGAACAGGCAAAGGGACAAAATACAGACGAACGCACCGATATATATTCATTTGGTATTATGCTGTTTGAACTCTTGACCGGGCGTCTGCCTTACGAAGCTGAAACTGCCGTATCAGTAGCTTTAAAACATATCTCGGAGCCTTTTCCGGATATTTCCGACTACCGGGATATTCCGGTCGGCTTAAAAAATATCATTATGAAGTGTACCGAAAAAGAACCGGTTAACAGATACAGGCATGCAGATGATGTACTGTCGGCACTCGTCTACTATCAAGATATTACGGATCCTTACACTCCGGTTAAGAAGGAAGAACAGGAAAAAACGATGATTACAGCGGCGCCCGTGGAGAAAACACCGGCGGCCGAAGAAAAAAACCAGGCGGCCCCGCTGCCTGTGCATGAGTCTAAAGGAGAGCAGGAAGCTGACAAGGAGCCGCCGAAAAAGCGCCGTAAATGGCCGTGGGTTCTGTTTATCCTGTTATTTCTGCTCGCTGCAGCTGCAGCAGTCATCTACCTGCTGTGGCCGAGACAGTCGCCGACAGTCAGCCTCGAAAACCTGCAGAATATGACAGTTGAAGAGGCAGAGGAGTACCTGATGTCAGAAGATCTTGAAGCCGGCAATATTTCAGAAACGTACGATGATAATTTTGAAGAAGGCATGATCATTGAAACGACGCCGGTATCCGGAACAGAAGTCGAACGCGGCGGGACGGTTGATATGCTTGTCTCCCTCGGAGAAGAACCGTATACGATGGAAAACTATGTCGGCGAAATGTATGAAGACGCGGCAGAAGAACTTGAAGCGGCGGGCTTTACTAATGTCGGTGCGGAGAACGAGTACAGCGATGAACCGCCGGGTACAATTCTCGACCAGTCGGTGCCTGAAGGCGAAGAACTTTATCCTGACGGCACACCGGTCAGATTTACAGTATCGGATGGTGTCGAACCGGTGCCGATTACGAACTACGTCGGGACTTCCCTGGAAGCTGCAAGAGAAGAGCTGGAAAGCCGGGGCTTTATCGTTAACGTGACGACAGAAGTGTACAGCAGCGAAGTGCCGGAAGGGGCGATAGTCTCGCAGGATCCGAGTTACGGAGATTTCCTTCCGGGCTCTCAGATTAACGTCATTGTCTCGCTCGGAGAAGAGCCTCCCGATGAAACGACTTATCAGATTTCGCTGAACATCCCTTATCCTGAAGCGGAAGAAAACAGCAGTGACAGCGACGAAGACGAAGATAAAGAAGATTCTGAAGCGGAGCCCGTCGAAGCGGAAATCTTTATCGGAGATAAGGACAGCGATATTAAGGAAGTCTCGGAAACGCTTGAAATTACCGAGGATACCAACCATACGATTTCGCTTATCCTGACTGAAGGAGAATCCGGAGAGTACCGTGTTGAGGTTGACGGAGAAGAGGTTATAAGCGAAACTGTGAATAACCAGTAATTATTGGCATTGGCTTTACTGTTTATATATAATGGTGAAGTACATTCGAATTGGAGGAATGAAATTATGGCATCACTTAAGAGGGATAAAGGCCTGGATAATACTTTGAAAGTAATGAAACAGGGATATCTTTACACGACAAACCAGCGAAACCGCTTAAATACTACAGTATTTGAAACGAAAGCATTAGGCGGAAAGCCGTTCGCTGTCGTTACAGGTAAAGAAGGCGCGGAAATGTTCTATAACAACGATATCGTGCAGCGCGAGGGTATGCTGCCAAAACGTATTGTTAATACGCTTTTCGGTAAAGGTGCAATCCATACGATCGATGGTAAAAAGCATATCGACAGAAAAGCATTATTTATGAGTTTAATGACTGAAGGAAACTTGAACTACGTGCGTGAATTAACGCGTACTTTATGGCGTGCAAACACTCAGCGTATGGAAAGTATGGACGAGGTAAATATTTACCGCGAATCTATCGTTCTTCTGACTAAAGTCGGTACACGCTGGGCTGGAGTGCAGGCACCTCCGGAAGAAATCGAAAGAATCGCAACTGATATGGATATCATGATCGATTCATTTAAAGGGCTCGGAGGCGTATTTAAAGGATATAAAGAATCTAAAAACGCCCGCCGACGCGTAGAAGACTGGCTTGAAGAGCAGATTATCGAAACGCGTAAAGGCAATATTCACCCGCCGGAAGGCACGGCGCTTTACGAATTCGCGCACTGGGAAGATTACCTCGGTAACCCGATGGACTCACGAAATTGTGCAATCGACTTAATGAACACATTCCGTCCATTAATTGCAATCAACAGATTTGTATCTTTCGGTCTGCTTGCTATGCATGAAAATCCGATTACGCGTGAAAAAATTAAGAGTGAACCGGACTATGCATATAAGTTTTCACAGGAAGTCCGCCGCTACTACCCGTTCGTACCATTCCTGCCTGGTAAAGCTAAAGTAGATATCGACTTCCAGGGTGTAACAATTCCTGCAGGCCATGGTCTCGCATTGGACGTCTACGGCACCATGCATGATGAAACATTATGGGATGACCCGAATGAATTCCGTCCGGAAAGATTTGAAGACTGGGACGGCTCGCCGTTCGACCTTATTCCTCAGGGCGGCGGAGACTACTGGACTAATCACCGTTGTGCCGGTGAGTGGATCACAGTAATCATTATGGAAGAAACGATGAAATACTTCGCTGAAAAAGTAACTTACGATGTGCCGGAACAGGATCTGACAGTCGACCTTAACAGTATCCCGGGATACGTTAAGAGCGGATTTATCATTAAGAACGTTCACGAAGTAGTAGACAGAAAATAAAAAAGTATATAAAGAACGCGCAGCTCAAAACTATGAGCTGCGCGTTTATTGTTAATTAGTGCATATAGTTTCGCGGTCCTGTATACTCGCTCATGCCACCTTCGACGTTGTGCGCGTCGTAGCCTCGGGATGTCATATAATCCTGTACGCGTTTTGAGCGTCCGCCTGATTTACAGACAATGTAGTAGCTTTTATCTTTATCGAGCGAAGTTTCATCGACATCAAATGTGCTCATCGGATAGTGCACTGCACCAGGTAAAAATCCTGATAATTCAAGTTCATCAGTTTCCCTGACATCGATAATGACGCTGTTGTCATCTCGCTGAACGGTATCGATTTGTGAAATATTTATATCCATTTTTGTATCCTCCCAGTTCTATTATACAAATTCAATATTATCACAGTTAATTTGTTGTTATAATAAAATAGTATTTAAATAATTCTGAGGTGTTATATGCAGACAGGAAAAATTATTAAAGCGCTGAGCGGCTTTTATTATGTAGAATCGAATAAGAAGGTGTACGAAACACGTGCACGCGGCCGTTTCAGAAAAACAGCGGAAAGCCCGCTTGTCGGAGACTATGTTGAATTCCAGATAGAAAATGTTGACGAAGGCTATATTACAGCGATTCTGCCTCGTAAAAATTCGCTTAACAGACCGCCGGTCGCAAATATTGACCAGCTGCTTTTAACGGCGAGCTTAAAATCTCCGGATTTCAGTTTTTACCTGCTTGATCGTTTTATTGCCTACAGCGAAGCGAATGATATAAATCCGGTGCTGATCGTGACGAAAAATGATCTGAACGACAATGATACGCTTATCGAAGAAATAAAAAGAGTGTATACACCGATGTACGAAGTATATTTTACCGATAAAGACCATATTAACGAAGATTTAAAGGATGTTTTTGATGGGAAGCTGAGCGTACTCGCAGGCCAGTCGGGCGCAGGAAAATCGACGCTGTTAAATACGCTGCTGCCGCATCTGGATTTAAAAACAGACGAAATCTCAAATGCGTTAAACCGCGGTAAACATACGACGCGCCACGTTGAACTGATCAGTATCGACGGCGGTTTTATAGCGGATACTCCCGGCTTTGCAACGATAGACTTTTTAAATATCGATAAATACAATATCAAATTCTGTTTTATCGATTTTAATCAGTACAACTGCAAATTCAGAGAGTGCCTGCATATTAACGAGCCGAAATGCGGCGTTAAAGCGGCTGTTGAATCGGGCGAGCTCGCGCAGTCGCGATACGACAGCTATGTAAAAATTTATAATGAAATTGATAACAGAAAAGAGAGGTATTAGACATGGTTAAAGTATTACCGTCATTACTCGCAGGCGATTTTTTAAAACTCGGTGCGGATATTAAAGAAATGGAAGCGGCAGGGGCAGATATTTTTCATCTTGATATAATGGACGGCCAGTTTGTACCGAACATTTCCTATGGTATTCCTGTATGCGAAGCGATTGCGAAAGAAGCATCGATTCCTCTTGATGTTCATTTAATGACATACGATCCGACACAGTTTGTCGATGACTTTAAAAATATGGGTGTCGACATGCTGTCATTTCATATTGAAGCGACACCGCATGCCCACCGTGCGGTCCAGCTGATTCAAAGTAAAGGCATGAAAGCAGGCATCGCACTCAATCCTCAAACTTCTGTCGAAGCGGTGCGCCATCTGCTTTCGGACGTTGATTTTGTTTTAATTATGACGGTGAATCCGGGCTTCGGCGGCCAGGGCTTTATCGATTCGTGTGTTGAAAAACTGGATGAGCTCGTATCCATCCGTGAAACTTTAACTAATAAATTTGATATAGAAGTCGACGGCGGCATTAACGGCGAAACTGCCGAAATTGTTAAGGCGCACGGTGCGAATTTACTCGTCAGCGGTTCTTATTTATTTAAAGCAGACGATAAAGCTGCCGCAATTAGTGCCTTAAAGGAATGATGCTATGAAACGCATTAACGTGCTGCTCCGCAATATTCCGTTTACCGCTGAACACGATGCGCCTTGGGCGGGTGTCGATGCCGGTGTGAAAGGGCTCTTTGAAGCGGGAATTAAAATAGATCGGGCATACGGCGACTTCGACAGTGTCACAGCCGAAGATTTAAGCTTATTTAAAGAGAGTCTTGAACTCGATATTGTGCCGAGCGCTAAAAATTTTACGGACAGTGAGCTTGCGCTCTTGTCGCTGGCGGAACTCGGTTATACAGCGATAGATGTATACGGTGCGCTCGGCGGCAGAAAAGACCACGAGCTCATGAACATTCAGCTGCTTGCGCACGAGGATCTCCGGAAACTCGATATTCGTCTTCTTAATGAGACGAACGATATCCGGCTGCTGCCTCAGGGCGTTCATACAATTGAGGCTGATAATGATAAAAGATACGTTTCTCTTATTCCGCTGTACGATAAGACGCTGCTTACTCTCGAAGGTTTCAAATATGATATTCAGGATACATACGTAAGTATCGGCAGAACTTTAACTGTCAGCAATGAATTTAAAGAAAACACTGTAACCGTTAAGACGGATAAAGATATATTAATGATTAAATCAGCAGACTAGAGGTGATTGAATGATATTTGCAGGTGCTCTCGCCAACTCGCTGGCGATTATTATCGGCGGCGCGCTCGGAATGATATTTACTTTTATTCCCGAACATATCAAAGATGCAATTATGAAAATACAGGGATTATTTATTATTACGATGGGAATACAGATGGTCGTCGGGGCCACTGATATTTTGACGACGCTTATATCACTCATCATCGGGGTGGTTATCGGGGAAGTAGTCAAACTCGAAGAACTGCTCAACCGTTTCGGCCACTTAATGGAAGTCCGGCTCGGCGATAAGCACGGCGGTAACATTTCTCAAGGTTTGATTTCCGGAATGCTGATCTTTATCGTCGGGGCGATGGGGATTGTCGGCGGTCTCGATGCCGGGCTGCAGGGCAGCAACGATGTACTGTACACGAAAGCGACGATGGATTTCTTTATCGCGCTCGTGATGACAACGGCTTACGGACGAGGTGTTATCCTGTCCAGTATTCCGACCTTCTTTTACATCGCTGCGATAATTATCAGCGCCCGGCAGATTGCAAACTTTATACCGGCAGACGTACTCGGCACGATGGTCGACCAGGTCAGTGCGACCGGCGGAGTCATCCTCCTTGCTATCGGACTGAACATGCTTAACGTCACGCACATGCGTGTCGGCAACATGATACCCGCGATATTCATCGGCATGTTTATCGTCTGGCTGCTGTCCTTCTTTTAAAATAAACCCCTCCTGAAATTTTAATTTCAGGAGGGGTTTGCTGTGTGTAGAGGAGAGAGGTGAGGGATATCAACCCTGTTGAGCTGGGATACATACGAAACTCTGTCATACAAACCCCAGCGTCTGCGGATACATATGAAACTCTGTCATACCAATCCCAGCGTCTGCGGATACACATGAAATTCTGTCATACAAACCCCAGCGTCCGCGGATACACATGAAACCCGCTCATGCCAATCCCAGCATCCGCGGATACATATGAGCTGCCATCATATCAACCCTTCCTTAAAACCATAAAAAAACTGGTACCACTTATTTAAGTGATACCAGTTTTTAAATTGAAGTATTAGACACGTTCAACTTTACCTGATTTTAGCGCGCGAGCAGAAACCCAAACTTTTTTAGGTCTGCCGTCAACCATGATTCTAACTTTTTGCAAGTTAGCACCGAAAGTTCTTTTGCTTGAGTTAAGCGCGTGAGAACGGTTGTTACCAGATCTTGATCTGCGTCCTGTTACATAACATTCTTTCACCATTTATCCCACTCCTTTAATTTAATTTACATAATCATGTTCATCTCTTCTTTATGCATACTCCAATATGATACATTAATTCGCGTTTATTGTCTATATATTTCGCACAAAATCGATTGTTTTTGAATGTTTAAAAATGAATTTTGCAAGAGCAGCAAAATCCTTTCACCGCTTTATATATCAAGAAATTTTTCAATAATAATTTCAAAAAACCATTTACGCACAGGTTGTACGTGGTACGATAACAACGCGGGAAATTAAGATGCAGAAGATAAATTCATTTTTCAAGTGAAAATGCCGGGAGGAGGAACGGTACATGTTTAAATTACTGCTGTTTGCAGGAATAATGCTCGCTATTTTAATTATTGCGCTGGCTTATATATTCCGGCATGAGCTCAGAACGCTCGGACATAAGTACGATGAATATGATGAGATAAAAAAGCTGAAGCATGAAATTAAACGCAAAAATATTACATATGATGCGCATCTGAAAAAGTACGGCCATACAGTGGAAGCAAAAATGATTGAAGAAGAAATTAAAGAACTTGAACATCTTATTACGGAAATGGAGCACAGAAAATGAAAAAAATGTATGCAGCGATAGGAGTAGGGGCAATAGTCCTTGCCGGTCTGATTGTCGGACTGATTTTAATGGTTTCGAAAGTTGAAAATGGGCACGTCGGGGTTATATACAGCATTAACGGCGGAGTGCAGGATGAAGTACTTGGTCAGGGATGGCATCTCGTTTATCCGACAGAACGCGTGATTGAATATCCGGTTCGTACTCAGAATAAAAACTACGAATCGCTTGCAGTCGCAACGATTGACGGCAAGACAATCAATATGCCGGTGGCACTGAATTACCACGTCGACAGCGAAAAAGCATCGGCAGTGTATAAGAAATTCGGCAATATTACAATTGAAGATCTGGAAGAAGGCTATATTAAAACGCGGATCAACGATGCTCTCCGCCAGACGGTGTCTGAATATACGGTAATCGAAGCGTTCGGTGAGCGTATCGGAGATATTAAACTCGAGACGATTGAAATTGCTAAAGAAGATCTTGAAAAAGACGGAATTATTATTGAGGATATTATGCTCAGCGCACCCCAGCCTGATGCTGAAACTCAAAAAGCGATAGATGACCGCGTTAAAGCAACCCAGGAACTTGAGCGTAAGAAGACGGATAAACTGATTGCGACAGAAGAAGCTGAACGGAAGCGCATTGAAGCTGAAGGGGAAGCGGAGGCTAACAGAATCGTTCAGGAATCGCTGAGCGAAGAAGTACTGATGCAGCAGATGATTGAAAAATGGAGCGGTGCCCAGCCGATTTCTATCGGCGGCGAGGGTGTCATGATTGATCTGCCTCAGGCGCAGCCTGAAGAAGCAGAAGAAGAATAGCAGTAAAGACGATAAAATTTTACCCGTAACGAGGTTTTCAACGAAGCTTCGGTACGGGTAATTTTTTGCAGTGTTCACATATATGTGTTTATAGAAAATGCGGTATGATATAATATTATCGATAACAAACATTCGGAAAAGTAAATATTGAGACCTGGAAAACACTATAATAACACTTGTATTTCCCGAGGGAATTTGCTTATAATTAAATGATGTATTGGGAGGCGAAATAAATGGCTCTGGAAATTGAAAATGACTTAGGTAAAATTGAAATTTCTACAGACGTAATAGCAAATATTGCCGGCAGTACCGTTGTCGAATCATATGGCGTAGTCGGTATGGCTTCTAAAAATCAGGTCCGTGACGGATTTGCGGAACTGCTCGGTAAAGAAAATTATTCACGCGGTGTAATTGTCGAACATAACGAAGACAGATTGGCGATTGAACTGTATATTATTGTCGGCTACGGCGTGAAAATTTCAGAAGTGGCAGCTAACGTACAGACAACTGTAAAATATAAACTTGAAAAAACATTAGGATTAAGTATTGAAGCTGTAAATATACACGTACAAAGTGTACGCATTATCGGCGGAGACGAATAGTCGGGGAGGATTTACAATACAATGGATAAGATAGATGGCTTGATGTTCCGCCGGATGATTTTGAGCGGGGCGCGTAATCTGAAGAAAAATGCTGATTATGTGGATTCATTAAACGTTTTCCCCGTTCCTGACGGTGATACGGGCACAAATATGAATCTTTCGATGTCTTCAGGCGCAGCTGAAGTTGAACCGCTTGATGACACGCATATCGGAAACGTGGGGAAACATTTCTCCAAAGGGCTCCTGATGGGGGCACGCGGAAACTCGGGCGTTATTCTCTCGCAATTATTTAGAGGATTCTCTAAAGCGATTGAAACAAAAGATGAAATCAGAGCAGATGAATTTATCGAAGCCTTAAAACAGGGTGTGAATACTGCTTATAAAGCAGTAATGAAACCTGTAGAAGGTACAATTTTAACTGTGGCAAAAGATGCAGGGAAAAAAGCGGAAGAATTTAATGAAAGCAATGCGTCGGTAATCGATGTCATGACCGCAACGCTTGAAGAAGCAAAAGCTTCGCTTAAACGCACACCGGATCTTCTCCCTGTACTGAAAGAAGTCGGCGTTGTCGATTCAGGCGGCCAGGGTCTCGTTTATGTATATGAAGGGTTCTTAAGTGCACTGACAGGCGAAGAAATTGCCGAAGATGCTGCCGAAACCGATTCACCTGCAATCGATGAGCATGACCACGAGAACGACTTTAACGACTTTATGAGCGTCGACGATATTGAATTCGGCTACTGTACTGAATTCATGGTGCGTTTTGAAGACGGAAAACGCGAGTTCAGGGAAGATGAATTCCGTAATGAAATGAGCGGATTCGGCGACTCGCTGCTCGTTATAAACGATGATGAAATCGTTAAAGTACACGTCCACACGGAAACACCGGGCGAGGCATTCACTTATGCTGCGACTTACGGTGAGCTCATCAAGATGAAAGTTGAAAACATGCGTGAACAATTCAGAACTGTTCACGGAGATACTAATCATGCTGCTGAGAAGCAGGCTTACGACACAGCGATTATTACGGTTTCTTCAGGTGAAGGAATTAACGAACTGTTCAAAAGCATCGGCGTGACGCACGTCATTAACGGCGGCCAGACGATGAATCCGGCAACTGAGGATATAGTTAACGTAATTAAAGGCGAAGATGTCAAACAGGTCATTATTCTTCCGAACAATAAAAATATAATCATGGCAGCTGAACAGGCGGCGGAAGTACTTGAGATTCCGGCAGCCGTAGTTGCTTCCACATCAATACCGGAGGGCCTTGCGAGCATGCTCAGCTTTAATCCGGAAGCATCGCTTGAAGATAACAAGAAAGCGATGAGCGAATCGCTCGAACATGTTCAGACAGGACAGGTGACTTACTCGGTCCGCGACACTAAAATAGATGGTGTGGACATTAAGAAAGATCAGCATATGGGTATTGCCGAAGGTAAGATTATTACTGCCAGCGATTCTAGAGTAGACACGCTTAACACGCTTATCAGCAAGATGATTGATGAAGATACAGAAATCATTACGATACTGATCGGCGAAGGCGGTACTGAAGAAGAAGTGGAAGCAGTAATTGAAGATATTGAAGGCACGCATGAAGATGTTGAATTTGAAATTCATAATGGTGCACAGCCAGTCTACAGCTATTTAATATCTGTGGAATAACAATATCAGCCGCATCGGTTATTCCGATGTGGCTTTTTGCACTTTAGGAGGGGAAACTATGAAGTTTAAAAGCGTTTTTGATATAATCGGACCTGTGATGGTCGGGCCGTCATCATCGCATACAGCAGGTGCCGCGCGCATCGGGCTGCTCGCAAGAAACTTATTCGGCGGCCAGCCGGATAAGGTGGATATCTACCTGTACGGCTCCTTCCGGGATACTTACCAGGGCCATGCAACAGATGTTGCGCTGCTCGGGGGCATTCTCGGCTATGATACCGACGACGAAAGAATTATCAATGCTAAACAAGAAGCTGAAAACAACAACTTAACGTATAATTTTATCGAAATGCAGGAAGAACGCTCTCACCCGAATACAGCGGTGCTGCAGCTTTATAAAGACGAAGAAGAACTCGTTATCGAAGGAGTGTCGATCGGCGGCGGGAAGATAGAGCTCGTGAGTATTAACGGCTATAATATTAATATTTCCGGCAACTATCATGCGCTGCTGGTCTTCCATAAAGATGAATTCGGGACGATTGCACGCGTCACGACGAAACTCGGCGATGAACAGCTGAATATTTCCCAGATGAGCGTCTCCCGAAAAGAAAAGGGGCAGGTCGCTTTGATGACTGTCGAACTTGACGATACAATTTCACCCGAAGCTTTAGAAGAAATAAGAGCGGTTAAAGGCGTTGACCGCGTAATTGAAATGACGGGAGGCTAACTTATGTTTAACAGTATAAATCAGCTTGTGGAACGTGCGCTGTCAGAAGAGATTTCCTTGTCCGAAGTTATGATCAGGCAGGAAATGGAAGCGACAGGGCACAGCTACCTCGATATATATAATTTAATGAAAACTAATTTAACGACGATGGAAGGTGCTGTAGCTGAAGGCCTTGAAGGTGTTCATTCAACAACCGGCCTGACCGGTATGGACGCTGTGAAGATGCAGAAATATATCGATTCCGGCAAGGGCTTAAGCGGTGAACTTAATCTGCTTGCGATTGCGAATGCAGTCAGCACCAATGAAGTGAACGCAGCGATGGGCAAAATCTGTGCGACACCGACAGCAGGATCAGCGGGTGTCGTGCCGGGTGTTTTATTTGCCATGGTTAAAAAAGATCCGTCGATTACAGAAGAACAGAAAATCCGTTTTCTGTTTACTTCGGGCGCTTTCGGCTTTGTGGTTGCAAATAACGCAAGTATTTCAGGTGCTGCGGGCGGCTGCCAGGCGGAAGTCGGCAGTGCGAGCGCTATGGCAGCAGCCGCCCTCGTTGAACTCGCAGGCGGCACGCCGGATATGAGCGCGCACGCATTTGCGATCGCCATGAAAAATATGCTCGGTTTAGTGTGCGACCCTGTTGCCGGCCTTGTTGAAGTGCCGTGTGTTAAACGGAATGCAGCAGGCGCAACGAATGCGCTGACAGCAGCGGATATGGCGCTCGCAGGAATTGAATCGCGCATTCCGCCAGACGAAGTTATCGAAGCGATGTACAAGATCGGCTTAACCATGCCGTCGGCACTGCGTGAAACAGGGCGCGGCGGACTGGCTGCGACTCCGACGGGAGAACGCTTAAAAGCTGAACTTTTCGGTGCGAAATAATGAGCGGCATTCATGTCGTACAGAGCCCGGACAGAAGTATTAAAGAATTAAAAGGCGTCGGCGACAAGGTGGCAGAGAAACTGTTCGGTCTTGGTATTGCGGGCATGAATGATGTGCTTTTTCACCTGCCGGCGGGCTACATAGACCACAGCGTCGTCAATTTAAATGAAGCACCGGACGGGGCGAATATTACGATTGAAGGCACTGTAAAAACAGAACCGCAGGTCGCCTTTTTCCGCAGGGGCAAAAGCCGTCTGACATTTTTTATGGATGTCGACGGCATTTATGTAAAAATCACATTTTTTAACCAGCCTTATTTAAAAAGTAAGATTATTAACGGTGAATTTGCCCGGCTCTACGGCAAGTTCAACCGTAACAAGCTTGAAATTAACGGAACGAAATTAATCTTTGAAGCAGGCGGCGGCTACCAGGTAAAATATCCGCTCGGCGGTGTAATGCAGTCGAAAACATTCCAGAAAATCGTCCGCTCCGCCTTTGATATGGCAAACTTCAACGTCGACCTGCCGGAAGCGCTCAGAGCTAAGTACAAACTGATGCCGGTACGGGATGCGCTGTATGCGCTCCACTTTCCGGACAGTCATGAAACGGTTGCTGCTGCAAGACGAACGATAAAATTTTATGAGCTGTACCATTACCAGCTTAAAATTATGGAACGCCGTCAGAAAGAACGAGTCAGGAGCGACCGTTTTGTCGTCGATTATAAGATTGATGAACTTAAAACTTTTATCGATACGCTGCCTTTTGAACTGACAGGTGACCAGAAGAAAAGCGTCAATGATATATGCCGCGATTTTAAGCAGAATATTTCAATGCACCGCCTTCTGCAGGGAGATGTGGGTAGCGGTAAAACGATTGTGGCAGGGATTTGCGTTTACGCGGTTAAGACCATCGGTGAACAAAGTGCTGTTATGGTGCCGACGGAAGTGCTGGCGAACCAGCATTACGAGAGTTTTAAAGACACTTACGGCGAGGAACTGACGATTGCTAAATTAACAGGTACGACAAAGCCGGCCGAGAAACGCGATATACTCGCCCGGCTCGCAGCGGGTGAAATCGATCTTCTCGTCGGCACGCATTCGCTGATTGAAGACGATGTAATCTTCAGCAGCCTGTCGTTTATCATTATCGATGAACAGCACCGCTTCGGTGTGAACCAGCGCGAAAAGCTGAATAATAAGGCTTACCGCAAAAACGTGCTTTATATGACGGCGACACCGATTCCGAGAACTTTATCGATTACATCCTACGGCGATATGGACGTGTCAGTTATACGCGAAATGCCGAAAGGCCGCATTCCGATTGAAACGGAATGGCGCCGCTTCAAGGAGATCGATTACGTGCTCAGTTTCGTGAAATCGGAAATCGATAAAGGGCACAGCGCCTATATCGTGGCACCTTTAATCGAAGAGTCGGAAACGCTCGATTTAAAAAACGTCTATGAAATATATGAGATTTTTGAAGAGTATTTCAGCCCGGATGATGTGGTGCTGGTGCACGGCAGAATGAAAGCTGAAGAGAAAAATGCAGCGATGCGCTCGTTTGAAACGCTGGAGAAACCGCTGCTCGTATCGACGACGGTTATCGAAGTCGGCATCAACGTGCCGAACGCGACAGCGATTGTTATTTTTAACGCCGAGCGATTCGGTCTGTCCACGCTGCACCAGCTGCGCGGCCGGGTCGGCAGAAGCAGCAAGAAGAGCTACTGTATCTTAGTCAGCGACCCGGCAACGGAAAACGCCAAGCAGCGCATGGATATTATGACGAGCACTTCTGACGGCTTTGTCTTAAGCGAGCGCGACCTTGAAATGCGGGGCCCTGGGGATTACTTCGGTGTCCGCCAGAGCGGTTTGCCGCAATTTAAAGTTGCGGATATTACAGAAGACTACAGAATTCTTGAAGTGGCGAGAGACGAAGCGGTTCAGGTGTATGAAAACAATAATTTATAAAAAATTGCGGCGAGTGGAGGGAAACTTTTGAGAATATTAATCAGAACTGTCGGTATTTTAATGATTATCGCAGCTGTTATGCTGTTTTTCTGGCAGGATATCCGTGAATATTTTACAGACCAGGTCAACGACCGGCTGATTACCGCGTATCAGGACGGTGACGATGATGTAAAACTGAACCCGCTTGAAACGTTCGTCACCGGTGCAGAACAGGAAGCTGCAGGTATTAATATCGGTGATGATATGGCAGGGGTGCTTGAAATTGAGAGTGCAGATATTCTCGAACCCGTCTACAAAGGGCCGCTAACAGAAGAGAAATTGCGGAACGGCGTGAGCTTTCTGGAAGAAAGCGATCACCTTGATATGCAGAACATCCCGATTGCCGGCCACCGTGTCGAAGGTGCAGGTATCCGTTTCAACTATATCGACCGTGCTTCAGTCGGCGATACGATAAACTTCATCACACGCGATGAAACCCGCGTCTATAAAATAACCGAGATGTTCGAAGTCGCACCGTCGGAAGTCGGCGTCCTCGACCAGACTGAAGGTGATCCGCAAGAACTCACCCTCATTACATGTGAGGAGTATAACCCGGAAACGCTGCTGTTTGAGAAGCGGCTGATTGTTAAGGCTGAATTGGTTGAGTGATGAGAATTGCGCTGATTGTTTTGATTTTTGATGGAAGTTATGTAAACTTAACAGCATCTGAGTCCTTTATCGTATGGATTCGGATGCTTTTTTGTATGAAAAGGAGGCACAGTGTCTGACAAATCCTTTTATCGGACAACGTCGAACTCACAGTGTCTGACAAATCCTTTTATCGGACACCGTCAAATTCACAGTGTCTGACAAATCTCTTTATCGGACACCGTCAAATTCACAGTGTCTGACAAATCTCTTTATCGGACACCGTCAAACTCACAGTGTCTGACAAATCCTTTTATCGGACACCGTCAAACTTACAGTGTCTGACAAATCCTTTTATCGGACACCGTCAAACTCACAGTGTCTGACAAATCCTTTTATCGGACACCGTCAAATTCACAGTGTCCGACAAACACCGAACACGCTCCTCAAATTTAAAATACTTTCTTAAAATAATTGAAATCATGAGCCAGGTTTTATATACTGAGTCTAGTGTTATATATAGATATTAATACCAACTACTAAAAGAGGAATCAGAATGGTGAAGCTAAAAAAACAGGAGCGTCAATCGAGTTTGGAGTCTCATATTTCCGATGATCCGTTTTTGACGGATGAGCAGCTGGCGAATATTTTCGGTGTATCGATTCAAACGATACGTCTGGACCGACTGGAACTGAACATTCCTGAGCTGCGTGCACGCATTAAAAATGTGGCGCGTGAGGGTGTTGATAAAATCCGCTCACTGTCAATTCAGGAAGTAGTCGGGGAAATTATCGATATTGAACTGAATAAGAGCGCGCTGTCGCTTTTTATCGTTGAGGAAAGTCACGTGTTTGAAAAGAATCAAATTGCACGGGGTCATTTTCTGTTCGCACAGGCGAATTCGCTCTGCGTTGCTTTAATCGATGAGCCGCTCGCGCTGACACAGCATGCGGCGGTGGATTTTAAGCGTCCGGCGAAATTAAACGATAAAGTTGTCGCAAAAGCGAAAGTAACGACTATGGACAATAATAAAGCGCACATCGAAGTGGAATCAAAAGTCGATGGCAAAGTAATTTTTACAGGAAAATTTGAGATGTATTATAAAAATGAAGGTGAATAGACGATGGCTAGAATTGCTGTAGATTTAATGGGCGGAGACAATGCCCCAAAAGCGATAGAAGAAGGTGTTCTGCAGGCAGCAGATACTTTTGATGATGTAGAGATTCTGGCGTTTGGTATGCCGGGCAGCTACAGCGGGAACCACCCGCGGATAACTTTCATTGAAGTGACAGAAAAAATCGAATCGGAAGATGACCCGGTAAAATCTGTCAGAAGAAAAAAAGACAGTTCCCTGGTGAGAGCAGTGAAAGCTGTAGCCGACGGTGAAGCGGATGCGGTTGTGTCAGCAGGCAACACAGGTGCAATTATGAGTGCGGGTCTGTTCGGTGTGAAGCGTATTAAAGGGATTGAACGCCCTGCGATTACAACGATGCTGCCGACAACTTCTGACAAAGGCATGCTGATGCTGGATATGGGTGCTAATTCGGAAAACAAACCGAACCATCTGCTGCAGTTTGCACAAATGGCAAGCGTGTATATGGAAAATATTGAAGGCCGCAAAAATCCTTCAATCGGTTTGATTAACAACGGCAGTGAAGAGATTAAAGGGACTGAACTGACAAAAGAAACCTATCAGCTTTTAAAAAACAGCGGACTGAATTTTGCAGGCTTCTTTGAAACGCGCGATATTTTATCAGGTGATATAGATATTGCGGTGACCGACGGTTTTACCGGTAATGTTGTCTTAAAGACAATTGAAGGCACATCTTCAAGCCTGCTCGGCGAAGTGAAGAAAATCATGCTGAAAAATCCGGTAAATAAACTTGCGGCTCTCGCTTTGAAAAATGATTTCCAGGAACTTAAAAACATGCTTGATTACAGACAATTCGGCGGTGCGCCGCTCATGGGGCTGCAGGGTAATGTAATTAAGGCTCACGGTTCTTCAGATGCAACTGCCATCGTCAATGCGGTAAAACAGGCGAAAATCATGGCAGACTCAGGTACGATTGACAAAATAAAAGAATTAATAGGTGAAAATGATGAGTAGATTAATTATTTTTCCGGGGCAGGGTGCCCAGTACGGCGGGATGGCAAAAGATTTATATGAACAAAACGATAAAGCCCGCGCTGTACTCGACGAAATTTTTTCATATGTTGATTTTGACTTAAAAGAAATAATGTTCTCTGAAGATGACGCAAGATTAAATGATACTAAATACACGCAGCCTGCCTTATTTGCCCACAGTCTGGCAGTACTTGCTGCGACTGGCTTAAAAGGCGACTATCTGCTCGGCCACTCGCTCGGCGAACTGCCGGCGCTTGTTCATGCTGGTGTTGTAACTTTAAAAGACGGTGTGAGACTTGTCACAACGCGTGGTGAATTAATGAGCCGGGCGGACTCAGGCGCTATGGCGGCTGTAATCGGCATGGGCTTTAAAGATCTTGAAGAAGCATGCATCAGTGCGTCAGACGGTAAGACAAAAGTTGTGCCTGCCAACATTAACGCACCGGATCAGGTGGTTGTATCAGGAGATAAAGAAGCGGTTGACCGCTTTAAGGAACTGGCGAAAGAACGTGGCGCACGCCGGATTATTCCATTAAAAGTATCGGGTGCTTTCCACTCTCACTTAATGGAGCCTGCCCGTCTTCAGTTTAAAGAATTTACTGAACAGATTACTTTTCAAGATGCAGAAATTCCGGTCATCCAAAATGTCAGCGCCAAGGCTGAAACTGAAGCCGGCGTGATTAAACATCAGTTCGTTGAACAGATTACGCACCCGGTGCGTTTTGTGGAATGCGTGGAAACAGCAGCAGAACTCGGTGTGACTGAAGCAATTGAAGTCGGGCCGAAGAAAGTCCAGTCGGGACTGGTACGCAAAATTACGAAAGAAATAGCTACTTCAAATATCGATACATTCGAACAGGCAGAGGTGTTTTTAAATGAGTAAAACAGCATTGGTCACAGGCGCTTCGCGCGGTATCGGCCGCGAAATTGCCCTGACACTCGGAGCGGAAGGGCATACGGTTATCGTGAACTATTCAGGTTCAAAAGATAAAGCGGATGCGGTCGTCGAAGAGATTAAGTCAAACGGCGGCACTGCTGAGAGCTATCAGTGCCACGTGCAGAATGCCGATGACGTGAAAGCGATGATTAAACATATTACCGATACGTACGGTTCCATCGATATCGTTGTCAATAACGCGGGAATTACACGCGACAATCTGTTAATGCGCATGAAAGAGAGTGAGTTTGACGATGTTGTCGACGTGAATATTAAAGGTGCCTTTAACGTTATTAAGAGCGTATCGCGGCCGATGATCCGCCAGAAGTCGGGACGCATCATTAATATTTCAAGCATCGTCGGTTCGCTCGGCAATGCCGGGCAGACGAACTATGTGGCGACGAAAGCGGCAATCGACGGTATGACAAAATCAGTGGCACGCGAACTGGCCTCGAAAAACATTACTGTCAATGGTGTCGCGCCGGGATTCATTAAGAGCGACATGACAGATGTGCTCGGAGATGATATTAAAGAGGGCATGCTGCAGCAGATTCCGCTGAAGCACTTCGGAGAAACGAAGGATATTGCGAACGCAGTCAGTTTCCTTGCAAGTGATAAAGCATCGTATATTACAGGCCAGATTATACACGTCAACGGCGGTATGTACATGGGTTAAAAGCTGTGCTATTATTTAAGGGAGGTGAAGAAACAATGGCTAATATTGACAAAATTAAAGACATCATCGTTGACAAACTCGGCATCGATGAAGAAAAAGTAACAAGAGAAGCATCTTTTAAAGATGACCTTGGTGCAGACTCACTTGATATCGCTGAATTGGTGATGGAACTTGAAGATGAGTTTGATATGGAAATTCCGGATGAGGAAGCTGAAAAAATCAACACAGTAGGCGACGCACTGGATTTCATTGATAAAATAGAAAAAGAACAATAAAACACTTGAAAAATCCACTTATGATGAAGTGGATTTTTCTTTGTGAATAAATACAGGAAATAGTAAAATAAAAGAGGTGGATATATGGATTTCGAAATCGTGCTGGACAAAGTTAAAACGGACTCATCAGCACAAGATAAACTGGATAAATTTAATGTAATGTTTAAGAAATTCGCGGATAAAATTAATATTAAAGCGGACAGACCCGGTCTTTATCAGCAGGCCTTCATGCACAGTTCCTATATTAACGATCTCGGGCTTGATAAAAGATATAACAATGAGCGGCTCGAATTTCTCGGCGATGCAGTACTAGAATTGATGGTATCAGATCATATTTTTAACAAATACGAAGAGCTGCCTGAAGGCAGGCTGACAAAACTTCGTGCGAATATCGTGTGTGAACCTTCACTTGTAGTATTTGCCTCGAAACTCGATATGCCGGACTTAATTCTGCTCGGACGCGGCGAGGAAAAAACCGGCGGCAGAAGCCGGCCCTCAATCGTCAGTGATGCTTTTGAAGCCTTTCTTGGCGCCCTGTATTTAGATCAGGGACAAGGCGGGGTATGGAAATTTTTAAGCGACTTCGTTTTTCCGCATATTTCGTCTGAAGATTACAATGCAATTATCGACTATAAAACGATGCTGCAGGAATATTCGCATCAGGCATTCTCACTGAGTGTCACTTATGAACTCGTGAGCTCGACAGGCCCGAGCCATCACCGCCGCTTTGAAACAGAAGTATCAATTGGCGGCGAAGTGCACGGCACGGGTGCCGGTTTATCGAAAAAAGAATCAGAACAACAAGCAGCTAAAAGTGCACTTAGGGCACTTGGCCAAGAGGTGTAGGGACATATGGTATTTTTAAGGCAAATCGATGCACATGGTTTTAAATCATTTGCAGATAAGGTCAATATAAAGTTTGACAGCGGGGTCACTGCTGTCGTCGGTCCGAACGGGAGCGGCAAAAGCAATATCACCGATGCAATCAGATGGGTACTCGGTGAACAGTCGGCCCGCGTGATGCGCGGTTCGAAAATGGAAGATATTATTTTTGACGGCACGGACAGCCGGACGCCGATGAACAGCGCCTCGGTCAGTCTGATTTTAAACAATGACGACCATGTACTCGGTTCAAGCAATGAAGTGGTTATTTCAAGAAAACTGTACCGAAGCGGGGACAGCGAGTATTTTATCAACAGTGAAAAAGCTAAACTGAAAGATATTACAGAGCTGTTTTTAGACTCCGGTCTCGGAAAGAATGCATATAATATTATCAGCCAGGGGCAGGTCGATGAAATTTTAAAGGCGAAACCGCTTGAGCGCCGGAAGATTATCGAGGAAGCTGCGGGTGTAATGAAGTATAAAAACCGCAAGCACGAGTCGGAAAAACGTCTCGACGACACGAAGCAGAACCTGTCGCGTGTTCACGATATTATCGAAGAAATCAGTTCCCGGGTACACCGTCTGGAAAAAGAAAGTGCCATCGCAGAAGAGTACCTTGCGCTGAAAGAAGAAATGACACAAAGCGATATCGAGGTCAATGTCTACGATACGAAACTGCTTCTTACAGAACTCGATGAAATTACCGCAAGGATTCAAAAAGAGGAGTCAGGCTTAGAACATGCCCGCACTACGCTGAAAGAAGTGCTTACCGAGCTTAACTCCCTTGAAGAAGAGCGGGAAAGACTGCAGCAGGAAGAGCGCAGCTTAAATCAGGAACTTCTTCAGACGACGCGGGAACTCGAAAAAATCGAAGGGCGTATCGCACTCTATGCCGAACGTGAAACGAACAAAGAAACGCTGAAGCAGGATTTGAATACCCGTCTTAAAAATTACGAAGAAGATTTAAATGGCTTAACAAAAGAGCTGTCACAAGAAGAAAAGAAGCAGGCTGAGTTAACATCCAGGCAGGCTGAATTGATAAAAGCCGTCAAAGACAAAAAACGCGAGCTCGCTGTCGTAGAGTCGACAGATGACAGCGATATTGAAAAGCTGAAAGATGAATATTACGAGCTGATGGTTAAGAAAACCACCCTCGAAAACGATAAACGCCGGAGCCGCGATGAACAGTCAAAAATAGCTGACAGTATCCAGTATAAAAAGGAACGTCTGGAAGCGCTCGATGCTGAAGCTGAGGAATTAAAGAGTATTCTTGATGAGAAAAAACAGATGCTGGCTGAAGCGGAGGGTGAGTTAACCGCTACGCGCACGGATTATAAAGATACCCGTCTCAGACTGAATGATCTGAACGAGCAGTACGACAAGGCTAAAAGTGATTACAGCCGGGCTGAAAACTTTATTCAGAACCAGCAGTCGAAACTCGATATGCTGAAAAATATGTCGGAGAACTATCAGGGATATTATCCCGGCGTCCGGGCTGTACTCAAAAACAAAGACAGCATTCCCGGTGTTATCGGCGCCGTCGGCGAACTGATATCGGCACCGTCTGAATATATGACGGCTCTCGATACAGCACTCGGCCAGGCCAGTCAGAATATCGTTATGGATGTCGAACATAACGCGCGTACTGCAATTGCCTTTTTAAAGCAGAAAAACTTTGGTTTTGCGACTTTCCTGCCGTTGGATACAATTCGTGAACGTTATCTTTCAGTCGATGTTGAAAAATCTCTTGAAGCGTCAAATATCGATTACCAGGTTTTATCGGAAGTTGCAGATATTAAACGCGAATACCGGAAAGTGCTCCTGCATCTCTTAAATACGACAGTTGTCGTTAAGGATTTGAGCGATGCTTCTGCCATGGCAAGAGCAACCGGCCAGCGTGTCCGCATCATTACGATGGACGGTGAAACGATTATGCCGGGCGGGGCAATGAGCGGCGGTTCAAAAAACCGTAAAGGCTCCATTATGGAAACGAAGAAGGAAATTGCAGGAATTACAGAAAAAATTAAAGAGTATACAACACAGACAGCAGTGCTGAAAGAGGCAGTCGACAAGACAGCAAATCAGATTGCCGGGGCGACTGTAGAACTGAAGCAGCTCGAGGAAGCGGGCACAAAACTTGGTGAAAACCATGACGCGCTCCAGTCTGAAGTCACACAGCTTGATTTTAAACTCTCGAATAAAACTGCTGCTGCGGCTGAACTTAAGAGTGAAGTAGCTAGCCTCTCTCCGGACACCGGGACGGGCGACTACGATGGGAAAATTGAAATTTATACTCAGCAGATGGGTGATATTAATACGCGCATCGATATGATGAGCCGGTCGAAGAGCGAGAAAGAAACTCAAATTTCACAGCTTCAAAGTGAACTGCAGCAGCTGAATAATGATAAAATATCAATAGACGGCGAAATCCGTTTTACCGAGGCGGCACTTGAACGTCTCCGTGATAACATCGATAACTTAAAGCATAATATTGATAACACGAAAAGCGAAGCGGAGATGATCAACGATGATCTTTCGACGATGAACATCGCTGAACTGAAAGACAGCAAAGTGCAGTTATCAGCTGCCCTCGACGAACTGAACACGAGGTTCGGAACGATTACCGGCAAACTCGCGGCAATTAAAGAAGAGCACGAGAAGAAAACCGCAGCTGAAAGTGAACTGCGAAAATCCGCCGACAGCAGCCAGGAACAGCTGAGAACTGATTCCGCTGCCCGCGAAGGTTTAGATACACAAATTGAAAATAAAATGACATACTTAAGCGACAATTATAAAATGACTTATGAACTTGCTCTCGGGCAATTTGAGAGTTTCGAAAACATTGAAGCAAAACGTCAGAAAATTACATTGAACAAGAAGAGTATTGAAGAACTCGGCCCCGTTAATATCGGTGCCATTGAAGAGTTCGGGCTTGTTAATGAGCGTTATACGTTCTTAAAAGAGCAGGAAGATGACTTAATCGAAGCACGCCAGACCCTCCTCGACGTCATCAGTGAAATGGATGAAGCAGTAGCAGCGCGTTTCAAAGAAACATTCTATCAGGTGAACGATTACTTCCAGGAAGTATTTACCGATATGTTCGGCGGAGGCCGGGCGGAACTGCGCCTTCTTGAAGAAGGGAATTATCTGGATTCCGGCATAGAAATATTTGCCGAACCGCCGGGTAAAAAACTGTCATCGCTGTCGCTTCTGTCAGGCGGCGAACGTGCACTGACCGCAATCAGTCTTCTGTTCAGTGTACTCCGGGTGAAAGTGAGTCCGTTTATTATTCTCGATGAAGTTGAAGCGGCACTCGACGAAGCGAATGTCACGAGATATGCAAAATATTTGAAAAAGCTGTCAGCTGATACGCAGTTTATCGTTATTACTCACCGTAAGGGTACGATGGAAGAAGCGGACCGGCTGTTCGGTGTCACTATGCAGGAACAAGGTGTCACGAAATTGATCAGCGTGGATTTAAAAAATTATGAAGAACCAGAACCGGCAGGAAAGGAAGGAATTTAATGGGGATTTTTGACCGTTTTAAACGCAAGAAGAAAAAACAGGAACAAGAACCTGCATCGCTTGAAGTACAGACGGATAAGCTCGATGACGGCCTGATTTCGCTCGATGAGTTTGAAGAATGGGAGCAGGAACAGCTCAGCTATAAATTTGAAGTCGGTCTTAAAAAGAGCCGCGACAAATTCCAGCAGGATATCAACGCGCTGATGGCACGCTACCGTACGGTAGATGAAGATTTCTTCGAAGCACTGGAAGAAGTGCTGATTTCAGCCGATGTCGGCTTTAATACAGTAATGGAATTAACCGAAGAGCTGCGCCGCGAAGCCCAGCTTAAAAATATTACGGAAACATCTGAACTCAGGGAAACCATCGTTGAAAAAATGGTTGAAATTTACGAGCAGAACGGCGATGTTTCGGATGAAATGAATATTAATGAAGACGGGCTGACTGTCGTCTTAATGGTCGGTGTTAATGGTGTCGGCAAAACGACATCAATCGGCAAGCTCGCACACAAGTATACGCAGGAAGGCAAAAAGGTTATGCTCGCTGCGGGAGATACTTTCCGCGCCGGTGCAATTAACCAGCTCCAGGTCTGGGGCGACCGCGTCGGGGTCGATGTCATTAAACAGGCGGAAGGTTCGGATCCCGCTGCAGTAATGTTCGATGCAGTCAGCGCAGCAAAAAAACGCGGGGCGGATATTTTATTCTGTGACACAGCAGGCCGTCTGCAAAATAAAGGCAATCTGATGAACGAACTGTCTAAAATTAAAAAGGTCATTCAGAAGGTCGTGCCTGAAGCGCCTCATGAAGTACTGCTCGTGCTCGACGCAACAACCGGGCAGAACGCACTCAGCCAGGCGAAAGCCTTTAAAGAAGTCACTGATGTATCAGGCATTATTTTATCCAAACTGGACGGTACTGCTAAAGGCGGTATTGTGCTGGCTATTAAAAACGAACTCGGCATCCCGGTTAAATTTGTCGGACTCGGCGAGCAGCTCGATGATCTGCAGCCGTTCGATGCGGAAAACTATGTATACGGCTTATTTGCTGATATGATTCAGGAGTCGGAAACACTCGAAGAAAAATTAGAGGAAGATAAAGATGACGAATGATTTAGAACGCACGATGCGGATGAATTATCTGTATGATTTTTATCAGTCTCTGTTAACTGACAAACAGCAGAAATATATTGAACTGTATTATCTGGAAGATTTTCAGTTCAGTGAAATCGCAGAAGAGATGAACGTGACACGGCAGGCTGTCTATGATAACCTTAAGCGCTCACGCGATATGCTGGAACAATACGAGGCCACACTCGGTATGTATAAAAATTTTAATAAACGTCTCGAACTGTACGCGGAGCTGAAAAATAAGCTCGGCGATAATATCAGCGAGGACGTCAGAAAAATAATCGAAAGATTAGAGAAATTGGATTAAGGAGGACGGCACTATGGCTTTTGAAGGTCTTGGAGAACGTCTGCAGTCCACGATGGACCGCATTAAAGGGAAAGGTAAAGTAACGGAGTCCGACGTTAAATTAATGATGCGCGAAGTGCGCCTCGCACTGCTTGAAGCGGACGTTAACTTTAAAGTCGTGAAGCAGTTCGTGAACGATGTTAAAGAACGCGCGCTCGGCTCGGCTGTTATGCAGAGCTTAACACCCGGCCAGCAGGTCATTAAAATCGTTCAGGAAGAGTTAACATCGCTCATGGGCGGAGAAAATCAGAAAATTAATCTCGCGCAGAAACCGCCGACAGTTATTATGATGGTCGGCCTGCAGGGTGCGGGTAAAACGACAACAGCAGGGAAGCTTGCTTTGCACCTGCGTAAAAAACACAATAAGCGCCCGCTCTTAGTAGCGGGGGATATTTACCGTCCGGCAGCGATTGATCAGCTGGAGACGGTCGGAAAACAAATCGATATTCCTGTCTTCGCTCTCGGCGATCAGGTCAAGCCGGAGGAAATTACAGAAAAAGCGCTGCAGCACGCGAAAGAAGAACATCTCGATACGGTGATTATCGATACGGCAGGCCGTCTGCACATCGATGAAGCACTGATGAATGAGCTGAAAAATGTTAAAGAACTGTCGAAGCCGGATGAAATTATGCTCGTCGTCGATGCGATGACGGGACAGGACGCGGTAAACGTCGCAGAAAGTTTTAACGAGCTGCTCGATATTACGGGCGTGACGCTGACGAAGCTCGACGGCGATACGCGGGGCGGAGCAGCACTGTCTATCCGCTCCGTTACTGAGAAACCGATTAAGTTTGTCGGGGTGTCCGAGAAGATGGACGGGCTCGAAGCCTTCCACCCGGAACGCATGGCCTCCCGCATACTCGGCATGGGCGATGTATTGTCCATTATTGAAAAAGCACAGGACAACGTTAATGAAGATGAGCAGAAGGCGCTTGAGAAAAAACTGAAGGACTCGAGTTTTACACTCGATGACTTTTTGAGCCAGATGGACCAGGTGAAAACCTTAGGACCGCTGGACGATCTCTTAAAAATGATGCCGGGTGCAAACAAAATTAAAGGACTCGATAAAATGCAGTTCTCAGGCAAGGAAATCGATCATGTCCAGGCGATTATCCGTTCGATGACGCTCGATGAGCGCGAGAATCCTGAAAAACTGAACGCCAGCCGCAAAAAGCGTATTGCTAAAGGTTCCGGTCGTTCACTGCAGGAAATCAACCGTCTCTTAAAACAGTTTAACGACATGAAGAAAATGATGAAACAGATGACGAGCGGCAAAAAGAAAGGCCGAAACCCGTTCGGCGGCATGGGTCTGCCATTTTAAAAGTAAAATACACATGTAAAGAAAAAACTCTTTACATGTGTATTTTTGTTTGTTATGATAAGTAAGTCGAAAAGAAGTAGAGAGAGGAGTTTTCACACATGGCAGTAAAAATTAGATTAACTCGTATGGGTTCTAAAAGAAATCCTTACTACCGTATCGTAGTTGCAGATGCACGCAGCCCGAGAGATGGTAGAATCATCGAACAAATCGGTTCATATAACCCGGTTTCTAAATCTGAAGATAACGTTGTCCTAGACAGCGAAAAAGCGTTAGAGTGGTTGCAGAATGGTGCTAAACCAAGCGACACTGTACGTAACATCTTCAGTGACAAAGGCATCATGGAACAGTTCCACAATGCTAAATTCGGGAAATAATTCCGATGGACAAATTACTTCAAACAATTCTTGAACCGATGCTGGATTATCCGGAAGAACTCGTTATTAATCGTGACGAGACGCCGCATAAAGTTTCGTATAAAATAAGCGTGCACGAATCAGATGTCGGGCGAATAATCGGCCGCGGCGGCCGTTTTATTAAAGCGCTCCGCATCGTTGTTTCAAACGCTGACAGAGACGCGTCAAAGAAAGTGTTTGTTGATTTGCATTAAGACACACTTTAACAGTGTGTCTTTTTATTCTTTATAAGAGGTGTTCATCTTGCGAATTAAAATTGGTAAACTGGTAAATTTCCACGGTGTGCGCGGCGAAGTTAAAATATTGAGCGACTCCGACTTTCTGGATGAACGTTTTCAAGCGGGGAAAACGGTGGAAATCGGCGGTAAAGTACTGACGATTGCAAGCTACCGCACGCATAAGAACTTCCATCTGCTGAAGTTTGAAGGGGTGTCGAACATGAACGACATTCTCGACTTAAAAGGCAAAGATGTTTTTATCGAAGAAAACGAAGAAGATCTCAAGCTTGAAGAGAACGAGTATCACGTTCGTGACATCGTCGGCCTGACGGTTATTAATCTCGATGATAATACCGAGCTCGGTAAAATTTCTGAAGTGATGTTCACCGGCGCAAACGACGTCTGGGTTATAGAAGGCGAGCGCGAATATTTAATTCCGTATATCGAACAGGTCGTTAAAACGGTCGATCTCGACCGCGGGCTTGTTGAAATTACACCACTCGAAGGATTGTTGGATTAATGAATATATATTATTTAACATTGTTTCCGGACATGTACGAAGGTGTCCTCGGAGCATCTATTTTAAAACGCGCCAAAGACAAAGGCATCGTCGATTATCATATGGTTAACTTCCGTGATTTTTCAAACGATAAACATAACAAAGTCGATGATTATCCATATGGCGGCGGAGCAGGCATGGTTTTAAAACCGGAACCTGTCTTCAACGCTATGGACAGTCTGGATATCGGCGATAACAAGCGCGTTATTTTAATGTGCCCGCAGGGCAGGCCGTTTGACCAGAAACTCGCTGAAGAGCTGGCTGAAGAAGACAACATTGTCTTTATCAACGGCCACTATGAAGGTTATGATGAGCGGATCCGTTCGCTCGTTACCGATGAAGTATCCATCGGTGATTATGTTTTAACAGGCGGCGAGCTCGCATCGATGACAATGACTGATGCAATTGTCCGTCTGATTCCGGATGTGCTGAGCAATGAAGCAAGCCATCAGGAAGATTCATTCTCGACGGGTATGCTTGAACATCCGCATTACACCCGCCCGAGAGAATACCGCGGCATGAAAGTGCCGGATGTGCTCTTGTCCGGAAATCACAAGCTGATTGAAGAATGGCGGCACGAAGAAAGTCTGAAACGCACAAAAGAACGCCGTCCGGATCTCTTGGACGGATAAAGTTCAGTTTTATTTTAAAATTTATTGAATGGCCACAATTTGTATGGTAATATTATACGAGTGTAAATACACGTAAATATCACAATCATCCGCTGCCAAAGCAACTCGGGCAAGATAATTGGAAGAAGGAGAAGATATATCATGTCACAGGAATTATTAAATTCTATCGTTAAAGACCAGTTAAAAACTGATCTTCCTGAATTCAAAGCAGGAGACACAGTTAAAGTTCACGTTCGTATCGTAGAGGGAGACCGCGAAAGAATCCAGCTTTTCGAAGGTGTTGTAATTAAACGCCGTGGAGGCGGAATTTCAGAAACTTTCACTGTACGTAAAATTTCTTACGGTGTTGGTGTTGAACGTACATTCCCTGTACACACGCCTAAAATCGAAAAAATCGACGTTGTCCGCCGTGGACGCGTACGCCGTGCTAAACTTTACTACCTGCGCAACCTGCGCGGTAAAGCTGCCCGCATCAGAGAAATCCGATAAGGCACTTTATCATACCCGGACCAGTTTTGGTCTGGGTATTTTTTTGATTAATTTTAATGTTAACTAAAGTTAATAAATGTTGTATTATGCTGCCGGGCCGTTGTATAAATGAAGTAGCAAATTTACTTTGTGGAGGCGGTGCAAATGTTTTTGACTGAACGGAAGGATCCGGAAGAACTGCTGTACTATCAGGCTTTGTCAAGGCGGCGAGGACTCGATAAAAAATCTGAGGAACATTTATGGAGACTTCGGCGCGGCGCTGCCGGCGAGCGCGCCTATGATTTACTGTTTGACGAGGCGGGGCACAGTAATTTATATGTTTTCCGTGATTTATATTTACAGATTGAAGGATCTGTCACCCAGTACGACACTTTAATCGTTAGTGAGTCCGGTATTACCGTTAACGAAATTAAAAATTTTTCAGGCGATTACCGGGTGGAAGGGACAACCTGGTACAGAGGGGATTACGCTCTCCCGGACGACGCGCTGAGTCAGCTCAGGCGCGCTGTTGGAAAGCTTGTGAGGTTGAAACGAGCCGTATCTTTTGATTTTGAAGTGTCCGGAAAACTGGTTTTTCCTCATGAAGAATTCAGGGTTTCCGGAGGGGAGGAAGCTCTCTTTCAGCACTTTGTGCTGCGCTATGCCATGCGTAGTTATTTCCGAAGCTTTGAAAATGAATACAGCGGTGCTTCTGCTTCAGAACTTGCAGATGTGATTGAGCGTCACATCGTGCCAAATCCTTATTTTAAACTCCGCGTCGAATTCGATATGGTCAGGCACGGACTATACTGCGGCGGGTGCGGGAGCTTTAAGCTGGAAAAACAAAGTTTTCATCATCTATGCCTCAGCTGCGGCTCCCGGGAAAGTAACGAAACTCATCTAGTGAGAGCTATCAGCGATTTTAAATATTTATTTGGAGATTTGGAGATGACCAGCCGGAGGATGATGGGGTTTACGGGGGGAGCTGTTAACGTGCGCACCCTCCAGAGAATTTTGAATAAGTACTGTGATGCTGCAGGCAGATATAAATCAAGTAATTATATATTTAAGTACTATGATTTTACTGAAGCGATGAAAAAAGAGCAGAATACCCGTAAATATAAAGATTATCTTAACTGATAAGATATTTATTGGATTTGTCGGACACCGTGGCTTTGACAGTGTCCGATAACGGGATTTGTCGGACACCGTGGCTTTGACAGTGTCCGATAACGGGATTTGTCGGACACCGTAGATTTGACAGTGTCCGATAACGGGATTTGTCGTACACCGCAGTTTTGACAGTGTCCGATAACGGGATTTGTCAGACACCGTGGATTTGACAATGTCCGATAACGGGATTTGTCGGACACCGTGGATTTGACAATGTCCGATAACGGGATTTGTCGGACACCGCGGTTTTGACAGTGTCCGATAACAGGATTTGTCGGACACCGTAGATTTGACAATGTCCGATAACAGTATTTGTCGGACACCGCAGTTTTGACAGTGTCCGATAACAGTATTTGTCGGACACCGCAGTTTTGACAGTGTCCGATAACAGTATTTGTCGGACACCGTAGATTTGACAGTGTCCGATAACGGGATTTGTCGGACACCGTGGCTTTGATAGTGTCCGATAACAGGATTTGTCGGACACCGTGGCTTTGACAGTGTCTGACAAAACCCAATCCTCCTCACATCCCGCCCAAAATCATGATAAAATACAAGAGGAATAAACAAAACACAAGAAAATCAAATTTTAAAAATAACAATACAGAAAGGGGCAACCGAAGATGTCAATTAACTGGTTCCCGGGGCATATGGCGAAGGCGCGCCGCCAGATTGAAGAGAGTTTGAAGAAGGTGGACGTCGTTATAGAAATACTGGACGCGCGCATTCCCTATGCTTCCAAAAATCCGATGCTCGATCACGTCATCGGTGATAAGCCGAGAGTGGTTGTACTGAATAAGAAAGATATGGCGAATAACAAGGAAACGGATCGCTGGATTAACCGCCTGAAGGCTGAAGGAGTTTATCCTATAGCGCTGAACGGTAAGGAGCCGAACGTGTTGAAGAAAATTGAAAACACAGTCGTTGAAGCGACGAAAGAAATCTTTGAACGCATGGAGCGTAAAGGCATTAATCCGCGTGCGATCAGAGCAATGATTGTCGGAATTCCGAACGTTGGCAAATCCACGATTATTAATAATATAGCAAAACGAAAAGTGGCGAAAACCGGCAACACGCCGGGCGTGACGAAAGCGCAGCAGTGGATTAAGGCGGGAACTAAGATGGAACTGCTCGACACTCCGGGTGTGCTTTGGCCGAAATTCGAAGACGAGTCAATCGGACAGAAACTGTCGCTGACGGGTGCAATTAAGGATAACGTCGTGAACCTCGACGACATTGCGATCTTTGCCCTTAAATTCATGCAGGAGCATCACCTTGATGCGCTCAAACAGTTTTACAATATTAACATCGATGAAAACACCGAAATCGTGGAAATTTTTGATGCAATCGGCCAGTCGCGCGGCTTTAAAATGAGCGGCAATGAAATCGACTACGAGCGCGTGACAGAAAGAGTTATCTACGATACACGCGATGCTAAAATCGGGCGTTTTACCTTCGACCTCGCAGAGAGTGCGGAATGATTATATGAAGATAAGCGATATTAAACTCGAAATTGACAAGATAAAAACCCTGGCAGATTTAACTGCCTCGCCTTTTCACGAAGACGAACGAAAAGGTGTACAGAGCGCGCTTAACAGAAGGGCGCGCCTCCTCCAAAAAGAAAGGGCGCTCCTGGAGCATTACGACACGATGATGCGCCATGAAAACGAGCATCCCGCTGCCAGTCTCGCGGGTGTCGATGAAGCAGGGCGCGGACCGCTTGCGGGCGACGTGGTAGCTGCGGCTGTGATTCTGCCGGATGATTATAAAATAATCGGCCTCGATGACTCTAAAAAAGTACCTGAGTCAAAGAGGCTTGCTCTGCGCGAAGAAATTATGGAGCACGCTGAGTACGGTATCGGCATTGCGACAGCGGCGGAAATCGATAAGCACAATATTTATGAGGCGACGAAAATTGCCATGCAGCGCGCGATTGATAATCTTCCGCGGACGCCTGATCATTTACTGATCGATGCGATGACGCTCGGCAATAATATTCCGCAGACCTCGCTTATAAAAGGTGATGCGGTCTCCAATTCAATTGCAGCCGCTTCGATAATCGCAAAGACAACTCGTGACTTAATGATGGCAGAATACGAGGATGAATATCCGGATTACGGCTTTTTGAAGCATAAGGGCTACGGCACAAAAGCGCATCTTGAAGCTTTGCATAAATACGGGGCAACACCTATCCACAGAAAAACTTTTGAACCGGTAAAAAGTATGACCAGCGGACAAATTTAAGTATGAAAATTCACAAACTTTTAATAGCAAAAAAGTATATTCTTACGGTTTCGAATCATATTTTCTGCAACTTGTGATTTATTTTTCAAACTTTCTTAAAATAACAATAATTTGTTTCATTAGTTACCAGTTACACGTTTACATTCAACGATGGGTTTCCTATAATTGAGTATGTAAGCTTTATTAAAAAGTCTTAGGAGGAAAATCATGAATATCCATGAGTATCAAGGAAAAGAAATTTTTCGCTCAATGGGTGTAAACGTACCTAAAGGTGACGTTGCTCTTACACCAGAAGAAGCAGTTGAAGTTGCAAAAACACTTGATTCAGATGTCTACGTTGTCAAAGCTCAAATCCACGCAGGTGGCCGTGGTAAAGCAGGCGGCGTTAAGATAGCAAAATCTGTCGATGAGGTTAAAGAATATGCCGAAGAACTGTTAGGCAAAGTCTTAGTTACTCATCAGAACGGTCCGGACGGGACTGAAATCAAACGTCTTCTGATTGAAGAAGGCTGCGATATCGACAGCGAATACTACTTAGGTTTCGTAATTGACCGCGCGACGAACCGCGTAACATTAATGGGTTCTGAAGAAGGCGGAACTGAAATCGAAGAAGTGGCAGAAGCAACTCCTGAAAAGATTTTTAAAGAAGTGATTGACCCTGCAGTAGGTCTTCTGCCTTTCCAGGCTAAGAGACTTGCTTTCAATATTAATATTCCAACAGCATCAGTAAACAAAGCAGCTAAATTAATGCTTTCTTTATACGATGTGTTTATCGAAAAAGATGCAGCAATTATGGAAATCAACCCGCTTGTTACGACAGGCGACGGCGAAGTTATTGCGCTTGACGCGAAAGTTAACTTCGATGCGAACGCTTTATACAGAAACAAAGATATCGTTGAATTACGCGACTTCGATGAAGAAGATGAAAAAGAAATCGAAGCTTCAAAACACGATTTAGCATACATCGCCTTAGAAGGTAACATCGGCTGTATGGTTAACGGTGCCGGACTTGCTATGGCAACGATGGATACGATTAACCACTTCGGCGGAAAACCTGCCAACTTCCTCGACGTAGGGGGCGGCGCGACTGCTGAGAAAGTTACTGAAGCGTTCAAACTTATTTTAAGCGATAAAGCAGTAGAAGGAATCTTTGTAAACATTTTCGGCGGCATTATGAAGTGTGACGTTATCGCTGAAGGTGTCGTTGAGGCTGTCAATAATGTCGGTCTTGAAATACCTCTTGTAGTGCGTTTGGAAGGTACAAACGTTAAAGAAGGTAAACAAATTCTTGCAGATTCAGGTCTTGCAATCACACCGGCAGGCACAATGGCTGAAGGTGCTCAGAAGATCATCGCTGCTGTAAACGAAAATAAATAATAACGGAGGAATATATTGTGGCTGTATTTGTAGATAAAAATACTAAAGTAATTGTACAGGGTATTACCGGTTCAACAGCACTATTCCACACGAAGCAGATGCTTGAGTACGGTACTCAGATTGTTGCTGGTGTGACACCTGGTAAAGGCGGACAAGATGTTGAAGGCGTTCCTGTATTCAACACTGTAGAAGAAGCTAAAAAAGAAACTGGCGCAACTGTATCGGTAGTTTACGTGCCGGCTCCATTCGCAGCGGACTCAATCATGGAAGCTGCAGATGCTGAGCTTGACCTCGTAATTTGTATTACCGAGCACATCCCGGTACTCGACATGGTTAAAGTTGTACGTTATTTAGAAGATAAAAACACGCGTCTTATCGGACCGAACTGTCCGGGTGTTATTACTGCCGATGAAACTAAGATCGGTATTATGCCCGGCTATATCCACAAAAAAGGACACGTCGGTGTTGTATCACGCTCAGGGACGTTAACTTATGAAGCAGTTCACCAGTTAACACAGGAAGGTGTCGGCCAGACATCTGCTGTCGGTATCGGCGGAGACCCTGTTAACGGAACGAACTTTATCGATGTATTAAAAGAATTCAACGAAGATCCTGAAACTTACGCTGTAGTAATGATTGGGGAAATCGGCGGTACTGCTGAAGAAGAAGCGGCAGAGTGGGTTCGCGATAACATGACTAAACCTGTTGTCGGCTTCATCGGCGGACAGACTGCACCTCCAGGGAAACGCATGGGCCATGCCGGTGCGATTATTTCAGGCGGTAAAGGGACAGCTGATGAAAAAATCCGTATTATGAACGAATGCGGAATTGAAACAGCTGCAACACCTTCTGAAATTGGTGAAACGCTTATCGAGCGCATCAAAAAAGAAGACGGGCTTTACGAAAAATGCCTGACTGTAAAATAAATGAAATATAACTCAGCTAAGTGAGTGAATCAGACGGTAATCCGCATGGATTATCGTCTTTTTTTGTCTTTTTCTGGAAGGTTTTGTCGGCAAAATGATATCTGAAATTCCTGAGAAACATCTATAATATAAGTATCGGAATAACAGGGGGATGTTTATGGATTTACTATTGCTGAGTTTTGCAGGGGTCACTGCTAAAGAATATTTGACACTCTTAAATAAGAGCTGGATTTCGCCTGAATTAAAAAAGAAAATTAACTATGCAGGGTCGCTCGACAGAAAGAAAATTATAGCTCGTCTCGACAGGGATAACATCGGCTATCTTACGCATGAGCACGGGCTTTATCCGGCATTGCTGAAAGAAATTTATGATTTTCCCTACATATTATATTACCGGGGGAATGCTGCTCTTTTAAAGGAAGAGATGCTCGGGGTCGTCGGGAGCAGAAAGGCGACCGCCTATACCAGAAAATCTCTCGAGCTCCTCTTGCCGTCTTTAAAAAACATTGCTATTATATCAGGACTTGCCTACGGGGCAGATGAAGCGGCCCACCGGACAGCACTTTCACATAACATAAAGACAATCGGTGTGCTCGCCTTCGGTCATAATACGCATTATCCGAAAACGACGGCGGGCATCCGCACTGAAATGGAGAAAAACCATCTGACCATCAGCGAATATCCGCCGGATACTCCAATTCAAAAATGGCAGTTTGTGGCCAGAAACAGAATTATTGCCGGGTGCGCCCGCGGTGTGCTGGTGACTGAAGCGGAAGAAAAAAGCGGCAGTCTTATTACGCTCGAAATGGCGCTCGATGAGAACCGGAACGCTTACTGCCTGCCGGGAAGCATTACTTCAGCGCTGTCTAAAGGCACCAACTTGCGCCTGAAAGAAGGTGCAACTATCGTCACGGAAGCAGAGGATATACAGAGTGATTTCGTCTGAATTCCGGAACGCTGAATATTATAATAAATCGATTTTTATTGACAAAGTAAAATTTAACTGTGTATCATTTGGACTTGTATAGATTAAAAGTAAATTAGGAGGCAGCAGAGTGGCAGACAATTTAGTTATCGTAGAATCACCTGCGAAAGCAAAGACGATTGAAAAGTACCTCGGTAAACGATATAAAGTAATTGCTTCCATGGGACACGTGAGAGATCTTCCGCGCAGTCAGACTGGAATTGATACAGAAAATAATTACGAACCTAAATATATTACGATACGGGGTAAAGGCCCGTTATTGAAAGAATTGAAAAAAGAAGCAAAAAAAGCGAAAAAAGTATTTCTCGCAAGTGACCCCGATAGGGAAGGGGAAGCAATTGCCTGGCATTTAAGCCATGCGCTCGGACCGGACAATGATTATTACCGCGTAGTTTTCAATGAAATTACAAAGGACGCGGTGAAGGAAAGTTTTAAAACACCAGCAGAAATCGATATGCAGCTGGTAGATGCCCAGCAGGCCCGTCGCATACTCGACCGTCTGGTAGGTTACAATATTTCGCCTGTATTATGGAAGAAAGTGAAAAAAGGACTATCGGCGGGACGTGTGCAGTCAGTGGCACTGAAGCTGATTATCGACCGTGAAAATGAAATCCGTAAATTCGTTCCGGAAGAATACTGGTCTATCGAAGGAACATTTAAAACAGGGCGTTCGAAATTTACAGGTAAATTCAATAAGCTTGAGAAAGACAAGCAGAAGACCAAACTAAAAACTAAAGACGATGTCGATAAAGTATTAAATCAGCTGAAAGGCAACGACTTCCACATCGATTCCGTAGAGAAAAAAGAGAAGAAACGCTATCCGGCACAGCCGTTTACAACATCTTCTCTCCAGCAGGAAGCGGCGCGCAAACTGAATTTTAAAGCGCGTAAAACGATGATGCTTGCCCAGCAGCTCTATGAAGGTATCGATATTAAAAAAGAAGGTACGGTCGGTCTGATTACTTATATGAGAACGGACTCGACGCGTATTTCGAATACTGCCAAAGATGAAGCTTACGATTTAATTGAATCAGCCTACGGCAAAGAATTTACCGGAACACAGAAATCATCGAACAAAGCGGCAGCCCAGGATGCACACGAAGCAGTACGCCCGACATCGGCAAACCGCACACCGGATAATATGAAACAGTACTTAAGCCGCGACCAGCACCGTCTGTATAAACTGATCTGGGATCGCTTTATAGCGAGCCAGATGGCACCGGCAATACTGGATACTGTTAAAATTGATTTAAGTAACAACGGCGTGCTCTTTAGAAGCACGGGCCAGACGATTAAATTTAAAGGGTTTATGCAAATTTATATTGAAGGTTCGGATGACGAAGAAGATGATTTAAACAGCAAACTTCCCGAAATGAACGAAGGCGAGACAGTGACATCTGAAAAAATTGAGCCGGCCCAGCACTTTACGCAGCCGCCGCCGAGATTTACCGAAGCGCGTCTCGTTAAAACGCTTGAAGAATCGGGAATCGGACGTCCGTCAACATACGCACCGACAATCGATACGATTCAAAAACGCAACTATGTCCGCATGGACCAGAAGCGTTTTATCCCGACAGAAATCGGTGAAATTGTAAACGAGCAGGTCGTGGAATATTTCCCGGACATTATCGATATTGCGTTTACACGCAATATGGAGGAAAGTCTCGACTCGGTCGCTGAAGGCGATAAAGAATGGCGCGAAGTGATCGATGAGTTCTACAAAGGATTCAGTCCGCAGGTGGAACGCGCGGAAGAAGAGATGGAAAAAATTGAAATTAAAGATGAACCGGTCGGAGAAGACTGTGAGAAATGCGGATCTCCGATGGTTTATAAAATGGGTCGCTACGGCAAATTCATGGCATGCTCGAATTTCCCTGACTGCCGCAACACCAAAGCAATCGTTAAGGAAATCGGCGTTAAATGCCCGACTTGTAAAGAAGGGGAAGTTGTCGAACGCAAATCGAAGAGAAACAGAATCTTCTACGGCTGCGAACGCTACCCTGAATGTGACTTCGTCTCATGGGACCGTCCTATCGGACGCGACTGCCCGAAATGCGAACACTATCTGGTCGAAACGAAGAAAGGCAAAAAAGCGCAGGTTAAATGTACGAACTGCGATTACACAGAAGACGCAAGCTAAGAGTGAACCGCCCGCGTGGGCGGTTTTTTGCTGTTGGCGCTAATGTAAGCGCCTTTATTGTCTTCCATTTCGACAGAATTATAAATATTTGTACAATTAAGTGCAATTTCTTTAAAAATGGTTTAAAATAGCTAATGTTGTTTATTTATGGACAGGTGACTATTGTATTGCTTGGATAAATAATTTAAATTATGATAAAATTCAGACAAAGAATGAGGTGGTTGAAATTTACGTTAATGATTTCCTGCGTATGCTCAAGTATCAGCGTAATTTTTCAGATCATTCTATAAAAAGTTATGATCATGATATTCATGAGTTCATAACTTTTTTAAAGAGAGAAAGTTTATCGGTTCCATCGTTTAAATATATGGATGCAAGAAACTATCTGGCAATGCTGTATGAACGCAATTTAAAAAAATCAACGGTATCGAGGAAAATATCGACGCTCCGAAGCTACTATAATTATTTGGCTGACAGGGAATGCGTCGATATAAATCCGTTTACGGCACTGCCTTTTCCGAAGAAGGAAGCTGTACTTCCGGATTTCATGTATCCGAACGAAATCGAAGCGCTGTTTGGCAGCCTGGATGAGAATCATAAAATGTACGAACGGGATCTCGCAATACTGGAGCTGCTCTATGCGACAGGTATGCGGGCGGGCGAAATGATCGGCCTCCGGCTGCAGGATATTGATTTCACTGTGCAGATTGTCCGGGTACTCGGCAAAGGACGCAAATGGCGGGTCGTCCCGTTTCATGACCGCGCAGCGGCGGCGCTTCGAAACTATGCGGAAATATACAGCGAAGATATACTTAAGAATGATGCAATGTGGGTAAACCATAGAGGGGGACCGCTCACAGTCCGCGGACTCCGGCATATTATCGATATGACGGTCAAGCGGAGCGCACTTCATTTAGACATTCACCCGCATACTTTCAGGCATACATTTGCAACGCATTTACTGAACAACGGAGCAGATTTACGGGCGGTGCAGGATTTGCTCGGCCACGAGTCTTTATCGACGACACAGCGGTATACGCATGTGACGACAGAACAGCTTAAAAAGACTTATTTAAATGCACACCCGAGTAATAAGAAGAGGTGACATGAATGACGACGATATTCGCGATCAGACATAATGACAAAATGGCGATTGCAGGCGACGGCCAGGTAACACTCGGCAATCAGGTTGTGATGAAACATACAGCTAAAAAAGTCCGCCGGCTCTTTAACGACCAGGTTGTAGCAGGTTTTGCGGGCAGTGTGGCAGATGCTTTTACACTGTTTGAGAAATTTGAAGCAAATCTGCACGAGTACAACGGCAATCTGCAGCGTGCTGCAGTTGAACTGGCTAAGGAGTGGCGGGGTGATAAAATGCTCCGGCAGCTGGAAGCCATGCTGATTGTAATGGATAAAAATGATTTGCTGCTCGTTTCCGGCACCGGTGAAGTCATCGAACCGGATGACGGCATTCTCGCAATCGGCTCCGGCGGCAACTATGCCCTCGCAGCAGGACGCGCCATGAAAAAATACGGTGCTGATTTAAGTGCCGAAACGATTGCTTATGACAGTCTTAAACTGGCAAGCGAAATTTGCGTATTTACAAACGACAATATAATAGTAGAAACAATCGATTAAGGAAGCGTGAGATAAATGCCAAACACTAATCTTTCTCCAAGAGAAATTACAGCACGTCTCGACGAAAGTATTATTGGACAGAATGAAGCGAAGCGGAAAGTTGCGATTGCTATGCGCAACCGTTACAGAAGAATGCTGCTCGACGATGAATTAAAAGAGGAAGTTATTCCGAAAAATATTCTGATGATCGGGCCGACTGGTGTCGGTAAAACAGAGATTGCGAGACGCATAGCGAAAATTACAGGCAGTCCGTATACGAAAGTCGAAGCGACGAAGTACACGGAAGTCGGCTATGTCGGCCGCGACGTTGAGTCGATGGTCCGGGATCTCGTTGACAGCGCCGTCCGCATGGTCAAAGAAGCGAAGAAAAAAGAAGTTGCTGAAGATGCGGAAAACCTGGCTAACGAACGTCTGACAGGCCTGCTCGCTCCGGGACGTAAAAAACAGAAACAGACGGGCTCAAATCCGTTTGAAATGTTTATGAACCAGCAGGGCGAGGAAGAAGAAATTGAAGAAGTCGATGACTCTGTCCGCCTGAAACGCCGCGATATTAAAAGCCAGCTGCTCGCGGGCAAACTCGAGGACGAGAAAGTAACGATTGAAGTTGCGGAAAGTTCGAACCAGCTCGGCATGATGATGCCGGGCATGGATAACAACGGCATGGGCGACATGCTGCAGAACTTAATGCCGAAGAAAAAACACAAGCGGACGATGACGGTTAAAAAAGCCCGTCAGTACTTAATCGATGAAGAGGCTGAAAAGCTGATTGATATCGATAATGTAAACGACGAAGCGATAGAGCTCGCGGAAACAACAGGTATTATTTTTATCGACGAAATTGATAAGATAGCGAAGAGCAGCCAGAACTCGGGAGACGTGTCGAGAGAAGGCGTGCAGCGCGATATTTTACCGATTGTCGAAGGGTCAACGGTGCAGACTAAATACGGTTCGATAAAAACAGACTATATTTTATTCATCGGGGCGGGCGCCTTCCACGTGGCGAAACCAAGTGATTTAATACCTGAGCTGCAGGGGCGTTTCCCGCTCCGCGTCGAGCTGAACAAATTAACGGCGGACGATTTCGAACGTATCTTAAAAGAACCGAAGAACTCCCTGCTCGAACAGTACGAAGCGCTGCTTAAGACAGAAGACGTATCCGTATCATTTACGGATGAAGCGGTCCAGGCGCTTGCTGAAATTGCCTACAAAGTAAACTCCGAGACAGACGATATCGGTGCGCGGAGACTGCATACGATTTTAGAAACGCTGCTTGAGGAACTCTTGTTCGAAGCGAGCAATATGCAGGGCGCGCACGTTGAAATTACGAAGCAGTATGTCGATTCAAAACTGGACCATATTTCTACAGACAAAGATTTAAGCGAATTTATTTTATAATTTAACAGGAGTGAAATAACCATGCCAAGTTTATTACAGAAAACACGTGAGATTAACAATTTAATTCAAGGAAGTTCAAACATTAAAGTAGACTTCGAAGAAGTAGCGGATAAATTAAGTCGTATTCTGGAGTGTAATACTTTTATCGTATCAAAGAGAGGTAAACTGCTCGGTATCGGTGTTGTTCAGACAATCGAAAACGAACGCATCGTCGATATGCTGGATAACAGACAATTCCCGGACTATTACGTTAACCAGATTATGCGTATTACAGAAACCCGCGAAAACATCGCTTTTGAAGATGACTTAACAATCTTCCCGGCTGAAGATCCTTACCAGGATTCAGAAACATGCATCGTGCCGATTTACGGCGGAGGCAACCGTTTAGGCACACTGGTTCTTGGACGGAGAGAAAATAAATTCTCAGAAGACGATCTCGTTCTTGCAGAATATGCTGGTACAGTGGTCGGCATGGAAATCCTCCGCGAGAAAAATGAAGAAGTTGAACAGAAAGCACGCGATAAAGCGAGCATTGCCATGGCAATCCGTTCTCTGTCGTATTCAGAGCGCGAAGCAATCGAACACATTTTTGATGAGCTTGATGCAGATGAAGGACTGCTCGTTGCTTCTAAAGTCGCAGACCGTGTCGGCATTACGCGTTCGGTTATCGTTAACGCACTCCGTAAACTTGAAAGTGCAGGCGTAATCGAATCCCGTTCACTCGGTATGAAAGGAACGTTTATCAAAGTTAAAAAAGAAGACTTCCTTCCGGAGCTCCGCAAAGAAAGCTAAACTTGCAGAGAAGGAATATATATGATATAGTATTAATCGGTCAAAAGACCAAATACGCACAGCAGAGTAAGGGATTAACCGGTGCCTGTTTACAGGTGGTTATTCAGCACGATGCTGGAGGTATAAACCAATTAGGAGGAAACAAATCATGGCAGTAATTACTATGAAACAATTGCTTGAAGCAGGTGTGCATTTCGGACACCAGACACGCCGCTGGAACCCTAAGATGAGCAAATACATCTTCACGGAACGTAACGGCATCTACATTATCGACCTGCAAAAAACAGTTAAAAAAGTTGCAGAGGCTTACGACTTCGTTAAGTCAATCTCTGAAGAAGGCGGACAGGTTCTGTTTGTCGGTACTAAAAAACAAGCTCAGGACGCTATCAAAGAAGAAGCGGAACGTGCTGGACAGCTTTACGTTAACCAGCGCTGGTTAGGCGGTATCTTAACTAACTACCAGACGATTAACAAACGCATCAAGAGAATTTCTGAAATTGAAAAAATGGAAGCTGACGGAACTTTCGACGTTCTTCCTAAAAAAGAAGTTGTTGAACTGCGTAAAGAATACGCACGCTTAAACAAATTCTTAGGCGGTATCCGCGACATGAAGAAAATGCCTAGCGCTATTTTCATCGTTGACCCTCGTAAAGAGCGCAACGCGATTGCAGAAGCTAAAAAATTAGGAATTCCTATCGTAGCAATGGTCGACACTAACTGTGACCCTGACGAAATCGACTACGTAATCCCGGCTAACGACGACGCTATCCGCGCAGTCAGACTGATGACAAGCAAAATGGCGGATGCTGTTTTAGAAGGTCAGCGCGGTATTTCAGACGAAGAAGTAGCAGCAGAACAAAATATCGACTTAAAAGAAGAAGATGCTTCAGCTGAAACTACAGAAGAAAACGCGCAATAATTAATTGAGAATTCAGGTGATAAGCGTAATACTTATCACCTTTTTTACAACAATTATATGGAGGACTGAACAATGGCTATTTCAGCAAAATTAGTTAAAGAACTACGTGAAAAAACAGGCGCAGGCATGATGGACTGTAAAAAAGCGCTTATCGAAACTGATGGAGACATCGACAAAGCAGTCGATTACCTCCGTGAAAACGGTATTGCAAAAGCAGCTAAAAAAGCTGACCGTATCGCTGCAGAAGGTGCTGTTTACATCACTTCTGAAGGAAACGAAGCGGTAATCGTTGAAATCAACTCTGAAACAGACTTCGTTGCACGTAACGAAGCATTCCAGACACTTGTTAAAAGAATCGCTTCACACATCCTTGCAACTAAACCTGCAGATGTAGAAGCTTTATACAGCTCTGAACTTGATGGTGAAACTGTAACTTCAATTATGAACAACGCAGTTGCAACTATCGGAGAGAAATTAAACATCAGACGTTTTGCAGTTGAAACCAAAACTGACAATGACGCTTTCGGCCAGTACATGCACATGGGCGGACGCATCGGCGTATTAACAGTTGTAGAAGGTACTACTGACGAAACAGTTGCGAAAGATGTTGCTATGCACGCTGCAGCATTAAACCCTAAATACGTTTCACGCGACGAAGTAGATCAGGCTGAACTTGATCACGAGCGCGATGTTCTGCGTCAGCAGGCATTAAATGAAGGTAAACCTGAAAAAATCGTCGACAAGATGGTTGAAGGAAGAATCCGCAAGTATTTAGAAGAAATCTGCATCGTGGATCAGCCGTTTGTTAAAGACTCTGATCAGACAGTACAGCAGTACTTAGAGTCTAAAAATGCATCAATCCGCACTTTCGTCCGTTACGAACTTGGTGAAGGTATTGAAAAACGCGAAGAAAACTTTGCTGACGAAGTATTAGGACAAGTTAAAAAATAAATTGCTTAAAAAGACACTTCGGTGTCTTTTTTTCTAAGTAATAAATTCGAAGGAAAAGGATTGAAAAACATGGCTGAATCTTCTAAATTTACACGCATCGTGTTAAAGCTCAGCGGAGAAGCACTTGCTGGCGACGATGGTTTCGGAATTAATCCCGTTGTCATTAAAAATATTGCTTCCCAAGTTTCGGAAGCGCAAAAATTAGGCGTTGAAATGGCGATTATCGTCGGCGGCGGCAATATCTGGCGCGGCAAGATCGGCAGCGACCTCGGAATGGACCGCGGCACTGCAGATTACATGGGAATGCTTGCAACAGTTATGAACTCACTGGCACTGCAGGACAGTTTAGAGCAGCTCGGTCATGAAACGAGAGTGCTGACATCAATTGAAATGAAACAGGTCGCTGAACCTTATATAAGAAGACGTGCGATCCGCCACCTTGAAAAAGGGCGTATTGTTATCTTTGCAGCAGGTATCGGCAACCCGTACTTCTCAACAGATACAACAGCAGCACTCCGCGCGGCGGAAATTGAAGCAGATGTTATTCTGATGGGCAAAAATAACGTAGACGGTGTTTATTCTGCAGATCCGAAACACGATTCGTCAGCTGTTAAGTATGAAAAGCTGACTTATATTGAAATGCTGCAGGAAAATCTGCAGGTAATGGATGCTACAGCATCATCGTTCTGTATGGACAATGACATCCCGCTTGTGGTATTTTCAATTACAGAAGAAGGTAATATTAAGCGTGCCGTTTCCGGAGAAACTATCGGTACGACTATTACAAAGCAATAGGAGAAGATATTAATATGAGTGAATCCGTTTTGAAAACAACTGAAGACAAAATGAAGAAATCAATCGACAGCCTGAGCCGTGAACTCGCTTCAATCCGTACAGGAGCTGCAAACTCAAGTATGCTGGACCGTGTTCATGTTGACTATTACGGTGCACCGACACCGCTGAATCAGCTGGCAAGCATCAGCGTGCCTGAAGCGCGTATGCTGGTTGTTCAGCCTTATGATAAAAGCTCTGTTGACGATGTTTTGAAAGCAATTCAAAAAGCGGACCTCGGGGTCAATCCGACAAGTGACGGCACCCTGATTCGTATTACCGTTCCTCAGCTGACTGAAGAACGCCGGAAGGAATTCGTTAAAGATGCACGCAAAGAAGGCGAAACTGCTAAAGTCGCAATCCGCAACGTGCGCCGTGATTCAAATGACGAATTGAAAGCATCAGAAAAGTCCGGAGATATTTCAGAAGACGAACTGAGAAACATGACGGACGACGTTCAGAAACTGACAGATAAGTACATCGCAGAAGTTGATGCAATGTGCGACGCTAAAGAAAAAGATATTCTCGAAGTTTAATCTTAGAAACAGGTAAGGGGACTTACCTGTTTTTTTATTATATAACTATGTTAAAATAAAATAATTGAAGAAGTATATTAAAATTTATTACAGATACATATTTGGCACGGAGGATCGTCATGTTTAAAGCGACTAAAGATAAATCTCTGACTGAGAGACCACTACCGGAACATATTGCGATTATTATGGATGGCAACGGCAGATATGCGAAATTGCGCAGTATGCCCCGTATAAAAGGTCATTACGAAGGAATGCAGAATGTAAAACGTATCGTGAGACATGCTGCAGATATAAAACTTAAGTATTTAACGCTCTATGCGTTTTCAACAGAAAACTGGTCCCGTCCAAAGAGCGAAGTGAACTATCTGCTAAAGCTTCCGACCGATTTTCTCAGCACGTTTTTACCGGAACTGATTGAGAAAAATGTGGTTGTGAAAACAATTGGAGATTTCGAGGCACTGCCGAAGCACACGCGTAAAGCAGTCCAGACCGCAATTGATAAAACAGCGGACAACACCGGACTCACACTCGTCTTTGCTCTGAACTACGGCGGGCGCGACGAACTGATCGGGGCAGTAAAAGAAATGATGAGTGATGTTCTCTCAGGCACACTTGATGCTGATGCTCTCGACAGTAAGACTTTCGATGATTATTTAATGACTAAAGATATGCCGGACCCTGAAATGATTATTAGAACTTCAGGCGAATACCGGCTGAGTAATTTCTTATTATGGCAGGCCTCCTACAGCGAACTGTTCTTTTCACATACGCTGTGGCCGGAATTCTCAACTGAAGAAATGGATGATCTGATACTTCAGTATCAAAAGAGAGACCGGCGTTTTGGAGGCTTAAATGAGGAGGATGTAATAGATGAAGACTAGAACGATAACTGCAGTCATTGCACTGCTGTTATTTTTGCCGATTGTAATAATCGGCTCATGGCCGCTGTTAATTTTAGTCTACCTCATGGCGATTACGGGGCTTTACGAAATTTTAAAGATGAACCGGATTCACATCGTTTCACTGCCGGGTATTTTATCTTTAATTGCTCTCTGCATGGTATTAATTCCGCAGGAATCCTTTTCACCGGCAATCGCTGATTTCCAGCTGGAAATTATCGTGGCGCTGGCACTTATTATGCTGTCGACGACAGTAGTGTCAAAAAACAGATTTACCTTTGTTGATATGGGTTTCTGCGTCCTTGCAGTTGCTTATATCGGCATCGGCTTCATGTACTTTTTTGAGACGCGGGAATCCGGCCTGATTTATATTTTATATGCACTCCTCATCGTCTGGCTGACGGATACGGGAGCTTATCTGTTCGGAAAAGCATTCGGCAGAAGAAAATTGTGGCCGCAGATCAGTCCGAACAAGACGATAGAAGGGTCGCTCGGCGGCACCCTCGTATCGGTGCTTATACCGGTGGTTTTCGTCTTCACAGGCCTGATGGAAGGTTCGCTGTGGCTCTTAATTCCGTTTACTATTGTTCTCAGCATCTTCGGGCAGATGGGAGACCTCGTGGAATCCGCTTTGAAACGTCACTTTGACGTCAAAGACTCAGGCACATTTTTACCGGGACACGGCGGTATACTAGACCGCTTTGACAGTTTCATCTTCGTACTGCCCCTGATGAACATCTTACCGATTATTTCATAATAACAGGTGAATACTATGATAAAAACCATTTCTATACTCGGTGTTACAGGTTCTATCGGGACCCAGGCACTGGACATCATTAAAAAAAATCCGGAACATTTTAAACTCGGTGCAATTTCTGCCGGCCGCAATTTAGCTAAGCTGAATGAAATTTTAACAGACTTTCGTCCGCCCTTAGTATCGGTGCAGGACAGAGACGCTCTTAAAGAACTGCAAAGTAAATATCCGCATATAGAATTTACTTCCGGGGAAGAAGGTCTTCTTGCAGTTGCTGAATTTAACAGCGACCTGCTCTTAACAGCAATACTTGGAAGTGTGGGCTTAAGGCCGACACTTGCTGCTATCGATGCAGGAACTGATATTGCTCTTGCAAACAAAGAAACCCTAGTTGCAGCTGGCGATCTTGTGATGGAACGTGCACGTGAAAAGAACGTGCAGATTATTCCTGTCGATTCAGAGCACTCGGCTCTGTTTCAATGTTTAAAAGGCGAAAATGAAAAGGAAATCAGCAGCTTGATTATTACGGCAAGCGGCGGTTCCTTCAGAGATCTTTCGCGCGATGAGCTCGGCAGCGTCACTTTAAAAGATGCCTTAAATCACCCGAACTGGTCGATGGGACAGAAGATTACAATCGATTCTGCCACCATGATGAATAAAGGTTTTGAAGTTATCGAAGCAAAACATTTATTCGACGTCGAAATTTCAGAGATTAAAACATTGCTGCATAAGGAAAGCATCATTCATTCGATGGTGGAATTTATCGATAACAGTATTATGGCGCAGCTCGGCAACTCCGATATGAGAACGGCTATCCAGTACGCCTTTACGCATCCGGAGAGAATTCGTAAAGATAATCCGTTGTCTCTCAGTGAATTATCACAGCTTAACTTCAAACCAATGGATTTTGACCGCTTTAAAATGTTAAAATTCGCTTATGATGCGCTCGAAGCAGGCGGTACACTGCCGACGGTAATGAACGCTGCGAATGAATACGCAGTCGGAGAATTTTTACAGGGCAGAATTAAGTTTTTGGAAATTGAAGAAATCGTTGAAGCCCGTATGATGCAGCACGAGAATATTCAAAATCCCGACCTTGAAACGATACTGAGCCTTGACGCGCGCTATAAATCAAATATGAGGTGAAGTAAGTGACAGGAATTTTAGCATTTATAGTCGTTTTCGGTGTGCTTGTTACCGTGCATGAATTCGGCCATATGTTCTTTGCAAAACGTGCAGGAATTATGTGTCCGGAGTTTGCCATCGGTATGGGACCGAAAATCTTTTCATATAAATACAATGATACGCAGTACACGGTGCGTCTGTTGCCAATCGGCGGCTACGTAAGGATGGCTTCAAAAGATATGGAAGTTAATCCGCTGAATGCCGGTATGCGCATCAATATTAAATTAAACCAGAACGATGAAATTACACACATCCTGCTAGATGATAAACACAATTTCCAGCATGTCGAAGAGATTGAAGTCGTCGACAGCGACATCTCTGAACGGATGTACGTAACCGGATTAAAACTGAATGACAACAGTGAAGCGACTTATTATTTCAGCGATGAATGCTACTTCGTTGAAAACTCGGAGCTCGAACGTATCGCACCCTTGTCCGGCAGATTTGAAAGTAAGAGTGTCTGGCAGCGTTTCTTAACGCTGTTTGCCGGACCGCTTTTTAATTTCCTGCTCGCTTTTGTTTTATTTACTATCCTGTTTTACATCCAGGGGAAACCGGTTGATGAGCCGATTGTCGGAACGGTCATGGAAGATACGCCTGCAGCGGAAATTAATCTGGAAGAAGGCGACCGCATCCGTTCCATCGACGGTACAGAAGTCGACAGCTGGAGTCATATGACCCAGCTGATTCAGGAAGGCGAAGGCAATCCTCAGGAACTGATGATTGAATCCGGAGAAGAATCGCGAACGGCAACGCTCGAACCGACGGTTGAATCGACGGAATTACCTGACGGGACTGTACAGGAACGTCTTATCATCGGTGTCGGCAGAGACTTTGAAGACGGCGTGATTGCTCCTGTATGGTGGGGAATCGAAGAAACTGTGTCCAGCATGTCACTCATCTTTGAACTCGTCGTCAATATGATCGGCACGATTTTTGCCGGCACCTTCAGTTTTGATATGCTGAACGGCCCGGTCGGCATTTATAAAGTAACAGAAACAGTCGCATCACAGGGCATTTTAGTGCTGATGAACTTTACTGCGCTGCTCAGTGTGAATTTAGGTATAATGAACTTACTGCCGATTCCGGCACTCGACGGCGGAAGAATTTTATTCGTGCTCTACGAAGGAATTTTCAGACGTCCGCTGAACCGCAAAGTGGAATTGAACATACAGTTAATCGGCGTATTATTCGTCTTAGTCATTATGGTGCTCGTCACCTGGAACGACATTAAAACATTTTTCTTATAGGAGTGAAACAATATGAGGCAATCACAAATGTTTATCCCTACACTTAGGGAAACACCAACAGAAGCCGAAAGTTTAAGCCACCGCCTGATGCTGAAGTCAGGTATGATTAAACAGCTCGCACGCGGTATATATGCATATTTGCCGATCACGCAGCTGGTGCTGAACAATATTCAGGATATTGTGCGTGAGGAAATGATGAATATCGGCGGTGCCGAAGTGCACCTGCCGGTGCTGCACCCCCGCGAATTATGGGAAGAATCGGGCAGATGGGACGCATACGGCAAAGAGCTTATGAGAATCCGCGACCGTCATGACAGGGAGTTTGCTCTCGGGCCGACACACGAAGAAGTAATTACTTCGCTCGTCCGCGATGAACTGAAAAGCTATAAAAAGCTGCCGCTTACCTTATTCCAGATCCAAACGAAATTCCGCGATGAATTAAGACCGAGATTCGGCCTGCTCCGCGGACGTGAATTTATAATGAAAGATGCATACTCTTTCCATATCGATGAAGAATCGCTGGATAAAACGTACAGAGACATGTACGATGCCTACAGCCGCATCTTTACGCGTCTCGACTTAAATTACAGAGCAGTCGAGGCGGACGGCGGCTCTATCGGAGGCAGCCACACACATGAATTTATGGCGCTTGCAGATATCGGTGAAGATACTATCGTTTACACAGATGAAAGCAGCTATGCTGCAAATATTGAAAAAGCAGAATGTACACCGCCAGAAGAGCGCAGTACTGAAGAAATGCTTGAAACTGAAAAAATCGCGACACCTGATATCGGCACTGTAAAAGAACTTGCCGATTTCCTCGATACCGATTTAACTTTAACGACTAAAACGATGGTTGTTAAAACGGAAGACGGTCTGAAAATGATTGTTATCCGCGGGGACCAGGAGCTGAACGATGTTAAAGTGAAAGCTTACTTTAATACTGAAATGATCGATATGGCAGCGGATGAAGAAATTACGGCAGAATTGAATGCAGCACCGGGTTCTCTCGGTCCTGTCGGTTCACCAATTCCCGTCTATCTTGATTACCAGGTCGAAGCGATGAGAAATTATCCGGTCGGGGCCAATGAAACGGGTTATCACTTATTAAATGTGAACCATGAACGCGACTTCGAAGCAGCCGGTACGGGTGACTTCAGATTTATTAACGAAGGTGAAACGGTTGCTGACGGTTCAGGTCCGGCTAAATTCATGCGCGGTATTGAAGTCGGTCAGGTATTTAAACTCGGCACTAAATATTCCGAAGCTATGGATTTCAACGTACTCGACCAGAACGGCCGTGCAAAACCGGTCTTAATGGGCTGTTACGGTATCGGGATTTCACGCGTGCTTTCGGCAATCGTCGAAAGCCATAACGATGACAAAGGTATCTACTGGCCGAAATCAGTCACACCTTTTGATATTCACCTTATTACAGCGAATACGAAGGATGAAACGATTACCGGCACGGCTGCGGAAATTTACGATATTTTATCGAAAAACCACCGTGTGCTGTACGATGACCGCAACGAGCGCGCAGGCGTTAAATTTGCCGATTCGGAACTGATTGGCCTGCCTGTAAGAATCGTCGTCGGACGCGGCGCGAAAGACGGCATAGTCGAAGTGAAAGGCCGTCTTGACGAAGAATCTACAGAAGTGCGGATTACAGACTTAACATCATATCTTGCAGACAATGACTACGCGTAAATCTTAGATTTACGCGTTTTTCTAGGAAGACAGGCGCAGGATGTGGAATTTTTAACTGGGAGTGTTTTCTAATTGGAAAGCCACGATAAATTAAAGATTTTACTTGAACAGGCAAATATCACTCAGAATAATTATTTGGAAGACGCTGAGCTGTCGCGTGTCGTTGTCGATGATGATGCACGGATCTGGCAGTTTCATCTGACAACATCGCGCATTATACCGAGCGCGCTGTACCAAATGATGAGTGCTAACATAAATAAAGCATTTAAAGACATTGCAAAAACGGAACTGATCATGTCGGCTGCAGAGTTCGATGAACAGCTCGTAACAGACTATTTCCCGCTCGCAGTACACAGTCTTTCTATCAATGACAATATAAAGCACCAGCTGGAAAGAACAGCTAAAAAACTCGATAACGGTGTGCTTTATATCGCGGTTAAGAATTCAATTGAACAGTCGCATTTCAACAGGCATATCAACGGCAACCTGCTGAATGCATATAAGTATTTCGGCATTCATTTAAACGGACTTGAAGTAACGATTGACGATGATCTGCAGTCATCGCTGTCAGAAGCGCTTGAAAATAGAATCAGCGATGAACGGGAGGCACTCATTACCCAGTTTATTTCCGACAGGGAAAAACAGGCGGAGGAGACTGAGCGCAAAGGCAATGTGCCAAAACAAATCGGCAAACCGCAAACCTTTGACGGTGTGCGTCCTTTAGAAAATATTTTTGATGAAGAATACAGTGTCAAAATTGAAGGGCATATTTTTTCAAAAGAAGTACGCGATCTCCGGAGCGGGCGTAAAATCCTGCAGCTGAAATTAACCGACTACACGGATTCGATTATGGCAAAAATGTTTTCCCGTCACGGTAAAAATGATGACGAAGTTTTCGAAGTGCTGGAAGAAGGCGACTGGGTCATTATCGAAGGCCGGGTGGAATACGATGAATTTACGAAAGATATGGTCTTAAATATCCGAAATTTAACGGCGGTTAATAAGAAACCGAAGCGTGATAATGCCGATAAAAAACGCGTGGAGCTTCACCTGCACTCAACGATGAGCCAGATGGACGGCATGACGAGTATTACAGAATATATTAAACGTGCGAAACAGTACGGTCATTCAGCCCTTGCGGTAACGGACCACAACAACGTACAGGCCTTTCCGGATGCCTTTAACGCAACGAGCGGCGACGATGACTTTAAGATGATTTTCGGCATGGAGGGCATGCTGGTCGACGACGGCGCCCCAATTGCTTACAAGCCCCAGGATTACTCTCTTGAAGATCACGAATTTGTGGTCTTTGACGTGGAGACGACGGGACTGTCATCAAAGTATGATTCAATCATCGAGCTTGCCGGAGTTAAAGTGAAAAACGGCGAAGTCATCGATAAATTTGAACGTTTCAGCAACCCCGGAGAAAAGCTGTCGGAACTGATTAAAGAACTAACCGGGATTACCGATGATATGCTGGTCGGCGCACCGGACATCAGTTCTGTTATTACAGACTTTAAAGAGTGGGTCGGCGATGCTATATTCGTTGCGCACAATGCGAGCTTTGACATGGGCTTTATCGATGAAGCATATGAAAAAGAAGGTTTCGGCAAATCGACGAACGGTGTTATCGATACGCTCGAGCTGTCGCGCACAATTAATACCAAGATGAAAAAACACGGCCTGAATATTCTGGCGAAGCAGTACAACGTTGATTTAACTCAGCATCACAGAGCGATTTACGATGCGGAAGCCACCGCTTATATTTTCATTAAAATGATGGCGCAGCTGAAAGCTGATTACGGGATTACGAACCACAAAGATATAAATTCGAGTCTGTCAAACAGCGATTCGTATAAGCGGGCTATGCCGACACATGTCTCTATACTGGTTCAGAACAATACGGGCTTAAAAAACTTATTTAAAATTGTCAGCCTGTCGCTGACCGATCACTTTTACCGGTCTGCACGAATTAAACGCCAGGTGCTGGAAGAACACCGCGAAGGACTCTTAATCGGCAGCGCCTGCGACAACGGTGAAGTTTTTACAGCCATGATGCAGAAATCCTATGAAGAAGCGAGAAATAAAGCGCACTTTTACGATTATCTCGAAGTATTTCCAAAACCCCTTTACCAGCGTCTTTTAGACCGGGAAGTGGTACGCGATGAGGCGACCCTTGAAGAAATTATTGAAAATATTATTAAGCTCGGCAAGGAGCTGGGTAAACCGGTCGTTGCAACCGGCAATGTCCATTACCTTGAAGAGTCCGATAAACTGTCCCGGGACATTTTAGTGAAATCGAATCCGGGTAACCCACTGTCCCGCGGTAATTTACCGGAAGCGCATTTCCGTTCTACAGAAGAAATGCTCGAACTGTTTGATTTTCTCGATGAAGATACTGCCTTTGAAATCGTCGTCGAGAATACGCAGAAAATAGCGAACATGATCGACAAAGTTGAAGTGATTAAGAAAGATCTGTATCCGCCGAAAATTGACGGTGCGGAAGAAGAAATCAGACAGATGAGCTACGACAACGCAAAAGCACTGTATGGCGAAGAGGTGCCGCAAATTGTAGTGGACCGCCTTGAAAAAGAGCTCGAGAGTATTATCGGCAACGGCTTTGCGGTTATTTACCTGATTTCGCACAAGCTCGTTAAGCGCTCGCTTGATGACGGCTATCTGGTAGGTTCACGGGGTTCCGTCGGGTCGAGTTTAGTCGCAACGATGACTGAAATTACCGAAGTCAATCCGCTGCCGCCTCATTATGTCTGTCCCGAGTGTAAAGAGTCGGAGTTCTTTACCGACGGTTCGGTATCGAGCGGTTATGACTTGCCCGATAAAAAATGCAGTAAGTGCGATGTTGATTTAATTAAAGAAGGTCAGGATATTCCCTTTGAAACCTTCCTCGGATTTAAAGGGGATAAGGTGCCTGATATCGACTTAAACTTCAGCGGTGTCTATCAGCCTAAAGCGCATAACTATACGAAAGATTTGTTTGGGGTGGACTACGTTTACCGCGCAGGGACTATCGGCACGGTCGCAGAAAAAACGGCCTTCGGTTACGTTAAAGGTTATCTCAACGATAACGGACTGCATAAGCGGGGGGCTGAGATCGACCGCCTCGTACTCGGCTGTTCCGGCGTTAAACGGACGACGGGCCAGCACCCGGGCGGTATTATCGTTGTGCCGGACAACATGGATATATACGACTTTACTCCGATTCAGTATCCGGCTGATGATGTCGAAGCCGAATGGAAGACGACGCACTTTGACTTCCACTCAATCGATAACAACTTATTAAAACTCGATATACTCGGACACGATGACCCGACGATGATCCGCATGCTGCAGGATTTATCCGGCATCGATCCGACTACAGTGCCGACCGACGACAAGGAAACGATGAAATTGTTCAGCGGCCCTGAATCTCTCGGTGTAACACCGGATCAGATTTTATGTAAAACGGGAACGCTCGGCATTCCGGAATTCGGAACGGGCTTTGTCCGCCAGATGCTGGAAGATACGAAACCATCGACCTTCAGTGAACTCGTTCAGATTTCAGGACTGTCCCACGGAACGGATGTCTGGCTCGGCAACGCCCAGGATTTAATCCGGAAAGGGACGTGCGACCTGTCAAACGTTATCGGCTGCCGGGATGACATTATGGTAACCCTGATGTACAAAGGGCTGGAACCGAGTCTTGCGTTTAACATTATGGAAAAAGTTCGTAAAGGGAAAGGTCTGACTGAAGAGCACGAGCAGGCGATGAAAGATAACGGTGTTGAGAAATGGTACATTGAATCGTGCAAAAAAATTAAATACATGTTCCCTAAAGCTCACGCCGCAGCCTACGTGCTGAACTCGGTCAGAATTGCCTACTTTAAAGTGCATCACCCGCTCTTTTACTATGCGAGCTACTTTACAGTACGGGCAACGGACTTTGATCTTCTGACGATGGTCAAAGATAAAGATACTATCCGCCACCGCGTCAATGAACTGAACCAAAACTTCCAGGAGTTGTCGAAAAAAGAAAAAGATACACTCGTCGTGCTGGAACTGGTCAATGAAATGGCGCAGCGCGGATTTAAAATGCAGCCTGTCAGCGTCGACAAGTCGGACGCCTTCGACTTTATTATTGAAGGCGATACGCTGATTCCGCCGTTTATAGCGGTGCCGGGCCTCGGTGCTTCAGTTGCAAGAAGAATAGTGGAAACACGCGAGGACGAGGGTTTTATCTCTAAAGAAGATTTAAATAAAAAAGCCGGCGTCTCACAGAAACTGATCGATTACCTGACCGAACTCGGGAGTCTCGATCATCTGCCGGACAAAGCCCAGCTGTCAATCTTTGACATCTAGTCTTCTTGCACGGTGTAATTGCTTATGGTATAATATTAGTGATTAAAAATACTCAGTCTGCAGGAGAAGAGCGGGTTCGCCCCGTTCTTCTCTTAGTTTTGAAAGGGGGACTTTGACATGAATGCAACCGAACAGAAAGTATTTACTCATGTCGAGCCAATTGCAAAAGACAACGATTTAAAACTGGTTGAAGTTAACTACGTTAAAGAAGGACCTGACTTTTTCCTTAGAATTTTCCTGGATAAAAAAGGCGGTATTTCACTCGATGATTGTGCAGCGTTCTCGGAAATAATCAGTGCGCAGCTTGACGAATGGGATATTATCGGGGGCGCGTATTATTTAGATGTGTCATCTCCCGGAGCAGAACGTCCGATTAAAGATGAGGAAGATCTCGAGCTTACGCTGAACAAAGGTATTTACGTTAAAACGTATCAGCAGATCGCCGGTGAAAAAGAATGGACAGGTGTACTGACCGCTTACGATGAAAACTCTGTAACGATTGATTACAAAGTAAAAACACGAACAAAAACAATTACAATTGAACGGGACAAAATTGCAACAATAAGAAAAGCCGTCTTATTCTAGAATGGAGGAAAATTGAGTGAATCAGGAACTAATTAATGCAGTTGAATTTATTCATAAAGAAAAAAATATTCCTATGGAAGTGCTGACTGACGCAATTGAAGCAGCACTGATTACTGCATATAAGAAAAACTATACAGACCACAAAAACGTTTCAATCGATTTAAATATGGAGACAGGTGCCTACCATGTAATTTCGCGTAAAGATGTTGTTGCAGAAGTGGAGGATCCGACTGCAGAAATCGATCTCTTAACAGCGCAGAACTATAATCCTGCCTATGAAATCGGTGATCCGTTTGATGAGGATGTAACACCTCAGGACTTTAACCGCGTCGGTGCACAGGCTGCAAAACAAGCAGTAATGCAGCGTATCCGCGATGCTGAACGCGGCATTTTATACGATGAATTTATCAACAAAGAAGACGAAGTGCTGACAGGTTTAATCGACCGTGTCGACCACCGTTTCGTGTATATCCAGCTCGGCAAAACAGACGCGGTGCTTGCTGAATCGGAACGTATGCCGAACGAATCTTATATTCCGAACGAGCGCATTAAAGTGTATGTCAACAAGGTTGAGCAGACGACTAAAGGACCGCAGATTTTCGTCTCGAGAACGCACCCGAATCTCTTGAAACGTTTATTTGAAGAAGAAGTGCCGGAAATTTTTGACGGCACAGTTGAAGTAATGAGTGTGGCGCGTGAAGCGGGCGAACGTTCTAAAATCAGCGTCTACGCTAAAAATACAGATGTCGACGCTGTCGGCTCATGTGTCGGTGCAAGAGGGGCACGTGTGGAAGCCATCGTCGATGAGCTGAACGGTGAAAAAATCGATATCGTCCTCTGGGATGAAGATCCGAAAGTATTCGTCAAAAACGCACTCAGCCCGTCACAGGTTGTCAGTGTAAACGTCGATGAAGAGAACAAGTCTACAGTCGTAGTCGTTCCCGACCATCAGCTGTCTCTGGCAATTGGTAAAAAAGGACAAAACGCACGTCTTGCTGCAAAACTCACTGGCTGGAAGATCGATATTAAAAGCGAATCAGATGCTCTGAATGAGGGCATCAGTAACGACTAGAGGTGAAAATATGGCACGGAAAATTCCGATGCGCAAATGCATCCTGACGAATGAAATGCATCCTAAAGCAGATTTAATCCGCGTCGTTGTAAACAAGGAAGGCGAAGTTGCTGCAGACGCAACCGGCAAGAAAAACGGCCGCGGCAGCTACGTCGTGAAAGATCTCGACCAGGTCAATAATGCCCGCGGTAAAAAAGTGCTTGAAAAAGTACTCGGCAAAACGACCGAAACACTGGACCCGGTCTACGATGAAATTATCCGTCTTATTTACAGAGAGGATATTCCAAAACGATGAACGATAAAATTTTAAATTATATCGGCCTCGCCACCGGCGCAGGAAAAACTGTTACCGGTGAAGAGAAAACCCTTGAAGCTATAAAAAGCGGCAGAACAAAAGTTGTGTTGCTGGCTGCAAATGCGGGTAAAAGTACTGCAAAGAGAATTAAAGACAAATGTGCAAGCTACGATGTCACTGTCATTGACAAGTACACAAACGAAGAGCTGTCTCAGGCGACCGGCACATATAACAGGGTCGTACTGGCAATTACCGACAAGGGATTCGCCAGAAAGATAAAAGAGCTCCTATAGAAGGGATTGGTTCAATGAGTAAAATAAGAATTCATGAATACGCCAAAGAAAAAGGTTTAACAAGCAAGGAAATTATCGATTTTCTGGAATCGAAAAATGTCGAGGTTAAAAGCCATATGTCTTCACTGGAAGACGATGTGCTGAAAGTTCTCGATGCCGAGTTTAACAAGAATGCTAAAGGTGCAGCTCAAAAACCGACCGGTAGTAAACCTACTGCTAAACAAAACAGCAAACAGAACCAGCAGAAAAATAATAACAAGCAAAATCAAAAAAATAAGCAAAACCAGAAAAATTCGAAAAACAAAGCTCCTAAAAACCAGGAAGCCAAAAAAGAGGAGCCGAAAAAGGCTGAACCTGAAAACAAGCATTTCACTTACGAAGAGGGAATTACAGTCGGTGAACTGGCTGAGAAAATCGGCGTAGATTCTTCAGTTATCGTTAAAGACTTATTTATGCTCGGTATCGTGACGAACATTAACCAGTCGCTCGACCAGGATTCGGTTGAAGTCGTAGCAGAAAACTACGGTTTTACTTCTGAGCTTGAGGTATTTGTAGACGATACGGATCTCACGAACTTCTTCGACCTTGAAGAAGAAAACCTCGATGAAGAACGTCCGAGTGTCGTCACAATTATGGGGCACGTTGACCACGGTAAAACTACGCTCTTAGATTCGATCCGCAACACGAAAGTGACTGCAGGTGAGGCGGGCGGTATTACTCAGCATGTCGGCGCTTACCAGATTGAACACGGCGGCAAAAAAATCACTTTCTTAGATACTCCCGGACACGCAGCTTTCACAACTATGCGTGCAAGAGGAGCACAGGTGACGGACATTACTATTCTTGTCGTTGCAGCAGACGACGGAGTAATGCCTCAGACAATCGAAGCGATTAACCACGCGAAAGCGGCAGAAGTGCCGATTATCGTCGCGGTCAACAAAACTGACAAACCGACAGCGAACGCAGACCGCGTTATGACTGAACTCGGTGAGTACGGTCTTTATCCTGAAGCATGGGGCGGGGATACAATTTTCGTTCCGCTGTCTGCACTGACAGGCGAGGGTATCGATGAACTGCTTGAAATGATTACTTTAGTCGGTGAAATGGCTGAACTTAAGACGACGAGCAAGATGGCTGCGATCGGTACGGTAATCGACGCAGAACTCGACAAATCACGCGGACCTGCAGCGAGCCTGCTCGTCCAGCACGGAACGCTTAACGTCGGAGACTCTATCGTAGTCGGCTCGACTTTCGGTAAAGTCCGCGCCATGGTTTCAGACACTGGCCAGCGCATTAAATCTGCAGGCCCGTCGGTACCGGTTGAAATTACAGGTATCAACGATGTGCCTGAAGCAGGCGACCGTTTCGTAGTCTTCGAAGACGATAAAAAAGCGCGTTCCATCGGTGAAGCACGTCACGAAGATAAGATTATGCGCGACAGAGAAGTTAACCAGAAAGTATCGCTCGATAACTTGTTCGAACAGATGAAAGAAGGCGAGATGAAAGATCTCAACATCATCATCAAAGGTGACGCACAAGGTTCGGTTGAGGCCCTTGCTGCTTCACTGATGAAGATCGACGTCGAAGGAGTTAATGTCCGCATCATCCATACAGGTGTCGGTGCAATTAACGAATCAGACGTTACGCTCGCAAACGCTTCAAGCGCGATTATTATCGGCTTTAACGTCCGTCCGGATGTCAATGCGAAACGCGCAGCTGAGCAAAACCAGATCGATATGAGACTCCACCGCATTATTTACAAAGTTATCGAAGAAATCGAATCGGCTATGAAGGGTATGCTTGACCCTGAATACGAAGAGAAAGTTATCGGTAATGTCGAAGTGCGTGAAATCTTTAAAGTATCGAAAGTCGGCACGATTGCGGGAGCTTACGTTACAGACGGCAAGATTACACGTGACAGCGGTGTGCGCGTAATCCGCGACGGTATTGTCGTGTTCGAAGGCGAACTCGATACGCTGAAACGTTTCAAAGACGATGCAAAAGAAGTCACTACAGGTTACGAATGTGGACTGACAATTAAGAACTTCAACGATATCAAAGAGGGCGACCAAATAGAGCCATTCATTATGGTAGAGATTGAGAGGAAATAATTATGTCAACGAGAAATGAACGCATAGCAGAAGAAATTAAAAAAGTGCTTAGCGAAGAAATCCGTACAACAGTAACAGAGAAAGAACCGGACATCGGCATGGTAACTATTACCGAAGTCGAGGTCACAAAAGAAAATGAAACAGCGACCGCTTATTATACGTCGCTGAACAACAACAGAGAATTCGTGCAGGAAACGCTCGATAAGTTCAACGGCCTCTTCAGAAAAGCTGTTGCGACTAACATCCGTCTCCGTAAAGCACCGGAAGTGAAGTTTAAATACGACACTTCCATCGATTACGGACAAAAGATTGAATCGCTCCTGAGCGACATCAAAGAACGCGATGATAAGTAATATAACAAGATAAGCCGCACTCGTTTTCCCCGCCGGGAGCCGGGTGCGGCTTTTTCTTCTTCTACATAAAATAAGCAGGTGAAGATAATGGCAAACAATAATATTCACGGCGTGATTCCAGTCGATAAACCCGCCGGCATGACTTCGCACGATGTCATTTATAAAATGCGCCGCGTGCTCGGGACTAAAAAAGTCGGCCACACAGGCACGCTCGATCCGTCGGTGACAGGGGTGCTCCCGATCGTTATCGGAGATGCGACCAAGCTGACTGAAATTCTCCAGGAACGCGACAAACGCTACAGCGCGACTGTCACACTCGGACGCACAACAGATACAGAAGATGCGACAGGGAAGACACTTGAAACTGAAACAGTTCCTGAAGGCAGCGTAAATAAAAAAGATGTCCTCGCTGTCATAGAACAGTTTAAAGGCGACTACAGCCAGACTGTGCCGCTGTACAGTTCCGTTCGGGTCAACGGCCGGAAATTGTACTGGTACGCGCATGAAGGCATTGAAGTGGAACGCCCCTCGCGGATAGTGCAGATTAAAAATCTGGAACTCACTTCAGACCTCAGCTATGAGGAAGGGACAATATCTTTTGACATTGATGTCACCTGCTCAAAAGGCACTTATATCCGCACGCTCGCAGTCGATATCGGCCGCGCGCTCGGCTATCCTGCACATATGTCCTATCTCCGCCGGACAGGCTCCTGCGGATTTTCAATCGACCAGGCCATTGCGCTCGGCGATTTAAGAGACGGCACGGTAAAAGCAGAGCCGATTCCCATCATCGATATGCTGGATGATATATTGAGATACGACATTCAAGATGAAGATTTATTATTTCAAATCACACACGGGCAAAAAGTAGTAAAAAGTGATATATTAACAATGCTGGGTTTAACTGACCTCGATACTATTTTATTTACCCGCGGTGAGATGCCGCTCGGAATTTACAAAACACATCCCGAAAAACCTGATCAGTTAAAACCATTTAAAATGTTTAATAACTTATGGGGGACTTATGGAAATAATTAAATTGCACTATCCAAACGATGAAGCACTTTCAAACATAGAGCCGTCAGCAGCAGCCCTGGGCTTTTTTGACGGCCTCCATTTAGGACATCTCGATGTCATCAATACGATGAAGGAAATCGCAGCAGAACGCGGTTTAAAGAAAGCGGTCATGACCTTCGACCCGCATCCTTCTGTCGTGCTCGACCCTAAAAAACAGCGTACAACCTACCTGACGCCGTTTGACATTAAAATGAAGAAACTGGAAGAACTCGACATAGACTATGTATTTGTGATTAACTTTTCCAGTGCTTTTGCAGGACTCGATAAAGATTATTTCGTCAAGGAATACATTATCAGCAGCAACATCAAAGAAGTCATTGCAGGATTCGATTATACATACGGCAAAAAAGGCAGCGGTACAGTCGCAGACTTAAAACTGTATGAAGAGTTCAATACGACAGAAGTCGGCAAGCATGAAATGCTGGACAGTAAAGTATCGACGACCCGCATCCGCGAATATCTAGATAACCACGAACTCGATAAGGCCAACGCAGCTTTAGGCCGCGCTTACGATATCGAGGGCATTGTAGTCCAGGGTGAGAAGCGCGGCCGGACAATCGGCTTCCCGACTGCAAACATCGAACCCAACTACCGCTATTTCATGCCGGCAAAAGGTTCATATGCTGTGACGATGACGATTGAAAACGACGACACGCTCTATAAAGGAGTTGCGAGCGTGGGAGTTAAACCGACCTTCCACGACAACGCGCGCCTTACGACGGAAGTTTACATCTTCGACTTCGCCCGCGATATTTACGGAGAAAACGTAACGGTTCACTGGCATTACTTCGTCCGCGATGAAGAAAAATTCGACGGCATCGAACCGCTGATCGCGGCAATCGATTCCGATGCGAAGATTGCGCGCGAGCTGCTCCGAGACCTGTAGGCTGACGTTTTCAAGAGGACCGGTTTTTATCTTGTAAATGAATACTTGATATGAAGCTTAAAAAAGTATATAATATTACGAGTACCGTATCTTGGCATTGTTGAAACTCCGACGCATGCTCGGATATTGGTGTATATAAATTATTAGGAGGAAATTATAATGGCAATTTCACAAGAAAGAAAAACAGAATTAATCGAAGAATACCGCGTACACGAAACTGACACTGGGTCACCAGAAGTTCAAATCGCTGTATTAACAGAAGAAATCAACACATTAAACGATCACCTGCGCACGCACAAGAAAGACCACCACTCAAGACGCGGTCTTCTTAAAATGGTAGGACGCCGCAAGCACCTGCTGACTTACCTGCGCAACAAAGACGTAGTAAGATACCGCGACTTAATCGCTAAACTTGGACTACGCCGTTAATCTATAAACTTTCGATCCGCCCCTCTGTAGAGGAGCGGATTTTTTTGTTTTTTGCTGATTATGATGCGCAGTTTTTCAATTTTTGCATTTACCTCGGATATTGGTAGGAAACTCCGAAATTTCATCTATATTTATAGTGAGGAGTATTCTTAAAAAGGAGAGGTTAAATGTTTTTAAACAGCAGAAAAATACCGGCGGAACTTTTACATTATAGAGCTTTGCAGAAGAGACGTCATTTGAATGCTGCCGAAGACCGTCAGCTTAAAATATATAGAAGCGGTTATGAGGGCGAATGCTTATACGATAAAATTTTTGATGAAATAGGACACAGCAATCTTTATATTTTTAGAGATGTTTATCTTGCTGCAGGAAAAACGGGAGCTCAGTATGACAGTCTGGTTATTGCGGGAGATGCTGTTGTTGTCAATGAAATTAAAAATTACCGGGGAGAATACTATTATAAAAACGGCAGATTTTCGAGGAATAATGAAGTAATTCCCGATAATCCATTTTCACAAGTCGACCGGGCAGTCGGGAAATTATACCGCATCTGCAGAAATTATAATGTCACTGTTGAGATAACGGGTAAGGTGATATTCCCAAATGATGACTTCAGACTGTATTCAGAGGATAACTCAATTTGGAAGAATGTCGTCATCCGTATGGATCTGAAGAAATACTTTCGTGAGTTTAAAGAGAGCTGTAATACCGAGAAGGCGGATAAACTTGTATCATTAATTCGTGCACATATAACAGAAAATCCATATTTTAACGGGAGCCTAGATGCCGGTCAAATCCGAATGGGAATTTATTGCGGGGAATGCGGAAGTTTTAATCTAGAAAAGGGGCGTTTCCAGTTAACTTGCGCTGAGTGCGGTACAATAGAAAGTAACGAAACGCATCTGCTTCGCGCTATGAGCGACCATAAGTTCCTGTTTTATAATCAGCCGATGACGAAACGGTCGCTGCTGAGACTAATAGATTATCAGCTGCATGGTAGGACAGTACTTCGTTCACTTCAGAGGCATTGTGATGTAATTAAAAAAGGAAGGCAGACATCGTATGAGTTCAGATATTATGATGTCAATGCAGCCTTGAAAGAAACGAAGAAAGTACAGAGGTATAAGGATAAGCCTGGCAACAAGATAAAAGAGCAGCGAGACTATAGTGCTGAGTGACAATAATGAGCGGAATTCATAGTCACGCAGTGCCGTCTTGGTGACAATGAGGGGATTTCATAGTCGCGCAGCGCCGTCCTAGTGACAATGAGCGGAATTCATAGTCACGTAGTGCCGTCATAGTGACAATGAGCGGAATTCATAGTCACGTAGCGCCGTCCTAGTGACAATGAGCGGATTTCATAGTCACGCAGCGCCGTCCGAGTGACAATGAGCGGAATTCATAGTCACGCAGCGGCGTCAAAGTGACAATGAGCAGATTTCATAGTCGCGCAGCGCCGTCCTGGTGACAATGAGCAGATTTCATAGTCGCGCAGCGCCGCCATAGTGACAATGAGCACCTCACATAGTCACGCAACCCCCGCCAGCGCTCTAAAACCCGACACCTTTTTATATATATATTTCACAGCAAAAATGATATGATAATTATAAGTGCCAAAGCTAAGGAGAGAAAACAAATTATGAATGAACAGACTAAACAAGTGTTTGAAACTGAGTGGGGCGGCCGCCCGCTTATTATAGAGTACGGAGAGATGGCTAAGCAGGCGAGCGGTTCTGTACTTGTACGTTACGGCGATACAGTAGTGCTCTCTACAGCGACAGGATCGAAAGAACCGAAAAATATCGGTTTTTTCCCGTTAACAGTAGCTTACGAGGAGAAAATGTACGCAGCGGGGAAAATTCCCGGCGGCTTCAACAAGCGTGAAGGGCGTCCGAGTGAAGATGCGACGCTTACGAGCCGTTTAATCGACAGACCGATTCGTCCCCTGTTCCCGGACGGCTACCGTCACGACGTACAGGTAATGTCTATAGTGCTTTCTGTAGATAATGATGCATCTCCGCAAATGGCAGCAATGCTCGGATCTTCAATGGCGCTTAGCGTCTCGGATATTCCTTTTGACGGCCCGATTGCGGGTGTTACTGTCGGCTTAATCGACGGGGAGTTTATCATCAATCCGACAGTGGAGCAGCAGGAGAAATCGGAACTTGAACTCCAGGTTGCGGGGACTTACGACGCAGTAAACATGGTGGAAGCAGCGGCACAGGAAATTCCTGAAGATATTATGTTAAAAGCGATTCTTTTCGGTCACGAAAACATTAAGGAGCTTGTCCAGTTCCAGAACGATGCACTTGCTGAAATTAAACCTGTTAAACGCGAAGGTGAAATTGAGCAGATCGACGAGGACTTCCGCGCACAGATTACAGCTCAGGCTGAAAGCATGGACCTGTATGCTAAAATTCAGGAGAACGACAAGCAGACACGCGAAGAAAATATTTCTTCAGTTAAGCAGGGTATTATCGCCGGTCTCGACGAAGACGCTGAAGATTACGACGCACTCGCAGCAGATGCATCGACTATTTTCGACGACCTTGTTAAAGCTGAAGTCCGCCGTCTAATCACAGACGATAAAATCCGTCCTGACGGCCGTGAACCGGCAGAAATCCGCCCCTTAAATTCACAGGTGGGACTGCTTCCGCGCACGCACGGTTCAGCTTTATTTACACGCGGACAGACTCAGGCGCTGTCTGTTGCAACACTCGGCGGGCTCGGCGAGCACCAGATTATCGACGGTCTCGGCACAGAAGACAACAAACGCTATATGCACCACTATAACTTCCCGAATTTCTCTGTCGGCGAAACAGGTCCAATCCGCGGACCGGGCCGCCGCGAAATCGGTCACGGAGCACTCGGGGAACGTGCGCTGTTGCAGGTTATCCCGAATGAAACGGACTTCCCGTACACGATTCGCGTCGTGTCTGAAGTACTTGAATCGAACGGTTCTTCTTCACAGGCATCGATCTGCGGTTCGACATTAGCCTTAATGGATGCAGGTGTGCCGATTAAAGCACCGGTAGCGGGCATTGCTATGGGTCTTGTTAAGAAAGATGAAAATTACACAATTCTGTCTGATATTCAGGGCATGGAAGATGCACTTGGAGATATGGACTTTAAAGTTGCGGGAACTCCGAAAGGAATTACTGCGATTCAGATGGATATTAAAATCGACGGTTTAGATGAAGCGATTTTACAGGAAGCGCTTGAGCAGGCACGCATCGGCCGCCTGCACATTTTAGATAATATGCTTGCAACAATCAACGCGCCGCGCACTGAACTATCAGCACACGCGCCGAAAGTTGAAGTTATGCATATTAAACCTGCTAAAATCCGCGACGTTATTGGACCGGGCGGTAAGAAAATTAATGAAATTATCGACGCGACAGGTGTTAAACTGGATATCGAACAGGATGGTACTGTCTACATCGGTTCGAGCGACCAGGAAGCAATTAAAGAAGCGCGTAAAATTATCGAAGATATTACACGTGAAGCGGTTGTCGGCGAAATTTATAACGGCGAAGTGCGCCGCATCGAGAAATTCGGCGCCTTTGTTCAGCTTTTCCCGGGCAAGGATGCACTCGTGCATATTTCCCAGCTCGACAATACACGTGTCAACAAGGTTGAAGATGTCGTTAAAATAGGCGATAAAATCCTCGTTAAAGTAACGAATATCGATAACCAGGGACGCGTTAACGCATCGCGCAAAGAATTACTGGAAACAGACAAAGAGAAAAAAGAAGACTAAAATAACTGCCGGATATTAACAAAGGAGGACATCAATGTGAAGAAAGAAAGTAAAAAAGCACATGTGAAAATCGTTCCTCTCGGCGGCGTTGGCGAGATTGCAAAAAACATGTATGTCGTTGAAGTTGACGACGATATGTTTATTCTCGATGCAGGTCTAATGTTCCCGGAAGATGAAATGCTGGGTATCGACATTGTCATACCCGATATTTCATACGTTCTCGAGAACAAAGATCGCCTGAAAGCGATTTTTGTTACACACGGACATGAAGACTCAATCGGTGCAATTCCTTACATTATTCAAGAATTAAACGTACCTGTTTACGGCTCCCGTTTAACCCTTGCTTTAATTAAAGAACGTCTGAAAGAGAAGAACGTTAAAAAGAAAGTTAAGTTTTATGCAATCAACAATGAATCTGTTATGAAGTTCGGCGATACGAACGTGGAGTTTTTCGAAACATCCCACAGTATCCCGGATTCATACGGCATCAGCATGAATACACCTTACGGTGCAGTCGTCTACACCGGAGAATTTAAATTCGACCAGAGCTTAAAAGGCAACTACGACTACAATATGGCGAAGATGTATTCACTCGCCGAGAAGAATAAAACGCTCGCGCTGATCAGCGATTCGACAGAAGCTGAGAAACCGGGCTACAACGTGGCGGAGAATTTAATCGAAGACCACATTTTAGACGCCTTCCAGAAGTCTAAAAACCGCATTATCGTATCATGCTACGCGTCGAACTTCGTACGCATCCAGCAGGTGCTGACCAATGCTGCGAAAGTAAACCGCAAAGTGTCGTTCCTCGGACGCACGCTTGAATCATCATTTAAAGTAGCGAGAAAGCTCGGATATTTCGATATTCCGGACGGTCTGCTTCTGCCGAGTCATGAAATTAAAGACTACCCGGACAATGAAGTTGTTATTATCGCTACAGGTTCACAGGGTGAACCGATCGAAGCGCTCGGCAAAATGTCGCGCGGCCAGCACGAAGTAACAAATATTAAAGAAGGCGACGAAGTGTATATTTTAACGACGCCTTCATCGAACATGGAAGTTGTCCTGTACACGACGCTTAACGAACTCGTTAAGGCCGGTGCTGTAATCAACACACCGTCGAAAAATATTCACGCTTCAGGCCACGGACTTGCAGAAGAGCTTAAAATGATGCTGAATATCTTTAAACCGGAATACTTTATTCCTGTTCAGGGTGAATTTAAAAGCCAGATTGCGCACGCGCGTCTCGCATCTGAAACAGGTGTGAAGGCAGAAAATATTTTCCTGCTTGAAAAAGGGGACGTTGTTCAGTATGACGGCGAGAAGATGTTCAGTACCGAAAAAGTCGAAGCAGGCAACGTCCTGATTGACGGCAGCGGTGTCGGCGATGTCGGCAACATTGTGCTGCGGGACCGCAGACTGCTCTCTGAAGACGGGATCTTTATCGCGGTTGTTACTATTAACCGTGAGACGAGATCAATTACGGCAGGACCTGAAATTCAATCCCGCGGATTCGTCTACGTGAAAGAATCGGAAGCGCTGATAAAAGAAGCATCCGAGCACGTCAGAGGTATTGTCGAAGACAATATCAGTGCGGGCAAAATTGAATGGAGTGTCTTAAAACAAAATATCAGAGATGACCTTGGCAAATTCCTATACGATGAAACGAAGCGTCGTCCGATGATTATTCCAATCATTTCTGAAATATAATAGAGTGTAAACCGGCGGAGATATTAGGATAACCTTATATCTCCGTTGTTATAATTAAAAAGTGAAAATGAAGGTGGTAAAAGATGGCGACTAAACGAAAGCGCACTGCGAAAAAGAAAAACAATGATAAGAAAACGTATTATGCGAGTTTTGCTTTAATCATTATTATTTTACTTATCATTACAGTATTCCAGCTGGGCCTCGTCGGGGAATATACCGATGCAGTGTTTAATTTTCTTTTTGGCACAAGCCGCTACTTTACATACCTCGTGTTATTGCTCGCGAGTTTCTATTTGGCGACACATTTAAAATTCCCGTTTACAAAACGCATGCTCGGCTATTTAATGATGCAGTTTGGCCTCTTGTTCCTGCTGCACTCGATCTTGTATTTATCGGACCGTCCGAGAACAGACAATTATTTCAGTTTTAACGATATGCTCGTCATGACGAGAGAGCCGGGTTTTGACTTTACCGGCGGCGGTATTATCGGCCAGACCTTATTCAATTTTTCAGCGACTAGCATCAGCTTCTTCGGGACGCTCTTAATCGGCTTAATCTTCATTTATATGAGTATTATTATCGTCCGTCACAAGAGCATTGAGGAGTCGCTCCGGAATGACTTTAATTTTGTTATCCGGGGACTGACTGCCATCGGCGCTGGAATCGTCAGCCTGTTTGAAAGACTGGCTGAATGGTTCCAGAACCGTCCGAAGAAAGAAAAAGAAGTCAAAAAGAAACCGGCATCAAAACCAAAAGCAAAATCAGAACCGATTATTGAAACGCCGGCCGAAGACAGCCCGCTTGAAAAGCGTACCGACAAAAAACGGAAGGCGCGCTTCAGTAAGAAAGATGAGCCTGAAACAGATTCACTCTTAGAAGAAGCCGACGAATATGTTGAACCGGAAGTCTACGATTCGGAAATTCTGATGGAAGAATATAAAGATATAGAGGCGCCTGAAGATACGACCGCAAAAGATCACGCGCTTGAGATAGAAAAAGAAGTTGCTGAGAAAAAAGAACTTGAATACGACACGCCGGATGATGATGGTGCAGTTGATATTCCTGAAGGCGAGGCAGCTGACAGTGAATTCGAAGAGTTCGATGATAAAGAACTCAAGCAGCTTATCGAGTACAAGCTGCCGTCGATTGACCTGCTCAACGATGCAGAACCGGGCGAGAAAGTTAGCAACAAGGAAGTCATCCAGCAGGGGCGTATTCTGGAAGAAACGCTCAAGAACTTTAATGTCAATGCGAAAGTGTCTAAAATCCGCATCGGTCCTGCTGTAACGCAGTTTGAAATTCAGCCTGACGTCGGAGTGAAAGTATCTAAAATCATCAATCTTCAAAACGATATTGCGCTCAGTTTAGCTGCAAAAGATATCCGCATTGAAGCGCCGATACCGGGCAAATCAGCAGTCGGCATCGAAGTGCCGAATTCAGTTGTCAGCATGGTTACGCTGCGCGAAGTGATTAAACGGAAGTCATCGGACAATCCGCTTGAAGTCGCACTCGGTAAAGATATTTCCGGTGCGCCGATAATGGCTGAACTCAATAAGATGCCTCACCTGCTCGTCGCAGGATCAACAGGAAGCGGTAAGTCGGTATGTATTAACGGCATTATCGTCAGCATTCTCTTAAATGCGAAACCGCACGAAGTTAAAATGATGATGATCGACCCGAAAATGGTTGAGCTGAACGTCTATAACGGTATTCCGCATCTGTTAGCGCCGGTGGTTACGAATCCGCAGAAAGCAAGTGATGCCTTAAACCGCATCGTAAGTGAAATGGAAAGAAGATACGACCTCTTCAGTGCATCGCATACGAGAAATATCGAAGCTTACAACCAGTATCTGGAACGCCAGGCGGAGGATCCTGAGAAAGTGCAGAAACTGCCTTACATCGTCGTTATCGTCGATGAGCTCGCGGACTTAATGATGGTGGCTTCAAAGGATGTGGAAGCGTCGATTACGCGTATTGCACAGATGGCGCGGGCAGCGGGTATTCATTTAATTATCGCCACCCAGCGTCCGTCTGTCGATGTTATTACGGGTATTATTAAAGCGAATATTCCGTCGAGAATTGCCTTCAGTGTAAGTTCTCAGACGGACTCACGGACAATTATTGATTCGATGGGTGCAGAAAAACTGCTCGGACGCGGGGACATGCTGTTCCTGCCGTCCGGCCGTTCGAAGCCGATCCGCGTCCAGGGTGCTTTCCTCGATGATGATGAAGTGACGGATATCGTGAAGTTTATTACAGATCAGATGAAAGCAAATTATGAGAAATCAGTTATAATGAATCAGAAGGAGACAGTAAGTGCGCCGGTTGAATCGGAAGATGAACTTTATCCGGATGCAAAATGGTTTGTAATCGAAGAACAGCGCGCGTCGGCAAGTCTTCTGCAGCGCCAGTTCAGAGTCGGCTACAACCGTGCAGCGCGTCTCGTCGATGATTTGGAAGCGAACGGGGTGATCGGACCCGCGAGCGGCTCCAAGCCGCGCAGTGTCCTGATTGAAAACCATGAAGATTAGTTAGGAGTTTTTTTAATGCAGGGTGTAGACAAAAGAGTCATTAATAATGTGCCAATTGTAAAAATATATACAGAAAAATTTAAAACAGTCGTCGTGAGCGTCTATTTCAGAACGCCGCTCACGGGCGGCAGTGTGACTGTACGCAGTCTGCTCAGCCGCATGATGATTAAACAGACAGAAAAATTTACGTCAAATGCAGTGCTGCTTGAATATCTGGCAGAACATTACGGTGCGCATTTAACATCGAATGTTGTCAAAAAAGGCAGCGATCATATCGTTAAATTCTCAATTGAATTCGTCAATGATAAATTCATTATGGAAGATATCGACATGCTGAATGATATTACAGAACTCTTAAAAGACGTATTGCATACGCCGTTTAATTACGATGACTCGGATGAAGCATTTTTTGAGCGTGAAAAGCGCCTGATGACGAACCGCCTGAAGAGCATGCGCGATAATCATTCGCAGCGCGCCTTTGAAATGCTGCTCGAAACGATGTTTGAAACAGAAGATTATAAACACTTATCGTTCGGTGATTTAGACGATTTAGAGCGTTTAACTCTTGACGATGTGAAGGACGCCCACAGGAGCATGATGACAGAGGATGATATGTCTATCCTCGTTGCGGGCAAGGTAGAAGATAAGGTATTTGATTACCTATCACGCCTGCACAGTCATGAGGAGACGAAAATGTATCCGTATAAAGGCTATACGGTACGGGGTGTTCCCGAAGTGAAATATAAAACAGCACATGAGCGGATTGAGCAGGCGAAAGTGAACCTCGGTTTCCGTGTGCAGTATTCAGAGCCCGGAGATGTCATGGCGCTGAATGTCTTTAATCAGCTGTTCGGCGGCAGTGCGGCATCTCTTCTCTTTACGAATATCCGCGAAAAAATGAGCCTGGCATATTCGATTCATTCACAGGTCGATGTAAAAAACGGCTACTTGTTTGTGCTGGCGGGTGTGGACAATGGCAATATTCAAGTGTTTGAAGATGCAGTGAAGCGAGAACTTAAGCGTGTCACCGACGGTGACTTTGAAGCATCCTTTGTCGAAGAAATTAAACGGAATATGCTGTCCAGCCGAAAGGAATCGATGGACAAGCCGCGCGGTTTAATTTCCTTAAACTACAACACGCTCTTAAAAGAACAGTCTGTAACAGCACTGGTGAAGAGCTGGACTGAACAGCTTGAAGCGATTACGAAAGAGGATGTCATCGGAATCGCAGAAAAAATTAAACTCGATACAGTATTTACGCTGAAAGGCGGTATAGACAATGACCAATAAATATACAACAGTCCGCTATGACCACCTGGATGAAGTCGTTCATAAACAGGTGATGGATAACGGCCTTGAGGTATTTATCATCGATAAAAAAGGCTACAATAAAAAATTTGCCACCTACACGGCAAAGTACGGTTCTGTGGACAATCACTTTAAAGCTCACGGCGAAGTCCACAATGTGCCGGACGGCATTGCGCACTTTTTAGAGCATAAAATGTTCGATAAAAAAGCGGGCGACGTCTTCAACAAGTTTTCTGAAATGGGTGCGAGTGCGAACGCCTTTACATCGATTGACAGAACGAGCTACCTGTTCAGCACGACGGAAAACTTCTTTGAAAATCTCCAGCTTTTAATGGATATGGTGGAAATACCGTACTTTACTCCTGAAAAAGTAGAGAAGGAAATCGGCATTATCAATGAAGAAATTAAAATGTACCAGGATAATCCAGGCTACCGCCTCTACCACGAAACGCTGAACGCTATGTACGAAAATTCACCGGTCGCTATCGACATTGCGGGGACGCTTGAGTCGATTTCGGAAATTACGACGGAGCATCTGTACTTATGCCATAAGACGTTCTATGCGCCGGATAATATGGTAATGATTTTAGCGGGCGACTTTAATATAGAAGAAACTTTCGCGTATATAGAAGCGCATCAGAATTCACGGCCGGACTTCGAGCCGTCGGATATCGAACGTTTTATACCGAAAGAGCCTTACGCGGTTAAAACTAAAGAGAAAGTAATGGAGCTTGCGGTATCGACACCTAAAGTGATGCTCGGCTTTAAAACACTGCCGGATGACAGTGACAATGCGGTCCGGGAGCGCCGGGATGCAGCGATGCTCTTTGCACTCGATATGGTCTTCGGTGAACAGTCGCCGTATTACGAAGATCTTCTTGAACGAGGCATCGTCGATGATTCATTTAACTTCGCCTATCAGGAAGAAGAAATGGTGAGGCATACGCTGATGGCAGCTGAAACGGATGATTATGAAACGTTTACGGCGGAAATCGTGCGTATTATCGACGAAGTTAAAACGACTGACTTCTTTTCTGAAAAACGTCTTCAGAGCCAGAAACGCGAGCTCATGGGAGATTACTTAACGAGCCTAAACTCCCCTGAGTATATTGCCAACCAGTTTACGAAATATTATTTCGACGGCTATGATTTATATAACGTGCCGAAAGTAATTGACAGTATTACACTGGAAGATATTAAAAACTACTTTAACAGTTCAATCGACACGAAAAACATGGTCGAAGTGATTGTGAAAGCTTATGAATAATGTCGTTTTAGTCGGTGCAACGGGTGATATCGGAAAATGTATTCATGAGTGTTTAAAAAATGATAAAATTATTACATTCTCACACAAAAACACACCGGAATTTGACAGTACGCACCACTATCTCGATTTGTCACAGCCTTTTTCAGAAAATGAACTTGCAGGCTGCTTCAGCGGTGTGGAAACAGTCGACACACTGATTTTTACACCGGGTGAAGCGCTGTTTGAATTAATACAGGATACGACTTTAGAACAGGTCGACGGCCAGTACAACGTCAGCGTGAGGGCACTGATTACTTTTATCAAGGTGCTGCTGCCGAAGCTGAGACAAAGCCGTCGTGCGAGCATTATCGTAATCTCAAGTGTCTGGGGCACTTACGGTGCGAGCATGGAAAGCATCTACAGCACCTTTAAAGGGGCCCAGGAAACACTGGTCAAATCGCTCGCCAAGGAACTCGCGCCGTCGAATATTACAGTTAATGCTGTAGCACCCGGTGTCGTCCGTGGTAAAATGACCTTAAAGCTGTCTGAAGAAGACATCGCAATGATGCTGGAAGACCTTCCGCAAGGGCGTTTAATCGAACCACGGGAGGTCGCTTCGGCGGCGGAATACTTGCTGTCAGATAATGCGCGAAGCATTACTGGAGAAGTTTTGAAAATTAACGGGGGATGGTATACGTGAATACTGAGAAACCTAATTTTTATCCGGAACGCGACGAAGAAGTTTATTTGGAATATAAAAACCTCGATGACCGTCCGGGGCTCCTCGGTGATATTTTGAGTCTGATGGGAAATATCGGTCTCAGCATTAAAACGATTAACGGTGTTGAAGTCTCGCAGCGCGCCCTGCTGCTCCGTACCGATAATTTGTGGAAGCTGGAACGTTTTAAATGGATCTGTCGACATGTCGATGAAATTGAAGTCGGCAAAATGCGGACGCCGACCATTACGGACCGGCTGACGCTCCGTCACGGCAGATTTATAAAGCGGGCGGAGGAAAACAAAAATATTTTCAGGTTTACACGTGCTGAAATCAGTGTCGTTGTAGACTTCCTTGCTATTCTGTTCGATATCGATGAAACTTTTTTAATCGGTGTACGCGGCATGCCGCGGGTCGGGAAGACAGAGTCGGTCGTTGCCGGCAGTGTATCGGCCGGCGACAAATGGCTGTTTTTATCATCGACCATGTTAAAACAGACCGAGCGCACGAGTCTCCACAAACAGGAATTCGATAAAGGCAATGTTTACATTATAGACGGTGCGGTAACATCGAAATCGACAAATACGGATCATAAGCGTCTCGTGAACCAGGTACTTAACTACGACGGTACAACAGTAGTGGAACATCCGGACCTGCTGATCGATGATCCATTCTTTAAATTAAAGCAGGAAGACTTTGATTATATTATCGAAATCCGAGAACACGAAGATCAGGAAATCACTTATGAAAAACATAAGAAACGTCACTGGTTCGAAAGTGACAATATGGACTTTTTCTAATTGGAGCTAACAAACTATGAAACTTGGGACATATTTACAAAATAAACGTGAAAAATCAGGCATCACCTTAAAAGAAATGGAGCGCGGTTCCGGTATTAAACGGAGCGTGCTTCAAATTATTGAAGCGGGTGACCTGACGCTCTTGCCGGAACCAAAACATACGCGTTTTCTGATTCGGAAATACGCGGATTTCCTGAACCTGGATGCTGAACAGCTGCTCGAGCGTTTCCAGGATGAAATCCCGGACACTAGAACTGATAATCAGAAGCGCAATCAGAAATCCAATCAGGATTTACAGTACTTAAAAAAGGTGCTGTTTGGTTTTATTACGATGATTCTCGTGCTCTTTGCCGTCTGGCTGGTGCTCCTGCAGATCGGCTCCCAAGGTGATATTTTCGAGACGAAAAGAATATATGAAACAGAGAATGAAGTGACTGACCTCACCGCTGACAAGGAAGAAGAAGAGGAAGCACCTGAAGAAAGTCCGGCGGAAGAAGAGTCAGAAGAGCCGGCTGAAGAAGCAGAAGAGGAAGCGGCAGAAGAACCGGAGACGTCAGTGAACTTTGTGAACCGCGAAGGCAATACGCTGGTTTATAACGTCACAGCCCCTGAGGAATTGACACTCGAACTGTCGGGTAATGAATCCTCCTGGGTCAGCTTAACGGACGACCTTGACAATAACTATCTGTACGAGGAGTCGGACGGCGGCACTTTTGACATTGATCCTGAAGCAGCAGTTGTCAATCTCGCGCTCGGCAATTCAACTTCATTCGATATTTCTTTAAACGGCACCAGTGTCGATAACTCGCAGCGCGGTGACACGGTGACGGTGTATTATCAATTTAACATCACAAGGGAGTGACAATAATGAACATACCTAACTGGCTGACCGTTTTCAGAGTCGTTTTAATTCCGGTCTTTTTAATCTTTGCACTCCTTGATTTCGGCTTCGGCACAATGACCTTTCTCGGCGGGGAAGTCATTCTGATCGAACAGTTTATCGCAGCGGTGATATTTGTGCTGGCTGCCTTGACCGATTTCTTAGACGGCTATCTTGCGCGGAAGTGGAATATGATTACGAACATGGGCAAGTTCTTAGATCCATTAGCCGATAAACTTCTCGTGACTACAGGCTTGATTGTGCTCGTTGAATGGCATACGATTTCGAGCTGGATTGCTGTCGTAATTATAGCGAGAGAATTCGCTGTAACGGGACTCCGCCTTCTGCAGATAGAGCAGGGGTTCGTCTCTGCAGCAGGGCAGCTCGGGAAAATTAAAACAGTTTTCCAGATGCTGGCGCTCGTCTTTCTCTTATTCGGTGATATTTTCACTGCATATGTTCCGTTCTCGCCGGGTCACTGGTTTATGTATATCGCGGTATTCTTTACGATACTGTCTGCAATAGAATACTTCTACAAAGGCCGCGACGTCTTTAAAGCGGATAAGAAATAAGAAAAACTGCGGTGATCTCACTGCAGTTTTCTTTGTTTTATAATGATTGTTTACGGATATAGAAATACTGTCCGCAATTATTTAATTTCTGTTTTCAGAAGCGAACATATATTCGCTTTTTTAATTTGTGCATGATATAATAATAAATGAGATTACGACTGGAGGTACATTATGGACGAGAGACATAAAGCGATAGATACTGTTATTAAAAACATGGAAAAGTCATTTGGTAAAGGTGCCGTTATGAAGCTTGGAGACGATGCGGGACGCAAAGTTAAAACAACTTCTTCGGGATCAGTCACATTAGATAGAGCACTCGGTGTCGGCGGATATCCGCAGGGCCGTATTATAGAAGTGTACGGACCGGAATCATCAGGTAAAACGACTGTAGCCCTGCACGCCATTGCAGAAGTACAGAGAAACGGCGGCATTGCTGCCTTTATCGACGCAGAACACGCACTTGATCCGGAGTACGCAACAAAACTTGGTGTAGATATTGATAACTTATATATTTCACAGCCGGACACCGGTGAACAGGGACTTGAAATTACAGAAGCATTCGTACGAAGCGGTGCAGTAGACATGGTCGTCGTCGACTCCGTTGCAGCACTTACACCGAGAGCTGAAATCGAAGGCGAAATGGGAGACTCTCATATGGGTCTGCAGGCGCGTCTAATGTCACAGGCTCTAAGAAAACTGTCCGGTGCCATTTCGAAGAGTAACACGACAGCAATATTCATTAACCAGGTCCGCGAAAAAATCGGAGTTATGTTCGGTAACCCCGAAACGACAACCGGCGGACGTGCGCTTAAATTCTACAGTTCGGTCCGCCTTGAAGTCCGCCGTGCAGAAAGCTTAAAAATCGGCCAGGACATCGTCGGTAACCGCACGAAAATTAAAGTAGTTAAAAACAAAGTCGCTCCGCCGTTTAAAGTGGCGGAAGTGGATATTATGTACGGTGAAGGTATTTCACACACAGGTGAAGTTATCGACTTAAGCGTTGAAGAGGACATCGTTGAAAAAAGCGGTGCCTGGTATTCTTACAACGGCGAACGACTTGGCCAGGGTAAAGAAAATGCCAAGAAGACACTGAAAGAAAATCCGGAACTGTTTGCGGAAATCGAACGCAAATTACGTTCTGCACTCGGCTTCGGCGAAGATGTTCCTGAAGAGGAAACAGGCAAAGAATCTGAAGAAGATGCAGGTTTATTTGACGAGGACGAACTAAAATAATATTTAAACTCTGATTAACGTTGAGTTCTTTGAATCAAGCGCCGGTATTATAAATACTCGTGCTTGATTTTCTTTATGATTATATTTAGAATTGAATTATATAATATTTTAATTAAAACTCATATTATATTTAACACACTTTAGAACCTTAGTTAGGGAGGTGTTTATTGTGGACTTAATAGACATTCTCTTTATCCTAATCGGTATTATTCTGGGTGTTGTTATCGGATATTTTATTGTCAATAATATATTGACTAACAAGCAGCGTCAGGCAAGGACTTCAGCTGAGCATATTATAAACGAAGCTAAAAAGGAATCCGAAAACCTGAAGAAAGAAAAGCTGCTCGAAGCGAAAGAAGAAAACCAAAATCTGAAAGAAGCTTTTGACAGCGAAATGAATACTCAGCGCAACGACTTGAAAGCGTTTGAAAACAGATTATTGCAGCGTGAAACATCGCTTGACAAGAAGAGTGAATCACTCGATAAGAAAGATGACATGCTGGAAAACAAAGAAGCTAAAATTGAAGAAAAACAGCAAATGGTTGATGCCAAGGATAATGAGATTAATGAAAAAATAAGTCAGCAAGAAACAGAATTATCCCGCATCTCCGGATTGACGCGCGACGAAGCACGTCAGGAAATGTTCTCTCAGGTAGAACACGAACTGTCACATGATATGGCTGTAATGGTTAAAGAAAAGAAAGAAAAAGCAAATCGGGAAGTAGACAAAGAAGCGCGTGAACTGCTCGCACTTACAGCGCAGCGTTACGCAGCCGAATACACCAGTGAGTCTACGGTATCAGTAGTCACATTACCGAACGATGAAATGAAAGGCCGCATTATCGGCCGTGAAGGACGAAACATCAGAACGCTTGAAACGCTGACAGGTGTCGATCTTATTATCGACGACACACCCGAAGCAGTAATTCTGTCCGGTTTTGATCCAATCAGACGCCAAATTGCCAAAAGTGCACTCGAAGCACTCGTGCAGGACGGCCGCATCCACCCTGGACGCATTGAAGAAATGGTGGATAAAGCCCGGCGTAACATGGAAACTGAAATCCGTGACGCAGGTGAAGCTGCAGCGTTTGAACTCGATATTCACAATCTGCACCCCGAACTTGCAAAACACTTGGGCAAGATGAAATACCGCATGAGCTACGGACAAAATGTGCTTAAGCACTCGATTGAAGTCGGTTACCTCGCAGGAATACTTGCGAGCGAACTCGGCGAAAATGTCGCTTTAGCCCGCCGTGCAGGACTGCTGCATGACATCGGCAAAGCAATCGACCACGAAATTGAAGGCTCCCATGTAGAAATCGGAGTCGAACTCGCAACCCGTTACAAAGAACAGGATACGGTAATCAATGCGATTCAGTCACACCACGGTGATGTAGAACCGACAAGTGTCATTTCAATTCTCGTAGCAGCAGCAGACGCACTCTCCGCAGCGCGCCCAGGCGCGCGCCGTGAAACTTTAGAAAATTACGTTAAACGGCTGGAGAGACTCGAAGAAATTGCAGAAAGCTACGACGGCGTAGAAAAAACATTTGCAATTCAGGCCGGACGCGAAATCCGCGTCATGGTAAGCCCTGAAGATATCGACGACTTAAAAGCACACCGTCTTGCAAGAGACATTAAAAAACGTGTAGAAGACGAACTGCAATATCCAGGACACATAAAAGTGACAGTTGTCCGCGAGATGAGGGCCATAGAATACGCAAAATAAAAAGATCAGAGACGAAAGTCTCTGGTCTTTTTATTTTCTGCTGGTTTTGTGGGAGGATTATCGTTAATCGTATATATGAGCTTCCTTCATGTCAACGCACCGCGTCTTTCGTATACATGAGCTACCTTCATGCCAACGCATCGCGTTTTTCGTATACATGAGACCCTGTCATGCCAACGCATCGAGCCTTTCGTATACATGAGCTACCCTCATGCCAACGCATCGAGCCTTTCGTATACATGAGACCCTGTCATGCCGACGCACCACGTCTTTCGTATACATGAGCGCCCGTCACACCGACGCACCACGTCTTTCGTATACATGAGCGCCCGTCACACCAACGCATCGAGTCTTTCGTATACATGAGACCCTGTCATGCCGACGCAAGTAGAAATACGTATACGTGAGCTCCTATAACCCAACAAAAAAAGCGCTGAAAATCTATAAATTAATCTATAAATTTAATTTACTAGCATACCAATCAACTGATACTGTAAAACTCAAATATAACAAAATATAGTAACAATATGTATATAAGTTACAGAAATGTAACATACATTAAAAGGTAAAAGTATAAGAGTTAGTGTAAAAAGTAAACCAGTTTTGCTATTTTTGTATTCAAGTAACTTTTTTAAAAGGAAACCGTCGTTTCTCCCTATATATAGAGTAGAGGGTACTTTTTAAGGAGGAAGGATTATGTTTCTAAATAAAAGAATGGTGCCAGCAGAACTTATGCATTATCAAGCACTTGAAATTCGTAAAAAACTTAACAAAGATGAACAAACTAAAATGTTTAATCTGGAAAAAGGATTTGCGGGCGAAAAACTGTATGATAAAATTTTCAATGAAATTGGTCACGAGAATGTTTATGTATTGAGAGATGTTTATCTTAAAATAGGAAAAGTACTGACTCAGTACGACAGTATTATCGTTACTAATAATGGCGTGTCAGTGAATGAAATTAAAAACTTATCCGGTGATTATGAATACAAGGGAAATAAATGGTATAAAAATGCCAGTCATATGGAAAATAATCCCTATGTTCAGCTTAGCCGTGCAGAAAGTAAATTAATCAAGCTGAGTAATGATACTCCAATTAGTTTTCAGGTGGATGGAAAAGTTATTTTTATGAATGATGATTTCAGATTTTCTGCCGAAGATAAAAATATAGAGAATCAAACGATAATGATAAATTATTTAAGGAACTATTTTAGAGAATATAAGGCTGAACGATTAAATGAAAACGCGAAAAAAATTGTACTTCTCATAAGAGATACAGTGGCAAAGAATTCATATTTTGTTGAACATGCTGATATTACTAAATTGAAACGCGGTCTGTATTGCGGTTCTTGTAAACAATTTGATTTAAATAAAGGGCAATTTCAATTCATTTGTAACAGCTGCGGATCAGTTGAGAGTTACGAAACACATATAGTCAGAGCGATCAGTGATCATAAGTATTTATTTTCAAATCAACCGATTACAAAGCAATCGCTTTTACACTTAATCGATTATCAGGTGCATACAACGACTGTATCAAAATTTTTAAGGAAATATTGTAATCAAGATAGTAAGGGAAAAGCTTCTACACACATTTTTAAATTTTATGATTCTGTAACAGCGCTTAGTGAAATAAGAAAAAGGCAACGATATAAAGATAAAGTTCATTAATAATTGAAAAGATGTGTAAATTTAGAGGTTTTTCCGGTTGAGTAGAATGTTCCGTAGGCATGAAAGCCTCTCATGTCTATGCAAATGGACAACCGTATACATGAGACCGTGTCACGCCTACGCAACGTGAAATACGTATACATGAGACCGTGTCACGCCTACGCATCGTAAAATACGTATACATGAGACCGTGTCACGCCTACGCATCGTGAGATACGTATACATGAGATCATGTCATGCCTACGCAACGGTTGATACGTATACATGAGACCGTGTCATGCCTACGCATCATGAAATACGTAGACATGAGACCGTGTCACGCCTACGCATCGTGAGATACGTATACATGAGACCGTGTCACGCCCACGCAATGAAGAATACGTAGCCATGAGCGAAAAATCCACACCCAACACCTCCAAAATAATGTATAATTAACACAATAGATAGGGTGATTTGATGAGGATTTTATTCATTGGAGATGTAGTCGGAAAAATTGGCCGGCGCATGATAAAAAATTATTTGCCGGGTCTGAAAAAAGAGCATAACGCACATTTTACGATTGTAAATGGAGAGAATGCGGCCCACGGCAAAGGGATAACGGAAAGTACTTATAAGGAAATTTTAAACGGCGGCGCGGATTTTATCACGCTTGGCAACCATGCCTTCGCTAAGCGCGATGTGTACGATCTATTAAACTCGGGTGTTAAAATGGTCCGCCCCGCGAATTTCCCGGAGGGCACACCGGGCGACGGCAGCCGCGTCGTTAATATTAACGGAAAGAAATTATTAATCGTGAACCTGCAGGCGCGGAGTTTCCTCGAGCCGATTGAAAATCCATTCACGGTAATCGATAAAATTCTCGAAGAAAACACATACGATGCGGCCTTCGTGGATTTCCACAGTGAAACGACGAGCGAGTCCATCGCCATGGGCTACCACCTGGATGGCCGGGTCAACGCGGTAGTCGGCACGCACACGCATGTTCAGACGAATGACGCCGCGCGTCTCCCGAACGGCACAGTTTACATCACTGACGTCGGCATGACCGGTTTTAAAGAAGGCATATTAGGCATCAGAAAAGATGAAGTTATCCGCAGATTTATAACGAATCTGCCTGAACGCCACGTTGTGCCGGACGAGGGCAAGGGCGTAATCAGCGGTGTAATTATCGATACTGACAAGAAAACAATTAAAAACTTTAAAATTGAAGAGTAAGAACAAGAGACGGGCGCATCCAACGAAAAATGCGCCCGTTTTTTCCTTCCTGCAATAAAAATCTCAAATCCGGTTCAAGTTTAGTGAAAATTATGTCACTTTTGTGGCATAATATAATTAATTCGGATTTCGAAAGAATATAATCAAAAGAGATTTGTCACACTCAGGCACTTACGTCACAGAAACAAAGGATGGTTTTACAATGATTACAGTTTACCGTTATGCCATGAAGTACAAATGGATGATTGTTATTGCTTTATTTTTCATGTTTATTGAGCTCATCGTCGAACTGATCCAGCCGCTGTTTATTCAGCAGGTCATCGACAACGGAATTATGATTAACAGCGTCGACAATGTTATATTCTACCTGCTGATTATGTTCGCAGTGTCGCTGATCGCACTGTTTGCAGGTATATTTAATACATATTTTACCAGCCATTTAACAAATATGTTCGGCTACGATCTGCGGCTCGCAATCTTTAAGCGGGTACAGAATTTTACGCTTGCCACCTTATCGCGTTTTTCAACATCCAGTCTGATTACAAGAATGACCCAGGACGTGCTGCAGACGGAGATGCTGCTCTTTATGAGTCTCCGCATCCTGCTCCGCGCGCCGCTGCTCGTAATCGGTTCGCTCGTCATGTCCTTCCTCGTCAATCCGACGCTCGGCCTGTATTTATCAATGCTGACGCCGATACTTGTTATCTTTCTGTTTTTCACAGCGAGAAAAGGGGCACAGGTCTTCCTCCGCGTCCAGCATTGGCTCGACAGAATTAATCGTTTTATCCAGCAGAATTTAGAAGCGGTCAGATTGATAAAAGCCAACGACACAGGCGAATACGAAACCGGCAAATTTGCCAAAGTCGCAGCGAAATTGCGAAACGACACGATATTTGCTCTCCGGCTGATGGAATCTATTTTGCCGGTGCTGCTTTTAATTATGAACGGCAGCCTGCTCCTCGTGCTCTGGGTCGCTTCCGACCTCCTCAAGACAAACGAGGTTGCGGTCGGGGAAATCGTTGCGGTTATTAACTATGCACTACGCATGCAGGGCGGATTTTCAATGTTTGCCTTTCTAATTATTGCAACTTCACGTGCCAAGGCGAGCAGTGATCGCATCAGTGAAATCCTGCATGCTCCGGTAGTTGTGGAGGATAAAAACACCTACGAAGCGGCAGACAGCGAAGGAACCGTTAAATTCGACAAGGTATCCTTTAAATATCCGCACACCAGCCGTTACGTGCTGAAAAATGTTTCATTTGAAATACATGATAATGAAAACTTTGTCATTATGGGCGGGACCGGTTCAGGTAAAAGTTCTCTGATCAGCCTCATCCCGAATATGTATGATCCGACTGATGGTGTCGTGACCGTCAATGGTAAAAATGTACTCGACTGGAATACTGCTGACCTCCGGCAGACGATCGGCTACGTGCCGCAGCGCGCAGTGCTCTTTACCGGCAGTATTTACGATAATCTGCTCTGGGGGAATCTGCGTGCTGAAGAAGATGATGTCTTTATGTCATCTGAAAAAGCGCAGATTCACGATAATATTATGAATTTTGATGAGACTTATGAAACACCGGTCGGCCAGATGGGGGTTACGCTGTCAGGCGGCCAGAAGCAGCGTTTGTCAATCGCTCGCGCCCTTGTCAGAAAACCGTCGATTCTAATATTGGATGATTCGACATCAGCGCTTGACGTGCGGACGGAGAATAATTTGTGGGATGCGCTCGCAGGCGAAAATGTGACCCGCATCGTCATTACGCAAAAAATATCCACTGCCGAACAGGCGGACCGGGTGCTGCTCCTAGATGACGGTGAAATTTCCGCCCTCGGCAGCCATGAAGAGCTGCTCAAAACTTCAGCCCTGTACAGGGAAATTTACGAATCGCAGAAAAAAGGGGGGCATCTCGATGACTAACTTTTTTGCACGCCCCTTCGGGCATGAACGGCTTATTACAAAAGAGGATATCGGCAAGAACAAACGATCGAACAAAAATAAGGCGGACAACATGGGCCAGACCTTAAAGCGAATCTGGCAATTTATGCGCGGCGAGAGAAAACGATTGTACTTTATCATTTCACTCGTTGTTGTAACGAGTCTGCTCAGCATCGTCGGACCGTTTCTCGTCGGCCGCATCGTCGATTATTACTTTATACCGCGGGAATTCGACGGGCTCTTCAGAGTGCTGATGATACTCTTAGCCTCGTACGTTCTCTTGTCGGCGACGACCTTTATCCAGGCTTACCTGATGGTCGGCTTGTCGCAGCGGACGATTTACAATTTGCGTCATCATCTGTTTGAACATATGCAGGAGCTGCCGGTGACTTTTTACGATAAACGCCAGCATGGTGAATTAATGAGCCGGATGACCAACGACATTGAAACGCTGTCACAGACGATGAACTCGTCCTTTATCCAGTTTACGACGAGTATCGTTACGCTGCTCGGCACCTTTTCAGTCATGCTGTACTTAAGTCCGCTCCTGACTTTTTTAACAGCGCTGATTATCCCGATTTTAATTGTCAGTGTCAGATTTATAACGAACCGCACCGGCCCGCTGTATAAAATGCGCCAGCGGCGCACCGGCGAACTGAACGGCTACATTGAAGAAATTGTCTCCGGCCAGGAAATTGTTAAAGTATTCTCCCAGGAAGAACGGGCGGTCAGGAACTTTGAAATGCGCGCTAAAAATTTAAGAGAAGTGACCTTCTGGGCGAATCTGTATTCCGGTTTTATTCCTAAAATCATGAATATGCTGAATAACATTTCGTTTACCATTGTCGCGGGTGCTGGCGGGATTCTCGCGCTGACGACCAACGGTATTGTCACAGTCGGAACAATTGTTGTCTTTGCAGAATACGCCCGCCAGTTTACCCGTCCGCTCGCTGACCTGTCCAACCAGCTGAACCAGGTGCTGTCGGCGATTGCAGGTGCAGAACGTGTTTTCCAGATACTCGATACGCCGGCGGAAGCTGACGAAGGTAAAATTACTGATAAAACACTGCAGGGACACATTGAGTTTAAAGACGTGACTTTCTCCTACAGCAAGGAGCAGCAGGTGCCGACAATCAGAAATCTGTCATTTGAAGTCGCCTCCGGCGAATCCGTTGCTTTAATCGGTGCGACAGGTGCCGGTAAGACGACGGTTATGCAGCTGTTAGCCCGCTTTTACGAAACGGATTTAGGCAGTATCTTAGTCGACAGGGAGGATATTAAAGATTACTCCCGTACTAACATTCGTTCACAGACGGCCTTCGTGCTGCAGGACCCGTACCTGTTTGAAGCCACCATCCGTGAAAATATACGCTACGGCCGGATGAATGCGACAGACGATGAAGTGATTGAAGCGGCGAAAGTCGCCAATGCCCATGACTTTATTATGACGCTCGAGCAGGGTTACGACACGGTGCTCGATTTAGATGAGGGCTTTATCTCGCAGGGCCAAAAGCAGCTGATCTCCATCGCGCGGGCGCTCATTACAGACCCTGCCATCCTGCTGCTCGATGAAGCAACGTCCAGCATCGACACGATTACAGAACTGAAAATCCAGGAATCGCTGGAGCGGCTGATGAAAGGGCGGACGAGCATTATTATCGCCCACCGTCTCAACACGATAAAAGCCGTCGACCGGATCTTCGTTTTAGAGCAGGGCGAACTGCTTGAAGCGGGAACGGAAGAAGAGCTGCTTGCTTTGGAAGGCAAGTACTATGACATGGTGAATCAGTAAACAGGCGAGCTGTGCGGCTCATCTATGTTTACAAACACTTTTTGTTCAGTTATGATGGAAGCAATTAAATACCGCACACCACTGGAGGTGCCCTTACGGGCTGAGAAACACTCTTACTACCTGATCTGGATTATGCCAGCGTAGGGAAGTGGCATAGATTCGTTATGCACACTCCAGGGCCGGAGTGTGCATTTTTGTACTTTGACAAACGAATCAGGAGATTTACATTTAATAAATGAAGGCTTTCATATATAATGAATGGTATATATCAACTAAAAGGTGGAACTTCGAATGTATACTAAGGATGAAATAATAGAAGAAGCAAAAAAGCTCGGTAAAATGATGGCGGAAACAGAACAGGTTGAATTCTTCCAGAAAGCGGAAGCTAAGATTCATGAAAATCAGGAAATCCGCGAAAAGATGGCCAGTCTGAAAAGCCTGCAGCAGCAAGCTGTAAACTTCCAAAACTACGGCAAAGAACGCGCCTACAAAATGACGGAAGAAAAACTGGCTAAAATCGAAGAAGAATTAGACGAAATGCCGCTCGTTGACCAGTTCAAAGAATCACAGGCAGGCGTTAATGAACTGCTGCAGATGGTCTCGCATGCAATCAGCTCAACAGTCACAAGCGAAATTATCGAACAAACAGGCGGCGACCTCATGCAGGGCGAAACCGGCGCTGCAGTCCGCAACAGACCAAACCGCGACCCGAACCAGTTTAAATAAGCATCATCTACATATTGAATGGCGTTGAAATCTCTGAATAATAGAGTGTTTCAGCGCCATTTTTGTATGTTGGGGTATTGAGTCTTGCGTATACATGAGCGCCCGTCACGCCAACGCACCGCGTCTTTCGTATACATGAGCGTCCGTCACGCCAACGCATCGCGCCTTTCGTATACATGAGCGCCCGTCATGTCAACGCATCGCGCCTTTCGTATACATGAGCGCCCGTCACGCCAACGCACCGCGCCTTTCGTATACATGAGCGTCCGTCATGTCAACGCATCGCGTCTTTCGTATACATGAGCTTCCGTCACGCCAACGCATCGCGTCTTTCGTATACATGAGCTTCCGTCACGCCAACGCATCGTGTCTTTCGTATACATGAGCTTCCGTCACGCCAACGCATCGTGTCTTTCGTATACATGAGCTTCCGTCACGCCAACGCATCAAGCCACACATTCCATCACCAATAATTCAAATAGGAGGCACCACCATCAACAAATTAACTAAAAACATGACATTCACCGCAGCTTTTGTCGCTTTAAACGTTATTTTAAGTACGCTAGTCACTATTCCAATCGGCATTATCCGCGCGGCGCCCATGCAGCACCTGATCAACGTACTCGGTGCGGTACTCACCGGCCCCTGGGTTATCGTCCAGGCTTTTATCTCGTCGACGATCAGAATTCTATTCGGCACGGGCACCGTCTTCGCTTATCCCGGCAGCATGATCGGCGCGCTCTTAGCCTGGCTGCTCTACAAATACTCTAAAAAGCTGTCGCTTGCGGCCCTCGGCGAAATCATCGGCACCGGCGTCATCGGTGCGCTCAGCCTTTACCCGCTGATTATCATCCTTGAACTCGATGCACAAATTTTCACAGTGGTCGCAGCAGCTTTCTTAGTATCGAGTCTAATCGGCGCCATTACGTCCTACATCATCTTAAAACAATTGGAAAAACACGGGGTCTTACTGCGGATATAAGCGTTCGTGCATGTTATAATAATACGACAAGATTAATTTAGGAAGTGTTAAGATGCGGGAACCAACACCGATGATGAAACAGTATTTTTCAATTAAAGATAATCATCCGGACAGCTTGCTTTTATTCAGACTGGGAGACTTTTACGAGCTGTTTTACGACGATGCAGTCACGGCTGCAAAAGTGCTCGAAATTACATTAACTTCACGCGATAAAAGCAAGGATCCGATACCGATGTGCGGCGTGCCGTACCATTCTGCGCGAAACTATATCGCAAAGCTGATCGAAAACGGCTTTAAAGTGGCGATCTGCGAGCAGATGGAAGATCCGAGAGCGGTTAAAGGCATGGTCAAAAGAGAAGTGGTCCGGGTGATTACACCGGGAACCTTAATCGATGACTTCGGTATGGACGACGGTGCAAGCAACTTTATTCTGGCACTCTGTGAAAAAAATGATAAAACAGAAGTCAGCTACGCCGATATTTCAACAGGTGAAATATTTGCTTTCAGCACCGATGACAAAACGGAGCTGAAAAGCGAAATAGAAACACTCGGTGCAAGGGAGCTCGTCACAAACAAAGAAAGCGAGCAGCTGATCCACCGGATTTATAACGATCCGCCGCTCTACACAGTATTTGAAGCGGATGAACCGGCTGATTACGACTATGAAGCGGATGTCGATGAACATCAGGCGATTAACCTGCTCCTGAACTACATCCGTAAACAGAATATGCAAGAACTGAAACATTTAAAAACGGTGGAAAAACACCGGATTAATACATTTATGAAACTGAACTATGCGGCGATTTCGAACCTGGAACTCTTAGAAAACATTCAGACTAAAAAAGTAAAAGGGTCGCTGTTCTGGTACTTAAACCGGACGGAAACACCGATGGGGAAACGCCAGCTCAGAAAACTGATCGAGCGGCCGCTCGTCTCAAAACAGGAGATAGTCAACCGCCAGAATATCGTGACGACTCTAATCGACAACTTTACCGAACGCGAACAGCTGTCCGGTATTTTAAATCACGTATACGATATCGAACGGCTGGTCGGCCGTCTTGCTTTTAACAACGTCGACGTGAAAGATCTCGTTCAGCTGCGCGATTCACTACATGGACTGCCGGACTTAAAAGCAGTGCTTGAATCACTAAAACTGACAGACAACAAAACATTCCAAAACTTCGACAGCCTGGAAGATGCATATGAACGCCTAGTAGTTCTTACCGACACGCCGCCGAAAACCGTCCGCGAAGGAAAAATCTTTAAAGACGGTGTCAATGAAGAACTCGATAAACTCCGTGATATCAGTAACAATGCACGCACCTGGCTGAACAATTACCTCGAGACGGAAAAAGAACGAACGGGCATTAAAAACTTAAAAATCGGCTTTAACAAAGTATTCGGCTACTACCTCGAAATTTCCAAGGGTCAGGCGGTAAACTTCGATGCGGAGAAATTTGAGTACAACCGCAAGCAGACGCTCACCAATGCCGAGCGTTTTATCACGCCTGAACTGAAGGAAATGGAAAGTCAGATTTTAACAGCAGAGGACGACAGTATTAAGCTCGAATTCGATATGTTCACTGAACTCAGAACGGATATGATGGCTTACATTACCCGCCTGCAGCAGACGGCTGAGCAAATCTCGACACTCGATACGCTGATATCATTCGCCCTGGTGTCAAACGATTTCCATCTGACCACACCGGAATTTACAGAAGACAAATCCATCAGCTTAAAAGACGCGCGGCATCCGATTGTTGAGCGCATGCTGAATGAAAATACTTATGTGCCGAACGATCTCACGATGAGCGATGACAGTTTTATTTATCTGATTACCGGTCCGAATATGTCCGGTAAGTCGACCTATATGCGCCAGGTGGCACTCATTATTATTATGGCCCAGATTGGTATGAGGGTGCCTGCGGCAAGCGCTGAGCTGCCGATATTCGATGCGATTTATACGCGTATCGGGGCAAGCGACGACTTATCGAGCGGCAAATCGACCTTTATGATTGAAATGATGGAAGCTAATACCGCGCTCCAGCACGCGACGAAAGACTCGCTGCTTATATTCGATGAAATCGGCCGCGGCACGAGCACTTATGACGGCATGGCGCTCGCCCAGGCTATGCTCGTTTATATACACGATGAAATTGGAGCGAAGACGCTGTTTTCGACTCACTACCATGAACTGACGAATCTGGAAGACACGCTGCCGGGACTCCGGAACGTCCACGTTAAAGCGACGGAATACGACGGCAAACTCGTCTTCCTGCACAAGGTGAAACCGGGAGCGGTAGAAAAAAGCTACGGTATTCACGTGGCGAAATTGGCAGAACTGCCGGACCGGGTGACGGAACTTGCAGCTGACTATTTGACTTCATTTGAAAACAGAAAACAGGAAACGCCTCAGAAGGCACAAAATGATATCTTCCAGCTGGAGCTGCCGCTCGACGACAGTGAAACAGTATCTAAAGACGAAGCAAATCTCTTAACCGAATTAACATCGCTTGATTTAAATAATATGACGCCGATGGAGGCGCTGAACACACTGCACAAGCTATACAATCAGGCACGCGGGGAGGAATAGAAAATGGGACAGATACACGTACTGCCCGCTCATATACAAAATAAAATCGCCGCAGGCGAGGTGGTCGAGCGTCCGAGTTCCATCGTCAAGGAAATTGTTGAAAATTCGCTCGACGCCCATTCTACGGTCATCGAAGTCTTTATCAAAAACAGCGGCATGGAGTCGATTAAGGTGGTCGACAACGGCCGCGGCATCGATTATGAGGACCGCATGCTGTTATTTGAAAGACATGCGACGAGTAAAATCGATACGGCTTACGAGCTGTTTGAAATCCGTTCGCTCGGCTTCCGGGGGGAAGCCCTCGCCAGTATCGGTGCAGTCGCCAAAGTGACTTTGGAGAGCATGCGGGAGGACTCAACGCCTTTTAAAATTGTTTACGCCGGCGGGAAGTATGATGAAGATACCGTCTGGCACGAACGCCGCGGGACGATTATTGAAATTGAAGACTTATTCTTCAATACACCAGCCCGCTTAAAATATATTAAAAATCTGCGCACTGAAGCGGGTAAAATTATCGATATTATGCAGCGGATGGCTTTAAATTATCCGAATGTCAGCTTCCGGCTGGTTTTTGAAGGAAAGGACCGCTTTAAAACGACCGGCAACGGCAATCTGAAAGAAGTCATCAACATTCTGTACGGCATCCAGGTTTCGAGCAACACGCTCGAAGTTCAAGCGGAAAGTCCGGACTATAAAATCGAAGGGTATATCGTGAGACCCGAAGTGACAAGAAGCAACCGCAATTATATTAATTTAAGTATTAATCACAGGCATGTCCGTCATTTTAAACTGTCTCAGAGTATTATTAACGCCTATCATACGCTGCAGCCGAAAGATAAGTATCCGCTCGCCTTTTTAAATGTCACTATGGATCCGAAGCTGATCGATGTCAACGTTCACCCGTCGAAAGTGGAAGTGAAACTGTCGAAGGAAGCAGAACTGTTAAAACTGACCGAAAGAGCGGTTAAAGAAGCCTTGATGGAAACGGAACTGATTCCGGAAGTGGAACATAAAATGCCGAAAAATGAAAAGCCTGAACAGACAGCTATTGATTTTACAGCGCGCCATGAACAGATCAGGGAGCATATTGACAGCTACACACCGCCCGTCCGTCAAGCACCGGAAACGTTTAAAGAGCGGCCGGAACAAGGGCATACTCAGCAAAAACCAGCTTACACGAATCCCTTCCAGGAGGCGCCGGCAGCACCGAAAAAGTCAGCACCAAAAGATGCGCCTGCCTACGTTAACAAGGAGCCGCTGCCGCAAAAAGAAAAACTGCCTTATTTAGAAATTATCGGCCAGCTGCACGGCACTTATATTATTATGCAGAACGAAACAGGCATGTATCTCATGGATCAGCACGCTGCTCAGGAGCGCATTAAATACGAATATATTTACGCGAATATTATTAAGGAAGACGACGGCATTCCGCTCTTAATTCCTTACACTTTCGAATTCAGCTTTGACGATGTGATTACTATCGATGAGAAGCTTACCGAACTGCAGTCACTCGGTTTCGATATTGAAAAAAGCGGCGTTAAACAGTACACGGTATCCCGTTATCCATCCTGGATTAAAGCAAAAAATCCGGAAGAGGATATCAATGACTTAATTGAATTTATTACAGAAACGGACCGTTTCGATGTGAATAAGTACCGGGAAGAAATGTCCATTATGATGAGCTGCAAGCAGTCGATTAAAGCGAATCATTACCTCGATAAAAACCAGATGGCAGCACTGCTCGAGGAGCTCGGAAAATGTGCTTCGCCGTACACCTGCCCGCACGGCCGGCCGGTGATTATTCATATGACAACGTATGAAATAGAACGGCTGTTTAACCGGATTATGAAGTAGGGGGGCTTAAATTGAAGATTATTAACCGTACGATGAAAAATAAAGACAGGAGTATTTCAGTGACGCATTATGCGCCAAAAAAGCCGAAGGCGAGCATTCAAATCCTGCACGGCATGGCCGATCATAAAGGACGCTATAAGGAGTTTCTGATGTATCTCGTCTTAAATGATATTCACTGTGTTATTCATAACCACAGAGGGCACGGCAGCGATGAGAAGTTAAGCAATCTCGGCCACTTCTCTTCTTTTGAAGACCTGCTCGAAGATGCGAAGATCGTCAAGAAGGCTATGCCCGAGGACCTTCCTCATATTGGACTCGGACATTCGATGGGCTCCATTCTGCTCAGAAGACTGCTCGAAGAAGACCTTTACGATGCGGGTGTCATTGTCGGCACCGGCAGCAAGGTCCGTTTTTCTGATACGCTGTCTCACGTCTTGATGCAGGGACTCTCTAAGTTAATCCCCGGCACGAAATCGAGACTGATTAACAAATTATCGTTTCTCGGCTACGACGGCAACTTTAAGGGTACTGTTAAAAACCGCTGGCTGTCGGCGGATGACGACAACATCCATGCCTATAACACCGACCCGCATGCCGGCCAGAAGATGAGCGTAAGAGCACTTGCTGAAATACTGAAAAACATCCGCTACGTTGATTCTTCAAAGTGTCTTAAAAAATACAGGGACATCCCTTACTTATTAATCGGCGGCATGGATGATCCATTTTCGCATTTCGGCAGAGATTATGAACTTCTAAATTGGCGGCTGCAGCGCCATTTTAATAACGTGAAAATGGAGCTCGTGCCAAACGGGCGGCACGAAGTGCTGTTTGAAGAAAACAGAGGCGCGGTTTATTCTAATATTGTCAAATGGGTGGAAACATATGTCGAAAAGTAAGTTGCTTATCTTAGTCGGACCGACAGCTATCGGAAAGACCGCCTTATCCATAGCTGTCGCTAAAAAATTTAAGGCTGAAATTATCAGCGGCGACTCCATGCAGGTATACAGAGGCATGGATATCGGCACCGGTAAAATCACCGAGGATGAAATGGACGGTGTTCCGCATCATATGATTGATATTTTGAACCCCAATGAAACATTTTCTGTTTCCGACTTCCAAAGTCAGGTGGAGCGCCTTGTTTCAGATATTGAAGGGCGCGGGAAACTGCCAATGCTGGTCGGCGGCACCGGGCATTATATTAAAGCACTGATTGAGGGCTACCAGTTTAATGAAGAAAGCCGTGAAGATATTGACCGGCTGACTGAAGAATATGAGGACTTTTCAAGTGAAGAACTGTTTTCAGAGCTTGAAAAACTGGTGCCTAAAAGCGGCATTCATCCGAATAACCGGAAGAGGATTATCCGCAGGCTGGTGAAAGAAAAGCTTGGTGGTAAAGAAAAGAAAGCGTATACACAAAAGCCGAAATATGATACATTCTTAATAGGTCTCACAGCAGACAGAAGTGTGATATACGACCGTATTAACAGACGGGTAGAGGCAATGTTCAATACCGGTCTCACGGAAGAAGTGAGCGGATTGCAAAAACAGAAGCTGTCTGAGACAGCGGGACAGGCAATCGGCTACAAGGAGTTTTTGCCGTATTTTAAAGGGGAAGCATCACTCGCTGAAGTAAGGGAGCGCATTCAGGCTCATTCACGGCAGTATGCGAAGCGGCAGCTGACTTTTTTCCGCAACCAGCTTGATGTGCACTGGTACGATATCGCGCAGACAGATACAGATATAATCATTAAAGATATATATCAATTCTTACAAACAAAAGGGGAGAATTAAATGAATTTGCAGGATTCGTTTTTAGGGGAGTACAAAGAATCGGGGCAGGAAATTACCGTATTTTTAATGAACGGTTTCCAGCTGCAGGGGAAAATCACCGGCTTCGACAAGTATGTAGTCGAACTTGATTCAGAAGGTAAAGTTCAAATTATATATAAGCATGCAATCAGTACATTTATACGTGCGTAAAAAAACAGCCGGACAAAAGTCCGGCTGTTTTCCGCTTTATCCAGCTAAATATTTTTCAACGTCATCTTCGATGTCGTGCGGCGGTTTTTGAGGGGGATAGCGTTTAACTACTTTGCCTTCTCTGGTAACCAGAAATTTAGTGAAATTCCACTTAATCGAATTGGTGATTAAGCCGGATTTCTCTTCGGTTAAGTATTTAAACAACGGATGAATATTTTCTCCCTTAACATCGGTTTTCTCCATTACAGTATAAGAAACACCGTGTTCTCTGCCGTAAAGGTCGCGTGCTTCTGTTGCTGAGCACGGTTCCTGATTCATAAAGTTATTTGAAGGAAATGCCAGAATCTCTAAACCGATATCATGGTATTTCCGGTATAATTTTTCGAGCTCATCGAGCTGTTTGTTAAAACCGCATTCACTTGCTGTATTGACAATCAGAACGACTTTACCTTCCAAATCCTTCATGTCAATATGATTCCCGTCTGCATCCTGCGCTGAGAGGTCATAAAAAGTTGCCTTCACTTATGATCCTCCTTTCTTTACTTTCTATATACAACAGTTGATACTACAATATAGCCTTATTAATATGATTAAAACATGATATTGTAATATTAAACGAAAAAATCGGAGGTGTTTGTCATGAATATGACACATACTGGAATAATCCTTGCGACGAACACTGTACAAAATAAAGACGTGGAGTCGGAAGTGCGCGAGCTTAAAGAGCTGAGTGAGTCCATCGGCATAGAGATTATCGGCACGCATATTCAGAACCGCACATCGATAGACAGAAAGAGTTATGTGGGAAGCGGCTTTCTGGAAGAAGTCAAAATGCAGTATGAAGATATTGATTATGCTATCGTTAACGATGAGATTCTGGCGAGCCAGAACCGCACTATAGAAAATATACTGGATACGAGTGTGATCGACAGGACGCAGGTCATTCTCGATATTTTCAGCTTAAGAGCTCAGTCAAAAGCAGGCAAGCTGCAGGTGGAACTGGCCCAGCTTGAATATCTGGTGCCGCGCTTAAAAGGCCAGGGCATCAACCTGTCGAGGCTCGGTGCCGGAATTGGTACGAGAGGACCGGGGGAAACTAAGCTTGAAACAGACCGCCGTCATATTAATACAAGAATCCGTGATATTAAAAGGCAGCTCGCTGTCATTGAAGAACACCGTTTAAGATACCGCGACAAGCGGCGTTCGAATCAAGTGACGAAAGTGTCGCTGATCGGCTATACGAACGCGGGCAAGTCGACACTGTTCAATAAGCTGACGAATGCGGAAACGCTGCAGGAAGACAAGCTGTTCGCGACCCTGGATCCGCTGACCCGGGAAATGGTTCTCCCGTCAGGTTTTCAGTGCATTATTTCGGATACGGTCGGTTTTATCCAAAAACTGCCGACGACTTTAATAGAAAGTTTTAAGTCGACGCTCGAAGAAGCGGCGGACAGTGATTTCATTATTCATGTGATCGATAATAATGTTCCAGACCTTGTGAGCCAGTACGATACGGTGCTGGATTTAATCGATTCCTTAAATATGAAAGATATTCCGCAGCTGATCCTGTTTAATAAAACAGATTTAAATGATGAGAAAAGACTGCTGCCGGCAAACCCGCATCAGTTTGTGAATATGAATATGCCGGCTCAGGATATATTAATGGATGTCGAGAACTTTATGACGAAGTATTTCGATGCCTATGATGCGGAAATTCCGCTGGCAAGACAGGATAAGATTTACAGATTAAAAAGACAGACAATCGTTAAAGAACTTAAGCTTTATGAAGAAAAAGTTAAAGTCAGCGGTTTTGAACCCGAGGGCAATTTTGCAGAACGTATAGTAGAGAAGGATGACGAACGTGAATAATGAAAAAAAGATTTGCAGCATCATAGAACAAGCAGAAGAGGCATTGCAGCCGTATTATAAAAAGAATAAGGATATTGCCTACCAGAACTTTAAAAAAGTGATGGCGGCCTTTACAAATCACTCTGTCACAGAAAGTGACTTCAGCGGCACGACCGGCTACGGTTATGACGATGTCGGGCGGGATAAGCTGGAAGAAATCTACAGAGATGTGTTTAAGGCGGAAGATGCTCTAGTTAGAACACAGATTATATCAGGAACGCATGCGATCAGCCTGGTCCTGCTGAGCCTTTTGAAGCACGGCGATGAGCTGTTATATATTACGGGAACACCATACGATACACTTGAGAAAGTAATCGGCACGACAGAAGATGATATCGGCAGCCTGAAAGAAATGGGTGTTGAATTTAATACAGTTGATTTAAAAGATGATCAGTTCGATACAAAAAGCATACTGTCATCAATTACAGAAAAAACAAAAATGATCGGCATTCAGCGTTCTAGAGGCTACTCACACCGTAAATCGATGAACGTCGGTGAAATAGAAGCTGTTATACAAACGATAAAAGAAAAACACCCGAATATTATCGTATTCGTAGATAACTGCTACGGTGAGTTCGCCGAAACGAGAGAACCGCTGGAAGCGGGTGCGGATATTATGGCAGGCTCGCTCATTAAAAACCCGGGCGGCGGTATTGCGAAGATGGGCGGTTACGTTGCAGGCAAAGAAAAACTTGTCGAGCGCGTAAGCTACCGTTTAACAGTGCCGGGCGTTGGCAAGGAAATGGGCGCGAGCCTGAATGCACTGACTGATATGTACCAGGGCTTCTTTATGGCGCCGCATACGGTCATGGAATCTATTAACGGTGCGCTGTTAATGAGCTATGTTTTTGAAAAGTTAAATATGAAACCCTCACCGAGATATACAGAAGAGCGTACGGACTTAATTCAGAGTGTATCGTTTAATAATGAAGAAGAAATGATAACATTCACTCAGATGATTCAAAAAGCAAGTCCGGTAAATGCGCGCTTCATGCCGATACCGGATTTAATCCCGGGCTATCAGAATCCTGTTATTATGGCTGCAGGAACCTTTGTGCAGGGCGCGTCTCTTGAACTGTCGGCAGACGGACCAATCAGAGCCCCATACACAGTGTATGCCCAGGGCGGGCTGCATATCGAACACGTAAAATATGCGCTCGAAATGTCTTTGACTGAACTCTCTGAGAAGAATATGATAGAGCTATAAAGAATAAGTGTCGCTATTGTATAGTGACACTTATTTAATTTAAGCGTATAATTAATTTCGAAATTATAAATTGGAGCTTACATAATGAAAAACGTCCTTGCTTTGTTAAAAGAAAACTTTGAGAACCTTCATTTAATCTGGAAATTAAGTCTCTATAATATTAAAGCGCAGTATGCAAACCACTATCTTGGCATACTGTGGGCGATATTGATGCCGGCAGCTCAGGTCGGAGTCTTCTATGTGATTTTCGGACTCGGCCTAAGGGGAGACCGGGGAGATGTGCAGAACGTACCCTTCCTGGTTTACCTGATAACGGGTATTTTTGCCTTCAGCTTTATCTCGGGCTGTATAAACGCAGCATCGAATGCAATCAGCAGCCAGATCGGACTCGTGACTAAAATGAAGTTTCCGTCGAGTGTGCTGTTATCTATGTCGATGGCGAATAATGTTATTACTTTTATGATTATGTCTGTTATCGTTCTCGTCATCAGTATCGTGAACGGCTACTCGGAACCGCTGCATTATCTGGTCTGGTTTTACTTTATGTTTGCGACCATTATTTTTACATACAGCATCGGCTTAATCATGTCGTCAGTTAATATACTCATCAGAGACTTTAAAAATATTCAGGCTAACGTCATGAGAATGTTTTTCTTCATTACACCAATCTTTTGGGAACCCGCGGGACGTCCGCCGTTAATGGAAACGATTATGGCGTTTAACCCGCTGGCTTATCTCTTAATGACTTTCAGATATGCTCTGATATTTGACGGTCCGGCTTTTTACGGTGATGTTTCCGACCACATCTTCTTTTGGTCGATTACGCTCTTCCTGTTCTTTATAGGAGTACAGGTGCATTACCGCTATAAAGACAGACTGGTGGATTACCTATAAAGGTGGATAATTATGTATAAAGTTAAAGTAGAGAACGTCTCTAAAATATATGATATTAATAGAAACCGGATTGCAAAAGTATTATCACTGCTGACCTTCGGTAAATTATATAAAGCAAAACCCTTTTATGCCTTAAGAGATATCGATTTTGAAGTTAATGCAGGGGATTCTGTGGGTATATTGGGGTTAAACGGTTCTGGTAAAACCACTCTGTCAGATTTAATCGCTGAAGCGACAGTCCCGTCCAAAGGCAAAATCCATATTAACGGACGTACTTCCTTAATTGCAATCAGTGCGGGGCTGAATCAGGAACTGACGGGCGAAGAAAATATCCGTATCAAGTGTCTCATGCACGGCTTAAGTGAAAAGCAGATTGCAGACCGCTACGATGATATTTTAAAATTCAGCGAACTTGGTGAATTCATTAAGCAGCCGATTAAAAACTATTCGAGTGGTATGAAGTCGAGACTGGGTTTTGCCATTGCGATTCATACCGATCCCGATATTTTAATTGTCGATGAAGCATTATCGGTCGGAGATGAAACTTTCGCCAATAAATGTATCGACCGCATGCGCGACTTCCAGGAGCAGGGCAAGACGATTTTCTTCGTCTCCCATGCAACCGGACAAATCAGACAGTTCTGTAATAAAGCAGTCTGGGTGCAGTACGGCGAAATGAAACAGTTCGGTGAGATGAAAGATGTGGTTAAAAGCTATGCCGAGTTTGTTAACCAGTATAAAAACCTGACCAAAGATGAGCAGATAGAATACAAAGATAAAATGGTCGGCGAACAGATGAAGGCGAGCCAGCATTTAGATCTGCCGAAAGAAAAAATAAATATGAACAGTGTCGCTATCGGTACGCTCTTGTTTCTGTTTATGATGTTCGGTATCGTTTTTCAGATATTCAGTTTATAAATAGTATGGTAAATTAGTAGGAATGTATGTAATATGGAGAATTAGTTCATTTTAGATTAGACATTAGGAGAATTGCCCATGAGATACCTGCAAGGAATTATTTCATACGTAACATTAAAATATAATATGCCTGTCGTCTCAAGACATATTCTGAAGCTGAGCCTGACTAAAAAAGTCGGAAAAGCTGAGCCCGGTCTCAGTTATTTTCTCCGTAAATCGGAGCATTTAACGCTGATGGATTTAATAGACCATATGCGACTTCAGAATGACTATGAAGCATATTTAAAAGCACTGATTTTACGTCATGAAAAGAATTACAAAGGGTCTCTTGAAATGGTGGCGAACGACCGGAATAAGGCGCTCATTCCTTTTAAAACAAAGCTGTACTACAATCTTAAAAGATATGAAGATGTAGTAAATATTACTGATTCCGGATACGATGTTCTCGGTGAACTGACAGAAGAGCAGCAGATAGTGCTTGTCAGGAATTTAATAAAAGAAAACTATTATGAAACAATTGAAAAGATGATCAGCCAGACAGGCAAAAATAAGATGCAGCTTGAAGAGCTGTATCACCATGAGAAAGATGATTTATATTATAAATATTCATGGTCTCAGTACCGGACAACTGTCTTAGATGATATAGACCCGAATGCGCCTTTTTCAGAAATTAAAGAGAAAATTGACCAGACAGATGAGAATATGCGGAATCTTGGTTATGTTCTCGTGATTAACAACTACTTTACTAAAGAGAAAAATCTGGATGAGCTGAATGACTTATTTGTAGATCACATCAACAGCAATGAAAATCTTTTTAAATACATAGACCCGATTGCTGTGGATACGCTGGACTTCAATTTAAGTTCCAATGATAAGAAATCAGACCGGCTGCAGAATCTCCTGAATTATTATCATTTCGACAAAGGCACTAAAATGCTGATGAATAAAATCATGAAACTGCTGCCGGAAGTTACTTTAAATGCCCAGCACATTATGAGCATCAGAAGACTTGTTCTTGACCGTCATTTAAACTTTAATGATTCGCTCAGCAGAAAGATGTTTAATTCCGATAAGCGGCTGCAGAACGTCTTTCACAGCGCGACTTTATTTATAGATGAAGAGACTCGTTCTTTAACAGATAAATTCGTTCACCATAACTTTAATGCCCGTGAGAGAACGAGAATATATAACGCGGTGATTAACCAGCTGCAGCGTGTTAACAAACGTTATGAACTGCCTTTTTATATTTTTACTTATCTTGAAAAGAGTGCCGGCAGAAAGCAGAACCATACTTACATTTTAGCGAGATACTATGCTGCAGCAGGTCAAAAAGAGAAGCTGGATGCACTGATAATTTCCAGCACCTTAGATAAGCAGCTAAAAATACATATTAACTTATCGATGTACCTGTTCAATCTTAAAATGTACGGTTCTTCGCTCTATCATGCCCGTAAAGGTTATGAGATTAAACCGAATAATGCAGACGTCCTGCGTTCACTCATCCGTTCTCACCATGTCATGGGGAACATTGACGAGAGATATAAAATACTTCAGGAGATGAGAAAGCAGTTTGCATCGAGAGTGTACCCGGGAGAATTCCTGATGGCGGAGCAGGAGCATGAACTGTTTCACAGCGAATGGCAGCCGAAAGCTCTGCCTGATGCCAGCCCTTATCAGGATGACGGTGAAACAGTGCTGTTTGTACTGAATAAAGCCATGCCTGCAATTAACGGTTATACTATCCGCACGAATGAAATAGTATCGAGAGTGAAAGATTATGGCTACCGGCCTGTAGCTACATCGAGACTGGGATGGTCGCCGGAACATGAGAATTACACTAAACCCGGTCTTGATGAAGGGGATTACCGTACTTACTATATCGACCGCTCGGATAAGTATTTAACAAACCGTACGCCTTTAAGGAAGTATTTCAACGTTTATAAAGATGAGTTATATAAAATAGTTATGGAAGAAAAGCCGGCAGCAATACATGCGGCATCGAACTTCCAAAACGCCATGCCTGCTATCCGTCTCGGCAACCAGATGAATATTAAAACGATTTATGAGGTACGCGGTCTGTGGCATCATACCCAGACGTCGAAAGTGCCTGAATTCTTTAATTCCGATCGTTTTAATATGCAGGAACACTATGAAATACTATGCTGCCAGTATGCTGACGAGGTCATTGTAATCAGTGAAAGTTTAAGAGAGTATTTAATATTAAAAGGAATTGCTGCAGAAAAAATTACTGTGCTGCCTAACGGAGTAGACAGTGAAGTATTATCACCCTTGAAGAAATCCGAAGATCTTATTGAGCGTTACCAGCTTGAAGATAGTACAGTACTCGGTTTTGTAGGTTCTATTACGAACTACGAGGGACTTGAATTAATTATTGATACTGTAGAAGCACTGAACAACAGTAACGAATTTACGGAGAGGTTCAAGCTTCTTGTAGTCGGTGACGGACAGCACCGCGCCGCCCTTCAGAGGAAAGTGTTGGAGCAGAATTTAAGCGATGATATTATCTTTACAGGTAAGGTGCCTTTTGAAACGGTGAAGGATTACTACTCTGTCATTGACATTGCGCCGTTTCCGCGCCAGGACAAACTGGTCTGCCAGCTCGTGACACCGATTAAAACTTATGAAGCTATGGCCATGGGTAAGCGGGTCATTGTGAGTGACGTCAATGCACTGAAGGAAATGGTGATTGACCAGGTCAACGGGGTTTACTTTAAAGCGGATAACCAGGAAGCATTTGAAGAAGCAGTCATCAGCGTCTTAAATAATGAAGCAATCGGAGAATCAGCCCGAGAGTGGGTTGTTGAAAACCGGGACTGGAAAGTTTTGCTTAAGAAACTTGTCAAAGTTTATGAAAAGCTGGATATTAAAGCAAGCTAAAAAGAGCCGCACAAAGTGCAGCTCTTTTTTACTGTTGAAGAAAGTTTATATAATTCTGCATGGCAGGTGAAGCCTCGTTGATAAGCGTTTTGTGTTCATTAACAAAATCTTTTAAATCCTCCGGAGACATATTTTCAAGGAGGGCCAGGGAAACTTCAGTTAAATCCTCTTTTTGTATATATGGTGACCTTATTTCTTCTCTCTGGTATACATCGATACCATTATATCCTTCCGGATATTTATAAGGATTGCCGATAAGACCTCTCACTTTCATGTTATTTAGTAAAACCTGCAGCATCCATTCGTTTTTCCTGTCAGGCATTTCTATATATTCAGCGTCCGGACTCTCTTTGCCGGCAGTCAATGGTTTATAGACATAGGTTTCAGAAAATCTCGGTTTTGCTTTGTCACTTTCAGCAGTCACTCGAATACGGTATTTTCCCGGCTCATCCAGTATAAACTGACAGTATCTTGAATCTGTACGGTGAGATTTCTTATATGGTTTTCCGTCTTTGTAAAGTTCGTATACATAGTATCTCGGTTCAATATAGTTCATATAGACAGAGAGAATGTTATCTTCCAGTTTTTCGTCGAAGAGCAACTGGTTTTCGTAGTTGTCAGAATTGAATTTTCTGAGCTGCTGGACAAGTCCTTCGTATATTTCAATAGGAGCATCCAGCACATCAGGTACGCCTTTATTATCAGCGCTCAGAACAAGCTTATTGTCAATGCTGTTGTACAGGAGCTCATAGATGCCGGCAATAAAATCATCGTGTTCATTGTTCGGAAGCACGTCTATTAAGATGACCTGTTTATAAAAGGATGTCAGTTCAAGAATTTTATTTAAATGCTGTTTCAGCGCTTTGAACTGTTCAATTTTACGGACTTCTTCATAATCCACTGTCTCGTCGAGCAACTCGAAGGATTGTCTGTTGAAATAAGACCCGTTATATTTTACAAGCGTATTCATCTCGCTCAATAGATCAATCATTAAAACTTCAGCCCGGGATTCCTGCAGCTTGTTTAAATTCGCCTTGTTTAAGTCTCTGTGCGCAGTTGAGATTTCAACGATGTCCGATGTGTTGAGATCTTTCATTGCAACCGGGTAAGGCTTGGATAAGAGTGACAGGAAACTTTGGCCCGTCACGAAATTATTTACATCATATGGGAAACTTCTGAATTCTGTTAAACGGCCGGCAAACTGGCTGCCGATAATATCGATTTTCATAAAAATGCTCCTTGGTATTTTTCGTAGAATGTTTTCTATTTCGCCGCCTTAATAGTATAATATAAGATGAATCACTGAGAAGGAGACGGCGTATGTATTTTTTAAAGAAAAATTTACTTAATATTATCATATGGACATTGGCACTCGGAGTAGTGGGTACAGCTGTTAATTTCTTCATACCACCGTCCAGTACAACGTACGAAGAATATTATACCTTAGAAAGCGGACTCGAACCAAATACGATTGCAAATTTAAATATTCAGTTTAACGAAACTGTGAATAAGGCATCGGATAATATTCTTGTAGCCGCTGCAGACGGCCAGTCGGGATCTGACATTTTACATCTGACAATTACGACTGAAGCGGGAATTAATTACAATTCCATTCAAGCCCAGGCTATGGATATACTGGCTGAAGAAGGTGTTGTAACAACTGACAGCACTGCTCCGAATGTCTATGAGACACAAAACGACGCTTTAAAAATAATTATCATTTTACTGTCGCTGTTAATCGGTGCCGGCATCGGTATTGTGACAGCGCTTAGTAATAGAAATATAAGTACTGAAGAAGATATCGAGCACTATCTTGGTGAAAGAACCCTTGGTACTTTCTAGGAGTGAGACTATGAGCGAAACGGAAGACAGATTCAATAACTTTGACGAAGATATGATTAACAAGCTGTATGATACAGCTATGGCAATAAGAAATGAAAATCACGACAATCCTAACAACAAAACAATATTCTCTTCTGTAAATAAGAGAATGGCAGTGACTGATGCTGCGATGCATATTGCTTATATACTGACGGAATTAAAAGATAAGGTGCTGGTCGTTAATCTAGACAGCAGAAGCACTCAGGCAGTTGAAGAATATATTCATTCAAAAGCAAAACCGAATTTGTTTACAACTTTAAGAAATTCGATGTTTTTAAGTGAAGCAATCAACCATTCAGCCTTTGAGAAACTGGATATCATTCATGTTGAAGAAATGGATGAAGAAGAATTGATGGCTAAGTTTAACGACTACAATGTACTCTCAAAATTAAGTCCGCTGAAAAGCTACTATGACCATATTTTCCTTATTGGCCCGCCTTTTGAAGAGTGTGAAAATTACGGTGCTTTTTTAGAACTGGCTGACAGTGCAGTGACCGTTATAAGTGCTAAAAAGAACGACAGACAGGAATTAAATCACTATTTACAAAAAATTAACCTTTTTAATGTAAAAAGTTTTGGTATACTAAGAAAAGCAGATTAATTTATTTAAGAAAAGGTAGGGTGTTTTCAGAGTGAAACTAACAACAATAGGATTAGGTTATATCGGATTGCCGACATCAATTATGTTTGCAAAACACGGAGTTGATGTACTGGGTGTCGATATTAAACAGGAAGCAGTAGATATGCTGAATGGAGGAACCATTCACATCGAAGAACCTGGATTGCAGGAAGCGCTGGAGGAAGTACTTGAAACAGGCAAATTCAGAGCGTCTACAACTGCAGAAGAAGCAGATGCATATATTATTGCGGTTCCTACACCAAACAATAATGATGAACACAAATCAGCAGATATCTCTATTGTAATGAGCGGCGTTAAATCGATTGTTCCATTACTTAAAAAAGGTGATACTGTTATCGTAGAATCAACAATAGCACCGCGTACGATGGACGACCACGTTGCGCCTTACCTTGAAGAACAGGGCTTTAAAATCGGGGAAGACATTTTCTTAGTCCACTGTCCGGAACGTGTATTGCCTGGCCAGATTATGGAAGAACTTGTGTACAACAACCGTATTGTCGGTGGTATGACCCCTCAGTGTGTTGAGGCAGGTAAGAAAGTGTACGGTACATTTGTACAAGGTGAAATGATTGAGACAAACGCTAAGACAGCGGAAATGTCTAAATTGATGGAGAATACTTATCGTGACGTGAACATTGCATTAGCGAACGAACTTGCTATGATTTGTAACCGTCTGGATATTAATGTTCATGAAGTAATTGAAATGGCTAACAAGCATCCGCGTGTTAACCTGCACACACCGGGACCTGGTGTCGGCGGACACTGCCTGGCTGTAGACCCTTACTTCATTATTGCTGAAGCGCCGGAAGAATCTCCGTTAATTCAGTTATCAAGATCAATCAACGTGTCTATGCCTGAATATGTGGTGAGTATTACTAAAAAAATGCTGTCTAAACTGAACGGCAACAAAGTAACTGTCTTTGGTTTAACATATAAAGGTGATGTGGATGATATCCGTGAATCACCAGCGTTTGATATTTACGAACTGCTTCGTAAAGAAGAAGGACTGGAAGTAAATACTTACGATCCGCACGTGAAAATGGACTTTGTTGAGAAGGACATGAAGTCTGCAGTGACTGATTCTTCATTAGTATTAGTATTAAGCGACCACAGCGAATTCAAGATCTTAACAGATAACGATTTTGAAACAATGAAAGACAAAGTGATCTTTGATACGAAGAATGTAGTACCGAATAACTTCTCTGAAGTGCAATACTACAACTACGGTAATATTCAAAAATTCTAGTATAAATATAAATATAAAAACTGTAGACAAAGTTAATAGCTGACCTGTCTGCAGTTTTCTTTTTTTATAATTTAATAATACATAAATGCGGGGTAGAGAAATGGAACATAAATTAGATAAATTTTTGAGACATGTTAAAGAATTTGATGTCAGTCATTACGTATGGATTTATGAAAAGGGGAACAAACCTTTACTGCAGTCAGTACAGTCAATGAAAAAACTTGGAGAGCTGAAAGATTATCAGAAACAGATAATGCGTGTCCTGGCTCACAGAAAAGTGGATAAGAAAGATTACTACTATTTGGAGTATGAGGGTAATGAACTTGGCTGGGCTGAATTAAAAACATCTATTGTTGTTTACTCAAAGCCGCGTGAACATGTAAGACTTGATCTTGATAAGTTCATGCAGGAACAGGATAAACAAATCTTCGTTGTAGCTAAAAATAACTTAAGTCTGTTAAAAGACCAGATGCTTGATTCCAGATTTATTATGATTAAAGACGGGATTGAATATGAGGCGCTGTTTAAAAAACATCGCCTTCAAGGCTGGTTCTCTTCGGATACGCTGGTGCGCTCTGAAAGAGCAAAAATTAATGTAACAGGCTATACCGATGACTTTAAATTATATGAATTTAATAACCTGACATCTGAAGTGCGTGTTGATGAAGCTAAAATATATCCGATTACTATTGTGCATATGTTCAGAGATATAAATCTGGCTAAAGTTAAAACGGGTATGGGGAATTACTGGACAGATATGAGCGAGCTGAAATATGACAAGGAAAGTCTTCCGGAATATGAACCTCAATACACATTTGATGAAACAGTCGTATACGATTTGATTCAGAACGTTTCAGAAGAGCGTAAAATGACAAAAGCTCTGGTTGAACGTCTGAAAAGCCAGTTCAGAGACACGGTTATTGAAATTGAACCTTCGAATACTGAAGAAGTAAACAACTTAATTGTTGATAAAGATATTGAATTGCTGCAGGAAGAACTGGCAGCTGAAAAAGAAAAACGTAAAAATATTGAGAACCGATATAAAAATCTTAAACAATCATTCTTCGGTAAACTTCAGACGAAATATTGGCAGATGAGAAAGTAGGTGGATTGTATTGACAGTAAATAATAACGAATCAGTATTACCTCACGTAAGTATTTCAGATAACTACTTATTAGGTCTATACCAGCTGGCTAAATTTCATGATGTTGATACATACGGAGACCTTTTTAATAAAGATGTCTCGACGTCGACACAATACCATGATTTGTCTCTGGAAGAATACTATAAATTATTCAACGAACAAGGGAAACCGGAACTGGTTGATAAAGTAGAAGAACTGTCTGACTTTGTTACAGAATCAAACGGTTCCCGTGTATTTAAGAAAATAGATTTAAACGTAGGTATTATTTGTGATGAATTTTTATATGAAGCCTATAAGGATGTTGTAAACCTGCATTATATCAACTACGACAAAGACAATATTAATATAGATTTTGATTTTGTTATCGTTGCAACAACCTGGAAAGGCATTGACGGCAGCTGGCAGAATGTTTCTAAAGACAAATCGGAAGAACGTCACCATCTGTATGAATTAATTCAAGAACTGCAGGATAGAAATATACCAGCTTTATTCTATTCAAAAGAGGATCCTGTTAACTATGACCAGTTTATAGAAATTGCGAAAAAATGTGATTATGTCTTTACTTCAGCAGAAGAAATTATTCCCCGCTATGTTGAAGCGGTCGGTCATGACAGAGTGTATAAGCTGGAGTTTGGAATCAACCCGCATAAACATAATCCAATCGGTATAAATGCACCTGAATTTAAAGAATATAAAGATGATGTAATATTTGCCGGCAGCTGGATGGTAAAATATCCAATAAGAAATCAGGAATCCGCAATGGCATTTGACGGCGTAATCAAGTCAGGAAAAGATTTAACGATTATTGACCGCAACTTAAAGCTGGAAAATAAAAGGTATCATTTCCCGCCTAAATATATGAAGTATCTTTCATATCCTTTACCGCATGATTTACTGATGAAAACACATAAAATCTACCGTAATGCGATTAACGTGAACTCGGTTAAATATTCAAATACAATGTTTGCAAACAGAGTGTATGAGCTTCAGGCGTTCGGTAATATCCTGCTGTCAAACTTCTCAGTCGGAGTGAACAGTAAATTCCCTCATGTCTTTATTTATAATTATAAAACAGATGTACCACAGTTTTTAACTCATACTTCTGATAGAGCGATAAGAGAAATATCTTCTGCGGGTATCCGCCAGACGATGAATTATGAGACGACATATCATAGAATTCAATATATGTACGGGATACTTGGACATGAATTGAATGTAGATAAGGCCAGGGTACTGGTTGTGCTGAAATCTGAAGATAAACAAGCAGATCAGATGGTTAAAGCTCAATCTTACAAAAATATAGATTTCATTAATAAGGATGAACTGGACGATATCGGATTATCACCGTATCGTTTTGTGACTTATTTCGACAATGAAAAATATTACTATGAAGAAAATTATATAGAAGAGCTGGTCAGCGGATTTAAGTATGCAGACGTTGATTTTGTCACAAAAGATATGACTAAAGAGAAATACAACTACACCGATAACTTCTCAGATATCGCTTTAACAATGTTTGATTTAAATATTTTACCGGATGCTAGGATAGACACTGTAAAAGAAAAAATCTTATCCGGTTTGAATATTGATGATACTGAAGTTGTTCTGCATGATGACCTTCCGGCTAAGAGCAGCAGACAGCATAAACTGAGTGTTGTTGTACCGATTCATAATAACGGCAGATACCTTGAGAACAAATGTCTGCGCAGTTTAAAACGACAGTCAGTATACGATGATATGGAAATTATTTTTATAAATGATGGTTCAACTGATGAAGAAACAGTCAATATAGTAAACCGATTAATCAGACGGAATCCGGACATTGTTTATTACGAATTTGAAAATGCATCAGGCAGTGCCTCAACGCCGCGTAATAAGGGTGTAGAACTTGCCTCAACAGAATTGGTCACTTTCCTTGATCCGGATAATGAAGCGACAGGAGACGGCTTCAGCAGGCTTTTAGAAGAGATTGAAGCGGATGATAGTCTCGATATGGTAGTCGGCAATATGGTCAAAGAAGACCAGAATGAAAAGAGCATTTTCAACTATTATAAAACTGTTCAGCATTACAACTATAAGAGCAATCTGATTGATGATACAAAAGGCTTCCTGAAACGCTCGTTCCTAAAAGCACAGAGTATCCAGGCGATGATTGTACGTAAAAATATTATTGATGATAATAATATTAAAATGGTGGAAGGTGCTATTGGCCAGGATACGATTTACTATCAGGAATTGCTGCTTCATTCTAATAAAGTAAAAGCCATTGATGAAGTGATTCATATGTATTACGGAGCTGTCGCTGATTCTGTAACGAATACAATCGGTTTGTCTTTCTTTGAGAAATACTTGAAACTGGAAAAATACCGTATAAACTTCTTAACTGAAAATGATTTAATTAACGAGTATTTAGAAGATCGTTTTGAATATTACTTAATGAACTGGTATCTTCCGAGGCTGGAAAGAGTAGAACAGTCTAAGCAGCCAGAAGCAGCAGACAAATTGCTTGAAATATTCAATCTTTACAGAGAATATATCGGCGATGATTATGCACTTGTTGAAGAAAGAATTTTAGAATACAGAAAATAATGTTGCTCAGATAAGATCTTCTAAGAGAAACATCGTTTTGTAGGGGGAACAGCATGTTAGTTAATAATATTGAAACATCATATTCATATGTATTACTGCATCAATCCTTGCAGGGGGACAAAATTACAAAGAGTTTGAAATGTACTATCGGCGAGTATGATTTACATTACAGCAATGACATGGATATTACGCTCTTTGAAGAGCATAACACTCAGCTGATTGCACTAGGTTATATGCTGGATATTCGTAATGGTGACTTAGCAGACACAGAAATTCTAAAATCCTTATCATTATCTGAAGATATTGAAAGAGAATTGGATTATATTAACGGCCGTTATGTGCTTATCGTTAATAAAGAAGGCAGCGTAACAGTCTATACTGATGCGAGTGCTCTGCTGCCGATTAACTATGCAGAAAATCAGAAAGTGATTGCATCACATGATATTTTGATTGAAGAAGTGCTGAAACAGAATAATATAGAAGTTAAACTGTTAAGAGAAGAACTAAAAGGTTCGTTCGATTTTACAAGATATGAAGGAATCTTTAAGTTCAATCCCAGTTTAAAACTAGATTTAAACACATGGGAATTTGAAAGATATTATCCGCATAATGAACTTGTGCCTAAGGGTATAGATTTTGTTATTAAAGAATTAGAAATATATTTTAATGAAATGATTAAGTGGCTTAAAAATTTAAACAAAGAAATTATCCTGACACTAACTGGAGGATATGACTCACGTGTGTCCATGGCATTGACAAATTCTTTCAGCGAAAAAGTAGAGTACATTACATATCTGCATCCGAATCTGGCTCGTTTAAGTGAACGTGCACAGGAAATTTACGATATTGATATGTATGTCACTAAAACTATTGGTACGAACTTAAATGTGAACCATACGATGGTGGATCTAGCGGATTATAATTTACAGGGAGGGGAAAGAGAAAATGCACTGCAAAATCTGCAGACTGCACATTCATTCTCTTTAATCGACTATTTCCGTAACGAAAGAAAATTTAATAAGGCTTTGCATATTAAATCTACAGTATACGGAATGGGGAAATCGGATTTCCCTTTAAAGAAAAACCATAACCCTGAAACGTATGAAGAGATGTCTGATTTTATACATGGTGTTTCAAAAGAAGCGGTTAAACTTCCGGATTACAATAAAATAGTTAACAATTACTATAAACGTAATCTTCATAACGAAGGTGTGGGTAAGGGCAGGCATTACTTCGAAATCTTCCACCTGGAAAGCCGTATGGGGAACTGGCACAGCAATGTGACGCAGGAAACAGACCCGGAACTTTTGGATTTCATTTTTGTAAATACCCGGAGAATAATTGATCTTCTGCAATCTCCTTCTATTCAGGAACGTAAAGATAAAGTTCTTTATAAAACGCTGATAAAGCAATATTGGCCTGCACTTTTATTTATAGGAGTAAACGAAAAAACAATTAATGTCGATTATGATAAAATTGGGTTGAACAATAAATATATTAATGGTTTGAAAGTTTATGAATTGAACAATCTGCAATTGGAAAGAAATGAAGATAATATATTAACGATTAAGCCGGATTCAGAGATTGTTGGTCCGCAAAATCAATATGTGTTTAAAGCGAAGAATAATACGCATGAACCAAAAAAATTGCATCTAAAGAGTCTTTTTAATAAAGAAAGCGGAAGAAAGTATATCAATGTTAAAATAATGAAACTTGATAATAAAACTTTTAAGAGTATTGATATCGTAGATTTATACGAAGGCTATGATGTGACACTTGAACCTTTTCAGGAATTAATGATAAGAATAGATTACAATAATGTTTTTGACAAAGCATCCTGGCAGCAGGCGGGACGTATTCAAATCAGCAATATATAATAATCAAAACGGAGGTTTGTGATGTTAAATAGTTTTGAAATATCACATGGAGTAAATGATGATTACAGTTATAACTATAAATTGAGTGACGATTTAGTGATCAGCTATAATCACGAAGATATCTTTAACAGTGTTAGTAAAAATGACGGTACAATCATCAGTTACGGCTACTGTTTTGATGTGAGAAATCCGGAAACTGATATTACGGCTACATTAAATACACTCCTTAATAATCAGAGTAATATTCTGGAGAATATTAAATATTTAAACGGGCATTTTATACTGCTGTTTAATTTAGATGGTAGCTGGAAGTTAATTACAGATGCTGTGAGCATTACACCTGTATATTTCGATGCAGTAAAAGAACTGGTAACAGTTGATGACACAGGTGAATTACCAACTTTAAACGGTGTATCAATCCTGAACCTTCAGAACTTTACTCTTTCACGGATAGATATGGCTGTTAATAAGCTGTCTGATGAACGGATAGAAAGAACGATTCTTGATTTGGTAAGTAATCAGTATAAATATTTCTTAGGTAAAGATTTAACACTGAATTTCAGAAGAAATAAGATGAACAAAGCGATAATATCTATTCTTCGTCCAGTGTTGATAAATCAGAGACTCAATTTAAGGGAGAATGATGATACTACGCTTAAGATTGGAAACTGGATAGCACGTGAATATAAAATGGAGCTTTTAGCGGAAAATGAGCAACCTTCAACCACCTATTTAGCTAATACTCATTTAATGGACTACAAATTTTATATGAAGAATAACGAATTACCTGAAGATGAACTGGATGAATTTAATAATTTATATAATTTGGACAGCGAGTTCTTAAAAGCACGTTCAGGTATTGAGTATAATCTGCTTAATAAACTGAATTACAGAAATGAACTAAAGCCGCAGCTAATCTATGATCCATTTAATGTGATGGCAATACAGGAGATTATTTACCGTTTTAGTGATGCATCTAATTTTGATCCGCTCACAAGAGTTGTTAAGATACTGCATCCGGCTATAGATTTTTATGATTTTTCAAGTGGTGAAACTTTAATGCAAAAATACACCAGGCTGAAGAAACAAAATTTGAAAATGTCTGAAGAGCTTAAAAAAGTTGTAGTTAATCAAGAATTCTTAAGCGAAGCCGAAGAAAAGGGAATAAGCGTATCTGATAATCTTGATGGTAAAATCCTTGAAAACGGAGTCACATTTTACCCGGCATCTCAGACGATAAGTAAAGAAGATGTTTACGAAGTAACATATAAGAAAGAAAGGCCTGGAATGGTGCTAGTAGAATCTTATTTTAATAATCCTAAGAATGCTCATCGAATAAAAGTGGAATTAAATAATGAGGTATTTAATATTGATGAATTTCTGAATGGTAAATTTATTAAAATGAGTTCAGAATTAATAATAAAGATGTACTATGAAAGAAATTATGATGCTACTTCATGGCAAAAAGCAGGCAAAATTACGATTAAAGAAATAGATTAGAAAAATACAAGTGGAAATAATTTATTTTCACTTGTATTTTAAATTATTGAATATATTTATAAATAAACTTACGAGGTGAAAAAATGTCTTATAACTTCAAAATATCAGATGAAAAAGATAATGAATATAAGTATAATTATCAAATAAATAAAGAAACAATATTAAACTATAATAATGAAGATTATTTGAATACTTATAGTAATAATAAAAGAATGATTATTTGTTATGGGTATTGTTTTAATGTTAAAAAGCCTAATCTGTCTATACGAGGCACTTTAGAATACTTACTCGAGAATAATCAAATAGAAAAAGATCTCACATATTTAAATGGTCATTTTATAATATTATATTCCGAAAATGAGAAACTTAAATTGTATACAGATGCATCTTCAATAACCCCTGTATATTTTTCGAAAGAGAATAGAGTAGTATGTAATAAATTAGAAGAAAAAAAAGGGTATGTAATACTAAATCCAAATTATAACTTAGATTTGGTAACCTATAATGTATCCAGATTTTTTACGTTTAAAGACTACGATGAATTATCAACTACAATGTTAGAAAATGAACTTATAACATTACTTAAGAATCAATACAAGTACTTTGAGGATAAAAGTTTAAATGTAATCTTCCAAGCTGACAATTATCATAAAGCATTATTTGCAATTCTGTCACCAACTTTGGTACATAAGAATATATTGGTGAAGAAAATTGATAGCAAAGGTTTTAATACAAAGTTTGGAGAAATCTTCTCAAAAGAATTTACAATGAATTATTTTGAAATTCAGGAAGGTGAAGACGAATATCCTTTAGATAACGGCATTAATTTTCTATCACGTAATAATTTGAGTAATTATAATGCAATATATTCAAAAAAAAATAATGATTTAGAAAACTCATTATTAGAGACAGTATATGCCATTAAATCTGAAGATGAAAAAAAGTTCAACTTTGAATTAAATCTAATAGATAATTATCGTGTTTCAAATAATGATTATAGTCATTACTTTTTAATATATGAACCCTTGAATGTTAGAGAAATATTAAATGTAGTCATGAATTTAAGTAAACGAGACGAATTTAAGTCTAACTTATTTATAATAAATACATTTAAACCATCTCTAAACTTTTATAATTTTACAAATGGAAATACTTTAAGAGAGGTTAATTTAGATTTAAAACAAGAAAACTTAGAATTAAAAGGAAATAGTATTTCATCTAACAATCAAAAGTTTTTAGTTAATGTTAAACTTTCAAATTTCTCTGTTTCTCAGAATCTCGATGGAAAATTGAAGAAGGATGAGATAGTAATATACCCAGCGAAACAAAAAGTGAAAAAAGGTATATTATATAAATTAGAATATAAAAGTGATCAAGAAGGGCTAGTTTATATTGAAGGGTTTTATAAGAATGAAAATAATGCCAAAAGAATTATTGTAACAGTCAATGGTGAAAATTTTAATATTTTTGATTTCTATGGTGGAAGATATTTTTATCTGGATGGAAAATTAAATGTTGAAATTAAATATACTCAAGATTATGATTCACTAAGTTGGCAAAAAGCTTCAACACTAAAAGTGAAAGTAATTAAGTAATAAACTTTTATGTAAGGAGGGAGTAATAATTATTAAGAATTTCGATGATAATCAGTCTATAAAGACATATTCTATATTGAAATCTGATGAAACATTAGTTTTTGATGAAAATTTTAATATAAAATTATATGAACTTGACGCAAAAAAGATATATTTGATACAAGAAGTTAAATATCAGGAAGAAATAAAGTTCCTAAAAATAAAATCCATTGAAAGTAAAGAATCAGTAGGCTGGATTAGAGCAAATGATAGTTTGAAAGTACTGAATACCATTCCGCAAAAATTGACAATTAAAAAACAAAATCCAGATATACTTATTGCTATAGAAGAACTAAGTATGTCAAAACTTTATACAAAACGATATATAACATTAATTAATAATGATATTTATTATGCCTTATTTTATAAGCAGGATTTTGTGGGTGTTATAAATGCAGAGTCTTTAGATTACGGTAATATTAAACCAGTAAAGTTTACATTTAAAAACGATATATCGCAAATATATGGTCAACCTAACTTACAGTATCCGACCACTTTTAACCATTATAATAAAACTTTCACAGCAAGTGAATATTTCGACATATGTGGAGAGAGTCGGATAGGATTTCGATTTGGAAATAAAACATTTTGGGCTAGTTCCAATGATTTAAATATTAATATCGGAGATATTCAAGAACATAATGAGTTTAATAAAAAAGATTTAATAAATGAGTATCATGTAAATAGTATTAAAGCCGATACTGAAGAGTATTATAAAATTGATGAAGTATTTGACACTTCAAAAAATATCTATAAGATTATTAACGATTTTTCTACAGCAGATTCCGGAAGTAAATTATATAAGCCTTTCGATATAAAAATAGGAATTATTTGTGATGAGTTCATGTACTATGCTTTGAAAGATAGTGCAGATGTTGACTATATATCTTATAATGAAAATATAGAAGTTAATGAAGATTATGATTTAGTTATTGTAGTTTCAAGTTGGCGTGGAATTGACGAATCTTGGCAATATCTTGCAAACCCTAAAGGCAGTAAACGTAAAATATTAAATGATTTGCTTGATAAATATAATAATATTGGAGTTCCAACAGTTTTCTATTCAAAAGAAGACCCTGTTAACTATGAACGATTTGTATCAATTGCAGAACATTGTAAGTATATTTACACTTCAGCTAAAGAAATGATTGAAACATATATTAAAGACACAGGTAATAAAAATGTAGATTATCTACAATTTAGTATTAATCCGAAGTATCATAATCCAATTGGTAAAGATCTTACTAAGTTTTATAATCATAATCAAGTAATTTTTGCTGGTAGTTGGATGAAAAAATACCCAATAAGAAATCAGGAAACTAAACAAATATTTGACGGCGTAAATGAATCTAGTAAAAATTTGAATATTATAGATAGGAATTATACTAGGCAGTTATATGACTATCAATTTCCATATTATTTAGCGCCATATATATCACGAACAATAGATCATGAGAATTTAATGAAATTACATAAAGCAACTTCCTGGGGCATAAATTTAAACTCTGTAAAGTACTCTAGTACAATGTTTGCAAATAGAATTTATGAGTTACAAGCAATGGGGAATTTGATTATAAGTAATTATAGTATGGGAGTCAATAATGAGTTTCCTTACATTTCAATGGTCCACAATCAAGAAGACGTATTAAGAACGTTAGATGCGACGAACGAGAAAGAGAAATTAGAGATTATAGGAAAAAGTATAAGCGAAGTTATGTTGAATCATACAGCTTTCCATAGAATTTATAAAATTTTGGAAAAAGAAAAATATGAAAAAGTATTAGCTGAACCAAAGATTTTAGTTATAGGTGAAAATGAAAAAACTAGATTATCTTTTAATCAACAATTTTATCCATGTAAACACTTTATTCTTCAAAATAAAATCAACGATGAGACTATCAAAGGTTATGACTTTGTAACATATTTCAGTGAACAATATATATACGAGGAGAACTATCTTCGTAATATGTTATCTGGTTTTGCATATACCAATGCAGATGTAGTAGAGATGACTAATAATAAAAAATATAATTTTAAAAAGACAATTCAATTTAATAGGTATCTATCTCTTATTGATACACAAAACTACTCAAATGTCAAAAATATTTTTGAAATACCTCTTACCGAGGTCGTAAACGAAACAGAAAAAATTAAGAGTATAGAAAAAGAAAAAATATTATCTGTTATTATACCCATCCATAATAATGGAAGATACCTCGAAGATAAATGCTTTAGAAGTTTAAAGAAATCATCAATTTTCAATAAAATGGAAATAATTATGATAGATGATGGCAGTACAGATCAAAAAACCTTACAGATTATTGAAAGGATAAGGAGAAGAAATCCTGATATAATTTATCATAGATTTTCAAAAGGTTCAGGTAGTGCATCTAGACCACGTAATAAAGGTATTGAGATGGTACGGACCAAGTATTTGACTTTCCTTGATCCTGATAATGAAGCTAGTGGGGATGGTTATAAATATTTACTTGATGAACTTCTGGCTAATGAAAATTTAGACTTGGTTCTGGGAAATGTAATAAAAGAAGATAACTCTAAAAAATCCGTTTTAAACTATCATTATTATGTTGTTACAAATAATGAAGGTGAGAATATTGTTCATAACCCTAAAGGTTTTTTAATTCAAGCTAACCTAAGGGCACATAGTATCCAAGCATTAATTGTTAAGTCTAATATATTACAGGATAATAATCTAAAGATGATTGAAGGTGCTGCAGGACAAGATACAATGTTTTTCCAAGAATTGATTTTGCATACTAATAAATTTAAAGCAATACCATATGTAATTCATATTTATTATGCAGCAGTTGATGGTTCAGTTACTACAACAATCAAAAAATCATTTTTTGATAAATATTTAGTTTTAGAGAAAGAAAGAGTACCGTTTTTGAGAAAACATGATTTATATGACATATATGTCAATCAAAGATTTCCATATTACTTTGTTAATTGGTATTATAAGAGATTAAGTTCGGTGCCTGAAAATGAATACAAATACGTTATAACGGTATTGAGAGAGATTTTAGATATGTATATAACTTCATATGATTACAGTGACGAAGAATTTAATAGAATATTAAATGAAGTATTTAATATAAAGTTAATTAATTAAATATAAAGCCTGGAAATATTATTTCCAGGCTTTATAACTTTGACTAAATGTATTATGGTATCAAGATTACTCATCTTTAGTTAAAAAGAACAAAGCCAATACAGAATATCAAAGTTCACTTATAAGAGTTCTAGATTTCAAAATATGATAAAATTAAATGTACAAATATAGTGTTCTAAATTAAATATCAATAAAGGAGTGTTGTACATGGTAAACTCTTTCAATAAATACCTAAAAGACAATAAGAATACTTCCGATTCCTTAACTATAAAACAGGAAGATATAATAAGACTTACAAAAAAAACAAGGTTCACTAACGAAATTGTAGAAAAAGCGTTAGAAGGCATAATTATTCCTTTTCCTAATTTTTCATCATTCAAAATGGAGAGCCAAGAAGACTGGGACACGCTAAGTGATAAATATGGGGATAGTTATCAACTTTATATACACTCCCTTCGTTTTGTAAATGAGTTATTAGTCATGTTTGAAACTACAGAAGATATCAATTACTTAAATAAAGCAAAAGAATATATAGATAGCTGGATAGAATTCAGTACAAATAATGATGGGAGTAACATGGTTTGGTATGATCATCCTACAGCCCAAAGAATACAAGTAATCATATTTTATCTTTATCTTGCACAAAACAAACTTAAAGTTGATGAAAAATTATTTATTAATATTTTAAAATATCATAGCAAGTTTTTAGCAGACAGTACAAATTATCGAAGAAACAATCACGGTTTAATGATGGACAGATCATTAATGATTCTCGGCAATATTTTAAATAACACTGAGATTTTTAATATAGGATATTATCGGTCGATAGATACATTTTGGCATAGTTATAGTTATACAGGGTTACATTTAGAAAACTCTCCTGAGTATCATAATATGGTAACTAATATGTATATTGAGCTACAAAAATACCTTTCACGTTCAGGCAAAACCTATGGTAGAACAATTGTGTCGTATCTTAATCAAGCTACTAGGCTCAAGAATGTATTTACCAAACCAAATAAAATTATACCCTCAATAGGTGATTCAGGGCACGGTTCAGTGAAAGTGAATAAAGAGTATCGAAATTTTGTCGATTACGCAGCGGGATTATCAATAATTCAAAAAGAAGATAACGAGTATTTCCTTACTTTTATAAGTGGGTATTCATCAATAACTCATAAACATTTTGATGATTTAAGTTTTAACTTATTTTATAAAGGAAAAGACTTTTTAGTGGATCCAGGGAAGTATAGTTATTCTAAACATCCTTATCGAAATTATGTAAAATCATATAAAGGTCATAGTGGTGTTTTTATTAACAACGAGAATTATGAAATTTCTGATGAAAACAGATTAAATAAGCATGTTTACACTGAGCATCATTTTGAGAATGAAAAATATATCTTAATAAAAGGTAGAAATAGTAGTTATAGTGAAGGAGATATATCTAGAACAATTATTTTTATAAAACCAGAACAAGTAACCATTATTCTGGATGAAGTAATTGCATTTGAAAAGATTAGTGTATTACATAACTTTAATTTACACCACAAAGTAGAACCGATAAAAATGAATGACAGCTCATATAAACTAGTTAGTGGAAACGTGTCTCTAGTATTAACACAACATGATGGTGACAGCTTTACTAAAGTAGTTGGTGATAAGAACACCAAACCATATAAAGCAATAAACAGTGTAGTATTTAATGAAGTAATAGAAACAACGCAACTTAAAAACACTGAAGATATTGAAGAAAATCAAAGGGTTTTTAAACTTTTTAGTATTCACAGTGAAAAACATTCACCTATCTTAAATCTAGATAAAGAAAACTGCATTTTAAATGTAAGTATATCTAGTAATACATATATTATTAATATTTAAGGAGATTATATGGAATATATTATTGAAAACTTAAATGATATTGATAGCCTGACTTTTGAAACCGGTGTCGCTAGTCATCTAATTTATAGAACAGAAAATTTTGAATATAATTTGCTTATATATTATAAGAAACAACATGATAATCTTGTTGTACTTTCTAATGGTGCAGTAAACTATGAAAAAAAGTCTCCTCCTATATTCATGAGAAGTAAATGGGCTAGAGATATAGAAGGTAGCTTGATATATATAGATGATGCTACTATTCATGGTACAAATCTCAACTTGGGTTGGGGACAAGGTAATACTAATGAATTTGTATTAAGAGTATATAGTGAAATTATTAAGAAAATCTCCTGTAAAATGGAAATAAAAAGTAATAAAGTTTGTTATTACGGTTCCTCAGCAGGTGGGTTTATGTCGATATTAATGTCAACAATGCATACAAATAGTTTTTCAATAGTAAATAATCCACAAACAGATGTTAAAAGTTATCACGAAGGTCATTCCATACCTTTACTAGAGTTAAGTTACGGGACCGTGGAAAATGCATATGAAAATTTCAGAGAGAGAGTTAATTTAGTAACTGCATTTCAATATTATAACTATGTTCCAAAGATTTATTATATCCAGAATCAATTTTCACATCATGATTTAAAATTTCATGTTAATCCTTTTGTAAAATCCATGAAAGAAAAAGAACTTGAAATTGAAAAAGTATTTTTCTTGAATTATTTTGATAAAGAAAAAGGCCATACACCCTTGGATAAGGAACAAGCAATTCATTCTTTGAATTTACTTTTAAAAAGAGATCTTTTTTAAACGCTCATGTTTAAAAGACGAGACAGTATATCGAGTTTTATAGAAAAGAAATATAAGAATGTTTTATGATTGTTTAATGAATTTAGTTTTCTTTAAAGAGTAGTAACAAAAGTGGACTATTGAAATTTTTGATATGATGTTGTGAGAAATTAATCAGGGTTGAAAATAAAAAAGTATATTAAGATATGAATTTTCAAAACTCTTTAAATTCATTTTAAAGGGTGAATTCTTATTTAATATTGTCAATATTATATGTTAATCCAAAATATAATTATAAACGCTATTTATGTGATCAAGTAAATAGCGTTTTCTGTAGTGTTATAGCAGTGTTTTAAGTAGATCATCATAAACTATAGCCTTACTTTAGATGACTAAGTTAATCTACACAGAGGTGTAGCATGCCAAAGTGCAGCCGAAATATTAAGGACATATTCTATGAGCAAATATATACTTGGTAAAAATAAATGGTAAATCACTTTGCTTTATTTATAATATTATTTAGATTATAAATTAAAAATTGTGGGAAATGAGATGCCAATTCTGCATGATTTCTATAGGGTCTAATATTTAATTCGATATCATTGATACCAGATTGATTAGCTATCTCCATAAAAGGAATTACATGATTTTTATAGAATGTATCCCAAAGACCAACATGAATTTTTATAATAGGATGAGGCTGTTTAGAGTTATGAATGGCGTTCTTCATCAAATTGTCTGCCCAATCAATGTTCTCATTTGTTATTTCACCTATAATATTTTTAAAAATACTTGTAGGTATAGAATTCCTTTCTTTGAAACGGCTCAGTTGCTGTCCTAATAATACAGTAGGACCTCCAGCAATTATGTAACCTGCACCGAAAAGGAAGCCATGATATAATGCTCCGAATCCACCTTTACTAGACCCTATGAAAATAGTATTAGATTTATCTATTGATAAGTCATTTGCAACTTTTATTATCAACTTTTGAGTCATTTCAGAAATGTAAGTATTTTTATTGTTACCTACATAGTATGAACTTTTAGTAGCTTTATCTTTTCCATAATCATCTTTAATAAATAATTTATTTACCGGAAATTCTGATAAAGTACCTACATAATTGTATGAAGGGTTTTTATTTATGGCTTGGAAAATGACTAGTAGTTTATCACTTTTAGGTTCTTCAAATAATAAGTATTTCATTCCGTTCTCATTAATTTGTTCTGGATATAACACTTTATACTTACTTTGATCTACCCATCTTTCTTCGCCAGTTTTGTTATCAAGACCGCGGACTTGATATTTATATCTAAAATTCCAATAAGGTGAATATTTAGATATATCAAGATTATATTTTCCTTTTTTTTCAATTACTTTTTTTAACGTATATATGTTATTCACTTTGTCTCTTATAATAAGTCTAGATTTCTCATTAATGTTGTATTCATCGAATGGATCAAACAAAACTTTCTTCATATTTTTCATCCTTTTCTCATATATTCTATTACTATATATATTTTTTTTGACTATGTCATCTTTTAATTCTAATTTTCATACATAATATAACAGGTCTATTTGTAGATAAATTAATTAAGTGACAAAGTTGTGGTAAAATATAAGTAATAAAAATTTGTGAGGTACTTTAGTGATGAGAGGCTTTTTATATATTTTTCAAAAAAAAGATATTAACCATGATTTTAATAAAACAAAAAAATATATTAATAAACTTAAACAAACGGAACATAATTTTAACTTCATAGAACATGAAAAATTAAAATGCTATTTATATAATAATGAACAGAAATTCTCGTTTGAAAATAGTGGAAAATCAAAATGTATATCTCTTATTGGACAATTTGTGGATAATCCAAATAAGATAATCACAGAATTATCCGAACTTGAGAATGAAGAATTACGAGAATATGTAAGTAAATTAAAGGGAGCTTTTGCACTGGCTCTTGCTGATTTTAGAAAGAATGAAATGAGATTCTTTACTCATATTTTTAGAATAGATAATATTTTTTATAGAGAAACAAAAAATCAAATTATAGTAGGCACTGATCCTCTTATAGTCAGTGCTCTTTCAAATTCTGAAACCATGAAAGCTGAAATTGAAATTAAAAATAGTGTGTCATTTCTAATGAACGGCTATTTTGCTGATGAAAATACATTATTTAAAGGGGTAAAAGTTGTACCTCCTAATAGTGAGTTAATTATAAATAATAAAGGTACAAAAATACTTAGTATCGATAATTCTATAGAAGCAATTTCTTCGATTAAACCAAATAGTGAGTTTAATAATATGTTAAAACAGGATTACATAGATGCTTTTAAAGTAATTCCAATCCATAGCAAAATAAATATTGGAATTACTGGTGGTAAAGATAGCAGACTTGCTTTACTAGGTCTGATGGAAGCTGGTTATAAAGTAAATACAATTACAAGAGGGTTTCTTGATAATCCAGATGTTCAACTTGGGACAGTAATTTCAGAAAAATTGGGACTTAAACATAAAATTACAGAACCAAAAATTATAGATTCAAAAGGCTTAACTATAAATTTAGAAAAAAAAGCTTTAAGTGCTATGATAGCAACTTCTGGACAAATATATGGTTACGAAAATATCACTTATCAACCAAATTATAAAGGGAATATAGGGGTTACGGGAGTCGGAGCTTTAACAATGAAAGGTGGATACAGCAATTTAAATAATGTAAATCCTTCTAATCCTGAAGCTGAGATGATTAAAAGGTTTTTACCTCTTGATAATTTATTAATAGATGGAGTTTCTAAGGAATATAAAAAGTTCTTAAAGAATTTAGTGACAAGTGATTTTCAAAATGCACAGTATAAACATGCTTTATTTTATAGAAATGGACGGTGGACCAGTGGAACTAGATTAGCAAAATCTTATTCAAGCGATATTTATTCTCCTTTTTACGATAATCATTTTTCAAAAAATATTATGAAAATAGAAAAGAGCCATTTGGATAACGGCTTCATTCAGTACACACTAACTAATAAACTTAATGAAGAAATTTCAAAATTACCATTGGTTGCTAGTAGATGGGGGTTTGAAAAGGATCAACCAATTAAACCAGAGAATTACTTTAACTGGTTAACTAGAGTTCCACTGTATCCAAAAACTAAGATGTCGAATTATAATTGGAGAAACTTGACACTTAAAGAAAATGAGATAGTTCGTAATAAATTTAAAGAGATATTACTCTCAGATTCAAACCATGTAATATATCAAGTAATAGATTATGAAGAACTTAAAAGCACTTTTGAAAAAGGAATCACAAATAAACATTTGAAATTCATGTGGGCAGCATTGTCATTATTTTCATATATTAACTATATAGAAGGGAAAGCTATTATAGCTGATGATTTAAATCTGAAAATCCCTAAAACAATGATTAATACAGTAAATATTGTTCCAGAAACATATGATTTAATGCCAGAGATTACCAGTATAAATAAGGGATTGACTTTATCATCTCAGAACAGTGAGTATACCGTCTCAGTTAACAATATTATAAATAAAAATAGATATATAACTACCTTTAGTGAAAACATAACTAAAGGTAGTAAAAAAGAAATAGCTGATATATACAACAGACATAAAATTTCTTTTAATATGTTCATAGAAAGTGAGAAATCAATAAATTTCAGATATTGTATAATTTTCTTTAATGCAGATGTTAAAATTGAAACTATATGGTTTAAGACAACTGTATCTAAATTAAATCGTAATCTTCAAGGGGTGGTTACCATACCATCAGATGCCGATAATTATAAGTTAGCAGTTAAAGTACCAAATAATTTAGATAGAACTTTTAAGATTAAATATCTTTTTGCAAGAACTGAATAATATAAAAACTTAAAACTAATGTATTATGAGGGTTAATAAATGAGAGTAAATGAAGAGAAATTAAAAACTTTGACCAGACAAGTAGATAGCTATAATAATGGTTCTTTAATTATTAAAAGTGGCTTTAAACCTATTGATGTTAAAAATGGTATAGATTGGGACTATAGACATTCGAATAATCAGAATACATACCAAACCTATCTACATTCATTAAATTTCATAAAAGTATTTACTGAATTAGCAGGATATAATAAAGATAAGTATTTAATGAAAAAAACTAGAAATATAATAATGGATTGGAATAAAAAGAATAGGTTAAATAATGAGAATTATGCTTGGGCAGAGCACCCTGCTGCAAGTAGAATAATCAATATAATTTATTTTCAGGAACATGCGCCTTTTTATAAATTAAAAAAAAATATATTCGACTCAATAATAATGGATCATTGTAAGTTTTTAAGCGATGAAAAAAACTATAAAATGAATAATCATGGCTTAATGATGGATAATGCTTTACTAAAAGCAGCTGATTATATTGAAGATATTGAACTTAGTAAAGTGTATAAAGATAAAGCATTATACAGAGTGCGCTTGTCAATGTATAGAGATTTTTCAAGAAGAGGTATCCATCTAGAGAATTCACCAGAATATCATCGAATGGTGGTTATTATTTACAAGAAAATAATGAGTACATTAAAAACAACAGGTACGAAGTTAGATTCTCATTTTAAAAATTTATATAAAATGGCTGAAGATTTTAAAGCGTATGTCATTAAACCAAATATGGAATATCCAATGCTTGGTGATACTGGGCAAATAAAAGAAAAAAATATAGTGAAAAGATTTTCTAATATAGTTGACTATGATGCAGGATTAGCAATATTGCAAAGAAAATCAAAAGGTAATTTAATCGATAGTACTTATTTAACTTTTAAATGTGGTTATCAAAGTAAAACGCACAAACACTTAGATGATCTTTCCTTAACTTATTATTTAAATGGACATGATTTATTTATAGATCCAGGAAAATATTCATACGATATTAAGGATCCTATTAGAGAATATTTAATTTCACCTGAAGCACATACAACTATATCTATCAAAGGTAAAAACTATAAATTAAGTAACCCATTTATAGATACTAATAGCTTAAGAATTACTAAATACTATTCAACAACAAATTACAGAATTATTACTGGAATAAATAAACTATATGAAAATGTAGTTATTAATAGAACATTAATCATAACTAATGAACCTGTAGTTATAGTTATTGATAGAGTAGTAGCAAATAACACAGAAATTATTAATCAGAACTTTAATATCAACCCTCAAGCAAAAATTATAAAATCTTCTGATGAACAATATGAGATTAAAATAAATAAAAGTTCATATATTTTAGAAACATTAAAAATAAATAATAGAAAAATAACTAGTAAAATAAAAGATGGATTTGTTTCGTATAAATTCGCAGATTACAGCAAAAATAAGAGGGTGGTTTTTGAACAGATAAATAAATCTTCAACCTTTGTTACTCATATTGCTGAAAAAAACATTAAAATAAAGAACATTAGTTTTGAAAATAAAGTGTTAAGCTTCACGTGCAATGATAAGAGCTATAATATAGATTTATAAAATAAATAAATAGGTGATTAGATGTTTTCGTTATCTGAAAAGAAATTAAATAAATTGAATCAACATAATGGCTTTAATAAACAAATATCACATAGTAAAAACTCAGAGAAAGCATTAGAAAATGAATTTGTATTTTTTGGTAAATTTGATTCAGTGAAATTTAATGATAATATTAACTGGAATTATAAACATAACCATGCAAGAGCGACTTATCAAGTTTATTTACATTGTCTGCATATGGTTAGGTATTTAACTAATAGCTATTTAGTGAAAAATGAAGATAAGTATATAGAAAAAGCAAAAGAAGTTATTGTAGAATGGTTAAATAGCGAAGATAATCAATCTTTTGATACTAAGAATTCTGCTTGGAAAGATCATAGTGCGGCGAGTAGGATGAAAAATATAGTTTATTTCCAAACTAATGTACCTGAAAAATTTAAATTAGAGAATAGTATATTTGAAAAAACTATAAAAAAACATTGTGAATTTTTAGCGATGAAAGAACATTATTCTGAAAATAATCACGGTATGATGAGTGACGAAGCACTACTATTTTTAAGTAATTTTATTACTGATAAAGATACAGCTAGAGTGTTTCAAGAAAAAGCAACACTTCGTATGGAGAGAATAATTTATAAATTATTCTCAAGTAAAAGTTATAATTTAGAAAACTCTCCAGAATATCACAGGTTAACACAAAATCTTTCAAGTCGTTTTATAAGACTGATTGATATGATGGACTTAGAATTCGATGCTACCTGTAGAAAAATTATTGAAAAAAGTTTTCTTAATAATCGTAAGATAGTTAAACCTGATTTGTCATATCCCCTTATAGGTGATACCGGTTTAAATATAGCTAGTTTTGAAAAAAATTACGAAAATTTTATAGATTATCAAGCAGGTTTAGCAATTATAAATACCAAGAATATTAAAGATTTGAGCAAATCGACATGGTTCTCTTTTAAGTCAGGCTATTTACTTACATCACACAAGCACCATGATGACTTATCAATTAATTATTACTACGAAGGCGAAGATATATTGATTGATTCTGGAAAGTATACCTATGATAGAAGAAATCCTAAAAGAACATTTATCAGTTCTCCACAAGGCCATTCTACTATTTATAAGATGCACGAGAAATACAGTTTAACCGATGTAGTTTATGATATTGAAAAAATGAGAATTAACTTTGTTTATGAGAACGATGAATATATTCATCTTGCAGGTATAAATCACTTATTTGAAAATATTAAAATTTTCAGAGATATTATATACTTTGAAGAATATGGTTTTCTAGTAATAGATAGATATAGCTCAAATGAACGTCAGTTTATGGGTCAAAACTATAATTTGCACCCAGATATTGAAGTATCAGCTGAGGGAGAAAACGAGTTTATACTGAAAACTAAAAATGGAAAACTGCTCAGATTACAGGAGCATACAAAACGTACTTTAAATAAATACTATACAATTGAAGATGAAAATAGAGGTTTTTACTCTGAGAAGTTTAATGTATTATTGAATACTCATCAAATTGAATTTAGAAAAAATAATTTAGAATCTACATTTATTACTTCTTTATTTGATGATAATAAGTCAAAAATTAACGCGGTAAAACTCAATGATAACACTTTGGAATTTAACTTAAATAACTATATTAGACAAATAAATCTTCAACGGACATAATAGTAACTCCCCTTGTATAAACGGCTCTACATCAAGTAGGGTTGATGAACAATTAAATCTGAGCGCCTAACCTGCGATAAGCGAGTTAGGCGCTTTTGGTTTTGGTTGATACAGTCGTGTCATCAATAATATACGATCTCTAAAATGCGCAAAGTTTCGATAGCCAAAAAGCCACCCGTTTTAATGTCTTAATACTGTTATTAATGCCTTCTAATGGGCCATTGGTCAGTTTCGGATAGTGTAATGTATGTTCAATATGCGGATAATATTTTTTGAATGTGCGGAGTACTCTTCTCATTCCAGACGACAAGGGAACTGTTGATGATGTATCAATCAATTCTTTAAATCGGTGCATATGGCCCTGTCTTAATGCATCAGACAGCGCATGAGCGTAATGATAATTGGCATCTAATGTCTCATCCCCACTGAGTAGGTACTGAACAATACCGTATGTTGATTTCCATTCTGAAAACAGCCGGAATTTTTTATATTCAGTCCGGGTTAAATGGTTCGGCTGTTTTAATAGGAGTTTCCAGTATCGTTTAAACTTATTGTAGAGTGGGCGATCTTGATGACGGTGTTGATTCATGACTTGGATCCGAGTTTGATTCAGTTCACGATTTAACGCTTGCACCAGATGGAACTTATCAATGATAATTTTGGCATTCGGGAAACACACTTTGATGACATTGATGTAAGGCGCGTACATATCAATTGTAATGGTTTTGACCTGATATCGAACAGCGCGATCATAGCGTCAGAAATACTGCGTTAAGGCATATTGCTGACGATCTTCAACGATATCAATGACCCGATGACTCACGGCATCACAGAATATAAAGCTCATCGCGGTATCCACAGGTTTTACACTTTTAAATTCATCAAAACATAAATGTTCAGGTAATGCGTGCGTCGGACGCTGACGAATGGCACGGGCTGTGTGTTCAATCACCCGACGCACCGTCGTCGTGGATACACTGGCCATTTCTGAGATGTACTTTTCAGTGAGTCGCTGATCACATTGATGGGCAATCCATTGATGGGTCCGCGTTGAGATATGACAATGCTTTTCGACGATGGATGTTTCTGCTGTAAAGCTGTGTCCGCAGTCTTTACACAAGTAGCGCTGCTTAGACAGCTTTAAGAACGCGGGTAGTCCAGAGATGTGTGGCAGAGTGATTCTAGACACACACGTTCCATTTTTAACAATACTGAAACCGGCATTAATGCATCCGCAATCGGGACAATGCGTCGGATGATACGTGAGTTTAGCTGTAATAAACAAAGACTTCATGCCTTTGTGACTGACTTCTTCTACTGTTGTATTCGTAAAATCAATATTATTTTCTTTTATTTGGAGTAAAGATAGTATAAAATGCTTCATAGGCGTAAATGTTCCTTTTCTATGGGTTGTGGTGACTTCATTATAAAGAACATTTGCGCTATTTTTATACCTTTTTACAGAAAAATACGATTAATGACGTTTGAGTCATCAACCGTATTTATTATAGAGTCGTATAAACTAGGGGAGTTACTATTATGGTATTACTAATTTAAACGTTTATTATTTATACTTACTTTACGTTTAGAAAAATTTATAAAATCCTTTATATATAATTCTTGGTTCTCAATATTATAAGGAGATGAAACTTTATTCGTGAATTGATACTGAGAAATTAAAGATTCTATCATTATTTTTTCAGGCTCACAAGGAGCTCCATAAGTTGGGTATTTAGTAAGTGTGATAACCGGAAAATTATTTACTTCAAGAATATGTGGATTAGGGTCATTAAACGACTTAATCATAATATCTAAACCTCCAGAATACATACCTGGAAAGGTCGCCAGCACATTTAAAGCGAATTCTTTTATTTCTTCTGAGATTAAGTTAGTTATGTTTATAACTTCTCCTCCATTCACAACGTTAGATACAGAGTTTAATAAAACAGACTCTCCTGTATCTGGAATATACTTTAAAGTCTTGCCTTGGGAATGTAAAAATTCAGTATGTTTATCTGTTATGTTGATTAAGTGTTTTCTTAAATAATTGCATCTTTTTCTTTCTATATTCTTGAGCTTAATTAAACGCTTTATAGTACTCGTTCCATCTCCTATAACGTATGCAGGAATTCTAGCTATTATTGATACTAATCTTCCCTGTAATATAGTTGCCCGTACTTCGAAGCCTTCTAAATATTCCTGAACTATCGCTTTGGCTTTTAAATTATTGTTCCTTTCTTGTAGACTGAATCTCCAATTTTGCTCAAATCTTTCTTTAGAAACATTAACATACACACCACGGCTCAAACTGCCATTTAGTGGCTTAATAACAGCTTTCCGATTAGGATTATTTTTAAAAAAATCTTTTTTTGCTGTTTCATAATCGTTATATTGATAGATTTTTGAATCTGTTGTATTCATTTTATATTCTTTTAAATGTTCTTCTGTTTTAAATTTATCTTTCATAATTGAAATTCCATACTCATTGTTATTGGGGTAGAGTGGGTTTGCAATAATATCAATCATTTGATTATCCAAGGTCATTATCGTAATACTCTTAACTTTTGAGTCTATCTCATTAATTTTATAGTTTATATTATTATTTTTTAAAAAATCAATATAGGTTCCATTTGTTCCAGCTTTAATTTTGCTATTATAAATGTTTTTTTTGTCTAGGTTAATATGAGTTAATAAATATTTTAAATCATTATTATTCATAAGAAATCCCTTCTATATATATTATTAGTATTTGATTTATATCAAATACTAATAATATATTACATCTGTGATTTTGTATATCTAATATTATCTTAGAAAATCATTATCACTTTAAAATTAATACATAGATCAAAATAAAAGTGTAGAGCACTGCATCGTAAATACTCGCTTAGAAAACTAAAAAATATGTAAATAATAAATATAAGTATAAAAAGGTCGTATTTAAACTGAAAATAAATATTTCCCATATTGTAAAATGATTGGAAAATCCTGATAATAATAGTATTGAATAAGAAATCAGGTGATTCTATGCAGTGCCCAAATTGTAAGGCAGAAATATTTGAAGGAGACAAGTTTTGCGGTCATTGTGGACAATGTTTAGTTGAAGTGGAGAACTCACAATCTAAAACTGATCTAAATATTGCAACATACATAAAAACACTCGCAAAATCGCCGTCTCAAGTAATCGAGACGCCAAAACTGTTTAATACATACACCATCATAACGTCCATTGGAATATTACTTTTAATCCTAGCCTTTCTTTCCTTTGTATACTACGAAGGATTCTACCAAAATTTTGGAACTAGTCTAAGTATATTTTTAAGAGCCATTTTCATCTATGCAGGCATATTGGCTGCATATTTAATTGCGATGATTATATTATTTTATATTGCATCGAGTAAACCAGTAGATTTAAGTATTATGATTAAAAGTTATGTGAGCTTATCTGTTATTTCATTAGTGTTTTTTATAATATCATCAGTTTTTTCTATATTAAGCGTATCTTATATTCCATTAACATTTAACATTTTCGCACTTCTTTCTTTAAGTGTCGGAACATATTATATATACAAAAAGCACGTTAAAACAGAAGAGAAAATAGATTCATTCTATGTTTTATTGATACACATCATACTCGTCGGTATTGTGACTCACTTAATTTACAACTATTGGATTAATCAGATTTTTACAACTGCATTTAATTTTTAAGAACTTAAAGGAGAAGGTAAATGAAATATTGCAGCAACTGTGGTTACGAGCTTAGAGAAGGTGTCACTGTTTGTCCTAACTGTGAGCATAATTTAGAAGGTAAAAGAACTGTTAAGAATAACGGAATGTCTAAGAAGAATAAATCAATTATCATTGTGGCAGCAATTTTAATACTAATTGTTATAATTGCACTGGTAGTTATTAGTCAAATGCTGTCACCTGAAAAACAAATAGAGAACATTAGCCAGGCAATTGAAGAAGAGAATGCCGTTCTCTTAGTTGAGAATATTGATAATGAGATTAGCGAAACAGATGCTGAAGCGTACTTTGCATATATTAATGAATCGGAAGGAAAAGATACTATGAGCGAAGATCTTTCTTCACTCATGGAAACAGACAACATGGTATATGATGAAGTGAACGACGGTATGAATACACTTTTAACTGTTGAAGAAAACGGTAAGCAATATATCTTATTTAAAAATTATGATATTAAAATCCCGAAAGTATCAGTTTTCAGTTATGAAGATTTTAATATCGATGAATTCACTTATGACTATAATGGCAAAGAGCGGAGATGGAATGGAACAACAGATAAGATTGTTGATGTAATTCCTGGTATCTATAATTTTGAAGGTGTCTCTAAAATTGGAGAAGACGAGTATAATGGAGTAATCAATGTGGACTTAACTAATGATACATTAGCTAGCTTCAATCCCGGATACTTTAAGATTAATTTAACTGAAAATATATCATATTCCAGCATAGATATTGATTTTGATGACATTGCTATCAAAGTAAACGGTGAAGATACTTCGGCTGATTTCAGCCAGTATGAAGTAACTATAGGTCCATTTAAAATCGGTGAAGAAGTTAGTATAGAAACTATAGTTAGTGCGAGCGGAAAACAATTGACTGATGGGGCACAGGTTGTTAATCCTGAACAAGAAGATATTATATTAGAATATACTTCAAATGGCTTAGTGGAACCTGTCGTATCTTTAGAATTAGAGCACGATGAAGATGAAATTAGAGAAGTTGCAGATGAACAAATGAACAAGGAAATGAAAGAAAGCGCACGAGAGGATTTTGAAGAAAATTTAGAAGACAACGCTAAAATGTTTGTTGAAAATTATATATATTCTCTTGAAGCGATGTATTTGTTTGAAGATATAAACGAAGTAGAAGATTACATTGAAGAAGGGTCAGGCGTATACAACTCCTTATCTAATAATATCGCAAGCGGTACATTCGATGGCATGTACATATACTCTGTAAGTACTAGCAATTATAGTAAAGATGGTAATGTAATTACTTTAACTGCTAATTCAAAAAGAGAATATGGCGCCTTAAATGAACCAACTAGTTTCTCAACAGTATATACTTTAGATTATGATCCGGAAACACTAACCTTAACAATTGTAGATTTTGAAGATATTTAAGTCAGGTCTAAGACCTGGCTTATTTTTTTATTGGGCACTTATATTTGATATTAATTGCTTCAATTACCTTTAAAATAGTATGATTTTAATGAATCAATTTGTGGAGGGCTCTCATGTATTACTTCAAAACCATTTTCTTCTTGTGTCTTTGTTCTTTTCTGTTACTTCTATCTGCCTGTGATAATGTTTCTACTACCCAGGCAACGAGCTCTAACCTTATCAACAAAGTCAATCTCGTAGAAGACCGCTGGGTTAATTATAAAGGTATTTCAGAAAACAACAAGGCAATGATGCAGTCGCAGTTCATTCCGTATAATCCAGAAAAAGACTATGAAGTCAGCCGTGATACTTATGTATCTTACTTCAATGGTGAAGAGTTTATTAAAACAGAGCTCTATGAAAATACTCCTGATATGCTTAGCATAGTTGAAGAGGCTGATGGTGTAATACTCAGCTTCAATAAAAGTAATAGAAACGGCATGCAGCTCGTTGAAATTGAATAATATCAAATGCGGAGGCACTCATGAATATTAAAATTGCAATTCCTTTACTTGTTATTCTTGCTCTTATATTTATAGCAATTTTAATAGAAAGCTTTATACCTGGAGAAGCGGATTCACCTGAAGACAGCGATGTGATTGTAATTCTCGGCGGCGGGGATCAGGGCCGTGTAGAGAAGGCTGCTGATTTATATCAGTCAGGCTATGCCTCTAAAGTGCTGATTACCCCAGCAGGCGACAGATATAATGCCGAAGAGCTTACATCTATCGTTCGCCATTACGGTGTTGAAGAGAAAGATGTGATCGTTGATACTGAATCTACCAGCACGTATTCAAATGCAGAGAGAACTATAGAGATTATGGACGATAATAATTTTGAGTCCGCAATGATTGTTACAAGTGATTACCATCTTAAACGGGCAAAACTAGCATTCGAACGGCTCAATGATAATGACAAGATCTTTAACTATATCTCCGCTTCAAATCTTGAAGGAAAAAAAGGACTCGACAGAGAAGATGCCTTTTCCCATTGGATTGGAGAGTTTATAAAAACATGGGGCTACCGCTTCGGCTTATATAATCTCTTTGGTTAACAGTTAGACAGGCAGCAATATTATGCTATTATTTAACTGTTACTTACTTTAAACAGAAAAGGGGAACATCAATGAAAACCAAATTGTCTTTTATGAGTTTACTAGTGGGAATTATGCTCTTATCAGCGTGCAGTGGCGGTTCAGATGATAATCTGATGGATATGGGATCGCTCACTGAAGGCAGCTGGATGGGCTACAATGGTGAAGCTGTTGAAAATGAAGAAATGATGACTACTGATTATATTGACTATGATCCATTTAATACTTATGAAATTAACCGTTCAAGCTACGTATCTTATTTTAACGGAGAAGATTTCATTGAAACGATTCAATACAGCGGAGAGCCGCCAATGACACTCGATACTGTAGAAGAAGCGGACCGTATTATGGTGAGTTTCAATCAGTACAATGAAGATTCTATTAATTTAACAACTGCAGAATAACAGCAAGCCGTGAGAGGATATCTCACGGTTTTTATTTACACTAATTTTACTTCGGTAAAACTGTATCTACATACTGGGCTGTTACACTGCAGGTAAGAATACAGATGAGGTGAGTACTGTTATGTCTTATGAAAATAAAACACTAATTGTCTACCTTGACGGCGATTACCGCCGCTTTAAAGCAGTCGCAGATCTCTACCAGAAATTTGATTGCGACAAAGCCCATATATTGATTACGTCATTTAATGATGGCAACGAACTCCGCGGTACGAAAGATCTTTTAAACTCCAGCTACGACTATATAGACGAACGTCATATCCTCACAGAATACTTCTCAACGACCACCTACAACAACGCAGTAGAAATTCAGCAGATACTATCCAGGTTAGATTACAGTCATGTCATCATTGTTACGAGCCAGTACCATATTTTCCGTACCAGAATAATCTTTAACAAGGTGTTTAACGGGAACAGGAACTTAAAATTTATAGGTGTTAATCATCAAACGACACTGCTCGAATATTCATCTGAAGCGGTGAAGTTAGTATTATATCTGCTGCGTAATTATAAATTCTTTACTAAAGACAAACTGCTTTATAATAAGAGCAGATACAGAAGAGTATCCCGCTTAAGATATCAGTAATAAAATCAGCAGGAGCATCAAATTTTAATCCCCTGTATGTTAAACTGTTAATAATGACATAAAGAATAGGGGATTACATGAAAAGCTATAAAGAAACTAAAGAAGAATTATTGAATCAGACAGACTATAGAAACTTTACATACAGAATGACCCGTCTGCCGGAGATGATTGAAGCACAGTCCAAAAAACTGGATGATATTTTAGCTCAATTCAAAGAAGAAGGTTTCAATCACTTATCTGTAGTGAAACTTTGCCGCGCTTTCGTCAGAATCGATTTAATCAGGTTATCGCTCATGCAAAGTACTCATGGCGTCCTGAGCGAAGATAAGAAAGTGCAGTATCCTTCAGAATTTGAAGTACTTGAAAGATTTACTCTGGAAAAAACTGATCAGGACTTTTATCCTTTAGATTTTCCTAAGGAACTTGAAGACAAGAACCAGGAAATCCGCGCTCAGCTGATTCAGCTGACGAAAGAACTCGAACCGCTGCTGCGTCTTGTGGAGCAGAACACAGGCGATATGAACGAGACACTTAAAGTTGTCATCAATCAGCTGCAGGCAAGCAACAACCATGTGCTCAGCAAGATTTACGATGATGTCTTCTATACGACGGTATTAGACTACAACATCGATAATGCCTTTGAAACAGCATGGAAAAACAATTTAATTCAGTCACCGCTGGTATCATTCTACTCGGTATTCACACTGTCATTTTACGATGATATGTTTAAAGATCAGCTGGTGTAATTTTAAATTTGCACCGTTCTTAATTTGTATTAGGGACGGTTTTTTTATTTTGATTGATTAATAAATGACTAATATACATCTAATTGGGTATTTATCTATTAGAAAATACTTTACTGAAAGTGAGTGATCCCGATGGTGACATGTCAAAATTGCGGTGAAGAAGTACTGGAAGGCACAAGAGTCTGTCCAACATGCGGAGAGTTCATCCGCGAAGATGAGAATTTCACAGATACCAACGGTCTGATTCAGGAAAGAGCACCTGAAGAGGAGTTCTTAAACGGTCCCGGCAAAGATAATAAGATGGAAGATATGCCGGAAGAGAATTATCCTGAAGACGAGTTAAATAAACAGCAGAAAAAAGAACGCAGTGATTTCGGCCGTGCGGATGAAGACTGAATGATACTTCCCGGTAATGCCGGGAAGTTTTTTTCTTACTCTGAAATGACTAGATATCTTTGATAAGGGTATTCGTCTGAGAGAATATAAACTGAAAAGAGGTTTACATTATGGATGCATGTCAAAATTGCGGTGCGAAACTCGCCGAAGAAACCGCTATTTGTCCGAATTGCGGGGCTTATACTTACGGCGGAGAACAAGCCGAAGATGTCGAAGACAGAATAGAGAACGTAGCAGTGGAAGAAGAAATTCTGGACGGTCCTGTGTCGTTCAATGAACCGATAGAAAATCTTCCTGATGAAACATATCTGGATGACGAAGTGGACGAACTGGAACTTGAAGCGGAACGCAGAAAGTTCGGCAAGTCGACTGAATAGAAAAATCTCAGGATAATCCTAAATTAATAAAAGCAGAGGTGTAAACTCATTAACGTTTACACCTCTGCTTTTTAATTATCGCTCAATCATATTTCTTTTATTTTGATGATTAATCAAATTAATATCTTTGTTTGTTGGAATATCATTTACCGCACTCACTCTGTTGTCTGACAGGGGCAAGATGAAATTTCTTGTGATTTGAAGCTATAATACTTCTAAACATAATACCATCTCATGTATATAAATTAATCTCAATATATGAACTTTATATATTCTTTAAAGAACTACCTGTATAATATTGGCGAAAATAGTTAAATGTATGTTCTTTTTATCTGGTTTATAAGAATAAATTTTCTGATAAGTTATTGTTATAAAAGCAATGATTGTTATAATTAATGTAAATAAGGAAAAGGAGGAAAATTTATGCAATGTCCAAATTGTAAAATGCAGATTTTTGAAGGTGACCGTTTCTGCGGAGAGTGCGGAACAGATGTTTCAAAAATCACAGACAACGAGCCTGACAACGGTCATATTAAGATGGTGTCTGATACAAATCAGCAGGCACAAGCAGGTACTTCAGTACCTAACAGCAATACATATTTTAAAACGGTTTTATCTTTTATTAAAAATTCTTTTTTAAGACCGGGAAGAATGATAGGAGCTGACAAAATTTACGCTCCATCTGTTACATCTGGGACGGTTGGTATGGCAGCAGTAATTGTCAGTCTGCTCTTCTTTATTATGGGGCGGTCGCTGGCAGGTCCTTACACGTCAGTGCCATTCTCTGTACTGTTTAGAATTTTCTTCGTGCTGGCAGTATTAATTGCGATATATTACGGGGTCACCATGCTCATGAATGTTTTATTGTTGAAAAATGCGAAGAGCTGGCAGCAGATTCTGCATGACCTTTCTGTTTCGACAACGATTGTACTCGGCCTGTTTGTAGTGGCAATTGCCTTTTCAGCAATTACACTGGTGGAAATCGGTATGCTTTTCTGGGTAGTTGGATCACTGTTATTTATTACAGCACCGATTTATATCTTCTTGAAGTACGCACAGAATCATAATGTGAAGTTTGACAGTTATTACTCACTAATTATTTATTTTATTATTAATGCAATTATTTATTATATTTTAGTCCGTATTGCAATTGCACAATCTCTGTATTATATGGAAGATTTATTTATGTTTTAAATTAGGAGGAGCCAATGAAATTTTGTAAGAATTGCGGACATGAAATTCGCGATAACGCTAAAGTGTGCACTCACTGCGGTACTCCTGTAGCCGCACAAGACGTTGATAAGAAAGAGCAGCCGGCTTATGTTACGTCACAGACAGCTTCAGATGATGCTGCGCGCGAACCTATGAATCCGAAGAAAAAGAAAAAGTTAATTACGATTATCAGCATTGCAGCAGCAGTGATTATTGCTCTGTTTATAATTTATAAAGTACTTGAAAATATGGCATCTCCGGACGCTGCACTCGATGATATCAGTGACGCTGTAACAAGTGAAGACACAGAGTCATTTCAAAACGCAGTCAACACCGATATATCAGAAGAAGAAGCACTGGCTTACTTTGCTTATGTAGACAGTGAAATCGGCATGTCTCAATATCAGGATATGGTTAATGAACAAAAGACGTATCTCAGTGACGGTGTGTCCGGCAATGACATTCATGACGGGCTACATACGCTGCTGTCGATTGAACAAAACGACTCTAAATATTTATTCTTCGATGATTATCAGTTTAGTATCCCGAAATCCAATGTATATGTTGAAGAAAGCGGCGGGCTGGATACTTTTAACTACGAATTTAATGGGGAAACTGTATCGTGGGATACTAGCGACAGTAAGTTTAACGAACTGATTCCGGGTAAATATAATTTTGAAGGTGCCGGAATTATTAATGAATCAGAAGAATATAACGCATCAGTTCAAGTAAATTTTGCAGAGTCCTATGATAGAGTAGAAGGTATTTTGAATGCAGATCTTTATAACGTAGAACTGATTGTACCTGCACTTTCTTTCTACGGTTTGGATATCAGCAGCGAAGATATTTCATTGACTTTGAACGGCGAACCGTTCGCAGAAGATGAAGAACTCGATTCATATCCGCAAATCGGTCCATTTAAATATAATGAGGAATACGTAATAGAAGGAACAGTCGAATACGGCGGTGAAACTTTTAACATGGACAGCGTAACGCTTAATATAAATGAAGATAGTGACGAACTGTTTTCCGATTATGACGAATCTATTCCTTACTATACGCTTGAAGTGAAATTTGACGAAGAAGCAATGTATGACCAGCGGGATAAAGTATCTGAACAGGAACAGATTGAAGAAAACCGGGAATCGTTTGAAGAAGATATGGAATCAAATGCTGAAAATCTGGTCAGAGATTACTTAAATGCTCTGGAGTTTATGTACATGTTTGATGATATCGGTGAGGTTGAACCATATATTGCTGAAGGTTCCGATATCCTGGATATTCTGGAAGGCAACCTTGACAGCGATTCATTTGGAAATATGGATATACAGCGGGTATCGTTCAGCAACTACAGCAAAGACGGCAACTCGATTGTAATTGATGCGGAAACACGCAGAATGCATGATGATATTGATGATCCCGTGACTTACTCTACACGCTATAATATTGAATATGACCCGGAGACACTTGAATTGAAAATTACAAGTTTCAGCGATTTATAATTAACATCTTTAAAACAAGAGCTCCCTTTAAAGGGGGCTTTTTTTATCTATTTAATTATTAAACAGTAAATAGAAGTTAAATGGAAGGGGAAAATTTCCAGCTTATCCGTGTACAAAAAAGCCATCCCGAGTATTTTCGGACTGTCTTTAAATATATTACCTTATTTCAAAAAATCTTCTGATGATGTGTTTTCTGCATAAATACCATTTAAAGCTGCAATGAGTGAGTAGTGAACCTGTTCTGCCGGCACATCATGTCCTTTATAAAACAGGTCAAGTGTAGCACACGCATCTTCAATTACTGTCGTTTCAAATCTTAAATCTACCGCAGTTCTGGCTGTCGCATCGATACACATATGTGTCGTCATGCCGATGACAATTATTTTTGTGACACCTTTGTCTCTTAATTTACTTTCGAGATCAGTACTAAGTAAGCTGTTTGGGAAGTTTTTAACAATCACAGTCTCTTCTTCTTTTGGAGGTATTGATTCATGAATGTCTGCGCCTTCTGTTTCAGGCAGGAAGAAGCCTAAAGAAGGATCTGCAGAGATGTGTTGAATAATTAAGTGAAAATCAAATCCTGTTAAAGAATGATATAGATTTGTAAGAGATTTTTTAAATCAAAACGGATATTTTTATCTAAACACTAATCCGCGGTATAATAAAGATGACTACAGTGAATGGAGAGATTTAATGATAGATATTCATAATCACTTATTAATCAACGTAGACGATGGTCCGAAGTCTGAAGAAGAAACTCTGGATTTACTCAAACAGGCGGTGGACGAAGGCATTACAGATATTATCTGTACGCCGCATCATCACAGCGGTGCGTATAATACACCTGCAGATATTGTACGAGAAAAACTTACTGGAGTACAAAATATTATCGATAAACACCAGCTTCCCATCAAAGTGCACCCGGGTCAGGAAATCCGAATCAATGATGATTTGATTGATGAGCTCCGAACCGGAGAGGCACTGACACTGGCCGGCAGCAAATATATTCTTATCGAGTTTTCCTTTACGGAACTGCGCGAAGATGTGGATGAAGTTTTTACAGCCCTTCGGGAGCTCGGTCTTACTCCAATTATTGCTCATCCCGAACGCTGCCGTCCGCTCGTTAAAAATGAGCAAATTTTAGCGCGCTTAATTGAAGAGGGAGCGCTGGCCCAGGTTACTGCAGCTTCCGTATGCGGAGAATTCGGCAGCGGTCTGCAGGAGAACTCACTTGAACTGATACGAAAAGGCCTGATTCAACTTGTGGCAAGTGATGCGCACCATGCAGAATACCGGCCGTTTATGTCTAAAGAGGCATTTGAAATTATTGAAAACGAACTTGGTGAGTCCTATGTTGAGAAGATGAAACAGACTGCAGCAGATGTACTGCATAATCAATAGTAATTATTCCCGCTCTTTTTTACTTTGTTTCACTTTAAAATAGTCGCCGCCTTTTTTCTTAGTATCGTCGGTTCCCCAGTCAGTTAGATTTTTCGTATCGACGAGCTTAGGAATATGTTTTGAACAGTGGATGTAAGCTTCATGCACTGTCGTCACAACCCAGCGTTCTGTCCGGTTTTCGTGCTGCTCAAAAAGAGCCGTCCTGGCGTCTTCATCCGGAATAATTGTATGTAGTTCATCGTTTTCAATAATTTCAGCTGCACCGTTAACGTGCAGGCCGATCAGGTCTTCAAAGAAATCGATAAACAAAAGGCCGATATGCGGATTCTCGGTAATATTTCCAAGCGATGCCATGACGCCGTTGCCCCGGTATTCGGGGTACATGAGACGTTTATCGTCTATAATATAAACGAAACCCGGTTCACCAGCTTTAAAGGTCGAATCACAGTTGCCGCCGGCATCGCTTGTCGCCATGAACAAAAACTGCTGGGCTTTCACAAACTCCTGCATTTCCGTATTTAAATAGTCAATCATCTGATTGTTGTAAAAAGCATCCGCACGGCGTTCTGTGCCGTGCATTTCCTGTAAATTACGTTCACCCTGTGACATAATATCACTCCTTAATACGCTCAATTTTAACATTTTTAAAGTTATAAAATACGGGTATAGTTTACAAAGAGGTGAAGGAAATGAAACAAATTATTACGATTCATTATATCGGCGGATCGACGATGGAAGTAAACAAGACAGAAGCGGTAAATGAATTGCTTGGATTAATCGATGGTACTTTTGAAGATAATCAGTTTGTGAAACTTCCGAATCGGAGCGGCGGAGAAGTTTATGTTAATTTAAGTCTGGTAACTTCTTTAGAAGTGCGGAGTATATAAAAAAGTAAAAAGGCCTGGGAATCTTGATTTTAAGATTTCCAGGCCTTTTTTTGTGCTGAAGTAGATGAAGGACGGTTTCTCGAGTGTTAATGCAGGCTCCGTCCCTCTAGGATTTGTATGACAGGATCTCATGTGTATCCGGAATCTTTAGGGTTTGCATGACAGAATCTCATGTGTATCCGGACTCTTCAGGGTTTGCATGACAGGATTTCATGTGTATTCGGGCCCTTTAGGGTTTCCATGACAGGATTTCATGTGTGTCCGGATCCTTTAGGGTTTCAATGACAGAATCTCATGTGTATCCGGACCCTATAGGGCTTGCATGACAGAATCTCATGTGTATCTGGATCCTTTAGGGTTTCCATGACAGGATTTCATGTGTATCCGGACTCTTCAGGGATTGGATGACAGGATTTCATGTGTGTCCGAATCCTTTAGGGTTTCAATGACAGAATCTCATGTGTATCCGGCTTTATTTTGTAGACAATAACAATCCATTTTTTTCATTTTTCTGGTGAAAGGCTACAAAAAATGACAGACATCATCCTCACTCATCAGAAACTGACATCAAATTCTCCATAATAGTGAGCATGTTAGCTCTGGTTGGAATGTTTTCTACACAAATAATTCGCGAGTGAGAGTTATCCTCAATCGGGAAATTGCTGATGATAAGGTCGTAATTATTATTGCTAAGCGCTTCCTTAATCACTTTAAGGTCGGTTCCAATCGTAATTTCAAGCTGTTCGGAAAACTCAAAATCGATGACGGATCTCATCATCGTGGCGTGTTTTATATCATTACTGCTGACAAGCAGTACAGAAGCTTTCTTCTGCTGGGCTTTCAGAGAAACAAATAAATCATCCCAGTGTGTCATGAAGGTATAAATCATATGGTTGAGCAAGATTTTATCGTTTCTTTCATAAATATCGACAATGTAATCAGTCATATAATGATACATATCATTATAAAAATCAGGATAAAGTTCTTTCGCAGCCTGTACGAATTTTCTCTTTTTATCATTTAAAATGAAGTTCGTATACAGCTCGCTTCTGCCTAAAAATAAAGTGTTATGCACACCCATAATCATGTCGTCGCGGTTGGGGATTGGCAATTCATATTTTTTAGACAGTGCATTTATCATCTCCAGCAACCTGAAGTATGAATGGGTAATAACCGGGCTTTGGTTCGCTTTTTTGATAAAATCCTCATTGGTAAAAGGCACATTTGCCTGTAAAAATACTGCGAATGTTTCAGATAATGTTTCTTCGGTAATTTTAATATCTAATGCATCTTCAAGCGCGGTCAAATCAAATGTCCGTGCAGCTTCATCTATAATTTCATACTTTCCGGTTTCAACATCTTCGTTTAAGAAATAATTATTTTTATAGCGCAAGAGTCCAATTATACCAACATATTTTACATACCTTAAGAAGGAGAAATCAACGTCGATTCCGATCAGATCAATAAGAGATTCGACTAAATCATCCATCAGTTTTTCGCTGACGATATCTTCAAAAGGCCAGTCAAAAACACTGTATTTCTCAGAGAAAAACGTGACGTAAAAGGCACGGATATCCTCTTCATTACCCGACACTCTGCACGGGTTTGTCTTCAATTCCACAGTAAAATTTTCTTTTAAAACATCTTCGATCTTTCGGAACTGCCGGTAAATAGTCGACGTACTGACATACATAGATTCAGCAAGTTCTTCCAAATGCAGTGTTTCATTAAAAAACATTTCTTCCAGTAATTTATAGGAGAAATTGTGATTAATCAAATGCTGCGTGACAGACTCAACTCCGGTATTCTGGTGAAATTCCATTTTCACTTTATCCTGCAGCAGCGTAATGGTAAGAATATCGGACAAATTATCCATCTCAGCGATATCCTCTTTTAAATTTCGGACCGAAGTTTGGAGCTCGGCCGCCAGATCTTCAATGGGCATATAATCATTTTTTTGATAAAGCAGCTCAATCATATATAATTTTCTATTTTCAATTTTTGATAATAATCGTCTCATAATCTTGCCTCCAAATGCATTATAAAATGTACCCCGTTTTGTCAAGTATAAACATTTATTGACGCTAAAGTGAATTGAAGCGGCGCTTTATAAATTGATATTCTAGTTTTACAGTAAATGTATAAAGCCTTTCAACTTTATCACTTACGGAAAACTATAGGGGGAACAAAAATTGAAATACAAGAAAAACCGTAATGAGCAATACCTTAATAATAAAGTGAACAAGTACTCAATACGTAAATTAAAAGCCGGCGCGGCAGCAGTTATGATTGGGTCTTTTTTATTTTTTGGTGTCAGTGAATTAAGTGAAGCGGCAGAAGTAGAAACAGCTGAAGATGAAGTTGTGGACGAGGAAGCAGCAGTTTCCGAAGAAGCAGCAGAAACACTGGATGAAACAGAGGTAGAAACTGAACCTGATGAAGAACCGCCTGCCGAGACAAGTGAAACTATGACAGAAGAAGCGGTTGAACCAGCAGAAGAAACTCCAATCGAAGACGACAGCACGATTGAAATCGAAGAGGCTGAACTTGCAAATGATAAAATCAATGCAAAACAAACGATAGATCAGCTTGTGAATTTAACAAACGATGTTAAATCCTCTTATAAAATTCAAATCGAAATGGCAGCAGACTCTGCAACAGTATACTCTATAGCAGCATCAGCACAAAACGAAAATATGCAGGCAGCGCAGGGTGAAGCGGAAGAAGCAGCACAAACTGAAGCGGAGAAAACAGCCGAAGAAACGGTTGAAGAAGTACCCGAAGAAGCGCCACAAGCTGAAGCAGAGGAACCAACTCAAGAAGAATGCGAAGAAATAATTCAGGAGAAGCCTGAAGAAACAGACTCCAAAGCAGAGAAGAAAGAAGAAGAAACGGTTGAAGAAGAACCGGAAGAAGTACCTCAAGCTGAAGCAGAGGAGCCAGCTCAAGAGAAGTCTAAAGAAGTAAACCAAGAGAAGGCGGAAGTAACAGACTCGAAATCAGAAACAGCAGTGCAAGGTGAACCTGAAAAACAAAGTGTTGCAAATAGTAAAGCTGTTTCAAAAATCGTCAGTGAGCCTGCTAAATTCGAAGCAAAGATTGCAGCGAGCTTTGATGAGAGCAGTAATTTAAAAGAGTTAGAAGATAGTGTGTCTAAAACACTTGAAGAAGAATTTGAAATTGATAATCCATCAGAATTATTAAAAGATTTAAATGTCCAGCTCGATGAGATTACAGCTGAAGAATTAACTTATTTACTTCTGAAGACCGCGTCTGAATCAAATAACATGTACGAGGTAAAAGCTAAAGAAGAAGATATTTTAACTTCTGAAGAAACAATGTATGTCAATAAAAAACAACTGCGCACTTTAAGTGCACTGTATGATATTCCGATGACGACACTCATGGCAACAAGCATCGAAACTGACAGCGGCTACACATTCCCCGCTGATTCAAAATATGCCTACCTGCTCAGAGATTTAAAATATGACGCATCAGTTGTTGATGAAGATACAGGATTAAGATATGCAGGTTTAAACCAGGTCACAAATGTCCATAGTGATTCAAATCAAATTGACTTACAGCTGACTAAGTGGTTGGCGTTAGCAGGTGACTTTAGAAACGGAGGAAGAGTGAATTTATCCTTTTCACAGCCTGATTTCTATAACAATATTGAAAGTATCACTTTAAGCGGTGTTACGATGACAGCAAATCCAGAGCAGTCAAACTGGAGTACTGCAGTTTCACCAAGTTCTGTCAAATCTGGATCAATTGGTTCGGTTACTAACCATCCTGTCATAATCACTTTACGGGACGGCCAGACAATGCAGTCGCTCGGATTTGATGATGATCATCCGGTATATGTTCTCCACACTTGGACGACAAATACAGGAGAGGTTGCCCAGGAAAGTATAGATAATTCATTTATCAGAACAACTGTGAAAACAGATTCAGAAAACAGTATTAAGACAAACTTCACTGCAGGTAAAGTCAGAAATACTATGACTTATAATGAAGCTGATAATGCAATTCGTTCTGTCCATACTTTTAAACCGGATGAAAACTTTTTACAGACTAATTATGACTGGGTTGTTTACATCAAAGAACAAATCCCTCAGGGATTATTACCCTATATCGATACAAATAATATTCAATTGTTTGTTTCTGATAACGATGGTAATAAAATCTCTGAAAACAGGGTTGTTAATGTATCCATTGATGAAAATGGACTTGTAGATACAAGCAGAGTACCTTCCTTGTCATTGATAAACAACGCAGACAATATTGCACATTTTGATGCAGTTAGAGGGAACCTAGATCGCAATGTATTTTTTGGCACTTTAGGACAATCCAGAAGCTTTACTTTGTCTTATGGCCTGAAGGATGGAGTAACACTTGAAAAGATCGCTGCTGACCTTAACGAAAAGACAGATGATGCAAGACTGGATTTCTATTCATGGATGGAAGAAGATTATTTAGACTCTGGCCGTGTATTATCAAGCAGAACTGACAATGGTGCAGCTACTCGGCCGCTGGAAGGATCTTTTGCAACTTCCTATTTAGATTTTTATGATTATGACAATGACGGTATTCCGGATATTACAGAGGATAATCCTACAGAAGAGGATATCATTACACAGGATGTTACTGTTGAATTTATTAACGGGCCGTCCCAGACGGTTCACCTTACACCTGTGAATACAGAAGGTGAACGTGGTACTACAATTATCGTTCCTGCAGGTGAGGCGATTACCAATGTAAAAGTTGAACAAATTGGTACAGATAAGAACTTGATTGATTATACATTTGAAGCAAGCTTAAATGGCCCTGAAAATCTGTCTGCAGCAGCTGATGTTTCGAGATTGCCTAAAATGGATGACTATGTAAGAAGTTATAATTTTAATACTGATACTGTAACATTTACGTATGATCCAATCCCGGAACTGGTAAATGGTGACAAATCAACTGCTGATAAAATCAATTACAATGCTGAAGCTACTTTAGCTGCGAGGGAGACGGATTACTCAGGAAACCATCTCGTGTCAACACCTGGAAACTTTATGATTCAGCACTTTACAAATCCCGAAGGATCGAGATTATCTTACAGAATACCGATTGCTGTAAAAAATGATATCAAAAGCTTTGTAGCGACATTCACTCCGGATCTGGGTCCTGAAGGTGTTAATGATGCAGATTGGTCTTTATCTGACATTAAATGGGCCTTAAGAACTTCCTCCGACAACCCTAACGGCAGGTATCATATGGGTGACTTCGGTGCATCAATGGGATATGCCACATCAGTTTTACCTGAAGGCTATAATGTTTCTATTGTAGATAATCAGTTAATAATCACTGCCGATAAAATGGAGGAAAATACTGGATTTTAGCTGGAATTCAATGTCCCGGTACCTTCACAAGTTTCTGAGGACGGCAGGACGCTTACATCAAAACAAGTCATGGCTAATAACACCAGATTTACTCTCTCCGGAGTAATAACCGGTGACATTGTTAAAGATACTGATGTATATGAAGCTGAATCAAATCAAATTGTTAAAGAATTTGGACAAAGTGTCACTGAAAATGAGATTTTGAACCAGGTTACAGTACCGAACTATAATGAAGACGAAAACTATACAGTAAGCGTGAACGACTTAGATAATCTGCCTGATGGTCAAGTTGCTGGAGATTATTCTGTCTCAGTAACAGTCACATACCCTGACGGATCAACAGATACTTTGGATGTGCCTGTGACAATTTTACCGGATAATATTGGTCCGGCAATAGAATCTGCCGATATAGAGGGTACAGAAGGACAAGCAATTACGCCACAGCCTGTAACTGTTACAGATAACTCAAATGAATCAATTGTGCCTGTTGTTACAGGTTTACCTGACGGATTAACTTATAATTCAGAAACAGGTAATATTGAAGGAACAATTGAACCGAATGTTATAGAATGGCTGCCAGCACAGGAAAGTGCAGAATTTACAGTTGTAATAACAGCGGAAGATAGTACTGGAAATGGGGCAGAGCAGCAAATTAAAGTAACAGTTCAAAGAGATACTGATGGCGACGGGGAACCTGATGTGATTGACTCCGATGATGATAACGACGGCTTTACTGATGAAGAGGAAATCGCAGCGGGTACAGATCCGAAAGATCCAACTGATCAGCCGGACGTGACTAATCCAGGCATTACACCAATTGATGATCAGACAATTGTCGAAGGCACTCCGGTCACTCCAATCGTTATTGAAGTGGATGAACCTGTAACAATCGATGTGTCAGAATTACCAAATGGTGTAGTCTTTAATCCAGATACAAACGAAATTACAGGGACACCTGTAGTTGATTGGGATGGTAATGAGGAAATACGCGATATCGAAATTGTCATTACTGTAACAGACGAATCCGGCAATACCTCGACTGAAACTGTAGTAATCTCTGTCCAAAGAGATACAGACGGCGACGGGGATCCAGATGTGACGGATTCAGACGACGATAATGACGGCTTCACAGATGAAGAGGAAATCACAGCGGGTACGGATCCAAAAGACCCGACAGATTATCCAGATGTGACTAATCCAGTCATCACTCCAATTGACGACCAGACAATTATCGAAGGTAATCCAATCACGCCAATTTTAGTTGAGGTGGATGAACTGTCAACAATTACTGTGGAAGATTTACCTGAAGGTGTAGTCTTCAATCCTGATACTAATGAAATAACAGGTACACCTGTCGTTGAATGGGATGGCAATGAAGAAGTTAAAGACTTTGAAATTGTCATTAAAGCGACAGATGAATCAGGAAATGAGTCGACTGAAACTGTAGTAATCTCTGTCCAAAGAGATACAGACGGCGACGGGGATCCAGATGTGACGGATTCAGACGACGATAATGACGGCTTCACAGATGAAGAGGAAATCACAGCGGGTACGGATCCAAAAGACCCGACAGATTATCCAGATGTGACTAATCCAGTCATCACTCCAATTGACGACCAGACAATTATCGAAGGCAATCCAATCGTGCCAATCGTGATTGACGTGGATGAGCCAGTAACAATCGACGTGTCAGAATTACCAGAAGGTCTTGTCTTTAACCCAGACACAAACGAAATTACAGGGACACCTGTAGTTGATTGGGATGAAAATGAAGAAGCTAAAGATTTTGAAATTGTCATTAAAGCGACAGATGAATCAGGTAACTCATCAACTGAAACAGTCATTATCACCGTCCAAAGAGATACTGACGGCGACGGTAATCCGGATGTGACGGACCCAGACGACGATAACGATGGCTTTACTGATGAAGAAGAAATCGCAGCGGGCACAGATCCGAAAGATCCAACTGATTATCCAGATACCGTTAATCCTGGTATTACACCAATCGATGACCAGTCAGTTATTGAAAGAGATCCAATCACACCAATTTTGATTGAAGTGGATGAACCCTCAACAATTACTGTGGATGGTTTACCTGAAGGTATAACATTTAACCGAGACACAAACGAAATTACAGGTACGCCTGTCGTTGAATGGAACGGTGATGAAGAAATTAGAGACTTCGAAGTTACGATTACTGCAACAGATGAATCTGACAACACATCAACTGAAACAGTAATTATCACTGTACAAAGAGACACAGACGGCGACGGAGACCCAGACGTGATTGACTCTGATGATGATAACGACGGCTTCCCTGATGAAGAAGAAATCGCAGCGGGTACAGATCCGAAAGATCCAACTGATTATCCAGATAACGTTAATCCTAGTATTACACCAATCGATGACCAGACAGTTGTCGAAGGCAATCCTATCGCACCAATTGTGATTGAAGTAGATGAGCCTGTGACAATCGATGTGTCAGAATTACCAAATGGTGTAGTCTTTAATCCAGATACAAACGAAATTACAGGGACACCTGTAGTTGATTGGGATGGTAATGAGGAAATACGCGATATCGAAATTGTCATTACTGTAACAGACGAATCCGGCAATACCTCGACTGAAACTGTAGTAATCTCTGTCCAAAGAGATACTGATGGCGATGGTGATCCAGACGTGATTGACTCTGATGATGATAACGACGGCTTCCCTGATGAAGAAGAAATCGCAGCAGGGATAGATCCAAAAGATCCAACTGATCAGCCGGATGTGACTAATCCAGGCATTACTCCAATCGATGACCAGACAATTGTCGAAGGGAATTCAATATCGCCTATCGTGATTGAGGTGGATGAACCGTCAACAATTACTGTGGAAGGTTTACCTGAAGGTGTAACGTTTAACCCAGATACAAACTCAATTACCGGTACACCAGTAATTGAGTGGGAAGGCGATGAAGAAACTAGAGACTTCGAAGTTACTGTTACTGCAACAGATGACTCTGGTAACACATCGACTGAAACAGTAATAATCTCTGTCCAAAGAGACACAGATGGCGATGGTAACCCGGATGTGACTGACCCAGACGATGATAACGACGGCTTCACAGATGAAGAAGAAATCACAGCGGGTACGAATCCGAAAGACCCGTCTGATTATCCAGATGGCACAGCACCAGTCATCACTCCAATCGATAATCAGACAATTGTCGAAGGGAACCCAATCGCATCAATCGTGATTGAGGTGGATGAGGCTGTAACAATCGATGTGCCAGATTTACCAGAAGGTCTTGTTTTCAACCCGGACACAAATGAAATTACCGGTACACCAATAATTGATTGGGAAGGTAATGAAGAAGTACGCGATATCGAAATTGTCATTACTGTAACAGACGAATCTGGCAATACTTCGACTGAAACTGTAGTGGTCTCTGTCCAAAGAGATATTGACGGCGACGGTGATCCGGATGTGACGGATCCAGACGATGATAATGATGGTTTCACTGATGAAGAAGAAATTGCGGCAGGGACAGATCCGAAAGATCCAACTAATCAGCCGGACGTGACTAATCCACTGATTACACCAATCGAGGACCAGACAATTGTCGAAGGCACTCCAATCACTCCAATCGTGATTGAAGCGGATGAGCCTGTAACAGTTGACGTGTCAGAGTTACCAGATGGTATAGTCTTCCATCCAGACACAAACGAAATTACCGGTACACCAATAATTGATTGGGATCGTAATGAAGAAATACACGATATCGAAATTGTTATTACTGTAACAGATAACTCCGGCAACACTACGACTGAAACTGTAGTAATCTCTGTGCAAAGAGACACTGACGGCGATGGGGACCCGGATGTGACGGATCCAGACGACGATAATGACGGTTTCACCGATGAACAGGAGATAGCAGCGGGTACGGATCCAAAAGACAGCAATTACTATCCAGAGTCAGAGGACAATGATTCCGATGCAGGTACAATTATTAATCAGGACGATAATCATATCGATTCTCCAGCAGTTAATCCTGTCGGTACTGATAATCATGCGGTTACCGGTCATGGAGATCCTGGTGAAACGATTATCGTGACCCTGCCGAGCGGCGAGAATTTACAAACTACTGTAAATGATCAAGGGGATTGGATGGTTTATCTTCCTGATAAAGTACAACTCCACGCAGGTGATATCATTACTGCCGTTGCGGTTGATGCTGATGGAGCTACTTCTATCAGAAGTTCTGTAATCGTAGGCGAGAAACAGCAAATCACCGGTACGGGTATGAATGCTCAGGATGATAGTACAGCAGAAAAACTGCCTGATACAGGTGAAGCAAATTCTAATACAACAAGGATATTTGGTTCGTTCTTCCTTGCTTTAGGTTCATTGCTCCTCTTTAAAAGAAGAAAAAGAAAAGACGAAGAAGAAACAGAATAAGTAAAATTCAGGCCTGGAATTCATTAAATTCCAGGCCCTTTTTATATTGTTTTCATTAACCTCATAAAAATATCCGGCTGTTAATAGCCGGATTTTTAAATTATAGTGAATTGTTATCGTAAAAGTCTGTCATCGCTTTTAGTCCAGCGGCAGGGTCAATATTGTCTGCGCCTTTCGACTGTAAAAACACACCGAATGTAGTAATGAAGTTCAGTAGATTCTGTTTTTCAGCAACGTATCCCATACTTCCGATGCGCCAGATTTTACCTGCAGCCGCACCGAAGGTGCCGGCAATTTCAATACCGAAGCGTGATAGCAACTCAGCACGGAATTCCGCATCATTAATTCCTTCCGGTATTTTAACGCAGACGACCATCTGCATCTCATGTTCTTCATCACCGAACAGCTCAAGACCGAGTGCTTTGACTCCTTCTTTCATCGCTTTGTGGTGATAGCTGTGACGGCGGGCGCGTGCTTCCACACCTTCAGCTGTTGCAAGCTTCAGTCCCTCATACAGCCCGTAAACGTTCACTGTGGCTTCTGTATGGTGGTTTAAGCGGCGTTCGCCCCAGTAGTCCTGCAGCTGAGTTAAATCCAGGTAATTGCTCGTAATAAAATGAGATGTCGATTCGTCGCTCTCTGTACGGATACCTTTCTCTACGCGTTTCCGCTTATTGATCTCATCGCTGAAACGTTCATTAAAGGTAATCGGAGTAATTCCCGACGGCACAGACAGACATTTCTGTGCACCGCCGATTACAGCGTCGAGAGCCCATTCATCAACCGGGATATCCTGTCCCATATAAGTCGCTACTGCATCAACTACAGTAAAGACGCCGCGTTCTTTTGCTGCATGACCAATTTTCTCAATCGGCTGCAGGCGGCCGGAGGAGGTTTCTCCGTGAATAACTGCTAGTACTTTAGGTTTTACTTCATCCATTTTTTCAATAATATCATCCTCAGGGATTACTTCTCCCATCGGCGCTTCGATTGTGTGAACGACACCGCCGGCCCGTTCAACAAGTTCAGTAACCAGGTAGCCGAAACGGCCGATTATCGGAACCAGCACTTTGTCGCCCGGTTCAACAATACTGGCAATTACAGCCTCGATGCCGGCACGGCTCGTGCCGTCTATTGGAAATGACCATTTATTTTCAGTTTTAAAGGATTTCCGGATTAGTTCCATAGTTTCATTCATTATGCCCGTGAATTCCGGATCGAATTGTCCAAGAATGGAATTGCTCATAGCCTGGGATACTCTCGGATCCACCGCAACGGGTCCAGGTGTCATGATTAGTCTTTTGTTTATTTGTAAACTTGCCATTATGCGCATCATCCTTCGTCTTTTTATTTTTTTGTACTGTTAATAATATAATTATTAACGCAATTATACAAATATTTTATAAAACTTATTTTTACAACAGTTTTTTTGTGATGTTTTGCACAATAACGATGAAAATTTTATCTACTATAGATAAAGTAATATTGGGAGCGGTGCTGTAAAATATAAAGTGATCATAATATAAAACTATTATAAAAGGAGATTAACCATGGAAAACAAAAAACTTTCCAACAGCTACTGGATAAAAATTGTCGCCGTTTTCACACTCGGATGGATTGCGATTTATGCAACGCGTACAATTTTAAATCCAATTATGACCAATATTCAGTCTGAATTTGCCATTAACGCAACCCAGCTCGGCCTTCTGAGCAGTCTGTTCTTCTTAGGATATACTGTAACACAGATTCCTTCAGGCTACCTCGGAGATAAATTCGGAAGAAAAAAAATGATTATCCCTGCCTTTATCGGCTTTGGTATTCTTGCAATTGTTTCAGGACAGATGGTTACATTCTACATGTTCCTGATGATGTGGTTCCTGACTGGTACTTTCCAGGGTGTATTCTACGGACCGCAGTACGGATTATCATCTGAAGCGATTCCGCAAAAACGCCTGACACTCGGCAGTGCCATTATTAACAGTGGTATGGCTATCGGTATGTCAGCCGGGTACTGGATTTCCAGTATTACCGTTCAGGAAATGGACATGTCATGGCGCACACCGTTCTGGATTATGGGTGTTATCGTAATTGTTATCGGTATTATTATGTGGATTATGGTGAAGGAGCACCCGCCGGGTTATCAGGCGCCAACGAGCGAAAGCGGTGCGCCAGCGAAACTGAAAGTATCGGAACTGTTCAAAAACAGAAACCTTATACTGGCTTTTATCACTATATTCTGTTCAATCTACGGTTTCTTCGTAATTCTGACCTGGCTGCCGTACTACCTTGAAACAGCACGCGGCATCAGCGGCTCAAGCGTTGCTTTCGTGTCATCATTAGTACCATGGGCATCAATTCCTGGTATGCTGTTCTTCGGCTGGCTGTCAGACAAATTAGGCAAACAGCGTCCAGTACTATTGGTAATGGTTCCGCTGGCTTTCTTATCGACAATATCTATCGTACTCTTCGATCAGATGTGGGTACTCTATGTATCACTCATCGTTTACGGTATCGCTGGTAAGTTAAGTACAAACCCTGTACTGATTGCCGTTGTTGCCAATAACGCGCCGCGTGTCGGTCTTGCAACATCATTCGGTATTTATAACTTTATCGGAATGTCGGCATCAATTTTAGCACCGTACATTACCGGTTTCATTACAGACGTTACAGGAAACTTAGATATGGGCTTCTACCTTGCGGGCGCCCTACTTGTAGTCGGTATTATTGCGGTATTCCTGCTGGATGAATCAGGTTATAAAAGAGTAGAGCATGTAGAGAAAGTAAATTAATATTATTTAGTAAGGTACTCCCCGGAGCTCGTATGAGCTTCGGGGAGTTTTTATATAAGGAAATGAATTATTCGCTCAATTCTTACTATAAGCGCTTACATGATTCTATTAATAAGATAAAGTTATCAGTTAACATTAAATTTATATAGATTTATCTGAATATTTATGATAAATTCATATCATGTTTATTTTAGGGGGGATTTTTGTGAGCGATTCCAAGGATAGAGGAGTTGTCCAAAAAAGTTATGATAACCTTTGGAGTGAATCCAAAAGGACAAAGTCATTACTCAAGTTTTTTAGTACTAAAGATTTAAGGAATGCAGCTACCGGTGCGCCTTCGCCTGAAGAGCACAGGAAAGCATATAGTAAAGCTCAATTAATCGGTTTGATTTTAGGGCCGCTGCTTTTTGTTTTGGCTCTGCTGTTTTTAAAATCCGATTCGCTGGACAGCTCGGGTATTTTCGTTGTCGCCGCAGCACTGTGGATAGCAACATGGTGGGTGACGGAGGCGATTCCGATTCCTGCCACATCACTGCTGCCTCTGTTTCTCTTCCCGATGGGCGGAGTAATGTCCAATCAGGAAACAGCAAGTTTTTACGGAGATGACATAGTATTCTTATTCTTAGGCGGTTTCTTACTCGCCGTAGCTATGGAAAAATGGAACTTACATACCCGTATCGCTTTATCGATTATCAAAGCAATCGGTACAACGACAGCGACAATTTTATTAGGGTTCATGATTTCAACTGCGCTCTTGTCAATGTTCGTATCGAACACGGCAGCGGTTATGATTATGATTCCAATCGGTCTTGCAATTATTAAAGAAGCGCATTCTTTATCGACACCGGAACTCGGGGGCGATGTTAAATTATTTGAAAAAGCACTCGTTCTCGGCATCGGTTATGCTGGTACAATCGGCGGACTCGGTACTTTAATCGGAACACCGCCATTGATTATACTGGCAGGGCAAATGAGACAGATCTTTGATGTTGAATTAAACTTTGCCCAGTGGATGCTCGTCGGTATACCTGTAGTCATCGTAATGCTCGCGATTGCTTGGGCTTATATGAATTACTTCGCCTTTAAACACAGCATGAAAGAACTGCCGGGCGGACGTAAGATTATTACAGATGAGCTCGACAAGCTTGGCAGAATGACAAGAGAAGAAGTATGGGTGCTGGTAATATTCATTCTGGCAGCAGCTTTATGGATTATGCGCGGCTTCTTCTTCGATCAGTTCGCGTTTACAGAAATGCTCGGTGACGGATCCATTGCGATGTTCGCTGCTGTGCTTCTGTTCTTGATTCCATCGAAGAAACAAAACGGGCGTGTTCTCGACTGGGGTGTCGCAAAAGACTTGCCTTGGGGCGTACTGCTTCTGTTCGGAGGCGGGCTTGCTCTCGCAGGAGCAATCGTGGCTACAGGCGTAGATGCCTGGATTGGTGAAATGCTCGCAGGTGTAGGCGGCATGCCGTTGATTCTGATGATTGCTATCGTGGCAATTTTAATACTGTTCTTAACAGAGTTCACATCAAATACAGCAACAGCAACGATGATTTTACCTGTACTTGCAGGACTTGCGATTGCTCTTGATGTTCATCCGCTTGCTTTAATGATTCCGGCAGCAATGGCTGCAAACTGTGCTTTCATGTTGCCTGTCGGAACACCGCCGAATGCGATTGTCTTTGGAACAAATAAGGTAAGTATCGCAGAAATGGTTAAAACAGGGTTCTGGCTGAATGTCATTGCTTCAGTTATCATTATCGTTGTGGTTTATCTGTGGGTGCCGGTCGTTTACGGTATCGACCTGCATGTATTCCCGTTCTAACAGTTTAATAAATAAAATAAATGAGTCCCCTGCAAAAAGGCTGGGGACTCATTTTCGTCAGTGAGCTAATATAAAATTCAAGACAAAAAAGCAGCGAAGCCATCTACCGTAATAGATTTCTTCGCTGCTTTTATAAATATCATTATGCGTGTGATTCTTTTCCGCTTCTAAGGTAGATTACAAAGAAGAAGAATACTGCTGCGGCAATCAGTAAGATTGAACCGATATAGAAAGCAAGTACTTGGGAACCGGTTACGTCACCGATATAACCTGTCAGCCAAGGTGCCACGACTGATGATGCCATACCGAAGAAGTTGAACAGGCCAAGAGCTTTGGCTGTTTTTTGTTCCGGAACAGAATCTGAGACGTAAGTGATTAACACAGGGTCGATTGCAAGTTTACCCATTAGTCCGTAAAGGATAAGTGCGATGTAAAGAATCCATGGTGAAGGTGAGTAAACTGTAAGTCCGATCATAACTGCTGCAACGAGAAGGAGCATAAGAATATATTTCAAACGGTCCTGCTGTCTTCTGTCGATCAAACGTGCGAAAATCAGTGCACCCGGAATACCTGCAACAGCAACTAAAGCTGATACATAACCTACATCCGATTGTGCGAATCCTTTTTCAGCTACGAGGAATGATGGCAACCAAGTTACAATCATGTAGTAACCGTAACATACTGCGAAATACGTAAAGTATATTGTAATGTGTTTACCAGAGAATAATGAGACATCATCCGCTGAATCTGTAACGATATCTGCTGAAGTTGCGTCAGCGTTTTCTTCGTTTTCAACTTTAGGTGATTTTTTATCACTCTTAATATTCACATAGAATACGAATGTAACACCTAAGATGATCAAGGCTGTTCCGTAAAGCATCCAGTTCCATTCAACGTTTAAACCGCCGACCAGCACTGAAGAACCTATAAGACCGATAACCATACCGACTGCAGAACCACTATTAATGATTGCGTTGGCAAAAGTTTTCTTGTCTTTTGGCACGTGTTTAGCTGATAAGCTGTATGCTGATCCGTAGTAACTACCTGTAGCAATACCCGAGATTAAAGACCCGATGTATACTTGTGGCAGTGAACCTGCTGTACCGAGTACAACAGCACCGATCGCAAAACCGATAAATGCTGGAATTAAGACTGCTTTCTGACCAAATTTATCAACCAATACGCCCGCGGGAATTTGCATTCCTGTATAAGCAAAGAAATATACAGAAGCGATTAGACCGATTTCTGCGTTAGATACATCGCCTAAAGAGCTCTGAATCTGAGGGTAAATCGGCGTTAAAATCGTTCTGTAAATCCAGATTGCGACCCAACCAAGTACTAAAGCAACTATTATTTTTTTATAGTACTGGGAGCCGTTCTTTTCTAATTCATTCATTAAGTACGCCTCCTATAATTTTTAACTACCCATATTATACGCTTTAAAACACAAACACTCATTGTTCACATTGAACAATGAGTGCTGCTGTAATTATTGATTCCCTACAATTAATTAATTATTCTGGATGTGCTTAGAAATGAATAAGGCAAGGCGGATATTGAGAGAATGCACAGGATCAGTTACATTTACCCTGAGCATTTCTTCGCACTTATTAATGCGGTATTTGACAGTATTTCTATGCACGAAAATTTCATTGGATGTTTTCGTAATATCACACTGATTATCCATATAAATCTGCAGGGTTTTCTTTAATTCCTTATCTTTTGTATTCGACGGAAAAGCAAGCTCGCCGAGAGTGCTGAGCACAAACGGACGGACTTTATCCTGCGGCAGAAGCTGCAGAAGTTCTTCAAAATTCCGCGGACGATAAATTTCAAGAAACTCGCGCTTTCCTTCATCTTTGCAGAGGTCGAATGTTTCCAGCGCTTCGACGAAAGACGAGTGGATTTGAGTGAAATCCGAAACTTCATTGCCTATGCCAAAAGATAGTGACTCTTTAAAGAACTTCTTGTACTCCTGCTGCAGATGACGGCAGTAAGCTTCGTAATATTCATGCTTGTCCTGCAGCAGAATAGCGAATTTATTTGAATCGCCAAAACCGAAAATACTGATGTTCGGGTCGAGGGTTACGAGGACGCTCTGCAGCCATTCGAAGGTCAGCTGATAGCGTTCATTTACATACTCCGAATTCTCAATATCGCTGCCGGGATCAATCCCGCAAATAATCACCTTATAATACGAAGAATCCTTCAAATGATAGCGTTCGAAAAACTCCGGATTGCTCTCGAGACTAATAGGGGAGCCTTCAGTTGTATTAATCAGCGAGCTGAAAAGCAGATTGACATCTTCCTGCTCGGTCGCGCGTATTCTTGAATCTTTATAAATCGCGAACGACAGCGAGTTAATCGCCTGTTCTATGGCGAGATGGCTGAAAGGATAACTGATAGTTTCAAGGTTCGACACGATTAAATAATAAGGGAAATAGCTGAAAGCCGGAACTTCGAATACTGCAATCCTGCTGTTGAAATCGACGTTTACGCTGTCTTTATCAGGCAGATACACGTTATTGAAATATCTCAGGTTTTCCTTCAGAAGCTTCTGGTCATTTTTAAAATCGTTGCTCGTTACTTCCACTTTATAAAATGGATTAATCAGCACAAGGGGCAGGCGTAAAAACTGGCTCAGCTGATTCAGCATGCGTTCGACGCTGAATTCTTTAATCAGCATGGAATTCATGCGCTGCTGCACTTCCAGCGCGTAATATAATTTTTCTGTTTCATCTTTTGAAATATAAGTGGAAATGCTGTGAGTCGCCTGGCCGAGCTTCCAGTTTTCCGGAATTTCTATCAGCGGGAAGCCGAGCTTGTCGGCGTGTTCAATCACTTCTTTGTCAATCGTGTGAAGGAAACGCGATAATTTAATGCCGAGTGCCGCGACGGGTACGCTGTCGAGCTCACTGATAAAGTTAATAAGCGACTGCTGGTTGCCCTTAAAATTCATGGCTGTCGTTAAAAGGAGCGTATTCTGGGATGTATAATCTTTTACATCCGGTGTTTCCGTAATATCGACACTGGTCACTTCGCGGGACAGGTCCGCATTTTTATTTATTAATTTGAAATTGCTGAAACGTTCCAAGGATAAAATTTCTTTAATAGATACCAATTGTTCATCACCTAAAATGCCGTATATAATAATTTGTACAAAATGCACAAATTTAATATTCAGACGTAATATTTTAACTATATTTATTTCTTCATATAATAGTACACTAATAATAATTAAAACGTAAATATAATTAACCGGCTGTGCGTTTTGAAGGCTTTTCTAAGGGTAAAGTATACAGACAGCTGAGTAATACTTTTGCGTTTTACGTTTTTACAGAAATGGTCAGGAGGAATATAAATGGCTTTTGATTTAGTTATAAAAAACGGACTGGTTATTTTACCGGGTGGAGAAAAGAATGTGGATATCGGTGTGAAAGACGGCAAGATTGCTGCTATCGGTACAGATATTGATGCAGGCGAAGCCCGCGTTACAGATGCAGAAGGTTTAATCGTATCACCGGGTATGATCGATGCTCACGTACATATCAGTGAACCGGGCGGCAGTATCCGCGATCACTGGGAAGGGTACGATACAGGTACACGCGCATCAGCAAAAGGCGGAGTGACGTCATTTATCGAAATGCCTTTAAACCAAATTCCGGCAACCGTTGACGAAGAGTCGATTAACAAGAAATTTGCAGCCGGCGAAGATAAATTATCTGTAGATGTTTACAGCTACGGCGGCTTAGTGCCGTTTAATCTTGAAGGCGGAATTCAGGAGCTTGATGAAAACGGCGTTGTGGCTTATAAAGCGTTCGTTGCAACAGCAGGCGACCGCGCAATTGAAGGCGACTTTATGAACGTCGACGATTACTCTTTATATGAAGGAATGCGTCAAATTGCAAAAACAGGTAAAATCCTGTCAATCCACGCTGAAAACGGACCAATCACAGATAAACTCGGCCAGCTTGCCCAGGAACGCGGTGAAAAATCACTAGCAGCTTATGTGGACTCACGCCCTGTATTTACTGAAATCGAACCGATTCAAAAAATCATTTTATTCGCACGTGAAACAGGATGCCGTGTGCATATTGTGCACGTAGCATGTGCTGAAGGTATTGATTTAATCAATGAAGCAGCAAACGACGGTGTAGATATTACATGCGAAACATGTACTCACTACTTATACTTCTATAAAGAAGAACTCGATGATATCGGACCGGTAGTGAAATGCTCGCCGCCCATCCGTGAAAAATCACGTTTAGAAGGAATGTGGGAACGCGTATTTGACGGCAAAGTGATGTTCGTTACAAGTGACCACTCACCATGTACACCTGATCTGAAAGACACTGACGATGCATTTAAAGCGTGGGGCGGAATCTCAGGAATCCAGAACAACGTGGATATGCTGTTTGATGAAGCAGTCCAAAAACGCGGCATGTCACTCGTTCAGTTCTCTGACATTATTGCCACGAACGTGGCTGCACGCTTTGAACTTGAAGGAAAAGGCCGTATCGAAGTGGGATACGATGCTGACTTCGTGCTGATAAAAGGCGATTCACCTTACACAGTTGAAAGAGAAGAATTAGAATACCGCAATAAAATCAGTCCTTACATCGGACGCGAAATCGGCGCACAAGTTGCCGGTACAATTTTACGCGGTGAAGAAATCTATTCACTTGAGAATGGCGTAAGCGACGTTAAAATCGGTAAATTTTATAAATAAATTAAAGGAAGCACCGCGCAATTTTTGATTGCGGGGTGCTTTTTGGTGGGGCGGCGGAGTTTGATGGTGGGGTGGATGCCTGTGTAAGTTTGACGTGGTAAGTTAAAGCGCGTTGGATGCCCATGTGGAATTGACGTGGTAAGTTAAAGCGCGTTGGATGCCCATGTGGAATTGACGTGGTAAGTTAAAGCGCGTTGGATTCCCATGTGGAATTGACGTGGTAACTTAAAGGGGTTTGGATTCCCATGTGGAATTAACATGGGAATTTAAAGTGTGTTGGCTTCCCATGTGGAATTGACAAGGTAACTTAAAGCGGTTTGGATTCCCATGTGAGATTGACAAGGTAACTTAAAGTGTTTTGGATTCCCATGTGAGATTGACAAGGTAACTTAACGTGCTTTGGATCCCCATGTGAGATTGACATGGTAAACCAATGCGAAAAGAAAGACAACTTGCTGCGTGTATCTTGTCAAATCGACAACGTCCATAGAGCGACTTGCGTGTACTTTATCAAATCAACAACGTCCATGGAACAACCTGCAAGTACTTTGTGAAATCAACAACGTTCATAGAGCAACCTGCAAGTACTTTGTTAAATCGACAACGTCCTTAGAACAATCTGCAAGTACTTTGTGGAATCAACAACGTCCATAGAACACCAACACCAACCACCCATCGCCCAAAAGAAAAACACCGGCACTCAATCTGCCGGTGTTTCACTTTAAACCTGCTCAGCCATAAACTGAACTGCGCGTTCGTATATTTTAATATTGGCTTCAGATACTTCCTGGTCGAAATTGTGTGTCACCGTATCGACTTCAACAAATTCACTGATCGCCGCAGTTTTCGCAAGTTTTCTGCTGAAAAACACCGGGACGTCCGGATCGCCTTTTGCGTGTGCGATAAAGACCGGAGGCAGTGCTGCGAGATCATCATTGGTCAGACGGTATTTATTGGATTCGGTATCGATGCCGAGCGTTTCGGCCCAATTTCCCAAATGCCGGTAGTATAAATAAAGCAGGTATCTCGGATCAGGCGGTTCTTTCACAGTCGCATAATCCCGTATATTATTCGCTGCCAGTTCTTCTGTGAGCATATTTGATAAATGTTTTTGGTCGTGCGGGAGGTAATTAAAGTCGCTGTGGGTAAAGTTAAAATAGCCGTAAAAGTCTATCACACCGGCGATGTCGAAGTCCCGCGCCGTGATTAAACTTAAGTAACCGCCTGCCGATCTTCCCATAATATATACATTACCGTGTTTCAAAGATGCCGCGAAGTGATATATGTGATGTAAGTCGGTAAAGATATCGTCGATATCAGATTCCGGCGCTAATCTGTAATCGGCAGTCAGCACATGGAATTTTTGTCTGAGTACTGCTGTATATTCTGAAGGGAGGTCCGTTCTTTCTCCGAATACAAGTCCGCCGCCGTGTAAATAAATCAAAGTGCCGAGCACGTCCGATTCATTCTGTGCGGTGCTTTCATACAGATTGCCAGAAAGAGTGTAAGTGTCAGTTTCTTTTATAGTTACTGCTGTCATAGGTTTAAGCCTCCTTTATTTACTTGTACTATTATACAGACTAATGAATTTTTGTGTATTTGTCTAAAGTGAATAATTTGAAAAATAATGATTGTTGGAACTGTCAATGCCCGAGGAGGCAATTAAATCTATAATTATAAGTGAAATAATATGAGTGGAGTGGATAAAATAATGGATATTCGTGAAACCTTTCTAAAACTGGACAAACAGTTTACAAGTTACGGCGGCTTGGATCCGCGCGGAATCACACGTTTACTATATTCTGAAGAATGGCGTCAGGCAGTCGGTGCACTGCAGGATATCTTCAAAGAGAATGGTTTGGAAGTTTCCAGCGATGCAATCGGTAACGTTTCAGGCCGTTTAATCGGAAGTGAATTCCCGGATGAAACAATCATGAGCGGTTCGCACATTGATACAGTCGTTGAAGGGGGCCACCTTGACGGTCAATTCGGTATTTTAAGTGCTTTGATTGCTACACTTTACCTGAAAGAAAAATACGGTCAGCCGAAACGCACGCTCGAAGTGCTGTCGATTGCTGAAGAAGAAGGGTCACGCTTCCCTTATACTTTCTGGGGTGTTAAAAACTTCTTCAACCTGCAGAATAACGACGATGTTAAAGACATTACAGATGACGAAGGTATTAAATTCGTCGATGCAATGAGAGACTCAGGATTTGATTTCAGAACAGACGATAAAGTCCGCGATGATATTAAAGCTTTCATTGAAGTTCACATCGAGCAGGGCCAAATCTTAGAAAAAGAAGAAAAACAAATTGGTGTAGTTACCGGTATCGTCGGTCAAAAACGCTACACAATTAACTTAAAAGGTGAAGCTAACCACGCAGGTACAACTCCGATGGGCTACCGTAAAGATGCGGTTGTGGCATTCACTGAAATCGCACAGACTTTAGTTCAAAAAGCACGTGAAATCGGCGACCCGCTCGTTGTGACTTTCGGCAGTGTTAAACCGGTTCCTGGTGTCGTAAACGTTGTTCCTGGTGAAGTTGAATTCTCCGTGGATACGCGTCATATCGATGAAGAAGAACTGAATGCATTTGCGAAAACTGTAGAATCGACAATTAATGAAGTTGCTGATAAATACGGCATGACTGCAGATATCAACCTGTGGATGGAACAGTCTCCAGGACTGATGGATGAGTCAATCGTCAAAATGATTGAAGAATCAGCTGAAAAAGTAGTTGGAGATTCTTACAAAGTAATGCCTTCAGGCGCCGGTCATGATGCACAGATCTTCGCAGGCTATATGCCGACAGGAATGCTTTTTGTTCCTTCAATCGGAGGCATCTCGCATAACGTGGAAGAAGAAACTGATATTGACGACCTCGTTAATGGTATTGAAGTACTGGCAGAAACTCTTTACAAATTAGCGTATTAATCAGCGGTTAAAGATTTTTATAAAATATTCGGATACTAAGAAAGGGAGATATAATAATGGGTTACTTAAACCATCAGCAGGGATACAGAGAAGGATTACTTGAAACACGTTCAATTGTTAAAAAGGATGAGTTCGCGGTACTTACTCCGGACGGACTTGTAAATAACGTCGTACCTGGATTTGACGACTGCGACATGTCAATCCTCGGTTCACCGCGCATGGGCGCACGCTTCGTCGACTATTTAGTTACTGTTAAAAACCAGGGCGGAAACACTCAAGGTTTCGGCGGAGACGGCGTACAGACTTTCATGTATGTAGTATACGGAAACGTTACTGCAACAGTTGACGGTGAAACTTACGAATTATCAGAAGGCGGATATGTTTACGTTCCACCTCACCTTGAACTGACTTTTGTTAACAATAATAACGGTGAAGACAGCCGTCTTTTCCTTTACAAAAAACGTTACCAGGAAGCTAAAGGTGTCGGCAAACCTGAAATCGTTACAGGCAATGTAAATGACATTCAGGCTAAAGCTTACGAAGGAATGGACGAAGTGCTTGTACAAGACCTTCTTCCTGCAGATATTGCTTACGACATGAACTTCCACATTCTGTCATTTAAACCGGGTGCTTCACACGGTTATATCGAAACTCACGTACAGGAACACGGCGCTTATGTGTTAAGCGGACGCGGAATGTACAATCTTGATAACAACTGGATGCCTGTTGATAAAGGCGACTACATCTTTATGGGTGCATACGCGCTGCAGGCAACTTATGCAGTTGGTCTCGATGAGTCATTCTCATATATTTACTCTAAAGATGCCAACAGAGACGTTGAAATCTAATTAAACTATTCAGGAGGCAACGATATGTCAGAACAACTGGTAATTTCGAATTCATCTGAACTTCGCCGGTTATTTAAAGAAAAACTGATGCTGAATGGTATGCCGGAAGCTTACGCTGATCGTGCCGCAGACGTCCTCGTCTGGGCCGATGAACGCGGCATTCATTCCCACGGTTCAGTGCGCATGCAGTATTATTCTGAACGCTGTGCAAAAGGCGGCTTCAATAACGATCCGGAACTTAAGTTTGAGAAAACCGGACCGTCAACTGGTGTCTACCACGGCGATAACGCTGTCGGCCACTACGTTGCATATGAAGCGATGGAAGAAGCGATTAACCTCGCTAAAGAATCCGGTATCGGTGCAGTTGGCGTCAGCGAAATGAGTCACTCGGGCGCTATCGGCTATTTCGTGCAGAAGGCAGCTGAACAGGGTATGGTAGCTTTATCAGTGTGCCAATCAGACCCGATGGTTGTACCTTTCGGCGGTTCTGAACCATACTTCGGTACGAACCCGATCGCTTTCGCTGCGCCGCGCAAAAATGATTCACCAATCGTTTTTGACATGGCAACGACAGTGCAAGCCTGGGGTAAAATTCTCGATGCACGCAGTAAAAACAAAGATATTCCTGACACGTGGGCTGTCGATAAAGACGGCAACCCGACGACTGACCCGTATGCAGTAAATGCACTGCTTCCTGTAGCAGGTCCTAAAGGTTACGGCCTGATGATGATCGTTGACATTCTAGCGGGAAGCCTGCTCGGATTAAACCACGGCAAACACGTTACAAGCATGTACAAAGACTTGAGCGAGTACCGCCGTTTAGGACAGTTCCACCTCGTAATCAATCCAGACTTCTTCAGTTCAAGAGAAGCGATGGAAGAAAAAATGGATACGATGGTTGACGAACTTCACGGCAACAAACCGGCAACAGGATTTGACCAGGTATACTATCCGGGTGAATTAATGGAAGCGACGAAAGCTGAATACGAAAAATCAGGTATTCCGATTCCGGAAGACATCATGGAGTATTTAAAATCGGATACACCATATTAAAAGGTGAGGTTTTGTAAATGCGCGTATCAAAAGAAGAATTATTCAACTTAATGAAAGATAAACTTCAAAAAGCAGGCTTAAAAGAAGATGCGGCGGCTGATATTAGTGATGTTTTAACATTTGCTGATCACCGCGGCATTCATTCCCACGGTGCAGTGCGCGTCGAATATTATGCAGAACGTATTGCCAAAGGCGGTATTACCAACGACCCGGAATATAAATTTGAAAAGACCGGCCCGTCAACAGCTATATTAGATGGTGACAACGGCCCAGGCCATCAAGTTGCAAAACAGGGTATGGAGCGCGCTATTGAAATCGCACGGGATAATGGTGTAGCTGTCGTCGGCATGACGAATATTTCCCACTCCGGCGCTCTCGGCTACTTCGTTGAGCAGGCGGCAAAAGAGGACATGGTGGCAATTTCTGTCTGCCAGTCCGATCCGATGGTTGTGCCATTCGGCGGCACAGAGCCGTACTTCGGTACGAATCCAATCGCCTTCAGTGCACCGACCAATGACGAGCGTATTATTACGTTCGACATGGCAACGACAGTGCAGGCCTGGGGTAAAGTGCTCGACGCCCGTTCTAAAGGCAATGATATTCCGGATACTTGGGCTGTTAACGATAAAGGTGAACCGACGACAAACTCAAGAGACGTTCACGCCCTCGTTCCTGTAGCAGGACCGAAAGGCTACGGCCTCATGATGATGGTCGATATCCTTTCAGGCAGTCTCTTAGGTCTGCCGCACGGAGTGCATGTATCGAGCATGTACAAAGACTTAACGGCAGGCAGACAGCTTGGCCAGCTTCATATCGTGATTAATCCGGCTTACTTTACGGATGTTGATCAGTTTAAGCGTCAGCTGTCGACTATGCTTGACGAACTGAAAGAACAGACACCGGCACCAGGATTTACAGAAGTCAATTATCCGGGAGAACGCGGCAAGATGCGTGCGGATAAGTACGATGAAGAAGGCATAGAAATTGTCGATGAAATTTATGACTACCTCGTGAGTGACGATATTCATTTTGATCGCTACCACGGCAAAAACAGATTTGCAGAATAAATATTAATGGAGGTACATGATGTTATATACAATTATTAAAGAAAATACGTATCAGGATTCTATCGTATTAATGCTTTTAAGCCAGAAATTAAGCGCTATGGACGGCGTGAACAAAGCATCAGTTATGATGGGAACGCCTGCTAACAAAGACATTTTTAAAGGTGCAGGACTCGGTACTCCGGAACTTGAAACAGCAAGTGCCAACGATATCGCTATCGTAATCGATACTGAAGACGAATCAAAAGTTGATGAAGTGAACGAAGCAGTTGATACTGAACTTGCAGGCGGAGGCGGTTCTGACGAGTCTGCTAAGAGCAGTGAAGCTCACAACTGGAAACGCGCGCTTGAACTTGCAAACAATCCGAACCTTGCAATGATTTCAATTCCCGGCACATACGCTGCTATGGAAGCTGAAAACGCACTTCATAACGGATTGCACGTATTCATGTTCAGTGACAACGTGGCAAAAGAAGACGAAGTTCGTCTGAAAGAACTTGCACACGATAAAGGATTATTAGTAATGGGTCCTGACTGCGGGACAGGAATTATCCACAGCGTGCCGTTGGCATTTACAAACACAGTTGCTGAAGGCGACATCGGTGTCGTAGGTGCATCAGGTACAGGAATTCAGGAAGTTACTACTATTATCGACCGTATGGGCAAAGGTGTAACGAACGCTATCGGTACAGGCGGACGCGACTTATCTACAGAAGTTGGCGCTGTAACTATGCTCGACAGCATTAAAGCGTTAAACCAGGATCCTAAAGTTAAGGTCATTACTGTAATTTCTAAGCCGCCGGCTAAAGAAGTACAGGAAAAAGTAGAAAGCTTACTGCGCAGCATTGACAAACCAGTCGTTGCTTTATTCCTTGGTAACAAACCTGAATACCAGGAAGAAGAAATTTATCACGCTTACACTCTTGAAGAAGCTGCAGTTGCATCAGTTCAGCTGTCAAATGGTGAGAAAGTTAACTTCACACCTTCAGCTCTCGACAACATTAAAGCGGACTTCGACGAAAACCAAAAAGGCATCAAAGCTTACTACTCAGGCGGTACGCTTGCAAGTGAAGCAGCGATGATGATCAAACATTCACTTGGTGAAGAAGAAATTAAAGATGAAGGTTTCACTTATAAATCTGCATCACACGAAGTTATCGACCTCGGTGATGACATGTACACACAAGGTAAGCCTCACCCGATGATCGACCCTGAAAAACGTATTGAAAAATTGGAAACATCTGCTGACAGTGAAGATACTGCAGTTATTATGCTCGACAACGTTATCGGTTACGGTTCACATGCCGACATGGCTTCTGAACTTGCTCCGACAATTAAACGCATTACTGACAAAGCAGCTTCAGAAGAGCGTTCATTAGTCGTTCTTGCAACTGTAGTCGGTACTGACAAAGATGCACAGGGCTATGACAAACAGCGTCAGATTTTAGAAGAAGCAGGTGCGGTAATCTGTGACACTAACGATCAGATGGTCCGTACAGCGATCGAATTAATCGGCGGTAAAGTGGTTCAGCCTGAACTTGAAATCAAAGCATTCGACAAAGGTACTGAAGATCTGTCTGTAGACGATAAAATGATGAGTCTGATTTCTAACAAACCGAGCGTAATCAACATCGGTCTGAAGAGCTTCACTGAAGCAGTAGAAAACAGCGGAGCTGAAGTTGTTCAGTTCAACTGGCGTCCAGTTGCCGGCGGCGATGAGAAGCTTATGAAAGTACTTCAATTCTTAAACAATTATGAAGGAGAGAATGTATAATGGCTTACCAAACTATAGATGAAGCAAACAAAGCAGTCGTACAGAAAATGATTGGCTCAGCGCCTTTCTTAACAGATGTTGTACCTGCACACACTGTAATTCCGGAACTGACTGAGCATGTATTATTACATGCCGGTCCTCCGATTAAATATGAAAACATGACTGACCCTATGCAGGGTTCATGTGTCGGTGCTATTCTTTTTGAAGGATGGGCAGACGACGAGCAGGGTGCACGTGAATTGCTGGAAAACGGCAAAATCACTTTCATCCCTTGTCACCACGTAAATGCAGTAGGGCCAATGGGTGGTATTACTTCAATGAACATGCCTGTTGTAGTTGTTGTTAACAAAGAACACGGCAACGAAGCTTACTGTACTTTAAACGAAGGTATCGGTGCGGTTCTCCGTTTCGGTTCTTACAGCGACCAGGTTCTTACACGTCTTCACTGGATGAAAGATGTACTTGGCCCGGTATTATCAAAAGCGCTTAAAACAATGGATGAAGGTTTAAACGTCAACGTTTTAGTTGCTAAAGCGATCGCTATGGGTGACGAATTCCACCAGAGAAATATCGCAGCTTCACTGGCTTTCCTTAAAGAAGTTGCTCCTGCAATTACAAGCCTTGAAGATGTTGAATTAGAAAAACGCGAAGAAGTTATGCAGTTCCTTGCTGACACTGACCAGTTCTTCTTAAACGTGGCAATGGCAACAGGTAAAGCAATGACTGATGCTGCACGTACAATTGAACATGGTACAATTGTTACAGCAATGTGCCGTAACGGTGAAAACTTCGGTATCCGTATCGCAGGTATGGGTGACGAGTGGTTCACAGCTCCTGTAAACACACCTCAAGGTCTGTACTTCACAGGTTACTCTGCTGAAGATGCAAACACGGATATCGGTGACTCTGCTATTACTGAAACAATCGGTGTCGGCGGTATGGCGATGATCGCAGCACCTGCTGTTACCCGCTTTGTCGGTTCAGGCGGTTTCAACGATGCACTTGAAACAAGCAATAACATGGCTGAAATTACAGAACAGGAAAACCCTAACTTCATTATCCCGACTTGGGACTTTAAAGGTGCACCAACAGGAATCGATGCACGTAAAGTAGTTGAATCTGGAATCCTTCCGGTAATTAACACAGGTATTGCACACAAAGTTGCAGGATTTGGTCAGATTGGTGCAGGTACAGTTAACCCGCCAATCGAATGTTTCGAAAAAGCAATTACAGCTTATGCTGAAAAACTCGGGTTTAATGCATAAATGATATATGAGTCAAGTGCGATCGGAGAGATCGCACTTTCCTTGTTAAAAACAAACAAAGCAATGCATGTGCACAGTATTTTTAATAATGGCTTTAATATTGTTAATGACAAGAATGAGTTAATCTTTATCGGAACAAATAAAAATGGTTATTTTCCATTTGGAATTACGATAGATCAATACACCATTCATCACATCAAAGAGACACTTAAAATCAATGACACCGTCAGACTGACGAAGAATGGCGTGAATCATAATGATTTTATGCTGATGGTAAATAAGGCCGAACTGTATGCTTATAAAGAAGTGACAGAACAGGCTGATATCAGTACAATTAAAAAAGTCGTCGATAACTATGACTTCACGGATTATGCCGAGGGCGATTTCAATCCCGAAAAGCTTTCGTCGATTATCGATAATCTTGCTGATGACAGTGCGGACTTTCCGCTTGCATATTTAGCGGGACGGGGCATCGGGCTGACGCCGTCAGGCGACGATATTATTACAGGTATTCTGTATGTCGATAAGCTCCAGCCGTTTATCGCCGAGAGGCATCTCTTTGAACTGGATCAGTATATTAGTCAGACGGTAACGACAATTGTCAGCGAAAACTTTATTAAACTGGCGTTAAAAGGAATATTCAGTACACGTATTACAGCAATTGGCAATGAGCCGTCACAGGAAAGTGTCGATGAACTGCTTGAGCTTGGCTCAAGTTCAGGGCGCGACACGCTGTACGGTATTTATATGACACTAAATAGGAGATGAAAGAATGGGTAAAAAAGTAGTATTAGCTTTAGGAGGAAACGCAATTTTACAGCCTAAACAGGAAGCAACATTTGAAAACCAGTACCAGAACGTAGTTAATGCGGCAAACCGCATGGTTGAAATTTCAGAAGCAGGCCACAAAATCGTCGTTACACACGGTAACGGTCCGCAGGTCGGCAACATCATCGCTCAAAACGAAGCGGCGAAAGAAGAAATTCCAGCAATGCCGATTTTTGTCAACAATGCTGAATCTCAAGGGATGATCGGCTACATGATGGAATCTGCCCTTAAAAACAGACTGGCTGAAGGCGACGACAAAACAAACGTTGTTACACTGCTTACAATGGTAGAAGTCGACAAAGACGACAAAGCTTTCGACAATCCGACTAAACCTGTCGGCGTATTCTTCACAGAAGAAGAAGCTAAAAAAATGACTGAAGAAAAAGGCTATCAGATGGCTGAAGATGCAGGCCGCGGATTCAGACGTGTTGTACCTTCTCCTGAACCAAAAGTCATCCACGGTGTTGAAGAAATCAAAACACTGATTGAAACATCACTCGTTGTATCATCAGGCGGCGGCGGTATTCCTATTTACCGCGACGACAAAGGTCAAATCCACGGCGTTGAAGCTGTAATCGATAAAGACCGTTCAGGCTTAAAACTTGCGGAACAGACTGAAGCTGACGTATTCATGATGCTGACAGACGTTCCTAACGTTTATATTAACTTCGGTAAAGAAAACGAGCAGAAGCTTGAAGAGATTACTGTTGAAGAAGCTGAAAAACACGTTGCTGACGGACAATTCCCGGCAGGTTCTATGCTTCCTAAAATCGAAGCGGCAATCGCATTCGCTAAACACGAAGGCAAAGAAGGCATCATCTGTTCATTAGATGAAGCAGTACTTGCACTTGAAGGTAAAGCGGGTACAAGAATTAAATTATAAGGTATGCAAAAAGCGGTGAAGACTGAGTCTTCACCGCTTTTTTGTGCTGTCTTATAATAATTTTTTGGTCGTATTTTTATTCATTATCCATCTGACCAGAAGGCCGATACCGATGAGTACACCTGCATAGCCGAAAATCGGATAGAAGAAATTAACGAGATCTACAAAGCCGATAAACGTTAAAATGTAGCCGATAACAAGAGATGTAACCAGCCAGATTTTATATTTTTTGGAATAAGGTTTTGTAAAACGCGCTAAAAATGCATACAGCAGACCGACGACAGTGTTGTAAATCAGTAAAATAATAATAATCGAGAATATAGTCCCGAAGACCGGATGAATGGCATTTGCCATAACAAGTGTCGGCAGTGCTACGCGGTTTGCCTCATCCAGTACTGCAAGCATTCCGGCATTGAGCAGAAACAGCATAATAAGAAATATTATTCCGCCGTAGACTGCGCCTCGCCGTGCGGTAAATTGTTTATCAGCATCAGCTCCCATAATGGACAGAAAGCTGAAAGCGACACCGATAACGACGCCTGAGTAGGTGATTGCATCGAACCACCAGAGACCTGTCGGTGTACGGCTGATATCTGCAGCCTGGTTCACCTCGCTGAGGACGACTTCCGGATTGAAAATATTAACCAGTGAAATGATTAATACTGCAATAATTAAAAACGGTGTCACTGCACCAAGTACAGTAACAATTTTGTCGAAATCCAAAAGCAGTGTGAAGAACACTAAAAATAACAGCACGATGGAACCAATCCAAGGTTCGAGACCGAAACTTTCTTCAAAAGCTGAACCGCTTCCCGCAATCATTATAATTGCAATCCCATACATAAAAAAAGCAAAGATATAATCGACCAATGTACCTGCAGTTTTCCCAAACAATTTATGTAATGGTACTTCATGAGAAACTACATCGTATCTGTATCCAAGCTTGGCAGTCTGCCTGCTCATAAATAATACACAGATTGCAGCAACCGCTACACCTGCAAAACTCCAGAGGCCAAAACTGGTAAAGAACTGTAAAACTTCCTGACCGGTAGAGAACCCCGCACCTACAACAATTCCCGTGTAGGCAAAAGCAAATTTAATTGCATCTTTTTGTGCTTGCACAAAAATCTCCTCCTAAATTAGTAACACAAGTGAACATACTAACACAGTTGGGCTTTTAAAATAACCGTAAATGTGTAATAAGTAATATATAATTTAGTGGTAATTTCTGTAATTATATTTCAGTGATGGTATTGATACAGTTTTGCAATTTTTGTAAGTTGTTTGGCTTTTATGATTTTTGTGGAGCATTTTGCTGTATAACTGAAATAAGCAAATTTATATTGGAGGCGGATAAATGTTCTTGAACCCGAGACTTAAATCCCATGATTTATTATTTTACGATGCGCTCGAAAAAAGGACCGAATTAACGAAACACGAAAACAGAAGACATGCTGCAGCGTTGAAAGGTTTTGAGGGAGAGTGTTTATACGATGAGATTTTTAATGATGTCGGCCACGACGATGTCTTAGTTTACCGGGACCTTTATCTTAAAATCGGAGAATCAGTTACCCAGTATGATGCGCTCGTCATTGATGATGAAGGAATCGTTGTAAACGAGATAAAAAACTACACGGAGATTACAAGGTGGAAGGCGGTGACTGGTACCGTGCCGGCCGGAGGATAACAGAAGATCCGGTCGCTCAGCTAAACCGTGCCGTCGGAAAACTGATCGGCTTGAGGAATACTGCTAACAGCAGCTTTCGGGTCAGCGGTAACCTGATTTTCCCGAGTGATGATTTTTATCTTCATACTGACGACAATTCTATTTGGAGTAAAATTGTTGTGCGTTCCGATTTAAGAAGATATTTCAGGCAGTTCCGGGGCGGGAAAATCGGTAATAAATCCCAATTCATAGTCCGGCTTTTGAGTGAACAAATCGCAGAAAATCCTTATTTTAAAAGTGATGTTGATGAGACGCGGCTGAGGAAGGGAGTGTATTGCGAACAGTGTAGCAGTTATAACTTGTTAAAAACACGTTTTCATTTCACTTGTACAGAATGTCAAAGTAAAATGACTAACGAAACACTTCTATTACGTGCGCTAAGTGATTATAAGTATCTTTTTTATGGAAAACCAATGACAAGAGTTTCCTTTATGAACTTTATTGGACACAGTCTAACATTTAAAGTTGTATACAGAATTTTATTAAAGCATTGTTACGTGGATAGAAAAGGAAAGAAAACGACATATACTTTTAAGTATCGAAATTTTGAAGAGGCCATGTCGAAAGCGGAGCTGTACTTTAAATATAAAGACCATTTGAAGGGCTGAGCTGATTGTTGGATTCCCATGTGAGTTTGATATGGGCAACGAGCGGCCTTTGGATTCCCATGTAGTTTTGACATGGGCAACTAACAGCGTTTGGATTCCCATATAGTTTTCACATGGGCAACGAGCGGCCTTTGGATTCCCATGTGACTTTGACATGGGCAACCAACAGCGTTTGGATTCCCATGTAGTTTTGACATGGGCAACCAACAGCGTTTGAATTCCCATGTAGATTTCACATAGGCAACCAGCAGCGTTTGAATTCCCATGTGACTTTGACATGGGCAACCAACAGCGTTTGAATTCCCATGTAGCTTTCACATAGGCAACCAAGAACACGAACCACCACACCCACCCAACACAAACACCCCATCCACACAAGGCGGATGGGGGTTTATCTTCTTTCACATCATCTAAAGCAGTTTTTTCTTCGTGTTTTTGTTCATAATCCAGCGGATGAACAGCGCGAGAGAGATTGCGAGGCCAATATAGCCGAGAATCGGGTAGACGATGTTGACGAGTGCGACGAAACCGACATTGGCTATGATGAAGGCGGCAACGAGCGAGACAATCATCATGATTTTATATTTCCCGGAGTATGGTGTGGTGAAGCGGGTCAGGAATGGATACATTAATCCGACTACTGAATTGTAAATCAGCAGAATAATAATGATTGAATAGACCGCCCCGAGCCACGGTGCCATATTGTCCGCCATTTCCATGGCCGGCAGCGGCACTTCGTTTGCTGTCGGCATTATTGACAGCACGCCGACATTGACGAGCAGCATTAACAGCATAATAATCAGTCCGCCGTATATTGCACCGCGGCGGGCAATAGCGTGTCTCTGAGCTTCAGATCCCATAATCGATAAAAAGCTGAACGCTGTCGCGAGCGCAAGTCCCGCATAAGTAATTGCATCGAACCACCAGAGTGAACTTGGGGTACGTGACGGTTCCACATAGTTATTGACCTCAGAGTAGGGAACGTATGGATTTAGTATGTTGTAACCGGTAATAATGACTACTGCGATAATTAAGAGCGGTGTAATTCCGCCTATGATATTGACGATTTTATCGAAGTCGAGCAGCAGTGTGCCGAATGTTAATAGTATAAGAATCAGCACGCCGAGCTGCGGATGTATTCCGAATGCCTGATTAAAAGTTGCTCCGCTTCCCGCAATCATTACAACTGCGATACCGTATAGAAAAAATATTAAAACATAGTCTATAACGAGACCGAGCTTTGCACCGAAAAGTACTCTGAGCGGCGTTTCATGTGATTCGGCGTTCAGCCTGAAGCCGAGTTTTGCCGCCTGTCTGCCGACGAACATTAGAATCAGCGCCGCCAGTATAATTCCTAAAATACTGACCAGTCCGTGACTGGCAAAAAACTGCAGTACTTCCTGTCCTGTTGAGAATCCGGCTCCGACGATGATTCCGGCATAGGCAAAGCCCATTCGCCATGAAGCACGGTTTTTACCTTGTGACATAATTTCATCTCCTGTATGTTGTTTACATAACTTATATAAACTATTAGAAAAAAGATAAACATTATAAGCGAAAAAGATATAAAAAAATCCTGCAGCTGCCGGGAGGCAGTCACAGGATTAATCATCTTATTCATCTTCATTATCCGACAATTTTTCAGCCAGCTTTCGTGCCTTAAGTTTTAAAAATACCCAGCGAATAGTCAGCATTACTCCGATAGTCATACCGACATAACCAAACAGCGGGTAAATAATATTAACGAGCTCGACGAAACCGACGTAAGTGCCGAAGTAGCCGATAATCAGCGAGGCGGCCAGCAGCATTTTGTATTTGCCTGTCCCGGGTTTTGTAAAACGCGCGAGGAAAGGAAATAAAAAGCCGACGATAGAATTATAAATTAATAATATAATAATTACCGAGTAGGCGGTACCGAGCCATGGTGACACATTTACTGCCATCTGCATCGTAGGTAGGGCCACGTCGTAAGCATTCGGTATGATTGACAGCACCCCGAAGTTTATCAGAAGCATTAACAGCGTGATTAAGAGTCCGCCGTAAACCGCACCGCGTCTGACGATAGATTGGCGGGCGGATTCAGATCCCATTATTGATAAAAAGCTGAAAGCTGTTGCCAGCGTAAAGCCGGCATAAGTAATAGCGTCAAACCACCAGAAACCAGTCGGTGTTCGTGATACATCGTTATACTGATTTACTTCCGACAGCGGGACCATCGGATTCAATATGTTATACCCTGCAATAAAAAACATTGCAATGACGAGCACCGGGGTAATGACGCCGATTATGGATACTATTTTATCAAAATCCATTAATAATGTAATAAAAGCAAGTATAATCAGAATGATTGCTCCGACTTGCGGATGAATGCCAAAACCTTCGTTGAAAGTTGCGCCGCTTCCTGCGATCATCACGATAGCGAGACCGTATAAGAAGAAGGCGAGGATAATATCAACGACGAGTCCGAGTTTTTTCCCGAACAAGGTATTCAGCGGCAGAACGTGAGATTCAGCGTGTGTCGAGTATCCGAGTTTTGCCGCCTGGCGTCCAATAAACATTACTGCGAGTCCCGTTAAAATAACTCCGATAAAACTGATAAGTCCATAACTTGCGAAAAACTGAAGCACTTCCTGTCCTGTTGCAAAGCCGGCACCGACAACGATACCGGTATATGCAAAGGCATATTTCCAGGAAGCGCGACTTTTACCATTTGCCATGATTCCAACTCCTATTTCTGTATGCTACTGATTATACCCTTTTTTATAAAAACATAACAAAAAATTTCCTGTTGTATCAAACGGAGTATTCCGTTATGCAAGATTTCCTGCGTATAGTATACTCAGGTACTAGAGATTAAGTTTGATCGTTTGTTTTGAGAGGAGAATTTTAAATGTATAAAGGCTTTAATTTTACACACGACTATAAATCGCTGCCGCGTACCTTCTGGTCGCCTTATGAACCGGAAGAATCTGAAGCGCCGAAAGTTGTTCTTTTTAATAACCACCTGGCAAGACTGCTTGAACTGGATGAGCATGCACTTGAAGACGATGCTGAGTTTTTCAGCGGCAACCGTCTGCCGGAATCAGCAGAACCGATTGCACAAGCCTACATGGGACATCAGTTCGGAACACTCAACATGCTCGGCGATGGCCGGAACGTTCTCTTAGGTGAGCATAACACAGATAGCGAAAAATACGATGTTGTCTTAAAAGGGTCCGGCGCAACGAAGTATTCGCGTCAGGGTGACGGCCGGGCGCCGATTGATTCGATGCTGCGGGAGTATATCATCAGCGAATATATGGCGAATATTGGTATTGCAACAACTCGAGCACTGGCTGTTGTTGATACTGGGGAAATGCTGACCCGGCAAAAAGTAACTCCGAGCGGCATTCTGACCCGCATCGCGAGTTCTCATATCAGAGTCGGCACTTTTGAATATGCCGTGCGCCAGTCAAAAGATGACTTAAAGGCACTTGCGGATTTTGCGATCGAACGTCATTATCCGTACCTGTCCGCGCTTGAAGAAGATAAAAAATATCTCTTATTTTACGACCATGTCGTGCGTAAGCAGGCAGAACTGATTGCACAGTGGCAGGCTGTCGGTTTTATTCATGGGGTGATGAACACGGATAACATTTCAATTTCAGGCGAAACGCTTGATTATGGTCCCTGTGCCTTTATGGATGTGTATAATCCGGATAAGTTTTTCAGTTCAATTGATACCGGCGGACGCTACCGGTACAAAAATCAGCCGCCAATCGGGCAGTGGGATTTAGGCAAGCTCGGAGAAGCGCTGTGTCCGCTGTTTAAGAGCTCCGAAGAAGAAGCGGTGCAGGCCGCCCAGACAGTGCTCGATAAGTATCCTCAGTATTATAATAGAAAGTATATTTCACTGATGGGCGACAAGCTCGGAATACTGGACCTTGATTATGAAGAGCAGTATGATGTGCAGCTGGTCGATGATCTGCTTGGCTTTATGTTTAAATATGAAGCGGATTACACACGCACCTTCCGGGACCTTTATCTGACGAATTACGATAAACTGCCGATGTTTAACGATAGTGACTTTATTAACTGGTTTGAACAGTATCAGGCGAGAAAGAAAGCTCAGAGTGCAAAAAAAGAAGAAATTGATATCGCGATGAATGCGGCGAATCCGAGTTTTATTCCGCGGAATCATCTGGTTCAAAAATCATTGGACCTCGCAGTAGAAGGTCATTACGGCGAATTAAAACAGCTGCTGAAAGCTGTATCGAAACCGTTTAACGATAAACTGGGCGGGAAATATACCGATGCACCGGGGGAAGATGATGCTGACCCGAACTTTAAAACATACTGCGGAACATAAAAATAAATTATTTCGGGGACAGAGAAAAGAATGCAGAATTTTTTAGAAGAAGTTATTAATCAGTTTGGCTACGCCGCAATTATAATCCTGATTGCAGTGGAAAATATTTTTCCACCGATACCTTCGGAAGTTATTTTAACATTTGGCGGTTTTATGACTGCAGCATCTAATATGTCAGTAACCGGTGTGATTGCTGCTTCGACGGCAGGCTCCGTCGGCGGGGCGGTCGTGCTGTATTACATCGGCGGTATCCTCGGGCTTGAACGGATGAAGCGGATAATCTTAAAATACGGCAAATGGCTGCGCCTGACGACAGCGGATGTAGACAAGTCGTATGCCTGGTTTGATAAGTACGGTCCCTGGACTGTATTTTTCTGCAGATTTATTCCCTTGATCAGAAGTCTGATTTCGATTCCTGCGGGAATGAGTAAAATGAAGATGCCGAAGTTTTTACTGCTGACCGCAGCGGGGACACTCATCTGGAATACGGTGCTGGTCAATCTCGGTGCTTCAGTCGGAGAGAACTGGGAAGATATTGCAGGAGTTATGGATGTGTATTCGAATATTGTTTACGCAATCCTTGTTATTTTAGCTCTAGCATTCTTAGCTTGGCTCTTTTACTTCAGGCCAAAGAAAAAAGTGAAATAAGAAAAGGAGAAATCACCGGATGGTGATTTCTCCTTTTTAGTTTACTGTTTTTCATAGCCGGCGAAGAGGGTGACGACCATGTCGAGCACGGGTGTGTGCAGGTCACCGTCTTCTTTCATGTTATAGATAAACTGCTGGATGTGTTCAAATTCCGTAGTGCGGTTAGCCATAACGTCATAATACATACTCGTGCCCATATCACGGGGATAGCTGTAATACATATCCATAGCAGCGTCGGTAAAGTCATCACCAATCTGCACACCGTCAGTATTGTATTTGTTTACAACGGTTATCGCTTCTTCGAGCAGCTGGCGGGTCAGCTGAACCATTTTATCATCTTCGAATATTTTTGAGGTATTTTTGCTGAGTGCGGTCACCGAGTTAATACCGACATTTATCAGCAGCTTCTCATAGCGTATTTTGTGAAAATCGGAACTTTTCAAGAGTTCGAAATTAACCTGTTGACGAACATTAATCATCGCGATCAGTTCATCGCTATAAGTATAGTCTGTTTCAGGCAGTATAATCTTTTGATTCACGAAGTGTTCGATGTAATCGTTATGCTGCTGGCCGCTGATGTAAACAACGGACGGAATCCCGCCTTCGAAGACTGAATCGTAGCCCATGCCGTTCAGTGCATAGATAATTTCCGAATTTTTGTGGGTAATATTATCAACTGTATCTTTCAGCATTTTAAGTGCCGGTGTCTTTGTCGCGATAAAGACCACATCAAATTGTTCCGATATTTTATTTACATCGTGAACCTGTATTTCATGATATGTTTTTACCTCGTCTTCGAGGATAGTAAAGCCGTCCCTCGGTGTCCGGGCCATTAATGTAAGCTGTACTTTATCCGCGGGCAGTTTAGAAAATTCGCGGGCGATAATACTGCCGACTGCACCCGCACCGATAATACCTATTTTCATATATGTCACTCCGTTTTTTTCTTGTATTTGTGGTAAAATAATTATATCTAATTTTAAGAAAGTAGGGAAACTATGAAGTCGACAGCAGATTTAATCAGCATGAAAAACAATGACAGAATAGTGATGGTAACAGCATATGATTATCCTTCTGCAAAACTTGCAGAACAGGCGGATGTGGACGTCATTTTAGTGGGAGATTCACTTGGAATGGTCGTACTGGGCTACGAATCACCGGTACAGGTGACACTCGCCGATATGATTCACCACGCGAAGGCGGCAAGACGCGGTGCAGGGGATACCTTTATCGTCGTTGATATGCCTTTCGGCTCTCATCATACAGATGTAAATGAAGGTATTAAAAACGGCATCAGATTGTATCAGAGCAGCGATGCGAATATGATCAAAATGGAAGGTGCCGATTCATTCGATGTTATCGAAGGCCTGGTGAAAGCGGGTGTGCCGGTTTGCGGGCATTTAGGATTAACACCGCAGCACTTCGGTATTACAGGCTTTAAAATGCAGGCGGGAGACGCGGAACAGGCTGAACAGCTTCTTCAGGATGCGAAAGCACTTGAAGCAGCCGGCGCATCGATGATGGTGCTGGAAGCAATTCCGATGGACCTTGCTAAAAAGGTAACGGAATCAGTCAATATTCCGACTATCGGCATAGGAGCGGGCATTCATACCGACGGCCAGGTGCTCGTTTATCACGATCTTCTGCAGTACGGCAGCGACCGTCTGCCGAAATTTGTTAAACCGTATGCGGATATAAATTCAGTTGCCGTTGAGGGGCTCACAAACTACCGGAACGAAGTGAAGAGCAGAATGTTCCCGACAGAGGAAACAACTTATAAGAAACGGGTGTACGAATAAATGCAGCATACCGGAAGCATTAAAGAAGTCAGAAGACTTTTAGGCAGAGAGAGCGGTAAAAAAATTGCGCTTGTACCGACTATGGGTTATCTGCATGAAGGCCATGCAGCGCTGATCGAAGCAGCGAAGCAGCACGCTGACCTTGTTGCAGTCAGTATTTTTGTCAATCCGCTGCAATTCGGGCCGGAGGAAGATTATGATACTTATCCGCGCGACTTAGAGCGTGATTTAAACATCTGCCGGGAGCACGGTGTGGATTTTGTTTTCCATCCGGAAGATGATGAAATGTATCCGGAGGGTATGGAATTCACGCTCGGCATTAAAACGATGGCGGATATACTGGACGGGGTAAAGCGTCCGGGCCACTTCGAAGGTGTAGTCACAGTGGTCAGCAAACTGTTTAATATTATCAGACCGGAGATTGCGGTGTTCGGTGAAAAAGACCGCCAGCAGCTGATGGTTATTGAACGCTATGTCCGGGATTTTAATGTGCCGGTTGAAATTATCGGGGTGCCGACAAAACGCGAAGAAAGCGGCCTTGCGAAAAGTTCTCGCAATGTCAATTTAAGCGGAAATGAATACAAGGAAGCATCGGAAGTATATGCTGCCTTATTAAACGCGGCCGAACAAATTAAAAACGGCACTGTAAATACGGATAAAGTGATGTCGTTTATCAGGCTGCATATCGAACAAAAGACAAGCGGCACTGTCGATGACCTCGCGATTTACACAGCGCGCGGACTGGAGCCGCTTGAAAACATCGATCAGGATGTTATTATATTTATTGCAGTGCAATTTGAAAAAGCAAGATTGATTGATAATTTATACGTCAGCATTTAATGGAGGAGTAATATGGCACGGCGGATCGCAGCGTTATTAATATTATATGCAGCCTTGTTCTTTATCTTACCGGCCATACAATCCTACGATTTCGAGGAAGGTCTGACCGAAGATTATTTTAATTACTGGCTGGAACAGAATGTCATTCCGAATTACGATACGGCAAAAATTGAACAGGTTCACGGAACTCAGGAGACGAACATCGATTATTCGCTGGGTTCCTCGTTTGAAACGGACAATGCTTCGGTCATCCATTCCGAATACGAAGGCGACTTTGTTATTATGAATCAGCCGGGAGCCTTTCACATGGTGCTCGTCCGCGACGGCATTGTGACCGGCGGCTACACTAATTCGGGCGATGTGTCATTCGGAAAGATGAGTATTGAAGGAATGAACCGGGATAAGCTGCGCGAAGTATACGGCGAACCGGTCGATTATATCCGTAAACAGTGGAAGCGGCTGAAAGTTGACCATGAAGAATATGATGTCTTCGATGCCGGAAACTATTATGCATATTTCTTTTACGATATACATGAAAACTATAAAGCGAACGGCATGCTGATTATAAATAAAGATGAAGTAATTGAAATTAACGATCTTTATAATCATCCTGCGAGGGAAGATAACGAGGAAATGCATTTTAATTTAGTGAATGCAACACGTGCTGAGTATGGTTATTCTCTGCTGGAACGGGACTCTTCTGCAGATCAAGTCGCCTACGGGCACAGCAGTGATATGGCAGAAAATAATTACTTTGATCACGACTCACCCGATGGCCGTACACTTAAAGACAGACTGATAAACGGCTCGGTTGAATTTAGACTGGCAGGGGAAAATATTGCGACCGGCCACACATCGCCGATATTCGCCCATCACAGTTTACTGAACTCTCCGTCACACCGGGTGAATGTACTGAATGATAACTTTAACCATCTCGGTGTCGGCATCGAGTATAACAGTGACAATATACCGTATTATACGGAAAATTATATACAGAAATAATGAGTGTGGCGTGCACCCGGATTCGATGAATCCGGGTGTTTTTGTTTGTTAACGGGTTGAGAGAATCACAATGGGACGATTTAATTTTTGGTGATGAAAAAAGTGAAGGTGTCGTTAGTTACTCCGTCATGTATACGCATTCCACGATACATAGTCATGACGGCAGCTCATGCATACGCATTCCACGATACGTAGTCATGACGGCAGCTCATGCATACGCATTCCACGATACGTAGTCATGACGACAGCTCATGCATATGCAAATCACGATACATAGTCATGACGGCAGCTCATGTATATGCATTCCACGATACATAGTCATGACACACTCTCATGTATACGAAATTCAAAATACATATACATGACGTACTCTCATGCATACGCAAATCACGATACATATACATGACACACTCTCATGCATACGCAAGCGCCTCCCGCCCAGCACAAAAAAACGCCCCGAACAAAGTCCAGGACGGTCAAAATTAATATTATATTAAACAAATTCTCTGAACAGACCGACAACTTTACCGAGGACGATAACGTTATCGAGGTAGATTGGTTCCATCGAAGTGTTTTCCGGCTGCAGGCGGTAGTAGCCTTTTTCTTTATAGAAGCGTTTAACAGTTGCTTCGTCGTCTTCTGTCATGGCGACGATAATTTCACCGTTGTACGCGATGTTCTGTTTGCGCACGATGACCCGGTCGCCGTCGTGTATACCGGCATCGATCATACTGTCGCCGGCGACATTCAAGAGGAAAATTTCACTGTTATGATTTGCCGTAAAGTGTTCGGGCAGAGGGAAGTACTCTTCGACGTTTTCTACGGCTGTAATAGGCAGACCTGCTGTAACTTTACCGAGCACCGGCACATGAATGACCGGTGAAGCATTGTCATCGGATGCCTGAACGATTTCGATGGCGCGGGGTTTTGTCGGGTCGCGTTTAATATAGCCTTTAGTTTCAAGTTTTGCCAGATGGCCGTGAACCGTTGAACTCGACTGGAGTCCGACGGCATTGCCGATTTCGCGGACACTCGGCGGATAGCCTTTATCATTTACGCTGCGTTTTATATATTGAAAAATATCTTTTTGTCTGTCTGTTAAATCTTTCATAATTTTACCTCCAGCCTTATATTAATTAAATTTTATCATATAGTGTAATCACTTACAAACATTTGTTCGTATTTATATTGACTGCGAACAGGTGTTCTGTTATATTGTTATTACAAACATTTGTTCTTAGGAGTGAATATTAATGACAATGAAAGATTTCAAGACGCTCACAGGATTATTCGCGGTAATGCTAAGCTTCGGGCTTTTATATAGTTTTAATATGGTTGAACCTGATTATGCGGAGAACGTACATTCTCATGAAAATACTGCATTTTCAGAAAATGCAGATGATCAAACAATCGAACAAGAAGCGAACGGTACAGTATCGGCTTCGTCAATTGATGAACCTGAAGAGGCGGAAGATAAAACAGCTGAAGAAAAACGGCCGGCAAACGGTTTTATCAGCAGCGGGACACTGACGGAACGGGTTAATTATGACGTTTCCAGCAGAAATTAAGTAATTAGTGTATATATTATCTATTAAAGTGCGGGACCATTTGGTTTCCGCACCTTTTTTATGGTAAATTATATTGGAAAGGGTGGAGCTCATGTTAGACGATCAAAAATTACAGCGTCTCAACCAGCTGGCAAAGTTAAAGCGTGAAGATAAAATATCTGAAGCGGAACTTAAAGAGCTGACCGGTCTGAGAGAAGAATATTTATCCAACTTTAGAAGTTCTTTTAAGAAACAGATTAAAAACACTAAAGTGATTGATTCGGAAGGTAAAGATGTTACCCCTGACAAAGTTAAGGCATTACGCAACAAAGATAAAAATAATAATGAAGAGAATTAAAGGAGTCGAAAGTAAATGTCATTTGATAAGACTGACTTATTAGCGGTCAATACAATTCGTTCTTTAAGTATTGATGCAATTGAAAAAGCAAATTCAGGCCACCCGGGTCTGCCGATGGGTGCTGCGCCGATGGCGTATGTACTGTGGCAAAAACATTTAAATTTTAACCCGAAAAATGTCGACTGGTTTAACAGAGACCGTTTCGTGCTGAGCGCAGGCCACGGCTCAATGTTAATTTACAGCCTGCTTCATCTTTCAGGCATTCTTGAAATGGATGACTTAAAGGAATTCAGACAGTACGAATCCAAAACACCAGGACACCCTGAGTTTAAACATACGGACGGTGTAGAAATTACTACAGGTCCGCTTGGGCAGGGATTCGCTATGAGTGTCGGTATGGCAATGGCGGAAACACACCTGAATTCTGTATTTAATACAGACGACCATAAAGTGGTTGACCACTATACTTATGTGCTTGCTTCAGACGGCGACCTGATGGAAGGGATTTCGCACGAAGCGGCATCACTTGCAGGCCACCTCGGGCTGAACAAGCTGATTGTACTATACGATTCAAATGATATTTCACTCGACGGCGATCTTGACAAGAGCTTCTCAGAAGATGTTGCGGGACGTTTTAAAGCTTATAACTGGAACTATCTGCGCGTAGAAGACGGCAACGATTTAGAGGCAATCGATAAAGCAATCACCGACGCTAAACAAAGCGATAAACCGACGCTGATCGAAGTGAAAACGGTTATCGGTTTTGGCGCACCGACCAAATCAGGCAAGTCGGATGCTCACGGCGCGCCGCTCGGCGATGCTGAACGCCAGGGAGCTTATGAAGCATACGGACTTGACCACCTGAAAACATTCGATGTGGACGAGTCAGTTTACACGCGCTTCAATGAAACTTTAACTGCACGCGGGGAAGCTGAAGAAGCTGCGTGGAACAAAGTAGTTGAATCATTTAAAGCTGCGGATGAAGAAAAATACAATGATTTCACAGCTGCGGTTAAACGCGAACTGCCTGAAAACTATGCTTCAGAACTTCCTGTTTATGAAGCGGGAACGAAAAAAGCAACGCGCGGCAACTCGGGAGATATGATTCAGGAATTATCAAAATCAATTCCGACTTTCTTCGGCGGGGCAGCTGACCTTGCAGGAAGTAACAAAACAAATGTAAAAGAAGCGAGTGACTACTCGAAAGACAATTATGCGGGTCGCAATATATGGTTCGGTGTAAGAGAATTTGCGATGGCAGCGGCAATTAACGGTATGGCTGCACACGGCGGTGTTTATCCTTATGCAGGAACATTCTTTGTTTTCAGTGACTATCTGAAGCCTGCAGTACGCTTAAGCGCACTGATGAAATTGCCGGTAACATACGTCTTCACTCACGACTCTATCGCAGTCGGCGAAGACGGGCCGACACATGAACCGGTTGAACAGCTCGCGGGTCTACGTGCCATTCCAAATCTGAATGTTATCCGTCCGGCAGACGGCAACGAAACGCGCGCAGCCTGGAAAGTTGCACTGGAGTCTGAAGACACACCGACAGCTCTAGTACTGACACGTCAGGATCTCACTGTTTTGGACATCGATAAAGAAAAAGTCGAAGAAGGCGTGCGCCGCGGCGGCTACCTCGCTTATGACGGCGGAGACGATGCAATTGTCTTTGCAACAGGAAGTGAAGTCTCACTCGCAGTTGAAACTGCAGAAAAACTGGCAGCAGAAGGCGTTAATATTAAAGTTGCCTCAATTCCAAACGTCCAGGCATTCTTAAACCAGGATGAAGAATACATTGAATCAGTGCTAAATACTGATATTGAAAACCGAACAGCAGTTGAAATGGCTGCGAGCCTCGGCTGGCACAGATTTGTCGGCATAAAAGGCAAACTGTTAACAATTGATACATTCGGAGCAAGTGCACCGGGCGGGGAAGTCGTTGAACGCTACGGCTTTACCGTAGAAAACCTGGCAAATATTATCCGCAGTAAATAAGCATTGAATTTAGATGTCCGTTAAGGTAAACTAAATAGTGGTTTACACGGAAAAGAGGTGAGCATTTTTGGCGACTTGGATATGGATATTGATCGTAATCGTAGCCCTCATTGGTGGTTTCGCATTAGGATTTTGGATCTCTAGAAAATACATGATGGATTACTTGGAGAAAAACCCTCCTATTAATGAAGACATGCTCAGAATTATGATGATGCAGATGGGTCAGAAACCTTCTCAGAAGAAAATTAATCAAATGCTGAGTATGATGAATAAATCATCAGAACAAGCTAAAAAAGACAAAAAGAAGTAAAGACTTATGAAAACACGCATTGTAAAAATGCGTGTTTTTTATATTTATTTAATTTTTAGAAAAATATTGCAATTTTGTTATCGGCATGGATATAATAAATTTATCACGCAAAGGGGGTAAATAGAATGAAACACAAGAATTTTTTAGCATTTTTTGTAATCGCTTTCTTAACTGTTATGGCGGCTTGTTCGAGCGATGAAAACGTCGAAGAAGAAGCGGCTGGGGATGACGCAGCTGAAAGTGAAAACACAGGGGATTTAACAATTGGGACGATGGCGGATGTAGTGTCGCTGGACTTGCATGGTTCAAATGACTCTGCTTCAAGTCAGGTAAGAACAAATATTTATGAGAGATTATTAGATCAGGATGTAAACATGGAGTTACAGCCGGGGCTCGCTACAGAATATGAACAAGTTGACGAAACAACATGGAACTTTAAACTCCGTGAAGGTACAACTTTCCACAACGGTGAAGATTTTACTGCAGAAGATGTAGTCGCAACTTTTGACAGAGTTAGGGACGAAGCGTTAGCTTCACCAGTACTTTTTTTGTTTGAAATGATTGAAGAAATCGAAGTTGTAAATGATTATGAAATTAATATACATACTTCAATACCTTTTGCGCCGCTGGCAAGTCACCTGGCTCACAGTACAGCAGGCATTATGCCTAAGGAACTGATTGACAGTGATTATCAGGCAGCTTTGGATGCAGCAGGTGTTGATATGACACTGGAAGAATATTATGAAGCACGTGACTCAGGCGGGGAAGAATACGATTCCGTTAAGGAGCAAATTTCAGAACACGTGGGTACGGTAATCGGGTCTGAGCCTAATGGAACAAACCATCTGAAATATGTTTCACGGAGTGCGGGAGATACAGTAGAACTGGAGAAATTTGAAGACTTTCAGGGCGGAGACCGTTACTTTGAAAATGTAACATTCAAAGTAATTCCTGAAAGCGGTGCACGTATGGCAGAGCTCGAAACAGGCGGTGTACAAATCGCAACAGATGTTGACTCTTCCAGCATTGAACGTATTGAAAATGGTGCGGATACTGCTTTAACAGTTAAAGATTCAGTTCGTATGTCATATTTAGGATTTAACATAAATAAAGAACCATTCGATGACATCAAGGTGCGTCAGGCAATTTCATATGCCATTGACCGCGAAGAAATTGTAGCAGGTGTGTACGATGACATGGGTATTCCTGCCAAAGGTCCGTTGGCTCCGGGTGTCTGGGGATATTCTGAAGACCTTGAAGGACAGGAATACAATATTGAAAAAGCAAAAGAACTGTTAGCAGAAACTGATATGGCAGACGGATTCGATACAACAATCTGGGTTAACGATGACCAGCAGATTATCGATACAGCTGTCTATATTCAAAATGAACTTGCTGAACTTAACATTAATGTAGAGATTGAGCAGTTCGAGTGGGGTGCGTATTTAGAAACACTTGCGAACGGCAACCATGAAATGTTTATCCTTGGATGGACGACGGTAACAGGTGATGCAGACTATGGTCTCTATGCATTGTTCCACTCTAAAAACCAGGGTGCGGCAGGAAACCGTGTGTTCTATGACAACCCCGAAGTCGATGAGTTATTAGATGCAGGACGCGCGGAAGTTGATGACGAAGCACGTCAGCAGATTTATACTGATATCGAAGAAATTCTAGTTGAAGAATCACCATCATCATATCTGTTCCACGTCCAGTTTGCAGTTGGATATAATGAAAGTTCATTAAGTGAAGTTGAAATTGATCCGACAGGAAGAGTGCATTTGGATACGGTGAGATTTAAATAATATGGTAATACCTCTTGGCTGCTTTTGTCAGTTAAGAGGTATTTTTATGCAGTAATATCTTAATTTTTTAATTTTTATACGAATTCTAAGTATTATATTGCAAAATTATATATTTTCTATATAATTCAAATTATCAAAATATTTTGGGGGTTAACAAAAATGGTAAAAAGAGGATTTAAGTATCTCCTTTTACTTACTGTAGCATTGGTCTTAGCTGCATGTTCAAGCGATGAAAATGTAGATGAAGCTGCAGAGGGAGAAGGAAGTACAGAAGAAACATCAGGCGGAACGATTAACATCGGTATGTCTGAAGATATGGTTACAGTTGACCCGCACGGTTCGAATGACTCGGCTAGTGCACAGATCAGACGTAACATTTACGAGTCTTTAATTTTTCAGGATGAAGCGCTCGAATTGACTCCTGGACTTGCGACGGAATGGGAAGCGACGGAAGATTCAGTTTGGAATTTTAAATTGCGTGAAGGAACAACTTTCCACAGCGGGCAGGAGTTTACTGCTGAAGATGTGAAAGCAACAATTGACCGTGTTAATGACCCGGCTGTTGCCTCCCAGGTTGCATTCCTTTACGAAATGATTGAAGAAGTAGAAGTCGTTGGAGACTACGAGGTGAACTTACATACAGAATATGCCTTTGCTCCATTACCTGCGCATTTGTCACATAACGCAGGGGGAATTATGAGTAAGGATTTAATCGATAAAGACTATCAGGCTGCCTTGGACGCGGCCGGCAGTGATGTCAGTTTAGAAGAATACTACGAGCTGCGTGAAGCTGGCGGTGATGAGTTCCAGACTGTAGCTGATGAAATCAGTGAACATATCGGTACTGTTACCGGTGCTGAAACAGATGGTACGAACCACCTGCAGCTGGCAGACCGTTCGCCGGGAGATTCAGTGACTTTAAGCAGATTTGAAGATTTCCAAAATGGAGAGCGCGAATTTGACGAAGTTATTTTTAGAGTTATACCGGAAACACAGGCGCGTTTAGCTGAACTCGATACCGGAGGTATTGATATCGCGAATGAAATTGATACAGCTAGTGCAGAGCGTATTCAAAACGGTGATGCAACTGAATTAATCGAAAGCGAATCAGTACGTATGAACTACTTAGGATTTAATATGGAGAAAGAACCATTTGATGATCCTTTAGTTCGTCAGGCAATTGCCCATGCAGTTGACCGTGATGAAATTATCAGCGGTGTGTATGACGGTTACGGTATCGCAGCTGAAAGTCCGTTAGCTCCGGATGTCTGGGGTTACGATGAAAACCTAGAAAGCATTGAAGTTGATATTGAACGTGCAGAGGAACTTTTAAGTGAATCATCACAGCCGGACGGTTTCACTACAACATTATGGGTAAATGACGATCCTGCTATTGTGGACTCGGCAGTTTATATTCAAAATGCCTTAAATGAAATCGGGATTACTGTGGAAGTTCAGCAGTCAGAGTGGGGCGCTTTCCTCGATCAGACAGCTAACGGAGAACACGATATGTTTATCCTCGGTTGGACTACAGTAACAGCAGATGCAGATTACGGATTGTACGCACTCTTCCACTCAAATAATTTTGGTGCACCGGGCAACCGTTCATTCTATAAGAATGAAGAAGTCGATGCATTACTGGATGAAGGACGCACAAATCCGGATGAAGACGGACGTCAGGAAGCATACAGTGAAGTACAGCAGCTCCTGATTGACGATTCACCGGCAGTTTATCTGAACCACACGAGCTTCCTGCTCGGAGTGAATACCGGCAGTGTAAACAATATCGGTCTTGATCCTGTAGGGAATATCAGACTTGAAAATGCCAGCTTCAGCACAGAAGAGTAAAATATAAGAGCGCCCGGATGGAATAGAAATTCTGTCCGGGTGTTTTTGTGGCTGCGAAAGGGTTAGTGCGCCACTGTGGAATTGACAATGGCACGGTAGAGGTTCCAGCGCGCCACTGTGAAAGCGACAATGGCACAGTAGAGGCCCCAGCGCGCCACTGTGGAACTGACAATGACTCGGTAGAGAGCCCAGTGCGCCACTGTGAAACTGACAATGACGCGCCGTCTCAATATAAACTGGACACATAAAATTACTTACTAGTAAAAAGTAACATGACGTAGTATAATAAACAGCGATTATTATTTAGAGGAGTTTACTATGAATAAAAGTTTGAAAGAGAAACGTTCAGTTCTCGACTGGATTGAAATGAGTGGTAATAAATTACCGCATCCGGTCACGATATTTTTAATTTTTACCTTGCTGGTTATTATTATTTCTCATGTTTTATATTTACTTGGAGTTAATGTCAGCTATGTCGGAATAAATCCTGAGTCAGGAGAACGTGAAGAGTTAACAGTTCACGCAGTCAGTCTGCTCACCGGCGACGGCATACGCTATATGTTTACAAGTGTTGTTGAAAACTTTACGACTTTCGTTGCACTTGGTCCTGTACTGGTCGCAATGATCGGTGTTGGTGTCGCGGAGAAAAGCGGTTATATCAGTGCGCTCATGACAAATGTTGTGACGAAAGCACCGCGTAAATTTGTGACACCGATTGTGGTGTTTATGGGTGTAATGTCAAACGTTGCAGCCAGTGTCGGCTATGTAGTGCTCGTGCCGCTCGGTGCGATTATATTTCTCGGTTTCCGCCGCCATCCGCTGGCGGGTCTCGCAGCAGCTTTCGCCGGTGTCGCAGGAGGATATTCTGCTAACCTTTTAATCGGTACGAATGATCCGCTCCTTTCCGGTATTACAACTGAAGCGGCCGGTATTCTCGATGCGTCTTACATCGTGCAGGCAACGGATAACTGGTTCTTCATGTTTGTCTCAACTTTCCTTATCGTAATTTTAGGTACTTTCATTACCGACAAGATTGTTGAACCGCGCCTTAAAAAATTCGATTTCGATAATGAAGAAATCAGTGAAAACAAAAAGTTAAACAAACAGGAAAAACGTGCTCTGAACTGGGCAAATATAGCAGCTGTCCTTACAATAATTGGGATATTATGCCTTGTGGCTTTCCCCGGTTCCCCTTTACGGGGTGAAGATGGAGGAATTGTCGGTTCACCGTTTATTTCGAGTATCATATTTATAATGATGCTGATTTTCCTCGTGCCGGGTCTTGTTTACGGTGCTGTGAATAAAACAATTAAAAACGATAAAGATGCTGTAAAATTGATGGACTCCTCTTTAGAAACAATGGCGGGCTTTATCGTGCTGATATTCTTTGCAGCACAGTTCGTTGCCTTGTTTAACTATTCGAATCTGGGAACGATTATTGCTGTTAACGGTGCGGGTCTGCTGGAGAATTTAAATATTGGCAGTATACCGGTGCTTGTAGTATTTATACTGATTACAACACTGATAAACCTCGCGATTGCTGCGGATTCGGCTAAATGGGCAATTATGGCGCCGATTTTCGTGCCAATGTTCATGCAGCTCGGTATTGCACCTGAGGTAACGCAAGTGGCATACAGAATCGGTGATTCATCGACGAATATTATTTCACCGCTTATGCCGTTCTTCCCGCTGGTCGTGGCGTTCGCACAACGATACGGCAAAGAAAATGGTATCGGGACAGTTATTTCATTGATGCTGCCTTATTCGGTAATTTTCTTAATCACCTGGATAATTATGTTTGTAATCTGGATGCTGCTTGGTATACCAGTCGGTCCAGGTACAAATCTTTCATATTAAATGTGTTACAGCCGCAGAATTTTCTGCGGTTTTTTTGTGTTTACGATAGTTTTATGGTTTGGAATACACATGATAGCCTCTCATGCCAACCCGAAAGAGCTGGGATACATATGAAGTTCTGTCATGCAAACCCTAATCGTCTGGGGTACACATGAAGTTCTGTCATATCAACCCTAATCATCTGGGATTCACATGAAGTTCTGTCATGCAAACCCTAATCATCTGGGGTACACATGAAGTTCTGTCATGCAAACCCTAATCATCTGAGGTACATATGAAGTTCTGTCATATCAACTCCAATAGTCTGGGATACACATGAAACCGCGTCATACAAACCCCAATCACCCTGGATACATATGAAACCGCATCATACAAATCCCAGCCATCATCTTCTATTATCAGACTTAAGATTTATTTCAATTTCCGAAATATATGGTAAAATTCAAAGTGAAATAGAGGTGTAGAAATAAGGGGAGTGTACGGATGCGGGTATTTAAAAATTTGGGGTGGTTTTTTAAGCTCGAAAAGAAGAGTTACATTATAGGATTGTTCATGCTTGTTCTTGTCGCACTGATGGAGCTCGTGCCGCCGCAGGTTATCGGCCGGGTGATCGACAGAATTACGACGGAGACTTTAACATCGAATACGCTTGTGTTATTCGGTGTACTACTGGTTTTTGTAGCGGTTCTCACATACATATTCAGGTTTTTCTGGCGCGTGATGATTTTTGGTGCGTCGAACAGACTGGGGCGGACGCTCCGTGAACAGCTGTTTGAAAAGTATTCTAAAATGTCACCGTCATTTTTCGGCAAGCGCCGCACGGGGGATTTAATGGCGCACGCGACGAATGATATTAATGCGGTGCAGATGACGGCGGGCGCCGGTATTTTAACTATCGCCGACTCGGTAATTACAGGAGGCGCCGTGCTGATTACAATGGCGCTGACTGTAAGTCCGAAGCTGACACTGATTGCGATGATTCCGCTGCCTTTCATGGTTATTTTAACCAGCTGGTACGGGTCGATTTTAAGCAGGCTGTTCCGCGTGGCGCAGGCGGCTTTCAGTTCTTTAAATGATAAAACCCAGGAGTCCGTTGCGGGCATCAAGGTAACCAAAACATTCGGCTATGAAGATGAAGATTTAAAGGACTTCACCAATTTATCGGATGATGTTGTTAAGAAAAACTTAAAAGTGGCAAAGATCGATGCGCTGTTTGATCCGACAATTACGGCAATTATTGCCATCAGTTATTTTCTGTCGATATTTTTCGGTGCACGCATGGTCGTAGCCGATGAAATTTCCCTCGGCCAGCTCGTTACATTTACTACATATCTCGGTATGATGGTCTGGCCGCTTCTTGCTCTCGGCTGGTTCTTTAATTTAGTGGAAAGGGGCAAAGCATCGTACGACCGGATTGAAGAAATTATGAACACGAGAAGCGAAATCAGCACTAAAATTTCAACCAACAGTATTCCCTCTGGTGATATTACGTTTAATGTCTCTGACTTCTCCTTCCCGGGAGAAGATGAAGTGTCGCTTCGGAATATACATTTCACTTTAAAAGAAGGAAAGACACTTGGTATTGTCGGACGCACAGGTTCAGGGAAAAGTTCTATTATCAGACTGCTGCTCCGGGAGTTCGATACGGACCCGGGTAATTCTGTCAGTATTAACGGAATTGATATTAAGCAGTATGATATTAAAAAACTGCGCGGGCTATTTGGTTATGTGCCTCAGGATAATTTCCTGTTCTCGACGACAATCAGAAATAATATTGCCTTTATCAATCCTGATGCGAGTCTTGAACAAGTGCAGGAGGCTGCGGATTTAAGTTATATTCATCAGGATATTACCGCCTTTCCTGAAGGTTATGACACAGTGGTCGGTGAACGCGGCGTGTCGCTGTCCGGCGGGCAGAAACAGAGAATTTCAATTGCCCGTGCTTTAATGAATAATCCGGAGATTCTCATACTGGATGATTCCCTGTCGGCAGTCGATGCTGAAACGGAAACAGCAATTCTAAGCAATATTGAACAAAATAGGGCCGGGAAAACAAATATTATTACTGCCCACAGAATGAGTGCGGTAAGGAATGCTGATTTAATAATCGTTATGGAAGACGGACGTATTATCGAGCAAGGCACACATTCATCTCTGACCAAAGCGCGCGGCTGGTATTATGAAACATTTAAAGCGCAGTCGCTGCGCAGGGATTTAACGAAAGAGCTCGATGAGACGCTGGAAGGGGGTGGTAAACATGACGACTGATGTCATTAACTTAACTTTAAAAGATCAGCTCCGCGTACTCGGAAGGCTGCTTAAGTACACATTGCCATTTAAAGGTGTTCTCGCGCTCGCTTTCAGCATGCTGATTATCTCTACCGTGATGGGTGTCATGACACCGTACCTGGTCATGATTTTTATCGATAATTATTTAACGCCGTCGGTCTTCCCGGAAGAAGATATCATGTGGCTGATTATCGCCTTTATTACCGTGAATGTGCTCGCGGTCATGACGACCTACTGGCAGATATATCTCTTGCAGCTGCTCGCTTTTAAAGTGATTCAAGAGCTCCGAATCGATGCTTTTAAAAAAATCGGCCATCTTGGGATGACTTATTTCGATAAAGTTCCCTCAGGCAGTGTCGTCTCGCGCCTGACCAATGATACGCAGGCGATTGTCGACATGTTTACTTCGGTGCTCGGCACATTTTTAATGGCGATATTTATGGTAATATCGAGCTTTGTGATGATGTTTATCCTGGATGTAAAACTGGCGTTTATCGCGCTGATTTTTATGCCGGTAATCGTCTTTATACTGCTCGTATACCGGAAATACTCAGCGCGTTATTTCTCGCGTGCCCGCGGGCTGTTAAGCGATATGAACGCTAAACTCGCAGAATCGATTGAAGGCATGAAAATTATCCAGGTCTTCAATCAGGAGAAAAGACTGCAGCGTGAATTTGAAACGATTAATGAAGAACATTATCAGTATAATCTCCGCACGATAAAACTCGATGGCTTGTTGCTGAGACCCGCAATTGATATGATTTATATCCTGTCTATAGTCGTGATTTTAAGCTACTTCGGATTCTTAAGTTTTGAAACAAGTGTTACTGCAGGAGTTATCTTTGCCTTTATTCAGTATATGGAGCGGTTTTTTGAACCGATAAACCAGGTCAGCCAGAACCTGAATATTTTCCAGCAGGCGCTCGTTGCAGCAAGCAGAGTATTTACGCTGCTTGATGACAGTCGTCATGAACCGGTGCAGCAGACAAAAAACCAGCATGAAATTACAGAAGGCCGGGTGGAGTTTAAAAACGTTACATTCAGCTACGACGGTGAGGTTGATGTATTGAAGAATATCAGCTTTGAAGTGCCGCCGGGGACAACGACGGCACTCGTCGGTCATACAGGTTCAGGCAAGAGTTCCATTATCAATCTGATGCTGCGGTTTTATGAATATGAGCACGGTGATATTTTAATCGACGACCATTCTATTAAAAAACTGCCGAAAGAAGAAATGAAGAAAAATATCGGACTCGTGCTCCAAGATCCTTTTATCTTTTACGGCACGGTAACTTCAAATATTAAACTGTATCACAGCACGATGACTTTTGAGATGGTGCAGGAGGCAGCAAGATTCGTCGGCGCGGACTCATTCATTAATAAGCTGCCGCACAGCTATGAACAAAAAGTAGTCGAAAAAGGTGCGGACTTCTCGAGCGGGGAACGCCAGCTGCTCGCTTTTGCAAGAACGATGGCATCAAACCCTAAAATCCTGATACTCGATGAAGCAACCGCAAACATCGATTCATCGACGGAAGAGAAAATCCAGGCCTCATTACAGAAAATGAGAAGCGGCAGAACAACACTCGCCATTGCACACCGCCTGTCGACAATACAGGATGCTGATGAAATACTCGTCCTTAATAAAGGAGAGATTGTTGAGCGGGGAACACACGGCGAATTGGTACAAATAAAGGGAATTTACTATAAAATGTACCGTTTGCAAAATAGCGAACAATAATTTGTCATAATTAAACAGATTAATATATTCATTGCCCCTGTCAGATTTGATATACTAAATCTGAATGGGGGTATTTTCATGGGATCAGAAGTAACATTTCTCCTCGCCTTCGGAGCAGGTGTGCTGAGTTTTGTGTCCCCTTGTGTACTGCCGGTTTTCCCTGCATTCGTATCGTATATTACCGGAATGAGCTACAACGAGGTTGAAAAACAGAATTTTAATGGCCGTGCCATTTTACATACCTTGTTTTTCTTAATAGGATTTAGCATTATCTATATTGCTCTCGGCTTTGGAACGGCATTTTTCGGAGGGTTCCTGATAGAATACAGTAACTTAATCCGTCAGATTGGTGCAATCTTAATCGTTATTTTTGGACTCGTTATTACAGGTGTCCTGAAATTTGATTTTCTGATGAAAAACCATAAAATAGAGTTTAAAAACAGACCATCCGGTTTCTTCGGTTCAATCTTAATCGGTATGGCATTCGCAGCCGGCTGGACGCCGTGTAATGGACCGATTATCGGTGCGATATTTGCAATGAGTGCATCAGAACCGAGCAATGCTTTAATGCTGATGGTGGTATATTGTATCGGATTTGGTGTTCCGTTCTTCGTCCTCAGTTTCTTCGTGTCGAAGACGCGCTGGATGCTGAAATATTCAAACGTAATTATGAAAACCGGCGGAGTCATCATGATACTGATGGGAATATTATTATACTTTGACGGCTTAACGCAGATCATTATTTGGCTGCAGCCGCTCTTCGGAGATTTCCAGGGGTTCTAATATGATAGAATTTCTTGAATCAATCGAAGAACTGCTCTTCCTGCTTGCATCAATCGGCGCAGTAATAATGGGGATTATTGTCATTTTTGTCCGCAAACATGCGAGTAAGACGCCGCTGACATTAAAGAAAATAATCATCCCGCCGGTGATGATGTCAACGGGAGCACTGATGTATATATTCCCGTACTTCAGATTGTCCTGGACACACATTGCCGAAACGGTACTGATTGGTGCTGTATTCTCGGTAGTGCTGATTATAACTACGAAATATGAAGTTAAAAATTCCGAGTTGTACGTCAGACAGACAAAAGCTTTCCCTATAATTTTAATGGGACTGCTGCTTGCGAGAATTGCGCTTAAGTATATATTCTCTCTGACCACAACACCGGGCGAAATCGGCGGCATGTTTTTCCTGCTCGCCTTCGTCATGATTGGAATCTGGCGTTTATCAATGCTTATCAAACATAATGAATTTAAAAAACAGCAAGCCGCGGTGTGATGGCTTGCTGTTTTTTTGTTATGGGGGGAGAGTGGCTTCTGCTCCGTCATTGTTGAAACCACAGTGACGGAGTAGACGCTCTGTCCTGTCATTGTCGAAACCACAGTGACGGGGTAGACGCTCTGTCTTGTCATTGTCGAAACCACAGTGACGGGGTAAACGTCCTGTCCCGTCATTGTCGAAACCACAGTGACGGAGTAGACGCTCTGTCCCGTCATTGTCGAAACCACAGTGACGGGGTAAACGTCCTGTCCCGTCATTGTCACATCCACAATGGCACGCTTGGCGCGACACTGCCACAAGCACCCTCAATAATCTCCCGACTCCAACAAAAAAACAGCAAACCGTCCTAAGACGGTCTGCCGCTTACTTTTTCTGTCTGTTCAAAGATGGAGAATTTCTGTTTCTCATCGTCTGCCAGTTCGAACAGTTCCAAATATGGTGTGTAATCTATCTCGAGCTGCTTTAATTTTTTCTTCATGAATTTATGGTCTTTCTTTGGTGTCGCAATAATGTAGCCTTTCATTATCTGATCGAGTTCAATCGTTTTAACACCTTCATCGAGCGCAATCTTCGAAATTCTGCCGGCAATTCTTTCTTTTGCCACATCTCTGAATAATTCCGGAACGGGGCTGACCAGTTCGTTTAGGAGTGTACGTGCATCAGTATTCCAGAGCGGCAATGCTTTGTCTATGTAGTAATCCTGCCAGTCGAGTTCTGAATAACCATCGCCTTTAGGCATGCGCCGCAAAAACTTTCTGAACATAAAAAATCCGCCGATTGTCATCGCTCCAAGCATGATGAACGTCCATATCGCAATCAAAATCATAAATATATCAAATGACACTGTAATCACCTCTACTTAACTCATATTATACATATTTTGAAACTTGTTTGTCCATTTAATAATTTGTGACGATATATAGGGTGAGAGGAGGTGAGGACATGATAAAAGGATTAAGTGCCAAGTTTTACTTCTTTGTGATGAATGAGGAAGGCAAGGAGATTACAAAATCGCGTACGCTTAACCGTCTGGCAAGCGATGCCAGTGATGCAGGTGTAAACGCCCTGGCTTCTATTTACGAAAATCTGACAGGAGAACAGTATTCTATCGTTGAGAAAGTGGTCACTCACATCGTCGATTAAGTTCAACTCTCACCACTAATAGAAAGGAGGAATAGTCATGGATGAAAAATTAGTAATGGTTTTTACTACTAATCAGGACAAAAGATTTACTCTGACTGTCAACAACCCGAAAGCAGGTATTACATCTCAGGAAGTCGAAGCGGAAGCAGCGCGTCTGATCGCTGAAAATATTCTGCGTCCGTCACAGGGAATCCCGGTTTCTCTGTACTCTGCGAAAGTCGTAAACACAGCAACAACAGTGCTTAAGTAAGATGGACTGGATACCCTTTGTGAGCGATGTTGGATTTCCGGCTGTAATAACATTTTTCCTGCTGCACCGCATGGAAACTAAGTTAGATGATTTAATCATTACAATCCAGCAGCTCAAATAAGAACTGACTCTCCCGGACTTTGACCGGTGAGAGTCTTTTGTGTTTAAGAAATATGATAAAATCAATGTAACGACTTTAAGAGGTGACTTTAATGCGGATTTTACATACAGGCGACTGGCATATCGGCCGTAAAATGAACGGTCTCGATCTGATAGAAGATCAGTCCTACATATTAGAACAGTTAATGAATGAGATAGAAAACAGCGACATTGACCTTGTCGTCGTTGCAGGAGATATATTTGACCGCGCGAACCCTTCGCGGCAGGCGCTGAAACTGGCGAATGATACACTGTACCGTATCAACATTACACTTGGAAAACCGCTCCTTGTCATCAGCGGCAATCACGACAGCCGCGAGCGGCTGAATTACGGCAGCGAATGGTTTAAGGCGACGAATTTTCATATTAATACATCACTTGACCAGGCGCACATACCTGTAACAATCGGCAATACCGACTTTTACCTGCTGCCGCATATCGAAGTGCTTGAGGCACGGAATTATTTTGAGGATGAGGACATTGTTTCTCACCAGCATGCCTACGATAAAATTCTTGAAAAAATTAACGGGCAGCTGGACCAGGAAAAAATAAATATACTTGTCGGACATCTGTATTTATCGGACAGTGTTGCCAGTGATTCAGAACGACCGCTGTCGATGGGGTTGAGTGAAGCGGTCAGCGAAGAAACATTCAGCGCGTTCGATTACGCACTGTTCGGTCATCTGCATCATCCTTTTGCGGTAGACAGCGAAAAATCATTTTACAGCGGATCTTTATTAAAATATTCATTTTCCGAACACAAGCAGCCGAAAGGCTGCAGAATTATTGATACTGACAAAGAAAAGGTATCTTTTATTCCGCTGGAACCCCGGCATGATGTCGTTGTGTATACAGGAGACTATGAAGCAGTTGTCAACGGGGAGATTTCCTTTAAAGATAACAATGCGTATTTTAAGTTTGAATTATCGAATATGAGCTATGTAACGGAACCGATGAGTAAAATTAAAATGCTTTATCCGAATACACTCGAATTAAAACCGTTAATCGAAGACCGGTCAAAAGACCTTCAGACCGTTGATATGACGACGACGAGCGACGAGGAAATATATAAGTCGTTTATCGAAACGACTCTCGACAGAACTGTAACAGCTTTTGATAAAACGATGTTTAAGTCATATTTTGCAGGTGAATATAATGAAACTGATTAATTTAAAAGTAGAATATTTCGGCCCATTTGAATCAGAAGAAATTAATTTTCGCAGCCTGAACAATAAATTGTTTTTAATCAGCGGGCGGACCGGCTCCGGTAAAACGATGATCTTTGATGCGATTGTATACGCCTTGTACGGCAGTGCATCGACTGCCGGCCGGGATGAAGAGTCCCTCCGCAGCCAATTTGCGCCCATCGATAAGCAGGCAGAGGTTAAACTTACCTTCGATGTGCGCGGCAAGGAATATACAGTGGAACGGACGCTTAAATATCATAAACCGGGTAATAAGAGTGCGACTCCGCCAAAAGCGGTGCTGTACGACGGAGAAGGGAATATTCTCGCAGGTAAACTGAATGAAGTGAGAGACGCAGTAGAGGAAATAGTGAAACTGAACCGGGCACAGTTCAGAAAAATTTTAATACTGCCGCAGGGAGAATTTAAGGAGCTGCTCGTGTCATCGAGTACAGACAAACAGGAAATTCTGCGCACGCTGTTCCAGACAGGACGTTTTTTAAACTTTGAACTGAATTTAAAAGAAAAACTGAAAGAACAGTCTGCTGAAGCGGCGAAGCTCGATATGAGAATTAACGAATGCGTTAAACACATCCATACTGACGATATTGATATTACAAAGCAGGAGGAATTTCCGAATTATAATATAGCTTTGGAATATGCAGACGGGGTTATCTTCAGTTATAAGAAAAAACTTGAGTCTCTGGCTGAAGAAGGCAAGAAGTTTAAAAGTGAGCTTGATCAAAAGCAGGAGACATTACTTAAAAAAGAGAAGCACAATGAACAAATTGTTAAGCTGAACGAGTTAATCAAGTCGAAGGAGACTTTACAGAGCCAGACGGAATCAATCGATATGTGGCGTTCTGAAATCGCTGATTTTGAATCGGTCTCATCAATTAAATACGAACTGCTGCGTCACCAGGAACTTAAAACGGCAGGCCGAGAAATTAAAGAAAGCCTGGCTGCGGAAACAAAACAGGAAACGCATCTGTCAGAGAAACTGAATAACAGTGCAGCCCAGCTTGAAGAGACAGAAAAAAATATACCGGATATGAATAAAAGACAGCAGCAGTATTATAAGCGCGAATCCTTTTTATCATCTTCATATGAAACACTCGATGGTGAAATCGCATCGCTGACGGCAGAATCAGAACAGAAAGAAAAGGATCTTAAAAATCTTTCAGCTTATATTGAAGATATTAAAAAGAAACTTGGAAAGCTGACAGCAACACACAAAAAAGCTTCAGAACTGCAGGAACAGCACAGTGAACTCCGCAGCAAAAGCAGGCAGCTTGAAAATGAGGTGCAGGAAGCGCATAGTGACCGGAAACTCATTGACGAGCGCACACAGATAAAGAGAAATATCGAAGAAAATAATGGAGATATCAGCCGGCTGAAGAAAGACTTAAGCGTCTTTAACACCCGTCTTGCCGACTATGACGAAGAAACAGTCCAGACACTCAATCATCTTATCAATCACCTTGAGCTCGGCGAAGCATGTCCAGTCTGTGAACAGACTGTGCTTGAACTGCCGGAATCAGGCGGGTTTTCAAAAGAGGACCGCCGGGAGCTGAATACTTTAACAGAAAAAATCACTGAGTATGAAGAAATTAATCAAAAGCACGTTATGCGGATTGATGTAATCGATGAAATATTAAAAGATAAAGAACAAAAAGATGCGGATATGCTTGAAGTGCAGCTGAAATCTGCAGAAGAAGAAACAGAGAAAACGGCATCAATGCTGGCTGAGACAAACAGCGAACTTGAACAGAAAGAACAGCTGAATAACGAACTGGCTCGTGAAAATGAAAATATGCATGCCTTGATGATGAGAAGCCAGGAAGTGAAAAACGCACTCAATCAGCTGACAGCAAAACTGCAGGAATTTAAAGAAGTGACCGGTTATAAGGACTTCAGCGCTTTTAAAACTTATATGAACAAGGAAGGCGAAGATATAAAAGAGTTTCAGGAAAATCTGAATCAGCTGAAAGAAACTGTTAATGATTTAACTAAACAGCGTGATTTAACTGCTCAAAAGGTAAAATCCCTGGAAGCTGATGCTGACAAGACCGCTCTGTCAGAAGCCAAGTTTAACAGTAAAATTGAAAAATTTATGACTCAGCATGGTTATGCGGATACAGAGACACTGCACCGCATTATTAACGATGAGTCTATTGATGAGAAAAAAGAAAAAGTAAAAACTTTTGATGATGAAAATTTATCGCTTGACAAGAGTCTGGAAGAATTAAAGAAAACATTGGAATCTACAGAAAAAGTCAGTACTGAGGAAGATATTAAGGCCATAAATGAAGCTGAAAAGTCACTCGAGTCCGCGAGAGAATATTATGCGGCGGTCAATGAAAGAAAAAATCAGAACATCAATTCAAAAGAGTATCTGGCAGAGCTAATCAGCACTTTCAATGCATCCTATGAAGAATTCAGCCAGCTGAATGAACTGGTCGAAGCGGTGCAGGGCAAAAAGGGACAGAAGGTTTCGCTTGAGCGGTATGTGCTCACGTATTATCTGGAGCGTATTTTGGAACTTGCCAACGTGAGACTGACTGCGATGACGAACCACCGGTATAAACTGCAGCGGAGCATGAAAAAAGTGAACCGTTACAGCGGCCTTGATATAGAAGTTTTTGATTACTACAATAACCAGGCGCGCAATATTAATTCACTGTCCGGCGGAGAAACTTTCCAGGCTTCACTCGTGCTGGCACTTGCTTTAAATGAAACACTGCAGCAGGAATCCGGCGGAATTACACTGGATACCATGCTGATCGATGAAGGATTCGGCACACTCGACCACGAAACACTGGAAGTTGCGATATCTACTTTGATTGACCTGCAGACAACAGGAAAAACAATCGGCATCATCTCCCACGTCGAAGAATTGAAAGAACGTATGGAGCATATCTTGTATGTGAAACCGGATAATGAGCGGAGCACGACGAAAATTGTGACCCTCTAGACAATGATTAGTCATAAAAAGTGCATAATTTTCACGCACAGAATTTTTAATTTTTGATAACATTGGTAGTAAGATGAAATATAGGAGGGGACACACTTGAAAAAGTGGTTAATCGCGGTTTTGGCTTCACTGATGTTTTTATCAGCATGCAGTGCAGGCGCAGTAGAGCCGATGAGCCGGTACGGTGATGAAGTACAGGACTTCGAAGTGACGAATCAGAATGATGAAACGTTCACTAGAGAAGATATGGATGGTAAAGTATGGCTCCTCAGCTTTATCTTTACGAACTGTGCGACTGTCTGCCCGCCGATGACTCAAAATATGACTCAGGTCACACAGGAACTGGATGAAAAGGGCCTCGAGAACTATGGAGTAATGAGCTTCTCTGTTGACCCTGAAGTCGATACACCTGAAGTATTAACGGAATACGCAGGCTGGTATGATATACCGGAAAATACAGAATGGCAATTTCTTACAGGATATGACTATGAGTTTATTAGAGGATTCGCAGAAGATAACTTTAAAACCATTGTCGCACCGCCGCCAAAAGGCAGCAACCAGGTCACCCACGGTACTGCTTTCTATCTGATTGATGCAGACGGTACAATCATTAAAGACTATTCCGGTGTAGATTCAGGCGATACTAAATTCCCTCAGGCGGAAATTGTATCTGATGTAGAAAAACTGGTTGAACAGAATAATGAAGAATAAATAAAATTTTTATGAGCGCCGGCTGAAATATCAGTTTGGTGCTTCTTTTTAATTAAACTGAGATTAATATCTTGATCTTTAGGGTAAACAATTTAAAAGGAGAGTGGATATTAATATGACTAAATCTGTATTAATTATGGTAACAAATGCTGACACAATCGCAGGCAACAAAGATAAGCCGACAGGTCTGTGGCTGTCTGAAGCAGCAGAACCTTATATCGCATTTCAAGGTGCAGGTTTTAAAGTTGATATAGCATCACCGAAAGGCGGAGATGTTCCGATTGACCCGAACTCTGTCGAGAATGGGAATGATGATGAGAAATTCACTGAAGTGACGAAACTCCTTCAGAAAACGCCGCGTATCGGAGACCTGGTATATGAAGGGTATGATGCGATATTCTTAGCAGGCGGACACGGGGCAATGTTTGACTTCCCGGGAGATCCAGATATTCAAAATATTATGGCCTACTTTAAAGACAACGGCAGAATTATCAGTGCTGTATGTCACGGACCGGCAGCTTTTGCCGATGCAAAAACTAAGGACGGCAAATATTTAGTAGACGGTGTTAAACTGACTGCATTTACAAATGCTGAAGAAGACGCAGTGAATTTATCAGAAGATATGCCGTTTATGCTGCAGACAAAACTTGAAGAAAACGGCGCAGGTTTCGTAAAAGGCGAAGCGGGCGAAGAAAATGTCGTTTCAAGCGGCAGCTTTATTACCGGACAGAACCCGGCATCAGCTGAAGGGGTTGCAGAAGCAGTAATTAACAGATTGCAATAATATATTTTGAAGTAAGCGGTACTCTTTTTAGGGTGCCGCTTTTTTGGGATTGGGATGAGGGGAGGGACTGCTGGGAATGGTGCATTATGGTATGTACAAGTACAACACGAGATCGCCGTCCTACCCGGACAAATTTATCACATGAAAAATCCGGAATCACAGAGATTCCGGATGGTTTTTAATAATACTATGCTTCTTTATTTTTCATTTTATTTACAGTCAGCATAATCGCAACTAAGATGATGATACATAAAACATTTTTTGTGAACAGCGGCAGCGGCGACATATTTACGAGTATTCCGACACCGAGTGCGAGCACTCCGTAAAGCGGGAATTTACCTGCAAATTGTGCGAGTACTGCTCCGAAGATTGCCGGCAGAACGAACGGAAATACTTCCTGTACACTTTCAGGAATCACCGTTAAGAGCCATAGTCCCGCAAGTATAACAGGTATCAGTATTATTTTGTTAACGAGTGAAGCGGCACTGATTCCAAGTGTGCCGATAATTTCACCTTCATCTGTACCCGCTTTAACACCGACTGCTTCCTGGCATGATGCGACTGCAGGTAGGCACATGTTTGAGATGTTGCCGGTAAAAAATGCAACATATGTACCGGATACTCCGAGTACAGGGAAGTACATAATCGGTTCTAAAAACCAGACGATTGCAACAACTGCTGCATAAGCGAGAAAGCTGTTAAGAATTAATGAGAATCCGGGATGGAATCCCATAACAAACGAAATGTATAAAGGCATTGCAAATGATATTAAGATTGCCAACCCTAAAGTAATACGGCCCCATTTGTGAGAGGCTGCTCTAAATTCCTGCATAAAAACCCCTCCGTTTTATATAAAGAAATAAACTGCGATCAGACTGATCAGTATTGAAAATCCTAATGACCATTCTTTCAGCCAGTTAATTCCTTTTTTATTTGCTATATAGTTAAATGTAAGTGACGAAATTACAGCCACTATTGCCGTGAAAATATAAGGTGCGCCTTTTATCATTTCAGCGCCGGTTAACGATCCGAAAACGGCAATCATTGCACCGCTCGCAACTATGCCCATTAAGTATTCACCTTTTGGTTTAGCTGTTAATTTAGTCTGTATTTTACTTAAGTACGGTGTAGCGAAGAAGGTGAAAATCATCCAGCCGGCGCCGCCGATACATAAGGTCCAGACGACGAGGTTAAATATTTCAGGAGTAAAACCATCCCCAGCTAAAGCTGCTCCTGCAGATTGTGCCGACAGCTGTGCACCCATACTTTCAATCGGTGCAGATCCGATAACACCGATTCTCATCATAGTCAGCGGATTGCCGATTAATGAAATTAAAGACACTGCAACAATGATAATACCGATTGAAGGACCGATCGCAGTAATACTTCCGGTCTTCACTGCACGTTTAATATCCGTTTCGCTGATGCCCACATCTCTTGCTGCTTTTTTTGATAATGATAAAAACTTTACTGCCTGAAAAATAACCAAGGCCACTATCGCGGAAGCAAATATCCAGACGACAGGGGAGTTGGCAAAATCCATACCTGACATGTAATCAAACCCCTTTATTTATCTTTCTGTTTTTAAATTACATTAACTTTCAAGGCGTCCTAAAACCACATCTCCTAAAGTTTTCGCACTGATTAAAAGCGAATCTTCATGAACTTCAAATTTAGGGTGATGGTTTGGATATGGATTTTCCACACCGTCAGGTTTCGATCCTACGTGGATGAAAGTTCCAGGTGTTTTTTGAGTGTAATATGCAAAGTCTTCAGATCCGCTGGAAGGTTTCGGATGTGTAATCTCAGTAATATAAGAACCGACACTTTCTGATAAAATATCTTCCACATATTGTGTCTCCTTAGGGTGGTTGTAGGCTACCGGATAGTCGTAAACATAATCCAGGTCGCATTCAACATCAAATGAGCTTTCAATACCGGCAGCAATTTTCTTCATCGCTTCGTATGCAGGCACCTTATTTTCTTCATTAAGATAACGAACAGTCCCGCGGAGGGTCACTTTGTCCTGGATAACGTTATAGCCGCCCGGTGCATCGAATGCAGTAACGGATACTACTACTGAGTCCATCGGATCCATGCGGCGGGAAACGATAGTCTGCGCTTCAGCAACAAAGTAAGCTCCCGCAACTAGAGCATCGTGTGTCGTATGCGGCATTGCACCGTGTCCGCCGGAACCTTGGATAGTTAAATCAAAATTAGAACGGCCTGCCATTGAATTGCCGGATATCAGACCGATCTCTCCAACATTGAGCATAGGGAAAATATGAATGCCGTATACTTCGTCAAGATCATCGAGTATGCCTGATTCGACAATGCTTTTCGCACCGCCTGGCGGCACTTCTTCAGCATGCTGATGAATGAGTTTTATCGTGCCGTTCCATTCATCTTTTAATTCAATCAGCGCTTCCCCAAGGTGGAGCAGGTAAGCGGTATGTACGTCGTGTCCGCAGGCGTGCATAACTCCATCATTTTTAGACTTGAACGGAACATCTGCTTCTTCCTGAATCGGCAGTGCATCAAAGTCGGCGCGGAGACCGATGGTTTTGCCAGGTGACTTGCCGCTGATTTCAACGATAATTCCGTAACCGTTTCCAACATTTGCAGTAACCTTAACATCCTTATCTTTATAAAAGTCCTCGATAAACTTCGCTGTGTTTTCTTCTTTAAATGAAAGTTCCGGGTTAGCATGAAGATGCCTTCTCGTTTCAATCATCTGCTGTTCTTTCGACTCCAGTTTACTGAAAAGCTTTTCTTTTAAACTCATTGTGAATCCCCCTTTTTATATATGAACATAGTTTATCACTGGGGAAATATAATGACAAATTATTTTATGTATTCTGAAATTTAAAGAAAATATAAGTTGTGACGGTTTTATGTCCTTATTTGTCCGTTTTCCGTTTATTCAGAAATTTTGAGGGAAAGTAAAAATTATAATGAATTATATACTTACTTTTAAGGAGTGGATATTTATCAGATATTTAATGCTGTTATTTGCAGGCTTCTTATTTTTAGCGGGCTGCGGAACCAGTGACACGGAAGAACCAGCGGAAGAAAACACTGCACCGAGTGAAGGCACAGAAGAAGATGCCGAGGATAATTCTGTAGAAGACAAAGAAGGTACAGGCTCTGGTGAAGAAGCTGAAACGGATACCGAGGGCACAGATTCCGGAGAAGATACATCAGATGACGAATCAACGGATGAAACAGAAGATACAACAGGTGAAGACAGAGCAAGAGAAGACACTGACAGAGATGATGAAGCGGAAGATGAAGAGTCAGGTACTGAAACTGATGATTCAGAGAGCGGCAGTGAAGATGGCATGGAGGAAGATGATTCATCTGAAAGTTCATCTTCGATAGATAGTGCTGCTGCTGAAAGTGCTGAATCGGAATCAAGAGATATTAATTTTGATGTCTCTGAAGAATCTTTGACAGGACTTGACGGTACTGAAATGACTTCGATGTTTGAATTGAACTCAGGTATCGGAGAACAGCTGGCGAACGCTTCCGAATCGGATGCAGCAATTGAAGAAGTACTCATGCCAAAAGAAGATGTAGCGACTTACTATGCAGAAACATTTATGGTAATTAACGTTTTCGCCGGAAATTCAGACCTTCCTGCGGATAGTGATATGGCAGGTCTGACAGCGGAAATAGATGAAGGGGATGAATTTGAAGTATTCTCAGGCATGTTCGATCCTGCGACGAGTTCGATTGTTCCTTACGCTTATGTTGATCCTGACTCACTGTTTGTGTATGAAAACGGCATGTGGAATGATTACGGAGGACAGGCTGAAGCAGAAGAAATCTATTACGGTTCGTATTCCAACCTGCATGACGCCTTTATGGAAAGTGCTGATGTAATCAATATCTCAGAAGATGATGAGAATTATTATCTTCATAACATCGGATCTGAAAATGTCTTGCATGATACATTCGGCAGACTGTTCAGCGTAGAGTTTACCAATGCTGAATTATCGGAGCAGCAAAATGCTGTAGTCGGTATCGTGGATAAAGAAACGAATGAACTGTCACATGTTGCCTATGTTTCAACTGCACCAGGCTTAGTGGAAGGTGAGAAACTGCATATTGAAGTATCATCAGACCTCGAAGATTATGGTGAATATGATGATGAGGGTATCACAGTACCGGAAGGTATTTACGAGTAAAATATAAAAGCGTGTTAAGCGGAATTTCCGTAATCTATTCATTTAGATTACGGATTTTTTCTATTTTAAAAGATTTTCTATTTCTGCGAAAATCATGCTTTTGTCAGTCAGTTTTCCATTAATAACTTAATTTCGGTGCAATCTTGAAAAAACTGTCCAGATATACATACAAATTTTAAATTTATGCGATTTTACAACAACTTAGCTGCAGCTTATATTGAGCTTATCACGAGCTGGAGGTTAAATATGTCTCTAATTATCATTGCGGGCGGCCTGGTCGCCTCTTTCCTTTACGCATTGACTCAGTCGGACAGTATTTCCTTTTTAACGAGAAGAAGCCGTTGTGATTCGTGTTTAAAAAATTTAAAAGTCACTGACTTGATTCCGGTTATCAGCTATTTAAAAAATCGCGGACGCTGCAGTCATTGCAGTAAACCTGTTGCCTTGAATTATTTAATAGTGGAAGTGCTGACGATTTTCCTGTTTGTAATGCCGCTTATCGTACCGCTCAGTTACGATAATATGCTGCTGTATTATCTGCTCGTCAGCATACTTATTCCTCTGTCAATTTACGATTTTGATACGCTCCTTATTCCCGTTCATATGCTGATGCTGCTTTTCGTTTCCGGCTTATATTTAACCGGTTTTGAATATATGGATGTACGGATTGATCTTTTAACCGTGGTGATCCTCCATATTTTCTATATGCTGTTTAAGGAAAAAATCGGCTACGGCGATATTCAGCTGTTTTCCGTACTGGCAGTAATAACACCCTTTGATTTTTTTATCTTCACCTTTTTATTCACATATATAATCGGCGGAATTTCGATTATCATTCTGGATTTGTTTCAGACTTCGCGTATTACTAAGGTGCCCTTAGTCCCCTTCATCGCTGCAAGCTTAATCACGACATTTTATCTGTACGCTGATTTTATCGATATATACTATGGAGGATTTTAATGACTGGAGAACTGCTTATAAGAGAAATGCATGATTCCGATAAACCCCGGGAACGTTTAATTAATTACGGCCCGGATAAATTAACGAATCAGGAACTGCTGGCCATATTAATCAACACAGGTAAGAGGAATGAATCAAGCATCAGCTTAGCGAGTAAAATATTAAAGAATTTACAATCCATCAGGGAACTGAGAGATGTAACTTATGAAGAGCTGACTGCCATTAACGGCATCGGCAGGGCGAAAGCTGTTACTATACTTGCTTTTATAGAACTCGCTGTCAGAATGCATACCCATTCGAGGGAAGAAGATAAGTATATCCGGTCTCCGAAAGACGTGACGGATATATTGATGGAGAAAATCAGGTATTACAATCAGGAACATTTTATCGTGCTGTATTTAACGACCAAAAATATGGTCATAGAAGAAAAAACCTTGTTCATCGGTTCGCTGAACACAAGTATTGTGCATCCGCGGGAAATATTTCGGGAAGCTGTCAAACGCAGCGCTGCAGCTTTTGTCTGTGTCCATAATCATCCGAGCGGAGACCCGACACCGTCAGAAGAAGATATCGAAGTCACAAAAAGACTGCGTGAATGCGGTGATTTGATAGGAGTGGATTTTCTGGATCATATTATTATCGGTGACGGCAAGTATGTTTCTCTGAAAGAAATGAATTATATATAATGGGGGCTTAGTATGGGACTGGATATGTATTTACTGCTGGAAGATATTGAGACAGGAGAAATTATAGAGTACAGCTACTACAGAAAATTTAATGCGCTGCAGGGATACTTTGAACAAAATTATAATATTTCAAACCCGGGGAAAATTCTCTTAAAAGAAAATATTATTTCAGATTTATATCTCAGGCTGAATGAAATCCGCTATTCTCCTGAAAAAGCCAACTTGCTGCTGCCGTCATATCCGGGGCCATTTTTCGGCAGTTATGAGTATGACAGACTGTACCATTCTTATATCAATCAGGCAGCTATGGATTTCTATCATGCGAAGTTTATCGATTATAAAAAGTACAGCTTATATTATGCCTCGGACTGGTGAAAATATAATTTTATAAATAAGCATAAGGGAACTGGCAGTCAGTCTCCCTTATGCTTATTAGTAATTTCGCTGATAAATATGACAGTAGGCATAACGATGCCGAGAAAGCCTTCAAAGAGCGAGATGTAACGAATCGGGCCGATGGGATTCAAGTCTCCGTACCCAATAGACAGGAGAGTTACTCCGCTGTAGTAAATCATTTCAGCAAAGTTATGATCCTTCATCACAGACCCCTGATTGCTGTCAATTAGTATCGGCGAAGAAAATGACATAATATAGTAAATGACAGCAAAGATTAAAGTCAAGGAAATCATAACGGTAAAGATATAAAGGTAAAGCGGCCATTGCAGCGCAAAGTTATGAGTATCTTTCATCTCGCCTTTCTTCTTTGCGAAAACCCCGATTTGAAAAAGGAAAAACAAGATGAAAATGGTTAAAATCGCATGAGACATGAAAACCCTCCTGATAGATTTTATCAGTGTAAATATTCTTTATTTCCCTGTAGAGCAGATGATAAAACCTGTCAGCAATGTTCGGACTCATGATCAGAAGAAAATGAATAATTAATCGTATATAATATTTTTGCCCTGCTTAGCCAGTTCTTCCAGTGAAGACAGCATATGATTAATCTGTTCTTCTGTATGCCTCTCCCATGAACCCAGCTCTGCAACTATCTTAAGCGGAAAACGTGACCGGTAAGAACGGGTCGGGTTGCCGGGAAATCTTTTATCTGTCAAATTCGGATCATTTTCAAATTCACCTGTCGGTTCTACGATGTAAATTCTTTCTTTATGGTCAGATAACGCCAATTCAGCTCCCCATTTAGCAGCTTCTAATGTTGCAGTGAAATAAATATAATTAGATTTTTTGTTCTGGAAATTAGACCTGTAATCAGGTTCCAGAAACTCCCCAATATTTAATGCTGCTTTTGTACCGTGAAAAAATGGACCTTGATCTAAGATATCTTTATTATCCTTCATTGCTGCATGCACCTCTCATTATTTAATTGATAACTAACAGTATAACTGGCAGAACAGCAAAAGTGCAGTCTGTTAAGTTCAAAAATATATATGTATAATAAAAACAAAGAGGATTTAAATTATATTTTAAAGCGGAGGAATTTATATGCAGCATGTAACATTTAATAATGGTTTAGAAATGCCGATTGAAGGTTACGGTGTTTTCCAAGTCGATCCGAAAGAAACGGAGCGCTGTGTGCTCGATGCGCTTGAGACCGGCTACCGGAGTCTAGATACTGCAGCGACCTACGGTAATGAAGAAGGCGTTGGTAATGCAATTAAAAAGAGCGGAGTGCCCCGTGAAGAAATTTTCCTGACAAGCAAATTGTGGGTTGCAGATCAGGGATATGACAAGGCTAAAAAAGCATTTGCAAAAACTTTGGACAAGTTAGGAACAGACTACCTTGATTTGTATTTAATACATCAGCCGCTCGGAGATTATTACGGCTCATGGCGTGCTATGGAAGAACTTTATAAAGAAGGTAAAATTAAAGCAATCGGTGTGTCGAACTTTGATTCAACACGTCTCGTAGATTTAATAATTAATAATGAAGTCGTTCCGGCAGTAAATCAGATTGAGCTTCATCCTTTCCTGCAACAAAAAGAAGCTCAAAAAGTAATGCAAGAGTACGGAGTGAAAGTTGAATCATGGGGACCGCTCGCTGAAGCGAAACATGATATTCTAAAAGATGAAATGTTGAAGAAAATCGCGGATAAATATAATAAGACTGTTGCTCAGGTTATTTTAAGATGGCATCTTGAGCAGGGGATTATCATTATTCCAAAATCGGTTCGCAAAGAACGCATGGAAGAAAATCTTGATGTTCATGATTTTTCACTTGATAAAGCTGATATGGAAGAAATTGCAGCTCTTGACGGCAAATATCCGCGGATTGTCGATTATAATATTATGGACATTGTGACAGGCATGAATTCCTCGAAAACACCGGAATAATATCTGCCATTGAGCTTCTGTGTATTAAGTTACGATTGTTATAAATCAATTTACAGATAGGGGCGGTAGAATGATTAATTTAAAAACTGAAATCTGTGATGTTTTAAATATTAAATATCCAATTATCCAGGCGGGAATGGCTGGGGGAGCAACAACGCCGGAACTGATTGCGGAAGTGAGCAAGGCTGGCGGTCTCGGCACACTGGGAGCTGCATATATGAAGCCGGAAGATATCAGGCAGGCAATTAACGATATTAGAAAATTAACAGATAAACCGTTTGCTGTGAATTTATTTTGTGTGGACAATTCTGCAGACCTGGATGCTGAAAAGAAAGAAGCAGTGATGACTGAACTGCTTAAAATTGGCAAGGATCTTGATGTGAGCGAAGCGGATATTCAGTTTAATACAACTGATTATTTTAATGAGCAGTTTAGAATATTAATAGAAGAAAAAGTACCGGTAATCAGTACAGCTTTCGGTCTCCTCTCGGAAGATAAAGTAAAAGAAGCTAAAGACGCAGGCATGAAAATTACGGCGATGATAACGACAGTTGAAGAAGCTGTACTTGCCGAAAAGAGCGGTGCAGATATTATTGTTGCTCAGGGCTCAGATGCAGGCGGTCACAGAGGAACTTTTGATTTAACCCGTCATGAAAATGGAGCAGATATCGGGACATTTTCTTTAGTCCCTCAGGTCAGAGATAAAGTGAATATCCCCGTAGCTGCAGCAGGTGGAGTTAATGACAGCAGAAGCCTCGCAGCTGCACTTGTTCTCGGGGCTGCAGGTGTTCAGATAGGCACGCGATTTTTATCGAGTGAAGAAGCAGGCATTCATAGAGCTTATAAGCAAAAACTTTTTGCCAGTAAAGAAGATGAGACGGTTGTCACCAAAGTGTTTTCCGGAAGACCGGCACGCGGAATACTCAATAAATTTATAGAAGAATTTAATATTGAACCGCTGGCGTATCCGTATCAGAATGCTGCGACTAAAAGTATCAGGGGTGCAGCAGCTGTATATAGTGACAGCGAGTATATGTCGCTGTGGACAGGACAGAATCTGCGCTCTGTTGTAAAAGAGCAGCCGGCAGCTGAAATAATAGAAGAAATTGTGAATGGTGCGAGGAAGATACTGGGGTAAGTACGTTGTTGAAATGACAAAGTCCATGGAGCGACTTGTAAGTACGTTGTTGAAATGACAAAGTCCATGGAGCGACTTGTAAGTACGTTGTTGAAAAGACAAAGTCCATGGAGCGACTTGTAAGTACGTTGTTAAAATGACAAAGTAAAGTGAACCCCTTGTCAAGGACACGGGAAGTCCCTTTTGGGTTCTTTGAGCTTAAAATATACTTATATTTTAAGCTCAAGCTTTCTAATCTCGGGCAATGTCGGTGGCGTCACAAGATGTTCATGTGGATAGACACCTGTAGTAAAATATTGATAAAATTGAACTGGAGTTAGCTTAGCTAATTTCCATTGAGGACGGTCATTGTTGTAATAGTGGATGATTCCAGCAATGGCCGTTTTAACTTGTTCAAATGTATTCAGTTCGGATAAATTTAAATGATCTTTCATATGACCAAAAAATGATTCTTGCGGTGCGTTATCCCAACAGTTCCCGCGTCTGGACATGGATTGAATATATCGATCCGTATTCGCCAATTCTCGAAATTTAATACTAGTGTAATGAGAGCCTTGATCGGAATGAATCACCGTTTCTGTGGAGTGTTTAATTCCGTGATCAGACTCGAGTTGATTCACACAGTCTACGACAAAATCCAGGGCCAAAGATTCAGACACAGTATATGCCAAGATTTCATTAGTATATGCATCCTTTATGGTGCTTAAATAGGCTGTCTGTTTTTGAGCGTAAGGCAAATAGGAAATATCTGTCAGTAATATCTTTCTCGGTCCATAAGCTCTAAATTCCCGTCTGACATGATTCGGCATGACTTTGGCGTTATGGGTCGCTTTCAAATGAATGCTCTGCGGTTTGGGCCGTCGAATCTTAGCTTGAAGATTATATTTCTGCATGAGCCGAAGGATTTTCTTCGGATTCATTAATACACCTCGATTTAAAAGCATCATATGAATGACACGATACCCTTTATCATAGCCTTTGTATTTGTACACATCCAAAATGAGATTGAAGTCTTTTCGGTCCTTTTCTTCTCGGATATCATGGTTGACCCGGGTATGTTTCACCCAATTGTAGTAGCCACTTCTGGACACGCCGCAGAGCTGGGTCAATACCTTGACTTCGATCGCTGACCCCGGTGCATTGACAGTCTCATATATTAATCTGAAGTAGTATTGTTTGAGTCCTTCAGCTGTTTGTATTGGTGTGTCAGCTGCATCTTTTTTTTTAGAAATTCGAGCTCCTGTTCCAATAACTTAATCCGGTGGGTCTTGGCTTCCAATTCCTGTGAGACAGTCAAAGGTTGACCGGCTGCTTGAGGAATATGCATTAAATCATTGGCCAGACGGTGGTTGTACCGTCTGTGATACGCCTTCATTCTGTCTTTGCCAAGAATCTTTGGGTCTAATCCCAGAAATTCAAAGCTCTCCTCTATTGAGTATCCTGTTTCAATCAAACGGTGGTATTCCCGTTCAAACACTGCACCATAAATAATTTTCTTTGGCGTGACATGTTCCACGTAAGGGGACTGGCGTAATGTCGAAAGTTCTGATGGATTCAATTCTTGCATCATGATGAGCTCCTGTCTTTTAAATTAATCATCTGAGCCTGTCTGTCCAGATATCAGAACACTGAAGGCACTGATGTCTACAAGTAAAACGGACAAAGGGACAGATGTCTATATATTTTTAAACAAGAACTTCGCGTGTCCAGTTTATGGGGTCCAGTTTAAAGTACATGAAGCAACTTGTAAGTACGTTGTTAAATTGACAAAGTACATGTAGTGACTTGTAAGTACGTTGTTGAATTAACAAAGTACATGAAGCGACTTGTAAGTACGTTGTTGAATTGACAAAGTACATGAAGCACCTTGTAAGTACGTTGTTGAATTAACAAAGTACATGAAGTGACTTGTAAGTACGTTGTTGAATTGACAACGTCCGTAGGCTGCTCCAATCCTACTTTCTTTCAATCAACCAGCATATATAAAAAGCAGCCGCATAATATGCAGCTGCTTTGATTAATGTTTACAGTAATCCGATCAGCATTCCGCCGATAGCGCCGGTTACTACAATAACCCACGGCGGAAGTTTGAAGTAGACCAGCATCACGAAGAGGATTGCTGCCAATGCGAAGTGAACCGGCTCGAGTATAGAACTTGTCCAGATTGGTGTGTAAAGTGCCGAAATTAAAATTCCAATTACTGCAGCGTTAACGCCCATAACTGCGCCTTTAACTTTTTCGTTATTACGGAGCATATCCCAGAAGGGCAAGGCTCCTAATATTAAGAGGAAAGCGGGAAGGAAGATTGCCGCAGTTGCAACAAGTCCGCCAATCCAGCCGTTCATTACTGTTCCGAGATAAGCGGCGAAAGTGAATAATGGGCCAGGTACAGCCTGCGTTGCACCATAGCCTGCAAGAAATTCTTCTGCAGAAATCCATCCCATTGGAACGAGTTCCTGCTCTAAAAGCGGAAGTACAACATGTCCACCACCGAATACAAGCGAGCCTGACCGGTAGAAACTGTCTACTACTGCGATCCAGTATGAGCCGGTTAATTCACGAAGAGCAGGTAAGGCAAATAACAGTACGAAAAATAGTGCTAAACAGACCGCAGAAAAACTTTTCCTGATAGGGAAAGTCGGCGCTTTTTTATTATCATCTGCTTCATGATTTTTAAAAAGAATAAAACCGATGACCGCTGCAATCAGAATAACACCGACCTGGGTAAACACCGATTGAAAGAGCAGAGTCGCGACCAGTGCAAAGAGTGCGATTACTTTTCTTTCTATATCCGGTGTGAGATTTTTACTCATTCCCATAATCGCGTGGAGTACGATAACAACGGCAACAATTTTCAAACCGTGTATCCAACCTGCTTCGCTGATATCAAAAGTTGTCATCAGGGAAGCAAAAATCATCAATACTATAACAGAGGGTAGGGTAAAACCGATAAATGATGTCAGTCCGCCGAGCACACCGCCTCGCATTACACCGACACCGATACCGACCTGGCTCGATGCAGGTCCCGGCAGAAATTGTGAGAGTGCGACTAAATCCGCATAGCTTTTTTCACTCATCCACTTTTTTCTTTCAACATATTCAGCATGGAAATAACCGAGGTGGGCTGTCGGGCCGCCGAAGGATGTTAAACCGAGTCTTGTCGATACCAAAAATATTTCTAACAATATTCTGAGTTTGTTCATTAATTTCTCCTAGGCATGTAGTCTTATGTAAAAGATAACATGTATTTTAAACAGCTGCATTTATTTTTACAATCCTTAACATTATCCTGTGATATAATTATTCCTTGAAACTATAATGGAAATTCAACAGGAGTGTCGTTATGTCAGACCAGCAGATTTTAACTGTGATTTTCGGGTCCGTAGGACTTTTTATGATTTTAATATCACTGATAATTTATGTTTTCGGAGTCGCAGTAAAAAAACGAAAATGTACCGCAGAAACGACAGGGAAGGTTGTCGATAAAGTGCAGGGCAGCGATAATAACCTTTATCCGGTTATTGAATATGAAGCAGGCGGCGTCATTTACAGAAGAAAGAAAAATGTGACCGCTCACGGGTCGATTAACAATGGTTACCCGATAGGATATGAACTGATTGTTTTGTACGACCCGGAAAAACCAAAGCGCTGTTTAATCGGCGGCACAAAGGTACAGACAGTAGCGGCGTTTATTCCCGCGATTATCGGTCTGGTCTTCTTCACAGTCGGCGTGGTAATATTTTTATTTTAATATAAGTTCAGGCAGGGATTTTAAATGAAAAAAAGAGAAAAGAGTGCAATGACTGCACAAAATATAAGCAGAAAATTAAGATGTCCGCTTTGTCATGAACCTGTGGAAGTGAGAGAGCTGAAAAGTCTGGTCTGCGTCAATAATCACACTTTTGATTTCGCCAAGCAGGGCTATGTAAATATTCTTAAAAAGTCTGTGGGTACCCAGTACGATGATGCATTATTTAATGCGCGTCAAAAAATAATCTGTGATGAAAAATTATATGAACCGGTACACAATAAAATTGCAGATATAATAATAAAACATTCAGCAGAAGATTCACTGCTGTTTGACGCGGGTTCCGGCGAAGGGTCTCATTTGCAGACGATACTTGATAAAGTAAATACAGAAACATTGACGGGTATCGGCCTGGACATTTCAAAAGAGGGTATCTTAATGGCGGCGAAAAATTACGGAAATCCATTGTGGATTGTTGGAGATCTTGCGAACCCGCCGCTTAGTGACAAGTCCTGCAAATTCATACTGAATTTTTTATCGCCTGCAAATTACTCTGAATTTAAAAGGATTTTAGCTGAAGACGGTATAATTATAAAAGTGATCCCGGGCAGCGGGTATTTAAAAGAACTCCGCAGGGAGTTGTTCAGCGATACAGACGGGAAAGAATATGAAAACAATGATACACTTGAATTAATGAAGAAGAATGTTAGGCTTGTGAAAGAAGAACGGATAACTTATACGAAATTTCTTGACGCTGCTGCACTGAAAGATTTAATCTCCATGACACCGCTCGGCTGGCATGCAGATACAGCTCAGATAGAGAGATTTGCGGATAAGGGGAATAAAGAAATTACGGTGGATATGCATATTGTCCTTGCAGCTGCCGAAAATTAAGTTGAAATATTTCCGCATATATTTCAGTTAATAATTTGCTATTTTAAAGGTAATAGTCAATAATTACACTAAAGAGAAATAATTTCATGGAAATTTTACTACGTTTATTACAAACACGTTACAAAGTAAAAGAAATTCGCTGATAGGCTTGAAATGTTTTGAACATTAAAATATAATGAGAATATATTAAGAAATACATAACAGAACGCACAAACAAAAGTTAAAGCTATACTCTTCATATCATTAACTAAGTCGTTCTTCGATAGTGCCTTTGGCCTAGATATCATATTATATTATTTATCTGTTAGGGAGACTTTGGATCTCCCTTTTTTTGTTGCCTTTTTTAAGGCTATTTAAACACTAAGAAGGTGAACATATTATGAACAGTGATGAATTACACAGCTGTGCCCGTAAATTTCTCGCTGAAAATTTCGGACTCACACTCGAAATTCCAATCAGAATATCAAAAAGAATGAAATCTAAGCTCGGCGTGTTTCAAATAAAATATCAGAAGAAGCAGGTTGTTTCGAAAGAAATTGTTATGTCCCACACTTTTCTCGTTAATAACTCCAGGGAAATCATTCTCGATGTGCTCTACCACGAATGTGTTCATTATGCACTGTACACACTAAAGAAACCTTACAGAGATTCGGATCGTGAATTTACGGAGACGCTGGAACGCCTCGGCATTGCCAAAACCCGGAGCTATAAATACAAGGGGCAGGCCTATTTATATGAGTGCAGAAAATGCAGCTACGAGTTTACGAAAAGGGTTAAAGGTTACGATAAACGGTATATATGCAGACACTGCCGCGGCAGGTTTACATATAAAGGTACTGTAGCAGCGGGCTGATTAGAAATTATTAAAAATTGTTTGACAATTAATTCTGGTTAGACTAGTATGAAATACAATTAAATAAGAAATTATCCAGAGAGACGGAGGGATCAGGCCCTGGGAAGTCTCAGCAGCAGGCTTTTAAGTACTGTGCTAATTCCTGCAGGCAGAGGCTTGGAAGATAATCACACATCGCCATTTGTCTATTTAGATAAATGGTTTTTTTTATTACATAGAGGAGGGAATTCATGAGCATTCAGCTGAATAACGTTTCAAAAACGTATCATTTAAAAGGCAGAAGTGTTGAGGCATTAAAGCCGACATCCCTGAAGGTCGAAACCGGTGAAATTTACGGTCTAATCGGTTATTCCGGGGTCGGGAAAAGTACTCTTTTAAGACTGATTAATCTGCTTGAGAAACCTTCGGCAGGTTCTGTCATCGTTGGAGAAGATAATCTTACCGAACTGACACCAAAGGCTCTCAGGATTCGCCGGCAGAAAATCGGCATGATTTTCCAGCAGTTTAACTTAATCGAGTCAAAGACAGTTTATGAGAATATAGAATTTGTACTGAAAGCGAGCAAATACAGTAAAAAAGATGTGCCCGCAAGAATTGAAGAGTTACTGAAACTCGTTGGTTTAAACGATAAATCATCTATCAATGCATCAAATTTAAGCGGCGGGCAAAAACAGCGTGTCGGTATCGCGAGAGCACTTGCCAATAACCCGGATATTCTCTTATGTGACGAAGCGACGAGTGCGCTTGATCCGGATACGACGAAAAGTATTTTAAACTTGCTGAAAAATATCAACAAAACTCTCGGTATTACCATTGTGATTATTACTCACGAAATGGAAGTTATTAAAGAAATTGCAGATCGGGTAGGCGTAATGTCCGGCGGTGAAATTATTGAAAGCGGCGAAACGTACAGCGTGTTCAGTCATCCTAAAGAAGAAATTACGAAAGATTTCGTTCAGGAGATATATAACTTTGAAATCCCGTCGCAAATTAAAGAAACGCCGGGTAATCAAGTTATTACCATTCAGTTTTTAAGTGAAAACGCCGAGGAGAATTATTTAAATCAGCTGTACAGGAATTTTGATTTGAATATAAGCATTCTCAACGGAAGAATTGAATATATTAAAGAAAAACCGCTCGGCTTTTTAATGTTTCAAGTATCCGGAGATGCTCAGGAAATAGAACGTCTTAAAACACATATCGATAAAACAACGGGAATCGAAAGGGTGGGTTACATTGGATAATTTCAGCCAGCTTTGGCCGTTGCTGTACCGTGCTTTGCTCGAGACAGCGCTGATGGTTTCTATTTCAATATTTTTTGCAGTGTTAATCGGGCTGCCGCTCGGTATTCTGCTTTACATTACGCAGCATCCGCTGCTGTTTAAAATTAAACCTTTAAACAGCGTGCTCGGCTGGCTTGTGAATATTATCAGGTCGTTTCCTTTTATTATTCTGATTGTGGCGATTATGCCGTTTGCGACCTGGCTCGTTAATGCTTCACACGGCCCGGTTTTTGCAAGTGTTGCTCTGTCAATTGCAGCAGTGCCGCTGTTTGCACGTCTCGTTGAATCCAGTTTTAACAGTGTAAAAGACGGTGTAATCGAAGCGAGTATTGCAGGCGGTGCTCCGCTTTATTTAATCGTTACGGATGTGCTGCTGCCGGAAGCGAAGAAAAGCATCGCGCAGGCAATCACACTGACGATAATTTCAATTATCGCCTTCAGTGCAACTGCGGGTGTTGTAGGCGGAGGCGGGGTCGGCGACCTTGCAATCCGTTACGGCTATTACCGATATGACACGCTGACGATGATTGTGACAGTAGTCGTCCTCGTTGTTATCGTGCAGATTGTCCAGTGGGCTGGAGACTTTATCTCTAACAGAACGGAGGAGAAATAATGCGCGGAATTATAATATTTTTAATTGGCACTTTAGCCGTTATAGCCGGCACTAGCATACTTCTATATGAAGACGAGGGTGAAGTGATTACCATTGGTGCATCGAGCGGACCATTTGCAGATATGGCATCTTTTGCCTTAAAACCCGTCTTGGAAGAGAACGGTTATACGGTCGAAATCGTTGAATACAGCGATTATATTCAGCCGAATAACGCGCTTTCAAATGGCGACCTCGATGCCAATCTCTTTCAGAACGTCCTGTTCATGGACAGTTATAATGAAGAAAATGATGCTGATTTAAAAAATATCATTCAGGTGCCGACGGCACCCATGGGGCTTTACAGCAGTGAATTCAGTTCGCTGGAAGATATTGCTTCCGGCAGTGAAGTAGCATTGCCTTTAGATCCAGTCAACTCCAGCCGCGGTTTTTTAACACTGCAGGACGCGGGGCTGATTACCATCAGTGACGACGCAGATATGTTTGCTATCGATGAAGCAGACATTATAAATAATAAAAAAAATCTCGAGTTTATTTATCAGGACGCCGGCCAGCTGCCGAGAAGCGTTGACCAAATCGGCCTGTCGCTTGTCCCGGGCAACTTTGCGCTCGCAAGTGATATGAAGCTTTCCGATGCCCTTGCCCTTGAAAACATGAATGAATACTTTAGAAATCAAATTGTAATTAACGGCGATGATGCCGGAACGAAACTGGAAGAAGATTTAATCAAGGCTGTAGGGTCGGAGGAATTTAACGAAGTGATTGATGCTGACTTTAAAGGATTCGACAAACCGGAGGAGGATGAATAAATGGCAAGCGAACTTTTAAAATCATTAAGTCCCAGCTATTTCAGCAGTATGATGAATGCAGAGCTCGAAGTCGGCGATAAGCCGCTCTTAAATCTTGCAGTCGGTATTCCCGATGGACAGACGCCTGAAGTCATTACCGATGCAGTTAAAGAAGCTGTTGATAAAGTAGAAAATCAAAAATACGGCGCATTTCGCGGCAAGCCGGAACTAAAAGACAGCATAAAGCGATTTTATAAAAGAACTTACGATGTAGACCTTGAAGATGAAAATATAGCCATCTTGTTCGGCACGAAAAATGCACTGGTTAACTTTCCGCTCGCTCATATCAATCCCGGTGCAGGCGTGATGCTGCCGAATCCCGGTTACGCAGATTATATTACTGCTGTGGAACTCTCGCAGGCAAGGCTGATCGATATGCCGCTCCTTAGAGAAAACAATTATCTTCCTGACTTTGATTCGCTCGAAGCAGAACTTAAAGAAACGGACCTTATTTACTTAAACTATCCATCCAATCCGCTCGGGGCAGCCGCAGATAAATCATTTTTTGATGATGTGATTAAACGGTTCAAAGGCACAAAAACACAGATTGTTCATGATTTTGCATATGCTGCTTTCGGCTATGACGGTCTTCACCCGAGCATTTTACAAAGTGATCCGGACTTTGAAGTATCGATGGAAATTTATTCGCTGTCGAAAGGATTTAATATGTCCGGCTACAGAATCGGTTTTGCAGCCGGGAATAAAGAGATGATAGAAAGTATTAATAAGTTTCAGGATCATACGAATGCAGGGGTTTTCGGTGTTACTCAGGACGCGGCAACAGCGGCGCTCGACAATGCAGATACTTTGATTCCTGAACAGAATGAAATATTCAAAAAGCGTAAAAATTTTATTAATAAAGCGTTGCTGGATTTAAATATCCCAATAGAGCCGATTCAGGGCGGCATTTTCGGGTGGATAAAAGTCCCCTCAGGTTTTAACGGCGAAAGTTTTGTTCAGTACCTGCTGAAAGAACAGTCTATTCTTGCAACGCCGGGGAAACCTTTCGGGTCCCGAGCCGAAGATTATATCCGCATATCTTTGGCCGTTGCAGATGAAGACTTAAAAACATTTACAGAAAGACTCCGTGAGATTAAAGAACTCTATCAAGATTAGTTTATTGTCTGTCATCAAATGTGGTATTATTTACCCAGATATTAAATTTTGGGGGCGGCATGAGAGTGACTAAGTTTTTTAATCGAAACCGCATGTTAATCGTGCTGTTTGGCATAGTAGTATTAATTGCATTAATCGGTTTTTCTTTGTCGGACAGAGATTCCACAACGAAAGCGGAGCAGTTCACCGGTGATACGGCAGCCGCGACTCAAAAGGTTGTCGATGCGCCGTTCAGCTTTATAGGAAATATATTTTCAAACATTGCAGGAAGTTTCAGTGCACTTGAAGAAAACGAGGAACTGAAACAGCAGCTCGATATGCTGCCGCAGCTGCAGGCGGACAATGAACGTCTCAAGGCTGAAAACGAAGAGCTGCGAGAGTCTCTGGAAGTAAGTTCCAGTATGGCTTACGAGACTGTCAATGCCCGGGTTATTTCACGTGCACCTGACCAGTGGCTCGAATCCTTTACGATTGATAAGGGAGAAAAAGACGGCATTAAAGAAGGCATGGCAGTGTCGACATCGGAAGGACTGGTCGGGATTGTTAAACGCGTTAACGGTAAATCGAGTTTTATCGAGATGATTTCGACGAATGCATCACAAAATAACCTGTCGGTTGAAGTCAGACACAATGATGAAGCTGTTTACGGCAACATCCGCAACTTCGATACGGAAAATGATGTGCTGGTCGTGGAAAATATTAAAAGCCAGGTAAAACTTGAAAAAGGCGACGAAGTATTTACATCGGGGCTGACAGGTGCTTTCCCTGAAGGTATTGTTATCGGTAAAGTAGTGGAAGTTGAAAACGATGAGTACGGACTGAGCCAGAACGCTTACGTACAGATGAACAGTGACTTAAATGATGTGGATAATGTGTTTGTCTTAAAACGCGATCCTGAGTCACTGGAGGATTGACAAATATGCAGACGATAGTAATTTTTATTATAGGAATATTACTCATGTATACTGATATGGCTTTTACCGGCTTCAGTCCGATGATGGTTTTTGGAGTTGAAGTTTACTTTGTGCCGAAGCTTCTGTTTATGTATATTCTGCTTTTAACGATATACGCGGGGCCGGGAATCAGTATGTTTTTTGCTGCTGTGTTCGGTATTATGCTCGATGTGTACATCGGTTCGCTGTACGGTGTTCACATCTTTGGTTTTATCGCCTTCGTAGTCTTTATGCAGGCAGCTTTCAGAGTGTTCTACAGGGATTTTGTAGCCATGGCCTTTGTCGTGCTGCTGAACACCTTTCTTTTCGATTTATACCAGTACGCGATTTACCGGGTGCTCGATTTCATAGCGATGCCGTTTTTCGACTATATCGCGCTCCGGGCAATTCCGAGCGTACTGGTCAGTGCGCTGTTTTTCGTTATCCTTTATGTCCTTGCCATTCAGACGGCGAAGGTCAGAAAAGAATTGCGGAGAATCAATTGACACAGCCATTTATATTTTATATAATACAGTAGTTGATGAAACGTAAACGTCAACCGCACATGTATAGGTTTAAGCGGCAGAGCCCACCTATAGTGGCGTGTCTTAAATAATAGGAGGTGTAAGTATGTTTGCAATCATCGAAACAGGTGGTAAACAGGTAAAAGTTGAAGAAGGTCAATCAATCTTCGTTGAAAAATTAGAAGTTGAAGAAGGCGCTGAATTCACGTTTGACAAAGTACTTTTTGTTGGAGGCGACAACGCTAAAGTTGGAGTTCCTACAGTTGAAGGTGCTACTGTTACAGCTACAGTTGAAAAGCATGGACGCGGTAAAAAGATTAACGTTATCAAGTTCAAACGCAGAAAAAACTACAGCCGTAAACAAGGTCATCGTCAGCCTTATACTAAATTAACAATCGGCAAAATCAACGCGTAATGATTAATGTTATCGTTGCCCGTAACAGTGAGAAACATATTACCGGATTTACGATGGACGGACACGCGGACTTTGATGTTCACGGAAAAGATCTCGTATGTGCAGGTGCTTCGGCAGTTGTATTCGGCAGTGTGAACGCAGTATTTGCGCTGACTGATTACGAGCCGGCCATAGATATGGCCGACGAAGGTGGATATTTAAGTGTTAAGCTTGAAGATACATCTGATGACAGAGTTCAATTGATTTTGGAAACAATGATTGTGTCATTAAAAACTATTGAATCAGAATATAGCGAATTTATAAAAATTGAACATGAGTGAGGTGTATTGAATGTTAAAATTAAACTTACAGTTCTTCGCATCGAAAAAAGGGGTTGGGTCGACTAGAAACGGTCGTGACTCTGAATCAAAACGCCTTGGTGCCAAAAGACAAGATGGACAATTCGTAACAGGCGGATCTATTTTATTCCGTCAGCGCGGTACTAAAATTCACCCGGGTGAAAACGTAGGACGCGGCGGAGATGACACTCTATTCGCGAAAATCGACGGTGTTGTTAAATTCGAACGTGTCGGACGCGACAAAAAACGTGTTTCTGTATATCAGGAAGCAAAATAATAATTTTGTGGCATCAGCTTCTGCTGATGTCTTTTTTTATGAATGTTATAATTAAAAATAGAGAATCTTACATGGAGGTGAGTGTTATGTTTATAGATTACGTATCCGTCTACTTGAAAGCAGGTAACGGCGGTAACGGTCTGGTAGCATACCGCAGAGAGAAATATATTCCGATGGGCGGGCCATCCGGCGGAGACGGCGGTAACGGTGCAGATATTATTATGGAAGTAGATGAAGGATTAAGAACTTTAATGGACTTCAGATTCCAGCGTCACTTTAAAGCATCCCACGGAGAAAATGGAATGAATTCTAATATGCACGGTAAAAACAGTGCGCCATTAGTATTAAAAGTGCCGCCGGGCACCATAGTGAAAAACTCGGAGAATGGCGAAACGCTTGCCGATCTGATTGAACACGGCCAGCAGGCGGTAATCGCTAAAGGCGGACGCGGCGGACGCGGCAACTCCCGCTTTGCTACAAGCCGCAACCCCGCACCTGACTTTGCGGAAAACGGAGAGCCCGGTCATGAGCTCGAAGTCACAATGGAACTTAAAATGATGGCGGATGTCGGTATTGTCGGTTTTCCAAGTGTCGGTAAATCAACCCTGCTCGGCACTGTATCAAAGGCGAAACCGAAAGTCGGAGATTATCACTTCACTACGCTGCAGCCGAACCTCGGCGTAGCACAAACAAAAGACGGAAGAACCTTCGTCATGGCTGATATGCCGGGACTTATTGAAGGCGCATCAGGCGGTACAGGGCTCGGGCACCAGTTTCTCCGTCATATCGAAAGAACAAAAGTGCTCGTGCACGTAGTGGATATTTCTGAAACTGACGGCAGAGATGCGGTTGAAGATTATAAGACTATCCGCAGAGAAATGGCGATGTTTAACGAAGAACTCCTCGAGCGTCCGGAAGTTATCGCTTTAAATAAAGTGGAGTTAATCGATCACGATGAAGAAATAATTAATAACTTTATAGACGGCATTGACTCCGAGAGTGAAATTGTACAAATTTCAGCAGCAACGGGTGAAAATATCGATGCGCTTCTATATAAAGTGGCAGATCTGCTTGAAGAACAGCCGGTTGTTAAAGAAGAGATTGAGACGGAAAGCCGCGTTGTATACCGTCATGAAAAAGATCCTGATAAATTTGAAATTACACGTGATGATGACGGTGCCTATGTTGTATCGGGTGCAGCAATTGAACGTCTGTTCATGATGACAGACTTTAACCGCGAAGCCGCAGTACGCAGATTCGCGAGACAAATGCGCACGATGGGCATCGATGATGCACTTCGCGACCGGGGTATACAGGCTGGAAATATTGTGCGTATTTTAGGCGGAGAGTTTGAATTTGTAGAATAGGTGATTATAAATGTATCAGTATATAAAAGGTAAGCTGACGGAAGTCAAACCAGCCGGAGCGACTGTAGAGACAGGCGGTATCGGGTATTTGCTGCTCGTACCGAATCCGTTCCGGCTTGAAGGCTATATCAATACGGATGTAACGATTTTTACGGAGCTCATTGTAAGGGACGATGCACATACGCTGTACGGCTTTACCAGTGAGAGTGAAAAATCAATGTTTAAATCTCTCCTGAAAGTGACCGGAATTGGTCCTAAAAGTGCCTTGGCTATACTTGCTGCAGCAACGCCGAATGAAATAATCAATGCAATAGAACGGGAAGATAATGCTTTTATGCAGAAATTCCCGGGCATTGGGAAAAAGAGTGCCAGCCAGATTATTCTCGACTTAAAAGGCAAGCTGAAGCCGGATGAAACAGCGGATCCTGCTGAAACAGCGGCTGCTGCTGCGGATTCTGTTTACGTCGATGAGGCGCTGCTTGCGCTTGAAGTGCTCGGCTACTCGAAACGTGAGCTGACACGCATCGAGAAGAAACTTGCAAAAGAAAATATCAGTTCTGTTGATGAAGCAGTGAAGCTTGGACTTAAACTATTACTAAATTAAACGGGGTGAAGTAATGGATGAACGTATTTTGGATGAGCATGAGCACGATGATGAAGCGTCGCTCGAATTATCGCTCCGGCCGGCAAAATTGCAGCAGTACATCGGACAGGATGCGCTTAAAAATAATTTAAGCGTGTTTATCGAGGCGGCAAGAATGCGCGAAGAAGCGCTGGATCATGTAATTCTGCATGGCCCGCCGGGGCTCGGTAAAACGACGCTTGCCAATATTATCGCTGCTGAAATGAACGTTAATATTAAGACGACATCCGGGCCGGCGGTTGAACGAGCCGGTGACCTCGCTGCGATTTTATCCAGTTTAGAACCGGGTGATGTGCTCTTTATCGATGAAATTCACAGACTGCCGCGTTTCGTTGAAGAAATTTTATATTCCGCCATGGAAGATTTCTTTATCGATGTGGTCATCGGTCAGGGCGATGAAGCGAGAAGTATCAGAATTGATTTGCCGCCGTTTACTTTAGTCGGCGCAACGACCCGTTTCGGAAGTCTTTCAGCACCGCTCAGAGACCGTTTCGGGGTACAGCTCAGACTGCAGTATTACGACCTTGACAGTCTGAAGCTGATTATCGAGCGGACAGCGGATATTTTTGAAGTGGCGATTCCGGAAAACAGTTTGGAAGAGCTCGCGAGAAGATCACGCGGCACGCCGAGAATAGCAAACAGACTGCTCCGGCGCGTCAGAGACTTTTCAATGGTTAAAGGTGAAGAAGCAATTACACTAGATACTACGAATTATGCACTTAAAGTGCTGGAAGTCGATCCGGAAGGCCTTGAGCCGGTTGACCATAAAATTATGCGGACGATTATCGGTACATACGGAGGCGGTCCCGTCGGCCTCGAAACCGTTGCGGTATCCATCGGCGAAGAAGTCGTGACACTGAATGATGTATATGAACCGTATTTAATCCAGCGCGGATTTTTGGAACGGACACCAAGAGGGCGTAAAGCCACAGCGAAATCATTTGAATATTTTAAAAATATTGATTTGACTTAAGCTGGTTTAGGAGGAAACACATGAAGTTAGAAGAATTTGATTTTCATCTGCCTGAAAACTTAATTGCGCAGACACCGTTAAAAGAGCGTACGAATTCAAGGCTGCTTGCTGTTAATAAGACGACAGGCGACTTGACCGACAAACATTTTTACGATGTCGCGGATTATTTTACTCCGGGGGATGTACTCGTATTAAATGATACGAAAGTACTGCCTGCAAGACTGTTTGGCATCAAAGAAGAAACAGGCGCAAAAATTGAAATGCTGCTCTTAAAACCGCTTGACGGCGGATACGAAGTACTCATCCGTCCGGCGAAAAAAATCAGTATAGGTACAAGGATTACTTTCGGAGAAGGCAAGCTCGTTGCGGAATGCACAGCGAAATTCGAAGAAGGTATTCATCATATGAAGCTGATTTACGACGGCATTCTGGAACAGGTTCTGGATGAACTCGGTGAAATGCCGCTGCCGCCGTATATTAAAGAAAAACTCGATGATAAAGACCGCTACCAGACTGTCTTTGCACGGGAATCCGGTTCAGCTGCAGCACCGACAGCAGGGTTGCACTTTACCGAGACACTGCTGAAAGAGATTCAGGATAAAGGTGTTGAAATTGTTTATATTACGCTGCATGTCGGCCTCGGAACTTTCCGTCCAGTCGCAGCAGAAACGATTGAAGACCATAAAATGCACAGCGAATTCTATATGATGACAGCTGATGCGGCAGAAAAACTGAACCGGGCTAAAGATGCTGGCGGTAAAATTATCAGTGTCGGTACGACGAGTACCCGTACGCTCGAAACTATTATGCATGAACATGGCGAATTTAAAGAAGCCTCCGGATTTACAGATATTTTTATTTACCCGGGCTTTATTTACAAGGCGGTGGACGTCTTGATAACGAACTTCCATCTGCCTAAATCTTCGCTGGTCATGCTGGTCAGCGCGTTCAGTTCGAGAGAACATATTTTAAATGCATACGCCCATGCAGTCGACTCGGAATACCGTTTCTTCTCGTTCGGCGATGCGATGATTTTATATTAAAGAGGTGACTACTTTGGCAATTCGCTATGAACATATTAAAACGTGCAAACAGACGGGTGCGCGACTCGGCAAGCTCCATACACCGCATGGTGTTATCGATACGCCGATTTTCATGCCGGTCGGCACGCTCGCAACAGTCAAGACGATGTCTCCGGAAGAGCTTGCTGATATCGGTTCACAGATTATTTTATCGAACACATATCACTTATGGCTGCGGCCGGGAAATGACATTGTTAAAGAAGCCGGCGGCCTCCATAAGTTCATGAACTGGGACAAGCCGATTCTGACAGACTCGGGCGGTTTTCAGGTATTCAGCCTGAGCCATCGCCGTAAAATTACCGAAGAAGGCGTCCATTTCCGGAGCCATCTCGACGGCTCTAAATTATTTTTAGGTCCGGAAGGCGCGATGGATATTCAGCATGACCTCGGCTCAGATATTATGATGAGCTTTGACGAATGTGCAGCGATTCCTTCGACCCACGATTACGTTAAGCAGTCAGTTGAACGCACGACACGCTGGGCTGACCGCGGTCTCAATCACCATATTAAAAAAGGACACGATAAACACCAGGCGCTCTTTGGCATCGTCCAGGGCGGGGAGTATAAAGACCTCCGCGAACAGAGTGCGAAGGATTTAGTAGCAATGGACTTCCCGGGCTATTCCATCGGCGGCTTATCTGTCGGAGAACCGAAACCTGTAATGTACAGAGTGCTCGAAGAAACCGTGCACCTGCTGCCGGAAGATAAACCGAGATACTTAATGGGCATCGGTTCGCCGGATGCTCTGATCGAAGGTGTTATCCGCGGGGTCGACATGTTTGACTGTGTACTGCCGACGCGTATTGCACGAAACGGAACAACGATGACTTCCGAAGGACGTGTTGTCGTTAAAAATAAAAAATTCGAACGCGATTTTACACCGCTGGATCCGAATTGCGACTGCTACACTTGTAAGAACTACACACGTGCCTACCTCAGACATTTATTTAAAGCAAATGAGATACTCGGATTGAGACTTACTACTTATCATAATCTTTATTTTCTGTTAAACTTGATGGAAGATGTTCGAACTGCAATTTTAAATGATAATTTATTGGATTTTAAAGAAGCATTTTTCGAATCTTATGGATTGAATACTGAAAATCCGAAAAATTTCTAAGCAGGAGGAAATTGCGCAATGGAATTACTCGTAACTTTTGCACCGATAATCGTTTTAGTTTTAGTTATGTATTTCTTAATGATCCGCCCGGCTCAAAAGAGACAAAAAGCGGTACAGGAAATGCAGGCTGGACTGCAAAAAGGCGATGAAGTCATTACAATCGGCGGTTTGCACGGTACTGTAGAGTCTTTCGACCAGAAGCACATGTACTTACGTACTGATGAGTCGGCAGTTCTTAAATTTGACCGTGTCGCTTTAAAAGAAGTTGTAAAATAAATACAAAAACCTAAGTCGGCATTCGTCGGCTTTTTTTATTTATCTTTGTAATTTTTAACGTTATAATTAACTCATTGTAAAAACTAGAGGTGTCAACGTGAAAAAGAAATCCAGTAAATTAATTATTGCACTGATGATTGTTGTCGTACTGTTTACAACAATCGCCTTAACGCTTAAAGATGTATTAAATAACGTCAATCTCGGTCTGGATCTCCAGGGCGGTTTTGAAGTTCTTTATCAGGTCGAACCTCTTGAAGAAGGAGATACGATTGATGACAGCGCAGTCCGGAGTACAGCATCAACACTCGATTCAAGAGTTAACGTACTCGGTGTGTCGGAACCGAATATACAAATTGAAGATAATAACAGAATCAGAGTGCAGCTTGCCGGTGTCGATGACCAGCAGGAAGCAAGGGAGCTTTTAAGCACCCAGGCTGAACTGACAATTCGCGACGTCGACGATAATGTACTGCTGTCCGGCAAAGACTTAGTCCAGGGCGGTGCGTCTCAGGATTATGATGAGATGAACAATGCCATGGTGTCTTTAGAACTGCGTGACAGCAATAAGTTTAAAGAAGTGACTGAAGAAATTTCACAGCGTCCTCCGGGTGAAAACCTGATGGTAATCTGGATGGATTTCACAGAAGGTGAAGATTCATTTCTAGAGGAAGTGCAAAAAGAAAATCCGAAATTTATCTCTGCACCGACGGTGTCACAGCCGATTAATTCGACTGATGTAATGATTTCAGGCGGCTTTGAAGGCCAGGAGGGCGTCGAACGTGCACAAAATATTTCGGCGCTTCTTAACTCAGGTTCGCTGCCAGTAAAACTCGACGAAGTATATTCTACTTCTGTCGGAGCGCAGTTCGGTGAGCAGGCGCTCGATGAAACTGTTACAGCTGGTCTGATTGGTGTTGGACTTGTATTTCTGTTCATGCTTGTATTCTACAGAATACCAGGTTTTATTGCGGTAATTACACTCAGTGTGTATATATTCCTGACACTGGCCGGTTTTAATGCGATCAGCGGTGTACTGACCTTGCCGGGTATTGCGGCTCTGATATTAGGTGTCGGTATGGCTGTGGATGCAAATATAATTCTGTACGAAAGAATAAAAGATGAACTGCGTATCGGCCGCAGTTTAAAACAGGCATATAAAAAAGCGGCATCATCTTCTTTATGGACCATTATTGATGCTAACCTGACAACTTTAATTGCTGCTGTAGTCCTGTTTATTTTTGGTACGAGTAGCGTTAAAGGATTTGCAACTATGCTCATGCTCTCAATTTTAATGAGCTTTGTTACGGCGGTATTCTTAACGCGGGTGATTATGTCCCTGATTGTTCAGTCGAATTATGCTTATAACAAAAAAGGCTGGTTCGGGGTAAATGCGAAAAGTATTCATAATATCTCTGAAGGTAAAGAGATTGAAGATTTAAGTACCCCATGGGACCGTTTTAATTTCGTTAAGCATGCGAATAAGTTTTTTGCCTTCAGTGCTTTACTCGTCGCGGCAGGAGTAATTATTCTCTTTGTATTTAAGCTGAATCTTGGAATCGACTTTACAAGCGGTACAAGAGCAGATATTGTGACAGACGGCACGGCGGCAGTTGAAGAAGTCGAAAGTGAGCTTGATAGTCTCGGTATTCCTCCGGAAAACTTGACAGTCTCGGGACCGGATACAATTGTTGCCCGCTACGGTACTGATCTGTCGCAGCAGGAAGTGACTGAGATGCAGACACACTTTAATGAAATGTACGGCAATGAACCTATGATCAGCACGGTCAGTCCGGTTATCGGCCAGGAACTTGCACAGAATGCAATTATTGCACTGATTATCGCTTCTGTCGGTATTATTATATATGCTTCAATCCGGTTCGAATGGCGTATGGCGCTGCCTGCTGTGCTGGCTCTCTTGCATGACGTGCTGATTATCCTTGCAGTATTTTCTGTCTTCCGCATCGAAGTGGATATTACTATAATCGCTGCAGTACTGACCGTTGTCGGTTATTCGATTAACGACACGATTGTGACCATGGACAGAATTCGTGAAAACAATCGGAAAATTAAAGTGTTCAGAAGCGAAGAAGAGATTAATATTGTCATTAACCGGTCATTAAGACAGACAGCAACACGCTCAATCAATACAGTGCTGACTGTTTTAATCGTGGTTATCTTCTTAGTCTTCTTCGGTGCATCGTCGATATTCAACTTCTCGCTGGCCTTGTTCATCGGTCTGATGAGCGGTGTATATTCATCGTTCTTCATTGCAATACAGCTGTGGGGTGTCTTAAAACGCAGACAGCTTAGAAAATCAGGCGGAGAAATTGTTGTCTATACTGAGAAAGCTAAAAATGATGATAAAGTGGTAGTATAATAATAGTAAATTCAAAACGTCCGGGTGCGCCTGGACGTTTTTTAAAAAGGTGATAATTATGTTTACATCAAAATATACATGGCAGGTGCGGGAACGCACTGAACAGTTAAGCGAGGATATTAAAAAAGAATATAAATTGAATCATCTGGAAGTAACCTTGCTTGAAAACCGCGGTTATAATACACAGGAGCAGGTGGATGAAATTCTGGCGCCGTCAGAGTATAACTGGCAGTATATGCCGAATATTAATGAAGCGGCAGCAATGATTAAAAAACATCTGGACGCGGAGTCCCGAATTTTAATTTACGGCGACTATGATGCGGACGGGATAACCAGCACCGCAATTTTATACGACGCGCTGAGAGCGGAAAACGAAAATGTTTTTTATTTTATCCCGAACAGAATGGAACACGGCTACGGTCCGAACTACGATTTCTTTGAATTCGAAGTCGTCGGGAATGCAGATCTTGTAATTACGGTTGACAACGGTGTCGCAGCAGCAAAGGAAATCGCACTGCTCCGTGAAAATAATATCGACACAGTGATTATAGATCACCACGCTTTTGCAGATGAAATTCCGGATGCAGTGATCGTTCATGCCGGTTATCCGGAAAGTAAATATCCTTTCCAGGAACTTGCGGGTGTCGGTGCTGCTTACAAGGTTATCCAGGCTCTTGGTCTCGCTAAAGATGAGTATCTCGGACTTGTCGCTATAGGCACAGTCGCAGATATCGTCTCGATGACGGATGAGAATAAATTTCTCGTAACAAGAGGACTCGCTGAACTGAATCAGAAGATGCCGCTCGGTTTATCAACATTATTAAAAATGAGCAATCATACAGGAACAATTGACGAAGAGACAATCGGTTTTACTATTGCACCAAGATTAAATGCGACAGGGAGAATGGACGAAGCGTCAATTGGTGTGGAACTGTTACTGGCGGATGATGAGAACCGTGCATATGAAATTGCCTCCGGCATTGAAGAACTGAATACCGAGAGAAAAGCACTGGTTGAAACGATTTATAAGGAAGCGGCTGATCAGGTCGATGAAAGTAATGAAATTAATATTGTCGCGGGCGAAGACTGGCATCAGGGCGTGCTCGGCATTGTGGCATCGAGACTCGTCGACAGATTCGGCAAGCCTGCGATTGTTATGAGCAGTGATTTTGATGTGTATAAAGGTTCGGCACGGTCAATTGAAGGCATTGATCTCCTCGGTGTTCTGAAAAATTATCCCGATTATTTCAATACGCTTGGCGGTCATTCCCAGGCGCTCGGCTTATCGGTCTACGAAGACTCTCTTGATGAATTTAAAAAAACAATAACCGGATATTTTAATGAGCTGAATCTTAACTTAAAACCTGTTCAGTATATTGATTATAAAGTGACGGGTGACAATTTAACACTGAAAGATTTTGAACGCATCAGAAGATTAAAACCTTTTGGCAAGGATTTTAATACCCCGGTATTTATGATTGCGAATCAGACAGTTAAGAGTATCCGTCAGGTCGGCAAAGACTTATCGCATATTAAAATTACGCTGCAGGAGCTGGATATCGATATTATCGGCTTTAAATTCGGTTTTCTTCACAGCGAAGTGCAGAGCGGCGACAAAATCAGTTTAATCGGCAGGCTGAATATTAACGACTTTAATCATAAGCGCACACTGCAGATGGTCCTGATGGATGCGCGCATTGACGATTTGCAGATTATTGATATGCGTGCTAAAAACGAGCAGGATTTTTCGCTTATTAAAAGCGATGATCTGTTCGTCACGAGCGAAGGTAATGACGGCAAAGAAAATTACTTTACGTACGGGGACCCGCTGCCGATTGCAGTGGATACTGTAGTGCTGCGGGATATTCCTTATGATCTTGAAGAGCTGAAGACAACATTGAAAGGGCTGCAGGCTTCTAAAATTATTGTAATTTTTAACGATAAAAATGAACTGTTTTTTGAAGGGCTGCCGTCGAAACAGCTGATTGAACAGACAGATGAAATTATTATGAATGCGAAGGACGGGGCAATAGATTTAACTATCCATGCGCCGCATCTTGCAAAAAGAATAGGCACTTCGATGAGAAACTTAAAAATTATTACCGATATTTTAGCAGATTTGTCACGAATCCGCCTCGAAAATGGTATAGTATATAAGGATGAAGTACAGAGCGGGATCAATATAGAAAACAGTCAATATTTAAAACGCTTAACTACTAAAATTGAAGCCGAGGCAAAACTGAAAATGTCTTCCGGCCAAAATATGAAAGATTATTTACGTACATTAATTACAGCGTAAATTGGAGGAAATTATGGATTTAAAACAGTATGTATCAGAAGTTGAAAACTGGCCGAAAGAAGGTGTCAGTTTTAAAGATATCACTACGATAATGGATAACGGCCCCGCATATAAATATGCAACGGATCAGATTGTAGAGTACGCTGCAGCGAAGGATGTTGACATTGTTGTCGGACCTGAAGCACGCGGATTTATTATCGGCTGCCCGGTTGCTTACAGTATGGGTATCGGTTTTGCACCGGTGCGTAAAAAAGGTAAATTGCCGCGCGAGGTACTGGAGTACGAATACGATCTCGAGTATGGTACAAATGTGCTGACGATGCATAAGGATGCTATCAAACCGGGACAGCGTGTCCTCATTACAGATGACCTGCTCGCTACCGGCGGTACGATTATGGCGACGATTAAATTGATTGAAGAGATGGGCGGCGTTGTGGCCGGAATCGCTTTCCTGATTGAGCTTAAATATTTAAATGGAATGGAATTGCTCGATGGTTATGATACAATTTCATTAATCACTTATGAAAGTTAAGAAAAGCCTGTAAATACAGGCTTTTTTCTATAGGTTCTGTTTCTTTAGACATTTATTTGTAGTATTATTATTTTATATCTAAATTTTCGGAAGGGTGGCGTGACCATGAATAAGGAATACCCGTATGAAGCACAAGATGTTTTTAATATGTGTGGTGAATATCTCGATGACAGCGATTTGCAGATGATAAAAAAAGCATACGAGCTGGCACGTGAAGCACATGAGGGACAGTTCCGTAAAAATGGTCTGCCGTATATCGCACACCCTGTACAGGTTGCAGGAATTTTAGCAGAGCTGAAACTCGATGCACCGACTATTGTCGCAGGATTTCTGCATGATGTCGTTGAAGATACTCAGTATACATATGATGATTTAATCAGTATGTTTAATGAAGAAGTAGCAATTATTGTAGACGGTGTGACGAAACTTGAAAAAGTAAAATACCGTTCCCATCAGGAGCAGCAGGCTGAAAATCACCGCAAGCTGTTTATCGCTATAGCGAAAGATATCCGCGTAATATTAGTAAAACTGGCCGACCGCCTGCATAACATGCGGACACTGAAAGCAATGCCTGAAGAAAAACAGGTGCGTATCTCGCGGGAGACGCTGGAAATATATGCGCCGCTTGCCCATCGCCTCGGTATTTCAAGCATTAAGTGGGAACTTGAGGACACGGCACTAAGATACATAGAACCGGGACAGTATTTCCGTATTGTCAGTCTGATGAAAAAGAAACGCAGTGAACGGGAAAATGTTATTGATGAAGCAATCGAAAAAATAGATTCGGAACTTGACTCGAGTTCGGTGGAGCATAATTTATCCGGCCGCCCGAAACATATCTACAGTATTTATAAGAAAATGCAGAAGCAGTCGAAACAGTTTGAGCAGATATTTGATCTGCTTGCCATCCGCGTACTGGTCAATGATGTGCGGGATTGTTATGCGGCGCTCGGAATTATTCACACAATCTGGCGGCCGATGCCTGGCAGATTTAAAGATTATATCGCTATGCCGAAGCCGAATATGTACCAGTCGCTGCACACGACTGTTGTCGGACCGAACGGCGATCCGCTGGAAATTCAAATCCGCACCCATGAAATGCATGAGATTGCAGAACATGGTGTAGCTGCGCACTGGGCCTATAAAGAAGGTGTCGATGCGAACAAAGCATCGCTTGATGCAAGGCTTGACTGGTTTAAAGATATCGTCGGCAATGAAACCGATAATCCTGATGCAGAAGAATTTATGGCGGCGCTGAAAACAGACCTTCTCAGCGACAAGGTATATGTCTTTACACCGGATGGCGATGTTATTGAACTCCCTCAGGGAGCGATTCCGATTGATTTTGCCTACCAGGTTCACTCCGAAGTAGGGAATAAGATGGTCGGTGCCAAAGTGAATGGTAAAATCGTACCGATTGACCATGAGCTTGAAACTGGCGATATTCTCGAAATCAGAACGAGCAAGCAGTCATACGGACCGAGCATCGACTGGCTGAAAATGGTCAAAACATCCAGTGCCCGCAATAAAATCCGGTCCTTCTTCAAGAAGCAGGATCGCAAAGTAAACATTGAAAAAGGCCGGCAGGCTGTTGAGCTTGAAATAAAAGCGCGCGGTTATAATCCGGACAATGTAATCCAGGATGATAATGTATCAGGTGTGCTCGCACGCTATAATCTGCACGATGAAGATGATCTGTTTGCGATGATCGGTTTTGGCGGAGTTACAGCAAACCAGGTGACAAACCGTCTTCTTGAGAAAATTAAAGAAGCTGAACAAAAATCGAATCAGATTGAGGAAATCGACCGCACACATCATTATAAAGAAATAACAACTGAATCCGGCGTATATGTCGAAGGCATGGACAATATGCTGATTAACCTGTCTAAATGCTGCAATCCGATTCCAGGGGACGATATTATCGGTTATATAACGAAAGGACACGGGGTCAAAGTCCACGTCATTACCTGTCCGAATATTATCCATGAAACCGAGCGTCTGATCGATGTCGAATGGGTCGGCAATAAAAATGTAGATAAGAGATATCAGGTGGATCTCGAAATTACAGGCTATGACCGCAACGGTCTTGTAAATGAAATCTTAAACTTAATTTCCAGCCTGAAAGTCCCGATTACACGTGTGAACGGCCTTGCTGATGAAACAAAACAGGCGAGAGTGAGTTTATCTATTATGGTTCCGAATAAGCACGAATTGTATCGTGCAGTAGACAGAATTAAACAACTAAAAGATATATACAGCGTTGAACGCGTATTTAAGTGAGGTATAAGAGATGAAAATCATTTTACAGAAAGTTTCCCACGCGCTGGTTGCCAACAACGAAATGTATAATGAGATTAACGACGGCTACTGTTTACTGGTGGGCGTCAGTAAAACATCTACAGAGGAAGATGCACGCGTCCTTGCAAGAAAGATTGCGAATGCCCGTATTTTTGATGATCAGGAAGGCAAGATTAATTTATCGATTAAAGAAGTCGGCGGCGAAATTTTAAGTGTGTCCCAGTTCACTCTGTATGCATCCACCCTGAAAGGCAATCGTCCAAGTTTCACAGAAGCAGCTTCCGGTGAAGATGCAAGAGCACTTTACAAGGTCTTCAATGAAGCGCTGCGCGAACACGACCTTGTTGTAAAAGAAGGGTTTTTCGGGGAACATATGGACGTAAGGCTGATTAACGATGGACCAATCACTATTATTTACGAAGCCGAGGACGGTAAAATCATCTGATGGATTCAATTAAAGCAATCTTCAAAAAATCGGCTGATGCAATCGGCTATTTCCTGAAGTATAAAAAGCATCTGTATATTAAACCGCTCTTCTTTATCATTATTGCGCTCGGTATTGTCCTGCTGTCGGTTTATGTATATAAAAATGTTATACATGAACCGGAAGAATTAATTACGATGGACTTTTCAGAAGCTGATGATGAAGTGAGCTACGACTTCAGCGGCACGACAGTTGCCCTCGATCCCGGGCACGGCGGCGAAGACCCCGGGGCGCCGAGTAAATACGGCGAAAATGAAGACACAATTGTCTACTCAATTGCCTCCATGCTTGAGCAATCGCTCACAGAAGCAGGGGCGGAAGTAATTATGACCCGTGGAGCAGATGAAACCGTGAGTCTTGATGACCGTAAAGTCGAGGCAGATTTATTTATCAGCCTGCACAGCGACGCTTTTGATGACCCTGCGATTTCAGGCTTTACAACCTTTTATACCTACCCGAACCAGGAAGACTTCGGTGAACATTTAAATGCAGCGCTCGATGAGCATTCGCTGCTGTTTAACCGCGGCAACCAGGTCATGCAGTACCAGGTCGTCTGGCAGCTTGATTATCCCGGAGTTTTAATTGAACTCGGCTACCTGAGTAATGAGTTTGATGATTATATATTAAATCAGGAAGATTATCAGGACGAAATGGTCACAGCTATTATGGAAGGAATCGACAGTTATTTAAAGCGTTAGCTTGACAAAGATAAAAAATCTGACTATTATAAAGAGAATAATTCAACTTAATACCTTTACTTCATGGCGAAGAGAATATCTATAATGAGGCACAGAGAAATTCACCCAGGCTGAAAGTGAATGCTCCAAATGATATTTGCCGACACTTTGCTAAAGAAGCTGTATATACAGCGGTCACAGCCGTTATCTGTTGAAAGAGCACTTTTGTGCTGAACTTAGGGTGGCACCACGACCATTTCGTCCCTTATACCGTTTCCCGGTATAAGGGATTTTATTTTTTTATAAAAAATTCAGGAGTGATGATAATGATACAGGTACCGAGAGGAACACAGGATATATTACCGGAAGAATCTTATAAATGGCAGTATATTGAGAAAAAACTGCACGAGATTGCAAAGAATTATAATTATGAAGAAATCCGTACACCGATGTTTGAATCAACAGACCTTTTTGTCCGAGCAGTCGGCGGCTCTACAGATATTGTGAATAAGGAAATGTATACATTTAAAGATAAGGGCGACCGCAGTCTGACGCTGCGTCCGGAAGGGACGGCGCCTGTTGTGCGCAGTTATATTGAAAATAAAATGCAGCACAACGTTGAGCAGCCGGTGAAGCTTTTTTATCTGGCGCCGATGTTCCGCTATGAACGCAAGCAGAAAGGGCGCTACCGCCAGTTCGTTCAGTTCGGTGTTGAAGCAATCGGGGTTGAAGACCCGCTGATCGATGTGGAAGTCTTAAGTATGCTTATGAATATTTACCGGTCCTTCGGCCTTAAAAATCTGAAGCTTGTAATTAATTCAATCGGTGATATCGAGAGCCGCAACGAATACAATAAAGCGCTGGTTGAACACTTTTCACCGCGCATCGATGAATTCTGCAATGACTGCCAGACACGTATTAATACGAATCCGATGCGCATTCTCGACTGTAAGGTAGACCGAGATCACGAGCTCGTTAAAACAGCACCGCGCATGTACGATTATTTAAACGATGAGTCAAAAGCTTACTTTGAAACTGTTAAAGCGAAACTGGATGAACTTAATATTAATTATGAAGTGGATTATAATCTGGTACGCGGCCTCGATTACTATACGCACACAGCTTTTGAGCTGATGAGCGATGCCGAAGGTTTCGGTGCTATTACGACTCTATGCGGCGGCGGACGCTACAACGGACTGCTCGAGATGATGGACGGGCCGGATAAAACCGGAATCGGTTTTGCACTCAGCATCGAGCGTCTGCTGCTTGCCCTTGAAGCTGAAGGGATTGAAATTCCGAAAGACAAAGGCATCGATCTTTATATCTGCACTATGACTGATGAAGCACGGAATGCTGCAGGAACGCTGCTGCACAAACTGCGCAGCCGCAACATCAGTGCGGATATGGATTATGAAAACCGGAAACTGAAAGCACAGATGAAAGATGCTGACAGAAAGAACGCCCAGTATACTATTGTGCTCGGTGAAGATGAGCTTGACAGTCGTCAGGCCGACTTGAAAAATATGGAGACGGGTGAAACCGTAAAATTATCGTTCGACGATATAATTAATACACTGGAGGAATTGTAGATGACAAGAATATATTCTAATGAAGTTACACTTGATACAGCAGGCGAAACAGTTCATCTGCAAGGCTGGGTGCAGAAGCGCCGCGACCTTGGCGGACTGATTTTTATCGACTTAAGAGATAAGAACGGTCTGATTCAGGTCGTCTTTAATCCGGACGTTTCCAAGGAAGCACTGACGATTGCCGATAAAATCCGTACCGAGTATGTTGTGGATATTAAAGGTACAGTTAAAAAACGCGATGAAAAACAAGTAAATAAAAATATAGAATCCGGCGAAATTGAAGTTTATGCAGAAGAAATTGAAATTCTGGCTAAAGCAAAAACACCGCCTTTCCAAGTAAGCGATGATAATATCAATGAAGATACGCGTCTGAAATACCGCTATATTGATTTGCGCCGTCCGAAACTGCAAAATATATTAAAAACGCGTTCTATAATTAATAAAGCAGTCAGAGACTTTTTAGCGGAAGAAGACTTTATGGATATTGAAACACCTGTGCTGTCAAAATCGACACCGGAAGGCGCGCGCGACTATTTAGTGCCGTCGCGTGTCCACCCGGGAGAGTTTTACGCGCTGCCGCAGTCTCCGCAAATCTACAAGCAGCTGTTAATGCTTTCCGGCATGGAGCGTTACTATCAGATTGTTAAATGTTTCCGCGATGAAGACCTCCGTGCTGACAGACAGCCGGAATTCACACAGATAGATATTGAGAAATCATTTACCGACCAGGAAGATATTATCGATATGAACGAGCGCCTGATTCAGTATGTAATGAAGGCGGTAAAAGGACTTGATATCCCAGCACCTTTCCCGCGTATTACGTATGAGGATGCAATGGCGTGCTACGGTGTGGATAAGCCGGACACGCGCTTTGGCCTTGAACTGCAGAATTTAAACGAGTTCAGCAGCACTGCTGATTTTAAAGTATTTAAAGCAGCTGTTGAGGCCGGCGGTTCTGTGAAAGCCATCGTTGTGCCTGGCGCAGCGCCGGATTATTCACGTAAGGATATCGATAAGCTGGAAGCATTCGTTAAGAACTACGGAGCTAAGGGACTCGCCTGGATGAAAGTAAATGAAGAAGGCATGCAGGGGCCGATTGCGAAGTTCTTTGATGACAGCAAGAAGCAGGAATTAACGGAGACTTTATCGTTAAATACTGATGACCTCGTCTTATTTGTTGCAGATAAAGATTCAGTTGTACATGCTGCTCTCGGCAATCTGCGCAACAAGCTCGGCAAGGACTTAGGATTAGTCGACAAAGATCAGTTTAACTTTATCTGGGTGACCGATTGGCCGTTATTCGAATACGATGAAGACCTCGGCCGCTATTTTGCAGCGCACCATCCATTCACATCACCGAAGCGTGAAGATATTGATAAACTTGAAACTGCACCTCATGAAGTGAAAGCCAATGCTTACGATATCGTCTTGAATGGTTATGAACTCGGCGGCGGTTCAATCCGCATCAGCGATGCCGAGCTGCAGGAGAGAATGTTCAGAGCGCTCGGTTTCACAGATGAAGAACGCGACAGCCAATTCGGCTTCCTGATTGAAGCCTTCCAGTACGGTGCGCCCCCGCATGGCGGGATTGCATACGGTCTTGACCGTTTTGTAATGCTCCTGACAGGTTCGGATAATATCCGCGACGTTATCGCGTTCCCTAAAACACAAAATGCGAGTGATTTAATGATGGATGCACCTTCGGATGTATCCAGAGAACAGTTAAAAGAACTGCATATAGACGTAGAAGTTGAAAAAGACTAGAAGAATTGGTTAAACTGAGATTGTACAATCTCAGTTTATTTTTTTATATACAAGGAGGTTCATATGCAGTCATTTCTTGATCCTGAAGCACCATTGGTGCAAATCGGCGATCTTAATCATGTAATTTATCTGGCCGGCATCTTTGTTATTTTGTTTATGCTGTTTAAGTTTCGTTATCAGATTAAAGAAAATCCCAAAAGGGCAATGCTCGGTATACTGATTTTTGCTATTGTTCAGCGAATCATCAGCGGCAGCTATTACATTTTAGCTGATGAGTTTACAGTGACAGATTCACTGCCGCTCCACATCTGCAGAGTAGTGTGCTATTTAATCATTATTCAATATTTTGCTGAACAGAAGTGGCTGGATCAGATAATTTTCTATTTTGGTTTGTTTGCATATGCATCTTTTATATACCCGGTCGGTATTTCACCGGCACTTCATATGCTGGGTCTGTCATTTTTCATGCTGCACAGCTTGATAATCGTCTATCCGCTTATCAGGTATTTTACGAAGGGATTTGTGCCTTCATTAAAAGGTGCACTTCAGTCGGCGGTTTTATTTGCAGTTTATTTAACCAGCATGCAGCTGTTGAATAATGCAATCGGCAGCAATTATTTTTATACTGAAGAACGGCCGTTTCTGCACGACTTAAGCGAGCCTGTTTACTTTTTCCTGAATATGTTCGGCATTGGAATCGGTTTTGTTATCGTTGCCTTACTTATTCATCTGGTAATTAATTATGTTAAACATAAGACAGAAAAACCTAAAAATGAAAAAGAAAAAACACTGGTGTAGTCCAGTGTTTTTTCTTATATTTACCAGAGTTTAAAACCTTTGGCTCCCGGTATGTTTTCAGTAAACATTTGCGTAACAGGAACTGTATAAGCAATGAGAATCAGGAAGATTGTAATAATGATCAGCAATCTCCAGTTTTCCACCCATTTAACAACCGGCTCCTCCTGGTCCATAAACATTGCGACAGGAAATTCCTCCGGATCGTTTACTTTTGGTCCGGTAGTCAGTTTTAAGAACAGGAGTATTGCAATAATGATAGCGATAAACAGGAAGGAGCCACCGACGGCCTGCATCACCTGGTAAGTTATCCATTCAGAAGCAATATCAGCTCCGCCGTATTCTGAAAATGTAGAACGTCTCGGTGCGCCGCGAAGGCCTGCCCAGTGCATGGCAAGAGACATAATACCCATGCCGAGTGCCCATGTATAAGCAAGGAACAGCCCGAGTCTATTGGCGATTTTATCAATTTTTCTGCCTGTTATATGAGGCAGCAGGAACAGCATGGCAGCAAAGTAAGTCAGAATAACAGGAGCGCCGACAGTAATATGGAAGTGTCCGACAATCCATATCGTGTTATGCACCAGCTGATTCATTTGACCGGAAGCATTAATAATACCGCCGAGTCCGCCCGGAATGAAAAACAGCATGCCGATAAAAACAAGTACAAAACGTGCGTCGGTCCACGGCAGCTTTTTAAACCAGTCGAGCAGGCCGCGGGCGCCCTGTTTGCGGCCGTATGTTTCAAAGACGGCAAACATGCTGAACGCAGTCATGAGCGACGGCACTATAACCATAAAGGTCAGAACAACCTGCAGACCTTTCCAGAAAGCATCGATCCCGGGATCCACAAGCTGGTGGTGAATACCGACTGGAATACTGAAGAATAAAAACAGTACGAAAGCTAAACGTGCCAGGTTATCAGAGAAACCTTTCGTTCCAAGCACTTTCGGTATCACGGCATACCAGACCATATAAGCAGGCAGGAGCCAGAAGTAAACGAGCGGATGACCGAAATACCAGAACAGGGTGCGGCTCAGCGAAATGTTAATCGTTTCAACCCAACCGAGCGACCAAGGTATAAACTGAAACAGCACCGTTGCAGCGACTCCGATAGTACAAACAATCCACATGACGTTGTTAATTGCCGTCATATAACTTAAGAGCGGTGTTTTCTGTCCTTTATTTTCTTTTCGCCATCTGAAGTATCTCATCAGCTGGCCAGCAACTGAAATCCATGTACCGACGATGACGAGGGCAAGGCCGATATAGTGGACAGCATGCGCCTGAAGCGGTGCATAGAATGTATACAGCACACTCGCTTCATTTAAAGCAATCATTGCCGCGGACATTAAAGTCCCGGCTGTCATGACCCAGAAGCCCGTCCAGCCGAGTCTCAGTTCAGAAGTGCTGAATGAGCCGGCAGTTCTTGACAACGCTGCAATCTGGAAACCCATTATAAAGAAAAATGTCATAACAAGAGCAAGAATTACACCGTGCAGCGTGAGGAGCTGATAATAGCCGATGCCAAAAGGCAGTTCGAACTGCCCCGACCGGACGAGAGTCTGCAGAAGTCCGGCAGTCCCTCCGATTAATAGGGCAAATGAAACCCAGATCATGTTCGCGAGCACAAGTTTACCGTCTTTTTTATCTACTTTTGTTTTACTTGAAAAAATCTCAGAGCCGGTATAGTTACTCATTAGCAATACCTCCATTTACAACTTTCAGCGTCGATGTCATATCGGTATGACCGACACCGCAATACTCATTGCAGACAATGAGATGTTCACCGGGCTCATCAAAGGTCATTTCATATGTAGAAACGAGCCCCGGTTCAGCGATCATATTAACGTTCGTTCCGACGACCTGGAAACCGTGAACGACATCCGGACTCGTCACGTGAATTTTTACAGTAGAACCTGCAGGGATTTCAACTTCTCTCGGTTCGTACATAAAAGCGCTGGCAAGAAAATATAAATCATAATCGTGATCGCCGTCTGTGGCCTTCTTAAGCCCCGGTTCACTGAAGCGGGCATCTTCCCGGACATGTTCGGGATTAATAGTCTCGATGCCGCTCGCAGCAGGCGTGTGTCCGCCGTGAACAGCTGAAATACCTAAAATAATTAAAAATACTGCAAGTGAAGCTGTTCCAAGTGAAATCCATATTTTTTCGTATTTATGCATTTAATAGCTTACATCCTTTCCATAAATAATATAAATGCGCCGAACCAGCTTAAAAGCATCAATCCGCCAATCGCCATTACCATCATAAAAGTGCCGCGCAAATCAAGCTTATGATGATTATCTTCATTGCGTTTTTCTTCTTTTTTAATTTTATCCTTTTCTTCAGACATGATTTCACCTTCTTTTCTCTCAGTTTTATATACATAAATTGTAGAATATATTTGTTTATAAAAAAGTGATAAATATCACACTTTGTGATAATATTTAATAAAATGAGGGAGGCGGAAAATGATTGATCAAGCCATTTTTTATCCGGAACATCTCATCAGTCTGATCGAAGAAAGCGGGAGCAGGATCACCTTTAAAAAAGGTGAATTCATATATCATCCGGGCGACCCGACCGCTTACATTTATTTGGTTCAAAAAGGACAGGTTTTTATCAGCAGAATGCAAGAAGAAGGGGCGGAGCTTGCGACAAACCTACTAAGTGAAAAAGGAATATTTGGTGCGGTGACCTTATTTTGCGGTCCGAAGGCACATAATACATCAGCCAGAGCAAAGACAGATGTTGCACTTTTCCGGTTGTCTCAAAAAGAGTTTGAAAAAATCATTATGGACAATGAAGATGTGAAGATGGAGTGGATGCGCTGGATGGAAATAGACAGGCAGCGCGCGGTAACGAAAATTCGTGATAATGTGATGTACGGTAAACTCGGCGCACTGTGTTCGAATTTAATCCGGCTGTCGAATTCGTTTGGGGAAACTGTGCCGGACGGCATAAGGATTACGGTGAAAGTAACCAATCAGGAACTAGGTTTCGTGTCCGGCACATCGAGAGAAGTTGTTAACCGTTTCCTCGGCGACTTGAAAAAACAGGGGATTATATCTGTGGAAAACAAAGTTATTACAATTCACGACATCGATAAACTGCGGCATATGATTAACTGTGAAAACTGTCATATAGACGTATGCCAAATATTTTAAAGCGCTTTCAAGCTTTTTGGTTTACATCTCAAAAATATGTGGTATTATTATATTAATAGAAATTCCTGAAGAGTTCGTGATGTGTTGACTTATATTTTGACCTAACACTTTTTTTATCGGGAGCCTAATTGGTTTTCCTTCAAAAAACAAGCCTATGTACTAAGTAGGACGTTTGGAGTTGGAAACAGGGCACCCACCTGCAAATAGCAGGCCAAAATAATCAACTATAACACACGGCTTACGTTGGGTATTTCGGTAGTCACCAAGTTTACTTGGTGGCTATTTTTTTGTCTTTTTTTAGTCTTATGAGAGTCTTGCGCGCCGCCGTGGATTGTCGGTGGCACGGGTCGGGCGTTTGCGCGCCACCGTGAGATTTCTGTGGCACGAGTCAGGTATTTGCGCGCCGCCGTGAATTGTCGGTGGCACGGGTCAGGTATTTGCGCGCCACCGTAGAATTTCGGTGGCACAAGTCAGGTATTTGCGCGCCACCGTGAATTGTCGGTGGCACGGGTCAGGTATTTGCGCGCCACCGAATCAGAGAGAGCTGTTCTTTGACTGAGTAATCCGTTTACTCAGCCAGAGAGCGTCTTTTTCGTCCCTCCGCGGAAGCTCGCGCATAACAAAAAAACCACCCGTATAACATAATGGGTGGCTGTCTCAAATTATTTTTTCCTGTCGTAATCGGCGTCTTTGTTCATTTTCTTCAAATTATGATAGGTCTCGTTGAGCGACGCTTCGTATTTGCTGATGCCGTCATCTTTATAGTAGCGCTGATTAACCAGCGTGTCAGGCAGGTACTGCTGGGCGACGACATGATTTGGATAATTGTGCGGATATTTGTAGCCGACAGCATTGCCGAGTTCTTTCGCGCCCTTGTAGTGACCGTCGCGCAGATGTCTCGGTACGGCACCGCCCCGGCCTTTACGTACGTCGGATAAGGCGCTGTCTATACTCGATATTGCTGTATTTGACTTCGGTGACAGAGCGAGTTCTATGACTGACTGAGATAAAGGGATTCGCGCTTCCGGGAATCCTAATCGTTCTGCGCTGATAATGGCATCGAGTGTACGCGAAGCGATGTTCGGGTTCGCCAGCGAGACATCTTCATAGCTGATGACGAGCAGCCGGCGCGCGATTGTAACGAGATCTCCTGCTTCAATCAAACGTGCTAAGTAGTGGAGGGAAGCGTCAACATCGCTGCCGCGGATGGATTTCTGCAGTCCGCTCATCACGTCGTAATGCATATCGCCGTCCTTATCGTGCAGAAAGGCGGATTTCTGCATGCAGTCGAGCGCATCCTTCAGAGTAATTTTAATGACGCCGTCTTCATCCGCATCAGTGCTTAAGGCTGCGAGTTCCAGAGCATTTAAAGCGCTTCGGACATCGCCGTGTGCCGATGTGACAAAGTGTTCAACAGCGTCGTCAGCGATTTCGATATTATATTCGCCGAGCCCGCGGTCTTTATCTTCTAAAGCGCGGTGCAAGGCAGTTTTAATATCTTCAGTACTAAGCGGTTCCAGTTCAAAAATCTGGGTTCTCGAGCGGATGGCGGGGTTAATCGCGTGATATGGATTGGATGTCGTTGCCCCGATTAAAATAATTGTTCCTTTTTCAAGGTGGGGAAGGAGGAAGTCTTGCTTCGCCTTATCGAGACGGTGGATTTCATCCAGGAGGAGGATGACACTGCCGCTCATTTTACCTTCTTCTGCGACAATCTGCATATCTTTCTTCGTATCCGTCACGGCATTCAAGGTGCGGAACTTATATTTAGTAGAGCCTGCGATGGCACTGGCAATACTGGTCTTGCCGATGCCCGGCGGACCGTAAAGTATCATTGAAGACAGTCTTTTGGCATCGACCATGCGTCTGATAATACCGCCTTTCGCGACAAGATGCTCCTGGCCGAGAACTTCATCGATTGATTCCGGCCTCATGCGGTAGCTTAATGGTTGTTTATTCATAGTATTTCACCTTATTTTAAAAGATATGTTATATTTAATTATAATATAAAAACTAGATGAACTAAAATTATTGAGGTGTAACAATGAAAATATCCACTCGCGGAAGATATGGTTTATATTTTATGCTGACGCTTGCGAAAGACTACGGCGTTAAAAAGCGCAGTGTAAAATCGGTCGCTACAGAACGCGATATCAGCGATTTGTATTTAGAGCAGATTGTTGCGAATTTAAAAAAAGATGGTCTCGTTAAAAGTACTAGAGGTGCCTACGGCGGCTATGAGCTGAACTATGCTCCTGATGAAATCACAGTTGGGCAGGTATTCAGCGCTGTTGAAGAAAATATTATGATTGTCGATGCCGACAGCCACGAAACTAAAAATGAAAGTTTCTTATGGAAACGTATCAGAGATGCGGTAAATGATGTGCTGGACCACACAACACTGCACGATATCGTTGACAATGATACCGATGAATTTGACGGCTATATGTTTTATATTTAACTTTAATTCCTTACTAAATTAAAAGATAAAAAATGCACCTGAGTCTGATTGATTCAGGTGCATTTTCTTTGTTTAAAACCGCCCGGATTTAACAATTGACCAGAGCAGCCAGATAAACATGCCCATGGCAAATATCGCAGCGATTTCTATAATCGGAATTCTGAATATAATACTGCCTTCACCAAGTATCGCCGAACCCACGATTAAGCCGACCATGACAATACTGAAGGCGAGCAGGACGATACTGAACGACAGACGGTTAATCACTCTGTCGAGATGTTTCGAAAACTGCGAACGGCCTTTAACATCAATTTCAATCGGCAGGTTCTGATTCTTCAGCCCCTTCGAGAACTGATGTACATTTTCCGTGACTTCTCTTAACTCACTGCCGAGCTGCTGAATTTCATCTATTTGGAAATTCAGCAGATTTTTTGGATTGTAGCGTTCGAGAAGCAAAGCTTTGCCGAATGGTTCCGCGACATCCATAATGCTGAAATCCGGATCCAGCTGGCTGACGACACTTTCCAGTGTCAAAAGCGTTTTCGCAAGTATAGTAAAGTCCTGCGGCAGTTTGATTTTATACTTATTGGCAATACCGAACAGATCATTTACTGCATCGCTGAAATTGAGTTTTGAGAGCGGTACATCGTAATACTTATCGCGCATAATTTCAGTTTCGCGGTTTAAGTCGCGCATAGATACATCGCTCGGCACGACACCCATTTTAACAATTGCTTTAACGACGCCGTCTGAATCTTTCCGCATCAGAGAAATGAGCAGGGAACCGAAATTATTTTTCAGGTCGCTGGTCAGCCGGCCGATCATACCGAAATCCAAAAAGACAAGCGTGCCGTCTGTGAGGACGCTCACGTTACCGGGATGCGGGTCGCCGTGGAAGTATCCTTCTTCAAAAATCTGCTGGAAAATCGCTCTCGCGAGTGTCTCGGCAAGATCGCTTCTATTGATATTCAGCTTATCCAGCTCGTCAAAATGATTCACGGGAATGCCTTTAATAAAGTCCATTACCATGACATTTTTTGTCGAATATTCCCAGTAGATTTCAGGGATTTTTATTTTATCGTCATTTTTGTGAGTCTTGCCGATGCGTTCTACGTTGCGCGCTTCAATCGTATAATCGAGCTCATTAATCAGCGCATCGGAGAATTCTTCAATCATATCCGTAACCTGGTAGTTTCTCGCCCATTCAAGATTGGATTCCGCGAGCACCGCAAGATGACGGAGGATTTCAAGATCGGTACGGACCGTCTTTTCTATGTTTGCACGCTGAACCTTAACAGCCACATCTTCACCGGTATGCAGCATGGCCCGGTGAACCTGGCCGATTGAAGCAGAGCCGACAGGCGTATCATCAAAAATCATAAAGAGTTCATCAATCGGAGCCTCCAATGATTCTTCAATTAATTTCCGGGCTTCAGCTGCCGGGAACGGCGCCACATGACTCTGGAGTTTCTCGAGTTCCTTAATCAGGTCAGGCGGAAGCAGGTCCCCCCTCGTTGAGGCAATCTGTCCAAGTTTAATAAACGTCGTTCCCATCTCTTCGATAAAAATACGGATTCTCTCCGCATAAGTCTTTTCGAGAACTTCATCGTTCTGCTGGCGCAGCAAAATACGCTTAGGCAGCGAAATCACACGGTCGAGACCGATTTCTTCTATGAGAAAGCCAAGCCCGCTTTTGGAAAACTGCATAGCAATTTCCCGGTAGCGGTTAATATAATTTACCCGTGTCTGAAGACTCATAAGCCGGTCACTCCTAAAATTTAAATACTATGTCCATTATAGATGTGCGCGTATTTTAGTTAAAGGATAATCCCTTAGAAAAACTCTCTGAACAATGCTCTGATTGACGGTTCGTGATCTTTCGTTTGAATTGCGAACATCATACTGTACTCTGTAGAACCCTGATTCATCATCCGGATATTCACTTTTTCTTCAGCAAGGGCAGCGGTGACGCGGCTGACGATACCGATTTGACGGGCCATACCGAGTCCCACGATAAAGAGCAGGCTTAAATCTTCTTCGACTTCAATCCATTCAGGTTCAAGCTGGAGGTCGATTTCCTCGATGATTTTATCCAGTGAATTATTATTTTCGAACTGATTTGAGCGCATAATAATAGAAATATCATCGATACCGGACGGCATATGTTCATACGAAATCTGATAGTCTTCAAGTATTTGCAAAATACGGCGCGTAAAACCGATTTCTTTATTCAGTAAATATTTATGCAGTGAAATAGAAGTGAATCCTTCATCGCAGCTGAAGCCGATAACTGGTATGTCTGGATTAAGTTTACGTTCCGGTACAATTTTAGTCCCTTCAATATGCGGCTCATTAGTATTTCTGATCATCACAGGAATTTTTTCCTGATACAGCGGTTCGAGCGCCTCATCGTGAAAAATACCGAAGCCGGCATAAGCCAGTTCACGCATTTCGCGGTAGGTAATTTCTTCAATTTTGTAAGGCTCTTCGATAATACCCGGGTGGGCTGCGTAGATGTGTGATTCATCTGTGTAATTTTCATAAATGTCCGCTCGAATGCCGCGTGCAATAATTGCTCCGGTAATATCGGAACCTCCGCGCGCGAACGTTACGATATTACCGTTGTCTGCAATTCCGTAAAAACCCGGAATAACGAGGACATCTTCGGGATAATCTTTTAACTTGTTAATTTCATCGTACGATGAAGGGAGCAGACGGGCATTGGCAGGAGTGTTTGTCACTCTAATGCCGGCTTCTTCGGGAGAAACGTATTTGGCACTGATGCCGAGCGAGTTAAAATATGTACTGATTAGACGGGCGTTAAAATCCTCGCCGCGTGATTTCAGAGCGTCGAGCAAGTAATCGTTGTCTTCAATCGTATTCAAATAATCTCTTAAAATACTTTCGAAATTATCGAGCAGAGATGAATCAATAGATAATTCCTCGACAATCGATTTGTAACGCATCAGAATTTCAGTCAAAGCCTCTTCAGTATCGAGACCTGCAATTTTGTTTGTGCAGAGTGCAATCAGCATGTCGGTAACTTTAACATCGTCATCGCGGCGTTTGCCGGGCGCACTGACCACAATGGTTTTAATATCTTTATCATTCTGTACAATGGATGCGACTTTCTTGATTTGTGTTGCATTAGATAGGGAACTTCCACCAAATTTAGCTACTTTCATATTTAACACCTTTTTTTATATTAGTTTTAGGGTCTTATAATACATGAAAAGTTTAGAAAAGTGTAGAGTTTTCAGAATAATACCTTGAAATTTTTTCAGAAGCACTCTAATATGAGTATTCATACTACTTAATATTGGAGGTCACTATGGATAAGAAGATTGCTTTACTCGGCATGGGCACCGTCGGCAGCGGTGTCGTTAATTTATTGCGAGAAAACGAAGATTTGATACATTCATCGTCAGGGGTGCGCTTTACAATTACCCATATTCTGGTTTCAGACACGGTGAAAACGAGAACGGCTGATGTGTCAGGTATTCGGGTGACCGATGATATTACTGAAATTGAAAATGCAGATATCGATCTTGCTGTCGAAGTAATGGGCGGAATTGACAGTACGAAAGATATTATCAATAAATTTTTAAAGCGCGGTATTCCGGTAGTGACGGCGAACAAAGATATGCTCGCTGTTCATATCGATGAACTGGAGCAAACGGCATCAGAGAACTCTGCAGCCTTATATTACGAGGCGGCTGTCGCCGGCGGGATTCCGATTATTCATACGCTGCAGCACAGTTTAAATGCCAACAGGATTTCAAAAGTTATGGGTATATTAAACGGCACGACAAATTATATTTTATCGAAAATGACGTTTGACGGCTGGGACTATAACGATGCTTTAAAAGACGCACAGGCAATCGGCTACGCCGAAGCAGATCCGACAGCGGACGTCGAAGGAATTGATGCAGCACGTAAAACACTGCTGCTCGCAAGGCTCGCTTTTAATAAAAAGTTCACGCTCGACCAGGTGAATTTAAACGGTATTACGAACGTGGATATTAAAGATATAAAACTGGCTGAAAGTGCAGGGTTAACATTAAAACTGCTCGGTGTTGCAGAAGATCTCGAAGATAAATACAATCTTTCGATTGAACCGATTTTTGTCGATACAAAGCATCAGCTGGCGAACGTGCACTATGAGAAAAATGCAGTATTCGTCAATGGCAATATGATCGGCGAAGCGATGTTTTACGGCCCGGGTGCGGGCGGCTATGAGACTGCATCAGCTGTAGTCAGCGATATGATTAACAGTGCGGTAATTACAGCGAAAGCGAAAAACATACCTGAAGAAAAGGGCGAACTGGCAACAGAGCTGCCGGACAGTGCTTATTATTTAAGATTTAAAGGATCACTGCCTGAAGCGGAATCGTATTTAACATCTCAGGATATCCAGTTTGAAATTCTTAGTACTGAAGATGCAGCGTTAAGAACTTTAAAAATGAGCGCACAAACATTGCAAAAAATTCAAGATACATTCGCCCCGGCTGCGGTGTATAAAATAAATGGAGCTGAATAATTATGACTTGGCAAGGTGTCTTAAAAGAATATAAAGAATATTTACCAGTAAATGAAAACACACCCGAATTGACTTTGTATGAAGGAAACACTCCATTAATCAAGTTAGAGAAACTGTCTGAAGAGCTCGGCATAGAACTGCATGCCAAGTTTGAAGGCTTAAATCCGACAGGGTCATTTAAAGACCGCGGCATGGTGCTGGCTGTTGCAAAAGCGAAGGAAGAGGGAGCGCATACGGTAATTTGTGCGTCTACAGGAAATACTTCCGCTGCGGCTTCTGCCTACGCTGCTCGCGCCGGTTTAAATTCAATCGTTGTGCTGCCGGAAGGGAAAGTGGCAGTAGGCAAAGTAACACAGGCTATGATGTCCGGCGCTAAAACAGTGACAATTGAAGGGAATTTTGATGATGCACTGAAAATTGTACGTAAGATATCCGAAGACAACGACGGCATTGAGCTCGTAAACTCATTGAATCCTTACCGCATCGAATGCCAGAAAACAGCATCCTTTGAAGTGATTGATGCTTTAGGCAAAGCACCGGATTACTTATGTATTCCTGTCGGCAATGCAGCAAATATCGCAGCCTACTGGAAAGGTTTTAAAGAATATAACGAGAAAAAAGGAACGTCGCTGCCGAAAATGTACGGCTTCGAAGCTGAAGGCGCAGCGGCCATAGTTAAAAATAAAGTGATTGAAAATCCGGAAACGGTCGGCACTGCCATCCGTATCGGAAATCCTGCCAGCTGGGATAAGGCAGCGGCTGCCCGCGATGAATCCGACGGTAAAATTGATTCCGTCACTGATGAAGAAATACTGTCTGCTTATAAACGCGTCGCGTCAACTGAAGGTGTCTTCTGTGAACCGGGATCTGCTGCATCACTTGCAGGTGTTCTTAAATCGGTTGAAAACGGCAGCATACAAAAAGGTTCCACAGTCGTAACTGTCTTAACAGGAAACGGTTTGAAAGACCCTGACACAGCGATGGAAGTCGCGCTCGACCAGCCGAAAAAGCTGCCGCTCGATGAAGAAAAAATAGTCGAATACATCGAAAGCTTAGAGCAGTAAGATGGCTGATTTATCATTAAAAATACCAGCCTCCAGTGCCAATCTCGGCCTGGGATTTGACTCAATCGGCGTTGCAATTAACAAGTTTTTATATATAGAAGCGACACTTGCAGATTCCTTCAAAGTGTCGTTTAAAGACTTTGCACTGTCTGTACTGCCGTCAGATGAAACGAATTTATTATTCACAACAGCGCGCTCCATTGCAGAAAAGTACAATAAAGAACTGCCGGCCCTGCATATTGAAATGCAGAGTGAAATTCCGCTGTCCCACGGGCTCGGCTCGTCATCGAGTGCTATTGTCGCAGGAATTGAACTTGCTGATTATTTTCTGGAACTTAACTTAACCGACTATGATAAAGTACTGCTCGGCTGTGAAATAGAAGGGCATCCGGATAATGTCGGACCGTGCATAACGGGCGGAGCATTCGTTGGTTTTTATCAGCAGGGAGAACTTTTTTACTATCATTTAAATCTGGATAATATTGGTTTGATTGTGAGTGTGCCTGAGTATGAAATCAATACTGAAGAGGCGCGTGACGTCCTGCCGAATGCCTATACGAGAAGTGAGGCGGTCGCACAGAACGCGCTTGCCAATGTAATGATTCTCGCTTTGCATAATAAAGATTACAGATTGATGGGCGAGCTGATGATGAAGGACAGCTTTCACGAACCTTACCGTCAGCCGCTGATAAAAGAATTTGATGATATTAAAACTGCAGCGCTTGATGCGGGTGCACTTGCAACTGTTATCAGCGGTGCAGGTCCGACAGTGCTGACGCTGGCGGAGGAAGACGTGCTTGAAGCAGTGCTCAAAAAGCTGCAGGAAGTACAGGATGTGCACCACGAGATTGTGAGTGTGTATACTAAAGCGGGAGTTTAAGAACTGTTTAACAGGGAAAAGTGATATTAGTTAAATTTCTATGGAAAAGGACTGATATCATGGCTTGGAATATGCAGGATTATCCCGATTCACTGAAGAACTTCGATAAACTTGAACGAAAGAAAATTATCGATATAGCGAATGCGCTCTTAGACAGCGGTTACAGTGAAGAACGCGCGGTGCCGATTGCAACATCCGAAGGTAAACAATGGTATAAAAATGCATCTGAAAAAGAACTGAAAGAGTTTGAAAAAGAAGGTAATCCGTCGAAAAATGATTCACACGATACCGACAGTGCGAATCCCGATCTGCTTGATGAAGATGTTATCGTGAAATACGATGACGACGCTGAAGAATGGACGGTTAAATCTGTTAAAGCAAAACGTGCGGCTGGCACTTACAAATATAAAAATGAAGCAGTTGAGCGCGCAGAAGAAATCGCAGATAACAAAGGTTCGAAAGTCGTGAAGTATACAAAAGACGGAAAAAAAGAATAGGATTAATTTGATGAAGGGCTGATAATCAGCCCTTTTTTTCGGCCTTGGTGCGGCGTTAGAAGGGTGAATCCGCGATGTAGTTAAAACTATTCCCATACTTCCGCATACACCTCTCAAAATACTAAATAAAAAAAGCAGAATGCCCTCAATAGGCAGTTCTGCTGGTAAATACAATCTTTATTCTATTTCTGTGTTATATTCTTTAACCGCTTCTTCAAACAAATCATAAGATTTCAGTAAAGCGTCCATATCGTAAATATAAGCCGCTGCGATAATTTCATCGACATCGAATTCCTGCTGGAAGTCTTTCAGCTGCTGAACTGCATCTTCTTTAGTTCCGAAGAACTGCAGCGGGAACTGGGTATTAATTGCGTGTTCTTCACGCGGTGACCAGATGCCGTCCATAGAATCTACAGGCGGCTGCAGCAGCATGCGCGAACTTCTGAATAAACTGAGAACATTCATATAGTGTGTCGTTGCTAAATAGTCTGCCTGCGCTTTTGTATCAGCTAAAATCACATTGTTTGAGACCATTTTATAAGGTTCAGACAGCTGCTTGCTCGGTTTAAAGTTATTTTCATAAATTGAAAATGCTTCTTTCATCTGCGCCGGCGCAAAGTGTGCAGCAAAGGCATAGGGTAGTCCAAGACTTGCTGCGATATGTGCTGAGTCCGTTGACGAGCCGAGTACATAAATTGGAATATGCGTATTATTCCCCGGATAAGCAACGAGGGAAGTGCCGGAATTCGATAAATATCTCTGCAGCTCTTCAATTTCATCTTTAAATGAAAATACACCATCGTGATTGTTGCGGCGGATAGCATTTGCCGTCAGCATATCAGTACCCGGTGCACGTCCGAGTCCGAGATCCAGACGGTCGCCGAAGATTGCATGCAGTGTCCCGAATTCTTCTGCCACAATATACGGTGAATGGTTAGGCAGCATTACTCCGCCGCTGCCTACACGCAAATGTTCAGTATTTTGAAGAATGTGCTGAATCAGCTGGCGTGTCGCACTGGAAGCGATGGATACCATATTATGATGCTCCGATATCCAGTAGCGCTGATAACTTGAACCGTCCACGTGCTTGGCCAAGGTGATCATATCTTCAAATGCACCGGTTGCATTTGAGCCTTCACGGACAGGTACTAAATTCAGTACTGAAATATTTATTTTTTTAGTCATCTTGAAACCTCCAGATAATTTATCTAACATCTAGTATTCTCTTATAATCAAACAGAAAAGTATAAATATCTGCCTGAACATGGTAAAATCTATAAGAATTAAAAGTAGATGATGGGTAGGGATAACATGTCAATTTATGTGGATTATGCAGCCACGACTCCTATAGATGAAGAAATTTTAAAAAGTATGCTCAATTCGGCGGATAAATTCGGCAATCCGTCAAGTATTCACCGTATCGGCAAGGAAGCCAAAGCGTTTTACGAAGCATCCCGTAAAAATATAGCGAAACGCCTCAATGCACATCCGGATGAAATAGTGTTTACCGGCAGTGCCACCGAAGCCAATAATATGGTAATTCGCGGGACAGCGGATTATTATGAGAGACCGCATATTATCACAACAGCTGTAGAACATGCTTCTGTTAAAGAAACATATCAGGATCTCGAGGATACGTGTGATGTTACTTATTTAAGCGTCGACAAAGATGGCCGGATCGATATCGATGAACTGAAAGATGCACTGACTGAAGAAACGAAACTCGTCTCGATTATTATGGTCAACAACGAAACGGGTACTGTTCAGCCGATGGCAGACATCAAAGAGGTTCTAAAAGACAGCGGAGCGCTGCTGCATATCGATGCAGTGCAGGCCTTTAAACAGCTGCCGGTCGATGCAGAAACACTGAACTGCGACTTCCTGACGCTGAGCGGTCATAAACTGCATGCGCCAAAAGGAATTGGTGTACTGTATGTGAGACGCAACACCCATCTGAAAAGATTGATTACGGGCGGTTCGCAGGAACGGGAACGCCGTGCAGGAACAGAAAATACTTTATACGCCTACGCGATGATGAAAGCAGTCGAAAAAGCAGACGAAAACCGCGAGGAAAATACAAAAGTGCTGCGATCATTAAAAGAAACACTGCTTAAGGAACTGCAGCAGCAGGAAGTACCGTTTGAAGTGAATGGTGACGTTACTACACAGACAAACCATATTGTTAATTTGTACTTTCCGTGGACTACTTCCGAATATATGTTAACCGCACTGGATATGGCGGGTATATACGCTTCTGGCGGATCGGCATGCAATGCAGGAACTGTTCAGCCGTCGCATGTCATTGAAGCAATGTACGATGAAGACCGTGCGAGAAGATCTATCCGTTTCAGCTTCGGTGAACAGCTGACTGAAGACGACATGAAATATATCGCGAAAAAACTTAAAACTATATACACAAAACTCGGTAAGAACGGGTTTATATAATTATTTAGAGAAAAGAAAGGAAGTATTTTAATGACGAATAAAGACACGACAGTTGTTGTTGGAATGAGCGGAGGCGTCGATTCTTCAGTAACGGCAAAACTGCTCCTAGAGGAAGGCTACAACGTTGTCGGAATTTTTATGAAAAACTGGGATGATACGGATGAGTTTGGAGTATGTACTGCGACGGATGATTATGAAGATGTAAGGCTCGTTGCAGAGGAAATCGGCATTCCGTATTACTCAGTTAACTTTGAGAAGGAGTATCATGACCGCGTATTCCAGTATTTTCTTGATGAATACAAAAAAGGCCGCACACCGAACCCGGACGTTATGTGCAACAAAGAAATTAAATTTAAAGCATTTTTAGATCATGCGATGAAGCTCGGGGCGGATTATGTTGCAACAGGCCACTATGCGCGTGTGATTCACGATGATAACGGGGTAACAATGCTCCGCGGTGTCGATAACAACAAGGATCAGACCTACTTTTTAAATCAGCTGACAACAGAACAGCTGTCGAAAGTTCTGTTCCCGCTCGGCCATCTGGAAAAACCGGAAGTACGTGAGCTCGCACATAAATACGATTTGGCAACAAAAGATAAAAAAGATTCGACAGGAATCTGTTTTATCGGCGAAAGAGACTTTAAGGAGTTTTTAAGCAATTACCTGCCGGCGAACCCGGGACGCATGATTAACATGGATACCGGTGAGGACAAAGGCAAGCACGACGGCCTTATGTATTACACAATCGGTCAGCGTCAGGGACTCGGTATCGGTGGAGACGGCGGACCGTATTTCGTAGCAGGAAAAAATCTTGAAACTAACGAATTATATGTAGTGCAGGGAGATAATCATGAAGCTTTGATTTCCACAAGTCTTCTGGCAAGCGATGTGAACTTTATCAACCCTGTAGCAGATACTTTCGAATGTACTGCGAAATTCAGATACCGTCAAAAAGATGTGCCGGTCACTGTTAAAGTAACGGGCGATGATCAGATTGAAGTGTCATACGAGAGCGCAAGTGCAGTAACTCCGGGTCAGGCTGTTGTTTTATACGACGGAGACACAGTTATTGGCGGTGCGACAATCGATAAAGTATTCCGCAATGGTGAAGCACTGGAGTACCTTGCGTAATGTTTGATTATCAAAAACATATTGAAGCAGGAGAATATGAGAAGGCACTGGAATTGATTTTTAAAACGATTGATGAAAATCCGCAAGACGAAACCCATTATATTAATGGGGCTGTAGTTCTCGGCGGTATTGGGAAAATAGAGGAAGCGGAACGCTTCCTGCAGCAGGCGCTGGTGCTGAAGCCGGACAGTTTCAGCGCGGGCTACACACTTGGAAATCTGTACTTTAATGCCGAACGCTATAAAGAAGCACTCACCTTGTATTTAAGCGTCTATGATAAACATTATGAAGACGGCGACTTAAATTTTATGATTGCACGTTCCTATATGAATACAGATAATTTTGCAATGAGTATTCCGTTTTTTGAGGCTGCGTATAACAAAAAACCTGAAGATACAGATATCAATTTTGAATACGGCTTAACATTGTGCCAACTGGAACAGTACGAACCGGCTGTAAAATTGCTGACATCCGTGACAGAGGTACAGAATCACTCAGATGCGGAGTACAACCTCGGTCTCGCCGTTTATATGAAAGATGAAGATTCAAAAACGGCGCAAAAACACTTTAGACGTGCTGTTGAAATACAGCCTGACCATCATCTTGCGCAGCATGCTCTGCAAAAATTTAAAGAATTGGAGTAGATTATTATGACATCTGATGCACAGACATCTATCTATGATGAACTTTATATTATCGGTGATGTGGATCGTGTAATCTTTATGAGTGCAGATACGCGGTTTCATGTTCTGCGTGTCAATGTCTCGAAGACGAACACCCAATTTAAAGATGATGCAATTGTTACCGGCCATTTTCATGATATCCAGGAAACAGAGAGTTATAAATTTACAGGCAAGGTGACGCAGCATGCCCGTTTCGGCGAGCAGTTCAGCGCTACTGAATTTAAAAAAGAAATCCCGAATACGAGCCACGGCCTGGTGCAGTATTTCTCGAGCGATAAATTTCCGGGTGTCGGCGAGAAGACGGCTGAAAAAATTGTCGATGCACTGGGCCTCGATGCGCTCAGCAAAATTGTAAAAGATGATAATGCATTAAATGAAGTCAGAGGGCTGACAAAAGCTAAAAAACTGCAGATTACTGAAACTGTCCGCAGTTCAAATGTGGCAGATGAAGCTTATCTCCTGATGATTAAATTGAATATCGAACCGTCAAAACGTTCAAAAATTATCGATACATACAAGGAAGATACCTTAAATGTTCTCGAGAACCATCCGTATCAGCTCGTCAGTGATATATTCGGTATCGGCTTTAAAAAAGCTGACCAGATAGCGCTTAACGCAGGTATAGAACCGGATGATCCGGAACGTCTTGTTGCGGGTGTGATGCACACGCTGAATGATGAAATTACGAGCATCGGCCACACTTATATCATGCATGAAGAACTAAAGGAAAAAACGCTCGAGCGGCTGAATACATCCGGTATATATTTCAGGGGCGATGATGTAGCCGTTGCAGCAGAGCAGCTGGCACTGAATAAAAAGCTTGTTATTACAGAAGACAGAGTCACGCTGCCGAATATTTATTATTCAGAACATAAAGCTGCCGAGAAAGTAAGCAGTATTCTCGCGCATAATCCTGATGAGCTTGATTTAGAACTTGCTAAAGATGTCATCAGCGGTATTGAGAAAACGCTGTCGATTGATTATAACGACAAGCAGCGCCATGCAATCTTAAATGCGCTGACAGAAAAAGTATCGATTATTACCGGCGGGCCGGGGACCGGTAAAACTACGATAGTTAAAGGGATTATTACCTTGTATCAGGAAATCTTTGAATATGAAGATTACGATTCATATGAACCGAAAAACTATCCGGTCAAACTCGTCGCCCCCACCGGACGGGCGTCTAAGCGGATGGCCGACACTTCCGGTATTGAAGCGAGTACGATTCATAGGCTGATCGGCTGGGGTCAGGATACGGCAGTCGACGATATTATCGACAACGAAATTGAAGCGGAATTGATTATCGTGGATGAAATGTCGATGGTGGATACCTGGCTGTTTTATCAGTTTATCCAGAACGTTATGCCTCATACAAAACTCGTCTTTGTCGGCGACAGTGCACAGCTGCCGTCGGTCGGTCCGGGAACTGTCTTTAAAGATTTAATCGGTTCCGGGACAATTAAAACGACTGTACTCGATACTGTCTACCGCCAGGGTGAAGGATCATCAATTGTCAAACTGGCCTATGATATCGACAAAGGCGTACCGATGAATATAAACGATAAATTTAAAGACCGACTTTTTATTCCAGCAGGAACAAATCAAATTGCCGATGTAGTCGATACAGTAGTATCCAAAGCGGTAAAAAAAGGATATGACATGCGGGATATTCAGGTGCTGGCACCGATCTACAGAGGGCCGGCAGGAATAAATATTTTAAATCAGCTTCTGCAGAAAATTTTAAATCCTGAGTCTGAGGACAAAACAGAACTCGAGTTCGGCGACAAAATTTTCCGGACGGGCGATAAAGTCATTCAGCTGATTAACCGGACAGAAGATAATATCTTTAACGGCGACTCCGGTATTATCGACGGTATCTACTTTAAAGATACGGATGATGTAGATAAAGATACGCTCGTTGTGGATTATGACAATACGAAAATTGCATATGAACGCAGTGACTTGACGGAACTGTCGCACGCCTACTGTACAAGTATCCATAAAGCTCAGGGCAGTGAATACCCGATTGTCATTATGCCGATCGTCTCGAGTTATTACCATATGCTGATGAAAAATATCATTTATACGGGAATTACGAGAGCGAAAGAATCATTAATACTGTGCGGCGACGCCAATGCTTTTTACAGCGCGATTAAACGCGAAGGTATTCCGAGAAATACGATGCTGCAGCAGTTCCTGCAAAAATACTGTAAAGTATATAAAGAAAATCCGGAGGAGCTGCCCGAATATTTAACAGAAGAAATGATTGAAAACATGACGATTGATCCGATGATCGGCATGGAAAGTGTCACACCGTACGAATTTGTTTGACACTAAATGATTATAAAATTATAATTGGTATTAATAAAAGCTGAATTTCCGAATATGCGGGTATTACTTTTAGAGACATTGTGGCTGGTGAAAACAATGATAATCCGTATATGTGCTGCCTTTCAGTCAGTTTAAGAAAAACTAAAGTGATGACTATGTCATAATTTGGGTGGTACCGCGGTAACAATCGTCCCTTTATTAAGGGGCGGTTTTTTTGTATTCTTTTATAAAATTACAGGAGTGATAACTATGAAAAATTTAACAGGCAATGAAATACGCCAAATGTTTTTAGATTACTTTAAAGCACATAATCATATGGTGGAACCGAGCGCACCGCTCGTGCCGATCGATGATGATTCTCTTTTATGGATTAACTCGGGAGTTGCAACTTTAAAGAAGTATTTTGACGGCCGTGTCGTGCCTGAAAATCCGCGCATCGTTAACGCGCAGAAAGCAATACGCACTAACGATATTGAAAATGTCGGCTTCACTGCGCGTCACCATACATTCTTTGAAATGCTCGGAAACTTTTCCATCGGCGACTATTTTAAAGAAGAAGCGATTGTCCGTGCCTGGGAGTTTTTAACGCACAGCGACTGGATCGGCTTTGATCCGGACCTCTTGTACGTTACAGTGCATCCGGAAGATACTGATGCTTTAAATATCTGGAAAGATGTTATCGGTCTCGACGAATCGCGGATTATTCGTATTGAAGGAAATTTCTGGGATATCGGCGAAGGCCCGTGCGGACCAAACAGTGAAATCTTCTACGACCGGGGAGAACACTATGATACGTTAACACCGCCTGAAGAAATGTACCCCGGCGGAGAAAATGAACGTTATCTTGAAATTTGGAATCTTGTCTTCAGTGAATTCAATCATAATAAAGACGGCAGCTATACGCCGCTGCCTAAGCAGAATATTGATACAGGGATGGGTCTTGAACGTATCGCAAGTGTTATTCAGGATGCAAAAACAAACTTCGATACAGACCTGTTCACACCAATTATTCAAGAAATTGAAAAAGTCAGCGGACAGAAATACGGTGAATCGGAAGAACTGGATACAGCTTTTAAGGTGATTTCAGACCATATCAGAACTGTTACATTTGCCATTGCCGATGGTGCACTGCCTTCAAACGAAGGGCGCGGATACGTGCTCCGCAGATTGATCCGCCGGGCAGTACGTTTCAGTAAAGATTTGAACATCGACAAAGCATTTATGTACAATCTGGTCGATGTCGTCGGAGATGTTATGGGCGAATTCTACCCGAATGTAAAAGAGAAAGCGTCATTCATTAAAGATGTTGTGAAGGGCGAGGAAGAACGCTTCCTTACAACGCTTGACGAGGGCATGCAGATTTACCAGGGTCTCCGTGACCGTGCACTCGCCGAAGATAAAGTCATTGCAGGTAAAGATGCATTTAAACTTTACGATACCTACGGTTTCCCGTATGAGCTGACAGTGGAATATGCAGCACTCGACGGTCTCGAAGTTGATGAAGCAGGCTTTACCGAAGAGATGACTGCTCAGAAACAGCGCGCAAGAGAGGCGCGTAAAAGCGGGGACTCAATGCAGGTTCAGTCGGAGACCTTCCACAGTATTACAGAACCGAGTGTGTTTACAGGCTACGAGACTACAAGCTCAGAAAGCAGCCTGCTTTATATAGTGGCAGAGGACAAAATCGTTAATGATTACAGCGGAGAAGACCAGGTTGAAGTCATTTTCGCTGAAACACCATTCTATGCTGAGAGTGGCGGCCAGATTGCTGACACAGGGATTATTTCAAATGAAGGCGGCACAGCTGAAGTGGATTACGTGTACAAAGCGCCTAACGGGCAAAATGTTCATGTTATCCGTGTCACTGAAGGTAAGTTAACAACATGCGAAACGTATAAACTTGCCGTAAACAGAGAAAAGCGCAGCTTTGTTATGAAAAACCATACGGCGACTCACTTAATGCACCAAGCTTTAAAAGATGTCATCGGAGAACATGCAAATCAGGCAGGTTCACTCGTTCAGGCCGAACGTCTCCGTTTCGACTTCTCTCACTTGGAGTCCTTAAACAAAGAACAGCTGGCAGAAATTGAAAATATCGTTAACGAAAAAATCTATGCCGGCTTAAATGTTTCAATCGAAGAGATGCCGATTTCAGAAGCGAAAGAAAAAGGCGCGATGGCCCTGTTTGGAGAGAAATACGGCGATGTAGTGCGTGTTGTGGATATTGACGAATACTCAGTCGAACTGTGCGGCGGTATTCATGTCAGAAATACTGCAGATATCGGAGTATTTAAAATTGTCTCAGAAAGCGGAATCGGGGCAGGCATCAGACGCATTGAAGCAGTGACCAGCAAATACGCTGTCGAGCTTTACAAAGAATATGAGCAAACAGTCGAAAATGTAGCCGGCACACTTAAAACAAAAACAGGCAATGTTGAACACAGACTTGAACAGCTGCTTGAAGAGAAAAAAGAGCAGCAGGATGCATATGACAAACTGAAAGCGGAACTGCAGCAGTCTAAATTAAATGATTTAGGTGATGCAACATCGGAAGTAAACGGCGTTTCAGTTATCAGAAAAGAAGTTGAAGCAGCCGATGCGAAAGATCTCCGCGCTCAAATGGACCTGATTAAATCGCAGAATCAGGATGCGATTATAGCACTGGCTGCAGTGACGGACGGTAAAGTATCACTCGTTGTTACTGTTCCAAAAGATTTAACATCGAAAGTCCGCGCCGGTGATATTATGAAAGGCATGGCCGGTATTGTCGACGGCAAAGGCGGCGGCAGACCGGACATGGCTCAGGGCGGCGGTACAGATGTTGCAAGTATAACAGCAGCATTACAGTTTGTTGACGAGTATATTAAAGATTTTATTTAGCACCTCTAAGATGATATAATCAACATTAAATATAGAAGTAAGAATAGGAGTGCTTTTTTGTGGACCAGTTCGATAAAACAATGAAATTCAGTGTTGATGAACGTAAAGAAGAAAACGTAAAGGCGGTACTTACTAACGTTTATAACACATTGGAAGAACGCGGCTATAATCCTATTAACCAAATTGTCGGTTACCTTCAAAGCGGAGATCCAGCCTATATTCCGCGCCATAATGAAGCCCGTAATCAGATTCGCCACGTTGAACGCGATGAAATAATGGAAGTTTTAGTTAAAAACTATGTTTCCAAAGAGATAAATGGTTAGAATTCTTGGCCTTGATGTAGGCACAAAAACAATCGGTGTAGCTTTAAGCGATGCACTGGGTTGGACAGCTCAAGGACTTACCACGCTTAAAATTAATACACCGGCCGGCGATTACGGCATAGCTCAGGTCGTTGAAATTGCAAAGACCAACGAAGTGGATACCATCGTTGTCGGCCTGCCGAAAAATATGAACAATACAATCGGTGAAAGCGGTGAAAGATCGCAGCACTTTGCCAAATTACTTGCGCTTGAACTCACAGATGTTAAAATAACTCTGTGGGACGAGCGGCTGAGTACAGTAGCGGCCGAAAGATCCCTGCTTGAAGCAGATTTATCACGCAAGAAAAGAAAAGCGGTTATCGATAAGATGGCGGCAGTATTTATATTACAGGGGTACTTGGATAACCCGCACAAAGGAGCATAATTATGAGCGAAGAAAACACTGAATTTAACAAAGAAGAAGAACTGCTTACACTTTATGATGAGGACGGTTCGGAAGTACTTTACCGCAAGATGCTGGAATTTTATCACCCTGATTTCGATAAAAACTACGTAATCTTAGCTGAAGAAGGTAATTTCAGCGACGAAGAAGAAGACATAGAACTTATTCCGATGATTAATGTACCGGACGAAGACGGTGACGGCGGTAAATTCCTGCCGGTTGAAACTGACGACGAATGGGATATGATCGAAGAAGTAGTTAACACTCAGATGGACGACTATGACGAGTAAAATGCTTTCAGCTTCCAATAATTTATTGGAAGCTATTTTTTCAGATAGGAGATACACATGAGTAAATACGATGATGTTAAATTTTCTAAAAATGTTTCATCGTACCTGACTCTGTTCATCGTGCTGGCACTGCTTATTGTTATTATTATCGGTATCATATCCGCATTTTTATACATACGCGGAGGCCTGCAGCCAGTAGACGAGAATTCCACGGAAACGGTAGAACTCTCAATTGACGAAGGATATTCCGCCGGTGATATTGGAGATATTCTGGAAGAACAGGGCATCGTTAAAAATGGTACGATGTTTGAATTATATTTGCGTTTAAACAGTATTTCGAGCTATCAGGCAGGAACATATCAGATGTCTCCGGCCATGGATTTTGAGCAGATAGCAAGGACGCTTGAATCCGGCACGGTATATCAGGAAGTGCTGTACCGTGTAACAGTGCCTGAAGGATACACTCTGGATGAAATCAGCACGCAGCTGGAAAATAATCTGCCGGTGTCGGGCGACGATTTTATGGCACTGATGGAAGATGAAGAATTCATTCAGGAACTGATAGCAGAATACCCTGACATGCTGACTGATGAAATTTTAGCTGAAGATATTAAGTATCCTCTTGAAGGCTACTTATATCCTGCAACCTACGATATTACAACTGAAGAACCTGATTTAAAACAGCTTGTGAGAAATATGCTCGATGCTACTGAGCAGAACAGCTACAGTCTGTTTACGTCCGTACCGGATTATACTATAGAATATGAAGGCGAGCCTATGGAACTCACTTTCCATCAGTTCCTGACATTCTCTTCTCTTATCGAAGAAGAGGCGACGTCTCTTGCTGACCGTTCACGCATTGCGAGCGTCTTTTTAAACCGTATGTCTGTCAATCCGGCTATGCCGCTGCAGACTGATCCGACAGTGCTCTATGCTCTCGGAGAGCATCAGGAAGTTGTCTTGTATGAAGATCTCGAAGTGGATGATCCATATAATACTTATATAAATACAGGATTAACACCGGGGCCGATTGCGTCACCGGGCCAGGAGTCTCTGCAGAGCACGATGAATCCGTCCGATACTGATTATTTCTATTTCCTTGCTGACAGTGAAGGTAATAATCACTTTGCGGAAACTTATGATGAGCATCTGGCTAACAGAGAACAATATATAGATAACCAGTAATCAGCTCTTTTCAAAAAGAGTGAATTATGGTACTATCTTTTGTAATGGATTAACAACTGATAACTTATGTTATCAGTTGTATTTTTTGTATATGGTGATCAGATGGAACTTATAAATTATGTAAAAGATTTAAATACGAATGAAGAACTGTTCCCTGCTGTTCACCGGTACGCAGTGGAAAACCGCGTGCCGATTATAGACAGCGATGCACTGAATGTTGTAAAACAGTACATCGCAATTAAAGGTGCTAAAAATATTCTGGAAATCGGTACGGCGATCGGCTACAGTGCTCTGCATTTTGCAAGCGCGGGGCAAGGTGTTCATGTTACTACGATTGAAAAAGATGAAGCGAGCCATGAAACAGCCAGAGAGAATATCAGTGAAAGTGACTACAGCAGTAATATTAAAACGATTTTAGCTGATGCTAAAGAAGCTGATCTCGGCAATGCTCAATTTGACTTTCTTTTTATCGATGCGTCTAAAGGGAATAATCAGCTGTTCTTTGATAAATATAAAAAATATTTAACTGAGGATGCTTTAATTATCGTCGATAATATTTTTGTCCGCGGTCTTATTGCAGATGATAATGTAGAAAATAAAAATAAGCGCAAACTGAGGGACAAAGTCAGAGCGTTTAATCAGTCAATGAAAGACAGCGAGTATACGACTTCATTTTTAAATGTCGGCGACGGCTTGCTTGTAATTTACTAAGGGTGTGTAACAGAATGGACAAACCGACAATAATCGGTATAGCCGGAGGTTCCGGTTCAGGGAAAACATCAGTAACAAGAAAAATTATGGAATCCCTGCAGGGGCACAGCATTGTTTTAATCGAACAGGACTATTATTATAAGGATCAGAGTGACAAGACGATGGAAGAACGTCTGCAGACGAATTACGACCATCCCTTTGCCTTTGATAATGATCTGCTGATTGAACATATCAAGCAGCTGATCAACCGCGAAACAGTAGATATTCCGACGTACGATTATACCAATCATACGAGAAGCAGCGAAACGATAAGAGTGGAGCCGAAAGAAGTCATTATCATCGAAGGTATTTTCGCTCTTGAAAATGAAGAACTGCGCAATCTTATGGATGTGAAATTATACGTCGATACTGATTCTGATATTCGTATTTTACGCCGCTTGAGCAGGGATATTAAAGAACGCGGACGTTCGATGGATTCAGTCATTGAACAGTATTTATCAGTTGTGCGGCCGATGCACCTGCAGTTTATCGAACCGACAAAACGCTTCAGTGATATAATAATTCCGGAAGGCGGCGAGAACATGGTTGCGATAGATATTATTACAACTAAGATCCGCACGCTGGTAAACGAATAAAATATTAGAAGTAATTTAAATAACGGAGGATTTACGATGGAAAACAAAAAAGAATACCCAATGACACAGGCTGGATATGACCAGCTTCATGTAGATTTAGAAGAATTGAAAACGGTTAAAAGACCTGAAGTTGTAGAGAAAATAAAAGTTGCCCGCAGTTTCGGAGACTTGTCAGAGAACTCCGAGTACGATGCGGCGAAAGATGAGCAGGGGTTTGTTGAAAAAGAAATTACTAAAATTGAAGAAATGATCAGACATGCTGTAATTATTGAAGATACAGGAGATAATAATACTGTATCTCTCGGCAAAACAGTAACATTTAAAGAAGTTCCAGACGGTGATGAAGAGTCTTATCAGATTGTCGGAAGCGCGGAAGCTGATCCGTTTGAAGGTAAAATCTCCAACGAGTCTCCGATGGCGCAGTCACTTCTTGGAGCAAAACTGAAAGAAGAAGTTAACGTTGCTTTACCGAACGGCAATGAAATGAAAGTTAAGATTGTTAAAATTGACTAATTATACAATTGGAATTATCGGTGCTATGGAGCCGGAAGTTGAACTGTTAAAAAATGCGATGCTCATAGAAAAAGAAGACAAGCTTGCACATACAACAGCTTATACAGGCACATTAAACGGTAAAAGTATAGTGCTCGTCCAGTCCGGTATCGGCAAGGTCAACGCGAGTATTATTACGGCGCTTATGCTTGAGCGTTACGATATAGATTATGTAATTAACACCGGAGTCGCAGGCGCCATGGGAGAAAATCTTAAAGTGACTGATATGGTGGTATCAACTTCGGTTGCCCACCATGACGTCGATGCAACTAATTTCGGCTACAGCTACGGCCAGGTTCCCGGCATGCCGGAAGTATATACAAGCGATGAAAATCTGATCAGACAAGCTCTCGATGCTCTATCTTTAAATGATGAGATTAATGGCGCGAGCGGTCTCGTTGTGAGCGGGGATTCCTTTATCGACAGCAATGCTGAAAAAGAACATATTTTTAAGCATTTTCCAGAGGCAATGTGTGTAGACATGGAGTCTTCAAGTATTGCGCAGACCTGCTGGCAGTTTAACACGCCATTCGTCATTATCCGCTCCATGAGCGACTCTGCAAATGATGCAGCGGATATGAATTATGAAGAATTTCTCGCGAAAGCTTGTGTTCACTCGTCCGAAGTTGTAAAATCATTATTAAGAGAACTGTGATGTGGAGGTTACTATGTTATTTTTAATGATCCTTGCAATTGTAATAACGGTTATTATCGGTTTCGTTGTATTTACTGAAACTGACACAGAAGATCCTGAAATAATCGAGTAAGCGAAGCGCACCTTAATTTTAAGGTGCTTTTTTTGTGTTAATATGAATTTAATTTCCGGAGAGATATTATGAAAATTATAGAAGATAAGTTTCTGCCAAGTCATTTTGTCAGCCGGTATGAAGATATTACGCCGGAATTTTTAAAAGCGCATAATATTAAAGCTGTAATGACAGATCTTGATAATACACTGGTTGCCTTTGACGCGGCTGATGCTGATGATAATGTTTTAAAATGGATAAAAACGCTTGAAGAGTCGAACATTAAACTGCTCATTTTGTCGAACGGCAATAAGCAAAGAGTGGCGGAATTTGCAGAACCGCACGGTATTGAATATATTTCTGCAGCAAAAAAACCGATGCTTGCCAATTTCCACAAAGGATTAAAAATACTCGGCACTAAAAAAGCGAATACCGTCATGGTCGGCGACCAGCTGATGACGGATATACTTGGGGCAAACCGGGTAAACATCAATAGTATTCTCGTCGTACCCGTCAAAGAAAAAGATGGCTGGGCGACCTACTTAAACCGCAGAATAGAACGTGTTATAATGAAATACTTTAAAAGAAAAAACATGATTACATGGGAGGAATAATGTGACTGATATAAAATGTGTCGGATGCGGAAGCATTTTGCAGACAGAAGATAAGAATGAAGAGGGGTATATTCCGGCAAGCGGACTTCATAAAGAAGAGCCGATCTGCCAGCGCTGCTACCGTTTAAGACATTATAATGAAGTACAGGAATTAAATGTGGATTCAGGCGACTTTTTAACAATGCTGAATTCGCTTTATGAAACGGACAGCCTGATTGTCAAAGTAATTGATGTGTTCGATTTTGAAGGCAGTATTATCCCGTCATTCAACCGTATTGTCGGAGACAAAAAAGTACTTGCTGTAGTGAATAAAATAGATTTGTTCCCTAAATCCACAAATACAAGCCGCCTTGTAGAGCGGGCTAAGAAAATGCTGAAAGACGCAGGTATAACTGCAAACGATACAGTTGCAATCAGCGCCTTAAAAGGACAGAACCTGGATGTACTGATGAAAAAAATCAGTGATATGGCAGATGGAAAAGATGTATACATTGTCGGCACGACAAATGTCGGCAAGTCGACATTAATTAATAAACTGCTTGAAGACAATACCGGCTTAAAGAATGTTATTACGACGAGCAACATTCCGGGTACGACACTCGGGATGATCGATATTCCGCTCGGTGATACCCAGACCCTCTACGATACTCCGGGAATTGTCGTCGATTCACAGATTTCACATTATGTGAAAGTAAACGATTTAAAATACGTTTCACCGGCTAAAGAAATCAAAGCGAAAACTTTTCAGTTAAAAAGCGGCCAGACACTCTTTATCGGCAACCTTGCGAGAGTGGATTACACATCAGGAGATGCCAACAGCTTTTCTGTCTACTGCAATCATCACTTAAATGTGCACCGTACGAAAACTGTCAATGCAGGAGAGTTTTACGATAAGCATTACAATGGTCTTCTGGCACCTCCTGAACTTGAAGAAGCTTACTTAAGCACAAACTTCGACATTCATGAGCTGGAACTTGATCAGACGAGCGACATTTTAATCAGCGGACTGACTTTTGTATCGGTGGCAAAATCAGCGTCCGTCACAGTGACTGTACCGAAAGGCGTTAATGTGTCTGTACGTTCGACTATTTTTAAAGGAGTGCAGTAAAGATGAATTATGCTGTAATCGGCTATCCTATTAAACATACTTTGTCACCTGTTATCCACGATGCAAACTTTAAAGCGCTGAATGTTGAGTCGGATTACATGGCGCTGGAAGTCACACCTGAAGAACTGGGGGACATTAAAGCGCTCGTTAATGAATATAACTTGTCCGGCTTCAACGTTACGGTGCCTCATAAAGAGAAAATTATGAAGCATTTAGACTGGATTGCGCCTGCAGCAGAAAAAATTGGCGCAGTAAATACAGTCCATGTAAAAGATGGGCGATACTGCGGTTATAACACCGATATTACAGGTTATATGAAGGCATTTAACGATGCCTTTGGAACGGGGTGCCGCCGTGTGCTTATTCTCGGTGCAGGCGGTGCGGCGAAAGCTGTCTACCGTGCACATGCCGATAACGGTGATGAAGTGACAGTGATTGCGCGAAGAAGAGAAAGTTTTGAATCGTTTAAAACTGCGGACTTTAACGGCGTGCTGAATACCGAATTCACAGGAGGATCTTATGATGCGGTAATCAACGCAACCCCGCTCGGCCTGAAGGGTGAAGATGTATTTGAAGCCTTCCAGCTGGACACTTCATTTATTACAGATGATACTGCAGGAATGGATTTAATTTACAATCCGGCGGTGACACCTTTTATGAATTACTTTAATAATAACGCGAATGGTCTCGGCATGCTGGTTAACCAGGCGCTCGATGCCTTTGAAATATGGACTGGGAAACAGGGAAGCAATAAAACGGTGCAGACTGCACTGCAACAATATATGGAGGAAAGAAAATGACATTAACAGGTAAACAAAAACGCTATTTGCGTTCACTGGCACACCATGAGAAGCCGCTGTTTCAAGTAGGTAAAAATGGTGTTACAGAAAGTTTTGTTGATCAGTTCGAAGATGTTCTGGAAAAAAGAGAACTGGTTAAGGTATCAGTACTGCAAAATTGTATGGAAGATAAAGACAGCATCGTTGAATCACTTGTCCATGGCACAGGTGCGGAACTGGTACAGGTAATGGGCAATACGATTGTACTGTACAGAGAATCAAAGGAAAACAAAGAAATTAAACTGCCATGAAAATAGGTGTATTCGGCGGGACATTTGATCCGGTGCATAACGGACATATTAATGCTTTCGCGGAAACTTATATCGGCTTGGAACTGGATCAGGTGATTATCGTGCCGACCTTTATCTCTCCCTTAAAAAAACAGGCAGGTTCCAGTGACAGTCATCGTTTAAATATGCTGAAACTTGCAGTTGAAAATTATGATTTTGCAGAAATAGATACTTTTGAAATCGATCAGCAAGAGGTAACGTATACTTTTGACACATTGAAGTATTTGCGGAACAAATATCCTGACGATGACTTGTATTTTATAATCGGAACAGATCATTTTATTTCATTTGATAAATGGAAGAATGCTGACAAGTTGCACAAACTTGCGAAATTTACTGTGCTCGATCGAAATGACGAGCTGTATAATATTAAACCTCCGTTTATAAAATTAAATACGAACATCGTTGAAGTTTCATCGACCCTTATCAGAGAGAGATTAAAAACAAATACTGAAGTCAGGCATTTAATGCCTGAAGAGGTGTACGGATATATTAAGGAGCAGCGATTATATGAAACGTAAAAAAGCATTGAAAGTTGCAGCGGAGAAATTGCCGAAGAAAAGATTTAAACACTCCGAACGGGTGGCGGAAACAGCAGTAAAAATGGCGGAAATATTTAACGCAGATAAGGAAAAATGTTTTCTCGCCGGTATACTGCATGATTATTCGAAATACGATGAATTAAGTAAAATGTACCAGACAGTGACGACTGAAAAACTTGATCCGGAACTGCTTCAGTATAAAACTGAAGTGCTGCACGGACCAATCGCAGCAGTTAAGATGAAAAATAAGTTTGATATTACTGACGAAGAAATATTAAACGCGATTGCGCATCACACGTCAGGAAGAAAGCAGATGGGGATTATCGAAAAGATTATTTTTGTCGCAGACTACATCGAACCTAAGCGCAGCCAGCCAGGCGTCGATGATATACGCGATATTGTCTTCGGGAAGAATAATCTGGATCTCGCGGTATATTCGATTACGAAAGCGAATATCAGACATCTGCTGAATAAAGATTCTACGATTTACCACAAGACATTAGAATGTCTTAATTATTATAATATGGCCAGGGAGTGACAGGATGCAAAGTAAAGAAGTATTGGAATTAATGGTGCAGGCATGTGACGATAAACGTGCTGCAGATATAAAAGTATATGATGTAAAAGAAACGAGCCCGGTGACAGACTACTTTGTTATATGTCACGGGAATTCAGAACGCCAAGCGCAGGCAATCAGCGACGAAGTGCGGGAAGTCGCTCATAAAAACGGCCTCGATATTAGTATTGAAGGACAGAAAGCCGGCAAATGGATTCTCTGTGACGTCGGTGATGTTATCGTTCATATATTCTTAAAAACAGAACGCGAATATTATAATTTAGAGCGTTTATTTAAAGATTCCGGTGATACTATTGGAGGCTAGCGAATACAAAACATTCGCCGAAGTATACGATATCCTGAATTATGATATGCCGTATAATTTGTGGCTTGACATAATTAATGAAGTTAAAGGTGATGCCGCCTCCATACTTGATATCGGCGCAGGCACCGGAGAGATTTTAAAAATGCTGCGGGCAAAAAGAAAGCTCGGCATTGATAACTCGGAGGAAATGATTAAAATTGCGAGAGAAAATGATCCGGTGAGCGAATACAGGGTGCAGGATATGGTTACGATGGAGCTGGATGAAACATTTGAGCTCATTACAGCTACAGCCGATGTGCTGAATTATGCACCTTCCAGAGAATCTTTTGCTGCAGTTTTAAAAAATGTATATAATCATTTATCAGCGGGCGGCGTCTTTATTTTTGATGTCCATACTGAACATAAAATGCAGAATGATTTTAATTATGAATTATATTCCGACAGTACGGATGATATTTTTTACACATGGCAGACAGTACCCGGTGAAGAAGAGCTCAGTGTTTGGCATGAATTGACATTTTTCATTCGGAATTCCGGAGACTTATATAAAAAGTACGAAGAAACTCATTATCAGCAGACTTATAAACACAGTGAAATTTTAAAAATGATTAATGAAGCAGGCTTTATAATCGATAAATCATTCAGCGACTTTGATATTACTAATGTTATTACTGAAGTGGCTGAAAGAAATTTTTATATACTGAAGAAATAACTTTTAAAGTTTTACAGGTTTATAAATTAACTTGTACGAAAAAAAAATAAAGCGCCGTTTTTCCCTATATATAGTATGAGAGGTTATTTATATGGAGGGGAAAATGATGGATATCAAATCCTTTTTTGAACAGTACAAGTTTTACGCAGCGGGTATACTTATAGGACTCGCAATTATTGTTTACTTTGCAGTCACGAGCTTTGCAGCACCCGAGGAAACTTTTAGTTTTGAGCACTCAGCTGACGAAGAACCGACGGCAGAAGAGTCTAAAGAAGAAACAGCAGTACTTTCTTCGACGCTGTTTGTTGAAGTAAAAGGTGCAGTTAAACTTCCAGGCGTGTACGAACTGCCTATCGATGCGAGGGTTAAAAATGTTCTTGATATTACCGGTCTTGCTGATAAGGCAGATCTTGCGACGGTAAATCAGTCTGCCAAACTTGCCGATGAAATGGTAATCTACGTTCCCTTTGAAGGGGAAACAGATGAGACGACGGCAGATTTATTTTCAGGAAGCGGAGTATCAGACACCGGGAGTGAACTCGTTAATATTAATACTGCGGGCATTGCAGAACTGACAACCTTAAACGGCATCGGCGAGAAAAAAGCCCAGGCGATTATTACTTACCGGGAAGAACAGGGGCTGTTCAGTACTCTTGAGGACTTAAAAAATATACCCGGCATCGGCGACAAAACGTTCGAAAATCTAAAACCGTATATTACTATAAACTGAGGTGGCACTATGCGAATCAACTGGCATGAATATTTTATGGCGCAAGCAATGCTGCTGTCGCTCCGGTCGACATGTGAACGTCTCAGCGTCGGCGCGACCATCGTTAAAGATAACCGGATTATCGCAGGAGGCTACAACGGCTCTGTATCCGGCGAGGTGCATTGTGTGGATGAAGGATGCTACGTAGAGGACGGTCACTGCATCAGAACTATCCACGCAGAGATTAACGGACTGCTCCAATGCTCGAAGTTCGGTGTGTCGACAGAAGGCGCTTCGGTCTATGTCACTCACTTTCCGTGTGTGCATTGTACAAAATCACTGATTCAGGCAGGTATTAAAAATATATATTATCGGGCCGATTATAAAAATCATCCGTATGCGCTTGAATTGTTGGATAAAAATAATGTACACTATGAACTGGTCGAACTCGACAGTAAAAAAGTGAATATGTATTTCGAGTCAATATAATGACTTTATTTTATTTTTTGATATCGATTATTACTGGATGCACGATAATTATAAGCCCCTTGACGGGCTTATTTTTTTATGCGATTTTACTGTACAGTAGTTATTTAAAAGGGCGGAGTCTGTGGTTTAAAATCAGTTTATCTCTTAGCGCGGCAGCTGCTGCGTTTATTTATTCAGGAGAAGCTCCGGACTTTTCTCCGAGTACGCTGTCTCATATTGTGATAGAAGATTATAAATATTACACTGACAGTCTGCATTACATCGTAACCAGTGATGACAGGACTTACGAGATGTATGACGAAGCGGGAAGTGTTGCGCTTCGAATAGGGGACATCTGCACAGGCAGTCTGCCCGTATCACTGCCTCAGGAACAGCGTAACTTTATTAAAAATGACGGACAGCAGACATTGAGAATTAATGAACTCTCCGGCAGGATATATTTGAATGATGCAGCTATTTTAAAGTGCGAATCCGGCAGTCTGACTTTCTCGCAAAAATTTTCTTTAATCCGCTACAAGTATATGTCAAAAGTGCTGGATTCTTCTTTACACGATTATAAATTCGACATACTGACACTTTCAGTCGGCAATAAAAACTATATCAGCCCGGAATTTTTTGATGCACTGCAGAAGCTCGGGATTTATCATCTGTATATCATTTCCGGAACGCATGTCGCTTTTTTAAGTGCTGTAATATTTGGGATTCTAAAGTTTTTCCGGCTGCCTGTAAATATTATTAAAGTCATTATTATAATTTCTCTGATCTTTTTTCTATTTTTGAATTTCTTCTCGCCGAGCGTGCTCCGTGCTGTATTTATGGGAGTGTTGCTTCTTATCTGTTCATTTTTCAAACAAAAACCTTATCTTGCTATCATTTCATTAAGTGCTCTGATTCAGCTTATAATTAATCCCTATGTCATTTACCATGCCGGTTTTCAGCTGTCGTATGTCACTACCTATTTTATTCTGCTGGCCCGTCCCTTATTTATGAACTGTGCCAATCTGGTTCAGCTGATTCTTATTACAGTAATCAGCGAGCTGTCGACTTTAGTTATCGTTCTTATAAATTTTAATGAAATAAGCATCAGCGGCCTTATATTGAACATATTTTTCGTGCCCTTGTTTTCATTTATAATTTTTCCGAGTGTGATAGTTTATAACATTCTTTTGTTTTTCCATGTACCTCCTGCAATCGATATGCTGTACCACTTTCTTTACACCTTGATGAAAGACAGTATATATTATCTTGCCGGAGCGTTTAAACACCGGTTTCCGGTAAAAAATCTGCCGGATGTGAGTATTATTATAATGCTGTTTCTGACATATCGTCTGTCTGTACATGTTCTTGCATTCAAACTCAAAAAAATTATCAGCTGTATTTTGGTATTTCTGCTCGTTCTCTTTTTGAGCCAGCAGCATTTAAACAGGGGTTTTACGCTGACCATGGTCGATGTCGGCCAGGGAGATGCCTTTGTGATTCAGGACCACAAAAATAAGAAAACGGTGCTGCTCGATACGGGCGGAACATACCAGCATGATGAGAACCGGATTAATTTAAGCGATAAAACACTCCTGCCTTATTTAAAAGAACAGGGTGTCGATTTTATCGATGTAATTATCATCAGCCATCTGGATCTCGATCACAGCGGGGAAGTTCTGAATATACTCAGTAAAAAGAATGTGGGGAATATAATAATGAATACAGGAGATGTTAAATTCGATGACTGGCTGAAAACAGTAAGTTATGAACACCGGGGGCTAATTAGAAACAGCGGGGATATGGAGGGCTTTTCTGTCGGGAATATTCATTTTGACCACCTGATTGTGCCAGGTGCTGCCCCTGACTCCAATGAACAGTCCGTCGTCTTAAAAGCGCACTTGAACAGCTTCAGCATTTTGTTTACAGGTGACATCGGTCTTGTGACTGAAGCAGAACTTACAGCTCTCTATAATCTGGAAAGTGATATTTTAAAAGTGGGTCACCACGGCAGTGATACATCGAGCGGAGAGGAATTTATCAATGCTGTAGAACCGGAAATTGCTTTGATTTCAGCGGGGGTAAATAACCGTTACGGACATCCGCATGCGAGCGTGATAGAAAATTTAGCCGCGAGCAGAATTATCAGTACGAAAGATAAGGGAATGGTGGAGTTTAGTATAAATCATGATACAATATGTATCCGTGCAAAATTTGGGGACAGCGAACAGTGCCTGAAAAAAGACACAAAAAAAGAGCCGGAAGGCCGGCCCGAATGAAACGATCGATTATCCTGCAACGATAGCGAATACTTGTGGAATAACATAAATTACAGTAAGTGCCACAAATCCAACTATAAAAGCAAGACCAGCATCGATAACGTCATTATTTTTTGACTGAACATTTTTCTCAAACTTATTCATGTAATTACCCCCTAAACACTTACTTACAGTATAGGCTAAATTTAATTAAAAAGCTATAATAGATTTATAAACTTTAAGGAGCATCATTTATGGAATTGCTGCAACTTCTGTATGGCACTAATATTATCCGCATAGAAGATAAAATCAAAAGTATTGCTAAAGAGTATGTCGGAGCTCTCGACGATTTTAACTATACAAAACTTAATTTTAAAGAAACACCGGTTGAACAAATTATAGAGGAGGCCCAGACACTTCCTTTTCTCGCTGACAGAAAAGTGATTGTCGTCGAAGAGGCGATTCTTTTTACCGCTCAGAAATCAGGCACCTCAGTGAGCCACAATATCGATCTTTTGATTGATTACCTTAAAAATAAAAGTGATGACACGCTCATTATATTTACAGTGCTTTCAGAAAAGCTGGATAAAAGAAAAAAGGTGACGAAATTAATCACTGAGCGCGGCAAACTGATTGAAATTAACGAAATGAATGAGAGTGAGCTTACGAACTATGTCCGCTCGGTTTTCGACCAGAACGGTCTCGAGATATCCACGGAAGCCTTGAATATGCTGCTTGAAAAAACAAGTTATAAATATGAAGCTGTACATAATGAAGTGACGAAACTGGTGCTGTATGCAGAAGGGAATATTACTGCTGAGGATGTTGAAGAAGTTGTTAGTGTTTCACTGGAACAGAACGTTTTTCTGCTCACGGATTTTATTTTAAAAAATGAAAAACAGAAAGCTGTCCAACTTGCCCGGGAGCTGATTCTGCAAAAGGAAGAACCTATGAAACTGCTCCATCTTGTCATCGGACAGTTCAGGTTGTTGTATCAGGTGAAAATTTTAAACGGGGAAGGGTATCAGGAAGATAATATAGCAAGAGCGCTGAAAGTCCACCCCTACCGTGTTAAACTCGCACTCAGACATACTAGAAAGTATCCGCTAGATGCACTCTTAAAAAAAATGATTGTCTGCCGCGATATTGATTACAAGTTTAAATCGAGTTATTTGGATCGGAATGCACTGTTTGAGTTATTTATACTGGAAATATAAAGTTAAAAAAACAAAAATAAAAAAACCTTCGTAAAGAAGGTTTTTTTATTAGTTAGCCATTAATTTTGATTTAAGACGGCTTGCTTTGTTAGCATGAATTTGATTGCGTTTAGAAGCTTTGTCAACAAGTTTGACAGCTTTAGAAACTAACTCAGCTTGGTTCTCAGCATTTTCACTCTTAGCAGTTTCAGCTTGTTTAACTGCTGTACGCATAGCGTTTTTCTGAGCAATATTAAGATTCTGAGCAGATTTGTTAGTTCTAACACGTTTAATCGATGATTTAATATTAGGCATAATGTCACCTCCGACATAAAGTTGTACAACTTTTATTGCAACAACAGATATTTTATCAAATATAAGCTTATTATGCAATAATCAATCCGAAATGAATTGAAGTTAGTGCTCTGCATTGATATAATTATAACATTGTAAACATGAAGAGAGTTGGATTTTAAATGAACAATATGGAACGTTTGAAAAGGCAGGAAAATATAAGGAACTTCTCTATCATTGCTCATATAGATCACGGCAAGTCATCTTTGGCTGATAGGTTACTGGAAAACACGCGCTCGGTAGAAGGCCGCGATATGAAAGCGCAGCTTTTAGATTCGATGGATCTTGAAAGAGAACGCGGTATTACGATAAAGCTGAATGCTGTCCGTTTAAAGTACACAGCTGAAGACGGGGAAGAGTATACCTTCCACCTGATAGACACACCGGGGCACGTCGACTTCACTTATGAAGTATCGCGCTCGCTTGCAGCCTGTGAAGGGGCAATACTAGTTGTCGATGCAGCCCAGGGTATTGAAGCTCAGACGCTGGCAAACGTTTACCTTGCCCTGGACAATGATTTGGAATTGATTCCGGTCGTTAATAAAATCGATTTGCCTGCTGCAGATCCGGACAGAGTCGCAGCAGAAATAGAAGATGTAGTAGGACTTCCCGCGGAAGATTCAATTTATGCTTCTGCAAAAGCAAATATCGGTATTGAAGAAATTCTTGAACGTATAGTAAAAGACGTTCCGGCACCCGACGGCGATCCGGAAGCACCTCTGAAAGCTTTGATTTTTGACTCTGTCTTTGATCCCTACCGCGGTGTTATTTCGTCAATAAGAATTGTTGACGGCACTGTTAAGGCGGGCGACAAAATCCGCATGATGTCTTCCGGCAAAGAATTCGAAGTAAACGAAGTCGGCATCAACACGCCGAAACAGCTCTCGGTGGATGAACTGACAGTCGGAGATGTAGGCTACATATCTGCATCGATAAAAAAAGTTGGAGATTCAATGGTCGGAGATACAATTACCGGAGCGGAAAATCCGGCGTCAGAACCGCTGCAGGGTTATAAGAAAATGAATCCGATGGTTTTCTGCGGAATGTATCCGATCGACTCTTCAAAATATAACGATTTGCGCGAAGCACTTGAAAAGCTTGAACTGAATGACTCTTCGCTGCAGTATGAACCGGAGACATCCCAGGCACTAGGCTTCGGTTTCCGTACAGGTTTCCTCGGACTGCTTCATATGGAAATTGTCCAGGAGCGTATCGAAAGAGAATTCGGTATTGATCTGATTGCGACAGCACCTTCCGTGATATACAGCGTCGAGTTAACCGACGGCACAACGGTCAGTGTTGACAACCCGGCGCAGATGCCGGATCCGCAAAAGACTGAACGCATCCAGGAACCTTACGTTAAAGCGCAGATTATGGTGCCGAACGATTACGTCGGTGCTGTTATGGAATTGTGCCAGAAAAAACGCGGCAACTTTTTAACAATGGATTACCTCGATGATGTGCGTGTGAATATCATCTATGAAATTCCTTTATCGGAAATTGTCTTCGATTTCTTCGATCAGCTTAAATCTCACACAAAAGGTTACGCATCCTTAGATTACGACTTTATCGGCTACAAGGAATCGAAACTGGTGAAGATGGATATTCTCTTGAACGCAGAAAAAGTGGATGCACTGAGCTTTATCGTGCACAGGGATTTTGCTTATGAGCGCGGCAAAGCAATCGTTGAAAAACTGAAAAATATCATCCCGAGACAGCAGTTCGAAGTACCTATTCAGGCAGCAATCGGACAAAAAATTGTGTCGAGAACAAACATTAAATCGATGGGTAAAAACGTACTGTCGAAATGTTACGGCGGAGATATATCGCGTAAGAAGAAATTATTAGAGAAACAAAAAGAAGGTAAGAAGAAGATGAAAGCGGTAGGGAACGTTGAAATACCGCAGGAAGCTTTCCTCGCCGTCTTAAAAATGGATGAAGATTAACAACACCAAGAGGAGAAATCATTTGATTTCTCCTCTAATTTTAGGAGGAATTTAATGGATAGTATGTATGTCCATATCCCATTCTGCAACCGAATCTGCACTTATTGCGACTTCAATAAGGTGCTGATTAAAAACCAGCCGGTAGATGAATATATTACGGCACTCATCACTGAGCTCGGTTCTTACGAGAAACAGACGCTTAAAACGATATACGTCGGCGGCGGGACACCGACTGCGCTGACTGTCAGCCAGCTTGACCGTCTCTTAAAATTTATGACTGAACATTTTACTGTAACGGATGAATTTACTTTTGAGGCGAATCCCGACGAACTGACATCAGAAAAACTCGATGTCCTGCATAACTACGGAGTGAACCGGGTAAGCTTAGGCGTGCAGACATTTAATAACGATCTCTTAAAAGTTCTCGGCAGGACTCATAATTTCGATGATATCTTTAACAGTATTAATCACTTGGAGAAAATCGGTCTGACAAATTACTCGCTCGATCTGATGTATAATCTCCCGGGAGAAACGTTTGATGATATAGATATGAGTCTGAAATATATCAGCGAGCTGAAGCCGAAACATATTTCATGGTACTCGCTGATTATCGAGCCCCATACTGTTTTCTACAACAAGATTAACCAGGGAAAGATGAGTATTGCAGGAAGTCTTGAAGAAGGTGAGAAGTACGATAAAGTCATCGGAGGTCTTGATGCACTCGGCTATCCTCAGTATGAAATATCGAACTTTTCAAAGAATGAATTCGAGTCGATGCATAATAAAACTTACTGGCTGAACGAGCCCTATATCGGTGCCGGCGCCGGCAGTCACGGCTACACAGGGGAATCCAGATACTACAATATAAAACCGGTGAATCATTATATTAATAATATGAACGAGCACGGTTCTGTCATTAAAGAACAGTTAAAACTGACTCAAAATGATAAGTTTGAAGAGGAAATGTTTTTGGGACTGCGTTTGAACAAGGGTGTCTCGGAAGCCCGCTTTAAAGAAAAATACGGCCTCCCGGTCGATGCGGTATACGGCAAAGTACTTGAGAATCTATTAGAACGCAAACTGCTGGACAGACGAAGCGGTTATATATCCTTAACCGAAGCGGGACGTATGATTGGCAACGATGTTTTCGCAGAATTTTTACTGTAAAAAAGAAAGCGGGTTTAATTGTTGACATTCTTTGACCTATTTGATAAATTAGAATTAGCACTTGGGACGAAAGAGTGCTAAAGAGGTGATTCTTTGCTGACAGAAAGGCAGGAAATCATACTTACATTTATCGTAGATGATTTCTTAAATGTAATGACACCTATCAGTTCTAAATATTTACTGGACAAATATAATTTCGATGTTTCAAGCGCGACGATCAGAAATGAAATGGCTGCACTTGAAAAAGAAGGCTTTTTAATTAAGACGCATACGTCATCCGGACGTGTGCCGTCGAGAAAAGCACTGAAATTCTACATCGAAGAACTTAAACTGAATATTGAACAATCACCGGCAAAGTCCTTTGAGCTTTTTTCTGACACGGACAATCTGGAGAATTTAACCGATGAACTTGCACTGACAATCAGCGACAGGACGAAGTATTTAACTCAGGTGTCGCTCACAGCAGATAATGAAACTGTTAAAGGGCTTTATATAACACCGCTCACCGATACTGCAAGCATTGCCATTATCGTTTTAAACAGCGGAACCGTCAGGCAGATGCCTGTTAAAACGAGCCGTGATGTAACGATAGATGATTTCCAGAAACTGAGCAATATTTTTAACGAGCTGCTGCTCGATAAAAATCTCGGCGACACCCGTGTCATCTTAAAGAACAATCCTCACGTCCCGCCGGGTATAAAAGATCTGTACGACCAGGTGACTGCACAGATTATGGCATCAGTTGAAGTGCAGAAACGAACGATTGGTCATGCGGGTTTTAATTATTTACTGCAGGACATGAGAAACGAAGTAGAAACGCTCGAGCATTTATACGGCGATATCGAATCGGAAGCGCTGTATAAATCTGTTGAACAGCTTGCATCAAACGATGTGAATATTTACTTCGGTGATGAACTGGATGAAAGTTATAAATCACTTTCAGTCATTACAACTAATTTTGACCACGCTGGACTGAGTGGTAATTTAATTGTTGTTGGCCCGGAACTGATGGGCTACAAACATGTTATTAAATTACTTCACTCATTTAAAAAAGGAGTGTAGGCATTGACTAACGAAGAAGAAAAAGAAAAAGTTGACGAAACTGCTGAAACTGCTGCTGAAGAAACAAAAAAGCAGGAAGAATCTGAAACAGAGAACACAAAAACAGAGGATACTGCAAAAGAAACATCAGCAGAAGAAACTTCTGAAGAAAACTCTGAACCATCAGCAGAAGACGAGCTTCTTTCTATGAAAGAGCAGCTTGAAGAAAGCGAGAACAAGTATTTGAAACTCTATGCTGAGTTTGAAAACTTTAAACGCCGCAACCGCCAGGAAACTGAACTGAACAATAAGTACAAAGACCAGAAGTTTGCAGAAGACTTGCTGCCGGTAATCGATAACCTGGAACGTGCGCTCGCTATTAAAGGAACAGATGAAAGTTTCAACGCCCTCCACAAAGGTGTTGAAATGGTGTACAACAATCTTGTTGAAACACTTGAAAAACATGAGATTAAAGCAATTGAAGCCCTCGATCAGCCATTCGATCCGAACTTCCATCAGGCAGTGATGACCGAAGAATCTGATACAGAGAGCGATATTGTGATTGAAGAATTCCAAAAAGGTTATATATTAAAAGACCGTGTCATCAGACCGACAATGGTCAAAGTAAGCGAATAATATTAAATTAATTGGAGGAATATATAAATGAGTAAAGTAATCGGTATAGACTTAGGAACAACTAACTCAGTAGTATCAATTTTAGAAGGCGGAGAACCTAAAGTAATTCAAAATGCTGAAGGTAACCGTACAACGCCTTCTGTAGTATCATTTAAAAACGGTGAGCGCCAGGTCGGCGAAGTAGCTAAACGCCAGGCAATTACAAACCCGAACACGATTATGTCAGTTAAAAGACATATGGGTACAGACCACGTTGAAAAAGTGGAAGATAAAGAGTATACACCGCAGGAAATTTCAGCGATGATTTTACAAAACTTAAAAGAAACTGCTGAAAGCTATTTAGGCGAAAAAGTAACGAAAGCTGTCGTTACAGTTCCGGCATACTTCAATGACTCAGAACGCCAGGCGACAAAAGACGCTGGCCGTATTGCAGGACTTGAAGTGGAACGTATTATTAACGAGCCGACTGCAGCAGCACTTGCATACGGTCTCGATAAACAGGATAAAGAAGAAAACATTTTAGTATTTGACCTTGGCGGCGGTACGTTTGACGTTTCTATTTTGGAACTTGGCGACGGCGTATTCGATGTACTTGCAACTGCAGGTGACAACCGTCTCGGCGGTGACGACTTTGATGATTTAGTTATCGATTTCCTGGTCGACACTTTCAAAGCTGAAAACGGCATTGACTTATCCAAAGACAAAATGGCAATGCAGCGTCTGAAAGATGCAGCTGAAAAAGCTAAAAAAGATTTATCAGGTGTATCATCTACACAAATCTCATTACCATTCATCTCAGCGGGTGAAGCAGGACCATTGCACCTTGAAACTACTCTGTCACGTGCGAAGTTCGAAGAACTGACTCACGGACTTGTTGAAAGAACTATGGGACCTGTACGCCAGGCGCTTAAAGATGCTGGTGTCAGCAAATCTGACATTGATGAAATTATTTTAGTCGGCGGTTCAACTCGTATTCCTGCAGTTCAGGATGCAATTACGAAAGAACTGAGCAAAGAACCTAACCGCAGTGTGAACCCTGACGAAGTAGTAGCGATGGGTGCAGCAGTTCAGGGCGGTGTGCTTACTGGAGATGTTCAGGACGTAGTTCTTCTAGACGTTACACCATTATCACTAGGTATTGAAACGATGGGGAATGTATCTACAGTTCTTATCGAAAGAAATACGACAATTCCTACAAGCAAGTCACAAGTGTTCTCTACGGCAGCTGATAACCAGCCGGCAGTAGACATTCACGTTGTACAAGGTGAAAGACCGATGGCAAGCGACAACAAAACTTTAGGACGCTTCCAATTAACAGATCTTCCGCCAGCACCAAAAGGTGTACCGCAAATCGAAGTTACTTTTGACATCGACAAAAACGGTATTGTAAACGTTACTGCTACTGATAAAGGTACAGGCAAAGAACAGAAGATTACTATCGAATCAAGCTCTAACCTGACTGATGATGATATCGACAGAATGGTTAAGGAAGCTGAAGAAAATGCCGATGCTGACAAAGCGAAAAAAGAAGAAGCTGAGCTCCGTAACGAAGCTGACCAGTTAATCTTCTCTGCTGACAAAGCTGTCGAAGATCTCGGCGACAAAGTTGAAGCATCAGAAAAAGAACAAATCGACAGTGCTAAAGAAGAACTGAAAACAGCTCTTGAAGGTACTGACTTAGATGAAATCAAAGCGAAAAAAGAAGCGCTTGAGCAGGCAGTTCAAGGAGTTACAACTAAACTTTATGAACAAATGGCCGAAGAGCAGCAAGGCGCAGCGGATGCAGGTGCAGAAGCAGATAATGCTGATGACGATGTAATCGATGCGGATTATAAAGAAGTAGATGACGAAGAAGATAAAAAATAAAATCTTCAACACTTAAGTCAAAGCCAAACGCATTGGCTTTGACTTTTTTAAATGGTATTATATTGACTGTTGGAGGGAAAAATTGTGGCTAAAAGAGACTTTTATGAAATACTCGGTTTAGATAAAAACGCAACACAAGATGAAATAAAGAAAGCATATCGTAAATTATCAAAGAAATATCACCCGGACATGAAAGACGGGTCTGATGAAAAATTTAAAGAAGTAGCTGAAGCGTATGAAGTGCTGTCTGACGACAATAAGCGTGCGCAGTACGACCGTTTCGGACATGAGGGTATGAATTCCCAGGGCGGCTTCGGCGGCGGTGGAGGATTTGGCGGTGCCGGCGGCTTTGGCGGTTTTGAAGATATCTTCAGTTCGTTTTTCGGCGGCGGCGGCCAGAGAGATCCGAATGCTCCTAGAAAAGGTGACGATCTCCAGTATACGATGACGGTTACTTTTGATGAGGCTGTCTTCGGCGCGACTAAAACAGTCACGATTAAAAAAGATGTAGTCTGCGACGTCTGTGACGGTGAAGGTACTAAACCCGGCACGTCAAAATCTACATGTAAAACATGTTCAGGTGCAGGTAACGTCTCAGTAGAACAAAATACACCATTCGGCCGTGTACAGACACAGCGCACATGTCCTACATGCGGAGGCACAGGCCAGGAAATCGAACACCCGTGTGATAAGTGTAAAGGTCACGGCACAGTTCAGAAAAATGTTGATATCGAAGTGAAAGTGCCTGAAGGTATTGACAACGGCCAGCAGATACGTCTGTCGGGTCAAGGTGAACCTGGTATTAACGGCGGACCTGCAGGAGATCTGTATATCGTATTCAGAGTTAAGCAGGATGCTAAATTTACTCGTGACGGCGATGATATCCATTATGAGCTTAAAATTTCATTCGCCCAGGCCGCTCTCGGTGATGAATTGAAAGTTCCGACAATCAATTCGTCAGTCATGCTGACCATACCTGCCGGCACGCAGTCCGGAAGACGCTTCAGACTGAAAGAAAAAGGTGTGAAAAACGTCCAGGGCTTCGGCTACGGCGACCAGTATGTAACAGTGACTGTTGTTACGCCTACACGACTGTCTGAACAGGAACGGGAAGTATTTAAGAAACTTGCAGATATAAACGGTGAGAATATCAGCGAGCAGCAAGAAAATATTTTTGATAAAACAAAACGATTCTTTAAAGGTGAGTAAACTATGAAATGGCATGAAGTCAGTATCAGCACTAAAGAAGAGAACGAAGAACAGTTTTCAATATTCTTAAATACAATCGCAAAAGGTGTTTCAATCGAACATTCCGTTGATATATTAAAAGCTAAAACTGAGGATTTTGATGAGAAATTCCGGCTGAATCCGAAAGACTATCCGGACAGCGACATACGTATACTCGTTTATTTTGATGAAACATATAATATCGATGAGCAGCTGGATAAAATCAAAAAATTTATCGAGGAAACTCCTTTAGCAGAAAAAGAAGAAATTGAAATTAATACCGGCATCATAGATGAGATGGACTGGGAAAATGAGTGGAAGAAATATTTTCATAATTTCAAAGTCGGCAGAAACTTCTTAATCGTTCCTTCATGGGAGTATGCTGATGTTGAAATTGCCGACAGCGATAAAGTGATTAAAATTGATCCCGGCATGGCATTCGGAACTGGCGATCATGCCACGACGAGCATGTGTCTGACTTTTCTTGAAGATGTAATAAATCCAGCGGACAAAGTAATCGATGTCGGTACGGGTTCCGGGATTTTATCAATCGGTGCTTATTTGCTCGGTGCAAGAAATATTAAAGCGACCGATATAGATGAATTGTCACTGCAGGTTTCAAAAGAGAACTTTGCTTTAAATGACTGCGGTGAAGACATTGCGGTCATGCCTGCCGATTTGTTAAAAGATGAAACCGAAAATTATGATGTTATCGTAGCAAATATTCTTGCTCATATTATAGATGATATGATTGATGATGCTTACAAACTGCTGAATAATAACGGACGTTTTCTCGCGTCTGGCATTATCGTTGAAAAACGAGATGATATTATCGCGCATATGAAACAGGCAGGTTTCTCAATTACTGATGTTCTTGAAGAAGAAGGCTGGGTCGCAATATCGGCTCTGAAGGTGGCATAATGCAGCGGTATTTTATCAAAGGAACAGTCTCGCTTAATGAAACGTTTGTTATGGACGATGAGCATGTGCATCATATTAGAAATGTAATGCGCGCCAAGGCCGGAGATAAGTTTAATGTAGTCGACGGGGAGGGCAATGCTTATCTCGTTCGGCTGACTGATCTTGAACCGGTATCATATGAAGCGATAGAAAAAATAGAGAGTGAAGTTGAGCTTCCGGTAGATATTACACTGTATTCACCCTTCTTAAAGGGAGACAAGATGGATCTTGTGATTCAGAAGTCGACCGAGCTCGGGGTTCATGACTTTATCTTGTATAAAGCTGAACGCAGCGTCGTTAAACTGGATGCTAAAAAAGAAAAGAGCAGGCTTTTGCGCTATGAAAAGATTGCGAGAGAAGCTTCCGAACAAAGCAGACGCACTAAAATACCGAGCATTTCATTTGCCGGAGCACTGAAAACTATTGATTTCACGCAATATGATCTTGTTTTATTTGCTTATGAGGATAACAATCTTACCGGCAGTTCAATAAAAGATATTCTCGCGCGCACCAGTGTAAAGACGATTGCTGTTGTTTTTGGGCCCGAAGGCGGTTTTACCGAAACAGAAGCTGATATTTTTAAAACTTATGAGAATATCGCACTCGGACGCAGAATTTTAAGAGCGGAAACAGCGCCGCTCTATGCACTTTCTGTAATTGGAAGCTACTATGAATAACTCGTTTGTGGTATCATTACGAGGAATATAAATTATTGGGAGTGTCATTAAAATGAACGCAGCAAAGTATATCGACCATACATTATTAAAACCGGAAGTTACTGATAAAGAGATTTCAGTACTGTGTGACGAGGCGCATGAACATGGTTTCTTCAGCGTCTGCATCCAGCCGTCTTGGGTTAAAACTGCCGCAGAAAAGCTTGCTGAGAGCGAAGTTAAAGTATGCACAGTAATCGGTTTTCCTCACGGTGCAACTACATCAGAAGTTAAAGCATTTGAAACTAAAGATGCTATTTCAAACGGTGCAGATGAAGTGGATATGGTAATTAATATCGGCCAGCTTAAAGCAGGCAATCTCGATTACGTAAAAGAAGACATTAAAAGCGTCGTAGATGCTGCTAATAAAGAAGCGCTTGTTAAAGTTATTATTGAATCGTCACTGCTTACAGAAGATGAGGTTGTGACTGCTTCAAGATTAGCACAAGAAGCAGGTGCGGATTTCGTTAAAACATCTACCGGCTTTAATGGCGGCGGAGCCAGTGTGGAAGCTGTTGCGCTTATGCGCCTGACAGTAGGCGAAGACATGGGCGTTAAAGCAAGCGGCGGCGTACGCTCTTATGAGGATGCCAAAAAGATGATTGAAGTCGGAGCTACAAGAATCGGCGCTTCAAGCGGAATCGCAATTGTTAATGGAGAAGTTTCAGAGAGCGATTATTAAATTACAGTTGACTGAAACAAATGTAGTATATTATAATATTAAAGTACATAGTATAGTCTATGTGAATTAGCCTTTTGCATTATCGGAGGGAGGGAAAACAAATGTCAAAAACAGTTGTTAAGCAAAACGAACCAATTGAAGATGCTCTTCGTCGTTTCAAACGTACAGTATCTAAAAACGGTACGATTCAAGAAGCACGTAAAAGAGAGTTTTACGAAAAACCAAGCGTAAAACGCAAGAAGAAATCTGAAGCTGCGCGTAAGCGTAAGTTCAAGTAATATCACTCTTCCCTCTGATAAGTGATATATTATAAAAACAGCGTACATTTTGTACGCTGTTTTTTTGTATCTCCATTTCTCATTTACCCGCAGTTAATGTATAATCGGAATCAGGAGGGATGTACATGGGCGGTTCGTATTTATATATGATTAAAGACTCAATTCAATTTTATATAGATGTTGTAACTTCACCCGTTGTTGCATTTCTATTATTATCAATATTCTTCCTTGGTGTGGTCTATCAGCTCTTCTCGCAGAGAGTGAATATTATCGGCATTCTTGCTGTTCTGTCGATATTTATCTTTTTCTCGGGTCACCTTCTTACTGGCGGCGGCAATATGCTGACATTAATCCTGATTCTGCTCAGCGGTTTTCTTATTCTAATTGAATTTTTTGTTATTGGAACACTGCTCGGGCTTATCGGAATTATCGTATTTGGAGTAAGTATATTAACAGTCAGCGGCAATGCAGTTCTATACAGTATTTTCTTAGCCGTAATTTTAATTATGGTGATAATAGAGTGGGTGATATTTGTGAAACATAAGAAACGTAAAATTCCTTTCCTGAATCGTTTGATTTTAAATGATGCAACGGACAAGGAATCGGGATATACATCATTTGATGACCGCTCGCATTTAGTCGGTGAAATCGCGGTGACACATACGGTTTTAAGACCCTCCGGGACAATCCGTCTCGGTGATGAAAGAATCGATGCTGTTGCCGAAGGATCGTATATTCCGAGTGATGTAAAGGTTAAAATTATTTTTGTGGAAGGTACGAGAATTGTTGTCAGACCAACGGAAGATTAAAAACAAGGAGAGTGGAGAATGAATTTAGCATTTATTACAGGCGGTGCACTCGTAACATTACTGATTTTCGTAGTAATTATTATCGTTGCTGCATTTATCCTGTCATTTGTTCCAATCGGTTTATGGATTTCAGCAGTTGCTGCAGGTGTTAAAGTAGGAATCTTTACATTGGTGGGTATGCGTTTAAGACGTGTTAAGCCTAAACGTGTTATCGAGCCGATGATTAAAGCGCACAAAGCGGGTATTCAGCTGTCGACGAACCAGCTTGAATCTCACTTTTTAGCCGGTGGTAACGTCGACCGCGTTGTCGATGCCTTAATCGCTGCTCAGCGTGCGGATATTAACTTAACATTTGAACGCTGTGCTGCAATCGACCTTGCAGGCCGTGACGTGCTTGAAGCAGTACAGATGAGTGTAAACCCGAAAGTTATCGAAACACCATTCATCGCAGGTGTTGCTGTTGATGGTATCGAAGTTAAAGCTAAGGCAAGAATTACAGTGAGAGCAAACATCGAACGCCTTGTCGGTGGTGCCGGTGAAGAAACGATCATCGCCCGGGTCGGTGAAGGGGTAATCTCAACTATCGGTTCTTCCAACAAGCACGCGGAAGTGCTGGAAAATCCGGAACGTATTTCACAAACTGTTTTATCGAAAGGTTTAGATGCAGGTACTGCATTTGAAATTCTTTCAATCGATATTGCAGATGTGGATATCGGTAAAAACATTGGTGCGGATCTTCAGACTGAACAGGCTGTTGCAGATAAAAATATTGCACAAGCTAAAGCGGAAGAACGCCGTGCAATGGCTGTAGCGCAGGAACAGGAAATGAAAGCCCGCGTACAGGAAATGAGAGCGAAAGTAGTAGAAGCAGAATCCAGAGTACCTCTTGCATTTGCTAAAGCATTAGAAGACGGAAATATTTCAGCAACTGATTATTACGATCTGAAGAATGTTGAAGCAGATACCAGCATGAGAGATTCAATAAATAAAATGACAAACCCTACACAATTTAACGAAGAAGAATAGGGTGTGATATAGTATGGAACTTATTCCACTACTAATTATCGTCCTCGGTATAGTCTCTTCAATCATCGGCAGTAAAAACAACAAAGACAAAGAAGGCGACCGCAATATTGATACTTCTAAACTGGATAGAAGACAAAACACTGCGCCGCGCAGCAGGCAGCCTGACCGTGAGACGACAACAAATGAACAAAAAGGATTCTTCCAGACGCTGCAAGAGGCATTTGATGAAGAATTCAACAACTCGGAACAACAGACACGCACAGAATCTAAACCCTCGCCGAGAGAACCGTCCAGAAGCCGCGAAACGGCTCCAAACAGTCGTCCGGAAAGACAGGCTTCAGAACGGCCGGTGCGAGAAACAATTCAGACCGCGCGCGAACGCGCGAATTCATCGCAGAATATTTCTGACATTGAAAAACGTATTACAGACCGTTCGAAGCATGCAAAACGTGCTTCGGAAGCAAAAGAAAGTGTGTATACTAAAGGTTACGACAAGCGTGCTGAAAAAACAGCAGGCCTCGGACGTGATATTGCAGATGAAGTACGCTATTCATATGATGATGACGCCACTCAGATGCATAAACGCGGCAGGCAGAGTGCCTCCGATACTTCAATAACATCTGATGATCTATCCTTTGATTCAAAATCATTTGTTAACGGTATTATTATGTCGGAGATTCTCGGAAAACCGAAATCTAAACAGAAAACGAACAAGAAGCTTGGCTGATGATTATAAACACAGCGCTGACCGGATGGGGATTCCCCGTCCGGTTTTTAATTTTTACAGCTGATTTTCTTGGCGGCAGGAACTGTTTTGTATTTTGAGACTGCGGGTTGGCATGATTGGGTGTCATGCGTATCCGGGCGCTCTGGGATTGGTATGACAGGTTTTCATGTGTATCCGGGATCTTTGGGGTTGGCATGATAGAGTTTCATATGTATCCAAGCGCTCTGGGGTTGGCATGACAGAGTTTCATGTGTATCCCAGCGCTCTGGGGTTGATATGACAGGATTTCATATGTACCCGGGCTCTTTTGGGTTAGTATGACAGGATTTCATGTGTGTCCAAGCGCTCTAGGATTGGCATGACAGAGTTTCATATGTATCCCAGCTCCCGTCACTCATATGTGTCTGAAATAATTGCAGTCCGCTATTGATAGTGGTAAATTTAAATAGACAAGTTTATTATAAAGGGGTTTGTAAATGCCTAATATTATTAATATAGACAGCCTTGACGAAGCTCAGGCTTTAATAGGTGCAAATGATGCACACATCACCTACCTGGAGGAGGAATTCGATGTTAAAATTCATACGCTCGGCAATGAAATTACTGTCAGCGGCGATGATGAAGAGAATGTCGAACTCGCTGAAGATGTGCTGCTTCATTTATTAAAAATAATCCAGCGGGGTATGTCGATTTCTTTAAGAGATGTACAGTCTGCTGCGATGATGGCGAAGAATGATACCATCGAATATTTACAAGATCTTTATAACGAGGAAATTGCTAAAGATGTTAAAGGTAAAAGCATTAAAGCTAAAACAACAGGACAGCGCCAGTATGTCGACAGTATAAGAAAGCATGACTTAACTTTCGGTATCGGGCCCGCAGGTACAGGGAAAACTTTTTTAGCTGTTGTAATCGCCTGTCAGATGCTTCGTGAAAACCAGGTTAAGCGCATCGTGCTGACGCGTCCTGCAGTAGAAGCAGGCGAGAATCTCGGGTTTCTGCCGGGTGATTTAAAAGAAAAAGTGGATCCTTATCTGAGACCGCTGTACGATGGTCTTCACGCAGTTCTCGGTGTCGAAACGACTGACCGCTTAATTGAGCGCGGCGTAATAGAAGTTGCTCCGCTCGCCTATATGCGTGGACGTACGCTGAATGAAGCTTTTGTTATTCTCGATGAAGCGCAGAACACGACTGAAATGCAGATGAAAATGTTTTTAACCCGTCTCGGTTTCGGCTCGAAGATGATTGTTACCGGCGATGAAACACAGATTGATCTGCCGGGCTCCACGAAAAGCGGGCTGGTTGAATCTGTAAAACGGCTTGAGAATATTAAAGGAATCGCTATTAAACGCATGGATGAAACAGATGTTGTCAGACATCCGCTTGTTTCTAAAATAATTCTTGCGTATGAAAAGGATACACAGCTATGATTAATATAGATTTTATTAACGATGATAATTTTGTCAATGATGCTGAGCTTAAAGAAGTATCGGAATTGTTAACCTTCGCCTACGGCCATCTTGAAGAAGAAGGCGATGCAGAAGTATCTGTTTCTTTCGTTTCAAATGAAGAAATTCAAAATATCAACAGGGATTACCGGGATAAAGACAGCGTAACAGATGTAATTTCTTTTGCTCTTGAGGAAGATGACATGAATATTATTCATGCCGAGGCGCCTCGTACTCTCGGAGATATTGTAATCAGTACAGACCGTGCAAAAGAACAAGCGGAAGATTACGGTCACAGCTATCGCCGTGAACTTCTTTTCCTCGCACTACACGGGTTCCTGCACCTTTTAGGCTACGATCATATGGAGAGCGATGACGAAGCTGTAATGAACGGTAAACAAGAAGAAATACTAAATGCATTCGGTGTGACACGCGATTAATCCGGACCGGTTTAAGCATCCTCTCCAGGGACTTTTTCAGCTGTTTAAAAAGGATAGAAAGTTTTTACTGCATCTGATTTTTGCAGCTGCGGCCATTTGTATTTGTGCTGCAGTCAATATCACTGCAGTGGAATGGCTGTTTATAATAACTGCTGTTTTTTTAGTATTGATTACAGAAACAATAAACAGTGCAATTGAATACACGGTGGATTTAGTTACCGGCGATTACCATATACTTGCCCGCTATGCGAAAGATATTGCAGCAGCGGCAGTGCTGCTTGCAAGTGTATATGCTGTAATCGTCGGTATGGTTATCCTCATACCGTATTTTTATTAATAAGGAGGACGTCAGATGAATGACAGATTATTTAAAGAAGAATGGCTGGCTGAAGTGCAAAAAGCGCAATCGCGGGCATACACACCTTATTCTGAGTTTAACGTAGGTGCTCTTTTGATTACTGAAGATGATGAGTACATTTATGGAGCGAATATTGAAAATGCTGCGTATCCTGCCTCGATCTGTGCAGAACGCACTGCGCTTGTCAGCGCATATGCTAATAATAAGAGAAAGTTCAAAGCGATTGTAATCGTTACAGACGCACCTGAACCTGCGAGCCCTTGCGGTGTCTGCAGGCAGGTAATGAAAGAATTATGCCATGATGAGATGCCGGTTTACTTAACGAGCAAATCCGGTGAAGTAATAAAACGGACGGTAGATGATCTGCTGCCGCTCGGTTTTAGCGGGAAGGATATGGATTAATGGATTTTAACGGTTTTAAATCAGGTTTCGTCAGCATCATTGGACGGCCGAATGTAGGTAAATCTACATTTATGAACAAGGTTCTTGGTCAGAAGGTCGCAATTATGTCGGATAAACCGCAGACAACAAGAAATAAAATACAAGGGGTATATACGAAAGACAATGCCCAGATGATTTTTATCGATACACCGGGGATACACAAGCCGAAACACCAGCTCGGGGAGCATATGATGAAAGTCGCGCGGAATACACTTCGTGAAACAGAAGTTATCCTGTTTATAATTAACGCTGCTGAAGAAATCGGACGCGGCGATGAATTTATTATCGATATGCTTAAAAACACGAAGACACCGATTATCTTAGTGCTAAATAAAATCGATTTAATTCATCCGGATGATTTAATCAAACAGATTGAGGTCTACAAAGACAAGCTGGACTTCAGTGATGTTGTGCCGATTTCAGCGCTGCAGGGCAATAATATTGACCGTCTCTTGTCGGTTATCGAATCGCATCTTCCTGAAGGACCGATGTATTATCCGGAAGACCGGATCACTGACCATCCCGAGCATTTTATCGTGAGCGAACTGATTCGTGAAAAGGCTCTGCATAAGCTGAGCCAGGAACTGCCTCACGCAATTGGGGTTGAAGTGTTGAAAATGAAAGGCGACGATGAAGGCGGCAAAGTAAAAGTCGAAGCGCTCATTTACGTTGAACGCGAGTCGCAAAAAGGAATGGTTATCGGTAAAGGCGGCAAGATGCTGAAAGAAATCGGACGCGAAGCGCGTATGGATATCGAAAATCTGCTCGGCAGCAAAGTGTATCTCGAGCTTTGGGTAAAAGTACAGAAAGATTGGCGCAATAAACCGACCTTTATAAGATCTCTCGGGTATAAAGACGAAGAATATTAAAACTGGGTGAGATAATGATCTATCAACAGACTGGTATGATGATCCGGCAGACAAGCTACAGCGAGTCCAGCCGGATTATTACTATACTGACTGAAAGCGGAGAACAGGTTCCGCTGATGGCACGGGGCTTTAACAAACCTAAGAATCAGTTTATTACGCTGCGGCAGGGCTACCTTGAAGCGCTCTTTACCTATAACCGCTTTAAGGGCATGGGCACACTGAACGATGTCGATGTGACCGAGCGGTATAAGAATGTGAACGGTAATTTTGATCTATATACACACGCAAGTTATATACTGGAAGTAATTACGAGAGCGCTGGAAGACGACAGAGCAGAACCCGGTTTTTACAGGCTGCTGAAAAAAGGGTTCAAACTGCTGGATGACGACAATGAAAGCTTTGGAGTAACGTCTCTTGTGCTGATAAAAATGCTGCCTGCCTACGGCGGCCAGCTGAATTTAGACAGCTGTGCAGTATGCGGCAGAAGTGATTATAAAAAATACAGCCACTATTCTTTTAAATATCACAATGTTATCTGTCATGACTGTCTGACCGAAGAAACGCTGGAACGCGCCATACCTGTCAGCAACAGAGTGTTGTATTTTGCCCTGTATTTGAAATCGGTGAAACTCGATGATGTTAACAGCATTCAAATATCTAAAGACATCGGCAGACAGCTGCTTAAGTTTATAGAAATGCTGTACGATGAATACAGCGGTGTATATTTCAGAAGCAGGAAATTAATAGATCCGCAGTAAAGATAAATACGTATACATGAGATTGACTCATGTATACGAATAGCAATTTGCGTAGTCATGACGAGGTATCATGTATACGAATAGCAACTTGCATAGTCATGACGAGGTCTCATGTATACGCAAAATAAAAAGCACTACAAAATCAAGTGCTTTTTAAAATAAACTATTAATCTAAATTACCAGTCAACGTTTTAACATCTTCGACAATTTCTTCTGTCTCGAATGTATTATCTCCTGCATCAACGCCTGTGTAGTCTTTAATCAGCTTGCCGGTTTCATCGACTAAATATATTGCTGTCCCGTGTAATACCTGATTGGAGCCATCCTGAGGCAGTTTTACAATCGATTTGAAATTGTTAAGGGCATAATCCCGCAGGTATTCAAAGTCATATCCTGTAAGCAGCTGCCACTCGATATTGTCAGCAGGATTATACCAGCTCATATATTCGCTCAGCACTTCCGGTGTATCCGTGTCAGGGTCTACGGAAAAACTGATGATGCCGACATCTTCAATATTTTCTTCAGCAAGTTCCTGTGTCAGTTCGGTCATATTTTGTGTCATCGGCGGGCACACTGTGACGCACTCGGTAAAAATAAGGTTGGCGAGCCAGATTTTCCCGTCCATATCTTCAGATGTAAATGTTTCATTATTCTGGTTCACAGCTTCAAAATCCTCGAGCGTATTGCCATAGTAGGACATCGGCTCAACTTCATCGCTGCCGCATGCAGCAAGTATCAGCACCAGTGAAAGCAGCAGAGTAGTTCTGAACATAAGGATTCTCCTTTAAAATTTAATATATGTATAAAAGGGTGCCCCAATAAATTGAGGCACCGCAACAGTTAAAACTTGATTCTTGATGACAGGAAATCGTGAAGTTCGTCAATTGCAATACGCGACTGCTCCATCGTATCGCGGTCTCTTACAGTTACTTTATTATCTTCAGCTGAGTCAAAGTCGAATGTAATACAGTACGGCGTACCGATTTCATCCTGACGGCGGTAGCGTTTACCGATTGACTGCGACTCGTCAAATTCAATATTAAAGTCTGCTGCCAGAAGACTGTAGACTTCCATAGCATCAGCGCTTAATTTTTTCGATAAAGGCAGGACAGCCGCTTTAAACGGTGCAAGAGCAGGGTGTAGACGCAGTACTGTGCGTGAGTCGCCTGATTCAAGTTCTTCTTCATCATAAGCATCTGTAAGGAAGGCAAGTGTCATACGGTCAAGACCGAGTGACGGCTCAATGCAGTATGGAATATATTTCTCGTTAGTTTCAGGGTCGTGATATCTGAAATCTTCGTTCGAATGTTCCATGTGCTGACGGAGATCATAATCTGTCCGGCTTGCAATACCCCAGAGTTCACCCCAGCCGAACGGGAATTTATACTCAATATCAGTTGTTGCATTAGAGTAGTGTGATAATTCATCTTCATCATGCTCTCTAAGACGCGTTCTTTCTTCGCTTAAGTTTAAATCTTTCAGCCAGTTAACAGCGAAATCTTTCCAGTAGCTCTGCCATTCCATTTCAGTTCCCGGTTTGCAGAAGAACTCGAGTTCCATCTGGTCGAATTCACGTGTTCTGAAGGTAAAGTTACCCGGTGTGATTTCGTTACGGAATGATTTACCAATCTGGCCGATACCAAATGGCAGTTTTTTACGCATTGTGCGCTGAACATTTTTGTAGTTAACAAAAATACCCTGTGCAGTTTCAGGACGAAGGAATAATTCGTTAGTCGAACCTTCTGTTACACCCTGGAATGTTTTAAACATTAAGTTGAACTGACGGATATCAGTATAGTCGTGAGCGCCGCAAGTCGGGCAGTCGATGTTTTTATCATCGATGATTTCTTTCATTGCTTCAAATGATAAACCGTCCGCAACGAAAGTGTCATCTTCTTTCTGCATAACATCTTCAATCAGTTTGTCGGCACGGTGACGCGATTTACACTGTTTGCAGTCAATCATCGGGTCGTTAAAGTTATTTAAGTGACCTGAAGCTTCCCAGGTTTTCGGGTTCATTAAGATTGCAGCATCAAGTCCCACGTTGTAAGGTGACTCCTGGATGAATTTTTTCCACCATGCCGCTTTAACGTTGTTCTTCAGCTCAATACCAAGCGGACCGTAATCCCAAGTGTTGGCAAGACCGCCGTAAATTTCACTGCCCGGAAAAACAAAACCTCTTGTTTTTGCCAGGTTTACAATTGTGTCCATGTTCATTATTAATGCAGCTCCTTTTTTATTATTAATTTATATATAAAAAGTCCCTGGACAGCAGAAATATGCTATCCAGGGACGAGCGTTGCCCGCGGTTCCACCCAATTTAGTAAGAAAACTCGCTTTTATATATAAAATTAATTGTTTTTGTCAGTTAATGATTGCGCCATTTAAATTGTTAAGCTCACACCGTCCTTAACTCGCTTACGGCTATTATATAATCAGAACAGAATGAATGCAAGTACGATGATATTTCTTTATCCCGGCAAATATTATATAATATTATATGTTGGGAGTGAGAACGTGGAACTGAATGAACGCCAAGAAAAAATATTAAGCATAGTTAAACAGCACGGGCCGATTACGGGCAGTAAAATTGCAGCACAGCTCTCCCTGACCCGTGCAACTTTACGTCCGGATCTGGCTATATTGACGATGTCCGGCTTTCTCGATGCAAGACCCCGTGTCGGATATTTTTATACCGGCAAAGAAACGAATGATGTTATCGCGCTTAAAGTAAATAATATATTAGTCCGCGATGTTCAGAGTCTGCCGATTTTAATTACGACCGGAACCAGTATTTATGATGCCATCGTCAAGATGTTCCTGGAAGATGTGGGCACGCTGTACGTGATCGATGATGAACAATCGCTTGCCGGTGTTATTTCAAGAAAAGATCTGTTAAAAGGGACGATGAGTTTCAAAGATACAGAAAACACGCCGGTCAGTGCAGTGATGACCCGGAGACCCAACATTACGATGTGTTATCCGGATGATCTTCTTTTATATGTGGCCAAACAAATTATCGACAGACAGATTGATTCTCTGCCCGTTGTTAAAGAAGTTAACGGCAGAATTGAAGTGATAGGCAGAATTACAAAAACCAATATTACAAAAGTATTTGTAAATTTAATGGAGTGAATAATCAATGTCGAATTTTAAAATAATTGTTGCATCAGACTCGGTCGGAGAAACAGGCGAACTCGTTACGAAAGCATCCCTGTCACAATTTAAAATCGACGCGCCCGATAATGTTATCGACCGTTATCCGTACGTAGACAGCCCGGACGACGTCGACGATGTAATAGATTTAGCAAAAAGCAAAAATGCTTTAGTCGTCTATACTTTAATTACACCTGACTTAAGAAAATACATGGCCGCGGAACTCGATAAAGAAAATATTTCCTATATCGATGTGATGGGCCCGCTGATGGATGAAATAGCGAAGGCTACAGGACTCGAGCCGTACAATGAGCCCGGCAGAGTGCACCGCCTCGACGAAGATTATTTCAAAAAAATCGAAGCGATAGAATTTGCTGTAAAATACGATGACGGCAAAGACACAAGCGGTCTTGACAAGGCGGATATCGTTCTGCTTGGTGTTTCGAGAACATCAAAAACACCGCTGTCGCAATTTTTAGCATTGAAAAAATACAAAGTAATGAATGTGCCGCTGGTACCGGAAGTAAAGCCGCCGGCTGAATTGTTCGATGTCGATCCAAAGAAATGTGTCGCACTCAGAATTAATCCGGAAACTTTATATAAAATCCGCAAAGAGCGCTTAAGCCAGCTCGGCTTAAAAGATACTGCGATGTATGCAAACAGCACACGCATTGAGGATGAACTGGTTTATTTTGATGAAATTATTGGCAAAATAGGCTGTCCGGTTATAGATGTTTCGGATAAGGCAATCGAGGAAACTGCGAATGCCATTATGAAGTATGTGGACAGCGAGAGTAATATTAGAGGGTGATAATTTGAGAATACCCGAGGAAACCATAGCGAAAATAAAAGATGAGACCGACATTACCGAGTTAGTTGCAAGTTATATTAAACTTGAACGGCGAGGGCGCAACTATGTTGGTCTCTGTCCGTTCCACGATGAAAAAACACCGTCCTTTTCCGTCAGTCCGGACAAGCAGATTGCACATTGTTTCGGCTGTAAAAAAGGAGGGAACGTATTCCAGTTTCTGATGGAAATTGAGAATATGTCATTCGCTGAAGCGGCTGCAAAACTCGGAGAACCGCTGAATATAAAAATAGATACGGAAACGAGCAGCGTAAAAGAAAGTGACATGACGCTGATCCGTATGCATGACTATATGACAGATCTTTACCATCACCTGCTTATGAACACGAGCGAAGGTGAAAAACCGCTGCAGTATTTGCTCGACCGCGGCTTCAGCACGGAACTTATCCGCTCTGAAAAAATAGGGTTTGCGCCGAATATGTCATACTTTGCAAAAAATGCCCTCCTTGAACAGGGCTATAACGAAGAAACGGCATATCAGGCAGGCCTGCTGTCGAGAAACGAAGAAAACTTTTCGTATTACGACCGTTTTGTCGGCCGGATTATGATTCCGATAAAGAACCATCAGGGTCACCGTGTCGGCTACACAGCGAGAAGCATCGACGGCAGTGAGCCAAAATATTTAAATACGCCTGAAACTGAAATATTTAAAAAAAGGGAACTGTTCTTTAACTTAAATGATGCCAGAAAACATATCAGGAAGCTCGATAATATCATTTTAATGGAAGGCCATCTCGATGTTCTGAAAGTTAAAATGACTAAAGTGCAGCATATTGTTGCGACTATGGGAACAGAGCTCAGCCAGGAAAATTTAAATCTGCTGGAACGGCTCTCCTCGAATGTCACAATTATGTTTGACGGCGATTCTGCGGGACAGAACGCCACTCTGAAAGTCGGCGACACGCTTCTCAAGCGGGGTATGAATGTTTACGTACAGAAAATTCCTAAGAAAATGGACCCTGATGAATATATAGAAACGTACGGAAAAGAAAAGTTTGAGCAGTTTATCGCAGATGAGCAGCAGCATTATCTGCACTTTAAAGCAGAAGTTCTGCGCCATGAAGCGAAAGAAAACGATATGAAATTTACGCAGAATTTAACTCTTCTGGCAAATGATATGAAATATATCACAGATTCTTTAACAGCAGAACGGCTGGTTGCAGCAATCAGCTCCATTTTCGGTGTGGATAAGCATGCGCTGTCCGGACAAATTCCGGCGCCAGTCCGGCAAAAGTCCGATTACGCCGTACCCGGACCTGTAGAACAGCAATTATCGCTGCGCCAGAAAAAAGAGCGTTACGTCACGAGAATTATGATGACAAACCGCGAATTCCTGCTGGAATACAGGGACACACTCGATGAGAATGTCTTAACTTACGGGCCTTATTATGATATAATAAGAGGACTTTGTGCTTATTTTGAGGTGCATACAGTTTTCGATCTTTCTCTTGCCCTTAATTATCTTGATCCTGCACTGACGGACACACTGATAGAACTCGACGGCATGTCGATTCATGAAGATGTCTCACATAGTGAAATAAATGATTATCTGGAAGATTTAAGTGGTATAAGAAATAGTGAAAACGAAAAGCAGGAATTAAACCGCAGGCTTGAAATTGCGGAACGGGAAAACGATATAGAACTGCAAATTAAGCTGACTCAAGAACTGATTGAGCTTAACCGGATTTACAAAATGTAGTTTTTTGATAACTAGGAGGCACAGTATGGCGAAGAAAAAAGCAATTACAGCTGACACTAAAGAAATTGATTTCACAACTGTCGAACAGGCAAAGGCATACCTGCTTGAAAAAGGTAAAAAAGATGGCCAGCTGTCCCATGAGGAAGTTGCCGATAAATTAGCGAACTTTGAATTGGATTCTGATGCGATGGACGAATTTTTCGAAGAATTGAACGAAAATGAAATTCAGATGATTAATGAAAAAGATTCGGCTGATACAGATGAAAAACTCGACCTCTCAGATATGAGTGCACCTCCGGGTGTTAAAATTAACGACCCTGTCCGTATGTATCTTAAAGAGATTGGGCGCGTTGATTTACTGACAGCTGCTGAAGAGGTCGAACTGGCTAAACGCATCGAACAGGGCGATGACATCGCGAGAAGCCGTCTGGCAGAAGCGAACCTCCGTCTTGTTGTAAGTATTGCAAAACGTTATGTCGGGCGCGGTATGCTCTTCCTCGATTTAATTCAGGAAGGTAATATGGGTCTGATTAAAGCGGTAGAAAAATTCGACTTTACTAAAGGTTTTAAATTCTCGACTTACGCAACATGGTGGATTCGTCAGGCGATTACACGCGCTATTGCCGACCAGGCGAGAACAATCCGTATTCCTGTGCACATGGTCGAAACGATTAACAAACTGATTCGCATACAGCGTCAGCTGCTGCAGGACTTAGGCCGCGAACCGATTCCGGAAGAAATCGGCGAGGAAATGGATCTGCCTGCTGAAAAAGTACGTGAAATTCTTAAAATTGCCCAGGAGCCTGTATCACTTGAAACACCTATCGGTGAAGAAGATGACAGCCACCTCGGGGACTTTATCGAAGACCAGGAAGCACAGAGTCCGTCGGATCACGCAGCTTATGAGCTGTTAAAAGAACAGCTTGAAGATGTGCTCGATACTTTAACGGATCGTGAAGAAAATGTTCTCCGTCTCCGTTTTGGTCTCGACGACGGCCGTACACGCACACTGGAAGAAGTTGGGAAAGTATTCGGTGTTACCCGCGAACGCATCAGACAGATTGAAGCGAAAGCCCTTCGTAAACTGAGACATCCATCGAGAAGCAAGAAATTAAAAGACTTTATGGATTAACAGTGTAAAATTTTCTCAAAATTGTTTTGACTTTGACACAATTTGAGATACAATTATATATGAGATAACATGAATAACAGATGAGGGGGTAACATTATGAATAAAAATCCTATAGTTCCATTCTTATTGATTATTTTCTTAGGGATCGGACTTGTATTCTTACTTTCTGGATTAGGTTCAACTGATGATGGCGAGGAAGACGTTGCAACAGAAGAAGGATCTGAAGGTTCTGAGGAATCAGGCGGAGATGAAGCTTCAAGCGGTGACGTAGATGCAGAAGGTATCGCTCGTGATAACTGTGCTTCATGTCACGGTCAGGACTTCAGCGGCGGAATGGGACCTGCATTAGCTGGAACTAGTCTTGCTGAGGAAGATTTCACGATAACTGTACGTGAAGGTCAAGGTTCTATGCCTGCATTCTCAGCTGATCAGATTGCAGATGAAGAACTTACAGCTTTATACCAGTTTTTCTCTGAACAATAATTTTTTATAAAAAAGACTCTCAATGCTGGGGGTCTTTTTTTTAATACAGGAGTGAGTATATGTTAAATCGAAGACTTAAGACAGTATCGGATTATATCGTTGGAGATGCACTTGTTGATATCGGATCGGATCATGCATACTTACCGATATATGCTGTAAACGAAAAGATTATTAAGACAGCCATATGCGGAGAAATCGCGAGAGGACCTTATGATTCTTCTGTTAAAAATGTCCAGCAGAATCAATTATCCGATGTAATAAAAATACGCCTTGGAGATGGTTTATCTGTACTCCGCAGCATGGATGATGCAGATACCATTACAATTTGCGGCATGGGCGGGCCGTTAATAGCGAGTATAATTGAAACAGGGATGAAGTTCGTCCAGGGTACACCCCGCTTTATTGTGCAAGCAAATACTTATCCATATCCGATTCGAAAAATAATGGCTGAACATAATTATAAAATTACAGACGAGCTGCAATTAAAAGACGGTCCTCATTTTTACGATATTATTGTCTTTGATTATGCCAAAAAAACTGTTGAATACAGTGAAGCGGAACTGCGTTTTGGTCCTGTAAATATTGAAAAACGGGAACCGGTGTTTATCGCACAGCTGGAACGTGAAAAGAGTCATATAGAAAAAATATTAAATGGTATCAACGATAGGGAAAAGAATATAGATAAAGTTGTGAGACTTGAATCTAATCTTAAATATGTCGATGAGGTGCTGGAGAATGTTAAAGATAAGTGATCTTTTAAAAAAGCTGGATGAAATTGCCCCATTTTCAGATAGTGAAGACTGGGATAATACTGGGTTGCTGGTAGGTAACGAGGACGATACCGTTACAGGTATTATTACTGCGCTCGACTGCAGCGCCGGTACTGTGGATGAAGCTGTTATGCAGAATGCCAATGTTATTATCAGCCACCATCCTTTAATTTTCCCTGAGATTTCAAAAGTGGTGAACGAAGGACCCGGTGCTGTTATCCGTAAATTAATTAAAAATGATATTAATCTGATTGCGATGCACACAAACCTCGACCATCAGAAAAATGGCGTCAGTCATATGATAGCGTTGGAACTCGGTTATCCTGAAACAGAAATTCTTCTGCCTCAAAAAGGTAACTTTAAAAAACTCAGGGTGAATATCAACACGGAAAATAAAGAAGAATTCAAAGAAAATCTCTTAAAAAATGCACCGGTGGGTGATATGGGCGATTATACGGAAGTCAGTTATGAATATAGGGTTCACGGCCAGTTCAGACCTGAAGACCGGGCCAATCCAACCATCGGGGAAGCAGGGAAACTGGAACATGTGGATGAGTATGTTATAGAATGCATTTTTGACGGCAGGGAACAGGGAGCTGTTATTGATGCAGTCAGAAAATATCATCCGTATGAAGAACCTGCGTATGATATATACAGTCTCGACAGAAAGGCCGATACCGGACTCGGCGTTAAATTTAAGTACGGAGATACGCTTGAAGCTCTCGTCAAGCTGATAGAAAACAAAACCGGCCTTAAGCCGGTTAATATCGTGAAAGCAGACGACGGGATTATCAATACCGTCGCTGTAATCGGCGGAGCAGGGATGAGTTACAGCGAGGCTGTATTTCACAGCGGGGCAGATGTGCTGATCACCGGCGACGTTAAGTATCATGAAGCTTATGATGCAAAAGACCGCGGTCAGAATATTATCGATGCCGGCCATTATATTGAAGTTTTAATGACTAAATATCTTGCTGCGCTGATCGATGAGCAGATTGATGTGCCGGTACAGGCTTCAAAAGTATCAACAAACCCATTTGAATAAATGATGAAAAAAGCTGCGGAATCTGGATATTCAGATTCCGCAGCTTTTTATCTTTTATTCCATCACTTTAACAGGTGTTGGTTTTTTGATTTTTGGTAAAATCTTAGTCATCGGCACTGCTGATTGCGGTGCAGCCTGAGCTTCAATATTATAATTTTTAATATAGTCGATGACTTCTTTTACAATCGGTGTCGGAGTAGAGGCGCCTGCTGTAATTGCAACTTTCTCCACACCTTCCAGCCATTCGTTTTTAAGTTCATTTAATGAACTGATGCGGTAGGCGTTAGTGTGCGCAATTTCTTTAGAAACCTGAGCAAGACGGTTGGAGTTATTACTCTTTGGATCTCCAACTACGATGAGTAAATCAGCTTCTCCGGCCTGCTCGGCAACAGCTTCCTGTCTGACCTGTGTTGCAAGACAGATTTCCTTGTGCACTTCAATGTGCGGATATCTGACTTTAAGATCATCCATAAGATGGCTGACATCCCACTGGCTCATCGTCGTCTGGTTCGTCACGATTAATTTCTTGTCTGAAAGATAGTCCGGCAGAGCCGCAACATCTTCTGGAGTTTCGATTAAGTGAACGTGATCCGGTGCGACACCGACAGCGCCTTCCGGTTCGGGGTGATCTTTTTTACCGATATATATAACATCGTAATCATCCGCAGTTTTCTCTCGAATCAGATCGTGTGTAAACTCTACATCAGGACATGTAGCATCGATGCATACGAGTCCTTTCTCTTTAGCACGTGCTTTTACCTGCGGCGAAACACCGTGTGCTGTAAAGATAACAGTACCGCTTTCGATCTGTTCGAGGATTTCAAGACGGTTCGGTCCGTCTAGTGTGATAATGCCTTCTTCTTCAAATGCATCCGTCACATGCTTATTGTGTACAATCATACCTAAAATATATATAGGACGCGGCAGCGACTGGTCAAGCGAAGCATTGCGCGCAATCACCATTGCGTCAACAACGCCGTAACAGTAACCGCGCGGTGAGATTTTAATAATATCCATAAGTTGAACTCCTCCTTACATCTGATTATACTTACTTTTTGCTGATATTCAAATCATCCAAATGACTGAACGATTATTATAGCGTAAATATGCATTTTTAGTTATAATTGATAAGGAGTTTGAAAGGGACAGGTGACATATATGTCAAATGCATTTAAAAGATTTGAATTTAACAAACAAATGCTCAGTGCAATAGAGCGAGTAGGATTTACACATCCGACGATGGTGCAGGAACGCGTAATCCCCCGTATATTAAAAGGCAGCAATGTCGTTGCACAGTCAGCAACAGGCAGCGGGAAAAGCCATGCTTTTTTACTGCCGCTTATTTACAATATCGACGCGGAAGAGAAAACACCGCAGGTTATAATCCTGGCGCCGACGAGAGAACTTGCCAAGCAGCTTGAGAATATGGCTAAAAAAGTTCTCGAATCATATGAAGATATAAGTGCGCGGGCATTTATCGGTGGCACGGAAATGAAACGCGATGAAGAGCGTGCACGTCAAAATCCGCAGCTTGTAATCGGTACGCCGACAAGAATCAAGGATTTAATCGATAATCAGGCGCTTGATATTCATGCAGCGAAATCTGTCGTTATCGATGAAGCCGATTTAATGGTCGATCTCGGTTTTATGGGAGATGTCGACTATATTTCCAACCGTATTTCGACTTCAAGCCAGTTCCTGGTATTTTCTGCCACTATCCCTGACCCGTTAAAACATTTTATGGAAAAATATATTGGCGAAACGGAAATTATCGTAATTGATACGCCGCTTAATAAAGCATCTATCCATTACAGTCTCGTGCCTGTCAAAGGATCGAGCAGATTAGAGAAAACACTTGAACTGACTAAAAATATTACGCCGTATATCGGTTTAATTTTTGCCAATTCAAGGGAACGTGCCGATGAATTATTTGCTTACTTAAAAGAAGCCGGCATTAATGTGGGATTATTCCATGGCGGTTTAAAACCGCGTGAACGGACGCAGGAAATTAAAAAAATCGAGAACCTTGATTATCACTGGGTTGTTGCAAGCGACCTTGCAGCAAGAGGACTTGATTTTGACGGTGCGTCCCATGTCATTAATTACGATATTCCAAAGCAGATAGAATTCTTTACACACAGAGTAGGCCGTGTCGGCAGAGGACAGTACAGCGGTGTTGCAATTACACTTTACGAACCGAGTGAACAAAACGAAATTGATGCACTTGAAGGTAAAGGATATGTTTTCAATCATGAAGATATCCGCGGTGGTGAATTGAAAGAAATTAAAGACCGCACGCAGCGCGCAGCGAGAAATACACGCAGTAAGACGAATAAAACACAAAATTACAAAGTACGCAGCCCTAAAAAAGTAAAACCGGGCTATAAAAAGAAAATTAAGTTCCAAAAAGAAGAACTTGAGCGCCAGGAAAGAAGACGCTATGCAAAAGCAAAATCACGCAACGAGAAGAAGAGAAATAAAAAAGATAATAAGTAGGTTGATGTAAATGCTATTGGGATCACATGTTTCGATGAGCGGTAAGAAAATGCTGGAAGAGTCGGTAACTACTGCAGCAGGTTATGGTGCATCTACATTTATGATTTATACCGGTGCACCGCAAAATACACGCCGTAAAAAAATTGAAGATCTGAATATCGAAAACGGGCAGAAAGCCATGGCGGAACTCGGCATTGAAAATTTCGTCGTGCACGCTCCTTACATTATTAATATCGCAAATACTGAAAAAGATCATGTCTTTAATTTAGGCGTTGAATTTTTACAGGAAGAAATCGTCCGTACTGAAGCACTCGGTGCAAAACAGATTGTACTTCATCCAGGTGCCCATGTCGGTGCCGGGAGTGAAGCGGGGATCAGGCAAATTGTTAAAGGACTTAATGAAGTTCTGTCGAATGACAACGATGTGCAGATTGCCCTTGAAACAATGGCTGGCAAAGGTTCCGAAATCGGCAGTACATTTGAAGAAATCGCACATATTATGGACGGTGTGACAAATAATGAACGCTTAAGTGTAACATTTGATACTTGTCACGTTCACGATGCAGGCTATGATATTAAAAACGATTTTGACGGCGTTTTAAATGAGTTTGATAAAATTGTCGGTATTGACCGCATTAAAATTCTTCATATGAACGACTCTAAAAATCCTGCCGGTGCTCATAAAGACAGACATGAAAACTTCGGTTTCGGTCATATCGGATTTGATGCACTGACTTATATTATTAATCATCCGGAGTTCACTGACGTACCAAAAATATTAGAAACTCCATTTGTCGGTCCGGATAAGAAAAATCGTGTCGCACCGTATAAACACGAAATAGATATGATCAAATCAGGAGAATTCGATCCGGGTTTATTAGTAAAAATTAATCCGGCAGTATCGGAATTAGAATAATATAATTCAAGGAGCACCTCTTGCAGGTGCTCCTTTTTCGTAACCATTCCTATTTACAAATCGTAACGATTACTGTAAAATAAATCAGGAGATAAATAAAAGGAGTCTTGTTAATGACTGTGCCTGTATTTGAAATTAAAGACGTAACATATGAATATAAAGATAAATTGGAGGCGACACCGGCTCTCCAGCATATATCCTTTTCGATTAACCAGGGAGAATTTTTGGCTATTGTTGGCCCGAACGGTTCTGGAAAATCCACGCTGCTGAAATTAATCCTCGGTGTATATAAGCTTCAGCAGGGCAATATACTGATTAACGGCAAGAGCCGCAAATCTTTTAATGCCTGGCAGGAAATCGGCTACGTTTCCCAAAAAGCGGCAGCTCATGCTAAGGGATTTCCCGCTACTGTAGAAGAAGTGGTGCTGAGCGGACTGACAAAGGAAAAGGGATTGTTTAAAAGATTCAATAAAAAAGATAATAAACAGCTGGATAAAACTTTAAAGCTGCTTGATATTGAACATATTAAACATCAGAACGTATCAAACCTGTCCGGGGGGCAGGCTCAGCGGGTGTTTATCGCACGAGCTTTAATTAATGAACCTTCAATTTTAGTGCTCGATGAACCGACGGAAGGAATCGACAGCAAGCATGTTAAAGATTTTTATAATGTTCTTCTGAAATTAAAAGAACAAAAGGTAACAATCCTGCTCGTGACTCATGACATTGGTGTTGTCGTCGACAATGCCGACAAAGTCGCATGCTTGAACGAACATCTGCACTTTCACGGTACGAATAAGGAATTTCAAAATCTTGGTGAAGCAGAACTGTCCAAAATTTACGGTTTCCCGCTGCAGCTCGTGTCGCACAATCACCAGAGGGAGTGCTGTAAATGATAGAGGCAATATTAAATTATGATTTTATGAAATATTCATTTATAAGCGGTCTGATTGTCGGACTGATTGCACCGCTCCTCGGAACTTTTATCGTTGTGAGAAGGCTGTCGCTGATTGCAGATGCACTCAGTCATGTGGCACTCGGAGGAATTGCTTTTGGCGTTTATTTAACATCGGTATTTAATGTTATCATTAATCCGGTAATTTCCGGTATCGTGTTTTCCGTTATAGGTGCACTCGGAATCGAGAAGCTGCGCGGACTGTATAAACACTATTCGGAAATTGCAATTCCGATAATAATGAGTCTCGGTATTGCACTAAGCGTTTTGTTCCTGTCTTTAGCCAACGGCTTTAACCAGGATTTATTCGGTTATTTGTTCGGAAGTATAAGCGCCGTCAGCTTTAATGATCTTATTTTAATTATAATTATCGGTGCTATCGTTGTGTTGTTTGTATTCTTTCTTTACAAGGAAATGTTCTTCATTTCGTTTGATGAAGAATACGCTGGTGTTATGAAGCTGAGCAAATACATTCACATTATATTTATCGTACTTGTTGCCCTCGTAATCAGCGCTTCGATGCGGATCGTCGGTATACTGCTGGTCAGTGCCATGATGACGCTGCCGGTGGCAAGTGCGATGAGAATCACATCGAGTTTCAAACAGCTTATGATAGTCAGCATAATTTTTGGGGAAATCTCGGTAATAGCCGGGCTGTTCCTTGGATTTCATTTGAATATCTCGCCCGGCGGGACGATAGTACTTGTCTCTATCGCTATCTTATTATGTACGCTGATATTAAATCGTGTAGGAGTTGTTAGGAATGCACAAAGAACTAGTTGATTACAAAGAAATGCTTAAAGAAGCTAAGTTTAAAGTAACTAAAAAACGTCTGCGCATGATAGAACTGTTCATGGAAGACGAACGGTACTTATCTGCCAAGGAAATTCAGGAAATGATGAATAAGGAATATCCCGGAATCAGCTACGATACGATTTACCGGAATCTTCATACGCTGAAAGATATCAACGTACTTGAGCAGACGACCTTTGGCGGAGAAATGCAGTATAAGATTTCCTGTACCGATCACCACCATCATCATTTTATATGCGAACGCTGCGGTGAAACAAAAGTCGTTCACTACTGTCCGGTAGAAACTTGGGAAAAAGAATTGAACGGCGTGAAAATCAACAGCCACAAAGTAGAACTATACGGCCTGTGTGAAGCATGCCGGTAAGATAGATAAAAATAAACCAGTCCGCGGCTCTTTTTGAGGAGTTGCGGACTGGTTTATTGTTTTTTAAGTGACTATCGTGCCATTGTGATTGTCACAGTGGCGCGCTGGACCTTCTACTGTGCCATTGTCACTTTCACAGTGGCCCGATGAGCACGCTAAACTGGACCCCATAAACTGGACCCACTCATTTTTCAGTTTCCCGGTTCAGTCTATTCTTAACAAGTACTGAAACCGCAAGTATAACAACCAAAAGTACGATAATCGATGGACGTATGCTTGTATCTGTAAACCAGAAACCGAGAACCGTCATTAGTATCAGACCGATAACGGTCAAAAATATTATGTTCAAAACTTTTTTCATAAAACTGCACCTGACTTTTATTGTAATAAATTAAATTCGGTATTTACTATATATTCATATCTCAAAAATAGCAAAGACAAAAAATCCCGCTGCATATCGCAGCGGGTTTAAAATATTATTTAACTTCAGCTTCGGCTTCTTCTTTTTCAAGACGTTTTTTCTCGTGGTAAGCTTCAGCCATAATGTCGATTTCTTTCTTCAGTTCGTCGACCATAGTTTCCTCCGGCACTTTACGTACCGTTTTACCGTGCATGAAGAGCAATCCTTCACCGCGGGCACCGGCTATACCGATATCAGCTTCGCGCGCTTCACCCGGACCGTTTACCGCACAGCCGAGTACAGCAACTTTAAGCGGTGCTTTTACATGTGAAATATATTCTTCCATTTCATTTGCGATTGAAATTAAATCAATTTCAATACGACCGCAAGTCGGGCAGGCAATCAATGTTGCTGCGTTACTTGCGAGACCGAAAGTTTTCAGCAGCTCTTTACATACTTTAATCTCTTCAACTGGATCTGCAGATAAGGAAATACGCATTGTATTTCCGATACCTTTAGAAATAATAGTACCGAGACCTGCAGCACTCTTAACAGTTCCTGCAAACAGCGTTCCGCTTTCGGTAATACCGATGTGGAGCGGATAATCGAATGCTTCAGCTGCTTTTTCGTATGCTTCTACAGCAAGATTAACGTCTGATGCTTTCATGGAAACGATAATATCATGAAAATCGAGGTCTTCTAATATTTTAATGTGGTGCAAGGCACTTTCAACCATGCCGTCCGCAGTAGGGTAGCCGTATTTTTTAATAATATGGCGTTCAAGACTTCCTGCGTTAACACCGATACGGATTGGAATACCTTTAGCCTTACAGGCTTTTACGACTTCTTCCACTTTTTCTCGGCGTCCGATGTTACCCGGGTTGATACGGATTTTATCCGCGCCGCCTTCTACAGCAATTAATGCCAGTTTATAGTCGAAATGAATATCGACAACAAGCGGTATATTAATACGCTTTTTAATCTCTGCGATAGCGAGCGCATCTTCTTCTTTTGGACATGCAACGCGAACGATCTGACAACCTGCTTCTTCAAGCTCATTAATTTGAGCAACAGTAGCTTCAACATCATGTGTTTTCGTTGTTGTCATACTTTGAATGATAATTTCATCGGCTCCGCCGATAGTAAGATCGCCAACTTTAACTTTTCTAGTTTGTGTACGATGTGTAATTCCAGACATATACAAGCCCCTAATCTAAAATTCTTTCTATTTTATAATCTTATTATAATAAAAAACCGAGATAAATGTAACCATCTTGCATTACGAATGCGTTTTCTTTTGCTTTGGCAGCTTTTTAAAGTAATAAATATACGGTATCAGAGCGATTATCAGTATAATCCAGTAGAAGTTTTCCGTAAAGACAGCAAAAAGACCGATTGGCAAAGCAAGAATCATCATTATATAGGAACCGATTTTAAACCAGTTCATATAATCTGTTTTTCTGCCGGCGAAATTTGCGATAAAGCTTAACAGCAGCGACAGAAACAGCATCAGCGTAAAGATAAAGAAATAAATGACCACAATATATAGAGTAATGTAGATAAATATATAGAAGTATAAACTCGACATCTGACTGGATACAAACTGTTCCAGCGATTCATTATCTGTAATATCACCTATAAAACTGTAGCTGAAAGTGCCGTTTTGAATTTCGCTTATGTATATACCATCCCGGAGAAAGGCAAACAGTACAGCTTGATCGAGTGTATCACTTTCATCACGAGTAATATCCGGTGTAAACAGAATTTGATGTTCATTTAAGCTGAGCTGCTTTTCTTCTCCCTGATATTTACTGCCTTCAATTTGAAATTCGGGAATTTCATCGCCTATTTCCGACAGATGCCCGAAAGTATTTACCGTAGCAAGCAGCGACGTAATAAACGACAGAGAGATAAAAATCGACACGAGCAGTATGTTTAACAGCAGGTACCTGAAGGGTACAGTACGAAATAGAGGATACTTTTTAAATGTAACCAGGCGTTTAATAAAGTTAAAATATTTCATTCTCTCATCCTTAATTCGTGTAATAATAAGACCTTAGTCTTATTTAAAAAAACCTTAAGCAATCTAATTGTTATTTTAACATCAAATTGCTATATTTAGGATGTAAACAATTTTGAAGGGAGATTTTTAATTATGGCTTTTGAATTACCAAAATTACCATATGCTTATGATGCTTTAGAACCTCATATCGACAAAGAAACGATGGAGATTCACCACACTAAGCACCATAACACTTATGTAACAAAATTAAACGACGCAGTTAAAGGTACTGATCTCGAGTCTAAATCGATCGAAGAAATTGTTAAAAACCTAGACGCTGTACCAGAAAACATCAAGACTGCGGTACGTAACAACGGTGGGGGACACCTTAACCACTCAATCTTCTGGGAACTGCTTTCTCCAGAGAAAAAAGAATTATCAGGTGAATTAAAAGAAGCAATTGAATCTGCTTTCGGTTCAGTTGACAAATTTAAAGAAGAATTTGAAGCAGCAGCAGCTGGCCGTTTCGGTTCAGGCTGGGCATGGCTTGTAGTTAACAATGGTAAATTAGAAATTACAAGTACTCCAAACCAGGACAACCCTGTGTCTGAAGGTAAAACTCCAGTATTCGGTGTCGACGTTTGGGAGCATGCTTACTACCTTAAATACCAAAACAAACGCCCTGAATATTTAAGTGCGATTTGGAATGTAGTAAACTGGGACAAAGTTAACGAATTATATCAGGCTGCTAAATAATACAGCATTGAAAGACGGGGATGTATCCCCGTCTTTTTTTATTTTAGTATACCGGCACTAAAATATGTTAAAATGATGTGGACTTTATAAAAGGGTTTGATGCAGGTTGAAACGGGCAAAAATTAAAAGCTTGGATGCTATAAATAAACAGGTGCTGAAGTCGCGTATAAATATTATTATGCTGATAATTTTTATATTATTTTTAATTCTTATTATACGTCTTGGCTACCTGCAGATTGTTCTCGGTGATACATATCAGGAACAGGTTGAAAATGCGCAGTATGTAGAAATTAATCAGAGTGTGCCGCGCGGGGAGATTTACGATCGGAACGGCAATCTTCTTGTCGGCAATACTGCCGAGAAGGCTGTTTATTTTACCAGACACAGAAATATGTCAAATTTCGAAATAATGGACGTTGCAGAAACACTCAGTACATATATAGATATGGATACTGAAAGTTTATCGCTGCGCGATAAACAGGATTACATTATTAACAATTATCCGAAAGAGCTGTCGGCAATAATGCCTGAGCAGGTTACACTGCTTGAAAACGGCGGGATTTCCCAGAATGATTTTAATGAAGATGCTTATAACATTATCGATGAAGAATTTGCAGATTCGGTGTTAAGTGACGAAGATTTAAATATTATTGCTGTATATGTAGAAATGGTATCAGCAAGTGAACTTAATCCTGTAATTATTAAGAGTGAAGATGTTACTGAAGAAGAGTTCGCCAAAGTTAATGAAGACTTGGATCAGCTGACAGGGATTTCGACCGGCCTCGACTGGCAGCGCGACTATCCTTACGATTCGGCACTTCGTACAGTGCTCGGTGAAGTATCGACGAACGATGAAGGACTGCCGAGAGAACTCGTTGAATATTACCAGGCGCTCGGTTACTCGCGCAACGACAGAGTAGGAAAATCCTATCTTGAGTTCCAGTACGAAGACGTTCTCCGCGGTAAAAAACCGCAGGTGAAATATACGACGGATAAGTCCGGCAGAGTGACCGGTGAGGAAACGATTAAAGAAGGGAAAGCCGGAGACGACTTGTATCTGACTATAGATATTGAGCTGCAGCTCGAACTTGAAAAAATCGCAGAACATCATTTAACAGGAATCAGGGAACTGGCTGAAGAAATTGTTGCGAGGGACGAAAACAGCGGTGATATCGACTATACTATTATTCCAGAATATATCGATACCGTACAGCTGGTCGTCCAGGATCCGAATAATGGAGATATTCTCGCCATGGTCGGAAAACATATTAATGAAGACGGCGATATCGTTGATTACGATTACGGTACGCTGACTGCAACATACGTGCCCGGTTCATCCGTCAAGGGGGCCACTGTTGCTACAGGCTACCAGGAGGATGTTCTCGAAGTCGGAGAAACACTGATTGACGAGCCGATGACATTTTCCGGCACAGATACTGTAAGTTCCTTCTTTAACCGGAATGATCAGGTGCCGGTCGATGACCAGCGGGCGCTTATGGTTTCATCGAACACTTACATGTTTAAAATCGCTCTCGCGATTATGGGCGAGGAGTACAGTGCGAACATGCCGCTGCCGACCGATGTAACCGCAGCCGGTTACGCGCTCAGGAACGGACTGAACCAGTTCGGTCTCGGTGTGTCGACAGGCATTGACCTGCCGAACGAAGCTCGGGGTCTGGCACCGCAGCTGACGAACCCGATGAACTATCTGTACTTAAGTATCGGCCAGTATGACACGTATTCAGCTCTGCAGCTGTCACAGTATATGTCGACATTTGCAGCAGACGGCAAACGCGTGCAGCAGCATCTCGCAAAAGAGATCCGCGGAAGTGATGCCAATGACAAAGGACCCGTATTAAATTCATACGGCACTAACGTTCTGAATACCATTCCGATTTCAGATAGTGAACTGTCTCAAATCCAGGCGGGCTTCTACGATGTGTTTAACACGCACGATCAGGCGAGAGATATGTACGGAACGGGGTGGGACGCCTACCATGAACTTGAACCGAAAGCTGCTGGGAAAACAGGTACAGCCGAGAGTTTCAGAGACGGAGATCCTGTTTTAAATCAGACTTATCTTGGATATGCGCCTTATGATAATCCGGATATGGCATTCTCCATCATCTTCCCGACTATGCCGAGTACAGTGCCGTTTTTCCCGGCTCAGTTCATGGGCCAGGATGTTATACAGAAATATTATGAAATTTATTACGGACAAGCGGAAGAATCGCTGTATAATTATGATGCTTCTGACTTTTATTCGCAGCTGGAATATGGACAATATTGATTATTTTTAAGACCTTAATCCCCGGATTAAGGTCTTTTTTTCATATTTACATAAACTTAACAATTCATTAATTTTACATTTACAATGGTCCGCTAGAATAAGTATGTAAGATAAATTACTAGACAATTAACTGGAGGAATTTTAGCTATGAAGAAGAATTTATTTCTTGCTGCGCTGTTAATGAGCTTAATGTTCATTCTGGCGGCTTGTTCTGATTCAGGATCAGAAGAAGATACTGGCAGCGAAGATGCTTCAACCGAAGAAGGTACTGAAGAAAGCACAGACGAAGAAAATACTGAAGATGCAAGTTCAGAATCGGGGTCATCTGCAGACGTTACAGGTAATGTAAACGAAGATGACGACCAGATTGCCGGTGAAGGTTCATCTACGGTATTCCCTATACTTAATCTTTTAGTTGAAGACTTTAACGCTGACCACGGTGTTGCTGTTGAACTCGGCGGTAACGGTACCGGTTCAGGTTTCAGTGCACTGATCGAAGGCACTGCACAATTTGCTAACGCATCACGTGGTATCCAGCAAGAAGAAATCGATGCTCTTGAAGACGGCGGCATTGAATGGACAGAATTCCTAGTAGCTACTGACGGTTTGACTGTTGCAGTTAACCCGGCTAACGACTTTGTAGAAGATTTAACATTCGACGAACTCAAAATGATTTACTCAGGAGAAGCTGAGAATTGGTCTGACGTTCGCGAAGACTTCCCTGAAGAGCCGATTACTGCATATGGACCGGACCAGTCACACGGTACACACGACTTCTTTAACGAAGAAGTAATGGATGAAGAAGGTGTTCAGGGTCAGCTGATCCAGGATACCAACCAGGTTGTTTCATCTGTCGTAGGAGATCAGAATGCAATCGGATTCTTCGGTTACAGCTTCTACCAGGAAAACCAGGATTCATTAAAACCGGTTTCGATTACAGGTCCTGACAGCGAAGAAGCTGTTGAGCCTTCATTCGAAAACGTAATGGATTTCTCTTACCCATTATCCCGTCCGCTTTACGTTTATGCTGACAATGCTGCAATGGAAGACAACGAGACATTCCACACATTCCTGGAATACACACTTAAGAACTCACAGTCTGCTGCAGAAGAAGTTGGATATGTACCACTTGAAGACGAAGCGCTTGAAGAGGAACTTTCTAAACTTCCAAACCTGGAACAATAAGAAGATAAAATCTTATAACAGATGGACGGGGAGGCTTTTATCCCGTCCATTTTTAAAGTAAAGAGAGGCTTATGATGAGCAGTAAAAATATTAGAGAACAAATCATTAAAAATACAAGAAATAAATCCAGTGTGTTTGAGAGAATGATTCCAGTCATTTTACTATTAATAACTTCAATCTCCATTCTCGCTACTATTGGTATTCTGTACACGTTACTTTCAGAGTCATTTGAGTTTTTCTCCCGGGTGCCTATTACTGAATTCCTGACTTCAGCTACATGGCAGCCTTACGTCGGTGACGGGGAGTGGGGAATATGGGCACTCATTATGGGTACGCTTAAAATTGTAGTCATTGCAGTTATTTTCGCTGTGCCGATCGGCCTTGGCGCTGCTGTCTACTTGAGTGAATACGCAACTGAAAGAGTCAGACGTATTATTAAACCTATTTTAGAAGTGCTTGCAGGTATTCCGACAGTAGTTTACGGTTTCTTTGCAATTAATTTTGTCAACCCTATCCTCCAGGGTATATATAGCGGTTTTGGTTTATACAATGCAGTTTCTGCCGGGATCGTAGTCGGTATTATGATTATCCCGATGATCGCAAGTTTAAGTGAAGATGCTATGAGTTCAGTGCCAAGAGCGATGAGAGAAGGTTCGCTCGGCATGGGAGCAACGCGCTTCGAAACAGCAGTCCGGGTAGTTATTCCGGCAGCCTTTTCCGGAATTGTCGCTTCATTTGTACTGGCAATTTCACGCGCGATTGGTGAAACAATGATCGTTTCCATTGCGGCCGGTTCAACACCGAATGCAAGTTTTGATGTCACAGAGCCCCTGCAGACGATGACAGGGTTTATCGTTCAGATCACTTCCGGAGATTCCGCTTTCGGCACTAACTTATATTACAGCCTGTTTGCGGTCGGTATGACGCTGTTCGTTATGACTCTCTTAATGAACGTTATTGCATCGTGGTTTACGAAGAAATTTAAGGAGGAGTACTAATAATGACGTTGATAGATAAAGATATTATTGCAGGAAAACGTTCCGGCAGACAATCTAAAAACCAAATTTTTAAATGGCTATTCTTCCTGTGTACGATGTTCGGACTCGCAGTTCTGATTATGCTGATTACAGACACGCTGATGGATGGCTGGGACCGGCTGAATATGGATTTCTTAACGAGCTTTAACTCCAGCAGAGCTGAGAATGCAGGTTTCTTCGGTGCTATAGTCGGTTCACTCTGGCTGATGCTCGTGACCACACCGGTTGCTATCATTTTATCAGTCGGTACAGCTTTATATTTAGAAGAATATGCACCAAAAAATAAATTTACAGATTTCATAAAAATAAATATATCAAATCTCGCAGGAGTACCTTCAGTCGTCTTCGGTCTCCTCGGTCTTGCAATGTTCGTGAGAGCACTTGCCTTAGGCAACTCTGTCCTTGCGGCAGGTCTGACGCTCGCTTTAATGATACTGCCCGTGATTGTTGTTGCATCACAGGAAGCAATACGCGCAGTGCCTGCCTCAGTCCGGGAAGCTTCAATCGGCATGGGTGCCACTAAATGGCAGACAGTCTCAAGAATCATCTTGCCGGCGGCAATCCCCGGTATTATCACGGGTATTATTTTAGCTATTTCACGTGCTATCGGGGAAACAGCACCCCTCGTAGTTATTGGGGTTCCGACGACGCTGCTCGTAACGCCTAACAGCATATTCGATTCATTCCAGGCAATGCCGATGCAGATTTACAGCTGGGTTAAAATGCCGAATGAAGAATTCCAGTACATCGCAGCAGCAGGAATTATCGTTCTTCTGGTCATCCTCCTGCTGATGAACTCAGTCGCAATCTTTATCCGCAATAAGTTTTCGAAAAGATATTAATTTTTAAGAGGAGTTTTATAAATGGCAGAATTAAACAGTGTTAAAACTAAAGTAAACATCGGTACTCAGGCAGCGGACGCAAAAAGACAAACAATCATTCAGGAAGATAAAGAAATTGTTTTTCAGTCTAACAACTTTAATCTCTGGTACGGTGACAACCATGCACTTCAGGATATTAATTTAACTTTCCACGAAAACGACATCAATGCTATCATCGGACCGTCAGGCTGCGGTAAATCGACTTTTGTTAAATCTTTAAACCGTATGACGGAACTGGTGCCGATTGTCCGTACAGAAGGTGATATCCAGTTCCGGGGGGATGATATTTTCACGAGCGGCATGTCCGTGGAAGAATTAAGAACACGGGTCGGCATGGTTTTCCAAAAACCGAACCCTTTCCCTAAATCAATTTATGATAATGTGGCTTACGGTCCGCGTGTTCACGGCATTAAAAAGAAATCCGTTCTCGATGAAGTAGTAGAGAAATCATTGCGCAGCGCATCGATCTGGGACGAAGTCAAAGACCGTCTTAATGACAATGCATACGGCTTATCAGGCGGACAGCAGCAGCGTATCTGTATCGCACGTGCACTTGCAGTGGAGCCTGAGGTTATTTTAATGGATGAGCCGACAAGTGCCCTCGATCCGATTTCAACAACTAAAATTGAGGATTTAATGCAGGAACTTAAAAAAGATTACAGTATCATTATCGTGACGCATAACATGCAGCAGGCTGCACGGGTATCCGACAGAACTTCTTTCTTCTACCAGGGCTACGTCGTTGAATCAGATGATACGAATGTGATTTTTGAGAATCCTTCTGATAAACGTACAGAAGATTACGTTTCAGGCAGATTCGGCTAAAAATGACTGTCTATCGTGAAAAATTCCAGGAAGAACTGGACGCACTGATTGGCGAATGTATAAAACTTGGGGAAGAATGTCACAAAAGACTTGCGGGAACTGTGGAAGTACTTCTTGCAGATGATATCGAAGATGCGCGGAAAGTCGTCCACAATGATGCTGAGATTAATAAAATGGAAGCTGACGTAAATGCTCATGCGATTAATTTAATTACTACCCAGCAGCCTGTTGCCACGGACTTAAGAACGATTATTTCCTGCATTAAAATTGCTGATAATCTCGAACGGATAGGGGATAATATAAGTAATGTGGCAGAAGTCCGGAAGCGCATTAAAATTACAAATGAACGGACGCTGCTCCGTTTTAAAACAATGGAGCGTCTGGCGTCATTAATGCTGGAAGACGTTTACACCGCCTTTAAAAAATCGGATCTTGATCTGCTCGATGAAATTATTTTAAGAGACCAGGATATCGATGCGGTATTCGTTCAGATTACCACTTCGGATATTTTCGAAGAATCCGATGCTTTTTTAACAGGTCAGATACAGCTGACCGCAAAATATCTTGAACGTATCGGCGATCACATTAAAAGTATTGCGGAACACATTTACTATATTCACACCGGCGACCCATATGAAAAATACAAGAGCGAATAAGAACAGTCTCCAGTAATTCTGGAGGTTTTTTCTATATTCATATAGAATAACTGTAAGCAAGAAATAAATAGTGAGGGGTTATTAATATGTCTAAAAAAGAGTTGCGCCAAAATATGATCAGCACTTTAAAATCTATGGACAAAGACGCCAAATCAAAAGCTGAAGATAGCATTACAGCGCACGCTACAGATTTTATTCAAAAGCATGCTTTTAAAAGTGTGGGGATAGTCCTGCCGATGAAAATAGAATACGACACCTGGAAATTAATTGATGAACTGCTTAACTCAGGTATTGAGGTATACTCCCCGCAATGTCATTACGATGACAAATCGATGACTTTCCACCGCCTGACGTCAAAAGAAGAAGTCACGCTTGATGAGAAAAATATTCCGATTCCAAATCCCGAAGCACCGGTCAACAACGATGTGGACCTGCTGATTGTGCCGGGACTGATATTCAGCACGGATGGGTATCGGATCGGTTACGGCGGCGGCTTTTACGACCGTTTCCTGACGAGTTTTAAAGGCAGTACGGCTTCTTTAATCTTCAGCGAACAGCTGGGAGAGACTATCGTCATGGAACATGACCTGCCTGTCGATACGCTGATTACCGACAAAGAGATATTGAGTGTAAAAGCAGTGAGAGAACATGAAGAATAAATGGCAGGCAGCATTTGAAGTTGCGAAATATACGAATTATGATTTTCTTCACTATGATCAGGATACAGACATGATCTGGCTGAAAGACCGCAAAAAGAAAACACTGCTCTGCCTTTTGGATATGGATTTGTCCGATCGTGAACTGGAGTCGATTACTGATAACATCTTCAACTCCGCGGATAATCTTTCAGCAATCGCAGGTTTTGCTGTTAAGACAATCAATCTGTACCATTTAACTGAAAAAAAATTCACGCGCAAGTTTAAGTCGAAAACATTGAGAGTTAATCACAGAACAGTCAGTAATCTCGAGAAAATTATATCAAATCCATTTTATAAAATTGATATGAAATATAAAAAACCGAAAGATGATGCATTTTATAAACGAAGATTAATGTCGCGCCATCCTTTTGAAAAGTATATGATTAAATTTACACCGATGACGCTCTTGTTCGTAACATTAAATACCATTGTCCTGTTAATTAATCTGATATTTGTTCATCTGTTTAATACTTATGAATTGACCAATCTTCTCGCAGTCAGCCATTACGAAGTTGCATCCGGTGAATATTACCGGCTGGTTACGAGCACCTTCTTGCACGTCGGAGTCAGTCATTTTCTTTTTAATATTTTTGCTCTGTACATACTCGGCAAATTCGTTGAAGGAATATATACACCGTGGCATCTGCTGATAACTTATCTTGCAGCAGGTACGATTTCGAGTCTTTTTTCTCTCGTTTTTATTACAGAAGGTATTTCCCTCGGAGCGAGCGGGGCGGTTTACGGTCTGCTCGGTTTAATCATTGTACATTTATTAATTACGAGAAAAATCAAAGCAAAACTGCTTATCCAGATTATCGCAGTATTCGCAGCAGTTTCAGTCTTATCGATGTTTGTAGCAAATGTTAATCATTATGCACATATCGGCGGTCTGATTACAGGCGTACTCCTCGGGGTAATATTTAATTTCCGCCGGGTTAAATTAAAATATACGATTATTGCTGCGGCAGTGCTGATTTTATTCACCATGTTCAGCCATTACGGCATGAACCGGCAGACATCGATTCATCCTATGGACGACGAAGCACTGTACTATTATGAAAAAGGCGATTACGACGCGGCCCTTGCAGTTGTTAATAATTCGATTAACAAAGATGCGGCAACAGATATGACTTACTATTTACTCGGAAAGCTGTATATAGAAGCAGGAGATGAGAAAAAAGGCCAGCAGTACGTCGATCAGAGCTATGAGATGGATCCGTCCAATGAACTTGCGGCAAAAGAAAAAATACTCGAGTTCCGCAAGAATCAGGACTATGACAATATGAATGCAGCCATAGACAAACTGGAAACACCAGTCGAAGATGAGGAACTGCAGATTTTAATTGATGAAGCGAATTAATATATAGAAAAGCATTAAAGAGGCTAATAACGGCCTCTTTTTTTATGTTTTCAAAAAGTATATTAACTATATGTATAATTATACTTGATTATGTAATTTTATGATGTTAGTATTTAAATTATCAATTAATTAAAAAAACTTATGAGGTGACATATATGGCACAGAAAAAAGTAGTATTAGCATATTCAGGCGGATTGGACACAAGCGTAACGATTCAGTGGTTTATCGATAAAGGTTTTGATGTAGTAGCGGTATGTCTTGATGTCGGTGAAGGCAAAGATCTTGAACAGGTTCATGACAAAGCACTAAAAATGGGTGCCAGCGAATGTCACATCATAAATACACAAAAAGAATATGCAGAAGAATTCGTTGCATATACAATTTACGGCAACTCGATGTACGAAGAGAAATATCCTCTCGTATCTGCACTCAGCCGTCCGTTAATTTCTAAGAAACTTGTGGAAATTGCACACGAGACAAATGCGGATTACGTTGCACACGGCTGTACCGGTAAAGGGAATGACCAGGTGCGTTTCGAAGTGGCTATTAAATCACTCGATCCGTCAATCAAAGTACTCGCACCTGTCCGTGAATGGACATGGTCAAGAGAAGAGGAAATCGAATATGCGAAAGAGCATAATATTCCAATTCCTATCGATCTTGATTCTCCATATTCTGTCGACCAGAATCTGTGGGGCAGAAGCAACGAATGCGGTATCCTTGAAGATCCTTGGGCAGCACCGCCGGAAGATGCCTACGATCTTACTGTAAATATTAAAGATGCTCCGGACGAAGCTGAAGAATTATTAATTACTTATGACAAAGGACTGCCGGTCGCTATCAATAACGAGAAGTTCGAACTGCATGAATTAATCCTGCATTTAAACGAAGTCGCGGGCAAACACGGCATCGGCAGAATCGACCATGTAGAAAACAGACTGGTCGGCATTAAATCAAGAGAGATTTACGAAACACCGGCGGCAAAAGTAATTTTAACTGCTAAACACGATTTAGAAACGATTACTTTAACAAAAGATATCGCTCATTTTAAACCGGTAATTGAACAGAAATATACAGAGCAGGTTTACAACGGCTTATGGTTTACACCATTATCCGAAACGCTGAGAGCGACTCTGAAAGATATGCAGCAGCCGGTCAACGGTGATGTGCGTGTTGAATTATATAAAGGAAACGTCACTGTTACAGGACGCAAATCTGAAAACAGTCTTTACAATGAGAAACTGGCAACTTATACGAAAGAAGACGCCTTCAATCAGGAAGCATCTGTCGGCTTCATAGAAATCTTCGGACTGCCTACTAAAGTGAAAGCGATGCTTGAACAGGGAGTTGCTGTGGATGAGTAAAAAAGCCTGGGGCGGCAGATTCCAGGAGGATTCAATTTCATGGGTGGAAGAGTTTAATGCTTCCATCCATTTTGATAAAGTCCTGATTGAAGAGGATATTAACGGCAGTATTGCACATGCTAATATGCTTGCAGCCCAAAATATTATTACCGAAGAAGAAAACAGCCTGATTAAAGATGGATTGATGAGCATCTTAGATGACTACAACAATAATAAACTGGTCTTCAGCGTATCTCAGGAAGATATTCATATGAATGTCGAAGCAAAACTGATTGAGAAAATCGGCGCAGCAGGCGGCAAACTGCATACAGCCAGAAGCAGGAATGATCAGGTTGCGACAGATATGCATTTATACGTTAAAAAAGAAGTTAAGACAGTCATTGAGAGTATTGAATTGCTGCAGCAGACAATTATCGAACTTGCAGAAAATCACATCGGTGTCATTATGCCCGGCTACACTCATCTGCAGCGTGCCCAGCCGATTTTATTCTCTCATCATATACTGACCTACTTTTGGATGCTGGAACGCGACAAATCGCGTTTTAACGATGCTTTAAAACGCATTGACGTTTCTCCATTAGGTGCAGGAGCAATCAGCGGCACAACGTTTAATATCGATCGTTTCCAGACGAAAGACGAGCTTGGTTTTTCAGGCATATACCACAACAGCATGGATGCGGTGAGCGACAGGGACTACATCGTTGAAACGCTGTCGAATATTTCGCTTTCGATGGTGCATTTATCGAGATTATCCGAAGAATTGATTTTCTGGACGACGGATGAAGCGAATTTCGTCACGCTGAGCGATGCGTTTACGACGGGCTCTTCGATGATGCCGCAGAAGAAAAATCCGGATATGGCCGAACTGATCCGCGGAAAAAGTGGACGGACTGCAGGACATCTGATGTCTATGCTGATGCTCTTAAAAGGTCTGCCGCTGACGTATAACAAGGATATGCAGGAGGACAAGGAAGGCCTGTTTGATTCACTGACAACCATAAAGGGCTCCCTTAAAATTATGAATGGCATGCTTGAAACATTGACGATTAACGAAGCAGTGCTGGAAGAAGCTGTAACCGAAGATTTTTCCAATGCAACGGAACTCGCGGATTATCTAGTTGCTAAAGGCATTCCTTTTAGGGAATCTCATGAAATTGTCGGAAAACTGGTACTGTCATGCATTAATAAAGGGATTTATCTTAAAGATATGCCGCTGCCGGAATTTAAAGCAGCCAGCAATGTAATCGAAGAAGATATCTACGGCATCTTGTCGCCTAAAGTTGTCGTCAATAGAAGAATCAGCTACGGATCAACAGGTACAGAGTCTGTTAAACAGCAGCTGGAAGTCGCTAAAAACCATATGTAACATTAAAATACTCCTTCTGGGAAATCCAGAAGGAGTATTTCTTTTTCGTTATTCATTAATTAACCGAGATCCGGATAGCCGAATGTAAATATAGTTGCAAGCGTCCAAAGTCCAAAGACCAGAACTGTTATTGCACTGAATGCGGCAGCCAGGATGTTTTTAGCTTTCATCGAGTTTAAAAGCCCGATAATTCCAAATACTGCAACTAAGCCCATTAAAATTGCGAGAGCATTAACTCCGATTCTAATAGTCAGTCCACCAATACTAAATAATTCTCCTGTATCGAAGAAAGGCATTATATTGACCCCCTAATCTTTCTCTTTAAACAATCACTTAACAATATTGTATAATTAATATATAGTTTTGTCGAGAACATTTTGGAGAGTGATTATTAATGAAAATTACAAGATTGCCTTTAGGGGCTTTATCAACAAACTGTTATATTGTGAGCAATGGAGAAAGCGTACTGGTAGTAGATCCGTCGGCGGAAGCAAATGTAATTACCGGTAAATTGAAAGATATCGGACTGCCTGTGGACGGCATCCTTTTAACTCATACGCACTACGATCATTTTGGAGCACTGGATGAAGTTCAGGAATTTACAGATGCTGAAGTCTATATGTCGGATATCGAAACAGACTGGCTGACAGACACCTCTAAAAACGGCTCAATCCGCTTTACTGAGGAGATTACTTCATCAGTGAGCCCGAATATCCTAAAAGAAGGCCCGGCAGCTGTAGGGGCCTTTAAATTCGATGTGATTCATACACCAGGACATTCCCCCGGATCGCTGAGCTATAAATTTGAAGATTTTGTTATTTCCGGCGATGTCTTATTTAACAAAGGAGTGGGGCGCACAGATCTTTATGGTGGCAGCACACCTGAACTGATGCATTCTATCAGGGAAAAACTGTACAAGCTCGCTCCGGAAACGACTGTTTATGCAGGACATAATGTACCGACAACCATCGGAGATGAAAAAGAGAATAATCCTTACGTGCGTTAAAAGGCAGCAGCCAAATAGAAAGAGCAGGAACACCGATGTGTTCCTGCTCTTTTTTTAATTAATGCTGGTTTCCAAAAGATGGTTCCAGTAAGAATGTTGTGTAATATGTAAAGCCGATAAAGAACAGAATCAAGTAGGCAGCAAATACGTACATATACATTCTTTCAGTTAATTTCATATAGCCTAGTAAGACAAAAAGTCCTGTCTGTGCAACGAAGAATAATGACATTGTTACCATATCTCCGATATAGAACAGAATGGCAAACATCGCTGTCCAGAACCCAATCATTTTAAATACTTTATCCATGTGTTACATCCTCCCACCTGAATAATTTTACATATCATTAAATTCAATTATAGATAATACAACGGCTAATGTAAATAGTAATTGCATTTATTTTGATGTAAATAAATTCCAAAACTATGTAAGTTTGTGTAAAAAGTAAACCAGTTTTGCTATTTTTGTGTTTAAGTAACTTTTTTAAAAGGAAATCGCACTTTTGGCCTATATATAGGGTAGGAGGTGTTTTTTTGAAAAGCTTGGCAGAAACATTAATTAAGGATGCATATGACAGCGGCGCAAGCGATATTCACATTACGTTTGAAAAAACCGAAGGGTCGGTTAAAAAACGTATCCGCGGAAAGATGGTAGCCGTCCGCACCCTGGAACTCGATATGCTGAAACGGCTGATTAACTATTTGAAGTTCATTGCGGAACTGGATATTAACGAGCACAAGGTTCCCCAGAGCGGCCGGACGAGTTTTTATATCGGTGATTTGCAGTGCAATATCCGCGTCAGTACACTTCCGCTCACAATTATGAAAGAAATTGTAGTCATCAGACTGCTGAACACAAGTGCAGGAAAATCTTCCGAAAGTCTTTTTTATAGAGACGAAGATTACAAATTTCTCGCTTCGCATATGAAGCTGTCACAAGGGCTGATTCTCTTTACAGGGCCTACAGGGTCGGGAAAAAGTACAGTTATGTACAGACTCGCGACGGATGCCGCAAAAGACGGTACCAGACAGATTATCAGTATTGAAGATCCGGTGGAATTTGATATCAGCGGACTGGTGCAGGTCGAAATTAACGACAAAGCGAATCTGAGTTATGCGCCGCTTATCCGGGGAGTGCTCCGGTGCGACCCGGACATCATTATGTTCGGTGAAATCAGGGACAAAATCATCGCAGAAGAGCTGCTGAAAACAAGTCTTTCAGGACATTTGGTACTGAGCACTTTTCACAGCAAAAGTGCTCTCAGCACGCTGACCCGGCTGAAAGATTACGGTCTCTACAAAGAAGAGATGGCAGAAAGTATTTCACTCATTGTCAACCAGCGGCTGATTCATACTGAAGCGGGGGCGTTTATCGTGTATGAGCATCTTGACAAAGAGATGATACAAAAACATTTAAACGGCGGGACAGTAATGTATCCGACTATCCAGGATAAGCTCATCGAGCTGCACGGGGAAGGAGCGTTGACGGATGAAGAATATAAACATTACAATCGGTCCTTCCAATAAACTCGGCAAATACGATGCTCATTTTTTAATCAAGCTCGCCGGTCTTTTAAGGAACGGTTTTACGATGCAGCAGGCATTAACCTTTTTAACCGAACAGTACGAGGTCATTAAAGAGCCGGATAGAAGAAAGCTCTTAGAATTGATTAACAGCGGTGCATCGCTGAGCGCCGTCTTGAAATATCTCGGCTTCTCTAAATCGATTATTATGCAAGTATCATTCGCTGAAATACACGGTGAGATCATTTCAAATCTTGAACAGTCGGGGGAATATTTAAACACGCGCCGGCAGACAATGCAGCAGCTGGTTAAAACACTGCAGTATCCTCTCGTGCTCGTTGCAGTATTCATCATTATGCTCGGGCTGCTGAATTACACAGTAATACCGCAGTTTAATGAGCTGTACAGCGCAATGCAGGCAGATAAGACGATACTCGTCAGCATGCTCACGCTCATATTAAATTATCTGCCGTATGCGGCTTTCAGTATTTTAGGGACGGCGGTTCTTATACTCCTCGTAATACTGCTGATACTGAATTTGAAAAATACAAAACTCGCAGCAAAGCTTCTGCTCGGTATACCTATTGTTAAAACTTATTTTAAATATTATGTCACCTACCGCTTCTCGCGCGAGTTCGGCTACTTTTTAAATAACGGTCTCGAAGTGAAAGAAATTATACTGCTGTTTAAAACGCAGACCATCAACCGTTATTTAAGCCTCGCTGCAGAAACGATAGAAGAACAGCTTCTTTTCGGCACATCGCTCGGGGAGGCGGTAGAAGAGCTGGACATGCTCGATAAACGGCTCGCGGTATTTGTCAATCACGGCGAGTACAACAGCAATGTTGGACAGGAACTGATTATTTACAGCGAATACTCTTTAGAAAATATCATTATTAAAGTTGAAAGCTTAACGAAGAAAATCCAGCCCGTCATATTTTTAATTCTCGGGCTTCTGATTATCTGTTTATATTTAGTCATCGTGTTACCGATATTCAATATGCTCAGTTCGATAAAATAGGAGGAAAATATTATGAGAAAAACAATCAACCGTAAATTTAAAAACAAGGAAGAAGGCTTTACACTGATCGAAATGCTGCTGGTGCTGCTCGTTATTTCCGTGCTGATTATACTTATTATTCCGAACATCGCCGCCCAGAGCAGAAACGTCCAGGACACGGGATGTGAGGCGCAGGTGCGCATGGTCCAGAGTCAGATTGAAGCTTATACGCTGAACGAAGGCGGAACACCTGCAACAATTCAAGATCTTGTACCTGACTATTTAACAGCTGAACAGGTCAGCTGCCAAAACGGCGATACAATTACGATAACTAATGGCGAAGCCACGAGACAGTAGCGGCTTTACGATGATGGAAATGATGCTAATCCTGACGATTGTCAGCATCATTTTATCGATTTCCGTGCCGCATCTACCTGTATACCGGCAGCACGATCTTGCGGATGAAATCGAAAATATCAGCTATGTATTCCAGGGTGCCCAGATGAATGCACTGGCAAAACAAGAGTCATATACAGTATTTATGGAATATAATAACCAGTCTATTACAGTACGCGATAAAACACGCACTGTTATTTCACATTATGAGCTGCATGCATGCCGGCTCGAAGATTTCGGCATGAAGCAGTTTTCCTACAGGCCGAGCGGGGACACGAGTGCTTTTGGCACAGTGTATTTATCCTGCGGAGAGAAAAACGTTAAATTTATTTTTCAGATATTGAAGGGGAGGTTCCGTATTGAACAATGAAGGCTTTCTGCTCTACGACAGCATGGTGGCGCTTTTAATATTTACTGTCATCGTTCTTATGCTGCCCGGGCTTATCTACATTTCCGTTCTCGACGGAGACAGCATGGCACAGCTGAAATTTTACCGCGAACTGTATACTTTAAGCAGCCGCTATGATTCCTCCGCCGATTATATCAGTAAGGCTGAAGAACTATTTAACAAGGCGGGGGTGCCATGTGATGAACGGCTCAAAAAAATATGCAGCTGACGGTTTTACCTATATGGAAATGCTGCTGTCGCTTATGACTGCAGCACTGATTATGGCAGTCATGCCGGCGGTGATAGCTTTGTTTCAAACACTCGAGCTGCAAGAGGATTACTACGACACTGATATCTTCACACTGGATATTATGGAGACATATAAGGCATCCCGGAAAATTGAAGCTGCCGGCACAGCTGTTCACTTTACAACAGACAGAGGAAAGATTACCTACAGATATTCCAGCGGCAGAATTATTAAAAGTATCGAAGACGAGGGGTTTGTTACTTTAATGTTTAATATCGAGGAATTTATTACTGCTGAAACAAAAGAAGCGGTAAGTCTGGAGTTGAAAGGAGCAGCCGATGAGACATTTATCTTCAAAAAATGACGGATTTTTCAGCCTGTCAGTATACTTTTTACTTATATATTTAATCGGAGTATACTATCATTACTATAATAGGTTTCAGCTGGTACTGGATATCCGTATGAATTTAATTGAAATTTATATTTCAAGAATTGATCAAATAATAAATTAGGTGAATGATAATATGATATTAATCGGTTTTATGGGGTGCGGCAAAACGACAATCGCACATGAACTCGGCATACAGTTAAATAAAAAAACAATAGACCTTGATGATGTGATTCCAAAAATTGCGGGACAGCCGATTCCGGACATTTTTGCGGCTGAAGGAGAAGCGGCATTCAGAGAATACGAATTTCAGGCGCTTCAGTCGATATTGAAAGAAAATGCTATTATTGCGACAGGCGGTGGAGTCGTTACTTATGAAAAATCATATGCGCTGCTGAAAGAACTGACAGACATGCCGGTGTTTTTCTTAAACGCACCGTTCGATGATCTGTACAGCCGGATTCAGGAAGATGATAACCGTCCGCTCGGCAATCAGGATATTGAAAAAGTACGGGCACTTTACAATTCGAGACTGGATAAATATTCAGCGCTTGCCGACAGGGAAATCAGCACTTCAAAGACTGTTGCAGATACAGCAGCTGAAATCATAAGCTATATGGATGATGGGAATTTTAAAGCCTAAGTATTCAGCTTGCCATTTTAAATAAATTATGAGTATAATGAATACGGATTCACAAGACAGTTACGGATGAATAATACTGGAGAGAACGCGTTCAGCGTCGCCGAAGGAGCAAGCCCCTGCGGGGTGAATCTCTCAGGCAAAAGGACAGTGTTGCGACGTAATCCTGAAGATTATTTCAACAGGACAGCGATTATTCACTGTCCTGTTTTATTTATTTGAGGAGGAAATTGTAATGAGTGAGTTAAAAAGAACACCTTTAAATGAGTATTACCACGAAAACGGTGCTAAACTGGTCGATTTTGGCGGCTGGGAAATGCCCGTTCAATTCTCAAGCATCAAAGAAGAACACACAGCAGTCAGAGAAGATGTCGGTATTTTCGATGTCAGTCACATGGGAGAAATCCGTGTTACAGGCAGCGAGGCTGAAGAATTCTTAAACTATGCATTGACTAACGACGTTACGAAGTTAACAGATGTAAAAGCTCAATACACTACGATCGCTAACGAAAAAGGCGGGGTCATTGACGACCTTGTTATATACAAGCTCGCTGAAAATGATTACCTGCTGATTCCAAACGCAGGCAATACTGAAAGCGACTTCGCATGGCTTAAAGCTATCGAAGGATACGATGCAGTTGTGGAAAACGTATCAGCGGACTACGGTCAGCTTGCAGTGCAGGGACCAAATGCAAGAGCACTGGTACAGAAATTCACAGAAACTGATTTATCCGGCCTTAAAATGTTCAACTTCGTAACTGGCGCTCAGGTGGACGGCAAAGACGTAATTATTTCACAGAGCGGATACACAGGAGAAGACGGATTTGAGCTTTACTGTAAACCGGAAGATACAGTAGACTTGTGGAAACTATTTGTAGACAACGGCGCTCTTGAGTGCGGACTCGGCGCCCGTGATACACTCCGTCTTGAAGCAGGACTTCCGCTTCACGGCCAGGATCTGTCACCTGAAATTACACCGCTTGAAGCACGTATCGGATTTGCTGTGAAAGTGGATAAGGGCGACTTTATCGGTCAGCCGGCCTTAAAAGAACAAAAAGAAAATGGTGCACCGCGCCGTCTGTCGGGCTTTGAAATTACGGGCAAAGGAATCGCGCGTACAGACTATGAGGTTTATGACACCGAAGGAAACAAAGTAGGGTACGTAACAAGCGGAACGCAGTCACCGACAACGAAACGTTCAATCGGTTTCGCTTTAGTTGATACTGATTTTTATGAACTGGATAAAGAATTCATAATCAAAGTGCGCAATAAAGATGTGCCTGCAAAATTCGTTAAAACACCATTCCACAAAAACTAAATGATTAATTATTTTAAAAGCCTGCAGCTTGATGCTGCAGGCTTTTTGTCTGATATTTTTTCTTTATCTCGACGTAATCTGTTCGTTTGGACGAATAACTCAAAATACGCCAAAAACCAAAAAAAGACGCCTGACCGCAGCCGGTCAGGCGTCTTTTTGTTATTTTAACGGTTTTTAGATTTAATTTTACCTGTCCATTTAGCAATTCCCTGCTTTAGAACGTTGATGTCCTTATGGCCGTCTTTTTTCAGCATACGAGCCGCGCGCAAGGCAGTACGCCCGTTCTGATCATATAAGTAAACCGGCTTATCTTTTCTAATACCGCCTTTTTTTAACTGGAAGGACGATATCGGCATATTTCTCGCTCCGAGTATATGGCCGTGTTCAAATTTTTCCTTCTCGCGTAAATCAATCAGCTGCACTTTGCGCAAATCCTGATTGAATTCTGTCTCAGACAGCATGTTCACGCCTCTCATACTTAAAAATGCATTTATCACCAATGCGATGATGACAACTGCCAGAATAATTAAAGCAATAATCCAGCTTTCCACTTAAAAACCTCTCCTTGTATATGTGTATTATTTTCTCCGCTGTTTACGCTTTGCTTTGCGTAATGCTTTTTTATATTTTCTCTGATCTTCAGTTAAGATAAAGAAATAATAAATGCCGTATAAAATTGCAGCTATCACTAAAAGAAAAATTAATGAATTGACAATCATACCGAGCACGAGATCAAGATTCATCAGAAGCCCGATTGCTGCAACAATCAAAACGATAATCACCAAAGCTCTTTTCACTTTTTATCACTCCCTAAAAGATGGTTGAATGAATGTATTGCAACTTCAACCTGGTCGTTCTCCGGCTGTTTTGTCGTTAAATACTGCAGCCACAGGCCCGGTAGCCCGAGATACTTCAGCATGGGCACCTCTCTCAGCTTGTTCGTCAGCTGCAGCACTTCAAAAGACAGTCCGAGGACGACGGGTATCAGCAGAATTCTGTTGATTACTCTCACGTAAAGCGGGTCGACGGGAACAAACATGTAAACGATGAAGCCGACCAGTACGGTAAACAGTATAAAGGAGCTTCCGCACCGGTAATGCAGTCTCGACTGCGCCTGAACGTTTTCAACTGTCAGCGGCTTATCTTCTTCAAAGCAGTTAATGACTTTATGCTCAGCACCGTGGTACTGGAACAGTCTTTTAACCATCGGTGTCAGCGAGAGTAGATATATATAGCCAAGCAGAATAATCAGCTTAATCAGTGTTTCAAGGGCTACCTGTCCGAATTTTCCTGTAATCACACCGGAAAATACTTCCGCGACAAACACCGGTACCAGAGTCAGCACAAATTTACCGATCAAAAAGGTAAGTATACCGATAATTACAGTGGAAAGCACCACTTTCGCTGTATTTTGCGAATTTTTTTCTTCAGCTATTTTATAGTCTTCCGCCGGATTCCGGTCGTAGCGGTCCGCAGCAAAATCCATATGTTTCATGCCGAATACACTGGCTTCGAGTATCGCAACATTCCCGCGGAGAAGCGGTATTTTTTTCAGTTTGGCCAAAAGGGGCTTATCTGGCCGCGGCATATCAAAATAGTCGATTTCTCCATTCGTCCGCCGGATGGCTGTCGACATATGGGTTTTTGACTGGAACATGACGCCTTCAGGCACTGCCTGGCCGCCGTATATCGGTTTAGTCATAGGCTTCATTCTTTCTACAAGTATTCTGTCGCCGACTGAAGCCTTTCAATGGCTTCGTTAAGCAGCTCATCATCTTCAGCGGCCAGTGCATCCGCAATCTGGTTTACAGCTTCAGTAATTTCTTCATTGGCGAGTACAACATTGGAGTGTTCACGTTCAAGCACATCGGTAAGTTCCAGTTCACCGACAGCAGCCTCATACTTCTCGACAGTATCCGCTACAGCGCCTCTGGTTTTTACAACATCTCCTGTATTCAGCTGCTCGCCGTTCCGGTAGGCAGTAATATATTCGTTCATTTTATTCAGATTTTCAGTAATCCCGCCAGCATATTCCGTGACGGTCTCCACATATTTTTCGACATTGGGATTATCCCGGTCGCGTTCGAAATTTACAATCTGCGTATCGAGGTTTTCCAAATGCAGAGCCAGCTGCTGATTGCGCACCTGTTCAGTCTGCAGCAGCCCCTCCAGTTCACTCTTGTACTCCTCCTGTTCAATAAGAGTCTCTTCCGGTGAACTGTTTGAACATCCCGCAGCCAGTAATATTAGTATCGTTGCAGATAATCTAAGTTTCATCGCACATTCTCCTATATTTCATTAGACTATTTTAACATGTTAGCGTTAAAATATAAAAAGAAAATGAAATAGATATTAAATTCATGTAAAATGATAATGGAGAGGTGGCGGAGAAATGATTAAATTTGATAAAGTACAGCAGTTGCTGGAGAGAGAAAACCTTGATGCATTACTCGTAATGAGCAGTTACAACAGACGGTATTTAAGTAATTTTACCGGCACGAGCGGGGCACTTGTTATTACACCGGAGAGAAGATACTTAATATCCGACTTCAGGTATAAAGCACAAGGTGCTGAACAGGCCGAGGACTTCGAATTTGTACTGCAGCAGGGAGGTCTGCTTGATTTCATTGCATCATTTATGGAATCGAAAAACATTAAACGTATTGGTTTCGAAGGAGAACACGTAAACTACAATACATACAGTAAGATTAAAGACGATTTTGAAGTGGTGCCGTTAACAGGCGAAGTAGAAAAAATCCGCTTAATTAAAACAGAAGAAGAAGTGGACTTAATTCAGAAAGCATGTGAAATTGCAGACCAGGCTTACGAATATATTTTAACTTATGTCAAAGAAGGCATGACTGAAATGGAAGTTAAAAATGAGCTTGAAGCGCACATGATCAAACTTGGAGCAAGCGGGCCAAGTTTTGATACGATAGTTGCAAGCGGGCACAGAGGAGCACTGCCTCACGGTGTTGCTTCTGATAAAGTGATTGAATCCGGCGATATGGTAACACTGGACTTCGGTGCCTACTATAAAGGGTATGCATCCGATATTACACGTACTTTCGGCGTCGGTTCTGTTTCTCCGGAAATGGAAGAAATATATAACGTCGTCCTTGAGGCTCAGCTGAAGTCGCTCGAAGAAATTAAAGCGGGCATGACCGGCAGCGAGGCAGATGCAGTAGCAAGAGACGTTATCAAGAGCTACGGCTACGGCGAAAACTTTGGCCACTCACTCGGTCACGGCTTCGGTCTCGAAGTTCACGAATTGCCAGGCCTCGCACAAAAAAGTACAATGACCTTAGAACCTGGAATGTGCGTGACTGTAGAACCGGGTATTTATGTAGACGGTCTTGGCGGCGTGCGTATCGAGGATGATACAATTGTCACTGAAACCGGACTTAAAAAATTAACACACAGCAGTAAAAAACTGTTTATCGTATAAGACGGACAGATTATTAGGAGGAAAATCATGATTTCAGTAAACGATTTTAAAACTGGTCTTACAGTAGAAGTAGACGGCGGTATCTGGAGAGTTTTAGACTTCCAGCACGTTAAGCCTGGGAAAGGCGCGGCTTTCGTCCGCAGTAAATTAAAAAACCTGCGTACAGGCGCAACACAGGAAAAAACTTTCAGAGCAGGAGAAAAAGTCGGCAGAGCTCAGATCGACAACCATAAAATGCAATATCTGTATGCGGATGGCGACAGCTACGTGTTCATGGATAACAACACTTACGAACAGCTTGAAATTCCGGGCAGCCAGCTGGAATATGAATTAAAATTCCTGAAAGAAAATATGCCGGTCGCAATTATGATGTATGAAGGCGAGACACTCGGAGTAGAACTTCCGAAAACTGTTGAGCTTGAAGTTATCGAAACAGAACCGGGAATCAAAGGCGACACTGCGAGCGGTGCGTCTAAATCAGCAACACTTGAAACAGGGGTTACTCTGCAAGTGCCTTTATTTGTTAACCAGGGCGATATGCTCGTTGTTAACACTGAAGAAGGATCTTACGTTTCAAGAGCGTAGTCATTTTAAGAGCAGTCGGATTTACTGCTCTTAATTAGTACTTGAATTGGTATGACCACCTATGTAAAATGTAGACATATTATTTTATGGGAGAGTAAAACTAATGAATTTAGAACAAGTTGATTCTTTAATTGAAAAAATGGAGCGCGCATCGCTTACTGAAATTTCATATAAAGACAAAGATGTGGATATTAAACTTAAAAGAGAATTAACACCGGCGGCTGCACCAGCGCCTCAGACTGTACAGACACAAAGCGCACCAGCGGCGCAGGCTCCGGCTAAAGAAGCTCAGCCTGAAGATGAAGGCCTTGTTGTCAGAGCACCGATGGTCGGGACTTTCTACAAAGCACCTTCACCAGAAGCTGAAGCGTACGTTAAAGTAGGAGACACAGTAAGCAGCACATCAGTCGTTTGTATTTTGGAAGCGATGAAATTATTCAATGAAATACAGGCAGAAGTATCCGGTGAAGTTACAGAAATTCTAGTAGATGACGGAGATATGGTTGAGTACAATCAGCCATTATTCAAATTACGATGATTAAAAAAGTATTAATCGCAAACCGCGGTGAAATCGCGGTAAGAATCATCCGTGCCTGCCACGAACTTGGAATCGAAACTGTCAGTATATACTCTGAAGCAGATCAGGATAGTTTACACCGGAAACTAGCGACAGAATCTTACTGTATCGGACCAAAACTTTCAAAAGACAGCTATCTGGATATGATCGGGATTATTACCATTGCTCAGTCAACAGGCTGCGATGCCATTCACCCGGGTTACGGTTTCTTAGCTGAAAACAGCGATTTTGCAGAGATGTGTGAATCATCGAGTTTGATCTTTATCGGACCGATGTCTGAAACGATTTCTCTAATGGGTGTAAAAGATGTCGCGAAGAAAACGATGATTGAAGCGGATGTTCCTACAGTGCCGGGCAGCGACGGTGTAGTGAAATCACTGGATGATGCTTATGAAATTGCTGAAGACATCGGCTATCCGATTATTATTAAAGCAAGCCACGGCGGCGGCGGTAAAGGAATCAGAGTCGCACGGAACAAAGATGAGCTGACCCAGAATTATAAATTAACAGAGCAGGAAGCTGAAAGTGCCTTCGGCAATAAGAGTCTTTATATTGAAAAATATATTGAAAACTTCCGCCATGTTGAAATTCAGGTCCTCGGAGACTATCACGGCAATGTCATTCACTTAGGTGAACGTGACTGTACAGTTCAGCGCCGTATGCAGAAACTTGTAGAAGAAGCGCCGAGTCCGGTCATCAGTGACAAGACGAGACGCGAAATGGGAGAAACTGCAGTCCGTGCAGCGAAAAGCATCGATTATATCGGTGCCGGCACGATTGAATTTATTTATGATTTAAACGACCATAAATATTACTTCATGGAAATGAATACACGTATTCAGGTTGAACACCCGGTAACGGAAATGATTACCGGCGTAGACCTTGTGAAATCGCAAATACGTGTGGCAATGCATGAACCAATCCCTTATAAACAGGAAGACATTAAATTTGAGGGTCACGCCTTTGAATTCAGAGTCAATGCGGAAAACCCGTATAAAAACTTTATGCCGTCGGCAGGGAAGATAACAGAATTCCTTCAGCCGGGCGGATTTGGAGTGAGAATGGATACTGCATCATATGCGGGATATGTTATTCCTCCGTATTACGACTCAATGATTGCTAAACTGATTGTTCACGGTAAGAACCGTGAAGAAGCAGTCGCAACAGCGAAACGTGCCCTCGATGAATTCCAGATCTCAGGCATCGATACGACAATTCCGTTCCACAAGAACATCTTATTGAACAATGCATTTTTAAGCAATGACTATAATACTAACTTTTTGGTAGAACAGGATATTATGAAGTAGATGATTAAACCGTCTTTTTATTCCTTTTGGAATAGGGAGACGGTTTTTATCTTTTTCTTTTTAGGGTAGATATCAGTAAATCACAGGAGGAGGATTTACAAATGAATAATTTCCTTGAAGTATTTAATGATGAGCTTAAAAAAGTGCAGACTGAAGAGCGAGATGATGGTTCTCAAGTACAGCACGATGATAATTATCTTGAAGAAATTGAAAGGGATTTGGGTAAAATCTCTGAGATTTACGAACCGGTAATTGAAGTGATTAAACAAAAATTTGATGACACTGCAGAGATAAAAAGTCCGAAAGATTATAAAGCGGGGGAAGAGATAACGATAAATTACAAAGGCAGCACTGCAATATCCTATCAGCTGCAGAAAAATAAAGTATCTGCAAATGTTCCTGCGGCCTACAGAATTAGAATCGGCGGTAAATTGCAGCTGCCGGATATGCTTGTACAAACAAATGACAACGGCAACTATTATTATTTTGAAGATAAACACACATCTGCTGCAGATACTGATAAAGATGATCTAGTCGGCATACCATATCAAGATAAAGACGGCGTCGTTGAAACAAATCAGTTTGATAAGGTGCTGGAAAAACATATAGCGCGATTGGCGAGGTATATCGGAAAAAGTTGAGATTTCTAATCTTTAACTGACCATCTCCGTTAATAGGAAAAGTTATATCCAGTATATAATTAACTGAAAAATCTAAAATGAAATAGCTTTCTTCACTTAAATTTACTATAATTAATGTAAATATATTGAATTTGAGGGAGAGAAGTATTTTGAGGAAAATTCTAGTAATTAGCAGTCTGTCTTCTATATTATTACTTAGTGCGTGCGGAACAGGAGATGGAAGTGAAGAAACTTCTGCTACTGATATCGATGTCTCAGCTGTAGAAGAAGAAAATGAACAGCTGAATCAGCAGATTGAAAATCTCGAACAGCAGATAAGCGAACTGGAACAGCAAAACTCTGAAGAACAAAACGATAGTGACCTAACAGAGTTAGAAGAGAAAAATAAACAACTTACTGATCAGGTAGAGGATTTGGAAAATCAAATTTCCGATAAAAATGAAGAGATAGCAAGCTTGGAAACTGGTCTGGAAGAGGCTGAATCGAAAGTTGAAGAGAGTGAACTTGCAGAAATAGATGAGAAAGATGAAACTGTAGAAGAAGAAACTGCATCTTCTGGTCCTGAGTCAGACGATGTTCCAAGAGAGTGGAAATCCGCTTTAAACAGTGCATACAATTATGCTGAAATAATGAGTATGTCTAAAGCTGGGATTTACGACCAGCTTGTTTCTGAATATGGAGAAGACTTTCCTGAGGAAGCTGCAAAATATGCGATTGATAACATTGAATTTGATTGGAATGAAAATGCATTGAAGTCTGCAGAGAATTATCAAGATTTAATGGATATGTCACATTCAGCAATTTATGATCAACTCGTTTCCGAATACGGAGAAAAATTCACACCAGAACAAGCGCAATATGCAATAGATAATCTAGAATAACAAATTTATTGGCCAGCTTTTGTAAGCGGGCCATTTTTATTTGGGAGCAGCCCCTTTAACTTGAAATGAAGTCCATTCAGCATGGTCAAAAGCAGCTGAATTCAATACAACCTTCTGTATTACGCATCTTATTGACTAGAACCGTAAATAGACATATATTTAAAGTAACAAAATACAGCTTAAAGACTTTTCCGAACGGAGTCAGCGGTTTATCGATCCATTCAGCAAACCATTTAATATTACCCGCGTCACGTGATATAATAAAAGAGTGAGGTGATTGTATGATTTTACAAAATCATAATACAAATTTGGGCAGCATCGAAATCTCCAGTGAAGTCATTGAAGTAATCGCAAGCATTGCGGTTGAAGAAACTAAAGGCGTTCACTCATTGCAAAATAATTTTGCCAGTGGTAATATCGAAAAGATTGGGAAGAAATTCCGAGGCCGCGGTGTGAAAGTCGAGACTAAAGATGGTCAGATTCACATTGCGATTTACGTAGTATTATCAACTGACAGAAACGTTCACAGCGTAGCTGAACGTATTCAGGAAAATGTTAAACAAGCTGTAAATGATATGCTCGAAGTCACAGTTAACGAAACTAACGTGCACATCGTTAATATTATTAAATAAGTTAATAGAATAGGTTTAGGTGTAAGCATGAAGAGACATGAACAAAGAAAGAAAGCATTTCAGCTGTTATTTCAAATAGATAAAAACGTTGTTGAGCTGAGAAATGCCCGTTTTTATGAAGTCTATCAGACTGAAACATTTGTTAAATCGGTGATTGATTACTATATCCAGAATCAGGATCAGGTAAATGATGAAATCAGCGGTTACTTAACAGGATATACGATTGATCGTATATCAAAAGTAGAAAGAAATATATTACGTCTCGCGGTCAGTGAACTGCAGAGTCATGGTGCACCTGTAAAAGTTGTCATTGATGAAGCGGTGAAAATCGCCAAAAACTACGGTGACAAAGACAGCCACCGTTTCGTTAACGGGGTATTGAAGAACTTTGCCGTACAGAATGAAGGTTAGGTAAAATGGATAGTACAAAGTATTTATCAGTTCAGTCCTTAACAAAATATATTAAATATAAATTTGAAAAAGACCCGTACCTGCAACGGGTCTTTCTTAAGGGTGAGCTGTCGAATGTGAAACATCATACGAACGGCCACATTTATTTTTCTGTAAAAGATGACAGATCCGTCATCAGTGCGGTTATGTTCAGATACGATGCTGAAAAACTGAATTTCAAGCCCGAAGAGGGGCAGAATGTCCTTCTGGCAGGAAATATTACTCTGTACGAAGCCCGCGGGCAATACCAGATTTACGTTAAAGAAATGCAGATTGACGGTATCGGCCAGCTGTTTTTAAAGCTGGAACAGAACAAAGAACTGCTGAAGAAAAAGGGCTATTTGAATCTGGAGCACAAAAAGGCGATTCCTGCTTTCCCGGAGCATATCGCCATCGTCTCCTCATCGACGAGCGCAGCGATTAAGGATATGATCACCACCTTAACCCGCAGATATCCGCTCGTTAAGGTTACTTTATTAAATACATATGTCCAGGGCGGCCGCAGCCAGGAGAGTGTTCTTACAAATCTTAAAAGAGCGGACTCACTCGGTGCGGACACAGTAATTCTTGCCCGGGGCGGCGGATCGATTGAAGATCTGTGGACCTTTAATGAATTGGAAGTCGCACTCGCAGTATTTAATATGGATACGCCGGTGATTACAGGTGTCGGTCACGAGACAGATATTACGCTCGTTGACTATGTCAGTGATCTCCGGGCTCCGACACCTACTGCTGCAGCTGAACAGGCTGTGCCTAATATCAGAGATTTAAATCTCCGTCTAGGCGAGCTCGGCAGACAGGCGGATAATCTGATAATGACAAAAATTGACCGTTCCAGAAAGCAACTGGAAGGGCTGGCGAATTACTACAAGTTTAAAAATCCGAATTTATTATATACAGAAGAGACTGAAAGGCTGCGAGATTTAACGGCGTCACTTGATAATTATATGTCTTCTTCGCTAATCGAAAACCGGCACATGCTGGATAGGCATATGTCTTCCTTGTCCTACAGCAGTCCGTCACCTCTTATAAGAAACGGGCAAGCGGAACTTCTGAGAACAAAAGATGAGCTGAAACGCCGGATAAAAGCGGTGCTCGGCCGGAAGATGGAACACCTTTCAGGAAATATTAATGTGCTGGAATCAGTCAGTCCGGTTCAAATATTAAAAAGAGGCTATTCTTATACAACGTTTAATAATAGAATAGTAACGGAAGCAAAAAACTTAAAAGTTGGCGATGTTATTGAAACATCATTTAATCGAGGCACAGTCAGCGCGAAAGTAACTGAGGTGAATACAGATGACTAAAAATGATCAGACTTTTGAAATGAAAATGACGAGACTGGAAACAATCGTTAAATCGCTCGATGAAGAGGAAGTATCCCTGGAAAAGTCGCTGGAACTTTATCAAGAAGGTATTAAACTTTCACAGGAATGCGATAATATATTGAAAAATGCCGAGTTAAAAGTTGAAGAACTCAATAAGGATACTGATAACGATGGAGAATAAAAACAAAGCTTATATCGATAAAGTGAAATCCCATATACTTCTGCATCTGAAAGAATATCAGCATTCTGAAACAATTTACGAGGCGAGTAAATATTCTGTTGAAGCCGGCGGCAAAGGACTCCGTCCGCTGTTGTTATTTACTGCGCTGGAGGCACTTAACACAGACGTCTCTAAAGGTGTCAGTGCAGCATCCGCGATTGAGATGATTCATACTTACTCGCTGATTCATGATGATCTGCCTGCCATGGATAATGATGAACTGAGACGCGGCAAGCCGACAAACCATGTCGTCTTCGGTGAAGCGGCGGCGATACTCGCCGGCGACAACCTGCTCAATGAAAGTTTTAATGTGCTTGCGAAAGACAAAGCATTATCAGCAGAAGTAAGAATTAAACTCGTTGAGATAATTTCTTCTGCAAGCGGCCAGTCAGGCATGATCAGCGGACAAATGCTCGATATCGAAGCGGAGAAACGAAAAACATCGCTTGACGAACTCGAAAAAATTCATGCTTACAAAACCGGTGCGCTGATTAAAGCACCTGTGACAGCAGCGTGCATTATTGCCGGTGCGGAACCTCAGGTGACCTCGCGTCTTGAAAAATTCAGCGAAGTTATCGGCGTCCTGTTTCAGATTAAGGATGATATTTTAGATCTTGAAGGCAATCCTGAAATTACAGGTAAGAATACGGGCAGCGACGCGAAAAAAGGCAAAGTGACCTATGTGAGTGAACTTGGGTTAAAAGGCGCTAAGGCTGCCTTGAATGATAAAGAAGAAGAGGCATACGGCATCCTAGACAGTCTGGATGGATTAATAGCGACAGCGGGATTACGTAAAATCGTTCAGATGTTTGCTGAAAGAGATCAATGATAATTCATATGTCAGTATGAATTATCATTTTTCTTTTTGGTCCGAACAGTATAGTGTTATAATAATTACTAGTAAATTTAAAGGTGGTTGCTATATGAATATATATAGTATTGACGAGCCATCATTTGTGAAAAATTTAAATGAAGAAGAGCTCGTACAGCTAGCAAGTGACATAAGAGAATTTCTCATCGAGTCATGTGCAGTAACAGGCGGCCACATCGGAGCAAACTTAGGTGTTGTTGAATTGACAATTGCACTTCATAAGTACTTTGATTCACCGTCGGATAAACTGATTTTCGATGTAGGGCATCAAGCATATATACACAAAATTTTAACAGGTAGAAGTGCGGATTTCGCCACGCTCAGACAATATAAAGGATTATGCGGATTTCCAAAAATGCGCGAAAGCGAGCATGATGTATGGGAAGCGGGCCATTCATCGACATCGCTCTCAGCTGCGATGGGTTTTGCAAAAGCACGCGATATTAAAGGTGAAAAAAATCACGTTGTTCCGATAATAGGCGACGGTGCACTGACCGGCGGTATGGCGCTTGAAGCCCTGAACCATATCGGCAGTGACAAGACGAATATGACGATTATTTTAAACGATAACGAAATGAGCATTGCGCCAAATGTCGGCGCACTTCACAATATGCTCGGACGCATGAGAACCAATACTCAGTACAACAAATTTAAACATGGTGCGGAAGGGTTTATCGAACGTCTGCCGCAGGTCGGCACGACGCTCCGGGATCTCGCTGACCGTTTTAAAGATAGTACAAAATATATGTTTGTCGACGGTATTTTCTTTGAAGAACTCGGCATTAAATATATCGGTCCTGTCGATGGTCATAATTTTGAAGATCTCGGTGCAGCGATTAAAACTTCCAAAGAATATGATGGTCCCGTTCTGATTCACGTCATTACGAAAAAAGGTAAGGGCTATCATCCAGCAGAACACGACAAGCTGGGTATCTGGCACGGACTCGGACCGTATAAAATCGATACCGGCGAAGTGCTCGGCACGAAGAAAACAGAATCGTGGAGCGCATTTATGTCGAACACTGTACTCGACCGCGCCCATCAAGATGAGACAATTGTTGCCATGACACCGGCTATGCCTGTCGGCAGCAAACTGACAAAATTCCAGAATGAACTGCCGGAACGTTTCTTTGATACCGGTATTGCTGAACAGCATGCCGTGACAATGGCAGCAGGATTAGCGGCTGCAGGCATGAAACCGTATCTTGCAATCTATTCAACCTTCCTGCAGCGCGGTTACGACCAGCTTCTGCACGACGTTGACAGACAAAATCTCAATGTGCTTCTCGGTATCGACCGAAGCGGTCTTGTCGGTGCGGATGGCGAAACACATCAGGGCGTCTTTGACATCAGCTTTATTGCACCGCTCCCGAATATCACATTAATGATGCCGAGAGACGAAAAAGAAGCTGAGATGATGATTGATTTATCATTTGAAACTGAAGGCCCGATGGCCATCCGCTATCCGCGCGGCAATGTCCAAGGTGTCGATATGAAAGAAAACCGAGAACCGCTTGAAATCGGGCGCTGGGAAGTGCTCCGTGAAGGCCGTGATGCCGCACTAATTTCGTACGGACCGACGCTTCAGACTGTATTGGAAGCTGCTGATTCACTAAGTAAAGAGGGCATTGAAGTTAAAGTGATAAACGCACGCTTTATTAAGCCGATGGATACTGCTCTCCTTAATTCTCTCGGAGTGAGCGGAATTCCTGTCTTTGTTATAGAAGAGACAATGCTTACAGGCGGTCTCGGCAGCATGGTGTCCACCTATATGAACGATGAACTGTACACGAATAAAATTCAGCGTCTCGGGATTGATAATGAATATATCGAACACGGCGATGTGGATCTGCTGCTCCGTGATATCGGCATTACAGCAGAAAATATTGCACGCCGGACTAAACAGCTGACAGGGGCATCTTATGAAGAAAATGCGAATCGATGAATATATTTTCGAACATTTTAATGTCGGTTCAATAGATGATATACAAAAATTAATTATGACAGGGAAAGTATTAAACAATAATGAACCTGTTTATAAAGCTTCAGATAAAATTGCACCCGACAAAGCACATGTCAGATTTAAAAATGTGAAGCAGTTCGTTTCGCGCGGCGGCTTAAAGTTAAAACACGCCATCGATTCTTTCGAATTGGATTTAAAAGATAAAGTCATGCTCGATATCGGCTCATCGACGGGCGGCTTTACTGACTGCGCACTCAAGCACGGGGCAAAATACGTCTATGCTGTCGATGTCGGTACTAACCAGCTCGCCTACCAGCTGAGAATTGACGAACGGGTATCCGTGATGGAGCAGACCAATTTTAAAGAGACTGTAATCGGAAATTTCGATCCGCTCCCGGATTTCATTTCAATCGATGTCTCGTTCACATCAATTGTACCGATTCTCCGTCATATAAAAGCATTGTTTACCCATAATATCGAAATTGCAGCTTTAATTAAGCCGCAGTTTGAAAGTTATCTGGAAGAGCGGGAAGAGAGCGGTATTATTACAAATCTCGATACGCATTATCATGTCCTCCAGCGTGTGCAAAAAGAATGCGAAACACTCGGTTTTAATCTGTCGGCAATTGAACGTTCTCCGATTACGGGAACTAAAGGCAACAGAGAATACCTATTTTATCTGACAGCCGAGCCAAATGAATATGCAATAACAGACAAAGACATCAAAGCCGTCGTGTACGGCTGATGTCTTTGTTTTTGCTATGCAAAGAGAGCGGCTTATGATAATATAATGAATAAATATTCAATAACTATTTATAAAGGGGGGATTTTAATGTCTAATAAATCAATCAGACAAATTAAAATCAGAGAAATCATTACGAATAACCGGATTGAAACCCAGGAAGAACTCGTAGATAAGCTTATCGAACATAAATTTAATGTCACTCAGGCAACAGTGTCCCGTGATATTAAAGAACTGCAGCTGATTAAAGTTCCTTCACCAGGCGGGGAATATGTATACAGCATGCCAAAAGACAGGCAGTACCATCCGCTTGAAAAACTCGGACGCTACCTGATGGACAGTTTTGTTAAACTGGACTTTACAGGCAATCTCCTCGTTTTAAAAACACTGCCAGGCAACGCCCAGTCGATCGGAGCAATTATCGATCAGCTCGAATGGGAAGAAGTTGTCGGCACAATTTGCGGAGACGATACATGTCTGTTAATCTGCCGTGATGAAGAATCACAGCAATTAATTAAAGATCGTATTTTTAATCTTATTTAACTGGGGTGTTTAATGTGCTGCTCAGATTAAGTGTGCAGAATTTTGCCGTGCTTGAAAATATTGAATTGGATTTTTCCAGAGGAATGACTGTATTTACAGGTGAATCAGGCGCCGGTAAATCTAAAATTATTGAAGCCATCAGCTATTTGGAAGGACGCCGTGCATCCGCAGATGACATACGCTACGGAAACAGCGGCGCTGTCATTGAAGGCGTCTTTGATTTTCCTGTCAATGATAAACTCAGCAGTATGCTTAATTCACTCGGTATTGAAGAAGATGAATTGTATATCGTGAGACGCGAAGTGATGGCCAGCAGTAAAAGTTTAATTAAAATTAATAATCAGATGGTCACGCTGAATAATTTAAAACAGATTATGGCGCTTGTGCTGTCGATTCATTCGCAGTCGTCACAAGCTGAAGTACTGCAGAAAAATGAACAGATTGAATACCTCGACCGTTATATCGGCCTTGGCAAAGAAAGTATTTTTACCGAATACCAGCAGCACTACGAGGCTTATCAGTCGGTAAAAGAACGCATTGAAGAGCTCGAATACAAAGACCGCAACCGCCTGACGCAGCTCGAACTTTTAAAAATGCAGCATGCTGAAATTTCAGCTCTTGAGCTGAAAGAAGATGAGGAAGAAGAACTTGAACATGAGTTAGAGTTTTTATCCAACTACGAAAATATTCACGAAGCGCTCAGCCAGATTAAGTCGCTGCTTGTGAGCGAATATCCGCCGCAGGGCATGCTGTATGATATTAATCAGTCGCTCGATACGGTTACTAAGTTCGACGAATCATATACATCGTATAAAGATACGCTGATGGATGCATATTACCTTTTAACCGAGCTGAATTCACATGTGTCGAATGATTTGTCCTCGATCGATTACGATGCAGAACGTTTAAATGCGATTCAGTCCAGATTGAATCAGTTCAATCAGCTGAAGCGCAAATTCACAAAAACCTATTCCGGGCTGCTTCAGTTCGAGCAGGAATTGCAGGAAGATATCGATGATCTCGAAAATATTTCGCAGTCGTTCACACGGCTGGAAGAAGAACAGAAAGAACTGTATGAGAAAATGGAGCAGTCCGCAATGAAGCTTCATACATACAGGAACGAGCGCAAACACTTCTTAGAAAGCAAGCTGCGCCGCGAACTCAGTGAACTCGAAATGCCGAACGTTCAGTTTGAAATCAGCTTAAAAGAATCTCATTTTAATCCGCTCGGTTTTACCGATGTTGAGTTTTTAATTGCGACAAATAAAGGCGAACCGCTGAAGCCTATGAAGCAAATTGCTTCAGGCGGGGAAGTGTCCCGTGTCAGTCTTGCCCTCCGGACTATCTTCTCTGAGTTCGACAGCGATTCTTTGATTATTTTTGATGAAATAGATACGGGAGTCAGCGGACAGGTGGCTGCCCGCATGGTCGAGAAAATGAAACTTCTGTCCAAACAGCGCCAGGTGCTGGCGATTTCACATCTGCCGCAGGCAGCAGCAACTGCAGACCATCTTCTTCATGTAGAAAAAGACACTGAAGGTGAACGTACGCACTCAACCGCAGCTTATTTGAATTACGAAGATAAAATCGAAGAAATTGCACGCATGATCAGCGGCTCTAAAATTACTGAAGCCGCCCGGCTTAATGCGGCAGAATTACTAAAATCCAGTGAAGGTTAATCTTCACCGGATTTTTTTGCTTGTTTCATGAAACGTTCCTGGGCACGTTTATTTTTGCGTTCGCGGTACAAAAGATATCCGCCGATAAACCATATTCCAAGTGCAGTCATAATCAGACCTGCAAAAAACTGCAGGGCGGTGTAGGTAAACGGATCAATTACGATACCAAATATGCTGTCCCGCATCAGTTTTATTCCGATTCCCGCAATGATGCCGGGAATAACCAGTATTAATAAAGCAACTATTTTCAGCATAATCTTCTCCTAAAATCATTTCTAAATAATATTATACAACAAAACCCGGAAAGTAAAATTTACGATTTATGAAACATGTATGAAATTAGACCTTGAATATTCTTAATTATTAAACATTTTTTAATACACTTTTCTTTTTTGAAAAATAATTGTATGCTTTTTGTAAGGGCTTTCAAAAGGGGTCTGGTAAATGTATTTATCCGAAATATTGTATAATAATTCTGAGGAGGCGAATTCATGAATTTTGATGAAATATTACAGATTAAGCCAGGCACCGAAGCATCAATAGCACTCGTCAGAGCGGCCTCAGAGGACCTGCTTGAACTGGTCATTGACACAGAACGGGAACTCGGTATAAAATGGCATCTTTTTGATGATGAACACAAGTTAAAAGAAATGTTCAAAAAATTAAATTTTGATTATACGGTACACAATATATCGATTCATCACAGTACAAATGATCAGGATGCAGCGGCTAAGGCCGGGCAGTTTATTGCTGATGGCGGGGCAGAAGTCCTGATGAAGGGCCTTATTTCAACAAGTGTTATTTTAAAAGCAGTATTAAATAAAGAATTAAAGCTGCTGAAGCAGGACCTTTTATCTCACATTGCACTGTTCAGCCTGCCGAATTACCACAAGCCGGTAATTATCAGCGATGCGGCGATGAATATCGATCCGGATACAGAAACCAAAATTAAAATAATAGAAAATACTATTACCGCAGCAGGCAAGCTCGGTATTAAAGAACCTAAAATTGCTCTCATTTCTGCAGTCGAAAAAGTGAATGAAAAAATAGCTTCTACCGTCACAAATGATACAATAGTGAGGGCCTGTAATTTTAAGCAAGCAATAATCGACGGGCCTATGCAGTATGATCTTGCACTGTCAAAATCCGCTGCAGAAATTAAAGGGTACAACTCAGCTGTCGCAGGAGATGCTGATATACTGATTATGCCGCACATCGATGCGGGAAACATACTGTATAAAGCACTCGTGACGACTGCAGGTGCTCACGTGGCGGGTATGATCGCCGGACTTAAAGTCCCTTTCGTACTGACTTCGCGTGCAGATTCAAAAGAAGAGAAGTATAATTCAATTAAATTGGCAATTAAAATGATGGAACACAATCAGGAGGATGTTTAATATGATTTTTACTGAAATGGAACAGGGCGACTATGAACAATTAGTATTCTGCCAGGATAAAGCAAGCGGACTTAAAGCAATTATCTGTATTCACGATACGACACTTGGGCCGGCTCTCGGCGGCATCAGGTTCTGGAATTACGAACATGAAGATGAAGCAATTACGGACGTCCTTCGTCTCGCTAAAGGCATGACTTACAAAAACGCAGCAGCAGGACTCAACCTCGGCGGCGGCAAAGCAGTTGTTATCGGCGATGCTTCAAAAGACAAGTCAGAAGCATTCTTCCGATCGCTCGGACGTTACATTAACAATCTCGGCGGACGCTACATCGCAGCAGAAGATGTTGGTACAACTGTTGAAGATATGGATTACATTTACCAGGAAACTGACTATGTATGCGGCGTCAGCGAAGCCTACGGTTCGAGCGGCAACCCGAGTCCGTTTACTGCTCTCGGACTATTCGTTGCGACTCAACGTACAGCTAAAGAAGCCTTCGGCAGCGACGATCTTGCAGGTAAAACTGTGGCAGTTCAGGGTGTCGGCAATGTGGCGTACAGCTTGTGTACGCATCTGCATGAAGCAGGCGCAAAATTAATTGTAACGGATATCAACGAAGCTGCAGTACAGCGTGCGGTCGATGATTTCGGCGCAGAAGCTGTCGGTCTTGATGAGATCTACGGTGTCGAAGCGGATATCTTTGCACCGTGTGCACTCGGCGGAATTTTAAACGATGATACAATTCCACAGCTGAAAGTTAAAGCGATTTGCGGCAGTGCGAACAACCAGCTGCTGGACATTGAAAAACACGGCCAGGCACTCGAGGATGCGGGCATTGTTTACGCACCGGATTACGTTGTAAACTCTGGCGGTGTGATTAACGTTGCTGATGAACTGGAAGGCTACAACAAAGAACGCGCAACAGCGAAAGTCAAAGATGTATATAACCAGATAGATAAAATCTTTACGATTGCAAAAGAACAAAATATTTCACCGCAGCACGCGGCAGATCATCTTGCAGAAGCGCGTATCAAAGCGATCCAGAATGTGAAGAGTGTATACACTCAATCTGATAAAAATATCCTTTCCGGAAGAAAATAGTAATGAAAAAGTTTATACTTGTATTAAATCTCGGGAGTACAACGACTAAAGTTGCGCTCTTCCGGGATTTAAATTGCCATATAGTTAAGACCTACTCCCATGACAAGGAGCTAATCAGTCAGAGTATTAACGAACAGAAAGCTGTACGCTACAATACGCTGATGATGTTTTTTTCTGAATGTGGTGTTCGGCCGGAAGAAGTCAGCATTGTCGCTTCACGCGGCGGTCTGCTTCATCCTGTTGAAGGCGGCACGTATTTAATCAACGAAGATATGCTTAAAGATTTAACGGAAGGCCGCTACGGTGACCATGCCTCAAACTTAAGCGGCATCCTCGCAGCTGACTTTGCCAAAAACTACAAAATCGAAGCTGTCATTACCGATCCGGTTGTCGTCGATGAACTGTGTGTAGAAGCTCAGTATACCGGCCTTAAAAATGTCAGAAGAACTTCCATTTTCCACGCACTGAACCAAAAAGCAGTGGCGAGAAAGTATGCTGAAAGTATAAAGAGAGATTACGAAGATTTAAATTTAATCGTCATTCATATGGGCGGCGGCATAACAGTCGGTGCGCATCACCTTGGAAAAGTAATCGATGTCAACAACGGCCTGAACGGCGACGGGCCGATGAGTCCGACACGCGCCGGAAGTATTCCGGCCGACGGCCTGCTTAAATATATAGAAGACTCCGGCCTGTCACCTTTAGATATAAATAAACTGATCTCTAAACAGGGCGGGCTATTGTCTCATTTAAACACTGAAGATATCCGCGATATAGTAGCTGATATTGAGCGCGGTGACAAGAACAGCGAAGAAGTGCTTAACGCTATGGCTTTTCAAATCGGCAAGGAAATCGGCGCTAAAGCCGCTGTACTGCACGGTGAAATCGACCAGATTATTTTTACAGGCGGCATCAGCTACAGCAGCTATGTTATGGATTTAATTAGGCCTTATATTTCATTTCTCGCACCAATAACAGTTTACCCGGGCGAACTTGAGATGGAAGCACTGGCCTACGGTGCGTATACAGTAGAACAGGACAGAAAATTGCTGAAGACATACAGAGCGGAGGAAACTCATGACTAAAAATTACGATACAGTGATTGTCGGCGGCGGCACAGGCGGTTATGTGGCTGCTATTAAACTCAGCCAGCTCGGCCACCAGGTCGCCGTTGTAGAGAAAAATAGACTCGGCGGTACATGTTTAAACAAAGGATGTATTCCGACGAAAAGTTTTTTAAAAAGTGCAGAAGTCATTAACACGATGAAAAATGCAGAGCTATACGGTATTACACCACATAAGCCGTCATTTGAAATGGCAAATATTATTAGCCAAAAAGACAAAGTCGTTAATAAAATGCAGACCGGAATAAAATACCTGCTTGATAAAAACAAGGTGGATATTTATGAAGGGACAGCAACTGTGCTCGGTCCGTCATTATTCTCACCCTTGGCAGGCGCTGTCAGTGTCAGCTATGAAGATGAAGAAAAAGAAAGTGAAATACTCGTTAACGATTTCGTCGTTATCGCTGCCGGCTCGAAACCTGCAGAACTTCCTTTTATGCCGTTTGACGGTGAGATAGTTTTATCGAGTGATGATCTGATGTATATGGAAGATATTCCAAAGAAAATCGCAATTGTCGGCGGCGGTGTTATCGGTGTTGAATTCGCAACAATCTTGAATGCATTCGGTTCAGAAGTAACTGTGCTTGAAGCGGCGGAGCATATTCTGCCGGCAGAAGACAAAGATGTTGCACAAGCTGTTCATAAATCTCTGTCTGAAAGTGGAGTTATTATTGAGACCGGTGTTAAACTGGAAGCTGAAGGCATCGATATTAAAAAAGACAGCGTGGGTCTCGTAATCGACGGGAACACTGAAGTATTCGATAAAGCAGTCGTTGCAATCGGACGAAAAGCAAACACAGAGGAACTCGGACTTCAGAACACCAAAGTTAAAATGGATCACGGTGTGATTGAAGTTAATGAATTCCAGCAGACCAGTGAATCGCACATCTATGCGATTGGAGATGTTACTTCTTCCCAGCAGCTTGCACATGTTGCTATTGAAGAAGCTCTGATTGCAGCAGAGCATATTATGGACAATAATCCGCTTCAGCTTAATTATGACAATGTCCCGAGATGTATCTATACATCACCGGAAGTTGCTTCGATTGGTCCGACCACTCAGCAGTTAAAAGAAAAGAATACAGAGTTTAAAACACATAAATTGCCGCTCTCGGCAATAGCGAAAGCAGTCATCGAAGATGGCGGGGAAGGCTTCATTAAATTGAACGTCTCACCCGAAGGAGATATTCTCGGCGCCTCCATAGTAGGTGCGCATGCGACCGAACTGATTAATCAGCTGTCGCTCGCGAAATTTATGGATGCTTCGGCGCTTGAATTGTCGAGCGCGGTATTTGCCCATCCATCTGTCGGAGAAATTATTAAAGAAATTGGACTTGATGCCGAAGGTATCGCAATTCACGTTTAGGAAGGTGAAATTCTTGTTATCACATAAAGAAACAGATTTAACAGAAACAGATTTACAGGATATGTACAGAACAATGCTGCTATCACGTCGTCTTGATGAGCGGATGTGGCTCTTAAACCGCGCAGGAAAGCTGCCCTTTGTCATTTCATGCCAGGGACAGGAAGCAACTCAGGTGGGTGCGGCCTTCGCACTCGACAAAGAAGTCGATATTATCAACCCTTATTACAGGGATCTTGCGCTCGTGACGCATTTTGGAATGACGCCGGAAGAAACGATGCTGTCAGCCTTTGCCCGCGGTGCAGATGTGCAGAGCGGGGGACGCCAGATGCCGGGGCATTTCAGCAAGAAAGCGAGCAATATTATGACTCAGGGATCTGCTGTAACGACTCAGATTCCGCATGCAGTCGGCGCGAGCTACGTCTTTAAAATGGACGGTGAAAAACGTGTCTCTCTTGCAACGCTTGGGGAAGGTTCAACATCACAGGGTGATTTCCACGAAGGATTAAACTTTGCCGGTGTGCACAAACTGCCGTTTATCTGCCTGATTGAAAACAATAAATATGCAATCAGCGTACCGGCACACCTCCAGTATGGCGCAGACAAATTATCGGACCGGGCAGTCGGCTACGGCATGCACGGGGAACAGGTCGACGGCAACGATCCAATCGCTGTCTACAAAGTGATGAAAGAAGCGAGAGACCGGGCAGTTAACGGTGAAGGCGCATCTTTAATCGAAGCAATGTCCATTCGTTTAACACCGCACTCATCAGACGATGACGATAAATACCGTGAAGCTGATGAGCTTCAGAAAAATAAAAAAGATGACTGTCTGGAGTCATTTAAGCTCTATCTGCTCGAGGAGAAAGTTATCGACGAAGCATGGCTTGAAACAGTGGAAGCTGAAATTAAAGATACTGTAAACAAGGCGACGAAAGCCGCCGAAGCTGCCCCTTATGCAGCACCTGAACACACTTTAAAACACGTTTATGAGGAGGTAAACAATGGCTAAATTGTCTTATCTCGATGCAATTCGCGATGCCTTGTTTGTTGCGATGGAACAGGATGATAATGTATTTGTACTCGGTGAAGATGTCGGTAAAAAAGGCGGCGTCTTTAAAGTCACAGAAGGACTGCAGGAGAAATTTGGAGAAATGCGCGTCCTCGATACTCCGCTTGCTGAAAGCAATATTGTCGGTACGAGTGTCGGCGCTGCAATGATGGGTAAAAGGCCTGTCGCTGAAATACAGTTTGCAGAATATATTCTGCCCGCAGTCAACCAGATATTAAATGAAGCGGCTAAAGTCCGTTACCGTTCGGATAACGACTGGAACGCGCCTATGGTTATCCGCGCGCCGTTCGGCGGAGGTATTCATGGGGCTCTGTATCATTCGCAGTCGATTGAATCGATCTTCGTCTCTACACCGGGACTTAAAGTTGTCGTGCCTTCAACACCGGCAGATGCGAAAGGTTTATTGATGGCGGCTATTAAAGACAACGACCCGGTCTTATTCTTTGAACACAAAAAAGCTTACCGGCTTTTAAAAGGCGAAGTGCCTGAGGGTGATTATACGATCCCTCTCGGTAAAGCGGACGTTAAACGCGAAGGTGATGATATTACTGTCATTACTTACGGACTGTGCGTCAATTACGCTATGCAGGCGGCAGAACAGCTGTCAAAAGAAGGATACGAAGCGGAAATCCTTGATTTACGCACCCTTTATCCTCTGGATAAAGAAGCAATTATTAAAGCAGCTTCGAAGACAGGGAAAGTGCTGCTGGTAACTGAAGATAATCTCGAGGGCAGCCTGATCAGTGAAGTATCGGCAATTATCGGTGAAAACTGTCTTTACGATCTCGATGCGCCGATTATGCGCCTTGCGGGGCCGGATGTGCCGTCGATGCCTTATGCACCGCCGATGGAAGATTATTTTATGATGAATCCTGATAAAATTTACAATAAAATGCTCGAACTCAGCGAGTATTAAGAGGTGACAGACATGACGGAAATTACAATGCCTAAACTCGGGGAAAGCGTAACCGAGGGAACGATAGAAAACTGGCTGGTTAAAGTAGGAGACAGAGTCAGTGAATACGACCCGGTCTGCGAAGTCAATACAGCGAAAGTAACAGCTGAAGTGCCGTCGGTGCATGACGGTGTCATTACGGAAATACTTGTGGCCGAAGGTGAGACTGTCGATGTCGGCGCACCAATTTATAAAATTGATATTGACGGGGGAGCTGACGGAAAACCGGCAGCAGAAGAAGAAGTATCTGAAACCGCTGAAAATAAACCTGAAGAAGAAGCCGTTAGACCAAATAAGCCTGATGTTAAAGAGCAGTCAGGCGGCCGGAGATTATCGCCGGTCGTCATGCGTTTAATCGGTGAGCACGGTATCGATATCGAAGAACTCGAGGGAACCGGCTTTAACGGGCGCATTACTAAAAAAGATGTCGAGAAGTATCTCGCTGAAGGACCGGTTAAACAGCAGGAACAAGCTGTAAACCCACCGACAGCTGAAAAAGAAAGACCAGCGGTCCCTGAGAGAGAATCATCGGTTAAAAGCGGCGAATCGATTAAAGTATCCGGCGTGCGGAAGGAAATTGCCAAACGCATGGTTCAGTCGAAAACGGAAATACCGCATGCCTGGCTGATGATGGAAGTGGATGCAACGAATCTCGTTAATCTGCGCAATAAACACAAGGCACGTTTTAAAGAGCAGGAAGGTTACAATTTAACTTTCTTCAGCTTTTTCGTAAAAGCTGTGTCGGAGGTGCTGAAAGATTATCCGATTCTGAACAGTTCGTGGGATGGCGACACGATTACCGTCCACGATGATATTAACTTATCCATCGCAGTTGCGAATGAAGATAAGCTGTTCGTACCGGTCATTAAAAACGCCGATGAGCGCTCCTTAACAGGCATCGCGAAATCTATCAGCACGCTCGCACATAAAGCCCGTTCTAACCAATTAACAGGCGATGATATGTCTGGCGGAACGTTTACTGTGAATAACACAGGCGCCTTCGGTTCAATTCAGTCGATGGGAATTATTAATCAGCCTCAGGTGGCAATTCTGCAAGTGGAATCCATTGTGAAAAAACCGGTGTTTATCGGAGATATGCTCGCAGCGCGCCATATGGTTAATTTGTGCCTGTCAATCGACCACCGTGTGCTCGACGGATTAGTCGCAGGGCAGTTCCTTAAAGCTGTGAAAGAAAAAATTGAGAATCTCGATCCGGATGCAGATTCGGTTTATTAACTTTACAAACACTCATACGCTCGCTAAAATAAACAGTACTGACATGACTTTTAATGAGTCGTATAAAGGAGATTTTCAAAATGGATTTAGACTTTAATTTATACATGCAGGATTTAGTTCAGAATGCGCGTAAAGAATTAACAGACGTGGGGTATACAGAAATGCTTACTCCGGATGACGTCGAAGCACACTTAAACAAAGAGGGAACCGCACTTGTTATGGTTAACTCTGTGTGCGGCTGTGCCGGCGGAATCGCCCGTCCTGCAGCCATTCATTCGTTAAATTACGACAAGCTTCCGGATCAGGTTCTGACAGTATTTGCAGGCCAGGATAAAGAAGCAACTGAACAGATGCGTGATAAAGCACCTGATTATTTACCATCATCTCCATCATTTGCGTTCTTTAAAGACGGTAAAATCGTTGATATGATTGAACGCCACGAAATTGAAGGCCATGAAATCATGAGCGTTATTACCGGACTGCAAGCGTGGTTTGAAGAACACGGTAAAGAAGCATAAGAAAATAAAACACCCTCAACTATTTATTGAGGGTGTTTTTACACTGATTTTAAAATGAAGTTAAGTAGCTGACACCCATTAAGAGGCCGGAAACTACTATAAGAATAATCATAAACCAGATTATATATCTTTGTACTTTTTTATTTTGCATGCGCCCATCACCTTTAAGAATTTATTGTTACAATAACTATACATGAAGATAAATCAATATATCAACTGCTGGAGGCATAATTTTATGAATAAAGAACGTCTGACAGAACAATTTTTAGAAATCGTACAAATAGACTCAGTCTCAGGACAGGAAAGAAAAGTAGCGGACTACCTGCTTAATCTTCTGACCGAACTCGATCTTGCAGGTTTCGAGGATAACACACAGGATGTAACAGGCTACGGAGCAGGCAACTTAATTTTTACTCTTAAAGGCGAAGAAAAAATTTCGCCGGTAGCATTTATGGTGCATATGGATACAGTTACGCCGGGCATCGGTGTTAAACCGCACATCGAAGACGGTTATGTATATTCGGACGGCACAACAATTTTAGGCGCTGATGACAAAGCGGGTATTTCTGCAGTCATCGAAGCGGTACGCGTGCTGAAAGAAGAAAATATTCCTCACGGTGACGTTGAAGTCATTATTACAGTGGGCGAGGAAACAGGCTTAGTCGGAGCGAAAGCACTGGATATTAAAAATATTAAAAGCAAGTTCGGCTACGCTGTCGACGGTACAGGCGAAGTCGGTACAATTGTTAACCGTGCACCGTCTCAGACAAAAATTAAGGCGCAGATATACGGTAAGAAAGCACATGCCGGCATCGAACCTGAAAAAGGCATCAGTGCAATTAACCTCGCTGCCAAAGCAATCAGCAAGATGAACCTCGGACGTATCGATGAAGAAACGACATCAAACATCGGAACTATCCAGGGCGGCCAGGCGACGAATATCGTGGCCGACAATGTAGAGATTTTAGCGGAAGTGCGCAGTTTATCAGATGAAAAACTTCAAACAGAATCCGAGAAAATCAAAACCGCCTTTGAAGAAACAGCAGCGGAATACGGCGGCAGCGCTGATGTCGAGGTTGATCTTATGTACCCGTCACTGCACGCACCAAAAGAAGACCCTGTTATCACAACAGCAGCAGAAGCAATTGAGAATATCGGCAGAGAAACTGACATTATCAGTCTCGGCGGAGGCAGTGACGGCAATATCTTCCACGGCCAGGGTGTACCAACGGCAATTTTAGGAGTGGGATACGAATATATTCACACGACAAGCGAACGTATGCCGCTTGAAGAATTGTACAAAATGACGGAACTGATTGTTGAAATTGTTAAAGTGCACTATAAAAATGAGAGTAAATAATTTTGAGCCGGGGCAGAAGTCCCGGCTTTTTATCTGGGATTTTCGTCCTCATGTATATGTATTTCTTTATACGTATGCATGAGACTTCCTCATGTATATGCAAAAATAAATACATAGGCATGAGGCTTGTTCATGACTACGATTAAGGGTTTACGTATATATGAGATTCCGTCATACCTACGGAAACGGAAATACGTATACATGAGAACCGCTTGCTGCCACTCACTTCAGGCTGATAAACAATAATCAACCGCATAAAGGAGCCGGCTTGAGTCGTACAACAACAAAACCCGCTAAAAATCATAAGATTTTCAGCGGGTTTCATCAATTATTCATCTAAAGCCTGCCACACCTGGATTTTTGTTCCGGGGTCTTCAAAGGAATAAGTAGGTTTAATTAATTCGAGTGAAAAGTCACATGTCATATTAACATCTTCACGAAAATGCCATCTTCTGAATATATATTCGTACACTTTATCGATGGCAGCACCCGGGTCGCCGGATGTTTCAAATATTTCATAGTTCATCGATTCGGTAAAAGTTTCGTCAAAGGGGGTGTGCTGATAGCTTGCCGTCCCGACGAAGATTTCCATTTCTCCGTCGATAAACCGCTCCTGGACAAAGATTCCTTTTACAAAACCGTCGTTGTATCTTAAGATTTCATCAATCAGTCCATCGCGCTCAAGAATTTTTAGAAACTTGTATTTATAGTCGGGCTGATATGAGTTAATATCAAAATACTGAGCAATGCCAATCAGCCGAAAGCTTTCAACAAAACTTCTGTAAGATGGATATTTCGGTTTTTTCGTCGGCACCACTTCAAACGAAATATAATCCAGCAGGTCTATCTTTTTAATATGGCGTTCTGTTTCGTGTACTGGGATACCGAATGTGCGCCTGTATATTTTTTTGAAAGAATCAATATCGCGGTAACCGTAATATTTAGTAATATCAACGAGGCGTCTGTGCCCCTGGTAAACTTCGTAGGCAATTTCCGTCATACATCGTTTTTCCTGATACTGGGATGGTGTCATTCCAACGAGCGAAGTAAATATCGTCATAAATGATTTCTGTTCCACGCCCATATTTTCCAAAACCTCACCAAAATCTATATTTTCTCTGAGGTGGTCTTCTATATATACGATAAATCTTTCTACAAATCTGATCGTTTCCATGTCATCACCTATACTTAATGTACTCTTATTTATTATTCCACCCGCGGGTAAAAAACACAACTGATTATATGATATAATAAAACAATTAATTAACGAGGTGTCGAAATGAAATTTACTGTTTTGGGGTCGGGAGCAGGGCTGCCGTCTAAAGATAGGAATACGCAGAGTTTTGTCATTGACTGCGTGCTTGAATACAATGAATATATTTTAATCGATGCCGGTGAGGCTCTGCAGCACCGCATCCTTCATACTCATATTAAACCATCTAAGATAAAAAATATATTTATAACGCATCTGCACGGCGATCATATTTTCGGTCTTCCCGGATTTTTATCGTCGAGAGCTTTTCAGGGCGGGGAAGGAATTCCTCTTAAAATTTATGGACCTGCGGGTCTTTGTGAATGGTTGGAGACGACTTTCCGTATTTCTGAGAGCACACTCAATTATCCGCTTGAAATCATCGAAGTAGAGGCTCATATGAATATTCGGCTGAACAATTTTGATGTTCATGTGCTGCCCTTATCACACGGCATTGATTCTTTTGGTTACATCTTTAAAGAAGATGACAAAATAGGAGAGCTTCAGACGGATAAACTCCGCGAAATCGGCTTAAAACCAGGCCCTGTTTACGGAGAGATTAAGTCGGCTGAAACTTTCACTGTCGATAAGACAGTGTATAAGTCGGCGGATTTTATCGGAGAAACCATAAGAGGTCGTAAAATCACGGTGCACGGAGATACACGATTAAACAGTGATGAGGAGTATTTGAATCTAATCCGCAACTCTGACCTCGTTGTTCACGAAGCTACATTTTTAAAAAATGAAAGAGAAAAAGCACATGATTATTTCCACTCGGAAGTTAATCAGGTGCTGGATATTTTTAAAGATATTAATTACAAAGAGCTGCTGATTGTGCATATAAGCAGCCGCTATACTGATGAGGATATTAAAGAAGTCGCAGCCTTGCTTGAAGGCCGCGCAGTTATTGCTTATGACTATTTTGAACTTCCCATCCCGCGTAACGTGAAATAAAATCGGCGACCGTCTGACGGTACTGTTTCGGATTGCGGTTGTAGCTTTCTACGTGATTGCCGCGCTCCGGATACCACTGTTCTTTCGGTCCTTTTTTCTTGTTATAGAGCTCGATGCTTGCTTCGTAGGGAATAAATGAATCCCGTTTCGAATGAATAAACAGAACGGGCTGTTCTATTTTATCGACAACTTTAACCGGTGATACGTGGTACAAGCTGAACTTGCTTCTTAATTTCAGGAAAACATAGGTGAACAGCAGTACTACCGGTGATGCAACCCGGGAATACGAAGTATAGATATGCGCGAGCTGATCTCTGAACTTCGCAAAAGATGCGTCTGATATATAAAATTTTGCTTTGTTCGACAGTTCGCCCGCATACAGCAGCGTGGTTGCGGCACCCATGGATTCACCATGCACCCCGAATTCAATATCATCACCGTAATTGTCGAGGAGGTATTCAATAACTGTTTCAAGGTCAAACTTCTCGTAAAAGCCGTAAGTTGAATCGACACCGCCTGAGTCGCCGTGACGGCGCGCATCGTAAACAACACAGTTAAAGCCCATATCTTTAAATAAATTGACGTATTTGGTTGAACTCAGCTTGTTTTCGGATACGCCGTGGCAAATAACTATCCATTTGTTTGTCTCATTCGGGTAAATGAAGGAGGCGCTGATATCATAGCCGAATCTTGACGGTACGTTTACGATGTCTTTAGGAAGCTGCTCGTACTCTTCCATATTCATCCGTTTTGCACGCGTTTCGCGGCGTTTAATAATTTCAACGTCTCTCAGTTTAAAAAACATAATCTGGCTCGAAGCAAAGTAGCCGAGCGATATAAACATCACAGCTGCCGACATGAAGAGGGCGGCAAGCCATTTGGAAAAACTTTTCATTGTGATCCTCCATTCTTATAACAACCATTATTATATCACCTGTATAAAAATTTCAAATCGTTATTTTTACAACTTAATGTGATATATTTAATATAATTATTGAAAAGCGGTGATTAATATTTCTAACGAACATTTAATAGAGAAGACACGTTCTAAAGAAGATATATATGATGGTAAAATAATCGACGTCAAAAAACTGGCCGTGGAATTGCCGAACGGCAAGGAAGCATACAGAGAAGTCGTTTACCACAAAGGGGCGGTCGGTGTTATTGCGACGGACAGCGAATGTATGTATTTCGTCAAACAGTTTAGAATTTCAACTGAAGAAGTACTGCTGGAAGTGCCGGCAGGAAAAATTGAAATTGATGAGCATCCCGATGACACAGTGAAAAAAGAACTGAAAGAAGAAATCGGCGGGGAGTCCGGCGATATTAAAAAACTGTATGAATTTTATGTTTCCCCCGGATTCTCAAATGAATTGATACATTTATATGAAGCAAACGAAGTTTCCTTTGGTGATTCTCAGTTGGAAGATGACGAATTTTTAGATATCGTTAAAATTCCGCTGGCAGAATTAAAAGAGAAAATGCATAACGGCGAGTTCAGAGACGGTAAAACACTAGTTGCTGTCCACCATGTGCTCCTGTCCAGAGGTTATTTGTAATTATTATAAATAACTTTTAAAATACTGAGAAGTTATGTATAATTGTTATCAATAAGATTATGAAAGTTAGAAGGTGCAGTTGTGGAAAAAAGAATTGAGCGCATTAAAGAAGCATTGCACGATGCTCGGTATAAACTAACTCCACAGCGGGAAGTCACTGTGAGAGTGCTGCTTGAAAATGAGAGCTCTCATTTGAGTGCTGAAGATGTTTTTATGAAAGTAAAAGATAAATACCCGGAAATCGGACTGGCAACAGTCTACCGTACGCTCGAGCTCTTAAACGAATTGAATGTACTCGATAAGGTTAATTTTGGCGACGGCGTTTCAAGATACGACCTCAGAAAAGAAGGTGCCCAGCACTTTCATCATCATTTAATTTGCATACATTGCGGCTCGGTGGAAGAAATCGAAGAAGATTTACTGACCGATGTTGAAAAAATCGTTGCTCGCGATTTTAATTTCGAAATCATCGACCACCGTTTAACTTTCCACGGTGTCTGCAAGTTATGCAAAGGGAAAGAAGGAAGCACAGATGCTTAACCGTTATATCGATGAATACTTGACCTATCTGAAAATCGAAAGAGGTTTAAGCGATGCATCGATATCATCATACAAACAGGATTTAAAACAATACAGTCAATATTTAACTGATGAAAATGTTACGGGTGTCGACCAGATTACGACAGAAATCCTCGTAACATTTTTACAGTTTTTATCGCTCGGCGGCAAAAGCAACAAAACCATCAGACGTATCCAGTCGACGCTCAGAAATTTCCATCAGTTTTTGCAGCTCGAGCAGGTAATCGAGACGAATCCTGCGCTCCGGCTCAATACGCCGAAAGAAGAACGCGAGCTGCCGGTTGTGCTGTCCGTTGAAGAAATGGAAACGCTGCTGCATTCGCCTGATTCGACTGCTCAGGGCATACGCGACAACGCAATAATGGAACTGCTGTACGCGAGCGGACTCAGAGTCAGTGAACTGATTAATTTAAAGCTCAGCGACTTGAATCTGGACATGGGTTTTATTCGTGTATACGGCAAGGGTGATAAAGAAAGAATTGTTCCGACGACCGAATATGTTGCAGATAAATTAAATAATTATATAAAAAATCAGCGTTTAACATTATTAAAGCATGAAAATACTGATATACTGTTTCTTACGAACAGAGGTAAAGGTTTCACCCGTCAGGGATTATGGAAGACCATTAAAAAGTATGTGCTGATCAGCGGCATCAATAAAAATATTACGCCGCACACATTCCGGCATTCTTTTGCCACGCATTTAATTGAGAACGGCGCAGATCTCCGCGCGGTTCAGGAAATGCTCGGTCATTCCGATATATCCACAACGCAGGTGTACACACAAATCTCTGCAAGCAAAATCAGAGAAATGTACAAGCAGTTCCATCCAAGAAAGTAGGTAAATTTATTATGTACAAAAAAATTCATTTAATCGTTCTCGATTCTGTCGGCATCGGGGAAGCTCCTGATGCTGAAGATTTCGGAGACGTCGGTACACATACTTTAAAACATACGCTGGAAGCACATCCGAATACGCTGCCGAATCTCGCGAAACTCGGGCTAGGCAATATCGAAGCACTGCCGGGTGTTGAAAAAACTGAAAATACAACAGGTTTTTATACCAAGATGCAGGAAGTATCGAAAGGTAAAGATACGATGACCGGGCACTGGGAAATTGCCGGTCTGAATATCGATACAGCTTTCAAAGTCTATCCTGACGGATTTTCAGATGAACTGCTGGAAAAAATCACCGAAGCAACAGGACGCGGCATCGTCGGCAACAAACCGGCGAGCGGTACCGATATTATCGAAGAATACGGTGAGCATCAGATGGAAACAGGAGATCTGATTATATACACATCAAACGACCCTGTTCTTCAAATCGCAGCGAATGAAGAAGTTATTCCACTCGAGGAAATTTACGAAATCTGTGAAAAAGTACGCGAAATGACAAAAGACCCTGAGTTTTTAGTCGGCCGTGTTATTGCACGTCCGTTTGTCGGTTCTAAAAAAGGTGAATTTAAGCGTACCGAAAACCGTCATGACTATGCACTGAAACCATTCGGCAAAACTGTGCTGGACGCGCTTAAAGATGATGGCAAAGATGTTATCGCAATCGGCAAGATTAACGATATCTTTACAGGCAGCGGAATCACAGATGCAGTCCGTACGAAAAATAACGATGACGGAGTCGATAAGCTTCTGCAGGTCATGGACCGCGACTTTAACGGGTTATCATTCCTGAATCTGGTGGACTTTGACGCGGAATACGGTCACCGCCGTGATCCTGAGGGCTACAGCAATGCCTTAAAAGCCTTTGACGACAGACTGCCTGAACTTACCGGCAAACTGACAGAAGACGATCTCTTAATTATTACAGCAGATCACGGAAATGATCCTACTTACACAGGGACAGACCACACGAGAGAATATGTTCCGCTTTTAATCACGACAGGCAAAGACCTGGACTTTGGTGAGATCAACCAATGCGGCACCTTCAGCAACATCGCAGCAACAATTGCTGAAAACTTCGGCGTGGACTACGAAACACACGGCCAAAGTTTCTTAAAGGAATTAAAATAAATGAATAAAGCAAAATACATTATCTTTTTCGGCATCCTCCTTATGAGTATTATATGGGGATTCATCTATTGGATATTTGTTGTTTAAGTTAAATAAGAAAGATGGATAAACGGTCTGAACACCTTTATTTTAAGGTGTTTGGACTGTTTTTTTGTTTTCAGAGGGTAGCAGGGGCTCATGTATATGCAAACTGATTACCGTAGGCATGAGGGGGTCTCATGTATATGCAAACTGATTATCGTTGGCATGAGGGTTGCTCATGTATATGCAAACTGATTACCGTAGGCATGAGGATTGCTCATGTATATGCAAACTGATTATCGTAGGCATGAGGGTTGCTCATGTATATGCAAACTGATTATCGTTGGCATGAGGGGGTCTCATGTATATGCAATCTGATTATCGTAGGCATGAGGGGGTCTCATGTATATGCAATCTGATTATCGTTGGCATGAGGGGGTCTCATGTATATGCAATCTGATTATCGTAGGCATGAGGATTGCTCATGTATATGCAAACTGATTATCGTAGATATGAGGGTTGCTCATGTATATGCATAAGATGATACGTATACATGAGAGCAGATTTTAACCCATAATAAAATTTCTCATCAAAAAAGAGAGTCCAAAATCGACTCTCCAGCATAATATTCGTTTATCGACCAAATGAAAATGTCACATCAGGCTGATAACTTATGTTCGACCGTATGAAGGACATGTTCATTGAGGCGATAAAAAGCTTTGGTTCCAAAGAACAAGACGCAATGGGATGATTATATACATTTGTCTCATTGAACATCTCACATTGAGACAATTATGCGTCTTCACATCAAAACAGGCACCATACTCATTCCTTCCGCTGTTCCAGTTTCCGGTTCAGCGCCTCGAGCCGCGCTTCAATTACATCTTCGCGGTCGCGCAGCCGGTGTCTATGGACTATTTCTTCATCTTTTTCAAAGCGTTCTAAAATATCCAGAGTAAATGCGCTGTACGATTCATACTCATCCTGATGCATCTCATAAAGAGACTCGTATACCCAGTTTAGAACCGGAAAATTCAACGGTTTAAAGGGTGTATCTGCCAGATGCTGGTAGCGTTCCTGAAGTAGGCTGATCAACTCCTCAGTAAAACCGAATGCTGTCATATCATACTCGTGTTTCCCGTAAAGTTTCAGCGCGCGTTTATAAGATGTCGCTGCGCCGATAATATTATCTCTCCGGTAATGGTATTCACCGGTCACAATCAGCACGAAGAACACTTCCGGGTCTTCTTTCGTAAAGTCACCCTTGTCTTTCCATGCATCTTCCATGATTTCATGGCATTCGAAGTAATCTTGCTTTATAATTAATTCGTTAAAGAATTGTAACAGTATTTTTTTATCGATACGTATCACTCCTGAAATTGAGGTTTTGTAATGACTGCTTATAAAGTGAAATTAGATGTTTTTGAAGGACCGCTCGATCTGCTGCTTCATTTGATTAAAGAACTTGAAATCGATATTTACGATATTCCGATGAAAATGCTCACTGAGCAGTATATGGAATATATTAATCAGATGAAAGAACTTGAGCTCAACGTTGCAAGCGATTATCTCGTTATGGCGAGCGAGCTTGTGAAAATTAAAAGCCACATGCTGCTGCCGGAACCCCCCATGCCTGATGATGATTATGAAGATCCGCGCGAGCAGCTGATGTCCCAGCTAATAGAATATCAAAATTATAAATTATATGCTGAAGAATTGAATAAGCTGAAAGCGGAGAACAGTCTCCAGTTCACCAAAGCACCGCATGCTTTCGAAGATGAGGACGAAGATTCCGGCACTCTCGAGCTGAGTCTTCACGACTTGCTTGAGGCCTACAGCAAAGTAAAGTCGCGCGTCTCTCTTAACGAAGAGTCCTATGTCGTCGTGCAGCGCGAAGTTTATACGAAGGAACAGGCAGTGGCTTTTATCGCCGCGAAATTTAAAGACAGAAAATCTTTAAAAATGACCGAGCTTCTTACTTTCGATGAACCCCGCAGCAAAGTAGTGCAAGTATTTATTACTATACTAGATTATATCAGTCAAAATCTCTATCAGATTAAACGCATCGATGAAGATGATTTTGAGCTCGAAAGGTTGGCTTAGATTTGGAAAAAATAAACATCATTGAAGGTTTATTATATATTGCCGGCGACCTCGGTTTAAGTGAAGAAGCACTGATGATGCACGTGCCGATTACTAAAATGCAGCTTGAGGCCGAAGTGAAAAAATACGATAAAGAACATTTAACAATTACCCGTCACGGCGACATGTACTTTTTAAAAACGACGGATAATATGGAGAAATATATTAAAAGAGTACTCGCTGACCGGCCGGCGAAGAAGTTATCCCAGGCGGCGCTTGAAGTGCTTGCAATAATTGCCTACAATCAGCCGATTTCAAGGAACGGCATAGAAAGCGTTCGCGGCATTCAGTCGGACGGTCCAATTGCAACACTGGTCAATAAAGGGCTGGTGAAAAAGAAAAATATTAGTGACGAACGCGCTCAGCATTTCGAAACCACTCAAAGCTTTTTGGAAATATTCGGTCTGGAATCTTTAGATGACCTGCCGGCAGATGATATGATAGCAGAACAGGAAGAAATCGACTTGTTCTTCAATAGCTTAAAGGAGCAAAATTAATGAAAACTACACGGTTAAATAAAAAAATTGCAGATGCAGGCATTACTTCACGGCGAAAAGCGGACACACTAATAGAAGAGGGCCGCGTTTTCGTTAACGGCAAGAAAGTTACTGAACTCGGACTTCAAGTGACTGACAAAGATCAGGTTACTGTCGACGGCGTGCAGCTGACCAAAGAAGAGCCGGTCCATATTTTATACTACAAGCCGGCAGGTGAAATCTCTGCTGCAGAAGACGATAAAAAGCGCGATACAGTGATAGACGCTTTTCACGATATCGACGCGCGTCTTTATCCAGTAGGCCGGCTCGACTACGATACTTCAGGGCTTTTGCTCGTTACGAACGACGGTGAGTTTACCCAGCTTATGACACACCCGAAATTCGAAATGAAGAAAACATACAGAGTTAAAACAGACGGAATCTTACTCCGCCATCAGCAGGATGAAATGCGCCGGGGCATCAGACTCGACGACGGCAAAACTGCACCTTGCGATTTAAAAGTTATCCGCGACAAGGGCGGCAAAGATATGATTTTGGAAATTACAATTCATGAAGGACGCAACCGTCAGGTGAGAAGAATGTTTGAACATTTCGGTTTAAATGTCACAAAGCTGACACGCATCCGTTTCGACTTCCTGACACTCGACGGCTTAAAAGAGGGCGACTACCGTTTCCTGAAGCCTCATGAAGTCAAAAAGTTGATTGCGAACAGTAAGAAGTAAGCGTTTAAATGTCATAATACTGTCAAACCGCAACAAAATGTGTAGTGTTATAATTGGTGCTGCGTACGCATTTTATTGCGGTTTATATTAATGTGGAAAGGGGCCTGACGTTGAAAAAAGGAACTAGAAAAATTATTCGTACAGGTACAATTATTACAATCGCCGCTTTGCTCGGCATTACACTTTATTTAAATTTGAGGGACGGCTCTCAAACTGTCAATGTCGGAGACGAGGCAGTGGATTTTAAACTGGAGACACTGGACGGTGAAGAAATTCAGCTGTCTGAATTAACTGCCGAAAACGGCGTTATTTTGAACTTCTGGGGAACATGGTGCAAACCATGCCGCGAAGAAATGCCGGAAATGAACCAGGTGTATAACGAAGGTCATGAGGATTATGAAATTATTGCTGTGAACGTTTCTGAAAACAAGCAGCAGATTGAGCAGTTTCTTTCGGGATTATCTGAAGATCTCGATTATCCGATAGCATTGGATCCAAACCGCAGTGTAACGAAAGCTTATAATATCGGACCACTGCCGACGACTGTCGCTGTTAATAAAGAAGGTGTCGTCGTTAAAAAACAGGAATATCAACTGACTAAAGAGGATATCTACGCATTTATAGATGAATCTCTGGAATAGGATGACCTAATATGGAACTCAAGGAAATTAAATGTAATCATTGCGGTCATGTAAACCCTCCGGGCACCCAGCTGTGCCAGTCCTGCGGTAAGATGATCAATGAAGATTACGACAAGAAAAAAATTAAAGACCTGATGCGCTATGACGGTAGTGCAGTGCGTTCAAAGGTACGTTCACAAAGTATTTTCGATAAGATATGGAACTTTTTCACCTCCATTAAAGTCGGCGTAGGAATCATTGCGATAATCGCAATAGCCGCTGCTATCGGAACAATCTTGCCTCAGGAATACTTTATTCCAATCGGTGCAGACCCGCTGCAGCACTATACAGAACAGTACGGTACATTCGGTACCTTATACTACAAACTCGGCTTTACGCAGCTTTATTCATCATGGTGGTTCGTGCTGCTGATGGGGCTCCTTGCCCTCAGTCTGATTGCAGCGAGTGTCGACAGAGGAGTCCCGCTGTACAAGTCATTAAAAAATCAGCGTGCCAAAAAACACGCTTCATTTTTCAAGCGCCAGCGTTTATTTAAAGAATATGAATCAAATGAAAATGCTCAAGCACTTGCCGAGACATTTGAAAACAAAAAATATAAATTAAAAACTGACGGTGACCACTATCTCCTTGAAAAAGGCCGGCTGTCAAGATGGGGCCCTTACATTAACCATACAGGGCTGATTATTCTGCTTGCAGGAAGTATGCTGAGATTCTTCCCCGGTGTATACATTGATGAAATCATTTACGCACAGGAAGGCGAGACAGTAAGCATACCGACTACCGACGGACAGTATTACATGCGTAACGACGGTTTCACGCTGGATACATACGATGAAGATGCCGGCACGGTTTTTGATCAGTCACTGCAGAACAATATGGAGATGACAATCAGCAACTTCCAGACAGATATTACGATGTTTGAGAACAAAACAGCAGATATCGTCGGTTCATCACCGGATCTTGAAGAAATAGAAAATTACAGTATCCGCGTGAACCACCCGTATTACTTTGACGATTACGAGCTGTATCAGTCAAGTTACGACAACTCGCAAATGAAATCGATGACATTCAGGCTTGAAGATTCAGAAGGCAATGTACTCGGCGAGAACTTCACAGTCGGTCTCGATGATCCGGCAGACAGCTATGAAATAACTGAAGATATTACGATTAACATGAAAGCTTATTCTCCCGACTTTTTAGAAATCGATGAAAATGGAACATTGATATCCGAAACACCGGTTCCTACAAATCCGGCCTTCGTCTTTGAAGTCGCAGCAGGAGATACTTCGGAACTCAGTCTGCTGCAGATTATGAATTCAACGGATATTACACAGGATAACGAATACAGTATTAAATTCGTCGAAGCCGAAGAGCATATGGCGAGTGTACTGACATTGAAAAAAGATTTATCAATGCCGATTATTGCAACCGGATTTGTGATTTTCCTCATCGGATTATTTATCGGGTCATACATTAATCACCGCAGAATTTGGATTAATGCAGAAGGCGACACGATGAAGATAGCCGCTCACACTAACAAAAACTACTTCGGACTGAAGAAAGAAATGAATGCAGCACTTGCATCCTACGACCTTCCCGAAGTATTCGATAAACAGGAAAAAGAGGAAAATGACAAGATGAAAGGATAGTGTTTAAATTATGGAATCAACCTTTTTATCACTCAGTAACACATTTATATTTATTGCGTTTCTTATACTGCTGATTGCACTTTTACCGCTCGGCATAAGTATTAAATCAAAATCAGAATCGAAAAAATATGAAAAACTTGCAATCTGGATGATTGTAATCGCGTTTATACTTGAACTGGCTTACTTTATAATGCGCTGGCTCGCAACGGGCCACGCGCCGGTCTCAAACATGTATGAATTTATAGCGATGTTCTCTATTATGCTGATCGGCGGATTTTTAATTACCTATCATTATTTCAAAACGAAGGTGTTCGGTCTGTTCGCCATTCCGGTTTCACTGCTCCTTCTCGGATACGGCAGTCTGTTCTCAACAGACGTTCAACCTCTGATACCGGCATTACAGAGTAACTGGCTGGCTATTCACGTTATTACTGTTACCTTGTCTTATGGTATACTGTCCATGAGTGCAGTTGCAGGACTGATCTATTTAATAAAAGCTATTCCTGCAGATGAAAATTCATGGCGCGCACGCTGGCTGGAAGCAGTCATGATAGCGATTCTGACTGTTGTAATGTATATGGTGACAACGGTATTTATGCAGAACATTATCGGCTACAATGATGAGTTCTACTATACCGACCAGCAGGGCCAGCAGGTTATTGCTGAATACCATCTTCCAAGCCTGATTAATTACAATGATGCAATACCGGTAGAGCACGTAGGCAACAATGAATATGAGCCTGTCGACCACTTCCACCTTGGAATTGACCTGCCTCCGGTTATTAAAGCACATACTTTAAATACAGTAGTATGGTCGATTATTATCGGTTTGATTACGTATGGAATTGTACGTCTGATTATTAGAAAACGTCTGTTTTCACTGGTTAAACCTTTAACTAAAAAAGCCGACCTTGCGCTGATGGATGAAATAGGCTACCGATCTGTTATTATCGGATTCCCGCTGTTTGCACTCGGAGGTATCTTCTTCGCTGCAATCTGGGCTCAGATTGCGTGGAGCAGATTCTGGGGCTGGGACCCGAAAGAAACGTGGGCCTTCATTACATTTATGTTCTATACAATCTTCCTTCACCTCCGCTTAAACCGCGGTTATGAAGGCGAAAAGTCTGCATGGTTAGCCGTAGGCGGGTTCATTCTTATTCTGTTTAACCTGATTGCGATTAACTTAATTGTAGCCGGCCTGCATTCCTACGCATAATATGAAAAGAGGGTAATTATGGCAGAAAAAATATTATTAGTCGATGATGAAGAACGTATTCGTAAATTGCTTAACTTGTACCTGACAAGAGAAGGGTATGAAATTACTGAAGCAGGAGACGGCAGAGAAGCACTGGAGCTTGCATTAAACAATGATTTCCACTGTATTCTTCTCGATTTGATGATGCCGGAAATGAACGGGATTGAAGTCGCAAAAGAACTGCGCAAGGAAAAATCAACACCCGTTATTATGCTGACAGCAAAAGGTGAAGAAGCTGACCGTGTCGAGGGACTTGAAGTCGGTGCTGACGATTATATCGTGAAGCCGTTCTCGCCCCGCGAAGTCGTGCTGAGAGTAAAAGCAATCTTGCGCCGTTCTTCTGAAACGGCCTTTATCGAGAACGATTCATCAGCAAAAGATATGATCGTGTACGAACATCTTGTTATCGACAACGACGCTCACCGCGTCCTCGCCGATGACAAAAAGGTTAATTTAACACCGAAAGAATACGAGCTGTTATTATTTTTAGCGAAGAGTCCGGATAAAGTATTTAACCGGGAAGAACTGCTGAAAGAAGTGTGGAACTATGACTTCTACGGCGATTTAAGAACAGTCGATACGCACGTTAAGCGTCTCCGCGAGAAACTGAACAAAGTTTCTCCGGAAGCAAGCCAGATGATTCACACAGTCTGGGGTATCGGCTATAAGTTCGAGGTTAATGACAAATGAGTTTTTTCTCCAGCGTTGTAACTAAACTGTGGTTTACTATCTTAATGATAGTAACTACAGTTTTAATTATATTATCGATCATTTTGAGTTTTTATTTCCGAAATTATGCGCTCAGCAGTACAGAAGAACACCTGGAAGACGAACTGAGCCGGATTGAAAATGTAGTGCTGTCGACGCATACACTTGATTTAAACGACTCGTACCTCTCAGCTGAAGAAAACCTGATTATTTATTCCGATGGACATTTCATTGCCGGCGACAGCGAAATGGCTGAAGAAATATACAGCGAAATTATTACTTCTGATCTGACTTCCAGCACTTTTATCGTCAACGATATAAACGAACGGGAATTTATGGTTAAGGTGTCTGATTTGAGCGAGTTCTTCGAGTCGGATACAGCAATTATAAAATACAGTGATCTTGACAGTCTCAACCAGTCATTTTTAACAGTCTTAATTATTCTGATAATCAGCGCGGCGGTTCTTTTCTTAATGACAACTTTCTTTGCGTTTTTCTTAATCTCAAGAATTACTAAACCGCTGATAGCCTTAAAAAATTCATCCTTCTCAACAGCAGGAGGGAAATACAACCAGCTTAAAGTGACCTCGAGAGATGAAATCGGCGAGCTGACACTGGCATTTAATAAGATGAATAACAATATTAAAAATACAATTACAGAACTGACTCATGAAAAGAATTTAAGAGAAACTGTCTTTTCGTCACTGTCGAACGGAATTATATATTTTAATACGTCAGCAGAACCTGTCTACTCTAATGACAGGGGACAGAGTTATTATCAGCTGTTCCAGCAGAATCAAGAAGAATTCGAATCCTTTAAGTCGCTGATCAAAGAAGTTTCGAGGTCGGATGAAAACCATCTCGAGCGGCTCGATATTGAAGATCTGCATCTGCAGCTTGCCATGTCTCCAGTTAAATCGCTTGAAGAAGAGAATGGCGTCACGGTACTCATCCGGGATATTACGGATGAATATAATACAGAAAAAATGCGGACGGACTTTATTTCGAGCGTCTCTCATGAGTTGAAAACACCGATGGTGATGCTGAGCGGATATTCAGAAGCTCTGCTCGATGATATAGTAACCGAACCCGAAGAAGTTAAGGAAATGGTCTCGATTATAAAAGACGAATCCGACCGTATGAACAAGCTGGTCAGTGAACTGCTGATTATTGCCCGCATGGATTCTGATGATGTGCTGTACGATATTAAAGAGCAGAACTTTACTATGCTGCTCGATGAACTTCATCAGCGCTTTGATTATAAGCTGAAAGATAACAATATTGAGCTGGTTATAGAGGCCGGGAGTGAGATGGTGCAGTTCCCGTTTGACTACGATAAACTGAATCAGGTCTTTACTAACTTAATCGATAATGCAATACGCTATACATCACGAGGAGATATGATTACAATAAATGTTGCAGAAGATAATGAAGACTATGTAAGCATCGAAGTCCGTGACACCGGTACAGGTATTAAGCGTGAGAATCTGAAACATATATTTGAACGATTCTATAAAGCCGATGAAGCACGGACAAGAGGAAAACACGGCACCGGTCTCGGTCTTTACATCGTCAGCAATATTATTAAAAAACACGGCGGAACGATTACTGCAGACAGTATCTTCGGCGAAGGTACAGTATTCACTATTAAACTGCCAAGAAAATAGAAGGGAATGAGCCATTTGGACAGACAGCGACTTCGGAAAATTATTTACATCAGTATATTAAGTGCACTCGCCTTCATTCTGATGCTGATTCAATTTCCGCTGCCTTTTCTGCCGCCATTCTTAATGCTCGATTTATCCGACATACCGGCCTTTATCGGTTTTATATTGTTCGGAGGCATCGGCGGATCATTAATCATCATTATGAAAATAGTGCTGTACAGCATTTTAATGGCAAGTGAGCCAATCGGACCGATAGCAAATCTGCTCGCTGCATTTTCATTTTTGCTGCCTGTATACTTTTTCTATTACAAGCGAAAAACAGCGAAAAGCCTGATTGCAGGCTTTATAGCGGGGACTGTCGTGCTGACGCTGGCCCTTGCGGTACTCAACTACTTCGTACTGCTGCCGGCATACGGTCTGATCGTCGACCAGACAGATATTTTCAATAACCTCCGTACGGTAATTACAGCGGGAATTATTCCGTTTAACATTGTTAAAGGTATTATTTTAAGTCTGATCTGTTATGTAATTTATAAAAAGGCGGTTCCTGTTCTGATGAACAGACAGTAAATGAAAGTCATCCGGATATCCGGGTGACTTTTTATTTGGAGGAGTATTTAGCTGGTTAAGGTGTTGGCTTTGGTTTACAACGGGAGAATGGTGTTGTTGTTCGAAGCAGTCCGGTTTACAACGGCCTAACGGTGTTGTCATTCGAGGACGTTCGGTTCACAACGGCGAAGTGATGTTGTTATCCGAGGACGTCCGGTTTACAACGGCGGCCGCGCGATGCTATTCGGAGGCGCTCAATCCGTAAATTCTTTCCAGACAAAAAAAGAACGGAATCCATGATCCCGTTCTTGATATTTAAATCAATTTATTCATATTTTAATGGATCGCCGTCGAATGGTGCATCCTCAACTTTAATCGAGTCTGTCGGGCAGCCATCGAATGCGTCTTCCATGTCTTCAAGCAGGTCCTCAGGCACAGCCGTAACGCCTTTATTATCATCTAAAATGACGTAAGCAATGCCGTCGTCATCGTAATCATATATATCTGGTGCTGCAGCACCACATGCACCGCATGCGATACAAGTATCTTGATCAACAATTGTGTACTTTTTTGCGCACATATATTTCACCTCTTAACGTTTACGATTAGTTCATAACTAATACTAAGAGAAAATCAAAAATTTATCAATGAACAAAAATCGAATTTGTTAACAATCCACCGTAAGTATGATTACTCTTTAAATGTCCATACAAACAATATATAATTAAACCAAGAATGCAGTTACTAGGAGAATGCGCTATGAAAGATGATTTTTACAAAGATATTAACCATAAGCGTGCACAGGATGAGAAGTCTGGTAAAACAAGTGCAGGTAACAAAAAGTCTGAAGAACGAGAACACAAAACTTTAAGCCGCAGTGCGCGTCATAAAACTAAAGATGCTACTGATAGTAAACAGCCGGAGAAAAAAGCTCCGAAAAAACAGCAGCCGAAAGATAATAATTTTACAGATAAGCTGAAAGGGTACTTCAGCCGGGAAAATGCCGAAAAAGGCAAGGCGCTGTTTGCAGGAAAGTTATCCTCATATAAACAGCGCATTAACAATGAAATTAAAATTTCCAAAGAAAAACTCGGCGGCATCGGTGCTGCAAAAGCAGCTGATAAAAAACCCGAACAAAAGAAAGATGGCGGACAGAAACGCATGCTTCCCTGGGTACTTGCCATACTCGTTTTAATTCCTATTACAGTCTTATTGGCATTTTTAATATTTTCGAATTTCTGGCCGTCATTGAACGATGAAATGCAGGTGGCCGATGAAAACACTTCAGAAGAAACCGCAGACGATGAAGAGACAGAAGAAGAACAGGCTTTTAACGAGGAACTTGAAGCCCAGAAAGCAGAACACGAAAGACGGCTGGCTGAAAACCGCAATGAAGATTTAACTGCAAAAAATATTGAAACAAATTACTCTCAGGAAGAACTTCAAGAACTTGAAGAAGCTGCACTCAGCGCAATCCGCGGCAAGGAAGACGGTTCCGAGGAAGAGAATCAGTCAGCTGAGGAAGAGTCGGAAGAAAACTCAGAAACTGATTCGGACGCAGAAACCGCAGATAACAGTACAGAAAACGAAACGGAAGAAAATACAGAAACAGATACAGACTCCGACTCAGATGAAACAGAAAACGCCAATGCTTCTCACGTCGTCACATCCGAAGATAACTTATACCGTATTGCTATTCAGTACTACGGCGAGGGCAGCGCAGAAAATGTACAGCGCATCATGGAAGCAAACGGCGTTACTCCGGATAATCTGACCGTTGGACAGGAACTTATAATACCGTAAATGAAAGTAGGCCATTAAATGTCACACATCAGCATCGCAATTGACGGGCCGGCTGCTGCCGGCAAGAGTACTATTGCAAAACGCGTCGCAAAAAAATTAGGATTTTTATATATCGATACCGGTGCAATGTACCGCGCAGTTACTTTGTATGTGCTTGAACACGGCGATGATATTATTAAAGATATCGCTTCGCACATTCACATTACATTCGGCATCAACGACGAAGTATACTTAAATGATAAAGATGTCTCAAAAGAAATCCGCTCGCCGGAAGTTACAAATAACGTCAGCCGTGTTGCAGCAGCCGGCGAGGTCAGAACATATCTCGTTGACATGCAGCGTGAAATAAGCAGAACGAGCAGTGTTGTAATGGACGGCAGGGATATCGGCACGACTGTGCTGCCAGATGCGGACTTGAAAGTTTTTATGATGGCTTCTCCAGAAGTCAGAGCAGAGCGCAGGCTGCTCGAAGAGACTGCACGAGGCAACAACATAGATTTAGCCACACTGACTGCGGAAATCATCCGCCGCGATGAAATTGACAGCACGAGAGAAATTTCACCGCTCGTTCAGGCTCATGACGCAGTCCTTCTCGATACGAGTCAGCTGTCGATTGAAGAAGCTGAAGCAAAGATAATTCAGCTGGCGGAAGATAAACTGGAGGTACAGTAAATGATATATGAAAGTGCGAAGTTTTTAGTTAAATGCTATTACAAATTAAGATTTAAAATAACGGTAATTGGCGAAGACAGAGTACCGTCATCGGGGCCGGTTATGCTAGTCTCAAATCATATTTCGGATTTCGATCCGCCGCTGATCGGTCTCGCTCTGGAACGCCAGCTGTCATTCTTTGCAAAATCGGAATTATTCGAACTGCCGGTCATCGGTAAAATATTCCCGAGCCTGAACGCGATTCCCGTATCCCGCGGGAAGAGTGACAGAGCTGCTCTGAAAACTTCTATTAATGCGTTAAAAGAAGACCGCTGTCTGTTAATATTTCCGGAAGGCAGCCGCAATAAAGAAGATGTTAAAAAATTACAGCCTCTTCAGCAGGGGGCGAGCTTTATCGCCAGCAAATCAGAAGCACCGATTGTCCCTGTAATTATTAAAGGCGAGTATAATCGAAAAAAAGGTGTTACAATAGTATTTGGTAAACCGATTGATACGAAAGAGTTTTTAGAGGCAGGCAATACACGCAAAGATTTAACGCTTAAATTAGAGGAAAATCTTAACAATTTACTATTTTCTGAATAATCACTTGACAAAAGACACGAATTGTAAGAAGTTATTTATATACACTGTATAGTAATTGGAGGCAAGCACATGGCGACAGAAGACATTAAGAACGAAGAATCAAACATTGAAGAAACAGAAGTAAACGATGCACCTGACAACAGCGAAGATTTACAGAATGAAACTGAAACGGCTGACAACAGTCCGTTTGCAGTTGGAGACACGGTAACAGGTACAATCTTTAACATCGAAGACAAGTTTGTAAAAGTTCAAGTGGATGATTCTGACTACGAAGGCATAATTCCAATCAGTCAGCTTACAAACAAACGCATCGAGCACCCGAATGACATTATTGCACTTGATGATTCAATCACTGCAGTAGTTATCAAAGTGGAAGATGATGCTAAAAACATCATCATTTCAATCCGCAAGCTCGATGAACAAAAAGCATACGAAGATTTAAAACAGAAACAGGATGCTGATGCAACGCTAGAAGGTACTGTTGTAGAAGCAGTTAAGGCCGGTCTTGTACTAGACGTCGGCGTGAGAGGATTTATCCCCGCATCACTTCTTTCTGATGAATATATTGAAGACCTTGAACAGTTCAACGGTCAGACTCTGGAAGTTAAAGTCGAAGATATCGATCAGGAGAAAAACAGAGTAATTCTTAACCGCAAACGCATCGTTGAAGGTGAGAAATCAAAACAGCGCCAGGAAGAACTTCAAAACCTGGAGATCGGCAGCATTATCGAAGGTGAAGTTGTACGCACGACTTCTTTTGGTGCATTCATTAATATCGGCAGTGCAGACGGTCTTGCACACATTTCAGAACTGAGCTACAGCCGTGTTAACAGCGTCGAAGACGCAGTTGAAATCGGACAAAAAGTTAAGGTGAAAGTTCTTGATGTTAATCCTGAAGAGGAACGCATCAGCCTTTCTGTGAAACAGGCCGGCGAATCACCATTCAATAAGTTTATCGATGCTCACAGCACAGGCGATGTGCTCACGGGAACTGTTAAACGTCTCGTTGACTTCGGTGCTTTCGTTGAAGTAGAACCTGGCGTTGAAGGACTGGTTCACATTTCAGAAATTGCACATGAACATGTAAATGTACCTGGCGATGTACTGAAAGAAGACCAGGAAATTGAAGTGAAAATCATCGGCTTAGACAAAGATAACGAAAAGATTTCACTGTCAATCAAGGCTCTGGAATCTGCTCCGCCAAAATCAAAACAGCCTAAGCGCGAAGAAAACACACGCGTTTACACTGATGATACTGAAGACGATGCACCTACTTTAGGTGACGTGTTCGGCGATCGTTTTAAAAACTTAGACTTATAATATTAGAACTCATTAATGAATAAAGAGCGATGATACTATCGCTCTTTATTTTATTTGTGTTAAAATATATGTGCATACAGGGAGGGTAACAATGTATAAACCAACAGTAGCAGTAGTAGGTCGGCCGAATGTCGGCAAGTCCACACTTTTTAACAGAATTATCGGGGAAAGAAAGGCAATTGTCGAAGATTCTCCGGGCGTTACAAGAGACAGATTGTACGCCGAAGGTGACTGGTTAAATTATACTTTTAATTTAATTGATACCGGCGGTATTGAAATTAAAGATGAGCCGTTTCAGCAGCAGATTAAAATGCAGGCGGAAATCGCGATTCTTGAAGCAGATGTTATTTTAATGATTGTGAACGGCAGAGACGGTGTGACGAGCGATGATTTATTCGTTGCGAGAATTTTACAGAAGTCAAAAAAACCCGTCGTTCTTGCTGTAAACAAAATTGATAACTATGAAATGCGCAGTGAAATATACGAGTTTTACCAGCTTGGGCTCGGAGAACCCTGGCCGGTATCCGGATCACACGGTCTCGGACTCGGAGATGCGCTCGACGAAGTCGTCCAGCACTTTAAAAATCTGGAAACAGAAGTCGAAGAAGATCCGTCGATTAAAGTATCTTTAATCGGCCGTCCGAATGTTGGTAAATCCAGCCTGGTCAACGCTATTCTCGGCGAGGAGCGCGTTATCGTTTCCGATATAGCAGGCACGACGCGCGATGCGGTCGATACAGCGTATACTTTTGAAGATGAACCGTACACTTTAATCGACACAGCGGGTATGAGAAAGCGCGGTAAAGTATATGAAGCAACCGAAAAATATTCAGTGCTCCGTGCAACCCGGGCGATTGAACGTTCCGATGTTGTTCTCGTCGTGCTGAACGGTGAGGAAGGCATCCGCGAACAGGATAAAAGAATTGCAGGTCTTGCACACGAAGCGGGCCGAGCGATTATAATTGTCGTCAACAAATGGGATGCAGTCGAAAAAGATGAAAAGACAATGCGCAAATTTGAACTGGAAATCAGATCGAACTTCCAGTATCTGGACTACGCACCGATTACTTTCGTCTCTGCTATGACTAAAGTCCGTCTTAAAACTTTGTTCCCGCTTATTCAACAGGCGTACGCATCAAGTCATATGCGCGTAAAGTCGAGTACACTGAACGAAGTACTTGTAGACAGTGTCAGCATGAATCCAACGCCGACAGACTCAACAGGCCGCCGTTTGAGCATCTATTACGGTACGCAGGTGAGCGTCGGCCCGCCGACCTTCGTCCTGTTCGTGAACGACGTGGAGCTGATGCATTTCAGCTACAGGCGGTATATAGAAAATCAGCTGCGAAAAGCCTTTGATTTCACCGGCACGCCGATTCACATTATCAGCCGTAAACGAAATTAGAAAGTAGGGTATCAATATGAACATCTCAGTCATTGGAACAGGTAGTTTTGGTACAAGCCTCTCGATGGTCTTAAATGACAATAATAATCGAGTAATGATGTACGGGAGAAATCAAGATACTGTCCAGGAAATAAATGAAAGACACACCAACAGCCGATATTTAAAAGATATCAAGCTGTCTGAAACTATTACAGCAACAGCATCACTAAAAGAAGCTGCAGCACATGCTGAACTTTTAGTGCTTGCGGTACCCGTGAATGCGATGCGTTCAGTCGCGTCCGACTTAAACGGATACCTCGAAGAATTAAATAAACAGGTTCTTGTAGTACATGTAGCAAAAGGACTTGAATTAAATACCTACAAACGCGTTTCGGAAGTCCTCGAAGAAGTATTCGATGAAGCACGTGTCTCTGATATTTGTGTGCTCAGCGGACCGAGCCATGCAGAAGAAGTTGCTCTGAAGCAGCCGACAACTGTCAGCACAGCATCTCTTTCAGAAGAGGGTGCTGAAATTATTCAGGATGTCTTTATGACGGATTATTTCAGAGTATACGTTAATAACGATATGGTCGGAGTGGAAATCGGAGGAGCGCTGAAAAATATAGTTGCTCTCGCTGTCGGTGCACTGGCAGGTTACGGTTTCGGCGATAATCCTAAAGCTGCGGTTATTACACGCGGACTCCATGAAATCGCCCGTCTCGGTACGAAACTCGGGGCAAATCCGCTGACCTTCCTCGGCCTGGCAGGAATGGGAGATCTGATTGTTACAGCGACCAGCCAGCACTCGAGAAACTACCGCTGCGGCCAGATGCTTGCAGGCGGATTAACTCTTAAAGAAGCGACAGAACAAATGGGCATGGTGGTCGAAGGCGTCAATACGACCAGAGCCGCTTATGAGCTTTCTGAACAGCACGATGTTGAGATGCCGATTACGAAAGTTCTGTACGGTTACTTATTTAACGGCATCAGCGAAGATGAAGCATTCACTGCACTGATGAAGCGTGAAAAAACTTCGGAATCAGAAGGTTTGAAACAATTACTGGAGAGTCAAATAAAAAATAGTAAATAGTTAGAGGTAAATATATGTTTGATATTTCAAGAATGGACTTAATGTGGGTGTCATTTGTGTCAATCGGCTTTATGGCACTTGCGGCGGTCTTAATATATCTGGCAAGATTTGTTATTACTATTCGTTTTGTCAGCGTTATCGTTTCTTTAGTGGCGTGGGTGCTCTTAATACTCGCTTTTCTCCTGATGATTTTAGTTATCGGAGGATCCACACATGCGTAAACTGACTTATATTTTAACTGCAGCACTGGCGCTCTTCGTATTAACCGGGTGCATGTATCCGGACGACGAGCGCGCAGGAAGCAATATTCCGCCTGAAACCGATATAGACAACGTGCAGAGCGCAGTCGAAAACTTCAGGGAAAAGGAAGGCGGTATCCTGCCGATTAAAACGACTGAGGATTCTGCGGAGTATTTAAAATACCCGGTTGAATTTACCAGAATTGTACCTGAGTACTTAAGTGAGATTCCGGTAACAGCGTACGAAAACGGCGGGAACTTTCAATATGTTATACTCGATGCAGAAGATAATCCGACGGTAAAAATTGCGGATCTTGCCATTATCGAAGAGCTGCGTTCGCTGAGCCTCCGCATTAACGGTATGGGCGAGCACGTCGAACTCGGAGAACAGATTGGTCCGAACGTTTATCAGCTTGACCTGGAACATTACAATCTCGCTGAGAATCCGACTGTCACCAGCCCTTATACTGGACGCGAGCTGAATGTCTATTACAGCGGCGGTGAGGAATTTGTCGTCGATTACAGAGATGATCTGAATCTGATGATTGAAAACGAAGGACTCGAATTTGAAACGGGCGAGGATATCCGTGAAGTTCTTTATGAGCTTACCCCGATAGTGCCGATATATGCGCCTGAAATGACAGTTGACGAGAATAACGAAGCCATATTTATGACGAGTGTGCATAAAAGTTAATTTATGCCCTTTTTTTAAAGTAAAAAACGTTTAAATCCGTTGCAGTCCCTACGGCCGTATGGTAAAGTCAAAACATAATGATAAAATCATTATACAGATTATAGGAGGTCTATCAGATGAATAAGACAGATTTAATCAACGCTGTCAGCGACAAAGCTGACCTTACAAAAAAAGAAGCAGGAGCTGCAGTAGACGCAGTTTTTGAATCAATTCAATCTTCACTGCAAAACGGTGAAAAAGTACAGTTAATCGGATTCGGCAACTTTGAAGTACGTGACCGTGCTGCAAGAAAAGGCCGCAACCCGCAGTCTGGTGAAGAAATCGAAATTCCAGCATCTAAAGTACCTGCATTTAAAGCTGGTAAAGCACTTAAAGACGCAGTTAAATAATTTATCTACTAGGCCTAACATTGAAACGTTAGGTCTATTCATTTATAAGGTGATATTTATGAAATACTCAGCCCCGGAAACCTATAACGATTCGACACTTCAGGAATTGATTGAAAAACTGGATCAAAATGAAATTACTGAATTTTTTTCAGATAATAAAAATATAATTCATAAAAGACACATTTCTGATGCGGTTCTTTTATTTACATATGCTTTAAATCAGCTCGACAGAATACCATCTGCCGACAAGCGCGAACAGCATGTTCTGACAGGGGACTATTATTTCAGCGAGTTCTATTCGGCACTTGCACGCCACGGAGAAATGCAGGTTGTTCACGATATGGTTGAAATCTCGAAAAATCTGGCTTCTAAAAAATCCAGACAGTACGAACACGGGCTTGAACTTTCCGACAGCGAATTAAAGTACCTGCTATTTGCACCGCTTTTGTATTTAATAGATAATGGGTATGTGAAGTCTGACCTCGATGACGTACTCGGCTGTTTTATTAAAAACATGAACCGTTCGGAGCTGGCATACATAATAAATACAAAAGGTGAAAGCTAATGCAAACAGAAAATAGAATTCAGACAATCTTCAATTCCATTTCGGATGATTACGATCACATGAACGATATCATAAGCTTTAATCAGCATACGATATGGCGCAACCGGACGAACAAGGAAATCTTTGTGAAACCGGGCCATCAGGTGCTCGACCTGTGCTGCGGCACAGGAGACTGGACAATCCAGCTTGCCGAAGAAAATAAAGACGCTGATATTACCGGACTCGATTTCAGCGAGAACATGCTGAAAGTCGCAGACAAAAAAACTGCTGATCTTAAAAATATTACACTGGTGCAGGGCGACGCTACGGATCTTCTCTATGGGGATGATTCATTTGATATTATTACAATCGGTTTCGGCCTCCGCAACCTGCCTGATTATGAAGGTGCAGTCGAAGAGTTTTACCGCGTGCTGAAACCGGGCGGCCAGCTTGTGATTCTCGAAACTTCCAATCCTGAAAACAGCCTGATTAATTTCGGTTTTAATATTTATTTCGGTAAAATCATGCCGTTTCTCGGCCAGAAAATTGCCGGCAGTGGACAGGAATATACCTGGCTGTATGAATCGACGAGCAGCTTTTTAACAAAAGCTGAGTTGAAAATGATGATGCACCGCTCAGGGTATATAAATATCAAAGTAATCCCTCATACATTTGGTACTGCAGCAACTCATATCGGCTACAAACCGCTAGAGGCTGCAATGTGAAATCTTTAAAAAAATTCATGGCGGGAGAACTGACCCGTGTTAAAAAAATTGTTAAAGAGGAACTGAAACCAAATGGCACGATAGTTAACGATAAGAGTTTCGAGCTGTTTAACTCTGGGGGAAAGAAACTTCGTCCCATGTTTACGATACTTGCCGGTAAACTGGGAGGAGAAGAACATTATAATGATGTACTGAAAACAAGTGCGAGCCTCGAACTGCTGCATATGGCGACACTGGTCCATGATGATATTATCGATGACAGTGAGCTCCGCCGGGGCAAACCGACTGTATTTTATGAAGAAGGCTATTTTCAGGCAGTTAATACCGGCAACTATTTGCTTTCTTCTGCCCTGCAGATAGTCAGTAAAATAAACAATCCTGCCTTCCATGCAGTCTATTCTTCGGGCATCAGGGAAATTGTGAAGGGGGAGCTCGTCCAGTTTGATACGCAGTTTGATGCCGCTCAGACACTGGATGATTATTTCAAAAAAATCTACCGCAAGACTGCGCTGCTGATTGTTCTCAGTATTGAACTCGGCGCACATGCGGCGAAACTGGACGCTGAGCTGATGGAGAAACTCCGGACTTACGGCTATCATATCGGCATGAGCTTCCAGATTATCGATGACTGCCTCGATTTTACCGGCAGTACGAAAACGCTCGGCAAACCGAATTACTCGGATATTAAAAACGGGCATTATACGCTGCCTGTACTGCTTTTGAGAGACTCGGATTCCGAGTTTAAATCGATGCTCGAACAGTTTTCTCTGACAAAGGAAAATCCGGGCGCCTTGATTGACTATATATTAAAAAGTGATGCAGTGGACCGGGCACTTGCTGTCAGCACGGAACATCTCGAACTTGCCGAGGTTGAAATCAGCAATATCGATGAGCCAGTCAGACATTATCTGACGGAAATTGCCGGTATGTTGAAAAACAGGCGAAATTAGTTTGTAAACACACTGTATATAATGATAAAATGATATTCGAAAACACATTTAAGGAGCTTACTATAATGGAAAAAACATTTCTTATGATTAAACCTGATGGTGTCCAAAGAAATCTTATCGGACCTATCGTTGAAAGATTAGAAAACAAAGGTTTCAAAGTTGTCGGTGCTAAATTAATGCAAGTCTCTGAAGATCTTGCTAAAACTCACTACGGTGAGCACAGCGAAAGACCTTTCTTCGGCGAGCTTGTAGACTTCATCACTTCAGGCCCAGTTTTCGCAATGGTTCTTGAAGGTGAAAATGTTATTAAAACTGCACGTCTAGTTGTTGGTTCTACAAACCCTCAGGAAGCTGCTCCTGGAACAATCCGCGGAGATTTCGGTTTAACTGTCGGTAAAAACATTATTCACGGATCAGATTCACCTGAAAGTGCTGAAAGAGAAATTAACTTATTCTTCGACGAATCTGAAGTATTAGATTACGACCTATCTAATAGCGCTTGGATTTACTAAAACTTGCAACCAGGCTGGGTAATAACATTACTCAGTCTTTTTTTCATATATATAAATAATTCAGATAGAGGTGCTTACAATGAGATTTTTAACTTCAGGAGAATCACACGGCCCGAAAGTCAACGCCATTGTCGAAGGATTCCCTTCAAACCTTCCTGTTAACAAAGAACGCATGCAGGAGGAGCTGTTTAAACGCCAGGGCGGATACGGGCGCGGACGCCGTATGCAGATTGAAAAAGATACGTTCGAATTCGGTTCAGGCATCCGCCACGGCAAAACACTCGGCAGTCCGATTATGATGGAAGTCAATAACGATGATTTTAAACATTGGGTCAATATTATGGGAGCCGAGCCGATTACAGAAGAAGAAGAAGCGGAAATGAAACGCATTATTACGAAACCGCGTCCGGGACATGCAGATCTCGTCGGTGGAATGAAGTACAATCACCGCGATCTGCGCAATATTCTTGAGCGCTCTTCTGCCCGTGAAACAACTGCACGTGTTGCTGTAGGTGCCCTCTGTAAAGAATTACTGCATGCTCTCGATATAAATATTACTTCCCGCGTGACTAAAATCGGCGAAGTTACAGATGACGGTATATACAATTTCGATGAATTAAGTGATAAATCGGCTGACTCAAGTGTGCGCATGATTTCAGATGAGGCAACAAAACAGGCTGAAGAAACGATTGATGACGCGAAGAAGAGAGGCGATACACTCGGCGGTGTCGTTGAAGTCATCGTTGAAAATCCTCCAGTAGGCTTGGGATCACACGTGCATTACGACCGTAAACTCGATGCGAAAATTGCACGCAGCATCGTCAGTATTAATGCATTTAAAGGTGTCGAGTTCGGCATGGGCTTTAAGATGGCTGAAACTCCGGGTTCAAAAGTGCAGGATGAAATTAAATTCGACTCTGAAGACGGTTTTTACCGCAGTTCGAACAATCTCGGCGGTTTCGAAGGCGGCATGACAACGGGAATGCCGATTGTTGTCCGCGGAGTAATGAAGCCGATACCGACGCTTTACAAACCGCTGATGAGTGTCGATATCGAAACGAAAGAAGCATTTACCGCAACGATTGAACGCAGTGACCCTTGTGCGGTGCCGGCTGCATCTATTGTCGCTGAACATATGGTCGCAATCGAAGTGGCGGAAGCAATTTTAGACAAATTCTCAAGCGATGACTTCGGTGATCTGAAAGCTTCTCTCGAACTATACAACAAACGTTTAAGCGAGTATTAATATGGACATTTCGACGGCCTATAAAGATAATAATTATAAAATCCACGTTGACCGGAATATTTTAAAAAATGTTCTTCAGACTTATACCGAACAATACGAATCTGTATACTATATTATCGATGAGAATATCTATGATATATACAAGGATTCAAAATTATCATTTATAAAATCGCCGCTGGTCGTCACAGGAGGAGAATCGTTTAAATACGTTTCTCCTCTAATGCACACTATGGAAGCACTGCTCGCATCCGGCATCAAGCGGAATTCTCTGCTTGTCGTTATCGGCGGCGGCGCCACGGGGGATGCCGGCGGTTTTATCGCAAGCATTATTCTCCGGGGTGTGGATTATATTCATGTGCCTACGACACTCCTCGCACACGATTCCGCTATCGGCGGCAAGACTGCGATTAACTCCGAACATGGTAAAAACTTAATCGGCGCATTTTACCGCCCCCGGGCAGTCATTTATGATCTTGAATTTCTTGATTCGCTGCTGGAAGATGAAGTGCTGAGCGGTTTCGGAGAAGTTTTCAAGCATGCGATGCTTCACAGTCCCGCACTGCTGGATGAACTTATGGCGGCGACAGAGAACAGTATCGATATTACAACGCTTCCGCTTTATATCATTAAAGGCATCGAAACAAAAATGAAAATTGTTATCGAAGATGAGCACGAATCGGGCAGCCGCAAGTTTTTAAATTTAGGACATACGCTGGCCCATGCTGTGGAATATAAATATAAAATTCCCCACGGCCAGGCAGTTATGCTCGGAATCATTGCAGCGCTTTATATATCTAACGAATTGAACGGCGCCGGTTTTGACCTTGATGCATACATTGCCTATATACGTCGTCACGGCTATCCGGTTCAGCTCCTTAAAGAGATGGATATTGACGAGATGATGCACTTTATGCAGAAAGATAAAAAAAATCACCGCAGTGATTATATAAGCTATGTTGTATTCGAAGATAAAAATACCCCTGCTGTCACGGATATAAAAATCGAAGATTTGAAAAATATGCTGACAGCATTAAAGGAGCGCATATGAAACAATTACTGAATGGAACATTCGAAGGCACTGTAAGAGTCCCCGGCGATAAGTCAATCACACACCGCGCTCTTATGCTCGGTGCACTGAGTGAGGGAACAACTCAGATTTACCGCCCCTTAATCAGCGCGGATACGCTCAGAACTTTTGAAAATATGCGTCAGCTGGGCGCGGAAGTGACCCAGGAAGGCGATGATTTTAAAGTTGTCTCAAAAGGGCATGACCATTTAATATCGCCTGATGCTGTCTTGTATACAGGCAACAGCGGCACAACAACACGGTTGATTACAGGCCTGCTCGCCGGTCTTAATAATATTACTGCATCGGTTGAAGGTGACGAAACAATCGCTAAACGGCCGATGGACCGCGTTGTTATACCGCTGTCGGAAATGGGTGCTGATATTTCTCTGAAAGACGGCAGATATCCGCCGGTAAATATTCATCCGGCAGTATTAAAACCATTGGAGTACGATATGCCGGTTGCATCTGCCCAGGTGAAAAGTGCAATACTTTTTGCCGGACTGTTTACTGACGGGGAGACCGTCGTCCGTGAAACACACCAGTCCCGCAATCATTCAGAAATTATGATGGAGCAGTTCGGTGCGGACATTTCCGTCTCGGGTACAACTGTTAAACTACAGGGCGGCAAAAAGCTCTCAGCCTCGGACGTTACCGTGCCGGGCGATATTTCATCGGCGGCATTTTTAATCGTGCTCGCACTGATTACGAAAGATGCTGATATTACAATTGAAAATGTCTCACTAAACGAAACACGGTCAGGTATTATCGACGTCGTGAAGGCATGCGGCGGCAAGCTTACAATTACCGAACACGATTCTAAAGGTGAGAAGTTCGGAGATATCAGAGTGCAGTATACACCTGATTTAAAACCTTTTCATATCAGCGGCGACATTATTCCGCGTCTGATTGATGAAATTCCGATTCTCGCGGTGCTTGCAGTATTTGCTGACGGTGAGAGCACTGTCCGCGGTGCGGAGGAACTAAGATTTAAAGAAACAGACCGCATTACAGCTGTAATTGCGGAACTGTCAAAATTCGGTGTATCATTTGAAGAGTACGAAGACGGCTTTAAAGTGAAACCGGGATATAAAAAAGTTAAACAGGATGAACTGTTTAAAGGCTATCATGACCACCGTATAATTATGATGCTGATTGTCATGGCGGCAGCAGCGAATACAAGTATTGAAATTGATGACCAGAGCGCAATAGACGTATCGTTCCCTTCGTTTGTTAGTGATCTTGAGGGTTTAAGAAAGGACCGGTAATATGCAGGAAGAAATACTCCGTATAATCGATAAGCTCCGGCAGGGGACTTATCCCGAAGAAGATTTAAATTATATACTAAACAGTTTAGAGCAGTTTCACTCGGATGAATCGCTGGAGGCTTTGTTCTTACTCGGCGATGCGCTGCAGAATGCAGGGCTCGACTATCAGGCAAGACAGGTCTTCCTACATTTAAACGACAATGTTGATCATGACGATTACGTCATCAGCTATCTCGTTGATTCGTATATCAATGAAGCGCGTTTAGACGAGGCGCTCACATTGATTAACAACAGTCCTGAAACACCGACGGTGCTGATGCTGAAATCTGAAATATTCCAGCAGATGAACTTAAATGATGTAGCCGTGCGTCTCTTGTTTGAAGCGAAAACGATGACGGATGATATTATTATAGACTTTGCAATCGCAGAGCTTTATTACACGCTCGGAGACCTTGAAGAAGCAATCCGTTTTTATGAAACAGTGCTGAACGAAGGTCTTGAGGAAGTTAACGGTATCATCATCAGCCTGCGCCTTGCGGATATTAACTTAAATCTTTTAAACTTCGAAGACGCACGAGCATATTTTGACAACGTGCCGGACGAAAGCTACGGAAACGAAGACTTTTATAAAGAAGCTCTCCTCGAGTACAATTTAAAAGAATACGACCGTGCGAAAACTCTGCTTGATAAAGTTATCGATAATGAACCGTACTTTATCAATGCTTACATTCTTCTGATGAACATCTATGAAACTGAGCATAATCTCGATGAGGCCCTGGAAACGCTGCTCCGCTACCTGCGTGAAAATGATAAGAACGCATTGATATACTTCCATATCGGACGTCTTTACTTCAGGCAGAACAAACCGGAGGAAGCTATTGAAAACTTCAGTCTTGCAACATCGCTTGATGAAGACTACGATGACGCCTATCTCATGCTGTTTGAAAGCATTTTGAAAACAGGAGAAACAGAGACTGTGGACGAATACGTGAAACATCTTGATATCAACGCGCTGAGCGGGGAGTCCATTTATCTTCTTGCGAAGATTGAAGCAGAGAATGAAAACGACGAAAAAGCACTTAAGTATTACGAAGATGCGGAAGCACTGATTGGAGAATCAGCAGAATTTTACGCCGATTTCTATTACTATCTGATTGAAATCAATCATCCGAAGAAAAAAGAAGTACTCGAAAAATTAATCAAACTAGAACCCGATAATCTGGAATGGCAGCTGGATTACGAGCGAATAGCAGGTGAGGAAGACGAGTTTTAAAAAAGATTTTATAAATTATTGTCTGTATAATTATGAATTCAAAGACCATACTGCAGTGTGGATTTTAAATTTTATAAAATCCCATCCTCTGATAACGCATAATATTTCGTTTACAAAATCGGGACTCAGCCGCAAGCTCCGTATTGCTGAAAAGAGAACAAACCGGCCGACTTTAATGTTTGAAAAGAACGGCACGGTAACCGCTGACGGCGAGACGATTTTCCATGAGCTCAACCTGAACAAAACCGAAGAGCTGTACGTCGAATTTATCTTCTCAAAAAACGATGTCCGCTACAATCAGGCGAAGACTGAAGAACTGATGAAAAACGATGAAATTCTATTGGAAGATATTAAAGAACTCGAAGTTTTAATCGATGAGGCGCTCGTGTCAAAAGATAAAGAACGCTTTTTCGAACTGACAGATGAACTCCAAAAATTAAATGATAAAAGAGGTTAGTATTTGTGCTTTATAATAATCGCGATTTACGTGTGTTAAAAGATGAAATTGAATTTGTCGATACGGCAATCGTTCCTTTTGCCAAGGTTGATTTTGACGGCGATCTGCTGCATCACGCTAATAATCTGGAACTGGTTCAGCTCGTTACAATCCAACTTGAAAAGCAGCTGAAGGGCCGCCTGATGATTACTCCGGCTTTGACAAATGTAGGCGGGGACAGTTCGGCGCTCGAAACGTACAGAGACCAGCTTACGGGCTACGGTTTTAAACATGTAGTCAGCTTGTCGTTTGATTCCCTCGACATAGAAGGCGTCCATCATATAAAAATTAACAGCATCCCGATCAGCGATATGGATAACGAAATGAAAATTTCAATTATTAACGATGAGGTTAAAACCGTTATCAAACAGATAATCGGAGTGTGGAATCAATAATTAAAAGTATAATTACACATTTCTGTTTATAACATGTGTCAATTATTTGAAAACCGTATTGACCGCCTAGTTTTAATGAGCTAAAATTGAAATGTCCTAGTTATATTATATGTAAAAGTATGTGCGTTTGAGGGGGGAAAGAAAAATGTCGCAAAAAGTAACAAGACGCCAGTTCCTGAACTACTCATTAATGGGTGTAGGGTCGTTCATGGCGGCAGGTATGATTCTGCCAATGGGAAGATTCGCACTCGATCCGCTTTTCCAGGAATCTTCTGCAGGTGACATGATTACTACAAGTGTAAAGATTGATGACATCACAGAGGAACCGGTCAGTGTAGACTTCACATTCGAACAAGAAGATGGTTGGTATGTGAGTGAGGTAACGGATTTCGCTTGGGTTTACCGCGAAGGCGATGAAATCATAGCGTTATCACCTGTGTGTAAACATTTAGGCTGTACGGTTTCATGGGCAAGTGATGCCGCTAACCCGGATAGATTCTTCTGTCCGTGTCACAACGGGCTTTACGAAAAGAACGGTGCTAACGTACCGGGAACACCGCCTCGTGGACCGCTTGATATGTTCGAAGTCGGAGAATCAGACGGCTACCTGACAATTGGTGCTATACACGAGAATGAATTGGTATAGGAGGGAATTAAATGCTAAATCGTATTTATGATTGGATTGATGACAGAATTGACATCACGCCGATCTGGAGAGACGTAGCTGATCACGAAGTGCCAGAGCATGTTAACCCTGCCTACCACTTCTCAGCTTTCGTCTACTGTTTTGGAGGACTGACGTTCTTTATTACAGTAATTCAGATTTTATCTGGAATGTTTTTAACAATGTATTACGTGCCGGACATTATTAATGCCTGGAACTCTGTATACTTCCTGCAGCAGGATGTAGCAGCGGGTGTTATTGTCAGAGGTATGCACCACTGGGGTGCAAGTTTAGTAGTGGTTATGATGTTCTTACATACTCTCAGAGTATTCTTTACAGGTGCTTATAAGTCACCGCGTGAATTAAACTGGGTCGTAGGCGTTCTGTTATTCGCAGTTATGCTTGGTCTGGCTTTCACAGGTTACTTACTGCCATGGGACATGAAAGCATTATTCGCTACTAAAGTAGGCTTGGATATTGCTGAGAGTGTTCCGTTCATCGGAGAATGGATTAAGACACTTCTCGCAGGTGATTCAACTATTATCGGTGCACAGACACTTACAAGGTTCTTTGCCATCCACGTATTCTTCCTGCCTGCTGCACTATTTGTATTAATGGCAATTCACTTTATCTTAATACGTAGACAAGGTATCTCAGGACCACTATAAGGGGAGGGAAAATATATGAAACGCGGTAAAGGTCTCACTTTTGTCGGTGACTCACGAATTCAAAAATATGACAAACCAAAATTAAATCGTGACTATTCAGAATTCCCTGGTCGTACAGAGGAGTTCTGGCCCGATTATCTGCTCAAAGAATGGTTGGTCGGAGCAGTGTTCTTAATCGGATTCCTATGTTTGACGGTCGCTCATCCGGCGCCGCTTGAACGTATGGCAGATCCAACTGATACAGGTTATATTCCATTACCTGACTGGTATTTCCTTTTCCTTTATCAGATTCTTAAATACACATACGCTTCAGGTCCGTTCAACATTGTCGGTGCCATGATTATTCCTGGTATTGCTTTCGGTGCTTTACTTCTTGCACCTTGGCTTGACGGCAAAAAAGAACGCCACTGGAAAAAACGCCCGGTAGCAACAGGAATGATGCTGATTGCAGTTGGTATAATTTTCTATACAACTTGGGAATCGGTAGCTTACCATGATTGGGAACAGCAAAATCAGCAAGGACAGATTGTCTTCTCAAACTTAGATGCTGAAGACCCTGTCTTTAACGATCTGATTCGTACAAACTGTACGAGCTGTCACGGCGGAGAGCTTGCCGGGGGATCGGGTCCTAACCTGATTGAACCGGAACTTGCTCCGGAAATGGTTGAAGCTTTTGTTAGAAACGGTACAGAAGAAATGCCGGCCTTCGAAGGTCAATTAACAGATGATGAAATTACAGCAATTTCTGAGTATGTTGCAGGACTCGAACTGACAACAAAAGATGAAGCAGCGAACACTGAAGAATCAGCAGAATAATAATAATGACCCTTCTGGCAACAGAAGGGTCTTCTTATAGGTGAAATGATGATATATAACTTATATAAACTGATGTTTAACAGACTCTTCCTGGTCTTTCTTTTGATTTGCAACATCGCTGGAACAATATACGGTTATATATGGTACGGCGGCCAGCTGTCTATTACACCGTGGTATTTTTATCCATTCGTTCCTGACAGCCCGACAGCCACTCTGTTTTTATGTATATTAATTGTCTTAATATTATTCAATCAAAAATTTGGCCTGATCGATGCCTTGGCTTTTACTACGCTGATAAAGTATGGGGTATGGGCAGTAATTATGAATATCTGGAACTTTATCGATATGGGTTTTGTGTCTTGGATCGGACTGATGCTTATCGCTTCGCATGCTGCCATGGCGCTGATGGCATTTATGTTCCTGCCTTATATTGAAATTAAACCTTGGCATTTTTACGTTACAGCCGTCTGGCTGTTTCACAACGATGTCATTGATTACGTCTATATGCAGTATCCGAAATACGGCAATCTTCATCCGTATGCACAAGAGATAGGATATCTTGCCTTCTGGCTGACAGTCATTGTCCTCGTGCTATTATATAAGCTTGCGGCTAGACGTAATAATTGACTAAAGTAAAAACAGTTTAGTAAAATAGTGTTATGAATCAGACGGAGGGACTAACTTGTATCTTATAATCTATTTTGTAATTTTAATGATTGTACCAATGCTTGCACAGATGAATGTCAAATCCACCTTTAACAAATACTCCAAAGTACGCTCAACAAGCGGTTTGACAGGACAGCAGGTTGCAGAAGACATCCTCCGGGAAAATGGAATATACGACGTCACCGTTGAACGCGGGCAAGGTGTTCTCACGGACTACTACGACCCGAAAAACAAAAAAGTCGTTCTGTCTCCCGGCAACTTCGACAACCCGAGTGTTGCAGGCACCGCAGTAGCCGCACACGAAGTCGGACACGCAATCCAGCATGCTACCGGCTATAAGTTTTTAAACTTCAGATCAGCATTGTTCCCGCTCGCACAGCTCGGAAGCAACTTCTCGTACTTCCTGATTATTGCAGGTATCATTCTGACAGCGGCACAAAGCGCTGCAGGAGGCGGACTTGGTGAAATACTTCTCTGGTCAGGTATCGGATTAATGGCCTTTGCCGTACTCTTCCAGCTTGTTACACTGCCTGTGGAGTTCGATGCATCGAGACGGGCAATGAACCAGATTGAAGAACTGAACATCGTGAACAGTAAAGAATACCGCCACGCTAAAAAAGTACTGAACGCTGCAGCAATGACCTACGTTGCCGCAACAGCAGTAGCTGTAGCCGAACTGTTACGCTTTATCATGATTGCAAGAAACTCAAATTAATAATTTTTAAAGCAGCTGCAGAATCCTGATTACAGGATGGTGCAGCTTTTTTTGTTGAGTTTAGGGGTCGGTGTTGTACCGGTCATATGAGCTCATGGAGTTTCTGAGCATTTTGGATTTCTATGAAACGAGCTCATGGAGTTTCTGAGTGTCTTGGATTTCCATGAAATGAGCTCATGGAGTTTCTGAGCGTTTTGGGTTTCCATGAAATGAGCTCATGGAGTTTCTGAGCGTTTTGGGTTTCCATGAAATGAGCTCATGGAGTTTCTGAGCATTTTGGGTTTCCATGAAATGAGCTCATGGAGTTTCTGAGCATTTTGGGTTTCCATGAAATGAGCTCATGGAGTTTCTGAACGTTTTGGATTTCTATGAAATGAGCTCATGGAGTTTCCATGCGCCTGATTAATACGCAATTTTTATTAAAACACAGCTTTCCAAACTTATATCATCAATGTAAACAGATTCATTTCCCTTATACTCTCATATTCATTATAATTAATATTGATAAACGATACTATAAGCATTAGAGGTGCATGATTATGAAAATTGGAATTACATGTTATCCAAGTGTCGGCGGCAGCGGTGTTATCGCTACGGAACTTGGCATTCAAATGGCCCGCCGCGGACACGAAGTGCACTTTATTTCATCGAGTGTGCCGTTTAGACTTGAGCATAATTATGATAATATATACACGCATCGGACAGAGGTTAATGACTACAGCGTCTTTAAATATCCGCCGTATGATATTACTTTATCGAGTAAAATATCAGAGATTATCGACCGTTACGAGCTAGATGTTATTCACATGCATTATGCAATTCCGCACGCAGTCTGCGGTATACTTGCGAGACAAATGTCGAAAAAGAAAGATGTCGGTATTGTCACTACGCTGCACGGCACAGATATTACAGTTCTCGGCCACGATATGTCGCTCGTCAGCGCCATAAAATTCGGCATCGACAACTCCGATATCACAACTTCTGTCAGCAGCAGCCTGACGGAGGAGACTTATGAGTTAATACAGCCTGAAAGCGAGATTGAGACTGTTTATAATTTCGTCGATGAATCCCGTTTTAATACCGGCAAGAGAGATAAAATTAAACAAAAACTGAAAGAAAAGCTCAATATTCCAAAGAACTCTAAAGTGCTTATGCACACATCGAATTTCAGGAAAATTAAAAATGCTGATGATATTGTCCGCACTTTTTATGAGACTTCAAAAGAAATCGACTGCCATCTGGTCTTTGTCGGGGATGGTCCCGATATGTACAGTATCAGATCTCTCGTCAGCAGTCTCGGCATTGAGGACCGTGTGCATTTTGCCGGTCAGCAGTCGGATGTGAGTTCATATTACAAATTAAGCGATGCTTTTTTGCTTTTGAGCGCTAAGGAAAGTTTCGGTCTCGCTATGCTTGAAGCAATGTACTGCGGTGCCGTGCCGGTGGGCTCGACAGCTGGCGGCATATCCGAAGTGATCAAACATAAGGAAACAGGTTATGTCGTCGAGGTCGGCGATTATAAGCAGGCAGCAGCCTATCTGATAGAACTGCTCAGCGATGATACATTGTACGAAGAGATGCAGGACAAGATGCTGAAAGATGTTAAAGAACGATTTAACATGGACAGTATCGTTACCGAATACGAAAATCTTTATACCAGACTTTTGGCAGGTGCAGACAATGACGGAACAAAATCTATTTAAAATCGGCGCCAAAATTATAGAGCGCTTGGAAGAAAATAATTATGAGGGCTACTTTGTCGGCGGGGCGGTGCGGGATTATACGCTCGGCCGCGCTGTCAGCGATGTCGATATTACGACGAACGCGCTTCCTGATGAAATCGAAGCTTTATTCGATAAAACAATCGATGTCGGCAAAGAGCACGGCACGATTATTGTCCTGATGGACGGACTTCCGTTTGAAGTGACGACTTACCGTGTCGAAGGCACTTATACCGATCACCGGAGACCGGATAATGTTTTTTTTACTCAGCATCTGAAAGAAGACTTAAGCCGCAGGGATTTCACGATTAACGCGATGGCGATGACTGCTGATATGGACTTGTACGACCCTTATAACGGCTTAAAAGATCTCAAAAGCAGGCTGATCAATACAGTCGGCACTGCTTCAGAACGCTTCGATGAAGACGCACTCCGCATGCTCCGTGCTGTCCGCTTTATGTCGCAGCTTAATTTTAAGCTTACTTCTGAGACAGAAAAAGCCGTTGCAGAACACGCCGGCATGCTCCGCTATATTGCCGTCGAGCGGATTACAGCAGAGCTTCGTAAATTATACCGCGGCATCAATGTTCAAAGTGCAAAAGATGTTATCGCAAAAACAGATATGCTCAGCTATCTCCCATTCTTTCAATATATCGATAAAGAACAGTATATTCAGTCGAGAGCGCTGTCGCTGGAGCAGGAAGCTGTCGTTCATATTTACAGAGACAGCGCTTTGCAGAAACATCTCGGCACGCTGAAACTGGCTAACCGTCAGAAAACAGTGATAAAAGAATCTTTGAAAGCAATCGAAGCGCTAGAGAACGGCATGAATACAAAGCTTTTGGCTTACCGCTATGAAGAGGACATTTTAATTGGTGTAAATGATATAATAAAATTAAACGCATTCGTCAGTGCTGACCTTGAAGTTCATCTTGAGGCAGCCATTGATGCGCGTCCGCAGCTCGCTTTAAAGAACAGGAGCGAACTCGCTGCCGACGGCAATACTCTGATGACCGCTTTAAATGCAAAAGGCGGACCCTGGCTGCGCGAGTGTCTGAATGCAATTGAGGAAGAAGTGCTCCTCGGAAATCTTATCAATAACGAAAAAGAAATAGTTAATTGGGTGAATTTACATGTCAAAAACGAAGACGGAAATATTGTCTTTAATGATGGAAGGTAATTATCTGTCGGGCGCCCGGCTCGCAGAGGAACTGAATGTTTCGCGGACTGCAGTCTGGAAAAATATTCAAAAGCTGAAAAGTGACGGCTATAATATTGAAGCTGTAACAAACAAAGGCTACAGGCTGCTTGAACCGCCGGGCAGAATTAATGAAACACTGCTCGCCGGCACGGTGCAGAAATCCGTTCTCTTTGAAGAACTGATTTTCAAAAAAACCATCGATTCCACGCAGAATCATGCATTCAGGATTTTAGACCGGTATGATGGTAATATAGTAATTGTCAGCGGTCAGCAGACCGCGGGACGCGGCCGCTTTAAACGCGAGTGGCTGTCGCCGGAAGAAACCGGGCTCTATATGTCGCTTGTGCTCCGGCCCAAGGTGACTAACCAGGAAATGATTGTCTTTAATTTATTTATGTCGCTTGCCATCAGCAGCGCAATACGTGAATCGACAGGTTTAAAAAGCGGTATAAAATGGCCGAATGATATTTTTATCAACGATAAAAAAGTGTGCGGATTTTTAACGGAGGTCATCAGTGCGGACAATATCGTAGATACGATTGTCTGCGGGATCGGCATCAATATTAATCCTTCGCCTGTAACCGGTTCTCTCGGGACCGCGACATCGATTGCCGGTGAGCTCGGCAGAGAATTTGATGTCAATCATTTTACCGAGGTGCTGTTTGACAAAATAGAGTATTACTACGATAAGTTTTTACACGCGTCATTCAGTTCGATAAAAGAAGACTGGCTCTGTCAGGCAATCATTTTTAACCGCGAGCTGACAATCACGACTGTCAAAGAAAAATTGAGAGGCAAAGCTCTCGATATTACTGATGAAGGCTACCTGGTCATTTTAGACGGGGACCAGAACATACATAAGGTAATCAGTGCCGATATTGAAATTTAACTTGGTGATATAATGTTAAACAAAACATTCGCAGTCGTCGATCTGGAAACGACTGGAAATAATCTGGAAAAAGATAATATCATTCAATTAAGTATTGTGTTCGTACGTAATTTGAAAATTACAGGACAATACAATACTTTTTTAAGTGATGAAACAGCTGTGTCACCGTTTATACGCGAACTGACGAATATTTCTTCAGACATGCTGGTCGGCGCACCAAAATTTAAAGACCTTGCAGAAGATTTGCTGAGCCAGCTTGAAGATGCGGTTTTCGTTGCACACAATGTTGATTTTGATCTGACTTTCCTGCAGGCTGCCTTCCAGTCTCAAGGTCTGTCCTACAAGCCCATGCACAAACTTGATACGGTCGAACTCGTCCGTATCTTTCTGCCGTCTGTATCCGGCTACCAGCTTCATCTCGTTGCGGAACATCTCGGCATCGAACTGTCTCAGGCGCACCGGGCGGATGAGGATGCCTATGCCACAGCCGAAGCGCTGATATTTATCATGCAAAAAATGATCGGTCTGCACCGTGAAACGCTGATAAAAATCTACCATCTGTCGAAGATGATGCGGACCAGCCTGACCGATTTGATTTTCTCAATATTAAACCGGTATACAGATGATAACGATGACAATATTATCAGCTACAACCAATTTTATATTAAGGATACGAGTGTTACCCATAAATCAATAGATCCTGTGAGCGTACATGATCTGTATCATAAATATCTCAGCATTACGGGGAATGACTACCGGGAAGATCAGTACAAGCTTGCGCTGTTAATTTACGACTCGCTGGTCGAAGAAAATTATCATGCGATTGAAGCTTATACCGGACTCGGGAAAAGCGATGCATTCTTAATAGCGGCTCTCAGCTATTATTCGGCTTACGACGGTCAGGTCGTCGTTTCGACCTCGCGGAAAATACTGCAAAATCAGCTGATTGAAGAGTCGCTGATGCGGCTCAGAAAAGTAGTGTCATACGATACGCCGTTTGCGCTCTTAAAAGGCAGGCTCAATTATGTTGACCTTAACGCTTTTACAGCTCTGCTCGGACTCGATGATGCAAATCCTGAAATATGCTTTCTTAAGATGCGCATGCTCATCTGGCTTATTGAAACAGAAACCGGCGATCTGTCAGAAGTAAATCTCCGGGGGCCGGAAAAATCGTATTATGAGACCATGCTGATTCAGGCAGGGGATAAAAAGCACCATTTTTATTTTAAGCGTGCGCTGTCAAACGCAAGGAAAGTGCCGATTATCGTTACCAATCATTACTTTTTAAACGACTGTCTCAATAATCTCAAAGACATTCAGGCGCTGATTATCGACGAGGCCCATCAGCTGAAACAGGCACTTGATCTGAAAGAACGCAGAAAGTTCAGCTATCCTGAACTGAAGTTCTTTATCGGCCAGGTCGGTCTGATTAATCAGGACAGACTGCTCAGCCAATACAGTAAAACCAACAGTGCAGTATCTATGTATCTGCTTGAGGATCTTGTAATTAATCTGAATAAAAATATCGATTTATTATTTCAGGAGCTGTCACGGAAAAAAGTGAGTGAGGCGCTCGAAACACTCGACAGTCTCATAAAATTTACCGATATGTTTTTAAGCACCGTACGCGGCACTGATAATTATCAGGCTTTGTATAATCACATGCATTATTTCGATGATTCCCTGAAGAATCTGCGCTATGCGCTCGCTTATGATGATTATCATATTAAAAACAGCAAAAACTTCCAGAAAACAGAAGTAACCATCCGGACAGATGTCCTCGACACACTGGCTGATGCCCTCAGATCCATTCCCTGTCAGATTCTCCTTTCCGGCACGCTGGAAGTGCACGACAGCTTTAAGCATTTAAAATACTGGTTCGGCGATTATGACTTTAAGACAACGGTCATGAACCGGACAGAAATGTATAATGACATTAAATTATTTATACCGAATGATATCAGCAGCTATGATCCGCATGACAGTGCCTATATCGTCGACATACTCGATTATATTGCGCTGTATTTAAGCGAAACGAACTCGAAGCTCATCGTTATATTTTCAAATTATGAACTGCTGGAGAGAGTTTACAGCTTTACCGAAGACATTGAACTGTTTGAACAGATTCCCGTTCTCCGCCAGTCTCATAACTCAAATAACGAGAAGCTGCTCAGCCAGTACAACCAGCTGAGCCAGTGCCTCCTTCTCGGCACCTATACTTTTACCGAAGGGATTAATCTCGTCAGCGATCAGGACAAGGCGCTGATGCTGACAAAACTTCCGTTCCCGGTGCCTAAAGGCGACAGTTTCAGAGATTTCTATACGGCAGACCTGCCGGAAGCTGTCATTCATTTCAGACAGATTATCGGCCGGGTCAAGCGGAGCAGAGAAGATAAAGGGATCGTACTCCTGTTCGATGACAGGATTATGACCAAGCCGTACAGGCAGGCATTTTTAAAATATTTTCCTAAAGAAAATATTATTCATGACACGAGGGAAACTTTTAAAGCGCTGCTTTTTGGTTTATAATAAGGAAAACATAATTGTTAGGAGACTGCAGCTTGGAATTATCAAAAAAGGTAAAGTCAATCACGCCCAGCCAAACGATAGAAATTACTAATACTGCAAGACAATTAAAAGCTGAAGGCGTCGATGTTATCAGTCTGTCAGCCGGGGAGCCTGATTTTAACACGCCCGATGAAATCATCGATGCTGTGAATGCTGCTGCTAAAGCGGGGCATACGAAATATACAGCTTCTGCCGGGCTGCCGGAATTACGCGAAGCTATTGCTAAAAAAATGCAGCGCGATAATAATTTGACGTATGATTCAACTGAAATATATGTCGGCAACGGCGCCAAACAAGTGCTGTACAATATTTTTCTCGCGACCTTGAACCCGGGAGATGAAGTGATTGTGCCGTCACCTTACTGGGTCAGTTATACTGAACAGATTAAAATGGTCGGCGGCGAACCGGTCACTGCAGTTACCGGAGAAGATACTCATTTTAAATTAACTCCGGAGCTCCTCAAAGCTCATCTGACTGAAAAAACGAAGATGCTCGTTTTAAACAGTCCGAACAACCCGACAGGTTCTGTCTATTCCAAAGATGAACTGCAGGCGCTTGCAGATGTGCTCGCTCACACTGACATCATCATCGTTGTCGATGAAATTTACGAGGTGCTCACTTACGGGACCAAACACGTTTCAATCGCATCTCTCAGTGATGAAGTTAAAGCCCGGACTATCATTGTTAACGGCGTCAGCAAGTCGCATTCTATGACAGGCTGGAGAGTCGGCTACGCCTGCGGCGATGCCGAGCTTATTTCTGCACTCGCAGCTTTAACATCACAGTCTACTACAAGTGTGGCAGAACCCGCGCAGTACGGTGCTATTGCAGCATACAACATGGACCCCGAAGAAACTGAAGCTTACAGGGCGATATTTGAACGCCGCCGGGATAATGCATACGAAAAAATTTCTGAATTGCCGCATGTGACATGCCTTAAACCGGAGGGTGCGTTTTATCTGTTCCCTCACATGCAAACATGTGCAGAAGCATGCGGTTATAAAACAGTGAATGAATTTGTCAAAAATATTCTCCGTGAAAAACATGTTGCTTTTGTTCCGGGATCCGGCTTCGGCGCTCCGGAATATGCAAGAATCAGCTATTCGCTGGGTGAAGAGAAATTTAACGAAGCAATCTCCCGCATTAAAGAATTTATCGAAGAAAAAACTAACGCATAAGGATGTAGAAGTTATGAAAATCACTATTAACCAGGCACCACAATATACAGGACAGGAAGTTACTATCGGCTGCTGGCTGCTGCAAAAACGAGGCAGCGGAAAGCTGCAGTTTCTTCAGCTCCGTGACGGCACAGGTTTTATGCAGGGTGTTGTAGTCAAAGCTAATGATGAAGATTTGTTTGCCACAGCTAAAGGACTGCACCAGGAAACATCGATGTATGTTACAGGAACTATTAAAGAGGACGAACGTTCTTCTTTCGGCTACGAGATGGAAGTTTCAAATATTGAAATTATTCAGGCTGCAGAAGGCTATCCGATTACACCGAAAGAACACGGTCCTGAATTTCTTTTAGATAACAGACACTTATGGCTGCGTTCGAGAAAACAGCATGCAGTGATGAATATCAGAAATCAAATTATTAAAAGCACGCATGATTTTTATTTCAACAACGGCTTTAAGAAAATTGACTCGCCGATTTTAACGAGCAGTTCTCCTGAAGGCACGACGGAATTATTCCATACTAAATACTTCGATGAAGATGCTTACTTGTCACAAAGCGGTCAGCTGTACGCTGAAGCTGCTGCAATGGCACACGGCAAAGTCTTTACTTTCGGCCCGACTTTCCGCGCTGAAAAATCAAAAACGCGCCGCCACTTAATCGAGTTCTGGATGATCGAGCCGGAAATGGCTTTTTACGATCACGAAGACAGCCTGGTAGTGCAGGAGCAGTATGTTGAATACCTGGCTAAAAATGTACTTGAAAACTGCAAACTCGATTTAGAAGCACTTGGACGTGATACGACAGCGCTTGAAAAAATTAAAGCACCGTTCCCGCGTATTTCATACACGGAAGCAATCGATCTGCTGCATGAAAAAGGTTTCGATGATATAGAGTGGGGCGATGATTTCGGTTCACCGCATGAAACTGAAATTGCAAACAGTTTCGACAAGCCGGTCTTTATCGTCAACTATCCGAAAGCAATTAAATCATTTTACATGAGTACAAATCCGGAAGATCCTCGTACAGTGCTGTGCGCCGATTTAATCGCGCCTGAAGGCTACGGAGAGATTATCGGAGGCAGTGAACGTATTTCCGACTACGATGAGCTGAAAGAGCGCATTGTGGAGTCAGGACTGAACCTTGACGCTTATGAATGGTACCTTGACCTCCGTAAATACGGCAGTGTGCCGCATTCAGGTTTCGGACTCGGTCTCGAGCGTGCAGTTGCCTGGTTCTCAGGTGTTCAGCACGTCAGAGAAACTGCACCATTCCCAAGATTATTAAATCGTTTATACCCGTAAAATCAATGGAGATGTTAGGTTCCCTAATGTCTCCATTCTGCTGTTGGAGGGAAATATATGGTTAACGATTATTTAAAATATATTACGATTCCGGTCAATAAAATACTGCTGGATAATTATGCAAAAATAGGGCTTGATGAAGCCGGTGTCATTATTTTAATCAAGCTGCTCGAACGCTACCGCACACATAATACGCCGCTTAATTTCAGCGAGCTGCTTGCCGGCACGACTTTAAACGAGAGTGAATTGACTCATATTATTCAGTCGCTGATAAAAGAAAACCTGCTCGAACTCGATACGCATCAGATCGACGGCAAGTACACCGAAACGTATAATTTTGAACCGCTGTATAATAAGCTCGAGGATTTTATCATGCTGGAAGAAAAAGCACCGGTCAAAGACGATACGACGCTGCGCGGTTTGTTCGAATATATTGAGCAGCTGTACGGCAGGGCGATCAGTCCGAACGAGTACGAGCGTCTGAACAGCTGGATGAACGATTCAAACTATCAGCCGGAAGCTATTCAGGATGCGGTGGATATCGCGTATAAAAGCAATATTACATCGCTGCAGTACGTGGAGCGTATTTTGAGCAGCACGTCGAAAAGCGAATCGGTAAAAGGGACAGGACTGCCTGTTATATCATGGCTGGACGGAGGTAGCCGACTTGACAACAAGTAAGAAAAAAACGATGGAAATGATCGACGTTATCGCAGAGATGTTTCCGGATGCTGAAGCAGAACTTAATTATACAAACCCGTTTGAACTGACCATTGCTGTGCTGTTAAGCGCACAGACGACAGACGTCGGGGTAAACAGGGTGACGGAGGGACTGTTTAAGCGCTTTAAAACGCCGGAAGATTATTTGGAAGTCGATGTTACAGAGATCGAACAATACATTAAAACAATTGGTTTATATCGTACAAAAGCTAAAAATATTCAAAAACTCTGCCGTGATCTAATCGATAAATACGATGGCGAAATCCCGGGGAACTACGATGATTTAGTATCGCTCGCGGGCGTCGGCCGGAAGACTGCGAATGTCGTTTTATCCGTCGCATTCGATACGCCGAGAATTGCAGTCGACACGCACGTTGAACGAATCGCAAAGCGTTTAGGCATTGCACGCTACAAAGATTCACCGCTGCAGGTTGAAGAAACTTTGATGCGCAAAATTCCTGCCGAACGCTGGAGCAAGACACACCATCAGCTGATTTTCTTCGGCCGTTATCACTGTCTCGCGCGCAATCCTAAATGCCACGTCTGTCCGCTGCTGGATGAATGCCGGGAAGGACAGAAACGTTTGAAAAAAGGATTAGTTAAAAAGTAATGATTGGATGTTCGAGCCGCATTTCCTGTGAGGAGGTGCGGTTTTTTTGTTTTGGATAATGAAGATTCGAGACTGTCTGGTAAATGCCATTTTTCTCATTTTAAACGTAAATAAAAGCAAGACTACTTCAGAATAGACAAACTTGCTCATAATGTGTATGAAAATAAGCAGGGTATAGTCGAAAACGGCAACCTTGCTCGAAAAGCGATCAAAAATGAGCAAGGTCAATCAAAAATGAATGAGCTTGCTCATAATGTGTATGAAAATGAGCAGGGTATAGTCAAAAACGGCAACCTTGCTCGAAAAGCGATCAAAAATGAGCAAGGTCAATCAAAAATGAATGAGCTTGCTCATAATGTGTATGAAAATGAACAGGGTATAGTCAAAAACGGCAACCTTGCTCGAAAAGCGATCAAAAATGAGCAAGGTCGATTAAGAATGAGTGAGCTTGCTCATAAAAGGTGATAACTCCAGCAAACTCCCCTAACTTATCACCATATACAACTTATCCAGACGATAAACGTCATCGCTAATATAGATCAGCAAAAAAACAGGGGCTGGGACATAAGTCCAGCCTCTAAATCAAAAAGCGCACTTGCTTTCCAGGGGCGTCGCGTGAGCCTGTAGTCTCACGCAGACGCTACTCCCCTAGGAGTCAAGTGCGCTTTTTTATATGGAAATATACGTATATCTCTACAAAAAAATAAGACCCTCAGATACAATGTAAGTAACGACACAAACAATGAAAAGAGGAATCTTATGTATAAAAATTATAACATGAACCAAATCACACTGCCACTCGAAACAGAAATCCTGATTCCAGACAATGATATCTCGAAAGCGGTACATACACTGGTCGAAAGTATGCCGGAAGATGTGTTTGATGAGTTCGGACAATCTCAAGGGGCGTCGTCCTATCATCCCAAAATGATGCTGAAAATCTTACTCTGTGCCTACAGTCAATCCGCATTCTCCGGTCGTAAGATTGAAGCGTTACTGCAGGACAGTATCCGAATGATGTGGCTGGCGCAAAATCAAACCCCCTCGTATCGAACGATTAACCGATTCCGTGCGCATCCGAAGATGGCGGCGCTGCTTCAGTCTGCCTTCATCCAGTTTAGAACTCAGCTGGAATCGAATGGCTTAATTGAGTCGGATGCGATTTTTATAGACGGTACAAAAATTGAAGCGAATGCCAATAAGTATACCTTTGTCTTTAGAAAGAATATCGACCGACACGAGTCGGCGGTGTTGGAAAAATCTAAAGCAAAATACGAAGCGCTGGTCGAATCAGCAGTGATTCCAGAAATGATTCGGGAATCGGAGGGTCCGTTGACGGCATCGGAACTGGCGCATATTCATACGCAACTGACAGACACTGAAACCGAACTCACTGAACAGATTGAACGCACTGAAGATATACCCACCCGCAAAGCGATTCGCACAGAGCGTTCAGAGATTCGCAAATCCAAGAAAGCCATGAAAGATTATTTGGACCGGCGCTTAAACTATCAAACCCAACGTGCGCTGATGAGAGACCGTAACAGTTATTCCAAAACCGATACTGATGCGACATTCATGCGCATGAAAGATGATCACATGCAGAACGGCCAGTTGAAATCCGGCTATAACTTACAGATTGCGACCAATAATCAGTTTGTGTTGGGATATGATATTTATTGGAATCCCACCGATACCCGCACGCTCGATCCCTTTCTCCATACGATGCAGCACACGTTCCAGCACCTGCCGGAATATATTGTCGCCGATGCCGGGTATGGCAGTGAATCCAATTATGAGTGCGTCGTCGACACATATGAACGTCAGGCATTGATTCCTTACAATACGTACTATAAAGAACAAAAGAAACGGTACAAAACAGATGAGATGCACCCGAATCATTGGGAATATAACGCAATCGATGATTACTATGTCTGTCCGAATGACCGCCGTTTACCTTTGAAACGGCATACGACTCGAACGGACAAATATGGTTATCAGCGGGTATTTAAAATATATGAATGCGAGGACTGTCAGGCATGTCCGTTGATGGCATTGTGTAAAACATCTGCACCGGATCAGCCGAAACGAATTCAAAAAAATATGAACCTGGAGTATTTCAAAGCTCAGGTGAACCAGACGCTTTCAAGCCCGGAAGGTCGACGTCGATACGCGCAACGCAAAATCGATGTCGAAACGACTTTTGGAAACTTGAAGGCGAATTTGAGATTCACTCGGATGTCTGTTCGGGGGAATACTCCGGTCCGTAACGAATTGGGCATCGCTTTAATGGCGGTGAACCTGAGAAAACTCGTCCGGCAATCTGTGTTTACTATACTTAAACCACTAAAAAACGGCTGGAACATCTTAAAATCAAGATGTCCCAGCCGTTTCTCTTATTGCTTCAGGGCTTTTGTCCCAGCCCCGTGTTCGGCAATTCATACATATTATTCTTCGTCAGCTGCGTCTTCTTCATCTTCCGATGAGCTTGAGCCTGAGTCAGATGCTCCCGCATCTTCGTCTTCAGCTGTGTCATCCTGTGGCGCAGGGTCTTCGTCTTCTCCGGAGTCTTCCGGTTCAGCGAGATCAGCGTCTTCAGGCAGTTCACCTTCAGGCACATCACCTTCTGTTTCTATTTCACCGTCTTCGTTATACTCCCAGCTCCAGGCGCCGCCTGTCGAGCCGCTCCCATTATTATTACTGTTGGAGTCAGAATTACCGCTCCCATTATTATTGCTGTTAGAGTTATTGTTGCTGCCGCCGCTGTTCCAGAAACCGCCACCGCCGGCAACTCTAAATTCGTTGCCGTTAATCTGTTCAACGCTGTCAGGCTGTTCAAAGTCCTGACCGTTGAATGTACTGATGTACTGCATGATATCTCTAAAGAACCACTGCGGAGTAATGTGTTCATCGGTACCGACAAATAATTTATCTTCAGAGTAGCCTGCAGATGCATTATCGAATCCTGTCCATACGCTCATCGTATATTCAGGGGTGTAGCCGACGATCCATGCGTCTTTTGCACTGTTGCTTGGCAGATTATTTTCTTCCAGAATACTCGTATCAAGCGAAGTTGTTCCTGTTTTCGCTGCGATATTCAGACCGTTCATCTGAATGTAGTCGGCGCTTCCCTGATTTTCGAATGTATCTTTCAGCATATCTGTCAGCATGAAGGCTGTAGAGTCTTCCATAGCCTCGCGTGTTTCGTTGTCAAATTCAATTTTATCGCCTTCTGCTGTAACGATGTAGCGGATGGACTGCGCTTCATTGAACTCACCGTTGTTGCCGAGTGTTGCGTAAGCCTGGGCCATCTGCAGCGGACTGAAGCGTGATTCTCCGCCGCCGAGCACATCGTTAAATGATACGGTATAATCTCCGTCATTTTTCGTCGAGTAGTCGAGGCCTGTTTCAGCTGCGAATTCTGCCGGTGCATTATAGCCCGCTTCTTCCTGTACCGCTTCAAATGCTTTGACGGCCGGGACGTTAAAGCTCTGACGCAGGGCATCTCGCATCGTCACATTGCCGTGTCCCTGATTATCGTAGTTGTAGACCGTGTTGTTCGGGCTGTCTTTTGGCGTATACGACTGTTCATCCTGGATGGTCTGATTCGTTGCCCATTCCATGTGCTCAATTGCCGGACCATATGCCAGGAACGGTTTCATCGTGGAACCGACGTTGTGCTGGACAAGTGCTAAGTTCTGGTCGACAACTTCCTGATAATCGCGGCCGCCTGAAATTGCTACAAGACCGCCGGTTGATGTGTCGAGAATCGTCGATGCGATATTAAAATCATCGCTCTGGAATTTATCGTTATAGTAATAGTTTCTGTTATTCGTCATATTCTGAAGGTAGGACTGAACGTTTGAATCCATATTCGTATAAATCTGTATGCCGCTTGATAGTACTTCAGAAATGTCTCTATTGCGGAATTCATCATGTGACTGAAGCTCTGTTTTAATGTAATTAATATAAGATGCGTATTCCGGATCTTCCTGTTCTGTCGAGAAGCGTTCTGCCTCGTCACGCGGTACTAAATTTTCCGTAATATCGATATTCATTGCCTCATCGTACTCTTCCTGCGTAATTCTCTCGTGTTCGAGCATCAGGTATAAGACCGTGTCTGTCCGGCTCTTCGCCGCTTCCGGATCCATGTATAAGTTATACACGTTCGGCAGATTTGAGAGCCCTGCCAGGTAAGCACTTTCTGCGATGTTTAAATCAGCAAGCTCTTTATCGAAATAATATAAGCTCGCTGTACGAATGCCGTAGATGCCATCGGAGTAGTAAATCTTATTCAGATACATTTCGAGAATGTCATCCTTTGAATACTCCTGCTCGAGGCGGTATGACAGATACGCTTCCTGTGCTTTACGTTCGATTGTCTGTTCTTCTGTCAGGAAGGCGCGTTTAACAACCTGCTGGGTAATCGTACTGGCCCCTTGAGAGGCAAAGCCGTCCGTAAAGTTGCTGATGACCGCGCCGCCGAGACGGATAAAGTCAATTGCACCGTGATCGTAAAACCGGTTATCCTCTATTGCAAGCACCGCGTCCGACACATGTGCCGGCACATCTTCGATACTGACATATTCCCTTTTCTGACCCTGAAAGAGGGTGGTAACCAGTTCATCGTTCTGGTCATAAATTTCAGCGGGAACAGGATCTTTCAGCTTTTCATCGCTGAAAGCGGGCGCCTGTGATGCGTAATAGGCAAACAGCACCGCTCCGATAACAAGACCGATCAGTGCAAGCAGTGCACCATATAAAAACACTTTTTTAATAATTGATGATTTGGATTTCGACTGCTTTTTCTGTTCGGATTTCGCACCGGACTGTTTACTCCTTTTAAAATTCGATTCCATATATATTCTCCCTATTCAAAATAAAATTCGTCAACTGCAGCTAAATAATCATAACGCGGATTGTATTTTATTGGTAGTAAAATACTCTCTTTCTTAATGTCAGCATAGGTTATGGACTTTCTTCCGTCGCCTAAAAAGTCATCCCAGTGTTTAACAAAATGTTCAAACGGATATAGATAGACTTCGTCGTAAACGGTAAACTTAAGAATGATAAAAACAAGGCCGCCCTGATTATGACAGGCGCGCATATGCTCGACCTGGTGTCCATGAATGTTAATAAAAGGAAAGCGTGTTTTGTTGCGTGTTTCCTTCGCTTCAAAATCGATATATCTTCCTTTATATATACCATTATAGTCACTCGTCGAGGGAACTTTAAAGTAAGCTTCCGTTATTTTAGCTTTTTTCCGTGACGGATAATCCACGTCGACAATCTGTACCGGTGTCGGCTTTTTATGAATGATTGCCCGCTTCGTATCCAGATAAAACTGATTGGTCTTATCGAGATCTTTTTCCAGTGTCATGCCGCGCTGGCCGTAGTTAATTTCTTTATTCGCACGCGTTATATTGGATTTGTTTCTCTTGACTCCCTGAGGGTACTTCATTAAATTCGCACTCCAAACTATTATTATATATACTGTTTATTATATATTAATTAAAGTTTGATTAACATTTCATTATTATAGGTGGTGTGTCCAATTTGTCAAGAAATGCATCGTACAGCGATTACCGGGCCATGCTCGAAGAAATTGCGAGACGCTATGACAAGGCAAGAACGGGTTACGAGTTTGATTTTAAAACTGAAATAGAACCCTTTTTAAATGAAAATAAAGAACTCGCAGACCAGCTGCTTCATATAAAAACCGATGAGCGGCTGACTGAACGGGTCAGAGAAATTATGAGCGATGAGCTGATGGAACTCTTAATGAGCTGCCATGTTTCCCGCTTCAGTTTAAAATTGTATCATGAAAAATTCAAATATATTAATATGTGGGTCAATCACGCCAGGAAAGAAGGATTGCTGTGAGAGTTTTGATTACAGGCTACCGGCATTACGAGCTCGGCATCTTTAAAGACTCGCAGCCGGAAGTCAAAGTGCTGCGCGATTTTTTACGCGCCCGCATTATTAATCTCGCAGAAGAAGGCGCGGAGTGGTTTATCATCCAGGGCTATACGGGCATAGAAATGTATGCCGCCAATGAAATTATCGATCTGAAAGCGGACTACGATATTAAACTCGGTGTCTTAAAGCCGTTCCATAAGTTCGATGACCGCTACAATGAATCCGATAAAATTAATTTAAACAATATACTCGAGCATGCCGATTTTCATCAGTTTATCTTTGAGAGAGAGTACGGGGATCCGGGGATGTTTAAAGCGATTAATCAGTTTTTGACCGCCCACACAGATTACGGTCTGATTGTCTACGACAGCGAGACGGAAACAAATTTAAAATATATATACAGTGTTATGCTTGAATTAAGCGAGAAAAGTCATTATAATATTGAAAGAATACAATTTGATGATATTAATGACTTTATTAATGACAGATATGATAGTTAAGAGGTGTAAGTATGAGTGACTATACGCTAAAGCTGTCTGCAAAGGATATATTCGAGAAAGAATTCGAAAAATCACTAAGAGGTTTTAAACCGATAGAAGTAGATAGTTTTCTTGACGACGTTATCAGTGATTATCAGAAAATGGCAGACATGAACAACAATATTAAAAAACTTGAAGAAGAAAATGCACGATTAAAAAAAGAAGTTGAAGATCTCCGCATCAGGGTGGCAACCAATACACGCACTCAGGGCGGCAATGGACAGAGTCAGCAAATCGATATTTTAAAACGTCTGTCGAGTCTCGAAAAGCAGGTTTTCGGCAGTACAGCAAAACAGTAAGACAGATTATATGCATGTATTTTAAGAACTTTAAAATAAACAGACGGTAACTCGGATAATCGCTATGCAGCATGCCTGCATAGAGGAAAGTCCATGCTCACACGGACCTGAGACGGCCGTAGTGTTCGTGCCAGACGAAACAATAAGTCTGGGCAATGATATTTTATATCTTGACGGCTGCGAAATATTCTAAGTGTGTAAACATACGGATAGAGTAGCTTTAAAAGTGCCACAGAAACGAGCTTCAGAAGAAATGATGAAGATGGAACGCGGTAAACCCCTCGAGTGAGCAATCCAAATTAGGTAGGAGCACTTTCCAACAGGAATTCAACTGGCGGAGAGATATTATTCATTTAATATAGACAGATGATTATCACCAATGTGCGAGTGTATACTAGTGCACGCCGGCAGCACAGCGGGACAGAACATGGCTTATAGAGAAACCGGACTAGACAAAAAGCTCTCCACTTATGAGGAGAGCTTTTTTTATGCCTATATTCATACTATAATGTAAACAAATCTAACTTTAGGAGCTTCTTAATATGAACTTTAAATTTATAGTCAATACACCGATGGGACTTGAACGTGTCGTCTCGGATGAAATCAAAGCGCTCGGCCTCGATACTACTTTAGAAAACGGCCGCGTCTATTTCGAAGGCGATGAACGCACCATCGTCGAAACTAATTTGAAACTCCGCACGGTCGACCGTATCAGAATTGTCCTCGGCGACTTTACTGTAAAAACGTTCGACGAGTTGTTTGAAGCGGTAAAAGCTTTGCCGCTGTCAGATATTCTCGGACCGAATGCAGAATTCCCGGTGACAGGACGCTCCCATAAGTCGACCTTATACAGTGTGCCGGATGTACAGCGTATTACGAAAAAAGCCATTGTTGAACATTTAAAAGAAGCGTTCAGCATGAAAGGCAAACTGCCTGAAGACGGCCCCCGCTATAAAATCGATATTAATATTCTAAAAGACAGAGCGGTGCTGACTGTAGATACGAGCGGAGACGCTTTACACAAACGCGGCTACAGACTCGCCCAGGGGGATGCTCCTATTAAAGAAACGCTCGCTGCCAGCATGCTGAAGCTTGCCAACTATACAGGAGACAATACGCTGTATGATCCGTTTACCGGCTCAGGCACTATCGCACTTGAAGCGGCGATGATTGCCCGCAATATCGCCCCGGGTTCCAACCGCACTTTCGACAGCGAGTCATGGGATATTATCCCGGAAGAATTGTGGACGGAAGTCCGCACCCAGTGCGAGCACGAAGCAGACTTCGACAAGGATGTTAAAATTTACGCGACAGACATTGAACCCGACATGATTAATATCGCGATTAAAAACGCGGAAGAAGTCGGTCTGGAAGCAGATATAGAATTCGGTACACTCGATGTGCACGATCTTGACACGCTCGATAAAAACGCACAGCTTGTAACCAACCCGCCTTACGGTGAACGTATCGGGGAAGCGAAAGCCGTGGAGTCGATGTACGCGAAGGTCGGCGAACTGATGAAAGAAAATCCGTCGCTGAACGTTTATTTAATGACATCGAACAAAGAGTTCGAAGAAATCATCGGCAAAAAAGCAACGAAACGCAGAAAGCTGTTTAACGGCTACATTGAAACAACCTTCTACCAATATTGGGGAGTGAAAGAATAGTTGTCATCACAAGGGGAAAACAGACAGACACTTAATACGCTGTATAAACTAAAAAAAGAAATTCTGAAGTCGGACAACGATACACTCGTATCACAAATTGACCACGCAATCCAAAAGACGTATAACGACCAGCTGGTATTTTCATTTATCGGCCATTACTCTGCAGGGAAGTCGAGCCTGATTAATTATCTTTTAAATCAGGACATCCTGCCTTCATCACCGGTGCCGACGACAAGCAATACCGTCTCGGTGCAGATCGGCAATAAGAGCGGAATCCAGGCCTTTATCAACCAATATCAGTATGCCGCAGTCGATAACTACGAAGAATTAAAAGCGCTCAATACTAAAGATATGGATATCCAGGCGATTACGATGGACATCCAGTCGGATGACTATCAGCAGAATACAGTCTTCCAGGATACACCGGGTGTGGATTCCAATACGGACAGCCACGAGGAAGCGGCCAACAGATTTTTACTGAACAGCGATTTAATCTTCTTTACGGTGGAATACAACCACGTGGAGAGCGAGCACAATTTAACGCTGTTAAAAGAAATTGCCGGCCTCGGTATTCCGCTCGTTTTAATTATTAATCAGATCGATAAGCACGACGACCGTGAGATAACGCTCGACACCTTCTTAAATCGCGTTAAGACGACGCTCACGAACTGGAATATTTATCCGGAGCATCTGTTTACAACGTCTATCTACGAGTCGACACACAACCATATAGACGATTTAAAAGCTTTTATTAAAGAGATGGAAAAGAAACGCGCTGAACTTGAAGCGGCCTATGACACCCGTATTACAAAGAATATAGAAGATAAACAGCTCGAATATTTACGAGATGAGCTCGAGACGCTGACAGACGAACTGCAGCTTGATAATCCACTGACGAAAGAACGGGCAGCAGAACGTATTGACTATTTAAACAAGGAAATCGAAAAAGCGGAAATCGATCATCTCCGGAGCGACGAAGATGAATTAAGATTCCACGTGAAAGAGTCCGTTAAAAAACTCGTTAAAGACAGCTACTTATTTCCGCATCAGGTGAAAGACGCCATAACGGAATATTTAAAGGTTATGGCAGGGGAGAAGAAGGCAGGGGGCTTGTTCGGTAAAAAGAAAAAAGAACAGGCGCTGCTGGAAGATACCCTCGCTCTAGTAGATGAGGCGATACAGCCGGTCATACATACTGAAATCAATGCGAACATTAACAGTTTCTTTCAGTCGCTCGGTTTAATCGGTGAACCGTTCAAATTTGAATGGAATCATGCGCTCCTTGGAGACGAAAAGATTACTTCGCTGAACCAGACGTATATAAGCAATTACTTCGATAAGCTGAAGAGCAGTCTGACTCAGGAAGTTTCCGAGCGGAGCGTCCGGCATCTAGAGACGCTGACACCTGAAGAGACGGGAGAGATAAAAGCGCAGACGACACTCACAAGAGAGAAAGCTTTTTATATTAAAGCAAAAGACCTGCTCGAACTGATAGAGTCGCTCGATACACAAAATTACCGCCATTTCTACATTCATCTGGATGACGAGATCGATAAGCTGAATCTGCTGGAAGAGATTACTTTGACGTACGATGAGGACAAGCAGACAGAAGCGGAAGAAAGTAGACATAACGAATTTACAGTTAACAATGAAGGCCGCATGAATTTACAGGCCTTCCGCGAACTTAGAGATTTACTGGAAGACTCACCGCGCTATACGGACTATCAGCGCCTGTTAAACGATAAGCTTTCACGAATTGATAACGGTAAAGCCAATATCAGTGTCTTCGGCGGTTTCAGTGCCGGGAAAACTACTTTTATTAACGCCCTGCTCGGTGATAAGTACTTAGCGACGAGTCCAAATCCGACGACCGCAACGATCACCGAAATTAATAATGATGACACCAGTACTGTCGTGTATAAGAGTGAAGCGGATTTAACAGAAACGCTTCAGACACTGTCCGGGGAAGAGCATAAGACAGCGGACGGTTATAAAAAATGGATTAATAAAAATATCTCAAAAGTTGATGAAACCTATAAACCGCTTCTGTCGGGAATTCTTGAGAATTACGACAAGTACAAAGACGATTTAGGCCAGACGGTGAGTATCGACACGGATGCGCTTATAGAAAAAATAAGTAATGATAAAGACTCGACCTTTATCCATAAGGCGAATGTGTCACTCGAAAATGAAATGACAGAAGCTTATACGCTGGTGGACTCGCCGGGGATTAACTCTATAAACGCCCGTCATACGTCAGAAACGAGAGATATTATTACAGAGAGCGATATGATTATATACGTTTCTTACTATAATCACGTCTTTTCACGCTCGGATGAAACCTTCCTGCAGTATATCCAGTCGCTGAAAGGTAAAGACTTCCCGATTATTTTCATTATTAACGCGGTGGATTTAATGAAGTCTGAAGCGGATAAAGAAAAAGTACTCGACTATATGAGGAATGCTTTAAATACTATGCATATTAAACATGTCCTGTATCCTGTTTCCAGTAAACGGGCACTTGACGGAGGAGACGGGTATTTCAATACAGCACAGAAAGAGATTAAGGAAATTGCTGACCGGCAGTCTGGGAACGTCCAATATCAGACGCTGAAGGAAACGCGCCAGCAGCTCTTGAATACACTGGAGAGCAATATACGCCAGTTTGAAGATAATGGGGAAGAGCGCAGCAAACTGCTCGACTTAAGACAGAATCTGTTACGAGATATTGGGAGTATTAAAGCAGACAGTCTTAATGAAACCCTGAAGCAGGAAATTGATATTATCTTGACCTATCTGACGAAGCGGCTTGAACTTCAGCTGTACGACCACTTAAAAGGTCTGCTGACAGTATCGCATATGAGCGACAGGCATTATTTAAAAAATAACAGTTCTGTGCTCGTCCGGAATATTGAGGACTTTCTGACCCTTGAGACAAGTATTGCCTTTAACGCTGTCTACCGGCAGGCGGATCAAAAAACGCTGCAGATGATTACGCAGTTTAACGAACGTCTTGCCTTATCAGGTACACCGGGCACCTTGTCCATAACGAGTGTCAAAATAGAGGAGCCTCATGTTCGTATTGATGCGGACGTATTAAAACCTTTTGGCAAAATTCTTTATCAGCACAGAAATAAAACACAAGATTACAGAGAGACCCTGCTGGAGCTTGCAGAAACGCTTGTCCGTTCAGTGGATCAAAACGACTTAAGAGCTCAGATGGAAAAGCTTGCCGGAGAATATACGGCACTGCTCGACAGACAGCTGTCAGCAGACCGAAGAGAGATAACCGCAGCGCTTAAAGTAGAGCCTGAAGAAATATCACGTACGGATTACGATGGAGACCGAGCTCTGCTAAAAGCAGTACAGCACATCTCTATATAACCATGGAGGGAACTTTTTGACACAGCATACTTTAATAATAGACGGCATGGCCTTACTGTTCAGACACTTCTACGCGACGAGTTTCCGCAATCAGTTCATGTACAATAACAAGGAACTCCCGACGAACGGTGTTCAGGGCATGCTGAGGCATACTTTCAAACTGCTCGACCTGACTCAGCCGGATAATGTGATTATCGCCTGGGATATGGGGTCGAAGTCGGTACGGAATGAATGGTACGAAGGCTATAACGCAAATCGGGTGGCACCGCCTGAAGAAATGGTGCCGCAATTTGATATGATCAAAGAAGTTATGCATGATATCGGATTTTACCAGGATGGCATTGCAGGCTATGAAGCGGATGATGTTATCGGCACAGTTGCACAGCATGTCGATAATCTGACGATTGTCAGCGGCGACCGCGACCTCCTGCAGCTGATTAACGAGACCAACCGGATCTGGCTGACGAAAAAAGGCTATACGGAATACCATTATTATGACTACGAAGCCTTTAAAGAACAATACGGAATTACCCCTCAGCAGTTTATCGACGTCAAGGCGCTGATGGGGGATGCGAGTGATGGATATTCAGGTGTTCAGGGTATAGGAGAAAAGACCGCGCTTAAACTGATTCAGACTCATGGTTCGGTTGATGCGCTTCTCGATAACCTCCATATGCTGACACCGAAAATGCAGGAGAAGATTACCGGTGATATGGAATCTCTCCGTATGTCGCAGCGCCTGGCCGAAATTATTACGGATGTGCCGATTAAAGTCGACGGACTGATGGACAAGAGCCGGCTTAATTTCGATACTGCACATGTTAACAAAGTTTTGAAGGACCATGACCTCCGTCTCGCGGAGAAGTATTTATCAACTTTAAATTTAGGGTGATGTAAATGGCGAAAGTATATATCGATGCGGCAGCGAGTTTTGAACCGAAATTTGCCTGCGGCGGGGTGATTATTAAAGACGCGGACCTCGACTTTCAGGAAACTGTCCTGCTCGGCGAAATGGATAACCATGAAGCGGAATGGGCGACACTTGAATTTGCCCTGAAAGCAGCAGAGGAATTAAAGCTTACCTCGCTGATTGTCTATACGGACTCTAAAATTATCGTCGACACGTTCGATAAACAGCACGTCAAAAATAAAACGTTCAAATCTTACTACGACAGAGTGCTTCCTTTAACAAACGCGCTCGATATGTTTATAATTACTCATACACCGAGAAAAAATAACCGCGGTGCGGATAAACTGGCTAAAGACCGTTTATACAAAGAACGCAAAAAATTAAATCTGAATTAGCTGTTTTGCAATTTTAAGTAATGAGGTATGATAATGAATACGAAAGTCCTTGATAAAATTAATCATCTTGAACGCACTTACTGCAGAGGATGTCTCTTGAAAGAAGTCAACAGAACCGAAGGTTCGAAATCAAGCGCGCATTCATTCTGCATTACGGAGTGTTCCGTCGGCATTGAAATGAAAATGCACGGCAATAAACTATAATACTGGAGGCACGACTATGGAAATCGTAAGAATTGAACCGACACCAAGCCCGAATACTATGAAAATCACTGTCAATGAAACAAAAGAAGAAATGAAATCTTCAACTTATAAAGAAATCACAGAGGATACACCGACATTTATTGCACGTGTGCTGGAACTTGAAGATGTCACAAGCGTCTTCCATGCACTGGACTTTATCTCTGTAGATAAAAGTGCCAAAGCTGACTGGGAAACACTGGTTCCGAAAATAGAGGCTACTTTTAATAATGAGGATGCTGGTGAAGTAAAAAAAGACTGACACCTGAGTCGAACTTTGGTGAAGTGAACACTCAGGTGCTCATGTTTAAAGGCATTCCTTATCAGATCAAGTTAAATGACGGCGGGGAGCACCGGCGTGAACTGCCCGTGCGTTTTACTAAAGCTGTGGAAGAAGCGACCCTGCCCGAAGACAATATTATTTTCGACCGCAAATGGGAAACTTTAAGCACCCGCTACGGTACACCGGATGAAGTATTTTCAGAGGTTATTGAAGAGCTTGAAGCACTTTATCCGGAAGCTGTATTGAGAGAGCTCGTCGAAGAAGCGAAAAACCGTGTGCAGCCGGCGCCGATGAAATACTTTAAAGTTTCGCTTGATGAATTTAAAAATACAGAAGACTGGAAAGAGCGGCTCTATATGCTCAATCACTTTGATACCCCGGATGAGAGCGATTATCCACTCCTCGAGTACGCGCTTTCTGATGAAAAAATGCAGGTCAGACGGATGAGTGTCAGCCTTCTTGCCATGATTGAAGTGCCGGAAACGCTCAAATTTTTAAAAATTGCGATGGCAGACCGGGCAATTCCGGTCAGAAGAACAGCGGCTGACGCTTACAGCGATCTCGGTTTTAAAGAAGGTCTTCCCGATATGTATGAAGCACTCGGCGATAAAAACCCGATTGTCCGCTGGCGCGCGGCAATGTTTATATACGAAACAGGCGACGAGGACAGTCTCGGAGTATTAAAAGCGCATCAGCATGATCCGCAATACGATGTGAGACTGCAGATTGAAATGGCGATTGCCCGTATTGAAGAGGGCGAAGATGCACTCGGCAGTGTATGGAAACAAATGCAGAACAGGGAGCGATAACATGGATGCATATCAGGCATATATGAGAGAAATTGCAGAACCTATGAGGCAGGAACTGACAAATTATAATTTTGAAGAGTTAACGACACCTGAGGGTGTGCATGATTTTATGAAGGACGCCGGAGAAGATGACACGACTTTCGTCGTTATTAACAGTGTCTGCGGCTGTGCAGCAGGGCTCGCAAGGCCCGCTGCAGTAACAGTCACGAATCAGAATCCGGTTAAACCAGACCGTCTCGCGACAGTCTTTGCCGGCCAGGAGCGTCCGGCAACAGCTGCTATGCGTGAATATATTACAGCTGAACCGTCAAGCCCTTCCTTCGCTTTATTTAAAGGAAAAGAACTCGTCTCATTTACAGGACGGGAAAACATTGAAAATAGAAGTATTGAAGATATTATGATGGATCTGAAAGCGGATTTTGACGAATATTGTGCAAAATAAAAAAAGGAAAGGGCGCACCCTTTCCTTTTTTTATAAGTCGCTGCCTACTCGTAGATGCACATTGTAATCATGTAGCCCGCAAGTAAAGTCAAACCGATTGTGAATAAAATTTCCATTATGAACACTCCGATCACAATTATTTTTCTCGTCTCATTAATACTAATTATATAGAACTGCACAATAAAAGAAAAGGGTGATTTTAATGAATTCATTTGATAATACTTATCACAATCTGATGAACCGGGTCATGGAGTCGGGCACTGAAAAAACTGACCGGACCAATACAGGGACTAAATCTGTCTTCGGCCATCAGATGCGTTTTGATTTAAGTAAAGGTTTCCCGCTTCTTACGACTAAAAAAGTATCTTTTAAACTCGTGGCAACCGAGCTGATCTGGTTTCTCCGCGGCGATACGAATATTAAATATCTACTCCAGTATAACAACAATATATGGAACGAATGGGCCTTTAAAAAGTATGTCGAGTCCGATGACTACACAGGACCGGATATGACGAATTTCGGTCACCGGGCGCTAGAGGACGAAGCATTTAACGAGCAGTATAAAGCTGAAATGAAAACTTTTAAAGAGAAAGTGCTGAACGATGATGATTTCAGCAAGAAGTACGGAACACTCGGCAATGTTTACGGCAAACAGTGGCGTCACTGGGTCGGTCCAAACGGTGAGGTCATTGATCAGATGAAGAATCTTATCGACGGTCTTAAAAATAAGCCCGATTCGAGACGTCATATCGTCAGCGCATGGAACCCGGCGGAAATTGAAACGATGGCGCTGCCGCCGTGTCATACGCTGTTCCAGTTTTATGTCGCAGACGGCAAATTAAGCCTGCAGCTCTATCAGCGGAGCGGGGATATCTTCCTCGGCATTCCGTTTAATATCGCAAGCTACAGTCTGCTTTTAGCCTTAGTCGCACGCGAATGTAATCTGGAAGCTGCCGAGTTCGTGCACACGATAGGGGATGCGCATATTTACTCCAATCATTTCGATGCGGTCAATACTCAGCTGTCCCGGACAAGCTACGCACCGCCTCAGCTTAAAATTAAGTCGGACAAATCGATGTTCGAACTTGAATATGAAGACTTTGAAGTTGAAGGCTATAAATCCCACCCGGCAATCAAAGCACCGATTGCAGTATAGGAGGAGACAGATGGTATCATTAATAGTTGCTCATGCAGACCAGAACGTCATCGGCTTTAAAGGTGATATGCCCTGGAGCCTGCCCGCAGACTTAAAAAGATTAAAAAAACTGACCACAGGGAACACTATAGTTATGGGCCGTAAAACTTTTGAGACACTTGGACGTCCGCTGCCGAACAGAAAAAATGTCGTGCTCACATCGAATAAGGATTTTTCAGCACAGGGCGCGGAGGTTATCCATTCAATTGATGAGATTAAAAACCTGCCGGGTAAAGTGTTTATTTTCGGCGGCAGTACGCTTTATGAACAGACCATGCATCTAATCGACGAGATGTATATTACAGTGATTGACAAAACTTTTGCAGGCGACACGTTTTTCCCTGACTACACGATGAACGAATGGACTGTGGAATCAGAAGAGGACGGTTCAGAAGACGAGAAAAACCGCTATCCGCACAAGTTCCTGCACCTGACAAGAGAGCTGTAATATGAAGAAGAATATATGGATGATTCTGTTCTTTGTCTTACTTGCGGTAAATATAGCGGTAATTATTATTGCCGTGTCTTTCTTCAATCAGTCTTACGAACAGACGAGCGGCGAGGCGCCGCCGGAAGAGCCGCAGGAGCTCGAGTTTATTTTAACGAACAGTACAGTTGAAACATTAATTAATGATAATATTCCATATGACGAATTTACCGTTAATATTAATACTGAAGGTATTACGGTTGATATTGAACAGAAAGTGCTCGGGTTTTCCATCAATTCAAGTATTTCCGGCGAACCCGTTGTCAGTGGCAGTAATATTATTATTCACTTAACAGATTTGAATTTAGCAGGGCTGCCCCTCTCAGAAGATGCCCTGTATACAGCACTTAGAAAGCTCGTCGACTTGCCTGACGGCATAGCGATGAGCGAAACAGAACGCGCACTTGTCATCGACATGTCGCTGTTTGAACAGTATTTCGGCGTAGAACTTCAAGCCGATAAAATAGACTATGAGAACAATGCGTGGTATTTTTCAGTAAACAACACTTTCTAGGAGGAATTTATTTATGGCAACAGCAACTTTAGCAGGCGGATGTTTCTGGTGTTTAGTTAAACCGTTTGACCAGTGGGACGGCGTAAAAGAAATCGTCTCGGGTTATTCGAACGGCGATGAACCGAATCCGACTTACGAACAAGTTTCAACAGGTACGACAGGACATATCGAAGCTGTGCAGATTGAATTCGACGAAGACGTTATGAGCTACCGTGAACTGCTGGAAGTATTTTTCAAGACTTTCGATCCGACCGATACCGGCGGCCAGTTCGGCGACCGCGGACCGCAGTATATGCCGGCGATATTTTACCACGACGAAGCACAGCATAATACAGCACTTGACGTAATTAAAGAGCTCGATGAAGCAAATGTTTTCAATGCGCCAATTAACACACCGGTGCTGCCTTATAAAAACTTCTACAGAGCAGAAGATGAGCATCAGGACTTTTACAAGAAAAATGCAGGACACTATAATGCGTACTATAAAGGATCCGGACGTAAAGGATTCGTTGAAAATGTATGGGGTGAAAAATAATGGCAAGAAAAGATATCAGTGAATTAACAGAACTTGAAAGAAACGTGATGAAAGAAAATGGTACGGAATCACCATTTGAAAACGAGTACTGGAAACATTTCGAAGAGGGGATTTACGTCGATAAACTGAGCGGCAAGCCGCTGTTTACGTCAAAAGATAAATTCGATTCTTCATGCGGCTGGCCGAGCTTTGCCCGCTCGCTGTCTGAAGACGATGTATCCGAACATGTAGATACGTCATTCGGCATGCGCCGCACAGAAGTCCGCAGTGAAACTTCGGACTCGCACCTCGGCCATGTTTTCCCTGACGGACCGCAGGAACTCGGCGGCTTAAGATACTGCATCAACTCTGCAGCGCTTGATTTTATCCCTAAACAAGACCTTGAAAAAGAAGGTTACGGGGAATACGTCAATCTCTTAGATTCAGAGGAGTAGTATGAAAGACCGTCCATATTATCAATATATGAAGACACAGCTCGGGGCAAAGACCGCTGTCGGGAAACTCGCAGATTATATTGCAGATGACATGTCCTTCCCGAAATACTCAAATAATTACGATGAAATCTCGGATTATCTTGAAAAGAACCCGTATCTTAATATATCATTAGATACGTTCGATGAAAGTTTTTCAGACTACAGAGAATGGCTACAATCATAGAGGAGATGAAAATATGAGTATTCATATTAATGCGAAACAGGGCGATATTGCCGACACTATTTTACTGCCGGGAGATCCGCTCCGTGCGAAGTACATCGCCGAGACATTTTTAGAGGATGTTGTGTGCTACAACGAAGTCCGCAATATGTTCGGCTACACAGGTACTTATAAAGGCAAGAGAATTTCAGTTCAGGGTACAGGAATGGGTGTACCGTCAATTTCAATTTACATTCATGAACTGATGCGCGACTACGGCGTTAAAAACTTAATCCGCGTCGGTACTGCAGGCGCCTTAAAAGAAGAAGTTAAAGTACGTGACGTTGTTATCGCACAAAGTGCAACAACTGACTCTTATCAGAACGTTAAATTATTTGAAAACGTAAGCTATGCACCGACATCAGACTTCGAACTGCTCTTAGCAAGCTATAACGAAGCTCAAAAACGCGGTCTTGATGTGAAAGTCGGCAACGTCTACACAGCAGACTCGTTCTACGATTCTAAAACAGATACTAAGCAGCTTGCTGACTACGGTGTTCTCGCTGTTGAAATGGAATCTGCAGCTCTGTTTACTATCGCACAGGAATACAAAGCGCGTGCGCTGGCTATTCTGACAATTTCTGACCACCTGATTACAGGCGAAATAACAAGTGCCGAAGAAAGACAGACAACTTTCAATGATATGATTGAAGTTGCACTCGATGCAGCAGTGCCATTTATCGGAAAATAGAAGATTAATTTGAAGAACAGTGATTTCACTGTTCTTTTCTTTTCTTTAATCAAGTAAACTGATAATATATGAGTAATACATAGGTAGAAATTGGGTGCATATCTTGAGCGAAGAAAACAATGATAAGAACGTCCAGCATAAGCTGCGGTCCGTTCAAATGAATATATTCTGGTTTATCGTCATTATTTTAACGACGATAATTGCCAGTGTAGTAATTACAGCCGTCGCCATATCAAATAATCAGGAGCGTGCAGTCAACGTCGGAACGGATACAAGAACCGAGTTTGCAAAACTGTACAGCGTCTACGATACGCTGACTGAAAATTATTATGAAGATGTCGATTCGGACGCTTTAATCGAATCATCCATCCGCGGCATGGTCGAAGGACTGGAAGATCCGTACAGCGAATATATGAATATCGACGAAACTGATGAGTTCGAAGAGAGTATTACCGGAGACTTTGAAGGCATCGGTGCCGAAGTGATGCAGGAAGGCAGTAAAATTATTATTTCAAGTCCAATGAAGGGCTCTCCTGCAGAAGAGGCCGGTATTGAACCCGGCGACCAGATTCTTGCTGTTGACGGCGAATCGCTCGAAGGCATGACGACGACGGAAGCCGTCCAGCTGATCCGCGGCGAACGCGGCACTGATGTTGTGCTTACTATTCAGCGCGGCAGCGGCAGCCCGTCGGATATTACGATTACGAGAGATACGATTCATATCGACAGCGTGACGTATGAAGAAATCGAAGGTGTCGGTCATATCAGTGTCAACCGGTTCCAGCAGGGCACAACCGATGAATTCAGCGGATTTATCGACCAGGCGGCAGAGGACGATGTCGACGAGCTGATTGTCGACTTCCGCTACAATCCGGGCGGCCTTTTGAATGAAGCAGTCACACTGATCAATCAGTTCATTGAACCGGATACTGCTGCACTGTACCTTGAAGATAACCAGGGCAATCAGCAGGAAATACTCACAGAAAATGAGAAAAATCCGAATGCTGAATCATTTGACGAAGTGTACATTTTAATTAACGAAGGCTCTGCAAGTGCTTCTGAAGTATTTACAGGCGCACTCGATGATTTAACAGATGTCACAATTGCGGGAACGACTTCCTTCGGTAAAGGTGTCGTCCAGCGCACGAGCGAGTTTAAAGACAACTCGATGCTGAAATATACGAATACCAAATGGCTGACGCCGGACAAGACCTGGGTGCAGGATAAAGGTATTACACCGGATATCGAACTGATCAATCCGGATTACTACCGTATCGAGCTCTTGACCGAAGATGAAGTCTTCGCAGAAGGCCAGACCAATGAAAAAGTGCTGTCTATTAAAGTCGCACTCGATGAGCTCGGCTACGACATTACCAATTTCAATGATACATTTGATGCCGAGCTGACCGAAGCCGTAATGGCATATCAGAGCGATGAAAATCTCGAAGCTGACGGTATTGTGACCGGAGAAACAACAACGGGTATTCTGTCGGATATTCGCGACCAGATTAACGACAACGATGCTCAGCTGAATTATTTAATCGATTATATTAACGGTGACATGTCAATTAAGGAAATTGAACAGGAGGCGCGCGATAATGCACCGCATATCCCGCCGGTCATTGAAGATGAACAGAATTTAAATGATGAAGAAGAATAAGACATCAAATTCCGTACAGTTCACGCTTGTACGGAATTTTTTGTTGTAGACATTTTGTAAATAGTTTAAAGTAAAGTCACTAAGTATTATGGAGGGCGCTTATGGTTTCAGAAAATAAAAAAGTAATGCTGACAGGCGGCGGTACAGTCGGCCATGTGATGCTGAACAAACTTCTAATCCCTGAATTTCAAAAGCAAAATATTGAACCGCATTATATCGGTTCGAAAAAAGGCATAGAGAAAGATATCATTTCGGAGCTCGATATTCCTTACCATGAAATTTCGAGCGGCAAGCTGCGCCGGTATTTATCATTTGAAAATTTAAAAGATATTTTCAAAGTGCTGAAAGGTGTCACGGATGCTAAGAAAATTTTAAAACGTGAACAGCCGCTGTTTGTTTTTTCAAAAGGCGGTTTCGTGTCGGTCCCGGTCGTCCTGGCAGCAGCTGCAAAAGACGTGCCGGTTTATATCCACGAATCGGATTTAACACCGGGACTTGCCAACAGAATTGCGAGCAAGTTTGCAACAAAAGTATTCTGCACCTTCGAAGCGACAGCAGAACAGTTTACTGATGCAAAGGCCGAATACCTCGGCCCGGTCATCCGGCCTGATCTGATGGAAGGAAACAAGGATGAAGGCTATGCTTTAACCGGCTTTAATTCTGATAAACCTGTAGTCATCGTGATGGGCGGTTCGCTCGGTGCGAAAAAAATCAATGATTTCGTCCATGAGCATATTGATGTTCTCACGGAAAAGTATCAGCTTATCCATTTAACAGGGAAAGGCAATATGAAGCAGAAAATCCAGAAGGCGGGCTACAAACAGTTCGAATTTGCCGGTGATGAACTGGCTGATCTGTTAGCCATCAGTGATATCGTGCTTTCACGCAGCGGCTCGAATGCAATATTTGAACTGCTCCTCGCGAAAAAACCGATGATTTTAATTCCGCTTGGTCTCGACCAGAGCCGCGGTGATCAGATTCAAAATGCAAAACACTTTAAAAAAGAGGGTTATGCGGAAGTTCTGAAGGAAGAAGACTTAAATCTTGAAAACTTACAGGAGAAACTGGAGTTTATCGAAGAGAACTACAGTGATATTACGTCTAAGATGACACAGTTCAAACACGGCTTTAATCCTGCCGAACTTGCAGATAAACTAATCGGGGAGGCATCAGTGTGAGCCGGAGCAAGAAAATGTCCTTATTTTTAGTCTTCACTTTAATATTCGGCGTGATTGCCATCTTTCATGAATCAAGGCTAGGCCGCTGGATTGACCGTGAAGTCTATGAATTTATTTACGCATCTGAAAGTTTTATAACGACAGCGCTCATGCTCGGCTTTACCCAGCTCGGCGAAGTGCTGTCCATGATTGTAATGTCGCTTATCCTGATATCAATTCTGATGCTGTATAAACTGAAGGTGCACACGCTGTTCATTTTAATTTCGATGATTGCATCGAGTATTTTAATTCCCGTCCTAAAAAATTCATTCGACAGGGAACGTCCGTCGATGCTCCGCCTGATCGAAATTTCCGGCTTCAGTTTCCCGAGCGGACACGCAATGGGTTCAACGATATTCTTCGGCTCGCTCGGGGCGATTATTAAGCATACAGATTTAAACAACAAGGCGCTCTTAATGACGGTGTGCGCGACCTTTATCCTGATGATTTCATCATCCCGCGTCTACCTCGGCGTCCACTATCCGACAGACGTTCTCGCAGGCGTTGTAATCGGTCTCGCAGTAGTGGTTGGAACGAGTGCACTGCTTCACAAGAAGTTCAAAAAGCCGGTTTTAATTTAAGTGAATTTATTTTGAAATATTATCATTGCTTAATATTTTCCGAGGAATTATAATGAAATTACTTTGGGTATTATTAAGATGGCAGGTGATGATATGGCAATAAATTTATATGAAAACATTACGCTTGAAAACGACAGAATTCGACTCGTGCCCATGCAGTTGAGCCACGCCGCAGAACTTCAGTCTATTAATCACGACAGTATTTGGACCTATATGCTTTTTCAAGCCACAACTGAAGAAGCAATGAGCGAATGGATTCAAAGTGCCATTGAGCTCCGCAACCAGTTGAAATCGATACCGTTTGTTGTCGTCTTAAAAGCAACAGGCGAAGTCGTCGGTGCCACGCGCATTCAGCATATCGACTATGAACGTCAGAGCTGCGAAATAGGCGCCTCTTGGTTCGGCACCAAAGCCCAGCGTACTTTCATTAACTCAGACAGCAAATTCTTACTGCTTGAATACTGCTTTGAAGTGTTAAAGCTCATGCGCGTACAGGTACGCGCCGACGAAAGAAACGAGCGCAGCAACAAAGCAATTGAACGGATCGGCTTCACCAAAGAAGGCGTGATACGTAAAGAACGCTCGCTCTACGGCGTTCCGCGCAATTTAATAATCTATTCAATTATCGATGATGAATGGCCCGAAGTGAAAACGAATCTACTCATTAAACAGCAAAGCTATATGATGGACACACCAAATACAATTGTAAGCTAACCATATTTATTTAATTTGAACCGGGGACCTTGGAGAAAGGGTGTCCGGTTTTTTGTGTTGTTTTATATTTGGGTGGGTGACGCCGGCGGATAGACGTTGTCGATTTGATAAAGTACATGTAGCAACTTTATCGCTTTTTTATATTAATTTACTATGTTCATCTCACATGGGCATCCAAACCCCTTTAAATTACCATGTCAATTCAACATGGGCATCCAAACCTCCTTAAATTACCATGTCAATCTCACATGGGCATCCAAATCCCTTTAAATTACCATGTCAATTCAACATGGGCATCCAAACCCCTTTAAATTACCATGTCAATCTCACACGGGCATCCAAACCTCTTTAAATTACCATGTTCATCTCACATGGGCATCCAAACCTCTTTAAACTACCATGTCAATTCCACATGGGCATCCAAACCTCTTTAAATTACCATGTCAATTCCACATGGGCATCCACCTCACATCCAGTCCCCCCAATCAACTCCTTACCTCGCAAAATCCCCATCATAACCAGTAAAACCAGCAAATCATCCGCAAACCCCCGCATCTCGCACCTTTAATTTTTAATCCGGTATAATTTCATGATAATATGTAGACAAAGTAGGTGAGGCTTATGCCGGAAGTATTAGTTGTTGAAGACGAAACGAATTTAGCCCGTTTCATAGAGTTGGAATTAGGCCACGAAGGTTACAGTGTAACGCTGGCAGCGGATGGTCAGGAAGGTTTTAATATGGCGAGTGAGAATGATTACGATGTCATTCTGCTGGATTTAATGCTGCCGAAACTGAATGGTCTCGAAGTGTGCAGGCGGCTGCGCAAAACAAAGGATACGCCGATTATTATTATTACGGCGAAAGGAGATACATACGATAAAGTCGTCGGCCTTGATTACGGGGCAGATGATTATATCGTAAAGCCGTTTGAGATTGAGGAGCTGCTCGCGCGCCTCCGGGTGATTATGCGCCGCAACAAGACGGCAGAGACGAGTCACTCGACACTCGAGCTGCACGGCATTTCTATCGACACGTCGGCCTATACCGTCTCGATTGACGGCACGCCGATTGAGCTTACAAAAACGGAGCACGAACTGCTCCATCTGCTCGTTAAAAATATGAGTATCGTTATGAAACGCGAACAGATTCTCGATATTATCTGGGGCTACGACAGCGAAGTGGAGACGAATGTTGTCGATGTGTACATCAGGTATCTCCGCAACAAATTAAAACCATTCGGCAAAGATAAACTGATTGAAACCGTCCGCGGAGTCGGGTATGTGATTAGACAATGAACCGCGTGACATCTCTCAGAACGCAGTGGCTGAAACTGTCCATTTTAATTATTACAATTACTTATATACTGTTCAGTTCGCTCCTGATTTACGCGACGAGCGTCTATTTAAAAGACCAGGAATACCGCGCAGTGTCGAGGAGTCTGACCGATGTCAGCTCGCTGTATGAGAACCAGCCGTTCAACTCGATTACTGAACGTGATATTTATACGAGTCTGTACGATAATCAGCAGATGGGTCTCTACACGCTCAGCGGCGAAGAGGTTTACCGCTGGCCGATCCGCACTCAGCTGAATGTTGAGACAGATTTTGAAGCGAACCTGAATCCTGTCATTGAAACGACGAGTGTCGACGGCGATGATTATCTCGTCGGCACACGCATGCTGCAGTCGGATTACTGGCACGGTTACATCTCCGTTATCCATCCGCTGAACGAGTATAATACGATTATCCGTATGATGCTGTTCATCGCAACGATTATCGGTTTTTTATCGATTACATTCACGTCGATTATCAGTTATTTCTTCTCGATTCAGATGGTCAAGCCAATTGGCAGATTCACCGGCCAGCTGAAGAAAATTGAGAATCAGGGCTTCGCCGAACGGCTCGATTTAAAAACGAATATTATTGAAACCGATTATATGATTGAATCGTTTAATAATATGATGGAAGCGCTCGAGGAGTCCTATAATCAGCAAAAACAGTTCGTTGAAGATGCGTCCCACGAACTCAGAACGCCGCTGCAGATTATTCAGGGGCATTTGCAGCTGATTAACCGGTGGGGCAGAAACAGTCCTGAAGTGCTAGATGAGTCTCTCGGCATTTCAATCGAAGAGCTGAAACGCATCAACAAGCTCGTCGAGGAACTCCTCCTGCTCACTAAAAACGAAGGGGCGGATTACCTCCAGACTGAAAGCATTAATTTAAACGATGAAATAATGAGCCGTATTGAAAGTCTCGATAAAGTTCATCCGGATTATACGTTTGAAGCGAAACTGGATAAAAGCAAGCTGATGTATCCGATTAATAATTATCATTTTGAACAGATGCTGATTATTTTCCTCGATAACGCGATTAAATTCGATACGGAGCACAAGCATATTACTGTCTCGTCGGAACGTCTTAAAGACGGCAGCATCGAAATTGCGATTACGGATTCCGGAATCGGTATCCCGGCAGAGGAAATCGATCAGGTATTCAACAGATTCTACCGGGTGGACAAATCAAGAAGCCGCGATCAGGGCGGAAACGGACTCGGTTTATCGATTGCTAAAAAAATCGTCGAATTATACCGCGGAAACGTATGGATATCAAGCGAAGAAGGAAAATCGACGACAGTTCACATCAAATTTCCAAAATTGAAAAACTAATTTATAAAACATTAGTGACAATCTGTAATTGCGCTTTCAAGAAGCAGTGTTAAATGGTAAAATTTTATACGTAAAGAGTATTTAAAAAATATAAAGAGGTGGCAGTACAATGCAACAAAATGAAGTTGAGAATGCTCCTGTAAGATTTGGAACAAATCTAGGCATGATTCTTGAGTATTTTGACATGTACAAAGAAGACCCGGATTCAGTCTCGGAGGAAATGCAGTTATTATTCGACAGCATTTCTTCGAATGAAGGAAGCAATACTCGTCATTCAGATAAGGCTCTTACTCCGGCCGGACAGGATAAAATCAAAGGTATCTTGCAGTGGCTAAATGACATCAGGCAGTATGGTCATTTAAAAGCGGATGTCTATCCGGTATATTCACCGGAAATTGACAACGCACCTGACTTTGATTTTAACGCCTATGGTTTTTCAGATGCTGATCTTGAAAACCTGCCGGCAGGTATCGTTTCTGAAGCGATTGCCGATAAATTCGACAACGCGCTTGAAGCAGCACGTTACCTGGAAAAAATCTACACTTCACCGTTATCATATGAATATACTCATATTAACAACACTGAAGAAAGAAACTGGCTGCAGAACACCATTGAAGGACTCGGAGAAGTTGAACTTTCCAGCGATAAGAAAGTTTATCTTTTCAAGGAACTAGTTAAAACTGAAGGCTTTGAAAAGTATCTTCATAAAAACTTTGTCGGTGCCAAACGATTTTCAATCGAAGGGGTGGACTCGCTCGTACCGATGCTCGATCACCTGCTCCAGCGTATGGCAGAGGAAAACATTCCGCATCTGCAGATTGGTATGGCTCACCGCGGACGCCTAAACGTGCTGACACATACGCTGCAGAAACCGTACGCTATGATGCTGAGTGAGTTTATGTCGACAGACCCGATGAAATTCCTCCCGGAAGACGGTTCGCTCGTGCTTACCAACGGCTGGATGGGCGATGTGAAGTATCACCTCGGCGGCGTTAAGACGAGAACAGACAAAGGTATCGAACAGACAGTGACGCTTGCCAATAACCCGTCACACCTTGAAATTGTCGGACCTGTTGTTCAGGGACGCACGCGCGCCCAGCAGGAACAAACTGATCAGGCGGGCAAAGCGGTTCACGACGTGGATAATTCACTTGGTGTAATTATTCATGGTGACGCTGCCTTCCCGGGACAGGGTGTAAACCCGGAATCGATGAACTTATCGAATCTTAACGGCTACTCAGTCGGCGGTGCCATGCATATTATTACTAATAACCGCATCGGCTTTACGACAGAAGAGTGGGATGCACGTTCAACACTGTACGCATCTGATATTGCCAAAGGCTTCGATATGCCGGTCTTCCACGTCAACGCGGACCGTCCGGAATATGTCCTCCGCGTCATCGATATTGCGATTCAGTACCGCCAGAAATTCAAAAAAGATTTAGTCATTGATCTTATCGGCTACCGCCGTTACGGCCACAATGAAATGGATGAGCCGATGACGACGAACCCGAATCTTTACAACGAAGTTCATGAATATCCTTCAATCGATAACCTTTACGGTGATAAGCTTGTCGAAGAAGGTGTTATTACACAAGAAGACAAAGACAGTATTATGCAGGCGATTCAGGATGAATTAAGAGCCGAACATGATAAGATTGACAAAAATGATACTGTTGTCACTGAAGATATTCAGACGCCAAAAGAAATTATGGAAGGCCAGGCGAATGAAACAGAAGAAGATATTACACGCGACCGTCTTCAAAAGATAAACGATGAACTGCTCGAATATCCTGAAGGATTCGCGCCGCTTAAAAAACTGAATAACGTATTATCAAGACGTAAAAAACCATTTGAAGATGACACAGCTCTTGTCGACTGGGCACATGCGGAAGCTCTTGCTTTTGCAACGATTAACCAGGACGGCACGCCGATTCGTTTCACAGGTGAAGATGCAGAGCGAGGAACATTCGCACACCGTCACGCAGTGCTGCACGATCCTGAAACAGGTAAGAAACATACACCGCTCCATAACATCAGCGATGCGGAGGCGTCTTTTGAGCTGTACAACTCGCCGTTAACTGAAATGGCAGTCGTTGCTTACGAGTACGGCTATAACGTTGAAAACAACAGCGCGCTGACAATCTGGGAAGCACAGTACGGAGACTTTGCCAACATGGCTCAGCCGATTTTTGATGTGTTCGTATCATCTGCACATTCCAAATGGGGCGAAAGAACTGCTTTAACGCTGCTTCTGCCGCATGCACAGGAAGGTCAGGGACCGGAGCACTCATCTGCACGTCTGGAAAGATATTTACAGCTTTGTGCTGAAAACAACATGACAGTTGTAAACTTATCGAGCAGTGCCAACTACTTCCACCTCTTAAGACGTCAGGCTAAGTATTTAAATACTGAAAAAATGCGTCCTTTAGTCGTTATGTCACCGAAAAGCCTGCTGCGCAACACGACAGCGAGCCAGCCGGTCAGCGAATTTGTTCAGGGCCGTTTCCACGAAGTAATCGTACCTGAATACAAGAAATCAAAAGTGAAAACAGCAGTCATTGCCAGCGGAAAAGTCGCTGTTGACCTGCTTGAAGCACAAGCTAAAGCTGAAACACCAAACGACGAAGTAATGATTATCAGACTGGAACAGCTGTACCCGTTCCCGGCTGAAGCAATTAAAGAAGTATTAGATGATATTACAAACCTGAAAGAAGTACGCTTCGTTCAGGAAGAGCCGCAAAACCAGGGTTCATATCATTTCGCACTGCCTTACCTGCTCGATATCGTTCCTAAGAAAGCAGAACTGAACTATATCGGCAGAAAACCGAGCGCTTCAACTTCTGAAGGCAACGGCGGTTCTTACAAACTTGTACAGCAGAATATAATAGAAAAAGCTTTAAAATAATAGGGGGTAAATTATAAAATGGCTGAAATTATCGTGCCTGAATTAGCAGAATCAATCACAGAAGGAACAATATCTACATGGTTTAAGCAAGTTGGGGACACAGTGGAAAAGGGAGAGAACGTACTCGAACTTGAAACTGATAAAGTAAACGTTGAAATCGTCAGCGAAGAAGCAGGCGTGATTTCAGAACTTAAAGCCGAAGAAGGCGACACTGTTGAAGTTGGACAAGTCATCGCTGTTATCGGTGAAGGCTCAGGACCTGCTGCTGATAAGAAAGAAGAAGCAAAAGAAGAGCAGTCTAAAGAAACTAAGGACAGCGTACCTGCTGCTGAGCCGGCTGAAGAAGACGAGAACGACGAACTTGTCGTTGCAACACCTTCAGCAAGAAAACTTGCCCGCGAAAAAGGGATTAAAATCTCGGATATCAATCCGACCGATCCCCGCGGTCTAGTACGCAGCCAGGACGTTGAAAACCACGGCAATGCACCTGCGCCTAAATCTGAAAGCAAACAGGAAGAGAAGAAAGCAGCACCTAAAGCTGATGCGGCACCTGAAAAACCGGTCAGACGCGAAAAAATGTCACGACGCAGACAAACTATTGCCAAACGTCTTCTCGATGTGTCGCAAAACACTGCTATGCTGACAACGTTTAATGAGATTGATATGACGAACGTTATGGAACTTAGAAAACGTAAGAAAGAAAGCTTCCAGGAGCGTAACGACGGTACTAGACTCGGCTTTATGTCATTCTTTACCAAAGCTGCTACAGCTGCACTCCGTAAATACCCGGCAGTAAACGCTGAAATCGACGGCACGGACTTTATCTACAAAGAGTTCTTCGACGTATCGATTGCAGTATCTACCGATGAAGGTTTAGTTGTACCGGTTGTCCGCGACACGGACCGTAAAACATTTGCTGAAATTGAAAATGATATTGCTGAACTTGCTAAAAAAGCAAAAGATAAAAAGTTATCTCTTGACGATATGGCGGGCGGATCATTTACAATTACTAACGGCGGAGTTTTCGGCTCACTCATGTCTACGCCGATTATCAACGGTACACAGGCAGCAATTCTAGGCATGCACACAATTCAAAAACGTCCGGTGGCAGTAGGCGACGATATTGAAATCCGTCCGATGATGTATATTGCACTAAGCTATGATCACAGAATTATCGACGGTGCTGAGTCAGTCGGATTCCTGAAAACGATTAAAGAATTAATTGAAAACCCTGAAGATTTATTATTAGAAGGTTAAAATAAAACAATTTAATAAGAGAAGGTATCCTCGCGATACCTTTTCTTTTTTACTTAGGAGGAATAATTATGCTTCAAAATGAATGGGAAAATAATAATATCAGAACTGTGACCGTAAAACATGTGGATGCTGAAAAATATAAAGTATCCGATATGCTTACAGTAGGCAAAGAATATACAGTAGTCAATGAAACTGAAGAGTACATTTTCGTCAAAGATAATTCAGGAAAAGTAGGCGGCTACTACAAAACGTATTTTTCATAGTTTAAAAGTCAGATAATTTCAAATACTTATGGATTTTTTTGCTAGAGTAAGGTAGAATTATTGCATATTAATTATTATAGAAGAGGCGATGCCCATGAGTACAAAACAAGTCATTATGGTAGGGTTTACTTTATTTGCCATGTTCTTTGGAGCTGGTAACTTAATTTTCCCGCCTGCACTCGGATTTTCAAGCGGGGAATACTTCTGGACAGCAATAATTGCATTTGTCCTGACAGGAGTAGGACTTCCTTTAATCGGAGTTATCGTAGGTTCAATTTCAAAAGACGGATATAAAGAATCACTTAAAAATATCCATCCTGCATTCGCAGTCATTTTCCTGGTTGCAATCTATTTAACAATCGGGCCGTTCTTTGCAATACCGAGAACAGCAACAACTGCTTATGAAATGTCAATAGTGCCGTTCTTAAGTGAAAACACAGGCATGTGGCTGTTAATTTTCTCTTTAGTTTACTTTATCGTAGTCTTATTATTAAGTCTTAAACCCGGCACACTGGTTAACAGTATCGGGCAAGTATTAACGCCGCTGCTATTAATTGGAATCGTACTGTTAATTGCCGTTGCAGGATATACATATTTCAATAATCCAATTAACCCGGCTGTTGAAACATTTGAAGGTTCTTCAGCATTTACAACCGGCTTTACTGAGGGTTACTTAACTATGGATGCCATCGCAGCGATTGCGTTCAGCGTCCTTGTTCTTAACTCAATCCGTCAGCTTGGTGTAACCAACCGTAAAGATTTACTTATCGGAACGATTAAATCAGCACTGCTTGCTGCCGTACTTTTAGCTGCCATTTATATTTCACTCGGATGGCTTGCAAACAGAGTCGATCTTGGCGGTGCCGCAGTCGATGACCAAAACCTTGGAACCTTCCTGCTGACCTTTATGAGTGATGAAGTGTTCGGTATCTTTGGACCGATACTACTCGGTTTAATCGTATTATTTGCCTGTATCACTACAGGAACAGGACTTATCGTATCTGTTTCGGAATACTTTAACAGTATTTTACCGAAAGTGCCTTATAAAGTATGGGTTGTCCTGTTTGTACTCATCTCATTCGGTCTGGCTAACCAGGGTCTGAATCAGGTTATTGCTACAAGTGTACCGATATTGTCTATTATTTATCCGGTCGCAATGACTACTGTCTTACTCTTAATACTGACTTATTTCATACCGTCACCGAGACTCAGTCTGCAAATTCCGGTATTCTTAGTGTCTATATTATCTGTGATCGCAGTAGTACACAGAAACGGCTGGTTTGAAATGAGCTGGATCGAGTCACTGCCGCTGTTCTCAAGCAGTTTTGAGTGGATACCATTTATGATTGTCGGCTACATTCTAGGCTATTTAATCGGCATGAAGAAACCCAAAGTGGAATACTCATAAGAATAAAAAATCACTTCTCCGTATGGGAGAAGTGATTTTTTGTCTATATCATTAGTATCTGTGTTTATCTTTAATCTGAAGGAGACGTTCTTTCAGTTCTTTTTCCATCGTTACCAGTTCAGCCTCTGCAGATTTACGTTTCTCGGTACCTTCAGACTGGATTCTGAGTGTTTCTTCAATGGTTGTAACCAGATTTTCCTGAGTGGTTTTCAGCGTTTCAATATCGACGATGCCGCGTTCATTTTCAGCTGCAGTTCTCAATGAGTTCTGTTTCAGCATCTCACTGTTTTTAGTGAGCAGGTCATTCGTCGTATTTGTTACTTCACGCTGAGCTTTCGATGCCGATTCCTGACGGAGCAGGGTAAGGGCAATAGCCATCTGGTTTTTCCATAACGGAATACTCGTGAGAATCGAGCTCTGGATTTTTTCAGCGAGTGTCTGGTTGATATTTTGAATCATCCGGATTTGCGGTGCCGACTGCAGTGTGATCTGTCTAGACAGTTTTAAATCGTGTACGCGCTTCTCTAAACGGTTGATATACTGCATCATATCGTTTACATCCTGTACATCCATCTGATTGCCGGAAGCATCTGCTTCTGCTTTTAAGCGCGGCAGTGTTTCCTGCTCCAGCTCTTCTTTTTTAAGCTCTGCTGCTGCGATATATATATTAATCGCATCAAAATAGTCCTTATTCTGATTGTACAGCCCATCAAGCATATTCACGTCTTTAATCAGTACTTCCTTCGCATGCTCAAGCTGAATTGAAATACGGTCGACCTGTGACGCAATACTCTGATGTTTCGAGATCATTTCATTTACGGAACGTTTTACACGCCCGAACATACGCTTGAAAATATTACTTTTCTCATTCGTCAGTTCTTCCGGATCAATCTCTTTTAATTTTTTCATCAGTTCTTCAAGAGTTTCACCGATAGGGCCAACATCTTTCGACTGCACTTCGCTCAGCATCTGATGAGAGAACTTAGACATTGCCTGCTGTGCATTGGCTCCGTAAGTAATCAGTGCATCGTTATTCAGCGGTTCAATTTTATCTTTAATTTCATGGATAGATTTAAGATCTGATTCACTGAATTGATCTTTAAAGGTCGTCAGCACTTCGCTGTCTTTCGGTTTTGCTGCCGCAGCTTCTTCCGGCTGCAGTATTAAACTGTCGTTACTGTCATCAGCTTCTTTAAATGGATCCATTAAAAGTTCGTCCTTAAGATTTCTTTCTTCAGCCATTTCCTTCACCCCGGTGTACTTTTTCTGTTTCTTTTTCAGCTTGTCGTTTTTGCTTCAAATTCACTTTTTCTTTGCCGAGCTTATTATCAAGTGCCGCCTGGCGTTTTTTGGCGCGGGCGGAGTTCATCTTAATTAAATCACGTTCGACATTTAAATCCTGGTAGCTCCGCTGATTCATGTGCGAGAGGTTCGACTGCAGCGTACGTTTCAATTCTAACATTGATAAACGCGTCTCGTGCAGCTGAATACGTTCATCTTTTGATTTCCCCGGCATCTTATACAGATAAAGGTACTTTTCAATCGTATTGACCGCAGTTTCCAGATTGGAATGGAAAAACTGCTGTACGCTGTAAAACTGCCTAGGGTCTTCCTCTACAGATGAAATAATCGTTTTAACGATCCGGTTAATATCGAATATCATCTTCGCGTCTTTTATCGATCTGATATTCATATAGCTGGAACGCAAACGATTCGTATGCTCTTTCGCCTGAGCGAGCTGTTCTTTTATATATTTGTACTCACTGTTTGTGAGTTTCAATTTCTCTAAATGCTTATGATGTGAAATACGCTGGGCGGGCAGGTATGATGCACCAAAACCGCCGATGCCGACTACGACGTCTAAAAACATATGAATATCGAATATATTAGACGACAGGACCCAAGCGAGGAGGCCGGCCGGTACAGCAATCACAGAAGCAATGAAATGTGAATAATTACTCTTCATTGTTCAAAACCCCTTAGTATAGATGTGCCTATTTATTACAATTATAAAGCGTTATGCTTGATAATGCTAATTATACGCGTTTATAATAATGAATAATATCGGCCAGGGAATGGAGTTTTAAACATGTATGAAGTCGTGATCGTTAAAGCGGATTATGAGGGCTGGTGGCTCTTCGACGGTTGGCAGGACGACATTATTAACAGGCAGCAGTTTAACGATACCGCTCAGATGCTGACAGGCTACAAGGCAATTATTGAACAGATGAAAAATGATTACAGCAGCTATATTCAGGGTAAATATGATTTATACGCATTTTTTAACGCATGTGAAATCGAATTTTGCGAAGAGTGTGATGAAGACGTGCAAATATTCTACACGCCGATAATGACAAAAAATAATGAATTTTATAATAATTAGTGAAAACGTCACACAATTGTTAGAAACACATTTGCAATATAATGAAGTATGTTGTATAATATGAATCATCAGTAAGTTCTTCTTATTGATAATTTACGTCTTTTGGAGGATTTTATTAATGAAACAAGGTACAGTGAAATGGTTTAACGCAGAAAAAGGATTTGGCTTCATCGAAATTGAAGGAGAAAACGACGTATTCGTACACTTCTCAGCAATCAACCAAGAAGGCTACAAGTCTCTTGAAGAAGGTCAAGCAGTTGAATTTGAAGTAGTTGAAGGCGACCGCGGTCCACAAGCTGCAAACGTTGCTAAACTATAATTATAAATTGATTCATTTGAATAATTTGTAACTTCTAAACAAGCACCCGGATAAAATCCGGGTGCTTGTTTTTTTGAGCGGAGATTGAAACAAATATATTTAACCTTTTATTATCTCTTAAATGTAAAATTAAGAGAATACTTTTCATAGAAATATATTTTACATCTGCATACATATAATTCCATTAATAATGAAACTTGTGTAAAAAGTAAACCAGTTTTGCTATTTTTGTTTTTAAGTAACTTTTTTAAAAGGAAACCGTACTTTTCACCTATATATAGGGTAGAAGGGTTTTTATTTTAAAAAGGGGTCTTATATTGTTTATCAATGAAAGAACAAAACCGCATGAGTTAATTTATTACGAAGCACTGTCTGCTAGGACTTCGCTGATGAAAAAAGAGTCAGCAAAGTTCGAGAATGTGAAGAAAGGTTACGAAGGCGAAATGCTGTACGATCAGATTTTTGACAGTATCGGTCATGGCAACGTATTGATTTATCGGGATCTTTTTCTCAGCATTGATGGCTCAGTTACACAGTACGACACTTTGATAATTAGTGATATTGGTATTATTTCGAATGAAATCAAGAATTTTTCCGGCAGTGTCACGTTTCGTGACGGCAGCTGGTATAGAGGTAATTTCGCGATACCGAATGACGCTTTCAGTCAGCTGAACCGTTCAGTCGGAAAATTAATGGAACTTAGGAATACATCTCGGAGTGATTTTAAGGTGTCCGGGAAGCTCATTTTTCCCAATGACAATTTCACTTTTCATTCTGATGACCAATCGAATTGGAATAAAATTATACTGCGTTCCGGTCTGCGCGACTATTTCCGCCAGTTTAATCAATCGGGAATTGTGGCTGGGAATAAAGCGCAATATATTTCATGGCTGATCAGCAGCAGTATAGTTGAAAATCCTTACTTTAAACCTGCAGTCGATAAAACCCGTCTGAAATTCGGCTTGTATTGCGGCCGTTGCGGAAGCTTTAATCTCAGTAAAAAAAGATTTCATTTGACCTGTAACAAATGCGGCAGCACAGAATGCAATGAAACTCACCTGCTACGCGCTATGAATGATTATAAATTTTTATTTTATAATCAGCCGATGACAAGAAATTCACTATTGGAGTTTATCGATTATGATTTACACTTTAAAGCTGTTTCCAGAGCATTATTAAAACATTGCTATACGAATAATAAAGGAACACGCACCACCTATACTTTTAAGTATTTTGATTTTGAAGATGCTGTAAATAAATCTGATGCGTATATGAGATATAAAGATCATATACCAATGATTTAAAAATTTTGAGATAGATTACATTTCTTATTAAGTTCAAGCGCTCAAGTACGACACGAGTTCGCCGTCGTACCCGGGAAGATGTTCAAGTACGACGGCGTCAAAATAAACTAGGTATCATAAGTTACAGAAGTGAAATTCATCTTTAAAACTTGTATATAGAAGCCAAAAAACGTCTAACCCGTTTACCATAGGCTAGGCGCTCAGATTTAACAGTTCATCAACTCTATTTATCGTAGAACCATAATAAAAAGCTCTTCTGAAATTCACTTTTCAGAAGAGCTTACTTTATCTCACATCATTTTCAATCAGCTGTTCGAGTGTCTGGCGTCTGATGACTTCGCGCACTCTGGATTCCCCGACGAATACGACTGCGGGTTTTCTCATCTGGTTGTAGTTGGATGCCATGGAGTAGTGATATGCACCTGTCGTTCTCACCGCGAGCAAGTCACCGCGTTTCAAATCATCCGGCAGCATTTTATTTTTACCGATGATATCTCCGGATTCACATAATTTCCCAACCACGTGCGATGACACGCTAGTATCCCCAAAATGCTCAGTCACAGGGACAACTTCATATTCGGCACCATACAGTGGTGTCCGGATATGATCGCTCATACCGCCGTCTATAGAGACGTATTTGGCAACGCCCGGGATGTTTTTAACAGTCCCGACCTCATAGACAGTGATTGCTGCTTCGGCGGCAATCGAACGTCCGGGTTCAATCATTACGTGAGGAAGTTCGCGTCCTGATGCTGCCACAACTTCTTTTAAGTGATTAAGAATCGCATCGAATCCTTCTTCGATCGGGAAGCGCACATCGCCTTCAGTATATTTCACACCATAGCCGCCGCCCATATTTAAAATCTCAAGATCAATCTGGTGTTCATCAAGCCAGCTGTAGACATTCGTTACAGCATTGATAAAAGGCGTGCTGTCATCGAGCTGGGATCCCAGATGATAGTGGATGCCTTTAAAGTTTAAAGATCTGCATCCTTGAATTTTATCGATTGCTGTCTTCGCCGCCCCGTTCGTGAGAGACAGTCCAAATTTGCTGTCTTCCTGTCCCGTCGAAATATAATCATGCGTGTTCACTTCAACACTCGGATTAATGCGGATCAGCACGTTCACGCCGTCATCATCAGAAAGTCCGGAAGCTAAGCCCTCAATCAGGTCAATTTCGTCGAGACCATCAATAATGAAGAACCGCACGCCATGATCTAAAGCATATTCAATCTCTTCAGCGGTCTTATTATTGCCGTGAAAGTGAATGTCTTCCACCGGAAATCCTGCAGCCAGAGCCGTGTAAAGCTCACCGACTGATACGACGTCGAGCTCCATATTCTGGCTCTCGAGCAGTTTTATCATCTGGACGCTGCTGAACGCTTTTGAAGCGTAGGACACAGAGTAGGGAATGCTATGGCTTTTTAAGACTTTGTGATATCTCTCCATCATACCGGTCATATACATTTCGTCGTATATAATAACCGGTGTGCCGTACTGTGCTGCTATATCACTAATTTTATGCCCTCTGACTTGAAGTTCTCCCGCTGAATAATTAAACGTCATAAATAATTTCTCTCCCCAATGATTGGTAATTTAAAGCCCCGAGCTGTTCCGAGTTGGCACCGACTCCGAGATTCGTGTATTTATCGATACGAAGTTTGCTGTTATAAAGATAAACCGGCATATCAGCCCGGACATCATCGTCAACCAGGACGACCATATGGCTCATCATCAGTGCGACAATCGGATAAACTTTTCCGCCAATTTCACATTCATATCCCGCACGCGCACGGAGCACTCCGTCACCGTAGCCGATATCAACGACCGCCACTGTACAGTCTTTGTCCGCCTTAAAGGCCGCACCGTAACCGAGTGTCATTCCCTCAGTCAGCTGTCTGAACTGGATAATCGGTGCTGACAGCGTCGAGCTCTGAATAAAGTCTTTATCATCTAATTCAGCGTACGGTTTCGAACCGTAGAGACCGATGCCGAGCCGGACATGAGTATGTCCATCAAAGATACCGTCCCGCACATAGCTCGCACTGTTCTGTGCGTGAATCATCTCAGGTGCAAGGCCAAGCTTTCGGACCTCGTCAGCAAACTCCAGCCACATGCCGCGTTCCTTTTCATAGATGCCGTCGAACTCATCGGAGTAGCCGAAATGCGTCCAGAGTCCCGTGAAATTCAGTTCGATGCCTGACGATTTCATATCATTTAAAATAGACTCGAGTTCATTAATATCCGTTAATCCCGACCGGTTAAAGAGCCCGGCATATTCAATATGAATATTAAGACCCTGAAGTTCGTGCTTATATGTATCATAATAAGTAGAAGAGGGCAGGGTGATATGAAGATTAAACATACGCGCCCGTTTAAAGTCCGTCGTCGGATTCATTAGAATAATGACGGCGCTGTCTCCGCACATTTGCCTTATTTTAACCGCATCATCCATCGACGTTGTTGCAAATGCGCGGATGCCTGAAATTGCAAAGGCCTTGACCGCAAATTCCAGTCCGTAGTTATATGCATTATTTTTAACGACCGCAATCGTTTGGCCCGGCAGCTGAAATTGTCTGGCCTGTTTAATAAACTGCGCTTCATCTGTTTGAAAAATACCACCCATTGCCATGTCTCCCTGTTTTAGTAATTGTTTAACAATGCTTCATAATAATCCGCAACTTTAATCAGCACGCGCTCATCAAAGTTAAACGTATCGGTATGCAGACTTGATGCGTAGCCTTTTTCAAGGTTGCGCGAGCCTGCGAAGACAAAGTACGTCTTTGCGATGTTACTGTAAAAGCTGAAGTCCTCACCGAATAAATACGGTTTATCTTTTTCTATCCCGCGGAGTCCCGCAGCGCTTATCGAAGTTTCAACAAGCTGATTTAAGGCCGCATCATTTTTCACTGCAGGATAACCTTCAGTGTAATGCAGCTCGACAGATGCACCGTACAGCAGTTCAGCGGCTTCTTTAATTTTAGTCATCTGAGATTTAATCACAGCAAGATCAGACGCTTCGTACGTACGGATCGTTCCGCTCAAACGGGCATTGGCAGGCACTGTATTGACCGCTTCACCTGAACTGATTTTACCCATATGAATAATGTTGCGGTTGAGGCCGTCCAGGTGGAACTGCTGGATATTGCCGACTTCACCGGCTATTTTAACTATTGTCTCAAGAGCTGAAATGCCCTGATGTTTCTGGGCAACATGTGCACTGGCGCCTTTTACAGTAAAGTGAAATTCCGTTGCGCTCGCTGTTAATTCATCATCTCTGTACAGCACCAGTCCTTCATCTTCATCCGGCATTAAATGAACACCGAAAATCGCAGAGAAATCCGGACGGTTTTCCCAGGCTTTGATCATTAAATTCGCACCGGCATTCGCTTCTTCTGACGGCTGGAAGATAAAAATACAATTATACTTTAAATCTCCATTGTCAGCGAGCGCCTTTGCACGTTTCACAAACAAAAGAAGGGCAGTAGTATGCCCATCGTGTCCGCATGCATGCATTACATTATCCACGCTGCTTTTATACTCAAGATCATTCTGTTCATGTACCGGCAAGGCATCGATATCGGCACGGAAGCCGAGTGTCTGACCGCTGTTTCCCTCGAGCTCGGCGATGACCCCCGTATCCAGCACCTGGTAATAAGATACTCCTATTTCTTCTAAAACAGAAATAATATATTCAGTCGTTTTATATTCTTTTAGACTTAATTCCGGATGCTGATGCAGATATCTCCGGTGTTCTGTAACGAATTTAAGTTCTTCTGTATATTCAGGAGACATTAGTCATTCAGCTTTCTGAGCGCCTGAACGATTTCTTTTTTAGAACCAGTGACTTCACTTGCCTGCTTAATGACGCGTGCCGGTGTACCGCCGACGACTGTACCTGCCGGGACGTCTTCTGTAACAATAGCACCTGCTGCAACAATAGCACCTTTACCGACAGTTACACCTTCTAAAATCACAGCATTAGCTCCGATTAATACATCATCTTCAATCATAACAGGAGAAGCACTTGGCGGTTCGATTACGCCTGCAAGTACTGCACCAGCGCCGACATGGACGTTTTTGCCTGTCGTTGCACGGCCGCCCATTACTGCATTCATATCGATCATCGTGCCTTCGCCGACGATAGCACCGATGTTAATTGACGCGCCCATCATAACGACCGCGCCGTCACCGATTACTGCATGTTCACGGATAAAGGCACCAGGCTCAATACGCGCTTTCGTATTTGTTAAGTCCATTAACGGAATAGCCGAGTTGCGGCGGTCCTGTTCGATAACGATATCCGTTACTTTTTCTTCTATTGAAGGGTAGAAAGCCTGCCAGTCGCGCGCATCCGCAAATACAGTTTTTGAATCCTCTGTACCGAATACTTTGAATGACTCATCGAATTCAACACCTTCAAAGTTACCGTTGATATAAATTTTTAGCGGTGTTGCTTTCTCCGCATCTGAAATGTACTGAATAATCTCTTCTGCTGTAAATTTTTCCATTGTGTAAAAACTCCTTAAAATATGTTGTTATAGTCGTAAAATCCGTTTTCTTTGTGTCTAAGACTTTCTGCGGCGCCAATTGCACCGTTTGCAAATATATCTTTCGATTGTGCAATATGTTTCAGTTCGATAACTTCATCGTGTCCTGCAAAGATTGCATCGTGTTCGCCAACAATTGTGCCGCCGCGTATAGCGCTGACGCCGATTTCATCATCTGACCGCTCTTCATTCGCTTCTGATCGGTCATAAACAGGATAGCTGCCCTGTCTAACGTCAAGTGCCGTATCAAGGAGTTTAACGAGCGTACCGCTCGGGGCGTCGACTTTGTGCTTATGATGGCGTTCAACGAGTTCAAGATCAAAGCCGTCGAGCTGTTTTAGTGCTTCACGGAGCAGGTTATTTAACACGTGTACACCGTAACTCATATTTGCGTTGAAAAATACCGGAGCTGATGCCGCACGTTCTTTTAATGCTGCTACAATTTCTTCTTTTTTCCCTGTCGTTGCCACAACGAGGGGAGTGGTGAAAGGTTTTTCAATGAGAGGCAGGATGCGGTCGGGATTCGAGAAATCGATTGCCACATCTGCGCCCGCATCATCGATATTTGTAAATGCCGGGTAGTCTGTTGTGCTGGATGAAATGACTCCTGCAATTTCATGACCTTTTTCCACTGCGAGACGGGCAACGATTTTATTCATCGTCCCGTAGCCGATTAAGAGTATTCTCATACTCTCACACCTTTTCTGAATTCGTTGAAGGCTTCAACAATAGATTGTCTCGCATCTTCTTCCAGCGGCAAGAGCGGCAGGCGGAGCTCGTATTCACCAAAGCCGAGCTCTGCAGTTAAGGCTTTGACCGGAATCGGGTTAACATCAATTTGTACAGAACTGATGACAGGCATCAGTGATGAGAATCGCTGTCTTGCTGATGACTCGCCATTTTTCATACCTTCATATACTTCCTGCATCTCACCCGGAATGACGTTGCCGACTACTGAAATTAATCCTTTGCCGCCAAGTGCTGTAAAGTCTGTCAAATTATCATCATTCCCGCTGTATAATGAAAATTCAGAATCTACAAGGTTTAATACATTAATTGTATAGTTTAAATCGCCGGCCGCATCTTTCAGAGCGACGATATTTTTGTGTCTGCTTAATTCTAACACTGTTTCAGGGTCGATGGACATACTTGTACGGGACGGCACATTATATAAAATAACCGGGATATTAATGCTGTCTGCAATCGCTGTAAAGTGTGCAATCAGACCGCGCTGGTTACTTTTATTGTAGTAGGGCGTAATCAGCATAACACCGTCAGCACCCGTTTCTTCAGCGAACACCGATAAGTCAATTGACTGCTGAGTTGAGTTCGTGCCTGTACCTGCAATTACCGGAATCCGGCCCCCAGCAGTTTCAACGCCGACACGGAGCAGTTCTTTAATTTCTTCTGCTGATAAAGTAGGGGATTCGCCGGTCGTGCCGTTAATAATTAAACTTTGTGCATTATTGTCGATTAAATATTCAATATGGTTTCTGAACGCATCGTAGTCTACTTCATTATTTCTAAACGGGGTGGCCATCGCCACTCCGATACCTTCAAAAATCGGACTCATATATATCCGCTCCTTATTTATTATCTATTAATGATTTTAGAATCTGCACTGTATTCTGCGCTGCGCCTTTAAGAATGTTGTCCCCGACACACCATACGTGGAAAGTGTTTTCGAGCGTCGGATCCTTGCGGATACGGCCGACGTAAATTTCGTTTTCATCTGTCGCTTCATACGGAGTAGGATAAACACCTTCAGCAGGATTATCCATCAGGACGATGTGAGGAATATTGCGGAACGCATCTCTGACTTCTTCTTCTGTCGCCTCCTGGTCAAGCGTGACGTTAATTTGTACGCTGTGGCTTGAGATAACCGGCACTCTGACACATGTTGCCGTCACCGCAATTTGATCATCTCCGAGAATTTTCTTCGTTTCATCGATCATCTTGACTTCTTCTTTCGTATAGCCGTCATCTAAAAAGACATCGATCTGCGGAATCACGTTATTGTAAATCGGTTTTGGATACGTCGTCGGCTCAGCACCATTCGCGCCTTCTTCGAGGTCTCTGATGCCGCCTGAACCCGAACCTGAAACCGACTGATATGTTGCGTAGTGCACGCGTTTTACTCCGAATGCATCATATAAAGGTTGTAAGGCGATAACCGACTGGATTGTTGAACAGTTCGGGTTCGCGATAATTTTACGATTTAATGAAGGTGAGTTAATTTCCGGAACGATTAAATCAATATCTTCATGCATTCTCCAGAAACTTGAATTGTCGATAACAATTGCACCGGCTTCTTCAAAGAGCGGGGCAAACTTTTCACTCGTTGAACCGCCGGCACTCATAACCACATAATCAAAACCATCTTTCGTTCTGTCTTCAGTTAATTCCTGAACTGTATACGTTTCTCCATTTACTTCCAGTTCTTTTCCGCTGGAGCGTTTGGAAGAGAAGAGGACCAGTTCCTTATAAGGAATTTTATACTGTTCCACCATTTCCAGCATTTTTGTACCGACGACACCTGTTGCACCGACAATTGCGAGTTTCATAAAATACAGCCTCCTAGAAGTTTTCCTGAATAGAATGATATAAATAAAAAAACAAGCCCGGGTACCGGACTTGTTTTAAAATTGTATATACAAGCGATGCCCTCCATTATTGAGTCAATAATGACAAATCCATAGCTCTTAACCTGTGAATCCAACAACCGGGGTCTGCGCGCTCCCGGACATTTCGGCATCTCACCCTTTCGTCATATACACTTTGCAGAAGTTAAGTATATGAGTACTATTGATTGATGCGCCTCATCCGTACTATTCAGTTTTTGATGTTGATTGTCATTATACATAACAAAGTATTCAAAGTAAACAGATAATTTCTATTTCTTTATAATTCCTTTTTCAATAAGGTAATCTTCATAACCGATTTCCTTCACAAGTGCTGTGTTGTTGCTGATATCGAGCACCGTGTTTGAAATTGTATTGATAAACTCCAGGTCATGTGAAGTGAAGATAATTGATCCTTTAAATTTCTTCAGACCGTCGTTGACTGCAGTAATACTCTCTAAGTCAAGGTGGTTCGTCGGCTCATCCATTAAGAGGACGTTCGCCTGCGACAGCATCATTTTACTGAGCATCGCACGGACTTTCTCTCCACCTGAGAGGACGCTTGCTTTTTTCTTCGCTTCTTCACCGCTGAACAGCATTCTTCCTAAGAATCCGCGAAGGAAGGTTTCTGTCTGTTCTTCAGGCGGAGCGTACTGGCGCAGCCATTCAACCAGGCTTAAATCAACGCCTTCAAAGTACTCCGAGTTATCTTTCGGGAAGTAGCTCTGTGAAGTTGTGACACCCCAGTTGACGTCTCCTGAATCCGGCGTAATTTCACCAGCAAGAATGCGGAGCAGGGTAGTACGCTGCAGTTCAGAACCGCCTGTTAAAATAACTTTATCGTCAGGAGAGAGCGTGAACGTTAAATTATCGAGTACCGTTTCACCGTCGATTGAATGCGTCAGATTTCTGACTGTTAACAGCTCGTTGCCGATTTCTCTTTCAGCTGTAAAGCCGACGAAAGGATAACGGCGTGATGACGGTTTAATATCTTCCAATTCAATTTTCTCAAGCATCTTTTTACGGCTTGTTGCCTGTTTAGATTTTGAAGCGTTGGCACTGAAACGTGCAACGAAGTCTTTCAGCTCTTTAATCTTTTCTTCTTTTTTCTTATTTTGATCCTGAGACATCTGCAGTGCCATCTGACTTGACTGATACCAGAAGTCATAGTTCCCGACGTAGACCTGAATCTTGCCGAAGTCGAGGTCCGCAATGTGCGTACAGACGTTGTTCAGGAAGTGTCTGTCGTGGGATACAACAATCACTGTGTTCTCAAAGTTAATGAGGAATTCTTCCAGCCACTGTACCGCTTCGATATCGAGACCGTTGGTCGGCTCATCCAGAAGCAGCACGTCGGGGTTGCCGAACAGGCTTTGTGCAAGCAGGACTTTAACTTTTGCCGTGTTGTCGATTTCACCCATTGTTTTATCGACCAGCTCATGGGGAATACCAAGACCGTGAAGGAGTGTTTCAGCGTCACTTTCAGCAGTCCAGCCGCCCATTTCGCCGTATTCACCTTCGAGCTCTGCGGCTCTGATGCCGTCTTCATCCGAGAAGTCCGGTTTCATGTAGATTTCATTTTTTTCGTTCATAATAGACCATAGTTTTTCGTGACCCATCATTACAACATCGAGTACGCGCGTATCTTCATAGCCGAAGTGATCCTGGCGGAGGAAAGCCATACGCTCGTCCGCTCCTAAAATAACGTGGCCGTCCGAGTCAACTTCACCTGTCAGGACTTTCAGGAAAGTGGATTTCCCGGCACCGTTCGCACCGATTAAACCGTAGCAGTTTCCCGGGGTGAATTTAATATTTACATCTTCAAATAATTTTCTGTCTCCAAATCTCAGACTCACGTCGCTAACTTGCAGCATGTGCATTCTCCTTTATATTAAAACAATCGTTTTAGTTTACATTCATAAGCGATAATACCATAAATATGGTATTATTTAAATATATCAGTATGTTCATCCGTATGCTTACTATTTAAAAACCACAATATTAAACATTAACCGATAAATGAATAATACACAATAGAAACAATATTAATGAGGAGTCTATATGACAAAAATTTCAGGTACTACACAATTTTTAAAAGTGATTAAAAAAGAGGGCTCGACGTACACTCTCGTTACAGAAGACGAAAAGTATATCCGTATGAACCGTTCGGAAATCGAAGGGGATAAAGACTACGATATCGATGAAGAAGTCCTGGTCTTTATTTACCCGAACCGCTCGGGTGAACTGTTTGCGACACCGAATCTGCCGAGCATTACCGCGACTAAATTCGGCTATGCCCGAGTCAGTGAAGTTAACCGCGACGGCGCTTATCTCGATATCGGATCACCGCGCGAAATTTTAATTCCGTGGATCGATTTGCCGCGGAAGAAAGAAGTATGGCCGCAAGTCGGCGACATGGTCTATGCAACGATTCGCGTCGAAGCTGATGATCAGATGTTCGGACGCTTAATTACAGAAACAGAAGTGGATGAAAAATTCCAGCCGCTGAAAAAAGAAGACTACGAAACACTCGGCAACAAATGGCTGAAAGGGCGTCCTTACCGTCTGCTCCGCGTCGGCACATTTATTTTATCCGAAGAAGGCTATAAAGTATTTGTCCACGAAACAGAACGCGAACAGGAACCGCGTCTCGGCCAGGAAGTAAACTTCCGTGTAATCGGCATCAACGACAAGGGCGAAGTTAACGGCTCCTTTTTGGAGAAAGCCTACAAACGCTTAGGTACAGATGGCGAACGCATTCTGGAATACATGCAGATGCACGGCGACATGATGGAATTCACGGACAAGAGTTCACCAGAAGACATCAAAGCCGCATTTAACTTGTCAAAAGGTCAGTTTAAACGCGCTTTAGGCGGACTTTTAAAAGAAGACAAGATCGAATTTGTAAACGGCGCAACTCATTTGAAGAAATAAGCTTGTATTGACGGAATCCTTGGGAGGGGATTCCGTTTTTTTAGTTTTTGGTGGCTTTGCGTGACTATGAGCGCTGTTCATTGGCACTTAAACGCTCCTCTGTGACTATGAGCGACTTTCATTGTCACTTAAACGCTCCTCCGTGACTATGAGCGACTTTCATTGTCACTTAAACGCTTCTCCGTGACAATGGGCGACCTTCATTGGCACTTAAACGCTTCTCCGTGACTATGAGCAACGCTCATTGTCACTAATATAGAGAAATCACTAGAACCCTCAAAAAGACAAACAAAAACGGAGGGACTCATGTCCCCCCGTTCTTTAAATCTGTTTTATCCTTCTATTTCTTCTGTCAGCGTTTCCAGTTCATCCACCAGTTCGCCGATGTATTGAATTGTGTTTTTCAAGGGAGCATCTGTCGTAATATCAATGCCTGCCATTTTCGCCAGTTCAACCGGCGTTTCTTTGCCGCCTGTTTTTAAAACTTTCAGCCATTCGTCAACTGCGGTCTGGCCCTCATTCAGAATACGCTGCGACATTTCAGTTGCAATTGTTAATCCCGCAGAGTACGTATACGGATAAAGTCCCATGTAGTAGTGGGGTTGTCTCATCCAAGTCAGTTCCGCACCTTCAGTAATTTCAACATCGTCACCCCAGAATTTCTCAATCACACCGCGTTTAATTTCATTCAGCGATTCCGCAGTTACAGTTTCGTAGTTATCCACGCGTTTGTACACTTCGCGCTGGTAAGCTGCTTCCAGCAGGTGGGTCACAAAGTTATGATAGTACGTGCGTGAAATAATTGAACTGATCACCCAGCGTTTAAATTTCGGATCTTCCGAGTTTTTCAGCAGATGGTTAGCCATCAGCATTTCGTTCATCGTACTCGGCGCTTCGATAAAGTACATCGACGGGCGAGTGTCAAAAATATTCTGCGCACGGTTGGCATTATAGAAATGTCCTGCGTGGCCAAGCTCATGGGCAAGAACAAAAACTTCTTCCATTAAAGAAGACCATGAAATTAAGATAAACGGATGTGATCCGTAAGGGCTCGAACAGAAGGCGCCGGTCGATTTCCCTTTGTTAATAACGAAATCAATCCAGCGTTCGTCATAGGCACGGTTAATCATATCCGTATAATCTTCACCCATAATACCGAGCGCATCTAAAATATATTTGCGAGATTCTTCCACGCTGATTTCCGGTTCACTCGCAGGGTCTAAAGGAATCTTCAAATCTTCATAGCGCATTTTATCGAGTCCGTGCACTTTTTGAAGAAGTTTAGCGTAACGTCTCATATGCGGAGCGAGTTCCTCGGTAATTACGTCGATTTGACGGTCGTACAGCTCACGGTCAACTTTTTGGCCGTGGAGCAGGTAGTCAATCACAGAATCGTAGCCGCGGAGGTCAGCTTCCGCTTTCTCCTGTTTTAAATGTATGTCGTAAGTACCTGCAGTTGTATGTTGATACTGGCGCAGCGATTCTGAGAATTTCTTGAAGGCTGCACGACGCACTTCCTTGTCCGGATTCGATTCAAGACCGCCTTCAAATGCAAGATACGATAAAGAATACTCTTTGCCGTTAGCAGTAAACGTACCGAAATCAATATCGAGCAGTTTTGTTTTCTGATATAAATCGTAAGGTCCGTTAAAGACAGAAGAGAAGGAAGCGAGTGCTTTTTCTACCTTCTGATCCAGCTGGTAAGGTTTATTGCGCAGTAAGTCCTCAATAAAGCCTGTGTATTCCTCTTTCTCCTTAGCAATATCTTGTAAGAAAGATTCATCTTTCGCTAATAATTCACTTTGTAAAAAACTTGTTTTCGAACTTAAAGAAGTACCCGCATTGCCGACCAGTGCACCAAGTTTCTGTGCCTGCTGATCTCCGCGGTCTCCGGATAAACGCAAGTTCGAATATGTACCGATTAGGACGAACTGTTCTAAAATATCACGGTAGCTGTCAATTGCTTTAACAGCAGCAGCGACATCGTCAATCTGTCCTTGGAATTCCGTTTCAAAAGAATCAATTTTCTCTTTAACAGAATCAATCGCCGCCTCACATGCTTTATCATCCTTAAATAACGGACTGAGATCCCATGTGTAATTGACATCGACATCCTGTCTGTTTTGTAACTCTGACATTAAATCATCTCCCTGGTTTTTTATCCCTTTGTTACACAGTTTATTATACATAAGATTTTGAATATTGTATATTCATTAGAAACTGTGAGTGAACTTCAGGAAAATGGGTAATAATTTATAGAGAGGTGAGGATATGGTTAATGATGTACAGTTTTATATATATACTATTTTAGCAGTAATCATTTTATCGATGGCTATCGGATTTTTTACGAAAAGATATTTCATCATGCCGATTTTGACGCTGGTGCTTATGGGAATCGCAGCCTTTGTGCTGCCGAACTTTTACGACAACCTCGAATGGCAACCGCTGGCTGGATACGCCGCATTTTTAGCAGTCTTGTCATTTGTAGTATCAATGTCGATGTGGGTAGTTAAGAGAAACCGCCGCCGTGCTAAAGAGCTGCGGGACGGACCCGGTGAAACTATCGACGAAGCAGAACATAAAAAGGAAATATAAGATGATTTTTGACACCGGCTGCAGCCGGTGTCTTTTTGTGGTGTACAGCGGGGTATGCAAAGTTATACCGACCGGATTCACATCATTCATCCTGAATACTATCCTTAAAATAGGGTAAGCAATATAATGTAGACCTTGTTATTGAGTTGAAGCTGGAATATTATTTTGTAAAGAAAAGGATGATTTAATATGGCTAAAGTTGGTATTATTGTCGGCAGTACGAGAAAAGAATCTTTTTCGAGAAAAATTGCTGAAAATGTCGCTCCTTTATTCCCATCGGACTATGAACCGGAGTTTATAGAAATCGCAAATCTTCCATTATATAACCAGGATTACGATGAAGACAGCCCCGAAGAATATACAGCATTCCGCAAGCAAGTCAGAGACATGGATGCGATTCTGTTTGTTACGCCCGAGCATAACCGCAGCGTGTCAGCTGCCTTGAAAAATGCGCTCGATACCGGTTCCAGACCTTACGGTGAAAGTGTGTGGGATATGAAACCGGCAGCGATTATCAGTCAGTCGATCAGTAATTTGAGCGGCTTCGGTGCAAATCATCATTTACGCCAATCCCTCGTTTTCCTGAACATGCCGGTCGTTCAGCAGCCGGAAGTTTATCTTGCGAACTCGCAGAATTTACTCGACGAAAACGATAAAATCACTAATGAAGATACGATTCAGTTTCTGCAGACATTTGTAGATGCTTTTGTTGAACTGATAAAAAGATATCAATAAAATGACAAACCTCCGTTTTGATTAAACATTTCAAAACGGAGGTTTTTTTCTGCACAAAAAAACTGCGCCGCCCAGCATAGTGGGGGACGCAGCTGTAATTTTTATATTTTACTAAGCTAAAAGGGTATCTAAGTTTACACCGTATGATTCAGTGACAATTAGAAGTACCGCACCTTTATCTAACTCAGCCTCATATTGTTTTGCCTGATTTTCATCAAAACCGATGTTTTCCAATTTGTTGCGTAATTCATCGCCTTTTTTCTTGAAAGTAGTTTTAACAGCGTCAGCAACACCTTGTTCGCTCATACCGATAGTATTTGCGCCGGAGTTGTCTGCGATACGCTTCGTACGATCATCATCGTGGGTCACAACGTAGATGTCTTTAGTATCTACCTTGTTGGATTTTAGAATTTCAATTGCTTCCTGGATTTTGTCATCATCATGATACGTTTTAATAAATGGTGCCATAATAATATCCCTCCAAATAGTTTGTTCATTGAACACATTACTGTATATATCCGTGCCCGAAAGTTTTAAACATAGTGAGTGATTAAAAGATAAAGATCTCGTGTCCTGATGCAGGTGCGTCGGATGCTGCAGCGGGAACAGCCGTGTATAAATAGAGCTCGTTATCAAATAAAAGAGCAATACATAGTATGTGAATTATGTATCATAATATATTTTTAAGATATGCATACCGAAATAGGTCACTGTACACCTGATATTCTGCTGTACATACAACTTCCTATAATATATGTTATGTAAACTTTAGTATATATTATAATATAGATGTTCAAATTTATGTGTTTTTATATGCTGTTTTAACTTAATTCATTTATGTGTTTAACTGGTTAATTTTTGTCTGTTCAGCTGCAGATCGCATTTCCTTTGCGTCTGACTCTGTGCAGCTCAATCTGCCTGTCATCCGCCTGGCTCATTCTAAGCTTAGTTAATCATTTACTATGGATAATCCTTCAGTTGCATCCTTAAAATCATTCTCAGATCCAGCTGATTTTACCTTAATTATGTATTTCCGTATTCATATGATTATATACGGATATTTCCAGTTTTAACGTTAAATCTAAGTTTTACGTACATTTCAGCTGATTTCTAATGATCGCTGGATTTCTTCCTGATGATACGTATATGCATCAATTTTAACAGTTTTTCTCCATATTTCGTTAAATTCACATCTTATGCGAACTACAATTGGGTTCGAATTTTATTGACTTAAATTATCTGAATATTGCGATTAATTATATTTTGCTTTAATATCTGCCCTATTATTACATATGTAACAGGTATGATTTATGGTAAAATTAGAGAGGTTGTCCAGCTGACTTCCGTGCCGGTAGCATGGAAGGAGGTGTTATCATGCAAAGCACTTTACTGGAATTACTTTTTGCGCCGATAATTGTCGGCGTGATTGTCTCACTGTTCACTTATTGGCTGAACAATGACGATGAATAGCCGGACAGCTGCCAATACACCATTAAAAAACCCCAATCTACTGGAATAGATTGGGGTTTCGGTGTTTCATGTTCAGCACTTTACTTGTAAGTACATTATACCATCTGGTTTTACTGTTGTAAAATGAAACAAATTGATGTTTATAATCCATACTATTCCCCTAGCAAATCATAAAGCTTATTTACTCCCATTCCTCATCCAGTTGCAGTTCTTTTATCTTTTCATACGCTGCATCGTCAACAGAAAATGTCTTATCATCCGAGTTGGCTAAATCCTCATTCACCGTCAGAGCATCGATAACGTCATACAGCGATTCGATTTCATCACGTGCGAACTCGTACTGCGCTTTACTCATCAGAACGCCTGCAGTTTTATCGCCATCGATTACGTGCACAACACTTTGCTCTTTTTCAGATGTTTTAAAAGCATTCTCAGGATTCTTCTGAAATTCTGCAATATCTATTGTTATCCGCTCACCATTTTCCACATACAGCGCCTCCTTTTTAATCAGTTTCATTATACCCCTTTTTAAGTTCCATATTCAGGGTATACAGTAATGTAACAATTTAATCGCTTAAAATTAGGAGGAGATTAAATGATTGGATATGCAGGAACTTATACTCAGGAAAAAAGTAAGGGTATTTATCGTTTTAATTTAGATACTGAAGCTGGTAAATTGAGCGGCGGCGACTTAATCGAAGAATTTCAAGGTCCCTTATATTTAAATATACAGAATGATAAATTGTATTCATTAAAACAGGACGGTGATACAGCAGGCATTGCGACGTTTGAGATTGAAAATGGCGGTCTTAAACTCATCGAAGAATGTCTACCGGAAGCTGAAAACGGCTGTTATTTAAGTCCGTCTTCTGACGGCAAGTATATGCTCGATGCTGTTTACAGCACAGGCAAGGTGCGTTTATATAAAATGGACGACCGCGGTGCAGTCACTGAGCGTCTGGATGTTTATCAGGTTGAAGGTAGCGGTCCGCACGAGCGCCAGGATCACGCCCACTCGCATTTTGTTACGGAAACGCCGGATGGCAAGTATTTCGCTGCTGTCGATTTAGGTGCAGATAAGATAATTACATTTAAAATAGAAGAAGAACGTCTCGTTAAACTAGCGGAGTCTAAAGTCGCGCCTGGCAGCGGCCCGCGTCATCTGGTGTTCAGCGATGCCGGAGACTACGCATATATCGTTACGGAATTATCCAACGAAGTAATTGCTGCAGAATATGATGATGGTAAATTTACGCCGGTTGAAACTTACTCCGCCCTGCCGGAAGATTTCACTGAACATTCTCAGGCAGCAGCCATCCGTAAGCATCCGAACGGTAAATATATTTACGTGACCAACCGCGGCCATAACAGCATCGCCGTGTTTGAAATTAAAGAAGGCGGCCAGTCGCTGGAACGTCTGCAAATTGAATCATCCAACGGCAACTGGCCGCGAGACTTCAATATTACACCGGACGGCGGGTACTTAGTATGCGCCCATGAGAAATCCCACAACCTCGTGCTCTTCAAAATCAATGGAGACGGCACAATCTCTCGTTTAGACAGCGAAATAGAAGTTCCGGAAGGAATTTTTGTGGGTTTCATTTAAAAATAAACAGCACAATGACCCGAGAGCCGCGCTCCCGGGTCATTGTCTTTCTCACAAGTAGCCGAGAAAGCTTCTACCGGGTCATTGTCGCTTCCACAGTGACGGGATAAACGAGCTGTCCAGTCATTGTCACTTTCACAATGACGGGATAAACGAGCTATCCCGTCATTGTCACTTCCACAGTGACGGGATAAGAGAGCTGCCCCGTCATTGTCATTTTCACAGTGACGGGATAAACGAGCTATCCCGTCATTGTCACTTCCACAGTGACGGGATAAGAGAGCTGCCCCGTCATTGTCACTTCCACAGTGACGGGATAAGAGAGCTGCCCCGTCATTGTCATTTTCACAGTGACAGGATAAACGGGCTGCCCCGTCATTGTCACTTCCACAGTGGCGCGCGAGCATACAAATCCAACAAAAAAGCAGGCAGCACTTCGAAAGTGCTGCCTGCGCTCCTATTTCAATAGAAGATTATTACAACTATGGTTCTCGCCACATAATAAATAATCAAAAATTTAAGAACCGATTTAAAATACGGCTTGTTTTCTTCTTTTTTAAGTTTAATAATCCCTGCTGCTATTATTCCCGGCAATACCAAATACCAGATTACATAATTATTAAACACAATACTCAACAGCAGCTTAATAAATTCATATATTTCTGCAGCCAGTCCCATGCGTTAAGCCCTTTATATCTTCCCTAGTTTTTTCGCTATCGCATACACGGGTTTGTTGAATACCTTATCAAAGGTGCCCGGCAGTTCTTCGATATACGGTGTAAAACCGCGTTTAAAGCGGTAAACGCCGTAGTCCTGCGCCTGATCAGTAAACTCGCCTGTCAGGCCGAAGAAGTTAAACCGCTTCACGCCTAATTCCTTCGCTTTCTTAATCATTTCCCAAGTCGCAAAGTTCGTGCCTTTAAAGAATGAAAGTTCTGGATAGCTGCCGCTGAACAAATAGACCATCTCGTGGTTATTGTAATAGTACATGCCTGCTGACAAGTCGAGTTCCGTGCCGAATTCAGCTTTGAACTCTTCCATTTTAGCAATGCGCTTGTCCTTACTTGCAAGCTGTTCCTTATGTTCGTTGATGCGTTTTTTCTCGCGTTTGGTCGCTGTACCGTTCGCAGCCTTTTCTTCGATTTCCGCAATGTGACCGAGTTCCGCTTCACGTTCTTCCTCAAGCTGCGACAGATATTTATCGACATTCACATGTGTCATCACTAAGAACATACGGTCTTTCAAAGTATGCAGCAGATTTTTAATCTTCTCTGCCGGCACAGGATCAAAGCCGATGCGTTCTTCCGTTTCTTTATAGATATCGATAAATTTATCGTACTCATCTTCATCGAGCAGCTTTAACTCAAGTGGCATAGTTTCCGTCTGTCGGGTATTGTAGCGCGTCGTCGTATCCATCTGTTTTAAAATATCATCCAGCGGCTTATCGACATCGATGACTGCCTGGAAACGCAGCAACTCTTCTGTAATCAACTCGGTCGTAAAGCCGTGATGCGTATAACCGAGGTTTTCATATAAAGACACAAGCTCCCGGTTATTGCGGGCATCATCTTCAACCACGTTACCATCGTGATCACGCAGCTGGTATACCTGATACGGCGAATGAATCATCTGCAGCGCACCATGCTTCTTTGCATACTGATCGATTTCCTCTAAGAAAAACTTCAAGCGCTCATTCGAAAAGTCACGCAGAAGCGGCCCCGTATGCGACGTAAACAGCCTGAATTTCTTCAGCACCGATGTCGCACTCAGCATAGACACTCCAATTAATTCTTCACCATCATATAAGCCAAGCAAATGCGTTTCATTCACCTTGGAAATATAATCGTAAAACAATTCATCATGGAAATAATGCATATGCCCCTGATAGGTCTGTACAAATAATTTAAATGCTTCTTCTGTTATTGGTTTTACTTCCATCGCTGGATCAAACCTTTCTGTTCTTTACTTATTCAGTCCAAGTTTCGCTTTCACTTTATAGATATTATGCTGCAGCGGCGCAATCACTTTAACGAAATCGCCGACCAGCTCTTCAATCTCCGCATTAAAACCGCGTTTAAAACGATAAACACCGTAGTCTTCTCCGTCTTCAGAGAAATCACCGCTGACACCGTAGAAGTTGTAGCGTGAAATATTATGCTCCATACAATATTTCATCATCTCTAAATGCATTTTATACGGTCCGACAAACTGCGGATACTCAGAAGTACTCGCCCCTGAGTTATACACAAGTTCATACGGCGTTTCGAAGTAAATGCCGGCAGCAAGATCGAGCACGTTGCCTTCCTTCTCGTGAATTACTTTTGCTTCATCAAGATCGCCGGTAAGATTACTCACCTGTTTTTCCATCTCTTTAATCTTATTCAAGGTCTTCTCGTTTTTATTCTCTTTCGCTTGCATCGTCTCTAGACGCTTCGCCACATCCTCTAACTCCTTAGTCAGATTCGCCACGTACTTATCGAGTTCGATATACGCGTAAGGAATCAGAACCTTTTCACCGTAGGCCTTCTTAAAGTTCGAGAAGTATTTCTTCGGATCGGGATGTGTGAAGAAACCCTGGCGTTCTGATGTATCAGCATACAGCTTCACGAATTTATCGATTTCATCCACTTCTAAAAATCTAAGCTCGACACCGTACTTCTGGACTTTCTTCATATTGCGCTTACGCTGGGAGTCGAAAGACTTCACCAGGTCTTTTTCATTGTCAAACGGCGACACATCCAAGACACTCATCCAGCGGGCCTGGGACGTTTTCGAATAGCCGCGTGTAAACCCTTCATGAGCGTAGCCGAGCGACTCCATCAGTTCGATTAACGCATCCTGCGCCGGGTAGTCTTCTTTTTCAACAACGTCTTTATCGTATTTCTTATAAATCCAGTTCGGGTCGACTTTAACGTAAGAGCAATTATTTTTCTTAAGATAGTCCGTTAAACCTTCAAAGTAGAAACGAACCAGCTCTAAATTATGGTAATCGAGCACCGGGCCCCGATTCGAGTAATAGAAATATTTACCCATGACCGTCGGCTGGAGCGTAAAGAGACATGCAGCAATCACTTTGCCGGCATCGTCCTTAACCCCTAGCAGTTTAACAGTCTCGCCATTCATTTCACGGTTGGTTTTATTTTCTATCATTTGAAAAAAGGCAGGCTCATAGCCCTCTTCCATGTAAGATTGATATTCTCTATCAGTAAGTTCTAAGAATTCCATCAGTTTCACTCTCTCTTAAAAGTCTTCTTTTAACCAATAAATTATTTTACATTTTTATATGTATTAATTCAACTATATCATAGTACATGACAACTTTAGTCATGATATATTTAAGCTTGAAATAAAAAATCTGACCAGTGCATACTGATCAGATTTCCCTTAATTCTTTATTGATGATTCAAAGTTATCTAAAATATTAAATAGCCATTTCTTACTATTCTCAACATAAGTATCATTTTTCATCTCTTCTACTGATTGTGCATAATACATTTTAGCTTTCTCTTCATTAGTATGATTGAGTGCATCTTCGATACTCTTAATATTGAATTCTGGATGAAATTGTGTAGCTAACACTTTATCACCAATTGCAAATATTTGATTATCCGTTCTTTCACTAGATCCTAATAAAATGGCTTTCTCTGGCAATTCTACTGAATCAAAGTGGAACTCATAAAATTTACTATTAGAAACATTATTCTTAAGTAAGTGATGTGAATTAACCTTTTCATTAAACTCTACATTATACCAACCGACTTCCGGTTTATCGTGAGGTTTTGCTTCACCCCCAGTAACATCCGCAATAATCTGTGCGCCTAGACAAATACCTAAAATATGTTTATCTTCATCTATATTGTGCTTGGTCCATTCCTTAACTTTAGTTAATGCCGGATACTCTTTTTCTTCATAAGCACCCATTCGACCGCCCAAAATTATAGCCAGATCGAAGTCATTCGTATCAGGCAAATTATACTCCTCATATGATTTATAAATTTCTACTTCATGATTATTTTTTTCAATCCATTCTAAAATAGTTCCTGGTACAACTATAGGATCATTTTGTATAAAACAAATCTTCATTCCAGTTCCTCCTATAAATTACTGCCAATTTATTAACTGTGCAATAACAAGTAATATAGCACCGACTAAATACCAAGTTATAATTAATGGGATTATAAACTTCAGCCACTTAGTATACGGTATCTTAGAAAGTGCTAATGTCGCCATGAAATAACCCGATGTCGGATAAAAAATATGACTGAACCCATCACCAATTTGGAAAGCAAGGACTGACACTTGTCTTGATACCCCTGTGATATCAGCCAGCCCGCCCATAATCGGCATGGAAATCATCGCTTGTCCACTGGATGATGGAATAACAAAGTTCAGCAGACCTTGTACTGCCATCATAATTGTTGGTGTAATTGAGTGAGGTACAATTTGAGTAATGACACCTAATCCATTGACGATTGTATCGATAATTTGACCGTCATTAAGAATAACCGACACTGCTCTAGCTAAACCAACTACTGCTGCCCCTAGGATAATATTTTTAAATCCTTCATTGAAGGCAATTGCTATAGTATCTAACTTCATTCCAACAATTAAACCTGTTAAAATACCTATCCCTGCATATAGTCCAGCAAGTTCTTTAAAATACCAACCCCAATTGATGAGTCCATAAATCATCAAAATTACTCCTGCTAAAATCACAAACGTTGCAATCAATTGCCTTGTTGTCGCTTTTGGAATATTTGTTATATCTTGCTCAAACTCTGCATCTACTTCATGATCACCATAGAGTAGACTTTGTTTAGGATCTTTCTTAACTTTAAGTGCGTACTTCATTAAAAAGACAATACCTATAGTCAAAAAAATTGCTAGAGCAATCATTCTATAGCCAATCCCTGAATATAGTTTAAGCTCAACCAATTGTTGTGCAATACCAACTGTCGCAGGTGCTGTTAATGCTAAAGAGTAACCTGCAATTGTCGAAATTAGTGCAATAGCAGTTCCTGTAATTCTGTCATATCCAAGTTTCAACATAAGTGGGATGACAACAGGTACATATACTAAAACGAGTTCTACCGCCCCTGTAAAAGCGGTTAAAAGTGCCATTGGAATCATTAAAAAAGGAATAATTAATACTCCACGGTTTGCAAAAGAATGTGCTAATTTACTAATTCCCAGTTCAATAATGCCTGTTTTTTCAAGAACTGCGAACATACCGCCGATCATCAATATTCCAAAGAATATTTCAGATGCTTGTATAAGCCCTTCAGGAATCGAAAATAATAAATCCGATATACTTAAGTATGTTTTTTCAATAACTTCGAATGTACCTGGTATTAATACCTCGGCTCCTGTCGGGCCCTCTTCTGTTTGAAATTTACCAGATGGTACAATTAAAGTTGCTAAGTATGCCACAATTATCATTATTACTAAAATTACATATATATGTGGCAGAGCGAACTGTTTTTTTCCAACCCTTTTGTTCTGTTTATTCATATTTCATCCCCCTTGGTTGCAAATTTACCTAAAAAGTCAATCTTCTTTATAACTAGACATTTTTAATGCTGTTTGAATATGCAACGCTGCTCCATATTTCATTGCTTCTTCATCAAAAGTAAATTTCGGATGGTGCAATGCTTTATCAATGTTTGCTTCAGGGTTACCAGATCCTACGAATAAAAAGTTTCCAGGAATCTCTTTTAAATATGAGCCAAAATCTTCGCTAATCATTTGCGGCATAATTTCGACTGCTTTCCCATCGTCAATTTTTTCATTAATTAAGTTAGCTACAGCCTCTGTAAGATAAGGTGTATTGATGACAGCATCAGCACCTCTTTGCCATTTCATCTCAATATTACAATCAGATACTAACGCAAAATGGTCTGTAATCGTTTTCATTTTTTCTTTCAAAAAAATTCTTGTTTTTTCTGAGAAACTTCTGATGCATCCCGATAATTTAGCATTATCCGGCATTACATTATTAGCAAATCCGGCATTAAATGTTGTGACAGAAATAATTGCTTGATCATTTGCATCAACTTGTCTAGCAACTACTTGATTAAATGCATTAATTAACTGTGTGCCGACATATATTGCATCTGTTGTTGTATGTGGCATAGCCGCATGTCCGCCTTTACCTTTGATATCAATTGAAAATCCATCTGAGGCAGACATCATTCTTCCTGAAGCAAGACCAAATTGTCCTACCGGGAAATTGTTATTTAAATGAACACCAAAAATGTAGTCTGCTTCCGATAAATGACCGGTACTCAAGATTTCCAACGCTCCAGTCGCTAATTCTTCTGCATGTTGAAAGAGAAACCAAATTTGTCCATCGATTTCTTTCTCCTTTTCTCCTAATGTTTTAGCAGCAGCTAGTAACATTGCAGTATGCCCATCATGACCACAGGCATGCATGATACCTCCTTTACTTGATTTAAATGATAAATCTGTCTGCTCGTCAATTGGCAAAGCATCAATATCAGATCGAAGCACTACTGTTTTATCAGTGTTGTTTCCTTTTAACTTAGCAATAACGCTGGTTGGTGTAGGCCGAACAAGTTCAAAGTTCCCATCAAAAGAATTTAACTCTTTGATTATGTAATCAACTGTATTTGATTCATGATTAGACAGTTCAGGATTCTCATGTAAATATCGACGCCACCTTAGCATATCCTGAAATAAATCATCTGTAATTTGTTGCATTTTACCCCTCTTTTCGGACTATTTTCGGTCATGACCATAATATATTTTAATTTTATCGCATTGTCAATAAATATTTTGAAAATTTCATATAATAAAAAAAGACAGGGTTTGTATCCTGTCTTTTGAACCTACTTAAACTTAATTTTATATTTTTTTCTTGGACGGCCTTGCTTTAAAGCTTGATCTTCACCATTTTTCTCAGCGAAACCCGCTTGTTCTAATAACATCAGTACTCTTCTCGCACTTCTCGGCTGTATACTCAATGCGTTTGCCATAGCGTTAGCTGTGAATGTGTCTTCATCTCTTTCTTTCATAGCTGTTGCTATATTTATTATTGTATTTAAACTCAATGAAGTTTGATTACTAATTTCTTTGTATTTCTCTTGATCGGAGTCCATTATGGTCAATTGAGACGAACTTAGTGGCCCAATTATTTTTTTATCTTGAAAATGTACGTACCAGGAACCTACTCCTCTTTGCTGAGCATTGTGTAAAGCTTTTAATGAGTTCGTTTCTGCTTCATAAGCTGTTTTTCCGAGACCTATACCTGATATTACAACATCTAAATTTAACGACTTAGCACTTTTAAAAGAAAATTTTTCAGTGAAATCTTTAGTCACATTCTTCATCATTCCACGCGTTGAAAATATAGCATATCTCCCTGGTCCTATTTCCTTTAAAGAACCATTTATTTTTTTAGAATAATATAGTAAATCTGATACATTTCTCATTTCCATATGGTGAAGTTCATCTGATGTATCAATATAGTTATTCCTATTTCTTAAAGAATCAATTTCAATCATTTGGACAGCAATTTGCGTGTCTTTAAATTTTTCCATTTCCATATGTCTTAATAAAAGATTGGTCGTTGCTTTTATACTACTTACTGCTAAAGTAATCCTTTCGACAGGAATATTCAGCTCAAGTAATTGTTGTTGAATATTCCAAACGCAAGTCAAAGCGATGACTGTATCACCGTTCTCATACAATCGTTTATGATGGTCAACAACTTTATCAAGATTTTCAATATTTTCAATAACTCGACTTTCGTCAAAGGACATCTTTAGTTCTTTGAATACAGTTTCTATTTCTTCACTTTTGATTGTATCAAAACTCATCTGATTAACATTTAATCCTTTTTCTTTTAAAAGTAAGTAGAGTGACTTATATAAGCTTGAACCAGAGTACTCAAAATAAAATAAAGGATGAGCTGTTGGAATTCTTGTTGCGTATATATATGGCGAATATCCTGAAAACAACCATACATCCACTGAATTTTCATGTTCGGACATTAAACTGTGTAATTCTTCTTCTTTGGTATGATTAATTTTCACTACAATTATCTCTTGGTACTCTCCCAATACCTTAGCTATAAAATCTATATTATCTTCTACCGCAATCAGTCCTACACGCACTTTCATATCTAACACCCTTTTTTTGTTTGATAAAAAGCCTAATCATCAATCTGATTAGGCTTTCTCTTTTACCCTCGTATTTTATTAATCATTTGATATGTTTTATAAGCAGGTCCATTAATCGGTTTGATAAAGTCCCCGATATATTCATTCACGACAGCATTGAATCCTTTTTTAAACTGAATGACGCCGTAGTCTTCGGCATTCTCCGTAAAGTCTCCGCTGATGCCGTAGAAGTTATACTGGTCTATACCCTGATCCAGGGCATACTGAATCATCGTCCACTGGATTAAATAGCTTCCCGCGAAATGTCTGAAGTCGTTATCAGTCCCGCCGGACAGGTATGTTACTTCATGCGGTGTGACGATAAAGTAAGCACTCGACAGCGGCAATTCTTTGCCGTGAGATTCAAGCAGCTCTTTACCTTCCTGTAATTTCGCATCAATGTTCTCCAGCTGTTCAGTCAGGTTCTTCACCTTGTTCTGGTTCTTCTCATTATCCGGATCACGCTCAAGCGCACGTTCCGCTTTATCTATATTCTTTTCCATCTTCGCCTTCTCCTTGGCAATAGATGCATTATAATCTTCAAGATCCACATAGACCATCGGAATCATGACCTGATCTTTAAAGTAGCGTTTTCTGTCTATATAAAAACTGTCATCTCTGTCGAAGAATTCCTTCATCTCCGAAGTATCCTTCATGAACTTGCGGAAGATATCGATATTATCCAGGTCTAAATATTTAATGTGCAGACCGTGCTTCTCCGCTTTTTTAATATTTCTCCGTCTGAGATTATCCATATCATCAAAGACTTCTTTTTTATCTTTCCCTGCCAGATTCAGCACCGAATGCCAGCGAACCTGCACAATCGGGTCAAACCCGTTTTTAAAGCCGTCATGCTCATAGCCCAATGCTTTAAAATTATCGAAGATATAATCGTTCTCCATGCTTTCGATGACTTCACCTTCGTGGTTGCGTTTGTTTATCACTTCGTACGGATCGACACGCAGGTACATGACCTTCTTCGGTTTTAAGAACTTTGTCAAGCCGTCAAAGAAAGTTTTGAACACTGCTTCATCGCTGTAATCGAGTACCGGGCCTCTGTTGGTATATGCATATTTAAACACTTTCATTACGGGTGTCAGTGTAATGAGGCAGGCCGCCTTCACCGTATCCCCATCTTTGACACCGACTAAATAAGTTTCAATGCCGCTGTCTTTTTTTAATTTATAATTTTGTTCCGTCTGGGTAAAATGACTGAAATTCTGCTTCGTATAGTCATTGAATTCTTCTAAAGATAACTCTGTAAATTGCATAATGGCACTCCCGTTCATCAATTCTCAATCTCTAATATAGTAACAGATTTCATCGTGTGTTTCATCTAATACATGGACAGGCAAGCCTTATTTAAGGAATTTATTGAAATGCTTGGTCAGACGATAAAGGTCTCCCCGCCTATGCGGGGACGCTGGACCCTTTGGTTAGGGGTTGTCCGCGTTCAAGTACGACGGTGAAGCGGCGCTGTACTTGAAACTCTTATAAAGTACGACGCGAAATGCCCGTCGTATCTCAACCTCTGTTCAAATCCAACGGCGACACCCTGTCATACTCCAAACACTGTTAAAGGACTACACCAAAACACCGTCGTATCTGAAGGACTGGCAAAATACGACGCGTCTCTGGTGTTGTACTTTGTTCAAATAAGTGAATTGCGCAAAATCATTCTCCAAAGATGAAGCATACTTAAAATATTTCCGTTTCCTCTATGTAACTTTCATGATAGGAAACACAAAAATCGCTGGCAGTATAATATGTCAGCGATTTTTGTTACTTATATATTATATGTTTTTCTATATACATATCTTTCTTTTATGACGAATTATCGTGTCATCCAATCCGAGATAGCATTTATTATTGTTTCAATAAATCCATAGTAAAAATCGATGAATACTAATGATAGCAATAAAATAACTAAAATTAACATCTTCAAAAAATAATTCCTACCTAATAACTTGAAGGCTTCTTTATATATGTTGATTTTGATGATGTTCTTTATAAAGTAGGACAACATATATGTGTAGAGGAAAATCCTCATAATCACAAAGATAAAAATAGGCCATGTCTCATTAAAATCCATTCCCATTTTAAAAATTGCCATAAACCCTGATAAAGCTGTCGTAAATAAATTAGAGAAACTTGAAAAATCTAGTTCAGGCAATTGTTGACTATACTTTATTATGAAATCAGGTATATATAGTGAAGATAATAAAATTAGTAAAAAGATAATATGTTTCACTATAACTCTTCCAACTTTTATTCTTTCTTGTTTTGCAATAATAATACTACGGAAAATAGCAATAATACCTATTAATAAAATGACTATAATTATTACTTGATTGAATGACAGTACCAAAAATATAATTAACAGTCCTGATACGACACCCAATATATTATTCGGTTCCGTTTGATTATTCTTAATCTCATTTTTGTATCTCTCCTCATAAAGCGAAATATTCATATAAGAAGTGCCATCTTTATGCTCTTGAGATAATTGATAAGCCGTTAAAATAATACTAATAACAGTCAGTATCACACTCAAATAGTTAACCCATTCATTTAAACTTTCTATTTCTCCCATAATTCCCTCCGCTGACAAAATTAATAAAGTATTTTGTATCACATCTTAAAGTATATATTAAGTAAAACAAGTTATATTTTCTCATAGATTTAGCTTTATCTTTTATAAATCCCCTGTATTCTTCCCCTCCTACGTATTCTGTTTCTGAGATTTTCCAAATACTACCACAGGTCTATTAGGCTCTATCTTCGATTCTACAGAATTCGTCTATTTAAACGAACTTAAAATATCGATTCGCCTTTTAAGACGAATTATAATACAATATAAGCACTACATAAAGGAGCTGATTTCCATAATATCTATGCTGATTTTGGACGTGTCTAACAGTACGAAGGCGCCTCCTGAAATATATAACCATCTCTCATTCATAGAACGCAAACTTCGAAGTTTAAATACAGACAATAATAAACTATATATGAATTACCGTATGGGTGAAGAGCTGTTTATCATATCCTCACAGCCGTATTACACTATTTTGTTATCATTTTACGCAAAATCATTATGGCCTGCTTCAAATTTTCCTTTAAAATGCAGTTTCCATACCGTAGATGATTCTTATCCTGAATACAATCCGGACCGCTGGGACCACCCTGCTATAAAAGCAGTAAGAGAATCGCTTGAAGCAATTAAAAAATCAAAAGTGCAGGATTTCTCAAGTCCTGATATGCCAAAAGGTATCGAAATTGCGTTAATGTATGCGACTGATATTTTCAGAACTGTGACCCCTCTGCAGCAGGAAGTCATGCAGTATTATTTAACAGGAATCAGTCAGAAGGAAATAGCAAAACTGACGCAAAGATCTGTCTCGACCATTTCCAAACACGTACAAGTTTCTCGGGTTAAACAGCTGTCCGAAATTATTGATTACGTTATAGAACATTATGAAATGGAATAAAAATCAATAAAATTCGCTTAATTAAACGGATTTTAAGGTTTAAAATTAAACATCGCTGCCAGATTTACTGACAGCGATGTTCTTTATCCTAGTAATTCTATTCTGCAGCTTCGAGTTCTGCTTCAGTTACCCATTTGTGATTTTCGACCGGATCTCCGGTTTCCGTATCCACGTAACTAATCATATATACGGTAGTCTGTTCAGCTGAATCCACAGTGGCTGTTGCGCCTTCCATGCCTTCCATATGAGTAGCATTCATGACTGCTTCGTCACCTTGCTCCAAGGGCGCCTCACCTGGGTCTTCCAATTCTTCATGCACTACCCACTTATGATTCTCTACCGGGTCACCGCCAGTTGTCGGAGTATACGATACTTCATAAGCTGTCGTGTCATACGCACCGGTAATCGTTGCGATAGCACCATCCATACCCGGCATATGATCAGTAAGTATCATCGCTTCACTGTCTACAGGATATTTTGGATCCTCAGCCTCCTCGAGAGTGTCAGGTACTTCTCCGGAACTAGAATGATCCATTTCTTCATGACTTCCCTCTTCCTCCAGTGGTTTCCCTGGCGTTCCTTCTTCAGCCGGCTCTTCTTCAGCATTACTGCACGAAGCGAGCAGCAGACCTGCTGAGATAATGGTTGCTGATAAAAACTTCTTGCTCTTCATTTAAAATACCTCCTATTTGTAACTAATTCTATTCTTATACCCCAGATAGGTATTTTAAATCTTATTAACTCTTTTTTGTAAAATAGAGCTTCTAATGATTATCTTGAAATATCAAAAATAAACACACGCAAATTTTGCGTGTGTTTATTTTAATCTTCTAATCTCTGTTCGTCTTTATGATATTTAATTATTCCTTCAGCACAGCGATATGCTATCGCACCGACTGTTCCTGTCGGGTTATTTCCGGAGTTGTGTACAAATGTACTCGAGCCTGCAACAAACAAGTTGTCGCGATCCCAGTGCTGTAGCCACGTGTTTACTACACTATTCTCAGGATCTGTCCCCATCGGTGTACCCCCTGAGATGTTAGTTGATTGATAAGGTACAATATCGTATTCACCGATATCATCATTTTCTACATCTATATGATTAGCACCCATTTTTTCTACAATTTCTTCACATCGTTCTGTCAGATATTTATTTCTGGCATTATCTTGTTCTGTCCAATTATAGGTGAGCATGACTTGTGAATTTCCGAATGCATCCTTGTATGTATCATCTAAATCCAAGTAATGATCTCTATGCGGTCCAGTATGGGCCATCGAATACACTTCTAAGGTTCTTGTAAAGTTATTAATTGATTCTTTTTTAAATTCTTCTCCCCACTCAGGAGTACCCTTACGGATTGTGTTCGATAAGATAGGACGGTCGCCTGTTTGAACAAAGTGAATTGATCCGCCGTGTATAAAATCAAGGTCATCATGATCAAAGTTATCACCGTTAAAATCATCCAGAATCATACCAAGCGCACCTGCACCCATAAATGTATTGAACTGTTCATCAAAGAAACCGGTAGCACCCAAACCTGTTTGGTAACAATAATTACTACCGAGTGTTCCTTCCTCTGTTTCAGGGTCATATTGTTCGCCAATCTCTGAAACTCTGAGCAATTTATAGTTATTAAACAGGAAGCTCGTTAAGACAACAATATCTGCTGGCTGGAAAAATTCCTCTCGCGTTTCAGTATCTATGAACTTCACACCAGTTACTTTTTTATCATCATCTTCATCGGTAACAATTTCAGTCACGTTTGAATTATAGCGGACTTCATAGTTTCCAGTTTTTTCTGCTGTTTTTAATACAGTCACATCAGGAGTTGCTTTTGCATCATACTCACATGCGAAACGTTCACAGAAGGCGCAATATTGACACTGATTCAACACTTCACCGTCAGGATTCTCATAATTCTGTGACATGTTAGCAGACGGCATCATAATTGGATGTAAATCTAACTCTTGAGCTGCTTTTTCAAACATTTTTAAAGTTTTTGTTTTAATCATCGGCGGGTTTGGATATGGACTTGAACGCTCTTCACCGAGCGGGTTTTCTTCACCGCTTACCCCAGCAGTTTTTTCGAATTTATCATAGTATTTTTCCATCTCATCAAAGGTGATACCCCAGTCGCGATAACGAAGACCAGAATCTTCTCCAAGTTTATCTTTTCCGTACTTTTCTTCTGTCATTGTCTTAATTTCAAAATCATAAGGCATGTAACGGTCAGTTTGACCATTCCAGTGCGTACCGGCGCCCCCTCGTCCATTACCAGGTAAAAATGAACCTAAACGACGGACAGGCAGTGCACGTTCGTCTCTGGAATTTCTAAAAGTTAAAGTTTCAACTGAAGTGTCCTGCATCAGTTCGTAGCGCTGGGCATACTTCAATTCATCATGCACATGCTGATAATCAGTGGTATCCCGGTAAGGTCCACGCTCTAAACTTTTAACTTTCAGTCCTTCTTTCGCAGTTTCTGCAGCAACAATTCCGCCTGTCCAGCCGGCTCCAATCGTTATAACGTCTACTTTATCTAACTCTTTTGCCATTTCCTTATCCTCCTACAATCTCAACTTCCTAGCCAAAATTAGGCATTGGCTCGATATCCTGAAATTCATCGGTATCAATGGTATCTAAATAAGAATGCTGATGTCCCGGGAACTGTTTCATCTTCCACCCGGCCATATCTCTATTTCCTCTGTAAATCGGATCTGAATATACACCCTCTAAGGTTGCAGTACGTAACAGCTGAAAGAAAAAGCCTGCTGTCGCTGTACTTTTAGGGACATTGAAATCAACTTCATCTGTTTCAAAGTCTTTCAAAATATCGTCCTGCTGCTCAGCTTCTAATTCGGCGAACGATGTATCGTGCCGATCGCTTGCTTCATCTTGCAATTTTCGAATTCCAAGTTTAAAGTATGATGCACGGTTTAAATTAGATTGATAACCCTGTGTTTCTTTTCCTTCGTGGAAAGGTCCTTGCATATATTCTCTCGAATTATGTCCGTATGCACCTGCAAGCTGACCATCTAAAAAGTAAGCTGCACCGAGTTCTTTTGCACCCGGTCCCATATCTGATTCAGGAAATATTCTTTCCATAGCCGCTTCAATAGTGTTGAAATCTTCATCATTGCTGAAGAATACGCGTCCTTGTTCCGGAATATTTGCGCCGAGATCACTACTGTCATTTGAGTCTCCGGCATTGTGGGATTCATTGTCCGTGACAGCTTCATCATTCTCTGCGTCCTGCACATTAAAACCAATCAAGCCACCGAGCAGGCTGCCACCGATAATGCCTCCAGTAGCAACTCCTGTGGTTTTTAAGAAATCACGTCGTGAAAATTGCTTTTCATTCGCCATTTCATTTACCCCCGTATCTTTTTCATAAAAATTATATTTACAAATATATCCTGCAATAGATAATTATAACACTATTAAAATATTATGTAAGAGGCTTAAGGAAATATAAGTTTAAGTTGATAATCATAATTATAAAATATTATTACCACAGATAATGAAACTTTCAGTATATTATTAAAGCTTTGATGCGTAATAAAATAAAAAAGCATCCGGTTACCCGAACGCTTCCTATCTATTAATACAATGAATGCAGCAAATCAATTAGTGTTTTTTCTTTTCAGATTTATACAATACTCATTTCGAGTTCTTTACCCACAGCTTGAGTAATCCAGCTCAGCATTTCCACAGTAGTGCTCACCTGTGCATTACTATAACTGCAGTTTTAAGACGAATGGCTTCCGTATCATATGTCATTTTACGCTCAGGATTATCTTCAATAGCACGCGCTTTGATTTCATACATTCTGGACATAAAACTACTCCCATTGAAAAGCATAATTTAACATTTTCATTATTAAAATTCCCTTAACGATTTTAAAAATACTTTTTCTAGCTTTCCCGTGTCATATTGAGATGAAATCATAGCTTCCATATACTCATTATTATCCATCAGATCTATACTCCAATCGTAACCCTTACTCTTAGCGACCTCTCTAATTACCAATCGGATAGTTCTTCCATTTCCTTCACGGAATGGATGGATCATATTCAACTCTGTTTTAAAGTAAGACAATCGCTCTGCAGCTTCCTCTACGGAATTCCATGAACTTTCATTATTTATTGCTCTGCATAATATACTTAATTGTTCTTCTATAAATTGAGGTTCACAAAACCTTGTTTTATCTTTCATTAACGTTTTATCTCTTATTTCTCCTCCAAATACATATAAATCACCGAATAATTTTTTATGCAGTATAGTTACTGTATTGGGGCTAAGGGGTAACAAGAAATCTAAACCATCTTCTTCTATTTTCGAAGACGATAAATAAAAAGCAACTCTTTCGAGCTGCTCGAGTTCTTTCATATTTTGCGCACCCAAAAGATTAGATTTTAATAAATACTCCTCTTGGCCTTGTGTATTATACTTTGTCATTTTAAGGCTATTTTCCTAATTATTTCGTTGGTAATTTTTTTATTAGAATTAATAACTTCCAGTATTAACTGTTGCTGTTCTTTAGAAACTTTCATACCTTCTAATTCTAAATTTTTAGCGATTTGTTTATTAATTTTTGAATCCATAGTTAACATATAAACCGCCTCCTCATGACTCTATTATAACATGATTTAATAGGTGATGTCCTTTTCATTATCTTTATTATTCCGTAAGTAATTACATATCTTTTTTTGCCATTCCTATATATTACCCTTGATACATCCCCAGTATTCTTTTCCACTCCTGCTGGGCATCCTGATCTCCTGATATTTCAAACTCAACTCCTGGCGGGAATTCTCCGTACGTTCCTTCATCATCGTATTCACCAAAGCCTGATGAGAAGCTCATTTGTTCCCTTTTACCAATCAGCTCATAAACCACACCGTTGTCGGCCAGCATATACTTGTGGATATTTGTATCCGGCAGCGCTAATCTGGAGTAGCCTTCAGCTGTACCCGGGAATGGTGCGTCCGCATCTTCTCCAAAGTCTCCGCTTGCAGGCTGATAAAATGCCACTCCGCCGACAGCATGAATATCAAAATGATCGAAGCCGGGGTTATCCTGATTTTGAGTTTGTACTTCACCGTCAGGCGTCATAGCATACCAATCTCCGCGTCCTGCTGCTCCATGACTGAAGTACATATTGGTTACTGCCATATTTCCAATTTCGGCGCGTTCTATCGCCCAGTCATAGAAGTGCTGGGTCATTTCCTGCTGTTCTTCCATAGTGAACTCTTTTACAGCGAGTTCAGCTGTTTCTTCTTCAACAGCTGCAGATTTTTCACTATCATCCGGGTCATTCTGCGATGCCGCTTCATCTTCTGAGTCTTCTGCCTTATCCGCTTCACTAGCCGTATTTTCTTCGGCTTCTTCTTTTTCTTCCTCTGCAAGTTCTTTACGCAGCTCTTCATTTTCTTTTTCTAATTCCGTCAACTCATCATCGGATTGTTCTTCAGTAGACGCTGTTTCTTCCTGACTGTCAGCTTCACTTTGTTCAGTCTGTCCATCGCCGCAAGCACTGACAAACAGAATCATGACTAACACACTTAACCTTTTCACATAACTTCCCCTCTCTCAAATTAAGCTTGGTCCATTACTTATAATATATACATTTACGCCAGCGATTGGTATAAACGCTTTTGAATTTCATGTTTTTAGTCATACCCCCAAATAAAAACAGACCCATCCAACATTGTTGGACAGGCCTTACGGCATAACCGCACGCTTAATAATCGATTTTGTTAAATTTCCACAAGGCAATTACGGATGGGATGATAATCCATACCAGAAGAACAGCAGCAGATAATACAAATGAACCGTTGCCGGCACCGATAAAGTAATTCAGTGCGTTTTCAGGAAATATAACAAGTAAAGGGTCTGATACGCCGGCAGGAAACATCTTAATGAGTGCAGGAAGGAACATGATACCTAAAGCGAAGGTGATTCCCCCAGCCGCCGATTGAATATAAAACGTCCCAGCTGCACTTAAGAGCGTATAAAATAAGACCATGATAATAGAACCGATGATGAGCTGTACAAAACCGCTTCCCGCAGCACTCAGCCCGCTTAATCCAATCGCAGAAGCAATAAGCTGACTGATAATCACTAATAATGCTGTGACTGCTGTACTGATAATGATAAATAACACAGCCATAAATATTATCTTAGAAAGAAAGTATTTCCTGCGGTCCGGAGTAATCGCTAAATTCGTATGAACGGCTCCCGGAGACAGATCCTTCGAGATAAACATCGCTGTGAATATGATGAGCATAATAGTCGTAACATCTATCCCAAGGAATGAAATATCAATCATTTCTATAAAGGTCAGGTCTGTTAATGCTTTGCCTTGAGTAATATTAATGGTGAACAGAAAAATAGCTCCGAACACGATACTCAAGATTACCGTGGTCATTAAAAAATTCCGGTAGGCCGGCAGGTAAAATATCTTTTTAAAATCTGCTTTAATTAAGTTCATCATTTGTCCTCAGCCCCTTGTGATACGTAATCCGCTTTTCCGGAAGTGATTTCCGTAAATAGTTCCTCGAGGGAAGGTTTCACACTCTTAAGCTCATGAAGTATCAGCTGCTCCTCTAGAGCCAGTCTGCCGATTTCTTTTGCTTCAAGGTTCCGAACTTCAAAACCGTCATCTTTCCTCTTAATTACTGCCTGTCTTTCCTCAAGGGCTTTTTTCATTTTCTCCAGATTGTCTGCTTCCACATAGACGTAAGAGCTTAAACTTTTTTCATTCATTTCTTCCATAGTCATGTCCGCGAGCAGATTGCCCTGGCCAATAATGACTACCCGGTCAGCCACTGCCTGGATTTCACTCATTAAATGACTCGACACCACTACAGCTTTTCCTTCTTCTGCAAGATTCTTAAACAGCTTTCTAAGCCATTTGATACCGTCTACATCTAATCCATTGAACGGTTCATCCAAAATAATCGCAGCTGGATCACTAAGCAGTGCAGTCGCCACACCCAATCGCTGTTTCATTCCAAGGGAAAAAGATTTCAATTTTGTATCTTTAGCATTGTCGAGACCCGTGATTCCTAGCATATCATCCACTCTGACCGGATCGATATTTGATGCTTCAGCGATAATAGATAAATGCTGATGCGCCGTAAAATTTTTATCTAAAGCCGATGGATCAATCAGTGTACCAATCTGTTTAAATGGTTCTTGATAATCCTTATATTTACTCCCATTAATCAGTACGTCACCCGCTGTCGGATTGACGAGAGATATAATCATTTTCATGGTTGTCGATTTGCCGGACCCATTAGGACCGAGCAGCCCTGTGACGATACCGGGTTTGAATGTCAAACTTAAATCATTCACAACGGTTTTATCCCCGTATTCTTTTGTCAGGTTCTCCAGTTTAATCATGTTCATCATCCTTTTTCAGATAATAATTATGTGCATCTTCTATGAAATCATTGGAAAAGTTGTATAAAAAGAGATCTTCCTTCGGCCACTTATCACTGTCTTCCAGCCCTTTTTCAAACACTGCGACAGCATCCGGATCTTCGGCAGTGACACTGTTTATAAAATCATTCCACTTCTTGCCAAATTGAAATTTAATTTGATGATTATCATCTGTGTTATTCAATTTATAAGAAGCCGCTTCCAGAATAAGCTGTTTCCACTGCCAGTAAATTTCAATAATCTCATTGTAATCATCGTATTTATCGTTAAATAATTCTTCCGTGTCTTGATTGAATTCAACATTTGCGTAATCAAGGATGGTTTGTTTATTCAGACCGAGCACAAGTTCCATAAAAGGTTCCAGATCCTGATTCGGGTCTGTTTCAAGCACACTATTCACAGATTGAATAATTGTCATTCTCAATTTGATATCCATTTCCTGCTGAAACAGTATATCTTCCTGGTTTTTCAATATATTTTTGATATCTGAAACATCCTCAAAATTAACCAGGTTTGTTTTAATCTCTTTCAAGGAAAAGCCAAGACGTTTATAGAATAAAATCTGCTGAAGTGTCATTAAATCTTTCTTTGAATAATATCTAATATTGCCCTTCACATCTCTGTTAGCTTTAAGCAAATCGATTTTATCGTAATATTGAATCGTTCGGATCGTTGCTCCGGATAATCTGGATAATTCACCAACGGTATACATTTTTTCATGCATGCACTTCACCTCTACCTTGATTAAATCACATGACGTAACGTTATGTTCAAGTATTTAAGATAATTTTCTTCAATAAAAAAGCGCCGGGGCAACCCGGCGCTTATTATCTTTAATTATTAAAGTATATCTATAGTTACCATATAAATAGAGTCCCCTTATTCATCTTTTATAACGATGAATAGAATAGAACCAGGACAGATAGTTTTCTGCTCTGGTTCTATATTTAAATAACATTTGTGAAATTATCTATAAACTATACCGCCATCAGTTAAGATAGCCTGACCAGTAATATAACCTGCATCTTCAGAAGCAAGGAATGCTACTAAGTTTGCCACGTCTTTTGGTTCCTGCGTGCGTCCTAAAGAAATAGAAGAAGCGTATTGTTCTAAGGCTTCACCTTTCTTAGTACCGATAACATCCATAAATTTCTCATCTAAACGTTCCCACATTCCTGTTGCTGCGATACCTGGACAATATGCATTAACGGTAATATTGTCTTTGGCAAACTCTTTAGATGCAACTTGGGTTAAGCCACGCACTGCGAATTTAGATGCACTGTAGGTTGACAGGAAGTCGAAACCTTCATGCCCGGCAATACTTGATGCATTGATAATCGTTCCGCCGTGGCCCTGCTCTTTCAGCTGCTTGGCTGCTGCCTGAATTCCGAACAGGACACCTTTAACGTTAACATCTAAAACAAAATCAATATCTTTTTCACTGATATTCTCTATCTGCTCAACTGCGCCTTCAACACCAGCGTTATTAATATAAACATCTAACTTACCAAACGTATCTACTGCATGTTTAACCAGAGCAGTGTGATCATCCTGTTTTGAAACATCCGCGACTTTTGCTGTCACTTCGTAGTTTTTACCTTTAAGTTCTTCTAAAGTCTCATTAAGCACTTCTTCATTAATATCACTTAATACAACTTTAAAGCCGTTTTCGCCTAATTTTTCTGCAATACCTTTACCTAAACCTTGAGCTGAACCTGTAATGACTGCAACTCTGTCTAATGTCATGATATATAGCCTCCAATTAGTTTGTTTACACATAACATTATATAGGTTTTATATACTATTTACTAAGTTTTCGCTCAATTATGATGAGCTTAGTTATTCGTCGTTTTCTTAGGATAAACGACTTCCCCATCATCTTCTATAATCGGCATGGCGCCCCATTGTCCCAGCTGATGCGGCACTATTTCTATTTCCTCTTTATTATTCACTATTATATGATTAACATCCACATCGTGGGCAGCTAACCAGTTACTAACGATTAAACGGTGGCATCTGGAAGGATGACGTTCAGCACATAAAATAGCGACTGTATTTTCTTTCGCATCTTCCATCAACGCTTTAATACCTTGTTTGAAGTCGTCTGTCAGCGTGTAGTCTGCGTAGTTATGAAATGATTGATTTTTCCAGCCTTCATTCAAATTTTCTCCTACAGTGCCTGACCGTTTTCGTCGTCCGCCGAGCAGCTTATTATGAAAATATTTTACATCATTATCTTCTAGCCACGTCTGAAATGATTCTTGATTATATTGCGGATGGCTTTTACTGTTAGGAAATGCCCGCACATCCATCACGAATGTCACATCTGCTGTTTGCAGCATTTCCTGAAATTTATCGAGTGAATAATCAAAATGACCGACAGTATAAATACGCATAGAACAGCTGCCTCCTATAATTTTAAACTTTTTAAAAATCTATTCCCTTTTACCAAGACCTTAGTTAAAGTTAAATATATATCATTCGATAAAATATCCAGGAAAGAGGAAACATAATGAAGTCAGAAAAAGATTATACCGATGCTTTTTCTCCCCGTTCAATCATTTCCCTAGTAACTTTAATAGTATTCATAGGCATCTTGATATGGTTAAGTTTTAATGTACATATTCCAGAACCTGCAGTCTTAAGAGAGATGATTCAGGGATACGGCTGGGCTGGCTGGCTGGTTTTTATCGGTATTACAGCTTTAATTGCCATTACCCCGATTCCTGTCACTATCCCGGCCTTGGTCGCAGGTTCTCTATACGGTGTCATAGCCGGCAGTTTATTTTCTTTTACCGGCATATTGATCGGCTCATGGATCGGCTACTGGTTAGCGAGATTCACCGGTCAAAACCTGACATTCAAACTCCTTGGCAGACATGGACCGACGGTTAAAAAATATTTGAGTAATGCAGGCTTTTTAGCTATGTGTACAGCAAGGCTGATGCCGGGATTGCCCTATTGGCCAGTCAATTATGGCGCAGGCGCTTTAGGTGTCAGTCAGTCTGCTTTTTTGTCAGCAACCTTTATCGCTTCTATCCCGGGACAAGTTTCACTGGTCGCCCTCGGCGCCTTCGCAGTCAATCAGTCTCTCTTTAATGGCATCGTCCTTGTTACTGCCTGGATTACAGTACTCGTATCCACCTGGATTTCCTACCGTTATTGGAGAAAGATGCGCAATTGAACATATGTACTTCTTATTATATATTTCTATACCCTAATTACTAAAAAGCACCCCTCTTCAGATGAATCTCTGATTAGGGGTGCTTTATTTTCTATATTAACTGCAGCAAGAGCAGCTGCTGTTGTTTTCAGGTGCGTCGGTTATTTCATAACCTGATTCTGAAATCGCACTCTTAATATCTTTCAGTCCTACAGTGTTTTCGTTATAAGATACGTCTACTTTACCTTCTGAAAGAAGAACTTTTACGAGTTCAATTCCACTCAGTTCTCCTACCGATTTTTCAATTGTATTAGCGCATGATCCGCATGACATTCCTTTAACATCCAATGTTACCTGCTGCATATCAATTCCTCCTATAATGTTTAGTCTTACAAACTCATAATAACATACTATACCCCCGTATGGTATTTAGTTTTCAAAAAAATATACCCTCTATCTGCTTTCTATTAAACTGAGAATTTCTTCCTTGTTGTTTTCAAAGCCGATAAAATGGTTTACGAGTTTCTTTCTGCCTAATAATCCTTTTTTGTAAAAGGCGAATAAGGGAACGATACGGTTTCCAGATATTTTAATCATTTCCGCTTCAAGCTCAGGGTGCTGCCCGACATCTTTACTCGTATACGGAATCTTATTTGCCTCCATATAAGCTTTAGCATCCTGGCAGTCTGAGCATGTTGGCCTTGTATATAGTTCAAATTCAATTTTGCTGTCCATATTAATCTTTCCTTCCCTTTTCTCTTAAGCTGCTGATGGTTTAAAACGTTTCAGACGCAGTGCATTCGCAAGTACAGATACTGAGCTCAGACTCATCGCAGCCCCGGCAATCATCGGACTCAAGAGCGGGCCGCCGAGCAGATAGAATACACCCATCGCAAATGGAATTCCGATAACATTGTAGGCGAAAGCCCAGAATAAGTTTTGTTTAATATTTCTGATTGTCGATTTGCTCAGCTCTACTGCTGTAGGTACATCCATTAAATCACTTCTCATCAGCACAATATCTGCTGATTCCATGGCAACGTCCGTTCCTGAACCAATCGCAATACCGATGTCCGCCTGGGCAAGTGCCGGCGCATCATTGATACCGTCTCCGACCATGCCGACCTTTTTGTTTTCGCTTTGCAGTTTTTTTACTTCTTCCGCTTTATCTTCCGGCAGTACTTCACTCAGCACACGGTCGATGCCGACCTGTCTCGCAATTGCTTCAGCTGTGCCCTTGTTATCACCGGTAATCATCGCGACTTCAATACCCATTTTGTGCAGTTTTTCAATCGCTTTTAAACTGTTTTCTTTAACTGTATCTGCCACTGCAATAATACCTGCGATGTGTCCATCCACCGCAATATACATAGGGGTCTTACCCTGGTGCGCCAAGTCATCTGACTGTCCGCTCACTGCATCTAAGGTAATTTGACGTGTATCCATGAGTTTCTTGTTGCCGGCCAATAATGTTTTACCGTCGATGCTGACTTCAATGCCGAGACCCGGTATCGCATTAAAGCTGTCCAGTTTAATGGTTTCTAATTTCTGTTCTGCAGCCTTTCTGACGATTGCTTCACCGAGCGGATGTTCCGATCCTTTTTCTGCAGATGCTGTTAATTGAAGCATTTCATCTTCCGTAACGCCGTTAACTGTAATAATATCTGTGACTTTCGGCTGACCTTCTGTAATTGTTCCTGTTTTATCAAAAACAATCGTATCCAGTTTGTGCGCTGTCTCGAGAGCACCGCCACTTTTAATGAGCACACCGTTCTCTGCACCTTTACCGGTTCCGACCATAATTGCTGTCGGTGTTGCCAGTCCAAGCGCACACGGGCAAGCAATAATCAGTACTGAAATTGCAATTGTCAGCGCGAATAATCCTGTTTCTCCGCCGATAAACCATGCGAGACTTGTAAGAATAGCAAGACCAATTACGATTGGGACAAAGTAGCCGGAAATAATATCTGCCATTTTTGCAATAGGTGCTTTTGAACCTTGTGCATCTTCAACTAGTTTAATAATCTGTGACAGTGCTGTATCTTTTCCGACTTTTGTTGCCTGATAACGGATTGTACCGTTTTTATTAATACTTGCACCAATTACATTGTCTCCGGTATTCTTGTCGACCGGCATACTTTCCCCCGTTAACATCGACTCATCAATTGAAGTTATTCCTTCAATCACAACACCGTCTACCGGAATTTTCTCGCCCGGTTTAACGATGACAGTATCATTCACAGCGACTTCATCTACGGAAACTTCCATTTCCTGTCCGTTTCGGATGACCGTTGCTTTCTTCGGTGCCAGACCCATAAGTTTGCCGATTGCTTCGGAGGTTTTGCCGAGGGAGCGGACTTCCATATATTTACCGAGTGTAATCAGTGTTAAAATAACCGCAGCTGATTCGTAGTAAAGATTGTTTACATAGCCGCTATTGCCAGCTAGTACAGCAATCGTTGCGCCTACACTGTATAGAAACGCAGCATTAGTTCCGAGCGCTACAAGCGAGTCCATGTTCGGATGTCCTCTGAACAATGTTTTATAACCGACTGTAAAGAATTTCATTCCAAGCAGCATCACCGGCAGCGTTAATATAAATTGAAGCAGTGCAAACCACACCGGACTGGACATTGGACTGATAATTTCAGGAATCGGCAATCCTGCCATATGACCCATCGAAATATATAATAATGGAATCGTGAAAACAGCAGACCAGACAAACCTCGACCAAATTGCCTGAACTTTCTTTTGTTTTTTCTCTTTATCCGCATCCATAGTATCCGCTTCATCAATCGCTTCATTGGCAGTATAACCGGCATCGGCAACTGCTGCTGTAATATCAGAAGCAGTTACAGCACCGGGCGTATATTCAACTGACATTTTCTCTGTCGCAAGGTTCACATTAGCACTGATCACACCGTCCAGTTTTTTTGTCGCTTTCTCAACGGACTGCACACAAGATGCACATGTCATGCCTTCGATATTAAATGTTTTCTTTTCTGTGTCTGCAAGGGCCTTATACCCCGCATCTTCGACTGCTTTTTGTATATCCTGTTCAGATAAAATATTGTTATCAAAAGTAACTTTCAGCTTTTCAGTGGCAAGATTGACATTGGAATCTTCGACACCATCAAGCTTCTTAGCCGCTTTTTCGACTGTTTGGACACATGACGCACAGGTCATGCCTTCAATACTTAATGTTTTAGTAATCATATACAGTTACAACTCCTTTTTTTAATATAATGAGCAGTTACACTTGCCCGGCACACAATTACAGGGCACCACGTCAACCGCATCTTTTTTCTTCATCTCAAGTGCTTTCTCAAGCATCTCAATATCCTTAAAGCTTAAAACTGATTTTGAAATTAATTCTTCAATCGTTTTACCGTTGTCCTTGTCGCATATGTTGGAGAATGTATCCTTCAGTGTATGTTTAATAAATTCACGTTCACTGATATTAGCAGAATAAATATATTTATTGCCTTCCTCCTCTGTATGGAGCATGCCTTTCTTGACCAGTCTTCCGATAAAGGTCTTAATCGTTGCAGGTTTCCATTCATTTTTCTGCTGCAGTACATCTACAATCTCTTTACTCACAGCACGATCCTGCGCCCAGACCACACGCATAATTTCCCATTCTGAATCAGTAATATTAGTATCTAATTCTCGAATCATATCGTTTCCCCCTTACTTCGTTTACGTTTGTAATCGATTTGATTTAACTTAAGTTTACAACTGTAATCGATTTTTGTCAACCTGCCAGCTTAAATATAAATAATTACTGACACACATCAGTTTGCAAAAACAAAAAACATGCATCCCGAACAATCCGGGACACATGCTTTCCATTTAAATATTCTCTTTAAACACTCCGAGTTCTGCTTTAGTCTAATGACTATGACCATGATGAGATGTTTCCATACTATACTCTCCTTGACACATAATTGAATTCTCGTGCGGATGATTATATGTTTCAACTTGAATCGTCACATGGCCGATTCCTTTATCTTTTAATTTGTCTTCAAGTGTTTCAAGTAATGACTGGCTTTCCCCTATGGTCATACTTTCATCCACTACAAGATGAGAGGAAAGCACATTTTGTCCGCTTGTAACACTCCACACGTGCAGATCATGAATCCCTTTAACGCCTTCTGTATCCTTCATCAGAGTAATAATTTCTTTTACATCTATATTAGCAGGCGTACCTTCCATTAATACATGGATAGAAGCTTTCGTCACCCGCCATCCGCTGATTAAAATCAGTACTGCTACAAGGACACTTGCTATCGCGTCTGCCCATACCCAGTTAAAGAAAATCATCAGGAGCGCTGCAATAATCGCACCCACAGATCCTAATAAATCTCCTAAAACATGCAGAAATGCAGCACGCATGTTCAGATTGCCTTCTGTATCACTGCCGCGCATCATGATAAATGCCACGATGATATTTACAACTAAACCAAGTGAAGCAACCATCAGCATTCCAGTCGAAGCTACTGCAGGCGGGTCCAATAATCTTTGGAAGGCCTCATAGAAAATATATAGGGAAATAATAAGTAAAGTTGCACCATTTATAATAGCAGCCAAGATTTCAAAACGTTTATAGCCATACGTCTTCCCGTAATTGGCAGCTCTTTCCCCTAAGGTAAAAGCGATTAAAGCAATCAGGAGTGAAATAGAGTCACTCAGCATATGTCCCGCATCAGCTAACAAGGCTAAACTTTTAGTCAGCACTCCCCCAATTACTTCTACAATCATAAATGCTGTAATAATGAGAAAGCTGATTAATAATATTTTTTTATTTGCACCATGTGCATGGTCGTGATGATCATGTCCCATGTTACAACCTCCTTTATATTATGCCTATATTCATATATATACATATAACAATATAATGAATATCACTTATGTATCATAAGTGATTATAGTAAGTTAACTGTGACAAGCATGGTTGATCATTTGTTCCAGAATCTGCATCACATGATTATCATCGTGAGAATAATACAGTGTTGTTCCTTCGCGGCGATATTTTACCAGCCGCAAATTCTTTAAAAAACGCAGCTGATGGGAAACAGTCGATTGTCTTATGTCCAGCGTCTCTGCAATCTCGTTAACTGAACATTCTTTTTTAAAGAGTAAATGAAGAATTCTTACCCTGGTTGGATCACCTAATGCTTTAAACGTTTGAGTAACAAGAAATAATGTTTCGTCATCAATCTCTGGAGGAGTACCACTCGCCGATTCAAATTTCTCCAATATTCTCATAACCTCTCTTTCGTTATTAAAATAGTCTATGTAAGTATATGAACATATTATCATATATACATTTAGGCAGCAATTGTTTTCCCAAAAAAACGCCCGGTTTCCCGGACGCCTCTTTTCTTACATAAACAATATGCTCACTAAAAAGATTCCAACAACGTTGACCAGTATTGCTGACAAACTCAATTTCTTCGCTCTGCCTTCGCCGGTCTTCGTAATTAAGAGTATAACAACACTTAAAATTGCGAGTCCGATTGCAATATAATACGGCAGCCTCATCGGTGACAGGTATGGACACTGGACTAGAAACCACAAATGTTACTTCAATAGTCCGTAATCTGCGTTAGCTGCCGTTCACTATTAAACCAAACAGAAAGACGTTGAACATTATTAAACCAAATATTACGTTCTGCATAGCAATTACAGTCCCTGCGCTACTATTAGTTATCCTAGGGCGGATAACACTATGGATTGTAATATTACCAGATGTGGGAACAACGATATTAATGGCATTGAACAATTTGAAGCTGATGAAAGTAACAGACGATGTAATTTAATAGAACGTAAAACACAAAAATTGCTGTCGGACTACACCGACAGCAATTTTTTAATGGTTTAATTGTATCTGAATAAACTATTTTTTAAGTGTATTTTATAAAGTCAAATAATCTAATTAATCTCCTAAATGGATTACTTGTTCTAATCAAATCAGGATTGTTCTCAAGTTCTTGCATCAAATAAGGATGAAGACTGTTAAGGTTTTCCTCTACACTGTAATCTACTAATGCAAGAGATTCATGAGGATTCTTCATAGTCAAAGCTTCGTCAAATGAAACTTCCATATATCTTCTATTGTCTAAAACTGCTTGAGGTAAGAATTGTTCTATCCTATCAAATCTTCTCATATTCTTCCTAATTCTTTCAGGAATTTCATATGGATAGTTTGATAGATATTTTCTATAAGGTAGATAACCAGATTTTTTATGTAGCGCATCTGACAAAGTAGTTTCAACTAGTAATTCATTATTGAACTTAGAATCATCTAAGATGATATCTTGATATATTTCTGCAGGGTCTATACTCCCGTAGCCACGTTTAGCTAATTCCATTAGTCCAAACCCTGCTATAATCTCAAATTCATCATTCTCTATTATTTCATCCGGGCTTTGCACAAAAATTGTTTCATCATTGGAAGAAGATAAAGCCAAATTATACATTGCTTGCTTTAATTTCCTCAAAGTTTTCACTGGTATATCGGATTTATTTTTAGCAACAGTTTTATATACATCACCAAAATCCTTAACTATAAATTTTGTAAGTGTGATATCTTCATTAGGTGAAAAAGTAATCATCAGTGTAGACTCTTCCGTTTTTTCGACTTTTTCATCCCACTCAATGAAAATCAATCTTCTTTGTAATTCTAATTTTTGAGGTTCTTCAAGACAATCTGTTATCGCGCTTAATATATTTCTAATATCTTCATCACCTATAGAATACCCCATAAATATAACAGGATGTTCTATAAAAATAGTCATGAGTTTAGCTGCTATATATTTGTTCTTTTTTTCAATCCTCTGGTAATCTTTAGTATTTATCATAAGAGATGAAGGATCTGTAACACTCCCATGAATCTTATATATTTCTCCTACTTCTAAATTTTGATTAAATAAAAGTTCATCTTGAGAATTATATGTTTTAAAATCAAATATGTTTTCCAATAATTCATCGTAATTAGTCGTTATAAGACCTGCGACAGATTTGTATGTAATATCGTTTAAAGATGTTAGTTCCTCTGCATATTCCTCTGTATGAAGTGTTTTCTTTTTTAATATCTCTGAAATCTCTATTTTTATAGGTTCTACTTTCTGAGACAACACTAAATCTCCATGTTTTTCCCGATTTTCTTTAAACTCATCTTCACTAAACCAAAGCTCGTCTAAATCGATGGATATTAAATCACATAAATAGGTCATATAATTATTATATTCTGATGATTCATCAAATTTTTTGCTTGCTATCGTTTCTAATTTTCCAAAATAAAATGGGTTACTATCTATTTTATTAGCTACTTCCTTTAATAAACCTTTCCAATCTGGTGTAGCTAGATATCTTTTAGAGAAACCCGATCCAACAAATAAGAACGGTAGCGATTCACTAGATTTTAATATTTCATCAAGTTCGTTAATCATAGTTATACTCCCCTTTTGAATTAATAACATTATCAGTTTAAGTATTCTAAATAATATATAAAGTATATTTGAAATTTTATTAAATATCACAGTAATTGTTTTATTGAAGTTCTATATGAATTATCTTGTAATTGATTAAAAGTTTATTCTTGTTATTCGTCTATCTCTCACATTGTCCTCAGGATTTTATTAAAAGCCACTACTTTCAGGCTAAAATGCCACACCGTCGACAGCCGTGTATGTTGAAATAATCAAATTCAGAGTTTTCCTGATTTACATTCTGCACTGATTCTTCAAGTGTCTCAGCATGCATATCAATCACCTATACCGTTGCTCCGTGAGTTATTCCTTCCAGGTTACCGATTTCAGCAAGTTCCACTGTCTGGTCATGGGATGGCTGACTCTTATTCATTTCCGATTTTTCTTTCAGGATGAAATTTTATTACCGCTTCACTTGGTTCAGTCTACTTAATTACTACAGGCTCCCAAAATAAGATACTTAATCTTTTTCCATAGTTTCTTCCTTTCCTAAATTAATGAAGCAGTCTTTTAAGACTTGCTTTTAATCCAATCATTCTTTAAATTCAACTTTTTAGTATTCCAGCCATCTTTTAAGTCTAAAATTTTCGATTGAATCATTTCATCCTTAGATGTGTAGTAAGTTATGTATACAGAGTCAAATTTCTTATTTACATCAGATTTCTTAAATAGATAATACACTTCAAATTGTTGTATCGATTCTGATGGTAAGTTAAAAGAATATGATCCATTATTACCCAAATACATTTTCTCTTCACCTTTGGTCATGTAGTTAGTTTGGATTGCTTTATCTACCATCCTCTCTGAATTATATAATGCTACGTTAATATTTCTTACAACTTGATTAACCTCTTTATTATTATGAAGTTCTAGCCATAAAGGAATTGTTAAAAGAGTTCCTCCTTCTCTAATTGATGCTGGTAACCCATTCACTTTATTATGTACGTGTTTATAGTATAGTGAAATTTCACCTCTTCGTTGAACATATCTTAATATCATCTGCTGTAAAAAGTATAGTAATATAGCACCAATTAACGTTATTACTGACCCGATAAGTAGTAATGTCACATCGTTTACAAATACTTCATCAATCATTAACATCCAATTCCTTTCCATCAGCAATAATAGAGATTACTCTTCGCTCTACTTCTTTAATTTCTTCTTTACTTAAATCTCCAGTATTTATATCTAAGTCGTCTAATACCCCAAAACTCTTTTCTAAGTCTAAAAGTATTTGAATAACTTTCAATCTAATTGTGCTGTATACCTTTTCGTATATTGTCGAATTGATATTATGTGTGATGCTCAAACATTGTATTCCTGTCTTTTCATAGATATACGGTGCATATAATGTTAAATCATAACTAGGTCTATAGTTTTTATTAACTATTTTCTCTATAACACCTACTCCTTCAGATATTGTTACTGTAGATACAGATTCTTGAAGTTCTTCTGGGAAACATGTAATTGGTAACGGGGCATTCTTAACTTGCATTTGACCATTTATTCCTTGATAAGTGAAATTCATACTTTTATGTTCTCTGTAGTTAGGAATCTTTTCATTATCTTTATAACCACTTATCTCTTTCATAACCCAGTTTTTTATCTCTAAGTTTTCCATTGAATAAGTTATGATAAGTAGTCTTTCTAATGCATTTATTAAAGAGATTTCGCCTTTTGTAAGATCCTTAATTAAATAACTCTTAGCCATGTCATCAACTTCTCTCTTCCAGGTATTAGTCAAGCTTCATTACAATGATAAAATTCTATTCCTTTACACTTTTTGATAAAAACGCCTAGCTCTTCACCAGGCGTTTCATCTTTCCTTACATAAACAATATGCTCACTAAAAAGATTCCAACAACGTTGACCAGTATTGCTGACAAACTCAATTTCTTCGCTCTGCCTTCGCCGGTTTTCGTAATTAAGAGTATAACGACACTTAAAATTGCGAGTCCGATTGCAATATAATACGGCAGCCCCATCGGTGACAGGTAAATATTACCCGCTTCATTCGCTGCGATTGTCGTAATCAGATAGATTAAGTTCAGTACTGATAAAATAAGTATTAATATCCGCATCATATCACTCCTTATCCATATTCTACCTTTTATGACCGGCGATTAAACCTTCCCGGAGTTTCAGCGTAGACGCTTCGGTGCAGCTGATGGCCCGCATGACGCTCAGCTGGCCGTATTTTACTTTCAGCGCATCGATGGTCTTCATGAGCGCTTCTTCTTTCAGCATTTTGTCGACGTCCTGAAAAAGCGAGACCTGTTTCTGGCTGTCCGGGATAAAGTTCGTCAGCGTGACGCTGATGGTCCGGTAGAGAGCGTACGGATCTGCGATTGTCTTCAGCTCCTGCCAGAGTCTTTTCATAATCACATCTTCGCTGTTGGTGCCTTCTTTAATAGTGAACTGCTTGCGGTAAATATGCCCGTCTTTCGTGCCGACGGAAAACTGCACCGTCTTTACAAGCTGATGCATGAGCCGCATGCGGTGGGTCACTTCATCCACGTGTTCAAACAAAACAACATAAGTTTCACTGAACTTGTAGTCGCGCATCAGAATCTGACTTTTTGCAATCGAGGGTGAATGGACTTTATGTTTCTCGCTGATCTTGCTGAAATCGATGCCGTTCGCGTGCAGATGCCAGTCGACACCGATAATGCCGAAATCCCGCTTCAGGTACTCGTGCGGATAGCGGGCCAAGTCTCCGATATTAAAAATACCGCGCTGGTTCAGCTTCTTTTCACTCTTCTTATTAATGCCCCAAAATTTACTCAAAGGCTTGATGTGCCACATTTTCTCAACAACATTCTCGTAGCGCCATTCGGTAATCCCGTCCGGCATATGCTTCGCTTCAATATCCAAAGCCACCTTGCTTAACAGCAAATTATCACCGATCCCGACGGCACATTCGATTAAGGTCTCTTCATAGATTTCGGTTTTTATCTTCTTGGCAAGCTCTCTCGGTGAAGCGACAAATAAGTGATAGCTGTGCGTCACGTCCATGAAGAACTCGTCGATGGAATACTGATGAAAATCTTCAGGTGCAACATATTTGAGCGCAATTTCCGTTATTCTCATAGAGTAATCCAAATAGATTTTCATGGAAGGATTGATGATAAAAATATCGCTTCTGGCGGGAATCTCGAACAGCCTGGACCCTGTTTTAATCCCGAGCTTCTTTAATTCAGGCGTTGCAGCCAGCACGACAGAACCCATGCTCTTGGTATCCCCGACAACAGCGAGCTTGATCGTTTGCGGATCCAGCCCTTTCAGCCTGCAGGACACGCTCGCAAAGAAACTTTTCAAATCAATGCACAGAATATCGTACTGCGGACACAGATTATAGTCATACATGAAGATCACCCCTATATAGAACTTATGTTCTATTTTAGCATAAGAGTGATAAAAAATGCGGGATTTCATTTTAATTTTCCGAAATAAATCGAACAAACGTTCGATTTTTGGTATAATTAGTATATCGCCTATCCATCCCGGGCGAAATCGGACCGGGAGGAGGTGGAAGCAATGGATTATCTTTTTGTAGAAATTTTAGCACCCATAATCACCGGGTGCCTGGTTGCGTACTTTGTATACTGGTTAGACAAACGCGATGAATGATAGGCGAAAACCACACCAAAAAAACCCCCAATCTAGGACCAGTAGATTGGGGGTTCGGTGTTGCAATGGAATATCTTTTTGTTACTTGAATTATAACATCAGTCATAATAAAAAGTAAAATGACAAGACATTAAAACCCCCAGATGCTCTTCCCAGCATTTGGGGGTGATGAAATCATGTGCACTATTTTTGTTACTTTTAATTTAACATAGAGTGAATCTGGTTTCCAGTTTGAGGCAATCTCAGAGTTTAAAATCAGGAATTTTCTTAGCATCTAATTGTCGAAATGATTCGTGTACATCATCTAAATAGGCTTCATACAAATCGTATTGATTATCCGTTAAAGCTTTTTCATCTTCAGGATCAAACAGTAACCAGCGTTTTTCAGTAATGAAACCTTCAATCTTTTTCCTTGCAGATGATAATTTTACTTCTTCTAAAACTATTTTATGAATATAGATTTCTTCATATAAATTATTAATCCATTCAAACACATCTGTCTTCCCAAAGCTGTCCGCATAAATAATAATATTAGCATCTATAAATACTTTACCCTTACGCATCGTTTTGTTCTCTATTATTCAGGTATTCGGCTTTCTGTTCCTGCAGCACCTCTGCAAGTTTGGGATTATATCTCCCTATCTTATTTGCTCCAGTCAGACTGTCCAGCTTCTCCTGCTCAACTGCATTTCGTACAATCGTTTCGTACGCTTCGAATTTTTCAATAGCCTGAGGTTGATCTAGAAAACTTTCAGGTAAGTTGTACACAAAACGTTTCTGCTTCCACTCATCTTCCGGTATACTCACTGGAGCATCCCTATCCCCAAGTTCTCTGACACGCCGGGCCGTTGCGTCATATGGTACACTAGCAAAATCCGCAAGATGAATCACCGCTTCTTCTGTACCATATTCACGTTTAAACTTTTTCCATAAATCTTTTGTCAGACCTTTGGGCAACATCACTGCAGCTGCAAAACGGTCTGCTGCTCTTTCATGGTCAAATGATTCAGACTGCATTTGACTGCCTTCAGATAAATGCCATAGTTCATGCGCTGCTGTAAAATAACGCATTCGAAGCGGCTGAAACGTATTCAATGCGATAAACTCCTCACCCGATTCATGAACCACTGCAGCCCCGTGATAATTCTCATCCTCGGTATATTGATAAATCAGATTGACTTTGTCATCTATCAGTTTTTCAATATGTGCACCGATAAAAATATCATTGCCAAACTTTTCTTCTAAAAAGTCCTGCGCAAAAGCTTCTGCTGTTTTTTCAGCTTGAATTTTTAAGTCCATATTATCACCTGCTCTTTAAACCAATGTAATCTTCAATAGCAAATATCATTGACTTCAAATCCTGTCTGGAACGACGATTAGAAGTTTGACCACGAAGTTGCACAGTTAAACCACCTGATTGAGAACTGTCTTTAACTAATTCTTTCATGGGAATACCGGTGATTCTTGACAAGTCTTCAATACGTTTCGGCAAAATCGCTCTTTTCCCGGACAACATATGGCCAACCAATGATTTACTTACATTTAATTCAGCCGCCAACCATTCATGAGTCTTATCATTTTCTTTAAGCCAGTGCTTCACATTTTTAATTACAACTTCATTCATTTTCATTTAGGTTCACTCCTTAGGCTACTTAATTATACAATATTGTGTAGTCGACTACAACTTAGTTACATTCAGCTAAAGATTTAATTTAAAACGAAAAACCTCCAGACACTCTTCCCAGTGTTTGGAGGTTTAGCGAAGTTATACGCACTATTTTTATTACTTATAATTTAATATATAACAAAATGGATTCTAGTTTGAAGATAATCAGTTAGAAAATTAGCCTAAATTATCATAACAACTTGAAATCACTTCTTATCTGCCCGTTTAGATTTGATACTAATTTTCTTTTTGCCAACGAGTGGCGATAATTTCCCTACAGATCGACATCCTTCTTCTATGGACTTGTTTAAGGCAATAATTCGATTATCCGGTATATTACTAATATCTAAATCTCTTCTCTTGATATACCTCATAATAATCCCTCCCCGTCTCATCTACAATCCTATACCCACTGCATCCTTAAAAACTAATACTATTTTAAGAAAAGTGTATTTAATAATCGAGCAAATGTTCCGTTTTAGTATAATTAATGTATCTTCTATTCTTTCTGGACGAAATACGGATCGGGAGAAGGTGGAATTCATGGACACTATTTTTTTATATTCCGTTGGCCCGATTATCGTCGGGTGCATCGTGCAGCTGTTTAAGCGCTGGCTTGAGCTGCAAAGAAAAGATTAGGCGATAAGCACCAAGAAACCCCCGAACTCTCTTCCCGGCGTTTGGAGGTTCTGGGGTTCTAATAAAAACGAACTAATATTGTTTGACACATTTGTCATTCTATATCTTTATTATGTTGCATTAGATTATCTGTTGGACTAAATATATATTTAAATATTAGTGTCAATAAAGCAAAAGTGTTTAAAAAGGTCGCACTTACGAACACGATAATAATAATTTTTTCAGTTGTCGGAAAAGTATAACCCCACCCACGGCTTTTTTATATTCTTGGTAATCATCAAAAGCGTTTTTTCTATCTTCTTCTGCATATTCACGTTCTTCTTTAGAAGTGATAGTCAATCTTATGTTTTCAGGATTAACGTCTTTTTTCAACTCTTCCAGCAGCTCTTCATCTATCGTTGTTTTCTTTTCGCTCATTAACTTAGGCCCTTAATTTTTCTAACTGCACATTTGCAAATGATTTCGTAATATTAAAAGACTCTGCAATTCTCGAACTTAAAAAGTCGAGTTGATCTTCTTCAAATGAACTTACAGGTTCAACAATGACTCTTTCAATAACGTCTATCGGTGCTAATAATTGAGCAGCAAATTCATTCGCTTCTTTCTCATACTCATACAAATCGTGATTATAATATGAGTCCTGTCTATATAAAATAGTCATTTGATCTTTTGATATCTTACTTTCAGGATATCCCCAATGCATAATAATATGCCCGAGTTCGTGAGCCATTGTAAATCTTCTTCTGCCTTCTGACTCCTTAGCATTTACAACGATTTCAGGCTGACCATTTTTGGCCATTCGGGTATATCCGCTTACTTTTCGTGGATTAGGAAAACCGGACATATCACTATAGAAAACCTTCACTCCAAATTTTTCAATAACGTCTTCCAGATTATTAAGAACATGTTCGAATGCAAAATTTTCATCATTTACTCTGAGTTCATTTACAAGTGTTCTAATTCTCTCCATGATAGTCCTCCTTATATAATCCTTTATTCTTATACTAAACGACAAAATAATTATTAGCCATCTATCTGATATATACTGGAAGAGTATATAAAAAGAAGAATTGATTATGCAGCATCAAAAGACGAGGTATTGGTGCTGGAAAACCTATTGATCAGCTATTCAACGGGCGCATACTTCAACAGTATCGTCTGGTGGATAAAAAACGACTATCCGTATACACCGAAAGAAATGACGACGATATTATTAAGATGGTCAGTTAAAGGTCATTATAGAGAAGGCATAACAAGTTTTATAAAAGATTAATCAAGAAGATAAAAACCTCAGACATATATAATATTTGAGGTTTTATTTACATTAAATATTAAAATTTCAATCCTATTGTTTCAATACGGGCTCTATTCTGGTATTCCATAATTCTTTGACTACTGCAGCTATCTCTTTATACTCAGAATTCCCCGGTATATTCATCATTAATTTCATAGTGAATTCACCATTTTGGTTATAATTAAATACGAGACTTTCATTCAGAGTATTATCGGAATTAATATCAAGCATATGTCCGAATTGAAAATTGATTCCTTGAAAGAGATGATTTCCTCTCCATATTTTCACTCCTGTCTTTAAGTTCCCATCAAGATATAACTTAAAGACATGCTTCTGCTGATTTATTTCTTCTTTAGTATACTGGAAATTAGAATTTTTATTTTCCAGTTCTATAAACAGCTGGTTGAATAAATCAACCAGTTCGCTATAAACACTGCCTTCCAGCTTATCTTTTTCTAAATCATTCAACTCTTTTAGCTTTGGTAAATCAATATCATCAAATACTTGATTATTAGATGTAAGGTTCTCTATATTAGAATATCCCGGCTTTAATTCCTTCTTCTTACCAAGCGGAGGTAGTTCATAATACGGCACCCCCTCTATTCTGTATAACAGTTGCTCATACTTTCTTTTGTATTCACTATTGCTTGAAAAGTCTATAAAATGAAAGCCTCGAAGATGAGATGGAACCGCATCCTTGAAGTCTCCATCATGACGCAGTATAAAAATATACTTATCAGAGTTACTAAGTAAATCTGGTAAACTCTGAAGAGTTTCAAAACCAACTCCGCCTTGCATACTATCTGCTTTCTGAGCGTATTCCTTAGTGAGTACCATAATTACATGATCACTTTCATTCATCCTCTCAACCATCATTCTTTCTAATTGCACTGTATTTGTTTGAGTGATTAATTTATCAATCATGGCATCTACTCCATCACTGCGTAAATCCTTCACTAAATCAAATACCCACTGTTCATGTTCAAGTGTTCCCCAATCATAGCTGACAAATACTTTTTTATGATCTTCAGACATACTGTCACCCCGTGTCTTTATTTTTAATACTGTTACAAAAATATCTTCATCAATAAATATTTAGTTGTTTTGCATATTATCGGGTGGATGATTAAATACTGAGTAAAAATAGAACTGACTCACAGCTACAGATATAAGCTTCTTATAGTTCATTACATCTTTGTCTCTCAATAATTTTCCTGTGCCATTCTCATGTGAGTCAAAATAAGTCACTCCAGAATAGAAAGCAACTATTTCATCAAATAACTGCAGTTCCTCTTCAGTTCCATCATGTCTAATTCTATTTTTCATAGTATTTATATCTGTATAGGTTAAATTGTAGTGCAATTTAAGCACTTCTTCATATGCCATATATAACTTCTGTATAGTTGCAACTGAGCCTTCATTTTCTAAATAGTTATTTAACATATTTTGAGTATATAATATTTGAATCTTTGTCATTCTAATAAGATCTTCATTAGGAATATTAAATCTGCCTCCACCACCAATTCTGGGAGCCTGCTTGATTTCAACATCCTTATAAAAATCCGCTTTATTCTCTAAACCTTCTTTTAAGTACTCTAAATCCAAATGGATACTAGTTTCTCCGTGTGTGATTTTGGATATTCTATTGATTAAATCTTTCAATTCTTGTTTGAATATAAATATAATAATTAATATTAATAAAGGGAAATTAAAATTAACATACAGGAACTCGAAGGTATTAGATACAGGTTCTAAAGTTTCAAAAGAATTACCGAGTACAATAATTAAAATAAAAATTATTAATAGGAATAGATTTTTCATTAGAACCTCCTTTGAGTTAAAATTTATAATTACCATTTTATTTTATTTAACTCTATTGTAACCCACTTCAACAAGACTTATTACATTATAACTCTCAATCTATAAACCAATTTATGTTGTTTTTTGACTAATAGAGTGCGATAATTAGAAACTAAAAGGAATGTGAGGTGCGTTATGGCTATCCAAGGTATTCAAATGCTTCCACCGGAAGTTAAAATGGAAGATGCTTTAGTACTGTATAAAGAAATTGCAGAAATTAAAACTCTGATTGGGAAATTGAATTCTGAATTAAATCATTCAATCATTAATTCTCAGCTTATACAGATATTAAGTTTACAAGAATCTGTACAATCTACTCGTATCGAAGGTACACAGGTTACTTTTGCCGACATGATTGAAGATGCCACTAAGAAAAGAAAAAGTAGTGAAGTAGTTGAAGTTGATAATTATTTAGCTGCATTAAAAGAAGGAATTGAGTTGACTAATCAGGGCTATCCTATCTCAACTCGTTTAATTAAACAGCTCCACGAAATACTTATGGGAGAAAATACTAGAGGCACTACAATATCGGCCGGTGAATTTAGAAAGATTCAGAACTTCATTGGTCCAACGGATCGAATTGAGGATGCTGTATACATTCCGATACCTGCTAGTGATATTAGCGATTACATGAGTAATCTTGAAAATTATGTTAACGGTCAAGAACATTATACTTTCAATACAAGTAATCAAGAAAATCATATCTTGCTTGATATAGACTCTGATCCTTTAATTAAAACTGCAATCATGCATGCCCAATTCGAATCTATCCACCCTTTTCTCGACGGTAATGGAAGAATGGGGAGAATATTAATTGTGCTCAATACTATGAGTGACAATTTAATTGAATATCCTGTTTTCTTCGTAAGTGAAGAATTAGAAAAGGAACGACTTAGATACTATAATCTTTTAAATGGTGTACGCGGCAATAACCCAGATTGGTATGCCTGGATAAAATTTTTCCTTGATGCTTGTAAAAGAATGGCAACAAGCATACTTAACAAACTTGAATCTATAGAACAGCTGGCTAGAAAAGGGTTAAGGCTAATCAATTCTACCGGCAGTATCAATAAAATTTGGTTTTACTCATTTACGAAACCATCAGTCTCCACCCGGGAAGTTGCTGATTTTTTAAATATCAGCCCAACTACTGCCAGAAACGGATTAAATCATTTAGTTGATTTAAAACTATTAGATACTGACAAAGCTAAAACTAAAAATAAAGTCTATGTTAATTACGATTTATTAAGACTCCTCGGATAATTATTGTTAAGGTACTTTTATAAAATTAAATGCAGGAATTAAAAAGAAGTCTATCGTTAGAAATAACATTAGACTTCTTTCGCTTTCTGTTTCTGAATATCATTGTATATACTTTTCTTTTTCACCTAAATATCTTTTATGTTTAAGATATTTCCGCCCTTTAAGTTCTCTCTTTAAGTCCGACAAAAATTTTAATTCATTATCCATTTTAAACTAGCATTTATAGAATATGAGACAGTTACATCAGTTTAAACATTCCTCTCCCCCAATTCCCTCACCAAATTACACGTACACTTAATCCCGTTCAAAAAGTTCTCTACTTTCAAATTCTCGTTCGGTGAATGGTTGTGCTGGTCGAAGTTGGCGTACGGCATGATGATGGACGGCGTGTTTAATATTTCCGTCCACACATAGTCCGGGAGGGAGCCCGGCATGCTCGGCTGGACTAAAGGTTCTTTGCCGTAGGCGTGACCAATAGCATCTGTCACGACTTGAACAATCTCCAGTTCCGCTGGTGTTCTCGACGGGCGCATGGCGCCTTTATAAGTTACAGTCACACTTGGATCTACTTTCTTAACATGATCCTCAATTTTTCTAAAAACATCTTTCGGGTCCTGGTCCGCCACCAGCCGGATATCCATATTAACCGTCGCCGTCGACGGGATAATTGTTTTCGCATGCTTACCTGTATAACCGCTCTCTATACCCGCAATATTAAAGGTCGGTTCCATGGTCAGCTTATGGTAATACGATGCCCCGTCCATATCCAGATTCTTATAACCGATTTTCTCTGCGATATCCTGCTGGTCATAAGGCAGCCGCTTCAGGAGTTCCATTTCCTTGTCGCTCGGCTTTCGAATTTTATCGTAAAAACCGTCCACCAGCACATTCCCGTCATCATCCCGCATCGTGTTCAACAGCCGCATCAGTTTCCAGGCAGGATTCGGCACGATATTGCCCGTATTGCCGGAATGGTTATCAAAATCCGCACCTTTCGCCGTCATTTCAAGCGTCAGCACCCCTCTGACACCGAGCAGAATTAACGGATCGCCGCTGTTATGCGAAGAACCATCCGACGTATAGACTAAATCCGCTTCAAGCAGTTCCTTGTGATTCTCGACAAACTCCGCCAGATGCACACTCCCGAGTTCTTCTTCCCCTTCAAAGATAAACTTCACGTTAATAGGAAGCTCGCCGTAGAGCGCCTGATAAGTCTTCAGTCCGAGCAGCTGGGCCATCAGCTGGCCTTTATTATCCCCGGCACCTCGTGCATATATTCTGCCGTCTCTAATTTCAGGTTCGAAAGGATTCGAATCCCATAGCTCAATCGGTTCCACAGCCTGGACATCATAGTGTCCGTAGATTAGCAAGGTGAAGCGGTTTTTATCGTTTAGAAGCTCGCCGTAGACAACAGGATTACCGCCGGTTTCGATGAGCTGCGTATCGAGTCCGAGGGTTTCCATCTCGCTCTTCAAGACATTAGCGCAATGTCGAATCTCATCCTCGTTAGTGCTGATGCTCTTAATTTTAAGCAGATTAAAAAGCTGATTCAGGTAGTCGTCACGGTGCTTTAGAATAAAATCATCCATCTTTTCAAGTGTCATGTCAGTTCCCCTTTTGGATAGAATAGTAGTTGTCACAATATTACTACAATTTTAGAGGTAATGATAAAAATTCAAGACATAAAAACAGACATATATTCCACTCCCTGTCATTCATCTAATACAATCTGGTCTCTGCTATCTGTATAATCTCAGACCCTGCAAACGATACATAAAATTTTGAATAGAACGTTTTAAACTAGATACATGTACTTGAATAAATTTCAATTAAATATAATTTAAGATATACTTAGCTAGTATAAAGATTTATGAAAGCGTGAGGTTTTTTGAATTATTTAGACTATAAAGCATATTTTACTAAGAAAAATATTTTTAATATATTAAATGAACCAGAGTTTAATAAGAGTATGTTCATCCAGAACGTAGAACAACACTATATTAGTTTGGAAAATGAGTATAGGAATGAGTATTTTTTTAAAAATACTTTGTTCAACAATATCTTTTTAAGAAACTATAGCCTCAATACCGCAGTTGCTTTAAGCGAGATTAAAGTGGCTAAATCAAAACCTGACTTTGTCATTATTAATAATTTAAATAGTATTGTTTATGAAATTAAAACAGACTTAGATAATCTTGACAGACTTGTTTATCAAATCTCAGATTATTATAAGGTGTTTTCTCATGTATATATAGTAACGACAGAACAATATTATTATCCTGTTTATAAAACAATAAGTAAGTATTATAAAAATATAGGTATTATCGTATTAACAAATAGAAATCGTCTGTCTATAAAAAGAAAATCAATTATCAATAATGATGATTTAGATTATTTAACGTTATTTAAGCTTTTACGAAAGAATGAATATCAAAATTTGATTATGAAATATTATGATGTCCCAGATAACATTAGACCTGTAGATCATTTTGATAATTACTTTTATTATTTCAAACTGCTTGAAAAAACAAAGGCTCAAAAAGAGGTTTTAAAGACTATCAAAAAAAGATATCTACCGAATCCTACAAATTATATAGAAAAAATACCTAAAGAAGTAAATTGGTTAATTTATTCCGCCAACCTTTCAGATAAAAATTATACTGATTTACTGAATAAGATATATTAATGGAGGTTTTTAGACATGTATTTTCCGTTATTAAGAGGCAGACAGTATGACCTCTTAGCTATTAGAGATTTGAAATCAGAAGATTGTATAACAGAAAAAATTATTCCAATAATAGAACCCGTAAAAATCAGTCCCACATTAAAATCAACTGTGGCAGAATTCGAGAATAAGTCCGCTAAATTAATAATTATTGTCAATCCGAAGGTAGGATCTCTTGAAGGAGACTTAAATATAGAATCTTTGAATGATGAGTTTTTAAAGATTATTCAAAGCCCTGCTGTATTAATAGGACATTACTTAAATAAAGATTCTGAAGAAGAGATTTTAGAAATTGAAGATAATTATGGAATTACCAGAGAAGAAATTGCATTACTGCATTCAGAACGTTCACTTATGGATTCATATTCTGACATTTTTGAAAGTATGCCACCAAAATATAACTTTATTCCAGACGACCGCTCATTTAAAAGAAAATTAAATGGTCAAAACTTGATTATTCTTGAAGATAAATTTAATAGACAATTAAGAAATAGAGACTATGAGGATTATGAGGACGAATTTTTCTCCGAAGAACATTTATATTACAAAGATGAAGGTTATATAGGTTTTTCTGATTATTCAATAGTTGGAAAAGAGTTTAACGAAGGTGGCTTTGCTCCATATGCTGTAGCAATACATATTGTATATCCAAATGATGATAATAGTTTTAATATAATCCATTTTGTTTCTGATACAAATGATGATATCAGTAACCCTGCTGGTAAGTTCAACGAAGCAGCAAAAAAATTAAATATATGGTATGAATCTAAACCTCAGGATAGCAGATTAGATACTCTTGGTCTTCAAACATTACTCGAACATTATAAATTGGGAACTTATCCGGGACTACCAACACTCAAAAAACTTTGTATAATGCATCATATTGAATTAGTAGAGACAATATTAGATGGGGAAGAACTATTATGATTTGTTGTGAAATGTGCTTTAACTCTGAAGTACTTAGATCATTTATAAGGAACTTTAATGAAGAAGGAAATTGTGATTTTTGTAAAAGTACAGAGGTTCTTGTTTACAATATGGAGAAAAATAATGGATTAGATAGTAAATTCAACGAATTGCTAAACGTTTTTAGTAAAGATGATACACTAATTTCAAATGGTTATCCTAATTATGATCTTTTTGCCTTAAAAACAGAACTGAAAAACAAATGGAATATCTTCAACTTCCATACTGATACAGATATACATCGATTTCTTGAATCTCTTCTTAAAAATAACTATCCTAAAAAACTTGAATTATTAAATGGTCAAGTTGGTATATTTGAATTTATAAACGATGATTATATGGAAAAGAACTCTATTCTAAAAGGTAAATCATGGGATGAATTTTTGATTCATATCAAACACGAGATACGTTTTCATTCAAATTACGTAAATTATGATGTATTAAAATATTTTCTATCATTGTTGACTGATACCATACATGATGTAGATTACTATCGAGCTAGAAACTCAAATGGTGAAGTATTAACTAAAGATGAAATGAGTGCACCACCAAAAGAAAAGGCTACTGCAGGACGTGCTAATGCCGAAGGAGTCAGCCATCTTTATTTAGGAAATGATACTCTTACAGCTATAAGTGAAATCCAACCAAACAAAAGTGATGAAGTATACGTAGGAAGGTTCCCTATTAGAAAAGAATTAAAAGTCATTGATTTCAGGTTAGTAAATAATATTGATGTTTTCGAAATGCAAGAAGTTACAAAATTCGCTATCAATATTGATATTTTAAATGAAATGATAACAGCTATCTCTAAGCCTATAAGCAGTATTGATACCAAATTAGATTATTTACCTACTCAGTTTATAGTAGATTTTATAAAGAGTTTAGGTTTACAGAATGAAGAAAGATATGATGGAATTATTTTTGATAGTACATTAGGCGATGGGCACAATCTAATGTTATTTGAACCTGATACTATAGAATGCATAGATTTAGAAAAAAGATATATCCAATCTCTTCTATATACTCATAGCTAGTTTTAAGAAGTTTTAAGAACTCATACAAAATATTACGGATAAATAAGTATGATAATTATTAACCAAATGAGATTAAGAAAAGAGAAGTCAATCGATTTCTCACTGCCCTTAATCGGGTGGTCGTCTTAGAAAAAGATCCAGCCCTAAAATCATAAGATCGGATCTTTTTTATAGGTTGAAATGATTTAAATCTTATTTGCTCTTTTTCTTTCTTTTATCTGACGACTTATCTTCCGAAACCCAATTTGATCTTATAAATGAAGAGCTGACTTCTGTTAGTGGAATCCCGATTGCTTCTTTATAATTGAAACCTAATAACTGGGCAGTTTTTAACGTGTCCTTATTAAATAATTCAATTACAGTTCTAGTATCTACACTCTTCTCCGGAGGAACAATGCCATTATCTAAAATAATATCAGCTATTCTTTCAAGTGTTGCTTGAAGGTGTTCTATGTCTTCGTCACTAATAGTTAAATTCTCATAAAGTCTTTTATACTCCTGTGCATATTTTTCTAGTTCGTTTTTATCTTGCATTAAATCATTTATAATTTCTTCATATATTATTTGTTGTTCAGTCGAATTTTTCTTTTCTTTCGCCAATGTCATTTTATCAGTGATCATACCATAAGTATGTCTCCCAGCAGTTTCAAATAAATTCATACCTAACTGCACAATATGTGAATCCATTTTATCCATCCTTTATGATTTTATAATAATCTTCTTAAGCCTCTATTTTATCTCAAATGAATTAATATAATCTTGTCCACTGTCAGTAATGCGTAAACCCATGTAACTGAATTTATTATTACTAATCTTTTGTAAATTATAGTCTAAGTTCCCTGTATCTTTCATTAAAGAATATTGTTATCTGTCATGCTCGTTATCAACAAGATGTAGTATTGATTTACTCTCACTATATTTAATTTATAACAGTAGTTGTTTTATCTTACTGATACCTTTAACTTTAGCCCCCCTAATTAACTGATAATTCAATTATATCAGATTGTTTATTTATAGCTCATAAAAGGTTTAAATGGAAATATATTCTTAAAATAAAAACACATACGATTTATCAATATATGTATCTTTTAATAATTACTCTCTACTCTTTTTTTGATAAACAGATTACTCGAAAAGTTAAATCATATATATACATAAGACTTGTTATATTTAGTTTAATAATTAATTAATGACACTCATATTCTTAATTTCGAGACATCCATTGAGTGTAAGTAACATATTATAAAATCCATGCTGGTAAAGTCAGAGATATACTGAAGTGCTAAATTCCCGAAAATTTAATTACATACACGAAGAATAATCTTGGAGGTTAATAATGGTTCATTTTGATTTTCACTTTTTGAATAGTAGCATCCCTTTAGAAAATATAGTAATTGGCATTCTTACAGTAGTTGGAACTGCCATAGCAACTTATCTTGCGGCTAAATATAGCGGTAATATTGCCAATAACATAGCCAAAAATAATAATGAAAACCTTTGGAATATAGAAAATAAAAATAGAGAAATAGATACAATTAATAACCTCTATATAGCCTATAATAAATTTAATATTTATGTAGAATCATTTTTCGATAGTAAAAAAGATAACGAAAGAGTTAATATTTTAAATCTTAAATATGATTACAGTAATAATGCTTTCTCATATTATAAAGAAGAACAATTTATTAAAGTTGAAGATATTAATATTGAGGATTCTAAAAAATTAGGTGAATTAATAATTGAGCAAACGAGTGATTATTCCTGGTTAGTAATTGAATTACAAAATCAATTACTTTTATCTCGAAAGTACTTTGAAATTGATAAATATAAAGAACTTGAAAGTTTAATTAACAGTTATAAATCTCATTTGGATTATATATTGAATTGTGCTATCAGTTTAAAGAGTAAATACAATCCCGGCTATAAAGGTATTGCTAGAGACCTTGTTTATTTAAACAATAGATCAATTAGAATTAGGTATATCTACAAAAATAAAGGTGAGTTTAAATTAGAGTCTGATGATGATCAAAATTTTGAAGAGCCTGCTATTTTAAAATATAGATATATTTATGAAACACATTTAAAAATTGAAAATATTTTAAATCAAAGAGTAAATGATATTTAATTATTTATTTCAAATTCACCTTTAGTTAGTTTAAATACACCAGTCAGTTAAAGTGCTTTTTTTAAATATACATGCTGATAATTGTGTCATAAAAAAATACACATACGAACCCTCACATGTGTATCAACATCTGTCTTTATCCGGCATGCCTATAAAGTTATATAAACCGAAACTATACCCCTCCCACAGCTTGTAAAATTTACTGAACTATATTCTGTTCTTATTGAGTCTTTCGTTCCATTTTTACTCATTGGAATAAGTGCTACGATATATTTCAAATCGTAATGTCCGTCGCTCTGTCTATCTTAGATCATTTTGGACAGCTTCAGATGATAATCAGTGGTAATGAACACGGCACTGCCGAATCCGTATTCATCCATTATCTTTAATAACTCCGTAGCATTCGTGTACGTGCCTGGTGCTTTATATTCTTCTATAATCGTACCAGTGGGTATATCGTGTTCCTCTGCAAATATATGACTTTGTGTTCCAGTAATATCGAATCACTCTGTTCAAGCTTCATGTTAATTTTCTTTTATGATGTAATAATCAGCAAGTTACTTATCTAAAAAGCTTAACCAGATAATAATCTGATTAAGCTTAAGGTTGTTCTCATATATTAATTTATTAGCAAATTAATGAATCTATATCTCTCGGATAATAAGTGAGCATCTCTATTCCGTTTTCTGTTATCAGGACAGTATCGGAATGTCTAAATCCTCCTAAGCCATTTACATAGATACCTGGTTCCACAGTAACGACCATTCCCGGTTCCATTATTGTGTCGTCGCCTAAGTCAAAGAATGGTGCTTCATGTCCCAAGAGACCAATGTTATGCCCTGTATGATGTTTTGTGAGATGAGTAATGCCTTCTTCTTTGAAATACTTTTGTACATTCTCTTCTACAGAAGAATATTTCTCTCCAGCTTTGATTGATTTAAATGCGACCTCTTGAGCTTCATACATATGATTAAAATACTTTTCTTGTTCCTTATTATATTCTCCTACAAACATCACTCGTTCAAGTTCACTGTGATACCCAAAAACATCAGCAGCTGCACCAGTCACTAAAGTATCACCTTTTTTAAAGATCTTATTTTGTGTAACAGCATGTGGGAATGCGGATTCTTCTCCAATTTGTCCTCTATACATTGCATAGGCGGTCTTACCATGTGGTTTGTATTCAGGTCCAAGCGTATTTGTCATTGCGACGGTCGCATCAATTGAAGCTCTATTTGTCACTTCAATTTCTTCCAGTCCTTCTGCAGTATATTTTTGCAGCAATTTATGTGCCAGATTCCCCCATCTGCACGATTCTTTAATAAGAGCAATTTCATTTTCAGATTTTACAAATCTCATTTCTTCTATAAGCCCATATAACGAAACAAATGAACTTGCATTAATTAAAGTGTCGATACCTGGACCTCTATATCCCATTGGCGAACCATAGCCTATAGAATCATAACCAATATTTTCATTCTCAAAGTTCAATTCTGTTAAAACATCTTGCAAATATTCCATCGGATGTCTTAAGCCCGGGTATTCAGGATAAGAATGAACTTTATCAATGATGCTGTAATGTTCAGCATGTTCATGTTCTAAAGCAGGTACAAATAAGTGATATTTACCTCTAGTATCAATAATTAGCCCCATTGGTCTTTCAGTTGCATGGAAATGGAATCCTGTAAGATAGAAAATATCCGTGACAGAAAATATAATTGCGCAATCACTTCCGGAGTTCTGAACTTTTTCAAAAAAAGCGGATTGTCTTTGCTGAAATTCATAAGCAGGTATTTTTAATATCATATAAACTCTCCCTTAATTTTTTAGCTGAGTTGTTAATATAGATCGTTATATTTACTCCCTAGTGACATTGCGTAAATCTAAAAGGTTATTATTATCTATAATTAATCCATTGATGTTACTTTGGTAAGCATTAAGATTTTCTGGATATCTGATAAAGATAGCTGGTGCTTCATCTATAAGAATCTCTTGAGCATCCTTATAAATCTGTTCACGGGCTGCTTGATCTGATTCTCGTTTCCCTTCATCTAATAAGCGGTCAAATTCCTCATTAGAAAAGAAAGAACGGTTGCCGGCTGTACCAATCATGTCAGAATGGAACAAAGTTGAAAGCAGATGGTTAGGATCAGCCGGAGGATTTGACCAGCCTAACACGAACATATCGTGCTCACCATTACCTGTCATTTCAAGATACGCGCCCCATTCAACTTGTTGAATATTAATATCAATATTCAGGTCTGCCAGAGATTCCTGGAGCCAAATTGCAGTATCTAAACGTTCGGGATTATCCTCGTTAATCATAATATTTGCTTCAAAACCATCTTCATAACCCGCTTCTGCCAAAAGCTCCGCTGCACGCTCCATGTCGTATTCTAAAGGTTCCAAGTTTTCGTCATAACCTAATGTAACAGGTGAAAGCGCTCCGATAGCCGGAGTTCCAGAATCATTGAATACACCAGATAATACAGCTTCTTGATTAAAAGCATGAGTAATTGCCTGACGGACCAATTTATTGCTAAATGGCTCTTTTTCAGTATTAATACCAATATAATCAATAGCTAAGGCATCAGTTTTGTCTAATGTTAAGTTTTCATTCGATTCAATTCGGTCAATGTTATTTGATTCTGAACGAGCAATGAAATCAGAAGTTCCAGTTTCTAATTCTGCAATTCGGGCACTTGTTTCAGACACTGCCTTAAATTCCGCTGAGTCAATTGTCGGAGCACCATCCCAATAATCTTCATAAGCTACAAGCGTAGTGCTTTCCCCAGGCGTCCGGCTGTCAAATTGCAAATAACCTGTACCTACTGGATGCTGTTCGACTAAGGTACCTGTGCTATTTCCAATTTGAGAAGCAATCTCTTCGTGCTCTGAACCCCCGTCTTCCCGAAGTTCATAATATTCATCTAAAGTAATATCTAACTCTGCTTCGTCAATAGCATTTTGATAATCTTCATCAATCAATTCTTTACTAATCATTTTTCCGGCACCATGAGATAAATTACCGAGTAATGGAGAAAAAGGATATTCAGTAATAATTTCCACAGTGTAATCATCGATTACATTAACTTCTGAAATCATATCTAAGATAAACAATCTCGGTGAAGCTCTTGCAATATCTTTTAAGCGGTCTATATTCGCCTCTACAACTTCTGCGTTAAATTCGGAGCCATCGTGAAATGTGACCCCCTCACGTAAGCTAAACTCCCATGTTGTCTCGTCAATTTGTTCCCACTCTGTTGCTAGCGCTGGTGCAATTTCCATGTTCTCATCATGTGTAACCAGTCCTTCGTAGATAGTATGGCGAACTTGTTCAGAAGGAGTATCTTCACTGCCGTGAGGATCCATGGATATAATATCAGTTGGGAAAGACATGATTAAATCTCCGCCTTCTGATGGACTCCCTCCTTCTACTGCAGACTCACTGTCATCGGTACATGCTGAAACGAAAAATACGATGGCTATTAACATGAAAAACTGGAAAAATCTCTTCATAGATCTCCGCCCTTTAGTTTTATGTAAGCGTTTTAACATTCCGTTTAAAGAAACTATATATTATTCAGAATATTAAATCAATGCTTATATTTCGAAAACCGACGGGTTTATAAATATTATTTCTAGATAAAAAATGCACCTATGTATCATCATAGGTGCAAAAACTATTCTTAATATAATCCTGTTCCCGTAAAACTACCTGCCGCATACGAAGGTGATACACGATAGAGCAGGTCACTTGCTTCTATGCCAGTAAGTTCCGGATGAACGTTTGCTACAATGACTGTAGGATATGCTGTCTCAAGCATAGTGAAATCGTTGCCTGAGTCCTCGGCAACAAGGATATCGGCTTCTTTTTAAACATAGTTTTCACTTAAAAATTTAATTGTTTCGCATTTACCTTCGCTTTCCAGCAAAATGTCTACATCTCTATTGGAGCTGAAGATAAGGGTATAGAGTATATCCTGCTGCAGAAATGAAGTGTTAACACTTCCGAGGATTATACACTGCTGTCATAATAACCTAACAGCTGCAGTGAAACTTAGCATTTTTAAAATTACCTGCTGTTTTTTCAGTCGGACTATCCCTTCCACAGACATTCGATTATTTATGCCCTTGCACCGAATATTGAAAATTATATCCATCTGAATATACATACGGTCATGACGCATATCAACCACGTTTTAAAAAGATTACATTTCTGCAAGAAGGTAAACTTTCTTCAGCCAAACGAACTTCTTCACCTGTGCATCTCGCTACGAACAGAATATAAAATTAAAAGTTGTAAATTTACTGAGGAAAAATTAATCACAACGGCCATGGCACGCTTTGATCGCCTCAAAACTGACAGTCCATCCAAGAAAGTACAAAGTTTTTAATGATGACATGGAGAGAATGGCTTTTAGATCTGACAGTAGAAGAATTTATAAGAAGTGATTACCTTCATGCAACAGCAGACCTATTAAACGACCCTGAATTTAACCACCTGATAATATCTAAAGAACTGAATGTTAAAGTCATCCTGCATCCCTTTATGAAATCGTATGAAAAACACTTTACTTCATTAAAAGACAGCGGCAGCCTTTCATTTGTGACTTTTGATGACGTGTCGATTAAGGATGAAGTCATTGAAGCGGATATGCTCTTAACGGATTATACAAGTGTGTCCTGGGATTTTCTTTATCAGAATAAGCCGATTATATTTTATATGTTTGACCAGGAGGCGATGGAAGCAGAACGCGGGACTTATCTGGATCTCGATAAGGACTTATACGGGTATAAAGCAAAAAGCACAAAAGAAGTCTTCGATTTACTGGAGTATATTGTGACACAGGCGCCGGCCAATCCCTTCTATGAAAAAGCAGGCGATTACTTTGATTACTTTGACCAGGAAAACTGCCGCCGGCTGGCAGATAAGGTGCTCGGACCAAAAGTGTAAGCTATAAAGACTGTTCTGTAAAAATACGGGTATAAGTGTTAAATATTAAATTTAAGGAGTGAACACATGAAAATACTGTTAACCGGAGCGTCGGGTTATATCGGCGGAAATTTACTGAAGAGTTTAAAAGAAGACTACGATATTGTGGCGATCTCCAGAAATACAAAAAATAAAAAAGATGAAAAGAATGTCACCTGGAAAGAAGCGGATTTATATTCTCAGATTGATATAGAAAATGTAATGGAAGATATTGATATTGCGATATATTTAGTCCACTCCATGCAGCCGTCTTCCAAACTCTCCCAGGCGAAGTTTAAAGATATGGACGCAATACTTGCAGATAATTTTGCATGGGCAGCGAAACGAAAAGGTGTGAAGCGGATTATCTACTTAAGCGGTATTATTCCGGACGATGAAAAGCTGTCGGAACACTTATCCAGCCGTCTGGAGTGTGAAAAAATTCTCGGTTCTTACGGCATTCCCGTCTCCACCTTAAGAGCAGGACTCATTGTCGGACCGAAAGGCTCATCCTTCCCGATTCTCTATAATCTGGTGAAACGGCTGCCGGCTTTAGTATTGCCGGTCTGGGCATATAACCGCACGCATCCGGTTGCACTTAAAGATGTAATTACCGGCTTATCCAAAGTGGTCAAACGTCAGCCGAAAGTAAATGAATCCATCGATATCGGCGGCCCTGAAGAAAAAACTTATAAAGAGCTGTTTCAGGAAACCGCTGAAGTAGTCGGCAAAAAACTGCCGATGATGGATTTGCCAATTATTCCAATCTTCCTGTCGAAGTTATGGGTACGGCTGATTGCCCAGAAACCAAAAGAAATGGTCTATCCGTTACTTGAAAGTCTGACGCATAATATGGTCATGAGCAAAAAGAATTATGTCGAAGGGATTTCTAATGCGCCGACAACCTTTAAAGAGAGTATCCGTATTGCGCTCGACGGCGAAATGGATCAAAATACTCCGTCTGCTCCGGAGTTTGTGAGTAAAAAAGATCTTGAGAAAAATGATGTGAAATCCGTCCAGCGTATCCGGATTCCTGAACAGTGGTCCATCGATGACACGGCTGATTACTATGTCAACTGGCTATCGAGGATCGGTGGCAAGTTTATTACCACACAGGTCCAGGATGCTGAAACGTCCATAACTCTGCCCTTCTTTAACAATCCGATTCTGATACTGGAACGCTCGGAAGAACGATCGTATGAAGACCGGATTCTCTACTATATTAAGGGCGGCAGGTTTTCTCAGGAAAGAAAAGACGGCCGGGCGCGCCTGGAGTTCAGAAGAATTCTTGATACGAACGAAGTGCTGGTCGCGATTCATGAATATGAACCGACCCTGCCGTGGTTTGTCTATACGCTGACCCAGGCGAAAGTCCATCTTTTAGTCATGCGCGCCTTCGGCTTTGAAACGGCCATACTTGCGAATACCTTAGATTCCAAATATGCAAAATACGCTTCCAGTCCGACGTCGAATTAATATTTTACAGATGAGTCTGGTCATTGCCAGGCTCATTTTTATCGGCTTAAAGGTAAAGCGCTGACTGTAATCATACTTATTTTATAATTACTGATTCTGCCGGGATTCATCGACGGGCTTGTTCTTAATTATATCTATTCCGTAACCGATCATGGCTGCAAGAAAGCCGGGAAGCACCCAGCCGAGTCCCTGTTCAAAGAAGGGAGCGATATCCAATAGACCGGTGAGGAATTCCAGTTCAAACCCGATGCTGACCAGTGCTTCATACAGTGCATAGAAAGCTGTCACAGCTACCGCAAGCTGGAACATTGTTTTGCTCTTTCCGGTAATATGCTCTAACAAACTGAGAACAATCAGCATAATAGCGATAGGATAGATGAAACTCAATAAAGGCACTGCCACATGCAAAATCATATTTAAGCCTAAGTTGGATACCAGTAACCCAATGATGACAAAAATAGTAACATAGCGGGAATAAGACAGCCTTGGATAAATTTCGTTAAAAAAACTTGAGCAGGCATTGATGAGTCCGACGCATGTGGTGAGACATGCGAGCATAACGATAAGACCAAACAAAATATTGCCGCTGGTAACAAATAAGATACCTGATGCAGAGGTTAAGATTTCTGCGCCGTTTTGAAAGCTGGTCTCTCCCGGGATCACACGGCCAATCCAGCCTAAAGAAAAGTAAACTGCAACGAGACCTGTACCGGCTACAAGAGCAGAGACAAGCGTCCCCTTGACAAGCTCCTTTTTGGATGCTGCACCTTTATCTTTCAACGCATTGATAATGACGATTCCGAACGCCAGAGCTGCGACCGCATCCATCGTGAAATATCCTTCCAGGATTCCGGTAACCAGAGGCGCCGATGCGTACTTTCCAGCAGCTGGTGTGGAAACGTTCTCAAATGTCATAAAAGATTGGATGACAAGTACAGCTAAAACAAGCAGTAAAAGAGGCGTCAGATATTGCCCGATGCGGTTCACAATTTTTTTAGGATTTAAACTGATTAAATATGTAATAGTGAAAAATATCAGTGAAAATACAAAAATGCCAAATCTATCATCAATTTTAAAAATCTGCTGGAAACCTAATTCATAAGCCACGCTGGAAGCACGGGGAATTCCATAAAAAGCACCAATAGAAAGGTAGATAATGATAGCAAAGACGATACCGAAAATATGATGCACACGGCTGCCCATGGAGATTAAACCGTTATCTTCCAGTGCTACAGCCATGACGGCCATAAACGGTAAAAGAACACCTGTGATGAGAAAACCTGTAATCGCAGGCCCAAAATTGTCCCCGGATTCCCAGCCTAACAGAGGCGGGAAAATAAGATTGCCAGCGCCAAAAAATAAAGAAAAAAGCATGAATCCTATAAATAAAACATTGATTCGACTCATTATAAAGCCTCCTGAACTTTATTTAAATAATTACAGTGTCCAAATTCTCATAAATACTGTGAGATTTTGACACGCTTAGCATCTGGCCTGTTTTCCCATCAAAACCCAAAAAAGCCGTACCGTTCTCAGCAGACAGACCAGAAATATGATTGATTATGTACAGGTACAGTACACAATGAAATAAGAACAACACCGATTTTATTGAAGCTTCTCCATTATAGTACAAGTTATCGCCTAAATCAGTGCAAAATATCATATAATATGATTAAAAATGGGAAGTTATACATATCCTGACCAATAGCATTACCTTAGATGGTTTATTTGGTATATCTGAAATCATCATTTCTTAAACAAAAAAGTACCTCTCCTAAAATGGATCCCTGTAATCAGTCATCCATTTTAAGAGAAGCACATTTATTTAATATTCTTATAATCTCTCTTTGTTTCCGTAAAAATGCTGCCATGCTTCCAGTATGCCTTCGGCATACGGATAAGATGCACGAAAGAGTTTTTCACTTCCTGTTATTGCGGCAAGCTCCGGACGGGCATTTGACACAATGACAGCGGGGTAACCTGCCTGCAGCATATCCAGGTCATTGCCAGAATCGCCGGCCACAAGGATATCTGCTTCTTTATCTGCATATTTTTTTATTAAAAATTTAAGCGCTTCGCCCTTTCCGCCGCCTTTTGGCAATATATCCACATCTCTGTTTGAACTGAAGATAAAATTGTGAGGAATCCCGTTTTTTAGAAGTGCTTTTTGTAGCACCTTAGCAGGACGTGATCCTTCGGAATAAAACGATACGCGTCTCTTATTCGGTAAATCCTGGCATGTCAGGCCGGGAATATTTTCTGCGGTTTTTAAAATTTGCTCCGGATGCCATTCTTTTGACATTTTCTTTTTCCACTCTTCATCTTCTTCAAAATGGGGACCTGCATAGATGACTGTCCCGACGTCAGTAATCAAAAAATCCGGAGTGGGCAGTGATTCTTCGTAAATCAGCTGGGCAACCGAAGCCCGGTGCCGCCCTGTAATATAAGCAAGGGATACCGGTTCTGTCAGTGTTTCATAATGGGATAAAAGCCGCTTTAAGCTATTTTGATCCCCGACAAAAGTCCCGTCAAGATCCGTCGCTAAGAGATGGAGTATATTCTTCATCAGCAATCACCTCGTATAAGTCTTTCATTAACCTTGCGATAGACGGCCAGGTAAATAACAGTGCCCCGCGTTTTAAGGCGCCTTCTCCCAGGTCTTTTGCAAAGTGCCCTTCTTTTGCCAATGTACACATTGCCCCGGCAAGTGCTTTGGCATCTTCAGGCGGGACAAGTATTCCAGTTTGTCCGTCCCGGACCACATCCTGCAGTCCGCCGACTTCAGAAGCAATTACCGGTGTCCCGCACGCCTGCGCTTCCGCGGCCACCATGCCAAACGATTCATAATAAGACGGCACAACGACTGCGGTTGCCTTAGAAAACAAAGAAGCTAGTTCTTTTTGCGATTGCGGTCCAAGAAAAGTCACTCTGTCTTCAATACCCTGAACGGCTTCACAGAGGTCAGAAATGACAGGTAAGTGCGTTTTTGGATCAATATCATCTTCATCTCCCCCTGCAAGAATAAGTTCCGCTGCCTGTCCTTCTTTGACCAGATTTTGAAACGCTTCGAGAAGCGTAAACAAACCTTTAGTCTCTGCAAAGCGTCCCGCGTAGACAAAAGTCGGCTGGACAGGCGGTTTTCTGAGCCGGATTTTTTCAAATATTTTCGCCACGCCGATAGGAATGACAGACACAGCTGTTTCTGGTCCTGCAAACTCTCCAATCAGTACTTTTTCAGTCGGTGTTGTCGCTATAACACGATCCGCATTTCTAAGAATTTTTCTTTCAGCCTTCAGGCGTCTTTCCTCACGTACCCCTGTCGCTGCAGCTTTGGCAATACCAAGGGAGTGGGATGTATGGACAAGCGGAATGCCGAATTCCTCTTTCACAGCGAGTCCGAGAAGACCGGACATCCAGTAATGACTGTGAATCACATCATATTCTTCTAAGTTAAGCAAAACTTTCATTTCTGAATAAAAATCATCAAGAAGATCTGCGATCTCCGCCTTTGGCACAAAACCTTTCCTGCCTGCGGCGATGCGGATTACCCGGCAGGACTTATCTTTGCCGAACGTTTCAATCCGCGGTGCAGAGTCATTGCTCCAGTGAGTGACAACATCTATCTGGAGTTTCCTTTTGCTGAGAGAAGTCGCCAGCCGTTTCACATAGTTGTTCTGGCCGCCCGCCTGCTCTCCCCCGAGCTCAGCAAGCGGATCCCCGTGGTCTGATATAAATAATATTTTTTTTACATTCATTTGACCTTCCCCCCTCTAATACTAAGACCTCTTATAAGACAATGTAAAAATTTATCTCAATATTGTTAACTATGTAAATACCCTTAATACTGCTGTTTAAACAAAAGCAGAGTAAAACGCTAGGGATATGGGTATAAATAGGGACAATCAACAAAGATGAAAAATTCAGAGGGGAAGATAAGGATGAAGTTAAAAACATACAAATGGCACGAATCGCTCTTAATCAAATTTAAGATAAATACCGCACGATGGATTGCGAGCCTGCTGCCGAAAAACAAAACGCCCATCGTACTGATTGGCGGAAACCTGGGAGAAAAATACGAAGACAATGCGTCGGTTTTTCATACATACATGGTTGAAAACCGTCCGGCCGTCAAGACTTACTGGATGTATGATAAAAAATTCAGCTGCGTCCGGGAAGAGAATATTCCAAATGCAGTAAAGCTTGGCAGTTTTAAAAATTACTTATTGTTTTTCAGAGCGGACTATACCTTCCACGGCCACTCGATTATTTATGACCTGGCACCGGATATTGAAAATTATATCCACCTGAATAAAAAAACAGTGATGACCCATATTAGCCACGGCATTGAAGGGTTTAAAAAGATTTTAATTCAAAAAGAAGATAAACCGCTCCTCCGCCGGACGGACTTCTTTAACTGCGCGTCCGGATACGAACGGAATATTAAATTAAAGGGCTGGAAATTTCCAGAGAAGAAATTAATTACGACAGGCATGGCGCGTTTTGACCGTCTGACAACAGATCATCCGGCTAAACAGGTTAAAAATATTCTGCTGATGATGACCTGGCGGGAATGGCTGCTTGACCTGAGCGAGGAAGAATTTATAGAGAGTGATTACTTTAAAAGCATGAAGACCCTGTTAAACACGCCTGGACTGAAAGCACTGATTGAAACCTGTAATCTGAATATTAAAGTCGTTTTACATCCTTTTATGAAAAACTATGAAGACCATTTTAAAAGTTTAAAAGGCGGCAGCAGCATTTCATTTGAGACCTTTGATGACGTTTCGATTAAAGATGAAGTGATTGAAGCGGATATGCTCTTAACAGATTATTCAAGTGTATCCTGGGATTTTCTCTATCAGAATAAACCGATTATCTTTTATATGTTTGATCAGGAGACACTGGAAGCGGAACGCGGCACTTATCTCGATCTCGATAAGGACTTATACGGCTATAAAGCAGTCAATACAGAAGAAGTTATGGATTTACTGAAGCATATTGTGACAGAAGCACCAGCTAACCCCTTCTATAAAAAAGCAGATGCTTACTTCGATTATTTTGACCAGGAAAACTGTAAACGTCTGGCGGATAAGGTCATTGGTCCCTGATGAACAAAAGTAAAATCATCGGCTCTGAACAGTAAAAAGGTGAATCGCCGAAGTTCCAATCTGTATTAACAGCCTGGAAACTTTACGATTCACCATTTTATTTAATACGATTCACTTAAAATGACTGGACACTTCTTACTGTAACAATCATTCCGCGTCCGGCACATCTATAAAGTTGTACAAACCGAGCCGGTATCCCCACAGCTTGTAAAATTCACTGAACCAGATTCTGTCTGCATAAGATCTTTCGCTCCACTTTTCACCGCCTGCACCAAGGGCTGCGATATATTTCAAGTCGTACTGCCCGTCACTGACTCTGTCGTAAATCAGTTTGGACCGCTTCAGGTGATAGTCGCTGGTGACAACTAAGGCACTGTCAAAGCTGTGTTCATCCATAATCTTGAATGACTCAACTGCGTTAGTATAAGTACTCGTTGCTTCATATTCTTCTATAATAGCATCCCCAGGAATACCGAGCTCCACAGCAAATGCTGTACTCTGCGGGTAGATATCCTCGCTCTCCGGTGTAATGATGACATAGTCCGCGTAGCCTTCATAATAGAGTTCGGCCGCTTTTTCCATGCGGCCCTTATCTCCGCCTCCGAGCATAATAATGACATCCGCTTTTTCTGGTGTGTCTGTTTCATTATGATTAAAGCTGTCTATGACTGATGTCACCATCAGCATTAAAACAATACATATGATGATGACTATTATTCTTATTTTCATGGTTATCTCCCAATTGTCTTGATTCATTAATAAGCATTATAATAGCACATATAACTTAAATAGAAAGTAAAGTCTGATGAGAATTGAATGAATCACTTAGAAAAGAAGATGTAATTGATGGAAGCTTCCCTATAACCTGGTTTATTGGAGAGAATGATACCGGGGATTCTAGTGATGACAACCCGTTCAATGCATTGGCAGCAAGCAAACAAGGTGAAAGATTTTACAGAGATCAGGGATGGAAAACTGAAAGAATCATTCTTAAAAATTACGGTCATCTCTTATCTGAGAATAATATTGGTATGTACGGTCAATTATTAAATGAAATTATTCCATAAAAGGATGGGGGTTAATATTTTCCCCCATCCTTCTCCATTCAATTTCAGTTGATTATTTCAGTTATTTTAAACGCGTCGGTTTTATTTTTACTTTGTCATTCGGCACAGCTGGAATATCGTTGTATTCAAAGCTGAAATCCTGGTCCGGCACTTCGAATTCCAAGTGATTGACCAGAAAGTCGAGTGTTGTCCGCATGACGACTATGGTGATAAACTCCCCTGCACAGCGGTGACCGAAGTCATAAGATCCACCGCCCTGCGGAATAAAGTTAAACGGTGTCTGCTGCCAGCCTTCAAACCGCTCCGGAGAAAATACTTCAGGCTCTGACCAGTCATCAGGATGACGGTTGGTACCGTATAAGTCCAAGAGCGTTAAAGTCCCCTCCTTAAACTCATAGCCCTGCCATTCGAAATCAATCGCCACACGTGCGACTGCGACCGGGAAGAAAGGATAATAACGTCTGACTTCCTGAATGAACCATTCGAGCTGCTCTTGATTGGCATCCTGCAGTTTTTCTGCTGCCTCCGGATGCTCATGAAGAGCAAGACCTATCATAGCGACCCAGACGCTGATGGCATTAATCGGACGGATAAGATTTAAAAGCTCCACTGTCGCAATCTGAGAATCTAAAAGCTCGCCGTCTAAATCTTTGTGCATAGCGAACTGATAGAGCGCTCTGTCTTTATCCGCTTCAATCTCACCATTACGCACACCTTCAATAAGCCCCTGAATCCAGTCCTCAGCCTCAGACCGTGATTTACGCCCTTTCCAGTGCTGGATTCCGAGCGCTGCAGGCGACTCGTATAAATCGGAAATCTGTTTCGCACGAGATCTAAGATCTTCATCTTCCAGCGAAACACCGACCCAGTCGCAGGCAACCTGCAGAAGTACTACCTTCGCTGCTTCGTATAACTCCACAGTATCGTTCCAATTAATTTCCGCAAAAAATTCGTGCCAGTATTTCTCTGTCAAATCCTCAATCTCATCCATGGCCTTGTTATCCATTAAAGACATGAACATCGCTTTACGATTTTTGTGCGCATCACCGTCGAGACCCTGGACGCCGCCTTCGCCGAAGAGCGTCTTTTGTACTCTGGCGGGAGCAGCATCACTGCGTCTGAAGCGGGTGGTGTCGTAAAACAGTTCAGCCTGTTCACTGCCTGTGAGACAGATCGTCTTTTCACCGAGGATACGCGTTTCGAAAATGTTTGTGTCCAACTCCTTGTCACGATTCATGACGAACTCGTAACCCTCTTTAAGAACGCTTAAAGTCTTGTCGAAACCAGAATCCTTTGGCATATTTGAATTCATTTAAACACTCCTAAAATTTATCTTAGTTGTGTTTACCCTAAGTTAAATTCTTTACACCTTTTATCTTATTTTCCATAAAGTCTTTTAAATAACTTGATTACAAAATTTAAATTTTTAATTAGCTAAGTTACTATAAATATTCTTTTGTATTTTTGGAGTGCTTTTATCTAATTTTTTTGCAATGTTATAGTCTAATTCTGTACGTTTAATATAAGCGTCATGAATATAGTAATCCGGGTTATCTAAAAATTGCGAATAACTGATTAAAGAGCAATATAATTCTGAATCACTATAGTGACATTCACTTTTTCTGTTACTATTTCTTTCTATTTCTCTATTTTTCTTAACCAAATCTGGCAAATACAAGTCATGATTTACGGGGATACGAACTTTCGTACCACAATTACAAACACTTGCATCATATATATATTCGTATAAATCATCAGTTACAACCGCTAATAGTCCATTCGGATTATCTCCCCATAGAGACGCTTGAATTTCTGAATTTATAAATGGTCTACTGGCTGTTTCCCTACCAATTAATATTAGAGTAACTGAAGAGTCTTTCAAATATTGGTCTCTTATTTTTCTCATAATACTATCTTCTGATAAATTTATGTCAATATCTCCCTCACTTACTGAGGCATCAATAAAATCCTCATCTTTAAATTCTTCAACGATTCTATTTTTTTCATTTTGTTCATTCCCATGATGATATGATATAAATGTTTTATGTCTAACCATTATTAATGCACTTCCATTTCTCGATATTTACGATAAATTCTGGAGATATTTCTTTTCGAAAGTAAGTATTAATTTCTCTAAATCCTTTTAGAATCTCATCATAATTATAGTAATATTTTTGTACCTCATCAATTCTCATTAAATGTACATTAACTTCATATGTCTTAATTTCTTTATTATCTAGATATAAAATCCGATCATTTTCTTGAACGTTATTAAACCATCTTCTATAATTATTTTGATTTTGAGTTAAAAATTTATTAAGTTTCTGAATGGTTTCTGTACATAAGTCATACAGCCTTTTATTTTTATTTATATCTATAAGGGGCATTTCTTTTTTTATAAATTGGTAGGTTTCATAATAAGAGTTTAATGTTTCATCGAAGTTATCAAATTGTTCATTTATGTAAAATAATGTTCTTTTGGTCTCTAGAAAATTTTTCATACTTTTCCTAAAAGTCTCTTCAGGACTGTCTAGTAACAGACTAATACCTGAAATATCTATACGTTCAGCTTGTACACGAATTCTTTTAGAGAAAATTGCAGAAAGAATCAATATTAAAAACAGCATTGGTATTAATGAAGTTAATAAGATTGAAATTGCTTTACTCGCAGGAGTCGTTATATCTTCTATTTTCCACAAAGTTATAATCATACCTATAGTCAATACACAAAATGTGACTATTGACCAAATAAATCTACTTTTAATTAATTTCAAAGTAATATTCGCCCCTTTCTTAATAATAGTATAAATTCTTTTAAAAAAAGTGAAATATAATTTAATAATTTTTATGCTTATCTTCAATATGAAAATCTTCCTTATTTTATATATTATGATTCGAAGTAAGGTGGATACTTATTAAAATTATCATTAATTTTATTTATCACATATATATTTTTATTTAAATGTTCAAAGTAATCTAACTCAAATTTAACCCATTCAGATTTAACAGAACTTTCTGTTCTTAAATAAATTAATTCATCACACTGTCGCATTCTTATTTTTAATATTTCGCTAGTAATTTCAGTGACAAACTCCCTTTTTAAATAATGATTATCCATCGACCAGTCACAATAACAAGTTTTCCGCTCATCATTAAGTTTTTTAATTGTTTCTCTAACCAACTCTTTATCTCTGCTGCTGTGAGATATAAATGCATTATAACTATTATTTCTATGCATCCCGTTCTCTTTAATTGAGTTGAATAAATCTATGGGTTTCATATTGCTCATGCTTGATTTTTCAGTATGATACGATTTTATTTTACCTTTAAATTTTCCACGAAGCTTTACGTAATAACCTAAACTTTGAAGATGAAAAAATGCCTTTTCTCGAAGCATATCATTACGTTCGGCATCATTTAATTTTCGGAAGAATCTTATTACATTCTCATCATCATATTTCATAAGTTCACTAACTATCATCAATTTTTCTTGATTAGAAGAACCTTTTTTATGATATTTTTTTATATAAGAATCTAAATATACAGGATCGACTGTTTGAGTATTAATTCTTGTATTCTGCCATTTCTCTCTAATTTTTTTGTTAGCTTTCTCTTTTTTATTTCTGAATGTAGTTAGCTCAATGTGATATTCTTTCGTATCATAATATTTCAAATGTTTTTCCTGTTGATTTTTACTCACCATATTCTTTACTTTTTGTAATGTGAGAAAGTATAATTCAGGTTTTTGAGTATTATATCTTTTAGAGTAACCTTTATACTTTTTTAGATGTTTAGCTTTTTCAATGTAATATCTTTGTCTATCTTGAAGTAGAAACCACTCCGATGGATAAAACTCTTTATATTTATTTAATATCTCTTGCTTAGTATAATTTTTAGGTAGAACTACCTTTAATTTATTTAACTGATTGGTTATTTGCTTGTTAAATCTTATTGTCTCTCCATCATATGTTCTCTTCGCTTTCCCCATTGAGTTTCTCTCCTGTTTTAATTTTCAGAATATAATTTAAATTATATTTAAAACCGCATACAATATATACGGTTAATTAAGTAGCTCATTTATCTGACTAATCACTAACTCTTGCTGATTTACAGTCATTTTTGTATCCGACGGTAAGCATATACCATTCTCGTATAAATACTTAGAGTTATCTTCACTTTCGCTAAAGTAATCACATTCTACAAACAGTGGTTGTATATGCATTGGTTTCCACACAGGACGTGCTTCTATATTGCTTTGTGCGAGATGTTCAACAATCTCAAGTGCAGTTACCCCAAGTTTTTCCGAATCAACAGTCATCGTAGATAACCAGCGGTTATGGTATGTATCCTCTAATTCTGGCATCATATCTATACCCTCGATTGCACCTAATGCTGATTCATAACGATCAAATATCTCTCGTTTTTCGTTAACTCGTTGCTCCAGTACTTCCATTTGTCCACGGCCAATACCAGCACTTATGTTACTCAATCTGTAGTTATAGCCAACCTCGCTATGTTGATAATGTACAGCTTGATCTCTCGCTTGAGTTGCTTTTTTCAATGCTTTTTGAATCATTTCTTCATCATCGGAGACAATCATGCCGCCACCGGATGTCGTAATAATCTTATTACCGTTAAATGAGAAGATACCAAACTTACCAAATGTTCCGCTCATTTTACCTTTATATGTTGCACCTAATGATTCTGCTGCATCTTCCACCACAGGAACATTATATTTATCACAGATAGCCATCAGTTCATCCATCTTCGCTGATTGACCGTATAAGTTCACAATCACAACTGCTTTAGGCATCTTACCTCTTTCTTTATATGCTTTAAAAGCTTTCTCCAAAGCAATTGGAGACATATTCCAGCTTTCCAAGTCCGAGTCGATAAATACAGGTTCAGCCCCTAAGTAAAGAATAGGATTTGCACTAGCAATGAATGTTAGAGAAGAACAGAATACAACATCATCCTGTTGAACTCCTAGTAAATCAAGGGCAATATGTATACCTGCGGTACCACTCGATAAAGCACATGCAGCGTTAGATCCAGTAAATACCTTAACCTGATTCTCAAATTCGTTTACGTTGTTACCTAAAGGAGCAATCCAATTCGTATCAAATGCTTCCTGTACATATTTCTCTTCAGTTCCGCCCATATGGGGGGAAGATAATAAGATTCTTGATTCTTCCACCAGACTCAGCTCCTCTTAATAATTTTTGCCGGCACTCCTACAGCTAATGAATTTTCTTCTATATCCTCTGTCACAACAGCGCCAGCTGCAATAACAGAGTGCTGATATATTGTGGTGTTTGGTATAACCGTTGCACCCGATCCTACATGAACAAAATCTTTTACAGTTACTGTCCCTGCCAGTGTGGCATTAGGAGATATATGAACAAAGTTACCTAGAGTATTATCATGTTCTACTACAGCTCTTGTATTCACAATAGAATGTTTTCCTATGGTACTTCCAGGATTAATAACTACACCAGGCATTACGACTGTACCTGTGCCTATGGAAACATCCGGAGGAATGATAGTATTAGCATCTATAATAGAAGTAAAGTTATCATCTGTTAAATTATTACTCTTGATAATAGCATTACGAACAGAGTTATCACCTATAGCAATGACAAATAAATAATCATTTGTATAATTGGAAAGATTATCAAGGCTATCATAAAATATAGTGTCTTTTTCATAGTAACCTTCTATAGCCTCATCAAGTATACCCACCAATTCATAACCTTCTGTTCTATGTATTATTGCCTGGATTACCTTTCCGTGACCGCCGTTGCCTATAAGAATAATTTTCTTCATACGGTTTCAGCCTTTGATGAGCCTGTGAATTTCTCCATTGTTGCCTGTCCCGGCTGGCTAACACCTTCACTTTTGACAACCTTCTGCAATGTCATATAAAGTATTTTCATATCGAGCATAAATGATTGATGTTCAACGTACCACACATCTAGTTCAAATCTTTCTTCCCAAGAAAGATTATTACGACCATTCACTTGCGCCCAGCCTGTTATTCCTGGTTTCACATCTAAACGTTTTATTTGTCTATCATCATAGAGTTCAACATACTCCATAAGTAATGGACGTGGACCGACAAGGCTCATATCACCTTTAACAACATTAATAAGCTGCGGTAGCTCATCTACACTTAGTTTTCGCAATATTTTACCGGTCTTTGTTAAACGTACAGAATCGGGTAAAAGTTCTCCTTTTTCATCTAATTCATCCGTCATCGTTCTAAATTTATACAAATCAAAAGGTTTACCATTTTGACCAGGTCTTGTTTGTTTGAAAATCACAGGAGATCCTAATTTATTTTTAACGACTAATGCAGTACCAAGAATTACAGGTGTTCCAAGCAGGAATGCAGTCGTAGCACTCAAAACATCAAATATTCTTTTCAAAACCATCTAATCACTCTTTCAATAGTTTATTTCACTCGACGATTATAAAAATTCAACAAATTTTTCCAAATAATTTCGTTTGAAAAATTTTCAAACACCCACTTACGACCATTCCGTCCAAATGTTACTCTAGCGTCTTCATTCTGAATAAAGTAATTTATTTTATCAGTTATAGCATTTATATTATTTTTCTCAACAATATAACCTGTGTATCCATTAAGCACTGTATCCTTAGCTCCTGTAACATCATATGTGATTACAGGAACTTGTAACGATTGTGCTTCGATACTAACATTTCCAAAACCTTCTCTATGTGTAGGAAAAACTAATACATCCATATTATTATAATAGTTTATAGGATTATCAACATGATTGATATGTATAATATTAGGGTTATCTTGAATAAAATCTAGATCATATTTTGACACAGGATCCCCAACTTCCATAGATCCTATAATTAATAAAACACTTTCTTCATGCTGATTATTAACTTTTCTAAAAGACTCCAATAGTTCAGAAATACCCTTATCTTTTGTAATGCGTCCAACAAAACCAATCACAAACTTGTCTTTAATACTTTGTTTTATATCAGAATCTATATCAGACATATTTAAGTCGAATTTTTCTAATTTTAAACCATTACTACTACCACTACCTAGAACCTCAATTTTATTTTCTTTTACTAATTTTAGTTCGATAATTTTATCTTTAAGACTATCTGAAATTGCTATAATATCAGTAGCACAAAACATTGCTATTTTTTCCATCATGTATAATATTTTATATTTAATGCCTGTAACAGTTTCTAATCTCAAACCTCTAACCGTATAAATCCTTACAGGTCTTCTTGTAATAAAACCTGCTAATGTACCAATGAGTCCTGCTTTAGGAGTTCCTGAATTAATAATCCTTGGTTTCTCTTTTAAAAATAATTTAATCATAGTAACAAGTGATTTCAGGTCATTAATTAAACTAATTTCTCTTTTCATATTTACAATATGAACTTTTGACGGGTGATACTCATTCAATTCTTTTCCTTTTGAAGAAACTAAATGAACATCGTAGTTTTCATTATTTAGAAATTCAATTTGTCCCTCCATAAGAATTACACTCTTTGAAACTGTAACAATATGGAATACTTTTGGCTTAAACATTTCAAAACTCCCACATCATCAAGATTTTTTATTTTCTTTTATGAATTTCGCAGGCACACCACCGACTATTGTAAATGCATCAACATCTTTAATGACTGATGAATTTGCAGCGATAAGGGATCCTTCCCCTATTGTGACGCCTTGTTTAATACTACAATGTGCTGTAATCCATGATCCTCTTCCTATTCTGACACTACCACTTTGGGACTCAGCAAATCTAAATGAATTATTTTTAAATCCGTGCTGAAGAGTACTGATTGTTACATATGGAGCTAACAATACTTCATCATCAATCACTAATTTACCTTTGCAATTTAACCATGATCCTTTTGCAATATAGACATCATCACCAATAAAAATATTATTAGTGTTTAAGATTGTAACATCTCTTCCTATTTGAAAATTCTTTCCACACTGTCTGAGGAATGGCTTAAGTAATTTCCCCCTAATTTTTATACTATATCTATTATCTGGTAAAAAACTAGTGAGAGAAGAAATAAGTGAAAATGGTATATTATATCTAATTTGATTAAATATTTGTTTAGATGTGCTCATTATATTCACCCTCTAAAAATTTTTTATAAAACACGTCTCTTTTCTTACGCAAATATTCTGAATCATACTCTTTTACTTTATTTAAATTTGCTTGAGAAACACTAAAGTATTTATCCTCATCACTTAATAAATCTTGAATTTTTTTCTGCAGTTGAGTTGAGTCTCCCATATTAAATACATTCTCCTCGGGCAGCAATTCAGGAATCCCACCCGCATTACTTCCCACCGAAGGAATACCTCTACTCATAGCTTCTACTAGTCCTCTTGGTAAACCTTCAGTTCTACTAGGCTGTATATATATATCCAAGCTATCCAACCAATCTAAAACAGGTTGTCCCGAAGGTAGACTTTTAAACTTTAAAAAATTCAAAACACCTAAACGTGCCGCTAAGTCTTCATATTGTTTTCGTTCACCGGTTCCGAGTATTGTAAGATAATAATCAGTAGAATTACTTTCATTTAATCTTGCTAAGGCTTCTATTGCTGTATCAATACCTTTATAAGGAGATAAGAAAGCAATAGTGCCAATTTGCTGTTTATTTCTTTTTTCTAATTTTTTAGGTATTCTATGACTGATTTTGATATTGACATTTGATGCATTAATGTTGTCAGAGCTTGAATTAGGATACCTTTTCTGCAAATATGATTTTGTAACATATAATACTTGATTTGCTTTTTCAACGATTTTTTTGGTCTGCCAATATATTAAAGTTGCATATATTTTTGCACTTTTACTTGGTAAATTCGTATAAGCATCCCATGGATCTCCAACAAGTTCGATAGACAAAGGTTTTTTTTGTTTAAGAGCTTCAAAACCTACTACAGTACCTATCAGACTTGGTAATCTAACGATTACTTTATTGGCCTTCTTTATTTCATTTGAAACATTTTTTTTTATACTTTGGTAATCTTTTAAATAATCCAAAGCTTTCCCAGAATAATCTACACCCATAAAATGGACATTAGGGCTTGAAGATACATTAAAGTTTTTAATATGTTGAATGTCGTTCTTATCAAGTTCATATAATCTTGAAATTACTTTTAATGTTGGTGTAAACTTTAAATATCTTTCCCATAAGGTGGATGGAAACTCAACTTTTGAATATACCTTACTATTGTAATGGTAAAATCTATGATCATGCGCCCAAATCACAGTCATATTACAGCCTCCAAACAGACTGACCTTCTTTAATATCTGAATCGTTCAATATACCTTTAATATCAAATATCAGACCATTGTCAGAAACTAATTTTAGATATTCTTCTTTATTTGTTAAGTAATCTTCATGTGGAACTGCAAATACTAATACTTCTTCAGTATTAAGTTCATCAATATCTTTCAAGTCTAAATCATAAAACTTTTTAGCTTCAATTGGATCTGCCTCAACATCATTTACAATGACATTTAGACCGAAATCTTTAAGTTCTTTTATAACTTCGGTAATTTTTGTGTTTCTTAGATCAGGAGTATCCTCCTTGAAAGTAAGACCCAGTATATTAATATTTTTCCCTACAACAGGAAAACCTTTTTTAAGCATTTTTTTTATGATTGACGATGCAATATGCTTAGCCATTCCATCGTTAATTCTACGTCCTGCTAGAATTACTTCTGGATGATGACCTAGTTCTTGCGCTTTATGTGTTAAGTAATATGGATCTACTCCTATACAGTGACCGCCAACTAAACCCGGACTGAATTTTAAGAAGTTCCATTTTGTCCCTGCAGCTTCTAGTATATCTTTAGTACTTACATTCATTTTGTCAAAAATTACTGACAGCTCGTTCATCAATGCAATATTGACATCGCGTTGAGTATTTTCAATGACCTTGGCAGCTTCAGCTACTTTAATCGTTGCAGCTTTATGTACCCCTGCTTTAACAACCGATGAATATACATCAGCTACTATGTCTAAGACTTCAGGAGTCTGACCACTGACCACTTTAGTTATTTTTTCAAATGTATGTATTTTATCACCCGGATTAATACGTTCAGGAGAATAGCCTACGAAGAAGTCCTTACCTGATTTAAGACCTGAGTGCTTTTCTAAAACAGGGACACAATCTTCTTCAGTAGCTCCAGGGTAAACAGTTGATTCGTACACTACTATTGTACCTTTTTTCATTACAGAACCAACATATTCACTGGCTTTAAGAAGAGGAGTTAAGTCAGGTTGGTTATGTTTATTAATAGGTGTCGGAACAGCAACAATAATAAAGTCAGCTTTTTTTAGCTCATTTTTATCTGCAGTAAAAACTATATTTGTTTCTGATAAATCTTTATCGCTTACTTCATTTGTCCGATCGAAACCTTCTTTCAATTCTTTAATGCGCTGCTCACTAATATCAAAACCAATTACTTCGTGATGTTTTCCAAAAGAAACTGCCACAGGTAAACCGACATATCCAAGACCAACAACAGCAATTTTACGATTCATTTTACTTCTCCACCTAACCTCATAATTTAATATTATAGTAATCTAAGTACCAATCTACAAAACTGTTAACACCATCTTGAATTTTTGTAGAGGGTTTGAAATTAATATTATTAAATAAATCTTCTACATTAGCGTATGTTTCTGGCACATCTCCAGGCTGTAAATCCATAAAATTCTTCTTAGCAATTTTACCCACTTTATTTTCAATAGCTTCAATAAATTCCATTAATCGTACAGGGGAATTATTTCCAATATTATAAATTTTATATGGAGCATAGCTAGAACTAGGATCAGGGTTTTCTCCTGACCATTCAGGATTTGAGTGAGCTGGTTTTTCTACTAATCTTGAGATAGATTCAACAATATCATCAACATAAGTAAAATCTCTCATCATGTTTCCATGATTATATACGTCAAGAGGCTCATTATTTAATATAGATTTTGTGAATTTAAAAAGAGCCATGTCTGGCCTTCCCCAAGGACCATATACAGTGAAAAATCGTAGGCCGGTAGTTGGTAAATTATATAAATGGCTATATGTATGAGCCATAAGTTCGTTAGTCTTTTTAGTGGCTGCATATAAACTTAATGGGTGATCTATATTATCTGAGGTAGAAAATGGTTTAGTAGTATTTGCACCATACACAGAACTAGAAGATGCATAAATTAAGTTTTTAACATTATAATGTCTACAACCTTCTAAAATATTAACAAATCCATTTACATTGCTTGTAATATAAGTATGCGGATTTTCTAAACTATATCTCACACCTGCCTGAGCCGCTAAGTTAATTACAACCTGTGGTTTTTCTTTTTCGAATACTGATAGAACATCTTCTGTGTTTTCTAAGTCAATATTATAATTTTTAATTTTTTTCTTTAATAGAATATCTAATCTATCATTCTTTAAGTTTACAGAATAATAATCATTAATATTATCTATTCCAACTACTTCAAAGCCTTGAAAAATTAGTTTTTTTGCTAGATGTGATCCAATGAATCCTGCTACACCAGTAATTAGAATTTTCATTTTTTACTCCTTCTTTGATAAAAATATTAGTAAGAATGGAATTAAACCATTTTTAATCAAGAAAAACAATATGTTATCAGAATCATTTATTAACATAAGTATTGATGTGATTAATAACAATGGAATTATTATCATCCTTGCATCATATCTTTCAATACCATGTTGTAGTTTATTTATATAATTAACAGTAACACCCCAAAAAACAAAGGATAAAAGACCAACTATCATCCCAAAGTTTAAAATAGCTTCTCCATATAAACCATATACTTTCGAAGAAGTAAGCCCATTTTCATAAGAACCATTTCCATATAATGCATCGGTTCCAAAACGTGCCTTTCTGTCAAAATTCATAAAATCAATTTTATCCGGTATGAATAAAGTCAGCGTTCCTAAATAGGTTTCACCTGAAGCTTTGTTGAAATTTTCATCTTTAAAATTTTTGTAGAGCAAGTATGATTGGGTATCGGTTCTGCCAAAATCTTGTAAAAATATTGTTTCGAATCCAGTACTATTCTCATTAAGTACCACAACTCTTTCATCATTTTCAATAAAAATTTCATAGAAATCTGATCCATGGATTTTATAAACACTATAAATATTCATAAATAAAATAAGTAGTACAGTTCCTAATGTAATAACTTTTAAATTAATAGGTCTTATCCAAAAGTGTATTAACCCTGTAATCCAGAATATCGCCCATATAGTGTTACTTCTGCTTCCACGTAATCCTCCAAAATACATTCTAATTATAAAGATAACTATCAAAAAGAGTACTAACCATATCCATTTAGGTTCATAATTTTTTCTTTTCATGTGTATTATTACCAGCGTGCCTAAAACTATAGGAAATGCCTCGGTTAATGTAAAGATTAGTCCTGCATCATCAAATGCTTCATTATTACCTCGATCAGAATAGAGGTTGATATATGAAGAAATACCTCCGAGTGAGACATAATAATATGTTTGTACTAAAAATGAAAACACCAAAATTAAACCGGAAAAAATGTAGAACTTTTTATAATTAATATTCCAACTCTTAAATTTAAAATTAAAAATATTTAATTTTTGAATCAATATGAATATAATTATGCCAATTAAATTCATTACAGACAGAAGACCTATCCAAGTATTCCAATCATTTGGTTGCATCACATTCGATATAAAATAATTCCATTTAATAGTTAATAATGGAACTATAGTAAAGAAATAAAAGCTAAATACAAAAACTATAAATTTCACTGCAAAAAATTTATACTTACTCTCAAAGTAACTGGCTATAGACATATATATTAAAAGAGAACCTGTTATATAATTAGGTACCAGAAACCAGTGCCTAACTTCTTGTGTTGTTCCAATAAAATATAGGTAAACTAAAGTGTTTGCTATTATACAAAACACAAATGGATACAGAGTCTTTTTCTTCATAGTTAAAATTCCTTAACAATAACTGATTTGAATTTACCATTTGGCCCTTTACTAAACTCTTCCATTTCTTTAAATTTAATATCAAGATTCTTGTTACCTAATCTGTTTTTCATTGCAGATGCAAACTTTTCATTTACTTGATGTTTTAGACTCTCGTTTGTATTCTCAATATAGTTAATATTCACTAAAAACCTGTCATAACTATACTGAATGATTTGTGATAAGTTTATTTCATTAATATTCTTACTAGCGTGGAAATTAAGAAGACTTACTTTAGAACCATCTTTTTTCTTAATTAAATCCTCAGATCTACCACCGATTTCATGAATTTTATCCCATCCATCCGTCATTTTTTCGATAGTTGCTGTATCACCAATATCATAACGAATCAGAGGCATACTTTTCTTATTTAATCCCGTAACTATTACATTACCTAAAGAACCTTCTATAATTCTATTGTTATCATCGACAGTTTCAATAACTCCATAATATGGATGATTGTATATATAACCGTCTTTAAAGGTAGTTGCAAAATGTGCTCCTTCTTGTGATCCATATAGATTGTAAATATCTCCAACGTTGTTTAATATAAAATCCGCCCACCCTGGTTGAAGTACTTCGGAAGTTGTAACAACTTTTAAATTAGTATATCTTAAAATTTTAATAATACTGATTGATTCAGTAATTACTTTGGAAAATTCATATACTGTTGAAGGATATCCATATATTAATTTAGGATTATATTGCGAGAATAATTTTTCATAAAGAGATATATTTTTTTTATTAATATCGTATATAGATAAGTAAATAGATTTATCTAATTTGTCTATCCAAAATTTATCATCAGAGTTATTATTAGGAGTCATAAAACCTGAAAGATATATTTTCCAACCTGTTTCAATCCCAATTTTTTTATACCATGTGTTTAGCGTCGAAAGTTGAAATAATTTTTCCTCCAAAAATGTATTCATTTTAATTGTTTTCCCACTAGTACCACTCGTTGTATGAACTGTTCTTATTTTAAATTTTTTTGAACTCCAAAACTTATCATTGAAATCTTTGACATCTTGTTTTTTTAATATTGGTAGCTCATTCAAATGGTTAAAATGAGTTTTTTCAAATGAATTATAAAATTCATGATAAATAGGCTGATTATAATATGGAACATATTTTAAACTATGCTCTAAAATATCTTTAAATCTTTTATTTCGATAATCTAAAATTTCATCGCTACTCAAATTATAAAAAATTTCGACTTTCTTACTATATAGTTTATGTAGATTGTTCTTAATTAGCCTTTTGGGATTTATTAAGCTTTTATTTTTCATTATTTTTCCTCCCTCTAAATATCATTACAAAAAATAGGAACGAAACTATTAACTGAACCAGATAGGTAGCTCCAAGTGAAAAAGCAGCACCTGTAATTCCATACATATCAATTAAAATATAACTAATTATGATACTGAATACATTTACAATAATATATATATATAGTTGATATAAATATTTTTTGGTAAATAAAGTAAAATTTATAAATAAAGTACTTATAAATAGGAATATACTGCTTAAAGCAATGATTAAAAACTCTGTATAAAAATATGAAAATTCTTCATTAAATATTGTAACTAATAGATTTTCATTAAATATAATTATTGCAGTACACATAAGTAACCACAAAACTAAATATATTCCTGCATTCTTCATCAATTGCTTTATAAAGATATTATACTTACCCTCTGCGATCAGCTTAGAATATTCATTATAAAAGCTTGAATTTATTGAGTTAATAAACAAAGTACCCACAACAATTAAGTATGCTAAGGATGAAAATATTCCTACCATCTCGACAGAATCAAAAATACCTATGAAGTAACGGGGTATTTGTGGAGTTAAAGATATCAATAAAGCTGATATCGCAAGTGGAGTTGTTTTAATTAGTATTGTTCTAATACTATTTTCATTATTACTGTTATTTGCGTTATCAAATAGATTACTATTCATTCTTATAAATATGAATAATATTACTACAAGCACAATTAATTGAACTATCATTGTTAATAATAAATCATTAGTAAAGACGTACAGAATTGCAAATACAAATAAGTTAATCAATGATTTAATAGATAGTAATCTACCCATCCTATGGTTTTTAGAATCTCTCAATAATAGACCATATATAATTTCAAGATACGAATCTACAATTTTAAATAAAGCAAAAACTAATATTATAGTTATATTTGTAAATATATATATGAGAGTTGTAACCATTATGAAAATAATATTTAATGTATTTCTTAGACTAAAAACTGTTTTTATTTCCAAACTGTTACTACTATCTACTGCAAGTTGATTTCTCAACTGAAACCCTAAGAATACACTAATTGGAGTTATTATAGAAATTACGACTGTGTAAATTCCCAAGTCATGGGATGTACCAAACTTTACTATTATCAAGAGTATTATGAACTGTGAGGCACTATAAATAATATTGCCCGACAGTATTGACTTTATTTTCCTAAAGAAGTTCATTATTTTTATCCTTATTTGCAATTTTTATTAATGTAGATTTAATATCTTTGCTTAACAATAATGAATCTATATCTACGTTAAATTCTTGATTAGTTTTGCCAATATATATTTTCTCATACACTTGATCAGGATGAATTTCATCCTCACTTAGTAATTCTTCAAAAAGCTTCTCCCCGGGTCTAATACCTGCGATTTCTATACCTATCTCATCTTCTGAGTAACCGCTTAACTTAATCATATTTTTTGCTAAATCTATTATCTTTACTGATTCTCCCATGTCCAGTACAAATACTTCTCCACCATTTGCTATTGTTCCCGCTTGAATTACTAGTCGGGATGCCTCAGGTATTGTCATGAAGTATCTTGTCATCCGCTCATCTGTTATAGTAATAGGCCCCCCCGCTTCAATTTGTTTCCTAAATTTCGGGATTACTGAGCCACGACTTCCTAAAACATTTCCAAATCTTACAGCTACTAAAGTCGTTTCAGGATATAATTTGTTCAAAGATTGAACTACCATTTCAGCGACACGTTTTGAAGCACCCATAACATTTGGTGGATTTACTGCTTTGTCTGTGGAAATCATAACAAATTTTATTACACCATATTTACAAGCCGCTTCAGCGCAGTTTTTAGTGCCTAGAATATTATTCTTCACAGCTTCTATTGGGTTATATTCCATGAGAGGTACGTGTTTGTGTGCTGCCGCATGATATACAATATCTGGTTGATACTCTTCAAAAACTGTGAATATTCTTTCTCTATCTTGTATGTCAGCAATAATAGGAATATACTCTATAAGATTATTAAGACTAGTTACTTCTTCTAAAATAGAGTAAATACTGTTTTCTCCATGACCTAACATAACTATTTTACGCGGTTGGAACTTAGTTATTTGTCTTACAATTTCTGAACCTATACTTCCACCTGCACCCGTAATTAGAATTACTTTATCTCTGACTTGTTCTTCAATTCCCTCAGTATCTAGTTCAACTGGTTCTCTACCTAACAAGTCTTCTACTTCTACTTTCTTTAGTGCATTAACTTCAACACGGCCAGCCATAATATCATCAATATTTGGCATAATCATCACATCGACACCATCTGCAATCGCAAGACTGTGTATTTCTTTAAGTACTGATTTTGATAACGAGGGAATAGCGATAACAACCTTCTGTATGTCATATTTCTTAATTAGTTGTTGAATATCAGTTCGTTTACCCTCAACTCTGACCCCACCGTTCAATTCCATCTGTTGTTTAGAATTATCATCATCAACCGCTACAATAGGATTCATTCCCATTGAAGGTGTATCTAACATTTGTTTGACCAGCATTGAACCGCCTTTACCAGCTCCTACAATTAGTGTTCGAACAAGTTTGCTTTTTTTAGAACTCTGTCCTACAAAATATTTACGCCAGACTCTCCATGATAGCCTTGACCCGCCTATTAAGATGAGATGCATCATCCAAGTAATAATCATTAACCTTGTAAAACTCGTTTGAAAAATCAGTATATTTAATATGTAAGTAGTGATAATTGAGGAAGATACTGCCTGAGTAATTGATATCAATTCACGCACACTTGCATATTCCCAAGCACGGTGGTACAAATTAAATATATATGCAAATACATGATGACTGATTAATAAAACAATGGAGGTAACTGCCAACTCCGGTAATGTATAAGCCAAAAAAAACGGCGCCAGAATATAATATCCTGCAAACACCGAAAATGTAACTATGATTGAATCCACTAACAAGAGTAAGAAGTATCTTTCTTTTGCTCCCATTCCAACACACCTTCTCCTAAAATAAACCTAAAAATTTTTTTCTTTTTTTCTTTTTTTGCTTATCAGCACTATATTGAATCGGTGCTTTTAATTTTACTTCTTTATTGTTCAGTATTGCTTTAGAATTATATTTTAAATAATCTACATATGAAGCGCCCAATTCTTTTTCAATTACTTCGTACGCTTCCTTTAACATAAACGGTCGATTTTTAGCATGATGTGCATCACTGCCGACAATATGGATTAAATTATTTTGTAGCATTTCCAAGCTTGTTTTTTGAATACCTTCTCCCAATTTCCCAGCAACAGAATTTGCAGTAACCTGTGCAAGAGCACCCTTTTCTATCAAGTCATATAACTTCTCGGGATTATCTTTTAATGGTCTACACCTTTCCGGATGTGCAATAACAGGTGTATAACCCTTCATCTGCAGTTCAAAAAATAATTTCTCTGCATAAGCAGGTATTTCCGTAAACGAAAACTCAACTAACACATAGTTAGAATGATTTAATGACAGATTTAAACCCGTCTCCAGTTCATTGACAAGATCACCATTGATTCTGATTTCCTGACCAGGATAGATATTAATATCAATATTATTCTTATGAATGACAGATTGTAAATCTTCCATTTCAGTAAGAATTTTACTTTTATGATTAATGAAATCCCCACTATAATGATGTGGGGTTACAATGATGTCAGTAATTCCATTGTCTTTTGCCTGAAGAAGCAAGTCTAATGCATCTTGTTCTGTTGCAGGGCCGTCATCAGCCCCGACTAATAAATGGTTATGGATATCAATCAACGGCTACTCACTCCCGTAATAATAGTAATAACTATCTTTTTTGTTATCCATTTTCTTATTATTCAATACGACACCGATAATATTCGCATCTGCTTTTTCCAGTAAATCTTTGGCGTGTGAAATAGCATCTCGGTTATTATCATCTACATTCGTAACAAGAATTGCACTGTCCGTCAGTTGACTCAGTATCTGTGAGTCTGTTACTGCAAGAACAGGCGGTGAATCTACAATGACCATATCGTAATGATCAGAGACCATCTTCATAAATAAACTCATTTTTTTGGAAGATAACAATTCTGAAGGATTCGGCGGAATCGGCCCCGATGTAATAACATCCAGATTCTCGATACCAGATTCTCTTGTAACTTCATTTAACGGCAAGTCGTTAATAATCGCAGTCGACAAGCCACGAACATTCTGCATTTCAAATGTATAATGCGTTGTTGGTCTTCTTAAATCCGCATCGATCAATAATGTATTCTTTCCTGCTTGTGCATAAGCAATTGCCACGTTTGCTGCGACAGTTGATTTCCCAGCACTTGGTGTTGCTGAAGTGAAAAGTACGGATTTTACAGGATTATCAATGTTGGAATATGTAATATTCGTTCTGATTGTTCTAAACTGTTCACTGACCGGTGATTTCGGTTCTCTTTCAACAACAAGTTCCCTCGGTCCCGATTGGAACTTTCTATGATTCTTTTTACCAAACATATTAAACCCTCCCTACTTTTTAAATCTTGCAACTGTACCAAGTACTGGTAAGTCCAAGTATTTTTCTACATCTTCTTCAGTCTGCACACGCTTATCCATAAATGCTCTTAAGAAGGCGATACCTAAGCCAACCAGCAATCCTAAAATTAAACCGATTGCTATATTAATAACTGGCTGCGGTGATACCGGTGATGGATTTTCTCCAACATCTGCTGCAGCGAGCACTGATACGTTATCCACGTTCATTACTTCAGGTACAGTGTTTTGGAATACTGCTGCTACTTCATTGGCAATATCCTCTGCTCTTTGTGCTGATTCATCTGTGACTGTTACAGTAAGCACTTGTGACTGATCCTGGTTTGTCACTTCAATTTTATTTGAAATAGCTGTTGATGATTCCTGTAGTTCTAAATTACTCACTACGTCATCCAGCACTGTCGGGCTTTTTATAATGTCCCTGTATGTATTTATTAATTGCAGACTCGCCTGGATATCCTGATTATTTACTACTTCAGTTTCCTGAGCCTGACTGACTAAAATCTGCGTTTTAGCCTCGTATTGCGGTGTCATTAAAAAAATTGTTCCATAAGCTGCGATACATCCAAACAACAGTGTCATAATTGCTATCATCAAAAAATTCTTTTTAATGACTTCTAGAATATCTTCCAAATTCAATGTTTCTTCCATAACAGCCTCCGACATTTCTTCATCACATTACTTTAAGTAACTATAACACATTACAACAGTACTTTTGTTAATATTTTGTAATTTTGTTATATATTAATAAAATTGTTTACTTAGATTCTGAACTAATTATATATCGTAATATTTAAAAAAGATATGAGAATTATCACATTTTCGTTATAAATGACAAAAATTTAAAAATTTTAACTGTTAATATTCTTTTATAATAAAAAAGACAATCTCAGTTGTCATTTAACCGAGATTGTCTAACATATTTATTCAGTTTCTGTTTCATTTTCTTCATTAGAGTTACTGTTATTTAAGAACTCTTTCAAGGCCGCACTGTTAGTTTCAAAATCCATATCAATTACATTGCCGGCGTGGCTCGTATCCATAAATTGATACGTATTATCAAGCGGCAGGGTCATCGTGTCGATATCCTTATCCCCTCTGATCATAAAGCTCATAATCATCCGGTACATTTCCTTGTTCGTCATCGAGGTATCAACATAACCCATACCTGTTCCAAGTATTTTAGGCAGTTTAGCAATACCGCCGACACTGATAATTTCGTCCTGAATTGCACTTAACACCTGCTGTTGGCGTCTGACTCGGCCAAAGTCACCTTCTTCATCATTACGGAAACGTGCATAGGCAAGTAGATCCTTACCATTCAGCTGCTGTTCACCTTGCTTCAGTTCAGTATCAATTTTCTCAGACATATCTTTTTCTACATCTATAGTGACACCGTTTGGATTCACGACATTCACGGTTTCCATAAAGGCATCGTAATCTACTGTAACGTATTCTTCTACATTAATATCAAAATTATGTGCAATGACCTCACGGAGAAGCTCTACTCCTCCGAGCGAATATACCGCATTAATTTTATAACTTTGATAACCAGGTATATCTACGTAAATATCTCTCATTACAGAGACCAACTTCATTTCCTTCTGCATATAGTCATATTGACCAAGCATAATGACATCGGTACGTTCTGCACCTTCGTCCATTCTGTCTTTACCAATAATCATTATCGTCTTTTTACCGTCATGATTATCTATCGCGTTAAACTCTTCACCAGTGTTCTCTACACCATTTTCTTTTGCGATATTCAATCCCGACCTAAAACTGAAAAAAATATATAAAAGTATAATTGCAATTAGCGCAAAAATCCCTAAAATTATAAAGCCTCTTTTTCTTACTCTTGTTTTCGTGACAGTACTGTACTCTTCCTTATCAGTCCGTCTCATCGTCCTTTTGTCCATTGCAATGCCCCTAATTATTTCTTAAGCATTTATTGTACGCTTTCTTGAATTTTTTATAAAGCAAAAGCTGTAATATATAACGCCGAACTCATATAATTTGTGACTTCCCCCACATACTTGTTATATTGATAGTATAAGTCAGGAGATGTTGTATATGTCTACAGATAAGAAAGAACAAAAACGTATCGACGCACATGAAAAGAATATCGAAAAATCCATGCAGAAAATATGGAAGTACGAACAGCAAATGATTACAGATGATTTGAGCGAGGACAAAAAAGAAAAACTCCAGCAAAAGATCAACCAGGAATTACTTTTAATCGAAAAGCAGGAAAGTCTTATAGAGAACCCTGGTTTCACTTTACAAACTGAATAGAGTTCATCATGAGAGTCATTCAACACGAATGGCTCTCATTTATATATACCGAGATTCATATACTCCTTTAATCATCTTTTAATAAATATTGTTTAAAATAGAAACGATACTACATTTATAGTATTATAAGAAAAAATCAGTTAGGAGTTAACACTATGATTAGAAAATTACTTGCAACCGCATTAATCGCTGCAATGCTTCCATTCGGCGCACAAAATGCCAATGCAGCAAGTGAATGGGACAATGCAGTTACTGTCTACGGTGCCGCATTAGAACAGGATTCAAATCTTCAAAACGAAACAGCAAACCTACTCGGTGTTGAAGATACCGATATCGTCGATTACGTTTACTCAGAAGACGTTAATCAATACATCAATCAGAACTACGATAACAGTGTACTGAAATCAAGTATCCGTATTATACAGACCTCTGAGGGTGACGGTCTTAAGATTGATATTAATGAAGACATGGGCCAGATTCTTTTAATCTCTGAAGAAACTTACCAGAATGCCCTGCTCACTTCAGGCATTACAGACGCTGACGTGACAATCGCAGCAGCCCAGGACGTTACAGGTGAAAGTGCCTTAGCCGGTGTCTATAAAGCATATCAGGCACAGGGTGAAGAGATTGACCCTGAAAAGACACGGAATGCCCAGGATGAACTCGAAACCATTTCAGACATCTCTGAAGAAAACTCAAACGTCGAAGGTTTCTCACAAGTTCAATTGAACAAAGTCATTACTGAAGTTAAAGTTGAAATTGTCAATAACTTTAACGGTGATGTTACTGAAGACCAGGTCAGAGATATCGTCGATGAAAAATTAGCAGAAAACGGTTTAGACGGAATATTATCTCAGGATCAGATCGACCGTATTATCGTGATTATTATGAACATTAAAGACTCGGGACTATTTACCGGTGAAGAAGCAGACAGATTGGTCAACAGTTCTAAAGACCTACTCGATAGAATCACATCAAGCGACAGTTTCCAGGATGCTAAAGACAAAGCTTCAGAACTCGGCAAAGAAATTGCGAACTCTGAAGAAGCGAGCTCCTTCATGGATTCACTCAGAAACTTCTGGGACAGAATTGTAGAATTCTTTAAAGGCTTATTTTAAGAAATAATATATAAACCACCCGACGCATTGGTCTCAAAATCCAATACTTCTCAAAAGAGTCTTGGTCAGATCCCGACCGGTGGGATCACATAAAAATATTGAACCCCGAAACTTCGCTTAACTGAAGTTTCGGGGTCTTTAATTTCATTATTTTGTTTTACTCGATTTACCTGAGTCCACTTCTTTTCCTGTCTTAAACATCTTGATGCTTACATATAGTAAGATAACAGCCGCAATTAAATTCACTGATGCAAGCAGAATATTCGATGGTAAATGAGAAAAACCATTTATCAGAGATGAAATTCCTAAAATAAATAAAACGATATTAAATAGCTTTGCCAATGTATGTCCTCTTCTCTTACACCTGTTTACGGATTCCGCCACATTACCGGTTTTCTGATTTCCAGATCAAACACCTTACGGTAGCGGTAGGATATGAATGCTGCGAGTATAACCGCAATTACCGCTATAATAATTTCAAATATAAATACATACGACACTCCGATATGACGGTTAATCAGTCCCGTTAGATAAGGCAGTGTAATAAAACCGATACTCGATGACAAGGTCACAAAGGCCGTGCTCGTCCCCTTTTTCTCCGGGAAGAACTGCGCCATCAGGGTAACCGCCAACTGGAAGAGCCCCGATGTTGCCATACCCAGTATAAACGCAATGATGATTAGTATTGTATAGCTTTCAACAAAGAGCAGTGTCGTGAGGGCTGCAATCGCAATTAACGGGTAGATAATTAAAGCCGTAATCGGTCTGAACAATCTGTCCAGCAAGGTTGCTAAAATAATGACTGTCGCAAAGCCCCCGAAGCTGTAAACGCTCAGAAGATTAATTGCCTGTGCTTCCGGCAGTCCCACCACTTCTTCAGCATAAGTCGCAAGCCAGGTCTGGATAATTAAAAACAGTCCCACCGACGTATAGCCGATTGCAATAACTGTAATGCCTTCGCGCAGAAACTTCGGTTTCTCTTTGAAGATTAACTTCTTGACTGGTTTTTTATCTTGTTTAGTTTCTTCTTTAGGCTCTTCCTCCAGCACATTCGCTTCCGGGAACTTCAGCGTCATTAAATGCAGCGCATTAATTAAGAAAATACCCGCCATGATAAAGAAGGTGTAGCCGTAAAACATATCACGCGCCATAAAGAACGTAATCATGAGAGGCAGGATGGTCGAGCCTACCGACATAAATGCTTTGACAAGTACTGTAGCCGAACTCGAACGCTTTCTGAACACTTCTATCAGTGCCGGATACGAACTCGTATCGAGGATGGAGTTCCCCATTCCGGCCAGGAGCGCAAACATAAACGCGATAGTATACGTTGGCGCAAACGGAATCGCAACGAGGAAGACCACATAAAGAAAACACGCTGTAATCAGCATCGGACGCCGTCCGAGATTATCCGATAACTTACCCGCAAACGATAAGGCAATCAGCTTGCCGATTCCGATCGCAGATATTAAAGCCGAAATTGCCGCTGCATCTGTATTAAGCTGTTCTGTTAAAAACCCCATATGGAGGGCAATAATTAAATTGATCATACCCAGTAATATGTAATTGATGTAAATACTCGAGCCGATTCGCAGTTGATTGGACATATATTAAACCTTCTTCTTTTTATGTATTACAGAAGTATATCAAAAATTCAGAAAAATAACAGGGACAATTGAAAATCTGTCCCTGTTATTTTGATTTTATTTTTTCTCTTTATCAGGCGGCACATTCGTCAGTTCCAGACTCACATACATAAAGATTATCGTCACCGCTGTAATCGTAATATATACCCAGAAATACTGGGTAATAGAAGGCGGTGCAAATAAGCCGATCATCAGCATAGCCGTCACGAGCAGCAGCGGAATAATCATCCGTTTTTTCGATTTCTCAGAAACATACTGCTTTTCATGACAGTAATCACACTCTACCCCATTCTCCGAAGCAAAATGTGCCTTAAACAATAACATGCCGGTCCACTGCTTGTTGCAGCTTGCACACTTGGTCATGCAATCTCTCCTCTATATTTTCTTAATCTCTTTTCACTGCCCCGTACTGATATCTCATATCAAACAGAAGCTGAATCAGGCTTTTGCGGTAAGAGATAAATGTTTTGTCATCGATCATTTGATATATTTCATCGATTGATGCCCATTTTACGTCCGATACTTCTTCATTCGGCACTGCCAGTGTTCTTAGGTCCGCTTCACGGTTCACGATGTAGATATCATCATAGCCCCGTTCAAAGGTAATCGATAAATGCGGCAGCTGATTATGTAAATCGATACTGAGACCCAGTTCCTCTTCTGTTTCCCGCATCGCCCCCTGCTGACTCGTTTCACCGGCAGTGACACTCCCGCCTGCTGAGATATCCCACATATTCGGTGCACCGATTTTATTCCCTTGACGTTTTTGAATCAGCATCTGATTTTTACTGTTAAAGATAACCACATGAATGACGAGATGATACGTATCTTTAAGCATGGCATCTCCTCGAGTCATCGTCTGATTGGTCAGTTTTCTATGTTTATCATATAAGTCCCAAAGTTCCATAAGTGCATCCTTCTATGCTTAGACATAATAGATACCTTACCACAATTTAATTTTACACCGCAAGAAATTGAATGGCAAAAAATAACCAGCCGGAGTCCGGCTGGTTTCTCTCTTACTTGTTATAATCCTCAGGGGCATCTTTACGATAATCTTCATCGCCCCACTCATTGTCATCCGGCAGTTTGTAAGTGATGTTTTTCGCATAAAAGATCGGAGATTCTCCTCTGTCCTTCTGCACCTTATAATCTCGCATCAGCTCAAACACCAGCGGACTGAGCGCCACAACCATCATTAAGTTGATAATCGCAAGGAAGGCCATAAAGAGGTCGGCCAGTGTCCAAACCAGCTGAACGCCGAGTACGGCACCGACTGCTGTCATAATGACCACAATCGCTCTGAAGACAAATGTTACTTTCTTATTATCTATAATAAAACTTAAGTTACTCTGTGCATAGAAATAGTTGCCGAGTATTGTTGAAAAGGCAAACAGCAATATAAAGACTGCAATAATCGTTCCGCCGAAGCCGAAGAACTGCTGATCCATAGCTGCCTGGGTGACTGCAATGCCCTGCGGCGCGTCCGCACCGAAGCTTAAGTCTGTATACATCAGTATCACAATCGCCGTTGCTGTACAGACGATAATCGTATCGAAGTATACACCAAGCGACTGAATCAGTCCCTGCTGGACCGGGTGGCGGACGGCAGCTGACGCTGCGGCGTTCGGAGCAGATCCCATCCCCGCTTCATTCGATAACAGTCCGCGCTGGAAACCGTTAATAATGGCAGCACCAATCGCACCGCCGAATACTTCTTCAAGACCGAAGGCATTTATCACAATCGTCTGCAGCATTGGCAGTATCATATCGTAGTTCATAACTAATACTGCTGTAACCAATATTAAGTATAAGGCTGCCATAACCGGAACGATGGCTGTTGCAACATTAGCGATTGATTTCGCGCCGCCGAAAATGACCAGACCGACAAGGGTCGCAACAATAACACCGCTGATTGTCGTATTCACTCCGAAGGCTTCATCATAGGCATTGGCAATTGTATTCGACTGCAGCATAACAAAAACAATACCAAACGTAATCGTCATCAGTACCGCAAAGAGGTAGCCGATGCCTTTTTGATTGAGTCCTTTCGTCATGTAGTAAGCAGGGCCGCCGCGGAAGCCCGATTCTTTATCGCGCACCTTATACACCTGGGCGAGCGTCGCTTCAAAGAAAGCCGTCCCGGCACCTAAGAGTGCCACAATCCACATCCAGAAGACCGCACCGGGTCCGCCGACGACGATGGCCGTTGCGACCCCTGCGATATTCGCTGTCCCGATACGCTGGGCAGCGCTGATTGTAAATGCCTGGAAAGATGAAATTCCTTTCGAACCATCCGGCATTTTCGCCCGTTTTTCTCCGAGGGAAGAAAACATAATCTTCAGCCAGCGGAACTGAACGAATTTTGAAGTGACCGAGAAATATAAGCCGGCTATGATTAACAGCCCGATCAGTATTTCCTCCCACAGTAAATCATTAGCGAAATTTACCGCACTTTCAAAAACATTGAATGCTTGTTCCATCTACTTCACCTATCCTGCATTTTTTTGTATTTATAACGCGCTGAAGTGTGCTTCTGTTACCACACCGAAAGTTTCTTCTTCAACGACAAAAGAGCCGTTGGAATATTTTCCGCTGAGACGCACTTCATTGGCACGCAGTGTGTGAGTATTCGTTTCCGACATAATTTCGATTGTCTGGTCTTTGCCTGCACCTGCCACTGACGCTGCAACGATCCTGTGAGGTTTTGACTTAATATCTTTATACAGCATGGAACCGACCTGGGCTCTTGCACCCGTTTCGAAAATATCTAGACTTGTGCGTTTGACCGCACCTCTGTTCGATACCGTAACGAGATTGCCTTCTTCAGGAATGAGTTCTCCGAAGACGAGCGCATCATCCGCTTTAACGTTCATCGCTTTCACACCTTGCGACTTCAGGCCTGTCGGTGATACTTCACTGACCGGATATTTAAGCGTTAAGCCTTTTTCTGTCACAAAGAGCAAGGATTCACTGCCTGTTTCTGTCATAGAGATGCCGATGACTTCATCATCGCTTTTAAGTTTAATATTAACAATCGGCCGTGAAATACGCGTCGCTTCAAACTCGCTGAGATGAGTCTGTTTGACCTGGCCGTGTTTCGTCGCCATAACGACACTGATATTTTCATCGAATTTCTCGACTGTTGTAGCAAATATTGGTTCTTCTCCATGTTTTAAATTAAAGCGGGACGATAAATGCTGACCCATATCTTTCCATTTAATATCCTGCAGACCGTGAACCGGCATAATCATATAGTTGCCGTAGTTCGTAAAGACGAGCAGCTGCTCTAATGTATGGGACATGCCGCTGAAGAGCGTTTTATCCCCTTCACGCATGCCGAGTTCATCAGGACTCGATGCATTGTAGCTGCGGAGGCTCGTGCGTTTGACATAACCTTCTTTTGTCAGGGAAACGACCGTATCTTCTTTCGCGATCAGCTGTTCTTTTGAGATTTCAATCGTTTCGATTTCATCTTCGATAGAAGTCAGCCGCTCAGAAGCATACTTTTTCTTAATTTCCCTAAGTTCTGCTTTTATAACCTTTTTCAGCTTTTTCTCGTCATTTAAAATTTCAGTCAGCTGATTAATCTGGTACTCAAGATCACTCTGTTCGGTTTCCAGTTCCACGATATCCGTATTCGTTAAACGGTACAGCTGGAGCATGACAATCGCTTCCGCCTGGCGCTCAGTGAAGTCGTAGCGCTCCACAAGATTTTCCTTGGCGTTCCGTTTATTTTCGGATTCTCTGATCGTCCGGATTACTTCATCGAGAATAGATAAAGCTTTAATCAGCCCTTCGATAATGTGCATGCGTTTTTCGGCATGTTCCAGATCGTACTGCGAGCGGTTGGTCACGACGATTTTCTGGTGCTTAATATAGGCTTCCAGTATATCTTTCAGCCCCATCTGCTTCGGTGCCCGGTCACTGATTGCCACCATATTGAAGTTATAGGAAATCTGCAGATCGGTTTTCTTATACAGGTAGTTAATAATGGCATCGATATTCGCGTCTTTCCGCGCTTCGATTACAATTCTTAAACCTTCTCTGTCCGTTTCATCACGGACTTCGATAATACCGTCGACCTGTCTGTCCGCGCGGATTTCGTCCATCTTTTTAACCATATTCGCCTTGTTGACTTCATACGGTATTTCAGTGATGACAATGTTTACCTTGTTGCCTCTCGTTTCTTCTTTAGACACGAGACTCCGGACAACGACGCGGCCGCGGCCTGTTGTATATGCTTTTTTAAGTTCTTTCTTGCCCTGAATAATCCCGCCTGTCGGGAAATCCGGACCTTTGACTATTTCAAGGAGTTCATCGATTGATACTGCCGGCTTATCGATTACTTTTAATGTCGCATCGATTACTTCGCCTAAGTTATGCGGCGGAATATCCGTCGCGTAACCTGCAGAAATACCCGTCGCCCCGTTCACCAGCAGGTTCGGGTATTTCGCTGGCAGGACGGACGGTTCTTTTTCTGTATCATCAAAGTTGTCCATAAACGGCACTGTGTTTTTGTTGAGGTCTCTTAAGAGCTCGTTGGAGATTTCAGCGAGTTTTGCTTCCGTATAACGCATGGCTGCTGCAGGATCTCCGTCGACGCTCCCTTTGTTGCCGTGGATTAAAATGAGTTCTTCACGCATTTTCCAGTCCTGCCCGAGGCGGACCATGGCATCGTATATACTGCTCTCACCGTGCGGGTGATAGTTACCGATGACATTACCGACAGTTTTGGCACTTTTACGGTAATTTTTATCGAAAGTATTACCCTCTTTATACATAGCGTATAAAATACGGCGCTGGACGGGTTTCAGGCCGTCACGCACATCCGGTATTGCACGGTCCTGAATGACATACTTACTGTATCTCCCAAAGCGGTCTCCGATTACATCTTCTAATTTTAATTGCTGCAAGGGGTTATGCTCGGCCATAATCTTCATCACTCTCTGCTAATTTTTCTACATCCTGATTATCAAGAATGCTGTTGCCTTCTTCCAGCGTAAAGGACACGTTTGAATCGATCCATTTACGTCTGATTTCAACGTTGTCACCCATCAGCGTAGTCACACGTTTCAGCGATAATGCTTCATCTTCAATGCGGACCTGGATCAGCGTCCGCGTCTCCGGATTCATCGTCGTTTCCCACAGCTGTTCGGCCATCATTTCACCGAGACCTTTGTAGCGCTGCAGTTCGGCAGAGCCCATTTCTTCCTGGGCTGCCTCAAGTTCATCTTCAGTCCAGACATACTTCACTTCTTTTTTCTTGCCTTTTTTCTCGAGTTTAAAGAGCGGCGGCAGTGCAATATAAATCTTGCCGGCTTCAAAGAGCGGGCGCATATAGTTAAAGAAGAACGTGAGGAGCAGCACCTGAATATGCGCCCCGTCCGTATCCGCATCGGTCATAATAATAATTTTATCGTAGTTGGTATCATCGACTTTAAAGTCAGTGCCGACACCGGCGCCGATTGTATGAATAATCGTATTGATTTCTTCGTTTTTAAAAATATCTTCGAACTTTGCTTTTTCAGTATTGATGACCTTGCCCCGGAGCGGCAGGATAGCCTGGAAACGTCTGTCGCGTCCCTGCTTAGCCGAACCGCCGGCGGAGTCTCCCTCGACTAAGAAGAGTTCATTTTTCTTCGCGTTCTTGCTCTGTGCCGGTGTCAGTTTACCTGACAAAAGTGTATCTCTCGATTTATTTTTCTTGCCGTTCCGCGCTTCTTCACGCGCCTTACGGGCAGCTTCCCGCACCTGGCGCGCTTTAATCGCTTTTTTAACGAGCTGGGTCGATAAGGCGCCGTTTTCTTCTAAATAGTACGGCAGCTGTTCCGTTAATAAAGTTTCCATTAAATTGCGGGCTTCACTCGTACCAAGCTTGCCTTTAGTCTGACCTTCGAACTGGAGCAGGTGTTCGGGCAGCTTGATGGAAATGACTGCAGTCAGCCCTTCCCGGATATCGCTGCCTTCTAGGTTTTTATCTTTTGCTTTCAGTTCGCCGATTTTACGCGCGTACTCGTTAAAGGCGCGGGTGAAGCCGGTTTTAAAGCCGACTTCGTGGGTACCGCCGTCTTTAGTACGGACGTTGTTGACAAATGAAATAATCGTTTCCGAATACTGGTCGTTAAACTGGAAAGCGACTTCGGCAATCATTTCATTATAGGTCCCTTCGAACATGACGATATTGCCGATATCATCCTTGCCCTCATTTAAGAATTCAATGAATGACTTCAGCCCGTCTTCGAACTCGAAGATTTCCTCTTCATCTGTCCGTTTATCGTTAATCGTAATTTTTAAGCCTTTCGTTAAGAAAGCCGACTCCCGCATGCGCTCTGCGATCGTTTCAAAGTTAAAGGCAATTGTCTGTTTAAAGATTTCAGGGTCCGGTTTAAAGGTAACTTCTGTCCCGGTCTCTTTCGTCTTGCCGGTTTCCTTCAGCGGTGTATCGACCTTTCCGCCGTCTTTAAATGATATTTCGTGAATCTTGCCATTGCGGAAGACTCTTATTTTTAGCGATTCGCTCAAAGCGTTCACGACAGAAGATCCAACGCCGTGCAGTCCGCCTGCGGATTTGTAGTTATCCGAGCTGAACTTGCCGCCCGCGTGCAGCACTGTAAAAATAACTTCCGCTGTCGGGCGTCCCGACGAGTGCATGCCTGTCGGCAGCCCGCGGCCATTATCGCGGATCGTAATACTTTCATCTTTGTTAATCGTAATGTTGATTTCGTTCCCGTGGCCGTTAATAATCTCATCGACCGCATTATCGGTAATCTCATATACGAGGTGATGCAGACCTCTCGTATCCGTCGAACCGATATACATACCCGGACGCTTTCTTACAGCATCCAGGCCTTCTAATATTTGAATGGACTCATCAGTATATCCAGTTTGTTTAGCCAAGTCTGTATCCTCCTACAAACAATACAAACGTATGTTCGTTAAATTAATCTACTTATCTATTTTTATATAAAACCTGCATTTTTGCAACAAAATCTATTAAGTTAACATAATATTATTATAGACACCTTATATAAGTGTGTGCGAATATATTTTTTTATGGTAAACTATTAGTACCTGATAGCAAAAGGGGATTATTTAGTGTATACAGTTATTTTATTATTACTTTTCAGTTACCTTTTCGGCTCTATTCCATTCAGCCTGATTATCAGCAAAACATTTTACAATATTGATCTGCGCGAACACGGGAGCGGCAACGTCGGTACGACGAACACCTTCCGTATTCTCGGCAAGAAAGCCGGTATCGTTGTACTGATACTCGACCTGTTAAAAGGAGCGGTCCCTGTATGGGTTGCTATGCTGGTCAGTACTGACGTCGATTTCCCTGTCGTTATTTTCGGGGTTGTCGCAGCCATCGGCCACGTCTATTCGATATTTTTAAAATTCAAAGGCGGCAAGGCAGTCGCAACAGGCGGTGGTGCCATTTTAGCCGCTGCGCCAATTATCTTTCTTATAGTACTGGCGACGTTTTTAATCACTTTGAAATTATCGAAATACGTCTCCCTTGGCAGTGTACTCGCAGCAGTTGCCCTCTTGATCAGCGTGATGTTTACAGGTGATCTGTTTATGATCGGTTTTGGAATTATACTCGGGATTATCGTAATTGTAAAACACATTTCCAATATGAAACGCATTAAGGAAGGCACTGAACCGAAAATTACATTTATGTGATGGGTAACCTAAAAGAAACGGCCTGAAGTCTGGTTTAGACTTTCAGGTCGTTTTTTTCTTGGGCAGTTGTGCCCCGATGAAAGAATCACATGCGGTTCCCTGCCTTAAAATATAAATCCATCAAAGCAATGCTTTGATGGATTTTTCAAATCTGTTTTAAATTCTGCTTAAGCAGATGCAATCTTGTTGCGGAGAACCAGCTGCAGAATGCCGCCGTGTCTGTAGTAGTCTGCTTCTACTTCGGAGTCAAAGCGTACTTTAGCCTGGAAAGTGACTTGTTCGCCGTTTTCTTTCGTTGCAACAACGTCGATGACTTCTCCTGCTGTCACACTTTCATCGATATTGATATCGAAGCTTTCAGAACCGTCAAGACCGTGGTCTTCAGCGTTTTCACCGTTAACAAATTGTAATGGCAGAACGCCCATCATTACTAAGTTTGAACGGTGGATACGTTCGTAGCTCGCAGCGAGAACCGCTTTAACGCCAAGGAGATTAGTTCCTTTAGCTGCCCAGTCACGGCTTGAGCCCATACCATAGTCGTCGCCGGCAACAATCATCAGGCCTGTGCCGTCTTCCTGGTATTTCTGTGATGCTTCGTAAATGCTCATTACATCGCCTGTCGGCCAGTAAGTTGTATAGCCGCCTTCTGTACCCGGTGCAATCAGGTTGCGGATACGAATGTTGGCGAATGTACCGCGCACCATGACTTCGTGGTTACCGCGTCGTGAACCGTAAGAGTTAAAGTCGCGCGGTGATACGCCCTGCTCGATTAACCATTTACCTGCCGGCGTATCTTTACCGATCGCTCCTGCTGGTGAAATGTGGTCAGTCGTTACAGAGTCTCCAAATTTACCAAGTACACGGAGACCGTTTAACGGCTCGATTGTACCTGCTTCTTTAGATAAGTTCTGGAAGAATGACGGGTTTTGGATATATGTTGAGCTTTCATCAAAATCGTATAATGGTGCATCTGTAACGTCGATTTTGTTCCAAGTTTCGTTGGAGTCGAATACTGTTTCGTATTCTTTTCTGAATAATTCAGGTGTCACTGTAGACATTACTGTGTCTCTGACTTCTTTAATTGAAGGCCAGATATCTTTCATGTACACATCATTGCCATCTTTATCTTTTCCTAACGGCTCGTTGCGAAGATCGATATCTACTGTACCTGCCAGTGCGTATGCCACAACAAGCTGAGGCGAAGCTAAGTAGTTCGCTTTCACTAACGGGTGGATACGTCCTTCAAAGTTACGGTTACCTGATAAAACAGATGATACAAGCATATCGTTATCAACGATTGTTTTCGTGACTTCAGGGCGTAATGGACCTGAGTTACCGATACATGTTGTACAGCCGTAACCAACTAAGTTGAAGCCAAGCTGGTCAAGGTAAGGCTGAAGACCTGCGTCTTCTAGGTAGCCTGTAACAACTTTAGAACCTGGTGCGAGTGACGTCTTAACGTATTTCGGCACAGTCAGTCCTTTTTCGACTGCTTTTTTAGCGATTAAACCGGCACCGAGCATAACGTACGGGTTAGATGTGTTGGTACATGATGTAATCGCTGCGATTACAAGGTCACCTGTTTTCAGCTCATCTTTGTCGCCGTCGTTGTACTCTACAGCTGCTGTTTTATCGAATTCTTCTTCAGTTAAGCCGTGGCCGTGGTTGCCGCTCTCAGCTGTTACTGATTTTCTGTATTCTTCTTTCATATCTGATAAGTTGATTAAGTCCTGAGGACGTTTTGGTCCTGCAAGTGATGATTCAACTGTAGATAAATCAAGCTCGACAACGTCAGTATAAGTCGGCTCGACTGATGGATCGAAGAAGAGATTGTTTTCTTTCAGGTATTCGCGGACAACGTCTACGTGGTTGCTGTCGCGGCCTGTCAGTCTTAAGTAATCGAGAGTTTCATCGTCAACTGCGAAGAATCCGCAAGTCGCACCGTATTCAGGCGCCATGTTTGCGATTGTTGCGCGGTCAGCAAGCGGTAATTCTGTTACCCCTTTACCGAAGAACTCAACAAATTTACCGACAACGCCTTTCTTTCTAAGCTCTTCAGTTACTCTTAGAGCAAGGTCAGTTGCAGTTGTACCTTCAGGTAATGAGTTAGTCATCTTCACACCGATAACTTCTGGAACCGGGAAGTATGAAGGCTGTCCAAGCATACTTGCTTCAGCTTCAATACCGCCGACACCCCAGCCGAGAACGCCGAGACCGTTTATCATTGTCGTGTGTGAGTCAGTTCCCACTAATGTATCCGGATAAAGTACCTGTTCGCCGTCTTCTTCTCTTGAATGCACTACATTTGCGAGGTACTCAAGGTTGACCTGGTGAACGATACCAGTCGCTGGCGGAACTGCCTGATAGTTGTCGAAGGCTTTAGTTGCCCAGCGCAGGAACTCATAACGCTCCATGTTGCGCTCGAACTCAAGGTCCATGTTTTTCTGCAAGGCATTTAAGCTGCCGTACTCATCAACCTGCACCGAGTGGTCAATGACTAAGTCAACCGGTACTTCCGGGTTAATTTTCTGAACGTCGCCTTCTACATCATCCATAGCTTTACGCAGTGATGCAAGGTCAACTACCGCAGGCACCCCTGTAAAGTCCTGCAGAATAACGCGGGAAGGTTTAAACGGAACTTCCTTACCTTTAATATCCCCTTTATCCCAGTTTGCCAATGCTTCAATGTGGTCATCATTGATGACTCTGCCATCGTACTGTCTTAATACTGATTCAAGTAATACACGAATTGAATACGGCAGGTTTTCAGATTTGCTCATGCCTTTGTCTGCAAGCGACTGCAGGCTGTAATAAGTATAATCTTTACCATTTACCGATAATGTCTGACGAGAATTGTCTTTCACATTCTTTGACATCATTAAAAGCCCCCTCTAAATTTAGTCATCCTAATTGTATACTTACTCCGAAGCTAAAGTAAATGCTTTCAGAAAAATTAGTGATATGAATAAGCTTGTGATATGGATAACATTTATTTATCTTTAATTATAACATTCATAACTAAACATTATTAATAAAATGCTTATTTTCGCTGTGTTAAGATATTATTAAAATGTAAAATCACACTTGAAATCAGTGTTTTTTCATGTAATATAATTAAAGTTAGCAAATCAAATACACAGGAGGTCATATTATGTGGCAGGAATTTAAAGACTTTATGTTGCGCGGCAACGTTCTAGATTTGGCAGTCGCAGTAGTCATCGGGGCCGCGTTCGGTAAAATCGTCCAGGCGCTGGTTGAAAATATCATTATGCCGTCAATCGCTTTGATTTTCGGAGACACGGACTTTGCATCTGACTGGCAGTACATGGGAATTACTTACGGTGTCTTCATTCAGGCAATTATCGACTTTATCATCGTTGGTGCAGCAGTATTTGTCTTCGTTAAAGTTGTCAATAAGTTAACCAGAAACCGCTTTGTCGAAGAAGAAGCAGAAGACGAGCAGCTGGTGCTGCTGCGTGAAATGCGGGATTCCTTAAAAGGTATGGAAGACAGCAAAAAAGATGGTACTGGTTTATAATTTTTGAAGAGCACATGGTGTGCTCTTTTTTTGTTGGGTTATTTTTTTGTCGGGCTCATGTATACGTATTTGTTGTTGCGTAGGCGTGAGCGGTTGTCATGTATACGTATTTGTCGATGCATAGGCGTGAAGCTGCTTCATGTATACGTATTTGTCCATGCATAGGCGTGAGGCTGCTTCATGTATACGTATTTGTCGATGCATAGGCGTGAACGGCTGTCATGTATACGTATTTGTCGATGCATAGGCGTGACGCCGTTTCATGTATACGCATTTGTCCTTGCATAGGCGTGACGCCGTTTCATGTATACGCATAGCCTCTTTCATCGGTATGACGGTGCGTCATGTATACGCATTTACTTTTACATAGTCATGACCGCTTCTCATGTATATCCGCATCTCCCATAAACCTCTCCAAGGAGAAAAAAAGCAGCAGAGACCCCCGCCCCTGCTGCTTTAAATTCCTATTCTTCTCTTAATCCTTTTTTCACTTCACTGATAAAGTACAGGCTGCCTGTCACGAGCAGCAGATCTCCGTCAAAATGTTTCACATAGTCTACATAGTCTTTAACGAAGTGTTTATCCGGATGATCAATAGCATTAAACAGCACTTCCCCGTCTTCTGCTTTAAAGAAGTCGAATTCTGTTACATTGAAAGTGTCCGCAAGCATACCGATTTTGTATACCATCGTATCGAGCGGCTTGCCTTTGACTGCGGAGAACAGTACGGTGATTTTCTTGTCGCCGTAATTCGACCGCATCGTATCCACTAGAGCATCCACCGCTTCATTGTTGTGCGCGCCGTCTAAAATAATAAGCGGGTCTTCGCTGATTCTCTCAATCCGGCCGGTCCAGAAGGTTTTCTCAACACCCTGGATCATCTTGTTGACGTCGAGTTTGACTAAATCGCGTTCCATCATTTCAAGGAGCGCCGCAATCGCAATCGAGGCGTTTTCCTGCTGGTGGCGGCCGAGCATTTCCAGTTTAATATCGTCAAAGTCAAATTTGCCGTATTTAAAACTGAATTCCTCACCGTTTTCCGTCAAAATAATATCCCGGGAGAATTCGATGCCTTTGGCGTTCTTCTCATCCAGCACTTTGTAAATATAGTCGCGGCATGTATCGTCTTTGACGTTAAAGACGAGCGGAATATTTTCTTTAATGACGCCGGACTTATCCTTAGTGATGTCTAAAAGCGTATCACCGAGAATGTCGATATGATCAAGACCGATGCTGGTGAGAAGTGTCATGACCGGACTAAAGACATTGGTCGAGTCATGGGTTGCGCCGAGGCCCGCTTCCACCAGTACGTAATCTACCGGATGCACGTTACCGAAGTAGACGAACATCATCATCGTAATAATCTCAAATTCCGTGGCGTTGCCGAGATCGGTTTCTTCGATCATGCGCTCCGAGACCGGGCGCACGAGGTTAGCTAAGAGGGCAATATCTTCATCTGAAATCGGCTTGCCGTCAATCGAAATGCGTTCATTGAAGACTTCGATATAAGGAGATGTAAAGCTCCCGACTGTATAGCCGTTTTCATTCAGTGCACTCCGCATATACGACAACGTCGAGCCCTTGCCGTTGGTGCCAACAATGTGAACGCCTGTAATTTTTCTTTCAGGATGGTCTAACTCCCCGAGCATCCATTCCATGCGCTTCACACCAGGCTTAATGCCAAATTTCGTCCGTTCGTGTATCCACTTCAGACTGTCCTGATAATCCATCGGCTATTCCACACCTCTCAAGCTCTTAAGGCGCGCCTCAACTTCTTCATACTGCGCCTCGTAGCCCGCTTGTTTTTTACGTTCTTCTTCTACGATTGCATCAGGCGCATTGCTGACAAATTTCTCATTGTTCAGCTTGCCTGCCACGCGTTTTAACTCAGACTGAAGACGGTCCAGTTCTTTTTCAAGACGCGCGATTTCTTCTTCTTTGTTGATAAGTCCAGCGAGCGGCAGGACAACTGTTGCTCCTTTTACAACGTCTGTCTTATCATCGTCACCCTTGTCGATTGATGCAGAAATAGTTAAATGTTCCGGGTTTGTAAAGTGCTCGATGTAATGCTTGTTGCGCTCAACCGCAGCCCGTCTCGCATCATCTTTCACTTCCAGTTTAATATCGATTGGTTTCGATAACGGCGTGTTGACTTCGTTGCGTGTCGTTCTGACTGATTTAATGATATTAACGAGCAGTTCCATTTCAGCCGACGCATCGTCGAAACTTAAAGTCTCGTCGACAACCGGCCAGTCGCTCACGACAATCGATGTTTCTTTATTAATCGTCTGATAAATTTCATCCGTTACGAACGGCATGAACGGGTGCAGCATTTTCAGAATTTTATCGAGTGTATATAAGAGCACTGAACGCGTCATCTGTTTCTCTTCGTCCGTTCCGTGAGTCATCGGCACCTTGGCCATCTCGATATACCAGTCACAGAAGTCATCCCAGATGAAGTTGTAGAGCGCCCGCCCCACTTCACCGAACTCGTAGTCTTCAGACAGGCGGGTTACATCTGCGATTGTCTCGTTAAGACGAGTGAGAATCCACTTGTCAGCGAGCGATTTATCGCCCTCTAAGTTAATGTCTGCAAGCGTAAAGTCCTCACCGATGTTCATCAGTGCGAAGCGCGAAGCATTCCAGATCTTGTTGATAAAGTTCCAGACGCTTTCCACTTTTTCGTCACTGTAGCGAAGGTCCTGCCCCGGCGTTGAACCGGTCGATAAGAAGTAACGGAGCGCATCCGCACCGTACTTGTCGATAACATCCATCGGGTCAACCCCGTTGCCGAGTGATTTCGACATCTTGCGGTTCTGCTCATCGCGGACCAGGCCGTGCAGGAGCACATCGTCAAACGGTTTCTCGCCGGTCTGCTCGAGAGATGAGAAGATCATGCGCGCCACCCAGAAGAAGATGATGTCGTAACCCGTCACCAGCACATTAGTCGGGAAGTATTTAGCAAGGTCAGGCGTTTCTTCCGGCCAGCCCATCGTAGAGAACGGCCAGAGCGCGCTTGAGAACCAAGTATCGAGGACATCTTCGTCCTGCGTCCAGTTTTCACTGTCTTCCGGCGCTTCCTCACCGACGTAAATTTCACCTGTTTCGTTATGATACCAGGCAGGAATCTGGTGGCCCCACCATAACTGGCGAGAAATAACCCAGTCGCGAATGTTTTCCATCCAGCCGTTAAAGGTATGCTCAAAACGGTTCGGCACAAAGTCGATGCGGTTGTCCGTGTTCTGGTTGTCGAGACTCTTTTCAGCGAGCGGCTTCATGCTGACGAACCACTGCGTCGACAGATACGGTTCAACGATAGCGTTCGAGCGCTCAGAGTGACCGACAGAGTGCATATGCGCTTCAATTTTCAGCATATAGCCCTCGTCTTCAAGGTCACCAACCAGCTGTTTGCGGCAGTCGAAACGGTCTAGCCCTTCATATTTGCCGCCGAGCTCGTTAATTACACCGTTCGGGTGCATGACGTTAATGCGTTCAAGATCGTGGCGGTTACCGATTTCAAAGTCGTTCGGGTCGTGTGCCGGTGTCACTTTCATAGCGCCGGAGCCGAAATCTTTATCGACGTAAGTATCTGCAATAATCGGCAGTTCGCGGCCGACAATCGGCAAAGTAACCGTCTTGCCGATAAGGTCCTGGTAGCGTTCGTCATCCGGATGAACCACAACTGCTGTATCCCCGAGCATGGTCTCAGGACGCGTCGTTGCGATTTCAAGGTAGCCGGAACCGTCAGTCAGCGGATATTTCACGTGATAGAACTTGCCTTCAATATCTTTGTGAATAACTTCGATATCACTGAGTGCCGTCTCGGTTTCCGGGTCCCAGTTAATAATATATTCACCACGGTAAATTAAGTCTTTGTTATACATGTCAACGAATACTTTACGCACTGCTTTTGACAGACCTGAATCGAGCGTAAAGCGCTCTTTATCGTAATCGAGACCGAGGCCCATTTTCGCCCACTGTTCGCGGATATGAGAAGCGTACTCCTCTTTCCAGTTCCAGGCGTGCTCTAAAAACTTCTCACGGCCGATATCAGATGCTTTAATGCCAGTTTCACGAAGGCGCGCGTCCACCTTAGCCTGCGTCGCAATTCCAGCATGATCCATCCCGGGCAGATACAGTACATCGTAGCCCTGCATGCGCTTCATGCGCGTAATAATATCCTGCAGCGTCGTATCCCAGGCGTGGCCGAGGTGCAGCTTCCCTGTCACGTTCGGCGGCGGAATGACGATGGAAAACGGTTCTTTACTGCTTGTTACATCAGATTTAAATAAGCCTGCTTTAACCCAATTCTCATACTTGCCCTCTTCAACTTCAGCCGGATTATACTTTTTCGGCATTTCCATATCGATCACTCCTTATTATTTTAAAAACAAAAAACTCCAGTCCAGTAATAGGACGGGAGTTCCGCGGTGCCACCTAAATTCAGGCTATGAGCCTGCATCTCAACTTGGTGATTAACGCTCACCGCACGTTTTGCGCTACTCACTCCTATTGGAGCGTTCACACAAAACTTATCATAGCTACTTTCACAGTATGCACCGGTAAACTTTCACCACTATCGTTTACTCTCTTTGACGCCTGCATACAGCTACTCTTCTACGTCTCTCATATTTATATAAGTTAATAGTATGCGACTTTTAAAAAACTGTCAAGATTGAAGTCGGCCTCTGTTACTGCGTGCGTTTTCTGTTCAAATATTTTAAATAATAGCCGACAATCGGCACAACGACGATAATGATAAAGAATATCCTGAAGATATGATAACTCGAAATCATTGCGATATTACCGCCTGTTTCAATCGCTATAACGATAATCTGCCCAAGCCCGCCCGGTGCGGCACTTAAGAAGAGGTCGTTAAACTGATGCACTGTAAACAGCTGGAAGATAAAGACGATAAACATCGTACCGAAGATAAGAATCAGATTCTGCAGGAGAATCGAAAATATCAGGCGCTTGTTCAGCTGTGTCATCAGGGATGCGATCTGCAGGCCGATCCGGATACCGAAGAGGATCTGCGCAATATTAATAAAAACAAGATCCAGCGAAAACTCAATGCCCGTCGTTAAATTCCATATAATTAAGACGATAATCGGTCCGAGCATTAAGCTTGCCGGGAAGTTTATCTTCTGAAGAAGGTAAATTAGCCCAAAGGCAGCGACGGGAATAATCAGCATCTCCGGTATAAAGATAGTTGAGATGTAATCGACCGCGGCAGGCTCCGCCCCGATTTCAGAAGACGGCTGGAAGAGCCCTGAAACGAAAGGGACAATCAGCACGATTAAAATAATCCGCGACATCTGAGTGAGCGTCACGAGCAGAATATCCGCCCGCTTCTCCTCCTCCGCCATAATCAGCATCTGGGAGAGGGCTCCCGGAACTGAAGCGAGAATTGCTGTTTCCGGCGTACTGCCGGTCAGGTAGATAAACAGCCGGGACAAGGCGAGACTGAGTAAAAGAACGAGAATGGTCATAAGAAAAATGTTAAATAAATCATCGCGCATGTCCATTAAAGCATCGAGCGTCAGAGTGGAGCCGATTTCGACGGCCATAATCGTGACCCCGAGATCACCGAGCCAGCGCGGAAAAAACAACTCGCGGCGGACCAGCCGGATGTAAAGAATCGTCGCAATCATCGAACCGAAAAGCCACGGCAAAATCATGCCGAGTGCGGATAAGCCCGTTGAAATCAGAGCCGCCGCAACGACGAGCAGCAGGAAACGAAGTACTTTCATAAAATCACCTTATCTATTCAAGTGTCATCTATAATAATAACTTATATTACGCTCGATATAAAGTAAGTTGCTTTTTACACTTATGCGAGGTGCGGGCGGTGATGTACTTGGGGTTGGTTGCGATTGATCCCGAGTACGGCGGGGGTGCCGTGTCGTACTTGCGGCTGTTCCCGAGTACGACGGCGATTTCGTGTCGTACTTGCGGCTGTTCCCGAGTACGACGGCAATTCCGTGTCGTACTTGAACTTGATCTCGAGTACGACGGCGGTTTCGTGTCGTACTTGCAGCTGTTCCCGAGTACGACGGCGATTTCGTTTCGTACTTGAACTTACTCCCGAGTACGACGGCAATTCCGTGTCGTACTTGAACTTGATTTCGAGTACGACGGCGGTTTCGTGTCGTACTTGCAGCTGTTCCCGAGTACGACGGCGATTTCGTTTCGTACTTGAAGCCGCTTATTTTATCAAAAGTCCATGCGGACAAGTATTATAATGACACAATACCCTCATTCTTCGTTAACACTCGCTGTGCTTACGCCCGGTATAGAACGGGGAATCGCCGTCGTCATCCCAAGCCACCCGATTCACAACGGGAAAATGCCGTTGTTATCCCAAGCTGTCCGGTTCACAACGGGAAAATGCCGTTGTTATCCCAGCTCCTCCGATTCACAACGGGAAGTCGCCGTTGTTATCCGCCGCCCCTCACTTTCACAATCTTTATCACACAAACACTAGCTATCCCCGTCTTCTTTATCGCTCACAACTCTTTCCTGCTCTTTTAAGAAGAAGGCGAATATCAAACCGATGACTGCGAGCACTGCCGAGGCGATAAAGGTATAATTGACGCCGATGATTTCGTCGGCAGGCGACGGGCCGTCAGCGGAGCCGCCCGAAACATTGAACGCGACTCCCGTCATAATCGTAATAAATAGTGCGGTGAAAAGCGACCCACCGATTTGGCGCATCGTGTTGTTCAGCGATGTGCCGTGGGAGATCATATGATTTTCGAGCGCATTCATGGCGTAAGTTGTTAATGCCATCATGGATAAGCCGACTCCGAGCAGGCGCACAGTATAAACAATCGTAATATAGGTGAATGTCGTTTCAACTGTCAAAAAGGACAGCAGCACAGAGGTCGCTAAAATCAGGCCGAGACTGGTAAAGGTAAGAATCCGGATGCCGTAGCGGTCAAACAGCCAGCCGGCGACGAGCGACATAATCCCCATCACAAGAGCGCCCGGCAAGAGTGATAGCCCCGATTGAAAGGCCGTGAAGCCGAGCATGTCCTGCATTAAGACCGGGACGATATTATTGGCGCTGACCATCGAGACGAAAACGATAATCCCGATCAGCGAGGCCATGAGAAAGTACGGATTAGCTAAAACGTGGATTTCAAGTATCGGCTGAACTAATATAAACTGCCTGCGGACAAAGAGACCAACGATTACGAGACCTGCCAGAATAGGCACGATCACCTCTAAGCTCGTCCAGCCGCTGACTCCGGCGACTGAGAAGCCGTACAGCAAACCGCCAAAGCCTAAAGTGGACATAACAATCGACAGTATATCGACTTTTGGATTGGTCTGTTCTGTAACGTTCCGCATATAAAAATACGCAAAGACGATATTCAGTGCTGCGAGCGGCGCAATAATAATAAAGAGGGAGCGCCACGGCCAGAATTCTACGATATAACCCGACAGAGTCGGTCCGATAGCCGGCGCAAAACCGATAATCAACCCGAACAGCCCCATCGCTTTTCCTCTGTTTTCAACGTCGAACATCTGCAGGAGAATGACCTGGGACAGCGGCATCATAATACCCGCGCCTCCGGCCTGCAGAATGCGCCCTGTAAGCAGTATAGGAAATACCGTCGACAGTGCTGCCACTACCGTGCCTGCTGTAAATAAAATCATCGCGGTCATATACAGTTTCCTCGTCGTAAACTTATTAATTAGAAATGCGGATATCGGAATCATAATTCCGTTCACTAAAAAGAAGCCCGTCGTCAGCCACTGGGCGGTGCTGAACGGAATATTCAAATCTTTCATAATGACAGGCACCGCCGTCACCAGCAGCGTCTGATTTAAAATCGAAATAAAAGCACCGACAATTAATATGGCAATGACCAGATTGCGCGCCTTTAAATTTCCTCTTTCCTTTGTGTTATTCATAGTGCCAGTCCCCTGCCCTAAGTTTGTTTATATATAGAAAAAGACAAACTCATACAATACGAGTTTGTCTCTTTATCTCAAATATTATTGTTCACCAAAGAACTCATAAAGTGCAGTCAGCTCATCGTCAGCAATCTGATCTTCACTGAAGGCAGGCATTGAACCCTGGCCTTCGCGGACGATTGATGTAAACTCATCTTCAGCAAGGCTTGTACCTGCTAAAGCTGGACCCATTGCACCTGAGAAGTCCTGACCGTGACATGATGCACAGTTGTCGCGTGCGATTCCTTCAGCATCAACGTCTCCGCTCGATGCAGTTTCTTCGCCGCCTTCTTCAGAAGCTTCTTCGCCTTCACTGCCGCCCGACTCTTCTCCTGAATCCGCTGTTTCTTCAGTTCCGGATTCTTCTTCGGAAGCAGTATCACCGCCGCCGCTGCCTAAGTGGAAAATAAGTAAAGGAACGATTAAGAAAACGATAATCACAGGTACTAACCAGTAAAGGTGTACTGTGCCTTTAGTTTTGTCAGACGGATTTTTTTCGATGTAGCGAGGTTGGCCATCGACTTTTGTTCCGCGTGGACGTTTTTTGTTATCACTCATTATGTCTACCCCCCATTTATACTATCACTCACTATTATACACATAATCTATAAGTCATGAAGTACAAAATTTAAATTATTTACCCGTAACTTTACTTAATGCCTTATCAAACGCATTAATTGTCGTCTCGATGTCTGCTTCAGTATGTTTTGTGGATAAAAAAATATGAATTAGTCAGGGAAATAAAATAATTTGAAAGGCTATTAAAAGCTAGTGTATCAATACTTAGGAGAGAAATATAAATTCTATCTTTTTCATTTAATTAAACTTTACCCCTTTGAGTAATGATTGTCAACACAGCTTCTACCTCATTGAATAGTTGTTAAATCCTAACACGCTAAAATAGATAATTCTCTGTAGATAAGCTCATTAAAGTATAAATTTCTTTTCCTAACTACATGCAGTTATCAGGAAAACATATAGATATAAAACAGAATTTTTTCAATAAATCTACCTCATCTTCAATATATTTACGTTAACTATATTGTTTCTAATTCTAAATAGCTATAGGCAAATTTAAAAACAACTTACCTCGATAAGTAAGTTGCTCTCTAAATATAGATTTCATTTTCCTATTATTCTTTCTGCGTGAGACTCAAATGTATCAATTAAATATTTTCCGTCTTTATAGATTATTAGAGCTGGTATAGGGTTTGTTTCAAGCTGCAATGCAACAGTATAACCTTCTCCAAACTTTTGCATAATTGTTTCTGAGTACAGTTGTATTATTTCTCTAATAGCATCTAAATCATTTTCATATGCCTCTGTACCTTCTTGAGAAAGAGCTAATTCTGTTGCCTCCTCTAACTCTCCCGTATATGTAACTGTAACTTGGGACGTCAATTCATTAACGGTGTATACAACATCTTCAAGCTCAGCCCCTAGCTCATCTAAAAAGTTCTGAACACTATCCTTCTCTTTCAGATTGTTACTTTCGAAAGAGATTTGTTCTTCCTTTAGTTCTAGAAGTTCACTATTCTCTACTATAACTTCATCTAGCTGAGTGCTGATTAGTTTATTTTCTTCCTGAATTTTTTTATTCTCTGCTTGCAAGTTTTCATATTCTTCAAAAGATACTTTCCCCTCATTACTACATGCACCTAAAACAAATAACGATATAAATAATATTATGTGCTTTTTCAATTCTATACCTCGTTTTAAATATATTTACATTAAGTATAATATTACTATATCGAAATAGCTATACAAAAAAGCACCATATCTAATCGAGGATAAGTTGCTCTAGAAGATGGATTTTATTTATCTACTAGTCTATTAATCACCTTTATAAAATCTTCTTATCTTACTACTCTAGATACAAAATTTGAGTAACAAAAAAACCTTTTAAACTTAAAATGAAATGAAAATTTAGATGAAAAAAGCAGCTAATATTTTAGCTGCTTGGTGGAATAGAATTATTTTCTTCTGAATTCTCTTTAGAACCATTTTTATCATTATCTTCAGGAAACTTGACAGCAGTGAAAACATAATATATAAATGCAGCAAGTAACCCCAGTAAAATAATAATCACTAAATATAGAGCATGGTCGACACTTCTTAATGTGATAATAACTAAATATACGATCATCGGAAATGTCGCCATAGCTGACAGTAAAAAAGTTAGAGCTTTATTTTCAAAATCTATTTCCTTATCATTTCTTGAATTATTATAATATTCTTTAGTGTGAAGATATTCATACCGCTCTTTTAAAAATTTTGTGAATAATATGGGTGACAATATAAAAATAATATTAGTTAGTTCATTAATATTCTCTGTTTTCTCTGTGAAGTTAATAACTACAATTAAAGCAATTATAAAAATATACAACACTAGTCCCACTGTGGTTATTCTATTAAAAGATTTACTACTTTCTGGCGCTTTCTCACCTTGTTCTTCAAGCCCCTTCTCTTTTCCTCCCAATATCATCTTCCTCCAATATTTAAATTTATATCTAACTATACCAATATCCAAAAAATTAACAATATGAACTCTTCTATATTTTCTTGCTTGTCCATTTGTAACATTAGTCATTTTATGTTCATAAACAATTTTGCTAAACTCTCTAAGTTTAAAAATCTTATCCTGTTTGTTCCGTGTGAATCTTGGTCTACTCTTCTTTTTAAGCATTAAAAAATCCACTTTTTCATTTTTAATAAATGAAAAAGTGGAGATGATTACAAAAATTACTTAGTCTAAGCAACTCAAGGTAATGTTTCTATAAAGTATATTTTTCTCAAAGATTTTAAATTATAAAGCGCTAAAACTTCGTTATTTCCATAAATTTTACTGTTTTATAAAAACCCTCAATCCCTTGTCGCTCTAGTCATGAAGTACAAAATTTAAATTATTTACCCGTAACTTTACTTAATGCCTTGTCAAACGCATTAATTGTCGTCTCGATGTCTTCTTCAGTATGTTTTGTAGACAAGAACATACCTTCAAACTGGGACGGCGGGAGGTAAACTCCTTCATCTAAAAGAGCCTGGTACATCGCTCTGAATAATTCCAGGTCGCTTGTATTTGCACTGTCGAAGTCAGTCACCGGACCTTCAGTCAGGAAGAAACCGATCATTGAGCCTGCGCGATTAACCGTAATCGGCTTATCGTGTTTGGCAAATACTTTTTTCAGTCCCGCTTCAAGCTGGTCTGCGAGCTTGCCGAAGTAATCGTAGCTTTCTTCAGTCAGCTGGCTGAGCGTTGCAAGTCCCGCGCTCATAGCGAGCGGGTTGCCCGAAAGCGTTCCAGCCTGATAAATATCACCGCTTGGCGCGATACGTTCCATAATTTCTTTTTTACCGCCGTAAGCGCCGACCGGCAGGCCGCCGCCGATGACTTTACCGAGACATGTTAAGTCCGGTGTAATGCCGAAGTAGCCCTGTGCTGAGTTGTAGCCGACACGGAAGCCGGTCATTACTTCATCGAAGATTAACAGCGTATTATTTTTTTCTGTAAGATTGCGCACAAATTGAAGGTAGCCTTCAACCGGCGGCACGACACCCATGTTGCCTGCGACAGGCTCCATAATGACTGCTGCGATATCATCGCCGAATTTATCGAATGCTTCTGTTAAGCTAGCTTCATCGTTGTAAGGCACAGTAATCGTGTTTTTCGCAGTCCCTTCAGGCACGCCTGGAGAGTCCGGCAGACCGAGGGTCGCAACACCGGAACCTGCTTTAATTAAGAGCGAATCACTGTGACCGTGGTAGCAGCCTTCGAATTTAAGTATCTTGCTTCTGCCTGTATAACCGCGGGCGAGACGTAGTGCTGCCAGCGTCGCTTCTGTCCCTGACGATACCATGCGGACCATTTCGATGGACGGTACGCGTTCCATAACAAGCTCAGCCATAGTCGTTTCAAGCTCTGTCGGCGCACCGAAAGATGTACCTTTAACCGCAGCGTCCTGCACGCTTTTTACGACTTTATCGTCTGCGTGGCCTAAAATTAAAGGTCCGAAGCTGAGCGAGTAGTCGATAAATTCATTGCCGTCGACGTCGTAGAGACGGGCACCCTTCGCGTGGTCGATAAAGAGCGGGTGGTCGCCGACTGATTTAAAGGCGCGGGCCGGAGAGTTAACACCGCCGGGCATTACTTTAACCGCTTCATCGTAGAGTTCTTTTGACTTGTTATACATCCTAAATCTCTCCCTTATTAATTTTTTCCGCAAGCTCTTTTGCGAAATAAGTAATAATCATATCTGCGCCTGCTCGCTTCATGGAAATCATCTGTTCTGCGATCACTTCTTCATCGACGAGGCCGAGGTCAATCGCAGTCCGCGTCATCGCATACTCACCGCTCACGTTATAGGCGATAATCGGCAAGTTGGAATTGTTGCGCACATCGCGGATAATATCGAGATACGACAGCGCGGGTTTGACGATCATCATATCCGCCCCTTCCAGCGTATCGCTTTCTAATTCGCGGAGCGCTTCAAGACGGTTGGCCGGATCCATCTGGTAAGTGCGGCGGTCGCCGAAGGACGGTGTCGATTCCGCAGCATCTCTGAACGGACCGTAGAATTTAGATGCATATTTAATACCGTAGCTCATAATCGGAATATGAGAGAAACCAGCCTGATCGAGTCCACTGCGGATTTCTGCGACAAAACCGTCCATCATATTGCTCGGTGCTATAATATCAGCGCCCGCTTTAGCCTGCGACACCGCAGTCTGTACAAGGAGCGGCAGGGATGCATCATTGTCCACATCTTCTGTAACGGGATCGATCAGTCCGCAGTGGCCGTGGTCTGTATATTCACACAGGCACGTATCCAGTATAACGAGCAGTTCCGGATAATGTTCTTTCGACAGGCGGCAGGCCTCCTGGACGATGCCGTGATCGTGGTAGGCGCCTGTGCCTTCTGCATCTTTTTCATTCGGAATACCGAAGAAAATAACGCTTTTAATGCCGAGTGCCACCACTTCATCGAGCTCTTCTTTAAGCAGGTTCAATGAAATCTGGTATACACCTTTCATCGATGACACTTCCTGTTTTATGTCCGGTTTTTCAACGACAAAAATCGGATAGATTAAATCATCTTTTGATAGTTTCGTTTCGCGCACCATATCGCGCATAAAACCGCTTTGTCTTAAACGGCGGTGTCTGTCAAAATTCATTATTGAATACTCTCCTTAATAAAATTAATCATATGTCCGAGTGTTTCATGCTCCGGTTTTGAAGCAGTTAAGCCGTACTTATTTAAACGCGTTTCGGTCACATGGCCGATTGCGATAAAATGAATATCTTTAAGCTCTTCTTTGCTAAAATGCCCCATAAGGCTTTCTACCGCAGACGGCGATGACAAGGTTAAATAATCGATGCTGCCGAGATTATCCCTGATTCTCTCAATTGACCCTTCGTGAACTTTCGGGTAATACAGCTCGATTTCAGTAACGTCAGCACCTCTGTCCCGCATATAATCGCGCATCAGCGGCCGTTTTTGGCTGCTTGCGGGATAGAGTATTTTATCGCCTGGATGAATCGTGCATTCCTCGATAAAGCCTTCCTGCGTATACGTCGACGGTTCAAAGTCCACGTCGATGCCGTGCATGTTCAAAGCTTCCGTCGTCTTTACGCCGATGCTCGAGATTTTATCCGCCTGCACCTCTTTAAAATACGGCAGAAAATGCTTCACCGTATTTTTACTCGTCATAACGAGCCAGGTATAATGCGTCTTCAGGACGTCAGTATCAAAAGGCAGACTTTCAGTCGTAATGAGCGGGGCGTGGACGAGAGTTAAATTGTCGTCCGGCGCCTCCTCAAAGGTTGACTGAGTGACATAGACCACCGGTTTACTTGCCGGCATTATTCTCATTAATCATATCTATAATCTCTTTGGCACCGACTTTTTCCATTTCGTCCGCCACAAGGTTGCCGAGTTTTACAGGATCTTCATGTGATTTTTTAACGACGTAGCGTTCGTTGCCGTCTTCAGACATAATTAAGCCTGTTAAATATAATTCTCCATCTTCAAGCGTTGCATAACCGCCGATTGGCACCTGGCAGCTGCCGTCCATGCGTTTTAAGAAAGTGCGTTCTGCTGTAGTGCACGTTGCATCCTCTTCTGAATGCACTGATGCCAGCATATCGATCAGTTCTTTGTCGTCCTCGCGCACTTCAATGCCGAGTGCTCCTTGGGCAATCGCCGGGATGAACTCTTCCGGATCAAAGTATTCCGTTACGACACTGTCGCTCCAGCCCATGCGTTTCAGTCCTGCAGCTGCAAGCAGAATCGCATCGTACTCGCCCGCTTCCATTTTCTTAATGCGCGTGTCGATATTTCCTCTGACCCAGTTGACTGTAATGTCATCGCGCATAGAGAGCAGCTGGGCGCCGCGGCGGAGACTTGACGTGCCGACGATGCTCCCTTTCGGCAGGTCTTTAAATAAGACTTTGTTATTCGATAAAAACGCATCGCGCATATCTTCGCGCTCAGGCACACAGGCAATAGTAAAGCCTTCCGGCAGTTCGCTCGGTACGTCTTTCAGACTGTGGATCGCCATATCGATTTCTTTATTTTTCAGTGCTTCTTCGATTTCTTTAACAAAGAGCCCCTTGCCGCCGACTTTAGATAATTGAACATCGACGATGCGGTCGCCTTTAGTAACGATTTCTTTTATTTCAATTTCAGCTTCCGGGAAGGCCGCTTCAAGCTTCTTTATAAACTGCTTCGACTGCGTTAAAGCAAGGCCGCTCCGGCGTGAACCAACAATAATTTTTCTCATATTTTATACTCTCCTTAAAGTGACCAGAAATGAAAATTGGATATTTCTGAAAGAATTAAATAATTCAGCATGACCAGCACAAAAATTGCGATGCTGTAGACGGCAAACTTAGCCGTATCGGCTTTAAATTTAACCATTGTTAAAATGATGCTGTACATAATAATAACACACACGGTGCCGATAACTTTCGGGTCGTAGAGAACAGAAGGACCGATAATCTGGAGTCCCCAGACGATTCCTATTATAATACTTATACTCATTAAAATCACACCGATAAAGGTCAGTCTGAGCATTACTTTTTCCGCCGTGCCGATACTGAACAGCGAAAAGAAACTTCTATTGAACTTTTTCTCTTTTAAATTCCGGCGCTGAATTAAGTATATAACGGCGTTCAGCATGCCGATAAAGAAGACGACATAAGCGAGCAGCGCACTGCCCACATGAACGACTAAAAGTTCGTTGACAATTTCAAGCGTCAGCGCCGTCGAGCTGAAGTTCAGCGATGAAAATGTATAAATCGTCATTAAAAATATAGTAATCATTAAGTAAAACAGCAGTATAAATTCCGACTTCGTCCTTATAAAATGAATAATTCCAACGATGATCAGTATCAGGCTTAAGCTGAAGATACTTTCAGCGAGTGTCAGAATCGGAATTCTGCCGAGCTGGACCCCGAGCTGCACTACCGACAAAAAGTGCAGTATAACAGCAGGGGTCAGCACATACAGAGAAACCTTTCTGACTTGTCGATTTCTTAAAAACAAATCATATGACAGTGCAGAAAGGCTGATAAAATATAACAGTAATATAATTTCTTGAACGCGGAACATCATATCCATAAGATATCCACCCTGCTAATTAAGGTTAAGCTGTTCTTTTCTTGCTTGCAGTTTCTCTCTCTGTTTGGAGTTCGAAACTTCACGCTGAGCCTCGACTTCTTCTTCGATGTGGAACATCGCCATAATATCTTCAAGTTTCTCATCGCGTTTTTTGTCGCCGGCGATTTCTTTCGTAAAGATAATCGGATCTCTCAGCATCTGGTTAATAATACTCTTCATATGTTTTGAAATCACCGTGCGTTCGCGGTCGGACATATCCGGCAGCTTGCGCTCTAGAGAATCCAGCGTTTCGTCGTGAATGTTAAGTGACTTCGTGCGCATTGCCTGGATAACAGGCACGACACCCTGCACGTTCAGCCACTCTTCGAATTCCGCTGTCGTGCCGTCGATCATTGCCATAATCTTCTCTGCTTCTTCTTCGCGTGAAGCGAGGTTAGCATCGACTAAGCCCTGCAGATCGTCGACATTGTACATATATACATTGCCGCTCGAATCAATGGCAGGATCGATGTCTCTCGGCAGCGCGATATCAATCAGAATCAGCGGTGAAGTGCCTCTTGTTTTATTGACCTCATCGATCATATCTTTTTTAATGACATAATCCGGTGACGATGTGCTTGAAATAACGATATCCGCTTCTTTTAATTCAGACTCCAGGGCGTGCAGGTTCTCTGCACGGCCGTTAAAGCGTGCAGCAAGCTCTTCCGCTTTTTCCAGCGAGCGGTTTAAGACGACAACATCTTCGATGCCGTTTGATGTTAAATTCAAGAGTGATTCTTCCGCCATTTCGCCTGCGCCGATAACGAGCACCCGGCTCTTTTTAACGTTCGCAAAGATGCGTTTAGCAAGTTCCACCGCAGCATAAGAAATCGATACTGCATTTTTCGAAATATCGGTTTCGTTATGACCGCGTTTCGCGACAGTGATCGCTTCTTTAAACAGCTTATTAAAGATGGTCCCTGTCGTATGTTCTTCCTGGGCTGTTAAAAACGCGTCTCTGATTTGTCCGAGAATCTGCGTTTCGCCGAGCACCATAGAATCGAGTCCTGCTGTTACTTTAAAGAGATGAGACACGGCCTCATCTGCCACTTTCATATCCGTCAGCTGCTTAATTTTTTCATAATCAACGTCGAACCAGTCCGCGAGAAATTTTCTGGAATAATACGCCCCCGTATGTTCCTGATCACTCACGACATAAAGTTCCGTGCGGTTGCACGTCGACAGCAATGTCGCTTCCAAAATACTCTTCTGCTCGCGCAGCTTGTGCAGCGCTTCAACGACTTCATCGTCCTGGAAGGTAACCTGCTCACGCTCTTCCACACCGGTATTTTTATAATTTAGACTTAATGCAATAATATGCACTATAATGCCCCCTCAAAACTAATCCGCACATATTTTTTAAAATGCGCGAGTTTACCTATTCCCTATTTATACTAATTATAAATTAGATAGATATCAAGCAATCTAGACAAACTTTTGTAAAGCTGTCATAATTTCAGGCAATTTCACTTTATCTACAGATGAAAATGGAAAAATCTGGTCTTCCGGCTCCATCTCAAGCTCTCTTTTAATCACGCTGATATGCTTTTGTATTTTGCCGCGGGCAATCTTATCCGATTTTGTTGCCACGATAATGACCGGCAGCTCGTAATATTTTAAGAAGTCATACATCGCGATATCATCATTTGTCGGCGGATGGCGGAGATCGATCAGCTGCACGACACACGATAAAGTTTCGCGGTTTTTAAGATAGCCTTCAATCATGCCGCCCCACTTTTCGCGTTCTGATTTCGACTGTTTCGCATACCCGTAACCCGGCACATCGACGAAGACAAACTTGTTGTCCGCATTATAAAAGTTCAGCGTAATCGTTTTACCCGGTTTTGAAGATGTCCGTGCAACACCTTTTCTGCCGCAGATTGCATTTATAAAAGATGACTTGCCGACATTCGAGCGTCCGCTTAAGGCAATCTCTTTCAGACCTGTTTCAGGGTACTGCTCTTTAGATACTGCGGAAATTATAATATCTACATTACTTGGATTAATTTTCATCTTGTCACTTCCTTTAAAAAAGGCTGTCGCAATGACAGCCTCTAGTATTTATGCACTTTTCTGGTCTGCTCTAATTTCGTTGCCTTCTGCATCGTAAATCAGCGGATCTTTTTCATCGATAATCGTTTCCCGTGTAATAACGACTTTCTTAATATCGTCATTTGAAGGAACTTTAAACATAATGTCCACCATGCGTTCTTCAATAATAGAGCGCAGTCCGCGGGCACCTGTCTTACGTTCAATAGCAAGTTCACTGATTGCATCGAGTGAATCCTCTTCAAAGATCAGTTCAACGTCGTCGATTGCCATCATTCTCGTATACTGTTTAACAAGCGCGTTTTTCGGCTCTGTTAAAATAGATTTCAAGGCGTCGACATCGAGTTCTTCAAGATAGCTGATAATCGGCACACGGCCGATAAATTCAGGAATCAGGCCGTAACTCTGAAGGTCATCGGGACGGACTTTCGCCATCAGCGCATCTTTGTCTGAGAAGTCCTCAGTTGCACCACCGAAGCCGATTACCTTGTCGCCGAGACGGCGTTTAATGATGTCTTCCATACCGTCGAAGGCACCGCCGAGAATAAACAGGATATTCGTCGTATCGATCTGGATAGACTCCTGGTTCGGGTGTTTCCGTCCGCCTTGAGGCGGCACGCTTGCTGTTGTACCTTCTAAGATTTTAAGAAGGGCCTGCTGGACACCTTCACCGGATACGTCTCTTGTAATCGAAGTGTTTTCGCTCTTGCGCGCGATTTTATCGATTTCGTCGACATAAATAATACCTTGTTCCGCGCGTTCAACATCGAAGTCCGCTGCCTGGATTAAACGGAGCAGAATGTTCTCAACGTCGTCACCGACGTAACCCGCTTCAGTCAGGCTCGTCGCATCCGCAATTGCAAACGGCACGTTTAATGAGCGTGCAAGTGTTTGTGCAAGCAGTGTTTTACCGCTTCCTGTCGGACCGATTAAAGCGATGTTGCTCTTCGCAATTTCAACTTCATCTTCGCCCATATTGTTAATGCGTTTGTAGTGGTTGTAGACAGCAACGCTGAGTGCGCGTTTAGCATTCAGCTGGCCGATTACATACTCGTCAAGAGACTCTAAAATCTCCTGAGGTTTCGGAATATAATCGAAAACTGCAGTCGTATCCATCTTCAGTTCTTCTTCTATAATTTCATAGCAGAGCTCGATACATTCGTTACAAATGTACACGCCGCTGCCGGCAATAAGTTTTTTGACCTGTTCCTGATCTTTACCGCAGAAAGAGCAGGTTAAATCTGTATCATCTTCGTTAAATTTAAACATTTATATACACCTCATTATATACTTCCAATAAAATATACTAGAAAATCTATCTTAAATCAATTGAGCTGCATATTGATGAAAAGCTCTACACTAGACGTGCAGAGCTTTTCATGTATGTGGTTCAATTTATAGATTACTCAGCTTTTTTACGGTTGTCTACCAATACGTTTAAAGCTTTTTGGATTTTAACATCTTCTTTAATCATCGTTGCATCGCCGAGTGCTTTTTTCACATCGTCAGCAGGCATGCCGAATTGTTCAGCTAAACGGTTAATTTCAGCATCTACATCTTCGTCAGTCACTTCGATGTTTTCCTCTTCAGCGATTTGTCTTAACGTTAAGTTAGTACGTACGCGTTTCAGAGCATCTTCTTTCATCTGTTCGCGGAGGCCGTTTTCGTCCTGACCTGACAGCTGTGTGTAAAGTTCAAGGTTCAGACCCTGCTGTGATAAGTTCTGTTCGAACTCCTGCAGCATGCGTGAAGTTTCTGTATCCACCATTGCATCCGGTACATCGATGTCAGCATTGTCAGCTGCTTTAGCAACAAGGCTTTCTTTTAATGTTACTTCGTAGTTGTTTTCTTTTTGAGCTTTCACTTCATCTTTAAGTGCAGCTTTTAATTCGTCGACAGTTTTAGCGTCGCGGTTTTCAAGTTCTGATACGAACTCATCTGTTAATTCCGGAGTTTCTTTTTGCTTAAGTGAGTTCACTTTAACTTGGAATACAGCTTCCTTACCAGCTAACTCTTCAGCGTGGTACTCTTCAGGGAAAGTCACGTTAACGTCTTTCTCTTCGCCTATTTCCATGCCGACCATCTGCTCTTCAAAGCCCGGGATGAATGAGTTTGAACCGACTTCAATTTCGTAGTCATGAGCGTGTCCGCCTTCGAAAGCTTCGCCGTCAACGAATCCGTGGAAATCGATAGTAGCGATGTCGCCTTCTTCAACAGTGCCTTCTTCTTTAACAACTAAATCAGAGTACTCAGTAAGGATGTGATCGATCTGGTGATCAACTTCTTCGTCAGTCACGTCAGTGTCGATTTCTTCACCTTCAAGGTTTTTGTATTCGCCAAGTTTAACTTCAGGCTCAACTGTAACAGTTGCTTTAAGAATAACATCTTTACCTTTTTCGATCTGTTCAACATCCACGTCAGGCTGAGCAACCGGTGTAATACCAGCTTCATCAACAGCTTTCGCGTAGTTTTCAGGTAACAGAATGTCTAATGCATCCTGGTAAAGAGATTCTACACCGAAACGTTTTTCAAACATTTGACGGGGTACTTTACCTTTTCTGAATCCAGGCATGTTAATGTCCTTAGAAACTTTTTTAAATGCTTCATCTAAAGCAGTGTTTAATTCTTCAGCTGGAATTGTAATTGTTAAAATCCCTTCGTTACCTTCTTGTTTTTCCCATGTTTGAGACATAATACATTTTCCTCCATTAAGTCGTTTTTTCAATTAACCTGTATATTATAACACATACAAATATTGATTCAAATGATTGATTTACAGCGAATTCTCTGCGATCTCGCGTTCGATTTCACCGAGCCAGTGTTTGACTTCAGCGTCCGCATCGTAAGACGCGGGCATGCCGAGCATTTCTTCAATACGTTCACAGTAAGCTTTCACTGCCGCTTCAGCCGTAAAATCAGGCTGCACCGGATACATATATATCGCGTGCCCCATAAGGAGCTCTGTCGCTGCCTCGGTAAAGGACGGGTTGAACTGTTCAACTTCATCCAACACCTTCGGCAGGACATCCTTGACGATAAAATACTCTTCCAGACTGCCGAGCTCTGCCGGCTGCACTGTCATCTTCACGCCGCATTTCTCAATGGTTAGCGTACCATTAGAACGTACGCTTCGCAAATATAAAAGCATAGCAGTCTTAAGCTCGTTGCGATTTGCCTCGCTGAAAGCTTCCGTTATGAGATTCGTATAGGTTATATCGTGCGCTGCCGTAATCTTTTCCACAAATTCAAGCTGCTGAAACAGGTTGAATTTATCGAATTCCTCTTTAGAAATGACCGGTTCCTGGTCGCTCAGCATTCCGCGGAGCTTGTTGGCTGCATTTTGTCTCAAGGACAAAATATCGATGCGGAAACCTTGAGGAATCGGCTCTTCGAGCAGGTGGCCGGAAAACTCCAGCACCTCTTCGTAATTGCCCATATCGGATAACGCCTGCAGCATATATACCATATGCGTTTCGTAATTGCCGTCGCCGTTGTTCATCTGTTCAAGAGAATAATCAACGAGCTCCCCCGGACGTTTCGACCGGAGCAGTGTTTCATACAGCATCTCTTCAGCGTGCTCTGACGGTTCTGTGAGATTCGTGTACTTAGAAAACGTTGACAGGAAACGCGCGTCATCACCTGCATCAAAATAAGCCTTCAGATCGCGTTCGAACTTCTTAATAAATCTGTGGTGCGTCGTAACCTTATTGTCCATAAGCATCACGGATAATCAGTTCACTCCACGATTCGTACGGAGACATCGTTTCGAGGATATCGTTTTTAACCCATTCAAGTGCAATGGTGTCCTCTTCTTTATTAATAATTTTATCTTTTTCAACGTCGATTTTTAAAACGAGACCGATATGAACTTTACCGACTTCGTTATCGTCATCGTTGATTAAGCCGTGAATTTCAATATTTCTCACGTCGTCAGCACTTAAGCCGACTTCCTCTTCAAGCTCGCGTGCAGCGTTAACGCGGAGCTTGCCGTTGATATTCTCTTCAGACTCAACATCATTCATATGGCCGCCGACCCCGATCGAAAGAAGACCGTGGAGACGCGCCTCGCCGCCGCCTTCAAGACGTTTGTAGACAAGCGTTTCGTCACTGTTGGTAATAATGCAATAGCTGATCAGCTGCTTGTAGCTCGGATCCTCTTCCATATCACCGCGGCGCTTCACTTCGAAATCGCCGAATGACTTCACGATTTCCTTGTAGCGGTTGTCATCTTTAGAAATAAAGCCGTTAAAAGCATGCGCTTCCCCATTAAATAATGTATCGCGTTTTACTACTAATATCTGTTCATCAAATTTACTCATGTATAGTCTCCTCGCAGGGTGAATCTTTCTCTGTATTTAGTAATTTTAAAAAAACTTTAGAAAGTCATTTTTAAGAAAATTAGCCATCGTTCTATATAAATTAAATGATATTTAGTATATCAAATATCAAGATAATTATTCACTCATGGAAGTTTACACAATATTAGAAGTGTTTTCAAGGGGTGGAATTAATGCCCGCATTCATTGCTGAAGTATTATTAATCATCTGCATCTTTAAAAAGATTATTAAAGATAATGCTTTTACCTTTTATTTGCTAGATTATTCTTTCATAGAAAGAAGCTCCCACCCCTTTTAAGGAATGAGAGCTGTTCTGTTAACTATTTTTCTGTCGTTTTTCTTCTTTTCACCAGGAAGCCTAGTCCAAGCGCTGCTAAGATCGCGGCAAATATTGATGTATTTTGTGCCGGCGTTCCTGTGTCGGGCAGCATTTGCGTTTCTTCGTCTTCTCCAGAACCATCCTGACTAACATCATTCGAAGCAGCCGGAGCTGTTTCATCTGCTGAATCCACATCCTGCTCTGTGTAAACAGTCTGATGTTCGTTCTCTTTGTCAGCTGTGCCTTCTTCTCCGCCAGTATCATTCTCGCTTGTCAGTACCGGCAATGCTGTATTGTCTTCGTTGTCGTTACCGTAAACTACCGCATACTGACTGAAGCTGTTTACATTAAAGACAGCGTATCCGTCTTCAGTTCTGTAGTTCACCGCTTCAAGCGTTTCACCGATATCACCCAGGTAGTAAACGTTCGACACGTAGCCATTCGCAGGCAGGTACACTGTCACCGGGTTTTGCAGGTTGTACAGTAACCCATTTTCGTCAAGAACATGGATGTCGTATAAATCGTGCGCCGCATTAATAGCATTTGAAGGGTTCAAGACCGTCACAGCTAATGACTTACCGTCCAGTTCATCAGATTCACTAACTACGCGGATCCCCGTTGCTCCATCTTCTATAGAAGATAAAACTTCTCCTTCTTCCTGAACTTCAAGTTCAGCTGATTCCTCATGGTCTCTTGAAGGCTGGTCCGTGCCTTCAGTATCGTCATCTGAAGCTTCCGGAGTTTCAGATGCTGATTCTTCTTCGGTCTCGTTATCATCGCTTACGGATTCACTGTCTGAATCTTCATCCGGAGTATCGTTAGCTTCCTCATCTTCTAAAAATTCATTTGATTCTTCTTCGTTTTGATTTGACTCGTTATCCGTGCTGTTATCTGTGTCCTCTTTTTCTTCAGATATACTTTCTTCTGATTCAGCCGGTTCTTTTGGAGTTTCAGTTTCTGCAGGTTTTTCCTCCTCGAGGTTTTCATCTTCTTCAGCTTCCGGAACATAATCTGATGTCGTTAAATCACCAGCATACATCCAGCCGAGGGAAACGCCGTTCTCGTCTTCAAGAAGGTAATAATCATCATAGTTGTAAGTCGCCGTTCTGACTACACGGAACTGCTGGCCTAAAAGATCGTCAGCATTTTTAGTTCTGACATCAGTCACACTTTCGTATAAGCCGAGGTTATTGGGATTAACTTCAGCGACTAAATCTGTATTTCCTTCCTCAACAGGCATAGAAATCTCAGGCGCAGTAAGTTTATTGTACATGTCGTTGTAGCGCTGGCCGATCAGATTAATTACGTCATTATATTCATAGTCAAAACGTGCAAAGTATTCATAAGGGTCAGGTGAAGCTGTTCCGCCTAAGTGATTCGAAACTGCAACGTGAGAGTATAAGGTCCCCTCGCCTGTTTCCTCGGCACTGACTACCGGCAACTTGTATTTGTATAAGAGGTTCGCAATATAGTCTGCATAGTTGTTAATCGACTTCGCAAAGTCATGCGCATTATCGTACCGCATTAATTCAACGTGCATGTGCATATCGTTTGATACAGGACCCGCACCATAGGCCAGGTAATCTGTATCTGCGACCTGAATAATGTTATCCGCATCTACAAACGCATGTACAAAAGCGTTCTCCCAGTTACGCGACATATATTCAATTTCACCATATATAGTTGAGTTCTCGTTACCAACATCGTGAAGTACGACACCCTTAGGCTTTCCGACCTCACCGTTCTCAGGCTCCCAGCCATAATCGGAGTGATATGCGTATTTCGGCAGGTTAGGAATATAATCATATTTAATCTCTGCCACATCAAAATTATTGTCAGCTATATACTGGTTGATGTCAGTAATTGCGTCAGATAATGACATGGTGCTCACGGTGCTCGCTGCAGCGTAGACTTCCTCTCTATTTAACTCTTCATTCTCTAAAGCAAGCGATTCAGTTAAATCAGCTAACATTTGTTCGTCCGCTTCGATATTGTCCGCATTCTCTTCTAAGAAAGCAGCTTGTTCCTCTGCCGATAAATTCTCAAGCTCCTCTTCCAGGGAATCAGAATTATATTTGTATGTAGCAGCTTCTTCTGATTGAGATTGGGGAGTTTCGGTTGTTTCTGTTTCTTCAGCAGCTGCTTCTTCGTTCGCTGGTTCAGCTTCGAGATCTGTTTCAGTTTCGTTTTCGATCTCTGATGGCTGTTCACCTTCCTGAGAATCTGCTCCTTTTACTGCATCAGTTTCTTCAGACTGAACATCTTCAGATTCTTGTGTTTCCTGAACTGGCTCTTCCGCTGGTTCAGCCGGTTCTTCTGCGGACTCCGTTTCAGCTGTTTCTTCAGTTTCAACTTCTTCCGATGTCACTGTAGCTTCAGGCTCTGCTGATACTTCAGGTTCAACTTCCTGTTCTGGTTCAACTGCTTCTGTTTCAACTGCAGTATCTTCTTCAACTGTTTCTTCCGCTGAAGTTGCTTCTATAATTTCTTCAGCTTCTGCAGGCTCAGCCGCTTCAGCCGTTTCCTCAACTTGTTCTTCAGCCGGCTCAGCACTTTCTTCTTCAACAATGTTTACTTCTGTTGGCTCTTCCACCGGTTTTTCTGCTGGTTCTTCAGCAGCCTGTTCTTCAATATTACTTTCATCTAATTCATTTTCAGCGACTTCTTCTTCCGCTGTTTCTGTCTCTTCTGTTTCTTCTAGTTCGGAACTTTCTTCATCAGCTTCATCTGATGCTTTATCTTCTTCATTCTCATCCCATGCTTCGTCTTCTTCTGATTCAATAAAGTCGAGCTCTCTTTCTGGCTCTTCTTCACTTACCGCGTATTCTTCTGTGTTCGGATTCTGGTACTGCTCATCCTGATCTACTTCTTCTGCGTTAGCAACCATTGTCGATGCCAGCAGACTCGTTGAAACGAGTGTCGGTACAATTAAACGATTCTTATATTTCATTTTTGACCTCCATAAAAGTGTATTCTTACCTAGGATACTAAACTTCTTCACAAAATTGTTGAAATTTACAAAATTTTAAAAATTATTATTAAGGTATAAAAAAGCTCCCATTCCACTTCGGAATGAGAGCTGATATTTTAAGTAAATGTTTTAACGTCCCAAGCGGGAGTCGAACCCGCGGCCTGCGCCTTAGGAGGGCGCTGCTCTATCCAGCTGAGCTACCGGGACATAGTTTAATAATATTTATATTATAACAGAACTACGGCTCCGCTTCAGGAACAAAAGTTTTTCGAATTAAGGTTCACGCTTCTTCATTTCTTCAAGAATTCTTTGTTTCTCTGAATTTTTGCGCGGTTTGTCGAATACACGCATGCCTGGAACAAAATCAGGGTTAACTCGTCTGGCCGCTTGAAGTCCTCGTTCTCTTCGTTCTGTATTTTTCTTGCGTATATCTGATAGCTTTGCAGTTTTCACAATATCTACCTCATTATTTTGATTTTATTATATCAAACCTTTCATGCTATTTTTAGTATGAACGTTGTTCAGATACCAAAAAAGACACCTCGTTATGAGGTGTCTCTACATAATTGTTTTATATTAAATCAGTTAACGCTTCTATAACAATAGGAAACTCTTTTAAGTTACTGAAAACCCACTCTATCGCTTCGTCCTCACCCGTTTCTTTAATCTTTCCGAGTAATTTTTTAATTTTAGATTTGGAAGGTTCTTCTTTAGATACTTCTTCGTGTAAATCTCTCGCATGCTGAACGACGATAGTTTTATTTTCATCATTACTATATAGATCAGATTTGTGTAACTCACCTATAAATTCGTCTGCAGTTATATTTTGCACGTTGTTATTTCCAATCTGCGTGTTGTGCGTTCCTCCATGATAATTGAATACATTTTGAGGAACAGTTATATTTTCATCATCTTTATCTTTATTCTCTTGTTTGTTTTCAATCGCTTGTATATCAAACGCTATATCTGAAAATATATCATTTATTACATATGTTGCGATGTCATGATACCAACCATTAAAGGCGTCTCTAGTAGACGAACCACCGTACTTATGTTTTAAAATTGTTACAACGTCACTACCTCGCGCTACTTCATTCATCATTCCTAATACAGAAGGCAGTCTATCCTTTTTGTCATCCGGTAAGAAAACAGCACCTTGTCCCATTTCTTCTCTGTCTTTCTCGTTGAAGTCTTTGAATCCTTCTTTTAATTGAGAGAAATAAGGCTCCATGTAAGCATCTTCTGTAATATGTTCATAGAAATCTTTCAATTTCCTATCGAATGTATAACTGCTATACTCACTGAGTTCTCCAAAATGCATTTGGGATTTCATAAAACTTCTTTTAAACTCTAATAAGTTACTCATGACCTTCCCCCTATGGTTAATATCTCAATCATAACAAAAAGCGCACCCGATTAAGAGTTATGACGTCATTGAATCAATGACGTATTTTAAGGTGTCTGAAGGCCTCGCAGTGACAAGGCTAGGATCTTGTTGGTTAACTGGACTAAAGTCTCACAGCTGCTATTTTAGGAGGGAAATTGATGGTGCGGGATAAAATCTTTTCTTCTAACGTTTTTATTTTCAAATTAATTATTTCTTTGACGAAATTTCTATAAATAAAATACATCAGCTGTAAACATAAATTATTCAGTCTTATAAATGATGTTGAATATTTACAGTTTTAATATTCACTTTAGAAATGCGAAAAAAATAAGCTCTCACACCATTTTCAGATGTAAGAGCTTATTAAACATTGACGTCCTGGGAGGGATTCGAACCCCCGACCGATGCCTTAGAAGGGCATTGCTCTATCCAGCTGAGCTACCAGGACTTAATTAACACAATAGTTATTATAACCAGAGCGCATAGTGAAAGTCAATGCATTTTTTGGTTTTTTTAATATAATGTTAATTTTACGTTAACCACTCTGTTTTTAAGAGACGATAAAGCGCGCAGTCATGGTAATGGTCGTATAAAAATTCATAATCCTTCATAACCGCTTCCTGGGTAAAATTCAGCCGTTCCGGAATTTTTCTGCTTTTTATATTCTCTGTTCCCGCTATAATTTCTATCCGGTGCAGGCCGATTTCCTGAAAGCCGTAGTTGACTAATCCTTCTACAGCTTTTGACATTGTCCCTGTACCGGTATATTTTTCGGCGAGCCAGTAGCCGATCTGACCGCGCCTGCTGAGTCCGTCAATCGTGTTGAAACCGCAAGTGCCTGCGAGTTCTCCCTGATAATACACTCCGAGCGTTAAGGCCGACCGGGCATCGTTCGTTTCGATCCACTCTTTGATAATCGGTCCGTACTGCTCCGGCGTCTTCATAAAGTCCACCCAGGGCAGCCATTCACGGAGCTGGGCTCTGTTCTCATCAATCAGGTTAAACATTTCTTTTCTTTCATTTACTTGAACCTGTTTCAGTTCCAGATCTTCATTAATTTTGATTTTCATGCTGCAAATCCCCCTTTTTTAGCTGCCGAGGTTAAATTCATCCATCAGCTTATGCTTCCGGCTGTAGTACGAGGCGATTTGTGTATCCGTGTCGATGACTAAATAGCTTTCCGGATACTCATTTCTTGAAGACGTAATGCTGCCGGGGTTTATCGCGTAAACGCCATTGATTTTCTCGATTTTAGCTACATGGGAATGCCCGTATAGCGCATATTTTGCGCCAGTTTCCGCCGCTTTTTCCGCGAGGGTATGACGGTCAGATTTAATGCCGAACAGGTGGCCGTGCGTATAAAACATGCCTGCTTCTTCTAAAAGTCCCGTTTCAGGATAAGTGTCATCGCGGTCAGTATTGCCAAGAACACGCAGAAATTTTTCCATGTCCGGGTCGTCATATGGAAATTCACTGTCGCCGAGATGTATCGCCGCGTCGGGTTTTACCGTGTCATACACTTCAGTTAAAATATTTCTTTCACTGTGATTGTCGCTAATGACTAAAACTCTCATCTGTAAATCCCCCTATTTTTTTAACTTGTCGAATGCTTTCGTATCATTCATTAATTTTTCGAGTGCTTTCCCTCTATGACTGATTTCCCCTTTTTCTTCGGAAGTAATCTCGCCGAGGTAAATTCCTTTCAGCGTTTTAAACAGAGGATCGTAGCCGAAGCCTTTATCGCCGTGCGGTTCATGTAAAATTCCACCGGCTAAAGTGCCTTCATAAGTAAGTGTTTCTTCTCCCGGAATCGATAAAGCGAGCACACATGTGAAATATGCAGCTCTGTTGTCGATGCCTTCCAGCTCTTCGAGCAGTTTTTGATTGTTCTTTTCATCTGTCGCACCTTCGCCTGAATAGCGTGCAGAATATACACCCGGTCTGCCCTCCAGTGCTTCCACCGACAGGCCCGAATCATCGCTGATGACTGGCAGGTTTAATGCTTCTTTAGCTGCTTCGGATTTTAAAATCGCGTTCTCTCTGAAAGTCGTACCGGTTTCTTCAACTTCAAATTCCGGTAATAATTCTTTGATGCCGACAACTTCGAAGCCTTCAAATATTGCTTTAAAGTCGTTAATTTTTCCCTGGTTTCCGCTTGCTATAACTATTTTTGTCATTAATAACTCTCCTGTAATAAAATATTTTCGATGCTGTAATCTATATTCGGAATCCAGCTGTTCATTACCTTTTCAAAACGCTGATTCTCTCCGTGGATAAAAATCTTATGGACCGTTGATTTGTTATCCGCTGTCAGCAGTTTCTTCTTATGCAGCTGCACCAGCGCAACCGACACCGTTTCAAATCCCGCATCGATAATATGCTTTTCTCCCTTAAAAAACTCATCGATATACTTTTCGATAATCGGGAAATGCGTACACCCGAGAATGACCGTATCTGCCTTAATCTCTCTGTAGGGCGCGAGCTTTTCTGCTACGGTCCGTCTAGTAATATCCGGATTTTCATAATCTAGACTTTCGATCAGCGTCACAAATTCCGGACAGGCCAGATTGTGAATTTTTACATCCTGATCAAAACTTAAAATACCTTGCTCATAAGCGCCGGATTTTATCGTGCCTTCGGTCGCTAAAAGCAGGATTTCGTTATTATCGCTCTTTCTGAGCGCACCGAGTGAGCCCGGATTGATTACCCCGTAAACCGGGATATCAATTTCATCGCGGAGCTCCGGCATCACTGCCGCCGTCGCCGTATTGCAGGCAATAATGACGGCTTTGACGCCTTTATTAATTAAAAACTCCACGGCCTCCGCCGTGTAGCGTTTAACATCCTCCTGACTTTTCGGTCCGTACGGACAGTGCAGGCTGTCCGCAAAATAATACACTTCCTCGCTCGGCAGGGCGTGAATAATTTCCTTCATTACCGTCAGCCCGCCGACCCCCGAATCCATAATGCCTATCGGTTTATTCATATGTTATTCTCTCGCTTTCCCTGAGAACATGCTCCAGTGCTGCAGGCAGAATTTTACGTTCTGCTTCATCCAGGTTCGCCGTAATCTTCGCAATATAATCGATCCGTTTATCGATGACCTGCTGGATAATCTCTTTGCCTTTTTTCTCCATGCTCACAAGCACGAGGCGTTTATCCTTATCGGAACGGTCACGCCTGACGTAATTGCCGCTCTCGAGTTTATCGACAATATCCGTCGTCGTCGAGTGCGCAAGGTACAGTCTCGTCGCAAGTTCGCCAATGGTAATGCCGTCCTTGTCGCCCACCCACTGCAGCGCCACAAACTGGAGCGGCGAAATATCATGATGCTTTAGAATTTCCCTGCCGTTCACCCGGACATGCGACGCGATGTAGCGCAACGATTTTTCAATTGATTTAGTCTCCTGCTCATCATACATAGTAGCCAGTCCCCTTAAACATCCTTTATCAATATAATAACGTAAATCGAAAGAAAAAAATAGGAAGATGGGCGGATGCGTTTGGTGCGGATGGTGAAAATGAATAAGAGCAGACATCGCGGTCTGCTCTTTAATAAAACTTCTGCTTAAATTCTTCATCTAATTTGCGGCGGGTTCTGATTGACGTAACGGTGAAAAATATTAAGGCCGCTGCGAGAATTGCAATTATAAAATACAAGATATTTCCTATCGGATTGTTGAATAAGAAAGGTATCGAGATGATCAGCAGAGCCCCTGTTATGGACATACCTATAATTGAATAGGATAATTTCATAATCATTGCGGAATCACGCCCTTATTTTGGAATGAGGTGGTTCTTTATGAAAATAGTACCGCAGATTGGTGTGGAAATACAGGCGTATGGGGGAATTTTGCATTGGTCTGCTGATTTTTATCGATACTAATGCGTTTGGGGGTTAGATATGCATTAGTGAGCTCGTTTTCCTTATAACTAATACAAAAACGTGCAAGGTGACGATAAAAAAGATGACCTTGCTCATTATGAAGGCGAAAACGTGCAAGGTGGCGACAAAAACGATGACCTTGCTCATTATGAAGGCAGAAACGTGCAATGTGGCGATAAAAACGATGACCTTGCTCATTATGAGGGCAAAAACGTGCAAGGTGGCGACAAAAACAACGACCTTGCTCATTATGAGGACAAAAACGTGCAAGGTGGCGACAAAAACGACGACCTTGCTCATCACATGGACAAAAACGTGCAAGGTGGCGACAAAAACAACGACCTTGCTCATTATGAGGGCAGAAACGTGCAAGGTGACGACAAAAACAACGACCTTGCTCATTATGAGGGCAGAAACGTGCAAGGTGGCGACAAAAACGACGACCTTGCTCATCACATGGACAAAAACTCCTCAAACAAAAAAGACCCCCGCAACAGCGGGGGTCTCGCCTTACCAGTATAAATATTAGTTAACTTCGTGGTCACTTCCGAAGAATGATTTGAACATGTGGAATGTTGTTTCGCGCTGCATTGATGCGATTGATGTCGTTAGAGGAATACCTTTTGGACATGCTTCGACACAGTTTTGCGCCATTCCGCATTCTGCGATGCCGCCTGTACCCATGAGTGCATCTAGTCTTTCGTTTTTAGACATGCTGCCTGTCGGATGAAGGTTGAACAGACGCACTTGTGAAATTGGTGCTGCGCCCATGAAATTAGATTTGCTGTTAACGTTCGGACAAACTTCTAAACATACACCGCAAGACATACATTTAGATAATTCATACGCGATTTGACGTTTTTTCTCAGGCATTCTAGGTCCTGGTCCAAGGTCGTACGTACCATCGATCGGTACCCAAGCCTGGACGCGTTTTAAGTTATCGAACATGAATGAACGGTCTACCTGCAGGTCTCTCACTATAGGGAAAGTGCTCATCGGTTCTAATTTAATCGGCTGCTCATACTGGTCAACGAGCGCAGTACATGACTGGCGCGCCGTGCCGTTGATAACCATTGAACATGCGCCGCAGACTTCTTCAAGACAGCTCGCGTCCCATGTTACCGGTGTTGTTTTCTGACCTTTTGCGTTGACCGGGTTTCTTTGTATTTCCATAAGTGCACTGATGATATTCATATTCGGGCGGTATGGAATTTCGAATTCTTCCCAGTAACTGCTAGTTTCCGGATTTTCCTGGCGTTTGATACTTAGCTTTATTGTTTTTGTTTCAGTTGCTGTAGTACTCATTTTTATTTAGCCATCCCCTTCTACTAATGTTTAGTTGAATAGTCACGAATACGCGGCGGAATCAGGCTCACGTCAACGTCTTCGTATTCGAATCTCGGTGCTTCAGCCGGTCCTTCGTAGTATGCTTTAGTCGTTTTCAGCCATTCTTCGTCGTTGCGGTCCGGGAATTCCGGTTTGAAGTGTGCACCGCGCGATTCGTTTCTGTTGTATGCGCCGATAGTAATCACGCGCGCAAGGACAAGCATATTCCATAACTGGCGTGTAAAGAAGGCCGCCTGGTTACTCCATTTCTTAGTATCGTTAATGTTGATTTGTTTGTAGCGCTCCATTAACTCTAAGATTTTCTTGTCAGTTTCAAGCAATTTATCGTTATGACGAACTACTGTTACGTTAGCTGTCATGATTTCACCAAGTTCTCTGTGAATTACATAAGCGTTTTCCGTACCGTCCATCGCAAGGATGTTGTCGAATTTCTCCTGCTCAGCCTGAGCATGTCTCTCGTAAACTGACTCATCAAGATCCTGGTAGGAAGTCTCAAGTGTCTTCACGTATTCCATCGCTTTCGGTCCTGCAACCATACCGCCGTAAATTGCTGACAGCAGTGAGTTCGCACCTAAGCGGTTCCCGCCGTGCTGCGAGTAATCACATTCGCCCGCTGCAAACAGCCCTGGAATCGTTGTCATCTGATCGTAGTCTACATACAGACCGCCCATCGAGTAGTGTACCGCCGGGAAGATTTTCATCGGTACTTTACGCGGGTCGTCGCCTGTAAATTTCTCGTAGATTTCAATAATTCCGCCGAGTTTTACATCGAGTTCATGTGCATCTTTATGTGATAAATCAAGATAAACCATGTTTTCGCCGTTAATGCCGAGTTTCTGGTTCACACACACGTCAAAGATTTCACGTGTTGCGATATCACGGGGTACAAGGTTACCGTAGTCCGGATATTTTTCTTCGAGGAAGTACCATGGCTTGCCGTCTTTATAAGTCCAGACACGTCCGCCTTCTCCGCGTGCTGATTCACTCATCAGACGGAGTTTATCGTCTCCCGGGATTGCTGTCGGGTGAATCTGAATGAATTCACCGTTTGCGTATACTGCACCCTGCTGATAAACGATCGATGCCGCTGATCCTGTGTTGATCATCGAGTTCGTCGATTTACCAAAGATAATACCAGGGCCGCCCGTCGCCATAATCACAGCGTCAGCTTTAAAGGTTTTAATTTCACCGCTTGTAATTTCCTGAGCTGTAATACCGCGTGCTTTGCCTTCATCGTCTACGACAACACCGAGGAATTCCCATCCTTCGTACTTGTCGACTTGTCCCTTAACTTCAAAGCTTCTCACCTGCTCATCGAGCGCGTACAGAAGCTGCTGTCCTGTAGTTGCACCTGCGTAAGCTGTACGGTGGTGAAGCGTTCCGCCGAAACGTCTGAAGTCAAGCAGACCTTCAGGCGTTCTGTTGAACATTACTCCCATGCGGTCAAGAAGATGGATAATCTTCGGCGCTGCTTCCGTCATTGCCTTAACCGGAGGCTGGTTTGCTAAAAAGTCTCCGCCGTATACAGTATCGTCAAAGTGAATCAGCGGTGAATCGCCTTCACCTTTCGTGTTTACTGCCCCGTTAATTCCGCCTTGTGCACACACCGAGTGTGAACGCTTAACCGGAACGATTGAAAATAGATCTATATTCGCACCAGATTCTGCTGCTTTGATCGTTGCCATCAACCCTGCGAGTCCCCCGCCGACAACGATTACTTTATTATCCGCCATTATTTACACTCCTTTTATACAAACGCAAAAATTGCCATTACTCCAATTGTAGAAATGATTAAGAAAATTAAAATTGCAATGTAGCTCATAACCTGCTGTGATTTGTCGGACTGCGTAATTCCCCATGTAATCATGAACGTCCATAAACCGTTTGCAAAGTGGAATACCGTTGCAACCACACCGACAATCCAGAATACAAGCCAGAATGGATTTGCAACAATCTGTTCAACCATCTGGAAGTTTACTTCTTCACCTAAAAAGACCTGAATACGAGTCTGGTAAACGTGCACCGCGATGAAGATAAACGCCACAACACCGGAAATTCTTTGAAGCAGGAACATCCAGTTGCGGTATGTTCCGTATCTGCCCACATTATTTTTAGCAGTAAAAGCGATATAAATACCGTAGATACCGTGGAACAGAATTGGTAAGTAAATGATGAAAATTTCAAGCAGAATAACGAACGGCAGGTTACCCATAATACCTGCAGCGAAGTTAAATGCTTCTTCACTGTATGTAGCGGTAAAGTTCACGAGCAAGTGCTGGATTAAAAAGACTCCCAGCGGAATAACTCCGAGCAATGAATGTAATCTGCGAATGTAAAAACCTGAATCTTGATTCGACACAAAAGACCCCCCTAACTATTTGTCAACAAACTTTAACTCTTATTTTACCCGTAATAATTTTACAAATCAAGATACCGTTTAATCTTTTACACTTTTCTTATACATTCGCAGTCTTATGCCTGTTCATTTAGTTTTTCAACTATATTTTCCGCCACATTTTTCGGAATGCCAATCTCTGTGAAGTCGCTCACATTCTTTTCCTTCATCCTTTTGATTGAACCGAATTTTGAAAGTAACTTTCGTTTCCGAGTTGGTCCGACCCCTTCGATATTATCCAGTTGGGACACAATTGACGTTTTCCGACGCGTATTCCGGTGAAATGAAATTGCAAAGCGGTGTACTTCGTCCTGAATCCGCTGGAGAAGATAGAAACTCTGCGAGTTCTTTTTCATCGGCACAATTTCCGCCGGATCCCCATACAGAAGTTCCGCTGTCGAGTGCTTGTCATTTTTCGCAAGGCCCGCGACCGGAATATCGAGCGACAGTTCGTTCAAGAGTACCCCTTTAACCGTGTTCATATGGCCGACTCCTCCGTCTACAATAATCAGGTCAGGGAGCGGCAGCCGTTCTTTTAAGACGCGCGTGTAGCGGCGTCTGACCGCTTCAGCCATCGAGGCGTAGTCATCCGGTCCTTTGACCGTTTTAATTTTATATTTGCGGTAGTCCTTCTTCGAAGGCTTCCCGTCGATAAAGGACACCATCACGCTGACCGGGTCTACCCCTTGAATATTCGAGTTGTCGAACGCTTCGATGCGGCGCGGTGTTTCGATATTCATGACGTCGCCGAGGGTTTCAATCGCTTTAATCGTCCGCTCTTCATCGCGCGCAATCATTTCAAATTTATTTTCGATGGCGATGCCGGCATTTTTAATCGCAAGGTCCACCATTTCGCGTTTTGCTCCGCGCGCCGGTGCTTTCACTTTTGCCGGCAGCGCTTCGTCGAGCAGTGAAACGTTAAATTCTTTAGGAATGTGCACTTCTTTTGGCATGAGGTTCGAATTCAAATCGTAAAACTGCACGATAAATCTGAAAAACTCTTCTTCCGTCGAGTCATTCATCGGAAACATTTCCGCTTTTTTCTCGATTAATTTACCACTTCTGATAAAGAGCACCGATACCGACATCCAGCCGTTATCCACCGCGTAGCCGAAACAGTCGCGCGCGGTCATATCGGCTGTCAGCATGTTCTGCTTCAGCATAGTATTTTCAATATGCCCCATCAGATCCCGGTATTCTTTCGCTTTCTCAAATTCGAGCTCTTCAGCAGCTGCCTGCATTTTTTCTTTCAGTTCCGCCATTACCTCGTCAGTTTCGCCGTTTAAAAAGTTTGTGATGCCGTCTATCATCTTCTGGTTTTGTTCGTCTGTAACGTTAAACACACAAGGACCGAGACATTGGCCGATATGATAGTACAGACAGAGTTTATCCGGCATGACGTTACATTTTCTGAGCGGATATATACGATCCAGCAGCTTTTTCGTTTCATGCGCGCTGTAGGCGTTCGGGTAAGGTCCGAAAAACTTGCCGGTTTTCGGTTTTACCGTCCGCGTGACAACCAGCTTAGGATGTTTTTCCTTCGTAATTTTAATGAAGGGATAGCTTTTATCATCTTTCAGCAGGATGTTATATCTCGGCAGATGTTTTTTAATTAAAGTATTTTCCAGGAGGAGCGATTCGACTTCCGACTGCGTAACGATAAAATCGAAATCGACGATATCGGCGACGAGCCGCATCGTTTTCTCATCATGCGCGCCGGTGAAGTACGAACGCACCCTGTTCCGCAGGTTTTTCGCCTTGCCCACATAAATAATTTCACCGTCGCTGTTTTTCATTAAGTAACAGCCGGGTTCAACAGGCAGGACTGATAGTTTCAATTTAAGTTCAGACATGATTCATCCCTTCTTCATAAAAAAAGCCGCCTCAATGGCGGCTTTAAAATTTAAGCATGTTTTTCTATTAATGCAGCAAGTTGTTCTTTAGGCTGGAATCCAACTACTTTGTCAACAGGCTCGCCGTCTTTGAAAAGAATTAAAGTTGGAATACTCATTACTTCGTACTCGCTTGCTGTAGCTTGGTTTTCATCAACATTTAATTTAGCAATATTAGCTTTGCCTTCAACTTCAGGCGCTAATTCTTCAAGGATTGGAGCGATCATTTTACAAGGCCCGCACCATGGTGCCCAAAAGTCTACTAATGTAATTCCACTACCAATTTCTTCTTTAAATCCTGCGTCGTTCACTTCAATAATAGCCATCTAAAACTACCTCCATATTTGTAATGATTTCATTATACAACAATTCAATTTGTCACTCAACGGTATTGCTTAGGCGAAATATATCAGGTAAACAATGCCGCTTATAAACATTATCATACTGATAACAATAAGTACTTTCGCAAGTTTATACATATCAAAGTTATCCACCGGAATCACCTACTTCATTTCGACTATCGTTACGCCGAAGCCGCCTTCACTCGGCATGCCGCCCCGGAATGAAGCTACTTTCGGATGGCGTTTTAAATACTGCTGCACACCTTTTTGCAGGGCGCCGGTGCCTTTTCCGTGAATAATCTCGACATCTGCGTAGTTCGACAGAAGCACCTGGTCAAGATAGTGCTCGAGACGAATTAAAGCATCTTCATAACGCTCGCCGCGAAGATCAAGCGTTCGGCTGACCTGGGTTTTATTCTGCCGGATGGTCACCGGTTTTTCAGCTTTTTTCGCTTTTCTTTTCTTCACTTCTGACTTGTCGAGCTTCATCTTAATAATACCCATCTGCACAGTGACTTCATCGCCGTTAAGACCGATGATTTCACCTTTCTGTCCGTAAGTCAGCACATCGACTTCATCGCCGGTCTGCAGGGTTTCTTCTTTTTCATTACGGATGTCTTTTTTAATGTCACGCGCGTAATAACTGTCGGATAATTCTTTTTTAGCCTTGATGAGTTCGTGTTCCTGAATGCTGTCCGCACCAAGCTCCTTCATCATTTCGAGCTCTTTAATAATTTCCGCCGCTTCAAGTTCCCGCTGTTTAACTATGCGGTTCGCTTCATCTTCAGCGTTCTTAATTAATTTATCTTTAAAGTTGGTAAACTGCTCATTCGATTCTTTCAGTTCCTTATGCAGTTTTTCAGCTTCTCTCAGCAGCTCCTGTGTATCCTGCTCGTGCTCGCGCGCAAGTGTTGTGTGGCGCTCGAGTGCTGTAATCATTTCGTTGACTTCCATATTATCGCGGCCGGTGAGCTTCCGTGCCCGGTCAATTACACTGGTGCTAAGGCCGAGCTTCTCAGAAATTTCAAAGGCATTTGATTTACCCGGAATGCCCATTAACAGTCTGTAGGTCGGCGATAAAGTGCTCACGTCGAACTCGACACTCGCATTGATAACATCTTCGCGCGTATAGCTGAACGATTTCAGCTGAGGATAATGCGTCGTGGAAATAATTTTCGCCTGTTTTTTGAGCAGGTATTCAATAATGCTGATGGCGAGTGCAGCACCTTCTTCAGGGTCTGTGCCCGCGCCGAGCTCATCCAGAATAACCAGCGAATCGCTGTCAACGCGCTTTAAAATGTCAGCGATATTTACCATATGGCTTGAGAAAGTCGACAGCGACTGCTCAATCGACTGCTCGTCACCGATATCTGCATAGACATTTTTAAAGACTGAAATCTCAGAGCCGTCGCGGGCAGGAATCGGAATGCCGGCCTGCGCCATTAAGACGGATAAGCCGACTGTTTTAATCGTTACTGTTTTACCGCCGGTATTCGGTCCGGTAATAATAACGGCTTTTGTTTCCGGTTCGACGACGATATCATTTTTCACGACCGTATCACTGTCAATTAAGGGATGGAAGGCGCCGATTAAACGAATGCTTTCATCATCTGCAATCAGCGGTTTCGTTCCTTTAATATGCGCACCGTATTTCGCTTTTGCAAAGACGAAATCAATATGATGCAGATTTATATTATGTTCATATAAATCATGCGCGACTGTGCTGACCTGGCCGGTCAGTTCGCTTAAAATACGGGTGATTTCCGCTTCTTCAGATTCTTTTAAGCGCGTAATATTATTCGTCATATCAACGATTGCTGTCGGTTCGACATAAATCGTCTGTCCGCTCTGTGACGAGTCGTGGATAATGCCTTTAAATTCGCTCCGGTAATCCACATTGACCGGAATCACATAGCGGCCGTTCCGCATGGTGATAATACTGTCGGAGAGCTTGCGCTGATTTTTTCTGACGATATCGTTTAAGCGTTCGCGGATTTTCTGTTCTTCCGCACCGATCCTCCTTCTAATACGGAGAAGTTCAGGTGACGCGTGGTCAAGGACAGTTACTTCATCGACAGTTTCCGTTATACGCTTGTAGAGAAAATGAATGTCTTCAAGTTCTGCGATATACGGTTTAATATTCGGCAGAAAGATTTCATCTTCTTCAAAAGCGTTCACGAGACCCGCTAACATATGCTTTCTGTTTAAAAGCGATTTAATTTTATTAAAATCGCTCACGCCTAAAATGCTTCCGATTTCCGCCCGCTTGACGAAGGGTTTAATGTCGCTGATCCCTCCGAGTTCAACGTGGCGGTAACGGAGCATAGCCGAGGCATCGTCAACTTCTTCTATATTTTTAACTACTGTAGCTAAGTCAGTTTCGACGATTGAAAAATTCAGTTTCTCTTTCGTCTTATCGCTGACTGCAAATGTTCTGACGGATTCGAGAATTTTATCGAATTCCAGTTTGGTGAATGTTTTGTCATTCATTTATATCACTCTGCTTACCTTTTTTAATAAATGCTTTAAATTCTTCCCTTGTGCATGTGTTCAATACCTGCGATTTTTTCACGAAGGCTTTCTGCAGCGTAGCCACGCCGTACTTCATAAAGTCGAAATGATCGGTATGGTGTGCATCGGTGTTGACTGTAAACATAACATCGCGGTTATGAATGACTTCTGAAGACAGATCAAGACGCTGCGGATTGGCGTTAATTTCAAGCACCGTATTTGTCTTCTGTGCATAAAGAAACAAGTCGTCCATATTTACCGGATACCCGTCCCGAACGCCGATTAAGCGCCCCGTCGGATGAGCTATGTGCCGCACGTAAGGATTATCCATCGCCGTTTTCAGACGGTGCATAATTTGTTCTTCAGACTGCTGGAAACTCGAATGAATTGCGGCAATGACGTAATCCAGTTTTTGTAATATTTCGTCTGAATAGTCGAGTGTGCCGTCGGCTAAAATATCCATTTCAGTACCGCTGTAAACGTCGATATCATCATATTCCGCATCGATCTCCCTGATTTCTTCGAGCTGCTGAAGCAGACGTTCGTCGCTTAAGCCGTTGGCCACCCGCAGACTTTTCGAGTGATCGGTAATCACGATATATTCATAGCCTTTTTGCCTTGCCGCCTCTACCATATCCCTCACACTGTAGGCGCCGTCGCTGTAGACGGTATGCATGTGCAGGTCTCCTTTAATATCTTCCGGTTTAACGATTTCTTTAATGCCGATATCGGTTTCCTTGCCCGTTTCCCGCATAGCCGGCGGAATATAAGGCAGGTCGAAGTGTTCGTAGAACTCTCTTTCCGTGCTGAAAGTTTTTACGCCCTCTTTTGTTTCAACGCCGTATTCGCTTATTTTTTCACCGCGCGCTTTCGCGATTTGGCGCATTTTTACGTTATGGTCTTTTGAACCTGTGAAATGCTGCAGCGTTGAAATATATTCTTCGCCGTTTACAAACCTGAAATCGACGTTAATCTGTTCGAAATCGTGCTCGATTTCAATCGACAGTTTCTTATCGCCCCGGGACACTACATCTGTTACGAAACTCTGGCTGACCATCGTTTCGGTAAACAGTTCATAATCTTCCACTTTGACGATAAAATCCAAATCTCTCGACGTCTCCTTCGTCCGGCGGCCGCTGCCTGTCATATCGTAGCGTTCGACGCCCGGAATCGTCTCGATGACGTCCGTTATTACTTTTTTAAATTTTAATATGCGTGCAAGCGGATAGCGTTCAGGTCTGGTCAGCACCGATTCTATCGATTTTAAAATGTTCTCTTCCGTCTTTTTGCCGAAGCCTGTAAGTGTGCTGACCTTATTAGCTTCGCAGGCCGCTTTTAAATCTTCCAGCGTACTGATGCCGAGTTCGTCGTGAATTTTCGCAATTTTTTTCGGCCCGAGCGTCGGGAGTTTCAGCATGCGGATCAGGCCGCTCGGCACTTTATCTTCTAATTCTTTTAAGACCGATGACTCGCCTGTTTGAACGAACTCAGTAATCACCTCGTTAGTCCCTTTGCCGATACCTTTCAGCGCGCTGAAATCAGGAATTTCCCCGAGGGTTCTTCCGTCAGTTTCTAAAGACGCCGCCGCCTTTCTGTAGGCGGAAACTTTAAAAGGATTCTCCAAATTCAGTTCCATATACACTGCTATCTTTTCGAGCAGCCTGATTACATCTTTTTTATTCATGTCTACCTCCGAAAAAAGAGCCATATCTCTATGACTCTACTTGTATCCATTCTATTAATTTGTCCGATATTATAAATGTGTGTTCCATTATAAATGTGGCAATGCCCGATTCCGCCAAAGCTTCCTGAAGGGGCAGATAAGGAATCGTTGCAGCGAAAAACAGTATTACAACGATAAAGTATACCGCTTCGATGAGACCGAGCACTGTACCGGTAATGCTAGTTGCAAGTCCTCCGGTTGTGACCTGCTGGAAATAATCAAATCCGCTAACGATAATCTGAATCACTACTTTGCTGACGATAAAAATAATAAAGAAAGCAAACATATAATAGTAAGCATATTCAAAATTACCGACCTCGCTGAGCACCGGATTCGGATTCTCCTGGGCAGTGGACGGATACGGCATGATTAAATAAAATCTGCTGCCGAGTGTTTCATAATTTAATGAAGCAATGACGATTGCCGATATTGTACCGAGCAGGTGCATAAACTGGAGTACTGCCCCGCGACGGTAACCGGCAATCAGTCCGATTAATAGTATAAGTAGAAGTATCAAAGTCATAAGCTAGTTCCCTTTTTTAAGCGCGCTGTGTTCTTTTTCCAGCGCCTCGTATTTTTCTTTTAACTTTATATAATCATCCATAATATTACAAGCCGTAAGCACCGCTTTTCTTGTCGTATCGAGCCCCGGACTCTTAGCAGCAATCGCCGTAATATTACTGTCGACCGCATCAGCCACCCGCCTCAGATGGTCCTCATTCTCGCGGCCGACCAGCGTATAATACTCATTGTATATTTTTACAGCAATGCGTGTTTTCTTTCCGCTCATATTACATTGCCCCCATCTCGATAAAATTTCTCACACATTTACCTATTTCAATAGTTTATTATACTTATCCCCTAATGTTAATACAAGGAATTAAAATGGTGCCGGGATTGGGTTTGCGGATGATTTTAATGATAAGTGCAGCTGATTTTTGGGAGTTCTCTCCATTTTGGGGGTTTTTCTTCTTTTTAGTCCTCCATTCTGAGCAAGGTTGACGTTTTAGGAGTGACCTTGCTCGTTTCTGCCTTCATTATGAGCAGGGTCATCATTTTTATCGCCACCTTGCTCGTTTTTGCCTTCATTATGAGCAGGGTCATGGTTTTTATCGTCACCTTGCACGTTTTCGTCTTCATTATGAGCAAGGTCATGGTTTTTATCGCTACCTTGCACGTTTTCGTCTTCATTATGAGCAAGGTCATGGTTTTTATCGCTACCTTGCTCGTTTCTGCCTTCATTATGAGCAGGGTCATGGTTTTTATTGCTACCTTGCTCGTTTCTGCCTTCATTATGAGCAAGGTCATCATTTTTATCGCTACCTTGCTCGTTTCTGCCTTCATTATGAGCAAGGTCATCATTTTTATCGCCACCTTGCACGTTTTCGGCTTCATTATGAGCAGGGTCATGGTTTTTATCGCCACCTTGCTCGTTTTCATGCATTTGTGTAATCACAAATGACCAGACTAATGCAAAACCGGCCTCAAAACGCATAACCCAGCGCAAAATCTTCATCACTAATGCAAACTGCCCGGCAATTCACCATCCATCAAGCAAAAAAGCAGAGACAAATTTCGTCTCTGCTTCTTTTTATTTTATCCTCTTAATATATAGCCCGCTTCTTTTAAAGCCTCTTCAACAGGAGTGTGAAGTGCTTCGATATCTTTATCGGTGAGCGTTTTTTCCTTGTTTAAATATGTGAGGTGCAAGGCGACAGATTTTTTGCCGTCTGCGATATGCTCGCCTTCGTATACATCAAACGGATAAACATCCGCTAAATATTTCGGCGCCGCAGTTTTAATTTTCCCGATAATATCAGATACTTGCACGTCGCTTTCAACTTCCAGCGCAACGTCGCGTGACATCGACGGATATTTCGGCAGGAATTCATACAGTATGCTGCCTGTTTTAACGCGCAGTACTTCTGCGAGGTTAATTTCAAAAACTGCCGTCTGGCCGAGGTCATGATCTTCAGCGTACTGCGGGTGCAGTTCGCCTGCGAAGCCGATGACTTTATCGTCCAGATAGACTTCTGCCGTGCGGCCCGGGTGGAGTTCATCGTGTACAGATGACTGTTTGTAAGTTACGCGGTCAACGAGCCCGAGTTTTTCAAACAGTGACTCGAGTACACCTTTTACCGTGTAGAAATCAGACGGCACCGATGTATTCGTCCAGGCAGTCTTATGCTGGTCGCCTGTTACGATACCTGCCAGCATTTCAATTTCATCCGGCAGCTGATCCTGTCCGTTCGTCTTAAAAATTTTGCCGATTTCAAACAGTGACACATTTTTCTGCTGGCGGTTGACGTTGTAAGTCGCGTTATCCACCAGGTGCGGCACAAGTGAATTTCTAAGCACTGCGCGGTCTTCACTCATCGGCATTAACAGTGCGAGTGAATCAGTCAGCGTCGTAAACTCGCCGATGCGCTTTTTGCTGGTGAGCGCGTAGTTAATCGCTTGCGAGAAGCCCTGCGCATTCAGCTGACGTTTAATCACGCGGACTTCCTGCTGCTCATCTGACAGACGTCCCGGTGTAATGACCGAGTATTCAGGCAGTGTGGACGGAATATTATCGTAACCGAAAATACGCGCCACTTCTTCGGAAATATCTTCAGGAATTTTCAAATCGTCGCGGCGTGACGGAATCAGTACGTCAATTGCACCGTCTTTCTCTTCCGCGCCGAGACCCAGTCTTTGCAGTGTCCCGAGAATTTCAGCCACCGTCAGTTCCGTACCGAGACGGTTATTGATAAAGTCCGCGGATGTCTGAATCACACCCGGCTCCAAATCGAGCTGTCCTTCCGATGCAATTCCCTTAAGCGTCTTGCCGCCTGCATATTTTTCTAATAAATATGCTGCGCGGTTTACAGCTGGTAAAATAAATTCGTGCGAGACACCTTTTTCGAAACGCTGTGATGCTTCACTGCGAAGGTTCAGGCGGCTGCTCGCTTTGCGGATTTTAACCGGGTCGAATAAAGCCGACTCAATGACAACGTCCACTGTCTGCTCTGTCACTTCTGAATCCTGGCCGCCCATGACACCGGCGAGAGCGATTGGCACCTCGCCATTCGTAATGACGATATCTTCAGTATTCAGCGTGCGTTCCTTGCCATCGAGCGTCGTGAACTTCTCGTTTTCACGTGCGGAACGCGTCACGATTTTATCAGAACCGATGCGGTCGCGGTCAAACATATGGAGCGGCTGGCCGTATTCCATTAACACGTAGTTCGAAATATCAACGACATTATTAATCGGACGAATACCCGCTTTAATTAAACGGATCTGCATCCATAACGGCGCAGGTTTAATTTCAACATCCCGCACTTCGCGGACCGCGTAAAACGGCACTGCTTCAGCATCTTCGTTTTCAACTGTCATTGTCACAAGATCATCAGCTTCAGATACCGACGCTTCCGGCACTTCAACTTCGCCGCCGAACAGAGCGCGCGTTTCGTATGCTGCGCCGATCATCGACAGTGCATCTTTACGGTTCGGTGTTAAGTCGAATTCAAGCACCTGATCATCCAGATACAAAGCATTAAGCGCATCTTCGCCCGGTGTCTGCTCCGACTTGAACATGAAGATGCCGCCCTGATATTCAGCCGGGACAAATTCTTCTTTTACACCAATCTCTTCTAATGAACAGATCATGCCTTCCGACACTTCGCCGCGGAGTTTGGCACGCTTAATTTTGATGCCGCCCGGCAGTCTGCCGCCGACTTTCGAGACGATAACGTAGCTGTCTTTCTGCACGTTTGGTGCACCGCAGACAATCTGCGTCGTTTCTTCGCCCGTATCTACTTCGCACAAGTTGAGACGGTCCGCTTCAGGATGCGGTTTAACCGACTTCACATAGCCCACAACAAGTTTTTTAATATCTTTTGTGTAATCGATAAGATCGTCCACTTCAATCCCGCCGCGCGTAATAGTTTCAGCAAGTTCATCAGTCGGCACTTTAATATCGATAAACGTTTCCAGCCATTCTCTAGATACTCTCATTTAATTCTCCTCCATCCTCTGTCGGAATAAACTGATCGATAAATCTTAAATCATTCGTGTATAAATGACGGATATCTTCGATACCGTACTTCAGCATGGCTACGCGGTCCGGCCCCATTCCGAAAGCAAATCCGGAATACTCTTTTGAATCGAAGCCTGCCATTTCAAGTACGTTCGGATGCACCATGCCGGCACCGAGAATTTCTATCCAGCCTGTCTGCTTGCAGACATTGCAGCCGGCGCCTTTACATTTAAAGCATGAAATATCTACTTCAACGCTCGGCTCAGTGAACGGGAAGTAGCTCGGACGGAGACGAACTTCTCTGTCTGCGCCGAAAATTTCTTTCGCAAATAACTCAAGCGTGCCTTTTAAGTCGCTGAGGTGAATATTTTTATCGACAACGAGGCCCTCAATTTGCGTAAACTGGTGTGAATGCGTCGCGTCATCGCTGTCGCGGCGGTACACTTTTCCGGGACAGATAATTTTAACCGGGCCCTCACCATTTTGCGCTTCAAGTGTGCGCGCCTGCACCGGGGACGTGTGCGTGCGAAGCAGAATCTCTTCGGAAATATAGAAGCTGTCCTGCATATCGCGTGCCGGATGTGACTTCGGCAGATTCAGCGCTTCAAAGTTATAGTAGTCCTGCTCGACTTCATAGCCCTCTTTAATTTCATAACCGAGGCCGATAAAGAAATCCTCGATGTCTTCTACGATGCGGTCAATCGGATTCGAACCGCCGATTTCAAGCGTACGGCCCGGCAGAGTCACGTCGATTGTTTCTTCTGCCAGTTTTTTCTCCATTGCCTGTTTTGACAGTTCAGTTTCAAGTTCGCTGATTTGCTGCTCAATGTGAGTCCGCAGCTCGTTTACTTTTTGACCGTAAGCCGGACGTTCTTCATTAGAAAGATTTTTCATCTCTTTCATTAATCCGGTTACTTTGCCTTTTTTACCTAAATATTCAACGCGTAGATCAGCGAGTGCTTTACTGTTATCGATTGTGCTTAATTTATCGTTAAATTCAAGCTGGATTGTTTCCATCTCCTGTGTCATGCCCGTCACTCCTCATATTTAAAAATATTATTAAAAACAAAAAACTCCATCCTAATAAAAGGACGGAGTTCCGTGGTACCACCTAATTTTCTGCAGCTGCAGACACTTATTGACGTCTATATGGTGACGCGGTCCCAAATACTTCATCAATCAGGTGAACACTGATTAAAACCATACATTAATTTTCAGCTGATATTAATGTTCTCTGTGACTGGTCTCGATAATCATTTATTCCTAACTTCAACCGAAGCAGATTTATAATATTGTTACACTTATTATAGCTGAAATACAGTTAAAATCAAGATTTAAAATGATGCATCATAATCGCACCGGCAATCGCAACGTTTAAACTTTCACTGGATCCCGGCATAGCAATTTTCGCATTGATATCCATCAGATTGAGTGTTTCGTCTGTCAAACCTTGCCCTTCGTTGCCGAGCACAAGCATAATATCACCGTCGGGCTTATTGAAGTCATCAATGTAGACCGCGTCATTGAGCGAGGTGCCGATTTTAATGCCTTTAAAACTTTCAGCTGCTTCCGCTGCCGAGCGCTGTAAAATATTCAGATGGAAATGGCTGCCCTGGGCACTTCTTAATACTTTCGGATTATACGGATCCGCGCTTTCCGGTGTAATCAAGACTGTTTTAAAACCGAATGCATCCGCCGTGCGGATCAGCGTACCGAGATTACCCGGATCCTGGATATTTTCAAGCAGCAGCACCCGGTTAAAATCGAGTTTGCCCGGCGATTTTTGATTCATAACAGCGGCGATGCCCGGCGGTGTTTCGAGTGTCGATAAAGATTTCATAACATCCGGTGAAACGTACAGCGTCTTAAATTTTTCAATGTTTAAATCGTGCTTAAAACCGTCTTCGATAATAATCGTATCGACCGGCTGGTTATAATTAACCGCTTCTTCAACTAAGTGAACACCTTCGATTAAAAACTGGCCTGACTTTCTGCGTCCTTTTGCCGTATGGAGCTTACGGTAATTTTTAATGCGCGTGTTATCTTTTGAAGAAATAACTTCTTTTACCAAATGATTTCGTCCACCTTATCGTCGTTTAATGATTTGACTACTTCAGTTACGAGTTTCACCGCGTTCTGGTAGTCTTCCTTATGCATAATAGACACGTTTGAATGCATGTAGCGCACCGGTACTCCAATGGCGAGTGACGGCACACCTTCGTTCGATACGTGGAAAGAACCTGCATCCGTGCCTCCGCCCGGAATCACTTGTAATTGTACAGGGATATCTTTATCTTTGGCAACTGCCAATACGTGTTTTCTGAACGGTACGTGGCCGATGTTCGAGCCGTCGAGGAGGAGAACCAGCGGACCCTTGCCGAGATCTCCTGTACCGTTTGATGATTTCATGCCCGGTGTATCCATAGCGAGACCGACATCTACTGCGATGGCAAGGTCCGGTTTCACTTTATTCGCCGCCACTTTCGCACCGCGAAGGCCGACTTCTTCCTGGACTGTCGCCCCGCTCACCAGGTTAATATTAATATCTTCTTTTTCAAGATTCTTCATTACATCGATTGATAAAGCGACACCGTAACGGTTATCCCATGCTTTAGCGAGCAGGTAATTTTTGTTGGTCATCTCTTCAAATTCCGAGGCCGGTGTCACCATATCACCGAGCTCAATGCCCGCTTCCAGCACTTCATCTTTTGAGGCAACACCGATATCGATAAACATATCTTTAATCTCAACAGGCTTTTTACGCTCTTCCGGTGACAGCACGTGCGGCGGTTTCGAACCGATTACGCCGGTGATGACCTTTCCTTCACCCGTTGTAATGTGCATGCGCTGCGACAGCATGACCTGATTCCACCAGCCGCCGATCGGCGTAAATTTGAGGAAGCCGTTGTCATCGATTTCAGTCACCATAAAGCCGATTTCATCCAGATGGCCGCCAATCAGAATCGTTTTACTGCCGTCTTTTGCATTTTTCTTTCCGTAAACGCCGCCTAAATTGTCTTCAATAATTTCATCGCTGAGCGGCTCGAGATAAGATTTAGCTTTCTGTTTGACTGCATGTTCAAACCCCGCAACACCGTTTACATCGGTTAAATCTTTTAACATTTCAAGCTGTTTATCCATTTAAAATTCCCCTTTTAAATTGTTGTTTCTTTAATTTTAGCATAAGTATTTCACGTTTCGAAATAATTTCACTGCATAAGAAAGCACTCCCGTTAAGAGAGTGCTTCATAAAAATTAATTTCTGTCCGGATAAGAGTAGCCTTCTTCATCTCTTCTCGGGTATTCATCCACCCAGAAGTTATGATCTTTAAATTCCCCGCGCTCCGGTGTATAGACAATCTCGTCGATTTCTCCTTTTTTCTGCAGCTTGTACTGGCGCTCGTAATCCTTGAACGCTTTAAGCGCCGGTTTTTGCAGAATGAGTATACCGATAACGTTAATCCATGCCATCAGTCCTACACCTAGGTCACCCATCTGCCATGCAAGGTCAGCAGTTGACACTGTACCGTAAAAAGCAGAACCGATTAAAACGAGGCCAAGCACAATTTTCAGCCAAGGCATTCTGCCTCTCAGCATATAGACGAGGTTGGTTTCCGCTATATAGTAGTAAGCGAGCATGGTCGTATAGCAGAAGAACAACAGCGCGAATGCGATAAAGTACGAACCGAAGCCGATAAAGCCTTCCTGGAACGAATCCATACCGTGGAAAGCACTGTCGATACCTGCTTGGGTAAATGTCACCGTACCGCTGACATCTTTTTCGCCCGCAGCGTTAGTCTGATAGACGCCGTTGTCGATAATTAAACCGTCATTGCCGTCAGAAACGTTATACATGCCTGTCATTAAAATCATCAGTGCAGTTGCAGTACATACGAACAGCGTATCGATATACACTGAGAACGACTGAACCAGACCCTGTTTCGCCGGGTGGGATACTTCAGCAGCACCTGCTGCGTGAGCTCCCGTACCCTGACCAGCTTCGTTTGAATACAGTCCGCGTTTAACACCAATCATAATCATGGCGCCGACCGTACCTGCAAACTGCTGTTCAAGACCAAAGGCACTTCTGAAGATTAAACCGATTAAAGCAGGTACATCTCCAATGTTCATAATTACAATGATGACCGCAACGATTATATAAGCAATCGCCATGAAAGGCACGACAGCTGTCGCTACGTTGGCGATTGAACGGATTCCTCCGAAAATTACCACCGCAAGAATGACTACGAGAAAGGCACCGATCATCCAGCCGTCAATCATCGGTAGCGCATTAGTTGCAGAACTCGAAATCGAGTTGGACTGAATACCCGGCAGTAAGAGCCCGCACGCAAGTACAGTCACGACTGCAAACAGCAGGGCGTAATATTTACCAAACGTTCCACCGATCCCCTTTTCGATGTAGTACGCCGGTCCCCCGCGGTACTGCCCATCCTCTTTCTGCTTGTAAATCTGTGCCAGTGTAGATTCTACAAAGGCGCTCCCCGCACCGAGGAAGGCGATGAGCCACATCCAGAAAATAGCACCCGGCCCCCCGATAAAGATCGCAGTAGACACGCCGACAATATTACCCGTTCCGACACGGCCTGCAAGTGATACGGCAATTGCCTGGAAACTTGAAATTCCATCATCTGATTTGCCGCCTTTAAACATCAGACGGACCATGTCGACTATGTATCGCACCTGGAACAATCTCATGCGAATTGAGAAGTACAATCCTGTGACAACGAGGAGTATGACCAGTGCCGCACTCCAGACGATGTCGTTAAAAAACGTTACCACTGTCTCCATTTGAATGATTCCCCTTTGTTTTCTTTTTTGTTTTCTTTCTATAATAAGAAATTACCACTCAAATATAGTCTATTTACATCCCCTTGTCTATGCTTTTTTAAAATATTGTTACCGCTTACAATGCTGATATATCAGCATTGTGACTTTAAAGCCTTGGTATATAAAGGATAGCAGAATTTAAAAACCTTATCCATTTAATGGATAAGGTTGAATAATCTGAATATTAATCTTTAATTTAACGATAAACACTGGCCGTCGGTTTTTATCTTACAAGGAATAAATATTTTCTCTGTAGTCTTTGACTAATTTTGCTGCGATAGCAACTGTCACTGCGGTCATAATTATCAGACCTGCATACATTAAATAAATATTGGTAAGAAGACCCGCCTGCATCATAGCTGCTGTCGTGTTCGCCAGAGCATGAAGAAGAATCGCGAGCGGATACAGCCACCACTTCCCTTTCATCATGACCGCACAGAAAACGATCACCGACAAACCGATATGAAGCGTCATGGCGAGAATTCTTTCTCCAATCGTGACGAGATACATATACCAGGGGCCGCTCTGGATTAAATCTTCCGGTGCAGCAGGCAAGGCGCTGAGTGCTTCCGAACCTGAATTGATGAGGACAGCAAGTACTATGCCGTTAAGCATGCCGAGGCCGACGACTGTCGCCGCTTCGATGCCGCCATGCCCGATCCCGTACGAGACCGCGCTGTCGATATCTTTATAATGTCTCTTCGTAATTAAGAAGGCGAGCAGCCGGCCGGTTTCTTCGAATATGCCCGCTGCGAATATGCCATACAGCACATAGAGCCACGGGGCTGCTGATAATAATTCGATAGTGCCGTCCGCTGACGGACTGAGGACGATATAGTGCATAATCTGTTCGAGAATTAATGCGAAAACTATAAATATACCGATACCGAGGATAAAAGGCAGCCATCTGATTTTAAACTTTTTTCTGAGTATAAACATAAAAATAAAAGGCAATAAGACTGCTGCGACTGCTGTCGCAGCCATCATCATAATTTCCGACTGGGGAATCATTATAAACACGCTCCTTTATAAATATTGTAGCGATAAAAGAAGCGCTGAACAATGGTGGATTCGGGATTATATTTTGGCCGGGTTTTGTGAAAGCGGCATTGGCGGCGCTGGATCCTCGAGGCTTTACTGTGCCATTGTCATAACCACAAGGGCGGGCAGCACCTTTATTCCGTCATTGTCAAAACCACAGTGACGGGGCAGCGCCCTTATCCCGTCATTGTCAAAACCACAGTGACGGGCAGCGCCCTTATCCCGTCATTGTCAAAACCACAGTGACGGGGCAGCATCTTTATTCCGTCATTGTCAAAACCACAATGACAAGAGAGGTCGATAAATCCTTGAAAAGACTAATCAATTCCGCTTATTTCCAGTATAGTAATCTTTATATCTCCATAAACGATTACCATTTTTACACGCATCATCAAAATCCCGGTATTTAAAAGTATAGTGAGTAGCTGCTCCGTTCAGATGCTGATTACAATATTTATTCAGCATTCGAAATACTGTTTTTTCACTTACGCTTTGTCCAATAAATTTCATAAATCGTTTATTAGTCAGCTTCTCATCTAAAAACAAAGCTATATAATCACTAATCGCCCGGATGATATGCGTTTCCTTCGTTTCTTTCGAGCCGCATGACTCACAGACCAAATGATATTTTCGATTTTCCAATTCAAATCCGCCGCAGCTGCCGCAGTATAAGCCTTTACGCAGCGCATCGAAATCGGCACATTTATCGAAATAAGGATTGGGAACAATATACCCGCGAATCAGCTCTGCAATCTCCTCGGCTACACGCCCAGCATACAAATTTTTAAACTGCAGCAAGTAATTCCGAAGCCCCGACCGCAGCACCACATTCTCCAAAAGCTCTTCGTCGTTCGTCTGCAGCCGGAACTCAATATTCGGAAACACTATCTTCCCCGTAATATCAAACTGGCCTCTCACCTGATACCGCAGCTTCACGAGTTTCCCAACCGCCCGGCGGAGCTGCGCGAGCGCATCTTCCGACACTTGGGAATCCCGAATATACCACTTCCCTCTGTCATAACGATAAAGACCCGAATAGTTTTTAATTTCATTAACGACTATCCCGTCATCACTGACAATCAGACAATCATATTGTGCAACATTTCCCTCAATCCGCAGGTAAATATCTCTGAACACGAATACAGAACCATGACCGGTCTCGTCAAACACCCGGTCGTATTCACATTCCCCCGCATATCCTTTTTCCTGTACCGATAAATGTTTTGCATCCTCACCAGACAGCCGGCCCCTGCCGGCTAAAGCTCGATAATAGGCCAGTTCAGCGCCAATCGTTCTCTCAAACAGAATCATGATTTTCCTCCTCAAGATAAAATACTTCTTATCCTATATATAGGGAAAATCGCTGTATTATTTTTTTATCGTACAAGTTATTTTATTTACTTATCTAAACAAAATAATCTTACATAAAATCCCAAAATAAAAACACCCGTCAAAACCGGGTGTTTTTCTCAAGCCTTCAAGGCAATAATTGACTGATAGCATGCTGCCACCGGATGATAATCCGTTTTCGGCGGCGGACTTTTTACATGGCTGTAGCGTTCATTAGCCCGGTCGAGCAGCTGGTACCAGCCGCCGTATTTATAATCGATAAAGTAATCTGAAGAATATTTAAACAGCTGATCGTAAAATTCCAGATAGTCTGTCTTGCCCGTTCTCTCAGCTAACAAGGCAGCAGCGGCAATGGCTTCTGACATTACCCAGTAGTTCTTATCAGTGTCGATGACGTCGCACTCCGGTGACAGGGTAAAATATATGCCGCCGTATTCTTTGTCAAAGCCGAGATCCCATCCTTTTTGAAACAGTGCTTCTGCCCTTTCTTTCATCCAGGGTTCCGATTTATAACGGTCGAGCCACATCAGCATCTTGCTCCATTCAAACTGGTGTCCCGGGATAAAACCGTAGGGCCGGAATTCATCTTTGGTGTTGTTCTTATTAAATTCAAAATCCGGCTGCCAGTCCGGTGTGTAATTTTCCCACACAAGACCGCCGGAGCGTTCTGCCAGCTTACCTGTCACTGCTTTTGCCAGCGTATGAGCTTTATCTAAATACTTTTCTTCTCCAGTCGCTTCGTAGGCAGTCAGCATAGCTTCGCACATATGCATATTCGGGTTTTGCCCCCGGTAAGATGAAAGTTCTGTCCATGCCGCATCCCACTCATCTTTATAAAGATTATGTTCCGAATCCCAAAAATGTGTCTCCACTACTTCATAGACATTTTCAAGGACCTCTTTTGCTTCTTCGACACCAGCCTTCAAGGCTATAGACGATGCGAGCAGAACAAAAGCATGGCCGTAGGCCATCTTCGACGTATTTTCCGGCTCAGTGCCGTTCAATTCAAAGAAATAACCGTTATTTTCTTTATCGAGATGATGATTATTTAAAAAACGAATGCCGTGGCGGGCAGCTTCCTGGCACCAGGCCGGACCGTCCAGAAGCCCGCCGATACTGAAAATATAAATATACCTGCTTGTAGCGACCAAATGTTTTGTCGTCGTATCATTAATCGAGCCGTCGTCTAAAAAACCGTTAATATAACCCCCGTTGTCATAATCGATACAGGTGGGATAATAAAAATCGAGAATGCTGAATACGTGCTTTTTCAAGTCTTCTGTATTTCGAAAATCAAGTGGTGTGCCGCCCTTTGAATGCGCCATGCAAATCCTCCCTTTAAATCATTTTAACTTTATGGAGACTGTAAAACCTTCCTTTAAGTCGTCATAAACTGCCCGCCGTTGACGTGAATAAATTGACCCGTCATATAAGCGGAACCTTCAGACGCAAGTAAAATATACGGTTCCACCAGATCCGCCGGCTGTCCCGGACGGCCGAGCGGTGTTGCGACTCCGAATGACTCCTGCATTTCTTCTGTCATTGTCGCAGGAATTAAAGGCGTCCAAATCGGTCCCGGCGCCACGCCGTTCACGCGGATGGCTTTTTCAGCAAGTTCTTTAGCAACCGAGCGTACAAATCCGACGATGGCGCCTTTTGTAGAGCTGTAATCAATCAAGGCATCATGACCGATATACGGATTGACCGAAGTTGTATAAATCAGACTGTCTCCTGCGTTTAAATGAGGCAGTGCTGCCTTCGTAAAATGCACCATACTGAAAAAGTTCACATCAAAGGTGTGTTTAAACTGCTCAATACTAATATCCTCAATACCATTTTTAACTTCCTGGCGGGCTGCATTATTAACGAGAATGTTCAGCTTGCTGTGCGCTTTGATCACATCATCTACAACCTGGAAACAGAACGCTTCGTCTGCAATATCTCCCGGGTGCAGCGTACATTTGACACCTTCCTGTTCGATACGCGCTTTGGTCTCTTCAGCATCTTCATGTTCATCAAGATAGGAAATCGCTATATCAGCACCTTCTTTAGCATAGCCGACAGCTACTGCTCTGCCGATTCCGCTGTCTCCGCCGGTAATTAAGGCGACTCTGCCCTTCAGCTTGCCGGAACCCACATGGCTTTCCAGTTCATAAATAGGCTCCGGAGTCATCTCACTCTCAATTCCGGGCTGTCTATTCTGTATTTGCGGAGTAATTCCTTCGGATAATTTGGTCTGTTTTTCTAATTCACTCATTTCCACAACCTCCTGAGTTTTCTTTAACCATTACATTTCTGTATTTACCACCCGACTAAGACCCGCAAACTGAAACTGAATATATAAGTGCTTAAATTTCATCAATAAAACAAAAAAAGGGGCTGGGACAAAAGCTCTGAAGCAATAAGAGAAACGGCTGGGACATCTTGATTTTAAGATGTCCCAGCCGTTTTTTGTTGGTTTAAGTATAGTAAACACAGATTGCCGGACGAGTTTTCTCAGGTTCACCGCCATTAAAGCGATGCCCAATTCGTTACGGACCGGAGTATTCCCCCGAACAGACATCCGAGTGAATCCCAAATTCGCCTTCAAGTTTCCAAAAGTCGTTTCGACATCGATTTTGCGTTGCGCGTATCGACGTCGACCTTCCGGGCTTGAAAGCGTCTGGTTCACCTGAGCTTTAAAATACTCCAGGTTCCTATTTTTTTGAATCCGTTTCGGCTGGTCTGGTGCAGATGTTTTACACAACGCCATCAACGGACAATCCTGACAATCTTCACATTCATATATCTTAAATATCCGCTGGTAACCATACTTGTCTGTTCGAGTGGTGTGACTTTTTAAAGGTAAGCGGCGGTCGTTCGGACAAATATAGTAATCATCGATTGCGTTATATTCCCAATGATTCGGATGCATCTCATCTGTTTTGTACCGTTTCTTTTGTTCTTTATAGTACGTATTGTAGGGAATCAGTGCCTGACGTTCATATGTGTCGGCCACGCACTCATAGTTGGATTCACTGCCATACCCCGCATCGGCGACAATATATTCTGGTAAGTGCTGGAACGTGTGCTGCATCGTATGGAGAAAGGGATCGAGCGTGCGAGTATCGGTCGGATTCCAATAAATATCGTATCCCAGTACAAACTGATTATTGGTCGCAATCTGTAAATTATATCCGGATTTCAACTGACCATTCTGCATGTGATCATCTTTCATGCGCATGAATGTCGCATCATGATCCGTCTTAGAATAACTGTTACGGTCTCTCATCAGCGTCCGTTGGGTTTGATAGTTTAAGCGCCGGTCCAAATAATCTTTCATGGCTTTTTTGGATTTGCGGATCGCCGAACGTTCGGTACGTATCGCTTTGCGGGTGGGTATATCTTCAGTGCGTTCGATCTGTTCAGTGAGTTCGGTTTCAGTGTCTGTCAGTTGCGTATGAATATGCGTCAGTTCCGATGCCGTCAACGGTCCATCTGATTCCCGAATCATTTCCGGAATCACTGCTGATTCGACCAGCGCTTCATATTTTGCTTTGGATTTTTCTAGCAGTGCCGACTCGTGCCGGTCAATATTCTTTCTAAAGACAAAGGTATACTTATTGGCATTCGCTTCAATTTTTGTACCGTCTATAAAAATCGCATCTGACTCAATCAACCCATTCGATTCCAACTGAGTTCTAAACTGAATGAAGGCAGACTGAAGCAGCGCCGCCATCTTCGGATGCGCTCTGAATCGATTAATGGTCCGATACGACGGCACTTGATTTTGCGCCAGCCACATCATTCGGATACTGTCCTGCAGTAACGCTTCAATCTTACGGCCAGAGAATGCAGACTGACTGTAGGCACAGAGTAAGATTTTCAGCATCATTTTGGGATGATAGGACGACGCCCCTTGAGATTGTCCGAACCCATCAAACACATCTTCCGGCATACTTTCGACCAGTGTATGCACTGCTTTTGATATATCGTTGTCTGGAATCAGGATTTCTGTTTCGAGTGGCAGTGTGATTTGGTTCATGTTATAATTTTTATACATAAGATTCCTCTTTTCATTGTTTGTGTCGTTACTTACATTGTATCTGAGGGTCTTATTTTTTTGTAGATATATCGTATATTTCCATATAAAAAAGCGCACTTGACTCCTAGGGGAGTAGCGTCTGCGTGAGACTACAGGCTCACGCGACGCCCCTGGAAAGCAAGTGCGCTTTTTGATTTAGAGACTGGACTTATGTCCCAGCCCCTTTTCAAATTAAAGCAGTATTAGTTATTTAAAGCTTTTTTAGCCTGTTCTACGATTTGACCGAAAGCAGCGTCGTCAGCGATAGCAATTTCAGAAAGCATTTTTCTGTTGATATCGATGCCTGCAACTTTAAGTCCGTTCATCAGACGGCTGTAGCTGATGTCGTGCTGACGTGCAGCAGCGTTGATACGTGAGATCCATAATTTACGGAATTCACGTTTTTTCTGTTTACGGTCACGGTATGCGTACTGACCTGATTTCATTACAGCTTGTTTAGCTGTTCTATATAAAGTGCTCTTAGCACCAAAATAACCTTTTGCCTGTTTTAATACTTTTTTACGTCTCTTGCGAGATGTTAATCCATTTTTTACGCGAGCCATTTCTAACTCCTCCTTTTATATTATTTAGCAGATTTAGCTAATAAGTGAACTAATCTTCTTGCATCTGATTTAGCAACTAAAGCTGATCCTCTTAATTGGCGTTTCTGTTTAGTAGTTTTGTTAGCGAATAAGTGGCTAGTAAACGCTTGTGAGCGTTTGAATTTGCCTGTACCAGTTTTTTTAACTCGTTTAGCATAACCTTTATGCGTCTTCATTTTTGGCATGATAAAGTCCTCCGATTAATTGTTATTTTTTCTCTGCAAGCGGTGCAACGACCAGGAACATGGAACGTCCTTCCATCTTCGGTCTCTGTTCAATCTGGCCATCTTCTTTCAGAGCTTCAGCGAAACGCTCAAGCACCTTGCGTCCGATTTCTTTGTGCGTAATTGCACGGCCTTTAAAGCGAATAGAGACTTTAACCTTGTCTTCTTTAGCAAGGAATTTCTTAGCATGGCCTAACTTAGTGTTAAAGTCATGCTCTTCGATTGTCGGTGACAAACGAATTTCTTTAAGGTTAATTACCTTTTGTTTCTTACGAGCTTCTTTATCTTTCTTTTGCTGCTCGTACTTGTACTTACCGTAATCCATAATACGTGCAACAGGCGGTTTAGCATTTGGTGCAACAAGCACTACATCCAAGTTGGCATTCTCTGCCAGCTCAATTGCATCTCTCGTTGCTTTAATACCCAGCTGTGAACCATCTTCTCCGATTAAACGAACTTCTTTTGCGCGAATACGATTATTGATCAATGTCTGATCTTTAGCTATGTTTAGCACCTCCAGAATATTTAACGAACAAAAAAGGCGAATGCATTGCTGCACCCGCCTAAGAAGTTGCAGGCGCAATAGTTACTGCGTCTGCATTTCCCCATTTACCCGGTCACTCAAAGCGTTTGCGGGTGTGAAGCGGGAGCTCCAACTTGTCCGTTTCTTTCAACTCTTAATACTATACAGCATTAAGTCATCTTTGTCAAACTTATTTTTTCAGTCTGATTTCATCGATTAAGTTCCACAGGAATTCTTCCTTGTCAAAGCTCTCCTGTTTCTCTTCACCGTACTTGCGGACGTTGACGAGTGATTCGTCTTTTTCTTTATCGCCGACAACGACCTGGTACTTAATTTTCTTCATTTGAGCTTCGCGGATCTTGTAGCCCATCTTCTCGTTGCGGTCATCGATATGCACGCGGATGCCCTGGCTCTTCATTTCATCGTAGATTTCACGGGCATAGTCATAATGCAGGTCGACGTTGACCGGAATGATTTCCACCTGCTGCGGCGCGAGCCATAACGGGAAGTTTCCTTTATATTCTTCAGTTAAGAAGGCAACGAAACGTTCCATTGTAGAAACAACTCCGCGGTGAATAACGACCGGACGGTGTTCCTCGCCATCTTTGCCGACATAAGTTAAGTCGAAACGTTCAGGCAGCAGGAAGTCGAGCTGTACAGTCGATAAAGTTTCCTCTTTGCCGAGCGCTGTTTTAACCTGGACGTCCAGTTTCGGTCCGTAGAAGGCCGCTTCGCCTTCTTCTTCTTCGTATTCAAGACCCATTTCATCAACAGCATCTTTCAGCATGCTTTCAGCGCGCTGCCACATGTCATCGTCGTCGAAGTATTTTTCTGTGTCTTCAGGGTCGCGGTAGCTTAAACGGAATCTGTAGTCGTTGAGACCGAAGTCCTTGTACACTTCCTGAATCAGTTCCACGACACGGATTAGTTCTTCTTTAATCTGATCCGGGCGGACGAAAACGTGTGCATCGTTTAAAACCATGCCGCGTACGCGCTGCAGTCCGCTGACTGCCCCGCTCGCCTCGTAGCGGTGCATCATGCCGAGTTCTGCGATCCTGATCGGCAGTTCGCGGTAGGAATGGCGTTCGTTTTTATAAATCATCATGTGGTGCGGGCAGTTCATCGGACGGAGCACAAGCTCTTCGTTGCCGATTTTCATCGGCGGGAACATATCGTCCTGGTAGTGATCGGAATGTCCGCTTGTTTTATAAAGATTTGTGTTCGCCATGATCGGTGTGTAAACGTGGTTGTAGCCGAGCGCTACTTCTTTATCTACTATATAACGTTCGATTTCGCGGCGGATTGTCGCACCGTTCGGCAGCCATAACGGCAGGCCTGCACCGATCAGCTGATTGTTTTCAAACAGCTTCATCTCTTTACCGATTTTGCGGTGGTCGCGCTCGCGGCGTTCTTCAAGCAGCTCCATGTAAGCTGCAAGTTCTTTTTTATCAAAGAAGGCTGTACCGTAAATGCGCTGGAGCATCTTGTTGTCCGAGTCGCCGCGCCAGTATGCACCGGCAGCCGATAACAGTTTAAAGACTTTAATTTTGGATGTTCTCGGCACGTGTACGCCGCGGCAGAGGTCCGTAAATTCGCCCTGAGTATAGACAGTCACCTGTTCATCTTCCGGAATTGCTTCGATTAATTCCTGTTTATAAGGATCGTCTGCAAATAATTCTTTCGCTTCATCCCGTGACAGCACGCGTCTTTCGATTTCGATATTTTCATCGACAATGCGCTTCATTTCTTTTTCTATTTTAGGGAAATCTTCTGAAGAGATGTTTTCTTCGATATCAAAGTCGTAGTAGAATCCTTCTTCAATGACCGGACCTACACCGAAATGAACGTTGCCGTAAAGGCGTTTTAGCGCCTGGGCCATTAAGTGGGCAGTCGAGTGGCGCAGGATTTCCAGGCCTTCTTCGCTTTTATTTGTAATTAATTCAACTTCACTGTCAGTTTCGAGCGGACGTGTTAAATCGTAGAGCTCTCCGTCCACTTTTGCTGCAAGCGAAGCCTTTTTAAGTCCCGGGCTGATTGAGCCGGCAATTTCTTCCGTAGTGACGCCGAAATCAAATTCTTTTACGTTCCCGTCCGGGAATCTTACTTCGATTTTTTCAACCATACTAAACATCCTTTCAGTTTCCAAATTATTTTTAACAAGAAAAAAAGCCGTCCCTATTATAAAAATAGGGGCGACTTTACCGCGGTACCACCCTGATTTACACAGACTTATCCCGTGCCTCAAGCTTTCGGGATAACGGTCCATCCGGCTTTCGATTAAAAAAGCATCCGTGTTCAGGTAGTAACAATTCGCGGTTTATATGCATGTCTCAGCAAGTCATGCACTCTCTTCGATAAACTTTTAAAAATTGTCTTGTCCTTGGATTATTAATGAAATATAGCTATATAGTACACGAACGATTCATATAAATCAAGCTATATGTTTCTTAAATTATCACCGGTAAGTTCGACTTCTTCGCATAAGGCGCGGATTCTTTCAATCATGCGGAGCGCTTTTGTTTCTTCCTTGCCGTTTGTTTTCGTATAGCTGTAGCGGCCTTTAAGTTCATTAATTGCAAAGTTTGAGCTGATAAAGGTCGGCAGCTGCTCGACCATGCGGTAGTTTAAAATACTGACGATAACTTCATCCCTGCTCCAGGCAGTTACATCTTCCGCTCCAAGGTCATCGAGGATCAGCACTTCAGCATTTCTGATTGCATCGTAGCGCTCGTTTGTCGTGCCGTCGTTAAAGCCGGACTTTAAATCGCGCAGTATTTCAGGAACGTAGATCATCATCGATGAAATCGACTTTTCTTTCAGTTCGTTTGCAATACAGCCGAGTATATAAGATTTACCGATGCCGAACTCGCCGTGTATATACAGCCCGCGAAAGTCTTCGCCGCGCGCAATTTTATCTGCTTTCTGAATAGCATTTTTTAAAATATCCCGGCGGCCGTCATTTAAGAAAATCGTATCGAAAGTCGCTTCACGCACATCCCGCGGAATATGAAAGCTCTGTATCAGACTTTCCCGTTTTAAGAACTCCTCGTGTTTTGCTTTGATCGGACATTTGGTATAAATCATGTTAAACCGGCCCTGGCGGATATCGAGATTTATAATAAAGCCGTCCGGATGGCTCAGGCATTTACCCTCTCCCGCCGGTTCGCATTCAGCCGGCTGATTTATATAATGTTTTAAAATCATCAGATCATTTTGAATCATGGAGCGGGTAACTTTACCTTCATGTGCCTCCATAAAGGCCTTCATCTTCGGATGATTAATAATTTCGTTATAAATACGTTCGTTATTCTCCGCTATTCTGCTGGAATTTTTAACGAAACTGCTGATCGGTTCCATCGCCTCACCTAATTTTCTCTAAATTTATTAATCAGTTTGCTGAAGTCTTCATCATCTTTCAGCGTTTTCATCGGTTCACCGGTTTTCTTCGTATTCTTAGTCTTAGAGGTTCCTTGCCGGTTTTCTTTTCTGCTTGTCTTCTCTTTCAGCCAGGCCGGCTGTTCCTCACCAGGACCTGCGTATTTAAACTGGCGTTTCCGACGTTTTTCTTCCTGGGCTTCACGGAATTCCATAATCGACTGATACGCTTCCGCTGCTGTGCGGTAACCTTCTTTTTCCCAGTTTTCCGCGATGGTCATCACGTATCTGAGCGGCAGATCGCCCTCTTTCATCTGAATAGCATACTCCAGCAGCACGTTCAGCACGCCGTTTTCAAGGCCGGTTTTAACAATTAATTCCGTCACGACTTTTAAATCGTTTTCCGAAGGTTTGTAATTTCTGAGGTCGTTAATTCTGTCGAGCGGACTCACCTTGTCGAGGCTGTCGAGATACGATTCATCACCGGAAGGTCTTACTGCTTCTTCAGCTGTTGTAAAACTCGGAATAACTTCCCCGTATTCTTTCTGATAGTATTTGCGGGCTTCGGTTTTTAAGCGCTCTTTATCGATTCCGAACTGAGGACTCGATGACTGCAGCAGAATCTGCTTAATATCATATGCATTTAATTTAAACAGCTGGCTCAGCTGCACGACAAGTTTTTTAACTTCCTTTGTAAAAAACTGCTTATCGATGCGCGTCCCCTTCAAGTGTGTATACAGCACTTCGAAATCAAAATCATCGAGGTCAATCGACGGTCCCCGGGAGACGTCATTCTGTTTAAAGTGCTCATCCGGTGTACGGAATTTCGCATCTCTCGCGTGGTAGAACACCTCGGTGAATTTCTTCGTTACCTCGGTCAGGTCACCGGGCAGTTCCGGATAGATAAGACGGTCTTTTTTATCGTTGAATTTAGCAGAGCCGACCTGTGAGTATAAATACATGGACAGCATGGGATCTTTGAAGTACATCTCCGGAGTGAGCGGCTGCAGCAGTCTGTAGACAAAGAGATCATCGTGTTCTTTATTCGATACATAAGTGCGCACGAGTCCGATGGCTTCGAGCTTATCGAGCGACGTTTCAAAATCCGATAAGTTCAGCGACAGCTCGTCCATCAGCTCACGATGAAAACGGACAGCAAGCTTATCGTATACTTTTGTCGATTCAAACAAATACAGATAGATACCGAAGGCTTCAGTGCCGATAACCGGTAAATATAAGGCGTTCAGCACTTCGTAATTATCGTCGGATAAGGTACCCGGCTGGTAAACGATAAACTCCGTATTCGGTTTTAAACGTTCATTAAATTTCATTTTACGCCTTACCTTTTTCTAGATTTTGGAGGATATCCATCAGCTGATCGATATCTTTAAATTCTCTGTACACAGATGCAAAACGCACGTATGCTACCTGATCGAGAGTAATTAATTCTTTCATAACGGATTCGCCGATATCGTTCGAGGAAATTTCAGCCTTGTTTAAATTCCGTAAAGCAGCTTCCACGTTATCCGCGCGCTTTTCAATTTCATCATAAGGAATCGTCCGTTTTTCACAAGCTTTTAAAAGGCCGTCAAGCACCTTCGATCTGTCGAACACTTCGCGTGTTCCGTCTTTTTTTATAACGACAAGGGGTGACAGTTCAATCCGTTCAAACGTTGTAAAACGCGTTGCGCAATCTTCGCATTCCCGGCGTCTCCGAATCGCATTCATCTCATCCGCATGACGCGAATCCACCACTTTTGAATTCGTATGCTGACACTTTGGACATCTCATATGATGTTCACCTCATTTGTAATAGATTAGTTTCAATTATTATAACACCGAAAGCAAGAAACATAAAAAAGAAAGCGGATTGGGCGGTGGAGGCCGGCTGTCTGGTCATTGTGGGAATCACAGTGACGGAGTAGCCGCTTTGTCACGTCATTGTGGGAATCACAGTGACGGAGTAAACGTCTTGTCCCGTCATTGTGGAAGGCACAGTGACGGAGTAAACGATCTGTCCCGTCATTGTGGAAATCACAGTGACGGAGTAAACGTCTTGTCCCGTCATTGTAGGAGGCACAGTGACGGAGTAGCCGCCCTATCCCGTCATTGTCACTTTCACAGTGGCGCGCTGGACACCTTACTGTGCCATTGTCACATCCACAATGGCGCGCCGTCTCAATCGCCATCCACCCCTCATCAAAAAAACAGTCCCGCCACCTCAAAGTAAGAGGTGTCACGACTGTTTCATACAAAAAGTTTAGCCTTCGACGCTGAAGTTTTCACGTACCGGCATTGCTTCCAAGTAATCGCTGCCTTCGGATTTTACACGCTGTTCTTTTTTAACGTGCGAGTTCTGGAAGGCTTCTGATTCCACCCAGGCTGTAAAGTCTTCTGTTGTCTGCCAGCCTGTCAGCACCGACATTTTGTTGTCTTTTTTTATCAGCATAAAGCCCTGAAAGCCGTCGTACTGGTCGACGTTGCCTTTCCGGCCTTTAAATCTTTTAATCATTTCTTTAATATATTCTTCTTTGACGATAAAATTATTCGTCGCAATATGTCCAGCACCTGCAAGGTCTCCGTCGTGAATAATTACATCGTATTCTTCGCCTTTGTATGATGCTGTTTCGCCGTTGATAAGCAAATCTGTACTTTGTCCTTCTTTATTTACTAATTTCATGCCAGCACTCCTTCGTTCATATTGTTACTTTTATTGTATCAAAAAAGAGGATAGCATCAACTATCCTCCTGTGACTGTATTGTTAAATATCTTTCGCGATCATTTCAGCCAGTTCCACACATCTTACAGAGTAACCCCACTCGTTATCGTACCATGACAATACTTTAACTTTGTTATTATCCATAACCATAGTCAGGGCTGAGTCAACGATAGAGCTGCGCGGATCTGTATTAAAGTCGCTTGATACTAACGGCGCGTCGCTTACGCCTAAAATACCTTTCATTGCGTCAGCTTCGTATTTCTTGAACGCTTCATTGATTTCTTCTTTAGTCACATCTTTTTCAAGGTCTACTACAAGGTCGACTAAAGATACGTTAGATACCGGTACGCGGAGTGCCATACCGTCGAGTTTGCCTTCGAGTTCCGGGAGCACTAAAGCAGTTGCTTTTGCAGCGCCTGTTGAAGTCGGAATAATGTTTTCTGCAGCTGAACGCGCACGGCGTAAATCTTTATGCGGGTTGTCGATGTTCATCTGGTCGTTCGTGTAAGCGTGAACTGTCGTTACGAGACCGTTTTTAATGCCGAACTCATCGTTCAGTACTTTCGCTACAGGTGCAAGACAGTTTGTCGTACATGATGCATTCGAGAATACATCGTATGATGAAGTATCCAAGGTTGCACAGTTAACTCCGCGTACGAGAGTTTGTACATTGCCGCCTTTAGAAGGTCCTGTTAACAGCACTTTTTTAGCACCGGCGTTAATGTGCGACTGTGCTTTGTCACCGTGGTTGAAAGCGCCTGTTGCTTCGATAACTACATCGATGCCGAGGTCAGCCCATGGCAGGTTCTCAGGATTGCGGTCGCCTGTTACAGTAATTTCTTTACCGTCTACCACAAGGTTGCCGTCTTTCACTTCAACATGCTTATCCCATGTTCCGTGCGTAGTATCGTAATTCAGTAAATGTGCGATAGTTTCTGCAGGGTGTGTCGCGTTGATAGCAACGAGATCAAGTTCTTTTGATTCCGTGACAATACGAAACACCATTCTTCCTATTCTACCTAAACCGTTAATTGCAACTTTTTTCATGACTAGAGCTCCTTTGAATGATCATTTTTCATAAATAGTATAACACATTTAAAGTCGTGATTGAACACGTTTTCACATACTTTCCAAGTCTTCTGTAAATCTGTCGATTTGTTCATACAGCATTTCGACAGTCCCGTTATTATCCAGCCTGAAGTCGCTCTTTTGAACTTTTTCTGTCAGCGGCATCTGGCTGTTAATGCGTGCTTCCGCTTCTTCCACCGTTAAATCATTCCGGGCTGTCAGCCGTTTGATCTGCGTATCGCGGTCGACAAAGACCGTTACCACGAGATCACAGCGTTCGTTCAGCCCGTTTTCAAACAGCAGCGGAATATCGAGAAAGACATGTCCTTTTTGAATATACTTCTCTTCATCCGCATTCATCATCTCCCTGATCAGCGGATGAACGATTTCATTCAGCTCGCGGCGTTTATCGGCATCATTAAAAATAATGCTGCCGAGTTTTTTTCGGTCAAGCTCGCCAGATTCACTCACAATATCCGCTCCGAAAGCTTCGATAATTGCAGGAATCGCCGGACCGTTTTTCGCTGTTGTTTTTTTGGAATAGGCATCGGCATCAAGCACAACGTAGCCCCGCTTTTTCAAATAGTCGCTCACCGTTGTTTTTCCGCTTGCGATGCCGCCTGTTAAACCGATTATTTTATACATGAACCTTCGTCACCTCTGACATGTTGTGCAATAAAAAGTATTGCGTGTATTAATCACTTTCGTCTTGAGCGGATGTCCGAGCGGACATGTTTTTCGCTGATAGACATTAAAGCTGTTTTGCATTTCGCCCTTGCCACCGGTAACACTCCGGTAGTCGGAAATCGTCGAACCGCCCCTCGATAAGGACAGTTCAAACACTTCCGTAATCCGGTCGAACAGCTCGTGGAGGCGTTTATCGGAAATATTTTTCACTTTCCGCGTCGGCAGAATATGAGACAGATACAAGCTCTCAACCGCATATATATTACCGACACCCGGAATCACTTCGCCGTCCATAATCGCCGCCTTAACCGGCTTGTTTTCATATTTCTTCGCGCGCATCATCGTCATATAATGATCCAGGCTGAGTTCATCCGTATATTCCGGCGCCATGCGGGCAAACGGCGGAAAGTCATGCAGACTTTCATGCGTATGCATTTCTCCGAAGCGGCGTATATCGGAATATATGAGCTTCTGACCATTATCCAGAGAGAAAATAACCTGCCAGTGCTTTTTAAAATTATGTTCTTTAATATCTTCAAAATCCGACACGATAAAATACGCCCCGGACATGCCGAGATGACTGACTAAATGCGTCGTTTCATACTCGTCACCGAGCAGGAAATATAAATACTTTCCGCGCCGTCCGATATGCATAATCGTCTTGCCTGCAACCAGAGTCTTAAAGGCTTCGAGATTATCTTTGACGATTGTTCTTTTATTTGTTTTATGCCCGTTGTAAATATACTGCGACAGCTCGACATCCGTAATCTTTAAATTGATAACGGGTGTGAGCTCCCGCTTAACGAGTTCTACTTCCGGCAGTTCCGGCATTCTTCCACCTACTTCACTTCATACCAGTCCGTTCCGTAGCCTGCATCTACTTTCAGCGGCACGTCGATGTCTATAGCATTCTCCATAATATCTCTGATAACCGGAATAAAAGCTTCCACTTCACTTTCCGGAATATCAAAGATCAGCTCATCGTGGATCTGTAATAATAATTCTGCATTAAATTTCTGTGCTTCTTCGCTTTGTGCGTATTTTACCATCGCGAGTTTAATAATATCAGCAGCACTCCCTTGAATCGGCGAGTTCATCGCTGTACGTTCTGCAAAAGAGCGCGCATTAAAGTTTCTGCTATTAACGTCAGGCACGTAGCGGCGGCGGTGCAGCAGCGTCGTAACATAGCCGTCGCGTTTCGCGTCCTGCACGATATCGTGCATAAACTGTTTGACTTCTTTAAAGGATTCGAGATAGGTTTCGATAAACCGGCCCGCTTCCTTCCGCGTAATACCTAAGTTCTGGCTCAGTCCGTAATCGCTGATGCCGTAAACGATACCGAAGTTTACCGCTTTTGCGTTCCGGCGCATTTCAGGTGTTACTTCATCCAGTTCGACACCGTATACTTCCATGGCCGTTTTCGTATGAATATCAATATCGTTCGTAAAAGCTTCGATCATCGATTCATCTTTTGTAATTGCAGCGAGGACGCGCAGTTCAATTTGTGAATAGTCGAGTCCGAGCAGTACGTTGCCCTCTTTCGACGGCACGAAAGCCTGACGGATTTTGCGTCCTTCTTCCAGTCTGATCGGAATATTTTGCAGGTTCGGCTCCACACTCGATAAACGCCCCGTTTGAGCAAGTGTCTGATTAAAGCGCGTATGAATGCGCGAATCTTCAGTGACTTCACCCTGCAGTCCAATAACGTAAGTCGACTGCAGCTTGCTGATAGTGCGGTAAGTTAAAATATGTTCGATAATTTCATGCTTGTCCGCGAGCTGCTCCAGCACATCGACCGCTGTCGAATAACCGGTTTTTGTCTTTTTAATAACCGGCAGTCCGAGTTTTTCAAATAAAATTACGCCGAGCTGTTTCGGGGAATTAATATTAAATTCCTCACCTGCAAGCGCGTATATTTTCTCTTCTATCTCTTTCAGCCGGCCGCTCAGTTCTGTTTCCATTTCTTTCAGGCGGTCCGTTTTGACTTTGATGCCTTTAAGTTCCATCTGAACGAGCACCTTCGACAGCGGAATTTCAAGGTCATGCCATAAGTCGTACATTTCATCTGCACGTAATTTTTCCGCCATCGGCTCCGCCACTTTTTCAATCGCCTGGACTTTATCGGCAACAAAAGCTTTTGTTTCCTCGGCTGAAGGGTCTTTCTGCTTGCGTCCTTTGCCATAATGGAAATCATCGCTGTTAATCGACACGTTAAAATCGGCTGCTGTTTCAGCTACATCGATAATTTTTTTAGACGGATTTAATAAGAAGCTGCCGAGCATAATATCTTCTGTAAAATGATCGAATTCAATGTTCAGATGATTTAACAGCGCAACCTGCCGTTTTAAATCATAGGTCGTGACAGAAGTACGCGTATTTAGAAACTGGCTGAGTTCGTCGGAATCAAATTCAGATGCTGCTTTAACGAGAACAAAATTCTTATCAGCAATACCGATATATTCAGGTTTGTGTTTTAAATAGTTGTCCGCGTGCACTTCAAGATAAATGCTGATATCATCACCGAAGTCATTTAAAGAATCCGTCGTTTCTGCTGTAAAAGTGGCTACCTCTTCCACTTCGGCTGCTTCCATATTATTCAGAAGCGAATTAAATTCAAGCTCTTTAAACAGCTCGTATTTCTCTTCTGAATCCTCATTTTTGAACTTGAGATCATCGAGATTGAAATCAAACGTCATATCGCGGTAAATTGTGGCAAGATCTTTACTCATCAGCGCAATGTCCTGATTGTTCGTTAAGTTTTCGTTTAATTTTTTACCGGAGATATTTTCCAGGTTATTCAGTACTTCTTCAACGCTGCCGTATTCTTTTAAAAGTTTAACCGCAGTTTTTTCACCGACGCCCGGGACGCCGGGAATGTTATCCGATTTGTCGCCCATCAGACCTTTTAAATCGATAATCTGCAGCGGCTTAAGGCCGTCATATACTTCACTAACGTGGTCCGGCGTGTACACTTCGATATCCGTAACACCTTTTTTCGTAATATATACTTTCGTATGGTCACTTGCCAGCTGCGTTAAGTCTTTGTCGCCGGTAATAACAATCGTTTCAAAGTTCTCTTTGTCAGCGAGCTTGGTCCATGTGCCGATAATATCGTCCGCTTCGTAGTCTTCGTGCTCGAAACGTTTAATACCATAGGCATCGATCAGCTTTCTGATCGGCGCGAACTGCTCGCCGAGCTCCGGCGGAGTTTTCTGTCTGCCGCCTTTATATTCCGTGTACTGTTTATGTCTGAACGTCGATTTACCTGCATCAAACGCCACTAGAAAATAATCGGGGTCTTCTTCTTTTATTACTTTTTCAAGCAGTCTCGCATAACCGAAAATCGCATTCGTGTGCAGCCCGCTCTGATTCGTTAACAGCGGCAGTCCGTAAAATGCACGGAAGGCGATACTGTTTCCATCCATGAGAATTAACTTAGCCATAATACTCTCCTTAAGTCTTCATTCTTACTTTAAATTATACAGTTCCATTGAATATTAGCCAATTAAAAAAGACCTGCTGTTGACCAGGTCTTTAAAAAAACACCTGTCCCAAAATTGAGGCAGGTGTTTTTAAAGTATTTTTTAATAGTGAACCGGTGAATCCGGACCGAGCGGCAGACCGAGAAGACTCCAGACAATCAGCATAAGCGCCCAGAAGATAAAGAAGAAAATAGAGTACGGCAGCATAACTGAAATCAGCGTACCGATACCGATATTTTTATCGTATTTCTGTGCAAAAGCAATGATAATTGCAAAATAAGTCATCAGCGGTGTAATAATATTTGTACTTGAGTCCGCCACACGGTAAGCCATCGTCGTCAGTTCCGGAGAATATCCGAGCTGCATCAGAATCGGCACGAAAATCGGTGCCATAAGCGCCCACTTGGCACTCGCGCTTCCGATGAACAGGTTAATGAGCGCAGTCACAAGCATAAAGCCGATTAACAATGGTACCCCCGTCAGACTGAGGCTGTCTAAAAGTTGAGCCCCGTAAACTCCGATGACAAGACCGAGATTAGATTCGGTAAAGTAAGCGACAAACTGACCCGCTGCGAATGCCAGAACGATAAACATTCCCATGGAAGCCATAGTGTCAGTCATCTGGTTCGCTACGTCTTTATCGTTTTTAATTGATTTTGTTACGAGACCGTATACGAGACCCGGAATGAAGAAGAGTATCGCAATAATCGGCACCAGTGAACTCATAAACGGTGACTGGATAATCGTGTCCATGTAAGAACCGATGTCATCTGATCCGCGCATCGGTGAATTCGGCAGCACTACTAACAGTGCGGCAAGACCGAGACCGATTATGACAGAGATAAGCGCCCATATCAGACCTTTTTTCTCAACAGGCTGAAGTGTTTGAATGCCGTCCACATCTTCACCTGATAATTCTTCTTCCTGCTCTTTGGACATTTTAAATGAACCAAGGCGCGGTTCAACAATTTTGGCAGAAACGAACCAGCCGACAAATGTCAGCAGGAACACACTCACGATAATAAAGTACCAGTTCATTGCCACGTTGATTGAGTCTGCATAAGCAGGATCAATTACTGCAGCAGCTGCTGACGTAAGTTCAGCAAGCATCACATCTGTTCCGCTTAAGAGCAGGTTCGCAGAAAACCCTGCAGATACCCCGGCAAAGGCCGCGGCAAGACCCGCTAGCGGGTGTCTGCCGAGTGCGAGGTATAAAAGCGCACCAAGCGGCGGCAGTACTACATAACCTGCATCAGACGCTACAGATGACATAATCCCGGCAAAAACCAGACCTGCAGTGATCAGGTTTTTTGGAATTGACAGTACAAACGCTTTTAAAGCAGCGCCTATTAATCCGGAACGCTCAGCCACTCCGATACCGAGCATTGTTAACAATACAACGCCGAGCGGTGCGAAGTTAATGAAATTATCCGTCATACTTTCAAATATATAACTGATTCCTTCAGCATTTAATAGATTATTTACGGTAACTGTTTCATTGCCTTCACCTGGATGTGTGACGGAAATTCCAAGTATTCCGAAAATTGATGATAAAACTAAAGTAAGTACCGCAAGCAGCGCAAAAAGCGTAACCGGGTGCGGCAGTTTGTTACCCAGCCATTCTACAAAATCTAAAAACTTCTGAAACAATCCTTGTTTCTTTTTACTCTCGTCCACAGCTTAAACTTCCTCCAATATGTATCAAAATTAAAAGCCGCTCCGAGGAGCGGCTTTTCCATTATAATATTTAGCTTTAGATTTTACAATCTGAATTATTGCATATTTTCGATTAAAGCATCGCCGAACTCTGAACATTTAACTTCTGTAGCACCGTCCATCAGGCGGGCGAAGTCATATGTGACAATTTTTTTCGATATTGTGTTTTCAATTGCACTGTTCACAAGATCAGCAGCTTCCTGCCATCCTAAGTGTTCCAGCATTAAGACACCTGACAATAAGACAGATGACGGGTTCACTTTATCCTGACCGGCATATTTAGGCGCTGTACCGTGTGTTGCTTCAAAGATAGCGTGACCAGTTTCGTAGTTGATGTTCGCACCCGGTGCAATACCGATTCCGCCAACCTGAGCTGCAAGAGCATCACTGATGTAATCACCGTTTAAGTTCATCGTTGCAACAACGTCGAACTCTTTTGGACGAGTCAGAATCTGCTGCAGGAAGATATCTGCGATAGAGTCTTTGATGATGATTTTGCCGTCAGCAACTGCCTGATTCTGCACTTCATCAGCTTTTTCTTTACCGTCTTTTTCTACGATTTCATCGTATTCAGCCCAAGTAAATGTTTTGTCGCCGAATTCATTGCGGGCTAGCTCGTAACCCCATTTTTTAAATCCGCCTTCAGTGAACTTCATGATGTTTCCTTTGTGTACCAGCGTTACTGATGGTTTGTTGTGCTCGATTGCATAGTTGATTGCAGAGCGCACTAAACGTTCTGTACCTTCTTTTGATACAGGTTTGATAGCGATTGATGAAGACTCAGGGAAACGGATGTTCTTAACGCCCATTTCATCCTGCAGGAAGTCGATCACTTTTTTAACTTCAGGTGTACCTTCGTTAAATTCGATACCTGCATATATATCTTCAGTGTTTTCTCTGAAAATCTGCATGTCGCAGTGCTCAGGGTGTTTAACCGGTGAAGGCACCCCGCTGTAGTGTCTTACAGGGCGCAGGCACGCGAATAAGTCGAGCTCCTGGCGCAGTGTAACGTTTAATGAACGGAAACCGCCGCCGATCGGTGTCGTTAACGGTCCTTTAATAGCGATTAAATACTCATTGATTTTATCAAGTGTATCCTGCGGAAGCCATTCGCCGGTTTTGTCGAATGCTTTCTGACCCGCATACACTTCAAGCCAGTCGATTTTCTTCTCGCCATTATAAGCTTTCTCTACAGCTGCATCGATTACTCTGCTCGCTGCTGCCCAGATATCCGGGCCGATTCCGTCTCCTTCAATAAAAGGAATTACCGGATTATCAGGTACGTTCAGTACACCATTTTTAGTTTGAATTTTTTCTCCTGCCATTAATGAAACCCCCGTTGTATTTTAATTATCTTTTTTCAATTGGTTCGTATTTTCTGTCCGTGTGGCCGTTGTACTCAGCACGCGGTCTGATTAATCTGTTATTTTCGTACTGCTCGAAAATATGTGCAATCCAGCCGGACGTTCTGCTGACTGCAAAAATCGGAGTGAATAAGTCATGTGCAATACCAAGTGAATGGTAAACAGATGCACTGAAGAAGTCAACGTTAGGCAAAAGACCTTTCTCTTCTTCAATAATGCGTGCAATTTTCACAGACATTTCATAAAGTTCAGGCTGTCCGTTTTCTTCAGTTAAGCGGCGAGCCATATCTTCAAGATATTTCGCGCGCGGATCCCCTTCTTTATAAACTCTGTGGCCGATTCCCATAATTTTTTCTTTGTTGTCTAATTTTTTATGGATGTAGCTGTCGACATTATCAAGAGAACCGATTTCCTCAAGCATAGCCATTACCTGTTCATTCGCTCCGCCGTGAAGCGGCCCCTTCAAGGCGCCAATCGCTCCAGTAACACCGGAATATACATCCGATAAAGTCGCGACGATTACACGCGCTGCAAATGTCGATGCGTTGATTTCGTGGTCCGCATGAAGAATCAAGGCTGTGTTCATCGCTTCAACCTGAACTTCAGTCGGCTCTTCTCCGTAAAGCATATACAGGAAGTTCTTCGCATAACCGTAATCCGGATTCGGATCGATTACTTCTTTTCCTTCACGTGTGCGGGCAATTGCCGCAACGATTGAAGGAATTTTCGACTGAATGCGAATTCCTTTACGGAGCGTCGCTTCTTCAGACTGTTCTTCAGCCTTCTCGTCCGTATGCGCAAGCAGTGAGACCGCAGTGCGCAGCGCGCTCATAGGGTGTACAGATTTATCTACAAACGTTTTGTAGAAATTCTTTGCATCGTCAGTTAAAAAAGCGTGCTCGTAAAGCTCCTTTTTAAACTGTTTGAGTTCTTCGGCATTTGGCAAATCATCGTGCCATAATAAATAAACCACTTCTTCAAACTCAGCATTTTCTGCTAAATCATCAATTTCATAACCGCAATAAGTCAGCTGTGTGCCGATAATTGAACTGATTCTTGATTCTCCAATTACAACACCTTCTAAACCGCTGTTTCCAGTCATAAATCCCCCTCCTAAGTATGTAACAGAATCTTTAAACCAAGTATAACAAAATTGTCACATCTATGTTTAATCTTCTGGCAGACCCAAGTTTGTGAATAAGAATACAAAATGTAAGCGCAACCTTTGATACTGCGAGATTCTATTACTGTTTAACTGATTATTTATCGTTTAATAAGAATCAGTTAATTATCTTATATATTAGCATAAGTATAAGTTAATTGTTAATAAAAAACCGGAGGCGTTTTTATACACCGCCTCCGGTTTCTTGATCTTCATATTTTATTCTGACATATTATGCGGTTTTTCAATCATGTCAACCTTGTCGATATTCGTATAATCGACCGTCGAGTGAATCGTAATTTCTTCGCCCTCATTTACCAGGTCCGCCTTAAGTTCGCTGCCCGTAAATTTATATTCCGCATCAAAGTACAGCTGAATCGTGCCATTAATGCTTTCTGCCGATTCGATATCAGAGAGTGTTTCCTCATCGATAAAACTGCTGAATCCTGAGATGTCATCGATCTTTATCGTGAGTGCATACCCTTCGTCAAGTTCGCTGACTTCGCCTTCCGGGTAGTTTTGAAGTGCCGAGACGATTGTCTCGTAATCGCTGCCTTCAATTTCCACTGTTTCTTCTGTATCGACGATTTCATTGTCCCGGTACATAAAGTGGTCACCTTCAACCATATAATGAGTAATGATATCACCATTGTTATTCACAGAGAGTTTCAGCTCATTTTGTCCGCCATAAGTCATAATCGTCCGAATTGTACTTTCTTCCTCCGGCATAGTAATTTTAAATGACTGGCGGGCTTCATAGCTCGTAATACCTTCACTATTTTCAACTGCACTCTCAATTAAATCAGCTGACGACATATCGCTGCTGCCAGCAGCTTGTTCTGTATTTTCCTGCTCAGTCTCGGGAGCTGCTTCTTCAGCCGGCTGTTCTTCATTGCCGGCTGAACATGCTGATAAAATCAATATACTCCCGACTAATGCAGCAAGCGTTTTTTTCATCCAACACACCTCTAATCCTTATAACACATGCGCATGTCCGCTGTAGACTACGCTCTGTTCACTGTCTATGGTAACGAGCATATTATCTTCCAGCACTTCAAGTGCTTCTTTCGCACCGACGATGGTCGGCAGCTCCAGATTCAAGCCGACAATAGCACCCTGGCTTGTCAGTCCGCCTTCAACCGTAATTAGTCCTGCTGCTTTAATTAAGAGCGGCGTCATTAAGGCGTCGACTGACTGAACAACGACAATCTTGTCGGTCGTATCTTTGCCTTCCAGTTCATTATAATTTCTTGCAGTAACTACTTCTCCGACTGCTGTTTTATCGCCGATACCCTGTGCTTTAATCAGCGTATCCCCGACGACGTGCAGTTTCATTAAGTTCGTCGTGCCCGCTCTGCCTGCAGGCACACCTGCAGTAATAATAATTAGGTCACCTTCATTTGCGTAGCCTTTTTCAAGCGTTGCCATTACAGATGTATTGAGCAGTTCATCTGTATCTCTTTCCGCTTCTTTAACGATCGGGTTGACACCCCAGACGAGATTAAGCTGACGCGCGACATGTTCATAAGGAGTGACCGCCACGATATTCGCATGCGGACGGTATTTCGCAATCATATTCGCTGTATGTCCGCTTTCAGTTGCGGCGACAATTGCTTTACATTTTAAATTCAGAGCTGTGTGGGCAACGGATACACCGATTGCCGTCACCATGTTCGTCTGAGTTGATTTCGTTCTGTCGGATAATAATTTCTTATAGTCCTGAGCCTCTTCAGCCGACACTGCGATTTTCGCCATCGTCTGCACTGCTTCAACCGGATATGCACCTGCTGCAGTTTCACCGCTCAGCATTACCGCATCGCTGCCGTCGTAAATTGCGTTCGCCACGTCACTTGCTTCAGCGCGTGTACATCTCGGATTCGTCTGCATGGAATCGAGCATCTGTGTTGCAGTAATTACCGGTTTACCGAGTAAATTACATTTTCTGATGAGTTCTTTTTGCATCATCGGTACTGTTTCCGGTGCAATTTCCACACCGAGATCACCTCGGGCTACCATCAGGCCGTCTGAAATTTTCAGGATTTCATCGATGTTGTCGATTCCTTCCTGGTTTTCAATTTTAGGAATAATTTTAATGTATTCGCCATCGTGTGATTCAAGCATCTCCCGGATTTCAAGCACATCCTGGGCACGTCTGACAAAGCTTGCCGCGATAAAATCCACACCCTGCTCGATGCCGAACTTCACATCTTCCTTATCTTTTTCTGTTAAACCTGGGAGTTTTACGCTGACACCAGGCACGTTAACCCCTTTTTTATTTTTTAAGAGGCCGTTGTTTTTAACAGTCGTCGTAATAATGCCTGTATCTTTATTCAGTTCATCGATTTCAAGTTCAACTAGCCCGTCATCAAGAAGAATAAAGTCTCCCGGGTCAACATCATCGATCAGCCCTTCATAGGAAACAGAGAAGCGTTCTGAATTACCGAGCACCTCTGTCATGGACACTTCGATTTTCTGTCCGCGGACAAGTTCAACCTCTCCATTTTCCATCGAGTGCGTTCTGATTTCCGGTCCTTTTGTGTCCAAGAGAATACCGACTGTTTTATCGAGGCGTTTCGCTACTTTTCTAATCGTATCAATGCGCGCCTGGTGTTCTTTGTGGTCACCATGCGAAAAGTTTAAACGCGCAACGTTCATCCCCGCCATAATTACTTTTTCAAGCACTTCTTCCGATTCTGAGGCCGGTCCTATTGTACATACAATCTTTGTATTTCTCATTCTTCTTTTCCTCCTAAATTGAAAGCTCTTTTGAAAGCAGATAAATACTGTTGTCATACTTTTTCTCATGTACATGTACGTACGAAAAATCTGTGGCTGTTAATTCATTTTTGGAAATACCGGCGCCGACACCCGACTGCCCTTCCTCTAAAAGGCTCACTGCATAAGCGCCGAGCCTCGAGCCGAGCACCCTGTCTCCGGCACTCGGTTTGCCGCCGCGCTGAATATGTCCTAAAACACTGATTCTGGTTTCTATATTAATATACTTTGCCAGTTCAGCGCTACAGTATTCTGCAGTCATGACCCCTTCTGCGACGACGATCAGGGAATGTTTTTTCCCCCGGTCAAGCCCGGCCTGAATACGTTCGGCCACATCTTCCATCTTCGTATTCCGCTCCGGAATAAAAATTGTTTCCGCGCCGGCTGCGAGCCCCGCGTTTAGTGCAAGTTCCCCGGAATCCCTGCCCATCACTTCAATGATAAAGGTCCGTTCATGGCTCGTTGCCGTATCCCGGATACGATCGATCATATCAAAGATGGTGTTGAGTGCTGTGTCATAGCCGATAGTTACATCAGTGCCGGCAATATCATTATCGATTGTCGCAGGCACACCGACGGTTTTCACACCGAGTTTCGACAGTTCAAAAGCACCTTTGTACGTACCGTCCCCGCCGATAACGACGAGACCTTCAATACCGTACGTCTTTAAATTATCCGCCGCACGCTTTCTGCCTTCTTCAGTCCTGAACTCTTCACAGCGTGCGGAATATAAAGCCGTCCCGCCCCGGTGAATAATATCGCCGACATCACCGAGATCCATTTTGTTAATATCGTTATTTATCAGTCCGTTAAAACCGTGACTTACACCGTAAACTTCCATCCCGTCATGAATTGCTTTACGCACCACTGCACGTATCGCGGCATTCATGCCGGGCGCATCTCCGCCGCTTGTCAAAACCGCTATTTTCCTCATGATTATCACCCACCTGCCAGTCCATTTAAACATAGCATAATTATGCTTTCACGGTCTATCTATATGGCGGGGAAAATGCGAGTAAATCGAAAGGCGGGCTTGCGGTGCGATACTGACTTAAGTTCATTGGCTGAGTAAAGACGCCAGCTGGCCAATGAACACACGTCATTGACGACCTAATCAAAAAAAACGCACCCGCCTCCATACGGGCAAGTGCGATTTATATATTCCTGTTATTCACTGAACTGTCCAATCGACATGTATTTGTCGTAACGCTGATCGACTAAAGCATTACCGTCCATCGGCGTAAGTTCCGCCAGTGCATTCTGCAGCACTTCATCCGTTTTGTTGAAAACGAATGATTTATCGTGATGAGCGCCGCCGGCCGGTTCTTTTATCGTGCCGTCACTCACGCCGAGTTCAAGCAGGTCGGCTGCAGTTATTTTTAAAGATTCCGCTGCGATTTCTTTCAGCGAAGCGTCTTTAAATAAAATACTTGCTGCACCCTCTGGTGAAATCACCGAGTACGTTGCGTTTTCGAGCATGAATAATTTATTGCAGACACCGAGCGCTAGTGCACCGCCCGAACCGCCTTCCCCTATAACAATACTGATTACAGGCACAGTCAGACCAGCCATTTCGACCAGGTTTCTTGCAATCGACTCGCTCTGGCCGCGTTCTTCAGCAGCTTTACCCGGATATGCACCTTTCGTATCTATAAAGCAGATCACCGGGCGCTTGAATTTCTCCGCCTGCTTCATCAGACGGAGTGCTTTTCTGTAGCCATCGGGGTGCGCCATGCCGAAGTTGCGCGCAATATTATCTTTCGTATCCATGCCGCGCTGGTTGCCGATGACGGTCACTGGACGTCCCTTGAACATCGCAATGCCGCCGATAATCGCATTGTCATCCGAGTAGGCGCGGTCGCCTTTAAACTCGATAAAGTCATCGAACAGCGCGGCGATATATTCTTTTGAAGTCGGTCGTTTTATGTAGCGTGCAATTTCAACACGCTGCCAGGGTGTAAGCTGAGAATATACTTCTTCTTTTTTATCCTTCACTTTTCTCTCCAGAAAGCTGATTTCAGTCGTCAGATCCAGCTTGTTTTTATGGGCATATTTTTCAAGCTCTTTAATTTTGTTTTCCAGTTCCTGAACCGGTTTTTCAAATTCAAATACCATAATTACACAACCTCTTCATGCATCTTTAAAATCGTGCCAAGATAGCGTTTCATGTTAACTCTGTTGACGACATCATCAAGCTGCCCGTGCTTGAGTAAAAACTCGGCCGTCTGGAAGTCATCCGGCAGTTTTTCTTTAATTGTTTCTTCGATTACGCGGCGTCCGGCAAAACCGATTAAAGCGCCTTTTTCAGCGAGGTTGATATCGCCGACTGATGCAAATGACGCAGATACTCCGCCCGTTGTAGGGTTTGTCATGTAGGCGATGTAGAGAAGACCTGCTTTGTTATGCCTTTCAACCGCAACGCTGACCTTCGCCATCTGCATTAACGATAAAATTCCTTCCTGCATGCGCGCGCCGCCGCTCGCTGTAAAGACGATGACCGGCAGTCTGTGTTCTGTTGCATACTGGAAAGTGCGCGCCAGTTTTTCACCGAGCGCCGAACCCATGCTGCCCATACGGAAACGCGGATCCATAATCGCGACGACCGCTTCACTGCCCATAATTTTCCCGTGGGAAACGATTAATGCTTCTTCGAGACCTGTTTTCTCTTTATCGGAAGCAAGTTTCTCTTCGTAATTCGGGAAATTCAGCGGGTTAACCGATGTAATATTTGCAAACAGTTCTTTGCCGCTGTCAATATCGAGCAGCGCATCCATCCGCTCCGTGCTTATAATCGGCAGATGATGGTCGCAATTTGAACAGACGTTCAAACGCTTGTGAAGATCTTTTGAATAAAGAATCTTCTTGCAGTTCGGACACTTCGTCATAATCGTTTCCTGTTTCTCAGCCTTGTCCGTCTTTTCGTCACTTGCTTTTTTGTTCAGTTTAAAAAATATATCCTTTAACATTTTTACACCTCATCGAAGTTAGCTGTCATAGCCGTCAGCATATTTTTTCAGCAGTTTGTAGATTCTCTGCACCACTTGATTATCACCGTCATCCACAGTTTTCATGCCATTATATTTATGTTCGTAATAATAATCAATCATATGCATCAATTCAACTAACTCTTCATATTGTCTGTCTGTTCTAAGCAGATATTTCGCTATTAAAGTGTAGAGCTGGTGGCTGTCGATATTCGCAAGATACGTACCTTCCCCGCGTTTAACGTAAATAACCCCGATAAGTTCCAGCGCTCTCAGCGCTTCTCTTACACTCTGCCGGCTGACATTCAGCCGTTCTTTCAAATAGCGTTCACTCGGTATCTTCTCTCCGATGCCGATATTCTGATCCACAATAATTTTATTAATCTCTTCAAGAATCATCTGAAGACCCTTTTTATTTTCCATGATTAACCGTTCAATTCGCTGATCAGTTTTTTCGTCCTGGAGTAAACGTAACCGGCTTCAACTTTTTTACGCGACACGCCCGTATTCATAGCAGCTGCTGCCACGCGCTCTGCAACCATCGGTGCTACTTCCGGATGGAAGGCGTCCGGAATCACATAATCCGCACTCAATTCTTCCGGCTTAACAATTTCTGCGATTGCAAGCACTGCCGCTTTTTTCATTTCTTCATTGATGTGCGTTGACTGAACATCGAGCGCACCTCTGAAAATACCCGGGAAAGCCAGTACATTGTTAACCTGGTTCGGGAAGTCGCTGCGTCCTGTGCCCACTACTTTAGCACCGGCGGCAATTGCGACATCAGGCATAATTTCAGGAGTCGGGTTTGCCATGGCAAAGATAATCGGATCTTCATTCATCGAACGGACCATATCTTCAGTTACTGCATTTTCCACCGATACACCGATAAAAATATCTGCATCTTTAATAACATCTGAAAGCTTGCCTTCTTCATTATCGATATTGGTGAACTTCGCAACTTCATCTTTGATTGCGTTCATGCCTGATTCACGGCCTTCGTAAATTGCTCCGCGCGAATCACACATAATCATATCTTTAACACCAAAACTGTGAAGCAGTTTAACAATAGCAACACCTGCAGCGCCCGCGCCGTTCAGTACCACTTTAACAGTAGATAAAGTTTTGCCTGTCAGTTTGACTGCGTTTATCAGACCAGCCAGCGTAACGATAGCCGTCCCGTGCTGATCATCGTGAAAGACAGGAATATCAGTTTCCTTTTTCAGTCTTTCCTCAATTTCAAAACATCTCGGCGCTGAAATATCTTCCAGATTAATACCGCCGAAAACAGGAGTCATCAGTTTAACTGTATTGACGATTTCATCGACGTCATTTGTTTTTAAAGCGATTGGGAAAGAATCTACGCCTGCAAAGTTTTTAAGAAGCGCACTCTTCCCTTCCATTACCGGCAGACTGGCTGAAGCTCCGATATTGCCGAGTCCGAGCACTGCCGAACCATCAGTTACAACGCCTACAGTATTACCTTTAATCGTGTAATCAAATATCTTTCTTTCATCTTCGTATATTTCCTTGCACGGCTCAGCAACTCCCGGTGAATACGCAAGGCTGAGCGCCTCTTTATCCTTTAATGCTACTTTTGAATTGACGGAAAGCTTTCCCTGGTTAACTTTGTGCAGTTCTAATGCATCGCTTTTTAAAGACAAATTAGTTCCTCCTAAAGTGGTCATACCACGGTATATTATCATTAATTTTTTTATTTTACAATAAATTTACACGATTAAACGGATATTTTCGACTTGTATGTTTGAAATTAAAGTTTCTATTTTACTGATTGGAATATATCCGGCGAATTCTTGCGTGTTAAAATCGTGAATCGGCACCCCGCTCTCTGCGAGCAGCTCTGAAATTTCATCGATACTGACATCCCTGATATAGATTTTCTTGGTTTTCTCTATATACGTCCGGACGTAGTCGTCCGCCGGATACAGTCTGTCTATAATGAGCTGCGGTTTTCCCTGGCGCATGCCGTAAGTTGCATCCGCTGCCACGATCGATTCTTTCAGCATAGGATGATATTTAAAATACTCTTTCGCAAATAGGACCCCGTCAATATTAGAATGCCCGTCAGTCAGTGTCAAAAAGGCCATATTCTGCCCTGTTTTCTTCACTTTAATCGTGCGGAAATCTTCAATATAGAGAAGATAGGTACCGTGTTTACGTTTATGATGAATCAGAGAAAAGGGAATAAATTCAAGTTCCCGGTGCTTTAAGAGGATGGGATGCGTTGAAATATAAAATCCGAGCGCTTCTTTTTCGCCTTCAATTTTTTCAGCGCCGTCCATTTCTTCGCTGTACCGGTATTCTTTTTTAAGATTAAAACCGAGGGAGCTTAAGAACGAGTCGTGCTGATAACCGTCGCTCACCGTCGATAAAATATCGGGCAATGTCTGCAGCATCGTTTTTCTGTTTTCTTCAAAACCGTCGAGTGTCCCCGAGATAATTAAGTTTCTTAAGATTTTTTCATTGAATTTAAAATCTGTGCGGGAAACCAAGTCGTATATATCCTTAAAAGGACCGCCGTGCTTACGCGCTGCGATGAGCGCTTCATATAGCGGTCTTGAAATTCCGCTGATCATCGAAAAGCCGAGCAGGATGCCTTCTTGCTGCGAGTTCTGCCATATGGATGTATTAATATCCGGAGCGAGGAGCGGGATACGCATCATCTTCAGCTCGGTTAGAAGCTGGCTGATTTTTTCGTCGTTGCCCCGGTGGTGTGTTAATATGACCGCGTAAAAATGTTCGGGATAATGCAGTTTCATATAGGCCATCGTGTAGGCGACTTTACCGTAGGCAACCGCATGGCTCTTAACAAAACCATAGTCCGCAAACTCCATAATCAGATTGAAAATATTTTCTGCAAGCTCTGCAGTGTAGTTTTTCTTCACTGCTCCGGCAATAAAATGCTCGCGCTCATTAGTCAGCGCATGACGGTCCTTTTTGCCCATAGCGCGTCTTAAAATATCCGCTTCCCCGTAGCTGAAGCCGGCAATTTTACCGGCAATCTGCATAATCTGCTCCTGATAGACGATGACACCAAACGTTTCTTTTAAAATATCTTTCAGATCTTCATGCGGATACTTAATTGTTTCAGGATGTTCTTTTCTGTAGATAAAGTTATCGATTTCCTTCATCGGACCCGGCCGGTACAGTGCAAGTACTGCAGCGAGATCCTTCAGACTTTCCGGCTGAAAGTTTTCAATGACCCGTCTGATGCCGGATGACTCCAGCTGAAAAATACCGAGAGTCATTCCTTTTGACAGCATTTTATAGACTCTTTTATCTTCTGTTATATCATCAAGCGAGAAGTTTTTCTCCGTCCGCCTGATGCTCTGGACCATATAGCGGATCAGCGACAGGTTTTTTAAGCCGAGCAGATCAATTTTTAACAGCCCCGCCGCTTCAACATCTTTCATCGGCCACTGGCTCATTACATGGCCTTCAGAGAAAATTACGGGCACGCTGTTCGTCAGCGTTTCACTGCTCAGAAGAAGGCCTGCTGCGTGCGTCGATGTATGGCGCGGCAGCCCTTCAATTTTCAACGTGATATCCATAAATGTTTTATACTTTCTGTCCGCTTCTAAAAGCGTGTTAAAACGGCTGCTTGAAAATGCATCTTCAAGCGATGCGTTCGGCTCATCCGGTACAAGATTGGACACGAGCTTCAGTTCATCGTCAGAAAAACCGAAGACTCGCCCCACGTCGCGCGCGGCCATTTTGGCGCTCAGCGTTCCGTATGTAATGATGTTCGCCACCCGCATATCACCGTATTTTTTAATTAAATATTCAACGACTTCATCGCGTCTTGAATCTTCAAAATCGATATCGATATCCGGCATGCTTACCCTCTCCGGATTCAGAAAACGCTCAAACAGCAAATTGTATTCAAGCGGGTCGACTTCGGTAATATCCAAAAGATACGACACGAGACTTGCACTGGAGGATCCCCTGCCCGGCCCGACGTAAATACCGTTTGATTTTGCATGATTTACCAGATCCTGGACAATTAAAAAATAATCTTCAAATCCCATACCGGTAATAATGCCGTATTCGTACTTCAGCCGTTCCATATATTCATTACGGTCTTTGAAATCTCCCGCTTCAAATCTTTCCATTAAAAGCTGCCATAAGTAGTCTTTTGAACTGCTGCCTTCTGGATTATTAAATTTCGGCAGCGTATGAGATACAGAAGGTATCGGCACCTCACACTTATTTATAATTTCTTCATTATTTTTTAAATACATGCGTGCTGCTTCAGGCACCATATCCCGGGTCTGAATACAGGCATCCCCCTCGAGATTCTGCACGCTGTCGATACTGAGCCGCTCGTTATCCCGGATGGCATTCAGCACTTTTAAGGAGCCCCGTTCATTTGAATTAACGTAATGCGCGGCTTTCATAAACACCTTCTTGTAATCTCCGTCTGAATCGTGGCTGATATATTTATCTTCTTCCGGAAGATCCATGGCGCTTAAAATTGCCGTCGCCTCCGAAGTCTTGCCGATTAAGAGGCAGTTTTTAATAGTATCCTGAAGAAACTTGAGCGACGTCCGCGCTGAACCTCTGTACGACAGCATGGCGCTAGTGCGCACGAGTTCGAGATAGCCCTGATGATTTTTCGCCAGCAGCACGAGCGGCACGCCGTTCATGCCGTCCTCCACAATAATTTCCATGCCGGGCACCGGTTTAATGCCGTATTTCGGCGCTGTTGCCATCAGCCGGTATACCGCGTGCATGCGGTTTAAATCCGTGACGGCTACAGCGCTCTGGCCGTCACTGTTTAATTTCTCGTATAAACGCTCCAATGTAATATTTGAATTTAAAAAATCAAATGAGCTGTGCACATTTAAATTAAGCATTGAAACACCTACTCTTACAATTTTTCTTCAATTTTCACAAGCAGTTCTTTAAGCATATCCATGTTTTTGACACGGACGCCTGAAGCGAGCGGATGGCCGCCGCCGTCGAACATCGCAGCGACATCGTTGATTACGACCTCTTTTGAACGGAGGCGGACGCGGATTTCACCGTCACCTTCCAGTGCGATGAACCATACTTTCACATCTTCAATTTCCCTGAAGATATTTACATCCAGTCCCGCTTCGCTGACGCTTAAGTCGTATTCTTCCATGACTGATTTCGGCACGTACACATAAGCGATGCCGGAATCCGTAAACACTGCATTATTAATTAAATAACCTTTATATTTAAATTTATTTTTAGAAGATTTATGCATCTGATTGTTCAAATCCGCAGCATCGAAATTAAACTCTTTCAGCTTGGATGCGACTGCATGCGTCAGAGCACTCGTATTATTGTATAAAAATCTGCCCGTGTCACCGACGATTCCCATATAAAACAAAGCTGCGGCTTCATCGTTCATAGCTGAGCTGTCCCATCTGTCGATTAAGAGATAAATCAGTTCGCTCGCAGATGATACATCCGTCTCAACAATCGACACGTCACCGTACAATTCGACATTCGGGTGATGGTCAATTTTGACGATTTTTTCTGCGTAGTCGAGCGTGCCGTCAATGCGTTCTTTGTTTCCCGTATCCACGACAATAACCAGCGGCCGCTCAATTGTACTCACGCGGTCCATTTCTCCTAAAAACTCAAGTGACGGCTCGCCGCTTCCGAGCGCCTTGATACTTTTATCAGGATATTTATTTTGTAAATATGCACGAAGACCGAGCTGAGCACCGTAGGCATCGGGATCCGGTTTCTGATGTCTCAGTATAACAATTTCATCGTGTGATTCTATCAGTTCCAGTACGTCTTTGGCATATGTGTTTAAGTCATTTAAATGTCCGGTTAATTTATTAAACAATGGCGAAACTCCTCAATATTAATTTACTTACATTCATCAATCAATTATACTACATTAGAGATTGGAGTTGTAACGTATGGAATTCTTGTACACGCTTGCCGTGTCATTTCTCGTCACAGCGATTGTCTTTACCTTTATTCTTTTTGTGGTTTTCAAAGTCAGAAAGATACGGACAATCCGCGACGTCAGAGGCGCGTATTATAACAGTATTGCGAGAATATGGCTTGCCCTGTTTCTCATCGCGTTCGGTTTGAACTCAATAGTCCAGTTCCACACTGCCGTTGCTTATTTAATCGGCGGCCTGTTCGTGCTGCTCGGTGCCTACCAGCTGTTTTACTTTAATAAAGCGCGGAAATACTTCAAGGGAAATCTGCCCATTGAAGAGCAGGCATGGAAAGAGTTTGAAGCGATGAAAGCGAACAAAGCCAAACGCAAAAAATAAAAGCAATACATAGAAAAGCATCCCGCTGTAAATTTTACAGCAGGATGTTTTTTATTTTTCGTTGAAATGCTGAATCATGAAGGTCGCCTTGGAATATGCAGTTCCCTGAACGTTGAGGATGATTTCCAGACGGATAAACTGCTCGCCCCGGTCGATAATTTCACCGGTCAGTTCTATTTCCTGATATAGCTGTACAATTTTAAAGTTCATGATGTTGTAAGTATCGATGTGATAGCTGTGAATATCATTCTCCTGAAGCACAACGAGTATTAAACGCTCCGCGAGGCGCATAAAGTTTGCCTGCGACAGCGAACCGTATTCGTCCGCCATAAACGGCATGACCCGGATATTGATTTTATTGCTGTCGATTTTAATTTCCCTGTCGATCAGCTGATCTGTCGACATGCCCGATTTTAAGTTTCTCGATGATATATTTTTAAACACTTCTCTCCGGTGGACGATGCCTCTGTAATCACCGGACTCCACCACCGGAATTATATTCAGCTGATGCCAGCTCATAATCTGCCGAAGGGACAGGAGCGTCGTATCCTCTTCTGCACTGTAATCCGGCAGCAAATAAGAAGTATAGTTATCCTTCGTCATTTCATCGAGATATTTCGAACGGATGGCTCCGACGAAACGGTTGCCGTTTAAGAGAATCATGTTTTTATCTTCGGGATGAATTTCCGTGCCGAGTTCATTTATATCAATCGTGTACTGTTCCTGTTTTACCATCAGGCTGCCGGCGGTAACGATGTTCTGCGACAGCGACAGGCTGTACACTTCCCTGTGTATAATCGATGCACACGTAAACGAGTCGTGAGTCGTGGAAATAACCGGCAGCTGTTTTTCTTCCGCCAGTTTCAGGATTTCTTCCCCGGTGCCGAAGCCGCCGGTAATTAATAAGCCGACACCATTTTCCAGTGCCTTCCGCTGGGACTTCTCACGGTTGCCGACGATTAACAGACCGTTCGGTTCTAAATATTTTACGAGATCTTCCGTCTGCATCGCCCCGATTAATATTCTCGAAATCTCTTTATCGAGGTAGTTATCTCCGGAAAGAACGGTTCCCTGGATTACGCGGTTGACTTCCCTGAACATAATTTTACCGTGGCTTTTTACTTCGCGCTGGACGATGCGGAAGGTGCCGACTCTCTCCACCGTCTTCACAAGACCGTCCTGCTCAGCCTGTTTAATCGCACGGTAGCTCGTGCCTAGCGAGACGCCCATATAGCCTGAGATTTGTCTGACGGATAAACTGCTGCCCTCTCTGAGTCCTCTTATGTATTTTAATATATCTTCATGTTTCGACATGTCTTCACCCAATTTCTTTATTTCCCGTTAAATTTATCATAGCACGAATAATCTGTGTGTATAAAAGAAAAAAGGAAACTCTGCTGAGAGAGTTTCCTTCATCTTTCTATGAGTACTGGACTGCTTCGCCCGGTTTCAGCACCTGGCAGACCGTTCTGACTTTGTCTTTAAATTCTTCCGGGTCCTGCTTAATCGGCGGGAAGGTATCGAAGTGCACCGGCACAGCAATCGTCGGTTTAATCAGTTCGTTAATTGCGTAAGCCGCATCGTCGATGCCCATAGTAAAGTGGTCGCCGATTGGAATAAAGCATACATCAATCGGTCCATTTCTTTTAGCAATGAGTTCCATATCGCCGAACAGACCGGTGTCGCCTGTAACGTAAACTTTCTTATTGTTAATTGTTAAAATTAAGCCCATTGGCTCACCTGTGTAATGGGTTACGCCTTCGCCATCTGTATAGCTTGACGTGTGGAATGCGTGAACGAATTTCACTTTACCGAAGTCGTACTCGCCTTCCCCGCCGACATTCATGCCGACAGTATTTTCCACGCCTTGTGATTCTACATAAGCCGCGAGTTCCACAGGTGCGATTACTGTCGCGTTATTATTTTTAGCGATTTCAATTGTATCGCCCACATGGTCATTGTGGCCGTGTGTTAGTATAATATAATCAGCTTTAATGTTCTCAACCGTTAAATCTGTTAAATCGTTGCCGTTAATAAACGGGTCGATAATGACATCCGTGTCATTATTATTGAACGAAAGCACCGCGTGTCCATGAAATTTTACAGTCAAAATTACCACTCCTGTTTAAAATTATTAATAATAGTCTATTCCCGTAAATACATTTTAATAATCATCAAAATGACATTTTGCATATAAGGAGACGATACGATGAAACATATTTATTTAACACATACACTCAGTATGGAAGCTGACGCTGCACTCTTTGCCTACCCTGACTTTAACACACCTAATTTAACACTGCCGGCCATGCAGCGCGCACTTACACCAGCCGGCGAAATTTATATAGCGATAAACAACTTCCATGAGACGAACGACTTCATGATTGAAAATACACTGATTGAAACGATACGCGGAGAAACTGCAGCCGACGGTTTTATTGTCGACCAGATATTTACACGCGACTTTCACGATGTGGATACTGCGCTTATCGAAACTCTGTCGAATGAAATCAGGAACAAGCACTTTATCATCGGGCCGTCCTTTACGAAAGTTCCCTACTTTTTGCACAGCCGTCTCGCCGAGATTTTTATCGATCATGACGTGTCCGGGGTGATATACGACCTCCGGGAGATTGATATTAGAAACTTTAAAGAACTGCAGCCTCTTGCGAAATTAAAAATGCACGTGAAGAAGCGGCTGTCGATTATTCCGCTGGTCCGGACTGAACAGCTCGAGGATTTAAAGAAAAGTATTCCGTTTGATGTTACTGTGATTGATAAATAGAGCGTTTTATCTAGTGTATGTACTTTGTTGAAGTGACAACGTTCATAGAAACTGCTGTATGTACTTTATTAAATCGACAACGTTCATGGAAGGTGCTGCATGTACTTTGTTAAATTAACAACGTTCATGGAATCTCATTTCAAATAAAAATGGCAGCTGCGACGGCTGCCATTCCTTATTTTATTTCAGTAAATCGTGAATGCTGACGTACTCTCTGTTTTGAGCTTCTGCAACTGCTTCATAAGTTACATGACCTTGGAAGGTGTTAAATCCGCCTGCAATAACAGGGTTTTTAACTAGTGCTTCTTTGTAGCCGTTGTTGGCAATCAAGAGTCCGTACTGAAGTGTTGCGTTTGTCAGTGCGTTTGTTGATGTACGCGGTACAGCTCCCGGCATGTTTGCTACTGCATAATGAATCACACCGTGCTTCACATAGGTCGGGTCATCGTGGGTTGTAATCTTATCAGTCGTTTCAAAAATACCGCCCTGATCGATTGCGATATCGACGATTACAGAGCCCGGCGCCATATTTTTAATCATTTCCTCAGTGACAAGTTTCGGTGCTCTCGCTCCCGGAATTAATACTGCACCAATTACTAAATCACTCGATTCTACGGAGTCTTTAATGTTTAAAGGCGTTGACATTAATGTCTGTACGCGCGGACCGAATAAGTCATCGAGTTCTCTTAAGCGTTTTGGATTCAAGTCTAAAATTGTTACGTCCGCACCGAGGCCGACTGCCATTTTAGCAGCGTTCGTACCTGCAGCTCCCCCGCCGACGATAGTCACTTTAGCTTTTTCTACCCCCGGAACTCCGCTGAGAAGAATACCTTTTCCGCCGTTGATGCTTTTCAGATGCTCAGCGCCGACCTGCGGTGCCATGCGTCCAGCGACTTCACTCATCGGCGCCAGAAGGGGCAGCGAGCCGTCCGGCAGCTGAATCGTTTCATAGGCAATTGCCGTTACTTTTTTATCGACAAGCACTTGAGTTAAAGCTTCTTCCGGAGCAAGGTGCAAGTATGTAAACAAAATAGATTCTTCTTTAATAAGATCGAATTCCTCGGCTAATGGTTCTTTTACTTTTACAACCATTTCTGAATCCCAGGCTTCAGCTGCAGTACCGACGATTTCTGCACCCATTTCAATGTATGCTTCATCTTCAAAATAAGAACCGCTGCCTGCATTTTTTTCTACGCGAACAGTATGTCCGGCCTGCACGAAAGCGTAAACGCCGCCCGGTGTTAAACCGACTCTGTTTTCGTTGTTTTTTACTTCTTTCGGTATACCAATAATCATTTCCAAATCCCCCTTTATTCAAACAAATATATTGTATCACAATAAGTCACAATTTGGTCTATAATTGTCTCAATATTTAAAGTTTTGAGAGCGCATACATGTGGTATAATATAACTAAGAAGAGGAAATGGAGTTGATTTTAAATGTTACAATATCAAAACATCCTAGTTGCAGTAGACGGATCACACGAAGCAGAATGGGCATTCCAGAAAGCAGTCGAAGCTGCGAAACGTAACAACGCGAAACTTTCTATTATCAACGTTATCGATACTCGCTCTTTCGCGTCTGTTGAAGCGTACGACCGTTCAATTTCAGCACGTGCCAACGAATTTGCGCAAAAATTGCTGGACGGATATGAGAAAGTCGCATTAGATAAAGGTGTTGAACATGTAGAGAAAATCATCGACTATGGTTCACCTAAATCAATCATTCCTAAAAAAGCCGTAGAAAAAATCGGCGCAGACTTAATCGCCTGCGGATCGACTGGTTTGAACGCTGTAGAACGTTTTATTATCGGTTCGGTTTCTGAAGCTATCGTAAGAAACGCTAAATGTGACGTGCTGGTTGTCCGCACTGAAACATTACCTACGGACTTTGAGCCTATGGTAGCGACTGAAGAATTTATTGAACAAAATCGCTAATGTTAAATTGAATGATTTATATTAAAGTAATGGGCTTTCGAGCTCATTACTTTTTTATTTGAAGAATATCAGCTACACTGAATTCAAATTTATAACCGGAGGTTACTTATGGAACTTGGAATTAATACGTTTGGAGATGCGGTTTTTGATCCTCAAACCGGAAAAACAATATCCCATGCAGAACGTCTGCAGGAACTCGTGCGCGAAATAGAAACAGCTGACCGCGCCGGTCTCGATGTGTTTTCAATCGGGGAACATCACAGAAATGATTATGCAGTCAGTGCACCGGATGTCGTACTCGCAGCGGGCGCAGCAGTGTCTAAAAATATCCGTCTGTCTAGCGGTGTGACCGTTCTGTCTTCGGATGATCCGGTACGCGTTTATGAACGTTTTTCGACTTTAGACGGAATTTCAGGCGGCCGTGCTGAAATAATGGCAGGACGCGGGTCGTTTATCGAATCGTTTCCGCTGTTCGGCTACAATTTAAACGATTACGATACACTGTTTAATGAAAAGCTGGATCTGCTTCTGACTCTGCAAAAAGGCGGAAAGATTAACTGGTCCGGAACGCACAGAGCGGCTTTAGAAAATGCTGAAATTTTCCCAAAACCAGTGCAGGATGAAATTCCGATTTGGATTGCAAGCGGCGGTACACCGCAATCCGCTAAACGCGCCGGAGAACTCGGACTGCCTTTAGTCCTCGCGATAATCGGCGGCAGCCCTTTTCAGTTTGCAAGGATCGCTGACTTTTACCGTCAAATCGGTGAAGCAGCAGGACACGATAAAAGCAAATTGAAAGTCGCAACAAACTCACACGGATTCATATGGGATACAGACGATGAAGCACGCGACCTGTTCTTTCCAGCAATTTCAAGTTCGATGTCAAAGCTCGGCCGCGAACGCGGCTGGGGACAGTATACGAGAGAAGCCTTCGATAATATGTGCGATCCGGAAGGTGCTTTGTACGTTGGCAGTCCCGAAACTGTGGCAAGAAAAATTATCGCCTTATATGAACATATGGGCGTTGAGCGCTTTACACTTCAGACACCGGTCGGTACAATGCCGCACGAGCAGGTGCTTAAAACGATTGAGCTGTTTGGCGAAAAAGTTGCACCACTCGTGCGTGAAGGCGTTGAGAAGATAAAAGCCGAGAGAAATAAATAGTGTTTCAAGAGGATATCGGAGCGATATCCTCTTTTTTTATGTGCGGTGAGATACTTTTGCTGGTTGGGTGCCCATGTTCAAGTTAGGTGGGCATCCAGCACTGTTTAATTGCCCATGTCAAAACCACATGGGAATCCAGCACCGTTTAAATACCCATGTCAAAACTACATGGCAATCCAACACCTTTTAAATGACCATGTCAAAACCACATGGGAATCCAACACCGTTTAAATGCCCATGTCAAAACCACATGGGCATCCACCCCCCCTAACTTCCCATAGAACAAAAAAACTCAGGACATTCATTGTCCCGAGTCTTTATTCCACTACAAATACATTCATATTCGACAGTACTTCAAGCGTTTTATCGTGCAGGTCATCGCTTGCTGCGGCCACAAGTTTTTTATTCACCGTAATATTCGCTTCCGGGAAAATATTTTGAATCACCATAATATTTGCGAGGACACAGACGTTTGTTTCGACACCGATAAATTCAATGATCTGGTTCGTCTCGACTTCATCTCTATAATTTTCGTAAATATTCTGCGCCTGGTTCGGCGGAATGCCGTAAAAAGTTTTCGTGTATTCGTCACCGTAATCCTCAAGCCGTTTGTAGAATTTCGGATATATGGCTTCATCAAAATGAATGGATTCTGCGGAGCGTTCATCGTATTCAAAATCGGGATACAAATTTTTTGTATAGATAATAGATTCGTTATCCTCTATTGCTTGATCAATTCTTTTTGCGACACCCTCTTCAATGACCTTGGACCATTCCGCAAAGTTGCTTCCTCTTTCATCAAAAGTGTCATTTTGAACATCTATTACTACAAGCATAATTACACTCCTGTCTAAACAATTTAGAGTTATCTCTTGTTCTATACCCTATTTTTCCGAATTAAAAAAACAGCCCATAAGAACTGGTTAGTCTCCCCGGTGCCAATTGCGTTTTAACAGCCCCATCAGATAGGCGTCCTGATATTCTCCTTTAGTATAAAATTGTTCTTTTAAAGTTCCTTCTATCGTAAAGCCGCTCTTTTTGTATATATGAGCTGCTTTTTCATTGTCCGTATCGACATACAGATAGACTTTGTGCATATTCAAAATATCGAAGGCGTATGCCAGACATTCTCGGAAGGCAAATTTCGCATAGCCTCTGCCGTTAAATTCCGGCTGCACGATAATTTGGATTTCACAGTTTCTGTGGATGTAGTTGATCTCAACCAGCTCGACAATTCCCGCCAGTACTCCGTCGTCCTCAATGACAAATCTTCTCTCATCATCGTCAATCAAATGTTTTTTATATAGATGTTTTAATTCGGTCAGTGATTCATACGGCTCTTCAAACCAGTAGGACATAATCGAATATTCATTATTCAGCTGATGGACAAACTCCAAATCTGTTTCTTCGAGCGCTCTGATTTTCATAATAAAGATCACCCTTTCTGTTTATTTTTAATATAACTCACTAAATTTTGTTTTATTAATACTATCCGTCAAATCAATAAAATAGTCACTTTGCCATTTCTGAGTCTGTTCAGCCGTTTTATTCAGTGAGGTTTCGAAAGGTGGATAAACTCTTAAAGCCATCTTGCCTTTCTTATTATCTGTTGTAATAATATTTCTTTCCGATAAAACTTCCTTCGGAAATATAAATTGGCCTTTTTTATCCTCGTCTATAAAAGTAATTATTATTTTCCCGGGAGTTTCCTCCCAATTGTACGGCCGGTTTTTATTATTATCGTCTTTTATCCAAAATACAGTAAAATAACCTTTTTTATTTGGTGTCTTTTTTGCTCTTCTGCTTCTGTACTTCTTTTGATCTATATAAAAAAGGCAGCTTTCATACTCAATATTCAATGGTTCAATTTCAACATCGTTTACTTCAGAAAATCCCAGTTCATTTAGTATTTGATTAGTCAGTCTTACAGATTCAAACATAAGTTCATCTCATCCTTTATTTCTAGTATCTTCCTTTGAACTGCATGACATTACTTGAACACTTAAAATATATATAGTAAAATTAACTTTAGGTAGAGCTTGTGTCTGCTTGAGATATCCAAGAGGTGTTTCAAGCGGACATGAGCTTTTTTTCTTTTTAAAAATAGAAAGCCGCCTCCATCACTATCCGATGAAAGCGGCAAATGAAAATTTAACAATGTATAATTCCAGCCATTCGTACTAAGCCATCTTACCCAAGACTTCTCTTGCTATCATCACTTCTTCATCCGTCGGGATCACCAGCACCTTAACCGGTGAATAGGAATGACTGATTGTCGCTTCAATACCGACGGTTTCATTGTTCGTTTTTTTATCCAGATAAACTCCCATAAATTCGAGACTGTCCAATACTTTTTCACGGATCAGTGCAGAGTTCTCCCCGACACCCGCTGTAAATATTATCGCATCCACACCGCCCATGCGGGCAGCATAGGAGCCCATATATTTATGGATGCTCGAGCTGAATACCTCGAGTGCCAGTTCAGCACGTTCATTGCCATTTTTCGCTTCTTCAGTAATGTCTCTTAAATCGCTTGAAAATCCGCTGACACCAAGCAGACCGGATTCTTTGTTCAGCACGTTCAGCACTTCCACTGCACTTTTATCGGTTTTTTCCATTATGTAAGGGATGAGTGACGGGTCGATGTTACCCGAGCGCGTTCCCATCGTCACACCAGCGAGCGGGGTAAAGCCCATCGATGTGTCCAGCGACTCGCCTGCTTTAACTGCAGCGATACTCGCTCCGTTACCGAGGTGGCAGCTGATCAGACGCAGTTCCTCAAGCGGACGTTTTAACAGCTCGCCGGCACGATTCGTCACATATTTATGACTCGTGCCGTGGAAGCCGAATTTACGGATGCGGTAGTCTTTATAATACTTATAAGGCAGGCTGTACAGATAAGAACTTTCCGGCATCGTCTGATGGAAGGATGTATCAAATACTGCGACATGAGTCACGTCAGGCAGCAGCTCCATCATCGCCTGAATCCCCATGAGGTTAGCCGGGTTATGGAGCGGCGCAAATTCAGACAGCTTCTCGATTTCTCTGGTAACTGCTTCATCGATAACAACGGCATCGGTAAATGTTTCTCCGCCGTGCACTACACGGTGGCCGGTACCGTCAATATCTTCGATTGATTGGATAAGATTTTTATCCACTAGAGTTTCCAGCATCACGTTAACTGCTTCTTTATGATTTCTAAAATCTCTTTCAATTATTTCGCGGCCGCCTTCGCTGTTCAAGGTGAATTTCCCGCCGGAAAGACCAATGCGTTCAACCAGCCCGCGTGCAATTTCAGTTTCTTCAGGCATATTAAAGAGCTCGAACTTAAAAGACGAACTGCCGGCATTTATCGCAAGTATTTTTGTCATGGTGTTATCACTGCTTTCCGCTGTACTGTTCATACCAGTCGTTCAGCTGACGTAAAAATTCCTGCATTTTCGCAGCATTTTTAAAGTCAGGCACATCGCCGATTAATACTTCGTTGTTAACAAGAGGCGAGAAACCTTTCTTCAGCACAATAATTGATTTCCGCTGTTTTTCAGTTTTGAAAATCGTTGCCGGCAGATTTAAAAACATCAGCAGTGTCGCATCTTCAGAAATATATTTTTTAATCGTTTCGTTATTTTCTTCCAGCATATTCGACGGTACGATAAAGACCCCGAGGCCGTCGTCTTTCACTAAATTCATACCCGCTTCAAGCATTAAAAGATGCGCATAGCTCTGTCCTTCTTCAAAGGCTGTCTTGTAATTGGCAGCAGGCAGCGGGTAATACCCTACAGGCAGATCGCCAATCGCGATATCACCTGACGGAATTCTGCTCGGTTCAATGACGTTTTGCGGATGAATATACATCGGCACTTTTAAAAATTCGCACAGGTTTGCGTTAATTTCCGCGAGTGCCGGATCAACTTCAACCCCGGACAAGTTTACATTATCGACCATTTCCTTAACTGTCATCGCAAGATGCCCTGTACCGCTGCCGATATCGAGCAGTTCAGTTTCTTTGCCTGCAGTAAATAAATCGATAATATGTGCAACGAGGTAGCCGATCGCGTCCGGTGTCAGCTGGTGGTTGCTCTGCACCGGCTCTTCTTTGACCTGGTTCAGATAGGAAAACTGAAAAGCTTTTCTGAGGTCGCTTAAAGAACCTTCCGCATTTACCTGCAGCAGGCTTTCAGCAAGTGCTTCCAGTCTCGGTTTTTCATCTTTTTTAACAATCTCATCTATTCTGGTATTCAGTTCTTCATATACTTGTTCCATCTTAGTTTTCGCCATTTATATCCCTCTTTAAAAAAATATGGACTATCCATTTAGGATAGTCCTAGTTACCTGATTATATTATATCGTCCCCGCCGCTTCAATTACTTAACATCGGGTTCTATTGGAAGTTGCGTTTTGATGCGGTGCTGAATTCTTCTTTCTCCTGCAGCTTCTGTGCATTCTCCGGAGTCATTTCACTTTTAATAGCATCACCGTAAGCCTTGTACTTATTATTCACCGCGTACGTGTCAGCGATAAAGTCATGCAGTCCGATTTTTGAATCGGTAAACAGCACTGCAAGGTATGGTAAATACAATAAAGTATTCGAAATGATTCTGCCGACTGTTTCCCTGAAAAACACCTGAGAAAAAGTCAGTTTCTTTCCTTTTGAAGAAATAACGCTGATGCCTAATATCATTTTGCCGAGTGTCTGCTTAAAGAAGTAAGTCATCAGTGTAAAGTAGATAAAATACAAGAGTGTCGTCGAGATATTTTCAAGCGACAATGCTTCGATGCCGAAAAAGACATCTCTAACACCGAGCATAGTCAGAACTGGCACGATTGTCAGCTGAGCCACAGCCCAAAGGACGATAATATCTATAAGATAGCTGACGAATCTCGGGAAAAAGGCAGCGTGGGTCATATATTCCAGCTGCTGGATATAATCGGTATCTTTTCTTACAATTCCGTTAGTCTCTTCCATCGATACCCCTCCTTATTCATATAGATACATCGGTTCGGCACCCTGACGGTTGTTAATCAGTTCCTGAACCATTTTAACTTCTCCGCCGCCGGTAATACTTTCAAGAGCGTTCTGGACTTTAACACCGAACGGGAATGACGTCGTTTGCGCGCCGCCGAATTCAACTACCTGCGGTGTCCCGCCGATTTCTTCTTTCAAGGCAGCCAGTGCATCGTCAAAGTAGCCTTCCTGGTCAACCAGTCCATTTTCAATTGCTTCGCCGCCGAGGTAAATTCTGCCGTCAGCAAGCTCTCTTACCTGTTCTTCTGACATGCCGCGGCCGTCAGCTACCACATCAACAAAATCCTGGAACATCGTATCGACAATGCTCTGCAGGTAATCCTGCTCTTCTTCAGTAGCTTCGCGTGAAGCGGACATCATATCTTTCATCTTGCCGCTCTTGTACACATCGAAAGAAATGCCGAAGTTTTCAGCAAGTTCACTGTAGTTCATGCTCTGCATAATAACACCGATTGAACCTGTTATTGTTTCATCAGTGGCGAAAATCTGATCAGCCGGTGCAGATACGTAGTAGCCGCCGGACGCTGCCATATTCCCCATCGAACTGTAAATTGTCTTGCCGCTTTCTTTAATTTCCATTAAATACTTATGTATCTCTGCACTTTCGAAGACACCGCCGCCCGGTGAGTTAACATTCAGCAATACTGCACTGTATGTATCATCAGCTGCAATATCTTTTAAGGCCTGGATTGTCATCGGGTGGTCGTAACCTTCTGTTGCGAACATTCCGCCGCCCATAGAACCTGTATCCTGAATCACGCCGTCAAAATTTACGACGGCAATTTTACTGCCTGCATCCCCTTCTTCAAGCACCTGGGAAATCGGTGCTCCTGAATCTGAAAAGTCATCGAACATATCCTGCCAGTCACTCGCCCACAGCGATGTCATAAACGACGTGCCGAGACCGAGTATCACAAGCGCGATTGCTGAAACTAAAGCGATAATTCTTTTCATGAAAGATCCTCCTATTTTTAAAAGTCCATTTTATGATAACATTTTTTTAAATACGTTTCGCCTCACAGCCGGAAAATTTTATCTTCAAATTACAGTAGAGATTTTATCGTTTTTGACAAGACACAAGATATGCTGTGAAGACTTATATTTAAACGATAGTCATGCATAAAATTATTCATTAGTATATAATTTGAAATAATTATATTATTTAATTTTAACTAAAATCGATAAAACAATTATTTAGATATAGGAGTACTTTAAATATGGTAAATAACACTATTTATTTCTTTGAACCCAGTAATAAAAATTCTAAAAAAATTGTCAGCGATCTCGTGAACCTGTTTGATGATCTCGGAATTAAAACTGTCGATAATTGTAATGACGCGAGTATTGTTGCATCAATTGGCGGAGACGGCGCCTTTTTACAGGCGGTCAGAAAAAATGATTTCAGAAACGACTGTATGTACATCGGCATCGGTATTGAAGAACGCAATTATATGTATGTGGACTTCAACTACCATAATCTGGCTGAAATCAGACAGGTATTTAATCTGAATAACTTCGAGATGCGCAACTATCCTGTGATCGAAGTAAAAGTAAATAATAATCAGCCCAATTACTGTCTGAACGAATTTACGCTTCGTTCGAGCCTGGTCCGCACAATTATGATGGATATTTACATAGAAAATTTTCTGTTTGAACATTTTAACGGAGACGGTATCGTTGTTTCGACACCGACCGGCTCTACGGGCTATAACAAATCGCTCGGCGGCGCTGTAGTTGATCCGCTGATTAATGCCATGCAGGTAACGGAACTCGGCAGTGTCAATAATAATAATCACCGTACACTCGGCACGAGTTTTCTCCTGTCGAAGGAGCGTCCTATTACAATAGTTATCGACCAGTCCGATAATTACTATCCGATTATGAGCATGGACAATGAAGCGCTAAGTGTGCAGAATACTGAAAAAGTGAGCATCAAGTTAAGTGATAAAACAATTAAAACTATCAGGCTGCACAACAATACATTCTGGCACAAAACACAGAGGAATTTCCTGTAAAGGCGGCGGAGGAATATGACAGAAAATCTTGATTTGCATAAGATAGCACAAAATACGCTGCGCCCAAGAAAACTTGCGCGAAACGGCAAAGCCGGCTATGTTGCTTCTGCACTTTTGACGGAAAATGATAATGTATTCACCGGCGTTGCGATTGATGTCGCCTGCTCCATCGGATTTTGCGCAGAACATTCAGCAATTGCAGCGATGGTTACGGCAGGCGAAACACGCATTAAAGAAATTATCGCGGTGCACCGTGACGGCCGTGTACTCCCGCCATGCGGCAGATGCAGGGAGTTTATCGTGCAGATAAATAACAGAAATTATGAATGCAATGTTCATGTATCCGGAGACAGAATTGTTCCCTTGAGCGCGCTGCTTCCTGAGCGCTGGGATATATAAGCAAATTTAAAAGGCAGACCCTCAGATTTCGAAGAGAATCTGCCTTTTTGTGTGGCTTTTTGGAGAATTAACGATTTTCGACGGTTTCCGAGTACGACGGCGATTTACCGTTGGACTTGAACGGGACCCCGAGTACGACGGCGGTTTACCGTTGGACTTGAACTAGCTCCCGATTACGACGGTGATCGGCCGTTGGACTTGAACAGAACCCCAAGTACGACAGCGATTTGCCGTTGGACTTGAATAAGACTCCCGAGTACGACGGGGATTGGCCGTTGGACTTGAACGGAACCCCGAGTACGACGGCGGTTCAGTATTAAAAGAAATTACCTTCTCTGCGTTTTATTATCTCTAGCAAAAAAATACGCTGCCAGAATAGTTAAAATGAATCCAAGTCCGTAAGTCAACAGACCAAAGTTATGTAAATCCAAAGCCAGTGTACCAAATAACAAAATTACACCTAGCAGACATAAGAATCCTAAACTTCTCATAAATTTCCCCCTTTAATTCTCAGTTTAGTTTCAAGCTATATAAAAAATCCCCGGAAGTCAATCTTCCGGGGATAACACGCCTTACAGCAGATCGCTGAAGTCATCTTCAATTTTTTCTTTTTTCGACGGCATATATACTTCGATATTTTCCATCGCTTTTTCAATCATCGGTTCAAAGTCAACGACGTCTTCGAATTTCTTCACCGATTCCAATGATGGTTTCGTCTTCGGTGCTTTCGGTTTAAAGATTGTACAGCAGTCTTCAAATGGCAGAATGGAAGTTTCATATGTTCCCATTTTTTTTGCCATTTTCACAATATCATTTTTCTCTAAAGTGAGCAGCGGACGGAGAACCGGCAGTGTGGTCACTTCATTTATCGCGTACATGCTTGTCAAGGTCTGCGAAGCAACCTGCCCGAGGTTTTCACCGTTGACGACTGCTTCTCCGCCAATTTTCTTAGTTAATTTTTCAGCGATGCGGAGCATAATACGGCGTGTCGAAGTCATCGACAAGTTATCCGGAATTCGGTCATACAAGGTTGTCTGCAGTTCTGTAAACGGAACGATGTGAAGTTTAATATCATAACCCGTTCTTTCACTCATAATATCGACGAGTGCCTTAACTTTGTCAGTCGCCTGCGGGCTCGTGTAAGGCGGAGAGTGAAAGTGAATCGCTTCGATTTCCACACCGCGGCGCATAATATCAATTCCCGCTACCGGCGAGTCAATTCCGCCTGACAGCATGAGCAGCGCTTTGCCGCCGGTGCCGAGCGGCAGGCCGCCAAGTCCTTTAATCGTTTCGTAGTACATGTAAATTGCATCTGGTCTTATTTCTGCCAGTATTTTATAATCTGGATTTTTGACGTTAACTGTAAGATGCGATGTGTTTTCGAAGACATGGTTGCCCAGCAGCTGCTGAACGCCGTAAGTGTCCAGATGATACTGCTTGTCCGCCCGTTTCACTTCTATTTTAAAAGAATGGCCCGCTTCAATTTCATTAGCAAATTTAAGAGCTGTTTCCTTCATTGCCTCATCCGTTTTTTCCAGTCTGACGACCGGCGACATGCTTAAAATACCGCTGATATTAGTCAGTTTATCAATAATTTCATGCGGATCTTCTTCGTTTAAAACGATATAAGCGCGGTCTCGATTCGCTTTAATTTGTACGTCATACTGTTTCAATGCTTTCATCATCCGGTCGCGAAGTGCATTTACAAACATTTTTCTGTTTTTTGTTTTCAGGGTCAGTTCGCCGTAGCGTATTAATATATGATCAAATTTCATTTCAGTACATCTCCTAATTCTTCGTAAACCTCTCGTAATGCTGTAATCAATTTATTTACATCGTCTTCAGTGGTATGACGCCCCATCGATATACGGATGCTGCCTTCGATAATTTTATCTTCATTATTTAAGGCGAGCAGCGTCTCGTTCAACGTGGCCAGTTTGGATGCGCAGGCGCTTGTCGTCGACACCGCAATACCGCGTTTTGATAAGGCGTTTACGACTACTTCGCCTTTTGCACCGATAAATGACATGTTCACGATATAAGACGCTGCCTTCGGCTGAAGATAAATAAATTCGAGGTCCTGTACAGCCGTTCTTATTTTCTCATTAAATTGCGATAGTCTTTCCTTTACTTCACGCGCCTCACCGAGCGTCAGACGGAGCGCTTTAGACATTGATACCGCTCCTGGCAGATTGACTGTCCCGCTTCTGACATTATACTCATGCCCTCCGCCGTACTGGATAGGTCTCATTGTTGCGAGATCTCTTATAAACAGTCCCCCGATGCCTTTTACTCCGTTAAATTTATGGGCGGAAATACTGATTGTATCGACACCGTTGTAATTCAAGTCCGTCTTGCCAATCGCTTGAGTCGCATCGACATGGAAATGAACTTTTGGATAGTCTTTAAGCATCCGGATAATTTCTTCTATCGGCTGGATGCTGCCGATAATGTTATTCAGCGCCATCACTGTTACGAAAACAACATCGCTATCCAGCAATGATTTTAAATGATCTAAATTTACCGTACCGTCTTCGTTGGTATTAATATACTTAACCGTAAAACCATCCTTTTTCATTTCTTCCAGCACGTTGACGATACTCGGGTGCTCGAGCTCACTCATCAATATCGTACTGCCGAACTGTTTCTTCCGTCTCAGCATACTTTGAATCGCTATATTATTACTTTCCGTCGCACTTGCTGTAAAAACTAAATCATAAGTCTTCAAGCCCATCAGATCCAGTATTTGAGCACGAGCCGCTTCAAGCAGCTTCGCTGCATCTTTACCGCTCTGATGAATACTTGCTGTATTGTAAAAATATTTTTCGCTCGCTGTTATATATGTTTCAAGCGCCTCTTTGTAAGGTGCTGTCGTCGCCGCATTATCAAAATATATCATCCTAATTCACCTCTCACATAAAATGACTTAGGATATGACATATCCTAAGTCATGATGTTAATTATTATCATATTGTTTTTCTATTTTCGCTGCACTGCCGGGTTCCACACTTTCCACTGCATCTTTAGCAACGTCCAGTGCACGTTTGTAGCGGTTTTCTTTAAATAAGCGCTCTGCTTCATTTAAATGAGCATTCAAATCCGCATCCATACTGCGGAATCTGTTGCCGTACTGAATCATCAGCTCCGTCAGCTCTGAATCTCTCATCACCGCATATGCTTCCTGTTCAAATTTATTCATCATCAGAACAGTATCATTTACTTTGGCTTTAACGTATTCCACATTCAGCGGGCGCCGGCTGAAGTAATTTTCAATTTCTTTGATATTTACTTCAATTTCATGTTTCATAACGATAAACTGCTCAGGCAATGTTACGAGGTTCGATGCCATCAGTTCACGGTACACCTTTTCTTTCCGGTCATTGACGTAACGCAGATTCTCACGAGCTTCCGCATCATCTTCACGCAAACTGACCAGATGCTCCTGAATGCTGTTCTGTTCTTCATGAATCGTATGCGCATTATTTTTTAAATAATCGATATTATCCACGATAGCACTGTAGCGCGTCGTGTTTTTCTCAGTTTCTTCAATCATACCGCTGTAAATCGAAATCAGATTTTCAATTTCGTTTTCATAATTCATTACCTTTTGAACATCGGATTCATCGATATGATACTGATCTTTAATATAATCGATTTCAGTGCGCAGTGTATAGTTCAATGCTTTGGCGTTAAATAATTCATCTGTAATAACATCCTTGCCGCCGTCGAACTTATTCTTTGCATTAACTTCATGCTCTACAAGTTCATACATATCATCCAGCTCGTCGTGAATACTCTCTAAAATAGAGTCGGCTTCTTCAAGCTCGAGTTTCGCAACCAGCGGTTCAACGCGGTTTAAGTTGCTTTTCAGCGTTGACAATCTGTTTTCTACTTTGATGTGATCAAGATCGTATCCTTTAGCACGCAAATCTCTGCAGCCGTAACGCAGTTCCTGGAACTGCTGCGGCAGTTCTTTTTGAACTTCTTTAATAAGTTTCGGAATTTCATCCATGCTGTCTTTTAAGTTCAGCAGTTCGTTGTAAGTGTTGAAGATAAACTCATTGGCACGCAGATAGTTTCCATCATTGACCATTTTTTCGTACCTTGCAACTTCCGGCTCATAAGCTTTAATAACTTCTTCCAGCGGTTTTTTCGCATCTCCGAATTTGTGGCCGTTGGCGAGTACATCGCGTTTTGCTTCGCGGTACAAGCGTTCGCTTTCAATATTCTGATGCTTCCCCTCTTCAACAGCTTTTGTAAACCCTGCAACTTCTTCAGTCAGTTCATCGTACTTATTTTTAATAATCTCGATATTTTCCCCTGCGAGCTCATTATTTTTTGTACTTTTGGCAAATTTAAATTGCTCAACGTTTGTTTTAGACTGTTCAAGTGCATTTGTTGCATGTGTACTATGAGTATTTAATGTTTCGTTCCATTCATCCTGCCATTTGTCGTAAAGCTCTTTCGCTTCGCCGTGCAGGTTATAGTTTTTTAATTTCACTAAATCCAATTTAAATGGAAGCTGATTTACTTCATGCAGTCTGCTGTATTGAGTATCAATCATTTGTGTTTTTACAGATCTTAAGTACAGCAGTACAGCTGCTGCCACGATAACCAAAATGATAATCGCGATTAATATATACACCCACATACACTTTACCTCCTAGATATATACTCAATTATAGCTCAAAACGTTGCGTTGCAAAACATATAAATGTATAATTCTTTAAAATCACCAATATACATAAAAAGCACGGAGGCATAATATGTTTACTAATATTGAAATTAAAGATTACGAGACACTCAACAAAATGCTGAAAAGTCTTATCGAAGATGAATCGGACAGAATTGCGAATCTGTCAAACGCATCCAGCCTTTTAAATTATTTCCTTAAAGATATTAACTGGGTCGGTTTCTACTTATATGAAGAAAAAACGAATGAATTAGTACTCGGACCGTTCCAGGGGCTCCCTGCATGCGTGCGCATTGAAAACGGCAAAGGCGTATGCGGTACAGCTTTCCGCGGCAACGATATTTTTATCGTGGATGATGTAAATGAATTCCCGGGTCACATCGCCTGCGACGCAAACAGCAAATCCGAAATCGTTCTGCCGCTCTACAAAGACGGCAAAGGCATCGGAGTGCTCGATATCGATGCGCCGATTTACGAACGTTTCACAGAAGAAGACCGCAACGGCTTAAAAGCCTTTGTTGATACTTTAATTAACTACATTTAATATTGACTTTGGGTATCCGAAGGTGTAAAATGAATTATTGTGTAAATGAACAGTATAAGTAGCGGATAATCATTGCAAGTAAGTATGCGGTCCCCGCGGTTGGTGTGCTGCGTAACCAATGCTATGAGGCGAAGGCACTTTAAATCGTATACCCTCGCAGGAGATTATTCCCTTATGATGTTTTTTGCATATATTATAAAACATAAGGAGGAGCTAATTATGGCTCGTTTTACAGGTTCAATCTGGAAAAAATCACGCCGCTTAGGAATTTCCCTGACTGGCACAGGCAAAGAATTGGAACGTCGTCCGTACCCGCCGGGTCAGCACGGTCCAACACAAAGAATTAAATTATCAGAGTACGGTATGCAATTACAGGAGAAACAAAAACTCCGTTACATGTATGGAATTAACGAACGTCAATTCCGCACTTTATTCGACCGTTCAGGTAAAATGAAAGGTGTTCACGGTGAGAACTTCATGATCTTGCTTGCGACTAGATTAGACGCAATCGTTCGTGCTTCAGGACTTGCCCGCACACAGCGTCAAGCACGTCAGTTAGTTAACCACGGTCACATCACTGTGGATGGCAAACGTGTAGATATCCCTTCATTTATCGTTAAACCAGGTCAGGTTATCGGAGTTCGTGAAAAATCACGTAACCTTGATATCATTGCTGAAGCTGTTGAATTAAGCAACTTCACACCTGAGTACTTAACATTCAACAAAGATAACTTAGAAGTTACTTTCGACAGACTGCCAGAACGCAGTGAATTAAATGCCGACATTAACGAACAGTTAATCGTTGAATTCTACTCAAGATAATAAGTTTGAGAAATCCGAAATCATTATTAAATGGTTTCGGGTTTTTTTGTGTTTTAAATGGGTATTTTGAGATTTTGGTGTGAGTGATTGGAGAGCTGGACGACGACGGTGATTTAGTATCGTACTTTAACAGTTCCATCCCGTCACCGTGGTTTTGACAATGACCCGATAGAGTCGTTGTCGGGTCACTGTGACTTTGACAATGACCCGCTAGAGCTGTTACCGGGTCACTGTGACTTTGACAATGTGCAACATCTTCTCAAAAGCAGAGGAGAAAAACCGCAAAAAATTAACATAAATCTATTCCTTATCCAGGTAATCATATAAATATAGAAACCAAAAAAAGAGACACCCTGAGGTGTCTCTCTAAAAAATTAAACTATTTATTAAACAGTTGCAACGTTGACAGCTTGTGGTCCGCGTTGTCCTTCTTCGATTTCAAAAGTAACTTTTTGACCTTCTTCTAAAGTTTTGTATCCTTCACCTTGGATAGCTGAGAAGTGTACGAACACGTCGTCTCCTGCTTCTTGCTCGATGAAACCAAAACCTTTTTCTCCGTTAAACCATTTTACAGTTCCTTCATTCATTGAAAAAACCTCCTTGTGCTTATGCACGTGTTATTTTTGCAGTTTTAAACATTTAAAAGAGTTTTTTCAAATAATGAAGAGAAACTATTTAAACTTTGCCTTAAAAACTACATTCTTAATATACCATGGTCTGACCAATAAGCCAACCTAAATTAGAAATATTTTTAATTTTCACACGCCCAGTTATCTTTATCTCTGTCCATTTTCGGCTGGTAAGCAGAATGGTCACTTCCTACGCCTTCCGGAAATACAGTTCTTAATTCGGTACAGTTGGCGAAGTTATATGAAGTACCTGAATCACTTTCTACATTTTGCTCCGTGTTAATCTCAGGTTCCGCTTCAGCAGCAACTTCTTCCTCTTCACTGTTAAAACCTTCACCGCCCTCGTTTACGTAGCCGGGAATTGACCAGATGCCAAGCTGGTTATCTTTTGCATACTGCTCTTTCTCCCGGAATTCTGAGAGATAGCGCTGCTGTTCATAAATATAACCGACCCTCGCAAGCCCTTCTTCCAGCAGCACTTCGTGCACGTTTACGCCATCAGCATACAGGTACACAAGATGTCTGCCGTAATGATCCGTCTCTGCTCCTTCATCGTACTCAATATGCAGTTCCTCTGCATTACTCATAAGCTCCGTCATTCTTGCCGAAGCTTCAGGACCAAATGGTTCTACAGGCTTGTTCGGGTGAACCGTTTCCGGCGTATCAATCAAGAGAAGTCTTAACTTCAATGTATTGTTGTCGCTGTCCAGCACATGAACAGTATCACCATCGACTACACGATAAAGTTCTACTTCCGCGATGCCATCCTTAGCAGCAGACTCTTTCTCCTGCTTCTCTTTTTCAGCTTTTTCTTTTTCAGCTTTTTCCTGTTCGGCTTTTTCTTTGTCTGCCTTTTCGGCAGCAAGTTTCTCTTCCCTTTCTTTCTCTGCCTTCTCTTTCTCCGCAGCTTTTCGTTCAGCTTTTTCCTTTTCCTCTTTTTCAGCCTGAGCTTTTTCCTTCGCAGCTTCTTCTTTCTCTTTCTCAGCAGCCAAACGTTCTTCTTCTACCTGCTTTTCTGCTTCTGGGTCTGCTTCATTATCTTGTGCAATATCCTTAGCTTTCTCTACAGTTTCTGACTCAGCAGCAGCTGCCCCTTCTTCAACATTTGTTCCCGGCAAAGTAAATGCAAATAAGAGAAATATTATAAAACCGAGAATAAATGCGTTGCGTGAAATTTTACTGAATTTCCCTTTTTCCTTGTACTTTAATTTATAAAAACGGCTTGATGCCATCGATATAAACATCGCGATTGACACCATAACCCATAGAATTAAAAATGCTTCATTAATCGTCGCACCGTCTACAATCAGCGCACGGTTAATCATCAGAATGCCTGACACAGCCAGCAGTACAAATACCGGCTTCCAAAAAGATCCGCTCTGATCTTTATCAGTCCAGTGCCCGTGCATCGCAAGTCCAAACAAGACCGCTGTAGAAATTGTTGAAATAAAAATCAAAAAACCGAATATAATACTCATTTTGTCTACTCTCCATTAATATTCATATCTATTTATTATACGTGATAAAAAGCATCTGTGAATAAACATTTAATGGAAACTTTGAACAAGTTAGCACGTCTCAATGCACCATTTTGAGTATTTTTTATAATTTCGTCCTTATATCTTTGGTTCTATCACAATTTTATATTGCCGCGAAAAGTAAGAAACAGTACATAAGACGAGGTATATTATTAAAATAACCAGACCGTTCACTGGTATAAATAGTTCTGTATTTGGATCAGACAGAGCTGAAACTATAAGATTACTTAAAAATATAACAGTCCATACTGCCAAAAGAATATTTGCAGTTTTACTGAACAGTGTATCTTTTATCAGTATACTGTCGCCGGCTTTAACATTAGCCTTTGACTCCCTCTCCATAGGAGATGTACAAATCAGCTGTCCTTTTTCTGCTGGTATGTACATCTCCTTCTCTTTAAAAGATTCAACGGTTCCTATTAGTCTTCCATTAAATTGAATCTTTACGGGTGTCGTCATTCCTAAAAACCAGGTTCGGCGTTTGACAGTGATGCTTAAATCATCCGTATTCTCCATATTACCACTCCAGTCTGCAGCAATTTTCACTTCAGTTATACTCTAACTGCTCAATCTTTTCAAGCTTATAATTAACTAATTAAAAACAGCATGATCTCCTAAGAGTTCATACTGCTTTAATTATTAAGTATTAAATAATTCCCATTACAAACGCTGCCACCATTGCAAGGACACTAAATCCCCAAACCCAGAAGATAGCATATTTTATATAACGGCCCATCTCAATTCCTGCCAGTCCGACAGCCAGCCATAAGGCCGGAGAAAACGGACTGATGAAGGTTCCGATAACATTTCCAACCATAATAGAGTAAGCTGCGGTAATACTGTCAACACCGTGAGTGGATACAATCTGCTCTACTACTGGAAGGAGAGCAAAATAATATGCATCTGTATTAAGTACCAGTTCCAGTGGTGCACCAAAGAAACCGATAATATAATGCAGAAACGGCACGAGGAAGGCAGGGAGGATAACTACCATGTCTTCTGCAAGTGAATCAAGCATCCCTGTGTTCCCGAGGATGCCAAGGAAGGATCCTGCTGCCAGAATAATCGCTGCCATCATTAAAGCACTTGGTGCATGGGCTTTAATACGGTCCATTTGCAAATCCATATTTCTGTAGTTTATCGGCAAAGCAATACTTACCGCCAGCATAAATATCAACCCTGCAGGGAGTAGCCCTGACATCAGCAGACCGACCACAGCAAGTGTGAGCAGGAGATTAAACCAGAGAAGTTTCGGTCTTTCCAAAGATGTTGCTTCACTGTTACTGTCACCATTCACGTTGAAATTATCAAAATTGATTCCTTCAGTCAGCGTTCCATTTTTAAGGAGTCTTTTTTTCTCCAAACTGCCGACCAGTGCTCCCATAGCAATAAGCAGTACAATCAGCACAGCCTGGAGCGGAATAAGCGGCTGCCATAATTCTGAGGAATCCACACCGAGTACCGCGGCAGTTCGTCCGAGCGGTCCGCCCCACGGCACCATATTCATAATACTCGCGCTCATACCGATTAGCATGACGAGCATATAAGGACTCATATTCAATTTTTTATATAAAGGCAGCAAAGCCGGTATGGTAATCAGGAAAGTCGAAGCACCCGAACCATCCAAGTGAGCAATTGCCCCAATAATTACCGTAGCCATGGAAACCAGAATAACATTCCCCCGGGATAACCTGACCATTTTGGTAATAAGCGGATTAAACATTCCTGTATCCTGCATAATTCCAAAGAACAGAATCGCAAAGATAAACATGATTACTACAGAAATAACAGAACTGATTCCGTCATTAAAGAATTCTGTAATTTCTCCCGGACCGAAACCGGCAACGAGAGCACCGATGAACGGTATGATCACTAGCGCTACAATCGGATTGAGCTTTTGAGTGATCAGTAAAATAACAATCGTTAAAATAACCAATAAACCGATAATACTAAGCAAAGAAATACCCCCTATTTATATATCTGGTGGGAGGGAAAAACCATGTTTACTATAGCGCTTACAAAATTGAGCAAACGCTTTCAAGATCATTTATTAATAAACCTTCCCCCTAAGATTTTCTTAATAAGTTTTCATTATAAGATAAGATTTTTTATATTTAAAGACTTGAAATATTTAGAATTATTTGTTAGTAATTAATTTTACTTATAGAACCAGCAAAAAAATTTCTATAATATAAAAGAATATGTTTAATTTTTATTGTCTATACTTTTGGGATTGGCATGAGCCGGTCTCATGTGTATCCGCGGACTCTGGGGCTGACATGACAAAATCTCATATGTACCCGCAACCAACAGGATTGGCATGAGCCGGTCTCATGTGTATCCGCGGACTCTGGGGCTGACATGACAAAATCTCATATGTACCCGCAACCAACAGGACTGGCATGAGCGGGTCTCATGTGTATCCGCGGACTCTGGGACTCGCATGATCGGGTCTCATGTGTGTCCGCAACCAACAGGACTGGCATGACAGAGTTTCATGACAATCCAAAGTCCCAGACCCTCAATAAATGCAAATAAAAAAGGATAACCAGTTCAAATAGAACTGATTATCCTTAAAATTTAATATCTTAAAGCATTTCTGACGTTGTTTTACCTTGCATGTGTAACTGAAGGTAATCCGGTCCGCCTGCTTTAGAGTCTGTACCTGACATTTTGAATCCGCCGAATGGGTGGTAGCCGACGATTGCACCTGTGCAGTCGCGGTTGAAGTATAAGTTACCTACCATGAAGTCGCGGCGTGCTTCTTCAATGTGCTCTCTGTTTTTAGTAATAACAGCACCTGTCAGACCGTAGTCTGTATCGTTTGCAAATTCAACAGCTTCTGTGAAGTTGTCTGCTTTTGCGAAACCGACTACAGGGCCGAAAATTTCCTCCTGCATTAAGCGGTCATCGTGCTTAAGTCCTGCGAATACTGTCGGGTGAACGAAGTGGCCTGTTTCGTTGTCGATCTTGCCGCCAGCTTTAAGTTCTCCTTCTTCTTTACCGATTTCAAGATACTTCTCAATTTTTTCAACAGAAGCGTCATCGATAACAGGACCCATGTAATTGTCATTTTCAGGGTCGCCGATTGTCAGTTTGTTCGTTCTCTCCACTACTTTTTCAAGTAATTCATCGTGGATGTCCGATAAGGCGATAACTCGTGAACATGCTGAACATTTCTGTCCGCTGAAGGCGAATGCTGATTTAACGATTGCATCTGCTGCAAGGTCAAGATCTGCACTGCTGTCAACAACGATAGTATCTTTACCGCCCATTTCAGCGATAACACGTTTAAGGTTAACCTGCCCGTCCTGAACGATGGCTGCTTTTTCGTAAATGCTTATACCGACATCTCTTGAACCTGTGAATGAGACAAATGCAGTATCTTTGTGTTCAACTAACAGATCACCGATTTCACGGCTTGAACCTGGAATGAAGTTGACTACGCCTTTAGGCAGGCCAGCTTCTTCGAGCACTTCGATAAATTTGTAAGCAATTACCGACGCTTTAGATGATGGTTTTAGTAAAACTGTGTTCCCTGTTACAAGCGCAGCTGATGTCGTACCTGCCATGATTGCAAAAGCAAAGTTCCATGGAGAAATAACAAGGCCGACGCCTAGTGGAATGTAATCAAATCTATTGAATTCACCCGGACGTGATTCAACTTTGCGTCCGTCTTTTAATTCAAGGTTTTGTCTTGCATAATATTCAAGGAAATCAATTGCTTCTGCAGTATCTGCATCCGCTTCTTTCCATGGTTTTCCGGCTTCTTTTACTAGCACTGCTGTAAATTCGAATTTTCTTTTACGTACAATTGCAGCTGCTTTGAATAGTACATCAGAACGGAATTCAAATGAAGATTTTCTCCATTCTTTAAATGTTTCTTTAGCAGCATCCATTGCCTGCAGTGCTTCTTTCTCACCAGCTTGTGACATGTTGCCGATGACTTCTGATTTTTTAGCCGGGTTATATGATTCCAGTTTTTTATCAGTAAGGATGCGTTCACCGTTAATGATTAACGGATAATCCGATCCAAAATCTTTTTTAATTGTTTCAAACCCCTTGTTTAATGCTTCTTTGTTCTCGTCTAACGAGAAATCTGTAAATGGTTCGTGCTTGTACGGTATCATAAAATAAATTCTCCTTTGTTTTTTGATGAAAATATAAAACTTATTTAATTGTTTCCGCATTTTTAAGATAACATTATTTGTTAAATTGTCCAACTGATTCAGGTTAATTATTTAAATATTTAGCCGTTTTTCATCAGCCAGTTCACAATATCTATATATGTTGATACGGCAACGTGTAAAACGCTCTCATCCAAATCGAATTTCGGATGATGATGACCGTATTTCAAAGCAAACGGAAAGAGCATATAAGTCGCTTTGCCATTTTTTTCGACAACCCGTTCCATCATCATCGTCACATCTTCCGAAGCTCCAAGCGGCAGTGTATCTCTCAAATCAGTAATATTGCTGTTGTGTTTGACCGCTTCTTTAACTGTTTCAATCAGTTCTTTTGAACATGCGGCATTCGGTGCTTCACCCATATCTATGATTTCAGCTTCATTTTCATACATATCAGCAGCGGCCTGGATGACTGTTTTTGCTTTATTGTACATATAATGATTAAGTTCAGTTGTTTCTCCGCGCGTTTCAATTTCCATAAATGCAGTGTCAGCAATGACATTTCTGCCGCTGCCTGCACTGAGTGTACCGGTGTTAATACGCGTTCTGCCCTTGCCGTGACGTGCAATCGCATTTAAATTTAAGGCAGCGGCCGAAGCTGCAAGGAGAGAGTTATTCCCTGAATCAGGTTCAACACCTGCATGTGCTGACTTTCCTGTGAACTTCACATCAAATTTTGAACTTGCCAGAAAATCGGTCGTTCCGGCACTGACAGTCCCGACAGGCAGATTTCTAATGCCGAGATGACCGGAGAAGAAATAATCAACATCATCCAGCCATCCTTTTTCGACGACTGATTTTGCTCCGCGCACACTTTCTTCCGCAGGCTGAAAAATCAGCGTAAACCTGCCTTTAAGATTGTCTTTTTCAGCATTGATATACTCAGCTAAAAATAAACCTGTCGTAATATGACCATCATGCCCGCAGGCATGCATTTCTCCTTCGTGAAGAGATTTAAAATCTCCCTTTTTCGGGATATGATCTTCATCCGCTGATTCTGTAATCGGCAGGCCGTCTATATCAAATCTCGCTGCAAAATGCGGACCGGGTTTTCCCGTATCGAGTGTAGCAATTACTCCTGTAGTGCCTTCTTTTACATAGTCTAAAAACTCCTCAGGAACACCATATTCTGCTGCCCTTTTATAGCTGTGCAGAAATGCATCTTTTCCAGGCACACCTACCCGGGCACTTCTTAAGAGCACGTCGTCTCCAAGATAAAGAGTGTAGTCCATCGGTTTCAAAGTTTTATAAATTTCATATGTCGTTATAAATTCCGTAAAACCGACTTCCGGAAAACGGTGAAATTTACGGCGTGTTGCAGTCAGTTTTTGCTGAATATCTGTCATTATTGTTCCCCCGAAAGCTTATTTAAAGAATCTAATGCCATATGAACCATCGCTGTAATGCCGTATTTAAAAGCATCTTCATTGAGTCTGAAAGCAGGATTGTGCAGCGGTTTTTGTCCTTTTCCAACCGATGTACCGAGCCAGTAGTACACTCCCGGATATTCTAAAAGGAAACGGCTGAAATCTTCTCCAGCGAGACTTGGCAGGAGGGCCGGTGTCGCTTCCTCACCGTACAGCTTATTAACCGATTTTTTCAGCTGTGCCGCCCATTCTGTGTCGTTTACCGTTGCAGGATATCCGTCGTAAAACTCAATGTCAGCCTCTGCTCCCATAGCAGCAGTAACCTGTTCAACAATTTCAAAAAAGCGTTTTTTAGTAATCTCTTTGGTTTTATCCGACTGGGTGCGGATCGTTCCTTCAAGTTCCGCTGTTTCCGCGATAACATTGTGTTTTGTTCCGGCTGTAAAACGCCCGACTGTTACAACTGCCGGCTGCATAGGATCCGTGTTGCGGCTCACAATTGTCTGCAGTGCGCTGACAACCTGATTGCCGACAATAAGTGCATCCGTCGTACTGTGAGGCATAGAAGCATGCCCGCCGGAACCTTTAATTGTAATTTTAAAACGGTCTGAATTCCCCATAATCGGTCCGGCCATTACACCGAATTTCCCGACTTCAAGATCCGGCCAGACGTGCTGGGCAAGCAGCATATCCGGAGTGTATTCATCGAACACTCCATCTTCCAGCATGCGTTTTGCGCCGCCCGTCGGTGACAGCTCTTCCGCCGGCTGGAAAATCAACAGTATAGTTCCTTTAATTTTATCTTTATTGTCATTCAGCACTTTCCCGGCATGAAGCAGCATTGACGTATGTGCATCATGACCGCAGGCGTGCATGACACCTTCATTCAGCGAAGTAAATTCTTCTCCGGAAGCTTCAGTAATCGGCAGTGCATCGATATCCGCTCTGATACCGATAATTCCGCCTTCCTGTTCACCTTTTATAATCCCGAGGACTCCTGTATCAGCAAACCCTGTCTGATAGGGAATATCAAACTCTGTTAATTTTTCCTGAATGCGTTTTGACGTTTCATATTCATCTGTGCTTAATTCCGGGTGAAGATGAAGTACTCTCCTAAATTCGATTGCATCGTTAATAATATTTTCATTTATGTCCACTGCATCTCACTCCCTATATAATTATTTCTTATAATATTCAATAAATTCACCGTTTAAAGCATCTCCGATATAATCCTGTCCGGCGTTCATCATCCAGTCGTAATTATCGTATTTAATTTTCAAAACTTCTCCTGAAACTTCTATATTTTCATTTAAAGGCAGATAGAGAACATGACGTCTCTTGCCGTTATATTTCAATCTTGTTCTCATTATTTTAAAGCCGAGTTTAAATTTATCTTTCAAACTTGGCAGATTCGTCGGCATTACAGTTGAAAAGATATAATCAAAATCTCCGCTCGCACGTACCTGCTCAATTAAATACCTGCCCATTTCTGTCTGCAGCCCCTGCCCCCTGTGCTCAGGATCAACGAGAGAGATTTCAGAGTAAATGGATCGTTCTCTCCTAACCCCGACATCATCAGCCAGGTGCTCTTCTTCATCAATATCCGGGATATACATTGTCCGCACTGCAATTAATTTATCTTCATAAAAAACACCTGCAACATAGCCCTGGTTTACACCTTTCTCAAATTCTTCCCTCGACAGTTTTTCGAGAACTTCCTTTTGTTCTAAAAAATCATACACGGAATTCTGCAGTTCTAAAATCTCTTCGATATCATTTAAAGTCAGTTTTACAAAGTTCATATTTATCTCTTCCTTCCATATTATAATGATGTTTAAAACTCTTGAAATCGGTTATTAATATATTGAGGAGTTGGTGTAAAATGAATATATTAGTGAAATGTATGAACTCCAGCAATGACAAAACATTTTTTAAACTGATCACTGATAAAGATGTGGGAAAACCACCTTTAGATTCTTTTATATATAACTGTATGAGTAAAAATAATTCTTTTGATGAAGACAATATACTGGTTGAATTAATCTATCCGGATCATACAGAATTATATTTGGAATATAATTTAAATTTCAGCCGTTAAAATACGGCTGTTTTTTTATTTAATATCTTCCAGCCATTCAAACATTAGCGGCACCCATTTTTGTACGTGGGTATTTACTTTTCCTGTTATTTTTGTCGCGGTACTTAAACCGTGGTCGCCTTTATGGAAAGTGTGAAGTTCCCAGGGCACATTGTGACGTTCGAGCGCATCAGCAAAATCCAGCGCATTTTTTATAAACACAAGTTTGTCTTCACCCGTATGCCAAATAAAAGTGGGCGGCGTGTTTTCAGATACATAATTTTTCACTGTTGCTTTATCGAGAGTATCCGCTTCTATCGCTTGCCCGAATACCATACGACTCGCCATCGACATATATTTAGGATCTCCGATGCCTCTTTCTTCGGCAATAATTCTGTTAAGATCATAATCCAGTATCGGATAACTTAATACTTGAAAGTTCGGGCGATACCATCTGGATTCTTTCCCAACCCGATCACTCAGCCACGGCTGATTCCAATGCACACCGAGACTTGCTGCCAGATGGCCGCCTGCTGAAAATCCGAGGACACCGATATTATCCGCATCCACGTTATATTCATGAATATTTTCGCGGATATGAGTCATCGTAAGTGCCAGCTCAATTAACGGGTTCGGAAACTCGGAACCGAGAATTTCTTCAGGTTCCAGCCCTGCAGCGATTTTGTACATTTCATCCCGCGTCGCTTCTTTTCCTTCAGCTTCAAGCCTTGTTCCTATCGTTGAATAGCGCAGTATAAATACTTGATAGCCCTGAGCCAGAAATTCATAAGCTGCTGGTTCAGCTTCGCGTTTTGATACATACATATAACTGCCGCCGGGACAAATGACGACGGCCGGCTTCGCTTCGACTTTGACACCTGAATCACCTAAAAAAGCTGTGACTTCTGCGTGATAATTACCTACTTTAAACTTTTTGATTTCCATCATCCGTACCTCCGTACTCTTGTTACTTTAATAGTACCAAAAAACTGCAGACTATATGAAGAATCATGTATCCACTTACAAAAAACACAGTATAGACCTTTCTCTCCGCTCTATGTATAATGAGTACTGGAAAATAAATTACGAAGAGGTTCTTAGCCGCACCCTCTTAAAAAAACTAAGACACACAACATGTGCCTTCGGGCTCATGTTTTTTTAATTTAAGGAGGATTTTTATAATGACAGAAGATTATTCAAAAGATTTAAGTTTATTGGGAAATCAAAATGTAGAATATAAATTTGATTATAATCCGGAAATTCTGGAAACGTTTGAAAATGGTCATATCGGCCGCGATTATTTTGTTAAATTTAACTGTCCTGAATTTACAACGCTGTGTCCGATGACGGGCCAGCCGGACTTTGCAACGATTTACATCAGCTACATTCCCGATGTGAAAATGGTTGAAAGCAAAGCCTTGAAATTATACCTGTTCAGCTTCCGCAACCACGGCGGCTTCCATGAAAACAGCATGAATATGATTATGGATGACCTCATTAAATTGATGGACCCGAAATACATAGAAGTCTGGGGCAAGTTCACACCCCGCGGCGGCATCTCCATTGACCCGTACGTAAATTACGGGAGACCGGGAACAAAATATGAAGAGATGGCTGACCACCGCATGATGAATCACGATTTGTACCCGGAAAAGATAGACAACAGATAAGAGTGACCGGCTAAGAATTTCTTCCATTTTAAAATGGAGGGTACATATTGATATTTTATTTAACCGCACTGTTTGCGGGACTGCTCGTTGTTTCAAACATACTGGCAGTTAAAGTATTTACGGTTTTTGGATTTGATTTACCCGCCGCTGTTATCGTTTATATGGCAACATTTTTAATTACCGATGTTATCGGTGAAGTATACGGTAAAAAGATGGCGGCGCGCGCTATACGCGCAGGATTTGTTACACAGCTCATCGTTTTATTTTTTATCTACATAGCAATAGAAGTGCCGGCTGCACCGTTCTTTGAAATGCAGACGGAATACGAGATGATTTTAGGGGGCAGCTTCCAGGTCATTATCGCGAGTCTGGTCTCTTATCTCGTCAGTCAGAACATCGATGTGTTTATCTTTCATAAATTAAAAGAACGTCACGGCAGACGGCATTTGTGGCTCCGCAATAACTTTTCAGCAGTAATTACACAATTTGCTGATACGAGTATTTTTATCGTGATTGCTTTTATTGGTACGGTACCGGCGAATGTATTAATCAGCATGATCTTTATGCAGTACATCGCTAAAATTATTATCGTGCTGCTGGATACGCCGATAGTGTATCTGCTCGTCGGTGTTGTCCGAAAACAGCTCGATAAAGAACGGGCTTTATTGAAAAATGTCACTGAACAGCTGTATTAGCCGGCTTTCGTGACGATGAGAACCGCTCATTGTGTCAGAAACTAAAAAAACTTCCACTGTCCAAAAGACAGCGGAAGTTTTTTAGTTTTATATACTTTTTCTAACTATTTTCCGGTAATAACCGAGTGACATTAAAGCAAATATTGAATACAGTACCGTGTAGACACCCATTACGATCAGGGTTGGTGTCCACATTTCAATCCCGAAGATAAACCATCCGGATTTAACTGCAAACAGTGAATGCAGAAGACCGATAACTAAAGGAATACCGAATGAAATAATCATTTTCAGTGCGAGTCCTTTTAGTATTTCCCCTTCTGAGAATCCAAGTTTGCGCAGCACTTTATAACTGCCTTTTTCTTCTTCGCATTCATCAATTTGTTTAAAGTACAGAATGCAGCCGGATGTCAGCAGGAAAGCAAAGCCGAGAAAGCCTACTATAAATGCCATCATTCCTGACATCTGTGTCATTTCTTTATAGTCCAGCAGTTTCGAGCTGAATGATGGATGTTCTTCCTTATCCATCATTTCAAGGACTTCATCATTATCCCCGCCGACGATATTAAAGGCATACAATTCCGACGGCATTTCAAATTCTTCATTTTCTTCAGGCTGATTGTCAGAGAGTTCCTGATAGACAGCATCATCGATAATGAGTACCGGTAAACCGAATGATAAGTTCGATGGTAAGATGCCATCGCTTGTCGTATCTGTCACTTCAACTGTTCTATCAAAATCGGCCCCGTTGGTAAATGTTACAGGATCGCCTTCTTCAAATGACACGAGGATATCAAGTATCGCAAGCGTTCCCGTAGCTTTCGTTTCATTTTCTGCAACGTCAAATCCTTCAAATTCCTTATCGCTGGCAACAACAATACCTATTTCATTGCTGTCCATTCCGGTCTCTTCACCTTCAGACAGATCGGTATTTTCATCTGTTCTTACTATGCTGTAGTGCATAAATGATTTTTCAATTCTGTCAATTTCATAATCGTTATCACTCAGCAGTTTTTCATAGAAGTCCAGATCTTCGGAATTCTCAACTGTGTAATCGTAAGGGGTCGTGCTCTCGAGCATTTTATCCGTAGAATAATATGTGATATACGATAATGACATCGCGGTAATACTGATAGCCGTTATGACCGCAATCGCTGTCAGCAGAAATGCGTTGGAGCGCATTTTAAACATAACACTTGTTACTGACAGTACATCGTTCACATTGACGTGGCCGTTCTTGCTTTTGCGGATCATGTTTAAAATAAATGCGACTGAGTATTTAAAAGTGATATAGGTCCCCGCTATCGTCAGGAATAAGATTGCAACCATATAGACAGGCAGCATTATCGGATTTTCCATCGCCCGCTCAAACATCGTCTGCGACATATAATAGCCGAGCCCAATCATAGCAATACCGGTGATTCCAAGCACAATCGTCATTTTACCAAGCGGTTTGCCGGTGCTCTCCGAAGTCTTGTTCAGTTTCAGCATCTTAATCAGTGATGAGCGCCTTAAGAATACGTAGTTCTGAATCATCAGCACGATAAAGATAAATACAAATACTGCAGCTGTAATCACTACAGCAGTCGGTGAGAAGTTCATCTCCACCATCATATCAACACGCATAATTTTTAAGAGCAGCATCAGGAGCAGTCTCGAAATAAAGAAACCGAGTACAATCCCGCCGAGCAGACTGCCAAAATATATCAGGAAATTTTCAAGCAGTAAAATTCTGAAAACCTTATTTCTGTTCATACCAATCAGCTGGAACAGTGCCAGCTCCTTGTGGCGTCTTTTGATGAAAATCATATTCGCAAACATTACAAACAGAATGATTATAATAACAACAGTTACTGAACCGACTGAGAATAAAGCTGTCATCGGTGTGCTGCCGGCAATTTCTTCCATAGCTGTCTCATCGAGCGTCAGCGTTAAGAGCGAGAAAAACAGCGCTACACTGAATACCAGAGCAAATATATACAGCGCGTAATTTTTAAGGTTGCGTAAAAAGTTTTTTATGACCAGATTATTCAGCTTCATCAACGACACCGCCTAATACACGCTGCGTATCCAGAATTTCACTGTAGTACGCATCCTGCGTCATTTCACCGCGCGACAGGCTGGTATACACTTGACCGTCTTTTAAGAAAATTGCCCGGTGTGAGAAACTTGCCGCTGTCGGGTCGTGCGTTACCATTAAAATGCTCGTATTTAATGTTTCATTTAACTGCTGTAATTTTTTTAAGAGGCCGCTTGCGGATTTTGAATCCAGTGCACCCGTCGGTTCATCCGCAAAGATGATTTTCGGCTGGTGAATAAAAGCCCGGGCAGCGCTCGTACGCTGGGCCTGACCGCCCGATATCTGTCCCGGATATTTCCCCGCGAGTTCTTTAATGCCGAGCTGCCCCGCTACGCTGTCAAACTGCGCTTCCGCTTCTTTTTTTGACATAGAACGTATGGACAGCGGCAGCATAATATTTTCTTTGACCGACAGAGTATCAAGAAGATTGTAATCCTGAAAAATAAATCCAAGATCATTCTTTCTGAAGTCAGCTAGTTTTTTATCTTTTAAAGTCGTGAAATCTACGCCGTCTATATAAATATGACCGCTTGTTACATTATCAATTGAACTGAGTACATTTAAGAGCGTCGTCTTGCCTGAACCCGATGCACCCATAATTGAAACGAATTCACCTTTATTTAAATTAATATCTATGCCTTTCAGCACTTCTGTCCGATTGAATTTATTACCGTAACTTTTTTTAATATCTGTTGCTTTTAACAGCATAAGAACTCCTCCTGTTTCATTGGTTAACTTCAGTTTATACTGTTTTTATTGCTTAATCGTTTGATTCAGCGAACAAAAAACACTATAAAGTGACATTTTCGTCACTTCATAGTGATTTTACTGAATTCATTCGCCTCGCTGAACGTTAAAGTTACCGTTGTATATTCACCGTAGACAGACTCAATATCTATATAAATACCCAGCACGTCGCACACTTCTTTCGTTAAATAGAGGCCCATGCCGGTGGACTGTTCATCGTCATGATTGCTCGTCGAAGTGAAGCCCGCTTCGAATATGCGTCCTGCATCTTTTTCTTTAATTCCTCTGCCGTAATCCGTTACAGTTAAAATCATCCGACCTTCTATCATTTGTCCTTTTATAACAATATCATTATCTTCCGAATACTTGACTGCGTTCGTAATAAGCTGGTCGATGACAAACTGCATCCATTTTCTGTCTGTATGGACGGCTCTTTCATGGAGATGAATATCAAAACCGATATTCTTCCGCATACATATATCCCTCAGTTTTTTTATGGAAACGTTTAAAAGCTTCTCAAGATTAATTTCTTCTATATATAAATCATTTTTAATATTCGGCAAACGTTTTAAGTACAGCACCTCGTTCAGCATGCTGTTGAGCCGGGTCCATTCCACAGCCAGTTTCTCCCTCTGTTTCACGTCCAAATCATCAATCATCAGCTTCATCGTCGTCACCGGCATTTTCATGTCATGTATAAAGCGAGTCAGCTCATCCAGATTTTCACGTGTTTTCTGCGATTCCCGGTCGAGCTCATGCTGGTGAATCATTCTCATCTCATTGAGTTTGCCGTAGATTATACGCTGCTGCGGAGTATTTCCTTCCGTCATCCCGGCAACATCCTCCAGTGATTCGAGCTTTTGAAACTCATTATTGAACTGTCTCTTTCTAAGCAAGTCCCACAGAATATATGCCGCAAAAATCAGCAGATTGAAGCAAAAAATGTAGGTCACAGCAACATTCGGTATGCTGTTATCCACATAGCCGATAAACAGAATCACCGCGTTAAAACTCATAAACAGCAGGAAGACAGGAATGTTTTCTTTAAAATACATAACCATCTACTCCTTTAAAATATAACCGATACCGGTTTTTGTCAGTATCGCATCCGACAGACCGACGGATTCGAGTTTTTTACGCAGTCTGTTGACATTGACTGTCAGCGTATTATCACTGATAAATTTTGAATCCTCCCACAGCGACTCGATAATTTCTGTACGTGATACCGTATCCCCGGTATTTTGCGATAAAATCGACAAAATATAAGATTCATTTTTTGTCAGTTCCAAAGTTTCATTATTTACTGTGACCGTCAGTTTCTTAAAATCGAATACCGCATCTCTGAATTTAAACACATCAATTTCCTTATGCTGATATTCATACGTTCTCCTTAAGAGCGCCTGTACTTTCGCATTCAGCACTTCAAAGTTAAACGGCTTCTGCACGTAATCGTCCGCCCCCATCTGCATGCTCATCACCATGTCTGCCGGGTGATCTCTTGAAGAGAGAAAGATAATCGGGACGCTGGAGACATTCCTGATCATGCGGCACCAGTAGAATCCGTCGTACTTCGGCAGTGTAATATCAACGATAACGAGTTCCGGATTATACCGGATAAAATCGTTCATCACATCATTAAAATCCGTCACGCCGTAGGCGTCAATATCCCACTCTTTAAAACGCGCTGCCAGTTCATCCATCAGTACCGGATCGTCTTCAATTATAAGTAATTTCATTTAAAAACTCCTTACCGTTTTCTAAGAGGCATTATTTTTAAATAGGTAAAGCTGCGCCAGAGCCATTCGAGCGGACCGTAGCTAAAGTACTTCATCCAGAAATGGCTCAGTAGCAGCTGCAGGATAAAGACCCCAAGTGCAATCGGTATAAACCATACCGCATTAACGCTGTTAAACAGCCCGAACACATAAAATATTACAAGCATAATAACAGTCTGGCCGATATAGTTCGTCAGCGCCATCTGGCCAACCGGCTGGAGCAGACTGACCAGTTTCGGCAGCTTCAGTAAAATTAATGCAAGTGCCGCAATGTAGCCGAGTGACATGAGCGGTCCGCCGATGGTGCTGGACAGCTGGGCCAGCTGAACAAATACATCATCGTGTGACTGATACGTTGTTAAATAGCCTGTAAATATTTTCACCGGTAAGCCGATGCCAATGCCGATAACTGCAACTTTTTTTAATAGTCCGAGAGACTTGCGCAAGTTATTAAAATAACCTTTCTGTCCCGCATACAGACCAAGTAAAAACATTGCCAGTACATTTGGAATTACAAAAATCGCACCGGCAGCGGATAAGCCGAGAATTATTGCATTCATACTGACGAGGTCACCGTAGGAGCCGTTTAAAATTGTCTCTGTCATGTGCAGTGAAAAGACAAAACCTTCCGTCTCAAGACCTGTGCCTGAATTGTACATCTTCATCATATAGGCCGCTACAGCACTTAAAATAATCATAATTGTCATAATAACGAGCAGGCTTACTGCAATAATTAAATTCACTTTCGGCTTGAATTTATAAAACAGAAGCAGTAATAAGCCTGTAATTGCATACGTCCATAAAATATCTCCGTACCATAATAAAATTCCATGCAGCAGACCAAAAATTAAAAGCAAGCCGATTCTTCTTAAAAACAATGCTGAAGTCGACTGCTTTTTCTTTTCAGCACGCGATAAAAATATGTAAAAACCAAGACCGAATAAAAATGAAAACATTGTGTAAAAATTAGCCGTGACGAACGTATTAATAAAAAACAGTGATAATTCATTCCAGAAACCGGTATAAATTTCACTTCGTGTTCCTGAAAAACTGTCATCAATATCCGGGCCCGCAAACGACATAATATTCATCATCAGTATGCCGAGCAGCGCAAATCCGCGGATGCCGTCAATTTCAAAAATTCTTTTGTTAAACTCTATCGGATTATTGTCTCCCATAATTCACCCTCCATTTACAGTAAGTATACTTGTATCAAGAAAAAATTAAAACAGAAGCCGGATTAGAAGGCAGAATATAAGAACGGCCGCAAAAAAACCCGGAAATCTTAATTAAGATTTCCGGGCACCGTATCAGAACTGCATAAATGCTGGCGGCTCACCTGTAATGTATGAATATATATAATAGAAACAAATACCGAGCACCGGTACCACTATTACTACAAATAAAAACAGTTTTAAAAACTTAGTCAGTATTTTATATAAAATCATGATGCCGATAATGATCAGTGCACCATACAGTATGTTCTGCCATGTATAATCCAGTATATAAATCCCTGTATAATTAATAACAAAAATCGATGCGACGCTGGCTAAGACTATCATAACTAAACGCATTAACACATTAACCGCTCCCTCTTATCGTTATTTAATTATAATGGATTTACTTTATTATTCAAGAATTTACACAGTCTGCGGTTTAATTTGTGTTGCAGCAATCAGTCCGCAAAGTACAATAACAAATCCAAGCCACGGACCGTAGCTGATGTCGAAGTTGCTGATAAACAGCCCTCCGATTACAGCACCGACACCGATTCCGAGGTTAAGTGCCGACATATTCCAGCTGAACACGTTCGAGCTTGAACCTTCAACATTTTCAACAAGCCCGCCTTGTACCGCAGGTGATGTCGCCCACTGGAAAAGACTCCAGGCAAACATATTGATATAGAACAGGACCGGCGTGCCGTAAAGAAACGGCATTACTGCGAGACTAACAAGGAAGAGAGACATCATAATCATCACGGTTTTCTTCGGACCGATTTTATCGATTAAGTTACCGCCGAGATATGTTCCTGTCATACCGCCGATACCGGTAATTAACAGAGCGAATGAAACATTTTCAAGAGTAAATCCGTGTGACGTCATAAGCGGCGAAATATAGCCGAGAATAATATAGTTTCCGATTAAAACCGCAAGTGTCACCGTAATATACAGCGCCACATTCTTTTTAGATTTAATTCTGCTCTTCTGCACACCTGCAGGAGTGTCATCAGCGAGAGCTTCCGGACGGACGAAAAACAGCACGCCGAGCCCGACTAAGATGGCGAGCACAATAACGATGCCGAAGATAACTCTCCAGCCGAACTGCGCACCGATAATCGTGCCGATCGGTATACCGAACACGTTTGCCGCACTGAATCCCATGTAAACAAGTGCAAGCATTTTCCCGCGGATATGCGGTTCCGACAGCACTACTGTCATATCAAGTATTTTTACGATAAATACTGCAGCAGCCATGGCTGTAATCACACGGCCGAGTGATAATGTTAAAAATGAGTCAGCCAGACCGAACACAATATTACCTACAATGAATACTGTCAATGAAAGCAGCACAACAATTTTCGGTGATATATTTTCAGTCAGGCGTATTAACAGCGGCCCAAACAAAGCAAAGCTGACCGCATATACGGTAATCAGCTGACCTGTTAAAGCATGGCTGATTCCGAGGTCATTACTCATCAGCTCCAAAATTCCGGAAACGATTAATTCCATCATTCCGAGCAGGAATATTCCTACTGTAAAGGTAACGATTAACTTTTTATTCATATGTTTTCCCCACATTTAATATAATATAGTTTAAAAAGGCAACCTGATTATTATACAATAAAGTATAAACGTTTCAAATGTCTTTTTGTGTTTAACTAATTTATGAGGTGTAAATATGAGGAAAATAATGTTTTTAGTGCCATTTATCGTACTGTTCCTCGGTGCGTGCAGCAGTGAATCTAAAGAAAACTATACACAGATGCTTAGTGCTTTTGAACGTAATGACAGTGAGCTTAATACGATGCTCGATGAAACAGCACAAAATATCAGCAGTGATTCGAACCGGGAAAAAGCTCTGCAAAATATAAATGAGGATATTATTCCAAGGATTAGCGACTTCCGCCAGACGGTCTCCAATTACACACTCGCTGATGAAAATCATATCGAAGTTCAAGATGCGATGATTGATTATTTAAATGAGGTTGAAGATTTAATGGGATTATACTCGAGTTTCAATGAAGAGTTCTTTTTCGTTAATCCCCTCGGCGACGAGTCCATTGACGGAACTTTAAATGAAGAAATGGATAAAATAAGCGAGCAGGAAGACGCTATGCAGGCAGCAAGAACCCATGTCCATGAACTCATCGGAGAAAATGAAGAGGAATAATATACAAAATCGAGATTTGAACATCAATGTCTCTAGAACAAATAATCCGTACGTCAGCTTTCCTGGGGCATCGCGTAAGCCTGTAGTCTTACGATGAGGCTATTCCCCAAGAAGTCTAACGTACGGATTTTATTTATATTTCATTAAAAATACTACCTTCTATGAGCTTTTGTCCCTGCCTATTTTTAACAAAAACGTTCTACAAAGTTTCGTGAAGCGATTCTTTCTGTAAATTCCTCGCCGTATTTTGAACGTAAAGCTTCTATTAAATTACCGTATTCAGAAGCATCTTCCAAGCCTTCTACAAATTCAGTGATACCATCAAAATCAGAACCGAGACCAATATTTTCTTCTCCGCCGAGCTCGATAATTTTATCGACATGTCTTAACAGATTTTCCAGAGTCACTTTTCCTTCTCCGATAAACGGCGGACAGAAAACGATATTAATCATGCCGCCTTTTTTAATAAGCTTAATAATCTGCTCATCGTGCAGATTTCTCGCATGATTATGAATGCTCCAGGCATTGGAGTGGCTCGCAAATACATATTTCCCATGTTCAATTACATCTTCAAAGCCGTGAACATTCAAATGACTGACATCGATTAAGACATTATGCTTGTTACATTCTTCAACCACTTTGAATCCGAATTCACTTAATCCCGTACCGCGTGTTTCTCCTACTCCGTCCGCTGCCAGGTTGCCGTTATTCCATACAAGCCCCACTGACAGAACACCCAATCTGAATAAGGTGCGCAGTTTCATTAAATCATTACCGAAAGCATCAGAGCCTTCCAGTGTCAGCACTGCGCCGTATTCATGATTTTTTAAAGTTTTGATATCCGACAGCTGTTTAATATGCACCATATTGTCCATCGTCAGCACTTCTTCGTAAAACGCATCAATTTGTTCGAGTGCATGCTGCCATTTTTCATTATCAGGTATGCCGGGAGAAATGAATATTGCGTAAAACTGCACTTTCACCTGTCCTTCAATTCTCCGCTCCATGTTCGTATCAAGTTCGTCCGAATTTAAATAATTCAACGTTCTGTTCTTTTGAAAATACCCGTGAGCCGCTCTTGCATCGCCTTGTAATTTCAGCAGTGCATCACAATGTGTATCAATAATATTCATAATTATCTCCCCTTTTCTCTCTATGTCCATTATAATAGAATTAAATACATATGAAAACGTTTTCTACTTTACTATTATTCATTTTATTGTATAATTATTTAGTACATTAATGAAATTACTTAAATTACTAATAAAAAGAGGGTATGCTATGTCGCGTTTTACTACATTTTTAAAGTTCTTCATTCCTTCTGTCATCGGTATCTTTATGTTCCTGGTACCGCTGAAGATCGATGGTGAAACTACGGTTCCCGTTGCTTTTCTCGCAGATGTTATCATAAATTTTATCACACTTGATATGATAATACTTTTAACGGTGGCAGCAATCGTCTTGTCTGCACTGCTCAGTATTATATACAGTTGGATTATTAAATCCGGATCCGGATTTATGCATGACGTATTTAACACAACGAACTTCTGGGTAATTCTCAGAACAATCGGCGCAGTTTTTGCTGTGCTTGCTTATATACAGGTCGGCTCTGAAATGATCATTTCAGAAAATACCGGCGGAATGATTTTAAACGATCTGCTGCCGACACTGTTCACGGTCTTCATTATTGCCGGGTTCTTCCTGCCGCTTCTTCTGAATTACGGTCTGTTGGAATTTATCGGTACACTATTTGCTAAAGTTATGCGTCCGCTCTTCACTCTGCCGGGACGCTCAACTGTCGATAACCTTGCTTCATGGGTCGGCGATGGTACTGTCGGTGTTATTTTAACAAGTAAACAGTACGAAGATGGGTATTACTCGAAACGCGAAGCCAGTGTTATTGCATCAACTTTCTCGGTAGTATCGATTACATTTACAATCGTTATTCTGGACTTAATCGGATTAATGCATATGTTCGGTCCTTTTTACATAACGATTATAGTCAGCGGTATTATTGCAGCACTTATTATGCCGCGCATCCCGCCCTTATCCAGAATTGAAGATACTTATTACAACGAAGGTTCGGTCCTCGAAGAGACAGTTCCGGACAGCCATAATCCTTTGTCATGGGGCTATAAAAAAGCGATGGACAAAGCAGAAGCATCGCCCGGCCCTCTTCCATTGATTAAAGAAGGTATCAAAACAGTATTTGATACATGGTTCGGTGTTCTTCCGATTGTTATGGCTATCGGTACGCTCGGGACAATACTTGCAGAGTATACACCAATATTCTCCTGGATCGGAGCACCGTTCGTGCCGCTGCTTGAACTCGTTGGCATTCCTGAAGCACAGGCAATGAGTGAAACTATGTTTATCGGTTTTACAGATATGTTCCTGCCAGCCATTTTAATTGAAAGTGTTCAAAGTGAAATGACGCGCTTTATCGTCGGAGCAATGAGTATTACTCAGCTCATTTACTTATCCGAAGTCGGAGGCGTGATACTCGGTTCGAAAATTCCTTTAGGACTCGGAAAACTATTTGTTATTTTCTTAATCAGAACAGCAATTACTTTACCGATTGTTATCGTTGCAGCACATATTATTTTCTAATAAAAAAAGTTCAGCAGATGCTGAACTTTTTTTATGAGTTTTAAGATGGGATTCTGGGACTGGCATGATCGGGTTTCATATGTATCCGACACTCTCAGGACTGGTATGACGGAGTTTCATATGTTTCCGACACTCTCAGGATTGACATGACAGAATCTCATATGTTTCCGACACTCTCAGGACTGGCATGACAGAATCTCATATGTTTCCGAGACTCTCGGGATTGGCATGATCGGGTTTCATATGTATCCGACACTCTCGGGATTGGCATGATCGGGTTTCATATGTATCCGACACTCTCAGGACTGGTATGACAGGATTTCATATGGATCCGGCACCCTCACTCTGTGCAAAATCAAAAATCAGCAGCAGAATTAATGAGCTTCTGCTGCTGATTTACTAACCTATTTATAATTAACAATAGTGTATTTTTTCTTGCCGCGGCGGAAGACGGTGAAGTCACCGTTAATTTTATCTTCTTCAGTAATTTTGTGGTTGACGTCCTGCATTCTCTCGCCATTGATATAAATCGCGCCATTCGTAATATCTTCCCTTGCCTGGCGTCTTGACGGGGAAACTTGTGCGTTGACAAGCACGTTGACAAGAGTATTATCTTCGGCATCAACTTCTGCTGACGGTGCATCTTTCAATGCGTCTTTGATCTGTGCAGCATCAAGTGATTTAATGTCGCCGCTGAATAAAGCTTCCGTTACTTTTTTAGCTTCTTCCAGTCCTTCGCTGCCGTGGATGAATTCAGTGATTTCATCTGCAAGGCGCTTCTGGGCTTTTCTTAAATGCGGCTCTTCTGCAACTGAAACGGCAAGCTCTTCAATTTCTTCACGTTCAACGAAAGTAAATAATTTAAGGAATTTGATAACATCTTCATCACTCTGATTCAGCCAGAACTGGTAGAACTCATAAGGTGAAGTACGTTTTCTGTCGAGCCAGATATTGCCTGATTCAGTCTTGCCGAATTTTTTGCCGTCCGCTTTTGTGATCAGCGGAATTGTTAAACCTTCAGCGTTCGTTGTACCGTACATTCTGCGCATTAACTCAAGGCCGCTTGTAATATTCCCCCACTGGTCAGAGCCGCCGATTTGAATTCTGACATCGAAATTTTTATTTAGATGCCCGTAATCGATTGCCTGTAAAATAGTGTACGTAAATTCAGTGTAAGAAATTCCTGTTTCAAGACGGGATTGAATCGCATCTTTTGACAGCATGTAGTTCAAGCCGACATGCTTGCCGTAATCGCGTAAAAATGAAATCAGGCTGATATCTTTGAGCCAGTCTTTATTATTAACAAGTACTGCCGCATTCTCATCGCTGAAATCAAAAATGTTTTCCATCTGGCGTTTAATCGCTTCGACGTTCGCATCCACTTCGTCTTCTGTCAGCAATTTACGCTCATCTGCTTTAAATGAAGGGTCGCCAATCATTCCTGTTCCGCCGCCGATTAAAACTACCGGACGATGACCGTACTGCTGGAATCTGCGCAATGTTAAAAACGGTACTAAGTGACCGATATGCAGGCTGTCCGCTGTCGGATCCGCCCCGCAGTACAGGGAAATTCTCTCCTGTTCGAGCATGTCATTAATTTCTTCTTCGTCAGTCATCTGATATACAATGCCGCGGTATTGCAAATCTTCCAATAATGTAGTCATAATTTCCTCCAATAATGTTATTTTAATGAATAAAAAAAGCACCCATACTTATACAGTATGGGTGCTTTACACGGTACCACCAAACAATTTATCTCTAAATTAGAATTTACGTTTTCTATTACGATTTGAACTTTTACAATGAGTGTATTCGTAAAATTATCATCACCTGCTCGCACCACCCGCCGGCTCTCTGAATCAAATAAAAATACTACTTCTCTCATCGTTCAAATTATTCATTAAATTTTATCTAAGTATATTAGCAGTATAATTAAAAGTCAAGTTTGCATTCCTTTTTGCGTACTTTTCATTTGACATTCAACAGTTTTGAGATACGATTACAGGGTTGATTTACAATATGTTTACACGGGCTTTTATCACTATGAGTGTAAGAAGAACATATGATATAATCTTTTTAACAGGAGGTAGGCATGGAAAAGAAAAATGACTTTATTGATAATATAAAAAAGATGTTCTCGCGTAAAGATCCTGACAAAAAGAAAGACAAAGTTCATGGAGCAACTGCGAAGGACAAGTATCATAATACAGTCGCCCGCTTTAAAAAAGCAGGTTCCCCGCTCAGGGTGTCATTTTTTACAGCATATGACACTATATGGAATGTAGTTTTATTTTTACTATTAGCATTCACCCTGCTCGGAATATTCCTTTTCAGCATCGGTCTCGGCTACTTCGCAGCACTCGTCTCGGATGAGGATGTGCTGGCTGAAGAAGAAATTTTAACTGACCTTACCGAAATGACTGAAAGTACGACTGTAACATTCGGCTCCGGCGAAGAGCTCGGAACCTTGAGATCCGACCTGATCCGAGAAACCGTCGATTATGATGACATCTCTGAGAACGTCACAAATGCATTAATTTCTACTGAGGATGAACACTTTTACGAACATAACGGTGTCGTACCTAAAGCATTTCTCCGCGCATCACTGCAGCAGGTTGCAGGCGGCGAAGAAAGTTCGGGCGGAAGTACGATTACACAGCAGCTGGTTAAAAATCAGATGCTGACCAACGATCCGACATTCGACCGTAAAGCAGCAGAATTACTGCTTGCATTCCGGGTAGAAAATATAATGTCCAAAGAAGAAATTATGGAAGCATACTTAAACGCAGTATCGTTTGGCCGTAATGCCAACGGACAAAATATCGCAGGTATTGAATCTGCCGCACAGGGTGTTTTCGGCAAGCCTGCAGCAGAACTGAACATTGCTGAAAGTGCATTTTTAGCAGGACTGCCTCAAAACCCTTACGCATATACACCATTTAACCAGGACGGTTCTATGAAAGAAGAAGAATTACTTGCAGCGGGTAAAAATCGCCAGGAATTTGTACTTTCAAGAATGCTGACTGAAGGCGCGATTACACAGGAAGAATACGATCAGGCGCTCTCGTTTGATATATATGAAAATATGGCTTCAAGTGTTGTCGTACCAAATCAGAATTATCCGTTCTTAACAGATGAAGTAGAACGCCGCGGTGTCGAGATTATTAAATATATTCTCGCAGAAGAAGAAGGCATCAGCCGTGAAGATGTCGATTCAACGCCGTTAATCAATCAGGAATATACGCAGAAAGCGAACGAAGCAATGCGTAATGAAGGTTACCAGATTGAAACGACAATCGATAAGACAATTTACGACACGATGCAGGAAACGAAAGATAACAGCTTCAGCTACTACGGAGAGCGCAGCAGCCTTGATGCACTGAACGCAACTGAAGGCGAAGAGGAAACTATGCTCGACCACGAAGTCGGCATGGTCTTAAAAGACAATGCTACCGGAAAAATACTCGGTTTTGTCGGCGGACGTGATTACGAAGAATCTGAAATCAACCATGCAACTCAGACAGAACGCCAGGCAGGTTCAACTATGAAACCGCTGAGCACTTATGCTCCCGCTATCGATCAGGGGCTGATAGTTCCGGATACGGTACTGCTGGATAAAGAGTTCAATTTTAACGGCTATGAACCAAAAAACTATTCTACTGAAGAATATGGTCTCGTATCAGCAAAACACGCACTCAGCAACTCGTATAACTTGAGTACGCTCCGATTATGGTCCGAAGTTCAAAATCATAATCCGGGACAGTATTTAGAACAGATGAATCTGAACGTGTCTGATGAACTGCTCAGTACGACTTCACTACCGCTCGGTACGAATGATGTATCAGTTGTAGAAAACGTCGATGCATTTTCTGTCTTCGGCAACGAAGGTGAAATGACGGAGAGCTATATGATTGAATCTATTACAAATCCGAGCGGTGAAGTGATCTACGAACAGCAGCAGGATCCGACAAGAGTATTCAAAGATTCAACATCGTTCTTAATGGCTGATATGCTTAAAGAATCGTTTGTGACCGGATCTGTTTATCACATTAAAGATTATTATGAATCAGTACAGGGCGTATATGACTGGTCAGCGAAAACCGGTACATCTGAACAATTCGTCGATTCATGGATGATTGGATTTAACCCGAAAGTAACACTTGGTATCTGGATGGGCTATGACCGGAATATTCCTCAAGTTTACAGTACGGATGCTGAGCAGTACTACCATCTGTATAATTGGAGAAATATGGCGCAGGCCTTAACAAACGTTGCACCGGAACAGCTTGGTGCATACGAAGAATTCCAGCAGCCTTCCTCAGTCAGAGAAGAAGAATTCTGTGCCCTGACGATGGAACTTGAAGATGACTGCTCAAGCAGCATGGATAGAGCTATTACAGGATTAATCGCAGAAGACACACAGTTCTCAGATAAGAGTTCGCTAAGCGACCCTGCAATCCAGTCCCGTATGGGTGCAGCGATTGACAGCAGTCTTTCTAACAGTGACTTAAGAGGACGTGTCACGCGGACATATGACGACAGATATACAGTCGGCGGCAGATCATCGAGCAGCTCAAGTAGTTCGAGTTCCTCATCTGATGATGATGACGACGATGACGATGATTAATTTACCAGGAACACCTCCACATGTGGAGGTGTTTTTTTGTGCAGATAGGTGTTTTAGTTGAGATATGAGCGGCGTTGTCATTCAAACATCTAACATCCCAAAACCAAACACAAAAAGCCCAAAATTCGAAGATTTTGGGCTTTTATCATTTTAATTCAGTTTTAGAATAATCCAGTTGAAGATCCGTCAGCATTTACGTCCATCTTCACAGCTGATGGTACTTTAGGAAGTCCAGGCATAGTCATGATATCACCTGTCAGTGCTACAACAAATCCTGCACCTGCTTTGGCGATAACTTCACGGACAGTTACATTGAAACCTGTCGGACGTCCAAGTTTTTTAGGGTCGTCTGATAAAGAGTACTGAGTCTTAGCCATACATACCGGGAAGTTGCCCCAGCCGTTAGCTTCGATATCAGCAATTTGTTTTTTAGCTTTATCCGTTAAGATAACACCGTCTCCGCCGTATACTTCTGTAACAATTTTTTCAATCTTGTCAGCGATTGGCAGTTCATCTTCATACAGGTGGTGGAAGTCGTTTCCAGCTTCAACTGCTGCTAATACTTCGTTAGCTAAGTCAACGCCGCCTTCTCCGCCTTTTTCCCATACTTGTGTTAAGGCAACGCGTACGCCCTGTTCTTTACACCAGTCAAGAACGAAGTTTCTTTCTTCATCAGTGTCAGTTACAAAGTCGTTTAAAGCAATTACCGGCTCAACGCCGAATTTACGAGCGTTTTCGATGTGTTTGCCTAAGTTCACAACACCCTCTTTAAGTGCGTCAACATTAGCTTCGCCTAAGTCAGCTTTAGCGACGCCGCCGTTCATCTTAAGTGCACGGATTGTTGCAACTAAAACGATAGCATCCGGCTTAAAGCCGCCCATGCGTGCTTTAATATCCATGAATTTCTCACCGCCGAGGTCAGAACCGAATCCGCACTCTGTTACAACGATATCAGCAAGCTGTCTTGCTGTGTTTGTTGCAATAATTGAGTTACAGCCGTGAGCGATGTTAGCGAATGGACCGCCGTGAATTAAGGCAGGTGTGCCTTCCATAGTCTGTACCAGGTTAGGTTTAATCGCTTCTTTAAGAAGAAGTGCCAAAGCACCTTCAACTTCAAGCTCTCCAACTGTTACTGGCTTTTTGTCGTAAGTATAACCGAATACAATTTTAGCTAATTTTTCTTTAAGATCGATGATGTCGTTTGATAAACATAAGACAGCCATGATTTCACTTGCAACTGTAATATCAAATCCATCTTCGCGCGGAACCCCTCTAGTAGGTCCGCCCAAACCGACAACAACTTGACGAAGCGCACGGTCATTCATGTCGATAACACGCTTCCAGGTTACACGGCGCGGATCAACGTTTAATGCATTGCCCTGGTGAATATGGTTATCAATAAATGCACTCAGTGCGTTATTTGCTGCAGTAATTGCGTGTAGATCACCGTTAAAGTGTAAGTTGATTTCTTCCATCGGCAATACTTGTGCATGGCCTCCGCCTGTTGCTCCGCCCTTAACACCCATTACAGGTCCGAGGGAAGGTTCGCGTAAAGCAACCATTACCTTTTTACCGATTTTATTAAAAGCATCACTTAATCCTACAGTTACTGTTGATTTACCTTCACCTGCAGGTGTCGGGTTCATCGCGGATACAAGAACTATCTTAGAATCTTCCTTGTTTCCTTCCAGTTGGTTGATGTCTACTTTTGCCTTATATTTACCATACATTTCTAATGCGTCTTCAGGAATTCCTGCTTTTTCAGCAATTTCCTGAATTGGTTGTATTGAGGCTTTTGACGCAATTTCTTGGTCAGTCAAATGTGCCATCTTCTCAGCTCCTAAGTATAATTTGCGTTGTAAAACGATTTCACAACTCTTATTCATTATGACATAAAAAATGAAAGCAGGCCATTGTAAACGGCCTACTTTTCGATTACTATTTAAATTTTCTTATAATTTGTTAATTTAATCATCGTCCATCGATGACAGGTCGCCTGCCGGTAAATCGAGTTCCCATGCTTTAAGCACCCGTCTCATAATTTTACCGCTGCGCGTTTTCGGCAGACTGTCTTTAAATTCTATTTCTTTCGGTGCCGCATGCGCTGCGAGACCGTTTTTTACGAATACACGGATTTCTTCTTTTAAATCGTCAGTCGGCTCATAACCGCTTCTAAGCGCGATAAACGCCTTCACAATTTCTCCTCTGACAGGATCCGGCTTACCGATAACGCCCGCTTCCTGCACTGCTTCATGTTCGACAAGTTTGGACTCAATTTCAAATGGACCGACACGCTCGCCCGCTGTCATAATGACATCGTCGACGCGTCCCTGGAACCAGAAGTAGCCGTCTTCATCACGGTAGGCAGAGTCTCCCGAAATATACCAGTCACCGATAAAGTAAGAATCATACTTCGGTTTGTTTTTCCAAATTTCACGCATCATCGCCGGCCAGCCTGCTTTCAGAGCAAGGTTCCCCATACGGTTTGGCGGCAGCTCATTGCCCTGATCATCAACAATGGTCGCCTCAATTCCAGGCAGCGGTTTACCCATCGAGCCGCCCTTAATATCCACAGAAGGGAAATTCACAATCATATGCGCACCTGTTTCTGTCATCCACCAAGTATCGTGGATACGGAGGTTAAATACTTCCATCCCCCATTTAACAACTTCAGGGTTTAAAGGTTCTCCGACTGACAGTATGTGTCTCAGTGACGATAAATCATATTTCTCTACTACATTGTCACTGCTGCCCATCAGCATTCTGAATGCTGTCGGTGCACTGTACCAGACAGTTACTTTCAGCTGTTCGAGAGCACTGTACCATGATTCTGCAGAGAATCTGCCGCCGACAATAACATTAGTCGTCCGGTTCAGCCATGGAGCAAATATTCCGTAGGAAGTACCTGTTACCCAGCCCGGGTCGGCTGTACACCAGTAGACATCATCTTCTTTTAAGTCGAGCACGTATTTACCTGAAATATACTGCTGCACCATGGCGTACTGTGCGTGGAGTACACCTTTCGGCTGCCCTGTTGATCCGCTTGTATAATGTAAAATCAGACCGTCTTCCTTATCCAGCCACTCAATATCAAACTCTTTCGATGCTTTTTCCATTTCTTTATTAAAATTAGTGTACTGATGTTCTGCATCGTCACCTGCAACGATAATATTTTTTAAATCAGGCAAGTCATCAACGGGAATTCTCGGCAGCAATTCCGTCGTTGTAATAATAGTTGATGCTTCACTGTTTTCAAGTCTGTCTTTGACCGCTTTCTCCATAAACGCTTCAAACAGCGGTCCGACTACAGCACCGATTTTTAAAGCGCCGAGCAGTGCAAAATATAATTCTGGTGACCGTGCCATAAAGATAAATACGCGGTCTCCCTTTTTCACTCCGGCATCTTTTAAAATGTTAGCTGCTTTATTTGAATTCTCTTTCATTTCTTTAAAAGTAAACGACTGAATATCATCATTCAGCTTATAGTGAAGCGCAATCTTATCTCCATATCCTTCGTCCACATGTTTATCAATAGCTTCATAAGCCATATTTACTTTTCCTGTTTCGTACCATGAAAATTCTTTTTCAATCTCTTCCCATGAGAAATTTTCTTTTGCCGCTTCGTAATTCGGCATGTTCGCATGTTGATCTGTTGCTTCGTAAAGTTCTACTTTCATCCTTAACGACACCCCTTGCTTGTATTTATGATTTCGCTTTCATATAGCCATTATATTGAAAGACAGTTCAGAATTCTATGAAAACGCCTGATTTCTTTTATTTTCTTTATTTTTATTAAATAAAACCGCTTTCACTTTAGTATGAATAGCCGATAATATATAATGATAATGAATTTGTTTTTTCATAACATTTAATTACTTTTAAAAGGGGTGTTCCATTGAGGCATCAAAAACACTATTTTAAAATGGAAACTAAAACAGAATCTGACATGGTCATTATTGAAGGCCCTGTTGACAGCGACACTTTAAGAACGTATACATTTGACGATAATTTAACCGCGTTCAGACGTCCGGATGAACAGTTTCAGGCGCTCGTGGAAATTGCGGAACTTCCGGAAGGCAGAATTATCGTCAGTCATATAAATAAGCATATTGTCGGCTATATTATATTTCTTCACCCCGACCCGCTCGAGCGCTGGTCAGATGGGAATCATTCTTTCATTATGGAGCTCGGCGCAGTCGAAGTCGTCCTGCCCTGCCGGGGACTCGGTCTTGCCGGCAAGATGCTGGAACTGTCCACTTACGATGATTTTATCGAAAATTATATTATCATTACGACAGAATATTACTGGCACTGGGACTTAAAAAACAGCGGCCTCGATGTCTACGAGTACAAAAATCTTATGATCCGTCTGATGCAGCGGGCGGGCTACGAAGTATTCCAGACAAATGATCCTGAAATTACAGGTCACCCGGCTAACACACTGATGGCACGTATAGGTAAAAATATTAATGACAGACAAATGCAGCAATTTGATGAAATCCGTTTTAAAAACCGCTTTTTAATTTAACGAGAGGTGCGATGATAAATGCTAGTAGAAAGAATTATGACTTCTCCCGTGGAGACACTCCACATCAACGATACGATACACGAAGCGATGAACCTGATGAGCCGCCTATCAATCCGGCATATACCGATTGTGGATGACAATAACCGTCTGGCAGGTATTATTTCCGATAAAGATGTGAATCTCGCCTTGCCGTCCATTACAAATAAGGATGCTGATTTATCGCTCGATCTCGAATTGAATAAGATTATGCGCCAGCAGGTCACCACCTGCCATCCGCTCGACTTCGTCGAAGAAATCGCTAAAGATTTTTATCATTATGCGATTGGAGCAATTCCAGTAATGCGCGGGGCAGAAATCGTAGGTATCGTTACCCAGAAAGACATGCTTAATACTTTCCTCGAGCTGACAGGCATTAAAGAGCCCGGTTCTATTATCGAAATTGATATTAAGGACCGCATGGGAGTCATATTTGATATCGGAAAAGTATTCAAAGACCTGAATATTAAAATCGTCAGCATTTCAATTTATCCGAATGCAGATAAAAAAGATCACAAAATTATCGTACTGCGCATCGATGCAATGAATCCGTTAATTGCTATAGAAAAATTAAAAGAATCCGGATTTAATGTACTGGATCCAAGCGAGATGTCGTAATGAAACCCTTGTATGTTTATACCGATGAACTGCTTAAATACCGGTTTAACGATACTCATCCTTTTAATCAGATGCGCTTAAAATTAACGACGGACTTATTAACGGATGCCGGATTTTTAACTGATGAGGATATTATTAAACCGCGTAAAGCAACAGACGAGGAACTCGCTCTCGTCCACTCCCGTGATTATATCGAAGCGGTGCGGGCAGCGGGACACGGCGAACTGTCGAAAGAAGAATTGGCGAAGTACGGTCTGGATTCGGAAGATACACCGAGCTTTAAAGATATGCATGAAAAGTGTGCGGCTCTCGTTGGTGCCACGCTGACAGCTGTCGATCTGGTAATGACCGGACAGACCGATAAGGCCTTGAGCCTAGCCGGAGGACTCCATCACGGATTCAGCGGCAAGGCGAACGGCTTCTGTGTCTATAATGATACTGCGATTGCGTGTGAATACCTCGCCCAAAAATACGGCAAAAAAGTGATGTATATCGATACAGACGCCCATCACGGTGACGGTGTGCAGTGGACCTTCTACAACCGGAGCGATATTGTGACATATTCGATTCATGAAACCGGCAGATATTTATTTCCCGGAACAGGCAGTGCTACTGAACGCGGTACAGAAGAAGGCTTCGGTTTCACGATGAATCTGCCCATCGATGCATTTACTGAAGATGAGTCATTTCTCGAAGTCTTTAAAACAAGTATTGAACAGGCAATCCAGATTTTTGAACCCGACATTATTCTGAGCCAGAACGGCGTAGATGCGCACTTCCGGGACCCGATGACTCATTTAGCTTTGACTTCCAGATCATATGAGGAAATACCGCGTTTCGTTCGCGGGCTCGCAGATAAGTATACTGACGGCAAGTGGATTGCGGTTGGCGGCGGCGGTTACAATATCTGGCAGGTTGTCCCCCGGATGTGGAGCCAGGTATGGCTAGCCATGAAAGATATCGATGCTCCGTCAGGACCGCTGCCGGAGAAATTTATCGATAAATACAAGGAAAAATGTCAAGTGGACTTCCCTGTGCTGTGGGAAGACACACTGGAAGATTTTACAGATATTCCGCGCCGTGTTGAGATTGCGGAGAAAAATAAGAGTACGCTCGACCGGCTTATGATGTATCTGGAACAGTGAGCGGGTGTTTATCTTTTTATGGTAAGTTCATTAAGATGCGGTAGGTTGTGAATTTTGAGGTGTGTTTTTGAGCTGTATGGACGTTGTTGTTTTCACAAAGTCTATGCAGCTTTTTCTATGTACGTTGTCGATTTAACAACGTTCATACAGCTCATCCCATGTACGTTGTCGATTTAACAAAGTACATACAAAACAAAAAACCGGAGGCTCTCTTCTCATCAAGAGGTCCTCCGGTTTCTTCTTTGTTCATTATCTTGTGGTCGTACGGTAATCGATACTGTAAGGCAGTTCGACTGATGTAGTATCGACTTCTTCTTCATTCATCAGTTTTGTCAGCAGTCTCATGCCTACTGCGCCAAGGTCATATAATGGTACTGCGACACTCGAAATTTTCGGTCTCACCATCGTTACCAGACGCGTATTTGAACAGCTGATAATCTGCAGACGCTGAGGCATTGCAACTCCATGTTCATGCCCGCCGTGCAGTATACCTATCGCTGCTTCGTCACTGATAACAATGACTGCATCGCGTTCATTATCGAGCAGTTTGCCGAAGATTTCTTTACCTTTTTCGTAATCTCCGGCATCTTCTGTCATCAAATAATCGTCGCCGTTGAATCCCGCTTCTTCATATGCTTCTTTCATGCCTGAAATCATACGTGATTCCTGATAACGGGAGTATCCTGCTGTAACAAAACAGATATTTTTAGTGCCGTCAGCGATGAGCTTCCCTGCAACTTCTTTTGCTGCTTCATAGTAATTAATATTAACGTTTGGAATATCATTATCTTCCTCACCTGATCCGCAAATCACTACAGGCACTCTTGAAGTTTCAATATCCTGAAGCACATCGCTGTTCAGTTTCCCGCCGAGGAAAATAATGCCGTCAACCTGTTTGCTGACTAGGTTTAAAAAGGCATTGCGTTCTTTCTTAGGATCCTGATCTGTGTTCGTAATAATAATTTGATAATTATACATTTCTGCGATGTCTTCAAGGCCCCGCGCCAGCGCTGAATAATAAAGATCTGAAATATCCGGAATAATCACGCCGACTGTCGTCGTTTTCTTGCTTGCAAGTCCTCTTGCCACCGCATTCGGGCGATAGTTCAATCTATCTATAACATCTTTAACTTTTTTTCTTGTTTCAGGTTTGACGTTTGGATTACCATTTAAGACTCTAGAAACTGTTGCCATGGAGACTTTTGCTTCTCTAGCCACATCATATATAGTAACTGTCATAATATCCCTCCGAGTCTAATGTGAAAATGTAAACGTTTTAATCAATAATACCAAATTTTTGGCTTCTTTGGTACCGTATATGTAACAATATTATAACAAAAAAATTCAGTCACATGGAGTGACTGAATTATTTATCCGATTTTTTGGGCTTTGCAACGGATTTCTCCGCGTATTTCGACATATCAACCACGTTCGGCCGCTTCAGATTACTGTCTGCGACTTCCTCCTGGATTGCCTGCTGCTGAAGCTGGACTGCTGAGTCATCGAGTTTCTTAACTCTCGATTTTTCGTCCATTTCAGCTTTCTTGTCTTTAACCATCTGTTTAACATCACTGACTTTCTCATCGAGCTTTTCAGAGATTGAAGGTCCGTCATTCTGTTCATTGACTACAGAATCCTGGAGCTTCTTAATGTCATCTCTTAAAGCATCTCCCGATTTAGGAGCGATAAACAGACCGCCGACAACGCCGACGAATAATCCCAATGCGAGACCTACCGTAAAATCGCGGCCGGTCGATGTTTCTACTTGCGCATCGTAGCTCTCGACACCTTTTACGTGTCTGTCTCTATTATACGTTTCCATGATTTAACCTCCAAACAGGATCAATCATTGAGACTTATAAATTCTCTGACTGCCCGTCCACATTCACTTTATTGTAAGCTCTGTTGCGCTGCTGCTGTCTTATTTGCCATTTATCCGCAATTTCCATAGCAACGTTTGACCATTGTACAACCTGTGAAATTTTCTCTTCATTTTGAGAAATGTTATGTGTAATTGAATTCGTAACACGGTCGACAGAATCATTTAAGTTGGTTACAGAATAACCGACACCCTGCACTGCATCCACTACAGCATTAAGTTTTTCAGACTTGCCTTGAATATCTTCAACTAAACGATTCGATTTGTGCAGAAGGTCTGTTGACTCGCGTGTAATTCCCTGAATCTGACCATCCAGTCCATCTAAGGTGCTGGCTACGTGGTCCAGGTTTTTCTTAACCGAGAACAGTACAACTGCAATTGCGATACACAGTACTAAAAATGCAATCGCGGCAATACCCGCGGCAATATATAAAACTATTTGCCAATCCATTCTAACGCCTCCAATATTTCTTTTCTGTATTCTTAATTATCATAACCTAATTCACAATGATATAAACATTTATTTTATATATCTCTTCGTTATTTTAAGAGAGCAGTTCAGTGAAGCGTTTTTCATATTTCTGGATATCTCCTGCACCCATAAATATAATAACGCCGTCTGCATGTTTATCGAGACGTTCGAGGTCGGCTTCCGTCAGCAGCTCTGCCCCGGGTATTAAATCGACCAGATCCTTGCTCGATAAATTGCCGGCAGTTTCACGAGCTGAGCCAAAGATATCAACTATATAGGCTTTATCGGACGTTGACAGTACATCGGCAAATTCCTGCAGGAATTTTTCCGTGCGCGAAAAGGTATGCGGCTGGAAAACCGAGATAATTTCACGATCCGGATATTTTTTACGTGCTGTCTCAAGTGTTGCATCGATTTCTTTTGGGTGATGGGCATAATCGTCAACAATTACCATATTATGAAGTTTAGTTTCAGAAAAACGGCGTTTTACACCTTTATAATTTAAAAATGATTCTTTAATCAAGTCGATATCCAGGTCTTCGAGATAAGAGACTCCGATTACTGCCAGCGAGTTTAAGACGAGGTGATCACCGAACATCGGAATTTTAAATGTATCATAATGAACACCTTTAATTTCCACATCAAAAACAGTGCCGGATTCAGTCACTTTAATATTCTTCGCAATGATATCATCACCGCTCTCAATACCGTAGGTCAGCATATCCTTCACGTGTTCTTTAATTTGTCCGATATACGGGTCATTGCCGTAAGCAATAACACATTTCTTCACCTGCGATGCCATTTCCTTAAATGCGTCCACTACATCTGAAATATCATTAAAGTAATCAGGGTGATCAAAATCTATGTTTGTAATGATTGCATAGTCGGGATAGTAGCTCAGGAAGTGACGTTTATATTCACATGATTCAAAAGTAAAATACTTACTGTCCGGCAGGCCAAATCCCGTGCCGTCACCAATCAGATACGTCGTTTCTACATCTCCGTTCATCACGTGCGAAAGAAGACCTGTCGTCGATGTCTTACCGTGCGAACCGGTAACGCCGATTGAAATATAGCTGCTCATAAAGTCTGCTAAAAACACATGATAGCGGATGACTTCAAAGCCCATTTCATAAGCTTTTTTTATTTCAGGATGGTCATCTTTAAATGCATTTCCTGCAATATATGTCATGCCTTCGACGATATTATCTTCGGAAAAAGGCAATATTTTTATTCCCTTTTTACGCAATGGACCCTCTGTAAATACTTCGTTTTCAATATCAGAACCCTGCACTTCATGACCTATGTCATAGAGAACCTGAGCAAGTGCGCTCATTCCCGCACCCTTTATTCCGATAAAATGATATTTCTTCACGATTACACCAATCTTTCATCGATTATTATATTTTATATGATCAAATACACTCTGTTTTACTGTTTTGTTCACCGTGCCGATTGATATCCGGTTCGGTTTGTTGGAAGTAGGAATGACAGCAAGTGCATCATTGCCCTGTGTCAGTTCATCTGTGCCGCTGACTGCGTTATTATCCGGATCGCAAAAGGCAATCTTGGTCTGCAGCAGCTGCAAAAGTTCGTAGCGGATATCGATTTTTGTATCCATATGGTTTGCAATGACATGAATGCCGAGAGGTTTTCCCTGTTTTAAAATTTGTATCAGCGCGCGTACTGCATCCGGATTTTTATTCTGCAATAAGGCAGCAAGATCATCGATAATAATTACCAGGGTTGCTTTTCTCGACTCGAATTTCACGCGGCTGTTATAACTCTGAATATTTCTGACATGTGCCCTTCTGAACGCCACACTGCGTTCATTCAGCTCGTGCAGAAACATTTTCAGTGCTTCTTTGTCTGTCGGTGAAACTCTGCTGCTGTATGAATGCGGCACGTCGAGATAGTCATCATATTTGTCATCTTCAGCTGCGATTGCAATTTTTAAATCGTTCGAATTGTGGTTCATTAACAGCGACAGCAGTATATTGTCGATTACATTCGTATCGTAATTCGGCTGATTGCCGTAAATTAAAATATGTCCTGCTTTTGATAATTCATAGCTGAAAATTTTATCGTCAACCGTTTTACCGACTGCAAATTTGTAATCACTTTTACGAAGCTTTAGACTGCTCGCTTCAAAAAGCGTGCGGAAAGTAATCGGACGCGGATTTTCAAGCGGAACTTCGAGACCAATGTTGGACGTGCCGATCAGCGGGCTCATAATACGCAGTTCATTAAGGCTGAGTTCTTCTTTCAAAGCTGCATTCAGACGCGGTATATTACTGACTCTAAAGGCACGGTTCAGCTTCACTTCATAGCGGCCGATAATACCGTTTGAAGTATAACTGATGACACGGCCTTCCACATTCAGTTTAACAAATGCTTCGTCAATTTTTTCTGACAGCGCTTTGTCCGGTTCTTTGTAATCAGCTGCCTGAGCACTTCCGAGTATGCTTATACCCGGCTGCGTTGCATTCGGGCCGATTCGTTTGCCGTTTGCCGCCTGCTGTTTTTCGCGCAGCTTGTTCTGTTTTGAACCGAGTACACTCAGTGTATCATGCTGCTTTTCTCTCGCTGGCACTTTTTGCCTGGACTTTGCGCCGCCTGCTCTTTCTGAATCGCGTTTCTTTTTAAGCGCAGCAAGTTCCGTACGCCGCTGCTGCTCTTTTATCTTCTGTTTATCTTTCCTTTTTTCACGTTCGGTACGTTCCTGCACAATTTTATCGACAATGACAGAATTATAATTTTTAAATTTTTCAAGGTAAATTTCACGCTCATCCCGTTCGGGCCGTTCCGGCTTTTTCAAGCCGTAAACTGACGATGGAACCTGACGCGCTTTAGAAATCGTCATTCTCGTCGGCCGTTTTACCGACGGTTTTGACGTGCTGTATTTCGTTTCCTGCTGCGGCCGTCTGACATAGGCAGGCGGTGAATATAATGGAGTTTCAGGTTCGTTATCCGCATCGTCCGGACTGCCGATATCAAGAGGAAACTTGAATGCTTCTTTACTCTCTTCTCTGTCGTGGCGTTCCTTATTAAATTCTCGTCTTTTTCTTCTCGTCATTTAATCTCACCTTTATCCGACCGGGAACGGCTGGCCGACGCTGTAACTGCCGTCTAAAACATAGATACCTTTTACCCCGTCATCTTTTAAGTTAAGTTCCTTTTTAGAACAAATCATCCCGTTTGAATCCACACCCCGGAGAGTGGAAGGCTTAATATATAAACCGCCGGGCATTACAGCACCGACTCTTGCTACGACAACCTTCTGTTCCGTATCAACGTTCGGCGCGCCGCAGACAATCTGCAGCACTTCTGTGCCGACATCCACTTTTGTTACCTTCAGTTTATCCGCATCCGGATGCGCTTCTTTTTCGATTACTTTGCCGACGATAAACTTCGGTGTCAAATCGAACTCAATTGTTTCAAGACCATTCTTCTGGAGCAGTTCGTTAATACGCGGCACCATCGTTTCATAGTCGCTGATGTCTGTATTTTCAAGTGACAGGTTATCCGCTGCCTTGAAAATATTCAGGCCGATGACTTCATCGCCGTCTTTAATCAGAGTAATATCGCCATGGTGTTCATATGAGACATTCTTCGTCTTTCTTAATGTTACAAATAATACATCTCCAACGTTTTCATTGTATGTGAGTCTCACATCATTCACTACTTTCTTCGCTATTTGTTTTTGTTATTGTAATTTCTCTGCTTGCCTAATATAAATACAGGCTGCAGCTTAGCTCCGTCGTATGAAAACGACAGAGATGTTATCGGTGTCAGTCCTTCTGCAAAGTACTGCATCATCATCTGTGCCATAATATCGTAGCCGACGTTATTTTTACAGTCCGCTATAATCAGCACATCCTGATGCGGCAGGCCGACCAGCATTTCGCCTTCTGTTTTTTCCAGCATTTCATGCAGGAAGTCCGTATTTAAAATACGCGACGAATCGTAGCCGTCATTATGATTAATGAAGTAAAAATCATTGTCCTGAACTGTCTGTTTTTTAATTTCAACCGGCAGATTTTTTAAATTGTTTTCCGCGAGCACTTTCATATCTTCTTCCGACATGCCGAGAGAGTCAAGCAATGCTTCGTCGATTAATCGGTAACTCTTATCAAAATCAACTGCATAATAAATATTCGTTTCATTCGTATGCGGTGTAATGATAAACGGCTCGCCGCCTTTAGTTTTATCGGGGAAACTCGTTGCACGGACAACGGGGTAAATCGCCGCTGTCTCCGCATCGATTTTCTCTTCGCCCATACGCGTCAGAGATTCATCGATATAATAAACAAGTTCATCTATAATTTTATCATCATTCTTCGCTTTATTCAGTGCTTTTGATAAAGCAATTGTAATTCCCTGGCCGTTATCAGTACGCTCAACGCGCAGTTCTTCCTTTTCGCGGTTGAATTTATGTGAAACATCATTTCTTTTTGCCGTGATTCTTTCAATAATCAGATCACGCAATTTATAAATATTCATGATTTACCTCCTGTGTTATTTACCTAAGCTAATAATTTGATCGCCCTGTTTAATAAACCCGTAAAAGCTAAACAGTTTATAGAATATCAGAGTTACAATTAGAGGTAAAACGATATGAAATACCAGAATCAGCATAACAGTGGACATCGACAGCCCCATCGTTTCAACTGCCATAATCTGGCCGACGAAGCCGCTCGTTCCCATGCCTGCGCCGGCTGCATTATTTTCCATCGGAAAAAAGACAGTCATAATCGGTGCAATAATTGCACTGGCGATAACTGACGGCATAATAATGAAAGGATTCCTCAGTATATTCGGCACCTGCAGCATCGATGTGCCGACACCGATTGAAATGACACCGGATACGCCGTTATCTTTGTAGCTCATCGCAGCGAGCCCGACCATATGGCAGCAGCAGCCGATAACTGCTGCACCGGCGGCTACACCGCTTAAGTCGAGCATGAGAGCAAGAGCCGCACTCGACAGCGGCGCTGTCAGCGTGATGCCGAAGACGACACTTACAAGAATGCCCATCATAAACGGCTGCTGATCAGTCGCAAAGACGATAATATCGCCAAGCCCCGTCATTACACCGCCTACTGCTTCGCCGATTAAACCGGCGATCAGAAAACCGGCAATTAAAGTAAACAGCGGTGTCAAGATTATATCGAGTTTCGTTTTCTGCTGATAAAGTCTCGCCGCTTCAATAATTATTAAACTTACGATAAAACTCGCAGCCGCCCCGCCTAGATCATAAGCGTGCTGGCTGACAGCGAGCACCGAGAAAATAACGAGCGGGGGAGACTTCAAGCCGTAAGCAATGGCAACACCGATCGCAGCGCCTGTTAAGCTCTGTGCTGTATCGCCGATTACCGACAGGCTGCTTAAAAACGGGATATAAGATGCCGCAGTATTAATAATCAGACCGATGATTAAAGTGCCGAATAAGCCGAGTGCCATAAAACTCATCGCTTCTATAAACCAGCGGTGCAGTATGTTTTTCATAGCTTATCCCCGGATTCTGTCTGCAGTTTCATTATTGACGTTTTTAATCAGTGAAGTTAATAAATTATGTGCATGCAAATAATCCTCATAGTTAATAATGGAGTTCGCCGTGTGAATATAGCGTGAACAAATACCGACTACAGCTGACGGCACTCCGTTCCCTGAGACATGAATGCTGCCGGCATCCGTTCCGCCCGGTGAGTGATAATACTGATACTTAACATCCGAAGCTTTGGCTGTATCGAGCAGAAACTCCCGCATTTTAGGAGAAAGAATCATAGTGCGGTCAAACAGACGAAGCAGAGTTCCCTCTCCTATCTTGCCAAGATCGTCTTTTTTGCCCATCATATCGTTGGCCGGTGAACAGTCAACAACGAAAGCAATATCGGGCTTAATCATATTAGCGCTGGCTTTCGCTCCGCGGAGTCCAACTTCTTCCTGAACATTTGCTCCAATATACAAATCGCAGTCGAGCTCAGTATCTTTAAGCGACTCGAGCGTTTCAATCGCAATCAGGCAGCCATATCTGTTGTCCCAAGCTTTGGCAAGTAATTTTTTGTCATTTTTAAGAACCTGAAAATCGACTTTCGGCACGATAGAATCACCGAGATTGATCCCCATTTCAAGCAGTTCCTCTTTTGAGTCCGCACCCACATCGAGAAGCATGTCTTCGATTTTAGTCTCCTTGTTTTCACCTCTTCTGAAGTGAACCGGCACGCTGCCGATAACGCCTGTAATTTCTTCATCCGATGCTGTGCGTACTGAAAACCGCTGACTTAATAAAACATCAGTCGGCCAGCCCCCAAGCGGCGTAAATTTAAGGAAGCCGTTGTCCGTCAGTTCAGTGACCATAAAACCGACCTCGTCCATATGAGCTGCGACAAGAACTTTCGGAGCATTTTTATTTTTGCTCTTTTTGACTGCAAAAATACCGCCGAGGCCATCCTGAATAATTTCATCAGCATATTCCGACAGTTCAGCTCTCATGTATTCACGTACTTTATCTTCAAATCCGGGAGCACCGTGCAATTCTGTTAAAGCCTTCATTCTTTCCAATGTTTTTTTCGACAGTTCCATGAAAATACCCCTTTTAATTGTTAATTATTTAATATTCTGTGTTAAACTACTTCATAAGGAGGATGTACATATGAAGCGTAATTTGATTGTATTTACATTATTGGCTGTAACGGTTATTCCGCTATTAGTATGGTTATTACTGCACCGCAGAGTCGATACGAAGAAAATTGTCGATAACCTGCACCTTCAATTTGAAGACATTTCATTCATTTCACTCGACTACCAGGCAGACGGCCAAAACCGTTTTGGTTTAAATACAAACACCGTAAGCGGTGTGCTGCATGTCGGCAATGATGAAAATACGGTGAAATATAACTTTTTAGCAGATCCTTACACAGCTGAAATCATGGAGATTACTGTTCAGTAATCCCCATGATTTTTTTATTTGCTTAAATGTTCAAATGTTTTTCTGATGCGGTCAAGACCGTCTTCTATACGTGTCCTGCTCGAAGCAACATTGAATCTGAAATGTTTGTTCTCATCGTCCAGATACAGTTTGCCCGGAGACACAGCAATTCCGCCGACTTCCACAAGAGCTCTGTGGACCTCTGATGCATCCAGGCCGGATTTTTCAAAACTGATCCAGCCGAGATAAGTTGCCTTCGGAATATCAAATGATAAATATTCGGACAGATGCTCGTCGATATAGTCGCTGATCAGCTGGAAGTTCTCTGCCACATGATCGTTCAGCTGGTCAATCCATTCCCCGCATTCCGTATAAGCAGCCTCTATCGCCGCGAGTGCGAGACTGGAAGCTGTGTTGACATTATATCTGCTCCCCATTGCAGTAGTAATATCAGCCGTAATATTTCTGTCTTTTGTAATAAAATAAGAGTGCGGAATACTCGCCAGGTTAAATGACTTCCCGAGTCCGGTCGTTACGAGCACGGAATCATTTTCTTCAAGCAGCGATACCATCGACACAAAATCCTCTTTCGGACGGACAAAATCCATATGAATTTCATCGCTGATTAAATATACCTTGTTTTCCTGGCAGATTTTCTTAATTTCAGACAGCTCTTCTTTTGACCAGACTTTGCCGGTCGGATTGTGCGGGTTGCAGTGAATATATAAAGTTACATCTTCACGCGCGCACAGATTCTTAAACTCTTCTGTATTTAAAAAGTATTCCTTTTTACTCTCATCGTAAATCAGAGGTGTCTCCACTATTTTACGGTCATTCCCTTTAATTAAATTCGGGAATGAGTTGTAGGATGGCGTCGTTAAGATAACCCCGTCTCCTTCGTTTGTCGTCTGCCTCATCACTTCCCCGACAGTATATAATACCGAAGCAGCATAGTGAATATCATCTTCGTTTAAAGAAATATTAAAGCGCGTTTTCCACCAGTGTTTTATCGGTTCGTAAAAACGCTCGTTCTGCCACATCGTATAACCGAATATCCCGTTGTCGACACGTCTTTTAATCGCATCTCTGATGACTTCGGGTGTTTCTATATCCATGTCCGCAATCCAGAAAGGTTCGAGTCCTGTCGCTCCGAATAAAGCTTCGGTGCCGTCGTACTGAACGCTGTATGTACCTTCTCTTGACGTAGTTTTATTGAAATCGAACTGTGTCATTATATTCCTCCACTCTAAATGTTTTGTATCCTTACATTTTAACATTGTTTAAGGGATAATACACGAATATAAAAAAGCACCTTCCCTTAGAAAGATGCCTGAATCCAATATATTTTATGACCGCGCTGCGAGAATTTTTCTTCATATTCAGTACGGATATTCGTTTCGGGTTCATCAGCGTGAACATCGAGGTTCAGATTTTCGAATTTCATGCCGTATGTATTCATCGATATCAGGCTGAATTCGAACAGTCCTCTGTTATCCGTTTTAAATTCCACAATTGTGTTTTCTTTTAACAGCTGTTTATAACTCGATAAAAAATTGCTGTGTGTCAGCCTTCTCTTTGCATGACGGTTCTTCGGCCATGGATCGGAAAAGTTCAGATAGACTTTATCGACTTCGTTTTCATTAAAGTAATCCATCAGTTTGTTGGCATCCAGAAGCACGAGTCTTACATTTTCTAACCCGAGATCTACTACCTTTTCCGTTACGCGGATCATAACGTTCTTGTCTATTTCAATCCCGACGTAATTAATATCGGGATTATTCTGTGCAAGCGTCGTAATAAAAGTCCCCATGCCTGTACCGACTTCGATATGAAGCGGCTGATCCTTACTGAAAAACTCTTTTATTTTTTTACTGTAATTATTGTTAACATCCACAAGCTGGTCATTTGATTCCAGATAATCAATCGCCCAGGGCTTATTGCGCATTCTCAAAAATATTCACTACTCTCAATTATTAAATAAGACGGTCCTTGTCCATAGCTTTCGACAGGAATAATATCCATTCGTTCATTTCAGTAAATCGTTTCCGGTCTTCATACCATTGAATCATCGTAATTGCCTGTACAAAAGTATACCACTTCATGCGGGAGCGGAGGTCGTTATCGAGTTCTACTCCGTAGTCTCTGAGCCAGCTGTCCCACTCGCTGTGTTCAACATACGGATATAAGATCATTCCGAGGTCGATGGCCGGGTCTGCAATCATTGCACCTTCCCAGTCGACTAAAAAGAGCTCGTCCGTATCAGAAAGCAGCCAGTTGTGATGGTTTACATCACCGTGGCACACTCTGCAATCTGCAACCTCAATTTCCGGCACTGCGTTCTCGAGGTATTGGATAGCATTTCTAACGACGTGATGGGCGTTAACTTTCGGAGATAACGATGACTGTATTTTGTTAAGTAAAATTTCCGGCAGCATCGGTTTCATGCCGAGACGTTTTAACATCGTGAGAAGCGGTTCTGATGTGTGTATCTTACTCATCAGCGCTGCGACCCGCAGCCCTCCCATATCTTCACGTGTCAACTCCCGGCCATTTTTCCAATGCTGTGCTGTTACCACTTCGCCCGTCTCGATCCGTTTTGTCCAAACGAGTTTCGGGACGATGCCTTCTGCGGATAACGCCGCTAGGAAAGGGCTGGCGTTTCTTTTCAGGAATAATTTGCGGCCGTCCTGCTCAGCTTTATAAGCTTCACCGGATGGGCCTCCTAAAGGATCTAATTGCCAGCCGAGTTGATAGAAATGATCCAATTCTTACACCTCGTTTCATCGTTCAAATAAAAATTTGCGCTATAATATTTAATTAGATAGCGCAAATTTAGTTCGTGTTTAAAATTTTATCGGGTTTAATGTTTTATTTCAAGGACAAAAGATGTAATACTTTTGCCAACTGAATGTTAGTACATAGCAACTGTGATGTTGTTCAGATAAATTATTATACACTAAACAAAATGTTGTTTAAAGTTAACTGAATGATGTACTGATTTTAAAGCTCAATTTTTACTCGGCTGCCTGAATCGGACCCGTTCCACGAGCAAAGAAGCAAATGTTAGTATAACAGGTTTTACGCCTTCTGGGAATAGAGGATTTCATTCTTTCATATACTGTATACCCGATGTTTGATTCTTCAAAAATATCTGTTATTATTGCCTGTCCATTAAGCAGCAGATATTCATTTAATGTGTAAATTGAAGCATTAAAGTCAAGGTTTAACCACACACGTATTATATAAAGCTTCCAGATAAATCGCTGTTGCCAGCAGCAGTTCATCGATATTCATACGCTCATCTTTCTGGTGCATCGTATCAACAGTATCGCTGAACATTGCACCGAAAGCGACACCCCTTTCAAGGGTGCGCGCATAGGTTCCTCCGCCGATAGTAAATGCTTCACTGTCATCACCGGTGTGCTTCTGGTAGCTTTCCAGCAATTTTAAAACAAGCGGGTCATTCTTATCGACATAATGGGGTTTCTGGTCACTGATATCTTCAATTGTAAAACCTGTTTCTTTTATCGTTTCTTCCAAATTTTCAATGCCCTGATCAAAATCAAGACCAGCCGGATATCTTAAGTTCACCCCGAAAATACCGCCGTCAACTTCCGTATAGTTAATCATGCCTGTATTTACACTGACATTTCCCATCTCCTCGTGATGATGCGCCATGCCGAACTGTTCGCCGCTTAAATTGCCGATGATGTATTTTTCTGCAAAATTGACAAACTGCCTGCCATTTGTGTCGAGCTCAATTTCCGCAAGAAACTTAAGCAGCTCGGTACCGGCGTTCACACCCTCTTCCGGTGTCGAACCGTGTGCACTTTTGCCGGACAGTTCAAGTTTTAAGAAGCCGCCGTCAATTTCGTATTTTCCGGTATTTCCTGTTTTCCGGATAAACCCTTCGTAAGCCTGAATAATTGAGCTCATTTGTGTCAGAACTTTTAGTTTCGCTTCCGCAGACTCCGGCACCATGTTGTAACGCTCACCGGAAATAAATGCTTTTAATTCAATATCGCTGTCGACATATTCATCATCGAGATTCGTCTGGACGATATTAAACGAAGTAATTCCCTTTTCTCCGTGAATAACCGGGAAAGCAGCATCGGGAGAAAATCCGGCATCTGGCATTTCTTCACTTTTGAAGTAAGCATCCGTACACTGCCAGTCTGACTCTTCATCCGTGCCGACAATTAGACGGACACGCTGATTAAATTTATACCCTTCGTTATGTAAAATTTTCAAGGCGTAATAAGCAGCCATTGTCGGGCCTTTATCGTCCTGTACACCGCGCGCGGTAATTTCATTATTGGCAAGGACCGGTTCGAATGGTTCCGACGTCCATCCTTTGCCCGGCGGCACTACATCCACATGTCCGAGAACACCGAACAATTTCTCACCTTGACCAAATTCAATATGACCGGCAAGATTATCTACAACTTTCGTCGGCAGTCCTTCTTGTGCTCCGAGATTAATCATATATTCGAGTGCTTGTTTCGGCCCTTCACCGACAGGCGCGTCCTTAACTGCATCACTTTTTACACTGTCAATTGAGAGCAGCCCCATCAAATCCTTGATTAAATCATCTTTATATTGACTAACTAATTGTTTCGCATCCATTATTATCAGCTCCAGCAAGAGATTTTCTTCTATTATATACTTTTTAATAAGTTTTTTCAGTTTTGGTGTGGGAGAAATTTTGAGAAAAGGGACTGGGATATATATGAGACTCCGTCATGCCAACGCATCACGCCTTTCGTATACATGAGCTTCCGTCATGCCAACGCATCGCGCCTTTCGTATACATGAGCACCCGTCATGCCAACGCATCGAGTCTTTCGTATACATGAGCTTCCGTCATGCCAACGCATCGAGTCTTGCGTATACATGAGATCCCGTCATGCCAACGCACCGAGTCTTGCGTATACATGAGCTCCGGTCATGCCAACCCCATCAAACCAGGTTGGCATGACAGTGATCTTGAGGAAACTTTTCTGACAATCCGTCTTTAATCTACTCTATAAAAAAACGGCCTGAAAATCTTAAAATCAAGATTTTCAAGCCATCTCTCTTATTGCTTCAAGGCTTTTGTCTAAGCCTTTTAAATTTGCTTAATTATTGCTTGTTTTTGCCGCTATTCTTATTATTGTTGTTTTTGTTCTTGTTGTTATTACTGTTTTTATTGTTATCAGTAACGACATGAACGTTATGATTTTCATCTTTAGCGCCTGCTTCTCCAACAACATCAACATCGTGCTCTTCTTCGAATTTCTCTACTTCGCTTTCTGAAAGTCCACCTTCATCTGCGAGTACAGATTCTCTTTGATCAACATTATCCGGAGTCTCTCTATCCGGTTTAGCATCTGCATCAGATTTATCTTTATTCATTTCTTTTTTAGCGTCTTTTTTTACTTCGTCCGCTTTTTTCTGACCTTTTTCTTTTAATTTTTCTTTGTAAGCTTCAGGGTCTTCTGCTGCTTGATCTACTTCTTTATTCGCTTTAGACTGAACGTCATCAGCTTTGTCTTTCGCTGAATCTACCTTTTCGTTTGCTTTAGTTTGCGCATCATCAATTTTGTCTTTTGCTTCATCTACTTTTTTGTTCGCTTTAGACTGTACTTCCTCGGCTTTGTCTTTAGCAGCGTCCATCTGTTCATTTGCTTTGGACTGTACTTCTTTTGCTTTGTCAGTTACTTTATTCTGCATGTTTTCTGCGTAAGCTTTTGGATCTTCTTTTGCTTTAGAATACTCTTCCTGAGCTTTAGACTGAACATCCTGCACTTTTGCAGTTGCTTTCTCCTGCACGTTCTGTGCATAGCCTTTCGGATCTTCTTTCGCTTTCGCATATTCTTCTTTTACAGCATCTTTATTGTCTGCAAGTTTTTTTGCAGCATATGCAATACCGAGTACCGCACCGACTTTAAATACTAAATTAAATAATTTTCCCATTTGATACACCTCATATTATAAAATTGTTTTTCATTGGACTTAATATAAAATATACCCTGGTCTGGATATTCTAAACTTAATTATTTAAATTTTTTATTTCTTCTTCAGTTAACCTGCGGTATTCGCCTTCAGCAAGTGTTTCATCCAGTATCAATGATGCAAAGCCCGTCCGCTTCAGCCTGATAACTTCATTGCCGGTGGCTGAAAACATCCGCTTAACCTGATGAAACTTTCCTTCAGTAATCGACAGCGATACTTCGTTTGGACTTAATAGTTCCGCTTTTGCAGGTTTAGTTGTAAAGTCCTTCAATTCAATTCCCGTTTCAAGCCTGATGATATCTTCCGGTGACACTTCGTCTCTCAGTGTCACGTGATACGTTTTATAGTATTCATTTTTAGGAGACAGCAGCTGGTGGGCAAGTTTGCCGTCGTTTGTAATAAACAAAAGCCCCACCGTATCTTTGTCCAGTCTGCCGACAGGGAATAATTCACCCTGCTGCGGATGGGCGATTAAATCGATGACTGTTTCCGTCGGCCCTTCTTCCGTTGAAGATATTACTCCGTCCGGCTTATTCATCATAAAGTAAATAAATTCCTCCAGGACAATCGGAACATCAATATAATAAATTTCGTCATCGTAACTGACGTCTGTCTTTGGACTTTTAACGATATCCCCGTTAACGGAAATATCTCCTTTTTTAATCAGTTTATTGACTTCTTTGCGGCTGCCGAGATTTGCATTCGCAAGATATTTATCCAGTCTCATTATAAAAACTTCACTTTCTGTCGGATTTTCCCTGCCCGGTCTCCGAGCACTTCATCTGCAAGTCCTGTTTTAAATGAAATAAACAGATAAACAAGCACACCTGCCGGAACTGTAATTAACAGTGTTAAAACAGAATTTAAAGTCGTCATTTCATCGATATTAATCATCAGCAGGTAGTATACAAGTTCTACTGCCAACAGCATTGCCAGCGCGCATACAATAATCTGAAAGATCGGTGCGACGAAGGCGCGGAAACGAATTTTTCCGTGTTTTTTAATAATAATCAGGTTCATAATTACTCCGGCACCGAGAGCGATGGCTGTCCCCATGACTGCGCCGACTGTGTAAAAGTTCATAATCAGCGGAATGTTGATAGCCGCTTTGATGACAAGCATGACAATGACTACGTAAAACGTCAGGTGCTGCTTGTCTATTCCCTGAACGATGGAGCACGTCACAGAAAACAAGGAAATGATAATGCTGACAGGTGCATAAAAAGTCAGTATCATAATTCCGACTTCATTATAGCTGTAAAACGATGTATAGATCGGTGCTGATAAAATCATCATCCCGATACCTGCCGGGATAACGAAAAACAGGAGCATCAGAATCATCGATTTCACCTGGCTATGAACATTATCAAATAATTTCTGCTGATAGTTTTTTGTGATGAACGGTAAAATAGTAATCGCAAAGGCAGATGCGAATGCTGTTGGGATCATCACGAGTTTGTGCGTTGTCAGGTTCAGCATCCCGAACCATGAATCCTGCACACTGCCTGGCACGCCAGCGAGTGTCAATGCGTTATTATGCGTCATCTGGTCGATAAATAAGACGACCGGAATACTCACGCTGACAATGATAAACGGCAGACCGTAGCGGATAATTTCCTTATACATTTCACCGTAGGACAAGTCAATGCCGCTCGTATCCTGTTTACGCTGCTCAGCCATAAACGGTTTGCGTTTTCTCCAGAATACGGCGAGTGTTACAGTTGCACCGACCGCTCCGATAAAAGCAGCAAAAACGGCAATTTCGTTAGCGGTTTTTATCGAACCGTCCATTACATTAATAACAATAAAGGCACCTGATAACAATACTGCGATACGTAAAATCTGCTCGACAACTGAAGAGACGCTCGTCGGGCCGAATGACTCGTGTCCCTGGAAAATCCCTCTCCACGTTGCCATAAATGGTACAACAATGACTGCAAAACTGATTACGCGTATAATACTGGTGATATCTTCGGTGCTCCAGCGGTGTTCTCCGCCCCCGCCTGCTGCACTTTGTGCTTCAGCGATAACCGGCGCCATGAAATATAAAGCAAGAAAAGCAAGAATACCTGAAACCATCATGACAACGAGACTTGATTTGTAAAGTTTCTGACTAGTCTCGTAAGCACCGAGCGCATTATACTTTGCAACGAATTTCGATACCGCTCCGGGAACGCCGGCTGCGGCAATCGACAGCATAATTGTGTACGGTGTATAAGCATACCCGTAAAGAGCGAGGTTTTCTTCTCCGCCCATTATGCTGTAAAATGGAATTAAATAAAGCATTCCCAAAATCTGGGTAGTAAATGTAGCCGCGGTTAAAAGGAATGTACCGCGAAACATCTTTTTCTGATCCGACATATATTAACCCTTCTTATCTATAATAAACATACCCATTATTATAATGGATAAAGGAATACTTTAAAACTAAAAGGAGAAAACTCATGTACGATACAATAGTAATCGGCGGCGGTGTCAGCGGAATTATGGCAGCCTACGCTGCAAGTTTAAACAATAACAAGGTGCTTTTAATCGAAAAGAATAAAAAGCTCGGCAAAAAATTGCTGATTTCAGGCGGAGGCCGCTGCAATGTTACCAACCGTCTGCCTTATGAAGAAATTATTAAACATATACCGGGTAACGGAAAATTTCTATACGGCCCATTTTCTGTCTTCGACAATGAATCAATTATTAATTTCGTCGAATCCAACGGTGTAAAATTAAAAGAAGAAGACCATGGCCGGATGTTCCCGGTTTCGAACAAAGCAAAAGATGTGCTGAATGTATTTTTAGAACAGCTCGAACAGAATAAAGTAGACATCCGTTTTGAAACGGAAGTTGCTGCAGTATTAACTGAAGGCGATAAAATTACCGGCGTAAAAACAAGCGATGGAGATACATTTAACGCCCGCAATGTCATTATTACGACCGGTGGCAAAAGCGTGCCGCAGACAGGCTCAACAGGTGACGGCCACAAATTTGCAAAAACACTCGGGCATACAGTCACCGACCTGTTTCCGACTGAGGTGCCGATTACATCCAACCAGCGTTTTTTCACTGACGGTTCCTTAAAAGGCATCAGTCTTGACGACGTTGCTTTATCTGTCTTAAAGAAAAACGGCAAACCCCGTGTTACTCATCAGATGGATATGATTTTTACTCATTTTGGCGTGAGCGGCCCTGCTGCCCTCCGCTGCAGCCAGTTCGTCTATAAAGAGCAATTGTCTCAGAAGAAAGAAAACATTAAAATGCAGCTCGACTTTTTCCCGCAGTATACGATGGGTGAAATGCAGGAATACATTAATAAAACTATTAAAGACAATGTCGATAAAAGTTTGAAAAATATTTTAAAAAATATACACCAGGAACGGCTGATTAATTTCGTGCTTGAGTATTTAAAAATCGACGGCAGCACCAGCGGCCACCACGTATCGAATCAGCAGAAACAGGCACTTGTTGAATTTTTCAAACGCTTTACGTTCAACGTAAACGGCACTCAGTCAATTGAAAAAGCCTTTGTTACAGGCGGCGGCGTTAACTTAAAAGAAATTAACCCGTCTACCATGTCGAGCAAGTTAATCGAGGGACTCCACTTTGCAGGAGAAGTGCTGGATATTCACGGCTACACCGGCGGATACAATATTACAAGCGCACTGGTTACCGGCTATGTGGCAGGATATCACTGTTCAAACAGGTAGATCTCATCTAATCTCTTTTATTTGGATGATTACCATACACTGCACAAAAAAAGCACCGCTCCCCGGTCTGCAATCAGGCCCGGAGCGGTGTTCTATATTAATTAGCTACAATATTCACTAATTTCTGAGGTACAACGATTACTTTACGCACCGTTTTTCCTTCTACAGCTTCTTTAATTTTTTCATCAGCCAGTGCAAGTTCTTCTGTTGCTTCTTTTGTGAGGTCTCTTTCGATTTCCAGTTTATTCTTAACTTTGCCGTTAACCTGTACAACGATCTCCACTGTATCTTCTACAAGTTTTGATTCATCGTAGGCAGGCCATTCTGCATAGGCAAGTGTTTCTTCGTTGCCTAAAATACTCCACAATTCTTCCGCGATGTGCGGCGCTACAGGAGACAGCAGTTTAACAAAGTTTTCGATATAAGACTTGCTGACTTCTTCAGCTTTGTAGGCTTCATTTACGAATACCATCAGCTGTGAAATACCCGTGTTAAACAGCAGCGATGCAAAGTCTTCCGTTACTTTCTTCACAGTTTCATTATAAACTTTATCGAGATCAGGTGTTTCTTTGTCGACGATTTTCGCTGCAGGTTCACCTGTTTCTTCATTAACTATGAGTCTCCATACACGGTCTAAGAATCTTCTCGCCCCGTCCAGACCATTTTCACTCCATGCGATTGATGCATCGAGCGGCCCCATGAACATTTCATACAGTCTCAGCGTATCTGCCCCGTGAGAATAAATAATATCATCCGGGTTTACTACGTTGCCTTTTGATTTACTCATCTTCTCGTTGCCTTCACCGAGAATCATTCCTTGGTTATATAATTTTTGGAACGGCTCTTTCGTCGGAACAACGCCAAGGTCGTACAGGAACTTGTGCCAGAATCTTGCGTAAAGTAAGTGCAGTACCGCATGCTCTGCACCGCCGATATATAAATCTACAGGCAGCCAGTGTTTCAGTTTTTCAGGGTCAGCCAGCTGTTCCGTATTGTGCGGGTCGATAAAGCGCAGGAAGTACCAGCTGCTGCCGGCCCACTGCGGCATTGTATTTGTCTCGCGGCGGCCTTTAACGCCGTCTTCTCTGACAACATTAATCCACTCAGTATGGTTTGCAAGCGGTGATTCGCCTGTACCTGACGGTTTGATTTCAGTCATTACCGGCAGTTCGAGCGGTAATTCTTCTTCAGGAACTGTCGTCATCGTGCCGTCTTCCCAGTGAATTACAGGAATCGGCTCTCCCCAGTAGCGCTGACGGCTGAACAGCCAGTCTCTTAATCTGTAAGTAATTTTTGCTTCGCCGGCATTTTTCTCTTCGAGAAGCTCAATTGCTTTCTTAATACCATCCTCGAGGCCAAGTCCATTAAGCTCTCCTGAGTTAATGTGCACACCTTCGCCGGTAAATGCTTCCTCTTCTATGTTTCCGCCTTTAAGCACCGGAAGTATCTTAAGATCAAACTGCTTAGCAAATTCATAGTCGCGTTCATCATGCGCCGGAACAGCCATAATTGCACCAGTACCGTAAGACGCTAAAACGTAGTCTGCAATCCAAATCGGCAGTTTTTCTCCGCTTAATGGATTAATTGCATAAGCACCTGTAAACACACCGGTTTTTTCTTTCGCAAGATCAGTACGTTCGAGCTCGCTCTTATGCGCCGCTTTTTCCTGATAAGCTTTAACCGCTTCACTTTCTTCATCAGAAGTAATTTTATCAATTAATTTATGTTCTGGAGAAAGAACTGCATACGTTGCTCCGTATATCGTATCCGGACGTGTTGTAAACGCAGAGAATGACTCATCGAAACCATCGATTTCAAAAGTGACGTTTGCCCCTTCTGATTTGCCGATCCAGTTGCGCTGCATATCTTTTAATGATTCAGGCCAATCGAGATCATCAAGGTCTTCCAATAAACGGTCAGCGTATTCAGTAATACGGAGAATCCATTGTCTCATCGGTTTCCTTACTACCGGATGGCCGCCGCGTTCACTCTTGCCGTCAATAACTTCTTCATTGGCGAGCACTGTGCCGAGTGCTTCACACCAGTTCACAGGTACTTCATCTACGTAGGCAAGTCCTTTTTTATACAGCTGGATAAAAATCCACTGTGTCCATTTATAGTATTCAGGATCTGTCGTGTTAATTTCTCTGTCCCAGTCGTAGCTGAAACCAAGTTCTTTGATCTGACGGCGGAAGTTATCGATATTCTTTTCGTTAAAAGCATGAATATCATTGCCGGTGTCAATTGCATACTGTTCTGCAGGCAGACCAAAAGCGTCCCAGCCCATAGGGTGGAGCACATTGTAGCCCTGCATGCGTTTCATGCGGCTGACGATATCTGTCGCTGTGTAGCCTTCCGGATGACCGACGTGAAGTCCGGCACCTGACGGGTACGGGAACATATCGAGGGCGTAAAATTTCTCTTTGCCGATTTCGTCTTCGGTTTTAAATGTTTTGTTGTTTTCCCAGTACTGCTGCCATTTTTTTTCGATGTCTCTGTGTTTAAACGTCATTGGTTTTCCTCCTATTAAATAAAAAAATCCCATATCTAAAAAAGATATGGGACGATCTATACGACCGCGGTACCACCCGCATTCACATTATGTGCAACTTTAAAAGATATGAAATTAACACAGACAAGTTCACTTGACGTTAATACCGGTTCCCACCAGCCACCGGCTCTCTTAAAGAAACGTTTCTGCTACTGCTTCTGATACTAATAATATAGCTGAATTTCATTAATATAGCAAGGCTATCTGCCTTCAACAGATAAGAGCAGTTTTTTCTTATCCAGGCCGCCGGTATATCCGCCGAGCGTATTGTTGCTCGCGATGACTCTGTGGCATGGAATAATAATCGAAATCGGGTTTTTACCATTGGCATTGGCAACAGCACGCGAATAATTGCTGCCGCTGATGCGTTCAGCAAGCACCTTGTAGCTGATTGTTTCTCCGTAAGGAATCTGCCGGAGCTCTTCCCAAACTGACTGCTGAAACGGAGTACCGTGAGTTTCCGGCTTAATTTTCACCTCAAAAGTTTCGCGTTCTCCGCTGAAATATTCGTTCAGTTCGCTGATGCACTGCTTAATTACTTTATCCGGATTATCAGATACTTCGGGAGTGTCAGCATAGTCGATTCTTATAATCGCATCATCCAGAGATTCAATTCTGAGCCAGCCGATATCAAATTTATGATAATATACAGTACTTGTCATGATCATCAGTCCTTATAGGTAATATTATAGCCTTCATCATACTTCGCACCCGTTTTTCTTAAGAGAAACACATAGGATAAAATACTTAAAATAATCAGCACCCCGATAACTATCAGCATAGTCCCGTGCTTCAGCACATATTCTTCTCCGTTAAAGCCGACGGTAAACTGTGTCATATATCCCATTAAAAATATCAGGACAAAAATAGTCACTGAAATAATAATATTCGCAGCTGTATCGAGACGCTGCGCCGGATTCTTTTTGGATACAACAGGGTTCATTGCGCCGAGCAGCATGCCGAGCGGCGCAATTGTCAGCACGAGCAGCACCGAGATCCCCACTGCATAAATTAAAGTCGTCACCGGCACATCCAGTATAAAGTAAATAATAATTGTAATTATAATATACATCGGTGTAATCGTTATAAAATTATATAAATATTTTGCTTTGGCAATATCGAGGCCGCTGACCGGCATCATTTTTAAAAAGTCATACGTACGAACGTCTCTTGCGGTATTCATCGCAGCGACAAACAGTGAAATCATAATCGAACCTGCAAAGGCAATTGAAATCATTACTTGATCATCCGATGATGATTCACCGCCGTAAATCAGCGGATTTGAAGTCAGCAAAAATAAAAAGACAAACGGGAACAAATACTGCGGCAGCACTGCCGACCATTCTTTAAAATCACGTTTCGTCATGGTCATATCTTTTTTCAAAAGAGCACGGACCGGTGAACCTGTTTCCGCTGCTGCGGTTTTTTTGTGCTCTAAATTTCCTGCAGTCGCCGTTCCTTTAACAAAAGCGGCAGTAACGTAATTCAGGACGAGTGCAATTAAAGCTGGGGATGCAGCTGCAAAAACAAGCAGGAGCAAAATGTATCTCAGCATTTCCGGATTATATAGAAAGCCTGAAAAGATAAAGTCAACATTCGGCATCATGTTGATTACCGGTCTTAAATACTGCCCGCCTGCCATTATAATGAAGTAAGGCAGTACACTTGCGACGCCGCCGAAGAGCGTTAAGACCTCACCGACACGTCTCGCTGACGACACTTTAGTCACAAGAAATACGACAATATAGGCAGCCGCTGTACTGAGTGCTCCAATAAACAGAAAATAAACGATACTGCTTACTGCGAGCAGCGGCGCTTCATACCTTGCAGCAAGCGTCAGTCCTGCAGCTAAACTGATAAAAAGTACAACCGGCAGTACTTTAAAGGTAAACTGATAAAATAATTTTACCGAAAATACTGCTCTCGGCGTAACAGGCAGCACTAAATATGAATCGATATTTTTATCCATAAACATTTCTTTAATAATGCCGTTCACTAAAAACAGCGACAATACCGGAACAAGAAACAGCGACAGCAGCAGAATCGCTTTACCGATCAGCACTTCTTCTGCATTAAAAAGAAATATATTTAAAATCATCCATACCGCCGGAACAAGCATAACGAGCAGGATAAACGCGAGGAATAAATATAATATTATCTTCCCCGTACCGAGTGCTTTAAAATAATTCAGTCTGGACTGTGCTTCAACTTTCAGTATGCTCTTGAACATGCACGTCCTCCCCGTCTGTGAGTGCCAGGAATATATCCTCGAGCGTCCTGCCCATCCCCGCCTGTTCGCGCAGTTCGGCAAGCGTTCCAAGCGCCTTAATCTCACCTTGATAAATGATACATATTCTGTCCGCGATTTCTTCTGCCAGACTTAACGTATGCGTGGTCAGAAAGACCGTATTCCCCTGCTGCACGTAGTCCGTCAAATAATTTTTAAGTTCGCGGTTACTTTTCGGGTCGAGGCCGACATTCGGTTCATCGAGAAAAATAACTTCCGGAGAATGCATCAGCGCACCAATCACGGCAAGTTTCTGACGCATGCCGTGGGAATATTCTTCGACCAGCACACCGAGATCATTACCGAGTTCGAACATGTTAACGAGTTCTTCGCGTTTATTTTTATACGTCTCTTTATCCATCTTGTAAATGCTCGCAACGAAGTTTAAATATTCGTTGCCGGTCAGTTTGCCGATAATATCGGGGGAGTCGGGAACGAAACTGATTTTTCTTTTCAGCTCCGTATTGTTTAAATGCATAGGTTCGCCCAGTATTTCAACGGAACCGTCCGATGGTTCAAGGAGTCCCATCAGCATTTTTATCGTCGTGGATTTACCGGAACCGTTCGGCCCGAGATAAGCAAACAGCTCCCCTTTTTTAACTGAAAGATTTATGTTTTTAACGGCTGTCTTCTCGCCGTATTTTTTAGTTAAATTACTGGCAGTAATCATTAAAGACCCAACCTTCTTATGATAAAATTAATAGAAATTGAAAGGATTGATATTATGCTGCAAAGAATACTCCCTGCCGGAAAGGATTTCATTAAAGAAATTGTTAGCGCAGAAGATATATTAGTCGATGCCACCTGCGGCAACGGCCACGATACAGCTTTTCTCAGCCGCCTTGCACCGGACGGCCATATATACAGCTTTGATGTACAGGCTGAAGCAATAGACAGCGCCCGTGAAAAATACCAGGCCGACAATATTTCATTCGTGCATGATGGCCATGAAAATATATCCAAGTATATCAGCACACCTGTAAAAGCAGGTATTTTTAACCTCGGCTATCTTCCCGGCGGCGATAAATCAATTACGACTGTTTACGATACTACGATTACAGCAGTCGATGCCTTGTTTAATTTACTGACCCCCGGCGGCCGGATAATAATCGTTGTCTACCACGGCCACGACAGCGGGAAAATCGAACGGGATGCACTGCTTGAAAACTTGTCGGCCTGGCCGCAGGATAAGGCGCAGGTGCTCAAGTATCAGTATATTAACCAGAAAAACAGCGCGCCGTTTCTGCTGGTAATAGAAAAATTGAAGTAAGAATATATTCTTACTTCAATTAATCCGTTATTATACCTATTGAAAACAGCTGCGCATTAAAGAACTGCGTCATTAAATAATACGGATATTCTATATTTTCTCTTTGGAATATGCTGTGTTCCTCTGAATTCAGCATTGTAAAACGGAAATCATCCGACAATGCCCGCTTTATATACTTCGCAGATAAATAAGGATTGATGATCTGATCGTCATTGCTCATTACTGTTAATATGGGCACGTCGCTGACTTCCTCCATATTCTCCGATGTCAGTTTCATCTGATTGATAATAGTCTTGTACCACTGGTAGCTCACCCTGTCGACAATCAGTTCATCTCTTTTATAACGCTCTAAGAACCGCTTATCCTGTGTAAAGTAATTCATTTTAATCCCGAGATTAAATCTCGCTTCATCATTGGTTACGCGCACGCTCGTCAATATTGTATTTTTGCGGTTCATAAATGACTGTTTAAATGACAAGAGCGGGTTTAAGGCGACGATGCCGTCGGATTGAATTCTGTTCTGTCTGTGCGCTTCCAGTGCAATTAGAGCACCGAGCCCCTGCCCGATTATAAAGGTCGGCAGATCGTACTGCACCGCGAGTGAATGCCACTCCGCCACTCTTTCCACATACTGTTCAAAGCTGTTGATATGACCTTTGTTTACACGCGTTGTCTGACCGTGTCCCGGCAGGTCTCCGATAATGACATGATAGCCGTCACGGCGTAGTTTTACCGTCAGCTCATCGTAGTACTCATGGTGTTCCAGCAAATCGTGAACAATGACCACGACACCCTTTGGTTCGTTTTCTGTCTCCCACTTCCACATAAGCTTTCTCCTTACAAATAAATGCAAATTTGATATGATGAATTTATTATAACATTTGAGATGGGAAAGGAAATTTAAAATGATAATAGATTATAAAAATCATACACCAAAAATTAGTGACTCTGCCTTTATCGCACCAAATGCGACAATAATTGGAGATGTTGAAATCGGAGAAAATTCATCAGTATTTTTCGGTTCGGTCGTCCGGGGTGATATTGCTCCTGTCCGTATCGGCAATAATACGAACGTTCAGGACTTATCTGTTCTGCACCAGACACCGGGTCTGCCGCTGACACTGGAAGACAATGTAACAATTGGCCATAAGGTGACACTGCACAGCTGCACTGTAAAACAGGGTGCACTGGTCGGCATGGATTCAATTGTGCTCGATGAGGCAGTTATCGGAGAAAATGCCTTTGTCGGTGCGGGCTCGCTCGTTACGGGAGGAACAGTTATCCCTCCGAATACGCTTGCATTCGGACGTCCTGCAAAAGTGGTCAGAGAGTTGACCTCAGAAGACCTTGAGGAAATGAAACGTATCAACGAGACATATGTTGGTCACATTCCCAACTATAAAAAATAAATAAATAATATTTTTTACACCCTTTCTTAGTAAAAAGACGATATAATGAATTAAGCATAAAAAGAAAACGCTTTATTTACAGGAGGATTAGCAATGGGAGTAGTTAGGGATATTTTCATCGGTTTATCGGAGAACAAAATTTTAAATGATGCATCAAAACAAATGGGGCTCAGGTTTGGTGCACAAAAAGTAGTCGGAGGAACGGGTGTAAATGACACTCTCAGTTGCCTTTCCGACATAAATAATCAGGGTATGAGTGTAACTTTCGACAATCTCGGAGAATTCATATCCGATCGCGGCGAAGCTCTGAAAGAGAAAAATAATATTATTAAAATGATTAAAGCAATACAAAAAGAAGGCATCGATGCTCATGCGTCAGTTAAACTGTCTCAAATCGGTTTACACATCGATGAAGCTTTTTGTTATGAGAATATAAAAGAAATTTTAAATACAGCAAAAGAAACAAACTTGTTCGTCAATCTGGATATGGAAAACTACGTGTCCAAAGGACCGTCGCTGAACATTTTAGACAAACTTCTGAAAGAATACGACAACGTGGGTACAGTTATTCAAGCTTACTTTTACGATGCTAAAAAAGACGTCAGAAAATATAAAGATAACCGCATCCGTTTAGTTAAAGGTGCTTACAAAGAACCAGCAACACTGGCTTATCAGAATAAATCAGATATCGATCAGTCGTATTTTGAAATTATTAAAACGCACTTAGTAGAAGGCAGCGGCTTTACTTCAATTGCAACACATGACCACAACATTATTGAAAAAACGATTCGCTTTATCGAAACGCAAGGTATTTCAAAAGACAAATTTGAATTCCAGATGCTGTACGGTTTCCGTAAAGACTATCAGCAGGATCTGGTCGCCCGCGGCTATAACATGTGTGTCTATGTACCGTACGGAACAGACTGGTACGCCTACTTCATGAGAAGACTGGCAGAGAGACCTCAAAACCTTAACCTGGTCGTTAAGTCTCTGACTTCAAGCAAAAAAGTACAAGCCGGTGCTGCAGCGGTTGCTGCGGTAGCAGGACTTGCACTTGTACGTAAAGCAATTAAAAACTAAGATTAGATTGGAATTTTTATGAATAAATATTTAAGTATAGGCGCAGGTGCAGCACTCGGTGCACTTTTGCGCTTTTTACTATCCATAGGCGCGCTGACGCTGCAGCTGCCGTTTTTCAGCGGTACTTTAATAGTGAATATGGCCGGCGCTTTGTTAATCGGTTTCTTTATCGCAAAAGAATTAAAACCGTCGATGTACAGTTTTTTAATTACGGGATTCCTCGGCAGTTTTACGACATTTTCGATGCTGAGTTATGAACATTATCTGCTGCTTTCCTACGGAGATTATGTCATGTTTCTTGCCTATCTCGGCAGCAATCTTATCCTCGGAGTCATCGCTGTCTTCCTTGGATTTACGCTCGGAGGCAAAAAAGTAAATGATTAATATTTTAACAATGATGGTTGCAGCAGGACTTGGCGCGAGCCTGCGCGCGTATATACACCAGCTCCCCGTTTTTAAAGATAACGATATTCCTTATAATACGATGGCGATCAATATACTGGGTTCCTTTCTGATGGGTTTTACAGTAATGCTCGTTGTAGAAAATACGCAGTATTACTTAATTATCGTTACCGGATTTTTAGGCGGCTTTACGACATATTCACAATTTGCATTAGATCAGTTTAACCTCCTCCGGGAAAAGAAAACAAAATTGTTCTTTAAATACTCCTTAAGTACTATATTCTTTACTTTAGTGGCAGTCGCTTTCGGATTAATTGCCGGGAGCATGTTTGTTTAAACCTATAATACAAAAAGGATATGAATACCCCCACAGAGCTCTAATCCGCTCTGTGGGGGTTTTTCCTAATGATGTGATAAAACTGATAATTTTCAGAGAGCGATTTGACTCAATAATTTTATAGTGTTAACGTTATTAACGTTGTTCCAATAAAAGCTTATTCATTTCTATACTTGGAGAAATTTAGAAGTATTTCCAAAATTCGATAAGGAGGATTGATGTTTATGAGCGTCATTGAAATAAACAACGTCACTAAAGTATTTGGTAATTATAATGATAAAGTTAAAAAACTGCTTGATGAAAATCAATCTAAAGCTGAAATACTTCATCAAACATCTTCAACTGTTGCTGTTAAAGCAGCCAATTTTACTGTTGATGAGAGCGAAATATTTGTTATTATGGGATTGTCCGGAAGCGGAAAATCAACATTGATTAGATTAATAAATCGTCTTATTGACCCTTCAGATGGCGCAATAAATATTAAAGGCAAAAATGTTTCACAGATGAGTTCTGATGAACTCAGAAATTTCAGACGTGAAAACCTCAGTATGGTATTTCAAAACTTTGCACTTTTCCCTTTTAAAACCATATTAGAAAACACTGCATTCGGTTTAGAAGTCAAAGACATTCCCAAAAAAGAACGTTTAGAAAAATCAAAAGAAGCTCTTGCTCTTGTCGGTTTAAAAGGATACGAAAACCAATATCCCAACCAATTATCTGGTGGTATGCAGCAGCGCGTAGGCTTAGCACGCGCCTTGGCTAACGATACCGATATTTTGCTGATGGACGAAGCATTTTCAGCACTGGATCCATTAATTAGAAAAGACATGCAGCAGGAGTTGCTGCAAATTCAAAAAAGTATGAAAAAGACAATCGTTTTCATTACTCACGATTTAGACGAAGCTCTGAATATCGGAGATAGAATCGCTTTAATGAAAGACGGAGAAGTCGTTCAAATAGGAACTGCATATGATATCATAACTAATCCTGCAAACAATTATGTACGCTCATTCGTAAAAGATATCAATCATGCAAAAGTACTGCGAGTTAAAGATATCATGAAACCTGTATCAGCTGATGACAGAGAGGATATCTCAAACAGTATCGCTGCTGATAAATTGCTCACTGAATCTTATACATACTTCAGTGGAGGAGATACTAAAATACCGGTCAGCGATGGCAGTTCTATTATCGGAACCCTTCACTCTACCGATGTCTTTAATACACTGACAAAAGGTAATGAGGAGGTGGAAACAGATGCTTGAGAACTTTCTGCCAAACTTACCTTTCACTAAATGGGTCAGTGATTTCGTATCATGGCTCACCTCGACCTTTGATTTTATCTTTAGCCCGCTTGAGTCAATACTCAGCTCAATTATGAATATCATTATTGATGTGCTGGAATTTATTCCGCCAGTTATCTTTATAGCTATTGTAATGATTCTTGCTGCGCTGTTTATGAATAAAAAAATTACCGCAGCAATTCTGGCAGGAGTCGGAATGCTTTTCATTCTAGACCAGGGCTTGTGGGATAATATGATTAGTACATTGACTTTAGTACTGGTCAGTGCTTTCATCTCAGTCATTATCGGTATTCCTCTTGGAATATTGATGTCCAGAAGTAAAATGTTCGAGGCAATCATGAAACCGATACTCGATTTTATGCAGACTATGCCGGCGTTCGTGTATCTGATACCGGCAGTTGCATTTTTCGGTATCGGTATGGTGCCAGGGGTTTTCGCTTCATTTATCTTCTCAGCACCGCCGACAATACGTCTGACAAATCTCGGTATTCGGCAAATCGATAATGAATTGATTGAAGCCAGCGACGCATTCGGTACAACTTCTATGCAGAAACTGCTTAAAGTTCAGTTACCGCTTGCGAGACCTTCAATAATGGCCGGAGTCAACCAGACGATTATGCTAGCCCTTTCAATGGTAGTTATCGCATCAATGATTGGAGCACCAGGTCTTGGCCGTGACGTTTTAAGTTCACTGCAACGTGCAGATGTTGGAACAGGATTTGTTGCCGGGTTAGGTATTGTAATACTTGCGATTATTATAGACAGATTCACACAGACTAAAAAGTCTGCTTAAATTTGGTAACCATTTTATTATAATATAAAAATCTATTTAGGAGGATGAGTTATGAAGAAATGGTATACGCTGCTTATGGCGGCAATAGTATCAATCGTTCTTGCAGCTTGCGGAAATGGTGAGGAAGATACTTCTTCAGAAGAAGCAGAGTCAGGTGACAATGGCGATCTTGGCCAAGAATCAATCGAAATCCCTTATGTGGAATGGGATTCTGAAGTAGCATCAACACACGTTATTCAACAAGTTCTGGAAAGCGAAGGCTACAACGTTGAAATTACGCCTTTAGATAACGCAATCATGTGGGAATCAGTTGCATCAGGTGAAACAGATGCAATGGTAAGTGCATGGATTCCATTAACACATGGTGACTTATTTGAACAACATCAGGATAGTCTTGAAGATTTAGGGCCAAATCTTGAAGGTGCTAAAATTGGTTTAACAGTACCTGAAGATTTCCCTGTTGATTCAATTGCCGACTTAACAGATGAAGCAGGACAGACAATCACTGCAATTGAACCAGGTGCAGGTGTTGTACAGGCAGCAGAACGAGCATTGGAAGATTACGAGAACTTAAGCGACTGGGAAGTCCAGCCGTCATCATCAGGTGCGATGGCAACTGAACTTGGATCAGCAATTGATGCAGGTGAAGAAATTGTTGTTACAGGATGGACACCACACTGGAAATTCCAAAGCTATGACCTTAAATATCTAGAAGATCCGGAAGGTACTTTTGGTGATGCTGAAACAATTAATACTTTAGCACGTGAAGGATTGGAAGAGGATGCACCTCGTGCATATGAAATCTTAAATAACTTCTACTGGGAACCAGAAGATATGGAAGCAATCATGCTTGATATCCAAGAAGGTGCAGATCCTACAGAAGCAGCTGCGACTTGGATTGAAGAAAACCAAGATAAAGTTGACGAATGGTTACAGTAAATTAAATTTAACAGCAGGGCGAAAATTCGCTCTGCTGTTTTTTTGTTGCTGAAGCTAATATATATTGAGTATTTATCTTAAAATATTAAAAAAGCGGCCCGGAGGCAGTGAACTGCTCCCTGTCTACTTGACAGAGAGCAGTACAAATCACTATGCATTTAAATCTTACGTAAAAATGACAAAAATAAAAAAGAACGGATTTTCATCCGTTCTTTCATTTCTACGCCGCTACTCCGAGCGGTGAGAAGATTATATAACTGACGACAACAACTGCAAGGACTGCAATTCCTGCGACATATCTGTATTTCCAAGGTGTCATATCCACTTTTGAGAAGTCTTTGCTTAAATCAAATTCATTCGATGGATACAGTTTGTTAAATATCAGCAGTACTGCAAGGTCTATAAAGAACAGTATACTCAGTATATATAAATAATGTACATCGCTTAACAACAGGTTTGCCGATGTATACAAGACTATATGTGTAATAAAGGTTACTTTCGCCCCAAGTTTTGATGTCTTCTTCGCAAAGAATCCGACTACAACAAGGATCAGAACAGGCAGACTGTATATACCGTTAAACTGTTGCACTACCGCATACAGTCCTGACGGGAACAGCGAAATAACCGGTGCAAGTATCACTACTATTACACCTGCAATTATAGTTGTAATTCTTCCCACTACTGTTAATCTTCTGTCTGAAGCTTTTTTATTGATAAATGATTTGTAAAAGTCGAGTGAGAACAAGGTCACCGTACTGTTGAGTGCACCGACAAATGAGCTCAATATGGCACCGAAAATAATCGCCCCGAAGATACCAAATGCCCATTCCGGTAAGATTGTATTAATTAGCATCGGATATGCATTATCAGCTGTACTCCCTACATCTCCATTGAATATGTTAAATGCAATAATACCCGGCAGTACTAAGAAAAGTGCACCGAATATTTTAAATATGCTTAAGTATATTGCGCCTTTCTGCGCTTCTTTTAAGCTTTTCGCAGCCAGTGCTTTTTGCACAATCATCTGGTTGGTACACCAGAAAAACAAGTTATTAAAGAACATCCCGAACATCAAGGTCGGCCACGGTACAATCGGTGAATCTACTGCACCCCAGGCATTTAATTTCTCCGGAGTGTCTTTAACGATATGATCGAAGCCCTGAAGGTAACTTCCATCTCCCAAGTATTTAAGAGCAAGTATGGTGACGATTAATCCACCGAATATCAAGCCGATACCGTACAGTGTATCACTGTAGGCACTGAGCGACAGTCCGCCGATAAATAAATACAGTATACCGACAGCCCCGATGACTGCTGCAATTATAATAACTGCAGTATTATCACCTACATTCAGAAATTCACTGACATTAAATAACTGATTAAACACCAGTGATCCCGAATATAAAACAACCGGCAGGAACGATACTATATACGTGAATATAAATAAAAGCGATACGAGTCTTTTAGTAAATACATCGTAGCGCATTTCAATAAATTCCGAAATCGTGCTGATTCCGTATTTTAAATACTTAGGCAAAAACACCCAGCACAGCAGCACTACTGCGACTGCCGCCGTTACTTCCCATGCCATAACTTCCATACCTGCAACAAAGCTCTGGCCATTCTGTCCGACGAGCTGTTCGGTTGATAAGTTTGTCATGATTATTGTAGAAGCTACAGCAAAACCGGTCAGGCTGTGGCCGCCCATAAAATATCCCGATGCACTGTTTTTATTTACTCTTCTTGACCTGAAGAATGCATACAGTGCTACGCCAATAATTACAATTAAAAATAAAATAATAGACAAAACATTCATAGCTAAATCTCTCCTTAATTAAATGATGTTAATTAATAAGCAGTTCATTCAGCTATTTAAATAAAGAATAAGTAAATTTAGCTATGATATCAAACACCGTAAAAACCCTGGGGTCCATATCTTAAATTTCCACCTCTTTAATGAAATACAATTCCAATTGAATACTAATAATTGTATAGTATTCAATTTATAAATGCTAACTTTTAACATTAAATGAATATTTTCAACTATATTTATATGTAATATAGTTTTATAACAAAAAAACCAGAGTTTCCCCTAGTTTTGATAATGCTTACGGACAAATTCCTCAATTGGCAGATGAAAGTCCTCTATGCATTCTTTAATCTTTTCATGAGACCAGTCCCACCACTTTATATCCAGCAGTGCTTCAATTACTTCATCGCTGAATCTTTTCTTAATTTCTTTCGCCGGTACTCCGACTACAATTGCATAGGGCTCTACATCTTTAGTAACAACTGCTCCTGCACCGATGACAGCTCCGTGACCTACCGTCACCTCAGGTGAAATAATTGCACCATGGCCAATCCACGTATCGTGACCGATTGATGTTATCCTGTTCTCTCTGTGATTAAAAAATTCACTGTCATCGTCATCACTGAAACCGTACATTTTCTTTCTGTAAGTAAAGTGATGCAGTGAAGGTCTGTCATATGGATGATCCGTCGGTCCTATTCTTACCATCGCAGCAATATTTGAAAACCTGCCTACAATCGTATTTTGTATAAAACAGAACTGGCCGGTATAAGAATAATCTCCGAGTGTACTGTTCTCAAGAAAATTAGACATACCCACTTCTGTATATAGGCCAAATTCACAGTTTATAATACTCGCATTATCATGAATCATTACTTCTTTGTCCAGTTGCTTATTCGAAATATTCATTTCCTTCCTCCACCATGTTAATACTTACATTTTAACTTGGTGCCATGTTTCATGATGTAAAGTAAGTATTAATATTGTAGAGAAACGGTAAAATTATCCCAGTTTTCTGTACTGCTGCTGATGGGAAGAAGTTTTTTCAATCGCTTCAACTGATTTTTTCTTCTGAACCTTTTCTAAAAACAACCGTCCGAGACTGCTTCTTTTTTCCGTTTTAATCCTATTCCACTTATAGCCTTTGAAGAGATCTTTCAGCAGAAAAACTTCACCCTCTTTTAAATTCTTCGTTTCTTGCCACGCTTTTTTAATAATCTCCTTCTCATTTTTAGCCATCATTAACACCTCGTATTCTAAGTAAATTAATAATACCCGATTTTGCAATGATTATAACACTTAAGATTGTAATAATCTGCCGGCTGTCCGCAGCAGAACATTCGCGCCATTCACCAGCTGTTCCGGTGATGTATATTCCAATGGGTTGTGGCTGACACCGTCTTTACTTGGAACGAAGATCATCGCTGACGGTGCAATCCGGTTAATCATCTGGGCATCGTGACCTGCGCCTGATGTCATTAATTTCGAACTCAAGGTTAACTCTCCTGCCGCTGCGACAATATTTTCAACAATGGATTTATCAAATATTACCGGCTCGAAAATCGCAAATTCCGTCGCCTCTACACCTATTTTTCCTTCTGCTTTAATTTCTTCCAGTGTATCGCGGACTAACTTCTGCGCTTCATGGAAACCTTTTTCTGTCGGACTTCTCATATCGAGTGTAAATGTTGCTTTTGACGGTATAATTGTTGCGGCATTCGGTTCAAGCTGAATTGATCCGAGCGTTGCAACTGTGTCGAGTTCATTTTTATTAATATAGTTATACAGTGTTGACATAAAGTATGTCACTGCCTGCATTGGGTCTTTACGCAGATAGTTCGGTGTTGATCCTGCATGGTTCGCTTCTCCTCTAAAAGTAATTTCCCGTCTTGAGTTCCCTTGAAGGTTGTGAACTGCACCAATTTCGAAATCTTCCTTGTCGAGTACCGGTCCCTGTTCAATATGCAGTTCAATATAGGCTTCCGGCTGAATAAAACCGGGTTCATTATTCCCCGCATAACCGATGCGTTCAAGTTCGTCACCTAATCTCAGCCCGTCGATACTCATAGTATCGAGTGCTTTTTCGAGACTTAAATCTCCTGAATACACTAAAGATCCAAGCATGCTCGGCGGGAATCTCACACCTTCTTCATTAGTAAATGCTGCCACAGTGACCGGCCTTTTTGTCTTAATATTATTTTCTTTTAATGACTGGATTGTTTCAAGTCCTGACAGTACACCGTAGCTGCCGTCATATATTCCGGCATCGATGACCGAGTCGATATGAGAGCCCAGCATTAAAGGTTTTTCTCCCTTATTGTGTTCTTCCTCCCAGGTTGCAAATATATTGCCGAAACGATCAATTTCAACTTTTAAGTTAAGTTCCTGAAACCAGCTGACCAGTAAATCCCTGCCCTGTTTATCTTCGTCTGTCAAAGCCAGTCTGATTAACTGTCCCTGGTCATTTCGTCCTACCTGACCCAGTTCAGTAATTCTATTTAATAATCTTTCTTCATTGATTTTTAAATGGTTCATTGTGAATGCACTCCTTTTTCAATAACTTTGTTCTATACCCTGCAGCATTGAATTTATTCTAAAATTAGTTTCACAATCTCTTCTTTCGTAATACTGCCTAAATAATGACTCAGGTCTATAGAAGAGAGAGCAGATAGTAAATCTTCTTCTTTGAGACGTACACCTTCAAGCACTTCTTCCACTGTCCTGATTTCCTGATTACCGAAAAAATCGCCGTAAATTTTTGCATGCTGAATTATACCGCCGTCAACATCGAGCGTAATATCAAGTGTACCTATAGAGAATCTGCCGTCTCTTGAATACTTAAATCTTGGAGACTTCCCGAAAGTCCATTCCCAGTTGCTATATTTTTCAGCCATCAGCTGATCAATTCCGGTCCAATCTTCATCGGTCAGTTCATATGTTTTAACTTCGCTTCTGTCAGCTGCACCAAATATTTTAAGAATCATCAGTTCAGCGAATTCAATGCTTGAAAGATTTTTATATTCTTCATCTAAATGATTTCTTAAAGCGCTGACTCTGCTGCGGACTGATTTAATTCCCTTCGATTCCATCTTCTTTTTATTCGGTTTAAGTGATTTCTCCATTTTCTCTTCGTCGATATCTAAGAGCAGACTGTAGCCGCTGTAGGTCCGTCCGTTAACAACATTCATTGCACCGCCAGAAACTTTCTTTCCATCTACATGCAAATCATTGCGTCCGCTTTTCTCCACATTTTTTAAGCCGAGTTCTTTTAATATTTCTATGGCAGGAGCATACATCTGATCAAAATTAATATCTGCACTCGCGCTTGTATTATCACTGACGAAACAGAAATTCACGCCGCCCATATCGAGATAAATAGTTCCGCCGCCGGTATCCCTTCTGACCAGATTAATGCCGTTCTCTTTCATATATTCTAAATTCGCTTCTTCACGGGCGTTCTGATAGCGTCCGACCTGAACAAGCGGTTCTGTTAAGTATGGAAAGACCATATCTTCGCCTAAAAATAAATTCTTCTGCGCATAAACCTGAACAGCAAGAGCAACTGCTCCGTCGTAGATATATTTCCCGTTGCGTTTAACTTCTATAAGATACATTGATTATTGCTCCGTTTCGTATGTTTTCATTTTAATAATCTGCTGTTCTTTTTGAACATTTTCAAGCAGTGTTCTGATATCTTCCTGCAGCCAGATTGAACGTTTTCTTACAGCAGGCGGTATTCTGTAATCTTTTAAGTTCACAGTCATGTACAATGCATTCTGCCTGTTTTCAGCCAGCTGCTGAAATGGGTGTTTAATAACCTGCGGTGCCATATAGCCGCAGCCGAGTTCCAGTATTAATAACTTTTTATCTGTATAAGAATCCAAGAAATTATGGAACAGTTTCTGATCACTGAAAAACTGTTCATCTTCCACCATCCAATCGGTGTGATTACGCCGGTTCAGCTCCATAGGCGCACCGCATTCCTTACAATATGGAATCAAATCGTCAGGCACCTTCATACCCCGCTGGCGGTCGATCATGTCTTTCATTAACTCTTCATTATTATAACGTTTTGGAGTACATCCTTTTGAACACTGCAGTAAGTTATATTTCCCCTGCACGTCGAATACTTTATTTTTATCAAAACCGGCTTTTTCAAAAGCATTGTCTGCGTTGGATGTAATAATATGATAATTTCTGCCTTCCAGTAATTCTTTCAGACGTATATAAGATTCCCCGAGCGGCTGACTCATATAATTTAAATCGACAAAACGGCTGAAAAATGCCCATTCTTCATTTAAATTTTCAAATTCAAATACGCTTGCCTGAAACATATCCAGCCAGCGGTACTTTTCAATGAAATCAGGAAAATTTTGTGTAAATCTCGGTCCTGCATATGTAAAACCATCTGCCGCCGCCATGCCTGCGCCAACACCGATTAATACAGCATCCGCTTCATCAAGCGCCATGGACAATTTGCTTGAAGCAGTTAAATATTCGCCATTTGACAGTACATGCCATGATGTTTTACCCATATTCTCAATCCTTTAATGAATTCTTAAAAACTTCTTTAAAACTACTATAACAGATTAAAAAAGCACGATGATTAAATCACCGTGTTTTATAAAGCATATATTTAATTATTCTTCGCCGCTCAGTTTAACGAGAATTTTAGCCTGAGACTTATCTTCAATTAATTTATTGAAGCCTTTTTCTATAACTTCATCGAGTTCTATTTCTTCAGTAATCATCAGTGACGGATCAATCTGGCCACTTTCAATCATTTTTACAGTCGCTTCAAAGATATCCGGTTCATAACCGAGAGAGCTCGATATTCTTACACCAGATGTTGTCAGCATCATCGGATTAAAATCGATTTCTTTTTCAAAGATGGAAACAATGCAGACCATACCTCTCGGTCTAGTCGACTGAATAGACTGTTCAAGTGTCTGTTTCACGCCCGCGACTTCAAATGTCCGGTCGACACCGTCCGGGTAAATCGACTTAATATACTCTACAGGATTTTCTTTACCGCTGTTTACAGTATGTGTAGCACCAAATTCTTTAGCTTTCTCGAGGCGCTCATCCGATAAATCAAAGGCAAAGATATCTTTCGCTCCGGCTGCACGTGCAGCTAATATAGTCACAAGACCGATAGGACCTGCTCCGTAAACCGCAACCGTTTCGGAGAACTTAAGTTCCGATTCACGGATTGCCTGCAGCGCAACTGCTGTCGGCTCTACCAAGGCACCGATTTTCAAGGAAGTACTGTCTTTCAGTTTAACAATGTTTTCTGCAGGTACGACGACAAAATCAGCAAAACCGCCGTCATCTCCGAGTCCGATAAACGTTCCTTCTTTATAGAAATCGTATAAAGGATTGTCATGCTGCTTGTTTGTAAGAACAGGATTGATAACAACCTTGTCTCCGGCAGCCAGTCCCTCAACTTCTTCTCCGACTTCTTCTATTACACCGCTGAATTCATGTCCCATAATTACAGGTCTCTCTTTACCTGTCACACCATTCGGCGCATCTCCCGGAATAAAAATTGGACCCCCGAGATACTCATGCAGATCAGTACCGCATATACCTGTCCAGGCAACTTTTACTTTAACACCCTCAGCATAAACTTTAGGTTCAGCCACTTCTTCGATTCGAACATCTTTTGTGTCATAGTATACTACTGCTTTCATAAACCACTTCACTCCTTGAATGTTTTTCTTACTTATATTATAACTTATTGTGAAGAAAATCACAAGTATAAACTATACTTCTTCAAGAACTTCCGGCAGAAGTATAAAACCATCTTCATCTGTGCCGAATTTTCTCGCAGCAGCCATCTCTTTATAAATCATATACAGTCCTAGAGCACACAGGAAGGCATCCAGCTTATCTTCCAGGTGCTTATGATGTTTCCGGTTAATCGCTGCTTCATCCACCATCAGTTTTTCTTTGAATCCGGATATAATACCCCGCTGTTCAAGCAGGCCAATACGTTCTGTCAGCAGCTTCATCTGTTCAACATTTTCTTCAAATGTTACTCCTTTTTTACGTTTATATTTAACCGGGTAAATATCCGGGAACAAACCGCTCACAATTCCCGTTGGAAATGTCTCAATAATACTTGAACCTTCTTCATCAATGCCAATGCTGATATTTGGGAGATGTTCGATTATTAAATTGCTCAGCACTTCTCCCCGGATACTTTTAAATGTTTTTGTCAGAAAAGTCCTGTTGGAATTAAAAGCATACACCCGGTGACCGTTAATTCTGCCTTTAAGCAAATCGCGTTCAGCCTGACGCGATCCTGTTTCATTATTTACAACCAGCGGCGCATCGATTGCGATATACAGTTTTTCATCACCGTATGATTTAATAATATTAATAATCTCTTCATCGCTGAACACAGCAGATTCGAGAATAAGCACTTCTCCGCTTTCATCCATGACACAAATGCCGCTTTCATTTTTATATGTCCACGCCAAATCTATACCGATAAATTTCATTTATATCACTCATTCTCTTTATATCATTATTGATACTGCTTCAAGTATATTATAATCGAAGTAAATAATTCACGCGGGAGATGGTTTAAATGTCAAAAGCACTCTTAATTATTGATGTGCAGCAGGGGTTTTTAAAGAGTTATAAAGAACTGCCCGACAGAATTGCAAAAGTTGCTCAAAAGTTTAAAGATAATAATGACACAGTCATCGCTGTTCAGCACATTGATGATATGAAAGGCAGCCCCATTGAATTCGGTACATCAGGTGCTGAGATTCCGACAATTTTAACTGACAAAGCTGATATTACAATCCCCAAAAAATACCCTATATCTTTTAAAGAAACTATTTTGCAGAGTTACTTAGATGAACAAGGAATTAAGGAACTTTTCATTACAGGGTTTAATATGGAATTCTGTATTCTTTTTACTTCGATAGCAGCTGCAGACAGAGGCTACGATGTTACTGTGATCGAAGACTTGTGCGGCAGTGAAAATGATGGCAGCACATATGAAATGAATAATTTAAATATTACAGATTTTATTGGCACAGTTATGGACTGGTCGGAACTAGTGACTAATAAATATTTGGAAGAGACGGAATATGATGATTGACTCACTAAAATCTCACTTACCGCTTCAAAACATTCAAACAATTACGCCGTTTAATAAAGGCTGGTCTGATGACCGGAAGTTTATCGTTGTAACGGTTGATAATAAATATCTGCTGAGAGTCGGTGATATTAACAATAAGAATAGATACATCCAGCATGCCCGCCTGCTTGAACAGGCTGCGGAGAATGGTCTTCCTACTCATAGGCTTATTGCCCATGGAACTCTACTCGCTGATACACATTATTTTCTTCTTTTGGGCTGGCTCGCGGGAGATGACGCAGAGGATGTTATTACTAGTTTTTCTCAAGCTGAGCAGTATAATCTCGGCCTTGAAGCAGGTAAAATTCTTAAAGTGATTCATAATTTTAAGCTTGTTTCTGCCAGTTCTGAATCCTGGGCTAAGAGGTTTAACCGGAAAATTGACCGTAAAATTGAGATGTATGAAAACTGTGAACTGAAATACGAGAACGGTCATCTGCTGCAAGATGTTGTCAGTAAATACAGACACCTGCTTGAAAATAAAAAAGTTGTCCAGCATCACGGTGATTTTCATATTGGCAATATGCTGATTGACGAAAATGACAAACTTCATATCATTGATTTTGACAGGCATGATACCGGGGAGCCTTATGAAGAATTCAACAGAATTACCTGGTGTGCTTCTCTAAGTCCCGCTTTTGCCAGCGGCAGAATTGATGGATACTTTAATAACGATGTACCCGATGAATTTTGGGAGCTGCTGCTCCTTTATATTTCATCCAACATGCTGTCTTCCCTCCCTTGGGCTATTCCCTTTGGCGATAAAGAGATTACTACTATGAGAAAATCGTATGCAGAAATTTTGGATTGGTATGATGATTTTATACGAGTTGTACCAAATTGGTACAAAATATACTAGTCTGATCCGTTTGAATGAGGATGAGAATTCTTCATCTTCAACCAAAGATTCCCGGTTGAGTTTGAGAAATTGTCATCCTCATCCGAACACAAAAAATGCACTGAAATCACAAAATATGATTCCAGCGCATTCATTTTATTCGGCCGCAGCCTGATTTTTATTTTTTGTTCTTTTATTTACAAACAGCAATATTCCAGTCAATACAGCTGCAGTCGTTATAATTCCTGCAATCGAACTTTGTGTGAGTCCGGTCATGAGGAAGCCCGCACTTGCCGACAAGCCGATAATAACAGCGTACGGCAGCTGCGTTCGTATATGTTCCATATGGTCTGCAGCAGAGCCGGTAGATGACATAATACTCGTATCGGAAATCGGAGAACAATGGTCGCCGAATACGCCTCCGCTGATTGCGGCGCCGATGACAAGCGGAAGTTCTAAATCAAGTGCAATCCCCATCGGAATCGCAATTGGTATCATAATTGAGAATACTCCCCATGAACTTCCGGAGGCAAAGGCAATCAGACCGCCGAGAATAAAAATAATTACCGGTACTAAGAAGGCCGGCAGATAGCTTCCTGCATAATGTGCAATCACTTCGCCGAGTCCCATCTCTGTTGCTACAGTTCCAATCGACCAGGCCATAACTAAAATAACCGGTACAATCATAATCTGCATAATTCCGTCGACATAGCCGTTTAACAGGTCCTCAAGCGGCATTTTGTAACGCAGTTTAGCATACAGCATGCCGCCGACTGAACCGAGAAAAAAGCCTGTCGTAATGGCAAATATAATATCTGCATTTAAAAAGGCGCCCGTGAGACCATTTGTTGCGATATCGCCTGTCCAGAAAATAACTCCAAAGATCCCAATAAACAGCAGTGCCAGCGGTATAAGGAAACTGAAGATATCCGCCTCATCCGCTTCTTCCTGCCCTGTCTCATTGATCATCAGTTTATCGTGCTCTCCGTATAATTTACCAGTCTGAATTGCCCGCTGTTCCGCTTTATACATCGGTCCAATATCAATTTTCATGTTAATTACAAGTAGCACGCCGACAATCGCAAAAATTCCATATAAATGAAAAGGAATCATCTGAATGAATAGCGTCCAGGGATTATCTGATAAACTGAGCGCTGCAAGCTGGGTTGCAATCAAACCTGTAATAAAGGGGGCATATACACTGATTGGCGACATTGACGCCACAGGACTGCCCATTGAATCGACGATATAGGCAAGTTTTACACGCGATATTTTTAATTTATCAGTAATCGGCCTTGTGACAGTACCGAGTATTAATACCGGTTCTGTATATGAGAACAAAAAGGCGCTCCCCCAGACGAAATTCTGCCCTTTTTGACGGGTATCCACTTTTTTCGTCGCAAATTCTGCAAATGCTTGCCCCGCTCCCGTTGTACGGAGTACGTTGATAAACCCTCCGGTAAAGACGACCAGCAGTATTAACGATGCCTTCCACGGATCCGCGATTGACGGCACCATAATTTCGTTAACTGTATATGTAAAACCTGAAACCGGATTCCATTCATTCATTACTGTTGCGCCAAACCAGACGCCTAAAAACAAGGCGACAACAGTCTGCTTAGTAATAATGGCAATGACTATTGCGAGGAGTGGAGGTAAAAGAGATAACAATCCATATTCCATATCCTAAACACCTTTCGTATTTTTTTATCAATATCTTTTAATAATACAGCAGTGAGGGATTAATGAAAACAGTAAAAAGAGCAGGACCTGTGTCCCGCTCTTTGCTTAATGATTTAAATTTTACTCATCACCGTTTTGAATACCGAACTGGTCTACAAGTTCCACCGTTCTTTCCTCACCGAGCATGAAATCTCCTTCCAGCTGATACATGCTGACAATCATTTCATCATCTTCTACTTCGTAAATGGCGAAGTTCTGTGAAGATGAGTCCCGGTTATTTGAATGTGAATCAGAAAATGCATCAGTTTCCTGCGGCTGGCCGCCGAAACCGAATAAACTGTTGTAGTAATCCATATCCTCCTCGGTCATCCAGTTAAGGTCCGGTCTTACTTCGTGCAAGTGGTCAAGTCCTTTAGAATATACATCATCATACTCTTTTGTACCCCCTGTGTTAGGCAGCACATAAACCGTACCGTCGGGGTCTTCCATGTACTCTACACCGTTATCGCCGACGAATGTTTCGACATCTTCAACTTCAGCGTTCGAGAAGTTTTCTTCTGTCGGTACATGTGTTAATGAATGAGTTCTTGAAATAACATGGTCGTGTCCCTGCAGCGCAAGGTCGATATCCAGTTCGTCGATTAATGCCGTCAGTTCTTCTCTTACTTTCTGCACATCTTCATCCTGCAGTGAGTGATACGATTTAGAATACAGCGGTTTGTGGTAGTTCAGCACGATCCACTCTGCACCGTTGGCGCGTGCCTCTTCAACGTCTTCAGTAATCCACTGCATCTGTTCTTCACCAATAGCCTTGCCTTCAGGGTTATCATCAGATTCTTTATTGTCATTCGTATTTAAGGTCACAAAATGCACACCGTTATAATCGAATGAATAGTAAGAACCGCCGTCAATTTTATCGTTTGCTACAGGGACGTTAACGTGTTCATTGAATTTTTCAGTCAGCGGCTCGTCACCGTAGTTTAAAGCATATTCATCGTGGTTTCCTGAAGCCACTGCCATGGCAGCCTGCATGAAGTAAGGACGTGATTGTTCAAATAAATCCACCCATTCATCTTCCACTTCGGCAGTTTCGACTACGTCACCTGTATGCAGAACGAAATCAGCATCGCCTGCAGTTTCAAGTGCGTTCATTAAAGTATTGGCGCCGTATGACGCTTCATTACGCACGTTTTCATTCCAGAATGCGTTTTGAGTATCTGTATAATGAACAAATTTGAACGGGTCTCCTTTTTCACCTGACGTTTTGAAGGTGCCTGTTTCACTGATTCCGCCCGCTTCGCTGCCGACCTGATAATAATAAGTCGAGTTCGGTTCGAGACCTTCCGCCTGTGCTTTATATGAATACTCCGTTACATCAGTCAGTTCAATATGACCGTAATCTCCGGACATCCATTCATCTCCGTGAGCCTGTTCATCTGTATAATAACCATTGATTACCGGTTCGCCGCTGCTGTCTTCCACCGGTTCATCTTCTTTCACTTCGGCAAATATGTAATTTCCGTTTGCATCACGTTCAGCGTAACTTGAAGTGACTTCCGCCGCTTCTGCATCGAATTCCAAAGTATCATCAAAGTTCCCTGATTTAGACACCCATACTTTAGCATCTTCAAACAAGTCGCTAGTATACCAGTTGAACGCCATTTCCGTTGAAGTATCACCATTAATTGTTGTGATAATACGATTTGGTGTATTATTTACAGGCACATCCGCAACCACCGGTTTCTCGCTCGAGAGTACCGGCGAGAATTCCTCCTGTTCAACTGCCTCTTCTGCCGGTGCTGTACCTGCAGCATTCGAACTTCCGCCGCCCGCAGCTTCAACCGGACTGAGTACTGCAGATGCTCCCAGTGCTGCTGCTAATAAACCAGCTGACAGTTTTACAACCAGCGGTTTCCTGTTATGTAAATCGTCTTTCATAAATATAACCCTCCTGTAAAATTGACTGACTATGTTGCTCCATTACAAATAGTACAAGACGAATATTTATATTCATTTAATGTAATGTAAAGATTACTTAATACTGGGAACTGATATCATAAGCTGGAACAAAATGAAAATAAGCCGCAGCATAATTTCGCCCCGGCTTATACTCATTTAATTATTATTCATAATAACAGTCGTTGTCACCACTGTTGTCGTTGCCATTAAGATGGCTGCTTCCATATCCTGTACAGTTTTGCTGACAGCTTTTCCATATTCATTATTTTCGATAATTTCAGCGAGTTTTTTATCGGCTTCTTCTTTTCTTTCTCTGCCGAAAACTTCCGCTGTTAAATCACATGTTTTAATTAGGCTCAGCAACATCGCAATTTCGGAATCTGCTTCTCTATTATTAAATACAACATCATTAACATGCTTCCGGATTTCCTGTTCCGGCCGCGCATCCACTGTCGGATAGACATTGGTGTTAAAAAAGAGAAAATATGTTTTGTCTTCTTCTTTCAATATCCCTTTATCAACGAGAGATAAGTACACCGGATCATTAATAGCTTTAGTATTACCTGAAAAGTGATTAATCCAGTGTTCAACCGTCCGCTCTTTATGGTCTTCTTTAATTTCATCAATGACCGTATTAAAGTATGAAATTTCGGTTAATGTATCATCGGCAAGTATAACTTTACCGTCTTTTAATTCTATACGCCCCATCATTGCAAGCTCGGATAAGATCGAACCGGTCAGTCCGTAATTCAGCGATGATGATGCCGAGGAAACCGCCGTGCCTTTTTCGTCATCCGTACCGAGCAGAATGAGTGCTTCTGCTATTGTAAACATTCGGACACCTCCTGGAGTCTTTATATTTAATACCATCTCCAGCCGAAGTTTAAACAATCCATTTACTTACAGATTTCTGATATAGCACATGCACTTATATTTTCTTTCGATTGAATCGAACTGCTCGATATCATCTCCGGTATACTGCGCGAACATGTACAGCGGCTGAAGATTATCATCTCCCGGCTGCACACTGTGCGCCATGTCTTCATCTGACAAGTAAAGATGATAATATTCATCAACTTTTCTGTAAGCATTTTTTTCAAACCAGTCTGCTGAATGTCCGGCATCACGTGTCCATGCTTCAAGAAATTCGAGCTCCAGTTTAATTGCTTCTTCCACAGCACGTTCCATCAGCGCTGTACCGATGCCCCGTCCTTGAAAGTCCGGGTGTACAGCAAGATGCCAAATCATGCCGCCTGTCCCTTCTTCGGAACAGACTTTTTCATCTTTTGTATCGTATTCAATATCAATAAGACCAACCACCTGCTCATCTTCAATTGCCACCAGTTCTATACTTGGATTTTCAAATGTTTCTTTTTCTCTGTGAACATCATCATAGTACGCCGTGTCTAAAAAGGACAGCACGCGGCATCTGACCCATCCTTTTTCATCTGCCGGTTTATAATTTCTAATTTCCATAGTAAGCTCCTTTTAATTGTTTTTCTTCATAAAAAACAATCTTCTGTTTTTTATAAATAACAGTGCAAATTGTTCAGCAAACAATATTCCAACGGCTATCGAGCCTGCGCTGATAATCACTTCCATAATTATATTAACCGCACTGGAATATTCCGATAAAATAATGCTGCTCGTGGCGTCGTAGGCAAGCCCGCCCGGAACGAACGGTATGATTCCGGGAGTCAGAAATATCGTCGACGGCTCTTTGTACACCCTTGCCATTATATGACTCATTATTCCAAGAGTAAATGAACCGATAAAAATAACCATCACAAGCGGCAGGTCAAATATATTTCCGATTGTCTGTCCCATCATCCACCCCGATGCACCGACGATACCCGCAGGGAGAAATAATTTTTTCGGCGCATCAAAAACAACAGCAAAAAAGTAGGATGCAGCAAAACTAAACACTAAGTTTAATATCCATTCCATCATTATTCCTCCTTAAACGAATATTAGAACAGACGAAACGCCGGCTCCGATTGCAAATGAAGTAACCAGCGCTTCTGATGCTTTCGTCGTAAACATCATCATATGACCGCCGAAGAGATCCTGGATTGCATTCGTAATCAGCACTCCCGGAACAATCGGCATCACCGATGATATCAGCAATGTTGACAAGTCGCCTCCCGGAATATAAGTGTGGCCCGTAACGACGATTAAGGCGATTGTCAAACCGCCAAAAAATTCCGGTATGAACTGCTTCGCCATCCTTTTTTTAATTATCTCCGTCACACAAATTCCGAGAGCACCTGCGAGGAAGGCCGTGAATATATCTATCTTTAAACCGTCCTGCAAATACAAAAAACTGAGCGCAATAAGCGCTCCCGCTATTGTTTTAAACCATATCGGATGATCTTTCGTCTTAATATATATTTGTTCAAGCAGGTTGAAAGCCTCTTTCAGCGTCAGCTCATCCCGAACCAGTTTCCGGGAAACGCTGTTCACCTTGGAAATTTTAATTAAGTTCGTATTTCTTTCCTTAATCCGGTAAATCCTCGGATATGACTCATTGTGCAGCATAAAATTTATAACAGTGTTTGTCACGAAACTGTTATTTTCGGTAAAGCCGTAGTGAGACGCTATATAACTCATCGTTTCTTCCGTCCGCGTCCCTTCAGCCCCCGCTTCCAGCAGTATACGCGCTGCGAGCATAATAACATCTTTCACTTGTTCTTCATGATCGTCGATATGAAATGCTTCAACTTTCACCCACAGCACCTCCAAAAATAATCTATATCTATAATAATATAAAAAATAAGCTTCGGCACCTGCCAAAGCTTATTTTGATTACATATTTGCTAATGATTTAACCGCTTCAAACTTTTCTTTCGCATCATTGTATCCGAGCTCATAAAGTTGTTCCAGTTTCTCTTTGTTTCTCGTCGTTCTGCCGACACCAGTATCTTCACTCGGCGCGAGCACAACAATCTTGCCTTCTTTTTCCTGGTCAAAAATATAGTTCAATCTTTCATTATAATGTTTATATCTTACTTTCATCCGTTCATCGACTTTCGGATATTTTTTATAATTAATGACCGAAGAAATTTTACTCTGCTTTTTATAATAGCCTCTCGGTTTCGTAAGGACAACGACGTTTTTTAAAAAACCGTCACTCTCCGCTTTTATAATCGGCAGCGGATCGACAATGCCCCCGTCCAGCATATAGCGTCCTCCATATTCAACTGCATCAGCAAAAAATGGAATAGAACTGGAAGCCCGCAGCAATTTCCCGAGCGTTTTCTCATCGTAGTCTTCTTTATAAAAGTACATCGGCTCGCCGGTTTCACAATCCGTCGTAACGATAACGAACTCATCAGGACCCGATATAATTTTATCAACATCCAGCGGTACTATTTTATTAGGTATTTCATCGAAAATAAAATCCATCCCGAACAATTCGCCTTTAAGTATAAAATTAGTAAATGATAAATACCGTTTGTCGTTTACGAAATCAATATTGATAGTCCTGTTTCTGCCCTGCTGCTCCGACAGGTAGGAAGCCGCCATGCAAGCTCCCGCCGATACACCGATAATATAAGGAAAATGTATTTCGTGCTGTGCAAAATATTCCAGAACGCCCGCTGTATACAAACCCCGCATACCGCCGCCTTCCAAAACAAGTCCTGTGTCATTCATTATATCCTGCTCCCTGTATCTCTTTATAAAAATGATGATATTATATAAAATATCACAGATTCCTGATATTTGTATAATCTACACATTGATATTATTTCACTTTATTGAGAAACTGGAAAATAAGAATACGCTTTCAAAGGAGCGCTTATGAGCAAAGAGAAAATCAGCCGCTTTATATTTATGTACATACTTGTCTTCGTCATAATCATTGCTGTGCAGTTTGTATTTCTGGACGAAGTCAGTATACTGAACTCCTTATTTATGCCGGCAGTCGTTGCGTTTTTATCACTCGCCGTCAGAAGCAATGTTAAAAAAGATGAGGAAATTGCAGCGCGGGAAAGCAGGAATCGCAGTAAAGATTAAACATTTGATTATTGGATGGCTGCCGGTTTACAACACCCAGTCCCCGTTGTTATCCCAGGGCTCTCGGTTTACAACACCGGTTTCCCGTTGTTATTCCAAAGCTCTCGGTTCACAATACCGGGTCCCCGTTGTTATTCCAGTGCTGCCGAATCACAACACCCAGTCCCCGTTGTTATCCCGGCCGCAACAAAAATAAAAAAGGAAGCAGATTATGAACTATAACCTATAAAATAGACAATTTAATAAAAGCGTTACGCTGTGAGTAGATGACCCCGGTATTGTGCCGGGGTCATCTTATTTAGTCCCCATTGATAGCGCTCATTATTATACTTATTAATATATTCATTTGTTTGATGTTTGAGTTCGTCTAAGGATTCACAAGATTTATAATCGACCCAATCTTTGAAAGTCCCGAAGAATGATTCCATTGAAGCATTGTCCCAGCAGTTCCCCCGACGCGACATGGATTGTACCAATCCCATTTGTTTCACTTTAGACTGGAACTCCGGATGGGTATAGTGGAAGCCTTGGTCGGAATGAATGAGTGCTTCTGGATGAAACTCATCCACGGTATTGGAGAGTTGTTTTAAAGTCCGGTACACGATGTTCATTTTCAATGATGTGGTGACCACATGCGCCACAATCTCTCGAGTCGCACCATCTTTCACGCAGGATAAATATGCTTTCTGACCTTTACCGTAATACAAGTAAGTGATATCAGTTAACAGGACCTTACCTGGCTCTCCTTGGTCAAACTCACGTTTCAACAAGTTTTTACACGTTTTATGTTCCTGCGTTGCTTTCATCATTAATTTATAAGGATTCACTCTACGAATGCGTGCCACTAGATTATATTTTTTCATCAGTCGTCTAATCTTTTTGTGATTCATAATAATATGATAATCATTGTCTAAGATTATTTTAATTTGTAAGGCACCGACTTTACCTTTCTCAGCATTATAGATTTTCTTAATGAGAACAATGTCTGCTTCGTCATTGATTTGTCTAACGGATCTGTTTGCTTCATTATTTTTCCAAGCATAATAGCCACTTCTCGACACCTCTCCCAGCATACACAGGTAAGTAATCATATTTTTGAGTTGATGGTTCCGGCAAACCATCTCTATTAATTCATAAGTCTCACGTGGTTTTAACTGCGACGGTTTTGTTTCGCCTGCCTTTCTTTCATCTCGAGCTTTTTTAGAAAATCATTTTCAGCTTCCAAATATTTAATCCGTGCTTCAGCTTTCTTTAATTTCTCATCACTGTTCAGTGCTTTATTCGTCGGACGACCTGAAGCGCCTTTTCCACGCTGGTCACGTTCCAAACCGCTTTGTCCGTATTGCGCATATGTTTGACGCCATCGTGACAAGCATCGGCTTGGTTGTTCTTTACCCACGACAGACAAATCAAATCCATGATCGAGGAAGATTTGTGTGGGACTAAAGCCTTGTTCATGTGCGTCTACCGCGCGTATTTTAAATTCTGGATGATACGTAATAGATCGATCAGATACCCTCAATACATTTGGGTTTTGTTCCAGTTCTTTAATTTCAAAAGACGTAAAATGTCTAGCCATGATAGCCCTCCGTACAGATAGTTTATTTAAGTATAAACAAGATAATCTTTAGGGCATAGAAAAACCCGAATAAGAGACGCTTTTTATAAGCTGTCTATTATTCGGGTTACAGTTCATTATGACAATCTGCTTCCTTTTTAAATCAGTTCTGTTCTATATTTTTATCGATGTGACTTTTGTTTCCGTATAAGGTTCCAGTCCTTCTGGCGCACCTTCACGGCCGACGCCGCTTTCTTTTAAGCCGCCGAATGGAATGTTCGCAGCACTTGGTGCACCATTATTCCAGCCGAGCACCCCGAAGTCGAGTTCTTCTGTCAGTCTGATTCCCGTCGTATAATTTTCAGTAAAGTAATATGCTGCAAGACCGTATTCTGTTCCGTTTGCTTTATTAATCGCTTCATCGAGATTAGAAAAGCTCTGAATTGGCGCCAGCGGTCCGAATGTTTCTTCGCTCATACAGATCATATCGTCGGTTACATCCGTAATAACAGTCGGTTCTACAAAGTAGCCGCCTGATTTATCTCCTTTGCCGCCGGTTGTAACTTTACCGCCTTTTTCAATGGCATCTTCAATGTGTTTCATCACTTTATCATAACCGTCTTCATCGATTAACGGTCCGATTTTAACACCTTCATCCATACCGTTGCCGACTTTCAGCTCTTTTACTTTCGCAGTAAATTTTTCTGTGAATTCATCCAGCACATCTTCGTGCACGTAAAATCTGTTGGCACATACGCAAGTTTGTCCCGAGTTTCTGAACTTCGATGCGATTGCGCCTTCAACTGCCTTATCGATATCAGCATCCTTGTTAACAATCAGCGGTGCATGTCCGCCGAGTTCCATCGTCACATTTTTAACCGTCACTGTGGCATCGCTCATCAGCTGCTTGCCGACTTCGGTCGAGCCGGTAAATGTCAGTTTCATAATTTTATCAGACTGGGTAAATATTTCACCTGCATCGCGGCCGGAGGCATTAACATATTGAATGACGCCTTCATCGAAGCCCGCCTCTACTGCAAGGTCGATAAATTTCACCGCTGACATCGGAGTTGCGCTTGCCGGCTTAACGATAAATGTATTGCCTGCTGCAACAGCCGGTGCTGCTTTACGTGCCATCATTGCTACCGGGAAGTTCCAAGGCGTAATCGCTGCGACTACCCCTATCGGATGCCTCGTTACAACAATTCTCGTGTCATCATTATTCGCCGGTACTGTCCGGCCGTATATTCTTTTCGCTTCTTCAGCATAGTATTTAATATAACTGTTGGCATAGTCGACTTCACCGAGTGCTTCAGCAAGCGGCTTGCCGCCTTCCAGCGTGACGAGTTCTGCGATTTCCTGTCTGTTCTCATCGATTTTTTCCGACCATTTGAAAAGTAAATCCGAACGGTCCCCGGCATTCATTTTTCTAAAGTTTTGAAATTTTTCATGTGCAGTATTAATTTTCTTCTCAATTTCGTCTTTGCTGTCTTTTTTTACGCGTCCCGCTTCTTTTTGAGTTGCAGGATTGATTACGATAATTTCTTCTGCCATTTAATTTCCCTCCAAAATATAAAAATCGTCCTATAAATAATTATAGGACGATTAGTTTCAATTTACAAAGTTACAGACTTTGATCGAGTAAGGCATTCGCAATCTCATCCAGATCTTTAACTGTGTACTGGAATCTGCCGTGGAATACATACTTCAGGAAGAATGCTTCCAAGTCTTCCTGACCGACGATTACTCTGATCGATGGATCTTCCGAATAGTTGGTAATTGAATAATTGCCGTTATCTTTCGGATTGAAGTAAATAATCGGAACGATGTCGTATTGTAATTTAAATTTGTTTTTAAGTTTTTCAGCAGTTACTTTCGTTTCATCGATAATGCCGTTGTAGTGGTTAACCGATACATTCGACGCATCTGCCTTTTCAAAAATTAAAGTCTGTTCTTTTTGCTTATCGAGTTCCAGTAAATCGAAGAATGATTCAATATACGGTACTTCTTCAAACTGGCTTTCATTCACACCGTGTAAAATATGACCGCTCCAGTATTTAGAATCTATCAGATAAATACCCGTGCGTGTTAAAACTAAATGATCGATTTTACGTGTATTTGTGTAATTTCTTGATGGTAAATAAATGTTCGACAGAATAATCATATCCGTCTCACGGATTTTTTCATCTTTAACAAGTTTGTCTTTTAACTGAATTAAAGAAAGGTCTGTCAAATACTCGCCTTTATCTACAGTAAACTGATGCAGGCTCGAAAGTTTGTTATCGAGAAGTGTCGTATCATTATGATATTTTTCATTTAAAGCGGACATTTCTTTCTTGTGCTCTAAACGTTCTTCCTCATGTTCACTTTCGTATTTCTCAACGAGTGAATCTTTTTCTTTCGAATAAGTTTGTTCCACAGTTTTCACTTCATTGCGGTGTTTAAAGTAATATACTAAAAACCAGATTGCAATGATGAGAAGCACTGCTGCGACCGCGATAAATATCGGATCTGTAAAAATATTAGTATTCATATTATTCCTCTCTTTCGCAACTGCTTAAATTAGCTATTTCTAAGAAGATCTTTCAGTGCATCGACCTTATCCAGTCTCTCCCAAGGCAAGTCGATGTCCGTACGACCAAAATGTCCATAACTCGCAGTCTGTTTATAAATTGGTCTTCTCAAGTTTAGCATATCTATAATACCATCTGGTGATAAATTAAACAGTTCTCTGATGACTTTTGTAATTTTTTCTTCGTCGTATTTTCCTGTATTAAAAGTATCGACCGCAATAGATACCGGCTGGGATACGCCGATGGCATAAGCCAGCTGAATTTCACATTTTTCCGCCGCACCGCTCGCTACGATATTTTTTGCAATATAACGTGCTGCATAAGCTGCGGAACGGTCAACTTTTGTCGGGTCTTTGCCGCTGAAGGCGCCGCCGCCGTGACGAGCGTAGCCTCCGTAAGTATCGACGATAATTTTACGTCCTGTCAGACCCGCATCCCCTTGCGGTCCGCCAATTACAAATCTGCCTGTCGGGTTGATGAAATATTTAGTTTCTTCATCTATGAGATTTTCAGGAACTACTTCCTGAATCACGTATTCTAATAAATCATCGTAGATTTGTGTCGCCGGAATATTTTCATGATGCTGGGTAGAGATAACAATCGTATCGACTCTTGACGGTTTGCCGTTTTCATCGTATTCAACCGTTACCTGTGATTTGCCGTCCGGACGCAGATAGGAAATTGTATTATCTTTACGCACTTCTGTTAAACGGCGTGAAATTTTGTGCGCTAATGAAATCGGCAGCGGCATAAACTCTTTCGTTTCGTTCGTCGCGTAACCGAACATTAAGCCCTGGTCGCCTGCACCTGTTGAAACTCCTTGTGATTCGCGGGTTTCAAAAGCGTTGTTTACACCGACAGCGATGTCCTCTGACTGCTCATCAATTCCCGTTAAGACAGACATTGTTTTATAATCATAACCGTACTTCGCATCGACATAGCCGATTTCCTTAACGGTTTCTCTCACTGTTCTTGGAATATCGACGTAAGTTTCTGTGCTGATTTCCCCGACAATCATCGCAAGACCTGTGTTGACTACTGTTTCACAGGCAACACGCGCATACGGGTCGCCTTCTAAGATTGCATCGAGAATCGCATCTGAAATCTGGTCTGCAATTTTATCCGGGTGACCTTCTGTGACTGACTCTGAAGTAAATAATTTACGTTCTGACATTTATAAAATCTCCTCTTAAAGCTCATTTAGCCATCTCTTCAAAGCAAAAAATAAAGCCTTTTTCTCCATAATAAACAGAGAAAAAGGCTCGCCCTTTTCTCTTATCGGTCAGAATTACTCTGCATTCTTTAGCACCTTTCTTGAAAAGGAGGTTGCTCTGGCTTCACAGGGTTTGAATCCCTCCACCACCTCTTGATAAGAGATAACTTATTATTCATCTTACATTATTGGAATGGGCAAATCAAGATTAACAAGTTTTATTTGCAGCAGCTTTTTAGATAATTAAATTATAAAACCCAAAAGCAAGCTGTGAAAAATCCTTAATTTTATAAACATATACTTATAACTTTTATAATGATATATAAATTTATCTTATGGATCAGCATTGCAAAAAACAATTCAATATTCAAAAACCTTATCCTGTTATTGTGTAAACATAAAAACGAATGTGTTATACTAATTTCTAAATACTTCGTTAATGAAAATACTTGGAGGCGAATCATGGTTAACCATAAAAGTTTAATCGAAGGTCTTGTTAATAAACCTTCTACTCACAAACAATTATCAAACGCTGAACTTGTCGAAGCATCTTTACGACGCAAAGAGGCTGTACTTACAAATACAGGAGCACTTCGCGCGCAGACTGGAGAATACACAGGCCGCAGCCCGAAAGACCGTTTTATCGTCAGAGACAGCGTATCCGACAGCAAGATTGACTGGGGCGAGGTCAACCAGCCTATTTCACAGGAAATTTTCGATAACTTATTCGATAAAGTTACTACATATTTAAATGACAAAGAAGAATTATTTGTCTTTAACGGCTATGCCGGCGCAGACCCGCATACACAACTGAAACTTCAGGTTGTCAATGAGTTCAGCTGGCACAACATGTTTGCGAAAACAATGTTTATCCGTCCTGAAACAAAAGAAGAAGCACTTGCAATCGATCCTGAATTTACGATTGTATCTGCACCTACTTTTAAAGCAGACCCTGAAGTCGATGGTACGGGTTCTGAAGTATTCGTCCTTGTATCATTAGAAAAGAAAATCATTCTTATCGGCGGTACTGAATACGGCGGAGAAATGAAGAAATCAATCTTCTCAATTATGAACTACCTGCTTCCTGAAGAAGGCGTGCTCAGCATGCACTGCAGTGCCAACGTCGGCGAAAACAAAGATGTTGCATTATTCTTCGGTTTATCAGGTACAGGTAAAACGACGCTTTCTGCAGACCCGGAACGCGATCTTATCGGTGACGATGAGCACGGCTGGAATGACGATGGTGTATTTAACATCGAAGGCGGCTGTTACGCTAAAACTATTAATTTATCAAAAGAAAAAGAACCTGAAATCTTTGAAGCGATTAAATTTGGTTCGGTACTTGAGAACGTAGTTATCGATGAAGACGGCAATCCTGATTACGATGACGGTTCACTGACTGAGAATACACGTGCAGCTTATCCGATTGACCATATCGATAATGCGCGCATTCCTTCAGTTGCAGGACATCCAAAAACAATCATCTTCTTAACAGCAGATGCATTTGGAGTACTTCCTCCAATCGCCAAGTTAAACAAAGATCAGGCAATGTACCATTTCTTAAGCGGATTTACATCTAAACTTGCAGGAACTGAACGCGGCGTTACTACACCGCAGCCGGTATTCTCAACATGCTTCGGTTCACCATTCCTGCCGCTGCATGCGACAGTATATGCGAACATGCTCGGAGATTTAATCGACAAGCATGAAGTTAACGTTTATCTTGTAAACACAGGCTGGACAGGCGGCGAATACGGCGTCGGCAAGCGTATGAACCTTGCACACACCCGTTCAATGGTACGCCGTGCTATCAGCGGTGAACTCGAATTAGGTGAATTCGTTGAAGATGAAATGTTCGGCTTATCAATTCCAACAGCAGTGACTGGTGTGCCGGAAGAAATTCTTGCACCAATCAACACTTGGGAATCCAAAGATGCATACAATGAAAAAGCACAAGGACTTAAAGATAAGTTCATAGAAAACTTTAAAAAATTCGGTGAAGAATCAGCTGCGATTGCTGAAAAAGGCGGATTTTAAATATATTTGATTGCAGAATCCCGGGATATTGATTATCCTGGGATTTTTTGTTGGGAATCGGCAGGCTCGCTGCATATTTTCTACAGGGACACTTACTATGAACTTTGTTGATTTGACAAGGTACTTGTAGCACGTTCTATGTACTTTGTCGATTTCACAACGTACTTGCAGCATCTTCCATGTACTTTGTCGATTTCATAACGTACTTGCAGCATCTTCCATGTACGTTGTCAATTTCACAACGTACTTACAGCATCTTCTATGAACTTTGTCAATTTCACAACGTACACACAGCCTCTCAAAATGACGAAAGCCCGGAACAATTTCACTGTTCCGGGCTCTCTTATTTAAACAGCCGCTACTGACAGCCGTTTTCTCTGACTTCATTATATAAATAAACGATACAATCGTCTTTCAAAAGCAAACTTTTATCTTCTTCAGGAATATCGTCTATATGGTCCACCAGCATCGGACCGTTTGTTTCATGATAGTGTTTCAGCTGATCCAGCCGTTCAATATTACAGCAAAATGCTGCTTTACTGAATGTCTCATCGCCATCGTGAACGGTATATGTACCTACAAAATGCATGTCGCCCACGAGACCGCCCGTTTCTTCATAGAGTTCGCGCTGAGCACCTTCGACAAGTGCTTCTCCATTTTCCACTTTTCCTCCGGGGAATTCCAGTCCTCTCTCTCTATGGTTTGTCAGTAAAAACTGGCCGTTAAATTTAGGGATTATAAGTACATGTTTCGTATTTTCAACGTAACTGTTTTCCAATGTAACACGTCTGCCTTTAAAATCAGTAAATGTTTTCATATAGAATCCTCCCAGTTGCACTCTTGCATATATCAGCTTACAATAGTTGTATTAATTTTAAAAGGTGATGCTGTAATGAAAAAAGTATTAATCGGCTCCGTTCATTTTTACCAGAAATATATTTCTCCAATGTCGCCGCCGACCTGCCGCTTTTACCCGACCTGTTCAAATTATGCTTTGGAAGCACTCGCTGAACACGGCGCAATGAAGGGCAGTTTCATGGCTGCTAAGCGCATTTCAAAATGCCATCCGTTTCATGCAGGCGGCTTTGATCCAGTGCCTGTAAACGAAAAGAAAAAACATCAGTAATTATCTCTTTAATGCTCCATACCTGTATTTAACGGCCGAGAAACATTTTTTGATTCTGACTGCGTGAAATCTTCCCGGTCGATGTCATAATAATTTTATCGACATAGTGAATTTCCTTTGGCAGCTTGTACTTTGCCAAATGCTTACTTAAGTGATTGACCAGCAATGCCTCGTCCACTTCTTCTTCCAGCAGCAGCACCGGCACACTGCCCCACTCTTCATCGTCTTTTTTAATGACAACACAGCGATCGACGCCGCTGAGCGAGTATACCGCATCCTCTATTTCTTTCGGATAAATGTTCTCGCCGCCGCTGATAATCAAATCAGTCCGTCTGTCTAAAATATACAGATAACCCTCGCTGTCAATTTCCGCGAGATCTCCTGTATTAAAGTATCCGTCTTCTTTCTTCATATCTGCATTTAAATAACCGTTCGCAACACTGTCTCCTTTAATCAGCAGTTCTCCTGTATTTTCGTCGACTTTAATATCATAATCCTGAATATTCCCGACGGTCCCGCTTAAAATCTTTTCATCTTTATAAGAAATTTGAACAATTTGGGAGCATGTTTCAGTCATGCCGAACGAGTTATACACCGGCAGATTTTTGTTCATTGCTTTTTCCAGCAGCGACGGTGTTGTACTCGCGCCGCCGAGCAGCAGTCCTTCGAGATGATGTGTGCCTTCTATTTTCATCAGGCGCTTCAGCATAACAGGCACCATACTCGTATGAGTCACTTTATCCCGGTTTAAAATATTCCATATGCGCGCCTCATCGAATTTATTTTCGACGATTAACGTGCAGCCTGTTATTACAGCTCTGAACAGGATTGACAGTCCTGAAATATGAAAAATCGGGTTAACCATCAGCCAGGTGCTGTCACTGTCATAATTAAAATGCTGACGGCAATTTAAGTGAGATGCTTCATGATTTTTATATGTTTGCGGCACTGCTTTAGCGCGCCCCGTTGTTCCAGACGTAAACATAATCGATAAAATATCATCCGGCTGAGGATCGTTGACGATAAAAGTCTGCGTTTCAAGCTGAAACAAATCATCGTACTGAATTACTTCCACTCCGGAAATCTCAGCCGGCAAGGTCGCAATGACCGTTGTGACTGACACATCCTCCAGCTGGTTCTTAAGTTCACCCGGAGTTAACCGCGTATTCAGCATTACCATTTCCACACCGAGCATCATCAGACCGTGAATCAGTTTGACAGAGTCCAATGAATTATCAATATACAAACCGACTCGTTTTAATTTAAGAGCTTGCAGATGTGTACCGAGTGAATGTGCATGCATATACAGCATCTGATACGTCAGAGATTCATCTTTGTATTTCACAGCAAGGTTGTCAGGATAAGTAAAACTTGCTGTTTCCAGCCATTTGTATGACATTAATTTCACCTCAAAAACACCCATCATAGACGGGTGTTATATTTTAAAATATGCAATTTACGGGAATTTAGGGAATTGATCGAAGTTCGGTTCACGTTTTTCTTTAAACGCGTCACGGCCTTCTTTCGCTTCGTCTGTAGTGTAATAAAGCAGTGTTGCATCTCCTGCAAGCTGCTGTAACCCGGCTAAGCCGTCTGTATCAGCATTCATCGAAGCTTTTAGGAAACGGAGTGCAGTCGGTGAGTGTTTCATAATATCTTCACACCACTCGACAGTTTCGTCTTCCAGACGCTCTAAAGGTACAACTGTGTTGACTAAGCCCATGTCCAGTGCTTCCTGTGCGTCGTACTGGCGGCATAAGTACCAGATTTCACGCGCTTTTTTGTGGCCGACGATACGCGCTAAGTAACCTGAACCGTAACCGGCATCAAATGAACCGACCCTAGGACCAGTCTGGCCGAAACGTGCGTTTTCAGCAGCAATTGTTAAATCACATACAACGTGCAGCACGTGGCCGCCGCCGATTGCATAACCTGCAACCATAGCGATAACAGGTTTAGGAATAACACGGATTAAACGCTGTAAATCAAGAACGTTCAAACGTGGTACTTCATCTGTCCCTACGTAGCCGCCGTGTCCGCGTTTTTTCTGGTCTCCGCCTGAACAGAAGGCAAGGTCGCCTTCACCAGTTAAAATTATTACCGAAACACGCTGATCGTCCCGTGCGCGCGTGAATGCATCGATCATCTCTGCAACAGTATCCGGCGTGAATGCATTGCGCACTTCCGGACGGTTGATCGTTACTTTAGCAATACCATTATAAAATTCATATTTAATTTCACTGTATTCTTTAACTGTTTCCCAAACTCTTGTCATGAGTTATCCTCCTCTAGGTACTCTCGTACTAACCTTATGTACGTTTTGTAATTTTCAAGATGAATATTGTGACCGCAATGTTCAACTATATTCAGTTTAGCACTTTTCAAACGTTCTGACATCGTTTCAGCTGTTGCCACAAATTTCTTGTCCTCACTGCCTGCCAGTAAATAAAAACTGCTCTCAAGCCCGCTTAAATTATCCCAGTACGAGGGCTGTACACCCGTGCCGTATTTTAACAGGCTGTCTGCAGCTTCCGCCGGTGTCTGCTGCAGTCGCTCTTCGTGCTGGGCCTTCAGCACTGACCGGGCTGCATTACGCTGACTCAAAAACAGCGGCATATCCTGCCAGAACTGAAGAAATTCATTATAATCGCTAATTATAAAACTGCTGCGCTCACGGTCAATTCGAAGCCGTTCCGCGCGCTTTTCTTCATCAGCGATACCGGGCGAGGCGCTTTCCAATATGCATTTATCAATTCTTTTTGGAAAGTGAGCTGCTAAGGCCAGAGAGACCCGGCCACCCATCGAGTAGCCGAGCACATCGAAAGTGTTAATACCTTCTCTGTCTGCAATATTTACAAGCCCTCCTGTAACATCTTCCATACGGTAATCATGCGGCGTGCTTAATGTACCGCCGAAACCGGGTAAATCTGCAAGAATTACATTGCGTACACTGCTTAAATCCTCTGCGATTCTTCTCATACTTTCTTTAGACGATAAAAACCCGTGCAGCAGCATAATCGTTTTGTCCTGCTTGTTATCGAGCAGCTCATAATTAAAATTCAGCATTGTCCACCAGCTCTTTAAGCCGGGCTTTCAGCTCGTTATGACTCTCGAGATTATGTTCTCTGTCTGTTTTAATCTCTATCATCTGACGCCCGGTTTTATTCAGCATTTCTTTTGTTAATTCATTCGAATTTTCAATATGAACATATTCGTAATCGTAAAACTTCGCGGCATGCTCAAAATTGAGATCAAGCGGTGTGCCGAACAATCTTTCGAAGTGCGGTTTATGTGCATACTGCGGCAGATAGCTGAAAATATTGCCGCCGTTATTGTTAAAGACGATAATCGTAAAGTCGATATTTTCAAGTTTTGCAAGCAGCAGACTGTTAATATCATGATTCATCGATACGTCTCCAATCAGCATGGTAACCGGCTCTTTGGTGCCGAGGCCGAGGGCGCTGGAAATCACACCGTCAATACCGTTGGCGCCGCGGTTCGCGAATACATCATGGACAACACGTGTATCGTAACGCTCAAAGTCTCTGATCGGCATACTGCTGGATAGGAAAAATGTGCGGGACGCATCGGTCTCTTTAATAATGTCGTAGACATATCTGCCTTCATCGTCAAAGTCGGAAATATGCTCATCTATATACTTATGAAGTAATTTTGATAAGTCTGTGAAGCGCTCTTTAGCATCGCTCATAAAATTATCAGCAATCAGTCTTGGGAAAATTTCATTGATTGTGCCGACATATGTTTCATCCGGTGTGACCGGGAAGGGTTTGATGTCCTGAAATTCACTGATTAAATATTGCGGCACCGCCGTTTGTTTTAAGAATGCATTGGTCTGTTTTGAAGTTACAGGCTCACCGATACGGATAATAAAATCAATATTGTCTTCGATATACTGGCGATGGTTTTCGCTGAAATTTGAAAACATCATATCGTGATTAACAATGGCATCTTTAACAAATGTTCGCAGATTCTGCCGCGGATCGCAGACAGCAATAAGATTGCCCTGTTCCAAAACAGATACAAGCGGTGTTAAATCTTCTGCTGTTTCACCGATAAAAACAAGACCTGTGCCTTTTAGTTTTTCAATATCTCCCGGCACTGTTATTGCCGGTGTCATGGATTTCTGTACCCGCTTAAATAAGTCCAGACGGCGAACATTCGGCATAATCGGTTCGCGGACCGGAATATTAAAATGCACTGGCCCCATATTAACGCCGTTGAAATACTGGCTGGCCTGCAGCACTTTATCGTTAATTAATGATTCTGCACTGTCATGACTGTCAGCAATCGGCAGTTCCGTCTGATAGCGTACGAAATTGCTGTACATATTATGCTGCTCAATCGCCTGCGGCGCACCGACATTTTTAAGCTCGTGCGGACGGTCCGAGGTCAGCACTATGAGCGGCAGATGACTGAGTCCCGCTTCGCTGACAGCGGGTGTATAATTCGCTGCTGCTGTGCCGGATGTACATAATATACCGATCGGCTGACGTCTTTTTTTAGTCAGCCCGACGGCGAAATACCCTGCACCCCGTTCGTCGGGATGAATGTACGTCTTAATCCCTTCATGCAGCTCCGCCGCGATAGCAAGCGGCGTTGAGCGTGAACCCGGACTGATAACCAGTTCATTCATCCCGTATTCGTATAATGCATCTATAATACTAAATGTTTGTGTCGTTAGTGCTTCCGTATAGCTCATTAGTAGTCGCCTCCAAGACGTTCAGCATCGGTGTGAATTTAACTTCTGTTTCCAAAAATTCAGCTTCCGGATCCGAGCCTTTCACAATGCCGCAGCCGGCAAAAAGTGTCGCGCTGCGTGCAGAAATCAGCATGGAACGGAGACAGACGGCAAACTCACATTCTTTGTCTTCATGAATAATGCCAAGCGGCGCTGCGTACAGTCCTCTTGTGCCGTATTCATGATCTTTAATATAATCTTTCGCCAGCTTTTTCGGCAGGCCGCCTACTGCCGGAGTCGGGTGAATTCGTTTTAATATTTTAAACTCATCCGCATCCTTCTTCAGCATAGCCTGAATCGGCGTGAACAAATGATATATATATTTATTTTCGAGCAGCAGCGGATTTTTTTTGTAGTTCAGCCCTTCTGAAAACGGCACGATATCGCTGACGATTGATTCTCTGACAACGCGGTGTTCAAAAAGATTTTTTTCATCGTTCAGTAAAAAGTCTTTCTGCAAATCATTCTCCCGGCTGTCTTCGACGCGCTGAATTGAACCGGCAATCGCATTCGTAACCAGTTCCTCTCCTCGGATTGAAAATAATTTTTCAGGTGTTTTCGAAACGAAAGTCGATTTGCCTTTTTCATAATAAATCGTGTACGTATCCGCTTCGTCTTTTAATCGTCTGATTAAATAAAGCCGTTTTGCTCTCGATTCAAAAGTAATGAGTTTCTGACGGGCAAGCACTACTTTTTTAAACTCGTCGTTTAAATTATTTACTGCTTCTTCGACGAGCATTTTCCATTCATTTGGGAAAATATCGCGTTTGCTTTTAACAACCGGTTTTTCTTTCTCGGTTATTACAGTATTTTCTATCGCCGACAGCACTCCGTCAACTTCATCGAGCACATCATCCATATTTAATTCTGTTTTTTCGCGGGTTAAAAACACTTCGTGATTGTTCAGATCAAATTGCCATTCCGGCAAATGAAATTCAATCATTTTAAAGTCATTCCACTCGTCAGTCGTATCCTTATCATCGAATAATGTTCCGCCGAACAGGCTCAATTTCGATTTCAGATTATCACCGAGCTTCTCCTGCTGCAGTTTAGCAAACAGTGTTTTCTTACTGTCCGCTGCCGATTCCGGCTGAAACTTATCACGCCACATACTTTCGATGTAATTGATTCCGACAACATTATACGTGTTATCTTTTGACTTGAACCAATAGCGTGAACCCTTCGATTCATCAAAGTATGTAAATATTTTTTCTTCGTCAATATTATACTCATCCATAGGAATATGCAGTGTAAGATATTGCCTGTCGGAATCCAGACTGATACTCTCTATAAATATTCGAGACGATTGTAATTTCATGAGTCACACTACTTTCATCATAATTAGCTTTATTTTATCATTTTTTACCTACCGTGTGTATGGACAACACTTAAATATGATAAAATTATAGCCATCATGTTTTAAAGGAGAAAGTCATGCAGGAAGCACAAGTACATACAGGATTTAAAAAATATTTAATGCTGACGCGTCCACACACACTGACAGCGAGTTTTGTACCTGTTTTTGTCGGGACGGCAAGCGTATTGTTATTTGCTGACATCCGCTGGGGAATGTTTTTCCTTATGCTGATCGCTACAGTATTAATACAGTCGGCTACCAATATGTTTAACGAATATTACGATTTTAAACGCGGTCTGGATTCACATGAATCCGTCGGTATCGCAGGTGCTATTGTAAGAAATGGCATGAGCCCCCGCCTCGTTCTGACAATCGCTCTTATATTTTACGGCATCGCCGCTGTAATCGGCATTATTATTACGATAAATTCATCGTGGTGGATACTTATCGTTGGTGCTGTATCAATGGCAGTCGGTTATCTTTACACAGGCGGTCCCGTGCCGATATCATGGACACCGTTTGGTGAAATATTTGCAGGTTTCTTTATGGGCACTGTAATTATTATGATTACATTTTTCATTCACACAGGCACACTGCATGTATTTCCTTTATTAATGTCCATACCGCCGGCAATTACGATAGGTTTACTCAATATGGCAAATAACATACGCGACCGTAAAAAAGATAAGACGAGCGGCCGTAAAACTTATGTCATTCTTGTCGGTAAACCCTTTGCGGTAATGACTGCTGCAGCCCTGCTCCTGTTCAGTTATGTATTTTTAATATACATAGCCTTCTTTACGCCGATGGGCTCGGTATTTCTGCTCATCCCGCTCTTGTCTATTCCTCTTGCGCTGAAAACAATTATGCTGATGCGTAAAGGCAATACACCGGTTGAACTGATTCCAGCCATGGCATCCATGGGCAAACTGAATACAATTATGGGACTGCTTCTGACTATCGGTTTGATTATTTACGGGATGACCGGTATATAAATTTTTCTGAAAATTGTGTTTCAGCTCTGTGAAGAATATAATATAGATGAAACAAACAATATAGGGGGATTTATCATGCAGTTAAAACGTATGTTATTCGCGGGGGGATTTGCAAGTATGCTTCTGCTTGCCGCGTGTAATGGGGACAGTACAGATGAGGCAGGCACAGAGGAAGAAACACCGGCAGAAGAAACTACAGGTGAAGCGGCAGAGGAAGAATTATCATACTCCGGCGTTAATGGAGATTACACTTTCACAAACTTTACACCGGTTGAAGTACCGGCTGTTGACGCTGAAGGCAACGACACAACGGTTCAGGCTGTAGCAGTTGAGTTTGAGTTCTCAAACACTTCTGAACGCGCAGCAAGCCCGTCTGAAGCATTCAGTCTGGACTTGGCAGTCCGCCAGGTGAGCGATGAAGGCGAAGCACCGACAGAAAACTACACGATGGACCTTGAAGACGATGGTGAATTTGCAGACGGAAAAGCCGCTGCCAATGAATTAGTGGAACCGGGAGAAAGTGCAACGGCAGTCGTTGCCTACGGTCCGCTTGATCCGGAACTCGCAACACACCTGCAGGCCCGGGAAAGCCCGCTTGAAGAAACTGAATCACTAGACCATGAAATCGAGCTTGATTTAGCACCTGCTGAGAACGAAGAATAAGTCTAAAAACAGCGCCCTGACACGGCGTTGTTTTTTTGTTTAAAATGATTTGGAATTTGATGAAACAAAAAACACCTTACTTCATCGTAAGGCGTCCTTAAATACTTATCTTGTTTTTGTGAGGATAAACTTCGTACCCTCTGCTTCGTATGTCAGCTCTCCGCCTTCCATATCCATACGCACAGACATCATAATATGGCCTTTATTATTGAAGTCTCTGTATAAAATGCGGATGCGGAAGTTCATTGTCTGATCGGGCTGCATATAAAATTTCAGAATCACTACATCATTTTCTTCTTTCTCTTTAATGTAATGGTATTTTGTCGTAAAGTCATAACCTTTAATATAAACTTTCTCAATTTGAAATGGATTATCATTTTTATTTTCGACACGGAACATCATATATTTTCCGCGGTCGTCTTTTCTCCAGCCGACTTCATCTATCATCAAGAGCGGCTGTGTCGTCATGACTTCTGCACGTTTTCTTGAAAAGTAAATACCGAGACCGGCAACTGAGGCAATAAATAAAGCCAGCAGTACAACTACTTCTAACCAGACTGATAAAGGATCCATATATTTTCCAACTCTCTTAATAATTTCATTTATATAATTTTATCATTACATGTATGGTAAAAACAATTATGTTACATTGAGAGTAACTTGTTAAGGAGTCGGTATTATGATTGAAATCTTAAGCGGTATCGGTCTTGCCTTCATTCTTTTCATCATTGCGGGCATTGCTATTCTACTCGCCGTATCACGCTGAAAAAAATTTTAATATGCTGATATAAAAAACGTACACGACTGATGCCGTGTACGCTTTATAAAATTTTATCCTGTTTTTTTCAGTTATTCTATTTCAAAAATATCATCTGTATGTTCGTGCAGGTCTTCAGGACCGTTAATGTGTGCTGTAATACTGTATTCTCCAGGTTCAACTTCTGCAGTTTCTGCAGTATAGATGCCCTCACCTTCACTTTCAGCATTCAGCCATGTAATTTCTTCAGTCTCAGTATCTTCTACTTCAAAACGGACACGATCCGCTTCATAAGCTTCATCTTCTTTCAGAAGTTCAACACTGACGACTGATGGATCAGCTTCATTATCCACAGTTAAATTAATATCCAGCACCTGGTCGTGATGGTGCTCTGCAGTTTCATCATGCGGTTCATGAGTCTCTTCGCCCTCGGCTTCCTCCGTACTGTTGCCGCAAGCTGCAAGTGCCAGAGCAAGGCCAGAAAGTAACAATAATTTCTTCATATAAATAATCCCCCAAAACTTAAGTATAGGTTTATTTTATCACCAGCACAGTTTTGGAATCCCGCACAGTTTTGAAGATTCTGAGTCTATACCGCTTCAAAATAATGAACATTTTATTACGATACCCCAGACGTTGTTACTGCTGAACTAAAATAACCTCTCCAAAACTTAATCCGGAGAGGTTATTTGTTATCTTACATATTCAAATATTCCTGCTGCGCCCATACCGACACCAATACACATTGTAACCATGCCGTATTTCGAGTCAGGTCTGCGTTTCATTTCAGCAAGCAGCCTCGCAGTCAGCATAGCACCTGATGCACCCAGCGGATGACCGAGTGAAATTGCACCGCCGTTGACATTCGTTTTCTCCATATCCAGTCCCGCTTTTCTGATTGAAGCGACTGTCTGGGAAGCAAATGCTTCATTCAGCTCGATTAAATCCATATCTTTTATCGATAAACCCGCCTGCTCCAGTACTTCTGGAATCGCATATGCAGGGCCAATTCCCATAATCTTAGGATCTACACCTACTGCTTTAAATCCGACAAAGCGGGCAATTGGAGTGACTCCGAGTTCTTTCACCTTATCGCCTGACATCACTACAACAAATCCTGCACCGTCTGTCAGCGGTGCTGACGTTCCTGCTGTAACGGTACCGTCTGCTTTAAATACTGTTCTGAGTTTGGCGAGTCCTTCCATATTCGTATCCGGACGTATATGTTCATCTGTTTTAAATTCATCTTTCGTGACGACAGGTCCATTGTCGTCATATGATACTTTATTTACTTCGACCGGAATAATTTCGTCTTCGAATCTCCCGGCCTCGAGTGCAGCCTGTGCCCGCTGATGGCTTTGTACTGCATAAGCATCCTGGTCTTCTCTCGAAACTTTGAATTCTTCAGCCACCATTTCAGCAGTCAGCCCCATCGGATATGACACTCCTGAATCTTTATCCTGCAATATCGGACTGTTTGTCGGCTCATTGCCGCCCATCGGTACGGCACTCATTAATTCTACACCGCCGGCAACCAGTACATCAGCCTGTTCTGCCATGATCTGATTGGCTGCGATTGCTATCGTCTGCAGGCCCGATGAACAGTAACGGTTTACCGTCTGGCCGGGCACTTCGTCCGGCATTCCTGCAAGCAGGGCGATTGACCGTGCAATATTCTGCCCCTGCAATCCTTCCGGGAATGAGTTTCCGACAATCACATCTTCTACCATATCCGGACTGAATTTACCGTCGACACGTCCAAGCACACCTTTAAGAACCTGTGCTGCAATTTCATCCGGTCTATCGTGGAACATCGCGCCGCCTTTTGCCCTTCCGGCAGCCGATCGTCCGTAAGCTACTATATATGCATCCTGCATTCAACTTCATCCTCTCTCTGTACGTACATATTACTAATTACGGAGCGGTTTCCCTGTCTCCAGCATGTGACTGATGCGAGCGTAAGTTTTCTCATTCTGCAGGAGATTTAAAAATCTCTCTTTTTCCAGTTTCTGCAGATAGCGCTGATTTACATAAGTGTTGCGCGGTATATCTCCGCCTGATAATACTTCTGCAATCTTCAAGGTAATTTCGTAATCGTGATCACTAATAAAGTTACCGAGACGCTGTGCATCAAGCATTCCTTCTGCCAGCGCTTTAAAGTCACGTCCGAGAGCAATATACTTTCTTTCAGCTTTAGGAATGTAATTCATTTCTGATTCCAGACGCGCTTTATTTAAAGCTGCTTCCACGCGTTTCTCCACATTAAGAATAACTGAATCGGTATCTCTTAAATAACCGTATCTCTTCGCTTCATACGCATTCGTTGAAACCTTTGCCATACCGATATTCGTCAGCACCTCACTCATAGACTGCTGTTTGTCATCGTGCTTATGATTTGTACTTAATATACGGTCCGACATTTCAGCAAGTCCGCCGCCGCTCGGCAAGAGCCCGACACCCGCTTCAACCATGCCGATATATGTTTCACTTGCTGCAACAACAAATGGAGAATGCAGCACTAACTCACAGCCTCCGCCGAGTGCTTTGCCCTGTACAGCCGTTACTATCGGCTTCAGTGAATACTTCATGCGGTTGAAGCTTTTATGAAGTGTATCTATAGCTGGTCCGACTAATTCTTCAACCTTCTTCATTTCATGTGCTTTTTTCATCATATACAGGTTGGCTCCAACACTGAAGTTTCTGCCGTCAGCGTATAAAACCATACTTGAAAAATCTTCGCTCTCTAAAAGATCGACCGCTTCTATTAAATCTTTGGCAAAACCGTTAGAAATAATGTTATTGCCGCTCTGCAGTTTTAACAAGAGCTGGTCTGTATTAACTACCGAGAGCTTGGAATCCTCCCGATTCCAGATTTCACTCTCGATAAAATCACTTACCGGTGTTACCCGCTCAATGGTCTCTCCATCTTTATAAAAAGACTCAGTGCGTTTTTCAATCCATTCAGGCAGCTCTCCAAGTTCTTCTTTCATACGATCCTTAACTCGGCTGAAGCCCATCAGGTCCCACAGCTGGAACGGTCCTTTTTTCCAGTTGAATCCCCAGACAAGCGCCCGGTCGATATCTCTGTAATCCGAAGCTGCTTTTGGCACATTTAAGGCTGAATAGTAAAAGTTATTTCTCAAGGTTTTCCATAAAAATAAGCCGGCTTTATCATCAGCATTAAAAATAACATCCATATTTTCTTTTAAATCTTTACTGAATTTACCGAGAATCGGAAATTCAGGTTTTGACTGTTCAACGTAGTCATTCTTTTCCGGATCAAATACGATTATCTTATTCTTCTCTTTTTTATAAAACCCTTTTTTTGTTTTTCTTCCAAGCGCACTCTGTTCAACAAGTTTCTCGGCTATTTTTGTATCGTTAAAGAACTTCTCCTCACCCGGCACCTGCTGCAGTCCTTTTGTTACTGTCACTGCAATATCAATACCGACGAGGTCACTCAAGCCGTAGGTGCCCGTACTTGGACGTCCAATACTTCTCCCGGTGAGTGCATCCGTATCGGAAATCGATATGCCTTCTTCTTCTGCCCGGTGCATAATATCATTCATCGTCTGTGTACCGACGCGGTTTGCTACAAAACCGGGCACGTCGTTTGCTACCACGACACCTTTGCCGAGTTTGTCTTCTGCAAAGAGCTGAGCTCGTTTTACCGATTCTTCTGCAGTATCCTGAAGCGGAATAATTTCAACCAGCTTCATAATACGCGGCGGATTGAAGAAGTGCATGCCGAAAAATCTTTTCCGCTCATCATCATTGAATACTTTAGCGATATATTCAATCGGAATACCCGATGTGTTTGTTGCAAATAAGGCATTATCTTTTGCAACTTCTTTTACTTTCTTCCAGACACTGTGTTTAATTTCCAGTTCTTCTTTAACCGCTTCGATATAAATATCAGCGTCATCTTCACCTTGTAGATCGTCATCGAAGTTGCCGTATGTTAAATTCGATGCGAAATTTAAGTCAAACAGCTGCGGCCGTTTTTTATCCGTGATTATCTCGTAAGCTTTCTTGGAAATTTTATTAGGATCTTTTTCATCTATTGCTATATCGAGTAATTTTACTTTTAAGCCTGCATTAACGAGCAGGGCAGCAATCTGACTGCCCATTACCCCTCCGCCAAGCACTGTAGCTTTTCTTATCGTCATGAAAAACCCTCCAAATTATTTTATCTTTAACTTATCGGACACTCCTTAAATGAATGCGGAGTCACCGGTTAAGGCTCTGCCGATTACAAGGGCATTGATTTCGTGTGTGCCTTCATACGTGTAAACAGCTTCAGCATCGGAGAAGAATCTCGCTATATCGTACTCTGCCAGAATGCCGTTTCCGCCTGTAATTCCGCGCCCCATTGACACCGACTCGCGCAGTCTTAAGGCATTCATCATTTTCGCAGTGGATGTTGCCACCTCATCGTACTCGCCGTTCTCCTGCATCCGCGCAAGCTGAGCTGACAAGGCCATCGCATGAGACAAGTTACCCTGCATCATCGCAAGTTTTTCCTGAATCAGCTGATATTTGCTGATTTCTTTGCCGAACTGCTTGCGTTCTGTGACGTAGTCAAGCGTTGCGCGGAGTGCACCGGCCATGGCCCCTGTAGCCATGTAAGATACGCCTGCACGTGTAGAATAAAGTATTTTGGCAATATCTTTAAAACTGTTTATGTTTTGCAATCTGTCCTCTTCTTTAACGACTACATTATTTAAACGAATATTTGTATTCGGAATAATTCTTAGGGCAATTTTGTTCTCGATAATATCGATGTCTACGCCTTCCTGTTCCGGCCTGATAATAAATCCTTTTGGCTTTCCAGTTTCTACATCTACAGCAAAGAGTGGAATGACATCCGAAACATTGGCGCCCCCGATCCATTTTTTTGCACCATTAATCACCCATTCATCACCTTCACGCTTAGCGGTTGTTTCAAGACCTCCTGCAACATCCGAACCGTGATCCGGTTCAGTCAAGGCAAAACATGTTCTCATTTCATGAGACTGCAGTTTAGGAATATAATGTGCAACCTGTTCTTTTGAGCCGCCGAATAAAAAGGCGTTATGGCCGAGCCCTTGATGTACACCAAGCACTGTTACCAGCGATACATCGAAACGCGCCACTGTGTAGGACATAAAGAACTGGAACAGCTGGCTCGGTGTTTGCGCTCCTTCTCGGCCTTCAAATAATAGAGGATTCCTGAAATAATTCAATTTACCCATCTCTTCAAAAAAGTCTTCGGGTACTGTAGCATTCACCCAGTGATCGTTGATTGAATCGCGGTATTTCGATTCCAGCAGCTCGTCCAGCTGTTTTAAAAATTTAACTTCTCCCTCAGTCAATTCTTTCGATACATTCATTAAATCTTCCGGATACAATTCTTTAAGCATCTGCTCTTTTTCTGTCATAATATTTCCCTCCGCTTTATAAGATAACGCTTTCAAATAAAGTTAAAATTTTATTGGGCTATGCCGTTTTCCTGAGCTTTGTCGTTCATTAAACGCTGGATTTCGAGCCGGTCCGGTTTAGCTGTTGAGTTCAATGGAATTTCTTTCATCTCGAGATAAAGTCTTGGAATCTTGTAGCCTGCAATGCGTTCTCTGATATGCTTGTCCAGTATTTCTTCAAAATTCTCAGTTTCCTCTGCCAGCACTATCAATGCAGAAACCGACTCCCCATATTCCGGGCTCTCATAGCCGACAACAATTGCTGTTCTGACTATCGGGTGCTCTGACAGTGCCGCTTCAACTTCTGAAGGCAGCACATTTTCCCCGCCGGTAATAATCAGTTCTTTTTTACGGTTGACGATAAATATATCTCCGTCTTCGTCAATCTTCGCAAGATCTCCAGTCAGGAAATAATCGCCGTAGAACGACTCTTTCGTTACATCCGGTTTATTCCAGTAACCCGGCGTCACCTGTTTGCCGCCGACCGCAAGTTCTCCGATTTCACCCGGTGCTACTTCGTTTTTATCTTCATCGAGTAATTTTATATCTGTAAACAATACCGGTTTACCGATACTCATCGGTTTAACTTTGGCATTATCCGACGTATTTACCATAGCGAGCGGCGCTTCCGTTAAACCGTAACCGTTAATCAGCGTGTGTCCCATACTTTCAAATTTTTTCTGAACGGCCGGCAGCGGTGCTGATCCTCCCTGAATGAGATATTCGATATTTTTAAAGCTTTCAAGGTTAAAGTTATCCGCAACGAGCATAGCGTAATACATCGTCGGAATCAGCGATAAATAATCCGGTTCGTATTTCGCCATCAGATCGTTGAGTTCAGCACCGTCGAAGTAGCGGTGCAGCACAAGCGTTCCACCTGCCATTAATAACGGTAAGGCGGTGTCGTTTAAACCGTACACGTGGAACATCGGTGTCGACAGAATTGTCGTTTGTTTGGAATGCGTTCTGTATGTTAAGGCTGTATTAATTAAGTTCGTGACAAAGGAATCATAGGTGAACATTACACCTTTAGGCAGTCCTGTCGTTCCGCTCGTATACATTAATGCAGCCAGTTCATCGCTTTTTACATCTGCCGTTTTAAACGGTTTATGATTTTCCGGGTCACAGATTTTATCGTATTCCGGTGAATCGATATCCATATGCAGCAGTCCTTCCGGCGTGCCGGTTAAACTTTCTTTGTGTCTAAGTGAATAAAAAATCATTTTCACACCTGAATCTGAGATGACACTTTGAATTTCCTTTGGTTTTAAACGCCAGTTCATCGGCATATAAACCGCTCCTGTTTTAAAGCAGGCAAATAATAAGTCGAATATCGATACATCGTTCGGTGCAAAAATACCGACAACGTCTCCTTTTTTAATACCCTGGTCTGTTAAATAATTTGCCAGGTTTTCCGCCCGTGCATTTAAATCTTGAAATGACCATTCCGTCCCTTTTTGCGGGTCTATTACTGCTGCTTTGACTTCATCGTAATCCGATCTTGTTTTAATCCAATCATAATTCATTGACATCTTCCCCTTTGTTAATGATTATTTTCAATTGTCTCTGCTAATTTCCCCCAGGTTTCCTGAAACAGTTCGCTTTTGATTACTTTTAAATCCTTCGATATTTTCGGTTTAAAATCCATTTGCGAAAGAACATCTTTTTCTAGACTGAGGCCCGGAGCAATTTCAATCAATTCCATCCCCTCATCAGTCAGCTGAAAGACAGCGCGCTCAGTAACATAATAGACATCCTGGCCAAGTTCTCTTGAATAATCCGCATTGAAATCCAGACTCTGAACAGTATCGACAAATTTTTTGGAATGCCCTTCTGAATCAATTACCAGTTCATTATCTTTACAGTGCGATTCACTGCCGACGACCATCGTTCCTGAAAAAATCAAAGTTTTAACTGTCTGACTGATATCGATAAAACCGCCGCTGCCGTTCATTCTCTCCCCAAACTTAGAAACGTTCACGTTACCGGCTTTATCTATTTCAGCAAAGCTTAGAAATGCAATATCGAGGCCCCCGTTAAAAATAAAATCCCAAGTCATATCGTGACGCATTCTTGCATCCAGATTATAGTTCATGCCAAAATGATTTCTGCTTCCGATAATCCCCCCGAATATACCGGTATCAATATTCAATTTGACAAGATGATCAGCTTGCTCTTCACGCAGCACATTAGACAGCTCATTGTTAATTCCGTAACCGATGCTGACCGCATGCCCGCGTTTTAAAAACTGTGCCGAACGCCGTAAAATAATTTTTCTCGCGCCGAACTCCAAAAACTTCTCTTTACTGTGCGAAATTCTGTGATGGCCGGATAAAGCGGGATCATAATATGTCTGTATCACCTGCTTATGATATTTTGGATTTTTGTTTATAACGACATAATCGACAAGCTCCGAAGGAACAAACACATCCCGCGGATTGAAACTCCCCTTTGCAATTATCTCTTTCACCTGGACGATTACTTTGCCGTTATTTTTCTTTGCAGCTGAAGCTGCACTGAAACCTTCACCGAGATGCGATTCATGAGTCATGAAAATGTTGCCATCCTCGTCAGCATATGTCCCTCTCAAAAGAACAATGTCAATCTTCGGAAAATCGTAATGCAGATACTCTTCATTATTAATCTTCATTAAGGATACTAAGTCATCACGACTTGCATCATTCACTTTCCCGCCGGAAAGTCTGGGATCCACAACCGTATTTAATCCGATTTTAGTAATGGTCCCCGGTGAAGAAAAAGCCTGATTGCGGTAAGAAATCGCGATGATACCCTGCGGCAGAAAATAAGCTTCAATCTCGTTGTTTTTAACCGCTTCAACAGTAACGGGAGAAGCGACCATAAGACTGGTGATAATTCTTTTAACCATGCCGCGCGAGACAAAAGAATCGAGATCAAAACCATCATCAAAATCGCTGATATCATTCGCGACGACAAAGGTTAAATTATCGAGATTCCCATGCTCATCATGCTGTTCTGCCAAATGCTTTAATACTTCCATCGGCAAGTTTCCTGTAGACAGAGCGGCAATGGAAATGACATCACCGCTTTTTACGATATTCCTTAAATCATCATATGAAATAATCTCCATACTCTATTCTCCCGACCTTGTTATATTCATTTAAAATTTCAGCATATGATCCTTTTTTATTTATCCCCTTCACTTTTTCAAATGTACCACCATGCTCAATTTTTGTAAACGGTTTCATTTCATTATTTTTAAAAATTCTCCATTATATAATTTCATACTAACTATTAGTACCAGCTTATATTAATTAGTCTATAACTACTGATAGCATTGATAATTCAACGTTTTTTAATGTCTTTCTACAAAAAATATTCAGAAAACATTTATAACTTCAATATGAAATAATTATGACTTGACTTTAATGTAAAAAAATGGCCGAGTACCATAAATTGGTCCGTCCACTTCATGCTTCTAAATCAATTTAATAATTTTCTGCACAAATTTGTCGAAACCTCACAAAACCATTGTTGCCTATAGTTACTTTCACTGTTAAAATTATTTAGAATTCAAAACATTTAAGTTTTTTATAAAAAGAATTCGACAATCTTTTAAAAAGTAAAGAAAGAAAGTAGACATATGATAAATAAATATATAAAGCACTTTATATTTTAAAAATTAACCAATAAGGGCTATGCCCTATTATTTATAAGTTAAAGTTACATATATTAGAATTAAAGGAGAATTTTGAATGTCTAAGAAAATACCTATTGAATTATCATTAATAGAGAAAAAAGTTTTACGTCCGGACGAAAAAATATTTTATTATTCAAAGATAAAAGGAACGGTGAGTTCAGATCGAAATCAGTTGAGAAATAAAGACGGGTTAATCTGTACAACTAATAAACGTATTATTCTATTTTTCCCTAAAATACTTGGCCATTTTGAAGAAATTTATAATTATGATGAAATTACAGATATGAAAGTTATAAACGAAAATAGTATTGTAACTATGTCTTTACACGATGAGAGAAGCCATTCATTCATTAGTTCTACTTTAACTGGACCAAACGATTTATTAAATGTAACAAAAGATATTGATGATTACTACGCCAAAAAAGAAACAGATAAATATAACACTGCAAAAACCTCATATATCATTGAATTAGAAAAACTTAAAAATCAAAAAAATGAATTAGAATTTGAAATTAAGAATCACAGAGAACTAGTCACTTCATTAAAAGAAAAAATTAATTATTATACAGATATTTTAAATTCATCAAAGAAAAATTCCGCTCCTATAATTAAAGAATATAATAAAGATTTAATTTTACCTTTTGACAATTATGAACAAATCCCTTCTTCACACGATTTAAAAACTCAACTCACTTTATTAAAGTTAAAAGAAAAAGAAATAGATGATGTAAAGTCATTGTTAAAAGATAGTGATATCATAAATAAACGCGAACATAAATCACAACAGAGACAAATACTGAGGATGTTTAACGTTGAATGCGATTTTATTTTCAGTAAAATGACTCATAAAAATGTTGAGAATAGTCATAATAAGTTGGTTAAGACATATGAACAATTAAATAAACTGTTTGAAGTAGACAATGTGAAAATCAATAAAGAAGTTTTGATTAACAAATTAGATCAACTTAGTTTAATAGCTCAATATAATATTGCATTAGAACAAGAGAAACAAATCCGCAAAGAAGAAAGAGAACGAATCGCTGAAGAACAGAAAGCGGAAAAAGAATTAAATAATGCTTTAACTAAGCTTCAAAAAGAAGAAAATCAATTTAAAAATGAAACAGATAAACTTACAAAGTATATGCAAAACACGTCTAATGATGCAGAAAAAGAAGTTTATGCAGAAAAAATTAAACAATTGCAAGAACAACTTAGATCTTTACAAGACAATAAAATTAATATTAATAAGAGACTTGAAAATACGCGTGCAGGATACGTCTATATCATTAGTAATGTAGGGTCATTCGGAGAAAATATATATAAAATTGGAGTTACTCGTAGGTTAGAACCAAGAGATAGAATTAAAGAGTTAAGCAGTGCATCAGTACCGTTTGAGTTTGATATACATGCGATTATTTTCAGCGACGATGCGCCTAAACTTGAGAATACATTGCATAAATACTTCAAAGAACATGAGCTCAATAAAATAAATCCAAGAAAAGAATTCTTTAAAGTTAATTTAGAAGAAATTAAAAATGTCGTGCTACAAGAACATAACGATACTGTAAGATTTGAGATGGAGGCTGAAGCCCACCAATATCGGGAAACTCTTAAATTGATTGAATCAACATCTCAGCAAGTATAAAATAATTTAATAAGCTGACCACCTAAAAGAACATTTTTAGGTAGTCAGCATTTTTATAATTACAATTTTATTTAAATTAATTCTTGATGCATGAATTAAAAAATAAAGACAATAAAATCGTGGAATCATCAACATTTTCAGTGCAAAGAATCTATACTCAAAAAGTTCAACCTAGTCTTCTGCTCTTTGAAAAAGTTGTTATTAAGTTCAAAACTTATTAAATATTTATTATGTATATAAAAACTCCCCCTTAAGTTGGTTTTTAAAATTCAACTTAAGGGGGTTTCTCATTAATTAAAGTGGAGTTCAAAAAAACTACTAACGGATGATAAGGGATTCGAACCCTTGAAACGAGTTAACGTTTACACGCTTTCCAAGCGTGCGCCTTCAGCCGCTCGGCCAATCATCCAGAATAAAAAAACAGAAGTGCGATTACACTTCTGAGTATGACCCGTACGGGACTCGAACCCGTGTTACCGCCGTGAAAGGGCGGTGTCTTAACCGCTTGACCAACGGGCCAGACTCCACAGGTAGGACTCGAACCTACGACCGATCGGTTAACAGCCGATAGCTCTACCACTGAGCTACTGTGGAATAATAAGATGGAGCGGGTAGACGGGATCGAACCGACAACATCAGCTTGGAAGGCTGAGGTTATACCATTTAACTATACCCGCGAAGGTAATAAAGTAAATATGGTTCAGGACGGAATCGAACCGCCGACACTGTGAGCTTCAATCACATGCTCTACCAACTGAGCTACTGAACCGTGTTATATAAAATTTTGAATGGCGGTCCCGACGGGAATCGAACCCGCGATCTCCTGCGTGACAGGCAGGCATGTTAACCGCTACACCACGGGACCACTCTTATGTAAAAATATAAAATTGCGGGAGAAGGATTCGAACCTCCGACCTCCGGGTTATGAGCCCGACGAGCTACCACTGCTCCATCCCGCGCTAATATTATTTAACATATATTTAATGTCTGTTATATATACTATAGGTTTCCGCCGGATATTTCAAGTCTTTTTAATCATTTTCATATAACAAATTTACACTTTCTTAATTTTTGAAATCATAAAGTTGAATTGCCATTTTTAGGGTAAGAGTATTATAAATATTTAACAGGAGGGGTCTCATGAATAAGGATGTTAATCAGTCGTACTGGTCTGCTTCGGTTGAACTGCCGAAGTTTCCCGAACTTAAAGAGAACACAGATTCAAATGTGCTGGTTGCAGGCGGCGGTATAAGCGGTTTAATGAATGCTTACCAGTTCGCTGTAAAAGGATATGACGTAACTTTAATTGAAGGTAATGAATTAGTCAGCGGCACTACAAAAAATACCACTGCAAGAATAACAGCACAGCAGGGTTTACTTTACAGTCAGCTGAAAAGCCAGAAAGGCGCCGATACTGCTCAATTATATTATGAATCACAAATGAGTGCGATCGAAGAAATTGAGCGTATTGTAACGAAATACAACATAGATTGCGACTTCAAACGGACAGACAGCGTAATTTATGCTGAACATGAAAAATCAGTGAAAGACCTTGAAAAGGAAGAAAAAGTATATAAAGAACTTTCTATTGATGGCTACTTATCAAAAGACCAAAATAATCTTCCATTTGAAACAGCGGGAAGACTCGTTATGAAAAACCAGGCTGAATTCCACCCTCTTAAGTTTCTAAAAGGAATCATCGAAGTGCTGCAGGGCCTTAACGTAACTATATATGAACATACACGTGCTAAAAGTGCTGACGGCAATACCCTTTCAACAGTTGATAATTACAAAATAACTTTTGATTACCTGATTATTGCAACTCACTTTCCATTTCTCGATCTTGAAAACTTCTACTTTAACAGTTTTAAAATCAGTTACGGCTACGGCCTCGTCGCGGAAACATCGACTCCGATACCGGAAAACATCTCGCTCAGCGGTTACGACGGCGCCGGATTGTCAATCAGGAATATCGTGGATAAGAACAATGCCTTGCCTCTCCTCCTGTTCGGCGGTCTCAGCCACGGTTCTTACGAGCAAAAAGATATGGCCAAGCAGCTCGACGAACTGGAGCATTACGCAGGACAGAAAACTGTAAATGAAAAAACCTTATATGCTTACAGAGCACAAGATTTAATGACCGCGGATTCCCTGCCTTTTATCGGTTATTTTAACAAAAAGAATGAAAACTATTTTGTCGCATCAGGATTTAACAAATACGGTATGGCAAATGGTGTTCTGTCTTCGATGATAATCAGCGACTTGGCAGAGGGTAAAAATAATATGTATAAAGAAATGCTCGACCCCGGACGTAAAAAAGGAACTTTACAGCAGTTAAAGCAGCACTTAACAAATCCGGTGCATGTTGCGGAGTCAGAAATAAAAAATTTGGCAGAATCACATCCGGATTTCGATACGCTCGAGCTCGATCAGGGTGAAGGGACTGTTGCAAAAGACGGCCCGGCGAAAAAAGGTGTCTACCGCGACGGCGATATTTATTATGTCGTATCTAACCGATGCACCCACATGGGCTGCAGTTTAAACTGGAACAATGATGATAAAACATGGGATTGTCCCTGCCACGGCTCAAGGTTTAATTACACAGGCAAAGTGATTGAAGGACCGGCAACGGATAATCTGGATACTGATATCAGACCATACAAATAAAAAATAATCCCTCCTCAGGGATTATTTTTTATGATTTTCATAATATACAGTCATTGCCTGCTGCATGAAATCAGCCAGTCCTTCTCCAAATTTATCGATGTTTTGTTTAAACCTTTCATCTTTTGTATACATATCTCCAAGCCCTTTAAACATCTCAGGAGTATACTCCCCTATTTCATTTAAGAATTCATACCATTCGTGAATAAGTGCCTGCGCTTCTTTTGAATCAGCTTTCATATGTCTCACTTTTGATAGTTCAGTATAGATGCTGTTAAACTTCTGTTCAGCGTCTTTTGTACCCATCTTTTTGAGATTCTTTTTTGACTCATCAACAGATTGACTCCCCCACTTTTCTCTTGCCTCATCTTCATACAGATTTTGTGAAAAATCCACACCTTCAAATTTCTCTTCATTTGTCATAGTTATTTCTCCTCTTTCCTCTTTGATTGTCTTGTCTATCAGTTTTACAATACTTTCTAACCTTGCCTGTTCTTTTAAGATTATATCCTTTTGCATTTGAAGCGCTTCTCTTTTAATATAGTGCGGGCTGTCCAGTATATCTTTGATCTGCCTCAGCTTAAAATTCAGCTGCCTGAAAAATAGAATCTGCTGCAGTCTTGATATATCTTCATCCGAGTAGTTGCGGTAGCCGTTCACAGCATCAGTTTCTGGTGTCAGCAATCCAATCGCATCGTAGTGATGCAGCGTTCTGACACTCACGCCTGAAAGCTCAGCCAGTTCTTTAATTTTCATTTCCTCACCTCTTAAATTTGAGTATAAACTATGACACAACGTCAAGGTCAACGCTAATTTTATAATTGTTTTAACAGGGTAAAAACTATAATATAGAAGTAGTATTTACTATAAAAGGATGAGCGATAATGGCATCAGAAAACAACAGGAAGAACAATAAATTTATCCGGCCGAGACATTTGAAAAGACTGGGTCTCCCGGGAATGATTGTAATACTTTTACTATTTATCGGGGTCACAGTATACAATGATAATTTTGCCGGTGAAGATAATGAAGAAGTTTCTGCAGATAACGAGGTAACAGTCGACCAGCATATCGACGGTGATACGACGCGTTTTAATTACAACGGAAGTTCCGAAAGCTTCAGATACTTAATTATCAATACGCCGGAAATCGGAAGAAACAGTGAACAGGATGAACCTTATGCTGAAGAAGCTTTCGAAAGAACACAGGAACTGCTGGATAATGCTGATACAATAACTGTAGAATTTGATGAAGAAAAACAGGATCACTATGACCGTTATTTAGCGTATGTATATGCTGATGGCGAAATGGTCAATGAAATTCTTGTGAGGGAAGGTCTCGCCACCGCGGAGTATGTACATCCGCCTAATGACAAATATGAAGATTTGCTGAAAGAGGCCGAAGATGAAGCTAAAAGTGAAGGACTCGGAATCTGGTCAGAATAAAAAAACTGGGAATCCTGAATCGGATTCCCAGTTTTAATTTTTTAAGCTTCTACTTTGCCTTCTGTTTCAATCCAGTTTTGAGACCATTTTTCAATATCCCTTAACACAGGTTCAAGTGACAAACCTTTTTCCGTTAAAGAATACTTGATAACTACAGGTGTTTCCGGAATGACTTCGCGATTGATAAGACCTTCCTGTTCCATGCTTTTCAAACGATCCGACAGCACTTTACCGCTGACGCCCGTTGCCGCCTGAATTTCACCGAATCTCGAATTACCGTCCAGCATCTGGTAAATAAGCAGCGCAGTCCATCTTTGACTTAATATATTCACCGCTTTTTCAAAGCGGGGGCACATTTCATTTTGAGACATTTATATCACTCCTTGTTAAAATATAATATCACAAAAAAGCATCTAATAAAAGTAAAATCTATTACTTGCTATTACTTGATGAATAATATATACTTAGTTACATAAAGTTACCAAAAAGGAGAATACAATATGACCTTCCATAATGGAAATGCAACTTACGTAGAAAAAGTATCATTAAATATAAAGGATTTAGAACGTTCATTAAAATTCTATACTGAAACAATCGGCTTTCAAGTGCTTAACCAGAACGAAACAATCGCCGAATTAACTGCCGACGGTGAAAATGTACTTCTTATTTTAAACCAGACAGACAAAGAACGCACACATCCCCGTTCCGCAGGCTTGTACCACTTCGCCCTCCTTCTCCCTGAAAGAGAAGACCTCGCCTTAATGACAATGCATCTTGCGGCAAAGCAAATACCTTTAGGCTCAGCAGATCATCATGTAAGTGAAGCACTTTATCTGGATGATCCGGACGGCAACGGAATCGAAATATATATAGACAGAGAGCCAGAACACTGGATTTGGAATGATAACCAGGTGCATATGGTGACTGAGCCGCTGAACGCACAAGATCTTCTTAAAAACAGACCGGACCCCGAGGACTTTAAAGGATTGCCAAAAGATACTATAATTGGGCACGTTCATCTTCACGTCAGTGAACTTCAAAAAACTGATGAGTTTTATACAGAAGGACTTGGATTTGAAGTCATCCTGAACTTTGGCGGACAGGCACTATTTATGGGCAGTGAGAAATACCACCACCATATCGCAGCTAACATCTGGAATGGACTCGGCGCTCCTGCTCCCGAAAAAGGAAGTATCGGTCTCGATTATTATACTGTAGTCTACCCTTCCGATGAAGCTCTGAATGAAGCAGTATCAAGACTTAAAGCTCTCGGTTTTACTGCTGAAAAAGAAGATGGTTATACACTGACAGTGGACCCTTCCGGCAACCACATCAGAATGCAGACACAGAATAGTCACAAATAATTGAAAGAGATTCTCAATTAGGATTGACTCATTCTCATTAAGATTGTATATTAGTAATTGAAAATGATTATCAGTTATAAATTAATAGGCCCCCTCTTATTAATAAAAAATCATTTTCAGCTACTTTAATCTATGTTTACACATTTATAAAAGCCATACCCAGACCCAGGGTATGGCTTTTCTTTATTATTTGCTACAATTATGTTTACCAACTGAGAAAAGAGGCATTTGTATGACTTTTAAATCGAAAATTGACCTGCCTTTCAGTATAATGATTTTTTTATCAATTGCTGTTATAGCATTAGCCGGGGTTTTACCGTTCCTTTTAGGTGAAATTTTGTCCTTTTCAACCATCATCCTGCTTCTTATAGTTATTATCCCTACAATTCTTCTGCTTATACTGATAACTTTTAATACCAGATATATTTTTTATGATGATTATCTGCAGGCAAAGTCGGTATTCTTCGGCAGTAAAATTCCTTACAGAGATATTTATAAAGTACATCCGACTGGGAATTTTATTTCCGGCTACCGAATTATGACTTCTAAAGACGGTATTGAGATACATTCGAGAAGTATCGGTTTCGGCAGCGTGAAAATATCACCTGAAAACAAAGATTTATTTATAGAAGAGTTGAAGAAACGTGCACCTCACGCTGATTATCAAAGTAAATAAAAAAAGAGACAGCCTCGGCTGTCTCTTGAAAGTTTTATATTATATCGCAGTGACGTTAGTAGCTTGTGGGCCACGTTGTCCTTCTTCGATTTCAAAGTTAACTTTTTGTCCTTCTTCTAAAGTTTTGTAACCATCAGCTTGGATTGCTGAGAAGTGTACGAATACGTCGTCTCCAGCTTCCTGTTCGATGAATCCAAATCCTTTTTCTGAGTTAAACCATTTTACTGTTCCTTCGTTCATAGAAAAAACCTCCTAGTGCTTTTGCACTTAAATATTTGCAATTGTTAATGTAAAAATTTTAAGAGTTTTTCAAACGAATGAAACAATTAAAATATTTGTTGATTAAGAACTACCTTTTATATACTACAGTGCTTTTGTGTAAATGTCAACTATTTATAAGAATCTTTTTTATTTATCCTTAAAACTTACTCCAGCTCTTCCGGATGAATGAATCCTCTGTCTCTTTTCAAAGTTTCTTCGATGCCTTTAACAACCGCTTCCACATCTTCCGGCTTAAATAAATCCATCTTATCGATATCAATTACATAGACAGGAGATATTTCCTTGTTTTTGTATTCAGTGATAAATTCATTTTCATACAGATTGTAAAGATCCTGATAATATTTATATAAACCGGGATTGCCTTCAATCTGCTCGAAGTCTCTGCCCCGTCTTTTAATTCTTTTCATCACTTCATCAAATGAACCGTGGACCATGACCATCAAATCCGGTGATTTTTTGAACAGCACCTGCTGTTTATATAAATCATTAAGTTCTTCCATCATATTCTCGTGTAAATCGAGGTAGGTTTCATATTCCTCTTCATCCATCGAGCCGTTTTCATACTGCAGTCTCGCAAAGATCATCGCATCTTCATAAATGGAACGGTCTAAAACAGAATTGGGGTGAGCCATTGCTTTCTTAATTGCTTTGAATCTGTGATTCAGGAAGAATACCTGCAGATGGAAGCTGTATCTTTCCGGGTCTTCGTAGTATTTCGCCAGAAAGGGATTGCCGTCTACTTTTTCTTCCAGCAGTTCGACTTCAAAATGTCTCGCTATAACTTTCCCCCACTCTGTCTTCCCTGCGCCAATTGTTCCTGCTAATGTAATCAATTTACCTTCACCTTTTCCATGGTTCATTTTTTTCACCAAATTTATATTTTTTTCTTAAACTTATGTAAATAATATTTTCTATACAGAATTAAATTTAAGCCTTCATTATTTTAACAGAAAACTAATATAAAAGTAGTGACGGATTTCAGAAATTATGTTCAGGCATTAAACTTTCAGCTGGATAAGCTTTCATAATACACTTATCTTACTATGAAGAAAGGGGTCAGAGTTATATGAAACCCTATTACAGCGATGTATTCCAATTCAGAGGCAGTCATTACGATTTCGGATACTTCCAGGGAGAACAGCTGAGAGATTCTCCTATTTTACCAAATCGGGAACGTCAATGGCGCCCGAGAGAGAAACGCCACTTTATCGTTAATACTGAAACGTCTATAAAGTTTTTAAAAGAGTTTGCACCCCAAATACTGGATGAAATTCGCGGACTCGCTGATGCCCTGTCCCTCGATATAAAAGAAGCATTAAAAAAGTTCGGCGGCTATTATTTGGAACTGACACGGAGCGGCTGTTCGATTTTTGCAGGCAATGATTTTTTCGTGCGAAATTACGACAGCCATCCCCGTGGATATGAAGGCAGATATATTTTTTATCAGCCTACAGACAGAGGCTATGCTTTTATGGGACCGACTATGCAAATAACCGGACGGATTGACGGCATGAATGAAAAAGGTCTCGTTATCGGTTATAACTTCACCCATACTAAAAAATCCGGGGACGGCTTTATGTGCAGCATGATTGCTAGACTGATTTTAGAGACTTGTGCTGATACTAGTGAGGCAGCCGCTCTCTTGAAAGAAATCCCCCACCGCCATTCCTTCAGCTACGTTGTACAGGATAAAAGAAACATTCCTTACGTAATAGAAGCATCACCGAGAAATGTCGCTGTCAGGCAATCTAATGTCTGCACGAACCACTTCCATATGCTGCATGAAGAAAACCGCTACAGACAGGAAGAATCCCTCCAGCGTGAGAGAAATATTATAGACAAGCAGGAAAAGACAAACAGCGCATATGAAGCTTTTAAAATCATGAACAGTCTTAATGAAGGCATTGCCTCAACTAAGTACGATGCTTCCGCTGGAACGATTCATACGTCTGTCTATCTGCCGAAAGAGTTAAAAGCGCTGTTTGTTATCGGATTGGACAGAAAGCCGGTGATTTTTGATTTTAAGCAATGGCTGCATGGAAAAGATATTAATATTACAAAAATTAAAGGTGTGCTCGACTTCGGCAAACCTTTTGTTAATATGGAATGAGCTGGAATTTCAGTTAATTAACTAATTTAAAACGGGCTGGTGATTCCCTTTGTCTGAAGAACTGCTGATTTTATTTTTAATCGTGCTTGTTGCTTCATCTCTGCAGACGAGTACCGGATACGGATTTTCAATCGTCGGCACACCCTTTCTGCTGCTCGTGTTTCCATTTCACGAAGCTATTCAGATTAACATCATACTTTCGATCTGTTTATCGTCTGTAATGATTTACAGCATAAGAAATGAAATTGATTTCACACTGCTTAAGAGACTTATTTACGGCAGTCCAGCAGGTCTCCTTGCCGGTATCTTTATCTACCTTTTTATGAACACAGCACTGATTAAACTTGGCGTTGGAATTATCGTACTGATATTAACTATGCTTTTAATCAGCAATCTCACTGTAAAGAGAACAGGATTCAAAGATACGGCAACAGGCGGTCTATCAGGCCTCCTGACTACAAGCATCGGTGTGCCGGGACCTCCGCTGCTCCTGTACTTTTCTGGTGCGCGGATAGACAAAACTGTGCTGCGCAGCACAACGCTCGCATTCTATTTATTTGTCTATACCATCAGTTTGATTATGCAGATAACATTCGGCGAAACAAATTCGGAAATATGGATATCATCTGCTCTTGCCCTGCCGGCCCTTTTCTTAGGTGTAGCCCTCGGCCGGCTGGTATTTAAAAAAATTACCCAGAAGGTATTTTTAAATATTACTTATGTAATTTTGATATTCACAGGAATATATTTAGTAATAACGAGTATTTGAATTAACGAATCTAAAATTAACTTTTCACATTTTTATGAAATAATTTCTATTTTTTGGTTTGAAGTATTTTCCTGAGGGAATTATTTAGTATGTCTCAATACGGGAGGATACTATGAAAGCATTAGATAATATTGCTCTGATCCTTTTAATCGTTGGCGGATTGAACTGGCTGCTGGTTGGACTTTTCGAGTTTGATTTAGTAGCAACGATTTTTGGCGGACAAGATGAATTGCTGTCTAAAATCGTGTATGTACTGGTAGGACTTTCAGCCTTGTACAGCCTTAAGTTCTTAGGTTTAATCAACGCACCCAGAGTAGACCGAGTAGACAGAACAGATAGAACAGACAGAAGAAATGTATAATATACAGCCGCCTCTTTCAGGCGGTTTTTTATTTTTACATATGCGAAGTGCAAAACTTCAATTTTTAATAGTGTAGAAAAACATAAAAGTATTAAAAAGCTAAGATGAGATGTTGATGATTGAGCTCTTATACAGCATGATAAAAGTATGGGAAGCTATTAAAGACAGGCAGGTGTAATTATTGAAGAAAAACATTTTGTTTGGAAGTCTTATCGCTCTACTCTTCCTTACCGCATGCGGAGCATTCGACCGCGGCGAATCAGGAGAAGTTGAAGCTGAAGCAGTTGAAGAAAATCTCAATATTGGAGAAACATCAACAATCGACGGCATCTCTCTTACTGTGGACGATGCATATTACGCTGATAAAATAAACCGTTCGGCAAACACCAACCCGGATGCTATATTAATCGTCGATCTGACGGTTGAAAACAACTCCGGTAAAGACTACTCCCTCGGGGTCGATATCGACTTGTACGTGGATGGTGTTAAAACTAATACATACCCGGTTGAGAAGTTAATGAGCCGGGTAGCAGACGGCGAAACCGCGAGCGGTCAGCGAGCTTTTGAAATAAAGGGAGAACCGTCGGAGTTTGAGCTGGAATTTTCACCTTCTAAGAGATTAAAAAGCGAAAAAGTAAGATATACAATGGAACCTGAATAGATAGAAAAAACCGCTCTCTGTTTTATAAAACAGAGAGCGGTTTTTATGAAATAAATATTTATCAATTTATAAATTAAGTGCATTATTCTATCTTACTTAAAAATTAAGCATCTCCGAGGTCGAAAGGAATTACCTTCTCTTCCCAGGCAGCTTTATTTTCATTAATATAAATAATTAAGTCTTCAGGACTTTCAAAAATGTGTACAGTTTCATTATCGCTGTGAGTCGACAGTTCTGTAAACTTATAACCTTTTAACGGCCGCTTGGTAATAGTATACTCAATGCGTCCTGTTGTGAAAGTTAATGTTGTTTCAGTCGATACTACAATATCCCAATGCTCTGACTTAACTGTCTCTATCAGCTTCTTTATCTCAATCACTCCATTCTCCTTAAAATATTATACTATGTATTTTAAATTTAAGATATTTAAAAGATTTATAATAAAATATCAACCAAGTTTTTAAGTTGATGTAAGTTTTTCATCTAAAATTTAAGTTGTATATATTCCCCACTTTTGCTACATTTAATTAGAAATCTAATTAAATGTAGAGGAGGTGTTTTTATGGAGTCTCTAGGCGCAATTTTGATAGTGCTTATTATTTTTATGCTTTTCGTTGGTATTATTTCATTAATCGCTTTAGTTATAATGGCTATATCTAAGAAGAAATTAAAAGTACCTAGTATTATAACTGGTCTGTCATTTTCTAGTGCGATATTTTTAGTTGTCGTACTTCTGATTGTTGGAATAGTTGCAACAGCTGGAGAAAGTAATACTAATATCGTTGCTGAAAATGAAACACCTTCCAATACTGTTAATTCTACTTCATCTAATAATACTCAAAATAAAACTGAGATACCGACTCGCAAATCAAGTGACCATAAAGAAACTGATAAACCTTCTGAAATTGAGAGTTCAGGTTTAAAAGAAGAAAAAGCTGACAGAAAAGAAAGAACTAAATTAACTTTTGGAGATACAGTTGATATTGAAGGTGTAGTTTTCACCGTGGAAGATTCTTATTATACAGATGAAAGAAATGGATTTTCTGATACTCTAGCTGATCAAGTTCTGATGATTGATATGAGCTTTACAAATAATACTGGTCGTGACTATTCACCTACTTTTAGTCTAGATGTTTACGTAGATGGTAGTAAAGCTGACACCTATCCTGTAGGTGATATTTCTTTAGATATGGTATCGGATGGGAGAAGTTCATCAGGATCTCTCGCATATGCGATTGTTGGAGATCCCAGTAATATAGAATTAGAATTTTCACCGAGACTACTACGAAGTGGTGAAAAAGCAATATTTGATATTTCTCCTCAATAACCTCAAAAACTCTATTCTAAAAAACAGGTACACAGATCTTCCTAGTGAACTATTAGTGTTTATTTGCTTCTTAAAAGAAACTAATTGGATTTGATTATTGAAGAATTTACAAACTGAGAATGATAGAAACGTTCAAATTTTCATTGTCTATATTTACCATTTCTGATAAAATTAATTAGAATTAAAAATATCTAGGAGGCATATACATAATGAAACGTTTATTATTAGGCACAGCATTATCAACAGCTTTATTACTCGCCGCGTGTGGCGGTGAAACTGAGGATACAGAGACTGACACAAGCACGACAGAAGAAGAAACTGAAACAACTGAAGTAGAAGATACTGAGGAAGTTGTTGAAGAAGAAACTGAAACAGTAGACGAAAACTTGACTACTGGTGACACTGTTGAAATGGATGGTGTTGAATTTACCTTAGACGGTGCTTACTATACTGATGAAAGAAACGAATTTGCTGAAGTAGAAGCAGACAGCGTTGTAATTTTAGATATTTCATTCACAAACAATACAGGTCAAGATTATTCTCCAACATTTGATATGAGTGTGTACGCTGATGGATCTAAAGCGGAAGAGTATCCTGTAGGTGATGTTGTTCTTGATGTTGTCTCTGATGGAAGAAGCTCATCGGGTTCAATCGCTTATGCCTTAGTGGGTGAACCTTCTGAAATTGAATTAGAATTCGCACCAATGATGTCGTTTAGCGGTGAAAAATCTATTTATACTGTTACTCCCGAATAAAACAGTTTATAACCTACTAGGAACTATAACCCGAATAATAGAAGGCTTATGAAGAGCGTCTATTACTCGGGTTTTTCTATACTTTAAGATGTTTTTCTATAAAACCTTACTTCAAATACATTCAAGCACTAAAAGTTCAATAACCATTTTCGTTATCTCAAAATCTCTCTATTTGAGCTAAAACATTTGCATGGTACTTACCTACTTTTTCCGCTACTACTAGTCTACTTACGATAAGTCCGAAATATTCTTTTTTTCAATTTGAATTTCTGTTAAATGATTCATTTGTATCTTCCTTTCTTGGTATAATTATTAAAAATAATATTTAAGGAGTTTCTATTTTGTTGAGTCCTCGGATGTTTTATTATTTATTAATCGCTTATTTCACTGACTCTGTTCATATTGATGAAAAGTATAGGAATTTATCTACAATGCGTAACAGAAAATTAATAACTTCAGAAATATCGGATTTCAAAGAATGTTCGGATGTGATTTTCACTGTATATAGCGGTAAGCACTTCATTACTGACGCTGGTAAAGACGCATTATGGAAATTTTCATATACCGTAGTCATCCCAACCATACTTGCAGCATTAACGCTACTTGGCACAGCAATATCAATATATTTCCGATAAATAATTTATTGATGTCGCATGGAGAAGATATGATACATTAATGAAAGAAATTAATTTAAAGAGAATTAAAACACATGAGTTTCGATATTCATATGCTTCTGATTGTATTAATCGTTTAAAAATGGATCGTGATACTTTAGGAAAAAGATTATGACATGTTTCATCTTTAACTATCGAAAAAATATATGGACACCTCTATCCAAGTACTGAAAAAGATGCAATTTCAGACCTTTAAGGGGCGCTGAAGGGGTCAAAGAGGGATCAAGACAAAAAGAAAAGGCTTAACCACGGGGGTTAAGCCTTGTTTAGCGGAGATGGAGAGAATCTCAAATACCGTTTTATACTAATTTCTATATAAATATTATCTAGTTAAATCAAGGGTTACATCATCTTGTTCATCTGTAATAAACGTAATTTATAAAAAAATTATAAGATATGTGGTCAAAAATGCTATAATCAAATCAAAATTATCGCGAAGGGATTAACATGAAAATCATACACCTTTTAGAAGATTATCGATTTGATCCAATGATTAATGAACATGTCAAATGCACTGAGTGTAATCACCAGTATACCATCAAAATGCATCAGCGAGATTTAATAAAAGATTTACAGTGTGAGAAGTGCAAACAGACATTCACTCACTTCAAACATCTATTTTAGAACCGCCCACTACTATATAGTAGAAAGGCGGATTTTTTACTTACTGAAATGTTCATTATTTATTGTTTTCTTCAAAGTATTCATTTATATTATTATTAAATTTGTCTTTGTCTATAACCTCTTGCTCAAGAAGCACTACATTCTCCTCTAAAAACTGTACTGTCTCTTCGATGTTATTTTTATTATCTTTTCTTTTCATATTCATATCTCCCTATTTCTCAATTATATTATATATGTTAAACAGTTTATTGTTAGTTATTTCTTCATTGAAGAATTGAGAAACCACCATGTGTCCTAGTTTCGCGTTTGATTTCCTTAGTGCAGCATCATTAATCATGGATTCAAAGTCTACAGAAATATCTTTATTAGAGAAGTCTATATTATGTCGATACCCCCCAAAGTTACTTGCAACAAACTTTTGCCAATTACTTTTATCCATGACACCTTCATATGACTTACTTCCTATTACTAGTGCTGGCTTATGCAGAGTATACCCATCTATAACTACTCTACCTGGTCCAATGATTAAATCACTTTTTTGATATTCATTAAGTAATTCTGAATCTTCATACACCCAACCTTTAAAAATTACATTAATATTTTCATTATTAATGTTTTTTTGGAAGTATTGTTCTATGTCATTTCTCAACTCACCGTCGCCAACTATATTTAAAGTTAATTTCTTATTATACTCGTTAAGTACAGGTACAATTTCTTTTATCTTATCTATTATTAATTCTTTATCTTTATCTAATCTGGTTATAACAGAAACAGTTAATGTTTCACTCTTAGTTACTGAAGTAATTTGTTCACTTTTAAACTTACTATAATTTGGGATAACATGTACTTTTTCTTCTGCACCCTCACACTCATCGAGCAATTTATGCTTAACACCTTCAGACACTCCAAATATAGCATCTAAGCTTTCGCTATACTGTCCGACACTATCAGTCCACTTACCATGTAATGTCATAACTAAAGGGAGGTTTAATTCTCTTTTTAGGAACAGACCTACCTTACGACTATCGCCAGGATGCATATGAATAATATTTAAATCATCATTTACTGTACGTTTGATTTTATCTACCGTTTCTCTAGTGTTTTTAAAATCAACATTTACTACATTGAAGCCATCTCTATAAACCTTAGTCAAAAATTCTCCGGGTCTATGAGCGATATATACTTTATATCCTCTATCTCTTGCTTCTAATGCTGTCTGATATACATTGTCCTGCAATCCATTCCGCTCTGATTTTGAATTTAAAATAAATAGAATACCCTTCTTTTTCACTTTAAAATTAGCATTAACTAAATCGGCTGCTTTTTCATTAGGTATAGGATCGTGACCGTTATTAGCATGATAGAAAAGAAATTCTACATTATCCATCTTCAATCTGTATTTTTCACAGGTTTTGATAAATGGCTCATACTGTTCTTTAATATCAGGTTCATGCATTCTATTTTGAATTACTAAAATCTGAGGAATATGATTATGTTTGCGCATCATATTCGTTATAGAGAATCGATCTGAATACGTTTCTAAAATTTCTTTACGCTCCATATCTGGGAATAGCTCTATAAATAACTTTTTAAGAGATAATCCTCTTGCATAAGTAGTAGCATAAAATTGCGGATTATTTACTACTGCTTTAGAACCTTTATGTAAAATACTTAAGCCCATGGACATGAACCCACCTGCTGATGAACCAAAGTATACTGTATTTTCATCATCTACATTTAGTAGATTTAGAATTGCTTTTACAATCTTGCTATATTCTACTAAATAATGTTTATCGGGTGTACCGATACCCCAGCCAATTCTTAAACCGGTATTATGTATTGTCACATCATCAATAAAGATGCAGTTAGCATTATATGAGTCTGCAAAACGACTTCTCATAAATATTGGAGGATCACTTTTCTGTGGGTCATATGCACCATTTGAAAATATAACTGCATTATTATTATCTTTGAGCTTAATCATGAAATAAAAATCTATGTTATCTTTCACTACTTTCAATACATCTGGTGATGCTTCTTTTAAAACATCAATATTTAAATCATCATAAGAAATACTAGTTATTCTTTTCATAATATCCCCCTGTATCAAAAATCATATTACGACAATTTTATCATAAAATAAGATGAGAACTATACTTGATTACAAAACCAAAAGTACCCTGCACCAGTAAGTGCAGGGTACACAACAATTAGGTGCAGCCTAAATAACTACATAATTATAGTGTAAGAACGGCTTTCCACACCGTTCTTAAAATGCCATGAAAACATCGCATTTAATTCTCGATCCATTAGCGAGAACTGAATATATTATAGCATAACTTAAAATGAAAGCACTCCAAATGAGGGATAAAAAACCCCAGAAACCTGATTAGGTGCCTCTGGGGGAATGGTAAGGTAGTATTTTAAATACTATATACACTATATATTTAATATGTAAATAAGACAACATAAAATGCCACCGATTAAGGTGGCAAATGCATTTACATCTCTTAGTCCAATGGTGTAATGATTTGATGACTGAATCATTACATCGACTACTATACTTAAACTCCTGTATTTAATCAAGTTGTATGAAGAAACCACCTGCTGTGAGGTGGTTATAATTAATTATGAAAACTAAAAACCGTATTAGTGAAACGTGTATATCGTTTATAGTCATCCAATTCAAGTTTTACACTATATAACTCTTTTTTTAATCCAGAAAAATCTGAGTAAATTATTTTTATATAGCAATTTGTTTTCTTTACGTCGCTAAAAGAAATCTCAGATATATTATTCTTATTAGAAACTTCTTGACCGAGAATTTCCTCTTCTTCATTAACTAAACTTATTTTTTTTATTTTATACTTTTTATCAAATGATTTTTCTATCTTGATATTAAAAGTGCCGCCTTTATTGGCAATAGTTTTAAGTATAAAATCTGGTTGTAGATCTATACTCTTTAATTTATTACTTTCATTCCTAACTTTAAATGATAGTATCAGCGACCAAATTGCGATTCCTATTGTTAGTAATGAAATGATTATGTTAAATGTTGTCATTTATTCACTCCTATTTGTTATTCTTCCTCTTAAACATACCAAATAACAACAAAACAAACTATATAAGTGAAAAACGTCTAATTTAGAAAGTTAATGTGCAGATGTATGTCTATGTGTAAAGTGAAAAATCACCTCCCCTTAGTGTAATAAGTTGTTATTTTTGTATTAGATACGCTTTTTGTCAAACCTTGTACCTTTACTTTGTTGCAACTGTGGGTATATACTTAGTACATAAATTACTCGCGGGCTATCCGTGGCACCCCTGGCACACGCTGGGGGTTTTGCTATATATTGAGGTATAATATGAAACCATTTAAAACTATTGATCAACAAATTGATATTCTAAAAAGTAGAAATATGAAATTCCATGATGAGGAAAGTGCTAAATATATGCTTAGCAATATTGCGTACTATAGCCTGATAAATGGGTATAAAAGAGTTTTTTGTATCGAAGGCGATAATGGAGAAGATGATTTTCAAGGTAACTACTTTGAAGACATGCTTCAACTTTACGATTTTGACAAGAGACTAAGTGGGATTTTATTTATTTATCTGTCAAGAATAGAGGAAACTCTTAAAAATACTATAGCTTATCAGATATCTAATCATCACGGGTCCCTAGAAAAAGAATATATAAAAGAAAGTATATTTAAAAAGGGAGACCGAAAGTATTATTATAATAATGGCGTTAAAAAATACGAATATGATAATGTAAAATTAGTGAAAATAATGAAATCAGCTATACAAAGCGATGAGACCCCAATTGTACATTATAAAAACAAACATAATAATGTTCCTCCATGGATTTTAGTTAAGCACTTATCTTTAGGGAATTTACTCATGATGTATAAATTATCAAATGTAAAAATTAAAGATAACATCATCGAGAATTTCTTCAGAAATGACTTGACTATAGGGGAGAAAGAAAGACAACTGTTCTCAAACTGTTTTAAAATTATTACACATTATAGAAATAAAGTAGCTCACGGCTACAGAGTCTATAACCATAACTGCAGAATAGAAATCGATAAGCATGCAGTATTAAACTATTTAGATACTACATTCTATAATGAGCAACTCTATCTAAGTGGATTCGGAAAAAAAGGATTATCTTCAGTACTTTTTAGCGTTATTATAATGTCGAGTAAAAGAAATACCGTACGAAGCAATTTTATTTCTGAAATTGAAAATCTATTTAATAATCTAAAGAAAGATAATCCTGATTTACATAAAAAAGTTATTGATGAGTTAGACTTCCCTTCAGATTATAATGATATATTAAGCTACTGCCTATGGTATAAATAAAAATAACCCCTCTTTCGGCAATGACTCCGATTGAGGGGTATGTTTATAGTTGAATTATTTAATTTTTATTATGGTTGTTCAAGCCATATAATGCATCTGTAATTTTCGCGAGAGACTAGTGACGTGTTATTTAACTGCTTCTTTCACGTGCCAGTTCGTAACACCTGATTTATTTTCTTTAGCGTTTAATTTCGTTACAGTGCCCCACAGCTGTTTTCTTTTGTTCGCTGTAGCGAATCCTACACCAGTCAATTTACGGCCGATAGGCGCGAAGAAATAAGCCGTGCTGCTGCCTTTCGCTGCATACTTGAATCGAATCCACCAGTAACCATCAATCATAAATAGATGATCGAAGTTAACGAATGTGCCTTTAGCAAGGAAGCTTGCTTTATCGACTAAGTTTTTAGCCTTGATTCCAGGTCCTGCTGCGTATACTGCAACGCCTTCATTTGCGGTTACAGTAAATGTCCCTGACCAGTGCCAGCCCCAAGTTGAGCGATCGCGTGATGTGGACACCTTCTTAACTGTCAGTGTCTGCCCTGGTTGAATTGTTGCTGATTTAAGGTTATTCAGTGATTTAAGCGCATCGACGGTTGTTTTATTCGCTGTTGCAATACCCCAAAGTGTATCGCCTTTCTTAACTGTATACTTACCGTTTGATGCTTTTTGCGCATTGGCTTTCGGGGCAGTCGTTGTCGGTTTAGATACGCCAGACGATGCACCGCCTTTAATCGCATCCATATGCTGTTGCACACGTCTAACGAACCAATCCCAATAACCGTGAGCACGCATTTTGTGCGGACAATCTTTACGGCTCCAGTGCCAGTGCTGACGTAATCTATCCGTGCCCCAACCGTATTGAAGAAGAACGTGCGCACTGTATAATGTAGCGTTCTCCTGTCCTTGTAAATATCGTTCGGACATTGAACCAGAGTATCCATTATCCATCGAACGTGCAATCTCAACGCCAATAGATGCACGGTTACCCTGCCCCTGTCCGTCGCCTGCATGCCAGGCATTTCGGTTGAACGGAATTGCTTGTACAACTTCATTTTCATCAATTGCTACATGATAAGATGTTTGATTCCAGTTACTGTTCATGTAGGAAATTTCATTACGTGCTGATGCAGTATTACCTGTATTATGGATTGTAAGGTATTTAGGATTCATCGCATAAGGCGCTTTAACGTTGAACATGGATGAGGGTGTCCACATATTAATTATTTTGTAACTCATATTAACATTCCCTTTCGTATCGTTATCCCAAGTAGCCAAGCCCTCTGATTCAATCAGATTAATGAGCTTATTGGCATACTGCGGGTCTGTTGCATATCCGGATGACTGCAACGCTCTTGCTTGTGATTTATAATCAGTAGCGTTGAGCACATTTTTATAATTTTGTGTTCGCCATGGTGTGGACGTAAAAAAGCTACCGTGATCTAAAATCGATTCACGATAGCTTGGATATTTTTTAAATTCTGCTTTCACAGTTGTCCACTGGCCGTTTAAATATTCCTTGGTATTTATACTGTAAGAGCTGCCGTTATAGTTACCTTTAATACCGAATAAATTATTCGCATTACGCGCTAATTCTGATGTTCCTCGCGCAGACTCTAAGATAGCTTGAGCCACTGTGACTGAAGGTAAGATTTTAGAATCTCCATAAGCTGCAATCACATGAACTTTTATTGAGTTCAGAAAACTACTCATTGCCTCCACGTTCCATTTCGTCAAATTCATCATCTAGCTGCTTTTCAACATCAACTTCTTCGTCGGCCGCAAAGCCGCAAAAACAATCTTCTGCGCCCTCTTCAACGACTACATTCTCAGGGTCGTGCGCTTCGCCGACACCGCCGTACTCTTGGTTCCGTGTCCATACGTCTTGCGCTTCTTTTTCTGCTTGAGTTTTTTTATCAGTCATTTAAGTTCACTCCTTCATTAAATTTAGGCATAAAAATAGCACCTCACTTTTCAGTAAGATGCTTATACACTCTCTTTGATTCCATCTGTTGTTTTGCTTGCGACATCATATAATCCCGATGCAGCTAATCCACTGATCAGACCGCCAAGAATTTGACCGCCGGTTGATAAGTTTGTGTTCAGTTCCGGCACAAACAAAGTTGCTGCCCCAACGACTGTACCAATAACCATACTGATTAATGGCATCAACTTCGCGGGAATGGCTGTTGTCTTTTTAATGACTTGAACCACACCAGCAGTAACTGCAGTAATGATACCTGCGAAAATTAAAATAGCTTCCAATGCTACTCACCTCCTTCAAGTTCTTTAATACGCTTTTCAAGGCAAGTGATTTTTTCGCGCAACACATGATTTTCTTTTTTTAATTTAATGTTCCGCTCTTTTAAATCATCATTCCATGATTCGTATTGTGTGATAATCAAGTTGATTCTGTTCATATGACTGTCGTCTCTTTTTGGCTTATTACTGATATAGTTACCAATCAATCCGCCTACCGCGGTAATCACTGCCACTATAATCAATGCAACGTATTCCGTAATCATAAAACTACACCCGCCTAACTAATTCGAAGCTAAAATATGTCCATGAGGCTGATAATAGCCACACGGTGTTTGGCGGCGGGGAGATGATAAAAGACACGGTAAATACGCTCCATAATGTTAGTAATAGCATTGATGCGATGAATAGTAATTTCCGTTGATTTAACCAATGGCTCATCAATATAACTGTGGCTAAACCGATAAAGAACCCACCGATTTGATACGGCTCCAGGATATTACTGATTAAATTGTACACATCGTAACTTCTTAAAATCGACGGCTGGACGGATATCCACACACCATATATCAGTGCAAAAAATGCAACTGGGTACAACAGCACTTTTACTTTTTCATTTCGAATCACTTTGTTAACGACTTGCTTATTTCTTTCACTCACATTGAACCCACCCCTTTCGTTGTAATAAAAAAGACACCTACAATGAGGTGTCTAAATAAATGTTTTTAATCTAATTTACTTGAAGAAACAAATCCGCTCGTCCGTACTGACCCATTCTTTTCTCCGCAGTACGGACACTCAATAAATTCTGTGTCTATACCACCTGGATAATATGGACCGTGTTGTGACCATTTAAATTCTTTATTGCACTTTCCACACGTTTTTCTGTTCCCTTTTGAGTCATTAATATGATTGTAGTAGCTCACAAATGTTACAGCCTCCTAGTGTTTGATATTTAAAGGATACCAAAGATTAATCTTAATTACTCTGCAGGCTCATCTGTGTAATCTAATAATGGTGCATCTGTCTGTTCTTCGGTGTCTGCCGGTTCTTCTTCTGCAGCATCAAGTTCTGCAATTTGTTTTAACAGTGCTTCACGCTTTAATTCTTTCTCTGATTTAACCGGTGGTATAAGTTCCGCGCCGTCTTTAACTGAAAGCTCCCCATCTTTAAATTGGACTTTATCGATTTGTGGGATAAGCCATTCATCGACGATGAACATGGTTCCATTGCGTTCTGGCGTAAAAGCTATACCATGCATATACAAATCTATCTTTCCATCGTCATCCGTGGAGGTAATGAATAATTTAGTTCTAGATGGCATCGACTCCCTTTGGTTATCAAGTAAAGAATCGTAGATATTAAGCATGGAATTCCCCCTTATTAATTCTAAATAAAATTTCATTCCCTGAATATGCGCTGTCTAATTGAACTTCAACATAAAGACTGACAGTTCGATAATCAGGAACAATATTAAATAAAGCTTGTAAATCACATCGTATACGACGGAAATCCATTTCTGCATCATCATTCTGGCGCCTAATAAGAAATCGTTCGCTCGCAACAACGGTTCCTGGAAAATCTCTAACCGTCACTATTGCATGCGCAGAAGTACTTTGACTCCTTTCTGATAATCCAGTTGCAATTACAAGATCTAAAAATCGCCCTTTATATTGGTCGTCAATATATTTAACTCTTTGATTATCATAACTATCCCACATTAAATTTCTTCCTTGGAAAGATACAATACTTCCAGTATAAAAATCTATTATATTAGCTACTCGGGAACCACGCATATAACCATCTTCCATGACAATTCTTCCGTCTTTGCCATAGATAGTCATAAATCCCTCGCTTACGATAATTCCATCAGGACTAATTTCAACATAAGCGTCCGAGTTATTTTTACTCCGCATCACAAAACGGCTACCTGTAACATTTAGATAACCGTCTGCAGATTCAATATTCATTTCATTCGTCAGCCATAGTGTGCCTGCATACAGTGCATCAGCGAGTATGCCTTTTGCTGTGGCAATGACTTTCGGTGTCCGGCCACCGTCCTGCGAGATATACCAACCTTCACTGTTCAAACCGAATACGTTATTCGGATTCGGTTTACTAATCGCCATCATACCGAAGTCTCCGAAGATGATTTCAGAAGATGCCGCATGAATCGCGTTTATCATGTCCATGCCAACCTGTTCTAAGCTGATAACAGGCAGTTTCAACTTACCTGTGAGTAAGTCTGCAAAACGTTTGGATAAGCTATTAATATTCGCTTTGTGCCTTTCGCCAATAGACTGACTGCCGAAAGTTACATCACAAGCGATAATATTATCTTTTTCATCGTATGTGGTCACAATCTTATTCAAACGTATCTCTTTTTCTAAACTAATACGTTCATCATGCAACCAAACTCGGTCACCTTTGACCGGCACAGCGATGTCGTACCCCATTTGTCTAACATCGTGCAGCGTCCCCTCAATCGTGATTGCGAGGGACTCTTCGACCGCTTTCTTCATAGCTTCTTGAAGTGTGTCGATTTGCGATATACGACCATCCACAATTGGAGGTCCTTCATCCGGCAATTGACCTGGCTTGGTGACTATTTCTGCGAGTGGAGAAAGATAATCGTCTTGTAGCCCCGCATTGTTAAAGTAATCTTCTTCGCCTTCTTCAAAATCACCAAAACCACGGATATACGTGAACATTCCACTTGCATCAATATTTTCTGATACATTACTAGCGTTCAGTCTGTACTTGTACATATAATTCGTATCATTGCCAATTAAGTGCTTCATGTAGACTGTTCTACCTTGAATCTCAAACTCATAGTTGTAACGGTCAAGCAAGCGTTTAAATAGCTCTAGACGGTTACTGCCCTTGCCAAATCCTTCAATCGTCACTGCAGGACTAAAGTCGACTAATACAAAGTTAAATCCTGTACCCTCGAACACTGTTCTAAATGCACTGTTCGCAGTGTGGGAGCCGTCGTGATTCTCATGAATAATCGATTTCGAAAATCCCCAATAAAAAAGAGGCATCGCTCTAACGTTTAAGTTAAAGCTTTGACCTCTCGTCTGCCGTTTGATGTTGACGGCTTTATATATGATGTTGTTGTAATCAAACTCCCACAGTTTATCTATAGATAATAAATCAAGATTGTTATTCTTCTGTTGCGGAATACGTAACTCTAGATCTTCGTTGCCATTTAATTCAGATGTGACAGTTTTCTTCGCTAATATAGGATATTCATTATTTTGGTAATCTCTAGCGGTTAATATAGTCTTTCACCCCATTTCTGACATTAAAAGACACCTGCTTATGATGTCTTTTAATCTTAATAGAAATTTATAACAAAGTTATTTCAAATTTGGTCCTCAGACGATAGACATTGCCTTCTTTAGCTACTTCGTTATTGTCTGCCAAATCGAAATAAATTTTGTTGTACGAAACTTCCTCAATTCGCGTGTTTTCGCTTAAATCAGTCACTCTCTCGAGTACTTCGACATTAACACTTGCGGTAGAACCATAAACATTTATGACATTAACACTACTCTTTTCTTGATGAATTGGAGCAGTTTTAGTTAAGTCATTTTCTATGACATCGACATCGCTATAAGCTTTATCTGTAAATTGTTTATTAATAGGACACATTCCTAAATATATATAGTTTAAAGTTGCATCCCTTAAAAATTTCACACTACTTTCCATAGTCAGTCCATCGCCAGTAAACTTAAATGATTTGAAATGAGTAGCTAGCTTCTGATTGTCAGGAAATGTTTGGGAATCTCTATAAAGATTACTCCCCGCCACAAACTCTACTGATTCATAATGAGTAAGAGTACTGGGGATGTCTGAAATACCTCCATCAATTTTAACTTTAAAGAAGTTTTGAATTTCATCTCCATGTGCAATACCACCGATTCCGTCACTAGTGTTCACTTCTCTTATCGCGCAATCCCAGGCACCGCCATGCACTATCTCTGTACCACTTGTGAAAGTATTATCCATGTTCCGTGTGACTGCCTTGGCACCATTTAAAGTATTGACTTTAACATTCGAATATTTATCTCCATCGATATAATCTAGCTCTTTATGTTCAATAAGGTATTGTGTGAAACGTTTGGGGTTAGCTTTTGATTGAACATAAACTAAATAATTATCTCCCTCTTTTTTCGCTAACACTTTTTCGTTAAGCGTTTTTGCCACTGCATTTTTAAATGAATCAGCTAAAGCGCCCATTAAAGTTCCGTAAGCATTTGAAAGCAGCAGTATTTTTCTATCATCAAAGAATCCGCCAGTTCCAAATTCTGCACCTGATTGTGGAGGTGCTGTAGATTTTACGATTTTTGGAGTTGTTTCCGACATATCTATATAGAGCGTAGTATTACGTTCTAATCTAAACTCCTGATTAGTAATTGAAAATAACGTTGTACCGCTGCTAATAAATATCCTTAAGTCATTAATATAAAGATCTAAGAAGTTTCCGTTGTCATAAGCGTTACCGATGTTTACTCCTAATTTATAATTGGTATTGTAGATTCTGTTATTGATAAAAGTATTCAAAGTCCTTTCCGTTATAGAACTATCCATAATTTTCGGTGATGTAATCGCACCTTCTTGCACTTTAACCGTACTGACAGAATTACCGGCTAATTGTAATTCTCCTACGCCATTTTGAACAATGTGTTCCGGCCGAACTGCATCATCTGCAAGCACTCTGTAATTAACTGCTCCATCTGCAAGAAGGTTTGTTGATATTCCTTTATCAGATAGAATTCTCTCCGAACTTACCTTACCGTCGTATAGTTCTTCCAACATTCTATTTAATTCGTTCCGGAACATTCTATTTAGGATACTTCCCAATATAGTCCTTGCCACTTTCTCACCTCATTAAAATGAAGCCGACATAAATGCCGACTTCTAAAATTTATTTATAATAATATTTAAAGCTGAACCACACTTCACTGAATGTAGCGCCTGTGATTTCGAATTGATTATCACCCGGAACCAAACTAACAAGTCTTCTGTTTGAATCTCTGAATGCATTAACAGTGCCGTCTAGTATATTCATCCCTCGTAAACTAATATGTCGCTCCGATAAGTTTTTTGTCAGTCGAAACTCTTCGCCAGTTGTGAGGTTTCTTAAAGACAACGTGCCTGGTGTGGATGTCTTACTTATTTGAACTACTAGCTCCATACTTTCAGGTTCCACCGTCACATTACCTGCGTTATATACTGTGAAATTACTTTCAGTAAATCGATACTTCGCTTTCTCATCGTCAATGTTATCGACTAAGCCATATTTTTCAGCCGTTGCGGAATAACCGCTGTCGTTCAATTCTAAGGTTGTATAAATCGATTCGAAATAAGGTAAATCTGTCGTCTCAAATTCGATCGTAAAAGTACTTGCAAGCGTTGTATCATCGATTTCAGAGTTGTTCACCATAGCGACCTTAATCTGCTTACCATTGACGTATTCGGGCTCTTCTAGTTGAAGTTCTCCTGTCCTTTGTCCGGGAGATTCATATTCAACAGTTACGTCTTTTATACGCATTTCACGCAATAGTAACTCGTCGTCAAATAGTTCATTTATAGAATCTCTTAAATGTGCAATGTCATGCATGTCATAAGCTGTCGCTTGTACAGTCAGCGTAATCGTTCTGTATTCATCTTCTGAATGGTAATTAATCCTTCCGGGTCGTCCATCTGAATAGTCACTGCCGGAACGCTTTTTAATGCCTGAAGCCATAAAAGAAAGCACCTCTAGTGAGGTGCCTGTGATATCATTATCTGACACTAAATACGATGTGCCATTTTTAATTAATTCTGCATCGACTGTCTTAATTTAAAGCACCTCCTAGAATGCTAAACTGTCGTCTATTGCATCTTCTTCCTGAATATAACTGCGGATCATTTCCACATCACCTTCGTTGCGGACTGTGATGTTCACTTGTGGACGTTGCGTTTCGATGCCTGATGTGATGTCTGCGTCCACTGTATTACGCAACTCACGATTGAAATTATCGATTTGTCCATCTATATCAGCAGTCGTCGTTAAATCAGGAGCGAATGAATCCGTCATATCTTTAGCGACATCCGTTACTGCACCAATCGCCCGACTAGCCATACGATTAATACCAATTTCCAGTCCTTGCATAGTGTACTCACCGAATGAGCGGAATACTCGTGAAGGAGAGTTAATGCCGAGTAATCTTTTAGCAGCTCCAATCGCGCTATCTACAACACCAGTAACTGCAGAAACTGCATCTTCAGCCATTCCTTTAATACCTTCAATCAATCCTGATACTAAGTCTGCCCCAGCACTCACCATGTCGCCAACGAAACCACCGATTTCTGAAACGATATTGCTACCCATCGTTGCCACTTCACTCACAGCATTCGCACCACCTGAAATGATTTCAGATACAAAATCAGCCATCGCAGAAATAATTTCGCTGACCATATCTGCACCAAAACTGATTATCTCGGATACAGCTTCAGCGGCAAAACTTACAAATTCACTGATTGCATCTGCTGTACCACTTGCGATACCTGAAACAAACTCTGACATACTGGATATAATGTTGCTTACTAAATCTGCACCAAAACTGACGATGCTTGAAATCGTATCAGACACCCAAGATGTGAAATTGCTATAGGCTTCACTTAATTTTGATGCAATATTTGATGCGAATTCACTTAATGACGATACGATGTTCGACACCAAATCAGCACCAAACTGTATGATTGCAGCGATTGTTTCAGAAATCCACGTATTGAATCGTTCTTTGGCTTCAATGAGTTTCGTCATAATAGTCAATGCGAATTCCGTTAAAGCAGTTCTTATTGTCTCAACTAAATTGACTCCGAATTCAATAATGGATTCAATAACACCAGTTATCCATTCAGAAAACTTAGCTTTTGCTTCAAGTAACTTCGTGAGAATGGTTAGCGCAAATTCAGCAAGCGTTGTACGTATACTTTCAATTAATCCGGCGCCCCATTCAAGGAATGCGGCGAGTATTTCAGAAATCCATGTCGTAATTTTCTCCCACGTTTGAGCCAGTCCTTCGGAAATAATTGTAACAATCGTATTCCACAACGCTTCAAAAATCCCTTGGCCTTCTTCACGGAAACCGTTGAAAGTATCGATGATTAACTGGACGCGTTCTTGAATAAATGTTGAGATAAACGTCCAGGCCGTGTTTACTATGTTTCGGAACCATTCTATTTCGTTGTAAGCAGCAACTAAAGCAATTACAAGCATACCTATAGCTCCAATTACTATGCCTACTGGTCCAGAAAGTAGTGAAAATGCACTGCCGAGTAATGCGATTGCACCTTTAACCAGTGCGGATTGAGTAAATATTCTAACCAACATACCGATAAACGGCACTAACACTTTAGTCACAACTAGAATTGTTGGCACAAGCATCATGAATATGCCTGCCAATGTCGTTATGATACCGATGACCTGCGCAACTATTGGATTCGTCTTAAACAGCTCTGCCGTCCATGCAATAATCGCATTAACAACTTCAAGCACAACTTGTGCGATTGGAGCCATCGCAACTGCAAAGTTCACAACCATCATGACGATATTTCCAATTAGACTGACGACTGTTGGTCCATTCGTTTGAATGTAATCAATGAATTTCTGGAATCCGTCGGATTCTTTAATAGTGGCGGACCATTCTCTAAATCGCTCCATCATATCGACTAATCCATCTAAAACGTGTGAGCTGTTCTCTCCAAAAGCAGCGAATAAATCAATAATACCGTGAAAGGCATCGCTGAATATTGAACTGATTTTCGGCATATTCTCCATTACGTAGTTAGTAAAATCGTGGAAGCCGTTTGTTTCAGCCATTCTGTCTGCCCAGTTAGCAAAAGAAGTGCCTAAATTCTCGAAGCCTTGTGCTACCCACTCAATTAGCGGCATTGCCGCGTTAAGCATATCTATTAAGCCCTTACCGAATTGACCGGCACCCCGAGCGATGTTTTCAAAGACAGCGACACCTTTATTATTTAAGTTATCGAAGAACCTCAACATCGTCGGGCTTTCTTGTGTAAATGTTTTAAATTCATTCGTCATGGAACGTACTGAATCGACCACTTGATTAATAAATGGTGTAATACCTTCTAGTGCGAATTGAGCAGCATAAATCGCTTGCCCCATTGTCATGAATACTTTATCTATGTTTTGGTCGACAATGCCACTCCACACCGACTTAATGCTATCTAGTGCACGTGTGAATGCTTCTGATGCTTGTGTCGCTTCAAAGGCTTCATCGTTGTAGCGTGCCAGTACAGAAGCTACTAGACCACCATATGCAGCAGCACCAAGTCCAGCTATACCGAATGCACCAACAAGCGCAAGAAGATTACCAACTGTCACACCTAAGGCGTTACCTAACATCATAACGACGGAAGTTAAGCTTGCGATAATCGGAATTAGAGCACTGAATGAAGCGATTAGTCCGCCACGGATAACATTCCCAATTACCGTACCTACCGCAGAAATCATTTTCGCAAGTCGCATGAGCTCGTTTTGGAAATTGTCGTTCATCCGGTCTACTTCATTTACGAATTTATTGAAGTTATCTCTCTTTACTTCGAATTTCGCGACAATCGGTCTTGCGAATTTACGCTTTACGCGGGTAAAAATACTATCTATTTCTTTAAACTCTTTAACAAAAGCGCCAGTATCAATATCGTGCCATCTACCTTTAGCATCTTGATAATGTTTATCGAAATCTATAACGGACTTTTTCGCTCCGAATATTGCTTCAGTAAAGCTAGAAGCATCACCGAGGATTCTCTTTTTTATTGTGCTCGATTGAAAACGTTTAGCCATAGCTTCCGCTTGTAATAACCCACGGCGGAATTTACTAATATCGGCATCAACTTCAGTTTCGATCTCGTTTGGTAATGCTGTAGCCATCGCTGCTGCTTTTTTTACATTACGCTCAAAGTTACGGATATTCGCTTGAATTTCTGCTATAAATCGACTGACATTATCCATTGCTCCACCCCTTTCTTACTTATCTATTTTGAATTTTTATTATCTAACCATCCTTGTAAGGCTCGTTGTCTCACAATACGTTTTGCACGTTCATGCTTACGCTTTTGTTCTTTATCGAATTCATAAGATGATTTTGTTTGATTGATCAGCGCACGTTCTTCATCAAGCTTTTTACTGATGGCTTTAACGTTTTTACCATTGTTTAATTGAGCGAACATAATGGATTGTGTACGCATATCTTCCAACCCGTCTAATCGGCGGTGCCTGGCACCTTTAATCATTTGCTCCCATTCATGCGGAGTCAGTAATTCCAACTCTGGAACAGGAATATAGCCGATTAACTGGATTGTTTTTTCAATTACATAATCAAAGTTTAAGCCTTGCTTTCGTACGGTGGATTGCCTGTGATTTCCTCGTACAGTTCGTGGAACATTTCGATTGAGCCCTTCTGTTTCTCTTTCTCCTCGCCTTTCAATTTCGAGTAAGAACGTTTCATCATGAACCATAGTGTCTGTAGCTTTCCCTTGTAGTAGCCATCTTCATTTAGTAAACGCAAAGCTCCCACAAAGTAGGGTTTTAAATCTTCTGTATCAGCAATTTCTGAAATTGTATTTGCGATATCCTCGAATTGAGGGGCTTCTTTGACATAGTGAGATGTCGCACAGTGCCAAAACTCAATTAATTTATCGGCATCTTGCTGCATCAAACCCATAAAAATAGATGTCACACCATCGCCTTTTTGCTGTTTACCTGTTTCTTCATTCACTTCGTTTTCAGCATACTGTTTAGCTGTCTTACCAAATAAATAAGTCCCTTTTGCTGTATAAGTTTTATCGTTAATTTTTAATTCCTTAATTGCTTCAGTCATAAAAATCTTCCTTCCAATTCAAAATAGATAAATAAAAAAAGGGAGCAGATGCCCCCATGTAATTAAAGATTTTGTGCCTCTTCCATCGTGCCAGTTGCAGCTCCGATTTCTTCGTATGCGACTTGTCCTGCAAGTGACGGATCTAAAATTTCGTCTGGCAGTTTCGGTTCTTCGCCATCTGCCGAGTTAAGTTTTACTTTAAGCGATACTTCGATTGTGTCTGATTCGTCGTCCACAGATAGTGAGCGTGATTCAGGAATTACATACGCGAAAGTTGAGTTATGTTTTGCAGTTTCTCCTGTTCCAATTAAAGTATTGTCGATAATCCAGAAACGCATCTGCCTGCCGTATTTACAAGCATTTTTAAAATCTTTGTCAGCTGTAAATGTTGGGTCGTAAGGGAAAGTGACCGAGATTGTTTCTTCAACAACACCGCCACTCCAATCCTTACGATTACCTTTGAGAATTTCTCTTAATTCGTTTTCAATCTCATGAGAGAATTCACTTGTACCTGTCATGACATAATTTTCAGCTGTCGCTTCCGCTGTAGGTACATTTGTTGGAATGCCAAGTAATGTCCATTTTTCTACTGCCATTTACTTCATCTCCTTGTTAAATGTTTAACGACATATCGCAATTGCAATATGCCGTGTGATGTCTCTAAATCTATATCTGGAATCGTCTGTTTATTAATCAGTCGAATTCTTTCAACTTGATAATATTTCATTAAGGGGTCAGCTGATGCATAATGCTCTAAATCGGTCAGCAAGCTACGTGTTTCATCCGATGTTGTATACCTACCGGAACGATGATACAGATGCAGTGTGAGCGATACTTCTTCCGTGTGAGATGCACTAGAATACGCTCTTGATATACTCGACTCACCGACAATGACATATGTGAACGGTGTAATCTTGTTCATGTTTTCGTCATAACCGATACCGTCCTGTTGCCTGTCATAAATATTGCCGTCCACTTTCTCCATCATCGGAGACTGCAACAAATTATTCATGACTGACCGCACTAAATCTTGTTCAGCTGATTTATATCGTTGCACATGCATCACCCCTTAAAGTAGTTTTTAAAGTATTGTTCAGTAATATCCATTGTTGGTCTCCAAAACGGCTGAGCGACCATACCATAAGTCGTGAAAAACCGACCGTCTTTGTAGTATGTCCACGGAATTTTCTTAGCACGAGAGCCACCAGGTCCAGTAGCATGGATACCTGTCCCATATTCAAGGTAAATTGCAATCGGGGAACCGACTAAAACAGTCCCTTTAAAGCCACGGTAGGTCGATTCAATAGAATCCCGAGTGTCGCCTGTATCAACCGCAATTCGTCGCCTAGATTCGTTATATGCGACTTCTGTGGTCGTTTCGATACCGCGTTCCGACCAATCCATGACTTCTTCAGACCATTTCTCTAAATCAACAACGATTCTGTTCGTTCGAGCCAAATAATCACGCCCTTTCGACAGGCGCGCTTAACACTTCGTTCTGGCCACCCTGATTCTGTAAGTCACCTTTAAACTTGTACTTAACATCATCATAAAAAAACACATTAGAACGAGTAATATCCGTTCCAAACGGGATATAAAGTACACGATCTAATGTGATATTTAAGTTGTGATAATTTATTTGCTGTGAAGATGTCGGGGTATCCATAAAGCCTTGAATCGAGTGTTCCGACTCGGTTACGACTTCTTTCCACGGGTAAACCGTCTTATCGACAACTGTCTCAGAACGTACGACTTTCAGACTGTGAGGGTATTCTTCTAAGAACATTACTTACCACCCCACGATACCTTGCGATAAGGTTTGATAAGTTTGTATATCTTTTCCTCATAGTCGTTATCCCACGAATAACTTACGCTACCCATATTACGGCTTGATAAGCCCGGATTGTGATATTCAATCATCTTAGCGATAAATTCTTGCACAGTGAGTGGATAAGGCTCAATAAACACTTGGTTACAGTATTCAGAAGCCACCCCTGCATAATGTGGAATGAGTAGCTCGATGCTTTCATCTTTAGATTTGTCATCAAGCTTCCACTTGTTTATGATTTTGACTTTGTTTACGTCCATTTACTGCACCACCTTTACTTTTGGAGTGCTTCTTCAGCCTTTTCAGCTTCTTCTCTACCTTTGACTTTTTCTCCATTAGATAACTCATAATGTCCGCCACCAGTATGACGAGGGAATCCTTCATCGATATCTTCAGGTTCTTCATTAACACCGATGTAACCCATATCTTGAAGCTCTTCCACGCGTTCTTCTGATGCTTCAAAACCGAAACGAGGATACCAAGTATCCTCTTGATATGAGCGCTTGTTATCCTCTTTGTCTGCAAAATTCTTAATTACTGGATATAATTCAGCCATTTAAATTCCTCCTTTATACTACTGGATCTTCAGCCGGTGCTTCAGGTGCTTCTAAAGGGACTTGTACCACACCATCAAGGCGCTCTGGGAACATCAGCACACCAGACACAACTAACGTCTGTTGAGTCAGTGATTCATTGTGCAGGAAGTGCTTCATGCCGATGAATCCAGTGTTATCCGCGGTTAGACCGAACTGACGACCTAAATCAGATGTACCTGCAGGAATGTAAGCAAGCACTAAGTTTTCAGCAGCAGTCGCATAAACTGAACCTTGAGCTACTTGCGTAGAAGTGAATACCACCGTACCTGTTACGTCAGTGTAGTAGTTCAGACCGAATGCATTTTCAAGTGTGAGTTGCTTATCGGCAATTGCTTGCGCTACATCCATTGGATGCGCAAACACAACGACTTTAATCGTGTCATCTTCAAAGATTGTCTGTAAAGCGCCCCACGATGTCGCCAATGCGCCTTGTAAACCATTTGCAGCATTCAGGTTTGTTTGTGCTTCGCCAGACTGTACAAGGTCGAACAGGTCTGTACGAATCCCTTTTTGAACTTCTTTAATCAGTGCATCATCCGTGTAAGAAACGGCCTGATCTGCACCATACGTTTGAATCGCCTCACCCGATGTTGCTTTACGGTATTTTTTAAGCGTGATTTTCTTTTCAGATACTACTGCAGGTGTCACTTTAGACAGTGGAATGATGTCTCCTTCAGCAACATCACCGCTCGCAAGGTCTACTGTCGGCTTACCAAGTAGCTCAATCTTCATTCCTGACTGAACAGGCATTAAACGTGAGATACCGATTGCATCTTGGAAGCTTTTCAGTGACTCCTCGAAACGGTAAACGTAGTCAATCGACTTCTCGCGGAAGTTGTCTAAGTTCGCCATCGTCTGTAAGTTGTTTTCCGGGAAGTCCTGTGCAGCGAAATGCTGGATGTTTAATTTGAACTTTAAATCATACTTAGGTGTTTTGTTTTTCATAATTCATTCTCCTTTTAGTTGAATAGATTCATATTCTCTCGAATAGCTTTCTGACGTTCCTGTGGGTCTTTGATGCCCATGATTTGGTCTCTTGATAATGATTGTGGTGGATCACCGTCAATAGGTGTTCTGCCCGTCTTGCCTTTCGTCTGCTCGAATAAATAAGGTTTACTCTCTCGCAGTGTAGTGAGTTTGTCGTCAAGACCCTTCACTGTGTCGCCGTCGAGTTCCAGACCTTCTTTATCGAGTAAAGCCAGCACATCGTTGGCATCATTCGCGTCCTTAGCCACCGCTAACTTAATCGCGCTTTCGAGTTTCACCTTACTTAACGTTTCTTCATACTTATCGTTATTGGCTTTGTAGTCGTCTAGCTGTTTTTGTAACGCTTCATTGTCAGTTGTAGAAGATTTTAGTTCTTCGATTTGCTTATCACGATTAGATAACTCTTCGTTTGCAGTATTGAGTTGAGCTTCTAAATCAGTGACTTTGCTCGCTGAATCTTTGTATTCTTTTAAACTGTCGTGATGCTCGTCTAAAATTTTCGGGATATGCTCCTCATCGATTCCTAAACCTCTTAAAAATTCACGTTTCATTTATAATCAATCCTTTTCGTTTGGTTTTACGGCGGTAACATCCGCCAAGGTTGCACAATATCGCTTGTGCGGGCATGAAAATAGAACAGTTTAGCCACATATTCAGGTGGTGTCTTCGTCTTTAAAGTGTGGAAGACCAACAACACTAGTTACTTATAACCATGTAGATACAGTCATGTCTCGCATGACCTCACGCTCCTTTCTATCTTCGGTCTTCGTTTTCAAATAGAAAATCCAAGAGTGCATCACTCCTTTCAGCGTGGTTATTCCCCCGAAATTTTTATAATCATTACGCATAAAACCAACACAAATAAGCACAGGAGAGCCATGACTGGTCTACCAGCGCTTAACATATGGATTGCTATTAAGACGTACGCTAGAGCTATAGAGCCGAAGAATATGGATACTTCGTTAAGTTTCATCGTACATTCCTGTTACGTCTTCATAAGCTTTAATAATCAATTGGACTTGTCTCTTAGTTAATCTATCTAATGACGGTTCTTTCCTTACTGCATTTTGAGCTATTTCAAAAACTTCATCTACTGTAGATTTACCGTCAGGCAAACTGAATGTATATCCCATATCCACACCTTCGTTGTCAGTGGGATTCTGTACTGTCTTTTCTTGCCATAATTTAACCTCGAAGTCGTTCATTTCCTGTAGTGCTCGCTTAGCGTTTTCGACCTTTTCGCTATACTCATCTAAGTTATGCGCAAGTCTAATTGTGTATTCACTCAATATCCCCAGCTCCCATCTTTTTTCTTATGAAATCCTCGCTCAACCATCTTCCGGAATCTTTTAGCATCAGTCATTAAGCTATGCTCCGTGCGTTCTTCCGTTGTCGGAGTCGGATTCTTATACCACATCATCTGCTTAGATAATTGATTGTAATAATCCGGCGCAATATCATCTTCATGAAACTGTAGCCAATCTTGATAGTGGTCGAATGATGTTTTTTCATATACTTCACGATGATCTGCACTCATAGTTTCCTCGTCTAACTGGTCCAGTTCAATTCCATTCACACGATAACCGACAGAACACCGGCACCCTATATTTTCCTGCATAGCATTGATACCAATCATCAAACGAGGACCTTTACCATAAGATGCTGTCGCTTTCGAGTAGAATAAGCCTTCATGGTCAGCTGCTTGACCATCTAAAACAATGTGTGTCGTACGGACTCTTAAATCACGTTGAGACACCCATATACGCTTTAAACGGCTACCTTCGTCAACAAAGCGTTTACCACGTTCTTCATCATCGAATTTAAAGCCTTTCGGCGCTTTATCCGTTTGTTCCTTAATCAGCTCGATTACATCATCATAGCGTTGACCTATTTCAACTTCTGCCAGTGATTCAGCACGTCCAATTTCATACGTTGATACACGCTGAACCCTAGTTGTGTACTTCTCTGCAATCCGCTTTAAACGCTTCTTAGTCGCTGCAGGATTGATATTGTCATTTACGCTTGAATTCAGCGTACCTTTCAGCTCCCGCAGCATATCGTTTCGATGATGCGATAATGTGTTCAGCAAATCGTATTCTTCGGTGTCCTGTTTCAAAAATTTGCGTAATTCTAGTAGTTTTGGGAATGCAAGCACCGGTGCCAATCCTGTTAATCCAGACAATAAAAAAGCACTACCCACTGTTGAATGGATAAATGCCAGTACTTGTGCATATGCGATTGTTTTATACAATGCTGAATAGTCAGCTGTAATGTCTTGTTCAAGCTGCTTAATCGCTTTGTTTAAACGATTGTATTTGTTTAAGGCCACTAAGCTATCCTCATCAGCATAGTTACTCACTAATGAGTCATACATACTGATGATCGCATTAATACGTGTTTGAAACCGCTGATGTACACTGTTTTCAGCCATGCCAATTAAAGCATCAATTTGCCGCCCTAAATCATTCCAGTTCATCGCCCTCAACTCCCTTTATTGGAAGTTCAGAATCGATGCGGCTATCCTCTGCCGCTAATCGTTCTTTTTCTTTTTCCAGATCATCTACCCATGGATGGTTCGCCATCACTGTATCATCACTGATTATCGTCTGTGACATACTCGCAATTTGAGATTGTTCTAACTCATTCACCATGCGGTTATAGTTGAATGTCACGTCGACTTCATCAGCGATATTGCCTTCCATATCCTCATATTCAAACACGAACCATAGCAGCTGCTTAATTGCCGGTATCGTTTTTCTGGCCAGTTGTTTTGTCTTTAAATCCAGGCCGGTATATAAGAACCTGAGTGCAATGCCTGATGGACTATTGCCGAGTTCGTTCTTGTTAAAGTCAACACCTCGACCGTACTCATAAACATATTCTCTAAGCTTTTCAAGCCATTCATTGGATGATGTAACAGGCACTTCTACACGAATAGTATCGACACCGCCATCTTCAGAAACGTTAATCGCTTTGTAGAATTTAAGATTCCTCATGAACTCTCCGAGATTCTCACCCTCATATCCTTTCAAGATATAGATAAGCTCCGTTGATTCATCGAACATGTTCTGCGTATCCGATGAACGTCTATTCATTGCATCAATAAACGTCTTGTACCGCCAGATGTCACTCACTGACTGCGAGTTATTCTTGAATGGTATAAACGGTACCTTATTCCAACTTTCGCCGTCTAGATGTGTTGTAGGATTGTTTTCACCAATTCCATGATACCAACCCAGCTGCAGTTCCCCGTCTTTTGAGATGTAGTACCATACTTGTTCAGCTGTCCAGTACTCAACACGCAACTCATCACCGACTGTATAGTGTCTGATCACTGCATGCAGTACACGTTGTTTACGGTCTTTCCAAATGGGGATAATTTGTTCTGCTGGAATCTCGAGTGTATTAAAGTTACCTTCTTCATCCACATATGGATGTAACCACTCCACACCTTTATTTGAAGCAGCAGTGAGTATATCGTTTAAATCATCGTCAAAGTCATAGCCTAGGTGTTTTTCGATAACTTCTGTTACTTTCTCTTCTTTGTGTTGGTAGTTAGGTGACTCCCCAACAATATAGCCGACTTTCTGGTCGACCAGGTTAGCATGCGGATTGTGATCAAATCGCCAATCGGGTTTCAACTCATCCGTTTGCCCGTTTGTGTCTTTAGGCGGGTCTTCGTCTTTAATATCTGGGTAGCCGTCATAATAACGCTGTCCTGTTTGATAAATCGCTATATTTCTATCATGTTCAGTAATCAATCTCAGTATCATTTCTTCTTGCGTCTCATCTTCAGCTTTAATGTTGTCTGTTAATACTTCGCCGTGCGGCTTAGTGAATGGATCCATTCGAGTACCTCCTTATTTCAGTATGCTCATCGTTGTTTGCTTCATGTCCCGTTCGACCGCATAGCGTAACTGGTCGATACTGTGATTATCCACGTCTTGTAGCCTTGCTTTTACGTTTCCGTCCTTGTCAGTCTCGTAGTCTATGTTCTCAAACTCTTTAGCTGTTTTAGGAGTTCTTTTGGGGTCGATAACTATTGCATCTAGGTCATCTAACCATTTCTCTCCAAACTCTATGGAGCCTGGCCCTTTTTTAGCACCTTTAATCCTAAGCCCATATGACTTAAGTTCAGCCACTGACTTAGGCTCTGCGCCATCAGCTGTTATTGGTTCGTCGTCGTACCCTTTTTTCTTAATTAATTCCGCTGCTTCACGGTTACTCAGCTTAACTTCATGTATTTCATCTATCGCATATAATGTTCTACGTGTTTTATCATAATGCCACCTGCCAAAGCTGAACGGATCAATTGCATATCCCCAGTCGATTCCTTGACGGATATTATCGAACATAGCCACTTCTTCATCGGTGATACGTCTGAACTCCAAGTTATCGAACGGTACAACGCCGGAGCCAATCGCTTCACCCATGTACTCATGTCGGTATTTACGCTCATTACGCGCTTTAGTCGCTTCTGCTTCTTCAATAAATTGCTTACTGATGAATGGATTATCTAAGTATGTTGAATGATGCACAAACGTATTATCTGCGATGAAAGCTGATTCATATTTTTTATTAACCCAACTCTGTTTGCGCTTCGGCGGGTTATAAGACGAAAAGAACTTATAAAAAAGACCATCCGGCAACTCTCCGCGTAAGAGAGAGTTCGTAATGGTCGTGACTTCATCTTCAGTTAGGAATTCCGCTAATTCTTCGAGCCATGCAATAGCAAACGGGAACTCTGCACTCTTTAGTGACTTAATGCGTTCAGGCTCTTTAGCACCTCTGAACACCATGTAGTTGCCACGGGGTAAATAGGTGACTCTCATTGGGGATTTATTTATCTTGAACAAATGTGATACCTTCTGTTCTGAAATCGCCCACTTAATCTGTTCAAATATGGATAGCTCAATTGTGTTGTCAATCTTACGGATACCAACCGCATTAACAGGATAACGCATCAACATCTGCACGATGATATGAGCAATGTCTGACGACTTCCCTGAACCGCGTCCGCCTTTACATACAACGTTTAACTTTGACGGGTCAAATGATGCCTTCCATACCGGATGGAACGCTTTTGGCAATAGTTCTGATATTTTAATTGCAGTTGTCATTCTATATCATCTACAAACTGCACTGCACCTGAGTGCTCGACTTCCTGTATATCTCTGAATAGACCATAACGCTTACCTAGGAGCTCAGCTGCTTTAGTACGTTGAGATGTATCTGCCCGCTGATCATGTCGTTGAACTTCACTCTCGAAGTCGCCTATTGGAACGACTATCAATGCTTCATCCTTCATCTCGCCACGCATAACTGCTGTTAAGTACTGCAGCACCTCATCCTGTTCAGCAATCGATTCTTTCTTCAATTCTTCCAAACGCGCATCAATATAGGCTTTAACGTTAACATTTGCTAACATTCTACTAGCAGCTGCTCTTGCCGTACTTTCTTTCTTAACATTAGGATACGCAATCATATAGGCTTGTGTTGCATTCCCACTAATAATATATTCATCTGCAAACTTCTGTTGTTTCATAGTTAATTTCACCATGTACCACCAACTCTCACGGCTATGCGCCTCATTTTGACTTTATTTATTAACTCAATACTGACGGCAACTTCTATACAAAGGGAGAGTGAAAGTCTGCTCGTCAGTATTCAGGCAACAAAAAAGACACCTCATTGGGTGTCATCCGTGTATGTCTTCTCTAAATTTATTATCTATATCTCGTATTATATCGTTGAGATTACTTAAGTCATTCGTAAAGTATTCCTTTAAATAACTATCAAGTTTTAAGACTAAACTGTTGCACTTATTTATTGGTTCTTGCTCATTAGCATCAACTTCATTATAGGCCTTATTAAATGACTGTCCTATTTTTTCAATTAACTCATCAGCTTTCTCGAATAATTCTTTAAACAATAGTGATTCTTCTTCCTTCAATATTCTTTCTTCTTTTGCAACATAATTATTCAAATCTAATTTCCTCTCGGACATTAACTCTAGAAAATGATTAAAGTTTATAATACATCTGCCATCCGGATTAACATCATATATCATTTTAATTTCATTAAGTTCTTCAGTGCTCAATCCTTCAAAATACTGCATATTCACTTTCGAATAAAATGCAGATTCCATCCTGGTTCCAGCTATCCAATATACATTTTCAAAAGTCTTGATTGTACCTTCTAATTCTTTTATCTTTGAATATATTTCAGAATAAGTATTGAACCTTATATCGAAAAGTGCTTTTTGTTTATGAGACTTAAATTCTATATTATTTTCTGTTTGTTTTTCTTTTTTCTTCACAAAGTAAGAAATTATCGTCTTCAAAATATATAAAATAGTTGCACCAAGAGCACCAGCAATACCTGACACTCCAAATAATTCTTTAAAGATCTCCATTAAATACCTCCTATATATTGTCTTACAAATATACCAAAAAACCGCCCAATAAGGACGGTTTCACGTTCAATATATGTTAGGAGGAGGACTCATGCCGGAGTCACTTGGATGATGTGCATATGCCACACCGTCCTACCTGCCATTTTACAGCCTCGATAGTATATCTTCATAATTATTCCAACATGTCCAGTTTGTCCAATATGTTCAGTCTTGTAACAACTCACATATTTCATCCATTACTTGATGAACACGTGATTTAGAAATCCCTAAATCAAAAGCGATAGTTCTATATGTCATACCATTCAATCGGAGATTAAACACTAAAGCCATCCGTTCATCAGTAATCCGATCCCATCTATTTTGGATGTATCTCGCTTTGTTTTCCAAACGTGTGATTTCTTTATCCATTTTCTTTCTTCGCATGACATCATTCTCTACAGGATTACTATTCATACCCTGCGCTTTTGGCATTGCTGATTCAATACCATACTGCGCTGTCATTCCACCCCCGATTTCAGATTGATATTGCGAATTTAGTTCCTTGAGTCTCGAGATGTAATAAGGATAATTATTGATTAAATCCATAATCTTTTCTGTTGAATATTTTTCGTTAGTCGCATAACTCATATCTCATTTACACCTCTGTAATATTGATTAACACATGGTCAGTGTGTCCGTATTCTTTATTAATGCTTAGTGTGATTATTTGTGAATCATCTTTGTACACTGTGTTGTTGCATGCATCAAGTATCGCTTTAGCCAAATTATCTAAGTCGGGCTTCTTCGTATATCTCAATTCACCACTCTTCACGGCTTCTATTTTCTTTTTGGTGTAAGACTTAGGCGGAGCGAAAACAAACGTCAGGCGCATGGCTAATGGTCGGTCAGTCATGGTCAATTGTTGCTTGTTCATCTCGCTGAGTGCTGCATACTTTACGATACGTTTATAGTTTATACTTTGTCTTGAATTGACTGCTTTCGATTTACCGGTAGCTGTTCGATACACTCTTGGACGGGGTTGCGGTACTGGACGTCCATCTACTTTAAAGTCAATCAAATATAATTACCTCCCAAGTATCTCCTTCACTTTATCTACGATAGTCTGTTCTTCCGAACCATCTGTAGTTGCCGTCATGATTAATATCCGCTCGCAAGTCTCTGAAAGTTGACTTCATTCTTCTTGTTGTACTGATTGATAATATCCTGCGCTGTAAATCCGTAGTAATCGAGTATTGATAATACATAACCTAATATGCTTTCAGCTGACATAGCGCCATTCGATAAGTGATATATCACTCTTTTTACAGCTGCGCGATCTTGAAGTTGTCGTTTGTCTTGAAGCTCACTTTCTACATTACTTGCGATAAATTCAGTCTTTGCTGTTGATTTGTTCATTCGCAGCATACAGAAGTGAATGACATCAATCGCTTCATCCAGTACATCATCCATATTCATATCTTTGCGCTTCCAATACTTCCATGACTTGAAGCAAGCGTTTATAAATTCATGTAGTTCCACATTCAATGCGATACTGTGCTCCATTGCCATTGTTGACATCCAATCTGATTCACTGATGCCTAATTCTTCACGCATCGCTGCATCCAGTTTGTTTTGTTGTGTCAGTAAATAGATTAGATCCGATTTGTTTAGTAGTGTATTCATTTCTTCTTCCTCCTCATAATGATTACTGCTGTAACATAATAAGCTAGTGCAGCAACAACGATTTGTATTGCTAGTGCCATATCAATCCATCCTCCACAATTTTATTATCATAACCACCAACACCACACACCCTACACCTATCACATACGGTGCTGCTTCTAGTAACAGTATCGTCCATGCGAGGGCGTTCATTCCGAAGACCTCTCTATTTGCTCGAACAATTCTGCTTTACGACGTTTTAGCCTGTGCAACTGATTAATCTTCTCTTTCTGCCGTTCCAGTTCAGCGATTTCCTTTTCTTCTTCTGCGATTTCTTTATCGATGTCTGTTTTACGTTTAGGTATTTCCGGTAACTTCAATTCGCCATTTCTGATATTCACGAACAATGCAATCGCATTCCAGTTCGTTTTTGTCCTAGTCTCGTCAAGGTGGCTACTAAAGCTCCCTTCGTACCCCATTTTGTAAAAGGGTAGCGACATAATTACCCAAGCGCATAAAAGTATGGGCGCGATTCCAATTATCATTCCGATTCACCGTTTTCGTATTTCTTATAAATATATTTGTAATCATCCATAAGAATCTCTACATTTTCATAAGCGTTTACCTTTCCTGCAACATAATTATTGGATTGAGCAACTTTCAGTGTTTTTTCATCGCTCGTAAGTTCATCGAGAATTTTTCGGATGCGGTCAAACGCCTTCGCCTTAGCTTCGTGTTCTTCATCTGTATCTCTTTGCCAAACTAGGTCGCCATTAACTTTCTTTAGATATTGCAATTCTTCTAATAGTTCTTTATTTTTAGCTTCGTACTCGTTGGCTTTGGCGGCTTGTTTACGCAAGTCATAAAACCAATCCTTAACCGCCATTTCAGTTTCCGTATCATCGTGTAAATAGTCATGTATTGCTTCATCAATTAATAATTTGCATTCATCGCTTTCATAACTCATCACTTTCACGCTCCTTAAAATTCATTGAAATAAGCTGCTGCAAGAGCTTCTTTTTGCAGTGCGACTTCCTCTAGGTATTCAATCTCAATCTCTATCCTTGTCGTTGTCCAAGCTCTCAACACACTCTCGCTAACCACATAATCACTTAAATTGTTGACTTTAACTGTTTGCGTGTATTCTTCTATTTGCGCATCAGTTGCAAATTCATAACTCATATAACCTCTCCTTTACATCTTTCGGTATTTTCTCGACCAATCCACGTTCTGATTTGAATTTCTGATACTCCTCGTGATTCGCATGTAAGATTCCGATATTCTCTGCCAAAGACTGCACCCTGTTTAACGTGTAGCCGCCTGCTGTAGGTATGACGGTGTACAGGTACTGATCTTTCTCGTTATACAATCTGCGACGATATTTGAAACCTGTTGTATGCTCATTGGTAACTGGCTGCTCGACTGAAAAAATATCTAGTTGCTGCATGTATTAACCTCCTAAAATAATTCAAGTTGACCGCTAATCGGTTTACCGACAACTGTTACACCTTTATATTGGGCTCCATTCCGTTTAATCATTGGACCGTGACTAATCACTCTGACTTTAAATCTCAATGCACGCCAACAATCTTCGCAGGTTTTACGTTCTTCAATCACGTTCATATTTTCATCATTGTAATCGTAAAGGAACGGTAACTCGTCTTTAAACTGATTACATTCTTCACAAAGTTTTTTCATCCCTACGACCACTTTCTGAACATGTGATAATACAAATCGAAAGTATAGGGGTCGGGTTTCCACTCCGCTGGTTTAGCTTTAACATACTTCACAGGCTTCTTAACCGGCTCAGCGAATATCGCTACTCTCTCTTTATCCGTCAGTTTCCCTGGTCGTTTCGCACCTTTATTCTTCCTGCCAACTTTCTTTGTTATCGCTTCCTCAACGCTCATTCCTGTTTTTAAACGATAGGTTAATGTGGTGGTTGAAATACCTTTGTCTTTTGCAATTTCAACCTGTTCGTCCGTCAGTCTGTTTCCATGTATGATTCTGCGACCGCGTTTTCGAGTAAAACGTTCGTCAGTAGGTGTACAGATTGCTTTATCGATATCCCATTTGCTATACATGATGCGATGGTAAACAGTCGCTTTCTTTATGCCATTCTCAATCAGACGTTTCATCTGCTTTTCAGTCAGCAGTTGTTCCAGTTTATTCGCCATTTTCCATGCCTCCATTACTCTGTTTAATTTTCTCTGAATTTGCTAATAAGATCAGACAGTTCTTTATCTTCTGTCACAGATTTTAATTCCTGAACATTTGCACGCTTTTTCTCTTTATCTTCATCCAGCCACTTCGGTCGAGTTTCAGCAGCTCTATTCATCGTGAATTTGTTATATCCACTTGCTTGCTCTACTTCTCTTTGTTGTTCAGTTGCTTTCACATCTTCTAAGGTGATAATTTTTCGTTGTTGCCAGTTTCGTAAAATTCCATTCGCATAGCTCATATTTCGTTTATTATTATTACTTGCGACTTCCAATGCTTTTATGACAACTTCAGGTTCAAAGGTTTTAAGATGCTCATTTATTTGTTCTGCAGTAAATCCATTAATCGTTCCAAAACCTAACTCCTGAAATTTATCGAAGACGACACCGACTGACCGGTTGGTTTTGTTGTCGTTATTGTCATTGTTATTCATTATTAATTCGTTATTAGCATTATTGTCATTATTGTTTGTGTGCGTTCGTGATGCATTCGTGTCGCTATCATGATGCAAATGCGATGCTTTGGTGTCGCTTTGGTGTCGCTTTTGCAAATCTTCATTCTGGTATAAGTCATAGTTGGCAATGGTTATGACCGTTTTTTTGGTGTCGCTTTTTACGATTAACATTTCGTCATCTTCAAGTAAGTTCAAAAAATTTTTAACCTTATTATTAGACCAAGACCATCTATCACATAACTGTCTTATACTGGTTATTTTTTGGCCTCTTTTCACGGTTATTAGTTCATTTCCAAGTAACACTTTATTGTCTTTATGATTCACCATCATTAATAAATCAATCCAGGCTTCAAACTTAGAAAAGGTTCTCTTCTCTTTAAACATCCAATGGTCCTCAATACTTCGATGCAAACTAATCCAGCCAGTCATATAAACACCTCCTCCAGGAACTGACTAGAACTTTTTAGAACGGCAGATCATCGTCATTCACATTTACTGGACCACTGTTATCCTTAAACGGATTTTCTTCATACACTTTCGCCTGTCCGGTCGTTTGATTCGGTTGTTGCTGCATGCGTGAATGCCCATAAGCATTCTTATCTTGCTGATTGTTGCCGCTACCTTTGGGCTCCAGGAACTGAACGGACTCCGCAATGACTTCTGTGACATATACACGTTGGCCTTCCTTATTCTCATAATTACGCGTTTGAATTCGGCCATCAATTCCAACCAAACTACCTTTTTTAACGTACTGATTCACGTTCTCTGCAATTTTTCTGAAGCAGATAATGTTAATGAAATCAGCTCCACGTTCACCGTCTTTACCTGTGAATGGTCTATTTACTGCAAGATTAAAATTTGCGACTGCGACATTGGATTGACTGACCCTTAATTCAGGGTCTCTAGTCAATCTGCCAACCAAAACTACTCTATTGATCATCTTCTGCACCATCCTCAATTTGTGGGTAATCAACGACTACAAATGAGTCTTCGTCTGGTGTAATATCCTTGATATTCTTACCTGTACCTTCGTCTTGCGTCACTACATTTTGCATCTCAACACTAATCGGCAAGTACTTCCACATATGGCGGACGACTGTTTTCTTAGCCATTTCTTCATAATCTGTTGCCCATGGAGAATACTTACTGTTCGCTGCTTTACTTCTACCTTTACGCTTTTCAATTTCAGCTTTTGGCATGTATTCAAATTGATAGCCACCATCTTTAAAGTGGGCAACTGCATAAGCACCTTTGAATGCACCTTTATCTTCTTCTGCAGGCACATGTTTAAGGTCCGCATGCAAACCTAATTCATACTCAAATTTATCGTTTTCGTGTACTGCGTGAGCATAAATAGTACTGATGTGGCCGGAACGTCTAGCAAGGTCAATCATGCCTTTGTAGCCGATGATAAATTGAACTTCTACGATACCTTTTTTGTTGTTTCTGAATGGCAGTAAATAACACTGTCCAAGTGGTCCAGGTTCTAGGCCTAATTGCGCGGATTGCATGACTGCACCGAGCAAGCTTGGCACATCCGCCTCTTTAAGCTGCGGTGTCGTTCTTATCGTTGTAAGTGCCATTCTAGTGAGACGGTCAATGTCCATATGCTTTGGTAGTGCTTGTGCCATCGCCGGAGCCATCTGTTCGATGTAGTCTCCAATGGTTTTCGGTGTTTCTTTCGCTACTTCATTCTGCTTTTGAGTTGTCACCTGTTGCTTTAAAGTTTCATTCGTTGCCATAATTATTGTTCCTCCTTGATTTGTTTAATTCTCAATACTCTATATTTGGATTCCTTGTGATACTGATCGAGTGTCTCTTTACCGTATTTCTCTTCAAGTTTTTTCTTATCAATTACTCGTTTAACTTGCTGTTTCCAAGTGACTAAGAAGTTGTTAGATTTCCCGCTGACATTGTTGCCGAGCTTATCTTTGAGTTGATTCTCATATTTTTTCTGCAGTTCTGTTGTCTCTTTAACTGAAGACTTACATGATTCAATTGCTTTAATCAGTGTGTCGACATCTTCTGGCAGTTCAATTTCTTCTTCATCAATATCTTTGTACATATAATTAATGAATTCCGTCATTGCCGGACTACCGTCGATTTCAGGAAGCTTATTGGCTTGAATATGGTTATGCCAAAAATCGTATTCCGCATCGATAATAATTTGGATTAATTCATCGTCCCGTTTGATTTCTTTCCAGACAAAATTGTTACCACCAATAAGTACTGCTATATACGCTTTCTCATAACCTGTGACAGCTAAGTAGTGTTGGACCTGGCACAAATATTGAGCGGGTACATCATCGTCTTCCCACAGCTCTTTATTGAAGTGAGACGTTGTTTTACATTCGAGCAAAGCTTTTTCTCCAACGACCACTCTGTCTAAGTTCGCAAACATAAATTCGTGTTTTGGATGTCTCAGCATACGGTTATCCCGCCTGACCTTTTTGCCAGTGCGGCGTTCAAATTCCTTCGCTACAACATCTTCTAAGATATTTCCGAAGTGAATATACTCGTTATCAATGTTTTGTCTCAGTTCAGGGTTTGTTTTCTCCAGAAACAACTGTGCTTTTGACTTCCATTTGTTCACACCAAGCACAGTACCTGCATCACTGCCACCAAGTCCTGTATTACGTTCCTGCAACCATTCTTCATGCGATAAATCCTTAATATTGACTAGCTCTGCCATGATTTGACCTCCTGTGTTAAAATTGGATTATAGTAATTTTTCTTTACGGCCAGTCTGCCAACTGGTCGTTTTTTCATTATCTGTGGCACATGCTTTGAGAGTTCTTCAATAGTCACTTTAGATTTCTGCATGTTGCAACTCCTCTTGAATGGAGTGATAATCGTCGACGGATAAACCGCCTTCGTTATAAATACGGTCTATTTTCTTCATTGCTTTAATAACGGCACGTTGACTTTCTTCAAAATCTCGCTTTACTTCCTGCAGCTCGATATCTTCTACTGAATCTATTAGACTTTCTAAACTTTTCACCATTCGTCACCCTCCTCACTTAACCCATAAATTTCGATATACATTGGATCTTGTTCCAAATAAGCTTCGCTTGTTAGATAAAGCAAAATTGGTAGATATACTGCAATAAGCACTGCTGCTGCGATGAGTAATACTTTCAATTCTCTAACCGTCAGCATTCATGACACCTCTTTTTCCTGTAGCATATGCACCATTTCCGGAAACAATTCTTCTATTGTTTTGCCATAGTGCTGTGCCAGAATAAATGCTTCTGCTAAATCAAAATTGGTTATTGCATTTTCTCGATTCCAGTACGATGCTTTACTGAGTCCGATTAGCTTTCCAACATCTGCAGTAGATTCCCCTGCTTCGTTCCGAGCAATGTACAGTTGATAAAACTTTTTCATTTATATTCTCCTTTCCATTTTTAACTTGGCATCTCTGTTTTGATTAAGCTGCTGTGGTTTAAGCTGATAGTCCTGCATTAAACGATTTACAAATCCTGTGCCTTCAAATAACACATCTTGCAACTCAGAAATCATATGATGCAGCTCCTCACGTTCATCTGCCGTTAAGTGTTCAGGCTGCTTATCTAGCCTGTTGCGATGCAGCACATCCATGAATTCGCTAATTTCCTTTTGTATGCGGAATACATACGACATCCGATGTCCGTCATAGACATGATCTGATGGTGTTGGCATTGTGTGTCCGCCCGTCATTTCATAGGCCACGTCATTCAGCAAATTGGCATCTGTCGTGTTAGTCAGTGCAGCGCTGTACATCATCTGTGTGAGAGGTTTCTGTCCGCTCTCGACTCTGCTGATATATGATTTATCAACGTGTAATTCGTTGGCTACTTGTTGCTGTGTTAAGTTATTTCTGTGTCTGTAGTTGGCAATAATTGTTGACATCTGTTGTCCTCCGGTCACTTTTTATATATTGAAAATTGATTCGATTGGTCGCTATACTGTGTATAGAGTTAATTAAGTTAGTCGCATAACTGATAACTCATCTGGTAAGGCTAGTTGGTCGCTAGTCCTTACCGCCTTTTATTACTGTGAACCCTTTCCTCTTTTGGGTTTCTCGCAGATTAGGATTTGCAAATTCTTTTAATGTGTAAAGTTCATCTTTTGATAAACCGATTTCGTCGTTATCTTCTATTAAAGAAAAAGGTATTCTATCTACTTCTCTTATTAAGTAGTCAAACTCCATATCCAGTTTTACATCGAGTGAGAGAAGATATTTTTCAAGAGTGACTTCTTCGCCTTCTTCATCAATAATGTCCGCGATGTTATGCCGCATATACTCGAAAAACTTCAACTTTCCTGTAATCACTCCGAACTCGAACGCTTTAGAAGGAATATTTTCGTAATACATTTATGAAACCTCCTGTTCAATCATTGGTAAGATATTGTTTTGCTTGAGTAATTCATACAGAAACAGTCTTCCATTCTGCGTCCACTTGGTGTGCATTCTTACGGATGTGCTTCCATCTTTATGTTCAATCTCTGTCGTGTCTGAATGTGTTAAACCTTTACTGTGGTGTTTTGAGTAAAGTAACCATTGACCAGATTGTTTGTATTGAACTTTTAGATCGTGCAGTAACTTGTTGAGCGCCTGCGCTGACATTCCATAATCTTTTGCAATTTGCCCGATTGTAACTAAGCTCTTGTTTTGTAAAATGTTGTCGTAGTAGCTTGCTTTAGGCTTCATTTCACTAATGCGTTGCCTGCTGATTTCAGTTTCAAGTCTTAACTTTTCGTTTTCTTCTTCTTGTTCAAGCGCCATTTGCAACAATTCTTTCCTACTCATTAACGCAGGTGCTTTAACTTTGTTTTCTATTTCATCTTTCATTTCATTGAATTTGTTGATGTAATTCACTTTGAAATCTTGATGCCCTTGAATGTTGAACATGTATAGAGTGAAGCCATCTTTTGTGAGTAAATACTCTTTGTAGTTCCTATTTTGCCCCTCAACTTTATATTGATTAGGTAAAATCAGAGAACGAACATTTTCGTTTTCTAAAAGCTTTTCAATTTGAGCCAAAACATCCGAATGACGTTTACCTACTTCTTCCGCTACTACTCTGCTGCTTACGACAAGTCCGAAATCTTCATTGTTTTCGATTTGTATTTCTGCTAATTGATTCATGCCATCCCTCCTAATTCAACTTTTAGTTGATTTTATCTTTAAAAAAATTTACCCACTCTACGTTGAGTATTCTTCCGATTTCTTTTGCTGTCTTGACGCTAGGTGTACGTTTTTCATTTTCAATCATATTATAGTACTGTTCGCTACAACCAATTAGTTTAGCCATATCGCTTTGCGTTAAACCTTTAGCATTACGTTTTTCTTTGAGTGATGCACTCATACCAATGCTCCTCCTTTCTGTTAGTTGTCGATATCAAGGATATCTCCTCGCAATGACCATTCTATGTATTGATGGCGCAGCTCATATCATCGCCCGCTTTCGCTCAATATCCCTCATATCGACAACTAACTTCATTCAACCTTTAGTTGAATTTAAATATAATATATCACAACTAAAAGTTGAGTTCAACTATAAAATTCAACTTTTCGTATATTTAATAAAATCAACTAAAAGTTTACAATTGAACTATAATTAAAATTAGAAAAGAGGTATTGTCATGCTATCCCAAAACTTGAAACGTTATCGTAAACGTGCAGGCATGACTCAGAAACAAGTTGCTGACAAACTTCATATATCACCACAAGCGTATGCTCGCTACGAAAGAACTGATGATAAGAAGAATGAACCGAGTGCTGACAACTTAGCTCTTATCGCAGATATGTTTGATATATCAATAGAAGAATTACTGGGCAGGACTCCAAAACCTAAAGATCCATCAGATGATTTTGATGCGTTCATGTTTGACGATAAAGAAGCATTTGATGCTCTACCTGATGATGTGAAGCAAGAATTGATAAAAGAGATTAATGACAGAATCGAATTTCTTGCATACAAACAGAAGAATAAAGATAAGTAGGTGACCTATGGACTGGAAGAAGTTTGCTAAAGGGGAAACGACAAATACAAAAGAAGAACTCAGTTCACTTGATTCATTAGATGAAAAGAAAGTGTCATTCCGTGAAGTTAATGACTATGAACGCAATAAAAGACAGCAGGACAAAGAATTGGATGTCCCAAATAAAGTTCAAAAGACGATGGAAAAACAAGGGTTTAGTAACCCTTCCAAAGTGTCCCAAGATGCCTATGAGAAATTAAGAATTGCTTCCAGCTCTGACAAATTTGTAAACACTATGGGGTTTTTCACCACTTTAGATCCAATAAAGCAAGCTTCTTTTAATTACTACAATAATCAGTTGCAACATAATATGCTTTTAGCTTCTCAGAATGATGAATTAATTAAGCAGAATGATGTCATCATTGACCAGAATGAAGACATTATTAAGTTGCTAAGACAAATAGCTAATAAGTAATACACCAGCTGACCACTGGTAAGAATGAACACATTCAAGGTGGTCAGTACTTTTTTAAACTTCAAACCGAACATATGTTCTAAATTAAGGGGTTTTCACATGAGAATTGAAGATAGAGTAAATGAAATCGTTGAATTATCAATATTAGATGTAATGGATTTATCAGTAGAACATCTCTCTTATATGTTCGATGTCCATATTTTATATAATCATCAATCTAACTTTTATGTTCAGAAAGCCGGTGTCGATATTATCGGTTTAAAGTTTGATAAGCGACATGAGATGTTTAAAGCATTCTGCCACGAAGCTGGCCATATGTTTCTGCATGCCACCAATCAAAAGGAAATGCCACGTACATTTAACCAATTACAAGAGGCAGAAGCTGAGAAGTTTGCCCTACTCTTGCAGCTACCCGAAAAACTAATTGTTAAAAATGGATGGTATGAACCAATTGATTTAATGACGCATTTTAGCGTATCTGAGGACATTTCAATAAAAAGATTAGAGATGTTAAGAAACCGTGCAGAAGTTTTACAGTTACAATTTTAGGAGGGATATAGATGCCGATATATAAGGATGAAAATAGAGAAACCTATTATGTAAATGTTTCATATACAGACAAATTCGGTAAAAGAAAATATCATACTAAGCGTGGCTTTAAGAAATATGGAGATGCCCTAAAACATAAGGAGCAATTTTTCAAAAATATAGAAAGTGGCGAGCCTATTACAGGATTACCCTTTTCTTTCTTAGCTGATGATTATTTTAAGTGGTATTCGAATAGGAGAAAACCTTCAAGTATAAAAACAATTAAGAACTACCTTGTTAACCACATTACTCCCTTTTTTCAAAATATAGATGTCCACGAAATGGATGCTCATAGCATTACTGAATTTCACGATCATATGTTAAATAAAGAACATAATGGAAAAAAGTACAGAAAAGGTTATATACAAGATGTTCATACATGTTTAAGTAGCGTACTTAAGCACGGAATGAAATTCTATGAAGTTAAAGTGAATGTAGCTTCTCTTGCTGGAAATATTGAAAATGACGAATATACTGAATGGGATTATTATACCTTGAATGAATTCAACTACTTTTATAATTTAATTGAAGATATATATGACAAGGCATTTTTTAAATTATTATTTTATAGCGGATTAAGAAAGGGAGAACAGCGTGCATTAACATGGAAAGATGTAAACTTTATAGAAGGATATGTAGACATCAATAAAAACAACTACAACGGAAAGGTTGGAACACCTAAGACTAAGTCGTCACGTCGTAAAGTATTTCTTCCGGATCATGTCATGCAGGTATTAATGGAATACAAAGACTGGTACAAAAATAATAATGTATTTAAAGATGATTACGTTGTGTTTGGTAAATTTTATCAATCCATCGGAGAAAAACAAGTCGATGTGAGATATCACAAAATATTAGATAATACTGATGAGTTAAAGGCAATTAAGATACATGAGTTTAGACACTCACACGCAAGTGATTGTATTAACAGATTGAATATGGATAGAGACACCTTAAGAAAAAGACTGGGTCATAGTTCCACAGCAACGATTGAAAAATACTATGGTCACCTTTACCCTAGCACAGAAAAATCAGCCATTTTGAACCTATAGCGTGTCAATCCGTGGTCATTCCGTGGTCACAACAAAAAGAAAAGGCTTAACCACGGGGGTTAAGCCTTGTTTAGCGGAGATGGAGAGATTTGAACTCTCGCGCCGCGCAATGCGACCTATGCCCTTAGCAGGGGCACCTCTTCAGCCACTTGAGTACATCTCCATATGGCTCCACAGGTAGGACTCGAACCTACGACCGATCGGTTAACAGCCGATAGCTCTACCACTGAGCTACTGTGGAATAGTATGTATGTTTCAATCGAACATTATTCATTATAGCAACGAATATTAACTAAATCAACAGTATTTTAATATTTATTAAGTTAAATTTACAACATTGATAAATAACTATCCCTTTTCTATTATCATAGTCAGATTTTATTGATTTGATCAATACCTCGCATGTATTTTATATAGGTTTCTCTCGCAGCTTCGTTAATATACTGCATTTCCTGATGCTGTTGTTCATAAGAAAATTTCGAAGCTTCATCTTTGCGGTAAGTTTTTTCTTTAGCCAGATTAAATTTATAATGTAATTTAACAGCATTTAGATACTGATTATTAAAAGAACTGTAGGAAATGTCTATTTCCATTTCTTCATTATTTTCAAATTTAATTTTTGTATTACCATTATAATCATAATAACTGTCGATGTATCGTAGATTAAACCAGCAGTTTTCATTAACTCGGTCTGAATGTGTGCAGAAATATATATATGAACCGAATAAGTCTAAAATAATTGGATGCTTAGAACGTATACCAGATAAACTTCTCGTTAAATCTTTACGTGATGCGTAAGTTTGAAAATGATATTTACAGTTGTGCTCCAAAACTTTATTAGGTATAGAAAGACATTCAATAGGTTCTCCGTAAAGTTCCCCTATCAGACTTTCTGTATAGCGACCGAGCGACTTAGCTACAATATACATCGTTTCATCATTAATAATATAATGCTGCCGGCTCATACTTTCCCTCCCTGTATTCTTCATTACAATCAATATAACACAGAATAATTAAAATGTTAACTATTAATATAAAATGTTGTCTATTGTTTAATATAAGATGTTAAAAGTTAATTATCAGAAAAAACAATTTTACGATTCTCATTATCATTGACCTAAATGAGAATGTGGTATATAATCTGGTTAAAGATAGTTTCGAGAGGGGTAATTCAATATGGGCAGACCAGTTTATCCTGCAAATCAATTAAGAGGCTTCATCAACACAATTAATGACTTATCAGCAGATCTTGTTTTGCAAGAATCCATGTATCATTTTAATGTACAATTATATAGAGCAAAAATAGAAGAATCACTCATCGAGAAAGACGAAAAGAAATTCATAAAGTACACTAATTTACTAAAAGAACTGTAGATGATGTACATAGTATAAGGTCAGAAATACATTTTCTTTATAAATGTGTTTCTGACCTATTTTTTAATTTTATTTAAAAATATCTTGTTTGAGTATTTAATAAATAATTATTCCATATTTTCTCTACTCACTTCATTGCCCTCAATGTAGTTCAATAAAAATCCTACTACAGCTGCAAATGCACATAATGTAAAGGCAAATGGCGTAATCATTTCATATACTTCTGTTATAAACACACCGTCTGTAATTAATAAACCAATTGTTTGTAAAGCAACTAACACCGCGCCTAGACTAAGATATAATATTGTTGAAATTACAAAGATAAATTTAAATATTTTATTAATCAAATGAACTTCCTCCTTTTTATATTATTGGTATCGGTAGTATTCCCATTAAAACAAGCCAACCAATAATTGCTATTGGAATAACATAAAAAATTAATAATGGCATAAAAGTTTTCACCGGATCTGCTTTAGCTATTCCTGAAGCTATAAATATTGGAGCTGCTCCAGGAGCAGTAGCCCCTTCTGTTGATGCAAATATTAAAATTCCTACGAGCGCAACTACTGGTTCAACACCAGCTGCCACCAATGTTTCAAATGATACTAAGCCTATAGCTGTCACTGTCGCTGTTGCGGTTAATGGTGTTGCTACTAGGACAATCAATAAACCAACAATTAATATAACAATCGTCAGTGGTAAGTTCAGATTTTCCATTAACATCGCTAACTGTTCACCTAACCCAATATTATTAAGTACATAACTTGCTGCAAACGCAAAAAGTAATATAACTCCTAGTACAGCAAAAGCTGGGATAGAATCTTCTACTAATTTATAAATTTCTTTGGGTTTCTTGGGTATCTCTTTCCAACTCGTTAATATACTAATTATTATAATCAGTACTGGCACCCATAATATAATGGAGATATCTGATAACCCATCTTCCCCAATTGATGGAATACTCATCAGCATCTCGGATACAGGTCCTATTGTTAATACTACTGGAATTACTATTCCTAAAAATACTAATAACGAAGTCCATCCACTTCTAAACGCTTTTCTTATTGGAGTCATTTCCTCAGAACTTATTTTTCCGATTTTATGATATCTAACGTAAAAGAATACAAAAATTAATCTATAGATTAATGTATATAATCCACCGATTAGTAATGCAATAAATAACTGCCCCTCTGTTACTAAAGCCCCAATGGCGCTCATCCCTAATAGAATAAACATTGATCCACTAGGTGGTATACTTATCCCCATACCTGCATTTCCTGCTGCAATTGTAGCAGCTTGGTGACTTTTCCAATTAGAGTTTTTCATCCATGGAATAGTAATTGCTCCAACCGCTGCTGTATTACCAGAACCAGAACCTGAAATTGCTCCAAACATAGCAGATGCGACTGTATCAACATAACCTGCTCCTCCTGGTATTCTACCCAACAGAGAGTTTAAAATATTAATTATGCGTTCAATAAGACCTGTTCTATCGACAAGGTGTGCCATAAAAACAAAGGACATAGCTGCATATAAAACTTCATGTGTTGCTCCAAATTTTATTCCTTCCCATACTAATGTGAAGAACTCACGCCCGCCAAATAATGCAACAAAGAATAATCCCAATATCATTGCTTCACCAATATTACGTTTTATCACAACTACCCATAAAATAATTAGTAATATGTATAGTAGTAGTGCCCAAACTGCTGCTCCCATCATATCGCTCCCCTATTCAGTAAATTATATGATATTTAATTTTTCAAGTTCTAATAGCTCTTCTTCTGAGTAACCGAGCAAATCTTTATAAATTTTTGTATTATCATAACCTTTTGATTTAGCTAGATGTTTTACATTTCCAGGTGTCTTTGAAAATTTGGCACTCACATTTGCTACTCGCATTTGTTCAAAATCATCATCTTCTATCTCCACAAAAGATTCTCTGAATTTATAATGTCTATCATCAAATAACTGTTCTACATCATACATCGGTCCTATAACAGCTCCCGCTTTATCAAATTCAGCTACAACTACATCCATATCTCTTTTACTAATCCACGAACCGATAATCTCGTCTAGCTCTTTTACATTTCTAACTCTTGACTCATTAGTAGAAAATTTTTCATCTTCTATTAATTCTGGTCTATCAATTATTTTAAATACATTTTCAGCAATAGTTTGTGTTGCTCCTGAAAGTGCAACCCATTTCTTATCTTTAGTTTTGTATGCATTTCTCGGTGCTACTGAAATACTTCCATTTCCAACTCTTGATGCAACTTCTCCCAGCTGATCATATGCTACTATGTGAGGCTCTAGCAATCTCATTAAAGGCTCATATAAAGAGATATCGATAACTTGTCCTTTATTTTCATCATTTAAATTTCTTTCATTTAGCGCAATCATTATAGACAATGCACCATAAATACCGGCAACACCATCAGCTAGTGCGAATCCTGGTAATGTGGGCGGCGTATCTGCATATCCATTTACTGAAGAAAAACCGCTCATTCCTTCCGCTACAGTCCCAAACCCAGCTCTCTTAGCATACGGACCTTCTTGACCAAATCCAGTAGTTCTTAATAAAACTATAGATGGATTTATTTTTTTTATTTCATCCCATCCCAAATTCCATCTTTCTAAGGTACCTGGTCTAAAATTTTCAATTACAACATCTACTTCAGGTAATAATTTTTTGAAGATATTTTGTCCTTCATTCTTACTTAAATTTAACGTGATATATTCTTTGTTTCTGTTTAAAGTTTTCCAAAATATTCCTTTACCATCTTTTTTCTTACCATAATTTCTTGACGAATCACCATGTATAGGGTGCTCAGCCTTAATTACTCTTGCGCCAAAATCTGCTAAATGTGTACTAGCCCAAGGGGCCGCAATCATTGTAGAAACGTCAAGTATAGTAATATTTTTTAAAGCTTCGTTATTAAGCATCAAAATTCTCCTTTTTATTTCTTAAGTTATCTTTTAACACTTCAAGATTATTAATTGAGTTATATTTATTCAATAACTTTTTGGATTGATAATAATGAGGATAATCAATCATTCTATTGTTATATGTCGTTGCTGCCTTACCTTCTTTTAAAGCGCTTTCAAAATTATCAACAATATTTTTTGCTTCCTTTATATCATCAAACCCAGGTGAAAATTGTTCATTAAGAATTTCAACCATTGTCGGATGTATACAACTTGCACCTTCAAACCCATGTTCATAAGATATTTTAGCTATACGTTTCATGTTTTCTTCATCTTTGTAATTCGCAATACTTCCAATTAAACCCATTGGCTTAACCTCATGTTTCCTTGCATGCAATATAATATTAGTAAATATACTAATATATGCAGACTTTGTAGAGTCACCTATTTTAATCCCGCTATCAGCTGAAAAGTCTTCACTGCCTAATGTTATTGAATCAATTCTACGTGATGATGAAAGAATACTATCAATATTTAAAACTCCCACTGCATCCTCAACTGCAATACTAATTTTAAAAGACCCTCTCTCAAGATCTTTCTTTTCTTCAATAATAGTAAGTTTTTCATCAATACTTTTTATAGTTTGTTCATTTTGAACAGCAGGTAAATATATACCGTATAAATCTTTGCAAGTAACTGCCTCTATTTCATTCATTAAATATTTTTCGTCATTATTAACTCGAACATATACTTTGCTTCCCGTTGAACCTACATCTTTAATGCTTTCTTTTATATTTTTTCTCGCATTTAATTTTTCTTCAATTGGAACACTGTCTTCTAAATCCAATACAATTGCATCCGCGTTTCTAAATTTAGCTTTACTGATGAACTTAAGATTATTCGCTGGCATTATAAGTCTAGATCTCATAACTTCAAAGTTATTCATTTTTATCCTCCTGATTATCATTAGAAAAACGTTTATAAATATTACTCAAGTGTTGTTTTATTAAAGCTCTAGCTTTAACCCTGTCATTACTAATTAAAGCTTCAAGAATGTTATAATGTTCATCGTGAACAGTATAATAATTATAAGTATTCTCATCATAGTTTTTAATTTTGATATACTCTATCATTTCTTTATTGAGTCTATAGTACTCTACCGCAGCATCGTTTTTACTTAATTTGGCTAACTCTATATGAAAGTCAAAATCACTATCATAAATTGAACCACTTTTTTCTATTTCTTTTTTGAGTTTTAGAAGTTCTTCTTTCGTTGAACGTAATAATATATAATCTATCAAGCCAACTTCAAGAATTTCTCTTATTTCTAACAAGTTTCTAATTTCATTTTCTCTTAATGCTGTTAAAACATCAGCTTTATAAATATTTTTATCCAGAGCTTTTACTAATATTCTTCCTCCCCCAGATTTAGTAATTAAATAATTTTTAATTTCTAAATATCTATAAGCATCACGAATCGTGTTTCTACTTACTGATAAAGTGTCAGATAATTCTCTTTCTGTGGGAAGCTTTTCATTGATTCGAATTTTCTCTTCCTCATAATATTCAATTAATACCTCTAAGACTTTCTCATATAAGTGGTCGCTTTTAAGAATTCTATTCATTTTTCCCCTCCATATTTCCAGCTAACTGGTCCAACCAATCTACCAGTAATTTATCTCACTTTTTTTACTCTGTCAATAATTATTTGAAATTTTCTTTATTATCTGATTAATAAATCTAGACTTCCCTTTTTGTTTTTACATTTGTATTATCTGCTATATTTAGTTTGTCAATATGCTATGAAAATCCAAACAGATTATCTATCTGATAAAAAAACCGGCGCTTCTCAGCGCCGGCCTCTCCAAATCTCATTATTATGAAATCAAATCTAAAAATTCTTCTCTCGTAATCCGTCCTAAATAGTGGCTGATATCCACATCTTTGATCGCTTCTTCAATATGCTCCCGGTTGTGTTCCACACCGATCAGCAGATTTTCTATATCCACTACCTCTCCTACGCCAAAGAAGTCGCCGAAGATTTTCGCATGTTCGATGCGGCCGCCTTTAACTTCCAATCTCACGTCAAGCAATCCTGCATCGTATTTGTGGGAATTGTCGTAGTTATATTTAGGGTTTTTGCCGTAGTTCCATGCCCATGTCTGATATTTTTCTTCAGACAGCTGGTTAATCTTCGCCCAGTCGTCGTCTGTCAGTTTATATTCTTCAACGTTTTCCAGCCCGCCGAATATATTGGCAAGGATTCTTTCTTTAAATTCTTCTATATCTATTTTTTCATCTAAGTAGTCATTAATATTTCCAACACGTGCACTAACCGATTTTATTCCTTTGGATTGGATTTTTTTCGGATTTACTTTCAAGGCATTCTGTACTTCTGAAATATCACTCTCAAGCATTAAAGTCCCGTGCGAGAACATACGCCCTTTTTGTGTAAACATCGCGTTCCCCGAGACTTTTTTGCCGCCTTCAATCTCAATATCGTTCCGCCCCGACAGTTCAGCGTCCACACCCATTTCTTTTAAGGCTTCAACAATCGGCTGTGTGAATTTTTTAAAGTTGTGGAAGCTGTCACCGTCGTCTTCTGTAATAAAACTGAAATTCAGGTTGCCTTCGTCGTGATATACTGCTCCCCCGCCCGACACGCGTCTTACCACTTTAATGCCGTGTTCTCTAATGTACGGTTCGTTAATTTCTTCAATTGTATTCTGATTTTTTCCGATAATAATCGATGGCTGGTTTACATAGAACAGAAAGTAAGAGTCATCCGTTGGAATTTCTCTTAGTATATATTCTTCCATCGCCAGATTAATCATCGGATCTTTGATGTCGTTGTTTGAAATAAACTTCATTGTATTTTCCCCCTGGTACATAATAAAAGACCTGCCTCCATTATAATAGAAGCAGGTCTTAAAATCATATTTTTACTTATGCAATATTTTTTCTGCAGTGTCTTTTGCGGTCTGCACACAATCCGGCAGTCCGACTGCATAATGTGAGGCACCGATTAAGTGCAGTCCCGGATAGTTTTCTGCTGTGTATTTTTGAATATCATCAATAATATACTTATGTCCGACAAAATAATTCGGCATCGCATTCATCATCCGCGTTACAATTGTGAATTCTGGTTCACCGTCGAGGTCCATAATTTTATCGAGGTCCTCCCGTGCCAGACGGACGATGTCTTCATCCGACTTCTCATGGACGATAAAGTCACCGGGACGCCCTACATAAGCGCGGAGCAGTGCCTTGCCTTCAGGTGTCGAGTGTTCCCACTTCTTATTCGTCCATGTACACGCAGTAATCGATGTATCCATATTGCGGCTGATTACGAATCCAGTACCTTCAATCGTATTTTTCACCTGCTCGGCATCAAAGGCCATCACAACTGTTGCAACACTCGTTGCTTCCATATGCTTGAAGTACTCAAATTCTTTATCTTTAAACCAGCGCTTGTACTGGAAGTGCGGTGTCGTGACGATGACTTCATCGTAATGATGCGTGCCGCCGTCAGCTGTAAGGTCGTAGCCGTCTTCAGTTTTTTCAATCGCAGTGACATCGAAATTAAAGTGAATCTGGCCGCCGCGTTTTTCGTTTTCGCTGACCAGCCGGTCGATAAACGACTGCAATCCGTCTTTAAACTGCAGAAAAGCACCGGTTTTCTTCTTCGGAGCTGCGGCCTTATCTTTTTTCTCAGCCATCAGGCCTTTCATCAGGCTGCCGTATTCTTCTTCGGTCTCTTTGAAGTTAGGATACGTCGACATTAAGCTGAGTTTGTCGATATCTGTACCGTAAACCCCAGCCAGCAGCGGTTCGATCATATGTTCCAGAAGATCATCCCCGAAACGCGCACGGAAAAATTCTCCTACTGAAATATCTTTATATAACGGCAGGGCGGGTTTTAGAAAATCGAGTCCTGCCCGCAGTTTCCCTGTCCAGGATACTAAATCTGTCGTTAAGAGCGGAGACAACTCCATAGGTACACCGAGCATCGTGCCTTTTGGCACCGGTGACAGTTTATTTTTTGCATAGATATACGCCTGCCCCGTCTGGTTGCGGACCAGAGTGTCACCAAGCCCCACTTCATAAGCGAGTTCCGTCATGACTTCTTTACGCGCTAAATAAGACTCAGGTCCGAGCTCTATCGTATAGCCGTCCCGGATATGAGTATTGACTTTGCCGCCAGCGCGGTCCGACGCTTCGTATAAATCAACTGTCATGCCGCTGCCTTCTTTCAGCAGATAATGCATGGCAGACAACCCTGTAATTCCTGCACCTACTATCGCTACTCTTTTCACTCTTAACGCCTCTCTTATTACAATTTAATTAATTCGTTCACCATAGCCTGAATGAAACGTGAATCTGTATTCGGCATTGCCGGTCTGTGATATACCGCACCGATTTCATCCGTTACCACTTTACATTCGTAGTCGTTATCGTATAACACTTCCAGATGCTCACACACAAAACCGAGCGGAATGTATACAAAGTGCTTGAAACCATGTTCGTTGTACAGTTCGCGTGTTAAGTCCTGAACATCCGGGCCAAGCCATGGATCTGGTGTGTTGCCTTCCGACTGCCAGCCGACAAAATAATGGCCTTTGTCAAAGCGTGCTTTAATTAAATCTTTAGTTTCCACAAGCTGATCCGGGTAAGGATCGTTATGTTCCTTAATTTTCTCCGGCAAGCTGTGCGCGCTGACTACAATCGCAGTTTTATCCGCTTCGTCGGCAGGGATTTCCTGGTCGAAAGTTGTTTCCAATGCATCAACCCAGAAATCGATAAACGGCTTCTGCTCATAAAATGATTCTACAGATTTAACTGTAAGGCCGTATTTTTCCGCTTCTTCTTCCGCACGTTTATTATATGAACCGACAGAGAAGTTTGAATAATGCGGTGCAAGCACCACGCTGTATATTTCTTTAATACCCGCTTCACTGATTGCTTTCACAGAGTCTTCGATAAAAGGATGAATATGTTTTAAACCTATAAACAGTTCAAATTCATCATCGCTCTGTTCGTTTAAAGCGTCAACTAAAGCTTTCGCCTGGCGTTCTGTCGTATCCGCCAGAGGAGAAATACCGCCGATTGCTTCATAGCGGTCTTTTAAATCCTGAAGTGCTTCTTCACTCGGCTTTCTGCCGTGTCTGATATGCGTATAGTACGGCTCGATATCCGATTCTTTATACGGCGTACCGTATGCCATTACTAATAGTGCTTTTTTCTCTGCCATTTAAAAATCACAATCCTTTACTGTGTGTGTGTACTAATTCTGTCAATCGTTTTAAAACGTCCGGGCTGACTTCAGGGAAGACGCCGTGACCAAGGTTAAAGATGTGACCTGTTCTGTTTCCTTCTTCAACGATTTTCTTCGCGCGTTCTTCTATAATTGACCAGTCCGAAAGCAGGAGTGCCGGGTCAAGGTTACCCTGCAGCGCTTTCGTAATCCCTAAGTCACGCGCTTCAGTAATCGACATTCTCCAGTCGAGTCCGAGCACGTCACTGCCGAGCTTATCCCACTCTGTTGCCAGGTGGCTCGCTCCGACACCGAAAATAATAACCGGTACATTTTGCGCTTTAACTGCACTGATAATTCTCTTCATGCCCGGTGCAAGGTAATAGTTATAGTCCGCTTTATTAAGCGCACCGCCCCATGAATCAAAAATCTGAATCACGCTTGCACCTGCTTTAATTTGCGCAGTCAGGTAGGTAATGCTCGTTTCAACAAGCTTATCCATTAATTTGAACCATAAGTCCGGGTTCGAATACATCATTGTTTTCGTACGGTGGTAGTTTTTAGAAGGACCGCCCTCAATCATATAGCTCGCGACAGTAAATGGTGCACCGCAGAAGCCGATAAGCGGAACATTCAATTTTTCCTGCGTTAAAATCTGAATTGCTTTGTATACATAGTCTAAATCCTTAAACGGATCCAGTTCTCCAAGATTTTCAACGTCTTTTTCAGTACGGACAGGGTTATGTATTACCGGTCCTACTCCGGCCTTGATTTCTACATCAATACCGATTGGTGCGAGCGGTGTAATTATATCTTTATAAAGTACTGCCGCATCGACATTATAGTTGTCTACAGGTGTAGCCGTGAGATAAGCAGTGAGTTCAGGCTGTTTTGTAATTTCGATTAAAGAATACTTTTCTTTAACTTTGTTATATTCCGGCTGCGAACGCCCGACCTGTCTCATAAACCAAACTGGTGTATGTTCTGTCTTTTCTCCGCGTGCTGCTCGAATGAGTGTATCATTAAACACAGTGGTACCCCCTAATATTTATATGTTCATACATTTATACATTTTATCATATTCTTTAGAACAATTATTAATTACGGTCAAGTTGTCAAAAAATCGTTCTATTTGAGATTTGTTTAACATTCTGTTATTTCAGGTATATACTGATTAACATATCAAAACAAGAGGTGAAGCACAGTGTATTTACACGCAACTACGGGAACGCTTGATTATCTTTCTTCCCTGCAGAAAAATAATCCTCATGTATCTATCAGTGCAAGAGGTCCGGAAGCAATTTTGTATTATGAAGATAGTAATGAAAAATCGATTTTCTCGACGAATATGACTTATAAAATATTGAATGAACAGGGTTCTCTTGATGAAGAGCTCCCATTATCAATGTTTTATATACCTGCTGCAGGAGACGGTACTTATTCCCTGAGAGGTCACCTAAGCGATCTTTCTGAAGAATTAAAAGCAGCGAACGGTGTGGTTTCATTCAGAACCGGTCTGAATATTAGTGATGAGAATTATATCGTGCTGATTAAATGGGCAGACATGAGTATCTACAATGACTTTAAACATACTGATGTTTATAAAAAATACTTAACATCCGATGCCTTAAAGAAATTCCGCAATGAAGAATCACTGTTCGGCGACTTTTTATCATCGAAAACTTACTACAATATTGATGACAATGAATATACTGAAGAAGAAAAAGAAGAACTCAGCGATTAATCGCTGAGTTCTCTTTCTTTTTTATAGATGGCTTTCGATAAGACACGGTTAAGAATATAGCCCCAAACCGGGAAAGCCAGCACATAGTAGAATTTGTCAGGATGCGTGATTGTAAACATAACAGCAAACAGCAGTGTAATTACAAATACGACTTTGTGTGAATATCTGATATAGCTGTCCTGGATATAAGTTCTCGATACCGGCCATACTTTCGGCCACAGGAGATAAGCCTGCGCTGTATATATTTGCGACATCTGAAGCACGATTAAATAAATACCGAACAAGCTGAAGATTAACGATACGTACAGATTGCCAATCCAGAACATGATAATAAAGAATAATATAATGATGCGTAGCACAATCATCGGCAGATCATGGTCGCGTATAAAAGAACGGTAAAATAAATATTCGTACATATATTTCTTATTGAATTTCTCCGCCTTCGGCTCCCACAGCAGTATATCGAGAAAACGCCTTCTCTTAAACGCCTTATCGATGCGTTTAACATTTGTAAACATACTGACTGTCTGGTAATACTGCTGGAGTGCTTCTTTTTCGTATTGCACATAATTCAGCCAAGACAATGTTTTAAAAGAACTCTTCTTCATTATGACGGTGAATATAATGATGAACAGAAGCCCTAAAGTAATAAGGTAAGGCTGAATCAGCACCAGCATCAGCGAGACAAAATTAATAATAATTAGTGCTGCTGTGACAGCCCACTTTTTCCAGTCCGTATTAACTGAGAGACGTCTGATATTAAAGGCACTGAAATATAACAAAACAGCCATTAAAAAAAACAGGACAATCGATGTTAAATTGTGACCGATTGAAAGGAGAATCAGCACTGCTACTGATGTAACTGCCGGCAAGGCAAGACCGAGTGACAGGCTGTAAATATCCGCACGCTTAAAATAGGCCGTCATTCTTTTTTCATACGGCGGCAGAAACAGCATATCCGCCTCCTTCAGCAATGTACGGTACTTCGGCAGCAAGACCGCTGCCATTAAGAGCGCACACAGTGTGTCGATATACAGACTCGGACTGAGCGTTTCCCTTAAACCAAGCAGCGTATAAAGAAGCACTCCGCCCGCAATCATCAGGAAGACGAGAAAATGGCTGTTAAAAATAAATTTACCGTAATAGCTTCTTATTTTTACGTCTTCCTCCATACGTGTGTTAAACAGTTTACTGCTCATGATGCTTCCCGCCCGTCAATCTGATGTACACATCATCCAGCGTCCCTTCACGGAGCCCTGTGAGCTCGCGCAGCTCATTCAGCGTGCCGTCTGCGATTTTACGCCCCTGGTCAATAATGATGTACCGGTCACAGTAGCGTTCTGCTGTCGCTAGAATATGTGTGCTCATTAAAATGGACCGGTTTTTATCGCGTTCTGAAATCATCAGTTCAATCAATGATTCAATACCGAGCGGATCGAGACCTAAGAACGGCTCATCGATAATATAGAGATCCGGTTCTACGATAAATGCACAAATCAGCATGACTTTCTGCTTCATCCCTTTTGAAAAGTGGCTCGGAAAAGTATCTTCCTTATCCTCGAGGCGAAAACGTTTCAGGAGCGGCCCTTTTCTCGACTCCACTTCTTCCGGAGTCAAGCCGTAAGCCATCGCCGTCATATTGATATGTTCCCGGAGCGTCAGTTCCTCATAGAGAATCGGAGATTCCGGAATGTAGCCCATATGTCTTCTGTAGGCTTCAACATCCGTCTCAATCGCAGTATTCATTACCTTAATACTGCCGCTGTGCGGCCTGAGCAGGCCGAGAATGTGTTTAATCGTCGTACTTTTGCCTGCGCCGTTTAAACCGATCAGTCCGATAATTTCACCGGACTTTATATTAAAAGAGATATCGTGAATGACGGGCTCTTTTGAATACCCGCCTGTAAGCTGATTAATTTCTAATACCATCGTCTGACTTCCTTTTAAATAATTCTAATTATTTGTATACTGATACTTAAGTAAAACTATATCATAAGTTTTTAATGGAGGATATTGAGATGAATAAGACAATTTTTGAAAAAATTATCGACAGAGAAATACCGGCTAACATTGTATATGAAGATGCCGATGTTATTGCATTTATGGATGCCTTCCCAATCGTTAAAGGCCATACATTAGTCGTACCTAAACAGCCGATTGAAAATATCTTTGACCTTGATGAGGAAACAGGCGCGAAACTCATGAGTGTAATTACTAAAGTTTCAACCGCAGTCAGAGATGCGTTTCAGCCTGACGGTTTAAACGTTGTACAGAATAACGGCGCGTATGCTTCGCAGTCAGTATTTCACCTTCACTTCCATATTATTCCGCGCTACAAAGAAGAACACGACGGCTTCGGATATAAATGGGTCAGTGTTGAAGATGAGAACAACACACCTGAAATCCGTTCCGATCTTGAAGCGGCAATTAAAAATAAATTAAATGAATAATTAAGATTAAAGCAGGGTATATTATATTTGAGATAAAGGATGTGAATGAATATGAAACTTAAAAATATCGGTGTAGGATTCGCAGTCGGAATTACAGGCGGCATGCTCATATCCTTTTTAAATGCACCTAAATCAGGAAAAGAACTGCAGCAGTCATTAAAAAGAGGTTCCGGTGATTTAAAAATGCAGATGGACCAGCTTAAAATCGAAGGAGAAGAAATTAAAAACTCTTTCCTTAAAACGAAACATGAATCAAGCGAAGTCTTCTCCACTCTTGGTGACGAGGTAAAATCGATGATTTCAAACTTCCAGGCAGACATCAATCCGAACATCGAAAGGCTGCAGGGCAATATAGAAAATATTTCCAATAAAGCTGAAACTGCGATGTCAGAAGCTAAAGGCGAAGACAAAAAAGAAGACAGCGACAATAACTAGCTGGTAAAAAAACAGAATATTTTTACAGGACGGTGTGTTTAAGTTTGTGCACCGTCCTTTTTATATGATATATTATGCCTTGTATATGCAACCGGGAGGAGAAGTTTGAGAATGAAGAAGAAATTAGCACCAATTATATTAGGTTTAGGTTTAGTAAGTCTCGCTGCGTGCAGCAATGATGGCGAAGAAAATACAGATTCGGCTTCAACAGAAGAAGGCGATGTAGAATTCGGCAGCGTTCTCGCTACGAGTGACGCAGGAGATGTTACAGCTGATGACGTTCTGAACCAGATTGGAACAAATCAGGTCGCAAACCAGACCTTCCAATTAGTATTGGATAAAGTTTTAACTGATAAATACAGTGAAGAACTAAATATGGATGAACTTAATGAACAGATCGATGCTGAAATTGAACAGTACGGCGGCGAGGAAAACTTCGCAATGATGCTCCAGCAATCACAGCCGGGAATGACTGTCGATACATACAAGCAGCAGCGCGTATCTAATGCATTAAACGACTTATATTTTGCTGATTACTTTGAAATCACTGATGAAGAAGCATTCGACAGCGTGAGAAAATCATCTCACATCCTCGTATCCTTTGCTGAAGAAGGCGAAGAAGATAAGGCTGAAGAATCTGATGGAGAAGAAGACGAAGCGGCAATGACTAAAGAAGAAGCAAAAACAAAAGCTGATGACTTAAAAAAACAGCTTGATGACGGCGCTGACTTCGGTGAACTCGCGTCTGAGAACTCAGACGATACAGGCAGTGCGCAGCAAAATGGTGATCTCGGTTATGTAAGCGAAGGACAGATGGTTGAAGAATTTGAAACAGCACTATTTGAACTTGAGCCTGGCGAGATTTCAGAACCTGTCGAATCACAATTCGGCTACCACATCATTCTTAATGAAGATGTGTCTCTTGAAGACACACCTGAAGAAGAATTAAACACTATTAAAACACAGCTTGTAAACCAGAAAATCAAGGAAGACCCAAGCCAGGCACTGCAGGGCTACCGTGATCTTTTAGAGGAATACAACGTGTCGTTTGAAAACGAAGAAATACAATCTTACATTGAAGAAACATTCCTGAACGCTGATGAAGCACTGGAAAACGCACAGCAGGAAGACGCTGCAGCTGAAGAAGAATCAGAAGGCGCTCCAACTGAAGAAAATGCTGAAGAAGAATCGGAAAGTGAAGAATCAGCAGATACTGAAGAAGACTCTGAATAATACTGAATATTACTTGACGCAAAGCCTGTGGCTTTGCGTCTTTTTGTTGCTGAAGTACCACACTGTTTCACCGTCGAGTTCCATCAAAGATTCAAAGGCGAAACCTCAGGTTTACAACGGCGTTTTCCTGTTGTGAATCCAGCGCTTCCGGTTTACAACGGCGTTTTCCTGTTGTGAATCCGACACCCCCGTTTTACAATTCCATCAAACAAAAAATCCCCGCATTTCTGCGAGGATCTACCAATAGTAACTATATTAAAAGCTTTCCGGGCGATAAAAGTTGCGTGATTCAAGCGGGAAGATTCTTTCCGTGAATTTACCCTTATCCGCCTTATCAATATGTTTGTCCATCATCATAATACGTGCATCAATGTTATCGATAAAGTGCAGAATTTCCGCTTCTTTAATCATCGGAACTTTCGGCGAACCATATTCAAGTTTTCCGTGATGGCTCAGAATTAAGTGTTTCAGTATCATTACTTCTTCGCCTTCAATGTTCAGTTGATCTGCGACTTTCGTAATTTCCTCTGTTGCAATCACGATGTGGCCAATCAGGTTTCCTTCATTAGTATATGTCGTACCAATCGGGCCGCTCAATTCTTTAACCTTGCCGATATCATGCAGAATAATTCCGCTGAATAACAGACTTCTGTTAAGCGTCGGATAAATGTCGCATAAAGAATCAGCTACACGGAGCATATAATATACATGGTATGCGAGTCCTGACACAAAGTCGTGGTGGTTTGTCATCGCTGCCGGATAGTACGAGAATTCTTTGCGGTATTTAGTCAGCAGCTGGCGCGTAATGCGCTGCAGACTGCCGTTTTCGATTTTCAGGCAGTAGTCTAAAATTTTATCGTACAGTTCATCGCCGTCAATCGGTGCTTTTTCTACGAAATCTTTCGCTTCCAGCCCGTCCTCAGGTGTCGCAAGACGGAAGTTTGCAATTTTCATCTGCTTTTTGCCGCGGTAATCGATAATATCACCTTTAACTTTAATAAGTGTTTCCGGCAACAGTACATCGATATCTTTCTGCGTAACATTCCAGTGTTTCGCTTCGACTTCTCCTGTTTTATCCTGCAGCACGATTGTCATGTACGGTTTGCCCTGAGTTGTGACACCCTGCTGGCTGCGTTTAATTAAGAAGAATGTATCCACTGAATCTCCAGGCTGTAATGATGAAATATTATTCATTACTGAACCCTCCTACTTCGTTTTTTCTTTTAGTTTGATTGTTTGAGCAGATGGAATACTCGTATTTAAATTACATGTAAAGTACAGTACCTGGTCGTCTGACTTACTTCTAAAGTAATCAAGTATCGTTTTCGTACGCTCGCTGTCGAAATGGACGAATGCATCGTCGATAATAATCGGCAGCTGATAGTAGCCTTTTAGTGCTCTGATAAGGCTTAGACGCAAGCTGATGTACAGCATTTCCTTGGTCGACTGTGACAGTTCAAGCGGATGGAAGACCTGTCCATTTTTATGTTTCACGAAAATGCCTTCGTCACTGTAGATGACATTAATATAACGGCCTTTCGTTACAAATTCAAATGTTTCCCTCGCCTCTTCTATTACTATCGGCAGACGCTCATCTTTGATGGCTTTAATATGCGTCTCAATTAAGATACGAATGTATGTCAGGGACATATATTCTTCAGCCAGACTCTGCACAACGCCTTTACGCATACCGTAGAGGTGGTTCAGTTCACTCAGCTTGCCGTCACTTTCCAGAAGCTTGATTTCATTGTTGATTTTAACCAGTGCCTCTTGTTCCAGCTGAATCTGCTCATTCAGATTATCAAGCTGGGCACCGATATTATCTTCATCCGCTTTCAAATCTGCTAAGAGACGGCCCGACAGCTCGTTTCTGAGGTCATAGTCGAAGTGTTCTTCATCCAGTTTGTCGCTTAGTTCTTTAAAGCGGTTGACATTGTTTATATACTCGCTGTGTTTTCTCGCGTAATAGTAATATTCTTCCTCGTCGTCCGCCTCCACATAATCCAGAAGCTGATTCAGCTCACGCTGCGATGCTGCATTCCGCTCTTCCAGTACTGTAATTTCATTTTCCAGAAGGTCCGCCTGTTCTCTGAGGTTGTAATACATCGCCTCATCTTTTTGGAGTTTCGACGACAGCTGCCCCGCTTCATGGAAGATGGAAGATTGCTTATAATGAATACCGAACGCGCTCACTTCTTCGCTGACACGTGTATCAAAATCATTCAGCTTCTGCGTAATGTTATCAAGTTCCTGCTGTTCGCGGCTGATCTGATGACGCTTCTGTTTAATCTGGCGTATTGTGTATATTGCATCGACGATATATTTATCGTCAAGTTCAGGATTCACTTTTAAATTTTGTTTCACTTCAGCAAGCTGTGTATTCAAATGATCCTGATTTGCTTCATTCACTGACAGCGTTTCTTTCAGATCATCCAATTTAACCGAAAATGAATTGCGTTTCGCACGCAGGTTTTTCAATTGCTGTCGCAGGTCTTTTGCATCGTCGATATCAAAATTGATATCGTACTCGCTTTTAAGTGCATTAATTTCATCCTGCAGCGTATCAACTTCCTGCTGATAGTCGGTCTTCAGCGTATCCTGCTCCCGGTTATTCGTAATAACCAGTATAAACAGTGCCGCAGCACCTACAGCAAGCGACAGGCCGCCGTATAAGTAGCTGTTGTTGATAATAAACATAACACCGATCGCTATTGCGATAATACTGATTGTAATAATCAGCGCTGCCTGCCAGTTCTTTACTCTGTCACGTTCGCGTTTTTCGCGTTCGTAATCTTTTTCAATCAGCTGATACATGCGTTTCTTTTCAACCAGTTCGAATTCACGATCCAGCACTTCGCGTTTCTTTTTCATTCTGCCATCGTCAATCTGATTGCGTTCCGACTCTTCAATTTCGGCATCAAGCTGTTTAATATCTGCTCTCAAATGATCAATCTCACGAATTAAATACTGTTCTTCCAGCATAATTTCATCGTACTTCGACAGCAGTGACTGCACGGACTCACGAACGATATTCGAATCGTCGACATCCGGGTGCTCTTCCTGCCAGCCGATGTCTTTCTGCAGATTTAAAATCTCATTTTCAAGATTTGCTGCCGAGTTTGATAAACGTACAGCTTCCATGTTCTGCTGCTTAATTTCGGGTTCTTCTTTTTGCAGTGCTTCAAGATAGCTGATCATATTTTTATCAGGGAGCTTCACATGCTGTATTTCAGCAATCAGTGTTTTAAGTTTCTCCTGACGGAGACCGATATCTTTGGCCGTCTGTTTAACATGGTTACGCAGTGATTCGTAACGTTCGATTCCGCGCTCCGGGAAGTTGACCGGTTCGATATTAAGCTTGCTCTCAAGCGCCTTCCAGTCTTTAATATCTTTATGATACATGACTTCTTTCATTTTCTGCTTGCGGATCATTTCCATCTGATTCAGTGCATGTTTTTTGGAATTTAAGCTTTCGAGCGTTTTAACCTGCTCATTAATAAACGTTTTATATTCTTCTTCATGTTTTTCAAGCCCGCGGATTTTTTCGCTTAAATCATTCAAATCCTGAAGCTCTGTATTAATAACCGGGTTAATGCCGTTTCTCTTGTACAGCATTTTAAGTTCTTTGTCGATGGCATTCAGCATCTCATCGTATTCGTGGGAGCCGAGCGCTCCTGCACGGAGCAGATATTCCTGCAGCTTGTCTTCAGTCATATTTTTGTGAATATCCTGAAGTCCGAGCACATCGAACGAAAATATAGAACGGTATGTACGTTTGTCTATATAATTCATTTTTTTAGTGAGCCATTCCTCACCTTTAGTTGTACCATCTTTAAAGTACACCTTCACATCGCCCTGGACTTTTCCTTTTAGTCTCTCTATTTCCACGGGTTCCGGTTCATCTTTAAATTTTACTGTCAGCCTGCCGCCGTAAAGGTTATGCATACGAGGTTCACGGCGCGGCTCCTGTTCCTTTTTCGTTGGAAAACCGAACAGCACAGAATGAATAAAGGACATCATAGTCGACTTGCCGGCTTCATTTTCACCGAATATCTGAATGAAATCCTGATTTGTATTAAATTCCTGTTTAATAATTTTACCGTAGCCGTATATATTTACTGATAAGATTTTCATAATTTCACTACTTCCTCATCAACATTTTTAGACGATCTTCACCCATCTTGAGAAGTTCGCCCGGCGATACTTCACTGATTGGCGGCAGATAACGGTTAATGTTCGGATCCATATACATCGTATTAACCGCACTTCTGAATAACTCTTCATTATCTGAGTAACTCGTTTTAATATCTTTCAGCAATGCTATCTGCTCTTCATTATTATATGAGACATTAATATTATCAATCCAGACGAATTCAGAAATATTCACTTCATCTTCCTGGAGCAGTTCGATCAGTTCATTATAGTCGCTTTGAGAAATTTCATCTTCTCCGTCATAGTTCAGCTGAAGATTAACAATGTACTTGCTCTTCTCTCTCAGACTCTGTTTGAATTCAACAATCTGCTGATACAGCTCTTCTTTCCTCAGTGAATTTGTATCCAGTTCAAGATTTTCAAAAACCACTTCCTGTACCGGAACAAAGTTTGCCGATAAAGAAACGTCGTCCCCTTCGACAAGGAGAAAACCCTTTTCGCCGGTTTCATTTTTATGACGCCCCTGGATGTTGCCTGAATAATGAACCTGCGGTAAATCCGCCAGCTGCGACCGGACATGAATATGACCGAGCGCCCAGTAATGGTACAGCTTGCTGTTCAGTGCTTCCAGATTAAATTCTGTATAGCGCTTAGCATCGTACTTTGTTTTTGCATACGTTCCGTGCAGCATACCGATATGAATACCCCGGTTATCTGTATTTGTCGGATACTCATCCAGTTTGTTTTCATAGGATTCGTCCAGCAGGTAGCTGAAACCGTGCAGATAAACCCGTTCACCCTTCGAGCTCAGCATTTCATAAGTTTCAACATTCTCTTTAAAGACCGACACATTATTCGGCCACGTCGTTTTAAAACCGGAGGAAATCGGATCGTGGTTTCCGTGGATCATATAAACGAAGATGCCTTTTTCTTTTAATCTGTTAAATTCTTTTTTAAGGAATATTTCAGATTTCAAAGAACGGTTCGACTGATCGAATACATCTCCTGAGATAAGAAGGAAATCCACACTCTCTTTAATTGCAAAATCAATCATCCGGGTGACACTTTTATATGTACTTGTCATTAAAATTTCCAGTATATTGTTCGGCATCTTGGACCGGGATTTAAACGGACTGTCCAGGTGCAAATCTGCCGCATGGATAAATTTAACCATTAGATTCACCATTCCTTCAGAAAAAACTCTATTCTTCAACATTATAACAAAAAAGAGAGGCCGGCACGGCCTCTCAACTAATTTTTCTGTTTATTGATTGTTAATTTCATAAAGCTCTTCGATAGGCTTCATGATAACACGGTTTAAGTCCTGGATCAGCTGGCTCATTTTCTGTTCAGCTTCCATTAAACCTTTAATATTTTCATCATTTTCAATTTCCTGCGCCGAGTTTTGAGCTTTTTGAATTTCTTCTTCTAAAAGTTCTTCGCCCTGCATTTGTTTTTGCTGTAATGTCATTTGAATATCTCTGAAATCATCAAACAATTTTTTTGATTCAGCATCTTCGTTAACCTTGCTGTAAAGTTCCTTCATTTGCTGAAATTCTTCTGATTCGCGCAGTGCACTTTCAAGTGCATTCGCCTGATCGTATACATTAACCATTAATATAAAACTCCTTTTAGTTTGATAGTGTTACATTAACACAAATTTACTATTTAGAAAAACAATACTAATATGCCCTGGGCAATCCCGACAATTCCCCCGAGTACGTAGCCGAGCAGCATAATCATTTTGAATTCTTTATTTGCAACATCCATGACGAGAGATTCCAGCTTCGCCAGCTCAAAACTGTCAATCTGTTTTTTAATAACTTCCGCAAGCTGCAGTTTATTCATTATCTTACTCATGTTCTTGCCGAAGTACTCGATAAAGTTATCCTTCAGTTTGTATTTGCCTTTTTCTTTAAAACGGATAAAAAGGTCTTTGTTGAAGTCTGTAATCGGTGTATTTAATATTTTTCTAATATCAATTTTCTGCTGCATTACTTCTATAATACTGTTTAAGATATTATCGAGGTCTGAGCTTGTCACTAGTTCAGATAATCCGCTCTGCTTCAGTTTATTATACTCATCTTCTATGACCCGTGTTTCGATATTGATCATTTTTTCCTGCTGAATCAGTTTCAGCAGTTCAGTCTGAACGCGCTCGGTCATCGATTCTTTTGTCATCACGTATTTTAAACTGCGGGCAAGACGGCCTCTGTTTTCAGTAAACTCATCAACCATTGTATAAATGTCGTGAAATCCTTTGTCAGAAGAAATATACTGTACGAGTTTATCGTTAATATCATAAGCAAGATGAGATACTTTATTATCAATCGCATGGAGCGCATCTTCGGGCATGATATCATTTATCGTTCTGACGTACAATTTCTGTCCTTCTTCAAAGACTTTTGCACGTATTTCTTCATTAAATGAAGTAACGATTTTTTCTGTCAGACCCGGCGACAGACGTTCCAGGAAATAACCCGGAGTCAGCCGTTCGGTTTCTATCGTTTCTATCTGCCTGTCTATAAAATGCATTATTAATTTATCAGTTTCCGTACTTTTTAATTTCTCTTCGAAAACTTCCGGTGTTAACAGATGCCCTGTTATAATTTCACCAAGTTTCGTCGAGGCCTCATCCCGCCGGAGAGGGATTACTCCCGGTGTGAACGGCAGCCGTTTGCCGAACAGGTATTTTGCTTCATACGGCCTGAAAAGCATTTTAATTGCAATCGTATTTGTCAGACCGCCGATCAGCGCACCAATCAGCGCCATCATCATAACCTGAATGATTGGATTCATTATTATTTCACCCCTTATTCAACTTAATAACTATATATTACTTTTTATAGAAATAAAAGAAAAAGCACCCTCGCGGGTGCTGAAATTTATCGATTGCTTTTACGTTCGAAGTAAGTTCTTATTTCTCTTTCAATATATGATGCATGAACCGGCTGGTTATCTGCATTTAACACTCTGTAAATTGAATTCGTTTTGTTGAATTCCAACTTGTAGCCATTATTTGATTCAAGCGTTTCCCAATATATATTTTCTTTTTCATAATTTGGGTATATTGCTGAGCCTCTTGATAAGACCTGCGTAAGTTCCAGTGGATCTCCGCCAAAAATATTCGTCAGTACTTCACTATCTCTAAACAGTGCACAAAGCGAGATACATGTTGTCCAGTTGGGTAATATTCGCTCTTTTTCTATTTGTACCAGCGTTTTTTTGGATAATCCAATGGTGTGGCTCATAGCATCCTGGGTGTATCCAGCCTCCGTTCGAACTATCTTGAACTTCGACTGTAGAATCTCTGTAAATTCCTGCTTATCCATTAAAATCGTCCCTTCACAGCACCGCGATTAAAAGTTAATCAATCATGCTTGTATATCAATTTAACCTGATATACATTGTAAATGATAATGATTACAAATTAAAGAGATTATGAAAAAATTCACTAATTATTCACTATTGAACAAATTTTTTCATTCTACTTTAAATAAATAAAAGGAAGTATGAGAAACAGTGCAACACTGCCTTCATACTTCCTTGTTTTTAATTACTTATTGACGATTTCACCATCAACATATTTACTCTTGCCTTTAATGAACTTGCCTTCCTTAACATTCTGCTGATGATCGATAACAAGCGCAATCGTTGCATCACCAGTAATATTAACTACCGTACGCGTCATATCCAGAAGTCTGTCGATACCGAGAATAATACCAATTGCTGCCGGATCAAGTCCTACTGCAGTTAATACCATCGCGAGCATTACGAGACCGACACCCGGTACTCCTGCTGTTCCGATACTTGCAATTGTCGCAATAATGACGACAGTCGCCATTTGTCCAATTGTTAAATCGATACCTGACAGCTGAGCGATAAATACTGTCGCAACACCCTGCATAATTGCGGTACCGTCCATATTCACAGTTGCACCAAGCGGCTGTACGAAACTTGAGATACTTTTGCGGATACCAAGTTTGTTCTGCGCAGTTTCAAGTGATACAGGCAACACAGCACTTGAAGATGATGTACTGAATGCTACCGACATTGCAGGTGCAAAGTTCTTAATAAACCAGACAAAGCTCTTCTTGCCGAGGAACTGAACTACCGAACCATATACTAAGGCAAAATGTATGAATAATGCCAGCAGCACACAGATAAAGTACATTCCGAGCTGCTGAATAGCGCCGAAGCCAGCCTGTGTAAATGCAGTTGCTACAAGGCCAAATGCACCGAATGCAGCAAAGTATTTCATAATTGCCAGAACAATCCACATTATTACTTCGTTAGCTTGTTCGAATAATGTAATGATTCCGCCTGCTTTCTCTTTGACGGCAATTAACCCGACGCCGATAAAAATTGCAAAAGCAATAATTTGAAGCATGTTCTGATCAGCCAGTGCAACAAATAAATTATCAGGAATAATATTAATCAATGTCTGATCAAATGTTGTTTCCATCGCAAGCTGTGTGTCGCCGCCTTCAAGTTCTGTCGATCGGTATTCCGACACTTCCTCGGTATTCAATAAGTCTGCCTGTCCCTCACCAGGCTCAAGTATCAATGCAACTCCAATAGCCAGTGAAATTGCAATTGCAGTTGTTATCAGGTAGAAAACCATTGTTTTAATACCGATAAGTCCGAGTGTTTTCGGATCCCCGACACTTACAACTCCGAGTACAATCGAAATGAATACGACCGGTACAACTACCATAAAGATAAGATTTAAGAATATTTGCCCGAGCACATTAAATATGTACTGATCAATCCATTGGACCCATGCAGCGTCCGCCATTGTATTAAATATTGACCCTACTGCAATCCCCGCAATTAAAGCGATTACAATATAGAGTGTGAGTTTATTTCCTACTTTCATGTATATCCCCCTTAGCTAATAATTTCTGAATATGTATTCAAGTATACTTTGCTAAATGGAGATTTGTCTATAAAATTAAAGTAAAGATTATGGATGAACCGCTCTAAAACGCATGGTTAAGCGTTTTCACAGGATGAATAATTTTTATTATTTTACACTAAAAATCAATAATGTTGAATTTTATTGCATAAATGACAGCCTGAGTCCGGTCTGACACTTCCAGTTTATTTAAGATATGACTCACATGGGTTTTAACAGTTTTCTCGCTGACAAATAGCGCCTCGCTGATTTCCTTGTTAGACTGGCCTTTAACAATTTCCTTCAGCACTTCAGTCTCTCTTCTCGACAGTATATTCCGTTCATGCGGCAGATTGCCTGTTTTATCGATAACTTTTAAAATGTCAGGATGTACAACCCTGTCACCTTCTATAACGTTTTTTATCGACTGAATCAGTTCTTCCACATCCATCTCCTTAATAATATAACCGTCCGCTCCGGCACGGAAGACAGGACGAATGTATTCCTCGCTCGTATAGCTTGAAAGAACCAGCACCTTAATGTGTTTATACTTTTCTTTCAATAAAGCAGTCAGCTCAATCCCGTCCATTTCAGGCATGACGAGATCGATTAGCACGAGATTAATCTTGTCATGATTATCTTCCAGATATTCAAGCGTCTCCCGGCCGCTGTCAAAATCTTCAACTACATTAATGTCGGATGTTGTTGATAATAAAAATTTCATGCCTTCTCTTACAACCTGATGGTCGTCAGTAAGAATTATATTATACATTTAATTGCCTCCAAGTTTTATACGTGTAATTAACACAGTTCCGAGCCCTTGGCCGGACTGAATTTCAAAGGAACCGCCCATTTTATGTACGCGTTCATGCATGTTTGTCAGCCCATGGCTGACACCTGTTTTTTCTGCCGGAATAAAACCCCTGCCCTTGTCACTGATTACAAGCTTCAGCTCTTCATCAGTAAATTCCAGCAGTACTTCTGCATTTTTTGTCCCCGCGTGTTTCCTGATATTATTAAGTCCCTCTTGAACGATACGGTACAATTCAATTTCTGTCTCGTCCGGTATATTATAAAAACCATTCACTGTAATTTCTATATTCAAATCGAGAATTTTAGCGTAATGATTGACCGCTTCGATTATACCGTTCTCGAGACCGATTGGTTTTAATTGCCAAATCAGCGCCTTCATCTCTTTCATTGCATATTTCGATGTATTTTCTATTCTTTCAAAGGCGAGACTGCTCTGCTCGCTGTCCTTTAAAGCTTTCGCCGCATGAGATGTAATACCGATAGAAAACAGCATCTGGTTAACCGAATCGTGAAGTTCGCGTGCGAGCCGCTGACGTTCTTTGATAATCATATTTTCTTTTTCCCGCGTCGTTAAATCCAGCCGTTTCAGTGTAGAACCGAGCTGAAAGGCCACCGACTCCAGAAGATCCAGCTCATCCTTTTGAAACTCAGTACTGTAAGGTGTCGCCACATTTAATAAACCGAAAGATTCCACACCGGAAATCAGCGGCACTGTAGCGTGATGTGTAATATTATTATTTTCATCAGGCATTTCCCGCGCAGCCTTTTCGAGCCTCGAACAGGCTACGATATTCGTCGCATTCGACAATTCTCCTTTATTAAATTTATTGACGCACCAGCATTTGTCATTGCACAGGTATGTATGACCGTTATACTGCAAAGTAGGCGGTAGCTGATAATGTGCGCTCAGTTCATGCCTGCCGTCTTCATTAATAAAAAATATCCAGCCGGTTTTAAAATTTGAATGGTCGATGAGCATTTTCAATGCCCCGTCAATCATCGACTGGCGGTGGGTTTCCGTATTTAAGAACTCAGCAATATCTTTTAAAAGCTGTAACTTACTTTTCACTGTTATCATCCCTTTTAATAAATTGTAAGAAATTTGTTACACTTAATACAGCTGTTAACACTTATAATATAAAAGTAAGTTACAAAACTAAAACGAAAGGACAAGCGCTGATATGAAAAGTAACAAACTGTACATGCAAATGATTTTTATCGTGTCATTAATTGCTATGCTGGGCTCTTTATACTTCAGTGAAATCAGATTGTATGAACCGTGCGAGATGTGCTGGTACCAGCGTATTTTAATGTACCCGCTTGTACTGCTGTCGTTTATCGGCCTTATTAAAAACGATGCTAACGTAAGAATATACGTCCGTGCAATGAGCGGTATTGGGATACTGGTTTCCACCTATCATTACGCACTGCAGAAAATTCCGGCCCTCGGCGAGAGTGCCAATGCTTGTATGGGTGTATCCTGTACAGTACAATATATAAATTGGGCTGGATTTATTACCATTCCCCTGCTTGCACTGACTGCATTTATCATTATTTTCATTTTATCATTTTTCATTAAAAAAGATTAAAGAATAGGAGCTATTAATTATGGGCAACAAGATTTTTTACGGCATTATTGGTTTAATCGTCGTTGTATTTATTGGAGTTTTCATTTTCATGAACAATCAGACCTCGGATCCGGAAAGTCTAAGTGACTCAGGATACTATCCGTACACTGATAAAGAACCTGATGAGCTGACAGGTCCGACAATCGATCTTTTGGATAACGAAGATTACCAGGCAAATAAGACGCCTGCAGAAGTTGAAGAAATTGTGAATTCAGGTGAAGGAGAGTTCGTTTACTTCTGGAGTCCGACATGTGTTCATTGCCAGGAAGCAACACCTCTTCTTACCGACGCGCTGGATAATGTGGACGGCGAAGTGACACAGCTTAACGTGCTTGAATATGAAGACGCGTGGGCAACGTGGAACATTAACTCTACACCGACACTTATTTACTTTGAAGACGGCCAGGAAGTTGAACGCTTAGAAGGAAATCCGGGATCAGCTGAAGGCTTCGAAGAATTTATGACAGCAGCTGCGGGAGAATAATATGAAATTTACCGTACCTGAGAAATTCAATGGATTTACTCTGGAAGAAGCTCTGATTGCACTTCATATTCCTAAAAAGGAAATGCACTGGCTGCGCATGTCGAAAGATATCGTTATTAACGGTGAAGTTCAGCCGGTAAAAACTGAACTTAAAACAGGAGATACAGTCACACTGCCTGATTTCAGTGAAGCGAGCAGTTATAAGAAGAGCTCTAAGCAGGCAGTTATTCTTTTCGAGGATGAGAACCTGCTTGTCGCATCAAAACCGCCTGGCCAGAAAGTTCATCCGAATGAACCCGGTGAACACAACACACTCGTAAACGACGTGATTAATACAGTTGCGAGCGAATATATTGAACCAGTTCACCGTTTGGATGTGGATACAACAGGACTTGTACTGATGTCAAAAAATGCATATATGAAGAAAATGCTCGACTATATGCTTAGTGAAAATAAAATTAAACGGATTTACATGGGGCACGTGAAGAAAAACAGTAAAATTACTGCACAGAAAATTAACGCGCCGCTTGGTAAAAAGCCGCACACGAATATTTTCCATGTCACGAGAACAGGCAAAGACGCTGTGACGCATATTATTAGCAAGAAAGTAACAGACAAATATGAAGAACTGACAATCGAACTGGAAACGGGCCGAACACACCAAATCCGTGCGCATATGAAACACTTAAACGCCCCGCTTGTCGGGGACAAACTGTACGGCGGCCCGCCGTCACCCTATCTTCACCTGTACGGCTACAAAGTTTCATTTAACCATCCGATTACAGACGAAGAAATCAGTGTAACGCTGGATGTATAATATTTTAAAACTGTCTCATCAAAAAATTGGTGAGACAGCTTTTTTGTGTTAGTGAATATTTGGGTGGTTTTGCGCTTTTACTGCCCATGTTGGAGTGACATGGGGATTTAACGGCTGTTAGTTTACCATGTTGAAACTGCATGGGCATTCAAATCTGCTTGGTTTACCATGTCGAAATTACATGGATAATCAAATCTGCTTGGTTTACCATGTCAAAATTACATGGGCATTCAAATCTGCTTGGTTTACCATGTCGAAATTACATGGATAATCAAATCTGCTTGGTTTACCATGTCAAAATTACATGGGCAGTCAAAACCGCTTAGTTTACCATATCAAAATTACATGGGCAGTCAAAGCCGCTTGGTTTACCATATCGAAATCACATGGGCAGTCAAAGCCGCTTGGTTTACCATGTCAAAATTACATGGGCAGTCAAAGCCGCTTGGTTTACCATGTCAAAATTACATGGGCAGTCAAAGCCGTTTAGTTTACCATGTCAAAATTACATGGGCAGTCAAATACGTTTGCTTTCCCATATCAATGACGAGAGGTTTACAATTGTTTGAACTTTATTGTTCAAAGTCATACAGAAAACCGCTCCATGAACGTTGTCAAATCAACAGCGTACTTACAAACAACTCCATGAACGTTGTCAAATCAACAATTTCCCACCATCAACACTCAAACAAAAAAACAGCATCCAAAATGGGTGCTGTACTAATTCACAATCCGCAAATCAAACAACTTATTTCCTGAACCGGCTTTTAATTCGTTCCAGTATGTTGCTGTGTTCCTGCAGTAATTCAGTTTTCTTCTGCTCACTGTTTTCAACAGCGCGTTTCATGAGTTCATCCTGAACACTCAAAGGCGGCAGATCATTTTTAACATATTCATATGTGCCGTCCGGCAGCTGAACACGTGCTTTCACGTTATCTCTTAAGAATAATTCATTCACTTCGATCAGTTCTTCTACAATTCTCGGATCGTTGATGGGGAATAAAATTTCCACACGTTTGATCATATTTCTCGTCATCATATCTGCTGACGATAAGAACATTTTCTTATCACCGTTATGATAAAAGTAATAAATTCTCGAGTGTTCTAAAAATCTGCCGACAACGCTAATAACGCGTATGTTGTCGCTGACATCTTTAATCCCCGGCTTCATACAGCATATTCCGCGAATCACAAGATCCACTTTTATGCCTTCCTGAGAGGCCTGCAGCAGTTTATCGATTATTCTCTTATCCGTTAAAGAGTTCATCTTCGCAAAAATATAACCGTTGCCGTATTTTTTATGACTTTCAATTTCAAGGTCAATGCGTTCAGCAAACATATCCCTGATTTCAAATGGCGCGACATGCAGTTCCTTGTATTCCGGTTTAAGCGAATAACCGCTTAAATAGTTAAAGAAGTTTACAGCATCATCTCCGATACGCGGATCTGTCGTAATAATTCCCATATCGGTATAAAGTTTGGCTGTGGAATCGTTATAGTTTCCCGTTCCCAGATGAACAAACTTAACAATTTTTTTATTGACCTTCTTCACAACCAATGTAATTTTACTGTGCGTTTTCAGGTAGTTCATGCCGTATATAACATGACAGCCGGCGTCTTCCAGTTCTTTGGCCCAGTGCACATTATTTTCTTCATCAAATCGCGCTTTCAGTTCAACAAGCACTGTAACCTGTTTGCCGTTTTCAGCCGCCAATTTTAATGATTCGATAATCGGCGAATCACTGGATACCCGGTAAAGGGTCTGTTTAATCGCCAAGACGTTTTTATCTGTTGCTGCCTGCTGCACAAATTCAATAATCGGCTGGAAAGATTCGTAGGGATGGTGAAAGAATATATCTTCTTTCAGCGCTGCTTCATACACATTACGGTTTCCCAAAAATTTCGGTTGCTGCGGGAAAAACGGTTTAAATAAAAGCTTTGGAAATCTGTACTTTAATTTATCCGTCATTTCGAACAGAAACGTTAAATCCAAAGGTCCGTCAAAACGATAAACATCTTCAGGATGCAGTGAAAGCTGCTCCTCGAGGAAAGATCCGTTAATGGTAATGTCACGGCTCCGGTCGATTTCAAGACGAACCGCGGCACCTTTAGTACGTTCTTTTAAGAAACGCTCGATTTCGATTAATAAATCGGCAGCGCCTTCTTCATGTATCGTTAAGTCGGCATTTCTTGTAATTCTGAACGGGAATGTTCTGTCAATCTGATAACCGTTAAAAAGTTTATACACATATTCTTCAATAATATCTTCCGCCAGAACAAAATAGGTCTTGCCTTCGTGTGATAATTCATAAAATCTTTTTATCACTGTCGGCAGCTGCACAATCGCAGTCTGTTTGCCCAGTTCATTCGATAAGTCTACGAATAAGTTAATTTTTTTGTTCATCAGCTTAGGAAACGGACGATATGCATCGATTCCAAGCGGTGTTAAAGCCGGTAATATTTCTTCATCAAACAGTTTTTCCAGTTTATCCTGCAATGACTGGTGAAGCTGATGCGGTCTTTTTAGGAACACATTCAGCTTTTCCAGTTCCTCCATCAGTTCGTGATACATTTCGTATTGAATACGGCAGTTTTCACGGTTCAGCTCACCGATTCCGGACAGCTGTTCTTCCGGAGTCATACCAGTCTTAGTATCAGGCTCGGCATAATTCATCTTAACCTGGTCTTTTAAACCAGCTACCCTAACCATAAAAAACTCATCCAGATTAGAGCTCGTTATCGCTATAAATTTCAATCGTTCGAGAAGAGGATTACGCGTGTCGCCTGCTTCTGCTAATACTCTGTAATTAAATCGCAACCAGCTTAGTTCGCGGTTATTGTAATAAGATTTATCGTTTAATTTATAAGCCATTTATAATCCTCCTGCTCTCATAATTATAGCGTGTAAATATTAAGATTCTGTAAATTCTATCCACAAATCTCCGCCGAGAATTTTTTGAATATGCTTTTTCTGACGGACTGCATGATATTCTTCTGCGATCGGGTCTCCATTGTACTGAATGTTCAATATGAAGGCATCTCCGGATTTCGATAATTGTAAATTCTCGACAATTTCCGTATTGGAAATGTTCAGGGCATTCGCAAATTTAACGAGCGAACCGAGTGCCTGAATTTCATCCAGTTCTTCATCATTAAACCAGCCGGTTTCCTTCGCATAAAAGTCAAGCAGTGTTTTATTTTTATAACTGGCTATCAGCGCAAGTCTGACGCGGTCACGATGTCCGATGCCGTTAATATTGCTGTTGGAAATTAAATAGTAGGTATGCTGACTCGATGCATCCCGGTCGATAAAGTCACCTAAATAATATATCCCAGCAGCATGTTTCATAATCATTTTATTTGTACGCGACAGCGATAAAATATTCAGGCGCTCAAGTTCATGGTAAAGACGGTCAACAATTTCTGTTCTTTTATCTGTATCAGTCGGATCCAAATTAAAGTCATTGGCCAGCTGTTCTATCGAATCTTCAAATACTCTGTACTTATTAAAAGCAACAGGATATTCCTTACTGAAAATGCGCATAGCCATACCTTCGCGCAGCCCCTTGCGGCTGAACTTGAATTCCTTGGCATCTACAATATTAAGCAGTGTTCTGAAAACAATGATACTCGGCAGAATAATATCAGCGCGGTCTTTACTCAGGCCGTCGATATCATCCAGGTTTTCAGTGTCCGTATTTTTCAACAGCTTATATACATCCTGTAAATCATTGCGCACCATAGTATAGCCGTGAACACCAGCTATCGGATAACTGATCATCGACTGATGAATACGCGCTATGTTACGCGCACTTCCGCCGATTGCCAAAATCGGCACACGGCGGTCACGCAGCCAGTTCACTTTTTTCAGCTCAGTTTCCACAAATTGCTTAGTCTGTTTAATCGCCGCTTTGTCATTATGTTTTTTACCTTCAAAAAACATTTTACTGAGCGTAACAACCCCAAACGATAAACTCGTACGATAGATGATTTCTTTATCCTCGTAAAAAGTAAGCTCTGTACTTCCCCCACCGATATCGATTGTCACGGCATCGTAATAACTGATTGTGTGGACAGCCGCTTCAAATCCAAGCGTTGCTTCCTCTTCGCCGCTGATAATGACCGCATCCAAATCAAGTTCTGATTTAATGCGCCCGATAATATCCTCGCGGTTTTTAGATTGTCTGATGGCTGCTGTGGCCACCGGGAAAATCTTAGTTATATGATATTTTTCCGAAATTTGTTTAAAACTGTTCAGGATTTTTAATAAAGCTGCAATCCCTTCTTCTGCCATGTAGCCATCTTCATCAATATACTGAGCTAAACGTGCAGGTGTTTTAATGTTTCTAATTTCTTTTAAGCCGTGTGTCTTAGTGTATTCAAAAAGTACAAGTCGAATCGTGTTGGATCCGATATCTATTAAGCTTATTTTGTTCATCGAAAAACTCCTACTCTTTAGAGTGAATCATGTCTTCCGGTTTAATCCATTTATCATACTGTTCTTCTGTCAGCAATCCTGAATCAAGCGCAGACTCTTTTAAAGTGATTCCTTTGGCATGTGCGTTTTTAGCAATTTTAGCAGCATTTTCATAACCGATATGAGGGTTTAATGCTGTTACAAGCATTAGAGAGTTATTTAAATACTTATCAATGTTTTCCTGAATCGGTTCAATTCCAGCAGCACAGTTATCATTAAAGCTGCTCATTCCGTCAGCCAGCAGGTAAATAGACTGCAGCGTATTATATAAAATAACCGGCTTGAACACGTTGAGTTCGAAGTTACCCTGTGAAGCTCCAAACCCTACAGCAGTATCGTTCCCAAATACTTGAGCTACAACCATAGTCAGCATTTCAGACTGAGTCGGATTTACTTTCCCCGGCATAATTGATGAGCCCGGTTCATTTGCCGGAATTTCAATTTCTGCAAGTCCCGCACGCGGGCCTGAAGCCAGCCATCTCACGTCGTTTGCGATCTTCATCAGATCTGCAGCGAGTGCTTTTAATGAACCGTGCACATATACTACCTCATCGTAAGACGTCAATGCATGGAATTTATTAGGTGATGAGATAAACGGCAGTCCCGTTTGTTCTGCAAGCTGGTCGGCAACTCTGTTCCCGAATTCAGGGTGAGCATTAATCCCTGTACCAACAGCAGTTCCCCCAATTGCAAGGTTGCTGAGCTGTTTTTTAGACTGGTTAATTATTTCTTTTGATTTTTCCAACATATATGACCAGCCGCTGATTTCCTGCCCTAAGGTAAGCGGTGTTGCATCCTGAAGATGCGTACGGCCAATCTTAATAATATCCTTAAATTGTTTCTGTTTTTCTTCAAAAGTACCATGCAGTTTTTCAAGTGCAGGCAGAAGCTGATGTTCAACTGCCTGGCTCAGTGCCACATACATCGCAGTAGGATATGTATCATTAGAGCTTTGTGATTTGTTGACATCGTCGTTCGGATGAACAATTTCATCACTGCCCTGGTCTTTAAGATACTCGTTCGCAACATAGCTGACTACTTCGTTAACGTTCATATTACTTTGAGTTCCGCTCCCCGTCTGCCAGACAACAAGCGGGAAATGATCATCCAGTTCGCGTTTAATTATTTTTTCACATGCAAATACAATCGCATCTTTTTTCACAGGAGAAAGCTTCCCTAAATCACTGTTTACAATCGCAGTCGCTTTCTTTAAGTGAGCAAATGCTACGATAACTTCAATCGGCATTTTTTCTTTACCTACAGGAAAGTTCTGACGGCTTCTTTCTGTTTGCGCTGCCCAGTACTTATCCGCAGGCACCTTAATTTCACCAATCGTATCGTGTTCAATTCTAAATGACATACAAAAATCCCCCCGAAATATAGTATTCATTACTAGTCTATACTATATTGCGAAAGGATTCATTAAGAAAAAACTATGCAAACTTATAAGAGTAATATTCTACTATGTCATGGTCTAATCTGCCTGCCGCATCTTTGTCGATTACGACAGTCACCATGCGATGGTTTTTAATATTGCTGAGCGTGCTGCTCCCTTCGAGATTGGCATCGTAAAGACTTCTGACAACCTCCTCCTTATCTCCTTTTGTTGCATAGATAAAGAGCTCTTTTGCTTTAAATAATTCATCATTGTCATTGTTAAAGCCGACTTTTTTATTTGAATTTAAATTGAGAAGTGCGACATTCACTTTCTTCTTGCCTTTGTCATCAAGATCATCGGCTGTTCCGCCTTCATTTAGTTGTGATGAAGGAATATCAAGGTTTTTAAAAATACCCAGACCGCCTCTGCCTACTGAATACAGCTGAATTTCAGATAAGTCTGCAGGATGGTTTTTCACTTCACCGACAAATTTTTCATACACTTGTGATAAATCTTCATTAACATCCAGCGCTAAAATGCTTTCCGGATTGTTGTGAATCTGCTTACGCAACAAATCCGCAGCAAAAATGTCCGCAAGTTCTTTCGTTTCAAATATTTTAAAATTCATTGCCATAATTTTTATCCTCCAATAATCGTCACCTTGTAATTTAATCTTATATTATATTTATCTTACCCCAAACAGCAATTAAAATAACGTAATCATAAAAAGAAACAGAAAATAATAAAGAGAAAATACCTTTTTTACAACAAAACCTTTTTAATCTTTGCAGAATGGTTTATAATAAATGTAATTAATATAAGTACTGGGGGCAAATCAATAATGAAAGCATTTCTTATTTTAATGGTTTGTATAGCCTTTCTGACTTCAATCCTTACAGCAGGACGCGAAACTGACTGGGGATATAAAGATGACGGGGAGACAAAAATTAGAGAATAGTCTTATTCAATAAATTTTTTAAACTGGACAGCTTCGTGCCGTCCAGTTTTTTTGTTTTTTTATTTGCAGGTACGGTGTCGTTTCGCCGTCGTACTTGAAGTCAATCCCGAGTACGACACCAATTTACCGTCGTACTTGTCCATCCACTTCCCCTTCAGCTTTCATCAAAATCCTTTTAATTGAGAATAATTATCAGTTAATATATAATACAGATACATGATATACATAAATAACAGCCTTAAGGAGAATATATTTATGCAAATTTACTGGAGTAAACTGATAGATGTTGTTAATGAATCACCCGAAGTGAAAACTTTTGTTTTCGAATGTCCTGAAGATTATACCTGGGAAGAAGGGTCGCGCATACACCTTGCTTTTGAAGGTTTTAACACTGGAGAAAAGCCGGATAGAAGCTTAATCAGACATATGTCGATTTCTACCTTGAAAGACGAAAACACGATTGGGATTACTACCCGCATCAGAAAAGATGCATCGAAGTTTAAACAGATTTTAAATGAAATGCCCATTGGAGATAAAGCAGCAATATTTAAAACACATACAAATGTACCTTTAAAGCGTGAAGGTAAAAATATTTATATGCTTTCTTCAGGCGTCGGCCTTGCGACTTTTAGACCGCTGGTTCTGGATTATCTGAATGATAATGACAATGTCGCTAAAATCCACTCGTTAAATATTGATTCATCTAAAAATTACTTATTTCCTGATATATTCCAATCTTCAGCAGATAAAAATCTGACTGCGCACTTCGTCAGTACACGCGATGAGTACTATGAAGAGGCAGAAAAACTGACAGAAGATAAGGACGCCCTATTTTATGTGGTCGGCAGCGATGAGTTCCTGAAACAGAATGTCGATCTGCTGCTAAAACAAGGCATTCCAAATCATCAGATTATGCTCGATAAACACGAAAGCCAAAAAGAACAGTTCTTCGCTAATTAATTTCACTTTATTATATAAATATGAAAATCCGGGATATCTTCAAAGATACCCCAGATTTTTCATTATAATTTACTGCTTGTTTTTCACATTTTGAAAATTGAATTCTTCATAAGGACTAATTTCTACACCGTCTAAAGCTGAACTGTAAACATTATATTTTTGTGGGTGCAGGATAAAGATCAGCGGTGCTTCTTCAACTAAGATAGTCTGGATTTCGCTGTATATTTCTTCTCTTACTGCATCATCTGACTCTCTGCTGCCTTCTTCAAGCAGTCTGTCTACCTCATCATTTTCGAAGAAAGCACGATTTCCCGGACTGCCAATTCTTGATGAATGAACCAGCGGTGTCATCGCATTGTCTGGATCTCCCGTTGAGTTCCCCCAGCTCATAATATATAAGTCATGTTCTCCGTCTCCTGTTGCTTCAAGGAACGTGCCCCACTCCAGCTGTTCTATTTCCAGTGTAATATTTAATTCTTCAAGAGACTGCTGCAGCCAGATCGCGGTATCCACACGTTGTGCATTATCGCTGTTCACCATCATCGTCAATGTAAATCCATCTTCATAACCTGCTTCTTCAAGCAGCCTTTTTGCTTCTTCCATATCATATTCCAAAGGTTCAACTGACTCAGCAAAGCCGAAAACATCAGGCGCGAGCGGAGACACCGCTTCAGTACCGGCTCCGTTATATATACCGTCTATTACAGCCTGCTTATTAAAGGCATGTGTCAGTGCCTGGCGCACGCGTTTATCCTGTAAATACTCATTTCTTGTGTTTAAACCTATGTACTCAAGAGCCACGGACTGAGTTTCATTTAAAACCAGGTCATCATTAGACGTTATTCTATCTTTGTCACTTGGCGGTACATCTGCTACAACATCCGACTGCCCTGTCTCAGCTTCCGCAATCCTTGAGGATGCTTCGCTTACTACTTTTAATGTTAAATCAGCAACATTGACGTCGCCATTCCAGTAATTATCATTTCCTGTCAGAACTGTTTGTTCACCAGGTGTTCTGCTGTCATATTTCAAATATCCCGTTCCCGCAGGATTTTGTTCCACTACCGTACTTGTATGTTCAGTTATTTGTTCTGCAATTTCTTTATGGCCGCTGCCGCCCGCTTCACGTATTTCGTAATATTCATCCAGTGTGATATCAAGTCCAGCTTCATCAAGCGCATGCTGATAATCTTCATCGATTAGTTCTTTGGATAGCATATCACCCGCGCCATGTGTCAGATGACCGAGTAAAGGTGAAAATGGGTATTCCGTAATAATCTCTACTGTATATTCATCGACTGCATTCACTTCTTCAATCATCTCAAGAACGAATGCTCTTGTTGAGCCGCGGCTCGGATCAAGCAGGCGGTCGAAATTTGCCTTCACTGCCTCGGCATTAAATTCACTGCCGTCATGAAATTCGACATCTTCCCGTAAAGTGAACTGCCATGTTACATCATCTATTTGTTCCCACTCTGATGCCAGTTCCGGCACGATATCCAGATTCTCGTCCTGGCTGACTAGCCCTTCATAAATATGAGACCTTACCTTTTCAGAAGGTGAATCGTTACTTCCATGCGGATCCAGTGATACTGCATCTGCAGGTAATGACTGGGTAAGTGAAAGTTTCTCTGCAGTTTCACCAATATCATTTGATATTTCCGATGAAACTTCGCTGTCATCCGAACAGCCTGCCACTGCAAAAATAAACAGTACCGTGAATAAGTATGTTTTAAATGTTTTCATATTATACCTCTTTGCTATGTATTTAAATCATACTATATCACTAGGCTTTTTGTTCGTCTACATAATTTCTGAATAATTTAATAATTGATATTAAAAAAGTACACATATGACCACTCATATGTGTACTCAAATATTTTTATTGACCTAAGAATCCTTTTTCTTTTAAGACTGTATCTACATCGAGACGCTGTTTTTTACTGAGCATCTCTGTCACCTGTTCGCTCCACTTATCATCGCGTTTGCCGTTTGTTCTGCTGCTGTAATAATCGCTGATGCGCTGGTCGTAGGCATCGATATCATTTTGAACTTCGTCGATTTTCTGGTACGTATTTTCATGATACACCGCTTCAAATGGCAAACGTTCTTTTTTCGAACCGTCTTCTCCCTGTTCAGGGTAACCAGCCACCATGCCGAAGAGTACAAAGGCACCTTCCGGCAGACCTAAAATTTCTCCCGCTTTCTTAATATCATTACGCAGTGAACCGATATAGCAAATACCAAGTCCCATACTTTCTGCTGCCGTCGCTAGATTTTGTGCAGCCAGGCTGGCATCTACGACACCGACAATCAGATTTTCTGTTTTATCGTATGAAATTTCTTTACCTGCCTGTTTTGCAAGTTCTTTATGACGATAAAAATCCACCACGAAAACAAACAGGTGACCGTTATGTTCTACATAGCTCTGCGTACTGATTTCACGCAGGGCTTTTTTCTTCTCAGGGTCAGTGACCCCCATAATAGAATACGCCTGTACGTAGCTTGATGTACTTGCACTCTGGGCAGCGCCGACCAGTGTTCTGATTGTCTCTTCAGATAATTTTTCATCTGTAAACTTTCTTAAAGAACGGTGATTATTCAATAATTTAATAACGTCATTCATTTAAAAAATCCTCCTATTTCAGTCCAGGATACTCCTGCTGTCTTAATGCTTCATATACCAGTATACCGACGGTATTCGATAAATTCAGAGAACGTACCTTATCGGTCATCGGGATTCTCATCAGTGATTCCTGATACTTTTCCTTCAGCCAGTCAGGCAGTCCTTTTGTCTCACGGCCGAAAACAAAATAATGCCTCTCGTCTGTACTGCTGTAATCCATATCGGTAAAATTCTTTTTACCGAATTTTGAAATCATATAATACTTTCCTTTGTTCTGTTCAAAAAATTCTTCAATCGTTTCATACTCATAAAGTTCAAGGTCTTTCCAGTAATCGAGACCCGCACGTTTCACGTATTTGTCTTCCAGACTGAAACCGTACGGTTTAATCAGGTGGAGCGGCGTGCCTGTTGCAACGCATGTCCTTGCAATATTCCCTGTATTTTGAGGTATTTCCGGCTGGTATAGCACAACGTGGTTCATTTTTTTCCTTCTTCCTAACTCGCTTCTTGTATGCCCATAAGCATTTCTTTTTTTACATCGTCATCGGTTTCGATGCCGTATCTTTCATAAATATAATCAAGAGCTTCATCTCCTGAGATCTGGCCGATTGCCCAGTAGGCAGTGCCTTTAATTACCGGACGCACATCCGTTTCAGCAACTTGTTTCAGTATATCAATTGCCGCAGTTTCTTTAAAGTGCGCAAGTGCAATGATTGCATTCCGCTGAATCGGCTTCTTGCCGCGCCAGACACCTGCAAGGTGGCCATACGTTTCATTAAATTCACGATTTGACATTTGCAGCAGGCTGGTAAGTTCAGGTTTTAAAATCTCCGGTTCAAGAACAATATCTTCATGGTGTTCTGTATTGATGCCCCTGTTACGCGGGCAGACCTGCTGGCACGTATCGCAGCCGTAAAGCCGGTTCCCTATTTTAGAACGGTACTCCACCGGCATGAAACCTTTCGTCTGAGTAAGAAATGAAATGCATTTTTTAGAATCCACCTGCCCGTTTCCGACGAGTGCCCCTGTCGGACAGCGGTCTACACAGATATTACAATCTCCGCAGGAATCCAGCAGCTCTTCATCCGCAGGAAATGGATAACTTACAATCATTTCTCCGAGGTAGGAATATGTTCCGAGTTTCGGGTTGATGATAAAACCATTCTTTCCTGAAAATCCAAGACCGCTCCGGCGTGCCACTTCCCTGTCGCTCAGCACACCTGTATCCACCATTGATTTACAATCAATAGACGGATCAAGTTCTCTAATAAAGGCTTCCAGTTTCTCCAGTCTCGTTCGAAGCAAGGTATGGTAATCCATTCCCCACGAAGCTCTCGCAAAGATACCGCGGCGTTCACCCTGTTTCGATTTCGGGGCATTGCGCAGTTTATTTGGATAACCGACCGCAATAGACACTATACTTTCCGCATTGGCGAGACTCGCTTTCGGATTGGTCCGCTCCTCAATCGTACCCGTCTCAAATCCCGACTCATAACCATTCTTATAATAATCAATAAGCTTAGCTTTAAACTCTGTGAACGGTTCTGCCGTGGTAAATCCGATATCATCGATACCAATCGTATGTGCATATTCAATTACACGTTTTTTAAACTCATGACGGTCCATAATTCCCCATCCTTTATTTGCAATATTTTCTAATCTGTTTTATATTATTAGTAACAAATACACGTGCGAGGTGAACTGCAGGACAATGAAGTAGATTATCCTTTTTCTTATGACATATTTAAGTTTATTTATTATGCGAAAATTATGTCGAAATAGGGTAATCTCTGCAGCTCATTTATAATATATAACCTCATATAATTACACTCTTCTCTGTTTATAATAAGAGGAGATATAATTATATATTGTATTATACTGTGTGGAGCCTTATTTCGACAACGAAATGAGGCTCTTTTTTATGATGAATCTTAATAAAATTACTTTAGAGATTAACGGTGAAACAATACTTGCGATTGATAACATCACTGTACAGGAACACAAAACAATCGGTCTGATTGGCCGTAACGGCAGTGGAAAAACGACTCTGCTGAATTATATTGCCAATAATGCAGAGCAGCTTACGAATGAGAATATAATTTATATTCGCCAGCTTAAAAACGCCGATTTTAAAAAAAGCGGCGGAGAAACGACTAAAGTTTATCTGCAGGAAGGCCTGAAAAATTCAGCAGGCGTCATTTTACTGGATGAACCGACAACGCATTTGGACGAAACAAATGCTGCATGGCTGTTTGATGAATTGAAGCAAAAGAAAGCCCTTAAAATAGTCGCGTCCCACGACCGGGATTTTCTGGATAAAATTGCAGACGAGATATGGTCGATAGAAGATACCAAAATCGCTGTGTATCCGGGAAACTACTCGCATTACAAAGAAATTGAAGCACATAATAAACAGCGTGCAAAACTCGAATATGATAAATACATTCGGGAAAAACAGCATCTGGAAAAAGCAGTTGAGAACAAATCCAGACAGGCTGCTTTGTCGAATAGAGTGTATGACAAAGAAACAAACCGTTACGTTACTAAAGAAACACCCTACTTTAATAAAATGCAAAAGAAACTGGATAAAGTACGAACGAGTATGGAATCACGACTGAATCAGCTGGAAGAAAAAGAAAAACCCGAAGAAGAAAAACAGGTGATTTTCTATACTCAGGACATTGAAAAACTCGGCGGTAAAACTGTAATCCGGCTCGAGCGTGAAACTGTAAAAAGACAGGAGAAAGAGCTTCTAAAAGATGTTTCACTTTATTTAAAAGCAACCGATAAAGTAAGTATTACCGGTAAAAACGGTTCAGGTAAAACGACTCTGCTTAATTATATCTACGAGAAGTATCAGTTCTCGAATCTGGATATCGGCTACTTTTATCAGCAGCTTGAGTCTCTGGATTTAAATTCGAGTATTCTCAAAAACATCCAGAACAGCAGCAATTACGATGAAACCACTGTCAGAACCGCACTCGCCCGCTTGAACATTAAAGGAGATGAAGTTCATAAAACAGTTTCCGTGATCAGCGGCGGAGAGCGGGTAAAGGTTCAGCTCGTTAAATTGCTGATGTCGAACAGTCAGGTTCTGATACTCGATGAACCAACGAACTTTCTGGATGTCCATTCGATTGAAGCGCTCGAGGATATGCTGAAAAGTTATCCGGGGTTAATCATTTTAGTCTCTCACGATAAACGTTTCCGGAACAGCATTGCAGAAACTTCCTACAATATAGAGGACTGCAAACTGGTGAATCCTGATACTCCCCCGCCGAGAAATTCTTCCAAAGACGAACTGCTTGTGCTGGAAACTCAGATTACCCGTGTACTCAGTGAACTGTCGGAAGGTTCCACTCCGGAACTTGAAGCTGAGTTTGAGCGTTTGCTTCAAAAGAAAAACGACCTGAAAAGTCATTAGATTGACAACGGTGAACCCTGTTGTTTTTCAGCTAAAAGTAAAGTCCATACAAAAAAGGCATCCCAGAAGGGGTGCCTTTAATCGTTATTATATCTCATAGCCCGTCTGATACGTTCAGGTATCATAACAATTTCAGCCTTCATATCTTCAGGTCTGAAAGTTTTATCAATACAGCGTTCCCAGTATTCTAAATGTTTTTCATCAAGGTCCGCTTTGGAAATGTTATCTTCAGATTGATTGTCATCCTGAACACTGTACCAGTATAAGTATTCCACATCATTAAAAGCTTCACGGAAGATAGTTTCAACGAACATTTTCTCGCCTTCGAGATTCATGAGAACGTCATCCATATGATTATGCATATATTCAATCCACTCATCTACCAGTTCATTTTTACCTTCTTTAACTCTGTATTTCGTCAATTCTACTCTCATGATTGCTCCTCTCTTAAAACGGCTATCTATTTAGTATTTAGGTTTAACCTATTTATTATTAAAATTAATTAGTTTAATATATTATATGTATCTTTTTTGATTACTTGTATTAACGCTATTATAACGTTTTTTAATCTAAAAACAATGGATATCAGACATCTTAACCCAACTTACGCACCGGAGGTATCATTTATGAAACTTATACTTGGCTCACAGTCTAAAAGACGCCGTGAATTACTCTCACAGATTGGTCTGGAGTACGAAATCCTTATACCGGATGCTGATGAAAAACAGATTACAGACAGCGACCCCGAAACTAAAGTCATCGAAACTGCAAGATTAAAAGCATCTGTTTTGACGGCAGATGATAATTCAATACTGTTAACCTGTGATACAGTAGTCAGCCATAATCAAATAATTTATGAAAAACCGGCCACAATTGAAGACGCGCGTCAAATGATAAGGGCTTTATCCGGAAGCACTCATGAAGTGTACTCCGCTGTGATATTAAAGTCAAGAGACTTTGAAGAAATTATTTCCGACAGTACAGAAGTTACTTTTTATGACCTGTCAGAAGAGGAAATCGAAGAATATATTCAGACAGATGAACCGTATGACAAGGCTGGCGGATACGGAATTCAATCTTTTGGAGCAGTTTTTGTTAAAGAGATAAAAAGCGATTATAATACGGTCGTCGGCCTGCCGCTTGCTAAAGTCTACAGAGCCTTAAAGAAATACGGTTTTTAAAATTTGCGGCTTAAATAAAATTTTGGAGTAAACAAAAAGACGGCTTGAAAATTTTGATTTCAAGCCGTCTTTTACATCAGGGCTGGCATGACAGACTGTCACGCTTATTCCAAGCTCCAATTCTATTTATATATCAAATAAAGTATTAAATGCTTCACTCATTACAGGGTGATTGTACATCTGATCACGAAGTACTGTATAAGGTATATCGTGGTCCATAGCGAGTTTAGCCAGGTTAATCAGTTCTTCTGAGTTCACGCCATATAAATGCACTCCAAGAATTTTTCCGCTTTCTGTATCCACCACTGCTTTAAATAAACCGCGCAGTTCATTATTGATGTGAGATCTCGGGTGACCCGACATCGGCATACTGTTTTCATCCGCTTCATAGCCCTCTTCTTTTGCTTCCTGCAAGGTCAGCCCCACGCGGGAATATGGCGGATCTGTAAACATGGTGTAATGCACGTTTGTCCGCGAATCGTATGAATACTCACCATCATCAAATAAATGACTTTTTACAATACGGTAATCATCCAGAGATGTGTAAGTAAACTGGAAGCCGTCTTTTACATCGCCCATCGCGTAAATATTATCAGCAGTTGTCTGAAGGTGATTATCAACTTTGATTCCGCCGTTTTCAGTCAGCTGAACTGAAGTGTTATCCAGCCCGAGTCCTTTAGTATTGGGTTTTCGGCCTGTAGCAAATAAAATCGCATTTGATGTCAGCTCTCTCCCGTCTGATAAAGTAACGGTAATGTTACTGCTGCTTTCTTCTTTCACTTTTTCTGCCCGCTCACCGAAGATAAAATTAATGCCGCTCTCTTTCATATCCTTTGTAATTTCATTTCTGATATCTTCATCTTCGTCGTTTAGAATCTCATCGGCAGGCACGATAACACTGACTTCTGAACCAAAAGCATTATACATCGTTGCGAATTCAAGACCAATGTATCCGCCGCCGACAATCGTCAGCTTATCCGGCAGTATTTCTTCGTCTATCAGCGTTGTGCTCGTATAAACTTTATCAGAGTCTATATCACCCTCGAGCGGCGGTATGCTGGTCTCTGCTCCAGTATTAACGAAAATTTTATCTGCACTCAGTACTTCTTTTTTGCCGTTTCCTGTTTCTACTTCAATTTCCTTGTCGCTGATAAAAACAGCAGTGCCATCGTAAACTGTCGCCTTGTTTAAGTCTGCAACACTGTGATAGTTTTTATCACGCAGTCTCTCAATGACTCCGTTTTTGCGTTCTACGGCAGCTCTGTATTCACTGCCGTTCAATGCGTCATGCATTAACAGCTTCGTCGGAATACAGGCGATATTAATACAAGTTCCCCCGTACATTGTTTTATCTTTTTCGATTAGCGCCACATTCCAGTCACGGCCGGCGAGGTCCCCTGCCAAAGTTTTACCGGCTTTGCCGAAACCGATTATTATTGCATCAAAATGTGTCAACCGCAGCATCTCCTTAATATTTTCAAAAATTAATCAATCTATATTTACCCTCCAGAATCGTTTTTAAAACAGTTCTTCTGCCAGCAGCTTATAGACATTGAGACGCGCTTTTTGAGAGTGAGGAATGCTGCAGATCATCGCTTCGTCAAATCCATACTGAATCTGCTCTTCCTGCAGACGTTTAGCGATTTCTTTGGCAGAACCGACTAAATGCAGTTTACGGCCTTCTTGAATTTTCATGCGGTCCATTTCTGTCAGCGGAAAGTCCTGTGCCTCTTCAGGTGTCAAAACTTGTCCGCTTCGTCCTTTCATAAACTGCAGACGCCATATATCCTGAGGTTTAGCTTCAAATTCCGCTTCTTCAGCAGTTTCTGCTGCTGTAACCATACAAGATACATTAATTTCAGGTTTTTCCATAAAAGGAGATGCTTCAAAATTATTTTTATAAGCATCGAGTATTTCTTTTGACAGCTGTCCGTTAAAGAACTGGGCGAATGAATAACCCGCGCCTCTCCGGCCAGCTTCTACCGCACTGTTGCCGCTCGAACCGAACAGCCACGATTCAGGCAGAGTGATATTCGACGGTGTCGCAATTGTTCTGTTATATAAATCAGATGAAGGCACTTCATCATTAATCAGCTGGAGCGCAGTATCAAATTTCTCATACATATTATGCACCATCGGTGTACGTCCCTCGGACAATGCGTAAATGGAAAACTGATCTCCGCCGGGCGCTCTTCCCATGCCAAAATCAATACGTCCGGGAGCGAATGCGCTGAGTGTTTTAAAAACTTCGGCAAGCTTTAACGGAGAATAATGCATCATCATGACACCTCCGGTACCGATTCGTATGTTTTTTGTTTTAGCTGCCAAATGTGCGGCTGTTATTTCAGGAGCTGAACTTGCGTAAGCAGACGTGCCGTGATGTTCTGCCATCCACATTCGTTCGTAGCCGAGCTGATCGCCTAGCACTGCCAGCTCTTCCGCTTTTTTTAAAGCATCTGCTGGTGTGTTGCCTTTAGTAATGGGAGCTTGATCCAGTATACTCAGTTTCATAGTTAATACATCCTTTAAATTATATTTATCGGTAATCTTTTTTCTTTAAAGAATATCAATTAACGGCCTGTTATAAAAACTAAGTGCTTAGTCATAAAAAATACTCCCTAATATTCATTTAAGAATATTAGGGAGTATTGACCCATTTATATATATATCATTTTTAGCTGTATAATCTAATTATTCTGCGTCCGCCGGGTTAAGTTGCAGCTCAAGGCTGACTTTAACGTCTTTAGATACAAGCACTCCGCCTGTTTCTAATGTCTGGTTCCAAGTTAAGCCAAATTCTTCACGGTTGATTGAGAATTTAGATTCGAAACCGTAAACTGTCGGTCCGAAAGGACTTACGCCCTGGCCGTTGTATTCCACAGGAATAGTCACTTCGTTAGTGACGTCTTTAATAGTTAAGTTGCCTGTCACATCAAATTTTGTGCCTGATCCTTCGATTTTAGTTGATTCAAATGTGATTTCTGGGTGGTTTTCCACATCAAAGAAATCAGCAGAAGTTAAGTGAGCGTCACGGTCTGCAACTTTAGTGTCGATAGTTGCTGCATTTGCTTTACCTTTTATTTTTGCTGTTGTGAAGTCTTCAATATTGTCAGCTTCGACATCAATCGACCATTCCCCGAAAGTTCCTTTAACTTTAGTTACCATCATATGTTTTACTTGAAATTCTAATTCTGAGTGCGCTGTGTCCGCTGTAAATTTAGCCATAATTAAATCATCCTCCATAGTTTTGTTTTTCGTTAATACTTCGCTTTCGAACTATCACATTAATTATGATAATATACTTAGTTACAAAAAGCAAGTAACAAACTTAAAATAAATTAAATTTGATATATTTGTATATTTAAGTCTATATTGAAGTAGTTTCCCATTATCTGAAAATTAAACCTTTTTGACACTCTGTATTAATATATTGACCTTTATCGGTTAGGCGTGTATCCTTAATCTCATTAATTAAATAAATTCTTATCCAGAGAGGTGAAGGGACTGGCCCGTTGAAGCCTCAGCAACAGACTATTTGGTACTGTGCTAATTCCAGGAGCAGACGCTCAAAGATAAGCTGAGGACTTCCCCATCTCTTATCTTTACAAATAAAAGATGGGGATTTTTTAATAGGAGGATAATATTATGTCTAATAAAAAAGGCGGCCCGGTATCCTTGCTGCCCCTAGTTATATTTGTAGCCTTATTCATTGGTACCGGACTTCTGGCAGGAGATTTCAGTGCTATGCCGATTCCGCTAGCAGCGATTCTTGCGTCAGTTGCAGGTTTCTTTTTATATTTTAAAGAACCGTTTAAAGATAAATTAGCTGCTTACTTTCAAGGCGCAGCACAGGAAAACGTCATACTTATAGTTGTTATTTTCTTGCTTTCCGGTGCTTTTTCCGGCATTGCAGGAGCTATGGGAGCTGTGGATTCAACAGTAAATATGGGATTAACATTTCTTCCCCCTAGTCTGCTTTTAAGCGGAATTTTTATTATCTGCTGTTTTGTATCACTCGCTATGGGAACCAGCACAGGCACTGTTGTAGCAATTGCACCGATCGCCATTGGTATCGCAGACCAGACTGAAATCGGACTCGCACTCGCTTTAGCCACTGTTATTGGCGGGGCTATGTTTGGTGATAACTTATCGTTTATTTCTGATACAACCATTGTCGCTACACGTACTCAGGGTGTCAAAATGATTGATAAATTCAAAGTGAACTTTTGGATTGTGCTGCCGGGCGCTATTCTGACCATAATTACTTTATATTTAATGACTGCCGACATCTCACTTAGTCAGACAGGAAATTATGACTTTAATTTTATTGAAGTCATTCCATATCTTTCTGTGCTGATTATCGCACTCCTCGGGGTCGATGTCATAATCGTGTTGCTGAGCGGAGCAGCAATTTCAAGTCTTCTCGGCTTGTTGACAGGAGCTTTCGATATATTTACGCTGTTTTCAGCGGCTGGTGAAGGTATTGCAGGTATGCAGGAAATTTCAATTATCACAATACTAATAGCCGGTATGATTGGTCTAGTCAGTCATTACGGAGGTATCACCTACCTGCTCAATACTATTATGGGCAGAATTAAAACGAAAAAAGGCGCCGAACTCGGTATCGCAAGTTTAGTCAGCGTTACTGACGTATCCACTGCCAATAATACAATTTCAATAATGATGACGGGACCTCTCGCGAAAAACATAGCTGAAGAATATGAAGTGGACCCGAGAAAATCTGCAAGTATACTCGATACATTCGCTGCAGGATTCCAGGGTCTCATTCCTTACGGCGGACAAATGCTTGCAGCTTCAGGACTCGCCGCCGGTATCTCGCCTGTGGAAATTATGCCGTATTCCATTTATCCAATGCTGCTGATTATCAGCGGAATTATTGCGATATTAATTGGATTCCCAAGAAAGTATTCAAAAGTCAAAGTTAATTAGAGAAAAATCAATCGGATTCAGCAGATGCTGGATTCGATTTTTTATTTAAAAGTTTCCGTGGCGATGTTTAAGTACGACATAGAAATGGCGTCGTACTCGGGAACAAGTTCAAGTACGACACCGAAGCACCGTCGTATCCGGGAGAAAGTTCAAGTACGACACCAAAGCACCGTCGTACTCGGGAACCAGTTCAAGTACGACACGAAAGCGCCGTCGTATCTGGGAACAAGTTCAAGTACGACACGGGAACACCGTCGTATCTGGGAGCGAGTTCAAGTACGACACCGAAGCACCGTCGTATCCGGGAGAAAGTTCAAGTACGACACCAAAGCTCCGTCGTACTCGACATCTCTTTCAATATAAAAAAGCGGAATATGCCCATGCACATTCCACTCTCTTTATTGTTCAAATATAATTTCCTTAATCATATGCATTTCTTTAGCATATATTGAATGTTTTATATCCTCGACAGTTTCTTCAATGATTGAATAAGATTCTCTCGCCTTTTCGACTTTCCCTGTTTCAAACAGACTGAGCGGGTACACCAGACTTCTGACAGCGAACAAAATCCGGTCCAGCGGATGCTGGGCTTGCGGACGTTCATACATTTGATAAGCAAAGTTTTCTAAAACATACTCATAATCCTGCCTATAATAAGCCAGTTCCAGCTCAAATATCGGCAGATACTGTTTGATATAATCTCTGCTGACCATTGGATTATCGTTTTCTTTTTTAATCACTGCTTCCATTTCTGCCAGATAGTTCTCAACAAGTTCAATAATATTGTCAGGTTGATTCAGCAGATAAAATACATTAATCGGACGGTTTTTATCCACTACTTCAAATTTATACTTGTCCGACTGGTTAAACGATAAGTACTTCCTCAAATTTTCCTGATAAACTTCAGCCTGTTCCATATCGCCTTGATGTGAATAATACAAACCAAGTATTAAATTCTGCAAATAAAAATATTTGAAGTTCTCTTTTTTATAGCATTCCTGCAAGTGCAGTTCTCCGTATTCCAGAAAATCTTTTTCATTAAAATCTGCAGCAAACGAGCTTCTCCAAAATAAATAATTTATATAGATATTACTGTCGTATTCCTTGTATTTCTCAACGTCTTCTTCCAGCTGCTTTGTCGTTTCGTAAGCATTTTTATAATCTCTTTCGTACAGCATAGATACCGCATTGTTCATTTTATCAGTAACTGCCAGATTCTCGAGTCCGATACTTTTATAGAACTGCTCAATCAAATCAGTAATTTCTTCAGCTTTCTCCCTCTGGCCGGTGTACCTGTAGTAGACACGTATTAGATGATAAATTAACATGCCGTCGCTCGACTGCGCAATTTTATCAATATTAGGAAGTATTTCTTCTTTTATTAACTCTGTCGGAAAATCAAAAGAATTATACAATTCACTGCGCTCAAGCATTTTCTTTGTCCACTCGCTGTCACCTTCTTGTGTTAAATAACTGATGCTGACCCCGAGTGTCTCTGCTAAATACTCAAGAGTATCCATTGACGGGTTGGATTTATTATTCTCTATTAAAGACAGCATGCCCTTGGTAATCTTCTCTCCAGCTAGTTCAACAAGCGTTAACCCCTGTTCTTTCCTCAATTCTTTTATACGTTCGCCTAAAGCCATATCACTCACTCCAATTTACATTAGTTTAATTATATTAAACTATTTCTTGACTTACAATCTTAAATAATTATATGATAAGTTTAATCAGATTAAACAAAGGGGATGTTGTTTATGTTATTTACTAAGGAGGTCCCATCTCGGGAGAAGTTAAATTTTATAATTTATATTTTCAGCAGACTGACTTTAAACTTAGGCAGCCTGATTTATACGTTCGCAGTTTCCTACTCCATTTTATATTTCACAGGATCTGCTCTTTACTTCGCGATTAATTTAGCAATCACTTCCGTAGTTATGACCCTGATGCTACCCTTATCCGGAGTTATGAGTGATCTTGGTAATAAAAGGAAAATCATCATATCAGGAGAAGTCATTCTGACATTGATTATGGCGGGTCTTCTGGTATTCACCTACTTTAACGGGTTTAATATTTTTGCGATATATATTACCTCTTTCTTAACCGCCCTCGTTAATCCTTTTGTTTCAAATACATTTCAGACTTCGATGACCGAGATGTTTTATAAGGAGCGCATTCAAAAAGTAATGGGCTATGTTTCTGCTATTATGTCCTCTGCAATTATTATCGGTCCGGCAATAGGCGGTGTGCTATTCGGTTTATTTGATTTTTATATCATGATTTTAATATTTACGATTACTTACGCTATTTCCACCCTGCTAGATTTCTTTATCAAATTTGATTTGTATTACAATCCTGAGAATTATGTCTTAGAGAACTCAAGTCAACCCGAGACCACTTCAGTCTTTGGAAAATTTAAACATGATGTCTGGCAGGGAATAGAATACATTAAAAATTCATACGTCTTCCTCCGGGTATTTATAATGGCTGCTTTTATTAATTTCTTTGCTTCTCTTATGGGGATTTATCCGGAAAAAGCGATGATTACAGAACTGAAGTTCTCACCGGAAACTGTTGGCATAATTAATGCTTTTGACGGATTCGGAGTTCTTATTGCAGGAATTGTAATAGGCTCGGTAAAACAATTTAAAAACCCTGTAGGACTGATGAAAATATCGCTGATACTCTGGACATTCACCATACCGCTGTATTTACTCCCATTGTATACAAGCATGGCTGACACATATTCAATTGCATTTTTTGCAGCAATGGGCTTTACTATAGCGGTTATGCTGCAGGTGATTAATGTACCGCTTTTCACTTTTGTACAGCTGACTGTACCGCAGCACATCAAAGGCAGAGTGTTTTCCGCAATCGGACTGTTCGCTTCCTCGATTGCTCCTATAGGTACTCTGCTGTACGGTTTTGCATATGATTATCTTCCTTTCTGGCTTATCCACAGTATAAGTTTTACTGCTTTAATTATTATTATCTTTACCTTTCTGAACAGCCGTGTGATTGACGAGTCCAAAGCGGATGTATCGAAAGTTGCTGAAGAACTGGAGCTTTCAAAAACAGTTAATGAAAGCACCGGCATTTAATATTATATGCTCTGTATTGTCTGCTATAATAATGAGTAACATATATTGCACGGGGATGTTTTTATGAAGAATTATAAAAAAGAATACCAAAAAATATTTACCACACTCTCAGATGATAATCAGCTGGCTTTTCAATCGCTGAACAAGGAGTTTGATAAAAACTTTGTTACCGAAGATGCAAAGTTTGAAAAGCTGTACATAATGGCAGCTGCAATGACCGATTCTGGTAAAGATTACGTTGAATACTATAACGCCAAAACGAAAGATGTTGCCCGCGTGGCTTCTAAAAATCTGCCTAAACACCGGAATAATTACTGGTCAGATGCTGCAATTCTCGGTGTGTATTTTGCCGTACTGTTCTCGGCAACAATATTTTTCTTTGGGGAAATTGTTATTTCGCTTGTACTGCCCGCCGTGATTGTTTTAATACTCGCTATGGTGCCATTCATGAATCACGGCATCAAACATCAGTCGTCCAGCCACGGCAACAAACAGATGGTATCAAGTATCTTATTTTTAATTCTATTTGTCAGCGCTAATTTATTGATACTGTTCATGAATTCAAAAACGCTCAGTCCGTTAAAAATTGCATCTTACGATGCTTCATTAATCGACACACTGCTTTATACAGTCTTTGTTATCGTGGCAGCCGCTTCACTTTACTTTATCTTCACTTCTAGTTCATGGACGAGCAGATTAATTTTCATCGTTCTGCTGATATACAGTACGGGGCGCATGATTTATCCTTTTGATTTTCTGAACGGCTTGTCCCAGTTTATCGTTCAGTATTTTATGTTCATCGGACTGGTTATTATCATTACCGGACAGTATGTCAGATCTAAACAATCTAATACAGAAACATAATAAAAAAGCAGCGTTCCGCTTTCACGGAATGCTGCTTTAATTTAATCCATATCTTCATTTTTTCTCAATCTGAAAGCGAGAATAAAACCGATAAATGCAAGAATTCCTGCAAACAGGAAGGACATATTCACTCCGTGAATCATGCCTTCAACTCCTTGTTCCGGTCTTGCCATATTCGTCATAATAGAGACCAGAAGAGCTGTCCCTACTGCACCGGCGACCTGTCGCATCGTATTGTTCATCGCAGTACCATGCGGCACAAGCCTGTTTGTCAATCTGTTTAATCCAGCTGTTGTTACAGGCATCATCACCATTGCGACACCGAGCATACGGAACGTATTAACGACGGCAAGGTAAGTAAATGTAGTTTCGGTATTCAAAGTAGCAAACATCAGCGTGGTTACTGTAAGCATGCCGAGTCCGATAATTGCCAGCCATTTTGCTCCGTATTTATCGAACAGTCTGCCTGTCACAGGACTCATAATTCCCATCATCAAAGCACCTGGGAGCAGCATCATGCCGGATTCCATTGCGCTGAAACCGAGCATCGTCTGCATGAAGATGGGCAGTATCACTGCTCCGCCGATCATAGACATGAAGACAATCATTCCCAATGATGTAGATAAGGTAAATATTCTATCTTTAAATACACCAAACTCTAAAATTGGTTCTTCCAATCTATTCTGGCGCTTAATGAACAGTACAAGGGCGATTGCACCAATAATTATCGGCAGTATCACCGCAAGGCTCAACCAGCCGCTGTTGCCCGCAGCACTGAATCCGTAAAGCAGTCCGCCAAAACCGAGCGTCGACAGAATAATAGATGTCATATCCAGTTTCGGGTTCGTTTTCTCTGTCACATTTCTCAATATAAAATATGCCACGATAAGATCGATGGCTACAATTGGCAGAATCATGTAGAACAAACCGCGCCAAGGATAGATGTCGATAAACCATCCTGACAGAGTCGGTCCGATGGCCGGTGCGAAACTGATAACAAGACCGAACATTCCCATCGCTTTCCCCCGTTGGTCACGCGGATAAACCAGGAAGAGAATCGTCTGCATCAGAGGCATGACAATACCTGCGCCCGCCGCCTGCAGAATTCGTCCCGTTAAAAGTACTGGAAACGACGGAGAAATACCGCAAATCAGCGTGCCGATGCCAAACAGTGACATCGCAGTGAAGAATAAAGTTCTCGTTGAGAACTTATTAATTAAAAAAGCTGTAATAGGTATCATAATACCGTTAACAAGCATAAAGACTGACTGCAGCCACTGGGCAACATCCGCATCCAGATTTAAATCCGTCATTATATGAGGAATCGCAGTAGCGAGGAGCGTCTGATTTAAGATCGCTGCAAATGCTCCCGATAACAGCACAGCCATTAATATTGTTCTGCTTTTGCCTGTGAGCTGATTATTATTTTCATTTTCTAAAGACATTCATTTTCCTTCTTTCATAGACATAACACAATTAATGATTGTATAATACAACTATATCTTAAGTCAACTATATAAGCTGAAAAATTTGGAGGCTGAATTTATAAATGGTAAACGAAGAATCTTTAGAAATTCTGGAGTTGGAAATTGCTATGATGGTCCGTGCTTTACGAAGCCGCACTGTTGATTTGGATGAATCCCAGGAACTGAATCGTGCCAGCTATTTAATCCTGCTGCTCATCTCAAGAAACGGACCGATGGGTGTCAAAAGTATTGCCGAAAAGCTTCATCTCGATATTTCCACCGTCAGCAGACAAGCTGGGGGTTTATTGACAGAAGAACTGCTCGAAAAAAAGCAATCCCGGACAGACCGCCGTTCATATATATATGATATAAACAGCAAGGGATGGGATGTTATCACACATACACGAAAAAGCCGCAAGCAGCGTTTTTCAAAAATGATAGATAAATGGGAAGATGAAGATATCGATGAATTTGCCCGTCTGCTTCAAAAATTTAATAATTTAATGAATTAAAACTTTAATTTCCGGGGTTAGAGTATAAATATCTTCATCAAAAATAATCCGTACGTCAGCTTTTCAGGGGACTTCACATAAGCCTGCAGCCTTATGATGATGTTTTTCCCTAAAAAGTCTAACGCACGGATTATATATACTCCATTAAGTATATTATTTTCTGAGAGCTATTGCGCCAACCCAATCTTCGTATAAATTACTCAAGTTCTTTTTTCATTTTCTCTTGTACTTTTTCCTCTATTTTATCAATTCGCTCATCTTTTAATTTGCGTCTTGGTTTAGGATGAAACCATTCTATCTCCCCATCTTTGAAGAAAACTCCTTTGAAATATTCACCCTGTATCTTCAGTTTGAATTTATGGAGGTCGCGTGCCTGGCTATTTGATATTTTTTCTATCTCAATTTCGTCCGAATCATCTTTGATACCATGTTCATCCAGTAAGGCATATATTTCCGCTTCCACAGAAGCCAATTGAGCTTCATCCACATTTTGTTTCGGATGCGGGTTTAGCCATTGAATTTCTCCGTTTGTATAATCGCCTTTATAATTACGTCCGTCAATGACAAGTTTAAATTGATGTCTTTCATGCTGTCGAGATTGAAATACCGGCTCTACTTCAAAATTATCTACCATTTAACAACACCTCCTGAAAAAATAGTTATTATTACATTCCCGTTTTAATACAAAAAATGCTTTTTTCAGGAATTTATATTTTAGTCTAACATCTTTCAGTTAAATATAAAAATCATTTCAAGTCTTCAAACTGTATAACCCGGTCACAAATCCTTTCCAGTAATTGGTGATCATGACTGATTGCAATAATACCTATTTCTTTTTCTTTCGATAGTTCGATTAAGGAACTCCAAATTTGTGCCTGAGTGACAGTATCCAGCATTGTTGTTATTTCATCTGCAATAAGATAATCCACCTTACCCATGAGTACACGCGTTAAGCAGAACCTTTGCAGTTCGCCGCCTGACAGTTCACTCGGCCAACGGGTCATCCATTCTTTTTTAATCCCCATAGCTTTAAAAAGCTCCTGATTTTCAGGACCGCCTTCTTGCAGTGTTTTTTTAATTTTCCATCTCGGATTGATTGTTTTTTCTGAATCCTGCCAAACCATTTGTACAGGATTTCTGCCATTTTCAGCAATTGCTTCGCCCCCGAGCCGGATTGAACCTTCGGATGGCTTTTTATAGCCCGAGATAATTTGAGCCAGTGTCGATTTACCGCTGCCGCTTTTTCCATATATACCTAAAATTTCACCCGGCATTACCGTCAGATCCAAATTTCTGAATAACCATTCTCCCTTAGGATAGCGATAGCTTATTCCGCTTAATTCAAGCTTATTATTTTTCTGTTTTTCTGGGATCATATCTGTATTTTCATCTTGCTCTGAAGACAGCCGGTCCTTTAATGAGATAAAATCATTTTTCGGCAAGGCGTTCCATAATGCTTTTGTGTAAGGATGTCTGAGCTTTTCTCCTTTACCGGAAAAATCTTCCGAACGGGCAATCTCTATTGTTTCACCTTTATAAAATACAGCAATTTTATCCGCCACTTTTAAGGCAGCTTCAATATCATGGGTAATAAACATCATCCCTTTAATACCCTCGGCAAACTGTTTCATCTGTCTGACAGTTTCCTCAAGAACAGCTGGATCGAGCCCCGGTGTCGGCTCGTCTGCAATTATTAAATCTGCACTGCTCACAATGGCAGAAGAAACAAGTATCCTTCTGGCCATTCCTCCCGACAATTCAAATGGATACCGCTGTCCGACAGAAGCAGGCAGTCCAAGTTTTTCAAAGATATCCTTCTCGATGTCTTTGTCCGCTTTCTTTTTAGTCACCGGACGGATTTGTTTGCCTGTCTTCATCAACGGGTCTAGTGCATTAACTGATTGCGGGATAAGTGAAATCTCTCTGCCTCTCAGTAAAGACTGCCTTTTTTTTGTCAGTGATTTTCCTTTATATTTCAACGTTCCGGAAACTTTAGCATTGGATGGAAGAATGCCTAATATTGCGTTTGCAAGCAAACTTTTTCCAGATCCGCTCGCTCCCAGCACAGCAACAGTTTCTCCCTCATGAATGGTTAAGTTGAAATTACGGACAATTTCCAACTCTGTTTCACGCAAGCCTGTTTCATAATGCCGGAAACTTAATGAGAAATTTTTCACTTCCAATAATGGTACTTTCTCCGGCTGTTCAACAATTTTACTATTAGCCATTACACATCTCCATCTCCTCTATATCTTTTGTCCCTGAAAAGGATCAATCAGCTTTCTTATATTTCTGCCGAGCATATCAAAAAGTATAACCATCAGTAATAATGACAAGCCCGGAAACAATGCCAGCCACCACAGACCTGTAGACAGGTACTTCATCGACTCCGATAAAATAATGCCTATCGCCGGTGTTTCTGTGGATAAACCAAATCCGAGAAAGGTGATTGCTGCTTCATGTAAAATCGCGTGGGGGAACAGCAGGATAAAACCAACAAAAAGATGAGGCACTAAGTGCGGTAAAAAATGATGTCCGGCAATCCATAATCTGGATTTGCCCATCTGCTTGGATACCCAGACATATTTTGCTGTTTTCAGCTGCAGAACTTCTGCTCTTAACAGCCTTGCCAGGCTTGGCCAGTGTGTCAGGGCGAGACCAATAACGATTCCTCTAAAACCTCCGCCCGCAGCAAATGAAATCAATATTAAAGTAACGATATGCGGGACGCTTAAAAATAAATCAATCAACCAGGTTACTATGTTATCCGCTGTTTTATTCCATGAAGACAGCAGACTAAGTACTAAAGCAATCACTGTACTGAAAAAAGCAGCTATTATACCCACTCCCAGACTTAAAACCAAACCTTTCAATGTCCTGAGCAGCATATCCCTGCCAAGCCAATCTGTTCCAAAAAGATGTTCAAGATCCGGCGCCTGATTTTTAGCTTCCAAATTAATATTTATATTTTCCCCATCTATCATATAACCGCTGATGACCAATAAAGCAAGGATGCATGATGCGCCTGTAATCTTCCCTATTGTGCGCTGTCTGAGGTTAAGCCGGAATTTGTCACTTTGGTTCTTCAAAACTTTCTCTTCCATTAGTTACATCATCCTTCTCATACGGGGATCGATAATTTTATACAGTAAATCCGCCAGTAAATTCCCTGTGAATACAAACAGAGTGGTAAACAGAACGATACCCAGCAGGAGCGGCACATCACTGCCAAGTCCTGCATCGACCACCGCCTGTCCAAGGCCGGGATAAGAAAATACCTGCTCTGCTAAAACAGCACCTCCAAAGAGTTCTCCGAAAGAAGCAAAATGCAGAGAAACAGCAGGCAGAGAAATATTTCTTAAACCATGACGCCAGAGCAAATCAAATCCTTTTTCGCCTTTGGACAAAGCAAAACGGACGTATTCACTTTCCAATACCTCTATCAATTTCTGTCTCGTATGCAGTGTAATATTAGCAACACCGACAACACTTAATGTTAGCGCCGGAAGAAATAAATGCTTCAGACGTTCTGCCAATGAAACATTCTCCTCTAAAATTCCTGCAGGGGAACCAAGGCCGACAGGAAACCAGCCAAGCCAGACAGAAAATATAATCAGCAAGAGCAGCGCCAGCCAGAAAGCCGGGGTTGATGCGAGAGTAAAACAATAAAATTTTATGACTTTATCTATCCAGCTTCCTTGTTTCAAGGCCGCTGTTATTCCCAATACAAAACCAATAACTCCTGAAATTATCCATGCCACCGCCATCAATGCGAGAGAAGCTGCAAAACGCTCTCCAATTACACTTGCTACATCGGACCGGTACAGCAGAGATGTTCCGAGATCACCTCTAAGAACAGCTTTTCCCCAGGAAATGTATTGATGAATAGCCGTTTCGTTCAGTCCCCAGTGTTCTTCTATGTTTTCCCGCTGTTCGGGACTCACACGAGTCATATCCGCTCCAATATACGATTGGACCGGATCTATCGGTGAGAGCCTGAGAAGTACAAAGGATAAAATGCTTATGGCAACCAGCATAGATATCAGTTTCAAAAGCTTTAATGAAATATATTTCATTATTTTTTTGCTGTGCACTATTATCCCTCTTTCCAGTGCCATTGTTCAATAAAGTCTGTCACCGGCCAGCCGTGTCCGTGCGGCTGTAATTTCTGTTCACCGATATCGAGATTTTCATTCACCAGATAAAGATGTTGGGTATTAATCAGCCACACCCATGGAGTATCACCGCGGGATGAAAAGCCTGTGTCACCGTCCCATTGTGCTTTCTGCCAGTATTCATTGGCTTCTTCCGGTGTTGTTGCGCGCATTGCTTTTTCCATATATTCATCCACAACAGGGTTGGAATAATAATTCGTGTTATAGTAACCTTGCCCTCTTGTTTCACTGCTGTATATATTATACATTTCCAACGGGTCATGACTGCCCCAGCCCATCATGACAGGGTTGGAATACATTAATTTCTCGAGTTCATTCCAACTCTGCCCTTCTATATCTACTTTGATTCCAAGCTCTTTAATCTGGTCTGCCGCTGCCATTGAAAGAGACTGACGGATTTCATCACCTGCAGGATAAAAGATTGTGAAAGCCGCTTCCAGTCCGTTTTTTTCACGTACGCCCTGGTCATTTTCTTTCCAGCCAGCTTCATCCAGCATTGATTTGGCTTCTTCAACTTTATTATCATCGAACTTTGTTTCAGGATTCCACCATGGTAAATTATCTGCTACTGAATAAGCTGGTCTGCCGTACCCGTTCAGCACACCGTCCACCATTGCTTCCCGGTTCACAGCAATATCAATTGATTTTCTAATAGTTTCATCTGCCGTGACGTCATTTCCAACCGGTGTGCCATCTTCTCTTTGCTGACCGGATTTCACATAAGGAAAGACGATTCCCCTGTTATCCACTGTATCTAATGTCACTAAATCCATACCCGGAACGTCCTGTTCAGCAAAACTCGGGGTGATGGCTGCAATGTCTACTTCACCGGATTTAGCAGCAGCAAATGCTGTATCTTCTTCCAGGAATAAAAATGTTAATTTTTCAAATCCGGAAATTTCTCCGTAATAATAAGGGTTTTCTTCCACAATTAACTGCTGGTCTTTGTTCCATTGCACCAGCTGATATGGTCCCGAACCAACAGGATTTTCATTATATGTACTGTCGTAAACATGCTCCGGCACAATTCCGAGTGTTACAAGATGCGAAATAAAAGTAGATTCAGGTTCTTTCAATGTAAATACAACTGTATAATCATTTACAGCTTCCACCTGCTCCAGATTACTCAAATCGATAATAGAACCACTGTCCTGTGCGGTTTCGAAAGTAAACACAACATCTTCAGCCGTCAGCTGCTGCTGATCTGAAAACATTACATCATCACGTATTTCCACTATATAAGTCAAACCGTCATCACTGACTTTATAATCGGTTGCCAAATCATTTTCAATATTAAAATCTTTATCATATTTCAATAATGTACTCTGAAATAATGGAGAACCGTACATCCCCCATCCCGTAGTCGGGTCAAACCCTTCATCCGTCACTCCTCCAACGGCCAGCACGAGTTCATCGCTGTTCATTTTATTTTCTGTCTGCTCATTATTTTCATTCGAGCACGCAGTCATTATAATTGCGAGTAAAAATAAGACTAGAATATTTATCTTCTTCATTTGCCGCTTCTCCTTTATATTTAAAAATAATGCCCGACACTGTTTTAATATGTCGGGCCATACATTAATATTTTCTTAGAAAACTTGGTTCCATCTGATTCCATTCATCGCTGATTACAGCATGGCAGGAAGTTATAATCCGTTCGATAACCTGCGTTTTGTTAGCCATAATCCTTAGAGTAAAGCCCGGCAGCGTAAGTTTTGATATCCCAAATTCAAAATCTCCTGTTTCTTCCTGTATCGTTTCGTACAGCCGATCCAGTAATGCATCATCCGTTTTCTCTCCAATAACGATAAATGAACCTAAATGTGTATATCCTTCCATAAAACCCAGCCCAGCCATATTCTGCATTTCAGGCTGCAGTTTAACGTGATCAAAAACAACTAGCTCATTATCCATATAAATTTCACTTTTAAGCTGCAAGCTGTCGTAACTGAATTTACTGCCTTCCGGTGACCATCCGGGCGTTACGATATCGGAATACAGCAGAGTCGCGCCCTGCTCCATATAAACGACATTTTTTTGTACGTATTTTGCATCCTTATATGCAATGAGTGCATCTGGAAGATACTCTAAATAACTATCCTTTTTTAAATGAAATTCCGTTTCCTGATATGCATATGATTTAGGTGTTTTGTAAACTTTTGTCGATGACTGAGTAGTCAGAGTCAGCTGAGCTTCTTCCTGCAGTGTTATTTTCATCCGGTACGTATCTCCATCGAGATAGCCGCCGCCCGGGTTCAAAAGATAATAACAGGGATAGTTGTAATTGTTCAGGTATACAGGACGCATTACTTTAAATGCACCCTGAAAATAAACATTGTCGGCTACCGTCCTGCCCTGCCGGTTCTCCATATCCATCTCCAGAATACCAGTCCATTTAGACATCTTGTCCCAATCCTCTTAATAATGCATGTTTTTCAAGCCATTCGATTACCTGATCCAGACCGTCATTAGTTTTTAAATTGGTGAACACAAACGGTTTATTTCCGCGGAAGACTTTCGTATCGGATTCCATCACGTCGAGGCTCGCACCTACGTACGGTGCCAAATCTGTTTTATTGATGATGAATAAATCCGATTTAATCATGCCTTGACCGCCTTTACGCGGAATTTTTTCTCCCTGCGCCACATCGATAATATAAATAGAAAAGTCTACCAGTTCCGGACTGAAAGTGGCTGCTAAATTATCACCGCCGCTTTCTACAAAAATTAATTCAACATCGGAATGTTTTTCCTTAAGTTCATCGATTGCCGCAAAGTTCATTGATGCATCTTCCCGAATCGCAGTGTGAGGGCATCCACCCGTTTCAACACCGACAATTCTATCTTCATCCAGAATGCCGTTCTTAACTAAAAACTTAGCATCTTCTTTCGTATAAATATCATTAGTAATTACCGCCATACTCACTTCGTTAGCCAGTTCACGGGTAATCTTTTCCACTAACATTGTTTTCCCTGCACCAACAGGTCCTCCGACACCAATTCTTATTGGTTCCATAATTAACACGTCCTCATAAATTAATTATTCTGCTAAATTTTCAATATATTGCTATGAACTGAATATACGTATCCCTACGCGTTCGTGCTGCATCTGTGAGACTTCAAGTCCCGGTGAAACAACTCCGAATTCAAGTTCATCCAATTTCATAATTTTTTCCGCTGCTGTTTTCAATTCTTCCTGAAAAGCATAAATTACTTTCTGGCCTGCAGTCTGTCCAAGCGGAATCGCACGCACTGCATTTTGTACAAGCGAAACAATCGTCGAATACAGATAATATACAATGGTAGTTTCTTTTTCTACATCTAGGTAATGACCAACCATCGTAAATACGATTGCCGAATGTCCAAAGGATTTTTTTTCCTTCAGGCGTTTACGGTAAGTTGATAAAATAGGGATATTATATATTGATTCCGCAATGTCCAGCATCCTGTCTCCCATACGCTGGGTTCCATCACGTGATTCCTTTGACAGATTTTGAACTGTTAAGATACGATCGATTTCCCAAATTCTTTCTAAATCATCATTTTCAAGAGCTTCATATACAATTCTTGAAGCCAGACCATCTGCGTATGCCAGCTGCTCATGCAGATAAACTTTTAACCAGTCGGAAAAAGTCTCTGCATCAAAGACAATATCGTTTTGGATATAGGTCTCCAGTCCGAATGAATGACTGAAGGCACCGTTTGGAAAGTTTGAATCACATAATTGCAACAACGACAAAGCATTATTAGTCATGGCTGTGTCCGATGTGACGGAATGCTTGTTTAACTTTACGTTCCTCACGTTTAAAAGGTATCTCCATCTCTAAGAGTAATTCCTCTACAAGATAGTCGTACTGAACAAGCATATTGTCACCTTCAAATTGTGCCGGCAAATGACGGTTCCCGAGCTGATGGGCAATTGTTCCCATCTCATTCATACTGCGGGGACTGATAATAATTAAATCATCCGATAATACATCGACAACAATCATATTATCATCATCCATATAAAGCACATCTCCCGCTTCCAGATCGCGGGGGTTCTTCAGACGTATACCGACATCACGGCCATGGTCTGTTTCGACACGCTGTATACGTTTCATTAAATGTGAACTTTCCATATATACTTTTTCCAGATGACGTTTTTCCAGTTCATCTGCATTCAATTCTCTTATATTTGTTACTATTTCTTCTACTATCAATACTGTCACCTCAAAATAGGAAATAACGCTGACCAAGCGGTACGATATCAACCGGTTCGCATGTCAGGACTTCTCCATTAATTTTTACTTCATAAGTTTGCGGATCCACATCGATATCCGGTGTTTCCGAATTTAATTTCATATCTTTCTTTGTCAATTCACGAATTCCATGGACCGGAAGCACCATTTTTTGGAGCCCAAGCTTCTCTTTAATATTGTTGTCATAAGCCGCCTGGGATACAAATGTAATCGAACTATTTGACAGTCCTTTGCCGTAGGAGGCAAACATCGGTCTGTAGTTCATCGGTTGCGGCGTTGGAATCGTTGCATTGGGATCCCCCATAAGGCTCGACACAGCCATGCCGTTTTTCAATATCATCTCGGGCTTGGCTCCGAAAAACTTCGGATCCCAAATAACCAGATCTGCAATTTTCCCTACTTCTACCGAACCGACATAATCCGATATCCCATGTGTAATCGATGGATTGATGGTATATTTCGCAATGTAACGTTTAGCGCGATTATTGTCTGAATGCTCGCTGTCGCCTTCCATAATACCGCGCTGCATTTTCATTTTATCCGCAGTCTGCCATGTTCTTAATACTACTTCGCCAATCCGGCCCATCGCCTGTGCATCCGAACTCATCATACTGAAGACGCCCATATCCTGAAGTATATCTTCCGCTGCGATGGATTCACTGCGAATTCGGGAATCCGCAAATGCGATATCTTCCGGTACCGAAGGATTCAAGTTATGAGCAACCATGACCATATCGAGATGTTCATCTATTGTATTAACTGTATATGGAAGCGTCGGATTCGTCGAAGCAGGAAGTACATTCATATAGCCTGCTGATTTAATCAAGTCAGGGGCATGCCCTCCACCTGCACCTTCAGTATGATACATATGAATTACACGGTCTTTTATTGCTGCCATTGTATCTTCAAAAAAGCCGCCTTCGTTCAAAGTATCGGCATGCAGGGCAATTTGTACATCGAATTCATCAGCTACTTCCAAAGCATGGCTAATCGCCGACGGGGTAGCTCCCCAGTCTTCATGTATCTTCAGGCCAATCGCTCCGGCAAGTATTTGTTCTGCCAGTGGCTCTCTCGACGTTGCGTGTCCTTTACCTGTAAGACCCACATTAATCGGCAGTCCTTCTAGTGCTCCGAGCATACGTTCAATGTGCCATTTACCAGGAGTGGCAGTTGTCGCCCTGGAGCCTGCTCCCGGTCCGGCGCCTCCTCCTATAATTGTAGTAATACCACCAGTCAAAGCAACTTCTATCTGATCCGGATTAATGAAATGCACGTGAGTATCAACGGCTCCCGCTGTAATGATCTTTCCTTCTCCTGAAATGACCTCGGTGGAAGCACCGATGATAATATCCACCTTATCCTGCACCAAAGGATTACCAGCCTTGCCGATACCGGAAATCTTACCATCACGAAGAGCAATATCCGCTTTATAAATACCGGTATAGTCCAAAATAACTGCATTCGTGATGACGGTATCCGGAACGCGTTCATCTTCCTCCCGTGTAATCAGCGGGTGCTGTCCCATGCCGTCACGTATTACCTTGCCTCCGCCAAAAACAACTTCTTCTCCGTATTTTGTATAGTCTTTTTCAATTTGAATAAATATATTCGTATCTCCTAAACGAATAGAGTCACCGGTAGTCGGACCGTACATTTGAGAATATTGATTCCTAGACATTTTGAAGCTCATTATTCATTCCCGCCTTTCAATGGCCCATCTACTTTATTGTGAAAACCGTAAACTTCTCGTTTACCGGCATAATCAATCAGGTGGACTTCTTTTTCATCACCCGGTTCAAACCTTACAGCTGCCCCGGCCGGAACATCCAGTCTTTTGCCATATGCCTGTTCTCTGTCAAAGCTCAGAGCATTATTCACTTCATAAAAATGATAATGTGAACCGATTTGAATTGGTCTATCTCCTTTGTTAATGACAGTTATACTTGTATTATTTACACCTTCATTACAAACAATTTCTTCAGATTTTAAAATATATTCTCCCGGAATCATCAGCAATCAATTCCTTTCTTTATTAAATAACTTTTTTCAGATTAACGGATTGGGTCATGCACCGTAACCAGTTTTGTACCATCCCGAAAAGTAGCCTCCACCTGGATGTCATCAATCATTTCGGGTATCCCTGTCATAACGTCCTCACGTTTAAGTATTGTCGCTCCATATTCCATCAGTTCAGCGACGGTTTTACCATCTCTGGCGCCTTCTATTATTTCATAAGTAATTAATGCCATAGCTTCCGGATGGTTCAGCTTCAGCCCCCGTTCTCTGCGTCTTCGTGCAAGGTCGGCAGCCACTACTATCATCAGCTTTTCTTTCTCGCGTGGTGTTAACTGCATAAGTCATCCTCCTAGAATATAATATCGCACTCTACCTATAACCAATTTAAGATTTTTAAAACTATTTAGAATTCTTTTGATATAACTGATTCTGCTTAAATTTTTCATTAATAAATAAACCACGTCACAAAGTGCAACTATAGTATCCATTAACGTATACTTCTGTTTTTTAGAAATTTATAAAGATAAAATTATAAGTGTTCATTATTCGTTTTCATACAGTCTATGAAGGAGATAGCGGATCTCCAGAATAATTTTAAAATGAAATATATTTAAAAGTGAAATATAACAAAATCGTAGATATCAAAAGAGTAAATAGTAATCTAACGTTGGTTTAAAGCGATTCTTACTACAAACCTATTATATAATTATCCCCGGCTAAAGCAAGCGTAACACTATTAATTATTAATCCATTTTATATAACTTGAGAGATTTTAAAGCTTTATACAATAAAGACCCGTCAAAATTTTCGTTTTGGCGGGGTCTTGGTTAATCATTTTACGTTTAATTCATTAAAGAATTTAATTATTTTAGTATTCATATCATCCTGATTTTCAGTGTATAAGTACTGATGTCCTTCATTTTCATATGCAGTGAGCTCTACATCTTTATTTTCTTCTTTCATTCTTTCAAACATCTGGACCGATTCCGAATACGGTACTCTGACGTCGTTATGCGAGTGAAATATTTTAAGCGGGCAGCGTATTCTCTGAGTATTGTTCAGCGGTGCAATGCACTGCATGAACTCATCGTGCTCGCCGATAAAACCGTACTCATAAGAGCGCTGCTCCCGGCGCCAGGCCGGTGTGTTAGACAACAGGGTTGTAAAGTGCGAAATGCCGACAATATCGACAGCGCCTTTCCACAATTTCGGGAACTGGGTAATCAGCAGCAGTGTCATAAAACCGCCGTAGCTTCTTCCCATAATAAAAATATTGTCTTTATCAGCCTGATGTTTGTTAATTAAATGCTGCCGCAGTTCAACAACATCTTTTGCAGCATCCATGCGTTTCTCCTGGTTATCAAGACCGATATAAAATTTAGAATATCCCGTCGATCCTCTGATATTCGGCACCGCAATCTGATAACCTTCTTTATAGAGCTTATAATACAATTCATTAAATTCTGGGCGCGCCTGCGATTCCGGTCCGCCGTGCACGTGAATTGCGGTTGGTGCCTTCTCGTTCTGCTGATATAAATAATACGGTACATCGAGTCCGTCAAACGACGGATATGTCGAGTATGTTGTATTGATTTGAGTATCGATTTCCTCATTGCCGAATAATTTTTCTGTACTGCTGTCTGTTATATTAAATTCATACACTGCATGCGGTGTTGCCATATCCGAATACAGGACGTACAGCTTGTCATTAGAATTAGCCAGTGAGTGCACTACTCCGCAGCTTGAGAAATCAAGTGTTTCGAGGAGATCATTCTGAACATCATATTTAAAGAGTTTAGAAAAGCCTTTTTTATTCACTTCGAAAACAATATTATTTTTATCTTCAAGCACAATTACTTTCTGAATGTCCCATTTAAAATAAGTCAGTTTTTTAAATTCAAAAGTTTCTTTGTTTAATTTATATAAATTTAAATGGCCTTCCAAATAATCGCTCGTAAATAGAGCTTCCGCATCATTCAGTGAGCGGTAATTGCCAAACCGTCCTGCCGGCAGTTCTGTATCTGTTAATTCTCCTGTTTTTATATTAAAGAGAAAGATTTTTTTATCTAAATTATTTACAGCCTGGCTTATCAGTATATGATTATCATCGAATTCCCCAATAATCGAAGACGGTTCTTCAAATGAATTCAGGACTTTTTGCTGTCCGTCCGAATAGTTTATCAGCTCAAATATTTTACCTTCTTTATGGTTTCTCAAAAAGATAAAATTTCCATCCATATGTACACCGTAATGGTGATAATAATCGTCATCCGCCGTAAGCTGCACCTTTTCTTCTTTGTTAGTGTAAATCAGCTGCTCGCGTTCATTGCCTTTTAAATCTGTTGCCGTTAACAGTCCCCCGTCTGTAAACCAATAGTTTTTAACGTTCTCCTGCTCGTTTGTCACTTTGACATAACTCTTATTTTTTAAATTGTAGCTGTGCAGTTCACGTTTCCCCGTCTCATCTGAGATGACATATAAATTCTCTTCGCTTTTGTCCAATTTCAATGATAGATATTTAGTAAACTCCGTCACTTCGGCACCCTCTTTTAATTATGTAATCCTTATATATAAAAATACCCTAATCCTTAAAGAATTGTAAGGATTAGGGCTTAAATTAATAATTATTGCATATTAAAGTAATCTACAGCAATCTGCGTACCGACTTTAGCGTTGTTGTACACTAATTTAATGTTGGCTTCCAGAGATTTGCCTTCTGTTTTTTCGACAATTTTACCTAGCAGGAACGGTGTTGAATCTTTACCGCCGATGCCGTTTTCTTCAGCTTCTTTAACAGCTTCCATAACGATACCGTCGATATACTCTTTTGGCAGTTCATCGCTTTCTAAAATAGGGTTCGCAATTACTGTACCGCCTTCAAGTTTAAGATCGTGCTTCGCTTTAATAATTGCAGCGATGTCTTCAGTTGTTTCAGACACAGTGTTTAATTTAATATCACTTGTGCGTGTGAAGAATGCCGGCAGTACTTCCGTTTGATAGCCGATTACCGGTACACCTTTAGTTTCAAGATATTCCATCGTCTTATCAAGGTCTAAAATTGATTTAGCTCCAGCACAGATAACAGCGACATCAGTTTTCCCTAACTCGTCAAGGTCCGCTGAGATATCCATAGTTTCTTCCACACCGCGGTGAACACCGCCGATTCCGCCTGTAACGAAGAATTTAATGCCTGCCATTTCTGCACAAATCATCGTCGATGCCACTGTCGTTGCACCGATGCGTTTAGTCGCAATAATTTCTGCCAGGTCGCGGCGTGAAACTTTCGCTACACCTTCAGAGTTCCCAAGTTTTTCAAGTGAAGCTTCATCGAGACCAACTTTAATCTTGCCGTCCATAATAGCAATTGTTGCAGGAACTGCGCCGCCTTCGCGAACAATATCTTCTACTTTTTTAGCCATTTCAACGTTTTGTGGGTAAGGCATACCGTGAGAAATAATAGTTGATTCAAGTGCAATTACCGGTTTATTGCTTTCCAGCGCTTCTTTAACATCCGGGTGTAGTTCGATTAAATGATTCATTTTGCTTCCTCCATGTCTTTAATAAGTTGTTTTTCTGTTAAATCCTGACGTACGGTATATTCTGTCTCTATTGTCTTACTGCTGTTCATCATCGCCATCTTCACGACGTCATCGATTGGATAGCCCTTCAGCCAGCCGAACACGATAGCGCTGGAAAATGAATCTCCAGCCCCTGTGACGTCGACAACCTTGTCCGATGGAATTATGCTGTATATCTTACCGCCGTCGCTCTTACCGCTGTAAGCTATCGATTTGACGCCATTTGTAACAATAACGTGACTAACACCTGCTTCATTCCACATTCCTGCTGCTTTAAGCAGATCTTCATCGCTGTGAATTTTAATGTTAAAGTGTGCTTCTGTTTCGTCTCTGTTAACAATCAGCCAGTCGACTGCATTTAAATTATCCGGCATACGGTTCATTTTCGGTCCCGACACAGGTATCAGCACAAGATTAAGATCGTGCTTCTCTGCATAAGCACACAAGAAGTCAAGAGACACTTTCGGTGTGTTTAGATCTGCAATAATACATTTCGCACGCTTTAATATGTATGTCTGTTTAATCAGCACTTCCGGTGTCAGATAATCGTAGATGTTCATATCGGCAAAACCGTATTCCATCTCACCTTCATGACTGATTAATGCAGTATAGCAGCCTGTACTCTGTCCTGCAATATGCTCAGCAAAATCGAGATTGATAAACGGTGCAGTTAAATCGTGAATTGTTTTCCATTCACCATCATCGCCCCGTGTCGTAATCAGAGCAACGCTCTCTCCGAGTCGTCCAAGGTTCTCACCGATATTGCGCGCAACACCTCCGACTGAATGTGCAGACTGAATAGGATTCGAAGTACCGTGTATCAGCTGATCATGAACGAAGAATTTGCGATCCAGGTTAGCAGCGCCTATACAGACAATTGGATACTCTGCATTCAGTACATATGCCTGTCCCTGAATAAATTCTTTCTTCACAAGCTCGGATACAATCGCAGCCACAGAAGAATTAGTCAGACCTACTTTTTTAGCCAGTTCAGTTTGTGATATGAAAGGGTTATCTTTTATATGTTTTAAAACGTCATTTTCTTTAGGATGCATTGCTATCCTCCTAACTCACTTTTTACTGCTTTAAATTATATATGATTTAAGCAATAAAAACTTATTTTAACACAAAATAGAACAGTTTTTGTTAATAAGTCACATCATTTGTGAATTTTATGAGAATATTTTCACTAAATCTTATTTAAAAGCCATTTTAATTATATCCTGCATGACTCTTCATTACAAAAAACAAAAAAAGCACTGTGCCAACAGCACAGTGCTAAAGTATACCACCGGTCGGGATCGAACCGACACTCTCTTAACGAGAATTGGATTTTGAGTCCAACGCGTCTGCCAATTCCGCCACGGTGGCTCATTAAAAAAAAATACTAATTAGTCATCTAATTAGTTGAAAAATATAAAGCGGAAGATAGGATTTGAACCTATGTCTTGCTTCAGGAAGAAGCATGTTCTAAACACTAAACTACTTCCGCATGAAAGTATAGTTTAAGGCGCCAACCGGATTTGAACCGGTGATAGAGGATTTGCAGTCCTCTGCCTTACCACTTGGCTATGGCGCCAAAGGAAATCTATAAAAAAACTGGGCTGGAAGGATTCGAACCTTCGCGTCACGAGACCAAAACCCGTTGCCTTACCGCTTGGCTACAGCCCAAAAATGGGGCGGCTGATGGGGATCGAACCCACGCATGCCGGAACCACAATCCGGTGTGTTAACCACTTCACCACAACCGCCATTTTAATAAAATGCAGGGGTAGTAGGAATCGAACCCACATCAAAGGTTTTGGAGACCTCTATATTACCATTATACGATACCCCTATACTAATGGAAGGGGGCAGATTCGAACTGCCGAACCCGAAGGAGCGGATTTACAGTCCGCCGCGTTTAGCCACTTCGCTACCCTTCCGTAAAGAATGCCGGCCAGAGGACTTGAACCCCCAACCTACTGATTACAAGTCAGTTGCTCTACCAATTGAGCTAGGCCGGCTTAAATGGTGGTTCAGGACGGAATCGAACCGCCGACACTGTGAGCTTCAATCACATGCTCTACCAACTGAGCTACTAAACCACTATGTATAAAATTGTCAGATAAAAAATGGCGGTCCCGACGGGAATCGAACCCGCGATCTCCTGCGTGACAGGCAGGCATGTTAACCGCTACACCACGGGACCTAATATAAACTTGCATAAAAATAATTGCGGGAGAAGGATTCGAACCTCCGACCTCCGGGTTATGAGCCCGACGAGCTACCACTGCTCCATCCCGCGATAATATTATTAAATTAAAAATGGCGGAGGAAGAGGGATTCGAACCCCCGCGAGCCGTTAAGCCCCTGTCGGTTTTCAAGACCGATCCCTTCAGCCGAACTTGGGTATTCCTCCGCGATATTAAGTTTAAGCTATGGTGGACCTTGCAGGACTCGAACCTGCGACCCAACGGTTATGAGCCGTTTGCTCTGACCAACTGAGCTAAAGGTCCATCAAATGGTGGCGGCAGAGGGGATCGAACCCCCGACCTCACGGGTATGAACCGTACGCTCTAGCCAGCTGAGCTACGCCGCCGAGTTAAATTGATTATCACTATAACTTTGACTTTTTAAAATAATGGTGGAGACTAGCGGGATCGAACCGCTGACCTCCTGCGTGCAAGGCAGGCGCTCTCCCAGCTGAGCTAAGCCCCCATTATAACATTTATTTTTTTAAAAGAGTCGGGAAGACAGGATTCGAACCTGCGACCCCTTGGTCCCAAACCAAGTGCTCTACCAAGCTGAGCTACTTCCCGTTTCTATAAGCGCGCCCAAGAGGAGTCGAACCCCTAACCTTCTGATCCGTAGTCAGACGCTCTATCCAATTGAGCTATGGGCGCATTGCATTATTTAATTCAATATGGTGCCGAGGACCGGAATCGAACCGGTACGATAATCACTTATCGCAGGATTTTAAGTCCTGTGCGTCTGCCAGTTCCGCCACCCCGGCTTAAACTGGAGCGGAAGACGGGATTCGAACCCGCGACCCCCACCTTGGCAAGGTGATGTTCTACCACTGAACTACTTCCGCTGACTATACTATTAATAAATACTGTTTTAAAATGGTGCGGGTAAAGGGAGTCGAACCCCCACGCCGTGAAGCGCTAGATCCTAAGTCTAGTGCGTCTGCCAGTTCCGCCATACCCGCATATTTGAATGTGAGCCATGCAGGATTCGAACCTGCGACCCTCTGATTAAAAGTCAGATGCTCTACCAACTGAGCTAATGGCTCTTAGTTAAGAGATGGTGCCGGCCAGAGGACTTGAACCCCCAACCTACTGATTACAAGTCAGTTGCTCTACCAATTGAGCTAGGCCGGCACATGGTGGAGAATGACGGGTTCGAACCGCCGACCCTCTGCTTGTAAGGCAGATGCTCTCCCAGCTGAGCTAATTCTCCATGTAAGATACTATTATCTTATATTTCTATTAATAAATCAATCATTATTTAATTTTATTTCTAAAAAATATGTACAGCCTGGCAGCGTCCTACTCTTGCGGGACGTCAGTCCAACTACCATCGGCGCTGGAGAGCTTAACTGCTGTGTTCGACATGGGAACAGGTGTGGCCTCTCCGCCATCGCCGCCAGACTATTGAATGTCTGTACATTCAAAACCGGATAGAAGTATCGAGAAGAGTGAACGCACTCTTTAAATTTCTGGTCTTACTATTTGAATAAGTCATCGATGGATTAGTATTTGTCCGCTGAATGTGTTGCCACACTTACACGCCAAACCTATCAACCTCATAGTCTCTGAGGCATCTATTGGGGAAATCTCATCTTGAGGGGGGCTTCATGCTTAGATGCTTTCAGCATTTATCCCGTCCATACGTAGCTACCCAGCAATGCCGTTGGCACGACAACTGGTACACCAGTGGTATGTCCATCCCGGTCCTCTCGTACTAAGGACAGCGCCTCTCAAATTTCCTACGCCCACGACGGATAGGGACCGAACTGTCTCACGACGTTCTGAACCCAGCTCGCGTACCGCTTTAATGGGCGAACAGCCCAACCCTTGGGACCGACTACAGCCCCAGGATGCGATGAGCCGACATCGAGGTGCCAAACCTCCCCGTCGATGTGAACTCTTGGGGGAGATAAGCCTGTTATCCCCGGGGTAGCTTTTATCCGTTGAGCGATGGCCCTTCCATGCGGAACCACCGGATCACTAAGTCCGTCTTTCGACCCTGCTCGACTTGTAGGTCTCGCAGTCAAGCACCCTTATGCCTTTACACTCTGTGAATGATTTCCAACCATTCTGAGGGTACCTTTGAGCGCCTCCGTTACTCTTTAGGAGGCGACCGCCCCAGTCAAACTGTCCATCTGACACTGTCTCCCAGCCGGATCACGGCTGCGGGTTAGAATCTCAACCACACCAGGGTGGTATCCCACCAGTGCCTCCACATAGACTGACGTCCATGCTTCATTGGCTCCCACCTATCCTGTACAGGTGGAGTCAAGATTCAATATCAAATTACAGTAAAGCTCCACGGGGTCTTTCCGTCCTGTCGCGGGTAACCTGCATCTTCACAGGTACTATGATTTCACCGAGCCTCTCGTTGAGACAGTGCCCAAATCGTTACGCCTTTCGTGCGGGTCAGAACTTACCTGACAAGGAATTTCGCTACCTTAGGACCGTTATAGTTACGGCCGCCGTTTACTGGGGCTTCAATTCGTACCTTCGCTTACGCTAAGCACTCCTCTTAACCTTCCAGCACCGGGCAGGCGTCAGCCCCTATACGTCACCTTTCGGTTTGGCAGAGACCTGTGTTTTTGGTAAACAGTCGCTTGGGCCTATTCACTGCGGCTTATATTTCTATAAGCACCCCTTCTCCCGAAGTTACGGGGTCATTTTGCCGAGTTCCTTAACGAGAGTTCGCTCGCTCACCTTAGAATTCTCTTCCCAACTACCTGTGTCGGTTTACGGTACGGGCAGTCTGATTACTTGCTAGAAGCTTTTCTTGGCAGTGTGAGTCCGTATGCTTCGCCTACTATTTTCGGCTCCCCGTCAACACTCAGCCGTCACGCATGCCGGATTTGCCTGGCATGCAGCCTTGTGCCTTGGACGCGCTCTTCCTTCCGCGCGCTCATCTTTTCCTACTGCGTCACTCCATCACTCAAATGCAATCTAACTGGTACAGGAATTTCTACCTGTTGTCCATCGCCTACGCTTTTCGCCTCGGCTTAGGTCCCGACTTACCCAGAGCGGACGAGCCTACCTCTGGAAACCTTAGTCGTTCGGTGGACGGGATTCTCACCCGTCTTTCGCTACTCACACCGGCATTCTCACTTCTAAGCGCTCCACATGTCCTCCCGGTCATGCTTCGCCGCACTTAGAACGCTCTCCTACCATTAAAATAAATTTTAATCCACAGTTTCGGTAATATGTTTAGCCCCGGTACATTTTCGGCGCAGCGTCACTTGACTAGTGAGCTATTACGCACTCTTTAAATGATGGCTGCTTCTAAGCCAACATCCTAGTTGTCTGTGCAACGCCACATCCTTTTCCACTTAACATATATTTGGGGACCTTAACTGGTGGTCTGGGCTGTTTCCCTCTCGACAATGGACCTTATCACCCACTGTCTGACTCCCATACATCACATCTGTGGCATTCGGAGTTTGTCTGAACTCGGTAACCCGGGATGGGCCCCTCATCCAAACAGTGCTCTACCTCCACGATGCTAATATGAGGCTATACCTAAATATATTTCGGAGAGAACGAGCTATCTCCAGGTTCGATTGGAATTTCACCCCTACCCACAACTCATCCGGTCACTTTTCAACGTAAGTCGGTTCGGCCCTCCATTCAGTGTTACCTGAACTTCAGCCTGGTCATGGGTAGATCACCTGGTTTCGCGTCTACAAACATATACTCATTCGCCCTGTTCAGACTCGCTTTCGCTGCGGCTCCACATCTACTGCTTAACCTTGCATATATTCGTAACTCGCCGGTTCATTCTACAAAAGGCACGCCATCACCCTTTAACGGGCTCTGACTACTTGTAAGCGCACGGTTTCAGGTTCTATTTCACTCCCCTCCCGGGGTGCTTTTCACCTTTCCCTCACGGTACTGGTTCACTATCGGTTACCAAGGAGTATTTAGCCTTGGGAGATGGTCCTCCCGGATTCCGGCGGAATTCCTCGTGTTCCGCCGTACTCAGGATACATTCTAAATCTATCAACCTTTTAACTACGGGACTCTTACCCCCTGCGGTTGGCCTTCCCAGACCATTCGTCTAAGTCTTTAGATCCGTTGTGAATGTCCTACAACCCCAGCCGAAGCTGGTTTGGGCTCTTCCCCGTTCGCTCGCCGCTACTTAGGGAATCGATGTTTCTTTCTCTTCCTCTGGATACTAAGATGTTTCAGTTCTCCAGGTGTCCTCCAACAGCGCTATGTATTCACGCTGTGGTAATACCTCGCGGTATTGGGTTTCCCCATTCGGAAATCTCCGGTTCATAGCTTACTTACAGCTCCCCGAAGCATATCGGTGTTTGTTCCGTCCTTCATCGGCTCTTGGTACCTAGGCATCCGCCGTGCGCCCTTCACTACTTAATCGTAATGAAATTTGTGTGAGTGTATCTGATAGATACGTTTGCGTTCTCGCTTTCATTTCGTTTGCTCGATTTGAAATCGTTTTACTCTTCTCTTTACTTCTATACGGTTTTCAATGTACATAAATTCATAATATAAATGGTGGAGACTAGCGGGATCGAACCGCTGACCTCCTGCGTGCAAGGCAGGCGCTCTCCCAGCTGAGCTAAGCCCCCATATTGTATATTTAATGGTGGGCCTAGGTGGACTCGAACCACCGACCTCACGCTTATCAGGCGTGCGCTCTAACCAACTGAGCTATAGGCCCATTAAATAATGAATGAGTTATTATATTATAAATACGAGAATATCTCTATAAAGAAACATTCAAAACTGAATACAATATGTCTAACGCTTCCGAATTTCATCTCAAAGAGATGTCCGTAATATCCTTAGAAAGGAGGTGATCCAGCCGCACCTTCCGATACGGCTACCTTGTTACGACTTCACCCCAATTATCAATCCCACCTTTGACGGCTGCCTCCATAAAGGTTGGCCCACCGGCTTCAGGTGTTATCGACTTTCGTGGTGTGACGGGCGGTGTGTACAAGACCCGGGAACGTATTCACCGTAGCATGCTGATCTACGATTACTAGCGATTCCAGCTTCATGGAGTCGAGTTGCAGACTCCAATCCGAACTGAGAACAGTTTTATGGGATTCGCTTGGCCTCGCGGCGTCGCTGCCCTTTGTAACCTGTCCATTGTAGCACGTGTGTAGCCCAAATCATAAGGGGCATGATGATTTGACGTCGTCCCCACCTTCCTCCGGTTTGTCACCGGCAGTCAGTCTAGAGTGCCCAACTTAATGATGGCAACTAAACTTAAGGGTTGCGCTCGTTGCGGGACTTAACCCAACATCTCACGACACGAGCTGACGACAACCATGCACCACCTGTCACTCTGCCCCGAAGGGAAACCCTATCTCTAGGGCTGTCAGAGGATGTCAAGATTTGGTAAGGTTCTTCGCGTTGCTTCGAATTAAACCACATGCTCCACCGCTTGTGCGGGTCCCCGTCAATTCCTTTGAGTTTCAGCCTTGCGGCCGTACTCCCCAGGCGGAGTGCTTAATGCGTTAGCTGCAGCACTGAGGGGCGGAAACCCCCCAACACTTAGCACTCATCGTTTACGGCGTGGACTACCAGGGTATCTAATCCTGTTTGATCCCCACGCTTTCGCACCTCAGCGTCAGTTACAGACCAGAGAGCCGCCTTCGCCACTGGTGTTCCTCCATATCTCTGCGCATTTCACCGCTACACATGGAATTCCACTCTCCTCTTCTGTACTCAAGTAAAACAGTTTCCAATGACCCTCCCCGGTTGAGCCGGGGGCTTTCACATCAGACTTATTTTACCGCCTACGCGCGCTTTACGCCCAATAATTCCGGATAACGCTTGCCACCTACGTATTACCGCGGCTGCTGGCACGTAGTTAGCCGTGGCTTTCTGGTTAAGTACCGTCATCTCAAGGCCAGTTACTACCTCAAGTGTTCTTCCTTAACAACAGAGTTTTACGAGCCGAAACCCTTCATCACTCACGCGGCGTTGCTCCGTCAGACTTGCGTCCATTGCGGAAGATTCCCTACTGCTGCCTCCCGTAGGAGTCTGGGCCGTGTCTCAGTCCCAGTGTGGCCGATCACCCTCTCAGGTCGGCTATGCATCGTCGCCTTGGTGAGCCACTATCTCACCAACTAGCTAATGCACCGCAGGCCCATCCATGAGCGGCAGATAAATCCGCCTTTTAACTTAACTGCTTATGCAGGAAAGTCGTATCCGGTATTAGCTACCGTTTCCGGTAGTTATCCCAATCTCAAGGGTAGGTTGCCTACGTGTTACTCACCCGTCCGCCGCTCGATCATGAGGAGCAAGCTCCTCAATCTCGCGCTCGACTTGCATGTATTAGGCACGCCGCCAGCGTTCATCCTGAGCCAGGATCAAACTCTCCATGATTGGAGAACTTAAACTTAAGCTCTGTTGATACTGCTGACAGTATCTCGTTTGCGTTTCAATTGGTCGCCTCAATGTGTGCTCCTAGTTAATAGAAGACTTGTTTATTCGGAATTAAACGTTGACATATTGTCATTCAGTTTTCAATGTTCTTTGTGTAAAGCTTTGTGTTGTTTGCGTCAATCTCGTTGACTGCTCAATTATCTTAACATGTCTGTTTTTCAGATGCAACAGCTTTTTTAAGTTTTTGTTAAGTTTTTGTTACGTCGTGTTTGAAACGACTTTTCTATCTTAACACATTCAAGTTTTGAATGCAATAACTAATTTAAAGCGTTTGTTAAGTTTTTGTTGAGCCGTGTTTTGACGACTTTCATATCATACCACGTCTCGGTTACAGACGCAACAGCTTTTTTCAAAGTTGTTTTGTAAAGATATTTTTGTATGCGTCGTGTTTTGACGACTTTTATATCATATCAAGTATCTTTTGTTTCGTCAACACTATTTTCTAAATTAATTTAACATATTGTTTAGAAATGTTACAACTTCGTAACGAAGTGTTAAATACGCAAAATGAATACTTGATATATACTATCATATAAGCTTGAGAAAGTATAGAATAATTTTAGAGGTGACATAAATGAGAAAACCCGGCAATAAAATAATGCGTATACGCGGCTGGGCTCTTGCTATGATATTCATAGGTATGGCTGTAATGTACCTGGGTATATTCTTTCGTGAAACTCCATGGGCAATGATGATTTTCCTTGTCTTGGGAACACTGCCTATTATGCTCAGTTTCGTTATCTACTTCTGGGTCGGTATGATCAGTACACGCACAGTTACTGTCCAATGTCCGAACTGCGAACGTCATACGAAGATTCTCGGCAGAGTTGATTACTGTCAGCATTGTAAAGAGCCTTTAACATTAGATCAGGAACTTGAAGGCGAAGCGTTCACTACTGATTATAATGTTAAACACCGCAGAGAGAAGAAGATCGAAGAGATACGCAATAAAGAAAACGGTAAAGATTAAATAAAAATTCCCGGTGCGTCTCGCACCGGGAATTTTTATTGATGTTCTTTTTACATCCTTTATATAGAAGAAACTGGTTTTATCTGCACGAAGCACTTTCTTCATTTTTGCTGCATTCAGGACAGACACCGTATATTTCCAAACGGTGATGACTGACTTCGTAGTCTGTAACTAAACCTGCAAGATGCTCTACTTCTTCTAATGCCGGATATTGAAAATCCGTAATCTTACCGCATTCGCTGCAGATGATATGATAGTGCGGTACTGAGTTAAAATCGAATCTGCTCGATGAATCCCCGTAAGTCAGTTCTTTAACCAGACCCGTCTGTTTAAATAATTTTAAGTTATTATAAACTGTCGCGACGCTCATATTCGGAAAGTCGCTGGACAGAGCTTGAAATATATCATCGGCAGTCGGATGCACTTCACTTTCAACAAGATAATTGAGGACTGCTTTTCTTTGAGGTGTAATTCTCACACCTGTTTCTTTAAGCGCCTCAAGAGACTCTGTGAAATGGTCATGATGAGTATCTATCATCTTCATATGACTGATCCTTCCTTCTATTTATATATACCTAATATATACATTGTACTTTGAATGTAAAATCATTGTCAAACTATTATTAATAACCTTTATAATAATCTATAACATTCTTCATTTTTGACTTATCATTTATATGCTCAAGATTATATTTGAATATCTCAAACGCTCTGACATTATACATGCGGGTTTTCGCTGAGCAATGCGGAGTAATAGTCAAATTATTAAAAGTATACAGCGGGCTGTCTGCCGGCAGCGGTTCTTCATTAAATACATCTGATAAAACATGCGCAATGTATTTCTCTTCCAGCACTTCAAGCAGCACTTCGTCTGTCATTACAGTTCCTCTGCCGATGTTTAAAAATACCGCTTCATCTTTCATAACCTTAAATGTCTCTGTCTGAAGAAAGTTCGTTGTACTCGGTGTGCTCGGCAAAATATTAATCATGATATCGGCACTGCCGATCTGTGAATTCAGTTCACTGATTGGATAAGTCTGATCAAAGCCTTCTATAGAGCGGCCGTTTGTATTATATCCAGCTGTACGCACTCCGAAAATCTGCAGTGCTTTCGCAAGATGACTGCCGATACTCCCTGTTCCGAGAATATGAGCTTCTTTTCCATGTAATTCCTCTGAAAGTGAATAGTTAATCCATTCATTTTTATTTTGAGCTTCCTGCAGCTGGTTAAACTTCTTATAATATTGCAGGAGCATACCGACCGCAAATTCCGTCATCGGTATTTTATGAATACCCGTTGAATTTGTGACGAGCGCTTTATCAAAAATGTCTTTTGGAATTTCATCAATTCCCGCACTCATAACGTGGACCCAAATCAAATTCTCAAATTTTTCCGCTTCACCGTCAGTCAAATCACCGCCGTATGTAACGAAAACTTCAGTTCCAGCTTTTATTTCATCTGTCATATTTTCTTTTTCTACATATAAATAACTATGTTCTTTACCTATTTTTTCAATCATCTCTTCTTTTAATTTAACCGTTGAAGTAATCTTCATGCTGTCTACCCCTCTTTGAGAAATTTCTTCAGTTCTTCTGCGTGTTCGGATGCTTTTACTTTATCGAAACGTTTCAGAATGTTTGAATCTTCGTCTACTACGAACGTGGTACGGGTAATACCGTCAAATTCCTTGCCGAATGCTTTCTTCGGTCCGTACACTCCAAGCTCAGAAGATAATTTAAAATCCTCATCGACAAGAAGATCAAAATTTAAGCCGTGCTTTTCTATAAAATTCTGGTGTTTCTTCCTGCTGTCACCGCTTACTCCGTATACAGTCACACCTAGTTCATTCAAGTCCGCCATGCTGTCTCTCATATCACACGCCTGAGTAGTACATCCAGGTGTATTATCTTTTGGGTAAAAATAAATTACTGTCCGTCCTTTTAATGAATCATTAGATACGATTTCGCCATTCTGATTTTCTAGTTCAAACTTCGGAAATTTTTCCATTTATAAGTCATCCTTTTCATCATTAATTCGTCTGTAACTCTATAATACCCTTTCCTCCGGATACTTTAAACTATTCTACTTCCTTAAATATTTCCCCGATGTATGGTATTATATTGAATGAATAAAACTGACGAAAAGTAAGGATGAAATTATGTATAATCATACGAATTCAAAGAAACTGCAAATCGACGCTGAAGAAGTCATCTTAGGCGGCGTCAACTCACCATCAAGATCTTACAAGGCGGTAGGAGGCGGTGCGCCGCTGGTTATGGAAAGAGCTGAAGGTCCCTACTTCTTCGATGTCGACGGCAACAAATATATCGATTATCTTGCTGCGTACGGCCCGATTATTACAGGCCATGCTCACCCGAGAATCCACGAAGCAATTACCGAGCAGTCAAGTAAAGGTATTCTTTACGGAACCTCTACTCAGCTCGAGATAGATTTTGCACGTAAACTCCAAAAAGCGATTCCTTCTCTGGAACGTGTCCGCTTCGTCAACTCCGGAACAGAAGCAGTTATGACGACTATCCGTGTTGCACGTGCTTATACCGGGCGCAATAAAGTTATTAAATTTGAAGGCTGTTACCATGGTCATTCGGATCTTGTACTTGTCGCTGCAGGCAGCGGCCCATCCCAGCTTGGCACACCGGATTCTGCCGGCGTACCGAAAAGTGTTGCACAGGATGTAATTACCGTGCCTTTTAATAATATTGAAGATTTTAAAACAGCTGTCAGCCACTTCGGTGATGAAATTGCAGCGGTACTTGTTGAACCTATTGTCGGCAACTTCGGCATTGTTGAACCTGAAGAAGGATTTCTGCAGGCGGTAAATGATATTGCACACGAAAACGGTTCTCTCGTTATTTACGATGAGGTTATTACAGCCTTCCGCTTCAGTTACGGTTCTGCTTCTGACATAGTCGGAGTCACACCCGACCTAACTGCCATGGGCAAAATTATCGGCGGCGGCACTCCAATTGGCGCCTACGGCGGCAGACTTGATATTATGGAAAATGTTGCGCCCCTTGGTCCTGCATACCAGGCCGGGACAATGGCAGGTAACCCTCTGTCAATGGCAGCGGGAATCGCCTGTCTTGAAGTGCTTGAGCAGCCCGGAGTCTATGACGAACTTGACAGACTGGGTGCAAAACTCGAAGACGGTCTCAATGATTTAATCGATAAATATAATATTACAGCGAAAATCAACCGTTTAGTCGGTGCGCTGACGATTTACTTTACTGATGAAATTGTTACAAACTATAAACAGGCTGAGGAAAGCGACGGGGAAATTTTCGCGAAATTCTTCAGAGGACTCATCAGCCGGGGGATCAACATCGCGCCTTCTAAATACGAAGCATGGTTCTTAACAACGGAACACACGGATAAAGATATTGATGATACACTTGCTATAGTTGAAGATGTGTTCAAAAATGACCTTTAGGAGTTGGTGCCATGCGTTTTGGTGCTAGAGTATTAAAAACGGGTATAGCCGTTGTATTAACTTTTTTAATTACAAATCAAATTGGCTTAACACCGGCGCTTATTGCCGGAATAGCTGCCGTCAATGCACTGCAGCCTAATGTATACAGGTCTCTAGAAACGACCTGGAACCAATTCAGAGGTAATACCATCGGGGCAATGTCTGCAATTGTTATGGTGCTGCTTTTCGGCAGTAATGTACTGATTATTGGACTGACTGTAATTTTAGTACTTGCAATGCTTTTATTCTTTAAATTACAAAGTGTATCTACACTTGCAGTCATCACTGTTGTTGCAATAATGGATGTGCCTTTCGGCGCAGAGCTGGGCACAACAGATTTCCTCGTTACAGCAGGTACGCGTTTCTCTCTTGTAATGCTTGGTGTTCTCGTATCGCTTCTTGTAAATCTGGTCTTTATACCGCCGCGTTACGAAACCAAGATGTATCATAATTGTTTTAATATCGCTAATGATATTTTCAAATGGATGCGTCTTGAACTTAATTCGGTTACTGAATCACAGAATGTTAAAAAAGACCTCGAACAGCTGCAAAAACGGGTAACCAAACTGGAAACGATGTATTCCTGGTATAAGGAGGAACGCAATCTTCTTAAGAAACAGCGATTTAGCGATCACAGACGCAAAGTTTTGTTCAAACATTTAATTGCTTCAACGAGACAGGCCTACAATCTGCTGAAACGGATTAATCGCTACGAAAATGATTACAATCATCTGTCTGATGATTTAAAATATCATATCCGTATTGAAATGGATGAAATGATGGCCTATCATGAGCAAGTGTTCATGAAGTTTACTGAAAAAATTAAACCTGAAACTTCCGAGCTTTACGTCGAAGGTGCAAACTACTTTGACATGAGTTTAATGACTCATTTCCTCACCGACTATTCACAGCTCACGGATGAAGATGATAAACTTCAGTATGAGAATATACTGGAGATTATTACTTCAATGCATGAATACTCCCGCGCGATTGATCGTGTGGACAGACTGGCCAACAGTTTCTTCAGCTATCATACAGATAAAAACAAAATTGATATACAGGATGAAACTTTAGATATATAAAAAAACTGCGGAGACTATCTCCGCAGTTTTTTTATTGCCATCCATTATTCATATCAGCTTTTCCTTTGAATCTGCTCACATTTGGATTGCCTTTAACGATATACCGGTATAAATAATCGACAGCTTCTTCTTTATTATCAATACCGATGCGCTTAGTTTCTTCTATAGATGCAGGTTTTTGGCCTTCAAGCACGTGAAGTATCTCTCCGTTAATCTTTGCACCATTATGTTCAGCCCTTGTAATACCGAGTGCCTTTGTCAGTTTGCCGGGACCCGCAGTTAAATCCTTCTCTTTGCCGCGTCTCTTTTTCATTACGTCGATGCCGCAGTGCGGTTCAATTCCCCGAATCAGTATTCCTTCCGGACGATCTGTTGTCGTAACAAAGTTCATACAGTTGTGACCATGCATAGTATAAACATATATATGTCCGTACGGTTCAAACATCATGGCATTCTTTTTTGTAACTTTGCCGCTGAAAGTATGTGCTGCTCTATCATTTAAACCGAGATAAGCTTCAACTTCAGTAATATAGCCGCTCGTTATCTCTCCGTCTATTTCTGTAACAATTTCAACCCCGAGCAGCTGTTTGGCAGCTTCGAGAGTATTGTCGCTTAAAAAATCTATATTTAAATAAGTCATATAAGAATCAGTCCTTTACAGTCCCTGAATATCGTATAAGTTCCTGTATGCGCCGTTTTTCGCCATCAATTCAGTATGTGTACCCATTTCAGAAATCTGTCCGTTTTCAATGACTACAATTTTATCAGCATGAGTAACGGTCGACAGTCTGTGGGCAACAACCAGGGTAGTTCTGTCGGATGACAGCTGATCTAAAGTATCCTGAATGATACTTTCACTTTCAAGATCCAGTGCACTTGTTGCTTCGTCCAGAATGAGAATAGGCGGATTTTTAAGAAATACCCGTGCGATTGCGATACGCTGTTTCTGTCCGCCGGACAATTTAACACCGCGCTCGCCGACCGTTGTTTCATAGCCGTCTTCGAGATTCATAATGAATTCATGCGCATTGGCACGCTGTGCAGCCAGCAGCACTTCTTCATCTGTTGAATCCGGTTTGGCAAGGAGGATATTTTCTTTTATAGAGTCCGAAAATAATATGTTATCCTGCATAACAATACCGAGATTGTCTCTTAAAGAACGGACAGTAACATCTCTTATATCCTGACCGTCGATTTTAATGCTGCCTGCTGTGACATCATAAAATCTTGGGATTAGCGACACAAGCGATGATTTTCCTCCCCCGCTCATCCCGACAAATGCGACAGTCTGACCTACAGGAATATCCAGGTTAATATTTTTCAGGATATCATTATCATTTTCATCATATTTAAATGATACATTGTCGATTTCTATATGACCTTTAACTTCTTTAATCGGTTCAGCGTCTTCTTTGTCTTTTACGTCGTAAGGGACATCAAAGAGTCCGAATACACGGTCCATCGATGCGATACTCTGTGTCAGCGATGTCGATGATGATACCAGTCTGCGGAGCGGACCGTATAACCGTTCTAAATATGCGACAAATGCTGCCAGTACACCGACTGTTAAGTTTTCATTCAGCACAAGCAAAGTACCGTAGCCGATAACAATCAGCGGGCCGATATCGGTAATCGTATTAACTACCATAAAGCTGTAGGCTGTCCAGCGTGAATGATCCAGCGCTTTTGTCAGGAAATTATTATTTGTTTTATCAAATCTTTCTTCTTCATGAGTTTCTATTGCAAAGCTTTTTACAACGTTAATTCCCTGCACTCTTTCATGCAGAAAACCCTGGACTTCCGCAAGTGCCTGCGAACGGTTACGTGTCTTCGCTCTTAAGCGTCCGAAAAAGAACCAAACACCGAAAATGTAAAACGGGAAAATTAAAATTGATGCAAATGCGAGTTCTACATTTAAGTTGAACATAATAATCAAGGCGATAATAATTGTAACAAGGTCCAGCCAGACGTTCATCAGGCCGGTCATTATAAAGTCTTTTGTCTGCTCAACATCATTAATTACACGTGAGATAACTTCCCCGACTTTATTATTGGAGTAAAATTTCGCACTCAGCATCTGCAGGTGCCCGTATAATTTTTTTCTGATATCGTAAAGTATTTTGTTGCTCGTGCGCTGGGCTAAATATTGTCTGAAGAATTCTACCGGGGGTCTTACAACTACAAATACAACTGCAAAAACAAGAAGTATCTGTATAAGCATCGAAATGCGTTCATCGTACGCCAGACCGTCAGCAAGAATAATGCTGTCGATTGCATAGGCGACGAGTAAAGGAATAAGGAGCGGGATACCAAATTTCAGTACACCGATTAAAATCGTTAAACCGATAATACCGTAATACGGCTTAACGAATTGCATATAACGTCTGATCATCTATGAGTGTGCCTCCATTAAATTAGTAAAACCAATCAACGATATGCCGATTGGTTAATGTTCATTATTAAAACGATGGTGCCATACCTTTATAAAATCTGGAGCGAATGGTCCTTTTTTATGTTCTATCCACTGCTGGAGTTCATCGACCTGGTGTTTTAATATCTCGTCGATACTTTCTGGATAATTCATCTTGCTGCGGTGCACTTTGTATTCATCTTCATCAAGCAGATGATATTTGCCGTCCGGATATACTTTTATATCCAAATCGTAGTCGATATACTTAATCGCTTCATCATCGCAGGCATATGGTGAGGATAAGTTGCAGTAATAATAGACACCGTCATCTCTGAACATGCAGATAACATTAAACCAGAAATCTTTGTGAAAATAAACGATAGCGGGTTCTCTTGTCACCCATTTACGCCCGTCACTTTCTGTTACAAGTGTACGGTTATTTCCACCAATAACGACGTGATCCGTTCCTTTCAGAATCGTCGTTTCACTCCATACCCGGTGGATTTTACCATCATGTTTATAGCTTTGAATCCTCATTTTGCTTCCCTCTGCCGGGATGGATTCCATCACCATAATACTGCCACCACCTTTATTATTTACGTAAACAGTATAGCACAGCATCATGCGTTTTAAAAATTTACAGTTCGGAATCCGGTACTGTACTAATTAAGTTAACCATTTTCTGCATTGCAACACTCATTGGAAGTTTTTTCACATCTTTCAAGGGGATAAAGTTTTCATTATCATTCACTGTATAAACAATGTAGCCTTCCATGTACCAGATTTTATGTGTAAACACATGCTTATGACTGCCCACCGGTGCTCCCGGCTGACTGAGATGAATATTATATTTCTCTTCAATTGACTCTAAAGACGTATCCACATCGAATCTCGGCAGTTCATACATACCTTTTAATAAATCATCTTCCTGCTTGATTAAAAGAATTTCGTCTTTATCATTCAAAATAAAATAGACATTATAATAATACTCCTGCTTCGCTTTCTTTTTCTTTTTCAGCGGATACTGCATGACTTCGTTTGCTTTCAGCGCTTCGCAGTGGTCCTTTACCGGGCAGATGACACATTTAGGCGTACGCGGCGTACAAATAGTCGCTCCGAGTTCCATCAGCGCCTGATTAAAATCTCCTGCTTCAAGAGGCATATCTTTTTCTATAAAATGTTTAACATCTTTCTGTACACTTGCTTTAGTCATATCCCGTCCATCGCGGTTCAGCCTCGACATAACACGGAGCACGTTGCCGTCGACAGCGGCAAGAGCATTGTTAAATGCGATGCTTTGCACTGCTCCGCCGATGTACGGCCCGACACCTTTCAATTTAAAAAATTCTTCAGGACAATCCGGCACTTTTGAATCATATTTTTCCTGCACTTCCTGCACTGCATGCTGAAAGTTTCGGATTCTGTTGTAGTAGCCGAGCCCTTCCCAATCCTTCAGAAGAGCCTGCTCGTCTGCTTCTGCCAGAGCATCGAGACTCTCATATTTTGTTATAAATTTCTCATAATAGGGTATTACAGTAATGACTTGAGTCTGCTGAAGCATAACTTCGCTCAGCCAGATTTTAAAAGGATCGGAAGTCTCGCGCCACGGCAGTTCCCTTTTATTTGCGTGATACCAATTAAGTAATGTATTATTAAATACCGGTCTTTTAAACATTTAAAAACTCACCTTTTAAAATATATTTATAAATAAAATGCCGTATTGAAACGGAGTGACATTATGGATACATTAACACATACCTTAATGGGCGGTACGATTGTCGGTCTGGCCCATATCGATCCTTCAGTAGATCCTGTGTCTGCCGGATTTATTACGACCGCTGTCGGCGCATCACTGATTCCCGACCTCGACACTGTCCTAAAAATGAAAAATAATGCTGTATATATTAAAAATCACCGGGGGATTACTCACTCTCTCCCGTTTACTGTGCTTATCTGGCCGCTGACCCTCGCTGTATTAAGCAGCGTATTTTTCGGTCTTCCCTTTATCAATATGTACTTATGGTCGCTGTTTGCCGTCTCTCTCCATGTATTTTCGGATATTTTTAACGCCTACGGCACCCAGGCTCTCCGGCCGTTTAATCATACATGGCTGCAGCTCGGCTTTATAAATACCATCGATATTCCAATAATAGTCATGCATATCCTATACTTTATACTGTGGTTCTCCGGTTTTAACCCTGTCACACTGTTCGTTGTATTATACGCTGTGATGATTCTTTATTATATTGTACGGTTTATCTATCAGAGGTATTTAGTTAATAAAATTAAAGAACGGCTGCCGGATGATGAAATTACCCGTGTCTTCTGTCTGCCGACTATCCGCTTCAATGAATGGCGCGTCGTCGTCGTTGCAGAAAAAGCATACTATGTCGGCCGTACTTTTAAAGGCCAGGTGGTGTTTTATGACCGTTTTGAAAAAATCGGTCCGCTTGAAGGGGAATTATTTGAAGCGGTTAAAGATGATAAAAACTTTATATCATTTACCTTCTTCTCTTCAATATACAGATATGAAATTAAAGAAATCAGCAATGATACAGTGGAAGTCAGATATATCGATCTCAGATATTTAAAAGACGGACATTATCCTTTCGTTTGTATTATGCATCTCGACAAAGACGATTACGAAGTGCAGTCGAGCTATACCGGGTGGGTATACTCAGAAACTAAGCTGCAGCAGAAATTAGCCAATAATTAAATGACAGCATGCCTAGAATTCAGGCATGCTGTTTTTTTCATTGTATAATTGAATTTTCATTTTGTTATATGCTTCGAACATCCAAAGATATAAGATAGCCATCTGAGTGACGTAAAGCACATCAAAAGGCAGACGGTTAACAGTCCATGCCTGATGAATGGCATTATTCTGGAGTCCGTTAATCACATAATAAAATGGATTAAGACTGAAAATATTTTCAACCGCGGAAGGCAGCTGTTCCGGCAGATAAAATACCGGCACGATAAGCAGGACGATAACAAAAAGCACAGGATTTATTTTATTTGTATTGATGTGCATCGACACGCCTAAAAATAGCATTGTAAAAGGTATGACCAGAATCACACCGAGAAGGATATAATACAGCAGCGAGTATATATTCATCATCCAGTTATCAACAAAAAGCGCTGTAAAAGCACTGTACATAGTAATAAAAATCATAAACATAATCGTCTGGTAAATCATAGTCGGCAATATTCTTAAATACAGCGGTATATAATTTACTTTTAAAATGGAATCTTTAACGTATGCTTCATTTTTATTCAGAATTACCATGCTGAAGATCCACACTGCAGCCATAAAACCTACCGTTCCGTAGAGAACCCGGACCATAGTACTGTCTTCCATCGTCATAAAGCCGATAAAAAGAAGTATCAAGCCCGCAATGTAAATAAGCACAGGCGACAAGTTTAATAAAGTAAATCTGTCGGCCTGCCTGAATACGCGTCTAAGCAAGTATCTGACTCTGTAATTCATATCCGCGCACCTACCTTCTCAAATAATTCCAGTTATTTTGAACGCTGTCATAAATCATAAATCCTTCATCTACTCTGAAAATAGTAACTTCGCCTGACAGATTTAAATCTTCTGTAATGGTATTATTTTCAGCACCTTCAAATTCCATGGAGAATACTGTATCTCCGCTGAAATGGTAAGTAATCGGAATACCTGCCACACTGCCGTGATTTTCATCAAGAACATCAAATGTAATATTTTGTTCCAGGAATTCCCGTTCGCCATTTAAGTAATTTGAATAAAACAGATAATTATTCTGAATTACCGGACTTGTATACTCAAGCAGGGTCATAAAATCTTCTTCTGTATACAGACTTGCCGGGTTAAAGTACAGCACTTCATCACGTGTCACTGTTTTTTCAGAATCTCTGTATTTCACAGTATAATTTTCTTCGTCAGCAGCAGTCACTTCAAGGAGTGTATATTGCGGCAGCATCGTCCCGTCCATTTCAAGACCGTCTCTGTCAACGAATGCATATGATAATCTTTCTGATGTTACATCTTCATTTAAATTCTGCTGTTCTTCTGTGAAGGTGGGCGACTCTCCTATAAATGAAATATTCATAAATATCACGAGTGCTGACAGCACCATAATGAAGACCAATACGAGCGTGATAATGATTTTTCGGATGTTGATATTGTCGAGCACAGAAACCTGCTGTTTACCGAGACGTTTAAAGTTTTCACTGTAGCTCGCATCTTCATAAACATGCCTTTTCCATTCAAGATCAAATAAGGATTCCTGTTCTATATTTTTGACCATGCTTTTATCACGCAGATACTTGTTGTAAATTTCTACACCTTTTTCCACGCTGCCCTCAAAACGAATCTGTCCGTAGCTGACCCAGGTAAAATAATTTGCCATCTTTTCTATCGGTTCCAGCGAAGTTTCTAAAAGCAGCACACCTCTGCCGTTTTGTTCATGCATATTCACAATACTGCGGAACTTATCTACATCCTCAAGATGTTCATGAAAGTTAGTATAAATAATTATTTCAACATCAATCAGCCCGGATATTTCCAGCAGAATATGCGCCAGCTGCTTCCGGCTTAATTCCTTCAGCTTCTTACTCAGGTTATTACGGATTACAGGTTTGTTATGCAACAGTTCAATAGTCTTTCCTAATTCTTTTCCGCTTTTATATTCTACGAGCAATTCTTCGATAAAAGAATCCAGGCTGAATGGATTATTAATGTGATCCATCACATCGAGACTTAAAATACCACCGTGAGTTTTAACTTTTCCTGCAGTCGGAGTCAAAGTGCCGGACAGCACTTCTTTAATATAGTACAAAGTTTCGGTATCGCTTAAGAGGCCGAGTACTTCGCCTTCATATAAATGAATATTAATATTTTTAAGATGTATCGGTCCGGCTCTGCCAAGCATACGCTTTTTAAAATCTTTCGCTTCTTTGCTGTAAGACAAATCCAGCCCTTTTAACAAAATTTTATTTTTCATTATCTGACCTGTTTAGGAAGCTGCAGCATACTGACCGGAATAGCTGATTCTTTCTCATCACCATTCACGAAAAAGCCCCAGACAAATATTCCTTTCATATACTCCACTTTAAAATAATGATCTTCCTGGCTGATTACTTTATAAATTTTACCATTCTCAATTTGAGACAAATCAATCAGATAGCATTCCGCAATAATTACTTGGCGTTCCAGCACGCGGTATTCGTTTTCAACGCCCATCATTTCTGCACGTCTCATCGCTTCGCGTTTAGTTTGAATATAATGATTTAACTCTTTGCGAGTCATTTTACTTAAAGATTCATCCATCGTTTATTCCGCCTAACTTTTCACTGATTTTATCATAAGAATACCCTTTGCCCATCAAAGCAGCAATCATTTTCTGCTTAAGTTTAAATCCGCTTTCTTTTTTCTGATACTTATTATAATATTTTTCAAAATCTTTCTCAAAATAAGCATCTTCATCGTAATCATCATCAAAATTTATCAATTCAAAATGATGACCGCTATAACCGCGGAGTGTCAATTTTTCCCGCAGTTTCTGTTTAAACTGAGTATATGAGCCTCTGTGAGTGCGAAGGAATTTATTCTTTAATTTATTCATGCGTTCACTGTCGACCATTTCATCAAAAGATTCAGTTTCCTGCACGATGATGTCTTCTGGAATATGATGTTTTTTAAGCTCTCTCAGAAGATGGCCCGGCCCTTTGTCAGTCGTATTTAAGAGCGTATTTCTTAAGGACCGTGCATAATTTTCATCGTTGAGGTAACCTTCGTCCTGCAGACGATAAATTGTCTGTCTGACAATCTCCGTTTCATAATCCTCACTGAGATAATCAGTCATTTCTTTGTTGGAACGGATTTTATAACTGATATATTTAATCGCAGCAACATAAGCCTGATCGTACTGGATATTTTGAACAATCTCGTTAAATTCTTCTTCTTCCAGCTCTTTTCCCGGTATCAGTACATAGCGCACAAGCGATTCCTCATGCACTTTTATAGACTGTCCGTCATCGAATAAAACATCGTACATTTCCCGCTTCAGTTTTACAATGCGTTTAATTTTCATTAAGCTCACTCCAATAAATCAGATGCGAAAAAGTTGCTCAGTGATTTACTGTGCTCTTTTCTTTCCAGACGGCGTTCCGCACGTTCTTTACCTGTATCGTTCAGCCATTGCAGACGTTCGTTATCGGGCTCGATTTTCGGCACCTCAATAGTTTTGTTGTTTTCATCAAGTGCTACAAATGTTAAAAACGAAAAAGCAGCGAGTTCTCTGCCTGACTCTCTCGTTAAATCTTCTTTTGATATTTTAACCATGACTTCCATCGAACTTCGTCCGGTATGGGTAACCATAGCTTCAAGTATAACGATTTCTCCAATATTAATCGGCAGCAGAAAATCCATCGAATCAATAGAAGCAGTCACTACCGCTGCCCTCGAGTGGCGACGTGCACTGATTGCCGCAATATCATCTACATACTGCAGCAGCCTGCCGCCAAAAAGAGTGCCGTGCGAGTTGGAGTCCGGCGGCAGTACGTTGGCAGTTTTCACTGCATATGATTCAGACATTAATTTTTTCATTTAAATATCCCCTTTGTGAATAAAAATAGAGGAGATTTGCATCCCCTCTAAGTAAAGTTCTTATATTTTGCGCTCAAGCGCTTCTTCCGGTGTATCAATCACAAGTGCATCTTTACTGTGGAATGCTTGTGCCAGGAAGTAATAAAGCACAGCTGAAAAACCGAGAATTGCAAACATAAAAGATAATACGACTAAAAGCATTAGCCAGCTTCCCATAAAAGATCCTCCTCAAGAGATTTTCCAAAATATCAATTAGTTAAATTGTATCATATTTCCACGTGAATTGTAGCCTTATTTTTTAAAATGCCCAGTTGCCTTCGATGAAGACCGGCGTTTCATTTCCATCCTTGTCTACACCATAAATGTTCAGTTTTTCAGAACCAATCATAAAGTCTACATGAGTAATAGAATCGTTTAAACCGGCTCTGTCCAATTCTTCACGCGACATTTCTTTACCGCCCTGCAGCGAGAACGCGTACGCACTGCCGAGAGCGATATGACAGGATGCATTTTCATCGAACAATGTATTATAAAATAAAATTCCTTTGTTTGAAATAGGCGAATCAAATGGCACAAGCGCCACTTCCCCAAGACGTTTCGCACCGGCATCCGTGCTGATAATATTTTTCAGAATCTCGTAGCCTTTTTCAGCTGTGTATTCAACCACTTCACCGTCTTTAAATGTCAGTTTAAAGTCATCGATAATATTACCGCCATGGCTTAGCGGCAGAGTATTAGATACATAGCCGTTTACACGATTTTTGTCAGGCGCGGTAAAAACTTCTTCTGTCGGCATGTTTGCCATAAACGAATCACCGTTTGAATCCGTACTCGACGCTCCTGCCCATAAGTGATTTTCAGGCAATCCGATTGTTAAATCGGTTCCCGGCGCTTCATAACGCAGAGCCGTGAACTGCTTATCATTTAAATAGTCCACTTTGCTGTGAAGAGTTTTATCATGCTCAATCCATGCTTCAACCGGATTGCTGACATCTGCACGCACTGTGTAAAGTATTAACTCGAGCAGCGCATTTACAGCATCATCATCCGAAAGTTCGGGGTAAACCAAGCGTGCCCATTCGACCGACGGGTACCCCGCAACACACCACGAATGAAAATCACTCTGGGTGCGGCTCGAAAATTCTTTAAATGCCTGACCGTTTGCTACCTGCATTGCCTGCAGTTTTTTCGGCGATACGTCTTTAAGCAATTCAGGAGAGCTTGATATAATACTCAGAAAACCTGCTTTTTCATCACTGTAGTACATGCGCTCCGCAACTTGGAAATCGTGAATAACCGCGAGTTCTTCTTCGGTGCGGTAAGTCGCATTCAGCCTTGCAATGGTATCGTCTGAAAGAGAAACCTTAACTTCTTTTGAGCCTCTTTCATAAGCGATTTTCGTAACAAGTCTGACAAGCGGAAGTGCATCGGCCGTCGCTCTGATATATAGTCTTTTGCCATCAGTAATATTAATTCCTACATCGACGAGCAGCTCTGCATATTTATATAATTTGTCTTCAATATTCATCATATAATCACTGCTTTCTCATTTTTGACAATTCTTCAATGATAGCTGACTGTTCGCCTGCTGAAATCTGGCGGCGCGAGTCCAGCATTTCTTTAATATCATTTAATTCGCTAATTTTTTCATCGCTGTAATCTTCAGATTTAAAAACACCTTTATTTACGACGTTTAACTTTTCTACAATATCATTTAAAATCTGTTCTTTATCCATGATGATCCCCTTTCCGTTCCTTATAAACTATCTTAACAAAATATAAGCAAAATATATATTATCTTACAAGATTACAGAAAAAATGCTTTCTCTGTTATTCTGCTTAATTTCTTAGACTAAAAAGTTTATACTTAGTAAATATAGGTTATATTTAATAGAAAGCTAACTAAAGGAGAATCAGTTATGAAAAACAAACTAGTACCAGCTATAGTAATTGGAGCCGCTGTCGGCGGATTAATTGCATTAATCGATAAAGGCACGCGCGATTCCGTAGTTTCAAATACTAAGAGTATTAAACATTACGCAACGAATCCTGATGATCTTAAACAGCGTTTCAACGAATCGTCAGGTGAACCATCTAAAGTGGAAATGATTAAAGATGAAATTTTATTCTGGAAAGATACTATAGAAGAAATCCGCCGCAACAATCCGGAACTTGAACGTGCGGTTATGGATGCTAAGGATACTTTCCAGGCTAAAAGAGAGAAAAAACTAAATTAAAAATAAACAGGACTATGATACTATAGTCCTTTTGTTTTAGGTGAGGTGAAGTTATGTCTAAAAATGAAACATCATCCAAGCTGCTGAATCAGATTAAAGAAGAAAAAGAGAAAGAAAATAAAAATAACGATGTCTTTGTCGATAAGACTAATTTTAAATCAAAAGATGCAAAAAAACCGGATGAACATCTGTATGTTTCTAAAATTAATAAACCAGCCAAGTTAAAAGAAGATGCGGGATTTTTCAAACGTCTTTTATTCAGATTTTCACATGACAATACAACGGGCATGGCTGCTCAGCTCGCGCACTACTTCCTGCTGGCAATTTTCCCGTTATTGATTTTCCTGCTTTCGATAGTACCTTTATTTAGAATAGAGCCCGATATGATTACAAGCTTTATTCAGGACTATGCACCTTCAGAAATTTCAGGGCTGCTGGAAGGAATTATCACAGATGTATTAAACAACTCCGGCGGCGGTATTTTATCAATCGGTTTAATTTTGACACTTTGGTCGGCATCTAATGGTATGACGGCACTGATGAATGCGTTTAATGTCGCCTATGATGTCGAAGACAGCCGTAATTTTGTTGTAGCGAAGCTGCTGTCCGTCTTCTTTACGATTATTTTATCGCTGTCAGTAATACTGACCTTTGTACTCATCGTTTTCGGTGAACAAATCGGCAACTTAATGTTTGGTGTTATCGGTCTTGACGACCAGTTCTCCACAGTCTGGAACTTAGTCAGAAGCATTTTACCGATACTGCTCGTCTTCATTGTATTTTTTATCATGTACATGACGGCGCCGAATATTAAACTGAAAATGAAATCGGTTCTGCCGGGTACAATCTTTACAACAGCAGCATTCCTTCTTGCATCATGGGGATTCAGTTTTTACGTATCCAACTTTAGTAACTACTCGGCAACCTACGGTTCAATTGCCGGTGTAATCATTTTAATTTTCTGGTTGTACATTACTGGTGTTATAATAATACTGGGTGCGCAAATTAACTCTATTTTTTACAAGCGCACTTTAAAAGAAGAACAGCAAACACAAAGTAATGAAGAGGAAGTGTCAGTTTAAAATGACTTTATTGGAAGATTTGCTTACAGCAAACGAAGCTTTCGTTAAAAATGAAGAATTCAAAGCTTTTAAAACCGATAAAACACCGAACAAAAAAGCAGTATTTTTAACTTGTATGGATACGAGATTATCAGAACTGTCGACTAAAGCCTTAGGCTTAAAAAACGGCGATATCAAACAGATTAAAAATGCCGGTGCCGTTGTATCACACCCGTACGGGAGTACGATGCGCAGTCTGCTCGTTGCAGTTTACGCATTAGGCGTGGACGAAGTTTACATCATGGGACATCATGACTGCGGCTTCGGAGCACTGCAGCCGGAACCGGTTATTAAAGAAATGAAGAGCCGGGGTATTTCTGATGAAACATTTAAAACACTGGAATACTCAGGCATCGAAGTATCTGATTGGCTGAAAGGATTCGACAGCGTCGAAGAAAGCGTCAGAGAAACAGTCAATAACGTTAAAAATCATCCATTAATGGCTAAAACAGTACCCGTCCACGGCATGATTATGGACCCTGAAACAGGGAAAGTTGATCTTGTTATAAACGGATACGACAAAGCAGAATAATTTCGCTTGTTGTGAGGCCGGACCCTTTTGAGGGTCCGGTTTTTTGTTATTTTAGTATGAACCTTCTTGTCGGCCGACGTCGCGGATTTTGTGAAGGTGTCCGCTGATGTTGATTATTTTCTTTATCAGGAATAATGTTAGAATTTATATTGCTAAACTGATAATAAAACTAAAGGGGCATAATTATGAAAAAAACATCAAAAGATGGTTTTATCACTAAATACTTTTAACAATAATAATACTCGGAACGTTTCTCATCAATTCAATTTCCATGACGGATGGGTTTAAAGAGAATGTCGGGACACATTTCGCACTTACTTTAATACTCAGCTTTATGACTTTATCAATTGAACTTTTTGTAAATAATAAAAATTTGGATCCCAAAGAAAAGGCAATAAAAGCAGGTATTCCAATCGTCTTATTTACATTAATCGTTTTCGCATTCAGTACCGTTTTTCTTTATGTTTAATAGTTGATAAATTTTACCTAATCAATGAGCGTCGCTCATTGTTACGCATCACACAAAAAATCCACACGCACACCAAAAACCCTGTACATCCAATGGATGCACAGGGTTTTTCATTTAAAATCAGTCTTCTATTTTAGTCAGCAGTTTCGGGCCGTCGCTCGTTACCATAATTGTGTGTTCTTTTTGTGCAACGTAGCTGCCGTCTTTTGTTTCAAAGGCCCAGTCATTCTTACCGTCTGTCACAATCGTTGCTTTTGAAGAAATAAACGGCTCTACCGCAATAACCATTCCTTCTTTTAAGATTGTTCTGTCCGTCGGATCGTAATAATTCATAATATGCTGCGGCTGGTCGTGCAGACTTTTGCCTACTCCGTGACCTGTTAAATTTTTAATAACAGTCAGTCCGTTCTGGCGTGCTGTGTTAAATACTGCACGGCCAATTTGACTCACTTTCGCACCCGGTTTAATTTTCTTCAGTGCTTCTTCGAATGCCATTTCAGTCACATCGATGACTTTCTGTTTTAACGGATCTTCATTTTCTCCAGCGATAAATGAAATTCCTGTATCTGAATAATAACCGTCTTTTACTGCTGATACGTCGACGTTAACAATGTCTCCGTCTTTAATTTTTCGCGGGCCGGGAATTCCGTGAGCAACTTCTTCGTTGACACTGATACATGTGTACCCGGGGAAGTCATACTCGCTGATCGGCGCACTTTTTGCACCGTATTCTTCAAGCAGTTTTCCTGCATAGTCATCGAGCTCTTTAGTCGACATGCCGACTTCAGCATATTCTACAGTCGCTTTTAAGACACGGCCGCATATTTGCCCGATTTCTTCTAATTTTTCTAATTCTTCCTGTGTTTTTACTATCATTTTTTATACCTTCTTACTTTTAGTCTTATTTAACAGTATAACAAAGTTGCTACATTATAAAATCATATATGGTCATATTTCTGTACAGCCGTTCTTCAATTCCTGAAACGGTCACTCCGATTAAACGTATCGGAACATCCTGCTCTTTCACTTCGTGGTACAGGCTATAGGCATAATGATATATATCTTCACTTTTAAATATAGGATCCATCGTCATCATTTGTCTTGAGTGCGCTTCAAAGCCGCCGGTTTTTATTTTTACCGTCACTACTCTGCCTGCAAGCTGTCTGTCGTCGAGTCTTGTACTCACTTTTTTAGACAGTTCTTCCAGTACAGCTAATATTTCAGCATCGTCGTTTCTATCGTAATTAAATGTTGTTTCTTTGCCGACAGATTTTCTTTCACGCTGCACTGTCAATTCGTTTGTGCCGATTCCACGTGCCTTATTATATAAACTTTCACCGCGTTTCCCAAATTTCAGTATTAAGTCATTTTTAGATAAATAATATAAATCTTTTCCTGTTTTGATTCCCATGCCGAGCATTTTCTCTTCGGTCACTTTGCCAACGCCGGGAAATTTCCCTATGGGGAGTACATGCAGAATCTCGAGCACGTTATTATAATCTATAACGGTGGTTGCCTTCGGTTTATTCATGCCGGAAGCAATTTTAGCAAGGTACTTATTATAAGAAATTCCGCTGCTTGAAGTCAGTCCCGTCTTTTCAAAAATATCGCTTTGAATAGATAATGCAATTTCTCTTGAAGATGTTTCTCTATTGACGAGTTCTGTAATATCTAAATATGCTTCATCCAGACTCAGCGGCTCTATTAATTCTGTGTAACTTAAAAATATTTCCCTGATCTGAGCTGAAATCTCTTTATACCGTTCAAAACGCGGATGGACAAATATACCGTCCGGGCACAATTTATGAGCAGTTTTGGTCGGCATGGCTGAATGCACACCGAATTTTCGCGCCTCATAACTTGCTGTCGCGACAACACCTCTATTAAACGAACGCCCGCCGACTATGACAGGCTTCCTTCTCAGTTCAGGATTGTCATGCTGTTCCACTTGGGCATAAAACGCGTCCATATCTATATGAATGATTCGTTTTTCCATCATCTTCACCCAAATTCATTATAGCAAATAACGAACACACGTTCTACCACTTAAATTGTCTGTTTCTCAGTTTCGTACAGGCTCATGCCTACTTCGGTATCGACAGCATAAGACAGATGCTTATGTTTTAAAATTAAATATAGATAGTAGAAATCCCCTGCACAGGCGCCTGTATGAAGAGCAATATAGTATTTATACGCCGGGTTCGGCAGCAGAAACATCATCGTCATCATAACCGCCGTCAGAATTACAAAAGGCATAACGATAATGATAAAAAACTGCCCTCTTGTATACACAGTACCCGGTGAAGTCGCATAAGCCATTCCTGCTTTAAAGCCGAATTTTACTTTTCCTGACGGATTAAAAATTTTAAAAAACAGGCCGTGGATTGCTTCGTGAACAATGATAATAATAAAAAATAGTGCGATAATAAAAAATACTGCACCGGCAATGCCAAATTGTTCTCTGCCGACAAGGGCGCTGCCCGTCGGTTTAATAACGAGTCCTTCAAGTAAATACAACAATATAAAGGTGCCGATCATTGCCAGAATTTGAATCCATGATATGCTTTTTAAGGCAGATTTATTTTCAAAAATATTCAGTTCTAACTTATCCATGTACATGCCTCTCTCTAATTCATCTGTAAATAACATATCATAATTTTAACAGCCATAACACAGGAGTGATTTAATGAATATAACAATTATCGGCGGAGGTCTTGCCGGAGCATCAATCGGCTATCATCTCGTCAAAATGGGAAACAGCGTAAAGATATACGACCGCAAAGATAAAGGCCAGGCTACCTTCGCATCAGCAGGTATTGTCTGTCCCTGGATCAGCCAGCGCCGCAATAAAAAATGGTACCGGCTTGTGACAAAAAGCGCTCATTACTATCCGGATTTTATCAGCACGCTTGAAAAAGAATCCGGTATGTCGACAGGATATAAGAACAGCGGTGCTATATGTCTGTTCAAAGAAAATATTTTTGACAAGGCAACGAAAAGAATCAGCGATAAGGCGGTTGATAATCCGGATGTCGGGCAAGTAAGGCAGCTTACCAAAGAAGAACTGTCTGCTTTGCATCCGGCGCTCACGACTGAGTATCCCGCTCTAATAGTAGAAGGCGGCGGCCAGGTCAGAGGACAAAAACTGCTTGCTGCTATTAAAGAAGCTTTTATCGGACTTGGAGGCAGATGGGAAGAGAAGTCTTATGAAAACAGCATTGATGATGATACTTTTAAAATTTATACAACCGGTGCCTGGGGGAAAGAGCAGAAATATAAACCTGAAATTGCCCATCAGCGTGCAGAGATTATGCATTTTAAATTGTTAAAGCAGCAAGTGCAGCAGTCTCCTGTCGTGATGGCACTCGGACCAACCTATATTGTGCATCTGGAAAATGATAAGTACGTTATCGGAACGACCCATATCGATACTGATTCTTTCGATACTGAACCCTCCGAAGAAAGCTATAACTATTTACGCGATGAATTATATAAATATTTTAAACCGGAAGACGTCGAGATTACTGAAATGGGGGTCGGTTTAAAACCTTACACCCGGGATTTTCTGCCTTTCATCGGCTACGTCGATAATAATACTTTTGTCGTGAACGGTATGGGTTCTACAGGCTTAACTGCAAGTCCTTTTGTCGGCAAGGAAGTCGCGCTTCTTCTGAACGGTATGCCGACTGAACTGGATTTAAATGACTACAGCTATACCGAACCGCAAAATTAAAAAGACTTCCAAAAGGAAGTCTTTTTTTATACGAAGAAATTTATCATTGCATAGATGTAATACAAGAATAAAATCACGTTGAATATTAATACGAAAAGCCACAGTTTTTCTTTTCTGTACCTGTAGTTAACAGACCCGAATAGTGTTCCAAGTGATGTCAGAAGTATATTTAAAATCCATACGACGGATGCATCCATAAAGAGAGGCAGCAGTAACACCAGGACTGGAATTGCCACACAAAATATTCTTAACATATACTGCCTCCTCAGCTAAATAATTAATTTCATTATACAAAATTTATAACTATCTGCTACCAGTTGCGGTGCAGAATACGGGCAATATGATAATCTTCCCGTTTATATAATTTAAACATAAAATACATCAGTATCAAGAGACCCGCTTCAATGTCCGAGATGTCATCAACATATATTTTATGGTCGTTCATCGAGCCGATTAAGTTATCTTCACGGTGCATTGTTAATGTGACCTCTTTATCATCTTTAAATACGTAAGGTGTCTCGAGTACAGTGCCGTCCGCTCTGAAATTCATAAAGTTATGAAGTTTACGTTCTTTAAAGGTAAATCGTTTGCCCATATATTCAACTGTATATTTTGCTACATTTAAGTCTTTAAATCTTCTTCTTTGAAGACCGAGCAAAATCTCAGTACCGCTGACATGCTGAAAACCGTAAGTATTCTTCTCATCACAGCCTAATATCGTTGTAGCAAACACATCTCCGACAACGTTATTATGACTATCTAAAATCGTTACACCCTGATGTTGTTCTTCGTCGATAACTTTGGCATATAACTGCTGCACTGAACACCCTCCTGTCACACATACTCCATTTCTATCAGTTTACCATAATTCATAATGAAAAGAGTATCCTCACAAATGAAGATACCCTGAATCAGTACAATTTATTCTTACTTTAACTTAAAATTAAATCCGTCAGTTCCGATGCTTCCAATTTGCCGAAATAATGATTTAGATCAAGTGAGTTCAGTTTTTCATTCAGGTCTTCTCTGACCACCCTTGTTCCTTTCAGAGCTTCTTCGACATCTGCAATGTCACCCTGTCCGAAAAAGTCGCCGAAAATTGAGCATTGATCAATTCTGCCTCCCTCAATTTCGAGAGAAATGTCTACTGTTCCTGCCGATAAACGGCTGTCTCTATTATATGAATAACGCGGAGATTTACCATAATTCCAGTCCCAGTTTTTATACTTTTCTTCAACAAGTTTATCGATTTGATGCCAGTCTTCAGCAGTAAGTTCATAACGTTTTGCATCCTTGACATCATCGATTGACAGGAATTCTTTAATAATTAAATCTTTAAATTCATCAGTCGTCACATTTTTGTATTCAGGTGCTAAATGTTCACGCAGAGTTGTCACTCTGCTCTGTACTGATCTAATTCCTTTAGATTCGATTTTCTTGCGGTTAGGGTTCAGTACAGCAACCATTGCTTCAACGTTAATGTCGAGCAGGAGTGAAAAACCGCCGTACACCCGGCCGTTTGACATTGTCATCGCTCCGCCGGATACTTTTTTGCCGTCTATAACAAGATCATTTCTGCCGCTCTGTTCTACATTTTTTACACCGAGATTATTCAAAGCTTTTATTACAGGTTCATACATCTTTTTGTAATTTCCGTAAACACCTGTGTCTTCCGGCACTAAGAAACAAACGTTAACTGCACCGTCATCTACTAAAATTGCGCCGCCGCCGGTATCTCTTCTGACGAGAAGAATATCATTTTCTTCCAGGTAATCCTGATTTACTTCAGATACAGCATTCTGGAAGCGTCCGATTTCTACTTTCGGGGCACAGTGGTAAGGGAATATAATTCCTTCGTCCAAAAAGATATTGTTTTGAACATAAACCTGCATCGCAAGTGCGTAAGCACCGTCTGTAATATATTCTCCATTGCGGAATGGTTCGATTAAATACATTATAGTCACCCTTACCTCTTAATTTTTATGGGCATTTAAAATCGTCTTTTGAATATCGTCTGTTAAAAAAACTGTCTGTGCTTTAATAGCTTCCGGAATTCTGTAAGATTTCTGATTCATTGTCACGAACAGTGCATCTTCATTTTGACGCGTCTGACGCCAGAATGGATGTTTTATAAATTGAGGCGTTGTATGTCCAACACCTATTTCAAGATACATAACTTTACCTTTTTGATGATCTTTTAAAAATGCATTATAAGTATCGCGCTCTGCATTAAATTTCGCATCTTCCACCATCCCTTTTTCTGCGGTGCGCTTATTCTTCTCAAGCGGTGCACTGCACTTTGGACAGTGCGGAACAAGTTCTGACGGTATTTTCATATCCTGCTGCTCTTCAGCCATTCTCCGTATCAGTTCATCATTCCGGTAGGTTTTATCATGACAGAAACGCGAACATTGCATTAAGGCATATTCACCCTGATAATAAAGTACTTTATCCATGTTATAGCCGGCAGCATAAAAAGCATTATCGGCATTCGTCGTAATGACATGATAAGGTTTTGTCTCAATCATTTTCTTGAGCGCAGTATAAGCTTCGCCTCTCGGCTGATCTAAATAATTTAATACTATAAAACGGCTTTGAAACGCCCAGTATTCTTCCCAGGTCGGAAACTTATACAGACTTGCCTGCAGCATATCAAACCAGTTATATTTTTCGATAAAATCCGGGAAATTATTTTTAAAGCGCTCCCCGATATATGTAAAACCGTCAGCTGCTGACATTCCGGCACCGATACCGACGACTACCGCATCAGCTTCACCGATCAGGCCGGCGAGCAGTTCACTTTCTGATTTTTTCTCTTTCAGCGTCATCCAAGCGTCCATCCAAATACAACCTCTCTCAAGTCAAAAGATTCTTATAGATTTTTAAATCGTCCTTACTAAATACATTAAATACAACCTTAATTTCAGACCCCGTCTCCTCTAAATATTCTTGTACAGTATTTACTGCAATTTCTGCAGCTTTTTCTTTCGGGTAACCAAAGACCCCGGTAGATATACTGCAGAAGGCAATTGTTTTGATTTCTTTTTGCCTGGCAAGTTCAAGACAGCTTTTATAGCATTTAGCAAGCAGGTCCTGTTTCATCTGAGATACTCTCTCGTCCTGAACTACCGGCCCTACTGTATGAATAACATAGTCAGCAGGCAGGTTATAAGCGGACGTGATTTTCGCCCTGCCTACCGCTTCTTTTCTGCCCTGTTTTTTCATTAGTTCCGCACATTCAAGACGTAATTCCGCTCCTGCTTTCGTATGAATAATATTATCGATGCAGTTATGATTAGGAATCAGGCAGCCGAGCATTTCAGTATTGGCTGCATTGACGATTGCTTCAATTCTCAGCGCCGTAATGTCTCCCTGCCATATGTAAAGCTGCTTTTTCACGGGTTTCAGCGATTCAAATTCCGTCACATTTCCAGCATTATATTCTGATAAAAACGCATCCTGCACATCGAGAAATTCCCTGCTGATTTTAACTGCGGGACGTTCGTTGGCAAGTCCCCGGAATACTTCAAAACGTTCGTTAAAACTGTCCGGCACCGACTGTTCAATATTTTTTTCCTGCTGCATATAAGATATTAAAAAATGGAGTCTGTCTGTCTGAGTCATCATATAATTTCACCCAATTCTAAAAAAAGACTTACACCCTATGTAAGCACATATGAATGCAAGCCTTAAAATATATATTCCGCTTTTATTTAAGCATCAGCAAGCGCATTAAATTCAGCTTCGTCAACACCGGTAAGTTTAACAACCCAGCTTTCATCTGCTTTAGCCGAGTTTAACAGTGTAGGCTCGTCTGTTGCCTTCTCATTAACTGCAACAATTTTACCAGCAAGCGGTGATGCCAGGTCAAGAACTGTTTTAGATGCTTCAAGCTCAAGCAGCGAATCGTTTTTAGCTACCTCTTCAGCTTTTGTAAATTCTACAAATCCTACAGTACCGATATCGTCCTGGAGTTCCGGAGTCATGATAAGCGTGTACTCCTCGCCGTTTTTTTCAACCCATAAATAGTTAGCAACCTTTTTCATTGTTATCCTTCTTTCTATTTTTTAAATTGAATTCTGATGATATTAATTCCAGTGCACGCTGTCTGTTTTCAGCACCCGGCATCAGCGGAATCAGCAGAAGTTCGTCGGCGCCGAATGTTTCTGCAAGTGTCTCCAGCTGCTGTTTTACACTCTTTCCATCTCCCACCACCATACGCGAGCGGTTTGCCGACAGCTTTTTCAGTTCTTCTACAGTATAAGTGTATTTCTCTGCAGTTTCAACCGATGGAAAACGTTCAAATTCACTGAAGTTCATTTTGCCGAGAAGCCATAGATCTAAAGCCTTTGCGAATCTAGACGCTTGTTCATTTGTCTCTGCAATGACTACAAAAGGTGAGATCATAACATTCGGCTTCTCCATGACCGGAGACGGCACGAAATGTTCTCTGTATACACGGGCTGCTTCTTTACCGACCTCAGTTTTATCTTTTGAAGCATGGGGAAACAGGCCGAACGTATACCCAATACCCTGGCGGGCAGCGAGTTCCGCCGTGCGGACGCTCGTACTGAGCACCCACATTTCCGGGTTCGTTTCTCCTTTTGGATTTGCAGCAACCTCATTAAAACGGTGATTCTCATCATCGGTATTCGTAACGTATTTTTTTATATCACTGATGTTTTCTTCATAACGCTGCTTCCGCGGACGCATTTCGTTCATCGATTTGTTAACCGCAGGAGTCCCAAGCGTGTTTCCAACGCCAAGGTCTACTCTGCCCGGATATAAACTCTCCATTACCCTGAAATTCTCAGCAACTTTCAGCGGACTGTAATGCGGAATCATGACACCGCCTGAACCGAGCCGGATAGACGATGTCTGGCCGAGTATGTGCATCATTAACAGCTCAGGGCTGCTGCTCGCAAATGCATTCACATCGTGATGTTCCGCCATCCAGAACCGTTGAAAACCCAATCTCTCGGCAGCTTGGGCAAGCTTAACAGTTTCTTTCAGTGCAGTTTCCGGCATTTGCCCCTCATCTATAACAGCATAATCCAATACGCTAAATTTAATCATTTGAACAAATCCTTTAAGGCACATTTGTATTCCAAATTATACTTATTATATCGGTGTTAAATTTTATCGTCAATGTAATTGTAATGCTCAACATCCGTGCCTGTTAAACCATTATGTATTCAGCGTTTTCCTAAGTAAAAAGGATGGAACAGCTAATAAAGCCGCTTCATCCTTTTTATCCATCATTTAGAGTGCACTGTTAGAAGCAGCTCTCCATTATGCACTTCGCTCTTCATGGCGACCAGGTTTTCATCTGAAGTATCGATGACGTATTCTCCGGAAAGGTTATCAGCGTTCCGATAGAATAATCTGATGCGGTCAATGCTGAAAAAATCATGCTCAAGCATAGCAAGCATACTGTTCATATGGTCGAATTCTGCATAATTCTCGCGTTCAAGAAGTGCCTTATTCCGCTCCTCCTGGTAATCGGCCAGGGATTTACGGTTAATAACTAATTCAACTTCATTTTCTTTTAGTTCCAGACGGTTAAAATGTTTCACATCAATTATGATTCTTTTCTCACCGAGGCCAACAATATCATCGGCAAAAGACACGCCGGTAATTTTTATATTTTCAATATCGGAGACATCCAGTAATTGCTTCATTTATATACCCTCACACTATTTTTTATATTGACATGATTGTATCATAGTAACTGAACGGACTCATCACGGCTGCTCATAATCAATATGATACTGATGTGATTTTCAAACCAGCTGATTGACATTAATTTTATACCTTGCTACTTTGAAAGTAATAAGAAAAGAACGTACATATTAAGGAGCAGCATGATGAATAAAAAATACTCGCCTTTATTTAAACCTTTACTTTTACCGAACGGCATTGAACTGTCAAACCGTTTCGTTCTCTCGCCGATGATTACAAACTCATCGACTGTCGACGGCTATGTTACCGTTGAAGATGAGCTATATCATGCACGAAGAGCAGCATCAGCACCGATACAAGTAACGGGAGCTGCTTATATCGAACCTTACGGTCAGCTGTTTGAATACGGCTTCAGCGTAGCAGATGACCGGACAGTGCCGGGGTTGAAAAAACTCGCTGCAGCGATGAAAAAAGACGGCGCTAAAGCAATTCTGCAGTTAACCCACGCCGGGCGGTTTTCTAACCAGGCCATATTGGATCTTGGAGTGGTTTACGGCCCGAGCTTTATGGAATTAAACACACCGGTCAAACACCAGGTGCTGCCGATGACAAAACGTAAAATCGATACAGTTATTCAGCAGTATGCAGATGCTGCAAGACGAGCAATCGACGCCGGATTTGACGGCGTGGAAGTATCAGCAGCCCAGCGTCTGTTAATCCAGACATTTTTCTCGAAATTTTCGAATGAACGTGAGGACGAGTACGGCGCAGCTTCACTCGAAAACCGTTCCCGTTTCGGTCTCGAAGTGATTAAAGCAGTCAGTGACGTAATTAAAGAACATGCGCCTGCAGATTTTATCTTCGGTTTCAGAGGCACGCCTGAGGAAACCCGCGGCGATGACGTCGGCTACAGCGTAGATGAATTTTTACAGTTCGTCGATTGGGCCCGGGAAATTACAGATATCCATTACCTCGCTATCGCAAGCTGGGGACGCAATATTTATCAGAATGAAGTCCGTGCAGCCGGTCCGCACCAGGGTGAACCTGTTAATAAAGTCGTTTACGAATATGTAAAAGGAGAAATTCCGATGATGGCAACAGGCGGTGTAAATTCACCGGACAAAGCACTGGAAGCATTGGAATATGCAGACATGGTCGGCGCCTCCAGCCCGTTCATTACAGAGCCGGATTTTGTCACGAAACTGCGCGACGGCCGTGAAGATGAAATAGATCTGCAATTTACTATTGATGACTTGGATGATTTGAAAATACCGAAAGCAGCATTTAAAGATATTGTCCGCATGATGGATTACGGTGAAGGACTGCCAAAAGAAACGCGGGATGAACTGCGCAGGCTGGCAGATGAAGACTAGTGTATTCTGTGCTTGAGAGACGTTGTTGATTTAACAAAGTACATGCAGACTAGGCTACGTACTTTGTTGATTTGATAAAGTTCATGCAAATAAAGTGAACCCCTTGTCAAGGACACGGGAAGTCCCTTTTGGGTTCTTTGAGCTTAAAATATACTTATATTTTAAGCTCAAGCTTTCTAATCTCGGGCAATGTCGGTGGCGTCACAAGATGTTCATGTGGATAGACACCTGTAGTAAAATATTGATAAAATTGAACTGGAGTTAGCTTAGCTAATTTCCATTGAGGACGGTCATTGTTGTAATAGTGGATGATTCCAGCAATGGCCGTTTTAACTTGTTCAAATGTATTCAGTTCGGATAAATTTAAATGATCTTTCATATGACCAAAAAATGATTCTTGCGGTGCGTTATCCCAACAGTTCCCGCGTCTGGACATGGATTGAATATATCGATCCGTATTCGCCAATTCTCGAAATTTAATACTAGTGTAATGAGAGCCTTGATCGGAATGAATCACCGTTTCTGTGGAGTGTTTAATTCCGTGATCAGACTCGAGTTGATTCACACAGTCTACGACAAAATCCAGGGCCAAAGATTCAGACACAGTATATGCCAAGATTTCATTAGTATATGCATCCTTTATGGTGCTTAAATAGGCTGTCTGTTTTTGAGCGTAAGGCAAATAGGAAATATCTGTCAGTAATATCTTTCTCGGTCCATAAGCTCTAAATTCCCGTCTGACATGATTCGGCATGACTTTGGCGTTATGGGTCGCTTTCAAATGAATGCTCTGCGGTTTGGGCCGTCGAATCTTAGCTTGAAGATTATATTTCTGCATGAGCCGAAGGATTTTCTTCGGATTCATTAATACACCTCGATTTAAAAGCATCATATGAATGACACGATACCCTTTATCATAGCCTTTGTATTTGTACACATCCAAAATGAGATTGAAGTCTTTTCGGTCCTTTTCTTCTCGGATATCATGGTTGACCCGGGTATGTTTCACCCAATTGTAGTAGCCACTTCTGGACACGCCGCAGAGCTGGGTCAATACCTTGACTTCGATCGCTGACCCCGGTGCATTGACAGTCTCATATATTAATCTGAAGTAGTATTGTTTGAGTCCTTCAGCTGTTTGTATTGGTGTGTCAGCTGCATCTTTTTTTTTAGAAATTCGAGCTCCTGTTCCAATAACTTAATCCGGTGGGTCTTGGCTTCCAATTCCTGTGAGACAGTCAAAGGTTGACCGGCTGCTTGAGGAATATGCATTAAATCATTGGCCAGACGGTGGTTGTACCGTCTGTGATACGCCTTCATTCTGTCTTTGCCAAGAATCTTTGGGTCTAATCCCAGAAATTCAAAGCTCTCCTCTATTGAGTATCCTGTTTCAATCAAACGGTGGTATTCCCGTTCAAACACTGCACCATAAATAATTTTCTTTGGCGTGACATGTTCCACGTAAGGGGACTGGCGTAATGTCGAAAGTTCTGATGGATTCAATTCTTGCATCATGATGAGCTCCTGTCTTTTAAATTAATCATCTGAGCCTGTCTGTCCAGATATCAGAACACTGAAGGCACTGATGTCTACAAGTAAAACGGACAAAGGGACAGATGTCTATATATTTTTAAACAAGAACTTCGCGTGTCCAGTTTATGGGGTCCAGTTTAAAATCAGGCTATGGACGTTGTTAATTTGACAGAGTACATGCAAATCAGGCTATGAACGTTGTTGATTTGATAAAGTTCATGCAAATCAGGCTATGGACGTTGTTAATTTGACAGAGTACATGCAAATCAGGCTATGAACGTTGTTGATTTGACAGAGTACATGCAAATCAGGCTATGAACGTTGTTGATTTGACAAAGTTCATGCAAATCAGGCTATGAACGTTGTTGATTTAACAAAGTACATGCAGATGGTTTCACGAACTCTGTATCTTCCACAAAGTCCATGGGTTTTTATCCTTTTAAATAAAATTCTCTATACAGTAATTTAGCCCATCCTTTTCCGGGTATTATATTTAAGTATGTTCTTAAACAATATTTTGAGGAGGATTATTTTGAAAAATGAACAGATAGTTTTAGCAAAACGCCCGGAAGGAATGCCTGGTGACGATATTTTCAGATTCGAAGATATTGATATTAACACGCCCGGAGACAATGAACTTTTAATTGAAAGTGTTTATATTTCAGTCGATCCTTATATGCGCGGCCGCATGAATGATACGAAATCCTATGCGAAACCTTTTGATATAGATGAACCACTAAATGGTCACGTGCTCGGCAGAGTTGTAGAGTCGAATGCTGACGGTTTCAAGGAAAATGATGTCGTAACAGGTCATCTGTCATGGAAAAAGTATAATACGGTATCAGCTGACAGTGTAAGTAAAGTAGCGTCAACGGAAGTTCCGCTTCATTTATATTTAAGCACACTCGGTATGACCGGCCACACTGCTTACGGCGGCTTATTAAATATCGGTAAACCGCAGGCAGGGGAAACTGTCGTTGTCTCTGCTGCTTCCGGTGCGGTCGGTTCTGTCGTCGGCCAGATTGCTAAAATTAAAGGTGCAAAAGTTGTCGGCATCGCCGGGGGCCGGGAAAAGGTCACTTATCTTACTGAAGAATTAGGTTTTGATGCCGGTGTCGATTATAAAGCAGATGATTTTAAAGAGCAGTTTGCAGCTGCAGTGACCGATGGTGTTGATGTATATTTTGAAAACGTCGGCGGTACTGTTTCAGACGAAGTGTTTAAACATCTGAACCGTTTTGCACGAATTCCTGTCTGCGGAGCGATTTCTTCTTACAACAGTAAAGAAGATAACGGTCCCCGCGTCCAGCAGCAGCTGATTAAATCTCAAGCCCTGATGCAAGGATTTCTCGTCGCTCAATTCGAAGATGAAGCTGAAGAAGCAAGTAAGCAGCTTGCCCAGTGGGTTCAGGAAGGTAAAATTAAATCCGAAGTATCGATTGCTGAAGGATTCGATAAAATTCCGAAAGCGTTCAGAAATCTCTTTACCGGAGACAACCTCGGAAAACAGATTGTTAAAGTATCGGATTCATTAGATTAATATATTAAAAAGCCGTTTGAAGATTTTTATCATTCTTCAAACGGCTTCTTTATCTTCAAATGGTCTTAACCAATAGGCTCACCACTTCAACATGCACCGTGTGCGGGAATAAATCCACCGGCTGCACAGTTTTTAATTCATAGCCGAATTCTCTCAGCCATGTAATATCTTCTGCAAATGTTTCCGGATTGCATGAAACATAGACTACTCTGTCTGTTCCAAGCCTTGCAATACGGCGCATTACTTTGCCGCCTGCACCTGAACGTGGCGGATCCAGCATCAGAAGATCAGGAATCCCCCACGTTTCGAGTATTTCATCCATGCCACGGCGCGCATCTTTCGCAAGGAAATAAGTATTATCAATACCGTTATCTGCAGCATTGCGTTTCGCCGATTCAATAGATGATTCAACAATCTCAATACCTGCAAGTTCTTTTACTCTTTTAGCAAACGGCAGCGAGAACGTTCCAACCCCGCAGAACAGATCAATCATGCGTTCATGATCTTTGGCATCTGCCATTTCAAGTGCCAGCTCAACCAGTTTTTCCGCTTGAGTCGGATTCGTCTGGAAGAAGGTATCGAACCAGGTGCGGTATTTATATCCGTACATCACGTCATGGATATAATCCCTGCCGAAAAGTAAATGTGTATCTTCAGATTGTGCACGGTCGGCAATGTCTGTATTGACCATCCACATTAAACTTTTAAGATTATCAAATTTCGCCGTCAGTTCTTCAACGAGTTCATCGATTAAAGGTTTTAGTTCACCATCCGGCTTATCAGTCGCAAATACCGCCAACATCATTTCTTCAGTTTCCTGAGAGCGTCTGACCATTAAGTGTCGGAGCAGACCGCTGTGATTTTCTTTATCATACCCTGGAAGCTCGTGTTTTCCCGCCCATTTAGACACAAGCAGCATTGCATCAACCATTTCATTGTTGGCAATTAAACATGTATTAAGATCGATAATTTTACGGAAATTTCCAAGTTCATGCATGCCGAGCTCACCATTTTTACCGAATGTAAACTCCATTTTATTGCGGTATTCAAATGGATGTTCTTCCATGCCTATCGCATCTTTCACCACAGCAGCGTCAAAATTATTCTTCTCTAATTCCCGCTTAACAAAGTCAGTTTTCTCTTTCAGCTGTGCCTCATAGCTCCAGTGCTGCCATACGCAGCCGCCGCATAATTCAAAATGCGGGCACGGCGGTGTCACCCGGTCAGGATGCGCTGTGATTATTTCTTTAGGCAGTACATTTGCGCGTTTTCGCGTCGGATTTGGTACATCAACTGTGACCGTTTCCCCTCTCAGTGTCTGCGGCACAGCAAGGTTCAGCTTACGGGGTTTATGACCGCCGTGATCACGCAAGGCATATCCCCGGCCAGACCCCTTTTTATCCAAATCATCTATAGTTATTGTAAATGTTTCAATATGTTCATTGTTAATTTTAGCCACTTTTATCTCCTCACACATCTCTTCATTTATATAATTTTACTTATAGACACGAATTGTTGCAAGCAAAATTGATAAAAGTCTAAACCGCTGGCTGGGGTACATATGAACCCCGATCATGCCAACCCCAGCACCCGCGGATCCACATGAAACCCGATCATACCAGCCCCAGAGTCCGCGGATACACATGAGTCACGATCATGCCAACCCCAGCACCCGCGGATACACATGAAACCCGATCATGCCAACCCCAGCACCCGCGGATACACATGAAACCCGATCATGCCAACCCCAGCACTCGCGGGTACACACTAGCCCCAATCATACCAACCCCAGCACCCGCGGGTACACACGAAACCCGATCATACCAACCCCCGAAGCAAAAACGGCCTGAAAATCTCAAAATACAGATTCTCAAGCCGTCTAAACTTTAATACATTATTTTTTTGTTTTTATTTTTAAAACGCTGGTTGTGAGACGACACCATCGCAAACTGATCAGCTTTCGGATCGATGTAAGTTTTCGCATTGTTAACAGCATTGACAGCATCTGCATAAGCTCCCGCAATCAAGTTTACTTTGCCCGTGTATCTGATGCAGTCTCCGGCAGCAAAGATTCCCTCGACATTAGTCAGCCCCGTCGGTTCTGCTTTAACAAAAAAGTCATTTTCAAGATTAAGACCAAGATTATTTTCTCTGAACAGGAGATTTTCCTGATCGTAGCCGTGATTCACAATCAGCTCATCATAGGCATCGCTGGTAGTTTCACCAGTGTGATTATTAGTAATCTCGACATATTCCATCAAATCTCCGCCGCTGATTCCAGTGACTTCAGACTTTGTCATGACTTTCACACCATTTTTCTGCAGCCGGCTGACATCCGCCTCATGTGCTGTCAAATCATCGCCCCGGTAGATAATATGAATTTCACGCGCTATCGGCGACAGATCATTTGCCCAGTCTACTGCTGAATAGCTGCCGCCGGTAATGAGTATTTTTTTATCGGTAAACCGTTTAATATCGGGTACTGCGTAGTGAAGATTTTTATTCTCAAACAGATGGGCATTCTCAAGATTAAGTTTGACAGGCTTAATCATGCCTCCGCCGCCGATTGTAATAATCACACTTTTGGAGTAATGCTTATCTCCTTCAGACGTCTCAACCGTAAAGTACTCATCATTGTCTTTGTGAATATTAGTCACTATCGTATTCAATACCACTTCCGGTTCAAACGTTAACCCTTGCGCAATCGATTTCTCTATCAATTTCCTAGCTGCCAGCGGCTCAGTTCCGCCGATATCCCAAATCATTTTTTGAGGATAAAGATGCACCTTGCCGCCGAGTTTATCCTGCCCGTCAATTATTTTAGTCTTCATTTCACGAAGGCCCGCATAAAATGCACTGAACAGGCCAGCAGGTCCGCCGCCGATTACTGTGACATCATATATATTGTCCGTCATTAAAAATACACTCCTTAGTTAGAACCTAATGCTTCCTCGACGTCCTGAACGATTAAACTGTTTGCAATATAGCCGCTGTACAGCCAGCTGTCTTCCCGAGTATATTCATAAACATTTCCGTTTTCTACAGCCGGAATATTTTTAAATACATCATCTGAAAATGCTGTTTCACTGTCTCCTTCACTATTGCCGATAAAGAAAATATGATCAGCTTCCATTTCAGCCAGGCTTTCAAGCGAGGCTTCAATCCACGGCGTTTCATTACCCTCTGAAAGTTCTTCGACCAGGGCAGGTGCACTTAAACCTAAATCGTTATATAATACTTCACCGCTCGACTTATCTTTATTTGAGATAAAGTAAGAATCACCAGTCCACCAGATTGCGGCTGCAGTTTCACCGCCGATTTCGCTTTCCAGATCAGCTGCTGTTTCCTCACTGAGTGTATCGTATTCAGCCACTTTCTCTGCGGCTAAATCTTCTTTGCCGAACACTTCAGAAACACGTGTCAGACGGTCTCTCCAATCATCGTAATTGCCGCTTTCAACGATGAATGTCGGCGCAATTTTAGAGTAGCTTTCGTATTTCTCACCTTCTGCAAGGTCCGCTGAACTGAGCAGTATTAAATCTGGTTCTTCCTGGACAACTGTTTCAAACGGTAAATCGAAAGGCATTAAAGGCAATCCATCAAGACCTTCAGACTGAAGGTATTCCTGAACGCTGTCTTCACCTATTGTCCATTGTACTGCCGGTGTTTCTTCCAGTGTAAGTAAATCATCTTCAAGATACGTTCCTATAATACGTTCCGGATTTTCAGGAATTGCCACTTCATTTCCTGCATCGTCTGTAAGTACCTGCTCTTCAGCTGCACTCTCTTCAGATGCCTGCTCACTTGTATTACTTTCATCATTTGAACAGCTTGCAGCAAAAATTGATATTCCGAGCATTAAAACCGCTAATTTTTTCATCTATTTTCTCCGTTCGATTTTTTATAAGATATTGACACTGATAATCATTATCAATAAAATTTTATGCTTTATGACACACAAAGTCAACTGTTCTTAATAAAAAATATACATTACGATTCTGTAGTAATATTCACTTATCGTTTCGTTTTTCACTATCGTGGTATATAAATAAAAAGAGAAAATTTTTGCCGTTAAGGGGATGATAGTATGACTGCATACAGACATCGCGATTTTAATTCCGTTAACCGGTTCATGGCTATAGGCGCCGCAATCGGTATTATCCTCGGAATTATTACAGGTTTAATTTTCGGATACACTGCTTTTTGGATTGCTGCCGGTATCGCACTCGGCATCAGCGGCGGCGCTGCAATTGAAGCATCGATACACACGCCGCCCCGTAAAAAAGAAGGATAGCTCCCTGGAGGGACTATCCTTCTTTTGATTCTGCAGTCATTAATTTTTTATACATTTGACTAAAATCAGCTTTACTGAACATGACCGGTACAGGGTAGAGAGGATTTGCTTCTTTATACGCTGCTGCAGACAATTTCTTTAAATCTTCGGTTTTCAATTCTGGGAAAGATGTCCCGATATTCATTTTCTCATTTAAATCTTTAATACTCGATATAAATTTCTCTGCTTTAACCGCGTCACTGTCCTCTGTCCCGGTCACTTTTGCAATATCACCAAGGTGTGCGAGCTTGCCGTGAACCGCTTCGCCGTACTCTTCTAATATGTACGGGAGAATCACAGCTACAGTCCGGCCGTGCTGGACATTATATTCAGCACCTAAGGCATGCGCCATGGCATGAACATTTCCCACATAAGCCCGGGTAAATGCCTTGCCTGCAAAATAAGAAGCCCGCTGCATATTCGTCCGCAGCTGAATATCCTGACCATTTTTATACGACGGGTATAAGTTGTCATAGATTAGCTCAACTGCTTCCTCGCTCAGCATTTTCGTCTGCTTCGTATTGCTCCGGTTAAGATAAGCTTCGACAGCATGTGCTAAAGCATCCATGCCTGAATATGCCGTCATATCCTGCGGCAGTCCGAGGAGCAGCTCCGGGTCTAATACCGCCGCATCCGGCATCAGTTTTGTATCTATAATTGCATATTTCTCCCTGGTTTCACTGTCGGTAATCACTGCGGCGATGGTTGCTTCGCTGCCGGTGCCCGCCGTTGTCGGAACCGCAACGAGGTAAGGCAGTTTACTTCTCACTTTTAAGACGCTTTTAAATCGTTTAAAATCCGTCGTATTTTTAGCTGCAGCGATACCGGTGCCTTTGGCACAGTCAATTGCCGAACCACCTCCAAATCCGATTACAGCTTCACAATTCTGCTCGTTAAAAACCTTTACTGCTTCTTCTATATTTTTCGTTGTCGGGTTCGCTTTTGTACCTTTATAGATAAAATAAATAATATTTTCTTCGCTCAGACTGTCGAGCATTTTATCGAGCAGACCTGCTTTAACAATGCCTTCATCAGTTACAATCAGTACTTTTTTTATAGACTCTTCCGTTAATTTAGGTGCCAGTTTTTCAATACACCCTACGCAGTTGATTACTGCCGGCGGCTGCCAGTTCAATAAAGGTGCAGTATTTTTCATTATCCATTGATATGCCCGGCTGTACATTTTAAATAACATAGATATCTTTCCTTCCACACGTTCAAAATAATCCGTTGCATATATTCTATATATCTTTTCCTAAATTTAAGTGAGAGTAAAATGATAAAAAGATTAAATTATCAGCTGATTTTCATAAATAATATACAGTTGACTTTTATACAGTCAAACTATATAGTTTGACTATACAGTTAGACGATATAGTTAGAGGTGAATAATATGAGACCGAAGCTTTTACCTTTGTCAGAAACAATGCATCTGATAATGCTGGCCTTAAGGAAGCCGCTGCACGGCTATGCGATTATGCAGCTCGTAAACGAAATGTCGGACGGAGAAGTTAATATTGCTGCCGGCACGCTTTACGGGGCCCTGGATAATCTGAAAAAACATCACTATATAGAACTGATTTCTAATCCTGGAGAACGCAGGAAAGTTTATCAGGTTACAGAACTAGGAGAAGAAATACTCGCAATCGAAAATATGCGTTTAAAGAAATTTATTTCCCTTTATGAACATGGAGATGGTTCAAATGAATAAGTACAAATTTTTTCTTGACCCGTTGAAGGAAGAACAGTGGATTAACGAAATGCAAAGTAAAGGTTATCGTTTAACAGATATTTCAATGGATTTCATTTATAAATTCGAAAAAACTTCTGATGATTATGTAACACGGGTGGATTACCAAGAGTATATGAACAAATCCAGATACGAGGAATATATCAGCATTCATGAAGAATTCGGCTGGGCACATATTAGAGGCGGCCGCTTCGGCGCGATGACACAAGTCTGGTCAAAAAAACCGGACGGCAATGATGAATTGTTTTCTGATCGCGAGTCAAAAATTAATTATTATAAAAGATATATGAAAATGACAGGCGGGCTGGCAATTCTCTTTTTATTCTACTCGATGCTTTTTCTGCCGGACAGCCCCGGAATGATATTTTTAACTCCCGGTTTATGGGATATGGAAGGCATGAAATTCTGGCGAGCATTTCTGTTTGAACTGCCCTTCGCTCTGATGAGAGTTCTGCCGGCAGTACTCTTCCCGGTAACGGTGATTATACTTTTCATTGCTTATTACAGAATGGACAAAGCCAAAAAAGAACTTGAACAGGAAAATTAACAATTTCGTATCAAGGAGGATGTTTAAATGAAGTTAAGCAACATTTCCAAGAAATATCGCAGTAATACTGTGCTCGATAATATTAACTTTACTCTCGACTCCAGCGTCACAGGTTTAATCGGTAAAAACGGCGCCGGTAAAACGACGATGATGAAAATTATGTGCAGCGTTATTCAGAACTATTCCGGCACAGTTGCTAAAGACAATAATGCCGAGATTGGTTACTTAATCGAAGAACCGAAGTACTATAAAAACAAATCAGGTAAATACAACATCGAATATTTCACAAAAATATACACGGGTAATTACGATAAAGAATTTATTAATTCACTGCTCGCACAGTTAGGTATGACAAAATATGTAAATAAAAAGATGAAAACATATTCGATGGGAATGAAGCAGAAACTCGGTCTTGTTATTGCGCTTGCACGAAAACCGGAATATTTAATTCTCGATGAACCGACAAACGGCATGGATCCCGACGGTTCAATCGAAGTGCTCAGTATTATCCGGAAACTGGCTCAGGATTACGGTATGAAAGTGCTGATTTCGAGTCACAAACTTGAAGATATTGAAGCGGTCAGCGACGACATTGTATTTATCGACCAGGGAAAACTCAGCAATAAGGAAAATGTTGAGAGGCTAAGTACAACTGTGACCATGTCGTTTGTTTTTGATGAAAATGACCTTGAGTATGCTCTTGATGTGATTAAAAATTTTGATGAATCAGCAAAACAGACGGAAAATATTATATCCGTCACTTCTGTGCACCTGCTTCAGGACATGTTAAAAGCTTTAAGTGTCGAAAGTATTTACCCTGCAGATATTAACAAACACCAGGGGTCAGTTAAGGATTACTACTTCAATCAGATGAAAGGCGGCGGTCAGCATGAAAATCAGTAAACTTGTCTTCTATGACTTTAAAAATATAATGACGAGCTGGGTTACTTATTTCTCACTCGTCCTATGTATTCTTCCGGCATTTGGAATCGCTTATTCAGTCGCAAATTTAAACGGTCCATTTGAAGTCATTCAGCTGACATATTTCTTTGCATTTTTCGGTACCCTGCTGGTTGTAATTAACGCTATGCTGCCGTTCACAAAAGATATCAGCCAGAATACAATCACTCTTATGATGAATACAAAAATAAACCGAATAAAATATTATATTGCCAAAGTCATCACTATTGGTATTGTCGGATTAATTTTCGGCATTGCCGGCAGCTTATCAACTTATTTTCTGGCAGCCTATGCCGGACTTGAAATGCCAGGAGAATTGATGTGGCAAATCATTCTGCATTTTATCCTTTATACTCTATTTTACGGCACTTTATTTTTAACAATCAGTACATTTTACAATAATGTGCTTGCTTTATTTATCGTCGCCCTGCTGTCCATCATGCTCCTTCCTTCTCTTTTAGACGGAATCTTGATGTGGGATGGTTTATCTGAATGGGTGAATACGTTTATCAGAGAATACCTGCCCCTCTACTTCCTTCCGGAAGTCACCGGTTCTCATAATTGGCTGCCCGCACACTACGTATCTTCGGCGGCAGGGATTATACTGATTGCAGTAATCGGATTGATAAAAATTCAAAAAAGAGACTATTAATATAAAAAGATCCGGGGAAGTAAATTCCGCGGATCTTTTTCGTGTATCTGTTCTGCTTTTGATAATTTCATAAATATAACAGCCGCTTATATCTATAACGGCTCGTTACATATACCTTCTTTTCAGATTATATATTCCTTTTTTCCGCTTAATTTTACCAGTGTGATATTCAATATAACTACTGTAATTATTCCGAGCACAATCAGTGTTATATGAAGCGGCAAAAGTAGACCGAAAAGAAGCGGCAGCAGCATGGTTACAGGAATAATCATGTTTACGAGGCCTGTCTGTTTTTGCGCTTTTAAACTAAGAAATTGTTCTGCCCCGCAGTAAGGACACTTTACAGAACCCGACAGGCTTTTAAATACTCCAGCCTTATCTTTAAACGTCCATTCCGTCTGACATTTCGTACAGCGCGCCAAATTAATCTCCCCTTTTAAGATAATGTTATTTTAACAGATCCCATTTCGCTCATATATTCCGCTCTGTAAAGCTGCTTTTCTATTTTTTTATCTGCCAATGCATTTTTTACTTTACCGACATTTGCCCGTGCCACTATTTTTGTATATTTCGGTTGTTTGCGATAATTTACACTGACTGATCCCATCTTGCTGAGCGCTTTCAAATCGCTGTCCGGCGTCAGATTATTCAATGCTATTTTCCCGAGTTCCGTAAGTAAATCGTACCTTTCCGATTTTACTCCTGCAACGGTCAATTTACCCATTTCTGTATTCATGTACAGATTGCTGAAGTCACTCGATTCTATTTTCAAGGCGCCCATCTCCGACTGAAATTCTCCGTAGTTCCCCGTCAGACCTGCAGCTTCTACTGCGCCTTCCTTTGTTTTTATTTTAAACTCCTCTGCTTCGATATCACTAATAGTTACTTTGCCGATCTGATTATTCACTGTCAGCATATCGAGAGTTTCCGGCCAGGTAATTATTAATTCATCTTTTTTCAGCTGTTTTCTTTTTTTCATAAAATCAATAATTGTATTAAATTTCACTTCGCCTGCTGAGCCTGTATGATATATTGTCAGCTGATTATTGTCAGTTTCATATTCCAGTTTCCCTTTATGGGTATAGCTTAAAAATTTAATACTGAGCTTCTTTCCTTTTTCAATTTTGATATCGGCGCTCTCTCCGCTGATTGCCAGCTGATTGATGCTGAAGTTTTTCAAGTCTGAGGCAAAACTTCCTGTGACAGGCTGCAAACCGGTTTTTCGAGTCTCCTGTTCAGGTTCCGCTTCTTCTTCAGCAATTTCTTCTGCGATAAATTTCTCAGCTACCTTACGGGGTTCTCCTAATATTTTTAAAAGATATTCTTCAGTATCTCCGAGCTCTATCGCTTTTTGTATCTGCATTTCAAAATCTTTTACAAGCTCCTCACGCCGATTATCCGGCAATGCATCAAGTTCTTTTTCCAGTTTTGTTATAAACTCGTTTAGCGACATTTAATTCCCCTGCTTTTCAAATTTACCGTATCGGTTATTAATCTTTAATATCATTATGCATGTCCTGCATCTTGTTCTCAACATTTGATATTTCAAATGCACATTCCTTGAGAAGTGTCATATACTCTTCAGTATCTTTTTTAGTGTTTTTATAACGCATTTTATGTTCGAGACTTGCCCACATGTCCATGCCGATTGTCCGGATTTGAATTTCCACCGGTGTGTGTTCTACACTTTCCGATAAAAACACAGGCACAGAAATAACAATATGCAGACTGCGGTAACCATTTTCTTTCGGTTTCTCGATGTAATCTTTGCGTTTTAATAATTTAATATCTTCCTGTTTCAACAGCAGCTTTTCCAGTACGTAAATATCTTCTATGTAATTGCAGATTACGCGCATACCCGCGATGTCGAATATATTATCCTTGGCACTTTCAACTGTCACAGGCAGACTTTTACGCTCCAGTTTGGACAGTAAACTGCGTGTTCCTTTAACTCTCCGTTCCATATGATGAATGGGATTATGTTTATGAATGACCTGGAATTCATCATCCAGTATTTTAAGTTTAGTTGATATTTCTTCCAAAGCTGAAGAGTATATATGATTTAATTCTACGAAATTCAGCATTTCATCAAAATATTCAAGTGAATTGAAATTTTGATTCGTCTGAAATTTCTTAGTCATTGTTTCTTTTAACTCTTCTAAATCCATCGATGGTTTACGGTCCACGTACATATAAACACTCCTAAAACTTTATCTACTAGTATCATTATAAGTGGAGTCAGATAATATTACCAAACATCATATATTTATATTTTCTTCTAATAGAGTTATTATTAAGATAATCAAACAAAGGGAGATGTACATATGACTTTATCATTATCAGATATCAAAGCAGCGCGTGAACGAATTGCGCCTTATGTTATTAAAACTCCGCTTCTCAGACTTCGTAATCTTGAAGAAATCCTCGGCTGTGAAGTGTATGTAAAACTAGAGAATATGCAGCGCACAAACGCTTTTAAGCTTCGCGGTGTAATGAATACAATACTTCAGCTGACAGATGAAGAACTGGAACGCGGTGTAGTTACCTCATCTTCAGGAAATCATGGTCACGCGGTTTCTTACGCTTCAAAATTATTGGGCATTAAAGCAACAGTCGCTGTTCCAGATACTGCCCCGCCATTCAAACTTGAAAAAATTAAAGAGCATGGTGCTGAAATTATTCCGACAACTGTAGAAGAACGCTTTAAGTTACAGGAAAAATTGGTAGAAGAACACGGCTATACGCTGATTCCTCCTTTTAATGACTACCGTGTAATGGCGGGTCAAGGCACTGTCGGTCTTGAGATTTTAGAACAACTCCCGGATATAAATCACATATTCGTTCCGACAAGCGGCGGCGGTTTAGTCGGCGGTATCGCAACAGCTGTCAAAGAATCAGCTGATAATGTTAAAGTACACGGCGTCGAACCTGCCAATCTGCCTAAGTTCGCTGCAAGTTTAGAAAATAATGAGATTACACAGGTAGAGAATAAAGGCACAATCGCAGACGGCCTGGTCAGTATTATTCCAGGTGAGAAGAACTTCCCTATCGTGCAAAAATACGTGGATACATTCTATACAGTCAGTGAAGAAGCTATGAAAAAAGGACAGAAATTGCTGCTGATGGAAGCAAAAATACTTGCGGAAATCTCTTCTTCCATCGGGATTGGCGGCGTTCTTAACAAAGAGATTGAAGTAAAACCTGAAGATAAAATCTGCTTTGTTATTACAGGCGGAAACCTTGGTTTTGATCAGCTTGACTACATTAAAGATACTGAGTATTAAATATAAAAGCAGAACCTCTCTAATATGCTCCGGAGAGATTCTGCTTTTATTATTACATTAATGATGTGAACCACAAGCCAAGTGTAGTGCCTATATAGTTACCGATAATATAACCCAGTGTCCCGATGATTAATATCGGTCCGACGAGTTTTGTCCAGCCGCGTGAAATGGCCATCGCCGCTGCTGTTGTCGGTCCGCCGATGTTGGCATTAGATGCGAGAATGATTTCTTCCAGATTGAACTTAAACAGACGTCCAAAACCAAATGAAACCAGCATATTCACAAATACAATAATTGCAGCGAATACCAGGATTAACGGTGCATTTTGCAGTATTAACGGAATAGATGCAGGAATCCCGATGACCACAAAGAAAATATATATTAAAAATGTGCCGAACTCCTGTGAACCGCTGATTTTCTCAAAGTATTTTGGAAATATTGCAACAAGAAACAAGGTTAAAGTCGTCAGCATTAAATAATCATCACCGATGATACCTCGTAAAATACTTAAGAAAATATTGCTGTTTTCAGGAATTATATTTGAGAAGAATTCAGCAAAACTGAAGGACACGGCAACAATTACAAATGCTGTCCCGATAGCAGACGCGATATCGGTTAGAGATATCTCTTTACGTTCCCAGTAACTCGCCGCCTGATTCCCGCTGTCGCTATTCTTCTCAAGCTCATCTATATGCGGAGTAGAAAATTTATTCTTGAAAAAGTTCATTGCAGGTATGGAAATAAGCACCAGAAAATATAAAGCCATCAATAAATTATCCGCCACAACAGTAGATGACACAGTCCCCTCTGCGACATCGAAGCGTGTCGCCATAGCTGCAAAGTTTACGCCTCCCCCTGTGTAAGAACCGCTAAGCATCGCCGCAATATGGTTTACCTGAGGTATTATGTCTTTAAATAAGAAGAATGCAGTAATTGTCCCTGCCACTGTTCCTATCGTGCTGATTAAAAATATTATAAGCACACGCTTACTTTCCTGCCACACTTTCACGATATTGGATTGAAACAGCAGAAGCGGTATAGCAAGCGGTACAACGTATGACCATACTGTATCGTAAACCGGTGATTCCAGCGGTATAACACCGAGGTTACTTAACAGCATCGCCCCGATTAGTGCAATGATTGCTCCTGATAATTTCGACGCCCAGCTGTACTTTTGCTCAAGTACAATCGCAACAGCAGCCCAGCCTATTAAAATTGCCCACAGCACCCAATAATTCTCTGGATGTATGAGACTCGTCACCTCTTCCATTTAAATCCCCCTTATGTAAAGTTACTCTTATTCTACTCCAGGTGAATTTCAATTAACAGATAATTATAGATATATTATTAAGATAAAAAACTGTACATCAGCTTTTTTCAAAGCAAATGTACAGTTTTCCGATTATATTTCTATTTCAAGCAGCACAGGAGTGTGATCTTGTCTTGTGCCGGAATCAATCATTTCTGATTTAATGACTTTTTCGGCAATACGGTTACTTACCAGCCAGTAATCAATTCTCCAGCCTGAATTATTGATTTTGCTCGTTTTTGCACGCTGAGCCCACCATGAGTAAATACCTGTCACATCACCGTGGATATGACGAAAAGTATCTGTAAATCCTCTGTTTAAAAGATTGGTGAATCCCTGACGTTCTTCATCCGTAAAACCTGCAGAACGGCGGTTGCCTTTTGGATTTGCCAAATCAATTTCCCTGTGAGCAACGTTGAAATCACCAGTTGCAAATACCGGTTTGTTTTTATCCAGTTCTTCTAAATAATCTGCATATTTTTGATCCCATACCTGACGTTCATCAAGTCGTTTCAAGGCGCTGCCCGCATTCGGAGTATATACCTGAGTAATGTAAAAATCATCGAATTCCAGTGTCATCATGCGTCCTTCAGCATCCATTGGCTCCGGTGCTCCGATTGCAGGATATGATACTTCCGGACGCAGCTCTGATTTATACAAAAACATCGTTCCAGCGTAACCTTTACGCGCCGGTTCTACCGAGCTCCGCCAAATAACTTCATAATCCGGAAATACTTCTTTTAAAATTTCCGCATGTTTTTTAGTCGGTCCCGCTGCTGATAATTTAGTTTCCTGAATCGCAATGACATCAGGATTATGTTCCTGAAGTGACCTTAATACATTACGTGATAACAACGCTCTCGCCGAATCACTGGTCAAGGCAGCGTTTAATGAATCGATATTCCATGAAATAAACTTCAAAATACTTCCTCCTAAATAGATTACGTCCGATCTTATATATCTTACTGTTTTTCAAGCACAGTAACCGCTTCAATATGTTTTGTCTGCGGGAACAGATCAACCGGTGTGACTTCCGATGCTTTAAAACCGTGTCTCTCCAGGTACTTCATGTCTCTCTGCAGTGTGCTCGGGTTACATGAGATGTATACAATCTTCTTCGGTGCAACTTCTATCAGTGCATCAAGGAACTCTGTATGACATCCTTTTCTCGGCGGATCGACGAAGACAATATCAGCGCTGACGCCCTCTTTAACGAGTCTCGGCATTACTTCTTCTGCTTTTCCTAAATAGTAGTCCGCATTATCGATGCCATTCAGTTTCGCATTTTCTTTAGCATCTTCAACTGCACTTTCAACAACTTCAATTCCGATAATTTTGCTGACACGGTCCGATGCTGTAAGACCAATTGAACCGATGCCTGAATACGTATCAATAATTGTTTCATCTCCGCTTAGATCGGCCATGTCGAGCCCGATCTGATAGAGCTTTTCTGTCTGTTCATGGTTTACCTGATAAAATGAACGGTCGCGTATTTTAAATGATTTTCCAAGCAGCGTATCTGTAATGTAATCATGACCAAGCAGAACGATTGAACGCTGGCCGAAAATCACGTTTGTTTTTTCATCGTTAATATTCTGCACGATACTTTTCACATTCGGAAATGATTCTTTTAATGCTTTTACAATCGATAAAAATTCATTTCTCTTGCCGTTCGTAATAAAGACTACCTGCACTTCGCTATCATCGCTGTTTGAACGGATTACGATATGACGCAGCAGTCCCTGATGTGATTTCTCGTCGTAAATCGATGTATTCTCTTCAATCAGTTTATCTTTTATAAACAGCATAATGTCATTATGAATATGCTTTTGAATATAGCAGTGTTCAATATCAACGATATCGTGTGAACGCGGTTTATAGAAGCCCATAATAACCTGACCGTCAATTTTCTGAACGGGAATTTGTGATTTATTGCGGTAGTATAACGGATCTCCCGTTACCGTATCGTTAATATGAAGGTTCAGTCTTGCCTGCTGATTAATGTTCTGGGCAACGACCTGACGCTTAAATGATGCCTGTTCGGCATCGTTCATTACTTGTATCTGGCAGCCCCCGCACTGGAAGTAATATTCACACGGCGGAGTCTGACGGTTCGATGAGGCTTCAAGAATGTTTAAAACTTTGCCGAAAGCATATTTGCTGTTTACCTTGACTGCTTTAAATTCTACCGATTCACCTTTTAAAACATCCGGTAAAAATACTGGATAGCCGTCGACTTTAACTATCCCCATGCCTTCATGTGTATAGTCCTCTACGACTGCTTCATATTTATTATTTTTAGTTATTGCTTTCATGTTAAAACCTCTTACATCATTAATTTTAAAGCTTTACGCTGAATATACTGAAACCGTCGCCGCAGTCTTTTAAATGTTCTACCGGCAGCCCGTCTGTATACTCCGCCGCCGCTGTTGCCGTCGTAAATTTATATGTTCCATGCGGAATAATCGTCATCGGATTATGATATTCAAAAGTCTCTCCGCTTTTTATATACTCTGTCACGATATCCCGTACTGAAATATCCGATTCATATAATATCTCAGCATCTCGTAAAAATGGCGCATATGCCACCTTATAATTATTTGCCGGCACGATAAATTCATCTGTATCTTTGATCCGCTTACCTTTGTACGACATTTTAATCACACGTTCCGAATCATTAAGACGGTGTGCTGAACTGACATAGCGTGCCGGTTTTGTTATATCAAAAGTATAATCCAAATCAAAAAATGTATCGAAATTGTAGCCCGGGAAACCGTAGCGTGAGTTATTCGGCTGCAGTATTTCATCGCCTTCATAATCATTAAACGAGGAAGCAGCCCATTCGAGCCACTCTTTCAGTACTTTACCCGTAATTTTAATAATCAGCAGCGTATTTGCATGCTTGTAAATATCGATACTGTCTGCGATGGTCATTTCTCCGGCAGGAATAGCAGTATAATCCTGAGGCCCGTCACGCCCTACTTTTACTGCGGAGTTAAAACCGATAATCGGTATATTGCTTTCTTTCAACGCCGCCCGCTCTTTTGCAAACCATACTGTTGCTTCCGAGACAAACTGCACACCGCGTGATGGTATTACTCTTGTAAAGTAAGTAGTCAGCGGATAATCTGTTTTGCCGATTGGTATATTTAAATAAGCCAGCACCTGTTCATGTTTTTTTTGGTAGTCTGCCAATTCATCATCTTTTAAAACGATGTCTTCTGCGCTGATTAAACTGCTGTCTGCCTGCCTGACCTTCCAGACACCCGAGTCGTACTCCAAATCGAAATTGAGCACACCGAGATGACTTGCAGATACGCCCGGCTGAACCATTGGCATCTTATTGAATGTTCCTGTATCAATATCAAGACGGTCATCTGAAATCAGCAGATCGCCGCTTGGAAACACATCGTGAGTGTGACCGAAAACAATACCATCTATATCTTCCATCATAGCCATTAAGACGGCCTGGTTCTCACCAAGCGGTGTTAAATCGTCATCTGCCTCACTCATACCTGTATGAGATAATAATATAATAATATCAGCGCCGCCATCTTTCAATTGCGCTGTTGTTTCTCTGACCGCTTCAGTCATAGGCTCTGCTTTTACTCTGCCTTCCAGATGGAATTTATCCCATTTTAAAATTTGGGTCGGCACAACACTTAAAAATCCAACTTTAAGAAGGCCGTCAGCGGTTTTTATTTCTTTAATATAACAGGCTCTTATTATTGATTCTAAAGGATCATCCAGAAAATCCACGTTTGAATTCACTATCGGTACAGTAACTTGATTATAAAATTCATTTAAAAAAGGCAGACCAAAATTAAATTCATGGTTGCCTAATCCGATAACATCGTACATCTCATTAATAATACCCGGAACAAGAGCCCTGCTGCTGTTTACACTGTCGTATTCACTCCAGACATCCCCCTGAAGCAAATCGCCGTTGTCGGCCGTAATAACAGCTTCGCTGCCGTTCATCGCTTTATATTTATCTATATAAGTCTTGAATTTTAATAATGCATTTTCTTTCGGTTCATTATCAAAATAATTGTACGGATAAATTGCGCCGTGCACATCCGTTGTTGCAAAGACCGTCAGCTTCAAAATATTCACCCCAAAATTTGATATGTACTCAGAACTTACTCGTTTTCTTGATTCAAAAGCTTATAATCATTATCTTCACTGTACAGCTCATTGTAAAACTCATCGGGCACTCTTATTTTTAAAAATTCTTTTAAATTTTTAAAATGAGCAGGAAGCACACCGCCAAATTCACCATCCAGATTCAGCTGTACTTCGTCAAATGAAGTAATTTTCACATCCCGGGCTTTATAATAATGTACTTTAGGATGTTTTAAATGCTCTCCCCGTGTTGCGAGTGACAGTATATGACCAAATTCCGCAAGATTGACATGCTCGAGAATCAGGAGAGTAAAATAACCGTCATTTAATTTTGCATTCGGCACCAGTCTCTCAAAGCCACCGATGGAGTTTGTCAGACCGAGCAGAAATATCATCACTTCGCCTTCGAACAATTCATCATCATATTCAATACGTAAATTAATACTGCGCATCTGGGGAATTAGTTCAATACCCTTGACGTAATACGCCAGAGAACCGATAACTGCTTTCAGTTTGCTCGGTGCTTCATAGGATACTTCCGTAATTTTTCCGCCGCCTGCAATATTCATAAAATATTTGCCGTTCATACTGCCAAGATCCACTTTGCCTGTTCTGCCATTTAAAATAGTGCTGACTGCTTCATCAATATCATTGGAAATTTTTAGAGCCCGGGTAAAATCATTGACTGTTCCCATTGGAATTATGCCGAGTTCCGGACGTTTATCGTATTCTGCGAGACCATTAATAACTTCATTAATCGTACCGTCCCCTCCGGAAGCGACGATTAAATCAAAACCCTGTTCACATGCAAAACGCGCAGCATAAGTTGCATCGTTTGGTCCTGTAGTTGCATGAGTACTCGTAATATAGCCCGCCTCTTCGAAACGCTTCAGCACCGCAGGCAGTTTGTCTTGAAAACTTTCTTTGCCGGCAGTGGGATTGTAAATTATTCTCGCTGTTTTCATAAATATCTCCTCTACATATGAAATTATACGCTCGTCAAATGATCTCTTTCTTCCTTAATCATTTGAAAGAGACGATATTTACGTTCATCGTATTCGGCTTCAGTCACTTCATTTTTAAGAAGTGATTTTTTTAATTTTTTATAATGAGTGAAGTACTCGCCTTTCATCAGCATATGCTCTGTGCATATTAATATATCGTTTTTCTTATAGCTTGCACTGCTCATAAAAATCATATTTATATTCTGTCCGTCGACGACTTTTCTCATCACCATATCATCTTTGAAGTAATTAGAGAATTGAGTGACATGAACATATCCTTCAGCAATTAAAATATCTGCAAGATTCCGCACGTCATCATATGATTTAACGATAAAAAGAATATCCATATCGCAGTTATGAGGAATTTGAGTGAACTTTGATGAACCGATATGATGAACTTCAATAATAATGGATTTGAAAAAGTTTAAAATTTCAAAAGCCTGTGCTATATATTTATCTTTAATATTTATATTTAACTTATTTATACTCATACAATCATCCTAAAATAATGTCTTACTTCCGCAATTCATGTATAATAATATTTAAAAGTATTATGTTGCCAACATTATATCATATGTAATGCTTTCAGATATTATTATTTGAGGAGATACCATGAAAAAAGCTTTAGTGATTATACTATTTTTATTGTTTGCTGCCGGAATATATTTCAACTTCATGCATACCGGGTCAATCTCTACGGATGAATCCACTGAAGACACTGCCGGTAATACAGAAGATGACGAAAACGGACAGCAGGAATCAGACAGCACATCACAGGAAGACAGCAGCGAAGAAGAACCGGCTGATAGTACAAATGGTTTAGTATTCAACGAAACAGCTATTCAGGAAAAATATGACGAACGCGTGAGCAGCAATGAGCAGCTTATTATCGATGTACTGCTTCCGGCACACTACAGCGGAGACTTTGCGGAACGTTTAAACCAGCAGTTCGGTTCAAATACAGTTCAGCTTAACCAGATCGATTTGCCGGCCAATACAACTGCGATGAATGAGCTGACAGTTAATGAAAACAGTGATGTCGTTATTATCGATGCACTGCAGATTGCAGATTATAACGATGAAGTCCTGCCGGAAAGAAACTTAAGAAATTTAACTGATGCATATATGGACCTGTATAACACTGGCAAAACAGTGATTATACTTGGGAATCCCAATGCCCATGAACATGAAAACTTACAAGCTGAACTTGAGAACGATGCTGAGTACTTCTTAGAAAATGATTATTTTTATATCGATAATCAGGATGAGATAACAGAAAATCCTTACGATTACGATAACGAACAGATTAATCCTGCACTGGAAGATGAAATGATCAGCAATATTACAAATTATCTGCTGCAATAATTTTAAAAAGGAACCGGAAAAATTCCCGGTTCCTTTTTTATTTTCTTTTATCCCGTCATTGTCGAAGTCACAGTGGTGCACTAGACGCCGCACCGCGCCATTGTCAAATCCACAGTAGCCCGGCGGCATCCAAAAAAATCGCACCTGCCTCCAAAATGGAATTACAGGTGCGATTTTTAGTTACATATACTTTATCTCTTATTAATTTCTTCAAGAAGGATCTGGTTAACCATTTTAGGGTTAGCCTGTCCTTTTGATTTTTTCATAATCTGTCCAACTAAGAAGCCTATTGCACGGTCTTTACCATTTTTGTAGTCTTCGACTGACTGGTCGTTGGCATCGAGTACTTCTGTTACCATATCTGTCAGCACTGCAGGGTCTGAGATCTGTTCCATGCCAAGATCTTTCGCTACCTGTTTCGCTGTGCCGCCTTTTTCAATCAGCACGGAGAATACTTTCTTCGCCTGCTTGCTTGAAATTGTACCGTCTTCGATAATATTAATCATGCCTGTTAAGTTTTCGGCAGTTAATCCTGTATCATCGAGTTCAGTGTTATTTTTGTTGAGATACTCATTAACGTTGCCCATTAGCCAGTTTGAAGCCAGTTTAGGGTCTGCTTTATGAGTTTCAACCATGTCACTGAAGAAGTCGGACATTTCTTTTCTCATCGTCAGAATTTCAGCGTCGTATACAGGCAGATCATATTCATTAATGTACTTCTCGCGAAGTTCATCCGGCAATGTCGGAATGCTTGCACGTACGCGTTCTTTCCATTCATCGTCGATATGCAGATGCATTAAATCAGGTTCCGGGAAGTAACGGTAATCATCCGCGCCCTCTTTAACACGCATCAGCACTGTTTCACCTGTTTTTTCATCGTAGCGTCGTGTTTCCTGTTCGATTACACCGCCTGATAACAGCACCTGCTCTTGGCGTTTCACTTCATGCTCAAGACCTTTTCTGACAAAGTTAAATGAGTTTAAGTTTTTAAGTTCAGTTTTTGTACCGAATTCTTTTTGGCCGACAGGTCTGATTGAAATATTAGCATCACATCTCAGTGATCCTTCTTCCATCTTCACATCGGACACGCCTGTGTACTGGATAATCGATTTGATTTTCTCAAGATATTTATACGCCTCTTCAGGTGTTCTGATATCCGGTTCTGAAACGATTTCCACTAAAGCTGTTCCCTGACGGTTTAAATCGACTAATGAATAGTCTTCTTTATGAGTTGATTTACCGGCATCTTCTTCAAGGTGAAGACGTGTAATACCGATTGTTTTCTTCTCACCGTCGATTTCGATATCCAGTGAACCGTGTTCTCCGATCGGTTTATCAAATTGTGAAATCTGATATGCTTTCGGATTATCCGGATAGTAATAGTTCTTTCTGTCGAACTTCGTATCTTCTGCAATCTGCATGTTTAATGCCATCGCAGCTTTCATACCGTATTCTACTGCGGTTTCGTTCAGCACCGGCAGTGTACCCGGGTAGCCGAGTTCCACTACAGAAAGATTCGTGTTCGGTTCATGTCCGTAATGCAGAGGGGCATTAGAAAATATTTTTGAATTTGTTTTTAATTCAACGTGAACTTCAAGTCCGATAACTGTTTCAAAATGCATATTACTCCGCCCCCATCGTTAGATTTTTAAGTTCTTCATGCAGGTTGTATACTGTTTCAAACTGATACGCTGCATTATAGATTTTACGTTCTTCGAAGTGGTTGCCGATCAGCTGCATGCCGATAGGTCTGTTGTCTTCTGTAACTCCGCATGGAATGCTTAAAGAAGGCACTCCTACAAGATTCGCAGGAATTGTTAAAATATCATTTTTATATTCTTTCGTACCTTCGATTTTAACTTCATCATATTTATGTGCAGGTGTTGTCGTTGTCGGCCCGATAATTAAATCGTAATCCGCTAAAATTCTCTGCACATCGTCAGATACTAAACGGCGGAGTTTTTGCGCTTTTAAGTAATAATCATCGTAGTGACCTGCACTTAATACGTATGTTCCAAGTAAGATACGGCGTTTTACTTCATCACCGAATCCTTCTCCGCGTGATTTTTTATATAGTTCTTCCAGTGTATTCGCATTTTCTGAACGGTAGCCGAAACGGATTCCGTCGAAGCGCGCAAGGTTGGCACTGGCTTCACTTGAAGCGATTAAGTAATAAGAACTTACCACATATTGAAGATTCGGCATTTCCACTTCTTCAACAATCGCTCCTAAAGATTCAAAACGTTCTTTAGCTTTTAATACTGCTTCAGTTACAGATTCATCAACATCGTCGCCGAGGAATTCTTTAGGCAGTGCAAGTTTCATGCCTTTGATATCTTTTTCGATACCGCTTAAGAAATCAGCATCCTGGTTTCTGGCACTTGTCATATCATTGCTGCTGTCCTCGCCTGAAATCAGTTCAAGCACTTTAGCGTTGTCACGTACTGTACGTGTCATCGGTCCAATCTGATCAAGAGACGATGCGAATGCGACAAGACCAAAACGTGATACTCTTCCGTAAGTCGGTTTCATACCGACGATACCGCAGAAAGACGCAGGCTGTCTTACTGAACCGCCCGTGTCAGTACCGAGCGCATAAGGAACGAATCCTGCTGCTACTGCTGCAGCCGAACCGCCTGATGAACCGCCTGGTGAGCATTCTAAGTTCCAAGGATTTCTAGTCGTCTGGAAGTAAGATGTCTCCGACGTTGATCCCATTGCAAATTCATCCATATTAAGTTTACCCATCAGGATAGAATTTTCATTTTTAAGCTTAGTCATTACTGTAGCATCATAGATCGGTTTAAAGTTATGCAGCATGCGGCTTGCGCATGTGGTTAAAATATCTTTGGTAACGATATTATCTTTAATTCCAGCAGGAATACCAAACAGCGCACCCTCCATCTTATCTTCTTCCTGAAGACGGTCGAGTTCCGCTGCCGTTTCCAATGCCTGTTCTTTAGTTAAAGTAATAAACGACTTGATTGTGCCGTCATATTTTTCGATTCTGTCAAAAAGAGCACCTACTACTTCAGAAGGTTTGATCTCTTTACTGTGAATTTTACTGTATAGTTCTTCTACTGTTAATTCATTTATATTCACGATTATTAACCCTCCTTAAATCATTCTAGGTACTTTGAATTGTCCTTCTTCTGTAAATTCTGTGTTGCTGAGCGCTTCTTCCTGTGAAACAGGTTCCCCCGCCTTATCTTTACGCAGTGAGTCTGAAGTTTCCTGCTGCAGCTGCATTGCATGTGTCATCGGTTCTACATCCGATAAATCCAAGTCATTCAAGCGCTCCGAGTGCGCAACAATACTTTTAATTTTTGTCGATAAATTTTTAAGTTCTTCTTCATCTTTAATTTCTATCTTAGATAACTCAGCCACACGCTGAATTTTCTTTAAATCTAATTCTTCCATGAATGATCCTCCTTCTATAAATACAACATTTAAAGTTTACCAAAAACCGGGGCACTTTTCCATGTGCTTACTTATTCAAATATATAAAGATTCGCTTCACTGTCGCCTTTACGTGTGATCACACTGTAAACCTGCGCTTTATCTTTAATTTCCACTTCGATATCCGTACCTGGGAAATGTTCGTTCACGAGGTCTCTAACGAACTGAGACATCCCAATCATTTCACCGCGGCTGTTATATTCAATCGGTATTTCGACTGTCAGCGTATCGAGGGTGCCATCTCTGAATTTCCCTCTGCCGACAGAAGTGGTAAAGCTCTCAAAATAAGACGATAAATCCCTGTTGAAGTTTTGGTATTCGCTGTTCGCCTCTTCAGAAATTTCCGCAGCTTCGCTCGACGGCAGCAGTAAGTTCTGTACATCGATATCTGTAAATGACTCAATCGTATTTTCACCCGGTGCTACAACAGCCTCTGATACAAAGTTCCCGGGCACAATATCCGTATCACCCGACTGAATGAAAATTGCAAAGACAATTTCTTTATCGGCGTACTGATCATTGGCACGGATGCGCGTTAAAATTTCCGCTGCCATTTCCTCGCCTTTTTCTTCTACCGTCTCAAGATCCAATGCACGTTCCTGTGTCTGTCCGTACTCTTCTGTCTGATAATAATGAATACTGTTCATGGCGAGACCGATAGTGATGCCGTCAAATGAAAGATTGCCTTCATCATCCTCTGTCATGTAATTTTGTTCGAGTATATGGGACAGATAAAGCGGCGCTTCTTCCGCGATAACTTCCGGATCTGTTTCGCCGTTGGTCGAAGGATTCAGTCCGAGATTGCTGAAGGCATTCGTACTGAGCAATTCTTCATCATCCATATTCTCCAGCTCTTCATTCGTGTATTGACGGCTTAAATAGCCTCTGATCATTTCTTCTGAAATAATCTGTCCTTCGCGGAATATATATTCATTTGTAGGAAACACATTCTGGCTAATGGAAAAAAGTCCTTTTTCAAATTCTTCAACATTATATGAAGATACTAAATTGGCACTCGACAGCCCGCGGGCCGGCGACAGTTCATACGGTACAACAGAACGGTAAAATTCTTCACTGCTTGAAGTAAGCGTGTCATCCTGCTCCTCAATCTGCACGTTCGACACTTCATTGTCGAGCGATGAATCACCCATCTGTTCAGTGATTTCTGCTTCATTGGCACCATCGCAGGCTGCAAGGAGCAGCAAGGCTGCACCTGTGAGTAATATCGATTTAAACTTCATAACTCATTGCCCCAATTTCTCAATAAATTCTCTTTCATTCCATACGGTAACACCAAGTTCATTCGCTTTTTCAAGCTTGCTGCCGGCGTCTTCCCCCGCCACAACTACATCTGTATTTTTAGACACACTGCCCGTTACTTTGCCCCCGTAAGATTCAATACTTCCTTTGGCTTCACCCCGGGTCATTTCAACCAGCTTGCCGGTTAACACAAATGTCATCCCGTCAAACACGGTTCCGGACAGCTCTTCTTTTTCCTCTGTAAGATTAAGTCCCGCTGTCTCAAGCTTATTTACAAGCTCGATAAAATCTTCATTCTGTGTATATGTCACGATTGAATCCGCGATTTTATCACCGATTTCCGGTATTTCAATCAATTGTTCTTTCGTTGCATTCAGGACTTTTTCCATCGAACCGTATTCTTCTGCAATCAGTCTTGAAGCTTTTGAGCCGAGAAAACGTATGCCGAGACCGAACAGCAGCTTACTCAACGGCGCTGTTTTCGATGCTTCAATTGCGTTCAGCAGATTGGTTACTTTTTTATCTCCCATGCGTTCAAGTCCGATTAAATCATCATACTGAAGTTTGTACAAATCAGAAACATCTGTAATTAACTCCGCATCAAACAGCTGGCGCACTACTTTCTCTCCGAGACCGTCAATATTCATGGCTCCGCGGGAAACGAAGTGGATGATACCTTCTGTGAGCTGTGCCGGGCACGCCGGATTAATACAGCGAATTGCTACTTCATCTTCTAAATGTACTGTGTCGTGACCGCATGACGGGCAAGTTGTCGGTGCTTCGTACACTGCCTGATCCGTGCGTTCTTCTTTTAAAGATTTAACCACTTCCGGAATAATATCTCCCGCTTTTCGAATAACAACCTTGTCACCGATACGGATATCCCGTTCTTCTATCAGTTCATGGTTATGCAGTGATGCACGTCCAACTGTCGTACCTGCTACTTTTACCGGCTCCAGTATCGCTGTCGGCGTAATAACACCGGTACGTCCCACTGTCAGTTCAATATCGAGTATTTCCGTCACCACTTCCTCCGCCGGAAATTTATACGCAATTGCCCAGCGCGGTGATTTCACTGTATAGCCGAGCTCTTCCTGAGTAGCGAGGTCATTTACTTTAATGACGATACCGTCTATTTCATAAGCGAGTTCCGAGCGGTGCGTCGTCCAGTAATCAACATACTCAATGACTTCATCAATACTTGTCATCAGCCTGCGCTCTTTATTTGTTTTAAAACTCAGTTCATCGAGTTTGTCGAGAGCGCCACTCTGGCTTTCGGCATCGAGTGCTTCCGGAGATGTAACACTATATAAGAAAACCGATAAATTACGTGCTGCCGCAAGCTTCGGATCCAGCTGTCTCAAAGAGCCTGCCGCTGCATTTCGCGGGTTCTGGAATTCCTGTTTTCCTTCTTCAGCTCTCTTTTCGTTCAGATTTATAAATGAGCGTTTCGGCATGTAGGCCTCGCCGCGCACTTCAAAAGTTAAATCCGAATCCACAGTCAGCGGGATCGCATGAATTGTTCGCAGATTTTCTGTAATATTTTCTCCGACCGTTCCGTCGCCGCGGGTGGCGCCGCGGGTGAAGCGTCCTTCTTCATAAGTCAGCGACACTGCGAGCCCGTCAATTTTAAGTTCACACATATATGTAACCTCGCCGGCGTTATTTTTGACACGCTGATCAAACGCTCTTAAGTCTTCTTCATTAAAAGCATTTCCGAGACTCAGCATCGGCGAGCTGTGTTCAACTTTTTCAAAACCGCTCAGTATTTCACCGCCGACTCTCACCGTCGGCGATGTGTCCGTTTTGTATTCCGGATACTTTTCTTCCAGTTCGATCAGTTCATGAAGCAGCTTGTCGTACTCCGAATCCGGAATCGACGGATTGTCCTCGACATGATATTCGTAATTATAGCGCGTGAGCAGCTTTTGTAATTCGCGAATTCTTTCTTTCATTTATATCAGTCCTTTTTTTCAAGCGGCGCATAGTTGGCAAGCAATCTTTTCGGTCCTGCAGTTTTAAAGACAATATCGAGTTCCGTATTGTCCCCTTCTCCTTTAACCTGGGAAACAATACCTTCTCCGAATGCTTTGTGGGAAACCTTATCGCCAACATTAAAATTAGTGCCTGTGTTTGTGTTTATAATACGCGAGCGTTTTTTCGGTCCGCGTGAAAAAGATGAGCCGCTGCCGCCTGGCATACTGTTTGAAAAGGCGCTTGACGATTCCAGCAGTTCCTCCGGTATTTCACTCAGAAAGCGGCTCATCATATTACTCTCAGTTTTACCGTAAAGCATGCGTGATTCCGCACGCGACAAGATTAAATGTTCCATTGCGCGCGTCAGGGCCACGTACATCAGCCGTCTTTCCTCTTCCAGTTCCTGATCATCGAACTGCACGCGGCGCGATGGGAAGATGCCTTCTTCGAGACCGACGATAAAGATCACTTTAAACTCAAGTCCTTTTGAGGCATGCATTGTCATCATTGTTACACCGGCGGTATCATCCATGCCGTCCTGATCGGATACAAGGGCCATATCACTCAGGAAGTTAAATAAATTATCATCCGCAACAGGATTGTCATTATCGAATTCTTTTGTTACTGTCTTGAATTCCTCGAGGTTTTCAAGCCGGCTTCTGGCCTCCAGTGTTTTATCGGAACTCAGCATATCATGGTAGCCTGTATCAGCCAGCACTTCATCAACGAGTTCCGTCATTGTCAGATACTTCGATTTTTCTTTTAAATTATCCAGCACCTGAAGGAGTGACATCAATTTCCCTACAGTTTTCGCCGGAATACCCAGGAAGTCCGCATCGCGGATGGCATCGTATATGCTTGAATTTAATTGTTCTGCATGGGCCCGAAGCTTATCGATTGTCTTCGTGCCGATTCCTCTTTTTGGAACGTTGATAATACGCTGGAAGCTTATATCGTCAAAAGGATTCTGAATGACTTTTAAGTAGCTCATCAGGTCTTTAATTTCCATTCTGCTGTAGAACTTCGTTCCGCCGACCATTTTATACGGAATACTCGATTTGACAAAAGCATCCTCAACCGCACGCGACTGGGCATTCGCACGGTACAGTACAGCCATCTCGCCGTAAGAATACTTTTCAGAAAGCTCTTGCACTTTCTGGACGACCCGCTGCCCTTCCTCACGTTCACTGAACGATACATTCACATCAATTTTTACGCCGTCACCTTTATTGCTTCGCAGGTTTTTCGGTTTGCGCTCTGTGTTGTTATCGATCACGGCGTTCGCCGCATCCAGTATCGTTTTCGTCGAACGATAGTTTTCTTCCAATTTGATAACTTTTGCTTCCGGATAATCTTCTTCAAAATTTAATATATTCTGGATGTCCGCGCCGCGGAATTTATAAATCGACTGGTCCGAGTCGCCGACGACGCAGATGTTCCGGTATTTAGCAGCCAGCATCTGGACAAGCTGATACTGAGCGTGGTTTGTATCCTGATACTCGTCCACGTGAACATACTGAAAACGTGTCTGATAATAATTCAGCACGTTCGGCTCCTTGTGAAACAGTTCAATTGTGAGCATAATTAAATCATCAAAATCGAGAGAACTGTTACGGTAAAGAATTTCCTGATAATCTTTGTAAATCTCACTGTAAAGCTCATCCTGAAAACCGCCTGCTTCTGAAATAGCCTGTTCCGGTTTGATGAGCTGATTTTTATAGTTTGAAATAACTGAGAGAATGCTTCTCGGATTATGCTGCTTTGTATCCAGGTTGCGCGTTTTTAAAATATCTCTGACGACCGACTGCTGATCGAGCGGATCCAGAATAGAAAAACTCGTGTCATAGCCGAGATAGCTGATATCACGCCTTAATATCCGTACACACATTGCGTGGAATGTAGAAATCCACATCTTTGATGCATCTTCTTCAATTAATTTATCGACACGTTCGCGCATTTCTTTAGCGGCTTTGTTCGTAAATGTAATTGCCAGTATATTGTAGGAAGGCACCTGCTTTTCATCGAGCAGATAAGAAACCCGGTGAGTCAGCACGCGCGTTTTACCGCTTCCCGCACCTGCCATAATTAAGAGCGGGCCTTCCGTCGTTTTAATTGCTTCCAGTTGTTCTTTATTCATCGTAGATAAATCCATTATAAAAACTCCAGTTTATTAAATGATAGTTTCTAATGCTTGCCGAGCATCGTCGTAAATAATATTGCCGACAACCATTATATCGCTGACGCTGTCCATCTCTGTCGCCGTATCTTTTGAGACGATGCCGCCGCCGTAAACGATGCTTGCGTTTTCCGCTGCTTCATACGCTTCTTTAACCAGCTCCCGGTCGCCGAAGACGCCGCTGTACTCTATATATATGTAATCCATTTTGTATAACTTATCGAGCATATGAATCATCGCGATAAATTCTTCGTCATTCACAGTATGGCAGTTTGCATGTTTAAACGCTTTGCAGTCCTCGTTCATTATAATATAAGGCAGGAGTGAAATACTGTCGTAATCGATAAAGTCATGATACTCCATCAGTGCACGCACCAGCATGCCGTGTGTAAAAGTGACATCATCCGTATTAATTACCGTCGGCACAAAATAATGATCAAAACCCGGAACAGCAGCATCGGGATGAGGGATTTCAAGTGCTGCAGGAACGTTATAGTTTCTTATGCGCCTGAGCAGCTCTGAAACATTTTTTTCAGTGACGTTATCAGTACCGCTGACCAGCAGCAGATCCGTGCCGGAGTTCACAATTTTTTCGAGTGTGCTGCCGCTGATTTCTTTAGCCGGATCCAGTTTAAATATATGCTTTGCATGTCGCGTCATAAGACCATATCCTTTATAAAATTCATAAGATGATTATATCATTTTTAACCTCCAAAAAACATTAAAGGAGGAGGATGGAAGTATAAGCTTTAAAAGATAATTTTAAAGTGAATATAAAGAAACCCGTACGCCGGCTCTCCCTCGGAAAGCTTGCATACGGGCTGATATGTTATTTAAACCAGATCGAAGTATTCTTCAAGTGTCAGGCCGCTTTCATATATAGCGGGCGCTTTATCTCCGACATACCTTAAGTGCCACGGCTCGTACATATAACCGGTAATATCTTCTTTGCCTTTCATGTAACGGATAATAAAGCCGTATTCATGTGCCACATCTTTCAGCCACTGAAATTCGGGCGTATATTCAAAAGACGTCTGGAGCAGCACCGCACTGTCATAAGAACCGACATCGATAGCAAGTCCTGTCTGGTGCTCGGAATGTCCCGGTTCTGCGCTGTACTGGTCTGCTGCTTCTTTGCCGTCCCGCGCCACATAGCTGTTATACAATTCTGCCTGGTAGTCGTAGCTTCTAAAACCGCTTACCAGTTCAAAATAAAGTCCTTCTGCCTCGGCATCTTCAAACATTTGCGTGTAAGCCTCAATTACTTCAGGCTGCATTTCAGGATTGTAATCCTCAGGCAGCGGTATTTCCTTGTTTACTATTAACACGCCGTCTGCGTAAGTCACACCGTCGACGACTTCAATGTTAACCGGAATGTCCAGATTGGTGAAGGTCAGCGGTTCATAGGCTTTCGTATATCCCGCCGCTTCGATTTCCTCCGGTGCGCCGCTGCTGCATGCTGTCAGCAAAAATGCCATGAGTACTGTGATTAATAATCTTGATACTTTCATCTTATTCCAAACCTGCACGTTTAAATATAGTATCGACACGGCTCAGATGGTGGTTTTCATTAAAGCACTCATCCAGCTCTTCTGCCGTCAGCACTTCCTGAATACGCTCATCTTTTCCAGCAAGCTCTCTCAGAGGTACTTTAGTTTCCCATGATTCCATGGCTTTCGGCTGAACTAAGTCGTAAGCTTCTTCGCGTGACAGTCCCTTGTCAATTAACGTCAGCATAATCTGCTGAGAGTATACAAGACCGAAAGTTTTGTCGATGTTGGCCTTCATATTTTCAGGGAACACCGTCAGGTTTTTCATAATTCTGCCAAAGCGGTTCAGCATGTAATTCAATGCAATCGTTACGTCCGGCAGCATAATTCTTTCTGCAGATGAATGCGAAATATCACGTTCATGCCACAGAGGTACATTTTCGTAGGCAGTTGAAATATAGCCGCGGATGACGCGGGCAATTCCCGTCACATTTTCACTGCCAATCGGGTTGCGTTTATGAGGCATGGCACTTGACCCTTTTTGGCCTTTCGCAAATGCTTCTTCCACCTCGCGTGTTTCTGTTTTCTGCAAGTGTCTCACTTCTACAGCAAACTTCTCAACTGATGTTGCAATCAGTGCCAGCACCGCTATGTAGTGAGCATGACGATCGCGCTGCAGCGTCTGAGTCGATACCGGTGCAGGCGTCAGGCCGAGGTGTTTACAAACGTATCCTTCAACTTCCGGCGGAATGTTGGCAAAGGTGCCGACCGCGCCGCTCATTTTACCGACTTCAATTTCTTCGCGGACATCTTTAAAACGTTTCAGATTCCGCACCATTTCCTGATGCCACAGAGCCATCTTAATACCGAAAGATGTCGGCTCCGCATGCACGCCGTGCGTGCGTCCCATCATGAGTGTATGTTTATGTTCGCGCGCCTTATCAGCTAATATCTCGATAAAGTTATTTAAATCCTGCTCAATAATTTCGTTTGCCTGTTTCAATATGTAGCTCTGGGCAGTGTCGACAACGTCAGTAGACGTCAGACCGTAGTGAACCCATTTCTTTTCTTCTCCTAAAGTTTCCGAAATCTGGCGGGTAAACGCCACAACATCGTGACGCGTTTCCGCTTCGATTTCTTTAATGCGGTCCACATCAATACGGGCATTGGGACGGATGTTTTTAACTTCATCCTTTGGAATGACACCGAGCTCCGCCCATGCTTCTGATGCAAGAATTTCAACTTCCAGCCACGCATCAAATCTGTTTTTTTCTGTCCAAATCTTCGTCATTTCTTCTCTTGAATATCTGCTTATCATTTTGGCTCATCCTCATTCATTAATTTGCCTTCAAACATAATCTCCTGATGCGAGACGGTAATCTCGCCGTTTTCTTCTTTGAAAACGGGCTGTTCGAATCTTCTTACCGGCTGGTAGCCTTCGGCTTTCATCGCCGCCAGCACATCCGTAAGCGACCCGTCTTTTTCTACTTTAAATTTCTTTTTTTTCGGTTTTTTGTGCTGTGTCATGAACCTCACCCTGCTCCTGTGCTTCATATACTTCTTCAAGTACTTCTTCAACATTTTCCGGCTGGTAATTGCTCATCTTGCGTCTGCTGAGCCCTTTTGTCCAGAAGCCGCCGTGAATATTTTTCGGTTCGTGCGAAATGATAAACGCCCTGTCATCGAGCTCTATAATTGTTTCGATCAGTTTCCGTTCATATTTTCTCGGAGTTAAAATCTGCATTACCGTACGCTGGCCGTCACGCCCGTACTGATGACTGTGCGTTACTCCGTAGCCTAAATTGCGCAGGTCGTTCGGCAGATCGATGTCTTTTTTCGCCGCAGTCACATTAACTACAGTGTAGCCGAGCGCCAGCTTTTCTTCGATTTTCGTGCCGACCAGTATCCCGACACCAAATCCGAGCGCGTAAGCGACAATATTCTGAGGACGATCCAGGTTGTCGAGCACCAGCCCGAGGCCGATGACGTAAACAAATGTTTCCAAAATACTGAAGGCAGCCGCGACGAAGCGGTAACCTTTCAAGGTCATTATGGTCCGCATCGTTAAAAATGTAACGTAGATAATATTAATTACGAATATAACTAATATCATCAGCATGGGATTATCTGAAATTGCCTGAAGCATAATTTAATCTATCCTTCTTTCTTTTTTAAACTGGTAAATTATAGCGATTATAAGGTAAATCGCGTTTGTGCTGTGACTGGTAATATAAGGTTTTAATTCTGTCATATGCTTCATCAGGCACTGTTTTTCCTTCTAAGAAATCATCGATATGATCATAGGTCACGCCTAGTGCTTCTTCATCGCTTAAGAGCGGTTTATCATCTTCGAGATCTGCTGTCGGAATTTTTTCGTACAGATGAGCTGCTGCGCCAAGATATTTCAGAATGTCGCGTCCCTGGCGTTTGTTGAGGCCGGTCAGCGGCGCAAGATCAGCTGCGCCGTCGCCGTGTTTCGTGTAAAATCCTGTCAGTGCCTCCGCCGCATGATCAGTTCCGAGCACCACACCGCCGGTATGGGCTGCGATAGCGTACTGCACTTTCATGCGCTCACGGGCCTTCTCGTTTCCTTCCACAAAATCGCTCAATTCGTAGCCGCTGTCGGCCAGCGCCTTAACACCTGCATCAACAGCTTCTTTAATATTGACTGTTGTTTCAACACTCGGGCTGATAAATTCCATCGCATCGCGCGCATCATCTTCATCGCGCTGTTCACCGTAAGGCAGGCGCACTCCGTAAAATTTAATACTGTGCCCATCTTCGTTCAACTCATCAGTCGCCAGCTGTGCAATTTTGCCGAGCAGGGTAGAATCCTGACCGCCTGATATGCCGAGTACAAAACTTTTTATAAAACTGTATTTTTTAACGTAGTCTTTTAAAAAATTAATTATTTCGCGGGTTTCCGCTGCCGGGTCGATCTCCGGTTTAACGTGCAGTTCCTCTATTATGTGCTGCTGCAGTTTATCCATAGCAAATCACTCCAATATATTATTTGAAAGTTCTTCTATGAGATTATTTTTGACATTCCATAATTCAGCCGATAAATCCACCGGATATTCCTGCGGGTTTAAGAAACGTTTCGTTTCTTCCCAGATTGTATCGAGGCTCTGCCGGCAGTTTTCCTGCATTTCATCGACAGACGGAGAAGTGTAAACAACCTTGCCGTCGATAAAAATATCCTGAAGCAGTTCAACAGGCTCAAACGATTTAACCAATTTCCGTTTCATCGTATGCACCGGGTGGAACATTAACAGCGGCTCTTCAGGATTAAGGACTTCATCGTGAAGTGCAATATAATCTCCTTCTGACATTCCTGTTTCCTTATTGATGATACGGTAAACTTTCTTCTTGCCGGGTGTCGTCGTTTTTTCGACATTGCCGGAAATTTTTATCCGGTTCTGCCATTCGCCTGCTTCATCCTGAATCGCTGCAAGTTTGTAGACCGCGCCGAGCGCCGGATTATCATAAGCCGTAATCAGTTTCGTACCGATTCCCCAGCCGTCGACTCTGGCACCCTGTGACATTAAAGATAAAATTGTCACTTCGTCGAGGTCGTTCGAAACGATGATCTGCACATCTGTATAGCCCGCATCGTCGAGCATCTTGCGAGCCTGTTTCGTTAAATATGCAATATCGCCGGAGTCAATTCTGATTCCTTTAAAGTTAATTCTGCTGCCGAACTCATCTGCCACTTTAATAGCAGTCGGTATGCCTGATTTCAGCGTGTCGAAGGTGTCTACTAAAAATACACAATCAGTATGTGTTTCTGCATATGCTTTAAAGGCATCGTAATCATTTCCGTATGCCTGCACCATTGCGTGAGCATGTGTCCCGCTCGGTTTCAAGCCGAATAATTTCGCTGCCCGGACATTACTCGTTCCATCAAACCCGCCGATAACAGCGGCGCGTGCCCCCCATAAAGCGGCATCGAATTCGTGAGCGCGGCGCGTGCCGAATTCCATTAAATTGTCGTCTGGTACAAGCTGTCTGATCCGGCTTGCTTTTGTTGCAATCAGCGTCTGAAAGTTAACGATATTAAGCAGCGCTGTTTCAATCAGCTGAGCTTCGACAAGCGTCGCCTCAACCTGCACGAGAGGTTCATTATTAAATACAGTCTCTCCTTCAGCCATTGAACGGAGCGTCCCCGTAAAACGGACTGTTTTTAAATAATTTAAAAATTCATCACTGTAACCGAGCGTACTTAAATATTCGATGTCGCTGTCTGAAAAGTGCAGGTGCTGCAGATAATCGATAATATGTGTTAAGCCGGCAAATACCGCATAGCCGTTTTCAAAAGGCATCTTCCGGAAATACACGTCGAAAATTGTCTGACGTTCATGTATACCTTGTTCAAAATACGTTTTTGCCATGTTGATCTGATATAAATCCGTGTGCAGCATGAAGCTGTCGTCCTGATACTGATACATACATCCATCTCCTGTGCATTTAACAATTATATTTGCTTTAATTTTATCATATAAACTTATTGTATGAGCACTTTGAATGCACTATTATATACTGACTTTAAAAACTAAGATATGGATAGATAAAAGCAGTAATGTTAAAATGTAATCATATATATTTTTAGTACAAAGAAAAAGGAGACAGACAGTAATGACACAAAAAATATTCGGTCACCAAAATCCTGATACAGATACAATCACATCAGCACTTGTAGCTGCTGACATTGAAACTCAGCTCGGCAACGACGCAGCACCGTACCGCTTGGGTGAAATAAGCAGTGAAACTGCATACGCACTAGAACACTTCGGTGTGGAAGCGCCTGCTTTATTAAATGAAGTCGGTGCAGGCGAGGAAGTTATTTTAGTCGACCACAATGAAAAACAACAATCCGCTCCCGGCATTGAAAACGCAACGGTGACAAAAGTATACGACCATCACAGAATCGCAAACTTTGAAACAGAAGGCCCGCTCTACTACCGAGCTGAGCCGGTCGGCTGTACAGCGACAATTCTGAACAAAGTTTACAAAGAAAATAACTTAACAATCTCGAAAGAATCAGCAGGCTTAATGCTGTCTGCCATTATTTCGGATACGCTTCTGTTCAAATCACCGACAACGACAGAAGAAGACATCGATGCAGCATCTGAACTTAAAGACATTGCGGGCGTTGACCTGGAAGAATACGGCCTTGAAATGCTGAAAGCCGGTGCATCAACTGCCGATAAAACAGCACGTCAGTTAATTACAGGCGATGCGAAAACATTCGACATCGGTGAAAAGAGCGTGCGAATTGCGCAGGTTAACGTCGTTGACGTAGACGAAGTATTCTCACGCCGCGAAGAACTCGAAATCGCCATTAACGAAGAAATCGAACGCGATGGCTACGACCTGTTCACGCTCATCGTGACAGACATTTTGAACTCCAACTCAAAAGTACTTGCCTTAGGCCCTGAATTCTCTTCGGTCGAACGCGCATTTGATGTTGCACTGGATCAAAATACAGCAGTCCTGGAAGGCGTTGTCTCACGCAAAAAACAAGTCGTGCCTAACATTACAAAAGCATTATCTGATTTATAATAATAAATGGATGAATGAAACCCGCCCTGGTGGCGGGTTTTTTGTATATTTGGGGAGGGGTGGTGCTAGTAAACGTCGTCGTCTCTTCAAACGACAACATCCAGACTCGGGTAAACGTCGTCGTCTCCTCAAACGACAACATCCAGACTCGGGTAAACGTCGTCGTCCCTTCAAACGACAACACTTAGACACTACAATATAAAAATCATTCTCTATAATTCTTATATTTCGAAGTATAGTCAAGGTATTTCATTGCCTCGTTAAAATCGTGATATTTAAAAGTATACTCTGTACTTTTTCCTTTCCTGTTTTTATAGCAATACTTCGCAAATGCTCTCCTAACGACTTCTGGATGTAAATCATCACCAATTAATGTCATCAATCTTTTTTTCGTCATACTTTCTCCATAAAACAAATATTTATAATCACTCATTACACGAAGCATATGGGTTTCATTCGACTCTTTTGCGCCGCAGCTTCCACACTGACGATGGTAACGAGCTTTCAAAAGATTAAATTCTCCACATTTTCCGCAGTACAGCCCTTTACGTAGTCTGTCTATATCAGTCTGCGTTTTAAAATACATATTTTCACCGATGTTGTTCTCGATTAGCTTTACAATTGCTTCTGCCCTTGCACCAATATTTCCATACCGGAAACTCCGGAAATATTTTTTCAAGTTGGAACGCACCACAATTTTCCCCCATACCTTATCGTCATCCGTTGTCATTCTGAAGTCATCATTCGGAAAAACAACTTTCCCGCTTACATCAAATGCCGGTCCTCTGCCTTCACTGAGTTTCAACAGTTTATTTACCGCTCGGGTTATCTGCGTAATTCCGTCATCCGATAATCGACGTGAACCGTTGAACCACTGTCCCTTCTCATACCGGTAGTCACCGCAATAATTTTTAATTTCATTCACAACTGCACCACTGTCACTAACTATAATACTGTCGTACTGTGCCAGGGAGTTTTCTATTTTCAGATAAACATCTCTAAAAATGTATACATGTTCATGTCCGACTGAATTAAATATTTCATCATATAAAGTTTCTCCTTCATAACCACGTTCAGCCATTTTCATCTTAATCTTATCTTCCGAACCCAAAACCATCCTCCTGCTCAATGCCCGATAATGCAAAAGAACCGGCGGTGTGTTTCTGCTGTTTAAATACATATAATTTCCTCCTTTTAAAAAAGATCCTTCTACCCTATATATAGGCGAAAAAGCCGTTTTTCTTTTAAAAAAGTTACTTAAACACAAAAATAGCAAAACTGGTTTACTTTTTACACAAACATACCTACTTTTTACATTTTATCCTAACGGAAAAACTCTCCTTAAACTGAGGTCTCCCAAACATTTTTGACAACAAAAAAACCGGAACCTTCCCAGTCCCGGTGTCTCCCACAAATCTATTCTAATATTCTCATCAGCACGCTCGTTTTGCCTTCCTGCAGATATTTTTTAGAACATTCATCCCTGATGTCATATTCCAGTTCGTTCAATGCATTGCCGAATGACATTTCATCTATCCAGTTTGTCAGATCGGCCTGATCGTAACACGATGGAGCGACGATTTCCTTATTCGTATGATCGACAATAACGCGTGTTGTGCCGCTTGTTTTATCTACTAACGGGAGCAGCAGTACAGCAAGTACAATTACTGTAATAATCCCCCATACTATTTTCTTTCTCATCTGATTTCCTCACTTACTTTTTATATCCTCTTTAACTTACCATAAATCTGCAGCTTGAAAAATCGAACGTATGTTCGTATAATAAAAACTAAGAGTCAGGAAAGAAGGGATTTGTTATGAAGTTCCGCAGCTATCCTTCTGAAAATTCACAAGGTGATATACCCGAGGGGCGCGGTATGGTTAAGTGGGCGCCGTTTGCAACTATGCCCGAACAGTTTGAAAATGTCGGCAGACTGATGGACAGCCAGTCGAAAATCAAACGTCCTGTATTGTCGGATGACCGGCTGGATGAGATTGAACACATTCTGAAATATGCAGTGAAAGAAAGGCTGCCGGTAAGAGTCGACTACTATTACGACGGAGGCCGCTTCAGTATTTCTCTTCATATTATAAAAATAGACCAATGGAGCATGATGCTCATTGGTCAAATTTACGATACTGAAGACTTCATTTTCGTGCCGTTTATCGATATATTGGATATATTTATATTACCCGCGGGCTAATCTTATTTTTCTAAGAATAATACCGGCTCTTTCTGATGTTCTGTTGCTTTCACAAGATGATATGCGAGGACTGTCGTTGTAATGGCACCAATTCCCCCCGGTACCGGTGTAATGAATGAGGCTTTGTCTTTTACAGCTTCATAGTTTACATCTCCGACCATCTTGCCATCTTCTGTAAAGTTAATACCGACATCGATAACGATGGCGCCGTCTTTAACGTGCTCCTCATCAATCAGGTTAATTGCACCGGCCGCGCTGACAATCACATCAGCATTTTTACATTTTTCAACAAGATTGTCAGTGTAAAGGTTGCAGGTTGTTACCGTTGCTTCCCTGTTCATCATTAATAATGATAAAGGTTTTCCGACCACTGCGCTTGCACCAACAACTGTAACGTTCTTGCCTTTTAAATCAACTTCATAATAATCGAGCATATTCATAACTGCTGCTGGTGTACACGGTTCCAGGCGATCCGGATCGTTTGTCAGTACTTTGCCGAGATTTGATGCTTTCATACCGTCGATATCTTTAAACGAGTTCATAATTTCAGCAACGCGTTTCATAGGAATATGTTTTGGCAGCGGCTGCAGCAGCAGAATACCGTGAATTGCGTAGTCTTCATTTATTTCTCTGAATTTAGTTAAAAATACTTTTGTCGAAACATCTTCCGGAAAATGGTACTGGGCTGTTTCCATCCCAAGTTTCTCAAAACGTTTTACCGCAGCATTCTCATAGGAAATTGAATCTGATAAGTCTCCGATTCTGACAAATGCAACTTTAGGTTTAATACCGTGTTCTTCAGAAACTTCCAGTGCCTGTTTAATTTCCTCAGATAAGTGTGCTGCTACTTTTTTTCCGTCCATAATTACTGTCATTAAAAGCACTCCCCTTACTTTTTCTGGTTAATTACCCATCGATAATTGTACCATATTTAAAACAAATATAAAAAAAAGCTATCATCCAAAGATGATAGCTATAAGAAATTATTTAGTTTCACGGTGAAGTGTGTACTTGTTCAATCTAGGGCAGAATTTCATCATTTCGATACGCTCTGGATTGTTTCTTTTGTTTTTCTTAGTGCTGTAGTTGCGGTCTCCGCATTCTGTACAAGCTAATGTAACGATTACTCTCATTTCTGTCGCCTCCTTCATTAAGTTAAATCGATATTAAATGATAATATACTCGAATCAACTGGCCAGTTGATCATCCACGCACATAGATGATTGGTATATACTTTTGTAAATCACCTTATCTATTTTACTAGCAGACCGGAAAAATTTCAAGTCTTTCTTATTCTAAAATATACAGTTGCATATCTTCTTATATTCCTATATAATTTTAAATCGTAATGATTACGATAAAAAGAGGTTTTCCTATGAAGAAATTATTTCCTGCTTTACTTTTATTATTAATACTTGCCGCCTGCAGCAATGACCAGACGAATGAAGAAGATGGCGAATTAACTATATATACAACAGTATTTCCGCTGACGAGCTTCGTCGAGCAGATTGCAGGCGACACCGTAAACGTAAAATCCATCTACCCGCCGGGCGCCGATATGCATTCATATGAACCGACACAAAAAGATATGATGTCCTATTCCGATGGCGATTTATTTATAACAACATCAAATGATCTCGATCCGGTCGCAGCGAGTATCGCAGAAACGATCAGCGGCGATACCGAAATCATTGAGGCAGCAGCTGATATTGACACAGAAGCTTTCCTTGAAAGCCACCATGAGCATGAACACGATCATGAAGAAGACTCGCATGACCACAGTCATGGCAGTCTGGACCCTCACCTCTGGCTCAGTCCGAAACTCGCAGCAGAAATGGCGGAAGCTGTAAAGATTGCCTTGGCTGAACATAATCCTGAATCCGCAGATATGTATGAGGAGAACTTTGAAGTTCTGAAAAATGATATCGAAGAAATAGATCAGGAACTGACAGCAATTACAGAAAACCCTGTTAATACAGACGTTTATATTTCGCATGAATCAATCGGCTATCTCGCCCATCAGTACGGTTTTCATCAGGTCGGTATCAGTGGTCTTAATAATCAAGAGCCGTCACAGCAGGAACTTGCTGAAATTATTGAGAACATCAAAGCTGAGAATATCCCCTATATCCTTTACGAACCGAACGTGGTATCGAGCGTCACAGATGTCATCCGCAGTGAGACAAATACAGAACCGCTCTATTTTAACAATTTAGAGTCACTGACATCTGAAGACCCTTCCGATGCGACATACCAGTCGATGATGAAAAAAAATATCGAAACACTCGATAAAGCACTCAACAGCAAATAAAAAATCTCCTGAGAAATGTAGTGAACCCAAAAAGTTGAACTTTTTGATTAAGCTATTTTATTAAAGGTATGTTTCCTGTAATTTACAGGAGACATGCCTTTTAATTTTGTTTTAATTCTATCATTATTATAGAAATCAATATATTGATGAATCGCAGATTCAAGCTCTGCATATGTTATGAACTGTTGTCCATAAAACATTTCCTGTTTAAGCAGCCCAAAGAAGTTCTCCATTGGAGAATTATCTAAGCAGTTTCCTTTTCGAGACATACTTTGAAATGTTTTATTTCTTTTAAGATGTCTCACCCATTTTTTATGCTGGTAGTGCCAACCCTGATCCGAATGGACGGTCATTCGATAGTCTAATTCTGGTCTTTGTTCAATCAATTCCTCTAAAGGTTTTACAGCGATATCGAGCGTCGGTGCCGGACTGATTCTGTAAGACAGTATTTCTCCACTGAAAACATCCATAAACGGTGACAAGTAAAGTTTTTCTCCTGATGCTGAAATATTGAATTGAGTCACGTCGGTCAACACTTTTTGATACGGGCGATCGGTTTTAAATCGGCGAGACAGTTTGTTTTTAGCAATTTTACCGACTGTTCCTTTATAGGATTTATATTGACGATTTCTATGTTTAAACTTTACGCAAAGCAATTGATACTGCCGCATCAAGCGTAGTACTTTCTTGTGATTTACAATGATACCTCTTTTTTTCAACGCCAAGCAGACCCGACGATAACCGTATCTGCGGTGACTTTCAGTCACAATATCCTTGATGGCTTGGACGAGCTCAGTATCTTTATTATTTTCTTCAGGTAAACGGTCATTCCAATACTTAAATACACTTTTAGCGATTTGCGCGGCCTCAAGTAACTCTTTAAGCATATAGAGACCTGTTTCCCTTAACTCTATTATCGCTCTGACTATTTCTTTGTTCGTTTGTCTCGAGCTAAGGATTGTAACTTTTTTTCTAGTGCAATGGCCACCTCAAGTTTACGATTTTCTACTCTTAAACGTTCCAGCTCTTCACGTTCGGTTTCATTCAAAGTCTCTGATTTATTTCGTTTCTGTTTAGATGGCTTCTTCTTCATCGATTTAGAGGGCCTGCCTTTCGGTTTAGTTTCTAGACCCAGAATACCATACTGATTATATTTGCTCTGCCACTGCGCAATGAGGGAAAGATTCGGTATATCAAAAATTTCAGCCGTTTCTCGATAGGATAACTGATGTTCTAAACGGTGTTGTAGTACTGTTAACTTAAACGATTTAGAATAAGCTGATCTCGTCATCCCAGCGGTCAACCCTTGAACACCATTATTTTTAAACTGATAGAGCCATGTCCTGATTAAACTGCGATTGATATTATATTTGGCTTCTAATATTCTGAAGCCATCGTCACCAGTTAAATACTCATTAATTACTTTCATTTTTAATTCTATTGAATATCTTTTAGACATAGAAAAGCACCCCTAAAGTTGAATTTGGAGTTCAACTTTAGGGGTGCACATCAAAACTCTTCTCAGGAGATTTTTTTAACATTTACTCTTTGCCGCGGTATAAATCGTGTTTAATATTCTCTGTAAACTCGCGGATTTCGTCTACATCTTTTTTAAGTATAAATGCCAGTACAACTGCTGCCACAGCAGTTAACGCAAATAAGATTACAAAAGCTTTAAATAACACGCCTAATAAACTCTTAATAAGTTCCATAGCAATCCCCCCTTAATTAACACTTTCCTACTCTATTCCCACTTTTTTGTTTTATAATCTCAATTGCAGGAATATCTGCAGGCGCCCAGTCCAGCTTTTCAATTTCCAAAGGATTTACCCATTTCATCTGAACATGTTCCAGCAGACGGATTTTCCCTGCAAGTATTTTGGCATAGTATGTCGTCAGTTCGACAATGCCAAAATCGTATTCATATACTGTCGTCGTAATCTTTTCCCCAATACTGATATCGAGTGTCATTTCTTCGACCAGTTCGCGTTTTAATGCATCTGCCGGTGTTTCCCCGTCCTCGATTTTCCCGCCGGGAAATTCCCATTTAAAAGCTAAGTTTTTTCCTTCAGGCCGCTGTGCACATAAGATAGAGTTATTTTCATCTTCTATTACTGCACCAACAACTCTTATATATTTTTTCGTCATAATAAAACCTCCGGATGCTTACTTTCTTTCGAGCATCTTAATAATTTCATCTTCAGATAATTGAGCCAGATTATTTTTATAGTTCCCTGCTGCCATCGTCTGGCGGGCAATTTCCGGAATATGTTTACGGTCGATACCAAGTTCTTCAAACGTCATGCGAAGACCCAGGCGTTCCTTCAATGCATTTAATTCATCGGATAATTCTTCAGTATTTTTAAAGCCCAGCTGAATGCTTATTTTATCAATTCTGGAATCGGCTTTTGCATTGTGCAGAATCCACTGATCGAGGCTGAAAGCGCACGCTTCAGCATGCGGAATGCCGAACTCCGAAGTTAAATAGTAGCTCATCGCATGGGAACCGCTCGTTGCAGTCTGGCTGAAACCAATACCCGCAGTAGTGCTCGCAAGCGCCATATTGGACCGTGCTTCGGCATTTGCTCCCTCGCGCCAGGCGGTCTCGAGATTATCAAAGGCAAGTCTCAGCGCAGTAACTGCGAGTCCGTCGGAAATCGGATTATTGTTTACCGCACCGATTGAATCGAGCGCATGGCAGATAACATCAATACCTGAAATTGCCGTGACAGACGGCGGACACGTATATGTAAGCTCCGGGTCTACGAGCGCAACTTTAGGATACAGCACTTTGCCGCTGATAGATGTCTTGATACCTTTTTCTTTATCGCTGATTACGCTGAACGGTGTCACTTCTGACGCTGAACCGCTCGTTGACGGCAGTGCAATCACCGGCAGTGCCTCAGTGATATTTCTATCCTGGATAATTGTTCTTGCATCCACGTTTTTAACAATTGCTGCAGCTGCTGCTTTCACGGCGTCCATCGTTGAACCTCCGCCTGCTGCAATCAGCGCTTCAGCACCGTGTTCGTTAGCAGCATTGATAATATCATCTACGTTGCCGACCGTCGGATTTTCTTCGATATCGGAAATGACCGCTTTAATTTGACCCGGCAGGAGTGATTCGAGCAATTCAGCAATACCGTTTTTCACCTGCGAGTTTGATGCAGCTACAACGTACGACTGGTAGCCGTATTTCTCTAATACTGTATCTATTGTCTGCAGCACACCGGCACCGAAGTGCACCTCTGCAGGATTATTAAAAGTAAACATTTTATTTCCCCCTTGGTTTATCTTTTACATTGTACTCATATCGTTTAAAACGCACGGTCAGCGGCTGGAATAAGAGTAAATAGAGCAGAAACATTATAAAACTGATTAACAGAGACGGCACAATCGGCCAGCCCATAATCGGAATTAAGATAAAGATAAACAGCGCCACACTGAGTATCGCGATATAATCGTATATAATTGATAATGTAGACGGCTCAAGATATTCTTTGCACTTTGGACATTTAATGCGTGTCCGTGGTTTCAGGGCATAGCCGAGCAGTTTTTCCTTGTATGTCCATTGGTGTTTACAATACGGACACTCTCCCATGACATCACCTTACTTTATGTTTTCTTAGCGTAATTATAACAAAAAAGAAGAGCGCGTTCGCTCTTCTTATTCATCATCTTCAAATTCATAGTAATCTTTTAAAATATCTTTAATGCTGTTTTCTTCTTTAGACTGCACGAGTTTTATATTAGTTGTAACGTGGTCGCAGCCCTCGTTTGATAAATGAGCATTTATCTTTTTAACTAAGTTAAACAGTTCGTCGATGCTGCCTTCAACTGTCGTTTCCTGCGGCCCAACAAAATGCGTTAAACCGCTGCTTTCAATCAGTTCGATTGCACTTGTCGTATGCGAATACAGTTTAGCATCGCCCGGATGATACGGCAAAACCTGAATACTCATCAAATAGTTCATTTAAATCTCTCCTCAAAATCTTTTCTGTTACCATTATGATACTATACATTATAGAAAACAAACATTTAGAGGTGACCGTTATGTTTAAAATAAGCAAAGGTTTAAATATTATTTTAATTGTCATAGCACTCGGTATGATTTATTACTTTGCACAGGATTTTCTTAGTCCTTCATGGAACATTCCCTTAGTTATCCTGCTGCTGGTACTCGGTGCCGCATCGATTATTTCCATTATTAAAAAGGAAGAACCCGATGATTAATCCAGATACGGTACAATGTCGACCTGGTCACTGTATGATGTCATATGCTCTTCCACATCACCGTACACATCATCCATCCCCATATCCGCCAGCGGATGAAGATAAAAATCTTCATACTCATTGCTGTCGACATAGGTCGGCATAAAGCGCACCGCGCCAACATCAGTTTCGCCGCCCGACTGTTCAACGCTTACTTCCAAAATTCCGCCGAGCCGTGTATTTAATGATTGCTGGGCGCTGAAGAAATTCGACATTGAATATGCAATAACTGCTTCTGATCCGTCTTCTCTTTCATAATGCTCGATAGGCTGCAGCGTATGCGGGTGCGATCCGACAATAATATCAGCACCTGCATCTGCCATCGTGCGGTATTCAGGCACATGCTCCTCGCGCGGGAATTCATCGTATTCAACACCCTGATGGTAGCTGACAATCAGCACATCCACCTTCTCTCTTAATGCTTCAATATCCGATAGAATTCTCGGCATATCGATAATATTTACTAAATACTCCTGACCTTCCGGTACAGGAATACCGTTTGTTCCATATGTATAGGCCAAGAAGCCGACGTCTATACCGTTTACATTAAAAATCCTGTCGCGGTTCATATCTTCTTCACTGATATTTGCACCGACATAATCAATGCCGCGTTCAGTTAAGTTTTCAGCTGTAGCGAGTACTCCGTCGGTGCTGCGGTCAAGCGTATGGTTATTAGCAAAGTTTACAATATCCGCATCAAAGTAACTCAGCAGATCCGCAACTTCTTCCGGCGCGTTAAACGTCGGGTATCCGCTTAAACCGAGTTCTTCACCTCCGATAGGTGTCTCCTGATTCATAAACACCAGATCCTGCTGCTGAAGGTAAGGCGCAACGCTCTCAACACGGGATGTAAAATCGTAGCCGTCCTGTGTCTCGACATCTTCATATAAATAGTCGTGAATCAAAATATCTCCCGTCGCAGCAAAAGTAAAAGAACTGTCCAGATACTGACTCAGATTCTCAAAAAGCGCTTCTTTATTTATGCTGTTAAATTCTTTAGTGCGGGCTTCCAGCGGCTCTTCATCAGAACCTCCAAATATGTTCAAAAATAATAATACCGATAAAATTATTTTCATATTATTCCCTCCGTAAAGTATTTCCCTGTTTTCGGTCAAATTAAAAATCTTCAAAACTAATCCGCATCGGCCTCATTTACTTTATCGACAATATACTCTGTCTGCTTTCTGACAGATATTAAATCATTTGTAATATAATCATCACGGTTTAATAAAATAACGTGCGCTGCCGGAATGCCGAGCGCTTCAGAAAACTGCTGCTGCAGTGCTTCATCCGTTGTATTTTCCACGTTCACAAATATATAATCCGTTTCAAATGCCTTGAAATCTTCCGGCTGTTTTACATCGAATAAATTTTCCTGCAAGTCGTTTTTCGCTGACTCATCTATTTGAAAACCAAGTACATCGTAAACAGCTTCTGTACCGTAGCTCATATATTCATTATATAGAAGATAGCCGTCTTCGTGTTCTACAGCCACAAGTGCCTGTTTATCATCGGCCTGTTCATTCAATTCACGTTTCAGCACCGTTGTCTCAGCTTCCCACTCATCACCGATTTTGTTCGCTTCGTCTTCTTTATTTAAAATAACCCCTAAATAATACAGCTGCGTCAAATATGCCCGCGGACTGAAGGGACTCATAATACCCGACGAATAAGTAATTCTGATCGATGGAGCGATTTTCTGATATTCCTCAAAGTATTCATCCGGCGAGTATGTAACAATTAAATCCGGTTTAATTTCTTTAAGGGACTCCAAATCGCCGGTTTCAAGATAAGTCACTTCTGTGCCGAAGGCATCTTCTACAGTGCCGTTATTTTCCAAGCCTTCATTGATACCGCTTACATCAAAACCTAAAAGAGCGGCATTGCCGGGATCAATTGTACGGAACAGCACAATGCTTTCAGGGTTTGCCGGAATATCAATTTCATTCGTATCCTCGGTTGTAATCCGTCTTGTTTCTCCATCTTCTGATATATCAATTTCTCTAAAACTTGAACAGCCTGTCAGCAGCAGCACTGCTGTCAAAAGCATCATAATTTTTATTTTCATCTCGTCACCTTCACTATTGATACCGTCATTATACACATAAAAAAAGCCGGGGGATACCCGGCTTTTTCTTTAAGCAAGTGCTTCATTTCTTTCAGCAGCTTCAGCATGCTGTGTTCTGTATTTATAATAAAATTCGAGAAACTTATCGAGCTTTCCTTCGGAAATACTTTTTATGCTGACGAGCAGCTTATCATTCTGCCAAAGATGAAGGATATGTCCCACCATCAGCAAATCCTCAACTGTTACCCGTGTAATATCTTTGAAGCTGATCTCCTCTACGCAAACCATATCATGATCTTCCAGGTTCATAAATAATCTGTGAGTTGTCGCAACCAGTGATCCGTGGTATGTACTTTTCTCTCCCTTAAAGTACTCCACTGATCCTACTAAAGCCGGACCTACTACTTCTCTCGGCAGTAAATTTACACCTTCAATGTGTTTTAATTTGTTGTACATAGACAACATCCCCTTTATTTGATGTTATTTATCTATTTACCACCAAAGAGAGCGTAATAAACATCTTTAAATTTTAAAAATATAACACCGAGTATCACACCGGTAATTCCGCCGAGAGTATTTAAAATAACGTCATCAATACTCGTAATTCTGCCAATTGGAAGAAGATACTGCATCGTTTCGATAAACACCGACAGCAGCGTGCATAAAATTGTTGTCAGCAGCTCTTTTCTGATAATAATATACAGAAAAAATGCTGCAGGAATAAACAGGACAATATTCATCAGCACGCTGTTGATTAATGCTTCTGTCGTGGCAAAATACCACATTTCTTCTATGCTTGCAAATGGTGTCAGCTCGACGATATCACTGTCGTTTGAAGTCGGCATCATCGTTACGAGAAATATGCCGACCAGACTCATCGTCAGGCCGATGACCGATAAATATTTAATTTTTTTAGAAATTGAGTCCAGGTGATATCCGTGCTTTATATTGATCATCAGTGTAATAACCGTAATCAGCATGAAAATCATTATAAATATCGGAATCACCGGCTGAAATGCTTCAAATAAAATACCCATAAAATATAATGCCTCTAATCTTCTCCAAATTGCTGTTCTGTAAATGCTCTGTACATATCGTGCGAAGCCATCAGTTCTATGTGGGTGCCTTCGCCTGTTAAGTGTCCGCTGTCAATAAAGTATATCTTATCTGAATTAACAATGGTCGACAAACGATGTGCGATTACGAGAACCGTTCTGCCTGCCATGAGCTCATTCAATGCTTCTCCGACGTATTTTTCAGACTGCGAATCGAGACTTGCTGTCGCTTCATCCAGCATTAAAATTTGGGGATTGCGTAAAAATGCCCGTGCGATGCCGATACGCTGGCGCTGGCCGCCCGAGAGTTTCACACCGCGTTCACCGACTTCTGTCAGGATACCGTCCGGCAGTTCATCGATAAATTCGCTGGTATAAGACTGTTTTACTGCACGTTCTATATCCTCGTCAGTGTAATCACCAGCTTTCAAGCCGTAGGTGATATTTTCTTTAATGGTGCCGGAGATAATTGCGCTTTCCTGGGCAACATAGCCGATGCCGCTCCGGTATTCACTGAGAGGAATATTTTCAATATCTATATTATCGATGGTAATACTTCCGCTCCAGACGGAATAATAGCGTTCAATAAGAGAAAATATTGTGGATTTCCCGCTGCCGCTTGGACCGACAAAGGCGATTTTCTGGTTATTTTTTGCGGTAAAAGAGATGTTTTCAAGCACTGGTGTATCCTCATAGCCGAAAGATACATTATTAAACTGAAGCGTCTTATAAGCCAGTGACACATCTTCCAGACTGCCAGATTTTTCATCATCCATTTCCAGAATGCCTATAATTCTTCCGGTTGCCCCGAGTGCTTTATTGTATTCGGTAAAGAACATGGCAAACATGGTCATCGGCATAATAATCTGGAATAAATATAGTAAGAAAGCAACCAGGGTACCGATTGTCATCGTACCGTCAGCCACCCTCAGTCCGCCGTAACCGATGACGAGTATAATGACAAACATCATAATCGTATACATAATCGGCGACAAAAGAGCATTGATAACTGCCTCTTTCATGCCGTATTTATAGAGCTGCCCGATACCCCCGTTACCCTTTTGCTGTTCATAGTTTTCTGCATTAAATGATTTCATTAAGCGGATTTCGCTCAGCGTTTCCTGAATGGTACCTGTAAAGGCGGCAGTTTCATCCTGCAGCTTTTTTGATACTTTCTGCATGCGGCTGCCGAGTGGCATAATAACTGCAATAGATATCGGCAGCGACACGAACATTATTAAAGTCAGTTTCCAGTCGAGGAAAAATAAAATAATGACTGAACCTGCAACACTCAGCACACCGCTGATTAACTGAGGAAAATGGCTCGTAATCAGATTTTGAATAATACTCGTATCGTTAACAACCCGGCTGACAGACTCGCCGCTTTTTGTTTTATCGAAATAGCTGACCGGCAGCTTAAGAAACTTGGCCCAGACCATTTCCCTTAAACTCCGGACAACCGTCTGGCCTATTTTTGCAAGCATGTAGTAAGAAATGCCGTCGATGACTGCACTGCCTAAAAACACAGCGATAATCAATATAACAAGAGGCATAGTAATTAAGTCAGTATTGAAGCCGTCGATAAACATCTGTGTTAACAGCGGGACAATCAGCGAACCGGCTGTGCCGATCAGCGTCAGCAGAACTCCCGTAAAAAACAAGCCTTTTTTAACGTTAGTACTTTTAATTAAATTAATAAATTTTTTAAACGATGCTTTTTCTTCATTATTATTCAAGTTGCTGCTCCTTTCATAATTGCACCTTTATATTATAACGATTTTTTTCTGTTTAAGCATTATGGTAAACTTAATTTAACAAATTAAAGGGGGAGTATTATGGCTTTGGAAATTACCGATCTTACAAAAGTGTTCGGAGAACAGACAGCTGTGGATTCAATTAACATTAAAGTTCCTGCAGGAAGCATGTACGGTTTTCTCGGCGGCAACGGTGCTGGAAAAACGACAACCTTCCGCATGATTCTCCAGCTGCTCACACCGACATCCGGTTCAATTTTATATAACGGCAAGAGCATCGGCTATCATATGACAGATCAAATCGGCTACCTGCCTGAAGAACGCGGTCTGCACCCTAAGTTAAAAGTATCTGAACAGGTACTGTATTTAGCTGAATTAAAAGGCATGTCAAAAAAAGATGCAGGCAAAGCTTTGGATTACTGGCTTGAACGCTTTAAAGTAACAGAAAATAAGTTTAAAAAAATCGAAAAGCTGTCCAAAGGGAACCAGCAGAAAATCCAGCTGATTGCTTCTATAATACATAACCCCGAATTAATCATTCTGGATGAACCCTTCAGCGGTCTCGACCCAATTAATGTTGAGATACTGAAAGACGCGGTAAAAGATTTAAATGCACAGGGTTCTACTATTATTTTCAGTACTCACCGCATGGAACATGTTGAAGAACTGTGCGAAGAATTGTGTATCCTCGACCGTGGAAAACAGATTGTCAGCGGCAATATCGACCAGATTAAACAAGACTTCGGCCAGAAGGAAATCATTATTGAAGGCGAACATGATATTGCTTTTATCAAAGACATGCCGGGTGTGCTTGAGATGGAACAGATAAGAAATAAATCAGTGATAAAAATCGCAGATGAAAAATATGCCGAGGATATTTATAAACGGATTACCGATATTGGTTTCTTTAAAAGATTCCAGGTCAACGAACCTTCTTTAAATGATATCTTTATAGCGAAAGTAGGCCGTGACTATGAATAAATTTATGACGACATTTAACCTTACTTTCTTTTCAAAACTTAAAGCCAAATCGTTTTTAATCACAACACTGATTATTATAGCGGGGATGTTTATCGCTTTTAACCTGGATAAAATTATTGGGCTGTTTGATTCGGATGACGAAGAAATAAGACTCGAAGTTGAGGCGGATGAAACATTCCTGTCAGTATTCGAACCGACACTCCAGTCTTACGACGAAACGATTGAAATCGCCGGCGAAGATGGCGATGCAGTGCTCGACATTGTAAATACCGACCCGCTGGAAGCTGAGATCCGGATGGATGAAGAAATCTCATCATCACAGGAAGAAAGTATCCAGCTTGCTTTAAATGAAACAAACCGTGCTTATGTACTTCAGACTCTCGAGCTCTCGGAAGAGGAAATTTCCCAGATGTACGAAGAAGTACCCGTGGAATTTTTAGTGGCGGCGGATGATGATTCAGGCAGTTTCGAGGCAGCTGATTCAGATGAGACAAACATCCTGAATATGATTATTTTCTACTTCTCGGTTATTCTGATGTTTATTATCATTCTGAACTACGCAAGCCAGATTGCGACAGAAATAGCGAATGAAAAATCTTCACGTGTCATAGAGATGATTGTATCGAGCATCCGCCCGACACAGCATTTAATGGCAAAAGTATTCGCTATGATTTCTGTCAGTGTTATCCAGGTCGGCCTGATTACAGCCGGCGGTCTGATTGCATTTTACTTTTCTGATACATCCGCCCTTCTCGACCAGTTCGGACTCGAGACGAATGATCAGACTTTAAAAATTGTAGTTTACTGTATTATTTTTGTTATTCTCGGACTGATTCTTTACCTGTCAGTTGCAGCTATGCTCGGTTCATTTATTAACCGGATGGAGGATCTCCAGCAGGGATTGATGCCGGTAACCTTCCTCAGCATGATCGGATACTTTATCGCGCTCGGGGGCATGTCGTTTGCAGATAACATCGCAGTAACAATTACAAGCTATTTCCCATTCTTTACACCGTTCGTTATGCCGCTCCGCCTGCTCGTTAATGATACAGGACATATGCCGATGATAATCGGTATTCTAATCATGGTAATTACGATAATTATCGCACTTTCTCTCGCAGGCTTCGTCTATAAAAGAAGTGTCTTGTCGACAGAAAGCGGCATTATCAAAAACATTAAAAGAATTAAAAAATAAGCAGTGCATTGGCCTCCCCTTCATCGAAAAGATGAAAGGGAGGTCTTAATTTATCATGTATTATTGTGCAATATATTCTTTAAAAATAAATTTCTTTTTATTTTTAAAATATGCATAAATTTCACATCCAAAAAAAGTTGCAAATACTCATTGACAAAGCATTTTAATGTTGTATCATGATGTAGACGAAAAACAAAGGAGTCCTGAATATGCAAGTAGAATTAACAAGATTTAGGGTGAAAAAAGGTAAAGAAGAACTGGTCGATCAATGGATGGAATTTTTAAACGAGCATATGAACGATGCCCTTCTTACACTTGACGGCGAGAAAATGTTTGTGGAAACAATTATGAGAGACACTATGGGTGATTACGATTATCTTTACTGGTATTCTATTCAGGCAGATGACGGTGACTCTAACTCGGAAACTGAAAGATGCATCGATAGAAAACATCTTGAATTCTTTAATAAATGTATCGACAGAACATACCGTCCGAAAAACTTAAGAACAGAAGTTGTTATGATTCCTCAGCGAATTAAAAAACAAATCGAAGAAGCTGCGGAAGAAGTTTAATATATGAATACAGCCGAAAACGTATAAAAGGCACTGAAATCTAATTTTAGAATTCAGTGCCTTTATTTTATTGCTTCTCTTTTTCTTCTGCCCGGAGCGCTTTTACGCTATAGAGAATGTAATAGCCTGCAAAAATTACTGCCACAAGCTGCAGAAACCAGTTCACTTCGACCATCGTATTCGCGATAATTAAAAATATGACCAGCATGGCAGCTGTATATATCATTTTCTGTTTATGTTCATTCATAAAAAATACTCCTAACACATATGTATTAGAAGTATTATCTCACAATTTAAATTTATTCACCAATCGCAGCAGTATCTGCAATGATGGTTACATCCTCATGATTATTTAAAATAGAAGCCGGGTTATTTTCAGTTACTTCGCCGCTTAATAATGCATTCAGCGCTTCTTTTTTATTTTCACCGTAAATAAGTATAACAATTTTTTTAGCTTTCATAATTGAATTCAAGCCCATGGTAAATGCCTTAGACGGCACGTCGCCAAGATTATCGAAGAAACGCGAGTTATCCTCAACAGTCTCCGGTGTTAAATCAACAACATGCGTCAGTGAGTCAAAAGATGTACCCGGTTCGTTAAATGCAATATGTCCATTGCGTCCGATACCAAGAAGCTGTACGTCAAGACCCGCTTCATCGATTGCCTGTTCATATGCTTCAACTTCTGTTTCAGCATTCTCAGCTTTGCCGTTTAATAAATGAATATTTTCTTTTGGAATCGAAACATGATTAAAGAAATTTTCATGCATATAATATGAATAACTCTGCTCGTGGTCTTTATCGAGTCCTACGTATTCATCCAGATTAAAAGTAGTAATATTGTTCTGATCAACGTCGCTGCCATTTAACTTTTTAATCAGTTCCATATAAGTGCCTTCAGGTGTTGAACCCGTTGCGAGGCCAATGACAGGTTTTTCATTTTCTTTGATAACATCAAATAAAATATCAGATGCTTTCTTGCTCATTTCTTCATAATTGCTAACTTTTACTAACTTCATAATGTCCTCCTAATTTGACTGCAGGTTTTCAATAATAATATGAACTGCGCGGGTAATATCTTCCTGAGGCCAGCTCGGCACACGCTGTGCAATACCAATTTCATGACTCGGCGGCACGTGCACAAAACCTGCCGGAATATCCAGCTTCTTCTGCTGCAAATAATACAGCTCGCTGTACATTAAATTGTTGCACAAATACGTGCCTGCTGAATTCGAAATATTTACCGGGATATTTTCGTTCAATAACGCAGTTTCAAGCTGCTTTAACGGCAATTTTGAAAACAAGCCGTCGGCGCCATTTTCATAAATTTTTTCGCCATTCGGTTTAAAACCAGTATTATCTTCACGTCCGTCAATTGTATTAATCGCAATGCGTTCAAGATGAACACTTGAAATACCGCTTGCGAGACCTAAAGAAAGCACCGCGTCAGGCTCGACAGCCTCGATATCCTGTTCGATTAATGAATTAATTTTCTTAAACGCTACAGGATAAACCCTGCCGATAATTTTATAATCTCCGATGACTTTACCTTCGAGACTTTCGACGGCAGCCTGGGTCGGATTTGTTTTAAATTTTAGAAATGGTTCATAGCCCGTTAACAGTAACTTTTTCATAGATTATCATCCTTTTTATATTACTTCGTAAATAAAGTAATAAGTAAATAAATAGTAGCATAAAACCCGTAAAAAGTGTGAAATTTCTGTGTTGTGGAACGGATTTTTTTGTATATTCTGTTAGGCACAGGCGCATTCCATTTCCGGTGTATCCGGTTCATGACGACGCCCGGTGTCGAACGAAAGTCACAATGACGGGGTAACCGTCCTGTCCCGTCATTGTGAAAACCACAGTGACAGGACAGGCATAAAAATCTCTCCTATATCCAAATTCACTGCTTCGCATGCAACGGCAGTTTCCTGTTATTATTCCAGCATAAAAATTTAACCTCTGATTGCTTTTAAAGCAATCAGAGGTTACTGTATCTACTTATTTTAACTCCCGGTTCCACTTTTTCTTCCGAAAATTCATATATGTCACTGTCCTGAGTAAATATTCAAGCGGACCGTATGTGAAGTGTTTTAAATACCAGACTGCCAAAATCATTTGCAGTATATAAAAGACGATAAAAATCACTGCGCTCAACGCAAACATATCTGATCCGAACATTCCAAATCCATAGCCGTAGAATATAGTTGTTCCTATTAAACTCTGCATAATATATATTGTAAGAGACAATTTCCCCATGCTTTTCAAGCCCGTTATGAGGCTGCTGTTCTCATGGAACTGATAAATATATTTTATTAAACTCATCAGACCAAATGAGAGTATAAGAGCGAACATGAAATTAAGTGAATAGGCGATTTCTTCATTATTCATCCAATAAATTGATGATTTTAAAATGATACTTACCGGTATTAAGTAAATAAAAATTTTCGAGCTCCAGAAATGATTTGCACTTTTACTGAACCATCCTGCTTTCGATAAATATACACCTACTGCGTAAAACATTGCAGGCATTAACATTCCTATTAATAAAATCAGTACTCCGGCACCGTCTATAGCTTCCATTTCTTCAGTGAAAAACGGATCTTCAAGATTCTGTCTCGCATCCAGAATTTCTCCGTAGTTTCCGCTGCTGTATACTTCAGTTAATGCTGACATGTACTCCTGTTCATCTTCCGCACTGACAGCAGAGCCGGTATTTTCCACCGGTTCCGCCGGCAGGAAAAATGATGCTGCAGTTATTAAGATAAGACCTGCAGCAAGCAGTATAGTCACTATTCTAAAGAACCATTTTGGCAAGCTGATAAACGGTATGAAAATAATCATAGCGATTCCGTACGCAAGAAGAATATCCCCTTCCCATATAAAATAACTGTGAAGAAGTCCGAGTATAATGATTCCGGCAGCACGGCTCAGCAGTTTAAATCTTTTCCATTTCATTTCTTTATTTTTCATAGACTGAAATAGTTTATCCATTGAAAAACCAAATAAAACTGCAAATATCGGCAGGAAACTTCCTTCAAATATTACTTTAACTGTTTTAAATACAAATTCATTTATTCCATTTAAATCATAGTATTCCATATGATCTTTACCAGACAAACCAAATTGAAATATCAGCAGGTTTGCCATGAAAATCCCCAGTAAACTGAAGCCTCTGACAGCATCAGCACTTTCTATTCTTTTCATAAATTTCACCTCATTCTAATTATAAGCATCTCCCTTTAATTGAACTTTAACTGCAGCTTAAATCTTTCTTAAATCTGGACAATTTCTATAGTTATTTTTACTGGTTGCCCCTACAATTATAATGAGGTGGTATATATGTCCGGAAGAATACTCGTAATAGAAGACGATAAAGATATTCAGGAACTGATTGAACTGAGCTTATCGACGCAAACCATCGGCAATATTTACACGGCGGATAATATAGATGATGCGAAAAATCTGCTTTTAAAGAATGACTTTCAAGTTGTTCTCTTGGATTTAAATCTAAAGTCGGAAAATGGCTATCAGCTTTTAAAATACATGAACTTAGCAATTACAAAAGTATTAATTGTTACAGCCAAAGATACAGAATCGGATGTATATAAAGGATTTGAACAAGGAGCCATTGATTATATCAAAAAACCGTTTGATCCGATTGAACTCGCCTACCGTGTAAAAGCTCATATTGATCCCGTCCCTGTATTGAAGTTCGGTACTTTATCAATTAACAGATCCACAGCAGAGGTGTATAAAAACGGTAATCCGGTCCGTTTAACTGCGAGAGAATATGATCTCCTTCTTTGTTTTGCATCGCATAATAAACAGATACTGACAAAAGATCAGCTTTACACCGCGGTTTGGGGGTATGACGTTTTCGTCGATGACAACACTTTAATGGTGCATATACGAATGCTGCGCAAGAAAATTGAGGCTGATCCCAACAATCCTTCTTTAATCCGCACAATCAGAGGCAAAGGATATATTTTCAGAGGTGACGAGAATGAATAAACGATTTGCTTTTATATTCATCAGGTACATATCTCTATTTGTTGCTCTAAGTTTTCTCGTCATTTGTGCGGGTTTAATAATTTTTTTTACGGCCTTCAATTCAATTTTCTATTCTTCAGTCGACAAACTCGAAGCAGGTGATTTAATTTACGCTGTCGAGGAAACTAACGGGCATTACTCTTTCAGTGACAGTTTTCAAGAAGGCCTGGAGGAAAACGGATATAGTGCTTATCTCGTTAATGATGACGCAGATACTCTCTATCCAAATATAAACTACAATGTGAAAGACACCATATTAGATAATTTATCAAATGTTATTGCACTGCCTTACAAAAAGGGCGAACATCTTATTATGATTAAAGAAGGGGAAAATAATACTCCTGAAATTAATAATAGAGAAGATATCGATACATCCCGTCTGATAGACAGTTTATATACACATAATTATAACCGTTATAATTATCATATCGAAAATGGCAGCCTCCATTTTTTTGAAAGTATGACTCAGCAGGATTATGCATATACAGATGAATTTACCGATGGAGATATCAGGCTGTTCAAATTAATCGGTATTCTTTTTATATTAATTCCCTTGATTGTAATTGCTTTGACAATTATTATGGCCATAATACTCACACGTAAACTCAGCCGTCCTTTATTTTTTTACGCTGACTGGCTGACTCAGCTTTCAAAAGGGCTGTTATACAAACCGAGTTCTCTGCATAATCGCTGGAAAGCTCAAAAGATGTACAGGGAGCTTGATGATGCTGTTGAATCATTGAACACGCAGCTGCTCAGTGACCGGTTATACCAGAACCAGATTGACTACTATCGAAACCGGTGGCTGAGTCAAATTTCCCATGATCTTAAATCTCCGTTAACGTCTATTTACGGCTATGCGAAAGTGATGCCGCACTTCCCGGATGATCAGAAAAAGTATACTCTATTAATTTCTGACAAGGCCAAGTATATGGAAAATCTAATCGACAGTTTAAACAGCAATTTTAAACTGGAAACTGCTCAAATGGAAATCGATAAAGATATGTTCTCATTGACAGGTGCTTTAAATGAAATAGTCAGCACTATCGGTTACGATAAAATTAATATCTCTGCCGATCTTGACGATGAACATTATTACGGCAACAAACTGTATATTGAACGGATGTTTATCAACCTGATAGAAAACAGTCTGGATCACAATAAAATTAATCCTGATATAGATATATATTTAACTGATGAAAACAATGGAATCTGTATACACTACAAAGACAATGGTAAAGGCATGGACCACAGTTCTGCTGAAAACCTTATGAAGAATGGTGTAACTTCTAAAAATAATAGTGAAAATCACGGAATCGGTTTTTCTGTTATTAAAGATGCGATAGAGTTCCATAATGGTTCGTTTACTGTGGTGCCGTCAGAATCAGGCGTCCATTTCAAAATTTATTTACATTAAAAAATCCCTCCGGCTTGATGTGCACCCCTAAAGTTGAACTCCAAATTCAACTTTAGGGGTGCTTTTCTATGTCTAAAAGATATTCAATAGAATTAAAAATGAAAGTAATTAATGAGTATTTAACTGGTGACGATGGCTTCAGAATATTAGAAGCCAAATATAATATCAATCGCAGTTTAATCAGGACATGGCTCTATCAGTTTAAAAATAATGGTGTTCAAGGGTTGACCGCTGGGATGACGAGATCAGCTTATTCTAAATCGTTTAAGTTAACAGTACTACAACACCGTTTAGAACATCAGTTATCCTATCGAGAAACGGCTGAAATTTTTGATATACCGAATCTTTCCCTCATTGCGCAGTGGCAGAGCAAATATAATCAGTATGGTATTCTGGGTCTAGAAACTAAACCGAAAGGCAGGCCCTCTAAATCGATGAAGAAGAAGCCATCTAAACAGAAACGAAATAAATCAGAGACTTTGAATGAAACCGAACGTGAAGAGCTGGAACGTTTAAGAGTAGAAAATCGTAAACTTGAGGTGGCCATTGCACTAGAAAAAAAGTTACAATCCTTAGCTCGAGACAAACGAACAAAGAAATAGTCAGAGCGATAATAGAGTTAAGGGAAACAGGTCTCTATATGCTTAAAGAGTTACTTGAGGCCGCGCAAATCGCTAAAAGTGTATTTAAGTATTGGAATGACCGTTTACCTGAAGAAAATAATAAAGATACTGAGCTCGTCCAAGCCATCAAGGATATTGTGACTGAAAGTCACCGCAGATACGGTTATCGTCGGGTCTGCTTGGCGTTGAAAAAAAGAGGTATCATTGTAAATCACAAGAAAGTACTACGCTTGATGCGGCAGTATCAATTGCTTTGCGTAAAGTTTAAACATAGAAATCGTCAATATAAATCCTATAAAGGAACAGTCGGTAAAATTGCTAAAAACAAACTGTCTCGCCGATTTAAAACCGATCGCCCGTATCAAAAAGTGTTGACCGACGTGACTCAATTCAATATTTCAGCATCAGGAGAAAAACTTTACTTGTCACCGTTTATGGATGTTTTCAGTGGAGAAATACTGTCTTACAGAATCAGTCCGGCACCGACGCTCGATATCGCTGTAAAACCTTTAGAGGAATTGATTGAACAAAGACCAGAATTAGACTATCGAATGACCGTCCATTCGGATCAGGGTTGGCACTACCAGCATAAAAAATGGGTGAGACATCTTAAAAGAAATAAAACATTTCAAAGTATGTCTCGAAAAGGAAACTGCTTAGATAATTCTCCAATGGAGAACTTCTTTGGGCTGCTTAAACAGGAAATGTTTTATGGACAACAGTTCATAACATATGCAGAGCTTGAATCTGCGATTCATCAATATATTGATTTCTATAATAATGATAGAATTAAAACAAAATTAAAAGGCATGTCTCCTGTAAATTACAGGAAACATACCTTTAATAAAATAGCTTAATCAAAAAGTTCAACTTTTTGGGTTCACTACAGCTGGAGGGATTTTTCATGCTATTCCAAGTCTTTAAGATAAGGGAAGCTGCTCGGGTACTGGTAGTAGCCGTCCAAGTCAGAGTTAATTCCCGTTAATAATGTCGTATGGAAGACCGGGATTAGCGGCTGCTCGTCTATAATAATCTGCTGTGCGTCTTCGTACATCTGAAGACGTGTTTCCTCATCCATTTCTACACGCGCATTATCCAGTAATTCATCAACTTCCGGGTTGGAATATCGAGTTCTGTTTCCTGGTGCGCCTATATTATCTGAATGGAACATCGGGTATAAGCCGTAATCCGCATCGAGCGTTACTGTGCCCCAGCCGCCCATAAACATTTCATTGTCACCGTTCGCTGTATATTCCTGGTAGGCGCCCGCTTCCATTAGAGAAATCTCCAAATCCACACCTATTTCAGACAGCACTTCCTGCATGTATGTTGCAACGTCCTGGTGTGTTCTCGAATTCAGTACAACTTCCGCTGTAAATCCTTCCGGATAATCACTTGCTGCAAGATATTCTTTTGCCTGATCAAGGTCGTACTCAATTGGCTCCAGATTTTCGCTGTAGCCGTGTACTGTCGGGTTTAACGGTGTTTCCGCAACTTCGTGAATGCCCACTAAAATATTTTCGATAATCGAATTTTTATCGATTGCAGAGGCAATTGCCAGGCGGACATTTTCATCATTAAACGGTTCTTTTTCCGTGTTAAAACCTAAATACGTCATGTTTGCACTTGGGCGCTGCTGAACTTCGCTGCCTTCGTTTGCATCAACCTGCTGAACATCATTCGGATCCATCGGATAAATTATATCCGCTGTGCCTGATGTTAATTCAGCAATACGGGACTGGTCTTCCGGCACTGCTCTGAATGTAATTGATTCAGGTTTGGCAGGCTCTCCCCAGTATTCTTCGTTTCTTGTTAATGTAATGTGTTCACCTTCATTGATCTCTTCAAATTTAAAGAATCCTGTCCCTACCGGTGTACGGTTAACTTCAGTCAGCGGGTTGCCGCCTTCTTCCATTTGAGCGTAATCTGCATCGATGACTTCTTTACTAATCATATGTCCGCCCGGATGTGCAAGGTGAGCGGGCAAGGCTGCAAATGGTTCGTCTGTATGTATCTGAACCGTGTAATCGTCAATAATTTCCACGTCTGAGATTTCCGTAAAGAGGAAGGACAATGGTGACGCCACTTCCTCATCGCGCACGCGGTCGAGATTAGCTTTTACCACTTCTGCGTTAAAGTCGCTGCCGTCATGGAATTTAATCCCTTCACGAAGTTTAAATTCCCAGGCTGTATCTGAAATCTGTTCGTAGCTTTCAGCAAGCCCTGGCTCCAGTTCCAGATCCTGATTTAATTTTACAAGTGTTTCGTAGATATTAGTCATCACATAAAGAGAATAACCATCATTTGCCGCATGCGGATCAAGCGAGTTCGGCAAGGCCATAATACTAAAATCAATTGCTTCCCCGTTTCCAGCGTCCCCTTCTGTTTCCGCTACTTCTTCTTCTACATCACTGTCACTGGTGCAGGCAGCAAGTATTAATACAAATGCTGTCATTAACAGCATTGATAATTTCTTCATTATTTTTCCTCCAATTTTCTTAATGCATATTATTATACTATGAATTAATTCCAGACACCATACAATTTTAAAATAAAAAAACAGGTGAAATAATCACCTGTTTATACGCCGCGTTCTCCAATATCATTACGATAAAATAGCGCATCATTATTAAATTCAATCTGTTTAGTATTGTTATATGCAGCTTGTTTAGCTTCTTCGAGTGTGCTCCCGCGTCCCGTTACAAGCATCACTCTGCCTCCGGCAGTTTCATAACTCTCATCCTTAACGTGTCTCAGTCCGCTGTTGAATATTTTATCCTCCAGTTCATCAGGAATGACAACTGAAGAGCCCTTAACGTAATCTTTCGGGTAACCTTTCGACGCCAATATTACACCGAGCATAGAGTCGCTGCTGAATTGCAGTTCGTAAGACTCTTTATTTCTGACCGCTTCAAGCACATCGATAAAATCCGATTCAAGAAGCTCCAGCAGCACCTGGGCTTCCGGATCGCCGAAACGCGCATTAAATTCAATTGTTTTAACGCCGTCCTTCGTAATAATAGCTCCGAGATACATCACACCGAAGTAGTCCAGTCCTTCTTTTACCATTGCATCTGCCATAGGCTTAACTATTTTACTGACAGCTTCGCCGATTACATCAGCACCAATATGAGTTACAGGGGCATAGGCACCCATACCTCCCGTATTCGGTCCCGTATCTCCGTCATACGCACGTTTATGATCCTGGGCTACAATATTGAAAGGCAATGTGTACTCTCCGTTTACGAGCACCATTAAGCTGAACTCCTCACCTTCAAGGAATTCTTCGATGACAACAGGATTATCTTCACCTTCAGCAAACATTTCTTTTAATGCATCGAGCGCTTCAGTTTCAGTCATTGCCACAGCAACACCTTTGCCTGCAGCCAGACCGTCTTTTTTAATGACTATCGGTGCGCCTTCTTGTTTAACGTACTCTGCTGCTTCGATTAAATTCGTAAATGTCTGGTAGGCTGCAGTCGGGATGTCGTATTTAAACATAATTTTTTTGGCAAAAGCTTTGGAAGACTCGAGCTGTGCTTCCAGCTTTCTCGGTCCGAACACTTTCACTCCCGCAGCTTCCAGTGCATCAGCGAGACCTGCATTAAGCGGGGCTTCAGGACCGATAACTGCCCATGTAATGTTCTCCTTTTTCGCCAGTTCAACAATCCGGTCAATATCGGAATCTTTAATATCGCTGTGTACGTCAGCATATTTCTCTATACTGCTGTTGCCGGGTACTGCGTGTATGTTTTCTGTATGCTTTGACCGGCTTAAAGCTTTCACGAGAGCATGCTCCCGTCCGCCGCCGCCAATTACTAATACATTCATTGATTTCCGTCCCCCAGTATTAATGTTTGAAATGACGCATTCCCGTAAATACCATTGCGATACCATTCTCATTACAAAAATCGATTGATTCATTATCGCGTTTTGAACCGCCGGGCTGGATTATTGCTTTTATTCCGTACCGGTGTGCATTTTCCACTGTATCCGGCATCGGGAAGAACCCGTCGCTTGCGAGAACAATATTGTCTCCAAGCTCAATTGCTCGTTCCGCTGCAATTTTCAGGGCGCCGACACGGTTCATCTGACCGGCGCCGATACCGACTGTCTGTTTACTGTTGGCGAGGACAATCGCATTCGACTTCACATGTTTAGATACTTCCCAGGCAAGTGCCAATGCTTTCAGCTGGTCTTCATCAGGTTTCTGTTCTGTAACATATTCAAGAGAATCTTTATCGAGTTTCCCTGTATCACGCGATTGTACAAGGTAGCCGCCCGACACGCTGACAAATTCGTCCTGCACAGCATCTTCTGTAAAATCAACCTGCAGGAGACGAATATTTTTCTTCGCCGTTAAAATGTTCAATGCTTCTTCTGAGAAATGCGGGGCAATAATTACTTCTAAAAACACCTTGCTTAATTTTTCTGCTGCCGCTTCATTCACTATTTTATTAAGCGCAACGATACCGCCGAAAATTGACTGATTATCAGCATCGAATGCATTTTGAAACGCATCTTCCAGCGTATCTCCGGTACCGACACCGCAAGGGTTCATATGTTTAACTGCAACTGCCGCCGGCAGGTCGAATTTCTTCGCCAGCTGGAAGGCGCTGTCCGCATCCCTTAAATTGTTGTAGCTCAGTTCTTTGCCGTGGAGCACCTTGGCGTTGAGAATTGTATTTTGCTCGCCTGACGTTTTAACGTATTTTGCACTTTGATGCGGGTTCTCGCCGTAACGGAGCGTTTTTTCACTTTGTGCAAAGAAGTTTACAATTGCCTGATCATAGTCATTTGTATGACGGAACACTTTAATCATAAGCTGCTTTCTGAAATTCTCATCAAGCGCGTTATTTTTCATACGCTCCAGCACTTCTTCATAATCAAAAGGATCGACAACTGTCGTTACATGTTTGTAGTTTTTTGCCGCCGCACGCAGCATTGTCGGCCCGCCTATGTCGATATTTTCCACTGCATCACTTTCAGTCACATCCGCTTTTTTGACCGTTTCTTTAAACGGGTATAAATTCACAGCAACAAGATCAATCGTTTCTATATTATTTTTACGAAGATCTTCCATGTGAGCCGGATTGTCACGGTCTGCTAAAATTCCGCCGTGAACTGCCGGATGAAGTGTTTTGACACGGCCGTCCATAATTTCATTGAAGTCCGTTAAATCACTGACCTGTTTCACAGCAATATCAGCGTCCTCGAGAGCTTTAAATGTGCCGCCCGTGGAATAGAGCTCGTAGCCCTGTTCAATAAGCCCCGCCGCAAATTTTTCTATGCCTGTTTTGTTCGATACACTAAGCAATGCTTTCATAGTTAAACTCTCCCATTCAGTACTTTCTTCAGAGCTTCAGGATATAGTTCGTACTCTGTCTGATGTATTTTATCTTCAAGTGATTGAAGTGTGTCATCTTCTTCTATTATAACTGCAGTCTGTTCGATAATTTTTCCGGTGTCAATGCCGGCATCGACATAATGCACTGTCACACCGGTTATTTTTACACCGTAATTGTAAGCATCTTCGATACCATTTCTGCCTTTAAATGACGGCAGCAGCGAGGGATGCAGATTAATAATCCGGTCTTTATATGCATTAATAAACTCAGCCGACAATATTCTCATAAAGCCGGCGAGCACGATATAATCAACGGTAAAATCTGAGAGTGCTTCTTTAATGGCAGTTTCAAATTCCCGTTTGCTGGAATATACATCCCGATTAATAATAATTGAAGGAATATTTAATTTCTCTGCCCGTTTAACTGCGAATGCATCCGGCGAGTCAACAATCAGTACTTTAATATCAAATCCGGATTCAGCACTTTTTAAAGCAAGGTTTTCAAAATTAGAACCGCCGCCGGAAGCAAATACCGCAACATTACTGACCATTTATTTTAATTCCCTCTTCAGCAGTGACTTCACCAATCACGCTGCTCGTATAATCGAAGTCTTTCAATATATCGAGTGCCGTATCCGCTTCTTCTTTTGGCACGACAATAATAAAGCCGATGCCCATGTTGAAGACATTATATGCTTCTTCCTGTTTCATCCCGCTTTGTTCGAGCAGCCAGGCGAGTACTTTCGGCACTTCAATATTCGCAACGTCGAGACTCACACCCAGTGTTTCAGGCAAGGCTCTCGGAATATTTTCAATAAAACCGCCGCCGGTAATGTGACTCATCGCTTTTATCGTTACTTTGCCTTTTAATGCTTTAACTTCCTGCGCGTAAATACGCGTCGGTTCAAGGAGCAGATCAAGCAGCTTGTCGCCATCCAGCTCTGCAGTCACATCAATTTGATTATCTGCAATAATTTTACGGACCAGGCTGTAGCCGTTTGAATGAATGCCGCTTGAAGCGAGACCGATAATTTTATCGCCGGCTTGAACAGATGTTCCGTCGATATACTGATCTTTCTCAACTGCACCGACAGCAAACCCCGCAATATCATATTCACCTTCGCCGTACATTTCTCCCATCTCGGCAGTTTCCCCGCCTATCAGCGCGCATTCAGACTGCACACAGCCTTCCGATACCCCTTTAACAATCTCTCCGATATGTTCAGGAACCACCTTGTTAACAGCAATATAATCAAGGAAATATAACGGTTCTGCGCCGGTCGTAATAATGTCGTTTACACACATTGCAACAGCATCGATGCCGATCGTATCGTGACAGTTATAATCGATGGCGAGCTTCAGTTTCGTGCCGACACCGTCAGTACCCGACACAAGTACAGGGGAGATCATATTTAACTGTGACAAATCAAATGCTGCGCCGAAACCTCCAAGACCGCCGATAACTTCGGGACGCATAGTGCGTTTTACATGTCCTTTCATCTGTTCGACCGCTTCATATCCGGCATTAATATCGACACCGGCTTTTTTATATTGTTCAGACATCGTTATACTCCTTTCGTTTTTGCATCTTTTTCCTGAGGTAAGAGACCGTCAGTATTTTCAATCGGATAATTCCCTGTAAAACATGCATCACACTCACCGCGTGAGCCGTATCTTTCATACACTTCATGCATTCTTTCAACAGATAAATAAGTCAGTGAATCCGCACCGATTTCTTCCCGTACTTCTTCAGTTGATTTCGCCGATGCAATAATTTCCGCATGCGTCGATACATCTATACCGTAATAACACGGGTTTTTAAGAGGAGGAGATGAGACGCCCATATGAACTTCTTTCGCTCCTGCTTTTTTCAATGCTTTCACGATAAATTTACTCGTCGTTCCGCGGACAATTGAATCATCGATAACAATTACGCTTTTGCCTTCTACTATATCCCTGACCGGTGACAGTTTCATCCGGACTGCGCGTTCACGCGCTTCCTGTCCCGACGCGATAAAAGTCCTGCCGACGTAGCGGTTTTTTAATAAACCTTGTTCGCCGGGGATACCCGATTCATCGCTGAACCCTTTTGCTGCTGCAAGACTTGAGTCCGGCACACCGATTACAATATCCGCTTTAACATCCATTTCTTTCGCCAGCTCTTCGCCGAGGGCTTTACGGATTGTGTACGTTGAAGTACCTCGGAATTCTGAATCTGCACGGGCAAAATAAATGTATTCCATAGAACACATATTAGGATTCTCAAAATCTGTGTAGCGGTCAAAATCAATACCGTCGTCGCTGATTGTAATGAGCTCTCCCGGTTCGATATCACGGATATACTCCGCACCGATTGCTGTAAATGCGCAGGTTTCGCTCGCCACACAATAAGCACCATCCAGAATACCAAGCATCAGCGGGCGTACACCGTGGTCATCCAGGGCAATTGTCAATGCATCTTCATGTAAAATAACAAAGGCAAATGCACCTTTCAGCTGCTGAAGAACAGTTTTAATTCGCGCTTTTCTCGTCGGACCTTTCGCCCGTCTTAACAGATGTGCAAACACTTCGGAATCTGAAGTCGTCTGAAAGATTGCACCCTGGTCTTCAAGTGCCCTTCTGATATGGAGCGCGTTAACGATGTTGCCGTTATGCGCAAGACCGAGATCACCGATATGACTTTTAAATAAAAACGGCTGAACGTTTGATAAAGCACTTGAATCACTTGTTGCATAACGGACATGACCGATTGATTTTGAAAATGGTCTCAGTGATTCAAGCTGGGTTTGAGAGAGTGCTTCAGTCAGAAGACCCATACCGCGTGCCCCGAACAGATAGTCACCGCCGGAAGCGACGATACCCGCCCCTTCCTGACCGCGGTGCTGCAGGCTGTGCAGTGCCATATACGTTAATTCGCTGGCTTCGGGGTGCCCCCAAATACCAAAGAGACCGCATTCTTCATTTAGTCCTCTGAGTTCATACATGACGGGATTGCCCCCTCCCATGCGTTTCTGACATCTGATAATTCACGGTTAATTTCAAAATCCTGTGCTTTCACAACAAATTTACTGCCTGTTAATTTACCAATTTCAACTGCGCCTTCGATATCAAGTCCTGACGGTGCTGCAACAAGATAATTCGAAGCACCTTCTGCAAAGAGTAAGTCTTTACGGACATCGACATTTACTTCAAGACCGACATTATTAAAACTTGCAAGCTGAGCGAGCTTGGCAATCAGACCGCCGCGTCCAAGCGGAGCGATTTTATTGATTTCCCCGTTAACAAGTTTTTCACGCAGCATCATTCCGCGGCTGTATTCGAGCTCAAGATCGATTGACCGTGTTGTCTGACGGATTGTGTTTTCAAGAAGTTTTTCAAGCTGGCTGCCCGCAAATGACGGTGTTAATTCACCAACTAAATATAAGGCGTCGCCTTCATTTACACTTTCATGGGCCAGCTGATTAATATTGTCGATTAAACCGACCATACCGATAATCGGTGTCGGCAGGATCCCCCCTGTGCTGTGTTCGTTATACAGACTGACATTCCCTGAAACTACAGGTGTTGATAAAGCAAGACACGCTTCGGCCATCCCTTTAGTGGACTTGTCCAGCTGATTGTAAATTTCAGGTTTTTCCGGAGATCCGTAGTTCAAACAGTCCGTCATGCCTAATGGCATGGCACCTGTTGCAATAATGCTTCTGAATGTTTGTGCAACGACTTCTTTCCCGCCGTTGTAAGGATCGGCAAAGACATACCGGCTTTTGCCGTCAAGCACCATACTTACAGCTTTGTCAGTACCTTCAATCTGAACGATACCCGCACCAAATCCTGAACCTTGAACAGTGTTGCCGCCTGCCGTACTGTTAAAGCCGTTATAAATATATGATTTATCTGCAATGGTCGGGTGCGTCATTAATTTATCAAAAGCAGTTTCTAAATCTTCATTGCTGTAATCGGTGCGCGCTTCATCCTCTTTTGGTTCTGTTCCTTCTAAAACATAAACAGGTGCATCGTCAGACAGCGGAGCCACCGGCAGGTCTGCATATACTTCATCTTCGTAGTAAAGTGTCAGACGGTCGCCTTCAGTGACTTCACCGATAACTGCTGAGTCGAGCTTCATTTCTGTAAACATATTTAAAAACTTATCTTCAGATCCGTCTTCAACGACAAGCAGCATGCGTTCCTGTGTTTCCGACAGCATCATTTCGTACGGTGACATATCTGAATGTGTCACAGGTACTTTATCCAGATAAAGATTCATACCTGAACCGCCTTTGTCCGCCATTTCGGCGCTTGAAGAGGTAAGTCCGGCTGCACCCATATCCTGAATGCCGACAAGCTCTTTCATCTCGATTGCCTGCAATGTTGCTTCCATTAGAAGTTTCCCCGCTTCAGGGTGGCCTTTTTGAATTTCCGGACGGTTATCATCGCTCAGTTCTCCTGATGCAAAACTTGCACCATTGATACCGTCTCTCCCCGTTGGTAGACCAACGTAGACCACTTTGTTGCCAAGCCCTTTTGCTGTTCCTTTTTGAATCTTATCATGTGTAATTAAACCGACACCCATTGCATTCACAAGCGGATTTTCATGATACGACGCATCGAATTCCACTTCGCCTGATACTGCAGGCAGCTCCATCGTATTGCCGTAATCTCTCATACCATCTATGACACCCTGAAGCAGCCACTTGTTCTGTTTGTTATCCAGCTCGCCAAATCTGAGTGAATTCAATAAACCGATTGGACGCGCACCAATAGAAACGATATCACGAACGATACCGCCTATACCGGTTGCTGCACCCTGATACGGATCTACAGCTGACGGATGATTATGAGATTCCACTTTAAATACAATCGCCTGATTATCACCGATATCCACAACACCCGCACCTTCTCCGGGTCCCATTAAAACATGTTCTCCTTCAGTCGGGAACTGCTTTAAGAATGGTTTTGAATGCTTGTAAGAACAATGTTCGCTCCACATCGCAGAAAAAATACCGGTTTCAGTATAGTTAGGCTCTCTGCCTAAAATTTCGTTAATCTTATCGAATTCCGAATCTGTTAAACCCATTTCTGCGTACAGTTTTTGTTCTCTAATTTCCTGATTTGTCGGTTCATTGAATTTCATCTTAAATTTCCTCCAGCTTATTGTAAAATTTAGTATGCGCTTCAAACAGTGCGTCGGATAAATACAGGTTACATATTACTGTGATTCTTTTTCAAAATTCTTTTTCAATTTTATAAGCTCCATGTCAATATCATCAGTCAATATTGTGACATGTCCCATTTTCCTCGCCGGCTTGCGGTCTGATTTTCCGTATAAATGAACATTCCATTCAGAATAATCAAATAATTCAAGGCCGAGGCGATCCAGATCTTCACCTAGCAGGTTCATCATAATTGCATCCTGGTGCTGATAAACTTCAGGCAGCGGCTGGTTCGTCACGCTTAAAATATGTGCATCAAACTGGCTGATATTGCATGCTTCAATTGTGTAGTGCGCTGAGTTATGCGGCCTTGGGGCAATTTCATTGACGTAGAGTTCTCCTTCTTTATCTATGAAGAATTCGACTGTAAATACACCAACGAATAGCATCGCATCCATAATTTTTTTCACTTCGGCTTTCGCCTGTTCAAAATAGGCCACTCTGGCCGGAGCAATCGTACGGTATAAAATCTGGTCGCGGTGCAGGTTTTCCTGAAGTGGGAAATAAACTATTTCTCCGCCGGCGCTTCTTGCCGCAGTCAGTGATACTTCTCTTTCCAGGTCAATATATTTCTCAACGATAAATTCCCTATCTTCAAACGGAATATTCTCAGCAGTTAAATCTTCTTTTGAACCGATATAATACTGTCCCTTGCCGTCATAGCCTCCCGTTGCCGTTTTTACGATTAAGGGATAGGAATATTTATCTGCAAAACTTTCCACGTCGCCCCTGGATGAAACATTTTCAAATGGGACAATACTCGCACCCGAATCTCTAATTGCATTTTTCTCACTCGTGCGGTTTTGTAATGTTAATACAGTTTCAGCACCTTGGGGCACGTAATAGTCAGATACGAGATTTCTTAAAATATGAGCATCTATGTTTTCAAATTCATAAGTAACGATATCAGACATATCACTTAATTTAACCAGTGCTTCTTCATCGCTGAAGTCGGCCTGAATAAAAGTATGGCACGTACTGCGTGCCGGCGCGTCTTCAGATGGATCCAGCACTGCAACTTTGTAACCCATTCTCTGAGCGCTCTGTGCAAGCATTTTCCCAAGCTGGCCTCCGCCAATAATACCGATAACAGACGGCGGATATAAACGTTTACTTAAGGTCATTTTGCATATCCTCAACTTTCTTTTCGAGACTTTTCGTATATTCAGAGAGCTTCTCAAAAACTGCTTGATCCGACATTCCAATCATTCTTGCTGCAAGGAGTCCGGCATTTTTAGCACCAGGAATACCGATAGCCTGTGTGGCAACCGGAATTCCTCCCGGCATCTGAACGATGGACAATAATGAATCCATGCCTTTTAAAGATTTAGATTCGATAGGTACACCAATTACAGGTGCATTTGTTAAAGATGCAATCATTCCCGGCAGATGTGCAGCACCGCCTGCTCCTGCAATAATAATATCGATGCCTTCTGACGTTGCATTTTTGGCATATTCAACCATCATCTCCGGTGTACGGTGAGCACTGACTACTTTTGTCTCATAGCTTATTCCGAAATAATCCAGCATTTCAGCACTGTGTTTCATAGTGGACCAGTCCGAAGAACTGCCCATAATAATACCTACTGTCATGTTGTATGCACTCCTATTTTGACGAACATTATTTATAATATTAATTATAATGTGCGTATTTTAAATGTCAATGGTTAAACAAGAATGAATATCGTCCGTTTTTAAAGTGTTTTCCCTTTGAAAACGCAAAAAACCGGGCAGCAGCCCGGTTCTAATTTTTATATTCTTCATTATTAATATCAGTAATAAACATATGTCCCGGCGCATGACTGATTAAAATTTCAGGCTTTGCTTTTAATACAGCATTTTGAGGTGTGACACCACACGCCCAGAACACCGGAACTTCATCTTCTGCAATAGCAATCGAATCTCCGTAATCGGGATTATCAATATTTTCTATTCCGATTTCTTGAGGGTTTCCGACGTGCACCGGTCCCCCGTGCATGTTTGGAAAGTCATTTGTTATATTAATTACTTTATCGACGAGCTCTTTTTTAAATGGACGCATGGAAACTACTGTCTCTCCTGAAAAAATGCCGGCAGGCACCGTTTCGATATTCGTTTTATACATTGCGACATTGCGCCCCTCATCAATATGTTTAATATTGATCCCCGCATCTAAAATTGCCTGTTCGAAAGTAAAACTGCAGCCGATTAAAAAGGTGACAAAATCATCCTGCCATTCATCTTTAATATCGCTGACTGTATTTGTCAGCTTACCTTTTTTATAAATGTTATACAGCGGAACATCCGTGCGGATATCCGAGTTCTGTGCATATCTGCTGGTAAACTCGCCCGCTTCAAGCACTTCAATAATCGGAACCGGCTTACTGTTGCGAAGAGCAAATAACAAGAAGTCAAAAGCATATTCTTTTGGCAGAATTGCTAAGTTCGCCTGTACTTTATCTCCCGAGATACCGGACGTCGGACCTGAGTGTTCACCTGTTCTAATCTTCATTCTTATATTTTCAGCATTCATTTAATCACCTATCCATTCCACAATTCTGCAAGACCCTGAAGCGACATAAATCCTGCGATTAATGTAACAATAACTGCGACTATACCGAAGACTATCATCCATGTCGGATGATGGTAATTACCAACGATACTTTTCTTCCGTGAAGCAAGTAATATTGCACCGAGTGTCAGCGGCAGAATCAGTCCGTTGAAAGAACCTGCGAGTATAAGCAGAGTGACCGGGCGACCGACAAATAGGAAAATTAAAGTCGATGTCGCGATAAAAACAACAATCACTATATTGTTATACCTGTCAAATACCTGATTGAACGAGCGCATAAAACTTGCGCTTGTGTATGCCGCACCAATTACAGAAGACAGAGCCGCTGCGAGCAGCACAACACCAAACACTTTCATTCCGATATCGCCGAGAGCAAACTGGAAAACAGATGCCGGCGGATTATCCTCTGATAAAACTGCTCCCTGAGTCAGTACTCCGAGGACCGCCAGGAATAAGAGAACGCGCATAACTCCAGTCGTTAAAATTCCCCAGTTTGCAGCGTGGCTGACAAAGCGCAGGTTTTTCTCACCTGTCATACCCGCTTCTATTAAACGGTGGGCACCGGCAAAAGTAATGTAACCGCCGACTGTCCCGCCGACCAGTGTAATAATCGGCAGCAGCATGGCAATTGGATCTTCAGGTAAAATTACCCGCTTAGCCGCTTCAGCGACCGGCGGCTCTGAAATAATCATGACATATGCTACGATACCAATCATCAGCACTCCGAGCACCTGTGTCACAACATCCATAACAGCACGGCCGTTCTTTATTAAAAATATTATAATTGCGAAGATACCTGTGATTGCAGCGCCTATTCTTACATCCCAGCCGAAAATTGCATTAAAACCGAGTCCTGCACCGGCGACGTTTCCGATATTAAATGCAAAACCGCCGATAACGATTAAGACAGCGACTAAGGTTCCGAGTCCCGGAAAGACTTCGTTCGCCACATCCTGCCCCCGCTTTCCGCTGACGGACAGTACGCGCCAAATGTTAAGCTGCGCACCGATATCAATAACGATGGATGCTAAAATGGCAAAGGCAAAACTCGCCATGAACTGCTGTGTGAATACTGTTGTCTGTGTTAAAAATGCAGGTCCGATTGAAGATGTTGCCATCAGGAACACCGCACCGAACAGCAGTCTGCGCTGTGCGGCTGTAATTTTCGGTTTATTTTCCATATTTGCACCCCTCAGTTATAACGTTTCGATAGAAATTCCTTTTTCTTCTAGCTGACGTCTGATTTCTTTTACAAATTCCAATGCTTTTTCTCCGTCTCCATGGACGCAGATGCTGTCCGCCTGAATATCCACGTCTTTTCCGTTGATACTTTCTACTTTACCTTCGGTAATCATACGGACAACACGTTCTGTAGCGAGAGTACTGTCGGTAATCATCGCACCTTCCTTGCTTCGTGACACCAGCGTGCCGTCATCTTCGTAGGCACGGTCTGCGAATACTTCATTAATGACATCAAGCCCCAGAGTTTTTCCGGCTTTGACTAAATTATTATTGGCAAGTCCCATTAATTTTAGTTTTGGATTAAAATCTTTAACCGCTTTTGCGATAACATGAGCGAGATCTTCATTTTTAAAGGTCGCATTGTAAAGCGCACCATGGGGCTTCACATGATTCATATCAAGTCCGTATGTCCGCGCTATACCGTCCAGCGCCGACAGCTGATAGAGCATAATTGCATGAACTTCCGTTTCTGACAATTCCATATACCTGCGGCCGAAGCCCATTAAATCCGGGAATCCCGGATGGGCTCCAAGACCTGTTGAACCCGATTCTTTGATGCGTTTAACCGTCTCAATCATCACGGCAGGATCACTGGCATGAAATCCGCACGCCACATTCGCTGAAGAAATCAGAGGAATGATTTCCGCATCGTTGCCGATTGTATAATTTCCATAGCTCTCCCCGAGATCCGCATTTAGATCAATCGTTAATTTACTCAATTAAACCATCCTTTACTCAATAATATTTTCTGTATGAAGCAACTTAATATCGTAATCATTCGCTAACACTTTCGGATGTCCCAGCAGATAATACTGAAAATCTAAATTTGTCTTAACCGGTTCAATAACTGTTTCCCCGAGCACAAGTTTCAGTTTAAATAAGGCATCTTCCCGGTTATCAGCCTTCACAATAATTTTAGCAATCATCGAATCGTAATACGGCGGTATAGAATAACCGCTATAAATATGCGTGTCCACACGTACATTTCTGCCGAGGCCAAAATGCAGTTTCTCAATTTTACCCGGTGAAGGCATAAAACGATTTTCCGGATCTTCCGCATTCAGCCGTGCTTCAATGGCATGTCCTGACAGCTTCACTTCACCCTGTGTAATACCGATATCATTATTAAATGCAACATCAATCTGAGCTCTGATAATATCAATTCCGGTCACTTCTTCCGAGACAGTATGTTCAACCTGTACCCGCGTATTCATCTCAATAAAATAAAAACGCTTTTCTTCAGCTACATATAAGTACTCAATTGTCCCTGCCCCGCGGTAATTCAGTTTTGCAATCGCCTGCCGCGTCGTTTCTGTAATATCAGCACGTTCTTTACCGCTTAAAATGGTTGCCGGTGCTTCTTCAAGCAATTTCTGGTTATTTCTCTGAATCGAACAATCCCGCTCAAATAAATGGATTGCTCCGCCCTTGCCGTCACCGATAACCTGAATTTCAATATGGCGTGCTTTTGGAATGTATTTCTCAACGTACAAGCGGTCATCGTTAAAAGAGTTCTTTGCTTCTTTTTTTGCTTCATCGTACAATTTGTCCACATCTTCATCATTGTGGGCAAACCGCATACCTTTGCCGCCGCCGCCGGAAACAGCTTTTATTACGATAGGATAGATAATTTTTTTTGCCAGTTTCTTCACTTCATCTTTTGTTTTGACAATGCCGTCACTGCCCGGAATAACAGGAACACCTGCTTTTTTCATGGTCTCTCTTGCCATGGACTTATCGCCCATTTTTGCCATCGTTTCCGGTGAAGGTCCTATAAATATCAGACCGAGCTCTTCAGTCCGTTTTGCAAATTCAGGTGTTTCCGATAAAAACCCGTAACCCGGATGAATAGCATCTGCCTTACTCATAATTGCAGCCTGCAGTATATTATCGATGTTTAGATAGCTGTCAGCGCTTTTCGGTCCCCCGATACAATAAGCTTCATCTGCCAATGCAACATGAAGACTATCTGCGTCACCGCTCGAGTAGACTGCAACGCTCGCAATATTCATTTCCTTTAAAGTTCTGATAATTCTTACCGCGATTTCACCGCGGTTCGCAATTAAAACCTTTTTCATCGTCATGCCTCCTCTGGACGGACACGAAACAGCACATCACCGTATTCCACAGCATCTCCATTGGCCACAGTTATTTCTTCAACGATACCCGCGACGCTGCTTTTCACATCGTTAAATACTTTCATCGCTTCAATAAAACCGACCTGGTCCCCTTTAGAAACTTTATCTCCTTCTGAAACAAATGTCTCATCGCTGTTTTCATCTTTCTGATTGTAGAAGGTTCCGATTTGACCGGCTGTTATTTCAATCAGTTTGGAGGCTTCCTCTTCTGAAACTGCCGGTGCAGGTCGGTCTGCCGCAGGCTGTACTGCAACTTCCGCGCCTTTCTGTTCGATATGAATATGAGTATCATTTTCCGAGATGCTGAGTACAGCCAGATCTTCTTCTTTTAACAATTTAACCAGTTTTTTTATTTCTTTAAAATCCATTATTTTATCCTCCAATTAATTGCGTAATACTTAATGCATCCCGCCGTCTCGCATTTTTAAAATTAACTGATGTATTAATATATGAACCGTCAGTTAATGCCTTCAGGCTGTCTTTATACAGCTGTGACGCTTCATCTACACTTACTTCGGTAAATGTAATCTTCTCTCCCGGTTTTTTCTGGGCGATTTTTGGCAGATCGACTTTTGCGACAGTGCCAATTTTCTTATAGCCGCCTGCGGTCTGGCGGTCGGCAAGCAGAACGATCGGCTGCCCGTTTTTCGGCACCTGTATGCTGCCGAACTGTGTCGGTTCGCTCAATATATCGTCGTCATCTGCAGATTCCACCGCCGGACCTTCAAGACGGCAGCCCATCCGGTCGCTGTCTTTTGTAAGGGTATATTCACTTTCTGTAAATATCCGTTTATTCACAGAATCAAATCTGTCATTCTGCTGACCCGGGATAAAGCGTATCTCAGTATCTTCAGTCAATACTTTTGTGATTACCGGAAAATTATGTTCCACTGTTTTCCCTTTGACTAGCAAAATATCCCCCGCCTTTAAGACGCGTCCTTTGTAACCGCCCATCTTGCTTCTCGTATGAGTTGAGTAGCTGCCGAGTTCCTTCGGAAGATCGAGCCCGCCGCTGAAAGCAATATATGTACGGGCACCTTTTTTAACACCGCCGAACTTTACAATGTCACCCTTAACGAGATCAACAGCAGTTCCTGTATCAAAAGGTTCTTCGTTAATTGTCAGTTCCATCTCTGCTCCGGCAGACGACATACTCGTGCTGTGCAGTACTTCAAAGGTAATTCCGTAAAGCGTGAGTTCGAGCACGCCGCAATTATAATCATTGCCGAGCAGTGCATTCGCAAGATAATAACTTTCATAATCCATGACCCCTGCAGGGGTAAAACCGTATGATTCATATCCGTAGCGGCCAAGATCCTGCACTGTCGTAAACAGGCCCGGATTGATAATTTTAAGCGCCATCTGCTTCACCTCTGTATTCTGTCTCCACAGTATATTCACCTTTATCGTATGCTTCTTTTATGCGGTAATATTCCCGCTCGTTAATTGGCGTAAAAATAATTCTGTCCCCTGCTTCATATAAAATTGCATTGTCACGCGAGCTGTCGTACAGCGGAACCGGGGTTCTTCCGAGAAGATTCCAGCCGCCCGGAGAATCAAAAGGATAAATACCGGTCTGCCGTCCGCCGATGCCGACGGTGCCTGCTTGAATTTTCGTTCTCGGCGAGTCTAGTCTTGCTTTAAACAGCTTATCGCTGAGCCCTCCTAAAAAAGGAAAACCCGGCATAAATCCGAGCATATAAACAAGATATTCTTTGTTGCTGTGCATGCTGATTACATCTTCCGGCGTCAGCCCGTTTTCTTTAAAACGAGCGAGGTCCGGGCCGAACTCCCCACCGTAGCACACCGGTATTTTAACAACTTTATATGCGTACTCCCTGTCTTTCAATTCTCTTAATTCCAGTGCTTTTACTGCTCCTGTTATTTTTTTTGAATCAGCTTTAAGCACATCAAAATATATAATCAGACTCGTATAGGATAAGACAATATCAGTGATGCCTTCTAAGTTAAGTTCCGTTACAGCTGATTTCAGCTGTACAAGCTGTTTATTGATTTTTTCATCGATCTCGCTGCCTAAATTTACCGTCAGCGAATCTTCTGAGTATTGTTTCACTTCCATTTTCGGTCTCCTTTTCAGTAATAGCCGCAGCTGTTAATTGCGGCCGAGTCTTTCTGCCGCCTCATCAAACTGTTTTTTAATAGACGGTATTTTTAAGGCATACAGAACGAAGCTTACCGGTGAATCAGTAAACAGTTTTGCTGAAATAGTTACCTCAGAGCGGTCTTCCACAGGGACGATATTAAACATTGCTTTTACTGTTCCAGCCGGAATTTCCAGTTCCAGTTCTATTCTTCTGTCCTGTCTGAATCCGGTAATTTCAGCTTCAACAGGCGATGCACTGTATTGAAGTATGGCTCTCGTTCCTTCTTCTCTCGGCATTGAAGTACTGTTTATGTATTCGATATCCGTTAATTTTTCTATCGTATTTAACAGCTTTTCATCACTTTTAATCACGCTGAAAATTTCTTCAGGTGTCAAACTGATTTCCCGATGATAAAAATATAATTGCAGCTCCATTTATTCCACCCTGTTTCTAAGTATTTTATTCCACTTTCCACTGAAACCGTATACAATCATAAGTATAAACAAATAAGCACTATCTTTCAATATCAGAAAATTCTTGATATAATTAATTACTTATATCAAATACGGGGTGAGTCATGGTTACCATTACAACCGAGAAAAACATGTCATTCGACGATATCGTCGATCTCTACACTTCCGGAAATACTGAATTGTATACCGATTATAACCAGCTTTACCAAAGCATTTTAAACTCGGATTACTGCATTACTGTGCGGGACGGCAAACAGCTTGTCGGCATTATCCGTTCAAGCGGCGACGGCAATATTAACCAGTATATTGCAGAGATTGTTATGCACGCCGGCCATCCTACACCGGGCATCGGCTCCAAGCTGCTGGATGCCTATTTAACTGCAGCAGCGGAGGTCAGTAAAATTTATATCCTGTCGCATGAACATTACCGGACTACTTTTTCGAAAACATGGCTGCAGTACAAAGGTTTTAGACTCATCGCAGAAAACGGAGATATCATAGTATATATGCTCGACCGCGGGATTAAATACTAGCTTTCCGCTAAAGAACATTGGAGTGATTTTAAATGATCAGCATTTATGAATTAAAACCAAAGTTCCAGCAGCTTCTTATGCCGCTCGTTAATAATCTTCACAAACATCATGTCACCCCGAACCAGGTGACAATATCAGCATGCCTGTTATCGATAATTACGGGTGTGCTTTTTTATTTTAATTATGACAGCCGTTGGATATATATCATTATTCCTCTATTTATGTTTGTACGGATGGCGATGAACGCTATTGACGGTGTACTCGCTAAAAAATTTAACTTAACCAGCCGTCTCGGGAAATTTTTAAACGAATTGACAGATGTTATCAGCGACACCGCACTCTTCATACCTTTTTTTCTGGTCACTCAAACTTTTCCGGCAAGTATTATTATTTTCATCGCACTCTCAATTATTAGTGAGATGGCGGGAGTCCTTTCGGAAGTTACATCAGGAGAGCGGCGCTACGATGGACCGATGGGAAAAAGCGACCGTGCTTTCCTAATCGGTGTTATCTCTGTCATACTTTTATTTAATATTCCGCTGGAACCTTACCTGCATATTATCTTCATGGCTGCTTCTATATTAATTGCATTTAACATTTATAAACGCGTACTCGGCGGACTGGAGGAAAGTTCATGAATATAAATCTGCTGACTGATGAAGTACTTTACGTCTTAATCGGTATTGTCGGTGTCTTAGTTATTTCTACAGTCATTACTAAAATAATGAAGCGAAAAAATAACAGCAGCGGTTTAAAAGAAGTAGAAATGCGTATTCGTTCATGGTGGGTCATGTTCATTATTTTTACGTTTGCGCTGCTTATTCATTCGACAATTTCACTGATTTTTATGGCACTGCTGTGTTTCCTGGCATTGAAAGAATATTTTTCACTCATTCCATTTAACCGGGCGCATCGCCTTGTATTATTTTGGGCATACCTGACAATTCCCATTCAGTTTTTGTTAATATATCTCGGCTGGTACGGGATGTTTATCGTATTTATTCCGGTGTATATGTTCCTGCTCATTCCTATTCAGGCTATAATCGTCGGTGAAACGAAGAATTTCCTGCGGTCCATTGCGACTGTTCAGTGGGGTGTAATGCTGATGGTATTCGGTTTGTCGCATCTCGCCTTTCTTCTCGTTTTACCAGGACGGGAAAACAGTTTTGCCGGGGCCGGACTTGTACTGTTTTTAGTTGTGCTGACCCAGGCTAACGATGTGGCTCAGTTTCTATGGGGCAAAATGCTCGGAAGGAAAAAAATTATCCCGAAAGTCTCACCGAATAAAACATGGGCCGGCTTTATTGGCGGGGTGTTAACAACGACTGCACTCGCTGTCGTTTTAGCACCGCTGATTACACCTTTCTCGTTTTTCACGAGCATTATCGCAGGCTTGTATATCGGGCTGACCGGTTTTATTGGAGACGTTAATATTTCTGCCTTGAAGCGCGACTTAAATATTAAAGATACTTCAGCCATTATTCCCGGACACGGCGGCATTCTCGATCGTGTCGATTCGCTGACGTATACAGCACCGCTGTTTTTCCACTTTACAAGATACTTTTACTTTTAGGTGATGACTATGAAAAATCTGCTGTTTGCACTTTTAGTAAGGCCAGTGATTTTATTTGTTCTCGGCTTAAATATACGAGGGAAGGATAAGCTGCCGGATAAAGGACCATGTGTGATTATTGCAAATCACAACAGCCATCTCGATACACTTGTACTGATGTCCCTATTCAGAGGAAAAAGCTTTAAAAAAGTCCGTCCTGTCGCTGCAGGTGATTATTTTATGAAAAATAAATTTCTCGCCTTCTTTTCTACAAAAGTAATGAATATTATTCCAATCGAACGGAAGATGACCCGGGACTTCAGAGGAATGTTCAAACCAGTACTTCAGTCACTGGATGACGATGGTATTATTATCTTATTCCCTGAGGGTTCGCGCGGCGAAGCTGAACAGCTGAGCAGATACAAAAGCGGTGTGTACTACCTGATGCGCGAAAGGCCGGATATACCGATTGTCCCCCTATTTATTCACGGACTCGGCAAGGCGCTGCCGAAAGGTTCATTTGTATTTGTACCGTTTTTTATCGATATATTTGTCGGCGAAAAATTTTATTATACGGATAACCGGCATGATTTTATGACTGAACTGAATGAGCGGATGAATATTCTGCAGGAGGAAGGACAGTTTAGCGAATGGTAATGATGATCATTATTTTTGTGTGGGGGTTAAGTGAGGCAACGTGGTTTTTTATCATTCCGGATGTCATTTTATCTCTGTATGCACTCAGGACAAAGAAGTTTAAGTATGTAATATATGCTAATCTTACCGCAGCTGCGGGGGCACTGGCAGGCGGTATTATAATATTTATGTGGAGCAGTTTTAATGCAGAGCAGACCGAAGCATTTATGCTCCGTATTCCGGCAGTTCATGAATATATGATTGAACATGTGCATCGTACAATGAGTGACAGCACTTTCACCGCGTTGATTACCGGCCCCCTGTTCGGTGTTCCGTATAAGCTTTTTGCTGCGGCTGCACATGACTATACAGGCCTTGTCCTGTTTCTTATATTTACCATCCCGGCAAGGCTGCTGCGTTTTTTAACCGTCTCTATAATTGCATATGCACTGTCGCATTATGTATTTAAAACACTGTCTATGCAGATGAAAGTTATACTCTGGTCTGCTGTCTGGATAATCGTCTATGTAATTTATTTCAGTATTCACAGCCCGTTTTAAAATATTAAAGAAAGTGATGACTACCTTGTATATGAGGGTCTTATTTTTTGTAGATATATCGTATATTTCCATATAAAAAAGCGCACTTGACTCTTAGGGGAGTAGCGTCTGCGTGAGACTACAGGCTCACACGACGCCCCTGGAAAGCAAGTGCGCTTTTTTATTTAAAGACTGGACTTATGTCCGAGCCCCGCTTTTAATATATTATATCAGATAGTTCCCAAGTACACTGTTTACATCGTGTACAACGACAAACGCCTGATCATCATTCGCTTTAATAAGCCGTTTCAAACGGTTAAGCTGTGATTTATTAATAACTACAAATAATATGTCTTTTTCTTCTTTTGAATAGTAGCCGTGCCCATCTAAAATCGTGACACCGCGATGTATTTTCGTATTAATTAAGTTCGCCAGCAGATCCGGATTCTGTGAAATAATCGTCACTGCTTTTTTCGGGTTCATACCTTCGATAATGAAATCCATTACTTTTGTTGCGATGTATAGAGCGATGACTGTCAGCAGCACCTGTTCAAGCGACATTACTGTCAGACCGATTGTAATGACAATTAAATCGAAGAACAGGAGCGCATAAGAAACGTTGACGTCGAGAAATTTGTTAGCCATCTTGGCTAAAATTGTCGTCCCCGCTGTGGTCGAACCGATGCGGATAATTAACCCGATACCCATTCCGATAAACAGCCCGCCGAATACTGTATTGATTAAAATCTCATCGGTCTGAATCTGCCATGACTCTGTTACCCAGAGGGCAAGAGAAGTCATTGGTATTGTAAATATTGTATACAGCATTGCGCGTCTGCCTAAAAATTTAAAGCCGACGATAAGTATTAAGAAATTCAGGATTAAGTTTGACAATGCTGTCGGTATGCCGTAAGCATAAAATAAAATAATGGAGATACCGATGAAGCCGCCTTCACCGAGGTTTCCTGCAATCATAAAGCCATTCACACCGATAGCGAATAGAAACGATCCTACGATGATAGCCAGAACGTTGATTAACGTCTGCACGGTAAACTCTGAGTTAAATGTTAGTCTTATCTTTTCGAACCGGGTATTTTTTAAAGCTTCTCTGATTTTCATGCATATCCCCCTTCGGCACTTGTACTTTTTCTATGTTATATTACTTTAACACATCTTTCAACGCATGAAAAAAGCCGTCACAGCGGACGGCTCAATTTTGCTTATATACTTTTTAATATTTTTCCATCTTTCGCTACTACTTTAATTTCATCATTATTTTTCAGAATCCCTATATCTTCAAGCGGATTATTTTCAGTTAAAATAAAATCTGCAATGTACCCTTCTTTAACGAGACCGAGATCTTCAATTTCCATGCATTCTGCTGCATTTTTCGTTGATATAACGATAGCATCCATCGGCGTTGCTCCCGATTCTACCATCAGTTCAAGTTCCCGCAGATTTGTACCATGCTTGAAGACTCCGGCATCTGTACCCATCGCGATTTTAACACCTGCATCATATGCTTTCTTAAAGCTTGCTTTATGATCTGCCATTACTTCTTTGGACTTTTGAAGACCCACTGCAGAAATACCTAGTTCATCGGCAAATTCTATTACTGACACCGGTGCAAGCAGTGTTGGAACGAGGTACGTTCCTTTTTCTTTCATCTGTTCAATCACTTCATCGTCCAGATAGATACCGTGTTCAATCGAATGAATTCCCGCTTCTACACAATTTTTAATACCTTCAAGGCCTTGCGCATGCGCCATTACTTTAACACCATTTCTAAATTCTGCTTCTTCAACGATTACTTTTAATTCATCCAGCGAATACTGAGTAAATTTAGGGTGGTCGGTGGGACTTGAAACCCCGCCTGTGGCCATAACTTTAATCACGTCAGCACCGGCCCGCAGTAATTCGCGTGTCTTCTTGCGCACTTCTTCAACACCGTCAGCAATACCGTCCGGCATCCCTTCATACGGCCGCACAATACCAAGGTCCACGCCCGAATAATTATAACCGTCACCGTGACCGCCCGTAATAGACAAAGCATTAATTGAAACCTGCATTCGCGGTCCGGTAACCAGTCCGTCATTAATTGCCTGCTTAAACCCTAAAGAACTTCCAAGCGCATCTCTTACCGTTGTAATACCTGCATTAATCGTTCTTTCAGCATACTGAGCTGCTTCATAAAAATGATACGAAAATGGTGTTGCTATTCTGTCGGCGAGCGGTTTGAATTCTGTAGATAAGTGTACATGCGTATCTATCATTCCGGGCAGCATGTATTTCCCTTGTCCGTCGATTACTTCAGCACCGTTTGTTTCAACAGAATTTCCAACGTGGGTAAAACGGCCATCTTCAATAACAACCGTCACATTTTTTTTGACATCAGCACCGCTGCCGTCAATCAGATTAATATTTTCTACGATTAATTTACTCATTATATAAAAACTCCTTTTTTATAACATTCCCATAACAAATGATGCAACCACTATCGATGCGACTGTAACGGTAACAAATCCGCCAATCAGCATCGGTGTCACAATTTCATTAAATACACGTGTCTGATCGATCTGATTGTCAGTCGTACTCCGTGATACTTCTTCACAGATAATATAATCTCCTGGAAAGCCGACCAGTGCAGTAAGTGCAATCGGCATTCCTTTAAATGGATGCCAGCCTACTGCTTTCGACGCGATAAAGCCGCCAGCCGCAAGTCCGCCGACACCGCATATTAAAATCAGCAGAACGGCAGGAACATTATTCACAACATCCTGCGGTGTGATACCACCCATCGTTCCGATAATAACAAAAATTAAAGCTACCATCATAAAGCTGAATGAGTTTGACTTTTCAAGCACTCCCTCGGGAAACAGTCTGCCATTCAGCATTAAAATACCGAAGAGGAGACAGAATAGTGTAAAGTGAACTCCTGTCCATTCGCTTAAGACAGTAGCTGCCGCCGCCAGTACAAATACTGTGAATAATAAAATTACATTGTTCTTGAGCAGATTAAACCTGACCGGCACTTCTTCTTCTTTTTGAGATTCTATTTCTTCTTCCGTTGCTTCAGTCGTACTGACAAAATGTCCGGCATAGCGTTTTAAGAAGAATGAAATTAACGGCATCCCGATCGGTGTCTGGAAGGCTGCGACGAGCACCGGTACGACAATTAAAGCTGTCAAGCCGAGTTCCGTCAATTTTTCTGTTGTAATTAATAAAGCTACGACGCCGCCTGAAATCGGTCCGACACCGCTTGCGGCAGTTTCAAAATCGAAAACTAAAGGAACAATTAATAAAACCAAAACAAGCGCTCCGATTAAGCCGCTGATTGAAATGACGACTGCACGCCATTGTTTTTTTAATATACTTAAAGGCATCAAAGTTCCCATATGTATAATAAGCGGCCCGATTAATAATGCACCGAGTGCAGGCAGCGTAGATAATTCTAAAATATTTTCGGGGAATACCCCCGTCCATGTTAATAGTAAGTAACCGATCATTGCTGTCATCAGCATTGGAATACGCGCTTTCGAGTAAATAGAAATAACCTCTCCAAGTGCCAGCAAAGCAAACAGCATGACGGTGGCAACTAATGGTTCCTCAATCATATTATTTCCCCCTTTTAAGGTAATGTTTGAATTATACGACAATTCAAACATTATTTAAATATGATTACGTTTCCATCATCCGAATTTTCCGAATTAATTGTTTTTATCATCCAGTATCCGCTTAAGATTTTTAATCATTATCTTAAATTCATTAAATTCCTCTGCCGTTAACTCCTGGCTGTCGTACCGGTATTTCTTATAAAGGTCAATCATTTCTTTGTTGCTTTCACTCCTTATATTCATTCTTTCTGCCCATTCACTGACAGTTTCACCGTGATATCTTCCAAGTTCTTTTTTAGCCAGCCACTTCTCAAAAGCATAATATTGCTTTCTGACTCTGCTGTCCGGCTGAGATACACTCTCAGTTCTTTTTTCTTCAGGTATATTATCTGTCACAGCTGTTTTGTAGGTCTGCACCGCTCTATTTTCTTTTTCAGGCAGGCTTCGTTTTCTAAAGTACATAAAAAGAAAAACAGCGATACAAGCAGCTGCCAATACAAGTAATATAGTCATTACCGGCACATCGCTGATTGCGGCAGTCCCTTCAAAAGACTCCTCCACCGCATCTCCTTCATCATTAACTTCCATTTGTTCCTGTTCCATTTCAGGAAATTTAAACTCCACTGTCTCTAAAAACGAGAAGAACGGTCTCAGCATCATTACAAATCCGTTAAGCATAAAAATAAATAGTGTCTGTATACCCAATACAATATAGTTATACACAGCAGTAAATAAAGCTGCTGATCCAAGCAGTACGAGAGATGACATTACTAATACCCGGAGGCGGGACCCCGTTCTGTAACTGCTGCCTGCCATCAGCATAATTATTCTCCCTAAAAAATAAAAGACAAACATGCCTGCAGCAATGAAATGAAGCAGCTGGTAATGCATAGTTATAATATCTGAAGGAATCAGATTAATAACAAGCAGCAGCAAAAGCATAATTACCAGCATCAGATTGTTATAGTGATTATTAATATTGTCGTGCATCTGTTCGAGAGTCCACACTGAAAAACCGACAATTAAAAACGCTGTCAGCCAATAAGAACCTGTGAGCATTAACAGAATAATTCCAAGCGGCACAAGAAAGTAAATATAGGATAACTGCCACTTTCCCGCAATAAAATGACTCATTACAAGCAGGAGGGAAAGTATGCTGACTAAAGGAAGCAGGTGAGATTCATGTGCTGCTGTATTATGAATATTAATTAATATTCCAATAAACAGCGGCACAAACATTTCCACGGTGTAGTAAAAGATAAACATCGAGTGGTATTTCATTTTATTCATCTGCTCACCGCCTTAACCGTCCCGGTATTTTTCCCGTATCTTTCAAGCCCCTTGTCATTCAGTTGATATATCGTAATGCCCCTGTGTAAAAAGTATTCGAGTTCTCTGTCGATTAGTGCATCCGTTTCTCCTGTAAAAATTATGTGGGTTGGCACCTTTTCATACAGTCTCACGTGGTTTAAAAATCTTTCGAAAGCTATCGTGAATGTTACTGTTTTAATTTTCGAGAGTGCTTCCAGCACCGGTCTGTAACTCCGGAGCCCATTCAGTTCATCGATTCTGAAATAGCTGCCTTTATCAAAAGTTTTCATATTTGCAATGAGACTGTAAGTAATTTCTTCTTTAGCGATCTCTCCAGTTAGAAAACTCAGCTTCTCAAATATTCTTTCGATATTCTCAGGAGGTGCGAATACTGATTCGGAGCGCAGGTTAACAAGTATCAGCCATTCGGTATAAGTTGTCTTTTCATAAATTTTAGATTGCAGTTCTCCCATTCTTGCTGACTGCTTCCAGTTGATATCTCTGAATGAATCCATCTCCATGTACTCTCTGTTGCCGAGCGTTAACAGCGGATCATTATACAGAGATTCATTATTTTTAAATAACCCTTGAGCAATTTTGAATTTAATCGGTTCATTATGAACAGCAAACTTATCCGGGTATATCATGATTTCATGTTTCGCAGAACCTATCTGTCTTAAATCCATATGACCAAAACCGAATATCCTGGGAATGCTTATACGGCTGTCAACGATGTAGCTCACGCCGCGTTTTGCTGCAGTGTACGGTATTTCTATAACTGTTTCACTTTTAGACAGTACTGTAAATACCGCAGTTGTTTCTGTCTGCTGTCGGATTTTCAGTGCCTGGTCGCTGAAAAACTTAATATCGTTGCCGGCAGTAACTCTGAGCTCGGCACTTAAAATCGGCATGATACCCTTTTGTGCAATCCGGATCTTCAGCACACCGGATTCACCTTTATAATGCCTGACTTCATCATTAATAATGTCAACATGAAGATGTTTCATAACATTTCTTTCATAAAATCTGTTCAGCCCCATGGCTGACAGCAGAACACCAAGAATAAAAACGACGTAAATATTTAAGGTCGCCGCATAAAAAATATCAAAGATAATCAGTACAGATGCGATTACTGTAAACAGCGAAGCGATCTGTGTCTCACTATAGTCATACTTATACCTCATCACGACTCACTCCAAATTCAACAGGCACAGCTGTTTCATTTAAAATATCCTGTATAAGCGCCTCTCCTGTCGTAAGTGTCATCCCTTCTATATTGAGCACTATTCTATGAGCCAGCACATACGGCGCAATATATTTCACATCTTCAGGCGTGACATAATCTCGGTTATTAATCAGGGCCACGCCCATCGCTGCGCGTATTAAACCAAGGCTCCCCCTCGGCGAAACACCAAGTTCTGTAAATTTGTGATTACGCGTCTTGCCGACTAGATCTATTATGTATTCTTTGACCGTATCATTAATACGAATTTCAGACGCCTGTTTTCTGAGCGTCATAATCTCTTCTTGTGTAAACACCGGATTAATTTCAATCTTATTTTTATTTCTATGCATATCGAGCATTTTCAATTCTTCACTCCGACCTGGATAGCTAAGTGAAATCTTCATTAAAAACCTGTCCATCTGCGCTTCCGGCAGTTCGAATGTGCCCTGCCTCGATTCAATCGGATTCTGGGTTGCCAGCACGATAAATAAATTATCGAGCTCTACGCGTTCTCCGTCTATTGTGACCTGCCGTTCTTCCATCACCTCAAGGAGCGCCGACTGCGTTCTCGGTGTCGCCCTGTTGATTTCGTCAGCAAGTAAGATGTTTGTTTTGACGGGCCCCATCCTCAAATTAAAACTCTGGGTCTTCGGATTATACATATTCATGCCGGTAATATCCGTCGGCAGCACATCCGGTGTAAACTGGATACGCGAGAATTCCCCGTCCACAGCGGCAGCCACGGCTTTTGATAATACCGTTTTCCCCGTTCCCGGCACACTGTCGAACAATACATGCCCTTCCTGAATCAAGCTGATAAATACCAGCTCAAGCACTTTATCCTGCCCGATTATTACTTTACCAATTTCCTCTTTAAATTGTTTAAGTTTATCTGCGGCTGACATTCAAAATCCCCCTTATTTTGTATACGTTTTCTTAATTATAGCAATATTTAAACAAAATAAAAAAGCACCGAGTAAGGGAGGTCAAACTCGGTACTTTCATTAAAGATTACTCTGCAGGCTGACCAGGTTCAAACGCCGGTGTAAACATCTCATGTTCAGCTTCTTCCATTAACAGGTCGTAAACTTCCTGAGATGCGAGCGCGCGTTTTGCCGCCTGCATTTTCGGACTATCTGCTTTGCCTTCACGCGTTACCAGCTGGAAGGCAAATCTTTTTTCATCTTCATCTTCAAGTAAAATGGCATCTTTCGGATAAAGTCCGATATTCGCAATTAAATTCGGATGTTCAAACACAAGCTCCACACCATCTTCATAGGCTGCTGTTAAGTTAAACAGATCAACCGGTGTGAATTGGAGGTCTTTCGGGTTCTCAACAATATCGGATACTGCAGCATCGATACCTGTATCTTCATCGAGTGTAATCAGTCCTGCACTGTCTAAAATCAACAGTGCCCGGGCTTCGTTCGGCGGGTCACTCGGGATTGCGACTTCCGCGCCCTCTTCTATTTCATCAATTGAATCATACACCGGCGAGTAAAAGCCGACATTGGAAATATAAGCAGGCTGAATTGCAACAAGATCGGCTCCCGCTTCTTCATTAAAACCTTCCATATAGAGTTCGTGCTGGGATAAGCTGCCGTCGACTTCATCATTAAATGTCGCTTCATTGTATTGAATATTATCATTTACAGGCAGAAGTTCCATCGTGTAAGGTTCTTCAATCACTTCAGCTGCAACTTCAACCATAGAGGTCAGCGGTTCAGATTGAGAAGCGATAACAATATGTGTATCACTTTCAGATGCTGCACTTTCTTCTTCATCATTGCCGCAGGCTGCAAGCAGCATCATCACAAGAAATAAAGGAAATAATTTTTTCATCATTTTTCACCCGGCTCGAATGCTGGTTCGAGGTGTCCTTTCTCTGCAAGTTCATCCAGAAAGTCATATACTTCCTCAGATGTGAATGCTTTGTTTAAAGCTTTGATTTTATCGGAATCTTCATTACCTTCGCGTGCAACAACACGGAGGGCAAAGGTGTTTTCATCATCATCTTCAAGCAGCACCGCATCACTCGGCGTCAGCCCGAGCGGCTCGATATAGGTCGGATAGTTAAAGACCAGTGGAATGCCGTCTTCATAAGATGAGCTTAAATTCAGCAGATCGACATGCGTAAATTCAAGATTTTTTGGATTGTCTTCAATATCATCTACGGAAGCTTCGTATGTAACACCATCAGCCAGTGTAATAATATCTGCATCATCGAGAATCATAAGTGCACGCGCTTCGTTTGTCGGATCGCTTGGAATTGCAACTTCAGCACCGTCTTCCAGTTCATTGATTGAATCGTATACCGGGGAGTAGAAACCGACAATTGCGTTATAGATTTGCTCCATCGTCACTAAATCCGCATCGCTTTCTGCATTAAACTGTTCCATAAATGGTTCATGCTGTGCAAAACTTGCATCAGCTTCATCGTTAAACACCGCTTCGTTGTACTGTATATTGTCAGCTACTTCAACCAGTTTAACCGTGTAGGGTTCTTCAATTGCTTCCGCAGCTATTTCAACAACATCCGTCATCGGCGTCGTCTGTGCAACAACTGTAATTTCATTATCTTCCCCGGCATTTTCTTCCTCGCTGCCGCAAGCTGCCAGCACTAATACGAAAATACTTAAAATACTAAACAGCCAATATTTTCTGTTCATAATTTAATCCCCTTTTATCTTTTATCAATTTTCCTTGCCAGCCACAAACCGAACCACTGCGCAATCTGCACAAAAATAATAATAACGACAATTGCAGTGTACATAATATCTGTTTCATACCGCTGATAGCCGTAACGGATGGCGAAATCACCGATTCCTCCGCCTCCAACGACACCCATAATAGTCGAGTACGAGATAAAACTTACGAATGCAGTGGAGAAACCGATAATTAAAGAGCTTCTCGCCTCGACGAATAGAAAGCGGTAAACCAGCTGCGGTATTGAAGCACCGAGTGCCTGAGCTGTTTCAACAACACCTTTTGGCACATCTAAGAGAGACTGCTGCACAAAACGCGCGTACAGTGCAATCGCAATAACCATCAGCGGAAACGATGCAGCAACGGGATCTCCGGTAGCCCGGCCGTATACTTCCCTTATCAGCGGCTGCATCGCAATAACAAGCAGCAGAAAAGGAAATGAACGGACGATATTTACCACAACGTTCGCCGTATGGTATATAAATTTGTTCTGTAACGGTTTATCTTCATCGGTTAAGTAAAGCAGGGTTCCGAGCGGCAGTCCGAGAACAATAGCCGCAGCCATCGCAAAACCCATCATAATCCCTGTTTCATTTAAACTCGTCAGGAGATTCGGCCAGTATTCAGCAACACGTTCAAAGTAGACAGTAATCATCTCACTCATTTTTTAACACCTCTACTATACGGTCGTAATACGAGGCATCGGAAAGTACATGAGAGGTCTGTTTTATATCGATCGTATCGATAATATTTCCTTCTTCAAGCACGAGTGTCCGGTCGCATAATTGTTTAATCACATTTAATTCATGGGTCACGACGACGATAGTCATGCCGTATACTTCATGTGCCCTTCTCAGTACACTGACAATTTCGTCAGTAGTTTTTTCATCCAGGGCGCTGGTCGGTTCATCGCAGAGCAGTATTTTCGGATTAGTGATTAAAGCCCGGGCTATACCGACACGCTGTTTCTGACCGCCCGACAGCTGTCCCGGGTAGTTATCTTTTTTGCCGCTTAAACCGACGAAAGAAAGTACTTCTTCTATATCAAGAGCCGATTCAAACTTGTGAAGCTTTAAAGGCAGAGTAATGTTTTCGAGCACTGTTTTATTGTTCAGCAAATTGAATTGCTGAAAAATCATGCCGATTTTTTTACGGTATTTTCTTAACTGTTTTGGTGACAGGCTGCCGACATTATCACCGTCCACGGTCACTGTTCCCTCATCTGGTGTTTCAAGAGCATTAATCATCCGGAGCAGCGTCGACTTGCCGGATCCGCTTTCACCGATAATACCGAATTTTTCACTTTTTTTTATATGAACAGATATATCATTCAAGGCATTGAAAGGTCCATCACGGCCCTGATACTGTTTAACAACACCATTTAACTCAATCATTTAAAGCCTCCTTCACAAATTACAACTGCAGTAAACTGTTATAATATAGACAGATAACATATGTAACAGTTTCAAACTGTATCAGTCTGTTCTCATAAAATTGTAAACAATACTATATCAGTTGTAAAGGGGGAAAATAGAATGAAGGCAGCAATGCCCTTTCTGACATTTGAAGGACGTGCTTTTGAAGCACTGGAATACTATAAAGAGGTGTTCCATCAGTTTGATATCATTCAGCTGGTGAATTATCCTGATTCAAATAAAATACAGCAGGCCATTATACGTATAGGCAATATGCATCTGATGCTCCGTGATTCCGAGGTTCCATCGGAATTCACCTTTACACCGAGTATGTCTGTTTATATTGAGTGTGAAGATTTAAATGAAATAGAACTGCTGTACAGAAAACTTAAGAAAAATGGTGCTATTCATATTCCGCTTGATGATTATAATATGAGCAGGCGCTATGCGTGGATTCAGGACCAGTTTGGTGTTTCGTGGCAATTAAATTTAATTTAAACACAAAAAAGCCATTCCTCTCTCTTCAGGAATGGCATCTTATTTATATATTAACTATTACAGAGACAAAGCACTGATTAATTTGCTTAAAAATGGACGCTTAATTCTTTCGTCACTTTTCTTCTCTGTCAAAATCGAATTATTATACGCAATTTCTTTATACTCCTGCATACGAACTTCTGCTGTAAGTTTATCAGATATAATCATTTTCTTCCTCCTATTTGAAATTATATATTAGAGTATTTCTCTGTACCTCTTTTATGTAACTTAATAATACCATATATATCAAGGTTTCTCAAAGTTTATGTGATGATTTTATCAAAGTAAATGTATTATTAATTTTTAGTTAATTCATTTATATTTTATAATATTTGTAATATAATTTCTTAAGTATTTATACATTTATTAAATTATTCATCTTTTCGTATATTAACCCGTCTTGTTATCGTTTTCATTCAGAAATTATGTATTGAATCGCTTTCAGAAAAAGTGTAAAAAAACAAAAAAGAGCGAAATAATCGCTCTTTTTTCATTTATATTACTTATGTTTATTTTTTAATATTGCAACATTCAGCACGTGAGGCACCTTATGTTTTTTCTCATCATCCATTGTATCAAGCAGTTCTGCTATCTTTTCCATTGCCTTGTCCATGCGTTTCTGTTTAAAGCTGACAAGCCATGATGAAGTACCAAGTCTGCCGAGCCATTCCTGGTCTGTAAACTTAACTTTATATTCGTGTTTGAAAAATTCTTCAAGATCCAGTTTTTCATGACGCCAGTCACTGAACCATTCAACAGGGAAACCATTAATCATCTGAATTGAGTCTTCTTTGGAACCGGCTGGTTTCAGTTCTTCGTGCTTGGAACTTTTCTTAATAATTTTCATGGATTCTTTCATCATCTTATTGGCCACTTTGAAGCCGATATCCGCCACAATTAAAATGCCGTCGGGTTTTAAAATGCGTCTGACTTCTTTGGCTGCTTTGTCGCTGTCAAACCACTGCCATGCTCTCATCACAAAAACAATGTCATACGTATCATCATCGAGACCTGTTTTCTCCGCAGTGCCTTTTGTAAAATTGATTCTGTCATCTTTGCCGACATATTTCTTGCCGATTTCTATAAACTCTTCCGATGGTTCAACCGCATCTACAATCGCTCCGTAGCCGCTCAACGCTTTACTGAGGAAGCCGGGGCCGGCTCCGATATCTGCAACTTTGCTTCCCGATAATTCAATATTTCTTTTAGCCAGTTCTTCAAAAAATACACTCGGAATATCATTTCTGTGTTTAAAATACTCCTCGGCATAATTATGAAATTTTGTCTTCATAATAAGTTTCCCTCCACTAATACTGATTACTTTATATTATCAAGGTATTTTACTCACATGTCCACCTTAAGGTTTGTTAAGATTTAAAGATACAGTTATTTTCATAAGGAGGATAATTATGACGCGTGTTTTAGTTTCTATCGTTATTATGGCGTTATGCTTTTTGGGAATCCACTGGATTATTGAAACTTTCTTACCATCCATTCCTGATACGTATGCGCTGCCGATTTCCGTATTACTAGGTGCAACAATAGGTTTCTTTGTTTATATTCAGATTGATAATCGTATCGGATAAATCTTTTTAGTGAAATTATATTTAATATAGGGTATAATAGTTAAATTGATTTCAAGGTAAAGGGGAAAATAAATGTCTGAAACATCTCAAAAAAAACCGGATTACAAATTAATTATCATCTTATTATCCGGTGCTTTCATCTCGTTCTTATCGAACACTTTTTTAAACGTCGCACTTCCTGCAATCAAAAATGATTTCGGGATTTCAACTTCAGCTGTACAATGGGTTTCTACATCCTATATGCTGGTCTCCGGTATTATTATACCGACCACGGCGTATCTGATGCAGAAATTCAGCGCCAGAACATTGTTCTTAACCGCAATGTCGCTGTTTCTCCTCGGGACAATCGTCGCCGGATTCTCTCCTGCTTTTATCGTTCTTATTCTCGGCCGGATGATACAGGCTTCCGGTTCAGCAATGCTCATGCCGCTTTTAATGAATATTATGATCAGCAGTTTCCCGCCTGATAAACGCGGTACTGCGATGGGTCTATTCAGTTTAGTAATGTTCTTCGCCCCGGCAATCGGACCGACTGTATCGGGTATCGTAGTTGAAAATTACTCATGGCATGTTCTGTTCTACATGATGATTCCAGTGCTGATTATCGTACTCGTCGTCGGTTTCTGGCAGCTGCCGGAAATTCAGCAGAAACGCGAAGCCCATATAGATATTATGTCTATCATTCTGTCAACTATCGGTTTCGGGGGCGTGCTTTACGGGTTAAGCTCTGCAGGAGAAAACGGTCTCGCCAGTTCGAGCGTTTTAATTCCTCTGCTCCTAGGTATTGCCGGCATTACGCTCTATGTAATCAGACAGTTTAAATTAGAGTTTCCAATGCTGGACTTCAGAGTATACAAGTATCCAATGTATACTATCGCTTCGCTGATTATCGGCGCAGCAAACATGGCTCTATTTGCCGGAATGATCTTAATTCCTATTTTCATGCAGGATATTCAAGGATTAAGTCCGCTCGACACCGGTCTTTTAATGCTTCCGGGAGCTTTGATTATGGGATTCATGAGTCCTGTGTCAGGTAAATTGTTTGATATGTACGGTCCAAAAACAATGGCAATTACCGGCCTTGCTTTGGCTGTTGTCACAACTTTCTTTTTGAGCCGTCTCGAAATAGATACATCATTTACGTATTTATTAACGATCTATATGATTCGTGCACTTGGTATGACAATGGTCAACACACCTGTCATGACCAACGGTATGAACTCGCTGCCGGCGCATCTGACTCCGCACGGTTCATCACTCAACAGCATGCTGAACCAGGTCAGCGGTTCAATTGGTATCGCGCTTCTGATAACAGTAATGCAGACATACACAAATATTACTGTAAACAAGATGGATAGCCCGACAGAAGCGATGATTAACCAGGCGACACTGGAAGGCATCAACCTTGCCTTTCTCGTCGGCACAGGCTTCTTATTCCTCGCACTTGTCGCTGCCTTCTTCCTGAAGCAGTCAAGTTCAGCGGATACAATCGGCAAATCGATTGCCAGAGCACGCCCTATAAATGAAGACAAGAAAAAAATCAGCAGAGATTAATCTCTGCTGATTTTTTTGTCTTTTTATTTTGCGTTAAGCTCGATAATTCTTATAATTGTCTTCGCTGATTTTTCCATATCATCAATAGATGCAAATTCAAATTTGCCGTGGAAGTTTTCTCCGCCTGTAAAAATATTTGGTGCCGGCAATCCTTTATAAGACAGCTGCGAACCATCTGTACCGCCGCGAACCGGCTCAATAACAGGTTCAATATCTAAAGATTTCATGGCTTCTTCAGCCAGGCTTACAATTGTCATATCTTCTTCGATAACTTCTTTCATATTGTAATACTGATCTTTCAGTTCCAGTTCTATTTTTGCTTCCGGATACTTTTCCCGGAATTCATCTATTTTCTGTTCCACTGTTTCTTTGCGTTCTTTAAATGTTGATGTATCAAAATCCCGGATAATCATACTGAATTCCGCTGTTTCTACGTCACCGCTGAAGTTTAATATGTGATTGAACCCCTCATAGCCTTCAGTCTTTTCAGGTGTATCAGCAGCATCAAAAGAACTAATTATATCCGCAGCAATACGGACAGCATTCACCATTTTATTTTTCGCCGTTCCTGGATGAACACTGTTTCCAATTACTTTTACTGCTGCTCCTGCGGCATTAAAACTTTCGTACTGCAGCTCACCGACCGGGCCGCCGTCGACAGTATATGCAAAATCAGCATCGAATTTTTCAACGTCGAAGTCATGCGGTCCTCTGCCGATTTCTTCATCAGGTGTAAATCCGACTTTTACTGTTCCATGTTTTATTTCCGGATGACCGATTAAGTATTCCACAGCTGTTATTATTTCTGCGATACCCGCCTTATTATCGGCACCGAGCAGAGTTGTACCATCTGTAGTCATCAATGTATGTCCCTGATAATTATTTAAATTCGGAAATTGTTCCGGTGTCAGTACAACATTAAGCGCTTCGTTTAAAACAACACTGCCGCCTTCATATTTTACGAGCTGCGGTTTAACATTTGTTCCCGTAAAATCTGTTGCGGTGTCTACATGCGCTAAAAAACCGATTGTTTTTTTATTTTCAGCATTTGCAGGCAGTGTTGCAAAAAGATATCCTTTATCATCTAAATTAACATCGCTCATGCCGATTGCATTAAGTTCTGTCTCGAGTTCTCTCAGCAGATTCCACTGTTTGTCAGTTGATGGTACTGTACCGCTTGATGCATCGGACTGTGTATCAATTTTTGCGTACCTTGATAAGCGTTCGATTAATTCTTCTTTCACTATCTTCATCCCCTCTTCTTATATTTTATTAATATCATCATAACCGTAAAATGATTCCTCTATGGATATACCGTCTATTGTAATCGTTTCTTTTCCAAGGTAATATCCGCCCATATGCCTGTAAAAATTCACTGCAGGATTTTCCGACAGGACTGCAACAACCATTTTTTTGTAGCCGCGTGCTGCGAGATTTTGTACTGTGTGTTCGAACAAAGCACGCCCTATCCCTCGTCCGTGTACGTGCTCATAAGAGTAGATCGCGTATAATTCGCCGTCGAAGCCCGGATATGTATCCTTGTCTCTGTTTTCACCGCCAATTGCAAAACCGACAATTTCATCATCCAGTTTAGCGACGTAGAGCGGCTGATTTACGGCAGCCTGTTTCCAGATTTTCTCTCTCTTCTTTACATCGAGACTGTCGAGGTAGCTTTTTGGCACTATACCCGGATAAGTAGTATTCCAGCTTTCAACCTGAACTTTCGCAATACCTGCCGCATCTTCCGGCACTGCCAGACGAATTATCATACATTCATCTCCTTATTTAAGAAATATCTGTTTTCAATCTTTCAGAGCGTTCATATCTTTCAAGACTCAGTTCAATCAGCCTGTCCAGTGTTTCGCTGTAGGGAATCCCTGAAGCTTCGAGCAGCTTCGGATACATGCTGATGCTTGTAAAACCGGGCAGTGTATTGACTTCATTAACGATAACCTCTCCATCCGGAGTTAAAAACACATCCACCCTTGCCATACCTTCACAGTCAAGTACCTTGAAAGTATCGTATGCAATCTGCTGAATCCGCTGCATTTCTTCTTCTTCCAGCTGCGCCGGGATATTTAAAAGCGCCCCGTTTTCATCCAGATATTTTGAACTGTATGAATAAAAGTCTGTCTGCGACACAATCTCACCGGGAACCGAGACGAACAGTTCTTCATTACCGAGAACAGACACTTCGATTTCACGTCCTTCGATGCCGCTTTCAATCATTACTTTCGTATCGAATGAGAACGCCGAATCCAGCGCTTTATAAAATGACGGTTCATCCGAAACTTTTGACACGCCGACTGATGATCCCTGGTTGACCGGCTTGACAAACATCGGCACACCGAGCTGCTCACGTGCCTGCTCATATGTATGTCCGTCTTTTTCATAGTAGTTCAGTACAATTGACGGTGCGACTTTAATCCCTTTTAGTTCAAGGAGTCTTTTCGTCATATCTTTGTCCATACATACTGCTGAACTGCGGACACTGCATCCTGCATACGGAAGCTCAGCAAGTTCGAGAAGTCCCTGGATGCTGCCGTCTTCACCTGCTGTGCCGTGCAGAATCGGCAGTACTGCATCGAGTTCAATCCGTTGGCCGTCAGCTGTCAATCCCTCGGACGGTATAACTGATATTTTCTTACTATTTGCATTATCGAGCGGTTTTATTTTTTTATTATCAGCTGCCAGGAGCCATTCACCCTGTTTGGTAATATTAATCAGACTGATATTATATTTTTCTTTATTCAGCGCTTCAAATACACTTTTCGCAGAACGCACTGATACTTCGTGTTCTGTCGATTTACCGCCGTATATAATACCAACGTTTATTTTCTTCATATGTAAGCTCCTCAAATCTGTTTATTCTGTACACTTGATTTTACACCAATTTGCTTTAGAAGTTAATTTTTTATAACATTGTTTTTTTATTTATCGCGACCTCTAAAAATTTAATAGTGGTATAATTTAATTGTTTATATTACATAAAAAAGGATGGGGCATGGTGAAGAAATTTTTATCTTATTACGCACCTTATAAAGTCTTATTCACAGTTGATTTTCTATCTGCTGTTATCGTCGGTTTGCTGGAACTCGCATTTCCTGTAATCGTCAGCATGTTCATAGACGAACTGCTGCCTACCGGCAACTGGCAGTGGATATTAATCGCTGCTCTGGGATTAGTGCTTATTTATCTGTTTAACACATTGATGCAGTTTATCGTAACATACTGGGGACATATGCTCGGAACCAATATCGAGCGTGATATCCGGAATGATTTGTATGGACATATACAAAAGTTATCGTTTAGATTTTTTGATAATACAAAAACCGGGAAACTGTTAACACGCTTAACAAATGACCTGATGAACATCGGGGAAATGGCGCACCACGGACCCGAGGATTTATTTATTGCGGTTATGACGCTGCTCGGCGCTTTCGGAATTATGTACTATATCCATCCCGAACTCGCAATTATCGCGTTTATTATTGTTCCATTAATTTTAGTTATCGCAATTTACTTCAACAAAAAAATGACTGTCGCCTTCCGTGAGCTCTTTGGCCGCGTATCTGAATTTAACCATCTAATCGGCGATAAAATCGGCGGCATCCGTCTGGTTCAGGCTTTTGCAAACGAAGATCAGGAACTTGAAGAATTTAAAAAAATCAACGACCGCTTCAGAGCCACAAAGTTAAAAGCGTACAAAATTATGTCTTTCAACACTTCCAGCACTTATATGCTGATGCGGCTGGTCACTGTTTTCATCCTTATCGCAGGTGCCTATTACGTTATGCGCGGAGAGCTGACTTACGGTGAATTCGCAGCATTTATTTTAATTTCGAATGTCCTGTTTAAACCACTCGAGAAAATTAATGCCGTCATTGAATTATATCCAAACGGTATTGCAGGCTTTAAACATTTTCTCGATACGATGGCGGTACAGCCCGATGTTAAGGAAAAAGAAGATGCGCTTGAACTGGCGAATGTGAAAGGTGATATTCAATACAGCAACGTGACTTTTAAATACGAAGAAAAAAATGTACTGACTGATATATCATTTAATATTTCTCCGGGTGAAACGATTGCTTTTGTCGGACCTTCCGGAGCCGGAAAAACTACCTTGTGCTCGCTGCTTCCCCGTTTCTATGATGTGTCGGAAGGCAGCATTCAGATTGATGGCACAGATATTAGAGATTTAACACTGTCCTCACTCCGGGAAAATATCGGCACAGTGCAGCAGGATGTATTCTTATTTGCAGGCACACTGAAAGAAAACGTCGCTTACGGCAAACCCGATGCAACAGACGAGGAAGTCTACGATGCACTTCGAAAAGCACAGCTGAAAGAACTTGTCGACAGTTACAGGGACGGACTTGAAACAATCGTCGGCGAGCGCGGTGTTAAACTGTCAGGCGGACAGAAACAGCGTATTGCGATTGCACGCATGTTCTTAAAGAACCCGCCGATTTTAATTCTTGATGAAGCAACCAGTGCACTTGATACAGCGACGGAAATGTATATTCAGGATGCACTGAATCGTCTTGCCGAAGGACGCACAACACTCGTTATCGCCCATCGTCTCGCAACAATTAAAAATGCAGACCGTATTATGGTCGTAACAAAAGACGGTATCGCTGAGAGCGGCACCCATGAAGAGCTCCTGTCACTCGACAGCGGTGTATATAAAGGACTTCATCAGGCTCAGTTCAGCCAAATATAAATTGACAAAAGAATTCTTAATTGTTAGACTAATTAACATTATTAAAACTTTAATTAATGAGAGTGATTTTTATGTTATCCGCAATAAAAATATCACAATTAAATAAAGACTTTTTCAGCTATTTTAGATAGCGTCTGTATTCCATCGTGGATGCAGGCGAAACCTGATCTATGATGGCTGAATTAATGATGCAGAAAACCAGCCATTAGAAAAAATCTGATTGGCTGGTTTTTTATATTTACTTTTACCAGGCCAATTGGACTTCTGTTAACAGAATCCAATCTGGTCTTTTTTAATATTAAAAATAAGGAGTGTTTCAAATGAAAATTGGTTATCAGGGCGTAGAAGGCAGCTACAGCACACTTGCATGCGCAGCATATGCCGGAAGTGAAGAGTATACAGCGGAGGGTTATATGACATTTAAACTGCTTGTTGAAGCACTTTTAAACGACGAAGTGGATTACATTGCGCTGCCTGTTGAAAACTCAACAAGCGGACCGATTACAAGAACAATAGATCTGATGAAATATCTGGATGTAAAAGCAGTTAAAGAAGTATATGTGAAAATAGACCATGCACTTATTTCCAAAAATCCAATTACGCTAGATAAAATAACTGAAGTATACTCGCATCCGGAAGCATTGGAACAGTGCTACACATATTTAAGCCGGTACCCAAATATTGAAGTGAAGGAATTCAGCGATACAGCAGGTGCTGTACATATGGTTAAAGAATCAGAGGACGAAACAATTGCAAGTATTGCGGGCAGCCATGCCGCTGAAATGTACGGCATGAATATCGTCCGTGAAAATATCAGTGATAATCCGCTTAATACGACGCGCTTTTTAATATTCACAAAAGAGCTGAGCGAAAAAATTCTGCATGAAAAAACATCACTGTACATAGAATCTGATCACAGCACCGGTTCCTTAAGCGGCATTCTGGATATTTTTAAAACATATAATATCAACCTGCTCTATTTAATGAGCAGACCGATACAAAACAAACCATTCTCCTACGGTTTCTTTATCGATATTGAAAACGATGTAGACCGTCCGAATTTCGATGCCGCGCTCTCTGTGCTGACAAAAGAAACGTCGTATATTAATATTCTCGGCAGTTATGATAAAGGACTCATCCCGGAGTATGAAGGAGTGATTCAGAATGAAGAACATACTAACAGGTAAAAATCATTTATTCACAAGAATCGCAATTGGTTTCGGTCTCGGTATACTGCTTGGTATTTTCCTGCCTGAGTTTTCGATAAAAATTAAATTTATCGGCGATATTTATTTAAATATTATTCAGGCAATGATTATTCCTATTATTTTTGTTGCGGTTTCTACAGGTATTATTAATATCGGCAGCGGTAAGGATCTGGGGAGAATCGGATTTAAAAGTGTTTCTGTATTCGTAGTAATGTTCGTTGCTACAGCAGCGATCGGACTTCTGATTTCATATATTGTCAGACCCGGGAAACACATTAATATCGGCACAAGCGGCTATGACGGAGAAGTTACTTCTCCTTCTGTTGAAGATTTCTTTATGAATATTATTCCCGATAATCTTTTTATGGCTCTGACTGAAGGTGACATACTTGCGACTATTACTTTCACTGTTATTTTTTCCATTGCTATTGTCGCCGTAGGAAAAGAAGCGGAGCCTGTGAAAAATTTTATCAACAGCCTCTCGTCAGTAATATTTAAAGTGCTCAATTACATTATGGAGCTGACGCCGTTCGGGATTATTTCTCTCATGGCATTCGCTGTAGCAGAATACGGAGCAGGTATATTCTCTTCTCTCGGACTCTATATTGTCACGGCGTATGCATCATGCATTATAGCCTTTATTATAGTAATGCTTATCCCGATATGGATATACACGGGCCTCACTCCTGCTGAGCTTCTTAAAGGCATTTACAAGGTCTGGCTCGTCTCACTTGCCACAACAAGCTCTGCTGTCACGATGCCCACCACTATCAAAGTGACAAAGAATGATTTTAAAGTCAGCGAATCGATTACAAATTTTGTCGTTCCTCTTGGAACAACAATAAACATGGCCGGCGGAGCAATATCTTTCAGTCTGCTCGCTGTATTCGTTTCTGACTTTTACAATATACCTCTCGGGGTCGGCCAGATTATTTATCTCGTTATTATCGCCACAGTAATTAATATGGCGGCACCGGGTATTCCGGGCGGCGGAATTGTACTCGGTGCATCATTCCTGACACTGCTCGGCCTCCCAATTGAACTGATGGGTCCGATTGCCGCTATATACAGGATCCTCGATATGGCCTACACTACGATGAACATAACCGGTGACGCGGCAGCGGCAATTTTAATTGATGAATCAGAAAAACGCCGTCATAATAAGAGAAGTATCAGCGCAAAGGCTTAAATATTTGCGCATAATCACTGAATCCAATATTCAAAAAACCGTCCGGAACACGATTCTTCCGGACGGTTTTGTCTATTTATCATCATTCTTTTGTATAAAGAAGCCATTCTCTTCATCCCACTCCGCGAAAAATACGTCTTCCAAATCCGCTCCGGTTTCTTTTTTGATGTTCTCCCTTAACCAGGATTCATCCCGATTAATATTTTTGAGTCTCTGATGCTCGACCTTGCCTCCGTCTATCAGTAGCTCCGGCAGGACGTTCTCACTGTACTCCTTCATTATTTCAACTCGTGTCGGCGCTTCTTCGCGTGCATACTGCATCACTGAAAGCTCTCCGCTTTCTTCAAGTATTCCGTATTTCACCTGACTTAGAGAAAATACATCTTTCATTCTCAGCAGCATCCGCACTTCATCAACGTCCATATTATTTTCATCCATTATCTTTCTGTCTAAATGACCTTCATTTATCAGCAGCTGTGGATCTCCTTGTGAAATACTTTTAAATCTCTGGCTTTTTAAAGCAAATTTTTCTAAAACAAATATAAGCAGCGCCCAGAAAAATATAGAGAACAGCATCTCATAAACGGGCACGGTCGCATCATACAATGATTCTTCTATAATGCCTCCAAGTATCAGAGCATAAACAAAATCAAGAGGAGTAACTTGAGCAAGCTCTTTTTTCCCGATCAATTTAAGAACAATCATGACTCCTATTAAACCTAAGGTTAATTTCATTGCATACATCAGCATATCTTCCATTTTCCTACCTCGCTTCATTCTTAAATGCTAAAAGATATCTCTGTACTTATAGAAGTACCCCTGCTTATGTATTCAAAACAAAAAGAGACGGCTTCCTTTGAGAAACCGCCTCCTTTGTTGTGTATTCTATTATTTTCCTCCCGCTTTTGATTTCACGAGAATATCTCTTTCATCAATGTCATTGATTTTCTCAGCATTATCGTTCAGATAATACTTACCTTTAGTAATATAAGCAATAACAATTGTGAGTACCGCTGCCAGCAGTGCCGCAAAGAATGCTGCTGTACTTTGCATGAATGGACCCATGTAGCCAAGTGCTGCAATTGTTCCCAGCAGACTTGAAATAATCAGAGACCAGACACCCACTGGGTTCCATTTATATAAATATTCCTGGCGTTCTTCATAGTAGCCGGGCCCAATTTTCATCATCCGTTTTACTACGAGGAAATCAGTAACCAAAATCGCTGCCCATGACATCAGAAAGACACCCTGGAATGTTAATGCTGCATCTAAATGATCGGTAATACCGCCGAGCATTAATACCATTGCTGCAACACCTGCAACCACGACCCAGAATCTGCGGCCCGGTTTAAAGTTTACAACGTTTTCAAAGAAGTTTGATAATGATAAAGAACTGCTGTAGATGTTAGTTACATTAATACGGACCTGTGTGAGCATTGTGAATAATGCACCGCCGATACCTAATAAGTGTACGATATATACACCCGGGTTCGGTTCATTTAAACGCACTCCAAACCATATACCAAGTCCGCCCATTACACCGTAACAGAAAATCTGCGGAATAAACCCGATTGCAAATGATCCGCCTTTAATATGGCTCGGTTTTAAGAAACGTGCGTAGTCTGATGCTATAAGTGCAGTCAGTCCAATGATTCCGTGCTGCATACCAATACATAATAACAGTGCCGTTCCTCCAACCTGCATTCCTTCCGGCATATAAGTCCAGAATGCGCCGTCATATTTTGACGGTGTCATGAATGACACTACAATTGCTGTAATTAAAAACACAAAGAATATTGGCAATGACCATTTTTGTAATTTATCGAGCTGCTTAATTCCGAACCAGTTAAGTGGAATAACGAGTGTTCCAAATACGACTATGAGCAGCCATACAGGAATTACAGGGAAGAATTCGTGTACTGCAAACACGAGAATCATACCTTCAAGTGCACAGTACATAATAAAGTTAGAAGCATATATTAAAGATGTTAATGACGCACCTATGTAGCCGAAGCCTCCGCCCCGCGACATTAAGTTTACGTTCATTCCCGATCGTGCTGACAGGTAAACGATAACTGTACCCATGATACCTGCAACGATAATTGCGTATGCTGCTGATATCAGAGCATTAATTGCACCGAACTGCAGTGCCATAACACTCCCTATTTGGAAGTAGAATATTGCTGTAGCAATACCAAAAGTAATGTTGGTAATACTGAGCCATCCCATTTTACGTTCGTTATATGGAACTTTAGATAATGAGTGGTCACTCTCGGTCGTTTCAATCTGCTGATCTGCTGTTTCCTCAGACCTCATAATTATCCTCTCCAATCTTATGAAACTTTATATTAAGGCGACTTTTACACTATACACTCTTTTCGCGAAGAAATCAAGCTCTTATGTATATTTTTACACTATATAGTCGACATAATATGTATATTGACAATTAAAATGAAAGTATACTACTATATTCTTATTGAAATTTAATTTCAAAATGCATAATCTATTTGAAATAATGCACTAAAACTTATACAGTATATATACAAAAAAACCCTTGCCGGAACTGGCTTTTCCCGGCAAGGTTCTTTCATGAAATTTATTTATATTTCGCCCCTTCCGAGTAAGTATTTTGAGCATTCCATAATAAATATTCCTCCACACCATTATCTTTTAATGCTTCAATCTGAGCCTCCACTTCTGTCGCTCCGTAATTTATATAATTACCCGGTCCGAGATATGATGCAGTAAAGTCCTGAATCCAAGGTCTCGATTTCGGCGGTTCTTCAAGTTTCCCAAGCACTTCATTTTCCACTTTCATATACTGGTTAACTACTTCGTACGGTTCTGTATCCGGCGTATCAAAGCCAAATGCACCTGTGCCCCAGTGCGACGGGTATATCATCGATGATATAATATCAACATTATCGGCAATTTGAGAGAAGTTCTGGCCAATCCCCGGCGCTTCCTGCTGGGTAGCTGCATAGCCGAAAACATCTACTGATACATCGACATCATAAGGTTTTAACTGTTCATTCGCATAAGCGACGAAGTCCGTTACAGCATTTACTCTCTGCTGCACCTCATCAGCTTCAGTATCTGCATACTCTCCAAAATCATAAGTAAGTTCAGAAGAGAGAGTTTCAAATGCTTCCGGGAACCTCACATAGTCAAACTGAATTTCTTTAAATCCGAGCTTGGCTGCTTCTATGGCAATGTCCACATTATAATCCCAGACTTCCTTAACAAACGGATTGACAAAACTTTCCCCGCTTCCGTTCTGCCATACTGTTCCATCGCTGTTTTGATAAGATAAATCCGGACGTTCCGCAGCAAGCCTCGAATCTTTAAAGACAACAATACGCGCGATCGGATAAATCTCGTTGTCTTCAAGTGTCTCCATCAATACTTCCGGATTAACATAATCATACATGTGGGCCTGTGCAACTTCATTATCGACATCAAGCGGCATCATAATATCACCGATATCTTCTTTAACGTCGATAACCATAGAGTTTAATTCCGTATTATTGACGAGTTCTGTCAATTCCTGCATCCTCTCTCCGCCTGCGGAAAAAGCAGTTACAAATATACCTTTTACTCCTTCTTTTGGATAAGCAATATCAACGCCGGACTGATGCTGAAATACAGGTGTTGTATTCTCATTAAGCGAATACAGAGGGCCGTCATTTAAATCCAGCTCAGCAAGAGGCTTTTCTGTTTCTTCCGGTGCCGTGCTTTCACCTTCACTTTCCTCTGCAGCATTTTCTGCCGCTGTCTCTTCTGCAGTTTCAGGCTCACTGCTGCCTGTCTCTCCTCTGATTGCCAGCGCAAGCAGTAAAAACAGTACTGCAAGAATTCCTCCGACCATAATTAAAAATTTTCTCGTGCTCATTCAGTCACCCCGCCTTCAGTATCGATTGTTTTCGGATCAATCAGCGTATAGCCTTTGTCTCTAAGACCGTTAACGATATCCCGAAGCGCCTCGCTGGTCCATGTACGGTCATGCATTAGCAAGTTTGCCCCATCGCCGAGCATCTCAGTATTTACCATAATATCCGCGAGTGATTCCGCTTCCTGATACTCAGGCTCCCAGTCAAAACCGTATGTCCAGTTCATAACTGTCATGTTTTCTTTTTCTGCTGTACTGATGGATGCTTCACTGTTGACCCCGAACGGAGCTCTGAAATATTTCGGCCGCTCCCCGACCGCTTCTTCAATCAGGTCGCTTGTATCGATTATTTCAAGTGCAGTATCTTCAGGAGTAATCTCCTGCATATTAAAATGGTTATAAGTATGATTTCCGATTTCGAAACCCAGCTCATGAATTTCTTTCAGCTTTTCCCGTCCTTCTTCCGACTCGATAAACATGCCGTTAACAAAAAATATGGCAGGGGCACCGAGTTCTTTTAATGTATGAGCCATAGCTACTGCATTTTCATCCGGAGCATCGTCTATCGTAAGCAGTACAGCAGCCGGTTCGGCTTCCTCCGAAGACGGCACTATCGCAGACGTTTCAGGGTCTACCGTATACAGTTTTTGAGATGCGCTCTCTTCTGTTTTTACGTCAGTTGTCCCAGTCTCTACCTGTGCTGATTTTTCACTGCCTGCCGTCTTTTCACCAAGTGCGTTCTTCATCTCATTACTGCCGTTTTGAAATGCCTGCAGCTGCTCGTTAATCGACTGATAGTATGCTGCGACTTCCCCGTGAACTTCATTAACTTCCGTGATGCCTTCATTCAATGTATTATAATCAGCATTCTCGCTTGCAAGAGATTCAAAAAAGGCAGTTTCTGTACTGCTGACATTTTCATAGCCCTCCCGCACATTCTTAATACTTTCACCAAGCTTCTCTACTGTTTCCGCTAACTGCTGGACTTGTTCTTCTTTCAGTTCTTCGCTTTCGCTGACATCGGCAGAACCGATATTTTCTGACATACTCTTCAGTTCCTCTTCAATCTCCGTGAGACCTGCTGCCAGTTCACTGCGCTGGTTTAGGTTTTCATAGAGCGGTGACTGGTCATTTTTAAAGTCAGACAGCTCTTCATCAGTCACCGAAGTATTAAACAAAGCGGACATTTCCGCTTCACGGTCAATAATGTTCTGAATGGTGTCGGTCAGTGCCGGCACAGTATTTTCTTCAATAGTTTCAATGTTTGATAAGACTTTATTTTCCGGACTACCGCAGGCACCAAGTATGACCGCAGCTGCAGTAAACAGCATAACTATTATGTATTTCCTCATCGATAACACCCGCTTTCCAAATTTACTTAATAAAATATTCCTCCAATATAAAAAAGGGCAGCTCCATATAATGAAGTTACCCTCTTAAATATAAAAAATGCATATTTTACACTTATTTCACTTGGAATCCGGATCAATACTTACACTGCAGTACATCCCCGCAATGAATAATATCAACACTGCCAGGTACACGATAAAGTTATACTCCACAGGAATAAGAGTACCCACGCTGAACATCAGCAGAGTCGCTGTTAAAAATAAGAGAATGGCTGCTTTTTTCATTTACTTCTCATCCTCTGTAATCCATACGGTCTTCTCTTCAAAAGGAATTCGTTTAGGTTCCGGGTTTTTCTTCATATCCGATTCCCCGACGAAAATAACACCTAAAATTTCTTCCTCATCCGTCAGTTTAAAGTAATTTTTAACGGGAGCGGCATAATATGCCGGACCGCTCTTCCAGATTGCACCGAGGCCAAGACCGTGTGCTTCAAGAAGAATGTTCTGGACTGCAGCGGAAACCGCCGACACATCTTCAATGTAAATTGCTTTTTTACTGTCCTGTTTTGGACTCAGTGCAACGACAATTGCCGTGGGTGCAATAAGCGGCTTCCCGCTGATTTTTTTAATGCGTTTCTGTCCCGCTTCGCTTGCAGGATCATCCACCCGCGTTTTTGCCCATTCAGCAAGCACACGCGAGAGGGGAAGCCGTCCGTCTCCCTGCAGCACAAAAAACTTCCACGGCTCGGTATGATGATGGTTAGGAGCCATAATCGCCGCCTGGAGCAGCTGTTCAACAACCTCTTTACTAACCGGTTCAATATCCTTAAATATTTTTATACTCCGCCTCGTTTGTATCGCATCTGTAATATTCATTATTTTTCTTCCTCCGCACTTTTCAGACGTTCTTCGATCCAGCTGATGACAGTATTGAAAATTTCTGTCTTCATAGTAAATTCGTTAAATATTTCATGCTCGAGTTCAGGGTAAATGATTAATTGTTTATCTTCTGAAGATATTTCATCATGAAATTCCACTGAATCCTGAACAGCTACAAGCCCATCGTTCTCTCCGTGAAGAATAAGCACTGGATCTTTAAAATCTCGAGCTTCAAGTTTTAAATACTCGATACCTTTTTCAAGCGTCCGGATCAGTCCGACAGATATCTCCTTTTTATTCAGCGCATCCTCAACGTAATGTTTAAGAACAATTTCTGTACTGCATAGTCCTTCGCCCAGTTCATTTTTAATATAATCGTTGCTGTCGAGCCCGACAGGAATGCCCGCAAACAATTCGTGGTTATAGCGTGTCAGCGCGCCGGATGTAACATACCCGTCAATTTTTCGCGGATACTTGGTGCCGTATAGAGCAGCTGTATAGCCCCCCATGCTGTGGCCGATAACGAAAACCTGCTGCTGCGGCAGAAGCTTTCTTGTATAGAGTACTATAGCACCGAGATCATCTGTAATCTCATCAACTTTTGAATAAAAAGTATTTTCGCCGGAAGAATGACCGTGTCCGCGCTGATCATAGCGGATGACATTGAATCCTTTTTGCATCAGCACACTTGCGATATCATCATATCTTCCCAAATGTTCCGCAAGACCATGGACAATAATGATTGTCGCCTTCGCTGTTTCAGGCACTTCTGTCGTCTGTACTTTCGCATAAAGCAGCGTTCCGTCTTTCGACTCAATGTACTTTACAAATGACATAATCATCTCTCCAATCTCTGTTACTTGAAATTATAACCTTTCCGCCGGGAAATTGCATATCTTAAAAGGTTAATATATTATTGATGGTAATACTAATTATAAAGGTGCTATTATGTCCAGTCAGAAAAAATATATACTCTCATTTACATGCGGCTTTCTCTTATATCTAATTATGTTTGTCGCATTAATTTACTTTAATTTCATTTATTATACGACCGGTTTTTTTGCTTTCGTTATTTTTGCCTTCGTCGCATCAGTAGTGTTCAGAATGCTTGCACATAAATTTGCAAAAGAAGGTGACCGTCCGGATCTTTACTATATGATTTTTATCGGCAGCTTTGTTATTCCGACGCTGATACATATGGTTTTCTTTATATAAAATTTAACCAATTTAAAAATCGCACTTGTTCTCCCGGAGGAGTCAAGTGCGATTTTTTAAGCTTAAAGAGTTTCTATGCATTTACTTTTAATTTATTCGCAAACAATTCTAAAATAATCGCTACGACCAGAATAATAAGTGTAATCGCCCCGACTTCCTGCATATCATAGTAGAAGGTGCTCGCCATGAATAATTCGTAACCGATACCGCCTGCTCCGGCGGCTGCACCCATAGCAACTGCTACTCCGAAATTAATTTCAAAGCGCAGGAATGTCCACGAAATTAAAAAGCTTTTCGTCTGCGGCACGATGACCTGGAACAGAATATGAAAATAACTTGCGCCGGAAGCACGCAGCGCTTCAATTTTACCTTCGTCTACTTCTTCAAAAGCTTCCGAGTATGCTTTAACCAGATATGCAATGGAGTGGAAAATCATACCGATTACCGCTGCCACAGAGCCTAAGCCCGCTGCAATCGCAAATATTAAGACCCAGAGCACAGTCGGCACCGCACGAACGACAGTAATAAATGCTTTAATCGTGTTGCTGACCCACGGTTTTGACAGATTAACAGCTGTCCCAAATGCTAAAAACAGTGAAATTACTGCTCCTAAAATAGTCGATAAAAACGCAAGTGATAAAGTGATTGTCACTTGCCACAGCGCATTTGACCAGGTTGTGTTATTTAAACTCGGAGATAAAAACATCTGCCCGAGATTATCGAGTGTCATCGGAATGGCCTGTGTTAAATCCAGGCCTGCGTAATCCATAATAAAGAATCCGATAACCGTGAATATTGCTGAACCGATTAATAATCCCTTTAAAACTCTTTGTCCTCTGCTGGGTTTAGAGACCTTAATGCAGCCATTTTTATTACGTTCAACAAGAGCAGTCATTATAAAATCTCCCTTCTGATGATGTTTGATATTGCTTCAATCACAAGGACCGCGAGGACGATTGCCAATGTAATCAGTGATACCATTTCATAATTCAGCTGTTTATAATACAGATCGAATAAGTAGCCGATACCCGTTCCTGTTAAAAGTCCGACGAGCGTCGCACTGCGTATATTCGTTTCAATCATAAATAAAATCCAGCTGAACATCTGCGGCATGCTACCCGGCAGTACCGCTTTAAATATCGTATGCCAGTATGTAGCTCCTGTTGCTTTCAATGCTTCCACGGAATCTTTGCTGCCTTCATCGATTGTTTCTACAAAAGCTCTGACTAAAAATCCGAATGAACCGAAAAATAAGGCCAGGAATCCGGTCATTGAGTTCGTTCCAAAACTGATGACTAAAATTAATGCCCAGGCAACGACCGGAATATTACGTGATATTGAAGCAATTATTTTTGCTGCCAGCATTAACGGTTTGTTAATATAAGTCAATTTTGAGCCCATGAGAGCAAATACAACAGCAAATATTGCAGCTGTCGTTGTGGAAACAATTGAAATTAAAATTGTTTCCCATAAAAGACGCATTACACTGCCGAGATTTGCCAGTGTCGACGATGAAAACCATATGTTGCTGGCCATCCATGACGCTGCTGCAGGAATCGACAGCACGCCTTCTATATGATTATATTCGGTAATGTAGCTCGCGAGCATAATCAGTCCGACAATGACGACGACTGTCAGCAATAAATAAAGATTCTTCTTCTGAATAATATTTATTTCATTAACGTTTAACGTATTTGTTTTGCTCATCATTAATCACCTACTCCGTAATTAAGTCATCAAAATCCGTACCGTAAATCGACTGGATGACTTCTTTATCAATTTCAGCCGGATGGCCGTTAAAGACTACCTGACCGCTGTTTAAGCCGATAATACGGTCCGAGTAATTTTTAGCAACATCCACCTGATGCAGATTAACGATTACCGTAATGCCTTTTTCACTGCATATTTTTCTGAGATGATCCATAATTACTCTTGAAGAACTCGGATCCAGTGAAGCTATCGGCTCGTCACAGAGAATAATTTTAGGTTTTTGCACCAGGGCACGTGCGATACCGACACGCTGCTTCTGACCGCCAGACAGTTCATCACAGCGCTTGTAAATGTGGTCCTGAATACCCAGTTCCGTAATAATATCCAGGGCTTCCTCTTTCTCTGATTCTGTATACATTGAGAAAATGCCCTGCAGGCTGTTTTTATAACCTAAGGTGCCGTGCATCACATTTTCAAAGACCGACAAACGGTCGACCAGATTATAATGCTGGAAGATCATCCCAATATTCGTTCTCATATGTCTCAATTCTTTTCCTTTAACACTGGTAATGTTTTTGCCATCGAACGTAATCTTACCCGACGTCGGCTCTATCATGCGGTTTATCGAACGAAGTAACGTAGACTTCCCGGCACCAGACGGACCGATAATCGACAATAATTCACCCTGCTTAATATTGAAATTAATTTCTTTAAGCACCGACTTGCCTTTTGAGTATTCCTTATTCAGATTTTCAATCGACATGATTACAGGCATTTCTTTAAGCTCTTTTTTCGATGCGGTTTCGACTTCGTTACCTGTAACTTCTATATCTTCATCAAAAGAGATCAGTACTTCATCTGTTTCCTTCTTGTTAAAATCTGTTCTATTTTTTGTTACTTCTTTTGTTTTATGTTCCACCGCCATGGAAGATGCCTCCTAATTAAAAAGAGGGGAAATCCCCTCTCAGATGAATAAATTTTATATCGTTGGATGCCGGTTTAAATTTTCAATTTAGTTTCCTGAGTTGAGTTCTCTAATCGGGTTGAACCATTCATCTTCAACAACTACAAAACGCTCGTCCGCTGACTTGGTAAATAATCCGCCTTCTTCTGCATCTTCAGGAACGAAAATCTTTTCGTTATTTGCAACTTCATCAGAAGCAAGAACTTCCTGAATTTCATTGAATGTTTCTTCACCTAAAGTGCTTACGTTACCAATAAACGGTGCATTCAGTACCGGTGTTGCCGAGATGATTCCAAATTGCTCTCCAGCAAGATTGGAGAATGGGTCTGCTGCACCTTCAGATACTTCGTAAATCGCACCTGCTGTATTTTCTTCGCCTTCTGCAAGTTCTACGTAGTTCTCAACACAAGTGTCACAGAAAGCTGCAACATCTGCTCTCTCGTTAATTAAGTTGACTGCAGAACCCTGATGAGTGTTACCGAACATTACCTGCTCAAAGAAACGTCCGCTTTCAGCTAAATCTTCTTCTGTTAAGTCTGCATATTCTTCAGTTTCAGTAAATTCATTTAAAATCGTTGACGTTGGTACTCTGAAACCTGATGTTGATGAAGTTGAGACAAATGAAAAGTTGCTTCCCGGGAATTCTTCAATTGAGTATTCGCCTTCGCCTGTTTCATACTTTTCCATGTTATCGACTTTAGTAGCGAACCAGCTGTAGTATAAAGCATCTTCTTCAGTTCCTGACGGTCCTGACGGCACCGCCAATGGTTCGATATTGTCATTGCGTTCCTTAGCCTGTATGTATCCTTCTGCACCTGTAAATGCGAGGTCTGCATTATCATTAACAATGCTCTCGATGGCTATTGCATAGTCTGTAGTCAGTTCATGTTCTACTTCTCTGCCTGTCGCTTCTTCTAAAATCGCTCCAATTTCTTCGCGTGCATCAGCAAGTTCATTGCCGGATTCGTTTGGATACCAGACGACACTTAGAGGCTCATCACTGCCCGAAGCAGCATCTGCAGAACCGTCTTCTGTCTGTGTATCTCCTTCTCCGCCGCATGCTGCAAGCGCTAAGACAAAAGCTGAACCAAGAAAAACATTCATTAACTTTTTCATTTTCAAACTCCCTTAAGTTTTATTTACATGATTAATTTAAAATGATTTTAGAAGGCAAGTAAATGCACTTTACGTCTATTTAACACATGTTTATACTATCTAAATAATTGGGTTGTTTCCTTTAATAATCCGCTGTCTATACCAATCTCAGCAGTTGCTCCGAAATCTCCGTGATAATCTGATCCTCCTGTAATGAACAGGTCATATTTCTCACACACAGCATCGATTTTTTCATAATCAGCGGGACCGTGATCCGGATGATATTTTTCTATTCCGTCGATTAGTTCATAGTTATCCTCAATCAGTTCATAACTGTGCAGCTGACCGGGATGAGCAATGACTGCGAGGCCCTTGTCCTGTTTAATTGCCTTCAGCGCTTCGATATAGTCGATATACTCGATATCTCCTGCAGCAGGACCGTTGTTCTTAAAGAGAGTCCGGTACTTGGTTGTATATTTCGGGCAAGTGTAATGGTCATCACATATTGCGTGCATAATATGCTGCTTATATATGATGCCGGCCGGTCCGACGCTTTTTTTCACTTCATCCATATCTACATCAATACCGTAATCTTCGATTTTTTTAATTTGTTCCAAAGAATGCTGATGACGCCTCGTTTGTAAAGGCTCCGTTAATTTTTTAATATTCGTTGCATCCAAATCATAGTTATATCCTAAAACGTGTACTTTTCTCCTGCGTTTAAAATCGTAAGCTGAGATTTCTATGCCCGGAATTAAGTCGATACCGAGACGTTTTGCATATGGTAACGCTTCATTGTATGTCAGATTTGTGTCGTGATCGACGAAGCTTAACATTTTAACATCTCTCTCTTTTGCCAGATCCAGTACTTTATTTACACTATCTTTACCATCGGAAAAGCTGCTGTGCACATGCAGATCTATTTTGTCCGTCATACCGCACGCTCCTCGAGCATTTTCGTATTCATGTCATATACTTTTGTGCATAAGCCGTCCATAAATTCCAGATCGTGAAAAATGCCGATCAAAGTTGTACCATTATCGATCAGTTTTGAGATTGTTTCTCTGACTTTCAGTTTCGATTTCTCATCAAGCGATGCTGTAGGCTCATCGAGCAGCAGAAGACGCGGATTTTTAACGACTGCACATGCGATATTTAAACGCAGTTTCTCCCCGCCGCTGAAAGTGTTTGGATAGTTATGCCACAGTGCTTTTGGAATATCGAAGTGTCTGAGTGTTTCTTCAGCTTTTACCGCGGCGCTGTCTTTATCGACGCCCATTTCAAGCATTGAATTAATAACAAGCTCAAGCGTTGTTGTACGCGGCATAACTTTTAAAAATTGAGATACATAGCCGATTTCTTTCGTGCGCAGTTTAATCAGTGCTCTGTCTGATATATTATGCAGATCGACGGAGCCGAAATTCTCGGAATCGTAATTCACAGTACCTGTCGTCGGTTTATAAGTGCCGTAAATACTTTTTAATATAGTCGATTTACCGCTGCCGCTTTCGCCGACAATACCGAGAAACGCACCTTTTTCTACATCGAACGATACCCCGCTGACTGCTTCTCTTGTCTGGTTCAGATGGTGAATGGTGAATGATTTGCTGAAATCATTTATTTTAATCATAGTTATCCTCCTAATCTACCCGGTAGTGGTACTGGCTGACAATTTTTCCGTTAACAATACATTCTGTAATAGTCGGATAATCGTCGAAAATTCTTATGACGTTTAAATCCGCTTTTTTACCTGGTGCAACCGAACCAATTTCATCGTCCATCTGCACTGCTTGGGCTGGATTCAGCGTAATTAGTTTGAAGCCGTCAACGAGCGGATAGCCTGCTTCTTTGTTTAACTTAAATACAGAGTGAAGCATGGCGGGCGGGTAATAGTCGCTGCAGAGAATGGATACGCACCCTTCCATGATTGCGTCTTTTGCGTTTAAATTACCCGAGTGCGAACCGCCGAGCATAATGTTAGGCGCTCCGGCGAGCGTATACATGCCCTTGCCGTGAGCGTATTTTGCAACTTCCATCGTGATTGGAAATTCACTGATCGTCGTTGCCAGCGTTTCATTAAAATCAATTTTCTCTGTTGCGTCGTCGTCGTGAGACGCCACCGCAATGTTTTTTGAACGCGCCAGTTCCGACATCGTTTCCATTTCTTCGACCGACAGCCTGTCCATTTCTTTTTTGCTTTCAATCTGTTTATTAATTTCTTCATCCGAAAGATCCTGGTAGCCTTTCATCGTGTGACGGTACTTTTCAATATCCCGGTACTGTCCCTGACCGGGTGTATGGTCCATAAAACTCAGAAGATGAACGCGCCCGTTTTCAATATGATCTTTTACGGTGTCTACCATACCGAGTGAGTCGAGTTCAAAACGCGCATGCATGCGGTGCCTGATTAAATGTTTCTCGGAATGTGTGCGGTGGATTGCATGAATCAGCTTATCCACATTGTCCGGCTGTCTGACAGGTTTGTGCCCGAATAAATCCTGTTTATATATCGATAAAGAATGGAACATCGTTGTAATGCCATGCGAACTTAAAATTCTTTCCGACTCTTTAATACCGATATTAAAATCCATCACCGTCGTCGGACGCGGGGCAATAATTCCTTCAATATAATCGGAATGAATATCGATAAATCCTGCAGTCACATAACCGCCTTTAGCATCGATAACTCTCTGATGACCTTCAGTATCCGCCTCTGCCATTGGGATAATTGTTTTAATTGTGTCACCTTCGACCACGACTGCATGATTTTCTAAAATTTCTGTCTCTGTTATGACGCTGCTGTTTATAATAATCAAAACTTGTCACCTCTTATAAGATTGAGTAAACTAACTGCTGAGTATATTTATGCTGCGGGTCTTCCAGAATCTGATCGGTAATTCCGTGCTCGATGACCCGGCCGTCAAGCATAACTATGGTCCGGTCACAGAGCATGCGGATAATCGCAAGGTCGTGAGATACGACAATCATGCTGACACCCATGTCGCGCTGAATTTCTTTAATTAATTCCAGCACATCTGCTTGCACTGATAAGTCGAGGCCGGTTGTAACTTCATCCAGCAATAATATCGGCGGGTAATTCGACAGCGCCTTAGCGATTTGCACGCGCTGCTGCATACCGCCGGAGAAATTTTTCGGTGCTTCGTATTTACGGCTGAGCGCAATGTTAACTTTCTCAAGGAAGTGATCTGCCCGGTCTGTCATCTGCCCGACGTTGCGGTTTCCGCTCGCAATCAGTTTTTCTGCGATATTAGTCACCGATGAAAAATCCATCTTTAAACCCTGAAGCGGGTTCTGATACACCATACCGAGCTGCTCGTTGCGGATCTGTCTCTTTTTCTGGCTGGAGACGTCGAAGGCATTGCCTTCAATGCTCGCGTCACCTGGCAGTATATATTCACCGCCAGTCGCTTCCTGATCAAAGTACAGCGTCTTCATTAAAGTGCTTTTCCCGCTGCCGCTCTCACCGACAATGCCGAGAATTTCACCTTTATACAAGTCGAGTGACGCGTTCCTCACTGCATACACTGTATGGCATTCAGGACACATATTTTTTTGCAGTTCGGCATCAGTTTCCCTGCAATAGTCACAGCCGCTGCCAAATTTTTTCGATAAATCTCTCAATGACAATACAACTTCATCATTTGCCGGCATTGTTCACAGCCTCCTCGTTCAGCTTCTCAAGCATGTAGCTCGTATCGTTGGTCAGGTAGTACGTTTCTCCTGTTTTCTCGTCCTGAAGTTCATCCATGTAGACGCCGGTTAAACCTGACTTGCGGCAGACTTTATCTTCAAATTGTTCAACTTCAAATGGATAATCTTCAAAAGCGAGTGATTCCACTTTGGTGTACGGCGGTACGGCGTGAATTTTCTTCTCACGCCCGGCACCGAGGAGAATAAGTCCTTCGTTGTAGTTCATCTTCGGATTATCAAATCTCGGAATCGGGCTCGGTGCCATAACATAGCGGTCATTTACCATGACCGGATAGTCGGCATCATCTGTAATGTGGCCGTATTTCATAATCTGCTCAAATAATTTTATAAATGCTCCGCTGTATTCTTTATCACCGTGCAGCATTTTTGTTTTGCGCTCGCTGACTTCAACGGTTCTTAACGGTTCCGGCATCGGCACCTGCAGCACTAAAATCTGAAAAGGCTTCAGCGGAACTTCCGGGATTCTGTGACGCGACTGAATCAGTGAGGCTTCCGATGTATGAATGGTTTCTTTTACGCCTGTTGTGCTCTGTATTAAATTGCGGATATTAACAGCGTTGACGGATTCGTCCGAGCCCTGGTCGATAACTTTTAAAATATCTTCCCGGCCGACGAGTGACAGCGTCAGCTGCAGGCCGCCTGTTCCCCATCCTCTGGCAATCGGCAGTTCACGTGACGCAAATGGTACCTGATAGCCCGGAATTGCGATTGCTTTTAATGTTTTTCTGCGTATTTCTTTTTTTGAGTGTTCATCTAAAAATGCGAAGTTCTGACTCACTGTCTTTCCTCCTTGCCCTGACGCATACGGTCGAGTTTTGATTGGAATGTAACGTAGTGCGGCAGTTTTAAGTGTGAAATAAAACCTGTCGATTCAACTGAATCAATATGATATAAAACAAATTCATCATCACTCGTAGCGACACCCGGTTCCGGATGCTCGAGACTGTAATCCAATACGCTCATGGCGATGGCTTTCGTTTCATTTTGGCCAAAGACAAGACCGTAGCCGATTTTAATCATCAGATCTTTTTCACCGGCATCCGAATCATCTTCATCTAAGTCCGGCATAAAACCGTCTATTTCAGTGACTTCATAATCACCAATAAAATACTCGCCGTAATCATCATCTAAATCGACATGAACAGGCTGCTGGCCGACACGGCATTCTCCTATATTCGGATGGGAAGCAATCCCGTAACCTCGAATTTCAGCATAGCCGAGCGACGTCACTGCACCAGTCTGGCCGCGGGTTAATGCCTGCAGTCTCTGACTTCTCGTACTCGGATACTCGATCGCCTTTTTCGTAATATCGTCCGGTTCATCATTATTTTCCGGTTCACGAACGAAGAGCCCTTCTTCCTCTAAATAATCGATGACTTTCGGCAGTTTATCGAGGTCATAATTAAACGGAATCTCTTTGCAATCCACCGATTCTCGAGGTCCGTCTGTCACTTCTTTTAATGAATCATCTAAAAGGCGGTGGGTGAAGTCTGAAGTGGCACCGAGGATCTGTCCGCCCGGTATGTCTTTAAAGCTCGCAGACACGCGGCGTTCAACGAACATTTCTCTCGTGTCCGTTACCGTTGAATAATATAATCTCGGTAAGGTCGAACGATGCGCACGCATCAGGAACACTGCTTCTTCCATATTTCCTTCCGCCTGCTTGATTGCGAGTGCCGCTATATCACGGTCATAAAAACTCGCTTCGCTCATGACCTGGTTGATCAGCTGGCGCATATTTGTTTTAATATTTTCAACATCGATGTCGGCTCCATCTTCAAGCCGTCTGTTTTTATATAAAATCACCGAGTTATTGATAGCATGTGCGCCGCCTTTAACCGCAACGTAACCCATTTAAAGCACCTCCACTTTTGTCGTTCTCGGAATGACCACCGTATTATTTTCTTTATCGGTCAGTATTAAATCGATGCCGAGCGGAAACTCTTTGCAGACTTCATTTCTGAGTGCAAACCAGCTGCTCGGGAAAGATAATTGAATATCTGTCGACTCTTTAATACCGGGACCGCTGAGGCGATAAGCCTGCCCTTTGCCGATACTTTCTATATCGATTAGCAGCGTTGCTGACTTTTCAGGAGAAATTAACACACCCTTCATCACTTCCTTAAAATACTCCGCTTTTAAATCTGCTTCTTTAGTCACTAAAAAATCTGCTGACGAATAATCTTTATTCGGAAGACCGCCGGTTAATACTTTTAATTCTTGCCGCATCGTTTTATCTGCTGAATAAAATGAGATTTCATTATCGAATAAGGTCATAGCAGTCAGCAGTGCCGCATTGCTGAAACCCGTATAATTCTTAACATCTTCAGTTATTATTTCAACATGCCCCGGCCGGCTTGCCGCATTGATCAGCTGACGGTAGATCTGCTGTGTTGTATGTACAATTGTATTCACCGTTATCCTCCTAGTCGTTCATCATTTCGAAGCTGACTTTAGTTTGCAAAATTTTCTCTGTTTTTTCTGCAATATCATTTGCTTCAATATTTTTAAGCGATTTTAAAATGTCATTTAACTCCGCTGTAAATTTGTCCAGTTTAAAACTTAAATCGATAAAAGCCATAGCCTCCGACAATTCGTTATCCGAACCTTTCACGAGACCCGTGCCTACAGTTGAGCCATGTCTGATTTTTGTTTCAGTAATCAGCACTTCACCCATATAAAATAAAGAATTTTTCGCATGTTCTCTCGTCTTCATCATAACCAGACCTTCACTCGGCTCACTGATGATTTCGAAGTCCAATGCTTCTTTAAAATTGTTATAGAAATCGATCGCCTCTGTTCTGCCGTACTTGGAAAAAATACGTGTCCATAATTTTCTGTCCATGTCACAACCTCCTTATGAATTAATCCTAACTTGTTGCCAAGCAGGTGGACTTTAAGTATTGGTAAAGGAATGTAAACGTTGGATTGATAATTGTTAATTCAGGATGACTGCATAAAAAAAGACCGGAACTCTTGAGTTCCGGTCTCAGCTCTCATCTGACAGCTGATGTTTAAACAAATCGCTTCTGTATAATATTTTTACCCGCTCCAGACAATCACCCGTCTGCTTATCATAGGTATCTGTTTCAAAGACCAGCAAAGGAACGAGTTCACTGCAGTTTAAAATCTTCATCTCTTCCAGTGTCGGAAATTGAGTAGAGATAATGCGATCTTTACTGCTTAACTGCTCGTGTCCTGAAGTTTTAAAATAGGTGTAAACGGACTGCAGACTATCTTTATCGCTGTATATATCCGGAAACAGGTCTTCCCTTATGTAAGAGCTGTGAATCGCACAGGGAACTTCATTGACAATTCTAAGACGCGCCACTTTAAATATTTTTACGTGATCCGCTGTTCCGAGTGACTTACTGTAATATTCCCGTTCTTTTTCAGAGGCATAATCGGCGTAAATAATCCGGCTTTCGTACGGGATATTCTGCTCCTTCATTTTTTCAGAAAAGCTCGTCGTGCCTGTAACAGCAAATTCAATCGTCGGCAAAGGTTCATTAACGAAACGCCCCACGCCTTGTCTGCCATAAACAATACCCATTTTCTCCAGTTGCACCAGCGCATTTCGCGCATCGATCCGCTTCGCCCGGTATTCTTCAGCCAGCTCATTTTCACTCGGCAGTTTATCACCGGGTCCGAGTTCTCCCTGCAAAATCATTTCCTGAACTCTCGTCCTGATTAAGGTTTCTTTTGTTATTTCCATATTATTCAAAGACACAATTCAGCTCCTTACGACACGATAAATTTATTATACATGGCCGCTTAAATTCATCCTAATAATATCAATAACCGAATATTATTATATTTTTACACAATATATTAAACTAAATATGAACTTTATTAAAATTTATTGTTGATAAGTTCGTTATTTCTGTTAATATAAATACATTCATTAACTTACATACTTAAAGGAGCTTTTGGAATGGACTTGTTAAAAAACAAAATTTTATCAGAAGGTGTCGTACTTTCGGATAACGTATTAAAGGTAGATAAATTTTTAAATCATCAGATTGATCCTGAACTAATGGTGGAAATCGGCAAAGAATTCCACAGCAGATTTAAAGATACAGAAATTACAAAAGTACTTACCTTGGAATCTTCAGGTATCGCGCCTGCAGTAATGACAGCTTTGAACTTCAATGTTCCTGCGGTATTCGCAAGAAAAAGAAAATCGCTGACTTTTACTGATGATTTATTATCTGCACAAGTCTTTTCTTATACGAAACAGGAAACAAATATGATTAGTGTATCCAATCAATTCATTCAGCCGGGAGATAACATTTTAATTATCGATGACTTTTTAGCCAACGGCGAAGCAGCCGGTGCTTTAATTAATATCGTTGAACAGGCGAAGGCTAATGTTTCAGGCATCGGCATCGTGATTGAAAAATCATTCCAAAGCGGAGCCGCAATTCTTAAAGAGAAAAATTACCGTGTGGAATCTCTCGCGCGCATCGAGTCTTTATCGAATCATACTGTAACATTTGCCGGAGACAATGAGTAATGGCTCAGGAATCCAACGTTAAAGATTTTTCGCTCGGTCTGCAGCATGTACTTGCCATGTATGCCGGCGCAGTTATCGTTCCGCTGATTGTCGGCAACGCCATCGGTTTAACACCTGCCCAGCTGACCTACTTGATTTCCATCGATATTATGATGTGCGGGGTGGCAACAATTCTTCAGGTTTGGAAGAATAAGTTCTCCGGCATCGGTTTACCCGTCGTACTCGGATGTACGTTTACCGCCGTTGGACCGATTATTAACATCGCCAATACCTACAGCATTCAATCCGTTTACGGTGCTATTTTAGTATCTGGTTTAATCGTAGTGCTGATTGCTTCTTTTTTCAGTAAACTGATACGGTTTTTCCCGCCGGTTGTGACCGGCAGTGTAGTGACGACTATCGGACTGACACTTATACCGGTAGCAATAAATGACCTAGCCGGCGGTCAGGGTGCTGAAGACTTCGGTTCGGCTGTCAATTTATTTTTAGGCTTTTCGACTTTAATTATTATTTTGATCATTTTAAAATTTGCTAAAGGTTTCTTTAGTTCAATCGCCATATTAACAGGAATTATTATCGGAACAGTGATCGGTGTCTTTTTCGGACGTGTTGATTTCACACCGGTGCTTGAAGCATCATGGCTGCATTTACCGCAAGTGTTTTACTTCGGGACTCCTGAATTCCATCTGCTGCCGATATTAACTATGACACTGGTTGCTTTAGTCAGCCTTGTTGAATCGACAGGTGTGTACTTTGCACTCGGAGATATTACTGAGAAGAAAATTAAAGGCGATGATTTAAAGCGCGGCTACCGCGCAGAAGGAATGGCAATTATTTTAGGCGGACTCGTCAATGCATTCCCTTATACAACGTTTTCTCAAAACGTCGGTCTGATTCAAATATCAGGTGTCCGCAGAAATAAAATTATTTATATTGCCGGTGCCATGCTGATTATTTTAGGACTTGCTCCAAAGATTGGTGCAGCAACACTGGCGATACCGGGACCTGTTCTCGGCGGGGCTATGCTTGCCATGTTCGGCATGGTAATCAGCGCAGGAATCAAAATGCTGTCACACGTTGATTTAAACAAACAGGAAAATATGGTGATTGTCGCAATCTCTCTCGGTATGGGACTTGCAGTCACCGTCGTACCCGACCTGTTCGCTGTCCTGCCTGAAAATCTTTCAGTCATTACTTCAAGCGGGATTGTGATGGGCAGTATGACAGCCATTATACTCAACGCAGTCTTTAACTTTAAATCTATTATTAATCCGCGAAATATATAGAGGAGCACGCACCGGACTTGCCGGTGCGTGCTTTTTTATGGTGTGCGTGCCACCGTGGGTTCTCGGCGGCGCGCAAAGGGTGTCTTCGTGCCACCGTGGTTTTTCGATGGCGCGCAAGGAGCGTTCTCGTGCCGCCGTGGGTTCTCGGTGGCGCGCAAGGAGCGTTCTCGTGCCACCGTCAGTTACTTCCGGTTGCCATTCCGCTTCAAGTTGTAATAAGATTAACTTAAGTAAACAATTTAGGGAGTGTATCATATATGAAGAAAATGAACGTTGAAAGTTTTAACCTGGATCACACAAAAGTGGCGGCACCTTATATTAGACTCGCAGGAACAAACGAAGGACAGTACGGAGATACAATTTATAAATACGATATCCGTTTCTGCCAGCCTAACAAAGAGCATATGGATATGCCTGCACTTCACTCAATTGAACATCTAATGGCTGAAAATATTCGCAACCATCACGAACGTGTTGTTGATTTAAGTCCTATGGGATGTCAGACAGGATTTTATCTTTCAGTATTAAACGATGAAGATAAAGCAGGCATTGAAAATGTTATGGAGAAAACATTGAACGATGTCCTTGAAGCAACTGAAGTTCCTGCATGTAATGAAGTACAGTGCGGATGGGCAGCGAGCCACAGCTTAGAAGGTGCGAAAGAAATCGCGCGCAAAATGCTTGAAGGACGCGACAGCTGGAGCACAGTATTTGCTGAATAATATTTAGATTATGATCGGGATACATGTGATTCGGCGTCATATCAATCCCAGAGAGTTGGGATACATATGAGAGGCTGTCATACCAACCCCAGAGAGCTGGGATACACATAAACGGAGCTCATATCAACCCTAAGAAGCTGGGATACATATGAACGGAACTCATATCAACCCCAAGAAGCTGGGATACACATGAACGGAGCTCATATCAACCCCAGACAACCAGGATACACATGAGCGGAAGTCATACCAACTCCCCAACAAATCCGGTCTAAATTCTATATAGATCACCAAAAAATTAGGTCTCGCTCAAACATAAAACAGCTCAGATATCTTTAATTCAAGATATTTAAGCTGTTTTATTTATTCAAGTTTTTTAATCACCTTTCCTGACTGTGATTCATCATTTCAATTTACTTACGCGTGTGACAAGCGTAAAATATACAGGATAATCTATAAAATAAGAAAGAGGTTTTCCGTAATGATTATGCCGGTATGGCTGATGTGGTTAATTCCGCCTGTTGTTTTTATGATAATACCATTAAAAATGCTGATCGACTGGTTTGCGATTTATTTACCGCTCGATAAAAAATATAAACGCAAGGAAATTACTGTTAAGGCTTCTTGGAAAATCTGGCTGACTGATATCGGTCTGAATCTTGCTGCTGTTGGAATTATGTATGCGGCGCTGTTTATCGACCCGCTGTTCAGAAGCAACCCCGCTTCATTCGACGATGTAAAAGAAATCAGCAATGCTACTCCTGACTGGATTGTCGCTTTTTTCGAAGGCGTTATTGCAAACCCCTTCAACAGTATTTACAGCATGATTTTTGTACTCCTTGTATTCATTATCATAATTTTTATCCAGTTTAAAATCACACAAAAAATCTATGCTAAATTCGGTCTCGAAGATAAACAAATCACCAGATCGAGTATTATCTCAACACTATTAATGGCACCATGGATTATTATTATCCCAACATCATTATTCTCATCTATTATTTAAGAAAAAAGTCACTGGCGGCTGTATCCGTCAGTGACTTTTATTATTATTATGAAAATCATCTTTTATATATGACAAATCTCCAAACACTCTCATGCGCATAATAATTATTTTTAACTCTGCATTCTTCCGAGCACCTGCTCAGTTGTCGGCATCGCGTGCTGCGCACCGAATTTTTCTACACTGATTGATGCTGCAGTGTTGGCGAAATGACAGCTTTCCTGCAGGCTTTTACCCTGTGCAATATAACTGACAAAGGCGCCGTTAAAGCAATCTCCTGCACCTGTCGTATCGACAACTTCCGCTTTCATGGTCGGCACGTCGACGCGGAAGGCATCGACTGAATAATAACAGCCTTTGCTGCCGCTCGTAACGACAAATTTATCGACGTGGTCTTTTAAAATTTCAGGATGTGCTGCTGCCAGCTGTGTCAATTCAATCTGATTCGGCGTAATATATGTACTGTAATTTATAATATTATCCGTCAGCTTTTGTGCCGGCGCCGGGTTAACAACTAAATCAATATTATTCTCTCCGCACACCTGTGCAACATAATCCACTGTGTCCATCGGAATTTCAAGCTGGGTGACGACGACATCGCTTTCTAAAATTGCCTGACGGTGTTTATCGATTACATCTGTTGTAACATGTGCATTCGCGCCCGGTACAACGATAATTGTATTATCCAGCGGGTTTACGGTAATCATGGCAATACCGCTCTCCACCTCATCAATCATCTCAATATTACCGACGTTGACACCTTCTTTTCTCAGACTTTCAATCATTTCAATCCCGAACGCATCGTTGCCCACTCTGCCGATAAACGTCACATCGCAACCGAGTCTCGCTGCTGCAACGGCCTGGTTCGCACCTTTGCCGCCGCACAGTGTCGTGAACTTTTCACCAGTCAGTGTTTCGCCGATTGACGGGTGACGTTCTGCCGTAACGACCAAATCCATATTTAAACTGCCTACAATTGTTACCTTAGGCTTGCTCATCTGTTCTACCTCCAAGAATTACTATAGACTGCCGAGTTTAGCCTGCAGTATATTTTGAAATGCTGTTAAATCGATATCGTTCACAAGTGTCACATTACGCCCCGCTTCAGGTGCAGTCTTCCGCACATCGCATACAGTCATGCCCCGGTTGATATCATCTGTACAATCTACATCAACACTGACCTGCATTCCTTTAAATATTTCAGGATTAGTCAGATAAATAACCGCAACTGCATCGTGAATATGCACAAGTTCACTGTTAATATATGCAGGAGAATCAAAGTAAAATTTCAGCATTTCGCCAAATGCTTTCTGCACTTCTCCTTCGCTGTTAAACAGTGCTTCGACCTGCTCCCGGTCGAGCCCGCTCTTATGGGTCACGTCAAGTCCGCACATTACAATCGGCAGGCCCGAATCAAAGACGATTTTCGCAGCCTCAGGGTCTCCCCATATGTTGAATTCCGCTGTTGGGGTTCTGTTGCCGAATGTACCGCCGCCCATTAAGACAATTTCTTCAATGCGTTCCGCTGTTTCAGGAAATACTTTTAAAAGCAGCGCAATATTTGTCAGCGGACCGACAGGAACCAGCGTCATCTTTTCATCTTCAGGAAGATTCATAATATAATCTCTGATAAGCTGCAATGAATTGCCCGGCTCAGCCTGCTTCGAAGTTTTCGGCAGTACAGTATTGCCGAGTCCTGTCTCACCGTGGACGTGTCCCGCATCTTCTTTTTGTCTTGTCAGAGGTCCTTCCGCTCCTTTAACGACAGGTACATCCAAATCGAGAAAAGCGCTCAGTGCAAGCGCATTGTTCGTGACGCGCTCTATCGTCTGGTTCCCCGCCACCGTGGAAATCCCGTGGATATTTAATGCATCTCTGCTTGCGGCTGCCGCAGCAAGTGCTATTGCATCATCAATCCCAGGGTCGCAGTCAATCCATATATTCTTCTTACTCATCAGTCTGTCCTCCGTCAAATGATTTCAAAATTTCTTCAAATAGTCTCCAAAATGCTTCTGTGTCCACCCCGAAGGCAACATTAGTGTTCGGCTCTCTGCCTGTTACACTCAGCGTATCGATTACTGTCATACCGTATGAATATTCACCCTTCGTCTCAACAGTCACATTTAAGTATTCTGTCTTAAACAGTTCCGGTTTTAAAAGATACATCGTCGTGCACGCATCATGAATCGGGCCGCCGTTAAAGCCGAAATGATTTTTATACGTTTCGCCGAAAAAGATCAGCAGCTCTTTAACGAATACAGCAATCTTATTATCGATTTTACCGACACGCTCTATAATATCTTCAGTCGCAATAACCTGATGTGTCACATCGAGACCGAACATCGTCACAGGGACGCTGCTGTCGTAAACAACTTTCGCCGCTTCCGCATCGACAAAAATATTAAATTCCGCCGCCGGTGTCCAGTTGCCGAAGGTACCGCCGCCCATTAAAACAATTTCATCAATATTTTCAATGATTCTCGGTTCTTTAATCAAAGCCATAGCAATATTCGTGAGCGGTCCTGTCGGAACGAGCGTGACCTGTTCAGATGAATTCATTACCTGTTCTATAATAAAATCAACAGCATGTCCTTCTGTGACCTCTATTTGAGGATCTGGAAGCTCCGGGCCGTCCATACCGGTTTCCCCATGAATTTCAGGTGCAATTTCACTCGCCTTTACGAGGGGTCTTCTCGCCCCCTGGACAACCGGCACATCCAGTTCCAGCAGTTCGCAGATTTTTAATGTATTAATTGTATTTTTTTCGACTTCGACGTTGCCTGCTACAGTCGTAATTCCTAAAATATTTAAGTCACTGGCAGCTGACGCCGCGATAATAATCGATATTGCATCATCATGCCCCGGATCACAGTCTAAAATAACATTTCTCATCAGTAAACACTCCAATTCGTAGTCTTAAAACAATTATCTCATGTGCCGCCTGAATTTTACAGACAGACCCTGATTATATTTGCCGCTTCATTCTTAAAGACACCTGCACTTCACCATCTGCGCTTTTTGTTTCTTTCAGTGACTGGCAGACAAATCCCCGCGCTTTATAGAATGGCAGGCCAAGTTCATTATCTTGCTGCACCGACACCCATTGTTCATCGGCACCTTTACGCTTTTGATGCTGCGTCAATTCATCTAATAAAGTCTTGCCGATTCCATGATACCTGTATTTATCGTCGATATAAAATACATATACTTCCGCAGTTTTAGCTCCTGTCATTCCGCCGCCTATTACTCCTCTGATAATACCGTCTTTTTCAGCCACATAGGAATAGCTGCCTTTTTTAATATCTGCTGTAACTTTATCAGGATTGTACCAGTAATTCACTGTCTGCTGCTGAAACTTACTACTCATCTTCCCTTCGACAGTCTGTCGCCAACCCGTGCTGCAAATATCTGCTATACGTTCAGCATCTTCCGGTCCCGGTTTTCTGATTACAAGGGCCATCCCGCCACCTCCTGATTAATTTTTATAATAATAAACGGCCAGCTGTGTCCGGTCCCGTAAATCCAGCTTCGTCAGCATCTGGGAAATATAATTTCTGACTGTTCCTTCACTCAAATAAAGCGCCTCGGCAATTTCTTTATTATTGAAGCCTTCTGCCACCAGTTCAATAATGTCCTGCTCTCTTGTCGACAGGTCCGTAAAGTCCTTATGTGCAGACTGCGCCGACATACTTTTTACAATATTGCTGTCGAAGACCATATTTCCTGACAGTACCGCTTCAATAGCCGGAATAATACCTGACAAATTATCTTTCAATAAATATCCTTTGCAGCCTATGTTCAGTGCTTCATGAATGTATTCATCATCTTTAAAGGTTGTAATAAGAAGGATTTTCGCTTCGGAATCGGCAGCCAGTATTTCTCTGCTCGCTTCAAGTCCCGACTTCTCTCGCATTCTGATATCCGTCATTAACAAATCCGGACGGTGTTCGCTGTACAGTTTTACTGCATCAAAACCGCTTGTGCCCTCCGCCGCAACTTCATAATCGGAATTTTCCACTATTGTCGTCAGCGCAGAGACTACGAGCGGGTCATCATCTACTATAACTATTTTCATTTTCCAGCCCCTCCTTGTAAAATATTGCGTGCACGATAAACCCCTCGTCTTTAAACACATTCAGAACACCGCCGTATTTCTGCACTGTTTCAGTCATCGACTGAAGACCCATTCCTTTTTTGAAATAGCCTTCAGTACTCCCGTCATCTTTCACCGTCAGTGCTAAAAATTTAGGGTGTTCTTTAATAACAATTTTAAATGCTCCGGCGTCTGAATGCTTTCTAATATTCGTCAGCGCTTCTCTTACGAGGGACAGCATGTCTATTTTCTGTTCGTGCGTCAGCGTGAGCTTTACATCATAGATAAGCTCTCCTTTATAATTTTCCATTTCTGCCAGATAACTTTCGATTCTTGCTTCAAGCTCGATTGAAGTGTCATATAGGTTATGAATGCTGTTTCGAACATCATCCATACCCATTTTTAATCTTTCCTGCAGCTGTTTTAAAGATTTTCTTAATTTGTTCTCATCTTTTACATACTGCAGTGACTCAATCAGCAGAATGCTGCTCGACAATGAATGACCGAGTGCATCGTGCATATCACGGGCAATACGATTTCTTTCGTTCAGTTCCGCCATATAAATATCTTTCTCGTGGGACTTCATCAGTTCATTGTGCTGAGCTTTTAAACGCATATTATCTTCGGTCAGCCGGTCGCGCATTTTTCTGTTCAGTTCTTTTGCTGCTGACAATTCCAGTGACAGCGCAGTCAGATAAAATATTAAGACGCTTAAAATCAGCAGCCCCCATTGCTGAAAAATTAAAATCGGAATCAGTGCAAGTATTCCGTACTTGCCGTATTCGGCAAATATTATATGAGAAATAAGCGGCAGGAAGTACAGATAATTTATATCCAGCAACAAAAGAAAGCCAAAAAGCACAATAACTATAAAGAGCATGTACTTTCTATTGATTACATCGATACTGAATGCTGCGATAAAAGATATCAGTATTACTGTGACTTGTGCTTCATCCGAAGTCAGCAGATAGTATGCCGCAAGTGTAATAAAGATCATAATCTTTTCATATATTTTTGACATCGCTTCACCTCACAATATGACAATTGTCACTGCAGTTTATGACTCGGGACACTAACGGTGCATTTATTTATATTATAAACTTAAATTAACCAATATAGTACAGGAGGCAATAATATGATTGCAATGGACAAAGTAGTGAAGAGGTACAAAGATGTTATTGCACTTGATCACTTCTCTTTTCAGGCAGGAAAAAATGAAATTATCGGTCTGCTCGGCCCGAACGGCTGCGGCAAGACGACAGCCATTAACTGCATGCTTTCCTTACTGAAGTTTGATCAGGGCACGATTGAATTATTCGGCGAACCCGTTAATCCAAATAACAATAAAATTAAACGCCGGATTGGCATTGTGCCTCAGGAGCTTGCTATTTTTGATAAGCTGAACGTCGTTGAAAATATTGATTTCTACTGCGGACTTTACGTGACAAATAAAGCGGAGCGGAAACAGTTTGTAGATGAAGCCATCTCTTTTGTCGGACTCGAAAAATACAAAAAATTTCTACCGAAGCAGCTTAGCGGCGGACTTAAAAGAAGATTGAATATCGCCTGCGGCATCGCGCATAAGCCGGAAATTTTATTTCTCGATGAACCGACCGTCGCGGTCGATGCACAGAGCAGAAACTTTATTCTTGAAGGCGTTAAAAAAATGAAAGCGCAGGGAACTACTGTCATTTACACCACCCACTACCTGGAAGAAGCTGAAAATTTGTGCGACTCCTTCGTTATTATGGATAACGGCCGCAATGTTGCGAACGGTACACTCGATGAACTTCAAAAATCAATTTCAACCACAGAAAGTATTACAGTTAAATTTATTTCCGGCAACGACACACTTGCAAGCCTCCTGAAACAAATTCCTCACGTCAATCAGGTCATCAAAACCGGAGATAAGTACAACATTCAATTCGATAAGCATTACAACAATTTAGCTAATCTGATTCGCTTTATCGAAGATAACTCTCTGACTTATACAGAAATCGCAAGTGAACAGCCGTCGCTGAGCAGTATCTTTTTAGAACTGACAGGCAAGGAGCTGAGGGACTGATGAACTTTCTGCGTCTCACTTATTATTTACTCATAATTAACTTTAAAGATTTTGGATTTCTCTTTTGGACAATCGGCTATCCTCTCGTTTTAGTTACGATATTTATGGCGACAACGTCAAATATTGGCGGAGAAGATATGTCAGATATAGACGTTGCTGTTACCGAAGATAATGAATACAGCACAGTGCTTCAGGAGATAGACTTTATCAACGTCCATGAAATGTCAGACAGTACCGCAAGAGATGAACTTTCCGAAGAAAATATTACAGGATATATTACGGAAGACGGCAGCCTGATTGTGCAAAACAGCGGTTTTCAGCAGTCCGTACTTGAGTCAGTGATGAACCAGATCCACCAGACTGCGGCACTTGGAATATCTCCTGAAAGCTTTAATTTTGAGGCTGATTTTATTCAGACTGAAGACATGGAAACAGAACCGCAGGTTGTTATGTACTATTCAACTATTGCCATGGTTTCTCTCTACACCATATTTACGAGCATGGAGCTCATTTCATCAATGCGTCCGAACTTAAGCACGATGGGGGCAAGATTCTCCGCAAGCCCCTTCAGCAAAGCAAAATATATACTCGCAAGTTCTGCAGCGGGTCTCACGCTCGGCTTATTTTCAAACGGTCTCTTAATCGGTTATTTAATGGTTTTTAATGATTCCGCCCTGTTCAATCATCTGCTTCCGACGCTCGGCATTATACTTGCCGGCAACATTGCCGGACTTGGACTCGGCTTTATAATCGGTTTAACCCCCCGGGTGAACATCAATGTGAAATCCATCGTTCCCGTCGTCTTTATCGTCGGACTGGCTTTCCTGGCAGGCTTAATGGGTCCTGGTTTAAGAACTGTAATTAACCGCGAGATGCCGTTCATTAATGAATTTAATCCGCTCGCACATATTACAGATACAATTTATCGGATAAATTTAATGGATAACTTCGACAGCTACTGGTCGACAATCGCCTTCTTAACCGGTATTACAGTTGTCAGTTTTTTCATTACTTTGTTTGCATTAAGGAGGAAACAATATGACTATCTTTAAAATAATACTCCTCCACTTCTGGAAGTTTAAATGGATGATTATACCGCTGGCACTGGTGTTTTTCCTGATTGCAGCAATGTTCAGTTCATTCGGCGGCACCGATACGTTTGAAAGCGAAAAGCTTGGCGTTACTGTGGTGGACGAATCTGAGTCCGGGTCTTCAAAAGCGCTGATTGAGTATTTAAACAGTTCGCATGATGTTGAAGTACTCGGCAAAACACCGCGTAATCATTTGGAAGAACAGGTTTTCCTCATGGAAATTCACGGGGCAGTAATCATCCCTGAGGATTTTGAAAGACATGTTAAAAATGGGGAACCAGCCGTTGAGATCATCACTGATGAACGCGCAGCATCCAGTGTCCAGCTGGACAGCGAAATTTCGAAATTTCTGATTTTTGCAAACGCACAGTTTAACGAAGGAGGAGAACTCGACAGAGATAAGCTGCAGACAGCATTAACCGATACTGTAAATGTAGAGTTAAATAACGATACAATGAATGCAGACGGAGAAAATTTTGAAAATGCTGCAGCCTATTCCAATTTCGCTGCCTACTGGCTAATGCTGTTCATTATGCTGTCAGTCGGCAATCTGATGTCTGAATACAATAAGCCCGAGCTGCAAAAGCGCATCATTGCTGCGCCGGTATCATCCACATCAAGCGCAGTACAAATATTGGGCGCACAGTCGCTGGTTGGATTTTTCGCAGTACTCGTTATGTTCTTCGGACTTGTCGGCCTGTATTATAATCACCTGGACGGTATGCCGCTCGCTCACATTTTCGTTGCGCTCGTACTGATTATGGCCTTCACACTCGCTCTGCAGTATGCGATTAATGCACTGACGACGAATCGTTTTATCGTGAACGGTCTTGCCAATCTCATTACGCTCGGACTGGCATTTCTCTCCGGTATATTCATTCCTATCGAGTTGTTCGGTGACGGTGCAGAGCGTATCGCAGAGTTCCTTCCTCTGTATCACTACACACAAATTTATGCGTCACCGGATATTACCTGGAGTGAATCAGCACTGTCAATCGGCATTCTCTTACTGTATATACTCGCCTTTCTGATTATCGGTATTATCTTCAGCAATCAGCGGAAAAGTACACAATTATAATATTTAAATATATACTGGAAGAAAACAGTCTTAAAGGTGGGGGGAGTCTATGAAAACAAAAACAGTTTCCGCTATGACGGAAAAAGGACTGGATAAGAAAATTGCAGAATTCTTTTACGAGAATCAGTACATTGAAGTAATCGATATTAAATTCAGCGTGGGCAGTGTCTTTGCAGTGCTGATCCTTTACAGGGATAAATAAATAAAGATGGTTAAGGGAGCCCCCTTAACCATCTTTTACTTTTACATATTATTTGCTTTTAAATATTTCATCGATATATTCAACATCTTCCGGGTCCAGTTCAATATCAGCGGCACGCATATTTGCTTTAATCTGTCCGCCTTTTTTGGCTCCCGGTATAATCACATCGAGCGATGGTCTCGTTAAATAAAATGCGAGTACTATCTGCGCGGTATCTTCATCGTATTTTTTAGCAAGTTCTTTTAATTTCTCTACCTTTTTCAAATTGTCTTTAAATTGGTCTTCCTGATAAAATGGCAAGTTACTCCGTAAATCTTCAAATTCTGTATTTTCATCGTATTTGCCTGCAAGCAGCCCTGCTGCCAGCGGGAAGAAAGGAATAAAAGTAATTTTATTTGCTGAAGTGTAATCGAGCATCTCGTCTTCCGCTTCGCGGCTGAACAGATTGTATTCGTTTTGTATTACATCAACATGATTGTTCTTATTCGCTTCCGCCAGCTGTTCGACAGTAAAATTCGATACGCCGATCGCTTTAATTTTACCCTGCTCTTTCATTTCATAAAGTGCCTCGACCGCTTCATCTTTCCGAGTGTCTTCATCGGGTTTATGAATATAAAACAAATCAATATATTTAGTCTGCAGTCTGTCCAGTGCATCGTCCACTGCCTGTTTTAAAAATTCCGGCGAGTTGTCGATGACCATATCACCATTATCGAGTTCACGCTGTGCTGCTTTCGTTGCTATAACTATATCTTCTCTTTTATACTCTTTTAAAACTTCGCCAATCAGTTCTTCAGAACGTCTCGGGCCGTATATGAATGCAGTATCGAGCATCGTCACTCCTGCATCGAGTGCATCTCTGACAGTCTGTTTACCCTCTTCTTCATTCACATCGCCGTATAAATTATAGCCGCCGACAAAATTTGTCCCGAGAGCGATTGGATGTACTTTAATTCCTGATTTTCCTAACTCAACTAGTTCTGTCATTTTGCATACCTCCTGAAATTAAATACATTTAGTATCTTTCCGTTTTAACAATCCGCCAAACATAGCGGATGGTGCAGATTTACCTTGCAGTAAAGCGGTTTTTTTAGCATACTATAAAGGAGTGGAAAACTATTTAAGGAGTGTTTTTTAATGAATCAGGAGCAACTTGAAAAAGTAAAACAAGGTCATGGTTTTATTGCCGCACTTGACCAGAGTGGCGGAAGTACGCCAAAAGCTTTAAAAGCATATGGTGTTGATGAAGATCAGTATACTAACGAAGATGAGATGTTCGATCTCGTCCACGAAATGCGTACACGCATCGTAACTTCACCTTCATTTACTTCTGATAAAGTCCTCGGCGCAATTCTGTTTGAACAAACGATGGACCGTGAAGTAGAAGGACAGTACACTGGTGACTATTTAGCTGAAAAAGGCATCGTGCCATTCTTAAAAGTCGACAAAGGACTTGCAGATGAAGAAAACGGTGTGCAGCTTATGAAACCTATACCGGGTCTTGAGGATTTATTAGCACGTGCAAACGACCGTCACATTTTCGGTACAAAAATGCGCTCCAACATTCTTTCTGCGGACAAAGAAGGAATTATTGCCGTTGTAGAACAGCAGTTTGAAATCGGCAAACAGATTATCGCTGCAGGCTTAGTACCGATTATCGAGCCAGAAGTCAGCATTAATGCCGGAGACAAAGAAGAAATCGAAGAAATTTTAAGAGATGCGATTTTGGAAGAGTTAAACGGACTTGCTGAAGATGAGCTTGTAATGCTGAAGCTTACACTTCCTACTGTACCTAATCTGTACAAAGAACTCGTAAATCACCCTAACGTGATTCGCGTTGTGGCACTTTCAGGCGGTTACACGAGAACTGAAGCAAATAATATGCTGAAAGAAAACGAAGGTATTATCGCGAGCTTCTCACGCGCATTATCAAGCGACTTAAATGCAAATCAGTCTGCTGAGGAATTTGACAGCAAACTATCTGAAGCAATTGATTCTATTTTCGATGCATCAGTGAATAAAAAATAAGTAAACTTTAAGACAATGGCCTGCCATTGTCTTTTTATAAGGGGAGAAAATCATGAAAGCACTGCTGAATATCGACTATACTTACGACTTTGTTGCGGATGACGGCAAACTCACCGCAGGTAAACCCGCACAGGAACTTCATAACTATATCGTGACCACGACTCGTGAATTTATCAGTAACGGAGATTATACTGTGTTCGCTATTGATGCACACCAGGAAAATGATCCGTATCATCCTGAAACGAAACTGTTTCCGCCTCATAATATTATTGGGACAGAGGGACGGAATCTGTACGGTGAGCTGGAAGACCTTTATCAGAATTATAAAAATCAGAAAAATGTATACTATACCGATAAAACCCGCTACTCCGCCTTTCTTGGGACCGATGTTGAACAGCGCTTAAGAGCAAGGGGGATTACTGAAATCCATTTAGTCGGCGTCTGTACCGATATTTGTATTATGCATACTGCGATTGATGCTTATAATAAAGGCTTTGATATCGTTGTTCACAGAGACGGTGTGGCCAGTTTTAATCTGGATGCACACGATGTGGCACTCGCCCACTTTGAAAACTCATTGGGTGCGAAGATTGTATAATATATAGTTAACTTGGATTTGCGGTCCGATGATAACAGCTCATGTGACTGCAAAAACCCGTACAGCTGCCTCTCTTAAAGGAGTCCACTGTACGGGTTTTATCTAATTTTAAAATGTCGATAATCCAGTAAATTCCTGAATCCTGTACAACATCGTTTTAAATAGTGACTCTTCTGCTTTTTCTTCATAGTTAAGCGTATACTCCGCACCGTCATTCATCCACAGACGGTCGTAATATGCAGTGACTTCCCCAGCAAATTCACTGCCCTTGGGAGCTGTCACCACCATGTTTGTTTCCAGATTATAATTATCCAGATTCCGCCTTGTAAAGTTAGCCGATCCGCCGTTAAATATAACTTCATCCGCAGTTTCCAGCATGATAAACTTCGCGTGATACTGTTCCCCGCTCGATTTATACCAACGGATATTCGGCTGAGTGTCATGATTCATCAGCTCATCGGCCACCGGTCTGTTCGGCACGCCATTTTTTTCGTTACCGAAAGCATCCTGGTTAATATCAAGTATCATATTGAGTTCCACACCACGGTCGAGTGCTTCTTTAAATGCCTCGATAATATCTCTGTCAGATAAGTAGAACAGCCCTATATTTAAAATATCATCCGGACCGGCACTATTCACGATTTCCAGTATATTATCCTTTATCTTTTTCTCGGTAATCAGCTTTACAGTATACTGCCCTTCACTCTCTTCAGCTTTTTCAGGCATTTTATCAGCAAAATCGCTGAAAACACGCGTATTTCCTCCACTGAAATTCACTACTGCGCGTTCTGATTCCAGCATATCGTAGAGAATATCTCCGCTTAGTTTCACAGCGATATTCGAATGATGCGCACTTGCATCATGCGGGTTTGCCGACGAAATAAGACCATTCTTTTCATTAATGATTAATTTTCTGTGATTAGCCTTAAAATTCAACATCGTTAAATAAGAACGTATATTTACTTCCGGACCCTGCGGTCTTAATGCGTTCATCAGCCACTGGTCTTCAGACGTTCCAAACCATTGAAAATAAGTTCTGTAAAAGCCTGAATACAACGGATTAGAGTCCCGCAATTTCGACAGGTCGGTAAATATGACTTCTATTCCAGCCTCTTTCAGCTGTTCAATATGCGGCGGTGTATACGTATCGTAGAAAGTATTAATTCTATCTGTGATAAAGATTATATCCATATCTGGATTTTCTTCCTGTTTAGCTGTCAATTTATCTGTTAAATTTTGAGACAGGGGCGGAAAGTCCAGAGTGTCGTGGTTATAATCATCGTTAAATAAAAACATATCAAGGACCAGAAATTCTTCCGCTTCATCAATCATCGTATAAATCTCTTCAAAAATTTCCTGCTCTTCTGTTATTTCGTTATTCTCTGTATATGTAAGATCGTATAAAAATCCCGCATCGTCTGTTTGATATTCTTCAGACTCGTACGATACTCCTGCCGGTACCGGTACAAAATAACGCACACCCGCAACAACGAGCGGTATAAGTATTAATACAGCAAAAACAAGTAAGAAAAAATATCGCTTTTTCATAATCCACCCCTGTAATTAATAGTATTAATTTACACTTATCTCTATTCTAACAAAGAAAGATTGCGAAAGTGATAAGATATTTTTCGTATAGATGGTATAATATAACTTACGAATTTTAAGGAGTGAAATGTGTGAATATTAATGTACTGTACGAAGATAACCATTTACTCATTGTCGATAAGCCGGTTAACATCCCTGTCCAGGAAGACAGTTCAGAAGATAAAGACTTATTAACTATGTTAAAGGAATATATTAAAGAAAAATACAATAAACCCGGAGCGGTTTATTTGGGGCTGGTTCATAGATTAGACCGTCCTGTCGGCGGAGCTGTCGTTTTTGCCAAAACTTCAAAAGCGGCGTCACGGCTGTCGAATGAAGTCAGACTTCAAAATTTCGACCGCGAGTATCATGCTGTTGTAGAGAATCATCTGGATCAGAAAAAAGGTACTTTAACGAATCATTTATTTAAAGATGCCAAGAAAAATATTTCCAAGGTGGTTCATAAAAATCACCGCGGTTCAAAAATGGCCAAGCTGGATTATGAAACTGTTGATGAAAACAAGCAATTTTCACTTGTAAAAGTGAAGCTTCACACAGGCCGGTCACATCAAATTCGCGTGCAGCTGTCGCATTTCGGACATCCACTGTTCGGCGACCAAAAATATAATAAGAATTCAAAAGTCGGTCAGCAGATTGCACTTTACTCAACTTATCTGCGTATTAAGCATCCTACGAAAGACGAGTACGTGGAAGTTCACTGCAAGCCGCCTGAAACATTCCCTTGGAGTGATTTCAATGTGTCTTATTAATTTTAATATCGGAACGCACAAAAAATATAAAATGGTGTTTGCAGCGAACCGTGATGAATTTTATTCACGGCCGACCGCACCGATGTCTTATTGGGAAGACCATCAGAATATTTTAGGCGGCCGTGATTTAAAAGCAAAAGGCACCTGGCTGGCGGTATCAAAATCAGGTAAAATAGGAGCATTGACTAATATCCGAACACCAAAAGAAATGACCTTGAAAGCTGAAAAGTCCCGCGGAGAACTGATTGTCAATTACCTGCTGTCAGAAGAAAATCCTAAAGAATATTTAACAAATCTTTCGGAATACAGCAATGACTATGCAGGCTTTAATCTGCTCGCAGGTACTCCTGATGAACTTTATTACATGAACAATTACGATAACAAGATCTCACGTGTAACTGAAGGCACGCACGGGCTGTCCAATGAATATTTGGATACACCCTGGCCTAAAGTCGTTATCGGAAAAGAAAAACTGGATGAAGTTTTATCTGAAGATGAAGTAGATATAGATGCTTTATTTAATCTGCTCCGCATCGACACCGAGGCAGCAGATGATATCGTTCAAAAAACGGGTGTCGAGTTCGAACTCGAAAAGAAATTATCACCGCTGTTTATCGATATCCCGGATTTTGATTACGGCACCAGATGCTCCACTGTCGTTCTTGTCGACCGTCAGGACAACATTACATTGATTGAGCGCACCTTCAAAAACGGTGCCTTAACCGGTGAAGTTACTGGGACGATATCAGTCAATAAATAAAAAAACAGGTTCGCAAACTCCCTGTCAAAAAAACTAAGGAGATTTATTATTATGAATATCAGAGACATGGCTATTAATGCTGTCTTAGCGGCAATCTACGTCGCACTTACTGTAATTAACCCGATTGGCACCGGAGCGATTCAATTCAGAATCAGTGAAATACTTTGTGTCATTCCATTTTTCAACCGAAAATATATACCGGGCATGGTCCTGGGTGTCGGAATCGCAAATATTTTCTCAAGCCTCGGTTTAATCGACGTCGTTGTCGGTGTAACTATATCGGTAATTGCCTATACATTAAGTTACTTTATAAAAAACGTCTGGATAAACGCCTTGCAGTACAGTGTTCTTGCAGGACTATTTGTGGCACTGGCCCTGTATTTAGTGCTTGGACTGCCGTACTGGTTCAGTGCAGCAACAGTTGGACTGTCGACGCTGATTACGACATTTATCGGCACGTTTATATTTAAAAAAATCGGCCATAGAATTTTGCCGGAATAAAAAATTACGCCCCCATATAAATGGAGGCGTATTTTTTATCTGGTTGCTATTATTTAGTTTCAGGTGGTGTGCCTTCAGCATTGCCCGCAATTGCGTCAATCTGAATTAGAGCATCTTCCTGCAGTGCTGAAACGCCGACAACTCTTCTTGCTGGCGTGCCTTCAGGGAAAAATTCTGCGTAAACTTCGTTGACTGCATCCATATCTGCAAGGTCTTTAACGAAGATATTTACTTTAACCATATCTTCCATTACGTGGTCAACGCTTTCGATAACCGCTTTAATGTTAGTTAAAGCCTGTTTAGTCTGTTCTTTAATACCGCCTTCAACTAATTTACCAGTTGCAGGGTCGATTGGCAGCTGAGCTGACAAATGGTTGTAGTGTGAGAATGCTACAGTTTGTGTAGATAAGCTGTCCACTGGCGCATTTTCAGTATTATTTGCTTTAATCACGATACCGTGTCTGTCTTCGATAGCCTGCGGCGGCGTACCGTCACCGTGTGATACGACTGCTTCGATTTGTACAGAAGCACCCATTTCCAAGTCTGCTGCCTGAACAACAGTACGAGCTGGTACGTATCCTACAGTTCTCGCGATAGAAGAATCCGGGAAGAACGCAGAGTAAACTTCGTTAACCGCTTCAACATCCGCAAGATCTTTAACGAAGATGTTTACTTTAACGATGTCATCGAATGGTACGTCGATGCTGTTTAAGATTGCTTTAATATTTTTTAAGCTTTGTGCAGTTTCTGCTTTTACTCCGCCTGTAACGATTCTGCCTGTTGCAGGATCGATTGGCAGCTGAGCTGTAATATTGTTGTAGTGTGAAAATGCTACAGTTTGTGAAGATAAAGCATTTGCCGGTGCATTCGCAGTGTGGTTTGTTAATTTAATTAAATCTCCAGCCTGCGGTGCATTAGGAATTGTACCTACACCATGTGATACAAGTGCTTCAACTTGAACTTCAGCATCCATCGGTAAAGCATTAACCGCTACATTCGTACGCGCTGGTACGTATGTCGGGAAGAATGTGTGGAAGACTTCGTTCACAGCATCTACATTCTGGATATCTGTAACGAAAACAGTGATTCTTACGATATCGCTCATTACGTGGTCGAAGTTTTTAAGAATTGCTTCGATATTTTTAAAACTTTGTTCAGCCTGCGCTTTAACGCCGCCTTCTACTAATTTTCCAGTTGAAGGATCGATTGGCAACTGTGCTGATAAGTTGCTGTAATGTGAAAACGCTGCTGACTGAGAAGACTCGTCAAACTTCGGTGCGTTATCCGTATTAGTTGGTGCTACTGCATTATAGTCACTCATGAATAATATGCTCCTTTAAAGTTAGGTTTATTTGAAATATATAATCAACAAAGTTGATGACTTATCCTGCTGATAAATTATAAAATATATACTTCATTATCCACCTTACATCAAGAACAAATAAATAGAATTGTCATATAACACATTTTCACCTTTTCATTTTATTGCTTCCTACAATTATAGAATAAAAAAAGGTCTTCCAAAGGTTAAGCAACCTTATGGAAAACCTTCCGTAAACATATATTAAATGAGAAATAGACTGACTGTTACTACATCATGCCCGGCATGATGTAACACATAAAATACAGTAAAACATACTTTTAAAACGTTGATTTAACAGCGTTTGTGTTTAAATTTATTATATCAATATTTCCATTTTAAGGGACTAACATGTAATAAACATGTAATAAAAGTCTGAACTCATTAATTAGAATATTATTCAATTCTATATTAGATGCAGAATGATATAATGAGTTACGCGAAGAGTAAATTATCGATAATTAGAGGTAAATTCAATGGAAGTAAAAAACTTCGATAGGCATGGAAAACCAATTGATTTATCAAAAGTCGTCTTGTCTGAAGAGAAATCGAAAGAAATACTGGAAATTCTTATACCTTCCTCCGTAAAATCTACGATACTTTAAAAATACGTTCTAAACAAAAAAACCGTCCTAGACCAATAATCTAGGCGGTTTACTAGTAATTAATATTATAGTGAGTTGTTCCAGGAATCGTCCCCCAAAACTACCCTTAGATATTTATTTTATAGGCATGAATGCCATTTTCAGTCCAGTTGGTGAAGTATAATTATCTACTTCGCTAAACCCAAACTGGGAATACATATCGCGAAGTTTCTCAACGTCTTCATATTCCAACCATATAAAAGAGCCGCCTGTCAATGATTGAGCTTCCTTTATAGCGTCGTATGAAAGAGTTAGCAAAACTTTTCCATTTATAGTTTTTGTCTTCAGCGCCTCGTCCGAAAAGTTTTTCCCGATCTGGCCAATCAAGTATGCACTGATTAAATAATTATCGGTAAGTTCAGAATGGTTGGATGATTTTCTCTTAATCCTTTTCTGCAAACTTTTCGTGAACCTCTGCATTTGCTTTTTGGTAAAAATTAACGGTTTATTAGCTATCGAAAAATAACCTACTAATACATCATTGCCTTGATAAGAGGAAAATATCAAATGCGTTTTAGAAAAATCAGATTTATCAAATTCAATTGCTTTATTATGCAAAAAACCTTCAACGTCATGTTGTAAATCACTACCACTTATACTTATTGATTTAAAAGTTTTTAATAAAGCTTTTGTTTCCTCTTCAACTCTTGTTTTGTCACCGGGGATAGACTCGTCATAAGAGTTGAGTAAACCTGATAAAGAAATAATTTTTAGAGACATTTAAGAATTAGCTTTGCTCAAAATTGCTCTTATTTGTTTTGCGTCATCAACCCTTTGAGAGTTAACGTTAGCTCTGTATACTTTACGTTTTTTATCCATGGCGTTAACTACTTTCTCAGCACTCTTACTATTAAACTTGTAGTCTGTTGTGAAACTTTCTGTAGCCATTTTTATTCCCCCTAATGATTATTATACTAATCATCCATACTTATATTCTAATACAAGTAACCCAATCATACACAATAATTAGCTTGACATCTACACATTATTAAAAATGTCACAATTTATATATATGTATTTTTACACGAAAGTATATGCATCATTTAGAGCACCCGTATAAGACCGCACAGCCTTTTAAATCCTTTTTACGGTCAACAACTCCAATCAATATCTAAACAACGCTTGTAGGCATGCGTATGGAGTCTACTTTTATAAAATTCTTAAAAATTCTATTCCATACTTTCTTTAAATAAGTAATCTATTGAGGTGTCATAACGCTCAGCAAGTTGTTTCGCTTCTTTTAATGTGAATTGAGTTTCTCCATTTTCTTTCTTTGCATAAGCTTGTCGAGTTATATGTAAATACTTCGCTAACTCAGTTGCGGATTCTTTTGGTTTCTTTCGCGTGATATACAGAATGGGATATATCATATTAACTACCTCCTTAAAATATCAAAGAACGTTTCGACAATACACATGAATTCACAAAGTGTCCTTTCGTCTGCAAAGTCTTTACCTCTTATAAAAGACCTCCAAATATATTAAAAATTTTGCATTTATAAATATCACTATATTAGAACACTAAAATAAGCCCACTGAAAGATTTTAAAGGTTTTAGGATCCACCCGAAACACTGTTACTACTGTTTTTAATCTTAGCATTTCTAAGCATAAACACGTGCGAGAATGTCAAAATTAGTCAACATTTTGACATAAAAAAGACACCTCATTGGGTGTCTCCATTCAAATTACAATTCTATAAAATTCTTAAGATTATATTTATATTCGCTGGCGTTCTTATTAAGAGTGAATGTCTCGCCTTTCTTATCTGTAAAAATGGCTTTCTCAGGAATTATTGTATAGGCATCGCGACCAAACTCTACTGTAGTTATCTCAGCTTTGTGATAAAAATTAACCTCTAACCTTTGTGAACCCTCTTTAACCTCAACATACTTTTCATCTTGCATTTTAAAGATAGCTCTGGTGCCCTCTAAATAGATTCTCTTAATATCTTCGTTATTGATATAACTCTCATTCACGATTACATGTAAATCATCTGAAATACTAGCACTATCAAATTTTTGATCAGTTTTTTGTTTTGAAGATTCTTCGCCACAACTCTCATGATAAACTTTCAATAACTTCTGCCAATTATCTATAGATATATCAGACATTCCTATTCCTCCTATAATTTACTTGCAATTCTAATTATACCAATATAAACGCATCAAATTATGACTATCTCAATTCATGGAATCATGTAATAAATATCTTTTTTGTGCCATCATTAATTAATGACCTCATAATTTATGGAGTCGATAGTACCGACGTAACTTTAAACGTAAAAATAAGCCCATAGAGCGATTTAAAAGGTTTTGGGACTTATCCCCCTTAATCATCTCGTTAAAGTCGCTCTGTGAGCTTATATATGAGGCCGATTGCGCAATGGATTTAGTTGTTTACCTCTTTAATATTTCTAAGAATTCATTTTCTAAATACTCTCTTAAACCCGTCGCTTTAAATAACCAGCGGTCGCCCTTACCTTTCGGGTAATGCGTAAACTTTCTGATGTCTTTTCTACGGTATGGGTTATTTAGCAAGTTATCGTACAACCATGACTCTGATTTTCCAGTAAGATTGACTAAATCTTTGATTGTGTAAAATTGACCGGTTAGTTCTTGATTAAGCAGTTGCTCATAGAATTCCTTGGGTATTACTACATGAGTTTCCGGCACTTCAACTTTCACTTCTAAAAACTGTCTCATAAGACCATCCCTTGCTGATTATTATACGGAATAATGGCTTGAACTTATTTAATATCATATCAATTACTTTTAACTATTTTTTTAATTAGCAAAGTCTCCGGAAACAACTCCTCAATACTTCTATCATAGTTTTCTGCTAAAGGGAAGGCTTCGGGCAATGTGAATGGAGTTTTTCCATTCTCTCGATTCCAGTATGACGATTTATTTAACCCGATTAGTTTTTCGATATCTGCGGTTGATTCTCCTGCTTCATTGCGTACCATATACAACTGATAAAATTTTTTCATGTGGAATCACCTCTCAGGGCAATTATACCGAACATATGTTCTTTATGTAAAGATTAAAAACCACCTGCAGTGAGATGGTCTTTTTCAGAAATATTAAATTTCATTTATAAATATCTTTCTCCTCTATTGGATTATCAGACTCTTTAAAAATCATATCCAACATGTTAATCACAATAAACATAGCACTAATCAAAAAAAGCCCTTGAAATATTAGTATTCCGATTAAAAGATAATCATATACAAAAACGCCAATCCAACTTATTAATACGAGTATCAAAATAATTGTCAGCATTCCAGAAAATACGTTGAAAAATAACACATTCTTAAAACTATTTCCATGATCTTTTATATATGAATCTACAATATTTATATTACGAATTGCAGCAATAATACCAATTAGAGTAATTATAAAACCTATTACAGTTACATCAATAGTAATAAAATAACTTAAAATTTGATTTTGAGTGAAGGTGTTTGAATGATATATACTAATGCTTAAAATAATAAGTATAACAATCACTATCGCTATAAAAATCTTTCTGATAAAATTCATCTCCTCCCGAAGTCATTAAAGAATTTATTTATCCTTTCTTTAAATTCATCTTCATAATTAAAACGTATCTTTTCTATAATAGCATCTTCTCTCAATGTAGCTCGTTCGGGTATATCAAAATCTACAACGCTGTTCATCTTCATATTCAATAAATCTGCTAAAACGACTTTTGACTCCATTTGTTCTTTATATGATACTTTTGCTTTAGGTATGATGTCTTGATTATTGATTATATCGTCAATTAACTGATTAGAGTCTGCATCTTCTAATGCCTCGCTTTTAACTTGTCCCATTGACAACGTAAAACTTGTTCTAACTGCATTTATTGATTTAGCTGCTTCATAATTTTTGAAAAAAATACCCTTCTTATCAGTAGCTCCAGAAACACCACTATTGACCAGAATTGAAACCTCAAATTTAGTTTTAGTTTGTCTTTTTATTTTTTCGTAAAATCGTTCATTAATTAAAGGTTCTAATTTAAGAATATAATCCTCCGAAACGAAAAGTTCATTCAAATAACTTTCTACTTGCCGAACATTCATTGCGTTAAAATTCACTTGTAAAAGTAACACTTTATTTACTTCATCATAAATAGCGCATGTAAGATGGCCAATATTTTTATCTTCAGCAATATTGTCTTTCATATCCGAAATAGTACCATCATTATCAATAATTATCGGAAAATCTGTAGAACTTATTTTATTGAATATAAGTTCATACTGCTGGCCTTTTAATTTCAGGAAATTTAATTCATGTTTAAATAGGCCATAATCTATTTGATGTTCTTTTGATTTCTTTAGAATATTATAACGTTCCTCGAGATTACTTAGTCGGAAATATTGCCAATTGCCGCTCCCTACTTCTTCGTTTCTGTACACTTTCATTTCAAAAGCTTCAATTTTCATGAACTTCTTTTTTGTCCCCATTCCCCAGTACCTCTTTCTTTGTGTAGTTAACCAAATCTTACAGATATTTACTAAGTGCTTCAATATCTAAATAAAAATAGCTGCTAGCGGGAAGGCCAGCAGCTTAACTACACAAGTACATTATACCACGAAACGGCATAAAAAGCGAACTGACGTTCCCATTAATATGCGTATATTATTTATATGTAAAACCCCTCTTTCGGCAATGACTCCAATTTAGGGGGAAGGTTAATTGAATCCTTATATTCATTTACATAAGTTCCAATATTAGTTTTAGTTTTTCTTTTTCGTCATTTGTATTTCTTATAAATGTAGTAACAACAGTGTCGCGATAAGCCGGGTAAGTCACAAAAGAAATATCTACAATAGAATTAATATTCTTGATTGTTCTTTTACGTATCATATGAGAAGTATCAAATCTGTATTCATCACCATTTTTTCCTAATATAAATCCAAATGAGCATTGACTGATGTTACCATTACGAATATTTTCAACAAGGTCTCTTCCATATGTGGTATTTGCAATTTGAGCTTTAAATTTTAAACCGATATCATCTACCCATAGTTTCAAAATCCTTGACATCGTTCGTGTGACATTTAAATTTTTATTATGATTAATAAGAACTTGTACATCGCTTAAAATTGAGTCCAAGGTACCCATCAAAGAGATACAGGGCCGTCCAAGGCACAATGGATATTTACGTTCATCTGACAAAAACCTAAAAAAGAAGCCTCCACAAGGTTTAGTAACCTCATGAAGACTTCTCCAGTATCTTATTAGGTACAAACATGTAATAAACCATGTAATAAACCATGTAATGGATATACTAAAGAGCTTGTAACCATTTATATAACTGGTTTTTAAAGACTAACTACATCATGCCGGGCATTCCGCCGCCCATGCCGCCCATATCAGGGCCACTGTTTTCTTCCGGAATGTCTGCAACGACTGCTTCTGTCGTTAAGAACATTGCTGCTACAGAACCTGCATTCTGCAGTGCTGAACGTGTTACTTTTGTAGGATCCACAATACCTGCATCGATCATGTTAACCCATTCATCAGTTGCTGCATTGTAGCCGATTCCTGACTCCTGCTGTTTCAGCTGCTGCACGATAACAGAGCCTTCAAGTCCCGCGTTTTCAACAATCTGGCGCAGCGGTGCTTCAAGTGCTTTCAGTACGATGTTAATTCCTGTCTTCACATCGCCTTCCGCTTCCAGTTCTGCAACTTTCGAGTACACTTCAACGAGTGCGGTTCCCCCGCCTGCTACAATACCTTCTTCCACTGCAGCGCGCGTTGAGTTCAGCGCATCTTCAATGCGGAGTTTACGTTCTTTCATTTCAGTTTCAGTAGCCGCTCCAACTTTAATTACTGCGACGCCGCCTGCTAATTTAGCCAGACGTTCCTGTAATTTTTCTTTGTCAAAGCTTGAAGTTGTTTCTTCAATTTGCGCTTTAATCTGGTTTACACGGCCTTCGATTACCTCTTTATCTCCGGCACCTTCAACGATAGTTGTGTCGTCTTTTGATACGTGAACCTTGCTTGCATTACCCAGTAAATCGAGTGTCGCATCTTTAAGTTCAAGACCAAGTTCATCGGTAATGACTTGTCCGCCGGTTAAGGTCGCAATATCTTCGAGCATTGCTTTACGGCGGTCACCGAAGCCTGGTGCTTTCACTGCGATTACATTAAACGTACCGCGAATTTTGTTTAACACCAGATTAGTCATTGCATCGCCGTCAACGTCATCTGCAATAATTAAGATTGGTCGTGACTGCTGCACAATCTGTTCTAATAACGGCACTAAGTCCTGGATGCTTGAAATCTTTTTGTCCGTAATCAGTACATACGGGTTTTCAAGCTCAGCAATCATTTTTTCAGAGTCGGTAACCATGTACGGTGACAGGTAGCCGCGGTCGAACTGCATTCCTTCAACAACTTCCAGTTCAGTTTTAAAGCCGCGTGATTCTTCTATCGTAATCACTCCGTCATTGCCGACTTTTTCCATAGCTTCAGAAATATATTCACCGATCTCAGGATCGTCTGCTGAAATCGCACCAACTTGTGCAATTGCATCTTTATCCTGAACAGGTTTTGACACTTCCTGAAGTGCTTCTACCGCGCGTTCAACCGCACGGCCGATGCCTGTACGAATGCCGACAGGATTTGCTCCGCTCGTTACGTTTTTAAGGCCTTCCTGAATCATTGCCTGAGCAAGTACCGTTGCTGTTGTTGTACCGTCACCGGCAATTTCATTCGTCTGGTTTGCAACTTCTGCAACGAGTTTTGCACCCATGTTCTCATATTTGTCTTCCAATTCGATTTCTTTAGCGATTGTGACACCGTCGTTTGTAATTAACGGCGATGAGAATGATTTATCTAAAACGACGTTGCGTCCTTTTGGTCCTAATGTTACTTTTACAGCATTAGCTAATTTGTCCACACCAGCCAGCATTGACTGACGTGCATCTTCTGAAAATTTTAATTCTTTAGCCATTATATTGCCTCCCAAAATGAATTATATGCGATGTTTATATTATTCAATTACTGCTAAAATTTCTGATTCAGATAAAATTAAATAGTCATTATCTCCATGCTGGACTTCTGTGCCTGCGAATTTTGCATAGACAACTCTGTCGCCTTCTTTAACTTCAAGATCTACTTTTGTACCATTTTCAAGTATACGTCCTGAACCGACTGCGACTACAGTACCTTCCTGCGGTTTTTCCTTTGCGGAATCAGTCAGAATGATACCGCTCTTTGTTGTTTCTTCTTTTTCTGTTAAATCTACAACTACACGATTTCCAATAGGTTTTAACACGGAAATGCCCTCCTTATTAATCTTAAATTCAATAAAATTAACTGCATGGTTTGGCACTCATCAATATTGAGTGCTAACAATAATTATAATAATCAAACTTGGTCAAAATTGCAAGCGATAAGATTGTATTACTTTTGAGTTTCCCCTTTTTAATGTAAGATAAAATTATTGATTATTGGAGGTTTAAACTTGAGACGCGTATACAGTATATTAATTATTTTAACATTCCTTGCGGTACAATTCGCACTGCTTCCTGTCGGCTTAGTTTTCACAGCTATGGATCCCTCACTCGGACCCGGAGAACTCGTTGAAAAACTGATGCCGTATCAGGTCCTTACTTTCGGACTTGGAGCAGTTATTGTAGTCATTATCGGGAACCTGCATAAGAATAAGAACAGAATAGAACTTGGCAAACAGACAGACAGCCTGCTGACAACAGTCTGGATTATCGGTGGGGTATTCCTAGCCTATATGTCACAAATTGCGGCAGGCCTCATTAATATCTACGTCCTTGGAAATCCGGTCGAAAGTCAAAATACGACAGAAATTGTCGATATGATTTTCAACTCTCCCTGGATGATTCTGGTCGTTGTATTATTCGGACCGATTATTGAAGAGTATGTGTTCAGAAGAGCAATCTTCGGTGAAATTTACGAACTGTTTCCTATGAACAGTACAGCACAGAAAGTACTCGCATTTTTAATTGCGGGACTTGTGAGCGGATTAATCTTCGCGGTGGCTCATGCTGACTTTACACATATCCTGATTTATTTATCGATGTCTTATGTTTTCAGTTTTTTATATGTCATTACGGGACGCTTGTTTGTACCAGTAATGGTGCACATTATTATGAACGGGCTCGTGGTCCTGATTCAAACCGTCTTCGCAGACTTTTTAGAAGAGGCAGAACAAATGCAGAATCAGCTGAATGCAATCATTTCACTGTTTATGTAAATATTTTGAGCCGGGTTGCTTGTTTCAGGCACTTCGGCTTTTTTGTTGTCATGTATACGCATCGAAACTTGCATAGGTATGAGCGGATGTCATGTATACGCATCGAAACTTGCGTAGGCATGAGCGGGTATCATGTATACGCATCGAAACTTGCGTAGGCATGAGCGGGTATCATGTATACGCATCGAAGCTTGCGTAGGCATGAGCGGATGTCATGTATACGAATCGAAGCTTGCGTAGGCATGAGCGGGTATCATATATACGAATCGAAACTTGCGTAGGCATGAGCGGGTGTCATGTATACGTATCAAAACTTACGTAGGCATGAGCGGATGTCATGTATACGCATCAAACCATACATAGGCATGAGAGGATGTCATAACAAAAAAAGCTCGAGAATCTTAATATCAAGATTCTCGAGCCTATTTATTTTTTTCAAACAGTTTAGAATCCGCGGCCTGCACCGCCGCCTCCGCCGGAGCCGCCGCCAAATCCGCCGAATCCTCCGCCGCCGAATCCGCCTCCTGAGCTGCCGCCGCCAAATCCTCCGCCTCCGCCTGGAGGGAAGAATATTACGGGACCGCCGCTTCTTCTTCGTCTGCCGCCTGAGCCACCGGAACCTCCGGAGCCCCCGCCGCCTGAAAACATTTTGTAAATAAAGTACAGTACCGTCATAAATATTGCCAGCCGGATCAGAATTGAAAATATACTGTCATTCTGTCCTGTTCCGGTGTCTTCAGCGGGTTCATCCCGCGTAAATTCACCATCTTCATAACCGTAAGCGGTTAAAGACTCATCATATAAAGCAGTATACAGATTAGTCAGAGCCGCTTCGTAATTTCCGGCAACTAAATCTTCATAAGCCACATTATCAATAATGCGCCCTATTTTCGCATCGTTTAAGTATCCTTCAACACCGTAACCCACCTGTACTTCGATGCCCCGGTTATTGAATTCATTGTCGTTGTCCAGATTTAAAAGAATAACAATGCCGTTATCTTTTTCGGCTTTACCGACACCGTATTCTCTCAGTGCACGGAGAGCAAAATCCTGGCGATGTTCCTGTCCTGTAGAATCCATCGTCATTAATAACAGTTCGGCACCCGTTCCTTCTTCCAGATGTGTACCCTTTTCGTTAAGTTCATTAATTGCACTGTCGCTGAGCACACCTGCATTATCCTGCACAAAATAATGACTTTCATTGAGCGCCGGCAAATCCACTCTTGCTTCTGCAGGCGTACTGAGAAGTAATATACTCAGTACGACAACTGTAAAAGCAAAGGCTTTTTGCATTACTCTCCACCGTCTGTATCATCTTGATTAGTATTAAACTCTACTTCCGGTACATCCTGTGCAGATTCATCCGCTTCGAAATAAGGTTTCTCATCGAAATTAAATATTCCTGCGATAATGTTGCCCGGGAATGTTCTCGTATTGCGGTTATAGTCCTGCACCGCTGTGTTGTAATCCTGACGCGCTACTGCGATACGATTTTCCGCACCTGCAAGTTCATCTCTTAAACCTGTAAACTGTTCACTTGCCTGCAGATCAGGGTAGTTCTCAGAAATAGCTAAAAGACGTGACAGCGCACTCGTCATTTCATTATTGGCTTCAGCAAGCTCTTCAACGTCGCCGCTTGCACCTGCCAGACGTGAACGCGCATCCGCAATGTCAGTAAATATTTCCTCTTCATGAGATGCATACCCCTGTACTGTGCTTACCAGGTTTGGGATTAAATCTCCGCGGCGCTGCAGCTGCGTTTCAATTTGCGATTCTTTCTGGTTAACTTCTTCATCGAGATTTACCAAACTGTTATATCTCGGTACAATCATAATCGCAATAATAACAATCACTGCGATAAGTACACCAATTGGTATAAGTAACTTCTTCATCTTTCGTCCTCTTTTCGTTAAGTATTAAATGTATGCATAAGACATTACTCTTATATATTACCCCAATTTCAGCAAATTATTACTATACACCCTACCATATTTATAACAGACTTTTTACTCCTTATGCTAAAATACTGATTAAGACCATTAAGGGGGAATTTTAGTATGGTAACAAAGTTCGAAGATTTTAAATATGAACGTCCGGATTTAGAACAATTTGAGAAAACTGTAGATTCGCTGCTGCAAGAATTTGATGCTGCAGATTCTGCAGATGCACAGGTCACTGTGCTCGATAAGCTGAACACTGAATTTAATCATCTCGATACGATGGCGACACTCGCGTCTATCCGTTCATCGATTGATACACGTGATAAGTTCTACGATGCAGAGCGCGACTATTTCGATGAAAATGACCCTTCCTTCACTGAAATTACCAACCGCTACCGTAAAGCTATTACGACAAGTAAATTCCGCGATGATTTGGAAGCGCGTTTTGGGGAGCAGCTTTTCAAACTGTCGGATAATGCTTTAAAAACTTTTGACCCTTCAGTCAAAACACTGCTTCAAAAAGAAAATAAACTGGCCACCCAGTACGATAAACTTCTTGCATCAGCTGAAATTGAATTTGACGGCAAGAAATTGAACCTGTCGGAATTCACACCGTATACTCAGAACCCCGACCGCTCAGTCAGAAAAGATGCGGTGCTTGCTGTTCAGGGCTTTATGGGAGAACACCTTGAAGAAATCGATAATATTTACGATGAACTTGTAAAAACGAGACATGAAATCGCAACATCGCTTGGTTACAAAGACTTTGTAGAACTTGGTTATATCCGTATGAACCGTATCGATTACGACCGTAAAATGGTTGAAAAGTTCAGAAAACAGGTTGAAGAGTATGTAGTGCCAATCGTAAGCGAACTGAAAAAACGGCAGGCTGAACGTATCGGTCTCGATTCTCTGAAAAGCTATGATGGCAACTTTGAATTTATTACAGGTAATGCCGCGCCAAAAGGTAAAACGAAAGATATTATGAAAAATGGCGCTGAGATGTATAAGGAACTGTCACCTGAAACAGATGAATTTTATACATTCATGACCGAACGCGATCTGTTTGATGTAGAAGCTAAAAAAGGGAAAGAAGGCGGCGGCTACTGTACGATGATTGCAGATTATAAAGCGCCGTTTATCTTCTCGAACTTCAATGGAACTCAGGGTGATGTGGAAGTGCTGACCCATGAAGCGGGACACGCCTTCCAAACGTATATGTCACGTCATCTGACAGTGCCGGAATATGCCTTCCCGACCCTGGAATCGGCAGAAATCCATTCGATGAGTATGGAATTCTTTACCTATCCGTGGATGGAAATGTTCTTTAAGGAAGATACGGATAAATTCAAGTTCTCTCATATGGCGGATTCGATTTCCTTCCTGCCTTACGGTGTAGCAGTTGATGAATTCCAGCATGTTGTTTACGAAAACCCTGAACTGACACCTGAAGAGAGACGCGGGGAATGGAAAAAAATCGAAGAAAAATATTTACCGCATACTGACTATGATGGAATTGAACCATTGGAAAGCGGATCTTTCTGGCACAGACAGGGGCATATATTCGGTGCACCATTCTACTATATTGACTACACGCTCGCACAAGTGTGTGCGCTTCAGTTCTGGAAACGGGCGAAAGAAGACTTTGACGGCGCCTGGGCTGATTATCTCGCCTTATGTAAAGTCGGCGGCTCACTGCCGTTCAACTCGCTGGTAGAACTTGCTAACCTGAAATCTCCGTTTGAGGAAGGTTCACTCGAAACAGTTATCGATGAAGTGCATGAATACTTGAATTCAATTGATGATAAAAAACTGTAAAAAGCATAAAAAAACAGGATTAGCTGGGCTGATCCTGTTTTTTTGTGGTGTTTCATTGATATGAGCAAGAATTATGTATACGTGACTAAAATGAAAAAATATACCCGCATAAATTTATTCATTTTATGCGGGTATAAAACTAATTATTGACCTAGTCTGTTAATAATCTCATCTGTCACTTCAGTCATCTTATATTTACCGCCGAGATCCGGTGTTTGATAACCGTCAGCAGTAACAGCTTCGATGACCTTCAATAAATGTTCTGCTATATTTGCTTCGCCGTTAAATTCCAGCAGCATTTTCGCAGTCCAGATTTGTCCGATCGGGTTGGCGATACCTTTACCGACAATATCCGGTGCTGAACCGTGAACAGGTTCGAACATCGACGGGTACTTGCCGTTCAAGTTTAAGTTTGCTGAAGGTGCAACACCGATACTGCCCATTATGGCAGCACCAACGTCGGATAAAATATCGCCGAATAAGTTACTGCCGACAACTACATCAAGCTCGTGCGGATGTGTTATAAAATATGCGGCCAAAGCATCGATATGTTTGGATTCTGATTTAATATTTGGATGCTTCGCTGAAATTTCTTCAAAAATTTCATCCCAGAAAGGCATGGCATGAAAAATACCATTGGATTTGGTGGCACTTGTCACAAGACCCTTCCGTTTTGATGCAAGATCAAAGGCGATATTCATTGCCTGCTTCGTCGCACGCTTTGAGAAGACATTATTTTGAATCGCAATCTCCTTATCGTCGTGGAAAATACGGCCGCCGATTGAACTGTACTCCCCTTCGCTGTTCTCTCTGACAACGACGATATCGAAGTCTTCAGGATTAGCTAATTTAGAATTAATACCCTTCAACAGCTTAGCTGGACGGATGTTTATCTCCTGCTGGAACTCCTGACGGATTTTAAGCAGCAGGCCCCAGAGCGAAATGTGATCCGGCACTTTCGACGCATCGCCGACAGCACCTAAAAATACGCTATCGAACTGGCTGAGTCTGTCCATGCCATCCTCCGGCATCATTGCTCCGTGTTTTAAATAGTAATCACAGCTGTAAGGAAACTCTTCAAACTTAAACTGAAGCCCGCCGTGAACCTGTGCAACTTTTTCCAAGACGCGAATCGCCTCAGGCATAATCTCTTTGCCGACACCATCCCCTGGAATAGATGCGATATTTAATGTTTTCATTCCTTCACCCCGATGTTTATGTATGTAATTTCAGAATATTGAATAATACTGATAAAAATATTATACCATTGAATACAAAATAGAGGTTACAACGAAAATACGTTATAACCTCGGAATATGTTCTTAAGGACCTTCCGTTAAAGTCCAATTAATTGTAGTACTGTATTCGGTATCAGCTTTTGCCTGAATTGGATTAAGTTTCAAGAGAATACCTTCGTTTTCGGACCATGTTATTGTATCTGTTGTTCCTTCTGATTTTGCATCTTCATTTGTTGCAACTGGTACATAACCATTTTCAAGAGAGACTTCTTCATCATTTTTCTTTTTATATATTAAAGCATTTGGAATAATATTACCTTTATCATCATTTAATGAATTAGCGTTAGCTGATAACGTCCAATTCCCTTTACTGCTTGCATTCGTTATTTTAATACTATTATTTTCACTCTGTCTTAATATCAAAGTTTTTTCGTCAGTTATTGAAGTTGAATTAAATATAATATCAGGTAAACTTTCAATTTTAATAATGTCAGATGGCACCGTAACTTGGACTATATTACTTTCATTTCCAGCCTCGTCCACTGCTTGTACTTTTAGAACTTCATCTGGATTAAAGTCCCCAGCTAATGTAAATGAATAAGCACCATTTTCACCAATAGGACCTGTACCAACTACTGCCCCTGTCTCATTGATGAAATTTACAGTATCTCCAGGTTCTTCACCCTTGCCTACTCCCCTATAACCATCCGTTGAATTACCTTCAATATCTGCTGAACTAAGTACTGGTTCTATCGTATCTTGATCTACAGGTACTGTCACTGTGGAAAAATCACTTTCATTACCTTGCCCATCTGTAGCAACAACGGATAATATTTCATCTGGTGAAACATCATCTGATGTCACGTCCACTATAAAATCACCTTCATCATCTGTCGTTCCTGTTCCTACTTCATCATCATCAGTATTTGTAACTGATAATGTCGTATTCGGCTCTGAAGAACCTGTAATCTCATAATCGTCAGTTGAATTACCATCAATTGCGACTGCTTCAAGTTCCAGCGGTTTTGTATCTTCAATTGGTACTGTAACTGTGACTTCATTACTTAAGTTGCCTGCATCATCTTCACTTAAAAGAGATAAGGTTTCACCTTGTTCAACTGTATCTGCTGGCAAGTCAAATGTGTAGGTTCCATCGTCTTCGATAATTGTTGAACCAAGCTCATTGGCAACTTCATTCGATAGCGTCACAGTATCTCCAGATTCTTCATCTGAACCCGATATTGTGTAACCATCTGCTGAAGTACTATTAATTTTCGGCGTATCAAGCGTGGGTGTAGTTGCATCTTTTTCTTCAATTGACTCCTGATTTGAAAGTTCCGCAGATCTCACTGCTTCTTCAGGTAATTTTTCCTCTTGGTGGTCTTTGGTATTTGGTGATTCTTCTAGAACTTCCTCAATATTCTTTTCTTCCACTATCGGACATTCAACGTATTGATTAGATTGGATTTTTGATGTTGCACTTTCTTCTGAAACTGCCTTAGTCTCAACTTTAAAATAATCATTACTAATCGTAATAACATCATCTAAGGCTAAAGATCCTTCCTCAACTTTAAGTTCGAACTTCCCATTAACAGCAATATTTATAACTTCTGTTTTGTTCTTAGTTTTAAAATCGATTTTAAGTTTTTGAGATGGCTGTGCAGTACCACTAATTTTCTTATCATTTTCTCTAATTGTTTGGACTGTGAAATCCATATTTTCACAATCATTTACTTCGTCATTTGCAAAACTTATATTGTACGGAGGGATTATGTGTGTAAATATTAAGGCAAACGCAACGACTATCATTAAGTTCTTCTTCACACTATCCACTCCTTTTATTTTTTACGTTTTCTAAGTAAATAAATTACTACTATAAGCAGTACAGCGACTAGAACTCCTAATCCAATTACTAAATACATTAGAAGGGTGTTATCTTCTTCCTCTACAAGTTCAACTGCTTCTTCATTCGCCTCATCAGCTTTTTCTTCTGATATTTCAAATTCTTCTTCGAATTCCCACGACTCATCACCACGACTCGCAGTTGCTCTGAATATATAATCTCCTGGCTCTAACCGTTCGTTATCATACATTATTGGATATTTAAATTTAGTGTTTGGGGCAACTGTAAAGCTTTCTTCTGTCCGTGTATACAGTGGCTCTTCTTCTCCCGCTCCATATACACTGCCTTCAATTTCTAAACCAACAATCATAGGTCTGGGATTTACAAATTCTGTTTGTAATCCTGTTCTATGGTTAATAATACCAGGTTCTACACGCAGTATTTCAATGTTTGGTTCAACTAAGTTATCGTTGCCCTCTTCAGTAATTTGAACAGCTAATGCATATGAATATCTGTTCTGAATCGTTACACCTTCCGTAGCTTCAGATTCTGCCGGCTCTAAACTAAAATATAGACCGCCTAAAATTACACCATCAAATGCTTCGTCAGGCGCTTGGACAGTTAGAAAAACTGACTCTTGTTCACCAGCTGCAACGTCGACAGTTGGAGATTCTAAAGATGACATTTCACTAAAAGGATGTGCCATAGACTCATGTAACTCTTCATCTTCATCTAAACCATCGTACACAATTAAACCATTACTGTTAGTAAGACCCGGATTGTTAGAAACTTCGACTGTAATGTCCTCATCAGAACTATTGTTGACGATAACTTCGAGCTCTTGTTCTTGTCCTTGTGCCATTTCAATATCAAAATAACTTGCATTTGAATCAACTTGATTATCTGGTAAAACTGACTGTACTGAATAAGGGACAGCACCATCATTTGCTTGAACTGTTAAAGGAAAAAGTAAAAATAAAAGTAAGACAGTAACTATATATTTAAATTTAATAATAAAAACCTCCTATTATATTATAAGATAAAACACCTCGATGAATACACTTCGAGGTGTTTTTAGCTTATTTTTTACCAAACGCTCTAATATCTTATTATTATTCTGTAACTTCTGTATCTTGAGGACTATCCGTCATTAGCCATTCAATGGCAGCTGTATGTTGACCTACTTTAACAACAGATTCTGGAACTGTTAACAGAACATTTTCAGAATCCCAATTAACTGTTGTTTCGCCCATACCAGCACCCTCTTGTGCCTTAACAAGTAGACTCTTCGCTTCTTCTCCCGCTTCTAATTTCACTTCCTCCAAGACAACTGGATTAGAATTAGCGCTTGATACAGCACTCCCACTTACAAATTTGATATTTGTTGCAGCTAGTGATGGAGATCCCGTTTCATCCTTAAACTCTTTAAGTCCAGCTGTCAATGTCCAACCTGCATGAGTTCCGCGTAAATCTGACACAGTTGCTGAAACATCTGAAGTGGACTTAGCAGTTGCATCTTCTGCTACGATATCAACCTCATTAAATGTTATACTCGAAACCTCAGTTAGTTTGAGAAAACCTGGTTTAAAGTCAACAGTCGCTTCTGATTTATTCATAAGTTTTTCTTCAGCGTTTACCAAACCTGTGTTAGCAATCATCGAAACGGCAAGGCCAGCTGTTAATAAGTAAATAAATGGTTTTTTCATTTTTCTTCCTCCATTTTATAAATATTACCATTGCAGTAATATTCTAAGTTATATGTATATTATACATCATTCGATTCAGAAATAACTATAGTTATCTACTTACTATTCATCACCTCCTTTCTAAATACTTATTTTAGACACATTTATACTACATCATGATATTTATAAATTTATACGACTCTATTTTACTTATAAAAAAAACCTGAGTATTTAAACACTCAGGTTCTCCCATTTATAGATATCAAAATCTATTAATTATCTGTTTTTAATTTCTTGCTCATAAATAATAATGCTGCTCCGAATATCGATAATAACCTTGCAGCTGCATAGTTAGTCGATTCCGCTTCACCCGTATTCGGCAGTTCTTCACCTTCATACGAGCTTGTCTGTTCCGCTTTTACTTTCTGTTCAAGTTCAAGCTTCTGCGCTTCAGTTAAGTTTTTCTCTTCGATAATTTTAGAAGACATTACGCGTGTCACTCTTTGATCCAATGTAGATATATCATCCTGAAGGCTTTCTTCACTGAAAGTAATACCGTCTAAAATATCACCGTAGTCATAGCGGTATAATTTTTTCGATTCTGTTCCCACAGCACCAGTATTTTCTTCAGAGACTGTTACTTCTTCAAATGTTTCTGTTTCGGATTCTGAACTTTCCGGTGTAACATTCCCTTCAGTTTCAACAGTGCTTTCAGGTTCTTCTGTTACGTCTGACGGCTGTTCTGATGCAGCGTCATTACTTTCACTTTCACCGTCTTCTTCTGCACTGTCTTCAGCACCAGACTGTTCTGGTGTTTCAGTTTCTGCTGGTTCTTCTGGTTCAACAGGTTCTATCGGATCTGTCGGCAGTTCAGAAGCTCCTGTGTTTTCATCCGGATTATCCTGCTCATCAGATTCATTGCTGTTACCTGGTCCTGCAGTGATATTATCCTCTGATTCAGTGCCTTCATTGACCTCAGGCATTTCCGCTTCAGGGGTCTCTTCTTCCCCCTCAGCTTGTTCTCCCGAATTTTCAGGTGTATTTTCTGCTTCATCCGTTCCTTCGGTATGATCCGTCTGTTCATCAGGTTCAGCCGGCTGGAGGATAGGTGCCTCAGTTTCTTCATTACTGCCGCCGCTGTTATCTACCGCTTCTTCAGCATTCTCCGCATTCGTTTCTATATCATTATTATTTATATCCGTTGCCGCTTCTTCATTAAATGTTTCCTGTGTTTCTTCTGTTGCCTCTGTTTCTTCTGCTTCCTGAACTTCCGCCGATTCTGTCACAGTTTCGGTTTCCGTACTCTCATCTATCTCTTCGTCAGCATAAGCAATGTTAGGGATTAGTACAGTCGTCAGCAGCAATGCAGATGCTAATTTCATTTTAGTTATTTTTGATTTTTGCATATTTTCCCCTCCACGCATCCTGAAATAAATTATACATTTTAGCGTATCTCACATTAATGTACAATTAATTATAGTTGATGCCAGATGGCTTTTCTATACAATATCAAAGTTGTTACAGAACCTTAATATTCGCGTATTATTATGTAATTTTACTAATGCGTCATATCGTAAGTATTAATAATCGTCTGATAGGCGCTCGAACCCAGTTCTTTGCAGACATAGAAAAACAGCACGTCGCAAATAATCAGCTGTGCAATCCGGCTCGTCATATTCATATACTGAATATTCGTTTCTTCTTCGGTAATTTCAATCGCAATGTCCGAGTTTCTTTTCGCAATTGAAGAGTGGTTCTGCGTTAAAATAATCGTCATGACACCTAATTTTTTAGCGAGTTTGACGATTTCTATGACTTCCTGTGTTTTACCCGATAAAGTAATTACAAACAGAACATCATCCGGTTTCGCATTAGTCAAACGTGTCATACATAAATATTTATCAGCAGTAAAGAAAGCATTAATATTTACACGGTGTAATTTCTGCTCCATATCATGTCCGACATTTGCCGAGTCTCCTACTCCAAAGATAAATGTATTATCCGCTTTCGTCATGTGCTCGGCCGCTTCCTGCATGCGTCTCCTATTGACAATTTTTTCAGTGTTATACAATGCCTGAATCGTATTTTTAAATACCTTATCAAAAATATCCGCATGGGTATCTTCTTCCAATTCAATGACACGTGAAATCTTTTCCTGCTCAAGTGTGTGCAGTTCTTTTGCAAGTTCCACTTTTAATTCTTTAATTCCCTGCAGGCCGATTCTTTTAGCAAACCGCACAATCGCAGCATCACTTGTCGATGAATGTCTGGCAATTTCTTTGACAGGCATATTGATTACTTTATTTGGGTTCTCCAGCATAAAATTTGCGATACGCTGTTCGACCGGCGTCATATATTCCAGCCGTTTATTAATCTGACTAAGTACAGAAAACATAATTAACCACCTCTTTTTACTGTTGTGTTGACACTTGTTATGCATAATATGGTGTAATTATATCACTTCTCGCAATATATTGTTACAGTTTATTCTTTTGTTTTTTAAAACTATCTAATTTTTCTCTTTATTTAACTTCAAGCGGATACTGGGTCAGCTGCACTCTGCAGTCGCCAAATTCAGTCACCATTTCCAATCCTTCAGCCTTATCGCTCGGGAAAATTCTTGCCGTCATCGTGTATTTTCCGTCGTTGATAAATACTTCTATACTCGAACGATCCATATAAATCCTCAGATTCTGAAGATTTTCTTCCAGCTTAATCCGTCTCTTTAGACCGTCTACATTCTGGATTTCTTCACCGCTGAATGTTCTGTCCAGAGTTAGAATCCGCTGCTCACTGTCGTATACGAGCTTAGTTTCATGACGTGTATTCTTGCGCATATATATATGCAGAATCGATGCATTGTTTTCCAGTATATCGATAATCAGTTCATAGACCTCACCGTAAAATGCTGTCAGTTTTGTCGGGTACTCTCTAAAGTATCCTTCCGCTGTGATTGCTTCTCCGCGCATTTTTTCAAGGTTCGGGTGAGGCAGCTGTCTGATTCTGTCTTCGTCTATGCTCAATATTCGCGGGATGGTCATTGCATTGAGTGTTCCTTCAGCTGCCCAAGGATAGGCGCTCTCTTCTGCCGCCATCCACGCGATCAGCACTCTGTTGCCGTCTTCATCCACTGCTGTTGCAGGACGGTAAAAATCAAAACCGCCGTCAAATTCATAAAATTCATCGTGGATGAAATAATTTCCCCGGCGTTCAAAGTCTCCGATCATATAGCCTGACTGATATATATTCCAGAAATGCGTATCGAATTTATCGAGTCCTCTGACATTAAAGATAAATACTGAATCCATATCCAAATCGAAAAATTCCGGCTGCTCCCACAAGTGGCCGAATACTTTATAGCCCGTGTCGAGCTCGCCGTCGAATTTCAAGTTTTCTACTGATGGACCGCGATAGATGAGCACCCGTCCAAATTCTTCCCTGTTCATTGTTCCAATGAACATCACTACTTCCCTGTCAATTACAGTAACGTAAGGATTGCGGAAATATTCAGTGTAGCCGGGCGCATTATTCCTGACCAGCGGAGATGCATATTTCTGGATTTTTCCGTCGGTATTCATATAACCGCCGAGCTGGGCAGTTATCAGCTCATCGCTTTTCAGACGCTCTCCCGTATAGAAATAACTGATTTCATTAAAAACTTTGGATAGACTTCCGCCGAATATATTTTCAGAATCATACAGCGAGTCGGGCCTTACTTTTACGCCTTCACTCCGAAAGGTTACAAGATCTTTTGACGTTGCGTGATATATGTATTTACTGTCGGGCGTTTCTGTTAAACTGCTGTCCGGTGACCACTCATAAAACAAATGGTATATACCGTTAACGTAGTTAAATCCTGTCGGCGCACCTAAAAATCCAAAGGGCGGCTGAACATGATATACCTGTTTCCACTTCGAATCTTCAGCTGCTTGTATCAAATCGTCTATTTCTGCACGTGAAATTTCTTCAAGTTTTTTTGGCATATCTGTCCGGTACCTCCCATTTTATTGCAGTTCGTCTTCCAGCTGCTGCTGTTCTGCTTTTAAATATCTACGGTAGCCGATTTTTGAAATATGAATACTGATTTCATATAAAATAATCATCGGTACTGTAAGCAGCAGATGGGTCATAATATCCGGCGGCGCAATAATTGCAGCCAGCACAAACATTATAAAATATGCGTATTTTCTGTTTTTCTTCAGGAACATCGGCGTAATAATACCAAGCTGTGTTAAGAACAGTGTCAGTACCGGCATCTGGAAAATAAATCCGAACGGCAATATCGTTCTGAACAGGAAGCCGAAATACTGGTTTATTCCAATCGTCGCTTCAATTCCCATTTCAACTGATAAATCAAATGTAAACTTAATAATATACGGTACAACTATAAAGTAGCCGAATGCTATACCAATCAGCATTAAGATCATAACTACCGGTATATACAGCAAAGTAATTTTACGCTCTTTCTCATAAAGTCCCGGCGTAATAAATGACCACAGCTGGTATAAAATTACCGGTAAAATAATAATAAATGCTATAGCTACAATAACAATTAAATAAATTTTAAGCGGATCTGTTACCTGGAAAGCATGCATTTGAACATTTTCTGTCCAGGGAGCATTTTGCAGCTGATAGATTAACGGCTTGGAAAAATAAAAACCAACAAACAGCGCGGCAACAAAAAAGTACATCACTGTTAATAACCGTTTTCTCAGCTCTTCAAAATGTTCGGTAAACTCTTTTTCCTCATCGGCCATTTAATCACCTCTTTAAAAAAAGGCGGCTTTCGCCACCCTCTCAATTATGCTTCTGATTCAATTTTTTTAGGTTCTTCTTTTTTAGCTTCGCTGTCTGATTTTCTGTTCGTTCTGTTATCATCGTCGTCATCGTCGTCAGCAAGACCTTTAGTAGCATCTTTAAATTCTTTCAACGTAGAACCTACTGCTTTACCGAATTGCGGAAGTTTTTTAGGTCCGAAAATGATAAGTGCCACAACTGCAATAACGATTAAACTTACTGGAGTAACCGCCATTAATGTATTTGGTAAAAGAACTTCTATCATGAATACCCCTCCTATTTATTTTTCATCTGGAAAAATAGTGCCTGCAGCTCTACGCCTAAGTCAATACTGTGTACAGTCACATCAGGACCAGTGCTCAGCCGGATAGGTGTAAAGTTAAGAATGCCTTTAATCCCTGCTTTTTCTAAACGTTCGGCTGACTTTTGTCCAGCTTCGATCGGCACAGTCATAATTGCGACTTCAACGTTTTCCTGCTGTATGATTGTCTCTAAATCATCTGTATGAAAAATATTGATACCGTTAATCGCATTTCCAATTAGTGATTCATTGCTGTCAAAAGCGCCAACTACATTCATTTTATCATGAATGTTTGCAAATTTGTAGTTCAATAACGCACTGCCGAGATTACCTGCACCGAGAAGAATTACATTTTTTACATTGCTGCCCTGGATATGCTCCAGGAAAAACTTCAGCAGGCTACCGACATTATATCCGTAGCCTTTTCTGCCTAATTCTCCAAAATAAGAAAAGTCCCTGCGGATAGTCGCGGAGTCAATGTCTAATGCTTCACTAATTTCTTTCGAAGAAACTCTATCATTACCATTATTCTCTTCTTGTTTGAAGTAACGATAATAAAGCGGTAGACGTTTCATAGTTGCATTAGGGATTTTTTTCTTGTTAGACATTCCCTTTCACCTCTATATTTCTAGTCGCTCCATTATAACATAATATATATGGGCTGACACCGGTTTATCTGGTCGAATTATGCCGTTTTTTCGTGTAAACTGGAGAGTGAAATGAGGTAGGCAATAATGATACTTTTACAATTGGGTAATGTCTCAAAGGCATACGGAACAAATATAATTTTCGGAAATCTGGATCTCGAAGTAAAATCGGGAGAAACGCTCGGCATCGTCGGTAAAAACGGTGCAGGCAAAAGTACTTTAATGAAAATCATGGCGGATGAACTCACATATGACAGCGGCACAATCAGCATGCCGAAAAATGTTTCGCTCGGTTATCTTGCCCAGCAGATGACTCTCGAATCCGAAGACACCGTCAGAGATGAAATGCAGAAGCCGTTCTCGAATATTCTGAAAATGAATGACGATATGGCGGAAATTGCTGCCTGGCTGGCTGAACATGAGCATACACACAGAGACTATGATGAAAAACTTAAACGCTATGAAAATATACAGCTCAGTTTTGAACACAACGACGGCTATACAATCGACGCCCAGATTAAAAGTGTTCTGACGGGTCTGCAGTTTACAGAAGCTGATCTCGGCCGCAGAGTCGAAGAATTTTCCGGCGGACAGAAAACACGTCTCGCACTCGGCAAGATGCTGCTGACCAAGCCCGACCTGCTGCTTCTGGATGAGCCGACCAACCATCTTGATATGGCGACTGTTGAATGGCTGGAGCAGTATTTAAAGAGCTATGAAGGTGCAGTCGTGATTATCAGTCACGACCGTTATTTCCTCGACCGCACAGTCGATAAAATCTACGAAATTGAATTACATCGCGGTACGCTTTATCATACAAATTACACAAATTACGTGAAAGAGAAAGAAAAAACATACCGTCTCAGAATGAAACAGTATGAACGCGAGCAGAGCGAAGTTAAAAGACTTGAGACATTTATCGAAAAAAATATTACCCGGGCATCGACTTCCGGCATGGCTAAAGACCGCCGCAAAAAACTTGAAATGATGGACCGCATGGATAAACCTTTTATAGACCGTTCGAGCGCGGATTTTCATTTTACAATTAAACGGGAAAGCGGGAACGATGTCCTCAGACTGAAAGAACTCGCCATCGGCTACGATGATACAGTGCTTCGCAGCAACTTATCATTTAATGTGGACAAAGGAGAACGTCTCGCTATTTTAGGTTCGAACGGTATCGGTAAATCCACACTTGCTAAAACAATTGCTAAAATCATTCCTGCCTTGTCCGGCAGTATTCAATACGGTACAAATGTCACAATCGGCTACTACGATCAGAAACAGGCTGAATTCATGTCTCAGAATAATGTTCTTGAAGAACTGTGGAAAGAATATCCACATATGAAAGAAAGCGACGTCAGAAAAATACTCGGCCGCTTTCTGTTCACCCAGGACGAAGTCTTAAAACAAGTCAACTCTTTGAGCGGCGGAGAAAAAGCGAGAATACAGCTTGCTAAACTGATGCTTGAAGAAAATAATCTGCTTATTCTCGATGAGCCGACCAACCATTTGGATATCGACAGCAAAGAAGTCCTGGAGACAGCACTGGAAAACTTCCCGGGAACGATTATTGTCGTCTCTCACGACCGCTACTTTATCGATAAAATTGCGACGCGGGTCATGGAAATTGAGCCGCATAAAATCATGATGGTCGACGGGGACTACAGCTATTTCCTGCATAAGAAAAAAGAAGCTGAGTTTATGGAAGTGCCGGCCGAAACAGCAACGGAGAAAAAAGAAAATATTTCTGACTATGAAGCTCAGAAACAGCGGCGTAACGAGTTGAAAAAGGTTAAAAAACAGAGTGAAAAGCTAGAACAGGAAATACAGACACTGGAAACTGAATTAACGATGATTGAAGATAAACTGGTTGCACCAGAAGTTTTTAATGACTATGAGAAAGCACAGGAATTAAATGACAGACTTCAGGAAATTAATCAAAAACTCGAAGAGCTGATGACCGAATGGACAGAAGCTGAAGAATTACTGGCTGAACTTTAAAGTATTTTACCGGAAATTTACTGTATGTTCGATGAAAAAATAAAATTCATCATAAAAAGTTATACACAGAAGAAATGCCGTTATAAGTGTCTTCCACATCATTTATCCACAAAATATATAGTTATCAACACACTTATCCACAAAGTAATACACAGTTCTGGATAAGTTACCCACATTTTATCCACAAACTGTGGACAAAACGTACGTTCCGTATTGACAGAACAGACATCGCATCAAACGTAATATTAACTGAATGTATGTTCGAATTAATAAATGCAAAAAACATCGCACTTGACCAGAGGAAGATCAAGCGCGATGTTTTTTATTCTATATATTTTCCGGAGTCAGGTTTTGCGATTTCGTCAAAATTATTTACAAGTTTATCCAGTGACTCAGCAAGTTCATTACTGGTCATCGGCTGTCCATGTCCGGTAATCGCAATTTCTGGATTGACTGATGCAAGTTTTTCGACAGAAGCTTGGGCTGCTTCCCAGTCGGTTGTAAAATATCGCGGCGGACCGTAAATATTCTTCTCCTGGGTCAGGACATTATACAGTGAATCCTGTTTCACGGTAATAAAGGCATCTCCTGCAATTAATGCCTTATCTTTTTCCCGGTATAAGGAGACATGTCCCTCGGCATGTCCGGGTGTGTGAACCCATTCAAAATCGGGCATATACGGTACACTGCCGTCTGCCGGCAGTTCATGAAGCCGTTCTGTTATATCGATGCCTGTGTGCGGGAACATCGGAGACATTTTCGCCACCATTCCCCCGTCCACTGAAGGATCCGGAGCCTGGTAATCTTTCATCCCGTTAAGATACGGCAGTTCCATTTTGTGCGCATAGACAGGCATATCCCAGTGTTCAGAAAGCTCTATCACTGCGCCGACATGATCAAAATGTCCATGCGTTAAAATAATCGCTTTCGGTTTACTGTTCTCTCCAAACCGTTCCTTAGCCGCTTCGATAATTTTCTCTGAAGATTTCGGCATGCCGGCATCTATTAATACAAAATCACCATCATCCGGTCTGCCGTAAAATACTACGTTGACAATCTGTACTGTATATTGATATAAGTCAGGAAGCACTTCAACACCTTTGCCGTTCTCTTTTGACGTTACCGGCAGATATTTATAATCATCTCCGTAATGCATACTTGCAGCCATTTATAAAACCTCATTTCAACTGATTATTGTACTTATTTATAAGTACCCGGATGAGGCTCAGCTAATCATCTCTAAGATTAAACAAAAACACTGCAGAATCTCATAATGAAGATTCCGCAGTGCTTTTCATCTTTCTATTCTCCGCTGATCATCCACGATACACCGTACGGATCTTTAAAACTCGCAAAGTACTCCGTCCACTCTGTCGGTCCCGCTTCCATATCTGCACGGCATCCTGCTTCGATTGCTTTACTGTAAAAGGATTTTACCTGCTCCAGTTCATCTGAATTATTAATATCGAACGTAAATGCAGCAGCTGCACCTGCGTTGTCAATTTCCTTATGTTCCCACGTAGAGCTCGCCATAAATTTTTGTCCAAGTACTTCAAACTCAGCATTCATCACAAAAGTTTCTGCATCTTCTTTCGACATCCCCATTTCATCCAGAGCATCAGCAAACATCGGATCGGTCGCGAGTGAATTTGAGTTAATGACTGCATCAAAATTCTTTTCGTAAAATTCGAGGGCCTCAAGTGCATTGGAAAAGTTAAAGTATTGTACAGTTTTAATCATCTTTCCACCTCTATTCTTCAGATTAAGTGCATTTACATTATACACCCCAGCTCAATAAATAAATAATATTATATATCATACATTTCTGAATACATATTCTCTAATTTATAAATATTACTTAGTCCGATGTAACTTCATATCCTCGATTTTATAAACCCGGTCTGCTGTCCGGCTGACAAACTGACGGTCATGCGATGTTAAAATAATAGTCCCCTGATACGCTTTTATAAATTTTTCAAGTGCCTCTATCGTCATTAAATCGATAAAGTTCGTCGGTTCATCCAGAATGATTACATTTGAAGGTTTAACAAACATTAATGCCAATGATACTCTCGTCGCTTCCCCGCCGCTTAACTTATTAACCGGCTTCATGACTTCGTCAGGTGAAAAGCCTAAATTGACCAGCATACTTCTTATAAGGGTTTCGTTCATTTCTGAATGACGCTTTAAAAACTGCACGGCTGATTCTCCACCAAACAACTTATAATCCATTTGATTGTACTGTTCAATTACAACTTTCGGTGAAATATCAAAATTATTTCCGCCTTCGATTATATCAGTAAGTAGGCTCGATTTTCCGCTGCCGTTCCTGCCTGTGATTGCGATTGTTTCTCCCTGCGGAAATTGGAAGCTCACCTTATCTAAAAGAATATTCCCGCCGCGCTCAACAGTGACATCCTGCCCCATTATCGGAAACTTATTATGAAGTTCCATCGCTTTTGACATCGGAAACTCCAGTGAAGCTTCATGAACCGGACGTTCAGTTTCTTGCAGCTGCTCCATCCGGCTCTCCATCGCTTTAGCTGCTTTAAATGCCTGTTTCTGCACTGTGTCTTTCTGCTTGGAACTCGACAGGCGGTCCGGCTTTATATCTCCGCTTTTATTTTTACCGGCTGCTGTCATTTTTTCCGCCTTTTCTTTTTGTTTGCTGATCGCTTTGTTCAGACGTTCTTTTTCTTTTAATATATTTTCGTGTTCACGTTCAAGTGTCAGTTTTTCTTTATTTTTGGCTTCTTCATAATCATCATAATTACCGTTATACTCAGTTACATTACCATCTGACACTTCCCATATCTTAGTCGCCAGACTGTTAATGAAGTGTCTATCGTGACTGACAAAAATTAAGGTGCCGTAATAGTATTTGAGTTCTTCTATTAAATACTCAATGCTTTCATAATCGAGATGTGTCGTCGGTTCATCGAGCAGCAAACCAGTCTTATAATCCGACAGCGTCTGCACCAGTCTGTATTTTGTTTCTTCTCCGCCGCTCAAATTATCATTATCCGGAACATTCATGCGGCTGAGCATTTCAAAATCGAGGGTCCCCCCAATGTTCTGGTCAGAGCTTCCCATCTGGCTTAAATAATTAAATTCTGTTTCTCTTTGAACTTCTCCCGCATACTCTGTAAATTCTCCGGCAATTATTTTAAGCAAGGTCGATTTACCCGATCCGTTGCGGCCGACAATTGCAATCCGGTCATTAATATAAGCTTGCAGATTTGCTATGTCAAAAATATCTTTATTGCCGAAAGCAACTGATATATTATTTAATTTTATACTTAATTCATTCATTATAATTTGCACTCCTGTTCGAGTCTGCAAACTATATTTCTGCACAAAAAAAGAGACAGTCCTGTGCTGTCTCAAACGTACATTTTTATTTTAAAAAAGGACATACTAATCCCGTGTATAAATATAGTTTGAACAAGACTTTTGAATTTTTTATTAAATTATAGATTCAAAAGTGTGTTCCAAATACGCGGTATCATGACATGTCCTCCTTAAATTAATTATTAACATTATACCACAATTAAAAGTGAAAATATACCATTTTACTCTAAGTTAAAAAGCATACTCTTCTATATCGATAAAGTTTCGTCCATTAAGTGTTAAATCTGCTAAGTGATTTTTTTCATACAAGTGATAGGCCGTTGCACCGATCATAGCAGCATTATCTGTACAGAACTTCAGTTCAGGTATTTGAAGATTAATATATTTGTCATTGCACATAGACGTAAATCTGCTGCGCAATTCGCTGTTTCCTGCAACCCCGCCTGCAATAATCAGATTTTTGACATCATATTTTTCCAAGGCAGCAAATGTTTTTGCTGTCAGTACATCGGTAACACTTGCCTGAAAGCTTGCTGCGACATCACTTTTATTTACTTCAATTCCTTTTTGCTTACAATTATGAAGTTTATTAATCACTGCTGATTTTAAGCCTGAGAAGCTGAAATCAAATGTTTCTTCTTTCATTAACCCTCTCGGGAAATTAAAAGTGTCTTTTCCGCTCTGTGCCAGCTTATCGATATGCGGACCTCCCGGATAAGGCAGATCAATCACCCTTGCCACTTTATCGAAAGCTTCTCCAACAGCGTCATCTCTCGTTTCACCGATAATTTCAAACGACATATGATCTTTCATATATATCAGCTCTGTATGACCGCCTGAGACTACAAGTGAAATGAGCGGAAATTCCAATGGTTTTTCCAGCTGTGCTGCGTAAATATGCCCTGCTATATGATGAACAGGAATCAGCGGTAAGTCATGAACGAAAGCAAATGTTTTTGCTGCGTTGATGCCGATAAGGAGTGCGCCTATCAGACCAGGACCTTCTGTAACGGCCACAGCTGTTAAATCCGAAGGCTCGAGTTCAGCATCTTTTAAAGCCTGTTCTATAACCTGTGTAATTGCTTCTACGTGATGACGTGATGCAACTTCCGGCACTACCCCTCCAAATCGCTTATGACTTTCTATCTGGCTTACTACTACATTTGATAAAATCTTACTGCCATTCATAATAACGCTTGCTGCAGTCTCATCACAGCTCGTTTCTATTGCCAGTATTGTAATATCCTTACTCATTAAGATTCACCCACATCACGTGTGCATCAAGTCCTTCTCCATAATAATTTTTACGTACGCCGCCGTATTTAAAGCCGTTCCTTTCATACAATCTCATTGCCGGTGTATTATCGACCCTGACTTCCAGAGAGACTATGTCAGCCTGAGGTTTTACATAGTCTTTAATATGCTGAATAAGTACATGGCTGTAGCCTTTACCGCGCATTTTTTTGGCAACTGCGACAGTAGTAATCTGACATTGATCCACTACAAGCCATATACCTGTATAACCGATGATTTCACCATCCAGCTCCATAACAAAATAATGAGCAAATTTATTCATTACCAGTTCTCTCGTATAAGCTTCCATCGTCCATGTTGAATTTTTAAATGCTTCGATTTCTATTGCGTACACCGCATTTAAATCTTCAATTTTCATTTCTCTTATTACTGGTTGTCCTGCCAATTTCTTTCCGCCTCCGAGATACGCAGATAATCAGGTGTCAGCTGATCAGCATCTTCAAGTTTTAATGCTTTTTCATATCGTTCTGTCTCTGATATACGCGGTGTCACATGAGTATATTCATCGATATCAATAGTGATTTTTTCTTCACTGTTTAATAAATAAACAGCTTCGTCAATTTCAGCAGATAAAGTACTGAATTCAATATACTGAGGAGCTATCACTTCAGTGTAATCATCTTCCTGAATGTTATACATTGCACCGTATACATATCCTCTTCTCGCATCGATAAGAGGCACGGCATTACCTCTGATATGATTCGATACAGCAAGTACAAATAATGATGATACTGAGTATACAGGGATGTCCAGCTGCTTTCCGAGCATTTTAGCCACAGTAATACCGATGCGTACTCCGGTATAAGAGCCCGGCCCTTTTGCGACGATTATTCTGTTTATACTGGACTTTTTAATATCAGCAATTTCAAGCACTTTTTGTATATTATCCACCAATGTTTCAGAGTGGGTTTTCCTATAATTTGTATTGATTTCTGCAGCCATTTTACCATTGCGGTTTACCGCAACCGATAAAGCCTGGTTGCTTGTATCAAGCAGTAAACTTATCATAAACATCCTCCGCAATTTTAATATTGCTATCTCCTGTTGCTTCAATAGTAACCAGGCGTCCGTTTTCACTTTCGTACTTAATATTAATACTTATTGTATTTTCAGGTAAAAATTCAGCTATGAACTGCGGCCATTCTACAAGCGCAATATCTGTATCGTTAAAATATTCTTCAAATCCTAAATCTTCTTCTGAATCTTCTAAACGGTAACAATCCATATGATGAAGTTTAACATCCGCATTATATGATTTTATAATATTAAAGGTCGGAGATGTCATATGTCTTTTCACACCTAAATATTTACCTAAAAACTGAGAAAATGCCGTTTTACCGCTGCCGAGATCCCCTGATAGAAGAATAACAGTACCGCCGGAAATTTCACGTGCAAATATTTCAGCCAGCCGTTCAGTATCTGCCAGTGAATTTAATTTTAAAGTATACATGCTGGTACTCCTTCAATAAATAATATATTAATCTATTATAATACAAAAAAAGAGACCTATAAAGGTCTCAATGCGGCTCATCGCATCCATATATTGAATATGTTATGTACAGCCTGGCAGCGTCCTACTCTTGCGGGACGTCAGTCCAACTACCATCGGCGCTGGAGAGCTTAACTGCTGTGTTCGACATGGGAACAGGTGTGGCCTCTCCGCCATCGCCGCCAGACTATTGAATGTCTGTACATTCAAAACCGGATAGAAGTATCGAGAAGAGTGAACGCACTCTTTAAATTTCTGGTCTTACTATTTGAATAAGTCATCGATGGATTAGTATTTGTCCGCTGAATGTGTTGCCACACTTACACGCCAAACCTATCAACCTCATAGTCTCTGAGGCATCTATTGGGGAAATCTCATCTTGAGGGGGGCTTCATGCTTAGATGCTTTCAGCATTTATCCCGTCCATACGTAGCTACCCAGCAATGCCGTTGGCACGACAACTGGTACACCAGTGGTATGTCCATCCCGGTCCTCTCGTACTAAGGACAGCGCCTCTCAAATTTCCTACGCCCACGACGGATAGGGACCGAACTGTCTCACGACGTTCTGAACCCAGCTCGCGTACCGCTTTAATGGGCGAACAGCCCAACCCTTGGGACCGACTACAGCCCCAGGATGCGATGAGCCGACATCGAGGTGCCAAACCTCCCCGTCGATGTGAACTCTTGGGGGAGATAAGCCTGTTATCCCCGGGGTAGCTTTTATCCGTTGAGCGATGGCCCTTCCATGCGGAACCACCGGATCACTAAGTCCGTCTTTCGACCCTGCTCGACTTGTAGGTCTCGCAGTCAAGCACCCTTATGCCTTTACACTCTGTGAATGATTTCCAACCATTCTGAGGGTACCTTTGAGCGCCTCCGTTACTCTTTAGGAGGCGACCGCCCCAGTCAAACTGTCCATCTGACACTGTCTCCCAGCCGGATCACGGCTGCGGGTTAGAATCTCAACCACACCAGGGTGGTATCCCACCAGTGCCTCCACATAGACTGACGTCCATGCTTCATTGGCTCCCACCTATCCTGTACAGGTGGAGTCAAGATTCAATATCAAATTACAGTAAAGCTCCACGGGGTCTTTCCGTCCTGTCGCGGGTAACCTGCATCTTCACAGGTACTATGATTTCACCGAGCCTCTCGTTGAGACAGTGCCCAAATCGTTACGCCTTTCGTGCGGGTCAGAACTTACCTGACAAGGAATTTCGCTACCTTAGGACCGTTATAGTTACGGCCGCCGTTTACTGGGGCTTCAATTCGTACCTTCGCTTACGCTAAGCACTCCTCTTAACCTTCCAGCACCGGGCAGGCGTCAGCCCCTATACGTCACCTTTCGGTTTGGCAGAGACCTGTGTTTTTGGTAAACAGTCGCTTGGGCCTATTCACTGCGGCTTATATTTCTATAAGCACCCCTTCTCCCGAAGTTACGGGGTCATTTTGCCGAGTTCCTTAACGAGAGTTCGCTCGCTCACCTTAGAATTCTCTTCCCAACTACCTGTGTCGGTTTACGGTACGGGCAGTCTGATTACTTGCTAGAAGCTTTTCTTGGCAGTGTGAGTCCGTATGCTTCGCCTACTATTTTCGGCTCCCCGTCAACACTCAGCCGTCACGCATGCCGGATTTGCCTGGCATGCAGCCTTGTGCCTTGGACGCGCTCTTCCTTCCGCGCGCTCATCTTTTCCTACTGCGTCACTCCATCACTCAAATGCAATCTAACTGGTACAGGAATTTCTACCTGTTGTCCATCGCCTACGCTTTTCGCCTCGGCTTAGGTCCCGACTTACCCAGAGCGGACGAGCCTACCTCTGGAAACCTTAGTCGTTCGGTGGACGGGATTCTCACCCGTCTTTCGCTACTCACACCGGCATTCTCACTTCTAAGCGCTCCACATGTCCTCCCGGTCATGCTTCGCCGCACTTAGAACGCTCTCCTACCATTAAAATAAATTTTAATCCACAGTTTCGGTAATATGTTTAGCCCCGGTACATTTTCGGCGCAGCGTCACTTGACTAGTGAGCTATTACGCACTCTTTAAATGATGGCTGCTTCTAAGCCAACATCCTAGTTGTCTGTGCAACGCCACATCCTTTTCCACTTAACATATATTTGGGGACCTTAACTGGTGGTCTGGGCTGTTTCCCTCTCGACAATGGACCTTATCACCCACTGTCTGACTCCCATACATCACATCTGTGGCATTCGGAGTTTGTCTGAACTCGGTAACCCGGGATGGGCCCCTCATCCAAACAGTGCTCTACCTCCACGATGCTAATATGAGGCTATACCTAAATATATTTCGGAGAGAACGAGCTATCTCCAGGTTCGATTGGAATTTCACCCCTACCCACAACTCATCCGGTCACTTTTCAACGTAAGTCGGTTCGGCCCTCCATTCAGTGTTACCTGAACTTCAGCCTGGTCATGGGTAGATCACCTGGTTTCGCGTCTACAAACATATACTCATTCGCCCTGTTCAGACTCGCTTTCGCTGCGGCTCCACATCTACTGCTTAACCTTGCATATATTCGTAACTCGCCGGTTCATTCTACAAAAGGCACGCCATCACCCTTTAACGGGCTCTGACTACTTGTAAGCGCACGGTTTCAGGTTCTATTTCACTCCCCTCCCGGGGTGCTTTTCACCTTTCCCTCACGGTACTGGTTCACTATCGGTTACCAAGGAGTATTTAGCCTTGGGAGATGGTCCTCCCGGATTCCGGCGGAATTCCTCGTGTTCCGCCGTACTCAGGATACATTCTAAATCTATCAACCTTTTAACTACGGGACTCTTACCCCCTGCGGTTGGCCTTCCCAGACCATTCGTCTAAGTCTTTAGATCCGTTGTGAATGTCCTACAACCCCAGCCGAAGCTGGTTTGGGCTCTTCCCCGTTCGCTCGCCGCTACTTAGGGAATCGAATTTTCTTTCTCTTCCTCTGGATACTAAGATGTTTCAGTTCTCCAGGTGTCCTCCAACAGCGCTATGTATTCACGCTGTGGTAATACCTCGCGGTATTGGGTTTCCCCATTCGGAAATCTCCGGTTCAAAGCTTACTTACAGCTCCCCGAAGCATATCGGTGTTTGTTCCGTCCTTCATCGGCTCTTGGTACCTAGGCATCCGCCGTGCGCCCTTCACTACTTAATCGTAATGAAATTTGTGTGAGTGTATCTTTTAGATACGTTTGCGTTCTCGCTTTCATTTCGTTTGCTCGATTTGAAATCGTTTTACTCTTCTCTTTACTTCTATACGGTTTTCAATGTACATGACTGAATATCTCATAAAGAAACATTCAAAACTGAATACAATATGTCAACGGCTCCGATATTCATCTCAAAAGAGATGTCCGTAATATCCTTAGAAAGGAGGTGATCCAGCCGCACCTTCCGATACGGCTACCTTGTTACGACTTCACCCCAATTATCAATCCCACCTTTGACGGCTGCCTCCATAAAGGTTGGCCCACCGGCTTCAGGTGTTATCGACTTTCGTGGTGTGACGGGCGGTGTGTACAAGACCCGGGAACGTATTCACCGTAGCATGCTGATCTACGATTACTAGCGATTCCAGCTTCATGGAGTCGAGTTGCAGACTCCAATCCGAACTGAGAACAGTTTTATGGGATTCGCTTGGCCTCGCGGCGTCGCTGCCCTTTGTCACCTGTCCATTGTAGCACGTGTGTAGCCCAAATCATAAGGGGCATGATGATTTGACGTCGTCCCCACCTTCCTCCGGTTTGTCACCGGCAGTCAGTCTAGAGTGCCCAACTTAATGATGGCAACTAAACTTAAGGGTTGCGCTCGTTGCGGGACTTAACCCAACATCTCACGACACGAGCTGACGACAACCATGCACCACCTGTCACTCTGCCCCGAAGGGAAACCCTATCTCTAGGGCTGTCAGAGGATGTCAAGATTTGGTAAGGTTCTTCGCGTTGCTTCGAATTAAACCACATGCTCCACCGCTTGTGCGGGTCCCCGTCAATTCCTTTGAGTTTCAGCCTTGCGGCCGTACTCCCCAGGCGGAGTGCTTAATGCGTTAGCTGCAGCACTGAGGGGCGGAAACCCCCCAACACTTAGCACTCATCGTTTACGGCGTGGACTACCAGGGTATCTAATCCTGTTTGATCCCCACGCTTTCGCACCTCAGCGTCAGTTACAGACCAGAGAGCCGCCTTCGCCACTGGTGTTCCTCCATATCTCTGCGCATTTCACCGCTACACATGGAATTCCACTCTCCTCTTCTGTACTCAAGTAAAACAGTTTCCAATGACCCTCCCCGGTTGAGCCGGGGGCTTTCACATCAGACTTATTTTACCGCCTACGCGCGCTTTACGCCCAATAATTCCGGATAACGCTTGCCACCTACGTATTACCGCGGCTGCTGGCACGTAGTTAGCCGTGGCTTTCTGGTTAAGTACCGTCATCTCAAGGCCAGTTACTACCTCAAGTGTTCTTCCTTAACAACAGAGTTTTACGAGCCGAAACCCTTCATCACTCACGCGGCGTTGCTCCGTCAGACTTGCGTCCATTGCGGAAGATTCCCTACTGCTGCCTCCCGTAGGAGTCTGGGCCGTGTCTCAGTCCCAGTGTGGCCGATCACCCTCTCAGGTCGGCTATGCATCGTCGCCTTGGTGAGCCACTATCTCACCAACTAGCTAATGCACCGCAGGCCCATCCATGAGCGGCAGATAAATCCGCCTTTTAACTTAACTGCTTATGCAGGAAAGTCGTATCCGGTATTAGCTACCGTTTCCGGTAGTTATCCCAATCTCAAGGGTAGGTTGCCTACGTGTTACTCACCCGTCCGCCGCTCGATCATGAGGAGCAAGCTCCTCAATCTCGCGCTCGACTTGCATGTATTAGGCACGCCGCCAGCGTTCATCCTGAGCCAGGATCAAACTCTCCATGATTGGAGAACTTAAACTTAAGCTCTGTTGATACTGCTGACAGTATCTCGTTTGCGTTTCAATTGGTCGCCTCAATGTGTGCTCCTAGTTAATAGAAGACTTCTTTATTCGGAATTAAACGTTGACATATTGTCATTCAGTTTTCAATGTTCTTTAATTTATTTAAAATGGAGCGGGTAGACGGGATCGAACCGACAACATCAGCTTGGAAGGCTGAGGTTATACCATTTAACTATACCCGCATGGTATATGTTATAATAAGTTTTCAATGGTGCGGCTGAGAGGACTTGAACCTCCACGGGATTTAACTCCCACTAGGCCCTCAACCTAGCGCGTCTGCCGATTCCGCCACAACCGCAAATCTTATTATATGTATTAATCTTTTGTTACTGACTTTTTAGCGACAAGAACTAGTATATCTCATTAGCAAGTTGTTGTCAACTGCAAAGTTTATTTATTTTTTAACCTGTTAGTTGAAAGCTCAACCGGTTAGATTTTCTATTATACTTCAGTGAAAGCAAGAAGTCAATAGTTTGTTTTCAAAAAAATGATGGTGACCCGTACGGGACTCGAACCCGTGTTACCGCCGTGAAAGGGCGGTGTCTTAACCGCTTGACCAACGGGCCATCTGTTTTATACAACGCTTATTAATATACAGAGTAATGATTTCAAAGTCAACACTTTCATCGAATTTAATTTTACTTTTTATTAATTTTCTAGAACCTACTATATAATGGCGAATCGTGAACAGCTGTTCCTGTATTTTTTCGATTTCTCATTTAGAGCCCTCCCCTGTTCACTTAGCGGATAAAAATTTGATTTATACAGTTCATTTGAATTCGCTAAATAAATTATCTTATTACGGTTTCGAAACTTGCTTTTGTGCTTTCGGCTTGTTATAGTTTATTTATAATCATTCTAATTAATGGAGGCAGTTATTGATGACTAACAAAGACAACAGACTTACGACCCTTTTCGGCAACCCTGTAGGCGATCGTGAAAACACAATGACAGCTGGCCCCCGCGGTCCGCTTGTTATGCAAGACCCTTACTTCCTCGACATGATGGCTCATTTCGACCGCGAAGTTATTCCCGAACGCCGCATGCACGCTAAAGGTTCAGGTGCTTTCGGTACATTTACAGTAACACATGATATTACTCAATATACAAAAGCTAAAATCTTTAGCGAAGTAGGTAAACAGACGGAAATGTTCGCACGTTTCTCAACTGTAGCCGGCGAACGCGGTGCAGCTGATGCTGAACGCGATATTCGCGGATTTGCTTTAAAATTCTATACAGAAGAAGGTAACTGGGACTTAGTTGGTAATAACACGCCTGTTTTCTTCTTCCGGGACCCTAAATTATTCCCAAGTTTAAACCACGTTGTAAAACGCGACCCTAAAACTAACATGCATAACGCAGAAAGCAACTGGGACTTCTGGACTAACTTGCCTGAAGCACTTCACCAGGTAACAATTATTATGACTGAACGCGGAATTCCTAAAGGTTTCAGAAATATGCATGGTTTCGGCTCACACACTTACAGCATGATCAATGAAAACGATGAGCGTGTCTGGGTTAAATTCCACTTCCGCACTCAGCAGGGCATTGAAAACTATACAGCTGAAGAAGCTGCTGAACTGGTTGGTGTTGACCGCGAATCTTCACAAAGAGATTTATTCAACTCAATCGAAGATGGCGAATTCCCTAAATGGAAAGTATATATTCAGGTAATGACTGAAGAACAGGCGAAAAACCACCCTGATAACCCCTTCGACTTAACTAAAGTATGGTACAAAGGTGACTATCCTTTAATCCCGGTTGGTGAATTCGAACTGAACAAGAACCCTGAAAACTACTTTGCAGAAGTTGAACAGGCAGCATTTGCTCCGACTAATATTGTTCCGGGTATTGGATTCTCACCAGATAAAATGCTTCAGGGCCGTTTATTCTCATACGGAGATACTCAAAGATACCGCTTGGGTGTTAACCACCACCAGATTCCGGTTAACTCTCCTAAAGGTGCTGAAAATGTATGTCCATTCAGCCGCGACGGCGCAATGAGAGTTGATGGTAATGAAGGATCATCTCTCAATTATTATCCGAACAGCTACGGTGCTCACAATTCACAGCCGGAAGCTAAGCAGCCTGCACTTGACCTTGAGTACAGCTCAATTTACGAACACAACTTCCGCGAAGATGACGATAATTATTTCGAGCAGCCGGGTAAATTATTCAGATTGCAGTCTGATGAAGACAAACAGCGTCTATTCTACAATACGGCAAATGAAATGACAGGTACAACTACACGTACTAAACACCGTCATATCTATAACTGCTATCAGGCAGATCCGGATTACGGTAAAGGTGTTGCAGCAGCTCTTGGAATCGACATCAACGACGTTGATTTAGAAACTCCAGACTACTTCCACAACATGTAATCATACGCTTCATCAAAAAAACGGAAACGACTCAGTCGTTTCCGTTTTTCTTTTATACATTTTTCATAGTCAGCGATATTCTATTCTTCTGTACATCAACATCCATCACTTTAACTTCTACAATGTCTCCGGTATTGACCACTTCAAGCGGATGCTTTACAAACCGGTTTGAAATTTGCGACACATGAACCAGTCCGTCCTGCTTCACTCCGACATCCACAAAGGCGCCAAAATCCGTGACATTTCTGACGGTTCCTGACAGTGTCATACCTGCTTTTAAATCTTCGATGCCGAGTACATCAGATTTCAATAATGGTGTATCGTATTTATCCCGAATATCTCTCATCGGCGCTTTCAAACTCGAAATAATATCTTCCAAGGTAGGCACACCAATATTCAGCATTTCAGCAGTCTCTTTAATATTTAATGCATCGAGTTTTTCACTCATGCTGTTTTCTCCGAGATTATCTATAGTTAAACCGATTGTTTCAATAAGCTTATACGTATTTTTATACTGCTCTGGGTGGATCGGTGTCATATCTAGCGGTTCTTTTCCATTAAATATTCTTAAGAACCCGACACACTGCTCATATGTTTTATCGCCTAAGCGTGCAACTTTCTTCAGTTCGCTTCTCTTTTTGAAACCGTCATTTTCTTCTCTGAACGCCACGATGTTTTTACTGATAACCGGAGACAATCCTGCTACATGCTGCAGCAGTGTCGGCGATGCCGTATTTAAGTTAACGCCAACCTGGTTTACTGCAGTTTCTACGACGAAATTTAATGACTCAGTTAAAAACTTCTGATTGATATCGTGCTGATACTGCCCGACCCCTATGGATTTCGGATCGATTTTAACCAATTCACTGAGCGGATCATGTACACGCCGCGCGATAGATACGGCACTTCTTTCCTCAACATTAAAATCCGGAAACTCTTCTCGCGCGACCTCAGAGGCCGAGTAAACACTCGCGCCCGCTTCATTGACGATAATATAAGGAATATCCAGATTTTCTTCTTTAATCAGCGCACCGATAAACTCTTCAGATTCTCTTGATGCAGTGCCGTTGCCTATCGCAATTAATGATACACCGTATTTCTTTATTAATTTTAAGATAACTGTTTTAGCGGCTTCCTTTTTATTCACCGGCTTATGAGGATAAATAACATCTTTCGCTAGATACGATCCCGTGTCGTTGATTACAGCAAGTTTGCATCCTGTACGGTAGGCAGGATCCAGCCCGAGAATAACTCTGCCTTTTAATGGCGGCTGCAGCAGCAGTCTCTTTAAGTTTTCTTCAAAAACAACGACAGCATGCTTTTCACTGTTTTCTGCTAAATCAGCACGCACTTCCCTTTCAAGCGAAGGTAAAATCAAACGTTTCAGACTATCTTCAACAGCTTCTGTCAGCAGCTCTTTTGTTTTGGCATGTTCTTCTATAACCTGTTTCTTTAAATAATTCGTTATTCTTTCGGTATCATGCGTTAATTTAACTGATAAAACTTTTAATGCCTCGCCGCGGTTTAAAGCAAGCACCCTGTGAGGAACGATATTTTTAACTCTTTCTGCATAATCATAATACATTTCAAAAATACCCTGTTCGTCCTCAGCATTCTTTTTAACAGAGGAAACGATTTTCGATGTATCTTTAATAATTTTCAATATGTACAGACGGTATTGCGGATTATCCGATATAATCTCAGCGATAATATCTTTCGCGCCTTTTACTGCCGTTTCCACAGAAGTCACTTCGTCAGTTAAAAACTCTCCGGCCGCACTTTCTATATCACGGTGTTTACCTGCTAAAATAAGATTCGCCAGCGGTTCAAGTCCGAGACGTTTTGCTTCAGTCGCCCGGGTTTTCTTTTTCTGCTTAAACGGACGGTATAAATCCTCGACCCGGCTCTGTTTCGTCTGCTTTAAAATTTCGCTCTGCAATTCATCTGTCAGCATACCCTGCTCATCAATCAGGCGAATAACTTCCTCTTTACGTTTATTCAGATTTTCAAGGTACAGGTATTTAGTTTCAATTTCTTTAATTGCAACTTCATCAAGCCCGCCCGTCTGTTCTTTACGATAGCGTGCAATAAACGGTACAGTATTTTTCTCTCCGAGCAGCTCCAGTACTTTTTTGACATAATCTTTATTGATTTTCATTTCATTCGATATTTCTTTTACTAATTCATGTGTCATAACTATGTACTCTCCTAATAATAAGAACCCAATCTATAATAGACCGGGCTCATTTATAAATTTATTCAGCTTCCTTCACTGCTTCTCTCAGTTTCTTAATCGCAGAACGCTGCAGTCTGGACACATGCATCTGGCTTAAACCGATTTTTTCACCGGTTTCTTTTTGACTGAGACCTTCGATAAATGTTGATTTTATAATTTCCTGTTCTCTGTCACTTAAGATAGGCAGTACTTTTTCTAAAATCATACGCTTTTCAGCCAGATCATAATTATCATCCTGCTGTCCCATAACATCGAGTAAGGTTACTGTCGAACCATCTTTATCTGCTTCGATTGAATGATCCACGCTGAGCGCATTATAACTCTGTCCCATTTCCATAGCTTCCAGTACTTCTTCTTCCGTCACTTCAAGCTTCATTGCGAGTTCTTGAATTGTCGGCGATCTTTCGAGTTCATTCGTCAGAGCATCTGTCGTATTTTTTATTCTCGGACCGAGTTCCTTAATGCGTCTCGGCACGTGAACACTCCACGTTTTATCACGCAGATAGCGTTTAATCTCTCCGACTACTGTCGGCACTAAAAAAACTTCAAACCTGCGTTCAAAAGATGTATCAAAGCGTCTGATAGCCCCTAAAAGACCAAGCATTCCAACCTGGACCAAATCTTCGTGATGCGACTGGCCGCGGGAGTAACGGTAAGCGAGTGATTCCACAAGCTTTGTATAATTTTCTACTAGCTCGCTTTGTGCTATATCATCTTCACTTTCCTGATATCTCTTAATCAGCTCGTTAACTTCTTCAGGCGGCAGTCCGTAATTCTTATTGCGAGATCGTTTCTCCATTCGGGTGCACCTGACTTTCGTTAATATACTTCGTCATACTTATCGTCACACCAGGTTCTTTTCTGAAGGAAACTTTGTCCATCAATGTTTCAATAAGGAAGAGGCCAAGCCCTCCTTCTCTGAGATAATCAATATTGTCATCTTCATTGTACGGTCCGAGCTCTTCTTTAATTTTTTCATAATCAAAGCTTTGTCCGTTATCCGCTACAATAATCTCGACTTTATCACTGTATATTGCGAAACCTACAGAAATTTCACCCTGTTCACTATCTTTATAAGCATGTTTAACTGCATTTGTTACAGCTTCCGATACTGCAATTTTAGAATCCTCTATATCATCATATGTCGCTCCCGCTCTCGATAAAACACCTGAAAGTGTTAAACGGATAAGTCCTACATATTCTGCACTTGACGGAAACTTCATTTCTATAAAATCATATTGTGGCATCATTCTTCAGTCGACCTCCGACTTCTTATTAACATACATTAAATCGCGTAATCCTGTAATTTCAAAAAGTTTTAAGATTCTATCGTTTACTCCAAGTACATGGAGTTCCTTATCATGCTTATTAAGATCTTTAAGCGTGCCGACAAAAATACCGAGTCCTGTGGAATCCATGTAATCAAGTTCGCTTAAATCAACAATTAAGTCATGTTCCCCTGCCGCAGCCACAGGCTCGAAAACCTGTTTTAATTCAGGTGCAGTATAAACATCAAGTTCACCGCTCACACTGACTAAATATTCCCCGCCGTTTTCCGTAGCGTCTATTTTTATATTCATAATTATGTATGCACTCCAATCACGTTATCCCTATATTTTATACCTCAGTCTGTCTACCCTGTATTCTTCATTTTAAAACTTTTTAGCCGGAACATTTATTTTTTATTATAAACATTGTTAAGTCATCTTTGTAATTCTGGTTGCGCATGCGTGTCAGCGCCTCGTATATATACTGAACAATATCCTGAGGGTGCTGGTCGCGTGCTTCCCTGATCATCTCTTTAATGTCATCCATATTAATAAATGTACCGTCGTGTTTTCTAAGTTCGGATACTCCGTCGGTATAGATGAACAGCATGTCATTCTCTTCAAGTCTGGAAGATACTTCTTCATATTCAGTATCTTTCATGACCCCGAGTACAAGTCCTTTGCCGTCCAGTTCCTCAAATTCGTCATCTTCATAGTGGTAAAGATAAACAGGTTCGTGCCCTGCGCTTGAGAAGCATAAAGACTGATCTTTAAAATCGTACAAGCCGTAAAACATCGTTACAAACATATTTTTGTTGACGTTTTTTTCCACGAGTTCATTTAACCGTTTTAAAGATTTTGACGGCGGATTGGATGCCGACGTCAAGTCCATCCCGAACTTCAGCATCGACATGGCGATAGCAGCAGGGATACCTTTGCCGATAACATCAGCAACCGCGAAAGTCAGTTTGCCGTCACTGTGTTCGATAATGTTAAAATAGTCACCGCTCACTTTGCGGGCAGGCACACTGATTGCGCCAATCTCAACGTTTTCAATAGCCGGAATCTCAGTTTTTAACATGGTTTCCTGAAGGCTTGAAGCGACATCCATTTCTTGATCGTGACGCTCCATCTTATTGAGCATTGCTTTGTAATCCTTATATGTAAAACCAAAGCGGATCATTATTTCCTGCAGCACGTTGAGGGAAGCTTTTATGTCTTCATAACTCTTCAGCGGGATTGCACTGATCAGTTCAATATGAAGAGCAACCATCTCATCCGGTGAAATATCCAAGTCGATTGCTTTTTCACTGAAATCATGAGCTTTCGCCGCAAGCTGATCTTCGTTTCCCGATTTTATATAATCATTAATTATGCCTTTGTATTCTTCTACCAAATCATCAATATATGTCATATTAAACACACCTCCATCTTTAAAATAGACTTTTGTAAACAAAAGTCTATTTTCTGTTTGCCTTATTCTTTTTTCTTTTCTTTTTCGGTTCTAATTCCAGACTGACTTTCAGTGCGTCATTAACTTCGCGCATTTTGTCCTCATCCAGATATGTAAGTTTTTCCTGTAATCTGGTCTTATCGACCGTTCGAATTTGCTCAAGCAGTATTACCGAGTCCATATCCAGTTTGTAAGCTTCTTTTGATATTTCAACATGTGTAGGTATCTTCGCTTTATTTATTTTCCCAGTAATGGCTGCAACTATCACAGTCGGACTGTGACGGTTACCTACATTATTTTGGATAATAACAACAGGGCGTTTCCCCCCTTGTTCTGAACCCTGCACAGGTGAAAGATCGGCCAGATAAACTTCTCCTCTTTTCATCTATTCACCATCTTTACTATCGTTACATGCAGCACATTCCCGTTCCGTGACAGTAATGCCGATACGGTAAGCTTCACTTTCAGCATAAAAGCTTTCCCGTGCGATTAATAAATTAATCTCCGCCATTTCAATGTAGCCATTTACCAATGCTTTTTCGAACTCGCTATTTGCAGATGAATTAGACAAAACAGTCAACCCCATAAAAATCAGTTATTAATTTAATCATAACATTTGAGACAGCCCGTTGCTATAAATCGGCTGTCGGGCTGTCCATTTAATTAATTACTTCGTTATAGATTAACTCAATATCTTTACCTGCATAACGACGGGGAATACGGCGCCCGAAAGCACAGAGCGATTCATATGAAATAGTTCCCGTGTAATCACTGTAACTTTCCATAGACTGCTCAGACCTCGTAGAATCCTCGATTATAATAACGTTTTGTCCGGCATCGGTATACTCCGGAACTCTGATCATCAGTGCATCCATGCAGATGGTCCCTATGATTTCACATTCAGTACCATCTTCTAGTTTTACATTATACCCACTATGCCGCCTTAATAACCCATCTGCGTAGCCAATCGGCAAAGTCGCGACAGTTTCACTTGTTTCAGCTGTATATTTTCGGCCGTAGCTGACACTTTCTTCAGGTTCCAAGTGATGAACAGCTGCAATTTCAGTTGATAATTTAACCGATGGAGTGAGCATAACCGGAGTCGCTGAGGCCGTGTATCTGCTTGGGTAATAGCCGTAGAGCGCAATACCCGTCCGGACTGCAGTTGTAAACTCTTCTTTTAAAGTCAGGGCACCGCCGGAGTTTGAGATATGAACATATTCCGGACGTTCCACTTGACTGACAATCTCTTTAAACAGATTAAATTCAACTGAGGTGATGTCATTATCTTCATCGCTCGAAGTAAAATGGCTGAAAATTCCTTCATAAATAAAACGGTCAAATGAATTTATCTCAGTAATCATTTCCATAATTTCAGAAACGTCTGATGTGCCGTAGCGATTCATTCCCGTATTTACTTTAATATGAATCCAGACTGCTTTGTCGTACTTATCACTGACTTCATCCTTCGCTTTTTGCACCCACTGAAGATTCGGAGCCGTAACGGCGATGCGGTGCTGAACTGCTTTATTAATATGTTCGGGGCTGATTGTGCCGAGTACTAATATTTTCTGTTTAATGCCGTGCATACGGAGATCGATTGCTTCGTCCAATGTTGCGACTGCAAAAAATGAAACTCCCGCCTTGGCAAGATGTTCACTGATTTCTTTTGCGCCGAGGCCGTATGCATTCGCCTTAACAACCGCGATGAGTGTCTTCTCAGGATTAATCCCCTGAATTGCTCTGTAGTTTTTTTCTACGGCAGCAAGATTTACATCGAGTACTGTATTCCTGTAATATTTATCGCTCATTACTTAAGCCTCCTCAATAATAACCGTTGCGACAGCATAATCTCTTGAATGAGATATCGAAACATGGGCATTTGGAGCATTAGTAAGCGACGGTTTGCCGTTCTTGTCGTTCACGCAGTTAATATCAGTAAAGCTCACTGCTCCGCCGATGCCCGTGCCGAGCGCTTTGCTGTATGCTTCTTTAACTGCAAAACGCCCTGCCAGATAAGTGATTTTACGAGCTTCACTGGTCATATTTCTATAATGATGAAGTTCATCCGCTGTCAGAATCCGCTTTGCCAGACGGTCATCTTTGTTTACTTTATTAATACGTGAAATTTCTATAATATCCGTCCCGAGCCCTGTAATCATAACATTCCCTCATTCTGCTGTTTGCTCATGTTTTTATTAATCAGATTCCGGATATCGTGACGCAGCCGGTCCGCCTTATCTGTTTCCAATTCAGGTATATATAATTTCTCAGCCGAAGTCTGCAGCGAGATGCCTTTTAAGTTCATCCGCTTCATAATCGGTCCGACGGTCGTATCTATATTCTGAACCCTGTACAGCGGCACCGCTTTTTCAGACTTAAACCAGATACCGCTGTGAATCCGTATTTCATCCTCAAGCACTTTATACCTGAAATACTTATAGCGGAGTTTTGGGATAATCCATGCATGAACGATGACTATATAAATCGCTGCGGCAGCAGGGATTAAAAACACCCACCACGGAAGCCAATCAAAGAATATTTGGGCGATGCCGATTGCAGCTGCGATGATCAGCCAGACGCCTGCATTAATATATTCCCTTATCCTCCACAGTTTGATCGCTTTCGGCGATATTCGTTTCATCGTCATGCCCCCTCTCTATAAAATTCCAAATTGTTTCTATATCGCGTTTTTCAATAAATTTAATTTCTGCCGACGAGCTCGCAATGCCGCCGGGGGTTGATACCTCGATATGTCCTAAATCCGCGCGGTGTAAAAATGGATTGCGGTGGTAAGTCGTGTCGATAATTTTATCCCGCTTAATTGCATAGTGGCGACGCGTAAAGAAGGAAGCCGTCATCATATTAATCTCGTCCTTATAAATGGCATAGCCGACATTTCTCGCGCTGTATATACCGCTTGCAATCAGAAGCAGCAGAATCACCGCGACTCCGATATATACGTATGTCATAAATGTTTCACCGTGGAAGAAATAAGCGAGTATTCCGGTGCCGATAATGAAAATCAGCAGTGTAATCTGGAAATAACGGCGTATTGCACGAAACGGCACAATACGCTTTGGAAGTTCCATGTGATAATTCGGGAAAATGTCTCCGATAATGCTGTACAGTTCTTTCTTCTTAATAAACGGCAGCAGCTGAACTTTCCCGTCGATCTGGTCGGATTCAAGAGAGTCGCTCGTAATCGATACCGACAGCGCATAATAGCCGATTAAGCGCCGAAGAATACTGTCGGAAATAATGACGTTCTGCACTCTGTTTATATTGACACTCTTATTCTTTTTAGAGAACAAACCGTATTCGACTGTCAAATCATCCCCGCTCTGCTTTAATGTATAATCGTAATTACGCACCATAATTATTACAGTACCGATAACGTAGCCGATAATTACAAAGATAAGAGAGGCGACAACGATGCCGAACACCAGACTTCTGACGAGTCCGCTGAAGTACTCAAAATAATTTTCAATCAAAATTTCGCCGCCGACTACATTCAGAACACCGAAAAATATCGCGGCAAAAACTCCGAGCCCCCCGCTCGTCATCGCCATTAGAATAAGTTCTTTGAAATTCATTTTCTTCAGTGTAACGAATTCACGTCCTGCTGCTTTTGTCCCGGATTCAAGAGCAGCTTCTCTCGGCCATGGACTTGAATCTCCCGGATTTACTGCAATTTCTTCACTTTCAATATCTTCCTGTGTTTCGTAAATCACTTTCTGAATATCTTTACCTTGCGATTTTTTAATCGTATCGATTTTAATACCGTCTCCGGGCGTTAAAATATCGAGCTGAACCGCGCCGAAAATACGATGGAAAAATGGTTCATTAAAATCGATGGACTGGATGCGTTTAATATCCAATTCCTTTTCATTTCGTGTAAATATCCCGTTTTTAAAAACAAACTTATTATTTTCAAGCCAGAATCTCGTTCTGTAAATATTGATCATATCGAAACCGGTGAATACTGCAAAAATCAGGAAGAGTATTCCAATACCGCTGAACAGCATCCACGGAGTAACCGAGCCCGAAAACAGTTCTTCCCTCATATTAAAGAAAATTATAATTGCCGGGAAAAACATCGTCTTAATTCCTTTAACGACACTTCCTGCATATGCAACAGGATGAAGTTTCTGAGGATTATACATCTGTACTTTCCTCCTTTACGATGTCAATAATATCCGATTTCAGACCGCGTGCTTCATCAATTTGAAGCGGCGGCATATCGATTCCGATACCTGCAGTTTTAATACGGACCGCAGCTAAATCATATTTTCTCGACAATGGACCTGTTTTAAATTCGACACCCTGCGCTCTTTTAATCGGAATCATCTGGGTTTTCACTGTAAAGAAGCCCTGTCTTACAACAATTCTGTCTTCGAAAAGCTCGTAAGATGTCACTTTCGTGTATATCCAGGGCCGTAAGATAACAAATCCCGCCAGCTCTAATAGGAGCAGGCCGATAAAAATATAATACAGCCATACCGGCCAGGAAAAAAAATATACTGCAATGCCGGCTATAGTAAATATAAGTATACTGGTTACCCATATTAATAATGCTTTGACTGTCATGTACGGTCTGACACGCGCGTTTAACTCTATCATAAGCAACCCTTCCAACTGTTAGTTTATCTCTATAATACAACACTCGGAAAACATAAAAAAGCATTCACTGAAAAGTGAATGCTTTGTAAGAATCATTATTATTTCTGATGATCTTTAAATACACGGCCTTGCTTGCTTGTGCGTCCGCCTGATGACGGTTTTCCGCCCTGGCGTCTGCCGCCGCTGTTTCTTCCCGGTCTGCCGTTGTCGCGTCCGCGTCTGTTGCCGCCGCTTCTCTGGCCGCCTTTATTATAGTTCGGTTTACCTCTGCGTCCGCCGTGACCCTTGCGAGAAAGTGGTTTTTCAAATGACAGTTGAATGTTGTCATCTTCTTTGGCGTACAGAAGTTCGTTTACTAACGCTGCAATGACTTCGCGCGGCTCATGAGTTTTCATTAACCCATCAGCTACTTCGAAAGTATGCTGATTTTTGTTATCAGCTAACCATGCACCGATTTTTTCAAAGACTTCGTTTTCACGAGCTTTTTCTACTTCTTTTTTACTTGGTGGACGAAGTGTGTGAATTGGTTTCTTCTTGTCTTTTTCTATCTGACGCAGGAAGTCCATCTCTACAGGATTGACGAATGTTAACGCCATTCCTTCTTTACCGGCACGGCCGGTACGTCCAATACGGTGTGTATACGACTCAGTATCCTGCGGAATATCGAAGTTGTACACATGTGATACACCCGAAATATCTAAGCCCCTTGCAGCTACGTCGGTAGCTACTAAAATATCTAATGAATTGTTCTTGAATTTCTTCAGTACTTCAAGACGTTTAGATTGAGTAATATCTCCATGTAAACCTTCCGCACGGTAACCTTTTGCAATCAATGCACTTGTCAATTCGTCTACACGGCGTTTTGTACGGCCGAATACGATTGCAAGTTCAGGCTGGTGAACATCAAGGAATGATGTGAAAACAGAAAGTTTTTCCAGCTCTTTTACAATTGTATAGAATTCATCGATTAGCGGATCGGAATTGTTTTGGTTCATCGTTTTAACGATGTGAGGTTTGTCCATGAAACGCGTTACTAAATCCTGGATTGCCCGAGGCATTGTAGCTGAAAATAGAAGTGTGTGGCGGTTGTCTTCAGGCACTTTGCTCATGATGAACTTAACGTCATCGATGAAGCCCATGTTCATCATTTCGTCCGCTTCGTCTAATACAAGTGTGTGAACATCTTGCAATTTAAGTGTGCGGCGGTTGATGTGGTCGATCATACGGCCTGGTGTACCCACAATGATTTCGGGTTGTCTTTTAAGGTCTTTAATCTGACGGTCTATGCTCATGCCGCCGAAAATAACTGCAGTAGCTAATTTCTTTCTCTTAGAAAATGCTTTAATTTGTTCGCTGACCTGAACTGCTAATTCTCTTGTCGGCGTTAATATAACAACTTGGGTTCCTGCACCTTTAGTTGTATTTTCTATAATAGGGATACCAAATGCACCAGTTTTACCAGTACCAGTCTGAGCCTGACCAATGATATCTTTTCTCTCTAATGCTAAGGGAATACTTTCCACTTGGATTGGGGTAGGTTCTGTGAACCCCATATCAGTTAGCGACTGAATTGTATCGTCACTAATACCTAATTCTTTAAAAATCTTCAAACTTTAGTCTCCTTTGACTATTTCATTTCTCGCATGTACAACTTCTCTATAGTAACACTTAACACTTTAATCCACAAGATGTTTTAACTGGACGTCAAGAAATAAAAATCTTTCAGTCAGTATATTCAGCTTCAGCAGCTTATCTTCTGTATACATAATCAAATGGGGTGTGTGTTCCATAAGTACAAGTTTTGAATGCAGGATTTTTTCTTTAGCTTCAATGCTCGTCTGATACGGCACCAGCAAATCAATTTTTCCGTGAATAAGCAATGTTTCACACCGGATGTTTTTTAAATCGCCGATTTTCGCCTCGACAATTTTAATAAATTCCTGCATTGCCCTGAGGGGAATATTTTTCAGTCTGGGTCTGACCTTTGCTGCCAGATTCAGTTCAATATGGTCCCTTACTTCTACAGGAGACAGCTTAAGTCTGTTCAGCCGGCTCAGCTTAGTGTGGTCGAAGGCCGGAGCAATCAGCACCAGCTTGTCGACCTGGTACTTCTGTGCAATAAAACTCGCAAACACCCCGCCCATTGAAAATCCGATGACGAATATTTTATCGGCACGGGCAGCTAAGTTTAAATATGCTTCCTCCGCTTCCCGGTACCAGTCATCCCCCGTTACGTAAGATAAATTCAGCGTGGTTCCATGACCGGGATACTGGGGAAATTCATATTCAAAGTCGTAGCGTTTTTTTAAATACCGAAAGGTGGGCTCGAGCTCGAAGCGTCCGCCTGTATAGCCGTGCAAAAACAGTACTCCGATTTTAGATATCGTCAATCACCCTTTCCACTGCCATACCGCGTGATCCTTTCAGCAGAATCACTGTATCTTCATTAAAATGCGCCTGTACTTTGTCACGCAGTTCATCAATCGATGAGATATGTTCTTTATCTTCCGATGTTAAGGCGTCATGGATATATCCGGCGCCATCACCGAACGTGTAAATTTTCGTAAACTGATACTTTCCTTCATTAATAAAGTAGGCAACATCTTCATGCAGCTCCTGTTTGTAATCCCCAAGTTCCAGAATATCGGCCAGGACAAGAATTTTTGTCTTATGAGCCATACGGCCGACCGTATCGACAGCGCTGATCATACTCGCTTTTGAAGCATTGTAAGCATCGTTGACTATTAAGGTGCCGCTCTCGTGCATAATGCGCTCCATTCTCATGCTTGTCACTCTAAGTCCGGAAAGATTTCCCTGAGCTTCTTTCAGTGATACTCCAAGTTTTTCTCCAGCAAGTACAGCAAGTGAGGCGTTCAAAGCGTTGTGAATACCAAGCTGAGGAATATCAAACTGCACATCTTTAAAAATAAAATGCGTGCCTTGTTCATCTTCTGTCACACTGCCAATCGTGTACTGATTCGCCTCAAGAAGTCCCGCAGTCTGAATGTCATATGCCGTGTCTTTCTTAACAATTTCATCGAGAAGCGGATAATCTCTGGAATAGATAAATGTTCCGTTATCTTTTAAATAATCAACAATTTCGTATTTTGCTTTGGCGATATTTTCTCTTGACCCCAGCATTTCGATATGAGATTCTCCAACGCTTGTAATTACAGCAATATCCGGCTCTGCCATTCTGCTTAGAAAATTTATATCCCCCATTTTATCCATACCCATTTCGAGAATAGATATTTCGGTATCTTTATCCAATTGTAAAATAGTCAGAGGCATGCCGATTTCATTATTGAAGTTGCCCGGCGTTTTCTGCACCTTGTATTTTATGCTGAGGACACATTCGAGCATATCTTTCGTCGTCGTCTTGCCATTTGAACCTGTTACTGCGATAACTGCCGGCTTTACTGTCTTCAAGTATTCCTGTGCAAGATTCTGCAGGGCACTAAGGCCGTCAGTCACGTGAATAGCCGGATAGTCCATATTGTCAGCATCATGTTCGCTGAGCGTAACACCTGCGCCTTTTGAAAAAGCTGTCTCAATAAACTTATGCCCGTCGGCATGCTCCCCTTTGAACGGCACAAAAACGTTGCCTCTTTCCAGAGTCCTTGTGTCAATTGACACGCCTTTAATCAAGGTGTTTTTCACTGCTTCTGCACGGTCGTTCATAACTCCCCCGCAAAATATTGCTATTTGTTCTATCGTAGCTTCTATCATAGTTTTTCATCCTAATTTTTTGTATTTACTGTTTATAATTATAAAATAGTTGTATACTAAATGTCATGATTTCTATATGAATTAGGTGACTTTCTTGAGTAATAATAAATATACACGACAAAATTCAAACTTTTTTGCACGCATCGACTGGATTCTTGTTATTTTAATCCTGCTGCTTGCTTCTATCAGTGTAATTTCAATCAGCTCGGCTATGACCAGCGGCCAGTACGGTACTGATTTCAGCACCCGGCAGATTGCATTTTACGGTTTGGGTTTCCTGCTTGCCTTCGGTTTAATGCTGATACCGTTTAAACTCATCAAAAGCTATACATGGATTTTATATATCCTCGGCGTTTTAAGTCTGGTCATTTTGTATATTGCACCCGTATCATCGGTAACTCCGATTATTAACGGGGCTAAGAGCTGGTATCAATTTGGTTTTTTCAGCATCCAGCCGTCGGAGTTCGTAAAAATCATATATATCTTAACAATGGCTTATGTAATCAGCCAACATAACAAGTATAAGTTAACGAATACCTTATCCATGGATTTGAGACTGCTTCTTAAGCTGATTTTAATTTCCATTCTGCCGATGCTCTTTATCCTGCTGCAGAACGACCTTGGTACGGTACTCGTAATGATTGCCATCTTCCTCGGACTTGTAGTGGTCTCAGGCATCAGCTGGTGGCTGATTATACCGACACTTTCTGTGGCCGGAGCAACCGGCCTGGCGCTTATACTCGGTATCCTGTACCGGCCGGATTTACTGGAACGCTATTTGGGCATACATCCGTATCAGTTTGAGCGTATCTATTCCTGGCTCTCGCCGGAAGCATTCCAGTCCGACAGCGGATTTCAACTGACGAACTCGCTTATCGCAATCGGTTCAGGCGGGATTACAGGCAAAGGCTATGCCGATGGTATTATTTACATTCCTGAGAACCACACCGATTTTATCTTTACTATCATCGGGGAAGAGTTCGGCTTTATCGGCTCGACCATTGTTATCATTGTCCTGTTTATGCTGGTGATGCATTTAATCCGCATGGCCTTCATGGCAACTGACAGTTTTGCATCCTATTTCATTATCGGCTACCTTGCACTGCTCGTCTTCCATATTATTCAGAATATCGGCATGACGATTCAGCTGCTGCCGATTACCGGACTGCCGCTTCCCTTTATCAGTTACGGCGGGAGCGGTCTGTGGTCAAATATGCTCGCTGTCGGCATTATGCTCAGCATGTATTTCCATCACCTCAGTAAAAGTGCTAAAAATATATAAAAACTGCTGAGAGGGAACACCCTCTCAGCAGTTTTTATTTTAAATATTATTTTCTTTCAGTCTGAGCTGATCTTTATTTGCTATGCGATTCATAATTTCAAATCTTGACTTGGAAACCGTCACTTTAACACCGAGTTCATGCAGCAGCTGGACGACTTCTTTGACTTTGCTTTTGTCGTTTTTGCGCATATTGACACTCCCTTTTTATAGCTAACTTAATTGTACTTGTTTATGCTATAATTATCTATACTTTTCAGATATTAATTATTACAGACTTATTAACTTTTTTCTAAAGAAGGTGGACATTCGTGCAAATACCGTTTTTGGATATTTACATCACAGATGCGACGGTAATTACAATTGTTACTGTCATCCTGTTTATAATCAACTTCCTCTTAGCCGGCGGGCTTGTTTTTCTCGAACGCCGCAGCGCCCAAAGTGTCTGGGCATGGATTTTAGTACTATTCTTTCTTCCGATTGTAGGTTTCATACTTTACATGCTCTTCGGGCGCACCATCTACCGCCAGGATCTTTTCAAATTGGACGAAGATGATAAAGTGGGGCTCGAACATCTCGTCAGTGAGCAGCTGGAGGAAATTAAACATAACCGTTTAACCTTTTCAAATGCTGTTGCAGAAAAACATAAAAAGCAGATTCATATGCTCCTTTACAACAATCAGTCATTTGTGACGAGCAATAACGATGTCACTACTTTTACCGATATGAATAATAAATTCGCGCAGATGCTGAAAGATATAGAAAACGCGGAAGATCATATCCATTTCCAGTATTATATTTTTAAACTGGATAATATCGGCAAAGAGCTTTACAGAGCGCTCTTAAAGAAGCAAAAAGAAGGCGTTTCTGTCCGGATTTTATACGATGACATCGGCTCTCGGTCTTTATCGCTTAGAAACTTCAGCGATATACGGGATGCCGGCGGTTTAGTCGAGGCATTTTTCCCGAGCAAATTGCCGCTGATTAACCCCCGCATCAACAACCGCAATCACCGGAAAATTGTTGTGATTGACGGTAAAATCGGATATATCGGCGGTGCCAACGTCGGTGACGAATACCTCGGACGCGATCCAAAAATGGGAGCATGGCGGGACACCCACCTCCGCATAGAAGGAAATGCTGTGAAATCTCTGCAGCTTCGCTTTATGCTTGACTGGAACTCGCACGATACACGCAATAATATGAAACATGAAGATCATTACTTCCCTGAAATAGATTCTGTCGGCGAGACGACAATGCAAATAGCTTCAAGCGGACCCGACGAGGATTACCAGCAGATAAAGTACGGATACCTGAAAATGATTTACAGAGCACAGCATACGATTCATATTCAGTCACCTTACTTCATTCCCGACCAGTCAATAATGGAAGCGATACGCATTGCGATTTTATCAGGGGTCAAAGTCAAAATAATGATTCCAAGCTTTCCGGACCATCCCTTCGTTTACTGGGCTACATATTCAAATGTTGCATCGCTCATGAAAATGGGCGCGGAAGTTTATATGTACCAGCCGGGCTTTCTGCACCAGAAGGTGTTTATTATCGATGACGAAGTGGTCTCTGTTGGAACGACCAACGTCGATAACCGCAGCTTTATATTAAACTTTGAAGTTAACGCGTTTATGTACGATGATGAAGAAGCGGTAAAACACCGTAAAATATTTGAAGAAGATATTAAACACTGTGAGATACTCACCGCTGAAAAGTATGAGAAACGCGGCCTGTGGATTAAGATGAAAGAAGGCCTCGCAAATTTAATATCTCCGATTCTGTAATACTTATGTGATTCGGGTTGAGATATAAATATTTACAGCATAAATAAGCCGTACGTTAGCTTTTCTGGGGCATCGCGTGAGCCTGTAGTCTCACGCAGATGCTATTCCCCTAGAAGTCTAACGTACGGCTTTTGAAGTTACGTTTTTCTTGGTAAATGTTTATCATCCTTCCTGCTTAAAACAAAAAAGAGCAGAACCTTCTTCCGGGTTCCGCTCTCATACTTTATCGATGATTTATTTTTTACGTTTTTTCTTAGGTTTAACTTTAGCATTTTTAACGCGCGCTTCTTTTTCAGCCTGTTCGCGTTCATGCGCAGCAATAATCGGTGCCATTTCTTCGTTAACTTTCTTGCGGTAGAATGTGTTACCTGCCCAAGTCTGGAAGATCAGGAAGATACCGCCGACTGCCCAGTATAATGGGAGAGCTGATGGTGAAATTGCTGAAATCCAAATAATCATTATTGGAGAAATATACATGAACAGCTGCATTTGCTTACGCTGTTCTTCTGCCACATAGCGCGTTGATACCCAAGCTTGAACTGCGTATACAATACCTGCAATTGCAACCATGAAGTAATCTGTCTGTGTTAAGTCCATCCACAGGAAATCCGGATGGGCATTGAGTCCGCCCTCTGAAGGGAATTTTAATGCAAAGTATAAAGCCATGACAACCGGCATTTGAATAAATATCGGCAGACAGCCCATATTCAGCGGATTGATATCGTGCTTTTTGTAAAGCCCCATCATTTCCTGCTGAGCCGCCATTTTTTCTTCTTGTGTAGTCGCAACTTTAACGCGCTGCTGAATTGCTTCCATTTCTGGTTTGACAATCTTCATTTTTTCTCTCATCATCATCTGATTCTTATATGTACGCATCATGAATGGGAAAATTGCCAGTCTCACAATCAGCGTAATGACGATAATAGCCAGACCGTAGTTATTGTCCAGATTATCTCCAAGCCAGTGCAGTAATGTATCCATCGGCTGGACGAGAGTGTTATAGAAGAAGCCGTCTCTATTCTCAGGCTGTGAATAGTCACACCCGGCAAGGAATAGTACCAGTACCATAGACGCTGGTAATAGCCACTTTTTAATCATTTCTTCACCTCTAAGTAATATCTCACATAAAAAAGATTGTACCATAAATAAAGGTGTATAAAAACCAATTTCATAGCATACGGTCAATATTTCACAAAGTTACTGCAACAAAGCTGTCACGGTTTGTTCAATATTATCCGCTCCTGTTATTGCTGAAATGACACAGATTCCGTCCACCCCGCTGTCGAGGCACCTTTTATAGTTTTCTTCAGTGATCCCGCCTATTGCTGCCGTCGGTAATTTCGTATGGTTTACTAACTTCCGTAACCCTTCTGTGCCGATTGCTTCACCCGCATCTTCTTTCGATAAAGTGCTGAACACCGGACCGATACCGAGATACGCTATCCGGGACAGGCTGCTTGATTTAAGTTCTGTTAAATTGCCGACGGACAGACCGATAATTTTATCGTTAAAGTACTCCGGCAGCATATCCGGATTCATATCATCCTGACCGATATGAATACCGTCTGCCTCAGCTGCTTCTGCTAAGAGCACATCATCATTAATAATGAACGCTGTATTATACCGGCTGCACAGCGCCTTCACGTCCAGAGCAAAGTCTAAAAGTTCTTGGCCCGTCTTAATATCCGCCCCTTTTTCCCGGAGCTGAAAACATGTTACCCCTGCTTTAAAAGCAGTTTCCAGATCCTTCAGCGGATTTTTAAAACTGGATGAAGAGGCAATCAGATACAGTCTCAATATGTCTTTATTCATAATAATCCACTCTTTTCACACTGAAATCTGCTGTTTTAAAGTTATAAATTTCATCGATCAGGAGAGCGGCAAAAGTTCCCGGGCCGCCGGCGGCTCCTGCCGCTTTTTCAGCTGCTATGTTATACAGGCTGACGGAAGCAACGATACTTTCCGTACTTTCTTCCACCGCTAAAAACGCTGCTGTTATCGCGCCGAGCACACAGCCTGATCCTGTAATCACTTCCTGATACTTATGCCCGTTGTGCATTATGACTGTCTGTTTTTCGTTTACATACGCATCTATTTCACCGGTAACGAGCACAGGGGCGTTTAACATGCTGTGGGCCGCTTTTGCGATATCCAGTGTATTTCCTTCTATGATTGAGTCAACGCCTTTAGACACCGCTTCTTTACCGCTTAGAGCATGTATTTCCCCGGCATTCCCTTTCACAAGTGCAATGTTGTATTCACTGAGCAGTTTATCTGTCAGATTTCTGCGAAACGCTGATGCGCCGTAACCGACCGGATCCAGCACGATTGGAATATTACACTCGTTAGCACAGCGTGCCATTTCTTCATACAGCGGCACTTTTTCTTCCGTGCACGTGCCAATATTTAAAAGCAGTGCTCCCGCATGCTTTAAAATATCTGGTGCTTCGCTTTTTTCACCGCTCATAATCGGAGATGCTCCGAGTGCCAAGAGACTGTTCGCAGTAAAAGGCTTCACGACGTCGTTCGTAATACATACTACAAGCGGTGTGTTTTTTCTTAACTCTTCTATCATCTGAATCAGTCTCCTTGATAGCTGAAATGATTCACCGGTCCGCTGCCTTTACCGATACCGGGAGAATTTTGTATTGCACTGGTAATATATGCTTTACCTGTTCTGAACGCTTCTTCGACCGTACGGCCTTTTGCAAGCTCGGCTGTTAAAACTGCCGAGAAAGTGCAGCCCGTACCGTGCGTCTGATCCGTATCAATACGCGCTCTTGTTAAAGTTGAAATTTTTTTCCCGTCATATAAATAATCAGTTGCATCACCCGACAGGTGGCCGCCCTTAATAATCACGCTGGCTGCGCCCATTTCATCAACAAATATTTTCAGAGCCCGGTGAATATCTTCTTCTGTCCGGATAGTCATATTCGCAATCGCTTCTGCTTCATGAAGATTCGGTGTTACTATGTGTGACAGCGGGAGCAGCGTATCAATCAGTGTCGCCATCGATGTGTCCGTCATCAGACGGTCTCCGCTCGTTGCTATCATTACCGGATCCATGACGTACGGAATGTTATACTTCCGGATATATTCGGCAATCACAGTCATCATATCCGCCTCTGCCACCATTCCAGTCTTCATTGCATGCGGCACTTCGTCCGAAAATATGCTGTTCAGTTCTTTGTCGATAAAATCCGCCGGCACATTGTAAACGCCCTGGACACCGAGTGTATTCTGCGCAGTCAGTGAAGTCACCGCAGCCATACCGTAAACACCCCGCGAGTGCATTGCTTTAAGATCCGCAAATATTCCCGCTCCGCCTGTCGGATCAGTTCCTGCAACAGTTAAACCAATAGGTAAAGTCATTAAATATATCCTCCTGTAATAAAAAACCCGCTTCCAGGGAAGCGGGTTGGATCGATTAAGAGATTTCGTCTGTAATCATCTGCACTTCCCTACGCCAGCATAACCTGGATCAGGTGAAAAGGGACAAGCATTCGCTATCTCAGCCGTACCGGCGCCCCCAGCGGGTTCTATTCTTTTTATTGACATAAGCGTACCATATTTCTTTTAGCCGTCAAAGCAGATTGCGGCGTCTGAACACCGCCGTTCCGATTGCGGCAAAAAGAATTCCGAGGCTCGCGATAATTAAAACAGCACTGATATTCATTCTTTCGTAAGGCATATCACTTAAATAGTAAAACGGGCTGAGCATTAAATACACTTCATCGATATTTATCAGCACGCCAAAGTAGTTTGCAAAAAAGATATAGGCAATATATATCCATGCTGCAGTATGCAGCTTTCTGGAGATTCCCGCAAATAATGCGGATATCCCTGCTATAAATATAATACCCGCACAGTAATTTACTGCCGCAAGACCGAAGTCTTTAAGAGAAACACTCAAATCCGCAACATTTATACTGGCAAGGTACATGCCGGCTATCGTCAAGAGAAAAGATAACACTCCTGTCCCGATACCGTACAGATAATGTGTTGTAAAAATAGTACCGCGCGATACTTTCCGGTTCAGCGTACCGGCATTCATCACTTCCAGGCGTCCCTTTTTCTCCTCGGTGAGGATACGTCCGTTAATCATCAGGGCGGGCACAGCCGATATTAGCGCCGATATCACCAGCAGCATGCCGATAAAGAAGACTGCCGGATTATTGTCGCCGAGTGCCTCCCGGAGCATATCATTATCTCCGATCAGACTCTCCAAATCTCCGAATATGGAGCCGTAAGATAAGCCGGCGGCAAACAGACCGGCCAGCCAGCTGAAAATCATTACCCGCATATTTAGAAAAGCAAGTTTAGGATAGCTGGATATTTTTCTTATGTTCTTTTCTTTATTTATTTTTATATAACTGTCCCCGATGTCACGCTTTAAAAATAATACGCAGCTCAGGACAATCAGGATTAAAATCACAGCAAACGGCAGCAGCCATATTCCCGAGTTACTCCCGTATACTTCAATGCGCGACAGCCAGTGATATGGTGATATTACCGAGTAAGTTGTATCTAAAGCGTCTGTTACTGCACGGTATAAGTAGAACCCCAGGAGCAGCGCAAGGGACATGCCGAAGGTCAGGTCGCCGCTGTCGAATAAGTTTCCGAATACCAGTGTTATAACGAAAAATAAAAAACCGAATAAGGCAAGACCGAGTGCATAATAAAAGTTTCCGTATAAGGACAGGCCATCAATATTATATAAACTTAAACCGCCCGCTAATATAACAAAGACCAGCAAATTAATAACCGCACCGTTCATCAGCTGGGCTGTAACTATAGTTTTTCTGCCGACACCTGCGCTCAGGATATATTCGGTTAATCCCGCGTCCTCAGCTTTTCGAGCCAGACCATTTGCGATTATAAGATTGAAAAGACCGTGAAACAATGCCATGAACATCAGCATCTGATGACCGAACATCACAGCTGTTGTATATTCGCCGCCAGGCACCGGACCAATCAGCGCAATCATCGCCGGATTGTCCACTGTCATTTTCATACCTTCCCGTTCTGCTGACGTACTGTACAGCCCTTCGAACACCGGCGGTACTGCGAGTGATAAACCGCACAGTGCAATTATCCAAAGCGCTGATTTCACTCTCAGATTCTTCATCAGCATATTGAAATAAGTCATTGGCTATCCTCGTAATAGCGCATAAAAATGTCTTCCAGCCGCGGCGGTGCGGTGGTTAAACTTTTCAAGTTATATAATTTTAAATATTTCAGAAACTCCGGGATTTTTTCATTGTCGATAAATAAATGATAACCATCGGGTGATTCTGAAAATTCATGAACAAAACTCCGGTGTTTTAAGGCTGTAATATCATCATCCGTATCAATTATATATTCCATCCGTGTGATATGACGCAGTTCAGCCATACTGCCGGATTCTATAATCTTACCATTTCTGATAATGGCGATGCGGTCAGCCAGCTTCTCCACTTCCGATAATATATGGCTCGATAAAAGAATTGTTTTCCCCGCATTTTTCGCCTGTATTACTTCCTCGTGGAAAACACGTTCCATCAGCGGATCGAGCCCCGTCGTCGGTTCATCAAAGATTAAAAGTTCCGCATCGCTTAAAAAAGCACTGATCAATGCAACTTTTTGCCGGTTCCCCTTTGAATAAGTCTTCGATTTTTTACTGCCGTCCAATTTAAATTTGTCGATGAGCCGACACTTTTCTTCATTGTTCTCATAACCGCGTGTCTTCATCATAAAGTTGATTACTTCTTCTCCGGTCAGGTTTCCCCACAGGTTTACATCTCCGGGAACGTAAGCGATATTTTCAATATACTTTTTATTTTTCTTTATATTTTTTCCTGCATAGAGGATTTCTCCCTGAGTGGGTTTCAAGGCGCCGATAATCATCCGTATCGTCGTCGATTTCCCGGCACCGTTTGGTCCGATAAAACCAAAAACCTCTCCTTTTTTCAAGTTGAAAGAAAGATTTTCCGCAGCACGCACTTTCCCAAAATGTTTGGATACATTTTTCAATTCCAGCATCAGTAAGCCCCCTTGTTTTTCTGTTAATTTTACCATATCCGCAATCGGACAGTGTTTTTAAGAATGAAAAAAGACCGGAACAATTGTCCCGGTCTTTAGAAATTATATTGTTATTACAGTCTTGCACCGCATACAGGCCATGGTGATGAACCTCTTGAGTTATATAAAGTTTGTGCTCTTTCTGTCTGTTCAGCTGCTGATGCATCCGAAGCTACACCAGATCCGCCCACTGACTGCCAAGTTTGAGCGTCAAACTGGTAAAGACCGTGGTATAGACCGTTTGAACTTACTACGCTCGCATTACCGCCTGATTCACATGCTGCTAAAGCACCCCAGTTTAAACCGCTGTTAGTGTTAGCGCTTGTGCTGACATTTTGAGTCTTTGGAGCCGGGGTTGGTGCAGGCTGCTCCTGTACAGGCTCTTCATAAGTCTCTTCTTCAGACTGGTAGCTGTAGTTATTCTCTTCTGTTTCGGCAGGCTCTTCATATGTTTCTTCCTGAGCTGGAGCGGCTTCAGTTTCTTCTGCTGCCGGTGCTTCTTCAACTGGTGCAGCTGCTTTAGCTGCATCACCTGAAACAATTAATTCTTTGCCTTCAAAGATAATGTCTGATGATAAGTTATTCCATTCTTTTAATTCCGCAACTGTTACATCGAATTCCACTGCGATTTCAAATAATGTATCGCCTGCTTTGATTATGTAAACTTCTTCTTTTTTGTCTTCTTTAACTTCTTCTTTATCTTCTTTTTCACTGTCGATTTCAATAATCTGACCTGGGACGATTACATCAGAAGTTAATTTGTTTTCTTTTTTAATTGATTCTACCGTCACGTTATTTTCTTCAGCAAGAGCCCAAAGAGAGTCTCCTGATTCTACTGTATGAGATGCTGCTTCTGCACTGTAGGCAATCGTTGTTGATACAGCGACTGCTGCACCTAAAGCTAAAACTTTCTTCATAATTGTATAATCCTCCAAAAAAAATTTGTTATTATATTTTACGGCTGCTTGCACCGTTAACGTTTTTATCACTGTTTCACATTATAGAGGATAATTATGTTTCATAGGTTACAGCAATATAAAAAGACCGTCCTTACTTTACAATCTTGTTACAATCTCATTTCTCTTTTGGCCGCTTTATTACACTCCTTCTTTTTCAGTTTCCGCGTCTCTTCAGCTTATTTAAAAACTGCCGGGAAAATGTTATTGCACCGCCTTTTGTAAAGTTTATGTAAAAACAACCTAAACGCTAAAGTAAACAGACTAATCTGTTATTTGTAACATAAATGCCAAGAACGTAAAGAATCTGTTTCTTTATACAAAAAAAACATACTGATTAACCGCAGCAGGTCATCAGTATGCATGTGTGTGAGAATGAATGGGTGTAGAACACAGTTCAAAAGGGCGGGTCTGTCTGTCAGGCTAATATTTTTTTCTTAGTATCATCAGGTGCTGTCTCATCTTTGTCATTTTCTTTTTCATCTACAATATTAGAAATTATTTCAATATGCTTTTCTTTTTCAGTTTTCTGTTCTGTTTTTTCCTGGCTGAGTGTATGTACATACTTTTCGCCAAGCGATTCACTAATATTGTAATGATGTACTGCCTGTTCGATCAAGCGGGATGGATTTGATATATCAGTGCGTTCCCGGATTTTATCCGGCACATGTTTTATGCTCTCTGCCCATATTTCCATGCGGTATTCCCTGGAACCGTCTTTCTTCGTAAAAGATGTGGTCGCGAGCTGGCCGCTGACACATAATATGTCGCCGGTCTTCGCTTCGTCAAGCACACCCGGGATACTTTTACCGAACGCCTTGCAGTATAAGAAATGTACTTCTTTATCTCTCCGGGTATCTTTTGGCACGCGGACTGTTGCAATGATAAATGCATTTACACTCCCCTGCGCATTTTTTGCAATAACATTATTGCTGATAAGTTCGCCGACAAGCAATACTTTGTTCATCATTCACTATCACCCCCTTTCTGATTACAATGTAATACTTGCGGTAATTTTCTGCAAAAGACAATAATTTCATTTCAGTGCGATATATAATACAATAATAATGAATACATAAGCAAAATGAATCAGTTTTTTAATTACCGGGGATTTTTTGCTGCAAATAAATTAATTTTGTACTTTGTTAAAAGGGGACAGCAAATATGAAATCGTTTAAATTAATAGATATGAAGATTATTCAGGAACAAAACTTTATCGTTCCGGAAGTAAAAGACGGCGTAATTATTAATATGGAATATGGTGACGCACCGTGGATTATTGAAATTGTAACCGATGGGGATTTGTCTTCGATTTTAGAAAAATTAAAAAACCAGTTACTGGAAATGATGGTTACTATTACACGTCCTTCAAATGCTCCGGCTAAATTTTCAGGCAGACTGATGGATATCAATCAGATGGATGATAAAATATCTGTGATTTTTAAAGGTTCTATTATTGATCAGGGGCCTAATTATGCAGAAGATCTGCTGGAATTTCTGGTTGAAGAAGGTTACGAAGGAAAAGCGCTGATTAATGAATTCAATTCCCGCATGGAGTCAAAAGAGAACTTTAGAAAAGAAGATAAATAAAAAGAACAGCTGTCCATCAAATTTACATGATGTGCAGCTGTTCTTTTTATTTTGTGTCTGTTTCATTATCTGAAATTGCAAATGTTATTTCGCACTGGCATGCAACCTGTCCATCGACAGTTGCAACTGCAGAGCCTTTACCAATCGGTCCGCGGAGTTTAGTAATTTCTACTGACAGTTCCAAAGTATCGCCCGGTGTTACCTGTTTTTTGAAACGGCATTTATCAATGCCTGCAAAAAATGCGAGCTTTCCTTTAAATTCTTCCTGCTGAAGCAGTGCTACAGCACCTACCTGTGCAAGTGATTCTACTATCAGTACTCCCGGCATCACAGCATAATCCGGAAAATGACCTTCAAAAAACGGTTCGTTCCCGGATACCTGTTTTATACCTTTACAGCTTTTGCCCGGTTCTGTTTCTGTAATTCTGTCAACCAGCAAAAACGGCGGGCGGTGCGGAATTATTGCTTTAATCTGATCATATGTCAGCATGTCTGTCGTCAACCCCTAGTTAAGTTAATGATATGTTCCCACGTTTCAATACGGAACACCCCGAACGGATTATCCAGTATGCCGAAGCCAATCATCAGTCCTAAAAAGACGAGAACGATTGCAACGTAGAAAAACAATAGAATTCTAACCAACAATGGGAACCTACGGTGAACTATTTTCTGCTGTTGTTCTGCCATAGTATTACCCCTTTACTCTGATGTCACCAAATGCTTATCAGACGCACTGTCGTTCACGCGTTCAATATCTGCACCAAGTGCTTTCAATTTTTCATGGAAACGCACGTAACCGCGGTCCAGATGCTGAAGTTCAGTTACAGTAGTGTAACCGTCAGCTGCGAGACCTGCAAGTACGAGAGCCGCTCCTGCTCTTAAATCTGAGGCACGGACTGTCGCACCGTACAGCTGACTGCCGCCGCGGATAACCGCATGATTATCTTCAAGTGAAATATTTGCGTTCATTGCTGCAAATTCCCTCACATGCATAAAACGGTTTTCAAATATTGTTTCCGTAACGATACTCGTCCCGTCAATTGTCGTTAAGAGCGCCATCATCTGGCTCTGCATATCTGTCGGGAAACCGGGATGAGGCATAGTTTTTAGATCCGTCGGTTTATAATCTTCCAGCGGAATAACTCTCACATCATTGCCTTCCTCGACAAACCGTATGCCGATTTCTTCAAGTTTCGCCACTACTGCAGATAAATGCTCGATAACAACATTCTTTAAAAGAATTTCACTGCGGGTAATCGCACCGGCAATCATAAATGTACCTGCCTCAATACGATCCGGAATGACGGTATGTTCTGCGCCGTGCAGTTTCTCAACACCTATAATTTTAACATGTCCGGTACCTGCACCGATGACACGGCCGCCCATTGAATTAATGTAATTCGCAAGATCGACAATTTCAGGTTCCATCGCAGCATTTTCAATGTGAGTAGTACCTTCGGCAAGACTTGCTGCCATCATCAGGTTTTGAGTGGCGCCGACACTTGGGAAATCCATATGGATTTTAGTCCCCTGAAGGCGTCCTTCAATTTTACCTTCTATATAACCTGCAGTCTGTTCGAAAGAGACTCCCATTTTTTCAAGACCTTTAATGTGCTGCTCGATCGGGCGCGAACCGATTGCGCAGCCGCCGGGCATAGCAATATTGCAGTAGCCGTAACGGCTTAATAACGGTCCCATAACAAGCATGCTTGCACGCATTTTACTTACTAATTCATAAGGTGCGACACAGTTCAATTCCCCGCTCGCATCGATAACAACACTATTTTTTTCAGCTGATGCTTTTGCACCGACTCTCGTAATTAATTTTGTTAATGTATTTACATCTGATAATTCGGGTACATTTTTAATTATTGAACGTCCTTCGCCAGCTAAGAGCGAAGCTGCCAGAATCGGCAATACTGCATTTTTGGCTCCTTCAATTTCAACAGAACCCGACAGCTTTCGGCCGCCTTTAACAATAATTCTATCCATCTTCTCACTCCATATTTCTCTATACCATTCATTATAATAATACGGTGTTTCAGCATCACTTGTAAAGCATTTAGCTGAACAGGAGCGATGCTTCCTGTGTATATCTGAAGATGTCCATAATAAAGTTGCTGAGCGCTGTGCCTAAAAGGATACTGAGCAGAATAATTACCAGCCTGATTCTGCCGGTTTCTCCTTTGTTGAATAAACTTTCAATCCTTACTCCTTTTAATACCCAGAATGCTAGTGAAATACACAAAAGATGCAGCAGAATATGCATTAATGCAAACTGTGAGAAACCCAAGATAATTCCTCCTTCCGATAAAAAAAAGACTGGAAGATCCAGTCTTTTTGGAATTAATATTTAGATACTTCTAAACGGTTAACCGCGCGCTGTAAAGCAAGCTCTGCACGATATCTGTCGACACGCTCATCCTGCGTCTGACGGAGCAGATTTTCCGCTCTCTCTTTCGCAGCCTCGGCACGTTCCGAATCGATATCTTTCGAAAACTCGCCCGCTTGTACCAGTACTGTGATTTGTTCAGGTCTGATTTCTGCAAACCCTTCCGTTACAGCCAGATATTCAAATTTACCGTTTATTTTAACGCGAAGGACACCTATTTTAAGCGGTGTTACAGTCGGAATATGACCGGCCATTACACCAAGCTCACCCTGTTTAGTTTGAAGAATAACGATTTCCGCGTCTTCTTCGTGGAAAACAGAACCGTTAGGAGTAACTACATCAAGTGCAATTGTTGCCATGTTTTACCCTCCCGTTTTAGACTTCTACACCTTGCTGACGCGCTTTTTCAAGTACATCCTCAATGCCGCCAACAAGACGGAAAGCATCTTCAGGTACATGATCATACTTGCCTTCCAAGATAGCTTTAAAGTCCTGAACTGTTTGTTTAACAGGTACGTAAGAACCTTTCTGGCCCGTAAACTGTTCTGCCACGTGGAAGTTCTGACTTAAGAAGAACTGTATGCGGCGTGCGCGTGATACAGTACTTTTATCTTCTTCAGAAAGCTCATCCATACCGAGAATAGCAATGATATCCTGCAGCTCGCGGTATTTTTGAAGTGTAGACTGAACATCTCTCGCTACTTTATAGTGTTCTTCGCCGACGATTGCCGGAGAAAGCGCACGTGAAGTAGATGCTAACGGGTCCACCGCCGGGTAGATACCCATCTCTGAAAGTTTACGCTCCAGGTTAGTCGTTGCATCTAAGTGAGCGAACGTCTGAGCCGGAGCCGGGTCAGTATAGTCATCGGCAGGTACGAAGACCGCCTGAATTGAAGTTACTGAACCAACGTTGGTTGACGTGATTCTTTCCTGCAGCTGACCCATTTCAGTTGCAAGTGTAGGCTGGTAACCTACCGCTGAAGGCATGCGTCCTAAGAGCGCTGATACTTCAGATCCCGCCTGAGTGAAACGGAAAATATTATCGATAAACAGAAGTACGTCCTGACCCTGTTCGTCACGGAAGTATTCTGCCATTGTTAAGCCTGAAAGTGCTACACGCATACGTGCACCAGGCGGTTCGTTCATCTGGCCGAAAACCATTGCAGTTTTCGCGATAACGCCTGAGTCTTTCATTTCGTAATAAAGGTCATTACCTTCACGTGTACGTTCACCAACACCCGCGAATACCGAAATACCGCCGTGCTCCTGTGCAACGTTGTTGATAAGTTCCTGGATAAGAACTGTTTTACCTACGCCGGCACCGCCGAAGAGACCGACCTTACCACCTTTAGTATAAGGTGCAAGAAGGTCTACTACTTTAATACCAGTTTCAAGAATTTCAGTTGAAGTTGACAGTTCATCAAACTTCGGAGCTAAACGGTGAATTGGATCACGGCGTTCAGAAGCTGAAATCGGTCCATCTAAGTCGATGTGTTCACCTAAGACGTTGAATACACGACCAAGCGTCACTTCTCCTACAGGCACTGTAATCGGAGAACCTGTGTTCTCTACTTCAGCACCGCGGCGCAAGCCGTCAGTAGAACTCATCGCAATCGTTCTGACTACATTATCGCCGCGATGTAACGCAACTTCTAGTGTCAGAGAGATCGGCTCTGAATCAGCATTGTCAATTTTAACTACCAGCGCGTTATTAATTTCAGGTAATTCACCTTCGTTAAAACGCACGTCAACTACAGGTCCCATTACTTGGACTACTTGACCTAAAGCCATTTAATTTCCTCCTAATCCCAATTATTCTAGTGCAGATGCGCCGCCGACGATTTCTGTAATTTCCTGCGTAATCGCCGCTTGTCTTAAGCGGTTATACTGCAGCTGAAGATCGCCAACAAGCTCTGTCGCATTATCAGTTGCTGCCTTCATAGCTGTCATACGTGCTGCATGCTCACTTGCTTTCGCATCGAGCAGTGCGCCGTAAATTAAACTCTCGGCATACTGAGGTAAAATTGTTTCAAGAATTGTTTCTTTATCCGGTTCAAATTCGTAATTTGAGAGTGCTGATTCAGAATGATCAGTCTGTATATCAGTTTCTGTCAGCGGTAATACTTTACGAACTGTTACCTGCTGCTCTAAAATATTTACAAACTTGTTATAAATAATGTAAAGCTCATCGATATCTTCATTTATGAATCCGTTAACCGACTGAACAGCGATTTCTTTTACGCTGGCAAAGTCCGGCTGGTCGGGTAATCCAAGACGATGATTTGTAACATGGAAGCCACGCCCTGTTAAAGTTTCATAGCCAATTTTTCCGAGGACGAATAAATCATATGAATCGGGATTGTTATCATGCCGTTTTTCAGCTTCTTCAGTGATAGCTTTAACGACATTGTTATTGTAAGGACCAGCTTTACCTGTATCACTTGAAATTATGATATAGCCCGTTCTCTTAATTGGTCTCTCTTCTAACATAGGGTGTGAGCTTTCGGTATCACCGGCTGCAATTGCTCTCACTGTTTCCTGGATTTTATCCATGTACGGCTGGAATTTTTTTGAATTCTGTTCAGCTCTGGACAGTTTAGAGTTGGCAACCATGTGCATTGCGCTTGTTAATTGACTCATTTTCTTCGTAGAGCCAATACGGCCTTTAATTTCTCTGAGTGAAACCATGAATTCACCACCTTAGTAATTACTTACTTCTTAGTTAGAAGGGTTGAAAAGCTTTTTGAAACTCGTAATTGCTTTATCATATGCATCGCTGTCAGGAAGCTGCTTAGTCTGACGGATCTCATTTAATAAGTCAGCGTCGTTTGCTTCCAGCCAGTTCAGGAATTCTGCTTCGAAGCGCGTAACGTCTTCAACTGGAACATCATCCAGATAGCCGTTAACAAGTGCGAATAGAATAACGACTTGTTTTTCTACTTTAAGCGGTGCGTTTTCAGGCTGCTTAAGCACTTCTACTGTACGGGCACCGCGGTCTAATTTAGCTTTAGTCGCTTCATCCAGATCTGATCCGAACTGGGCGAAAGCTTCGAGCTCACGGTAGGCAGCAAGATCTAAACGCAGCGTACCCGCTACTTTTTTCATCGCTTTGATCTGTGCTGAACCACCGACACGAGATACTGAAAGTCCGGCGTTAATTGCTGGACGCACACCTGAGTGGAACAAGTCCGACTGCAGGAAGATCTGACCGTCGGTAATCGAGATAACGTTCGTCGGAACGAAGGCACTGATGTCCCCTGCCTGTGTTTCGATAAATGGCAGCGCGGTAATTGAGCCGCCTCCGAGGTCATCGTTTAATTTCGCAGCACGTTCAAGAAGACGGCTGTGAAGGTAGAATACGTCACCCGGGAATGCTTCACGGCCCGGCGGACGGCGCAGCAGCAATGACAGCTCACGGTAGGCAGCTGCCTGTTTCGTTAAGTCATCATAGACGATTAGAACGTGTTTGCCGTCAAACATAAATTCTTCGGCCATAGATACACCAGCGTATGGTGAAATGTATAGTAATGGAGCAGGATCAGCTGCACCCGCAGTAACGATGATTGTGTAATCCAGCGCACCGTTTTTACGAAGCGTTTCAACTGTCTGGCGTACCGTTGATTCTTTTTGACCAATCGCTACGTAGACACAAATCATGTCCTGATCTTTCTGGTTTAAAATAGTATCGATTGCCAGTGTCGTTTTACCTGTCTGGCGGTCACCGATAATTAGCTCACGCTGTCCGCGGCCGATTGGAACTAAGGCGTCAATAGCTTTAATTCCTGTCTGCAGCGGCTCATCAACACTTTTACGATCCATAACCCCAGTCGCAGGACTTTCGATAGGACGTGTTTTAGTTGTGTTTATAGGGCCTTTGCCGTCAATCGGCTGACCGAGCGGGTTCACTACACGGCCGATAAGTTCTTCACCAACGGGAACTTCCATAATACGGCCGGTGCGTTTAACTTCGTCGCCTTCTTTAATATCGTCACTTGGACCAAGTATTACGATACCAACATTATTTTCTTCAAGGTTTTGAGCAAGACCGAGTACACCACTCGGGAACTCAATTAACTCTCCTGCCATCGCATCGTTTAAACCATGAGCAAGTGCAATTCCGTCACCCACCTGGATAACAGTACCGACATCGGTAACCTGCATATCCTTGTCATAATTTTCGATCTGGCTTCTTAAGAGAGCACTTATTTCGTCAGCTTTGATTGCCATGAAAATGTCACTCCTTTAGCTATTCGTATGTTCTTTAAAATTATTTCTGAGATTGTCCAGCTGGTTCCGTAAAGAACCGTCGTAAACTTTTGAACCTATAAGCACGCGTACGCCGCCGATAAGCTCTTCATTTATTTCATTGGTAATAAGTAACTTTTCATAACCTGTTTTGTCGATAAATACCTGGCCAAGCTGATCCAGCTCTTCTGCAGATAATTTATAAACCGACTCCACTGTTACACGTGCCTGATTGTGAGCCTCATCATATAATGATAAGAATTCGCCGTATATTTCTTCGAGCAATGACATATGTTTTTTATCCGACAAGATGCGCAGCAGGTTCAAGAGCAGTCTGTCGCTTTGACCGAAAGCTGCTTCCACCGCTGCAGTTCTTTTCTCACGTGTAATCTTCGGGTTGTCCATGAATTCAATAAAGTTCCCGACTGAAGCCGCTGCTTCAGTCACTTCATAGAAATCAGCTTTGACACCTTCAAGACTGCCGTGCTGTTCTGCGACGTCGAACAAAGCCTGGGCGTATTTTTGACTGAGATTAGCCATTATTTATCGCCTGCTTCCTGTAAGTAGTTCGCTACAAGGTTTTTCTGATCATCAGAGTTAATTTCTTTTTGTATCATTTTCTCTGCAATCAGTACTGAAAGTTCAGCTACCTGATCATTAATATCACGGATTGCTTTTTCTTTTTCTCTTTCAATATCCGCCTGTGCTTCATGAATCATTTGAGAAGAACGCGCCTGTGCATCATCGATAATCGACTCTTGTTCTTTCTTCGCCTGATTTTTAGCGTTTTCCATAAGTTCAGAGATTTCAGCCTGCGTTGATTTCAGCAGTGCTTCGTTCTCTTCTTTTAAGCGTTCAGCTTCTAATTTTCTGTTTTCAGCAAAATCGATATCATCATGGATTAGTTGTTCACGGTCATCCATAACTTTCTTAACTGGTTTCCACACATAGTATGACAATACTGCAAGCAGTGTCAGAAAACTCGCAAGAAGAACGAGCGAAGTCCCAACAGCCGTACCCATTGTTTCACCAGCAGCACCTAAAATTAATAGTTCCACCTATGTACACTCCTTTCAAAAAAGTCTCTAACTCTCGTAGTTATTTACATAATAAGATGGCGAAATCTTTAAATAAGACTTCGCCTTATATAACGACTCTTAGAACGTGAACATAAGCAGGAACGCGATAACGATGGCCATAATTGGAACGGCTTCAACTACACCAATACCGATGAACATAATCGTTTGTAACGGACCGCGTGATTCAGGCTGACGAGCAACACCTTCAACTGTTTTAGAAACAACCATACCAATACCAAAAGATGCGCCAAGTGCCGCTAATCCTGCTGCAATACCAGCTGCTAGTAAATTCATAAAATATTTCCTCCTAGAAAATTGTATATTATTATTTTTTTATTATATTAATGATCATCGCTCACTTTATGTGACAGATAAACCATTGATAACATTACGAATATAAATGCCTGAATCGCACCTATAAATACTTTAAATCCTTGCCATACCATTAAAGGAATAAATCCTAATGCTCCGAGCACCGTTCCCCCGGTTACTAATCCCAGAAGCAAGAGAAGCAGTATCTCTCCCGCATAAACGTTACCGTACAGACGTAAACCAAGCGTCAGGTTATATGTAAATTCTTCGATGAATTTAATCGGTGCAAGCCACCACATCGGCGTAACATATTGTTTCAAATAACCGCGCATCCCCTGCATTTTCACGCCGTAGTAGTGTGTCAATACAATCATCAGCCCTGCCAGTGTCAGCGTTACGACGGGGTCAGCTGTCGGTGATTTCACCCACAGTGTATGATCCGCATCCGGTGCGACAAACGACAACGGTATACCGATCAAGTTACCGATTAAAATGAATAAAAACAATGTCAGCGCTAAAAAGTGGAACTGTGCGCCTTCTTTCCATGCCATGTTGCTCTTGATTATTCCTTTAACGAAGTTCATTAAAGATTCAACGAGCACCTGACCTTTGCCGGTCGGACGCACCGCGAGCTTCCTCGTCATGAAAAACAGCGTAAAAAAGATAAGCAGGCATGTAATGATAATCATCATTGAAGTTGCAAGTTCGAATACTATTGGTATTCCGAACAAATCAAACGACCACGTTGGAATTCCGTGTTCCATTTCTTCACCTCTTCCGTTTAAAAAGTTCCGATGCTGCGCGCCAGAATATCAGCGCATAAGTGAGGAGCAGCCCGATTAAAATACCGATGATATTAAAAGTTTCCGGAAACCTCACCCATATTAAACAGGCCGCTGTGACGATAAGCATTCTCGTCAGCGTTCCTGTCTTAACTTTCCCGCCATCGCCGAGCTGTGCATTTCTTAAATTCCAGTACCAATTATAAGATAACAGCATAGAACCGGTGATGCCGAGGCACAACCCTGCAAAGAACGGCAAAGAAGTAAATATATAAGCAATAATACTCAGTATTAAAAGTATTATTAAATATTTCATAAAGTTTTTAAAATATCCTTTAAAAATTTTCACTGTCTTTGACGACTCCCCAGGTAATGTAACACGTTGTGAAAACAATTACATACTCTACTGATTTTATAGGAGCGCAATTTTTGTGTCAACAAAATATGGAAATTTTAACAACATGTTCACAATTTCTAATCATTTACGGAAAAACTGATAGGTTTTTCTTTAGTGAGTCCATAATAATACTTTATGTTATCACAAATTCTGCGTGATGCCTGACCATCGCCGTATGGATTTTGAGTCTGAGACATCTCATTGTAAAGCGCTTCATCCGTCAGCAGTTCTTTAGTCATGTTGTAAATGTTCTCTTGTTCAATGCCCGCAAGTTTAAGTGTTCCTGCTTTAACACCTTCCGGACGTTCTGTCGTATCGCGCAGCACGAGTACAGGTTTACCGAGTGACGGTGCTTCTTCCTGCACGCCGCCGGAATCAGTCAAAATCAAATGACTTCTTGCAGCAAAGTTATGGAAATCCAGCACATCAAGAGGCTCGATAAGCTCTACACGATCATGATTGCCTAAATACTGCTCCGCGATTTCACGGACTTTAGGGTTTTTGTGCATCGGATAAACAACTGTCACATCTTCAAACTCATCGACAAGCTGACGTACAGCCCCAAATATGTTATGCATCGGCTGACCGATATTTTCACGGCGGTGTGCTGTCAGCAGCACAACTTTATTATCTTTATGTTTTTCAATGATATCACTGTGGTAGTTTTCATCAACAGTAGTTTTCAGAGCGTCAATAGCTGTATTCCCTGTAACTGAAATCGTTTCAGGATTTTTAGCCTCATCCAGTAAATTCTGACGCGCGTCTTCAGTCGGTGAAAAATGAAGGTCTGCCAAAACACCTGTCATCTGACGGTTAGCTTCTTCGGGGAAAGGTGAATATTTATTGTGTGTGCGGAGACCCGCTTCAACATGACCAATATCCACTTCATTATAAAATGCAGCAAGCGAGCCTGCGAAAGTAGTTGTTGTATCACCATGCACTAAAATCATATCCGGTTTAACTTCTTTAATTACTGATTCGAGACCGCTGATTACACGTCCGGTAACTTCTGACAGTGTCTGGCCCGCTTTCATAATATTCAAGTCGTAATCCGGTGTAATATTGAAAGTTGTCAGCACCTGATCGAGCATCTCTCTGTGCTGCGCAGTAACTACTACAACCGGGTCAATATCTTCATCTTTTTTCATTTCGAGCACGAGAGGCGCCATTTTAATTGCCTCGGGCCTCGTACCGAAAATCGTCATAATTTTTTTCATAACAATCTCCTATGATTTTTTATCGTGTACCGAATAATCTGTCGCCGGCATCTCCTAAACCTGGAACAATATAACTTTTCTCATTCAGTTTCTCATCAAGTGCCGCAATATAAATGTCTACATCCGGATGTGCTTCTTTTAATACGTCCACACCTTCCGGCGCTGCAATCAGACAGATAAAACGGATTTTTGTTGCCCCGTGTTTTTTAACTGCTGTAATTGCTTCCACTGCTGATGCACCGGTTGCAAGCATCGGGTCGATAACAAATATATCCCGTTCTTCAATATCTCCCGGGAACTTTGCATAATATTCAACGGCTTCAAGCGTTTCAGGATCCCGGTACAAACCTATGTGTCCGACACGCGCTGATGGTATAAGTTTTAAGATACCGTCCTGCATACCAAGCCCCGCACGTAAAATAGGGACGATACCCAGTTTTTTTCCGCTCAGGCGTTTAGCTGTAGTTTCCTGAACAGGTGTCTGTACTGACACATCTTCGAGTGTAAGATCTCTCGTTACCTCATAAGCCATAAGCATACCCACTTCATCGACCAGTTCTCTGAACTCTTTTGTCGATGTTTTTTCATCACGGATATAACTCATTTTATGCTGAATTAACGGATGATCCATTACTTGTACTTTCGACATATATCTTCCTCCACTCCAAAAATTAACCGGATGATCCCATCCGGTATATATTATAACGCAGTTTATTTATATAGTGGATACTTTCCTGTCAATTTAGTCACTTTCTCTGAAATTCCATCCAGACTCTCTTCATTTTTAACTCGCGTCAGTGTTTCAACGATAATATGACCGACTTCTGTCATGTCATCCGCTGTAAATCCGCGCGTTGTCATCGCAGGCGTGCCGAGACGGATGCCGCTTGTCACAAAAGGCGATGCCTCATCGAATGGAATCGTGTTTTTATTTACTGTAATACCGACTTCATCAAGCGCTTCTTCAGCCGCTTTCCCTGTCAGGCCGAATGATTTAACATCGACGAGTACAAGATGATTATCCGTGGTGCCCGAAACGATGCGGAGACCGCCTTTTGACAGCGACTCGGCCAAGGCTTTTGCGTTGTCTAAAACACGCTGCTGATAATCTTTAAATTCCGGCTGCAGCGCTTCGCCGAATGCAACTGCTTTTGCTCCGATAACATGCATCAGCGGGCCGCCCTGAATCCCCGGGAAAATATTTTTATCGACAGCTTTGGCATGGTCCGCTGTCGTTAAAATTAAGCCTCCGCGCGGGCCGCGTAACGTTTTGTGAGTTGTCGATGTGACAAAGTCTGCATATGGCACCGGATTCGGATGCAGGCCTGCTGCAACAAGTCCTGCGATATGCGCCATATCAACCAGCAGGTATGCACCTACAGCATCAGCAATTTCGCGGAATTTTTTAAAGTCCAGTATTTTAACATACGCGCTGCCGCCAGCAACTATCATTTTCGGCTGCTCTTTTTTGGCGATTTCCATTACCTTATCGTAGTCGATTGTCTCAGTATCTTTTTCAACACCGTAAGACAGGAAGTTAAACAGTTTTCCACTGAAGTTAACAGGGGAGCCATGTGTTAAATGTCCTCCGTGAGATAAATCCATACCGAGCACTTTGTCTCCCGGTTCAAGTACTGAGAAGTAAACAGCCATATTTGCCTGAGAACCTGAATGAGGCTGCACGTTGGCATGCTCTGCTCCGAATATTTCTTTAGCGCGGTCGCGTGCCAGGTTTTCAACAACATCCACATGTTCACATCCGCCGTAGTAACGTTTACCCGGATATCCTTCCGCGTATTTATTCGTTAAGATTGAACCCTGCGCTTCCAGAACTGCAGGAGAAACAAAGTTTTCGCTTGCAATAAGTTCGATATTGTTATTTTGTCTTTCCAGCTCTTTATCAATAACTTCCTGTACCTGTGGATCCTGTGATTGAATATTTGACATTTATATTCTCCCCTTTATTTATAATGTGCTCTTGGCCCGCCGACAAGTTTCGGACGGGTTGTTGCTATCGTCACAACTGCTTCTCCAACTTTTTTTACAGACGTTCTTACGGGAATGGCAACACGTTTTAAATGCATACCAATCAATGTCTGGCCAATATCGATGCCGCGGTCAGCCGTAACCGATTCAACAACAACGGCGTCAGACAGCTCCTTATAAGCAAGTTCACTTAAGCTTCCGCCCGCTTCTTTGTGCGGCACTACTGTAACCTCTTCCAGCTTTAATGCTTCCATAGTGTGTCTCGACGTTGTCAGAGAGCGGTTGATATGTTCGCATCCCTGAAATAATAAATGCATATTTTCTTTGTTTGCGATTTCAAAAAAGTGTTTAAAGATTACGTCTGCCGCTTCATCTGAACTGCTTTTACCGATGTGCTCTCCTATTGTTTCCGATGTTGAACATCCGATAACGAGCACTTTTTCCGGCGTGAAAAAATCAGCTTTATATAAATCGTCAGTCAATGCCTGCAAATCATTCTTCAATTTTACAAACGCGTCTTTCATGTCTACCACCCTCAAATTCAGTGTTCAGCCATGTGTCAACCACTTCAAGCGCAAGGCCCGGGCCGATAACTCTTTCACCCATCGCGAGTACATTGGAATCATTATGTGCACGTGTTGCCTTTGCTGAAAATGTATCGTGTACCAAAGCACAGCGAATGCCTTTTGTTTTATTTGCAGTAATATTCATACCGATACCCGTACCGCAAATTAGAATACCCTTATCATATTCTCCTGCGGCTACTTTCTCAGCAACCGGTTTCGCGTAATCCGGATAATCGACAGAATCCGTGCTGTCCGGCCCGAGATCCGTAAAATCAATCTTTTTATCAGTTAAGTATTCCGTCACGGTCCGTTTTAAATTAACTCCGCCGTGGTCGGATGCAATCACAACTTTCATACACTCATCTCCTTAGAATATATTATAACCATCGGTATAAAGAGTTTCAAAAGATTACCGGTCTTACCACTTAAATTTATCGATGTATTCTTTTAGACTCATAAATACTTCTTCGTACTGGTCTTTTGTTCCGCCGTACGGATCGGGAATATCTGCCGCGCCGGCTTCTGCATACTCAGACAGAAGATAAACATCCGCTTTTGGCCATTGTGCGAGGATTGTCTTTTTATGTCTTCCGCTCATCACGAGCAGCGTGCTGTTTTCAATATCTTCCGCTGTGAGCTGTGCCGGTTTCGCCGGCAGAGGCAGACCTTTTTCTTCTATTATGGAAAGTGACCGGCTGTTCGTGCTGCCTTCCGTAACATAAAGTCCGCGCGAGGCAATATCCATATGCGGATATTTCATACGCGCATAACTTTCCGCCAGCGGACTGCGGCAGGTGTTGCCTGTACATACAAAAATCATTTTATTCACCCTGAATCACTTCATTCCCGGTCGCTTTATATATGCGGTTCATCAGCCCTGCTGACTCCGGCACCTTATCAAAACCGTGAATAAAAATAATATCGACATCCGAAGCATCCATTATACGGAGGGCAGAATACAGATTACGCGCTGCTTCTTTGTAACTGTCACGATCCCTGCACAGACTGATGAACTGTATATCTTCACCGATGAATTCCCTGCTTGTTTCAGGTGCAATAATTCCGACTTTCTGATGGCGCTCCACTGGCAGCTTAGTATTATTGTTAATACCGCCTTCGATTACAATCAAAGGCTGACCGGGGGCGTAATGCTTATATTTCATACCGGGTGAAATCGGTTTGTCAGTCTCTCCGCTCACTGTATCAATATCTGCTTCCAGCACTTCTTCCAGCTCTTCTTTCGTTACCGCTCCCGGACGGGCTATTCTGTACGGGTACTGCGTGCAGTCAAGTACTGTGCTTTCGATGCCGTAAGTTGCTGATTCACTGTCGACAACACCATATAATTTGTTTTCGAGGTCGTCAATAACGTGTCTTGCATTTGTCGGAGACGGTTTGCCGCTAATATTTGCGCTCGGTGCCGCTAGCGGCATATCAGCATACTGCAGAATCCTTCTTCCTACCGGATGACTCGGCATCCGCACTGCTACAGAATCAAGCTCCGCCACTGCATTTGATGATAGATAATCTCCTTTTAACGGCAGAATAAAAGAAATCGGACCAGGCCAGAATGCTTCCATTAATTTAATGACGCGTTTATCAAGCACAGCTGTAAAGTCTGCCAGCTGCTTAATATCGTGGATATGTATAATTAAAGGATTGTCCCCCGGGCGTCCTTTGGCAGAAAAAATCTTACTGATCGCTTCCGCATTCCGTGCATCTGCTGCAAGTCCGTATACCGTTTCTGTCGGTATACCGATAATTTCACCGTATGTAAAAGCTATTTTTATTTCTTTCAGCTGTTCATCGATTTCTGCTTTTTTACTGTCATCTGTTAAGTCTGCTTCGGTAATTTTCCAAATTTTAGTCACTCTTTTCACCCCGCGTAAAATATAATATTCTGTCCTGCTGATTGATGTCTTTAATAACGTGCGCTATAGTTCCAGGCCAGGCTGTTTCAATATAAGATTTCAATGCATCTGCCTGCTTAAAACCAATTTCGAAGTATATCCGCCCGCCCGGCTTCAGCACCTCGGGAAGAGTGCGGATCATCTCTTTGTATAGAGCGAGCCCTCCGTCGTCTGCAAACAAGGCGGCCGCGGGTTCATATTCAACCACTGAAGACGTCATAAGGTGTTTCTCATCCTCGCTGATATACGGAGGATTAGAAATGATTATATCAGCTTTAATTTCTTTATCCACCAATGGTTCAAATAAACTGCCTTCTAAATATTCCGCACTCACCCCGAGGCGTCTGCCGTTTTCACGCGCTGTGCTGAGCGCGCCCGGTGAAATATCGGTCACTATTACCTTATTTGAAGTCCAGTGTTTAGCTAAAGTTAAACCGATTGCGCCTGTACCGGTGCCGATATCGACCGCTGTTAAACCTGTGTCAGGTTCGTTATTCAGCACGAAATCCACGAGCTCTTCCGTTTCATTTCTTGGGATCAGCGTGTCCGGAGTAACTTTAAAATAAGATTCGTAAAAATACGCTTCTCCAAGAACGTATTGGTAGGGTTCATTCAGACAGACACGTTCGATAACCGAAGCAAATTTTTTGTAATCCTCTTTTGGCATCAGTTCATCCCCGTGCACCATAAGCCCGGCAAAATTCAAACCGAAAAGTTCTTCCATTACAATCGCTGCGACCCGGGTTTCCTGTCCAGATACACTTAAAGAGGCTTCCGCCTCTTTAAGTACTGCTTTATATCGTTTCATTGTTCAGTTCTTCCAGTTTTGAAGTCTGTTCTTCGATAGCCAGCGCCTCGATAAGCTCATCCAGACTGCCGTCAATAATCTGATCAAGTTTTTGAATTGTTAAACCGATGCGGTGATCCGTCACACGGTTTTGCGGATAGTTATAAGTGCGGATCCGTTCAGAACGGTCCCCTGTCCCGACTGCCGATTTTCTCTTTTCAGCATATTCAGCATGCGCTTCCTGCTGCATCATATCGTAAACGCGCGCTTTAAGCACTTTCATGGCGCGCTCTCTGTTTTTAATCTGAGATTTTTCGTCCTGTGATGTAACGACCGTGCCGCTTGGCAGGTGGGTAATACGAACTGCGGAATCAGTCGTGTTGACGTGCTGCCCGCCGGCGCCGCTTGAACGGTACGTATCAATTTTAATATCTTCGTTGCGTATATTCACTTCCACATCTTCCACTTCCGGCAGGACAGCAACAGTTGCTGTAGATGTATGAATACGTCCGCCCGATTCAGTTTCAGGCACGCGCTGAACACGGTGTGCTCCATTCTCAAACTTCAGTTTCGAGAAGGCGCCTTTACCCTGGATTAAAAAGCTGATTTCTTTAAATCCGCCCTGGTCACTGCTTTGTGACTCAACGATTTCCGTACGCCAGCCCTGATCCTCGGCATATCTCGAATACATTCTGAAGAGGTCTCCTGCGAAAATCTGCGCTTCGTCCCCGCCGGCAGCACCGCGAATTTCCATAATAACGTTTTTCTCGTCATTAGGATCTTTCGGAATAATAAGGATTTTTAAGTCATCCTCCAGTTTCGGCAGCATGCTTTCAGCTTCTGCAATTTCTTCTTTCAGCATGTCAATCATTTCCTGGTCGTCTGTTTCTTTCAGCATTTCTTTCGATTCTTCAATAGTTTCCAGATGTCCTTTGTAAACGCGGAACACTTCAACAGTATCGTGAATGTCGCTTTGTTCTTTGGAATACGTGCGGAGTTTTTCAGGATCGCTGACTACATCAGGATCGCTGAGCAGCTCTGTCAGCTGTTCATACCGATTTTCTATTATTTCGAGTTGATCAAACATAAGAATTCGTCCTTTTCCTGGTTCGTTTAGTTATTTTATTATAGCATATTTTTAAGACAAAAAAACTGCACTGAAATACTCAGTGCAGTTGAAGTTTCGTTATTGTTCGTTGCTTGATTTAAGACCGAATTTTTTGTTGAATTTCTCAACACGGCCGTCTGCTGATGCGAACTTCTGACGTCCTGTGTAGAACGGGTGTGAATCAGAAGAAATATCTAAACGAATAACCGGGTATTCGTTGCCATCTTCCCACTCCATAGTTTCAGAAGAAGTACGTGTAGATCCACTTAAGAATTTAAAATCTGTAGTTGAATCTAAAAAGATTACTTTTTTGTATTCAGGATGAATTCCTTGTTTCATAATTGTCATCTCCTTTGCCCTGGACCATCTGGAACAGAGTTATTTGTGGCTATCACCACGCATTACTTTGCCATTATACATTCTCGCGGTGTAAAAAGCAATATCTGCGAAGAAATTTATATAACCGGTTTTCCGGTTTTCTGAGAACTGATCATACGGTCTCTCAGCACATCGAAGAACTCTTCGTTCGTTTTCGTTGTTTTTAAAATTCTTAAGAAACGTTCTGTAAAATCAGATGAATCTGTAAACAGGTTTCTCAGCTGCCATAAGATTTCCAGTTCTTTTTTATCAAGCAGCAGTTCTTCCTTACGTGTGCTTGAACGTCTGATATCGATTGCCGGGTAAATACGGCGCTCGCTTAAATGACGATCAAGATGCAGTTCCATGTTCCCTGTTCCTTTAAACTCTTCGTAAATTACATCATCCATACGGCTGCCTGTATCCACTAAGGCAGTGGATAGAATCGTCAGGCTGCCGCCCGCTTCAATATTGCGCGCTGCACCGAAGAAATGCTTCGGACGGTGCAGGCTGGCAGGATCCAGACCGCCTGACAAAGTACGGCCGGAAGCAGGAATTACCAGATTGTAAGCACGTGCCAGACGCGTAATTGAGTCCATTAAAATAATTACATCTTCGCCCATCTCAACGAGTCGTTTCGCACGTTCCAAAAGCAGCTCCGCCACTTTAACGTGGTGCTGCGGCGGCTCATCAAACGTCGAATGCACAACGTCAGCCTGCTCAACCGAACGCTCTAGATCTGTGACCTCTTCGGGACGTTCCCCAATCAGCAGGATAAAGAGCTTCACGTTGGGATGATTCGTCGTAATTGCCTGTGCGATTTCTTTTAAGAGTGATGTTTTCCCGGCTTTAGGCGGTGCAACAATCATTCCGCGCTGGCCAAAACCTATCGGGGTGACCAGATCCATAATACGCGTTGACATATCAGACGGTTCATTTTCAAGACGGATACGTTCATCCGGATACAAAGGTGTTAAAGCTTGGAAATGCGGACGCTTTTTAACTTCTTCAGCATTATGGTCATTAATAAAATCGACCTGCAGCAGACCATAATATTTTTCATTTTCTTTAGGTTTGCGGACTTTACCGGTCACCTTGTCGCCCTTTTTCAATTCGAAACGGCGAATCTGCGATGCGGATATATAAATATCCTTTTCACCTTTGGAAAAATTAACTGTACGCAGAAAGCCGTAGCCGTCCTGCTGGATATCATCGAGAATACCTTCCATATAATAGTTTCCGTCTTTTTCCATTTCTGCTTCCAGTATTGCAAGAACCAGTTCTTTTTTATTCAGTTTGCTGTAATTCGAAAGACGTAAGTTTTTCGCACGTTCAGTTAAGGCTTTAGTCGTATTATTTTTATATAAAGCATCGAATGTTTCATATTTCATATCCTGTGTCTTTGGTTTATCAGACAATATTTCCACTTCCCAATACTGATTTTATTATTTTTTACTCATTTACATGTTTTTTCTGGAATAATTTTAGAGATTGCACTGGAGCTGCGGGATTCTTCTCCATGGAGTAATTGCGAATCTGAAGTTTTTTAAAAGGCATACATATATTACATCTGCCGGTGGTGGTATGTCAAAGAAAAGCTGAAGATAAATAAGGTTTTATCGGACTGGAGTTTTGTTTTGCGGTCCGATGAAAACAGCTCATGTGACTGCAAATCTGTTTACGGTCACATGAAAGCTGATACTGTTTTCTTATTTATCCATAACCATATTCGGTTTTTTCTTTAAACTGTGACGGCTGTTAATAAATCTTACCGTTCCTGATTTTGCGCGCATAACTACTGAAGATGTCTCGGCAAAACCACTTTTGAACTGGACACCTTTCATCAATTCACCGTCAGTTACTGCAGTTGCTGCAAAAATGGCATCATCGCCGCTGACTAAATCGTTAAGTTCGAGTTTTTTATCAGGATTAACACCCATCTCGATGCAGCGGTTACGTTCTTCGTCATTTCTCGGTAAGAGACGGCCCTGGAAATCTCCATCCAGCGCTTTGATTCCGGCAGCCGCAATAACACCTTCCGGCGCCCCGCCGACACCCATTAAAATATCGATACCTGTCCATTCAAAGCAAGTATTGATTGCTGCGCCGACATCACCGTTATCAAACATTATAATACGTGCGCCAAGCGCGCGGACCTGATTAATAATTTCTGCACTCCGCTCACGCTTAATAATCGTTACTGTAATATCTGATATATTTTTATTTTTCGCTTTTGCAACCGCACGGATGTTCTCTTCAACAGATTTGTCAATATCGATTACACCCAGGCAATCAGGACCTGCAGCAATTTTTTGCATATACATATCCGGTGCATGAAGAAGATTACCTTTATCGGCTGCTGCCAGAACAGTCATAGCACCCATAGTGCCCTCTGCAACAGTCGTTGTGCCTTCGAGCGGATCCACTGCTATATCAAGTTCGGGACCAGAACCGGTTCCGAGTTCTTCCCCTATATACAGCATCGGCGCTTCATCAATTTCGCCTTCGCCGATAACTACCTTGCCTGCCATAGGAATCGAATCAAACAGCTTGCGCATCGCCTCTGTTGCCGCATCATCCGCCTCATTTTTTAAGCCTTTGCCTGTCCAGGCTGCACTCGAAAGCGCAGCCGCTTCTGTCACTCTTACGAGTTCCATCGATAATCCTCTTTCCAAAACTGTCTCCCCCTATATATCCGCACTTTTTTCCTTGACTATTATAACACAGAAAAGACCGGTATTCTTACGAATACCGGTCTTTGAATGCTCAATCTTCCAGAGTATCCCGCCAAATATCAGCACCGAGTGCCGACAGTTTTTTAACTATATCAGCGTAACCTCTGTCGATATGATTTACATTATGAATTGTCGTTACGCCGTCTGCAATAAGACCTGAAATTAAAAGACATGCACCGGCACGAAGATCGCTTGCATATACTTCTGCACCTTTCAGCTGTGAAGGGTAAATCAGTGCACTGCTGCTCTTTTTCTCAATATGAGCATTCATGAGCGACAGTTCATCCACATGTCTGAATCTCGCAGGATAAATAGTTTCTGTAATCTTGCTTACTCCGTCCGCTAAAAACATAAGCGGTGTAATCGGCTGCTGCAAATCTGTTGCAAAGCCGGGATAGACCTGTGTTTTTAATGATACTGCATTATATTTTTCTGGTTTATTAATTACGACATAGTCATCACCAATATCGAGTTTAACACCCATTTCTTCCAGTTTTGCCGACAGTGATTCCATATGCGTCGGAATAATATTATTCACTTTGTAATTCTTTCCGGCCACAGCACCGACAATCATATAAGTGCCGGCTTCAATCCGGTCGGGAATAATATTATGGGTCGTACCGTGCAGTGATTCCACACCTTCGATACGAATCGTATCCGTGCCCGCACCTTTGATGTTCGCGCCCATGTTGTTAAGCAGCGTTGCTACATCGACGATTTCCGGTTCTTTCGCTACGTTTTCCAAAGTCGTTCGCCCTTCGGCACAGCTTGCTGCAAGCATCATATTAATCGTTGCACCGACTGAGACAACATCGAAGAATATTTTAGCGCCTGTCAGTTTTTCCGCCGTCAGGTACATCGCCCCGTGTTCATTCGTTACTTTGGCACCCAGCGCTTCAAATCCTTTGATGTGCTGATCGATTGGTCTCGGTCCGAGCGGACATCCGCCCGGCAGTCCGATAACACATTTTTTAAAACGCGAGAGCATTGCACCCATCATATAATACGATGCACGCAAAGATTGTACTTTATTGTTTGGCAGCGGCATGTTTACCGCTTCTTCAGCGTTGACTTCAAGAGTTGTGCCTGATAATTCCGTCTTAATATTCAAATCGTTTAAGAGACTCATCAGCGTTTTAACATCGCTGATTTCAGGCAGCCCTTCCAGTGTTACTTTGCCAGAGGAGGCCATAAGCGAAGCCGGAATCAGAGCAACCGCACTGTTTTTAGCCCCGCTGATGTCGACCTGTCCGGTCAGCTGACTGCCGCCGCGGACTTTAATTACATCTTCAGCCATATAGAAAGCTCCTTGTCATTTAATTGGGTGGAGACTATTTATTATTCCAGTCGTTTAAGAATTGTTCGATTCCTTTATCAGTTAAAGGATGCTTCGTTAATGTTTTAATTACTTTATAAGGGATTGTCGCGATATCCGCACCGCGTACTGCCGCCCCGTGCATATGTCCTGCATTGCGGATTGAGGCCGCAATAATTTCAGTATCGATATCGTGAATCGCAAAAATAGCTGCGATATCTTCAATTAACTGAAGACCATCAAGTCCTATATCATCAAGACGTCCGATAAAAGGCGATACATAAGTTGCGCCTGCACGCGCTGCAGTCAGTGCCTGCACCGTGTTGAAGACTAACGTAACATTCGTTTTAATTCCTTCGTCAGAAAGTACTTTAACTGCCTTCATGCCGTCTTCTGTCATCGGGATTTTAACGATAATGTGCTCGTGAAGTTTAGCGAGTTCGCGCCCTTCTTCAATCATGCCTTTTGCATCAAGCGCAATAACTTCACCGCTGACCGGCCCGCCTACCAGCTCGCAGATTTCAACGAGTCTGTCGTGGAAAGAGATATCTTTTTCTTTTGCTACTAAAGAAGGGTTTGTTGTCACACCGCTCAGTACGCCCCACTCGTGTATTTCTTTAATTTCATCCATATTAGCTGTATCTATAAAGTATTTCATATTGTTTTTCGTCCTCCAGTAATGTGATATTAACATCATTATAAATTAAAGCTTCTCAAACTGACAATGCTTTACCATTAACAGTTGCTTTAAATTTTCCCGAAATTCTTTAATAATCGCTGCAGCCGTTGCCGTTGACCTCTTTTAGACTGGCTGTAGAAAAAATAAACTGCGGAATTCCGACGAAAAAATCAGCCGGAACAAAGCCGGCTGATTTTTAGTGCTTTTCTATTTCAAAAACTGCTTATTCTTCTTCCTGTAAATCCATATTCAGGCTCGCTTTAATCAAGCCGCTGAATAACGGATGCGGACGTGTCGGACGGGATTGGAACTCAGGATGGAACTGTACACCCACGTAATAAGGATGATCTTTAAGTTCAACCATTTCCACAAGGCGGCCGTCAGGTGACGTTCCGCTGAATATCATCCCCGCTTCTTCGAGCTGCTCCTTGTATGCATTATTAAACTCAAAACGATGACGGTGGCGTTCGTCCACTTCACTCACCTGGTACAGTTCACGCGCTTTTGTGCCTTCTTTAATCACACAAGGGAAACTTCCGAGACGCAGCGTGCCGCCGAGGTCTACAACATCTTTCTGATCAGGCATCAGGTCGATAATTGCATGCGGTGTATGCTCATCAAGCTCAGATGAGTTAGCACCTGTTAAACCTGCAACATTGCGTGCGAATTCGACTGTTGCAAGCTGCATGCCGAGACAAATCCCGAGGACAGGCACCTTGTTTTCACGCGCGTAGTTCAGCGTTAAAATTTTACCTTCGATTCCACGGTCCCCAAATCCTCCGGGTACAACGATACCGTCAACTTCGCTTAAAATTTCCTTATAGTTCTGCGGTGTAACATCCTGGGAATTAATCCAGTGAATATCGATATCCGCATGTACTTCATAACCTGCATGACGCAGTGATTCAGCGACTGACAAGTATGCATCCTGCAGTTCGACATATTTGCCGACCAGGCCGATTTTAATTGTTTTGTCAATTTTGCTTAAATTGTCGAGCAGGTGTTTCCAATCTTCAAGCTGTGCTTCGCCTGATGATTCAAGGTTCAGGTTTTCAAGCACTAAATCATCCATATCCTGCGCCTGAAGCGACATCACAAGTTCGTAAATTGTTTCCTCATCTTTTGCGTTAATGACACTTTTCTCATCAATATCACAGAACAGTGCAATTTTATCGCGCAGATCTTCTGTCATCGGATATTCAGAGCGCACGACAATCATGTCCGGCTGAATTCCGAGGCCTCTCAGCTCTTTTACACTGTGTTGAGTCGGTTTGGTTTTCATTTCGCCGGCAGCTTTAATATACGGCAGCAGTGTACAGTGAATGAACATTACATTATCTTTACCGAGATCGCTTCTTAACTGGCGGATAGACTCGATAAACGGCAGTGATTCAATGTCTCCTGCTGTACCGCCGATTTCAGTAATTACGATATCTGCTTTTGAAGATTCGCCGGCTTTTTTAATACGCGTTTTGATCTCATTGGTAATGTGCGGAATAACCTGCACCGTACCGCCGAGGTAGTCCCCGCGGCGTTCTTTTCTGATAACTTCGGAGTATACTTTTCCTGCAGTAACGTTTGAGTATTTACTTACATTAATATCTATAAAACGCTCGTAGTGTCCTAAGTCCAAGTCTGTTTCCGCGCCATCTTCAGTAACAAATACTTCGCCGTGCTGATAAGGGCTCATCGTACCCGGGTCAACGTTTAAATACGGATCAAACTTCTGAATTGTAATATTAAACCCTCTGTCTTTCAATAACCGTCCGAGAGATGCAGCTGTAATTCCTTTTCCTAATGATGACACTACGCCACCAGTTACAAAGATATATTTTGTCATGTAAGTATCCTCCTGTATAAAATAAAAAATAGCTCCCTTTCACCAGCGTGAAAAGGAGCCGTTTACTAGTCCCTGTTTAAGGGAGCCCAAATAAAATACTATCACTTTAAAAGAAAAAGTCAATAAAAATTAGTACGCATCTGCTTCGTCGTCGTAATCATCTTCGAGTTTTTCTTTTTCGTCAAACTCGATTGCATCGTCAGCTTCTTTACTGTCGATATCCTCTTCGTCTTCACCGTGCAGGGTGTCGTCGATTTCTTCCTGATCTTCACCTAATTCTTTCGCACCCGGGTAATCGGCGTCAGCTTCTTCCTCGATGTATTCATCTTCAGCTGCGATTTCTATTTTGTGAATTGTCGGCGCGATTTTATCACTGATGTCATCTACTGCATACCATTCGCGGAGTCCCCATACGCCGTCATCCGTGCTCAGGAAACGGCCATCGGTGTTTAAATCCGTATAAAATTGCAGAATACGGTTTTCAATCTCACCTTCAGTGTAATTGCCGACTTCTTTAAACTTATCGATCATTTCGTAAAGATTCGTTTCTTTGCCTTTATCTTCTAAATATATGTGCGACATATCTATAAACGAATGCTCGTCCATCATTTCTTTTGTATAGCTGTCCAGTCTCATTTACGTCATCCTTTCAAGATGTAAATACCTTAGGATATAATACAAATATTTATGCGATGTTTCAAGCTTTATATTAATATCTTATTAATTTCACATAACGGTTCGCGTGTTTCTTATTGCCTCCGGGAACAAACCCTGCGTTCGTAAACAGCTTTTCAAATGCTGAGTCCGATACCGTGACCGCCGCAGTGTCCACCGTGACGAGCTTCTTTCTGACAGCTGTCGCAAACTGGCGCATCGCGCTTTCTGCAATACCTTCTTCACGGTGGTTCTCGTCGACATAAATATGTTTAATAACCAGCATATCACTCTCCTGTACCGCATCGATATGCCCGACTTTGCTGCCGTCGCGTCTGAGTATAATTTTCACTGCCGGCATGATTGTTTCTTCATCAAACTCCAGTTTTAAATTCGGCACATAATTCCGGTTCAAATCGAGATAATACAGCCGTTCTTTGCCGATTGGCCCCTCTTCTTTCGTCGCCAGATGTAAAAAACCCGCACGCTCGTATAAATTCCAGGCACCGGCATTTTCACCGTCAACAACTAAATATAAATGGTCGAATGATGAAAAATTTTCCTGCACGTATACCGGCAGATTTTGGGCAACTGCTGTCCCGTACCCGTTCCCCTGATATTTTTCGTTAATTGAAAGAGAACGCACGTATACGACTTCATGGGGAGTACTGTAGCCTTCGTGCTGATAATGTTTATGCAGCACAAAAAAACCTATAACCTTCCCATCGTCAGTAACGACTACATTGGCAGTGCGGTTGACGTCATTAAGTGCGTCGTCAAGCACTTCAAGCGGCATGCTCGAATAGACACGCTGCCTTTCACTCAATATGTAATTTTCCAGATGTTCTCTGTCCGCCTCTGTAAATTTCCTAATATTAATACTCATGTTTTACCCCTTTTTGACATATTGATATAGTTTGCTATTATAAATGCCATACCCCCTATAGTGACAATTTAGACATTACATTACAACTTTCATTATTTCAGCGTTATTTGTTGGTATTTGAAGGGTAACAGTAAGATAAATACGAATCATTTCTAGGAGGAAATCACTTGACGAATGACGACAATACTACGTCAAAGAAAAGTACAGATCCGGATTTGCCGGATAAGTTTAATGTGAAGCAGCTCGGCACTGTTTTCTGGGTGGCAACCGCAATAATTCTTGTTGTATCTGCAATTGCAATGATTATCCCAGATCAGTTCCAAGTTGCATCTGAAAATGTTTACGCTGTAATATCTCAAAACTTCAGCTGGTTTTTCTTACTGGTTGTCTTTGGCTTTGGAGTATTCCTATTATTCCTTGCACTATCACCATACGGCCGTGTTAAACTCGGCGGCGATAATTCAAAACCTGAGTTCTCATTCTGGTCCTGGATCGGAATGTTATTTTCAAGCGGTTTAGGTGTCGGACTGGTATTCTTCGGAGTTGCCGAACCGATGGAACACTTTATGACATCTCCCTTTCTCGGCGGACCTGTCGAAGATGCGGAAGCCGCAAGACTCGCTATGGGTTATACTTATTTCCACTGGGGTATTTCACAGTGGTCAATCTTCGGTGTTGCAGGACTTGCAATCGGCTATTTCCAATTCCGTAAAAACCGGAATGGTTTAGTTTCAACAGCTCTGGAGCCGCTGTTTGGTCTCGATTACAATCAGAATGCCAGAAAAGCAATTGATATTCTGGCGATTATTGCAACGATTACAGGTATGTCGACATCTGTCGGTTTAGGTATTATGCAGATGGACGGCGGTCTCGATATCGCATTCGGAATCCCGTCAGGTCCGATGACACAAATCATACTGACTGCCTTAATGACAGGTCTGTTTATCTTTTCTACAATAACCGGACTTAAGCGGGGCATGAAGTTCCTCAGCAGTCTGAATATGATACTTGCACTAGTACTGACAATATTCATTATGGCTGTCGGGCCATTTACATTTATTATGGAAACCATTATCGTAGGTCTCGGCGATTACCTGACAAACTTTGTCGGCTATTCACTGCGCATGCAGCCGTATTCAGGTGAATCATGGGTTCAGGACTGGACAGTATTCTACTGGGCATGGGTAATTGCCTGGAGTCCGTTTATCGGTTCATTCGTCGCACGCGTATCCCGCGGACGAAGTATTCGTGAATATGTCATGGGTATTTTAATCGTTCCGCCGATGCTGTCTTTCTTATGGGTAGGCGCACTCGGAGGCACAGCGATCTATTCGGATCTCTTTAATAACACAAACATCGGGGAAATTGTATTAAATGACCAGACACAGGCATTGTTTGCTCTTTTTGATACACTGCCGATATCATGGCTGACTTCAGCTATCGCAATTATTCTAATCTTTACATTCCTGGTCACTTCAGCTGACTCGGCGACATTTATCGTTGCTGGAATGAGTATTGGAAATACGGACAATCCGCCGACCGGATTGAAGATATTATGGGGTCTCCTGCTTGGTTTACTTACCATTGCCTTAATTCTGGCAGGCGGTCTGACGAGTCTGCAGGCAGCATCCCTGCTTGCCGGTCTGCCTTTTGCTATCATACTCATTATGATGATTGCCTCGGTGTCCAAAGGCCTCCGGCGCGAACCGAACGAAGCAATGAAACGCAGACAGCGCCGCAAAAAATATTAAAAAGCATTAAAGGTTAATAAAAAGCAGCGCTCAAAATCTTGAGCGCTGCTTCATTTCGCAATTATGAGGAGTAAGTATATGAAAATAGGTATCGATGCCGGCGGCACTTTAATTAAAGTGGCGATTTTGGATAAGGACGGCAGAACTTTTAAAAAGTACCCCGCGTCAGAAATCGACCGGGTTATCAGCATGCTGAACAGTGATTATACCGGAGAAGACATTTATTTAACAGGCGGCAAAGCAGAATATATCTCAGAAAAATTAAACTTTGACGTAACTTCTTCCATAGAATTTGATGCAACCTTCCGCGGGCTGACCCAGCTTCTGAAAGAAGCCGGTATGAATCTCGACCGTTATGTTTATCTGAATGTCGGTACAGGAACGAGTTTCCACCAGGCCTCAGGTGATTCGCAAAAACGTGTCGGAGGTTCCGGCGTTGGCGGCGGAACTATGATTGGGCTGAGTTATCTGCTGACCGGCATCGGAGATTTTGAGACGATTATCGAACGGGCTAAAGGCGGGGTCCGCGACAATGTTGATTTGAAGGTTCATCATATTTATAATGGCCGGCCGTCACCGATACCCGGCGACCTTACTGCCAGCAACTTCGGGCATATTCTCAATGCACAAAAAACTGCCTCGGCCGAAGACCAGCTGATTGCTGTTATCGGACTCGTGGCAGAAACTGTTACTGCAATGGCTATTAATTTAGCCGATGCTTTCGACACGAAAAATATGGTTTTTATCGGCTCTACTTTACTTGATAATGAAGTGATGACCGATATTATATACAGATACAGCGAATTAAAAAATGCACGCGCTTTTGTCGTCCCAAACGGCGAATACAGCGGCGCTCTCGGTGCAATCAGCTGAATGCAATAATTTTTCCTTCGTAATGAAGAATTTTCATTTCACGTGAAAAAGTATCGGACAGCATTTTTTCAGTTACTTCTGCTGCAGGCACTTTAACTTCAGTTAAAGTGCCTTTTTTCATGCATGTTACTGTATCAGCATAATTTAGTGTGAGATTCAAATCATGCATCGCCATAATAATTCCCCTGCTGCTGCTTAATCTTTTCAGCCAGGTCATCACCAGATGCTGATAATTGATATCTAAGCCCTGTTCTATTTCATCAAACAACAGCACGGGCTTATCCTCAAAATGAATCTGTGCACATAAGGCACGTTTGAATTCACCACCGCTTAAACTGTCTGCTGATGCATGTCTCAGCGCTTCAAGCTTAAAATCCTGAAGAGCTTTATCTGCCTCTTTTTGCGAGGGCCGTCTTCGGGCCGTCATTTTAATAAAATCTTCCACCGTGATTTGAAATGGTACATTTTGCTGAGGAAGATAACTGATATAATCTGCGGTTCTGTCGATTGGAGTATGATTAAATGCCAATTTCCGCGCCTTGATATCCTTAGTGTTATACCCGATGATTCCCGTGAGCAGAGAGCTTTTTCCGCTGCCGTTTTCACCGATCAGCACGTGAAGCCCGTTTTCAAATGTAAGATTATCAGCATAAACACTGAACTGTCCGTAATTGATACTGAGTTTATCTACAGACAGCATGTTACAATGCTTCGCCGTTCAAGATGACCTGAACATCGACATCGGCAACGAGCGAGTGAACAGCAGAGCAGTATTTGTCTTTCGACAGGTCAGCTGCACGCTGTGCCTGTTTCGCCGGTACATCACCATCGATAATAATATTCATTTTAATTCGCTTATAGTATTTCGGTTCCGTGTCAGCCCGTTCTCCATCGGCTTCGATTGCAAGTTTCGTTACTTTATCCATCCGGTGTCTTAAAATAACACCGATATCGATAGCCATGCAGCCCGCAGCACCATGAAGCACCATTTCCATCGGTGACGGTGCAGAAGCATCCCCGCCTGCAGCTTCATTCGCATCCATCGTTACTGTGTGGCCTGTAGTCTCTCCCGTAGATTCAAATTTCAATTTTCCCTGCCAGTTTAAATTTACTTTCATTTCTGCCACCTACTTTCTAATTTGTCCGTTCCCTAATATCGTATATTTATAACTTGTTAAAGCATTTAAGCCCATCGGTCCCCGCGCGTGCAGTTTTTGAGTACTGATGCCGATTTCTCCGCCGAAACCGAACATTTCACCGTCAGAAAATCTCGTCGATGCGTTGACATATACCTGGGCGCTGTCGATATCTTCCTGGAAGCTCAGCGCAGTATGATAACTATCTGTAATAATTACTTCTGAATGGCCCGTGGAATACTTTTCTATATGCTCGAGTGCCTGATCATAACCCTCCACAACTTTTACTGCAATCTTCAAATCCAAAAACTCGGTGTCATATGCCGACAGTTCTCCCGGCGTAATCAAACTGCTGATTTGCCTTTCACGTTCTCCGCCGGTAATTTCAACACCTTCATTGACCAGGCTTTCAGCAAGAACAGGAAGAAATTCAGCCGCGGCATTTTCATCTATTAACAACGTCTCGAGAGCATTACAGACCGATGGCCGCTGGACTTTCCCGTTAAGTAAAATTTGTTCTGCCATAGCGAGATCCGCATCTTCATGTACGTATATATGGCAGTTACCTGTTCCTGTTTCAATTACCGGCACCGTCGCCTGTGTCAGAACCGCTTTGATTAAACCTACGCCGCCGCGCGGTATGAGGCAGTCAATATATTCATTCGCCTGCATAAATGAAGCGGCGAATGTTCGGGACGGATCTGTAATCAGCTGAATGCTTTTTGCCGGCAGGTCTGATTTCGACAATCCCTGCTGAAGCGCTTTAACAATCGCCTTATTGCTCTCCATCGCTTCTTTGCCGCCGCGTAAAATTACAGCGTTCCCTGCTTTTATACAAAGTGCTGAAGCATCGGCTGTAACGTTCGGGCGGGATTCATATATAATGCCGATAACGCCGAGCGGTACACTGCGGCGGGCAATTCTCAGACCTTCTGGTGTCGTCCATTCGCCAAGCCCTTCTGTTAAAGGATCTTTTAAGCCGATAATTTTATCGATACCTTCAGCCATACTCCGAAGACGTGCTTCATTTAAGGTAAGCCTTTCCAGCATGGCGTCAGAGAGCCCATTCTCCCGGCCATTTTTTAAATCCGTCCGGTTACTGTCAAGTATGTCTTTACTGTGATGGAGCAGTTCTTTTGCCATCAGTCTCAGCGCTTCATTTTTTTGTTGTTCTGATGATCGCCGTAATACTTTGCCTGCTTTTTTAGCTTCTGTTCCCAATACTGCTATACTGTTTGTCACTATGTATTCCCTCCTTCATAAATAAAGTTCCGATTTCTTCCCCCGCCAGTAAATTAAAAAGTTTTGACGGCTCATCTGATTTCATGATTACCATCGCTTTCTGACGGCGAATCATGCGGTCTGCCGCCTGCAGTTTTGTCGCCATGCCGCCGGTCGCAAATTTTGAACCCGCTCCGCCCGCCATTTCAATTATTTCAGGTGTCACCTCATTAACATAGGTGATAAGTTCCGCATTTTTATCTGTCGCGGGATTTGCTGTATATAATCCTTCAATATCGCTTAGAATGACCAGCAGATCTGCATCAATCACTTCACTGACAATCGCGGATAACGTATCATTATCACCGAATTTAGTATTGTGGTTTAATTCATCCACCGATACTGCATCGTTCTCGTTGATGATTGGAATAACACCTTTACTTAATAAAGTATCCAGTGCAACTGAAACATTTTTATATGATTCCGGGAATGAAATAACATCACGGGTAATCAATACCTGTCCGACATGCTGATTGTAATGCGAGAAAAACTTGCTGTACAAATTCATCAGGACACCCTGCCCGATACTTGCGAGTGCCTGCTGTCCTGCGATGGAAGCAGGATATTCTTTTAAATTCATCGTGCTCGCACCGAGTCCTACAGCACCGCTCGTCACTATGGCAACTTCTTTTCCTTCCTGATGCAGAGCTGATACAGCATAAGCCAGCCTGTCGATTTTCTTATAATCTATTTTTGTCGGCGCATTCATAATCGAGTTCGTTCCTATTTTAATAACAATGCGTTTTGCTTTCTGTACTTTTTCCCGTAACATTCGACTTCATTCCTTTGCTAATTTTCTCCTGCTGCTTCATCGTATGCTTCCAGTGCATAACCGCCGTATACGCTTGCCGGTCCGCCGCCCATTACTATACATACCGCAACGATATCACTGATTTCTTCACGTGTTGCTCCGAGTTTAACGAGTTTGTTTACATGATTTCCTATACAACCTTCACATTTATCAGCGACAGCATAAGTTAAGGCGATAAATTCTTTTGTTTTTTCATCCAGCGCATTCGCTTTGTAACCTTCCTGCTGAATTTTCTTAAATGCTCTCATAAAATCTGGCTGAGTTTCCTGGATGCGTCCTGTGTTTTTTTGAGCTCTTTTATTAATACTTTCAAAATTCTTCATTTAATTACACCATCCCCCATTTTTTCTTTAAAAAGCAAAAAGAACCGCTCAAGCGCGATTCTCTTTGTCATTTTGAACTCTTCTCCTGCGGTATTTAATTAAGACAGCTGTATACAGGGCAAACAGAACAGCCATAAATACACCGATTACCGTGTAGGACAACGGTGAAGTTTCAGTATAGGATGCCATCGTCGAGAAGATAATTCCTGCTGTGAATAACGTTAAGAGCAGCGCGTACAATAATACATGCACAATTTTCACTTAATCACCTGTTTTTAAAGTATATTCATTCTTAACATTATAATATCACTTTAGGCAGGCAGGTTGTTCATTATTTTAAAAAGTTCGCCATATAGACTAAATCTGTATAACCGTCAGCTAATTTCACCTGATTTTTTAAAGTTGCTTCTTCTTCAAAACCGAGTCTTTTATATAATTTAATCGCACCCGGATTGTTGGCAAAAACTGTTAGTATCAATTTTTCAAGCTTATCATTATTCCGTGCAAACTCCACTGCTTCTTTGACCATCGCAGTACCTGTGCCGGAACCTGTATAGGCAGCCTGCAGACTGATGCCGAATTGGCCGATATGCTCGAATTTTTTGCGGTGATCCTGACGGAGATTCAGCATACCGATAACTTTCTCGCCGTCGACTGCTACGATACCGAGATCATTCGGGCCGAGAGATTTTATCGTCGCTTCTTCCTCTTCAATTGTAATTGTCCTGTTTTCAATTGCTGTTGCCAGCGTATCCGGATTTTCTGCTGTCACCTGTTTCTTATGTTCAATAATACTTGCCGCATCTTTTACTTCCATTTTGCGAATATTATATGCCATATGTGCTAACTTCCTTTCTGGATTGACTGTTTACTGCATCCAGTATAGTACATTCAGGAAGCTGTTTTAAATTTTGTGCCTCTTACCGGATAAATACCGCACCGTATATTAAACCGATAACGATGACGAGTGCCGGATGAATTTTCACAATCTGCAGCAGCACAAACGAGAGTCCGATTAAAAAGACAGTATGGAAAGTTCCCGATACTTCCAAGGAACTGAACAGGAAATCAAAAACAATGACACCGAGCAGAATCGCAATGACCGGACGGATTAAAAGCGTCAGCATCGAGAACTTATTCGTTCCTTTCAGTTTATACAGCACTGCAGCGAGGAATATCATTAAAAGAAGCGAGGGCAGCACACTTGCGGATATCGCAACGATACTGCCAAACACACCGCCTGCTTCATAGCCGATATAAGCGCCCATTTTCGTCAATATTGGCCCCGGCAGCGCATTGCCGAGCGCGAGTACTTCCGCAAATTCCGCCGTGGTCATCCATTCATATGTACCGACAACTTCACGCTCAACGAGCGGTATTGAAGACGGCCCGCCGCCGTATCCGAGTATGCCGGGAATTAAAAATGCTAAAAATATTTCCAGATAAATCATGAGTCACCTGCTTGTCCGCCGCTTTTTTGAAGCAGGCTGAATACTATAATAATACCGATGACGAGTGCCGGATGAATATTCAGCACTTCCAGCACAATCAGCATGCCGAGCGTAAACGGAATTAAAAATTTCCATGTTGAAGATGTTTTTGCCGTTTTCATAAATTCTGCGGTGAGCACCGCAAGCATAACGAGGACGACGGGCACTACACCGGCGCTCATGCCCTGAACCCAGGCCAGGTCCTTAAATTCGGAAAACAGCGTCAATAATACTGTCATTAAGACTGCTGTCGGCAGGATGATTGCAATAAGTGCATTAATAATGCCGGGCCAGCCTTTCAGCTGGTAGCCGATATGTCCCGCGAGCTTCGTAATAATCGGACCGGGCAGGACGTTCGCAATCGCCAGTGTATCCTGGAAGTCTTCATTAGTCATCCAGCCGTATTTGTCGACGACTTCTATTTTTACGAGTGGAATGGATGACGGTCCGCCGCCGAAACCGAGGATTCCCACTCTGAAAAACACCATAAATATTTTAAAATGCATGACGCTCACCTTCCGCTATGTAAAAAGTGGATGGTAGTTATACCAGCCACTTAATCGCTATACTGCTTTGCCGCAGCACTTTTTATACTTTTTGCCGCTGCCGCAAGGGCATGGATCGTTACGTCCGACCTTCACTTCTTTAACGATTGTTTTCTGTCCGATATCCGCTTCGCTTTTCCCGCGGTACTGGAAGTGCCGCGTATGTCTTACGACATCGCGAATCAGCTCAAAGAATTCATCTTCTTCCGCTTTCGATTTAAATTGATAACCAAGATTTTTTATTTCCCCGGAAATTTCTTCGCGTTTTTGTCCGCTGATAACCATGCGGAGCACATGCAGATACAATTCATAATCCGATGCAACACTCGTATTCAGATGTTCTGAGACCCATTTTTTTAAATCTTCGTGCGCTGCTGATTCATCAATATAGCCCGGGTTGCTGAATTTGATAAATTTCCCGAATTCCGGCTCATAATACTTATATTTCTGCTGGGCATTCCGGATAATTTCATACTGCTTATCAGTCATATCATCAATAATAAATTCCTGGTTTTTATTATTTACAGTAATGACGTAAGGCGAGCGGTTGACCAGATCCACCACTTCATCAATCGTGATATCCATGCCGTAATATTTTTTAAACAAATGAACAATCTGTTTAAATTCAACCACACCGTATAAATGCAGGGCGGAGCGTATTAAATTCAGCTGCCGCTGTATCGCTGTCCGTTTTTCGCGGTTTTTTTCAGTATCGACTGTCTCAAATTTTTCCAGTACTTCATCGATAATAAAAAAGTTATCTTCTTCATTCAGCAGCTCGTAGGCAAAACCCATTATATATAAGCCGTAGACATCCGCCAGACTGAGATTTCTGCCGTCCTCTATGTTTTTTGACCCCTGCTGCCAGCTCGTAAGTGCAGGTTCGTCACTGTAAAGATATGCATATTCCAGCACATCCGCACTCAGCAGGTTTTTCGATATCTCTGTTATCAAGCCTTCCTTGTCCAGTGCTTCTTCGTTTGTTACTCCGGTATTGACCGCAAGCTGGTGCAGATCTTCCAAGTCATACTTTTTCAAATAAGCTGCAGTGTTTGTCATATATAACGACTCCTTTACTGAACTGTTGGTAAGGCAATTTTATCATATATGCCGAAATATGCTAAAATTTAAACAGCATCAGCATCTTAAAATATAAACTGAAGATAGGAGCTTTTACAAAATATGAAGGCAATTGCTCTCGATTTGGATGGTACGGTTTTAAATAATTCAGGTGAATTCCCCGATTCTCTTGCGGATACTTTACAGGAAGTTCACGATAAAGGTATTAAAATTATTATCGCGACCGGACGTTCACTGCAGATGATCCATGAAAAAGTGCCGCACAGTGTGCCCGTTGACGGCTATGTCGCAGCAAGCGGCATGACGGTCCACCACGGCGATACGCTGCTTTCACATACTGCTTTTTCAAAAGACCAGGTGGAATTCGTATTATCGCAGGTACGCGAGCACAAAATCTACTACGAAATGACAACCGGCAGACACGGCGGCCCGTATACATTTAAAGAAGACCACGATTATTCTGTCGATGATCTTACACAAACACCTGACGCGACTGTGCTCGAATATGAAAATATCGGTACTGCGCGCACGCTGAACAGTACAGAACAGTGGATTGACGAAGATGGAATCGACCGGGCCGATATTATAAAGTTTTATTTTTTCAGCAACGATAAGGAAAAACTGGAACGCTGGTTTACACTGCTGAATGAAAAATTCACATCTGATGCAGGCTATCAGATATACCGTACATCAAACCACAACTCTGAAATTATGGTTTACGGCACTGATAAAGGCACCGGCCTTATGACCCTCGTCGATACGATGAATATTTCTATCGGTGACGTTCACGCGTTCGGCGATTCCATGAATGACATCCCAATGTTTAAAGCTGCCGGAAAATCGACTGCGATGCAAAATGCCAAAGAAGATGTCAAGGCAATTGCGGATGATGTTACCGAATTCAGCTGTGATGAAGACGGTCTCGAGCACTATCTTAGAAAAAACTATCTATAATAATTTATCTTCATCCCTTATGGATTTTTTAATCGGCATGTACCAGACGTGCCCTTCCATTAATTCCATAGGGGATATTTCATGGGCTCCGTCCGTTAATTTAACCGTGACGTTTGCTCCTTTGTTTTCGAGTTTTCTTTTCAGTGTGTAAGATTCGCCGGCTGTAGCGACCATATCCTGCGCTCCGGCTGTCAGCAGCACATCTGTATCAAACAGCATATCTTTCCCGGTTGTTTCACTGCGGTACGCGCTGTGCATCAGCATTGCGCCCCTGACACCGAGATCGTAATTCAGCATCAGATAAGCCGCGATGTTCGCACCGTTGGAATAGCCGATGATAACAGCTTTTCCAAGATCGAAATTGTAATCGCCGCTCAGTTTTTTTAATTCCCCGTAAATTTTATCCCCTTCTTCTTTTAAACTCTGTTCGTCGTACTGTTTTAGAGATAAACGTTTAAAGAAACGTGTCTGCCCGTTCTCGTCAACATCTCCTCTGAAACTTAAAATATTCGCTTCACTGTTTACAGTTGTCGCGACTTCCAAAAGATCAGTCTCCCGGCCGCCGGTGCCGTGAAATAATATGAGTGTTTCTTTCGCGTTTTCTTTTCTCGATTTAATATATAAATGTTTCATGCCAAGTCCTCCTAATAGAGATACGTATACTTGTATTATATAATAACATCAAAGAGATTAAAGGAGGATGCATTGTGAGCGCATACGGCATTCATCACGTATCGGCAATTACGAAAGATATTATTGAAAATCACGATTTCTTTACACAGTTTCTCGGTCACAGACTGGTTAAAAAAACGGTCAATCAGGACAGTCCTGATATGTATCATTTATTTTACAGCGACTACAAAGGGACACCTGGAACAGACGTTACATTTTTTGAAATCGGCCTGGCGCCAAAATACACACCGGGAACAAACTCCATCTCTCGTACAATTTTAAGAGTACCGTCAGTCGAAGCTATTGAGTATTTCAGAGAGCGCATGGAAGAACAGGGCGTTTATCACGAAGGTATCACCGATTACTTCGGAGAAACGATGATGAAGTTCTCAGACGAAGAAGGTCAGCGTTTTGCGCTTCTCGCCGATCCCGGCTACCACGACTCTGAGCCATACGCCGGAGGCGGAAATATTCCCGAAGAATATGCAATTACCGGCATATTTGGTGTCGAACTGACCGTCCAGTATTTAAAACCGATGGTTCAGTTTTTACAAATGCTCGGCGGTGAATATGACGGGGATATTGATGATGCCGACCAGGCCCGCGTACGCTTCGGCCAGGACTCTGTATTTGTAGTTGAATCGCGTACAACGAATGTTGAAAAACAAGGCTACGGCAGTGTTCACCACTTTGCGCTTCGCGTTAAAGATGAGACCGCTCTGGCAGAAATTCTGGAGCAGGCCACGGCAGAAAAATGGCGAAATTCCGGCATTGTCGACCGTCACTACTTTAAAGCATTGTATATTAGTGCCGTCGGCAATATCACAGTCGAAATTTCAACGGATTCACCCGGATTCACTATTGATGAACCGCTTGAAACTTTAGGAGAGCACTTATCATTACCGCCTTTCCTTGAAGAAAATCGCGACTTTATTGAAATGCGGCTTCATCCGCTGAATTAATTTTATAAACTTTGCAGCCTTGTTCAGGGCTGCATTTTTTGTTATTAAAAGCTCTTTCCTGCAAACCCCGGAGTCCGCGGATACACATGATACCCGGTCATGCAAACCCCGGAGTCCGCGGACACATATGACACACGATCATGCAAACCCCAAAGTCCGCGGATACACATGACACAGGGCCATGCAAACCCCGGTGGCCACGGACACATGTGACACACGATCATCCAAACCCCGGAGTCCGCGGATACATATGAAACCCGATCATCCAAACCCCGGAGTCCGCGGATACATATGAAACCCGATCATCCAAACCCCGGAGTCCGCGGATACATATGACACACGGTCATGCAAACCCCGATGGCCGCGGACACATATGACACTCGATCATGCAAACCCCGGAATCCGCGGATACATATGACACACGATCATGCAAACCCCGGAATCCGCGGATACATATGACACACGATCATGCAAACCCCAGAGGCCGCGGACACATATGACACACGATCATGCAAACCCCAAAGTCCGCGGATACACATGATACCCGGTCATACAAACCCCAGAGTCCGCGGATATATATGACACCCGATCATGCAAACCCCAGAATCTTCCTCCAAATAGAAAAAGGGGCTGGGACAAAAGCCCTGAAGCAATAAGAGAAACGGCTGGGACATCTTGATTTTAAGATGTTCCAGCCGTTTTTTAGTGGTTTAAGTATAGTAAACACAGATTGCCGGACGAGTTTTCTCAGGTTCACCGCCATTAAAGCGATGCCCAATTCGTTACGGACCGGAGTATTCCCCCGAACAGACATCCGAGTGAATCTCAAATTCGCCTTCAAGTTTCCAAAAGTCGTTTCGACATCGATTTTGCGTTGCGCGTATCGACGTCGACCTTCCGGGCTTGAAAGCGTCTGGTTCACCTGAGCTTTGAAATACTCCAGGTTCATATTTTTTTGAATTCGTTTCGGCTGATCCGGTGCAGATGTTTTACACAATGCCATCAACGGACATGCCTGACAGTCCTCGCATTCATATATTTTAAATACCCGCTGATAACCATATTTGTCCGTTCGAGTCGTATGCCGTTTCAAAGGTAAACGGCGGTCATTCGGACAGACATAGTAATCATCGATTGCGTTATATTCCCAATGATTCGGGTGCATCTCATCTGTTTTGTACCGTTTCTTTTGTTCTTTATAGTACGTATTGTAAGGAATCAATGCCTGACGTTCATATGTGTCGACGACGCACTCATAATTGGATTCACTGCCATACCCGGCATCGGCGACAATATATTCCGGCAGGTGCTGGAACGTGTGCTGCATCGTATGGAGAAAGGGATCGAGCGTGCGGGTATCGGTGGGATTCCAATAAATATCATATCCCAACACAAACTGATTATTGGTCGCAATCTGTAAGTTATAGCCGGATTTCAACTGGCCGTTCTGCATGTGATCATCTTTCATGCGCATGAATGTCGCATCAGTATCGGTTTTGGAATAACTGTTACGGTCTCTCATCAGCGCACGTTGGGTTTGATAGTTTAAGCGCCGGTCCAAATAATCTTTCATGGCTTTCTTGGATTTGCGAATCTCTGAACGCTCTGTGCGAATCGCTTTGCGGGTGGGTATATCTTCAGTGCGTTCAATCTGTTCAGTGAGTTCGGTTTCAGTGTCTGTCAGTTGCGTATGAATATGCGCCAGTTCCGATGCCGTCAACGGACCCTCCGATTCCCGAATCATTTCTGGAATCACTGCTGATTCGACCAGCGCTTCGTATTTTGCTTTAGATTTTTCCAACACCGCCGACTCGTGTCGGTCGATATTCTTTCTAAAGACAAAGGTATACTTATTGGCATTCGCTTCAATTTTTGTACCGTCTATAAAAATCGCATCCGACTCAATTAAGCCATTCGATTCCAGCTGAGTTCTAAACTGGATGAAGGCAGACTGAAGCAGCGCCGCCATCTTCGGATGCGCACGGAATCGGTTAATCGTTCGATACGAGGGGGTTTGATTTTGCGCCAGCCACATCATTCGGATACTGTCCTGCAGTAACGCTTCAATCTTACGACCGGAGAATGCGGATTGACTGTAGGCACAGAGTAAGATTTTCAGCATCATTTTGGGATGATAGGACGACGCCCCTTGAGATTGTCCGAACTCATCAAACACATCTTCCGGCATACTTTCGACCAGTGTATGTACCGCTTTCGAGATATCATTGTCTGGAATCAGGATTTCTGTTTCGAGTGGCAGTGTGATTTGGTTCATGTTATAATTTTTATACATAAGATTCCTCTTTTCATTGTTTGTGTCGTTACTTACATTGTATCTGAGGGTCTTATTTTTTTGTAGAGATATACGTATATTTCCATATAAAAAAGCGCACTTGACTCCTAGGGGAGTAGCGTCTGCGTGAGACTACAGGCTCACGCGACGCCCCTGGAAAGCAAGTGCGCTTTTTGATTTAGAGGCTGGACTTATGTCCCAGCCCCCGCTTCTTATATACAGTTATTCCGTTACCGGAATTTCTATTTCGTCCACTTCATTAAATTCATCGAATGTTGCTGCACCCTCGAGCTCAAATGTACCATGCGTATCTGTGCCATCTGATTCAAAGTTTATTTCTTCGATCCGCTTACTTTCTTCATCAACAGTGACTTCCACTGTTGAATTTACGTTCTCGACATGCATTTCTCCAAAATTAACCTGCACTAATGACTCGATTGTTTCATATATTTCCTCGTTACTGCCATGATAAATGTAATTAATCTTATCATCATGCTTCTCGGTTTCCATATGAGACGCTATTTCTGCAAAAGATGCCACGGCATTATCATACGTCACACTGTAGAGTAAATTCACATCGACCGAATCGCTGACATCGACCCATTCTGTATCGTTGTTAAAATAAGTTTTTCCATTTTTTGAAATAGTCCGGTCTTCGCCGTAAGAACGGAGCAGAAGCTGCGGGGGTTCACTGTTTATAAACAGCACTTCCGCATTCAGTTCGCGCGGTTCCATACCGTCGAGTGCCGCAGACATATTCAATTCCGCTTTATAGCTCTCTATTTTTTTTGCTTTATCGACAATTTCTGCTAACTGCTCATCGTCAATTTCCTGCTCATCTATATTTTCTATTTCAGCTGCGGTTTCCTCTTCGGATGATACGGCATTTTTTTCTTCAGTGATAATTTCACTGCCGCTTCCGGGAACAGCATTCTGACATGCTGCCAAAATACCTGTTACTGCCAACAATAAGCCAAAGTTCTTTAAATATCGCATGACTCATTCCCCTCACACTAAAATCTTTCTAAATAGTAACATGGAGTAATCTTTATATCTAACGATAAGCTAATCATCAGTCAGCTTGACTTTCCCCTTCGGACGGCGCGGACGCGATGCTTTAAAGCGCAGCAGCGTGTAAAGAATCAGCCCTACCCAGATAAATCCATAGGCAATTTGATGTGTAGCTGTAAACGATTCCCCGTAGAGGAAGATGCCGATAAAGAGCATGAGCGTCGGACCGATATACTGGAGCAGCCCGGTAAGTGATAATGGAATCTTAACAGCACCAAGAGCGAATAGGAGGAGAGGTATTGCTGTGACGACACCTGTTCCCATCGTAAACATCGTATCTCTGTTAAGCCCGAAATCAAGTGTGTTCACACCTGAAGCATTTAAATACAGTATATACAGGAGCGCGATTGGAGCCAGTACTGCAGTTTCCACAGCCAGCGCATATGTTGCGTCGATATTAATTGTTTTCTTGATCAGCCCGTATACTCCAAAAGTCACTGCCAGCGTCAGAGCAAGCCATGGAATATGCCCCACACCAAGGGACATATAAATAACACCGAGCGACACGATAAAAATCGCCAGCCACTCGCCTTTTGAAAACCGCTCCTTGAGAATAAAAAATGCGAGCAGTATGCTGACAAACGGATTGATATAATAACCGAGTCCCGCTTCCAGTATATGCCCCTGGTTAACAGCGAGGATATACGTCAGCCAGTTGATAGAAATAATAATCGACGCCGCAACTAAACTGAGGGCTTTTTTTCTGTCGCTGAATATGAACGTTAAATTCGTTTTTAAATATTGCCATCTGCCTGTAAAAAGTATGTACAGCACCATAAAGATAAAGGACCAGAATATACGGTGTGCGATAATTTCATAAGGAGATACCGTCTCAATCTGACGCCAGTAAACAGGGAGCAATCCCCAGATTATGTAAGCACCTGATACAAACAGTATGCCTTTTTGTTTCCCTGACATTCACTCACCCACAATTCTATTATGTATAAATTATATCTTAACTCCGAAATTGAATTATGCAAATATTTAAACCATTATAAAAACCGCCGGATTTAAAAATCCGGCGGTTTAACTTTAAATTCTTACTCAAAATCTGTATTTTCATGCTGATAAGCTGGTGCAGCTTCCTGTGCTCTTATGTCTTTCATGTGGTCAAGAGATTCGCGGCCCGCAAAATAATAAGCCACAATTGAACCGACAATCAGATATGAAATCCATACGGTAACGATTAATGCCAGCAGACCGCTGATGATAAACAGCGTTAAAATTACTGCCGGAGAATTAGTCACAAATGCTGAGATTAAGCCGAGTCCGATCATAATGACAAACATTACAGCAAACACCAGAATGTACAGCAGCAGGTTGCTGAAGAATAATTTGATCATGCTGGCTTCTGAACGGAAGACAATATCCCAGGCGACTTTCAGTTTATCCACGGTTGGAATATGAGGTTCGTCAATATATACCATGAATACTGTCGCAAAGTAAATGTACAGAATGATATACGGAATGTACGCAATAATCGTAACGATAAACATCAGCACAACCGCTGTAATAATCAGGGCAACTGATGCACCGGTCATCGCCGCATTTGGATCTTCCATCATCATGCCGAGCGGCATCAGCGGAATAAGTACAACCGTCATCAGAATATTAACAATCAGACCAATGATTAATGATAATACAAAATATAAAACAAAGACGAGCAGTGCAATTTTAATCAGTTTGGAATAATTCCCTTTTTTAAAAACTTTGTAGGCTTCGCCAAAAGAGAATTCTTTTCCTTTGTAGGCACTCGCAAAGTATCTTAATATCCCTACAAAAATAGGATAGATCACGAAAATCATGACGAGAATATACACGAGGAACATGACGAGCATCCACAGTCCTGTAGCAACTCCGACCGCTTCTCCGCTAACATCTGTCATCGTCAGCAACAGCGGCAGCAGCACTGCACCGAAGATAAGAATCGATGGCAGCACAACACACAATAATGACTGTAAAATTGTAAAACCTATAACTTTTCCATGATTGCCGGAGGCATTTCTTCTGTATGAGGAAACATACTGAAACATATCTTTACTTCACTCCTTTTTTAAACTTATATCCGTCTTCGATTATACACATACATTTGTTATAAAAAAATACACTTTATCTTTTGCGGAAATTAGTTGTGCATGTTAAACTATTTCTGCTTGTTAAATAAGATTAAAGAAAGGACTGGCATTCTTAATGACGGCAGAAGACCAGACAATCGACAATCTGACTGTCATTTTCGGCTATGGTTATGCTCATATATTTTCAGAAGTAACCGAATCGGTCAAAAAAATGCATATATCGAAAGAACAGATGGCCATTATTGAATATCTTTATCTTCATAATGAAGCCACACCCACCGAACTTTCCACAGCGCTGAACGTACATAAAAGTTCCATTGCACATGCGCTCAGAAAACTCAGCACGAAAAAACTAATCAATATGAAAAAAAATCAGCTGACAAACGATAACCGTTCGAAACTGGTTTCACTCACGCCAAAAGCAAAAAATCTGCTCGGTGAAGTCATCGGCCATATTCGGCATGTTATCGGTGATCATCTGAAGGATATACCCCAGAAAGACAAACAAAAGCTGCTGGAAGCAACGCGCACAATAGTTAATATTATGAATATAGATGGAGGATTATACGATGAAACACGTGCTTAAATTTAAATGGCCGATTACAGCGCTGATGATTATTGCTGCTGTCGTATCATTTATTATTTCACCGAATTTAACGCAGCTTGCTGCTGAGAAAGGTGATGTTCAGCTGCCTGATAATATGCCGAATGAACAGGCCCGCCAGTTCCTGGAGGAACACAATCAGGATATTGAAATGATGTCGGCAGTACTTGAATTTGATAATGCGCCGTCAGAACATCAGGAAGAAATAGAAACATATATAGAAGAACTCGAAGGTCTGGATTATACGGATAACGTTATCAATCCTTTTACTTTTAATGAGGATATGCAGGAGAACTTCATCAATGAAGATTCGGGCGTTATAATGATTCCGCTGGAATATACAGGTGAAGCACCTGAGATTCTGAATAATGCCGATGAAATAGAAAGTCTGAATAACACGGACGCTGATATTTCAATAACATCCAATGAGATGATTCAGCGCACGCTTGAAGAAGATGCTATGGAAGGTGTCCGGACGACGGAAATATTTACAGTAGCGATTATCATTATCGTACTGCTTGTGATGTTCCGTTCAGTCGTTACGCCATTTGTTCCGCTTATCGCAGTGGGCATTGCCTATCTGCTCGGTCAGTCGTTTGTCGGCTGGTTCGTGCAGTGGTTTGATTTTCCGGTGTCCCCGCAGACACAGAGTTTCCTTATCGTAATATTATTCGGTATCGGGACGGATTACGTCATTCTGCTGTTAAACAGATTTAAAGAAGAACTTGAGCACCACGATAAGCATGAAGCTGTCATCAATACTTTCAGAACAGCCGGTAAGACAGTATTTATCAGCGGGATTTCAGGAGCAATCCTGTTTGGTGTTCTTTATTTTGCAAACTTCGAAATTTACCGTTCGGCAGTCGGCGTAGCTATCGGTATTCTCGCCCTGCTGCTCTCACTATTTACAGTATTGCCGACACTGATGGCCCTGCTTGGTAAATATATTTTCTGGCCGAGCAAACAGACGTTGGGTTCAGGTGAAAGTAAAATCTGGACGCCGCTCGGCATGCTGTCACTTAAGTACCCTACACGCGTTATTTTTTCAGTCGTTGCGGTACTTATTGCCTTAATTTATTTCTACGATGATAATGTTCAATACGATTCATTATCCGAACTTGACGATTCCTACTCTGCCGTTCATGCAGTTAATGTAATCAGCGACAGTTTTGATGCAGGCTCAACATTCCCTGTGGAGGTCCTCTTCACAAACGGTGAAAATCTGGTTACAGAGGATGGTTTATCCCGTCTGGAATCAGCGGCCGAAGCCGTGTCCAATCTCGACGGTGTGACGGAAGTGCAGACGCTGACGAGACCGGTAGGCGATAAGATGGACGAACTGACCGTGTCATACCAGCTTGGTGAAGCAAATTCAGGACTCGCTGAAATTCAGGACGGACTGACTGAAATGTCAGCTGGCTTGTCCGAGATTAATGAACAGCTGGCAGACTCTGACACAGCCGGAGGCGATTTATCGGAACTGGAAGCAGGCGTCAATCAGATTTCCGACGGTATTGACGGTGTCAGCCAGTATCTTGCTGCAACAGGAGACACAGCCGGAGCAGCTGAACAGCTGCAGCAATTATCACAGGGAGCGGATCAGCTTTCCGCAGGGGTTTCAGAGGCAAATTCTCAAATGGAAACGATGACTGCAGAAGCTGCTGCACAGATGGAAGAACTCGCAGCGGGTCTTGGTGAAATGTCATCGGGTATTGAAGATATCAATGAAGGCTTAACAGGTATCAGTGATTTAATGACTTCGTTTGAAAATAATGAAGCAGTAGATGCGACAGGTATCAATATACCTTCTGAAATGCTTGAAAACAGCGATTTTGAAGCTGCCATCGACCAATACTCATTTGCTGACGGCGAAGCTGTTAAAATGAACGTCGTTCTTGCAGTGGATCCATACAGCAACGAAGCAATCGGTGTGCTAGATGATATTGAAGAAACAGTGCACGGCGAGCTGTCACGCCTCGACCGTCCGGATACAGAAGCTTATTTCTCTGGTGTGACAAGCATGAACAGAGACCTCGATACAGTAACGAGCGATGATTATACAAATGTTGTCATTCTGTTTATCGTGACGCTGTTCATTATTCTGACTGTATTGTTCAGATCACTCGTGCTGCCTGTAATGATGATCGGTTCGATTTTCATTACTTACTTTGCATCGATGACGATATCCCAGTGGATTCTGTCAATGTTCGGTATTGATCAGTTAAATTGGGCCGTACCGTTCTTCAGTTTAATTATTTTTGTCGCTCTCGGTATTGATTATTCTATTTTCATTATCGACCGCTTCAGAGAAGAAGTGAAATACCGTACTATCCGCGATGCGATTGAAACATCAATCCGCCGCATGGGTACTGTCGTTATTACAGCGGTAATTATTTTAACAGGCACATTCGCAGCCTTGTATCCGTCAGGTATCGCGATACTAGTACAGGTAACGAGCGTTATTATTTTTGCGCTTCTGTTCTATGCATTTGTCGTGCTGCCGCTCTTAGTGCCGGCGATGATAGTCACATTGAAACGCGGCAACTGGTGGCCGCTCAGAATGCCGGGCGGCAAGGCCCGCGAAGACCGTCTTGATGACAGATAACGCGTTTCAAAGCTTGAAAAAACGGGTATAAGTTCTATACGAAATTAAACAGAAAGAGAGGCTGACCATATGCCAGGAATTAAAAATTCCGGAATAGCTGCTGTTCTCAGCTTTTTCATTACCGGTCTCGGCCAGATATATAACGGCCAGATATTTAAAGGTATACTGCTCATTATCATACAGGCAATCAACGGTCTGCTTATGTATCTTTTAATCGGATTCATTACCTTTCCTATTGTATGGCTGTACGGTGTTATTAATGCCTACCGTCACGCGGAACGGATGAATCGGAGAATATACAATTCACACAGGTAAATAAATAGGGGCTGGTCTTCCAGCCCCTATTTATTTTGTCTGTGATGAGATAATGATATACTGAAAATAACTTATAAAGGATGTGAGAATATGGGCTGGGAATTTATTGCACTGTTTTTCGGAGCAGCTGCGCTTGGGATTTTTTTACTGTTTGTAATATTTATAATCGGCTTGCTGAAATGGCTGCTGCAGGGTTACTTCCTGTTCAGAGTGGCGGAAATTAAATCATATCACCTGCCATGGCTCGCCTTCATCCCGTTCGGAACATTTTATATCGGCGGGCAAGGCTATGACGGCAATATTTTAAAGAAAGGGTCATTTGATCCGAAACATATCGGTCTCGCATTTGCGATTGCCGGACTTGTACTGTATATGATGGGGCTCTCAATCGGCGACCTCGTTATTACGTACTTACTGATGGAATCCATTGCATTCATCGGAATCTTTACAGCATATGTAAAGCAGCCGGTCATCGGCGTGCTGCTGGCGCTCTTGAACGTTGTAACTGCAGGGATTGCTGCCATTGTTATTCTCTTCCTCTACAGCCGAAAATTAAAAGATGAATTTGACGGCACCGGCCTTTATGGAGAAGACGATTTAACAGGAAGTACCGGACATAATTATAATGACCACTCGCGCCCTTCTCATCCAAACGACCCGAATTTAAACAGGGATATTTAAATAATAGAACCCCGGACTTTTCATAAGGTCGGGGTTCTGCTGTTTAAAGAGAGTATGCTTGCTGGATTCGTGTGCTCTTTTCTTTGACCGACTAAACTGTTTACTCAAACAATGAGCTTTCTTCTTTGACCGACTAAATCGTTTACTCAGTCAGTGAGCTTTCTTCTTTGGCCGGCTAAAGTGTTTACTTAACCAACGAGCCCCGCTCTCACATCACAAAATACGTACAGCACAAAAAAACCAAAACCTTGATTAAGGTTTTGGTTTTTTTCTTATATTAGTTAATCGGCTGTCCGCCTGTTACACCATATACCTGTCCTGTCGTATAGCTTGATTCCGAACTTGCAAGGTGTACGTAAGTGGCTGCGAGTTCCACCGGCTGGCCGGCACGTCCAAGGTAAGAATCCTGTCCGAATTCAGGCAGCGCTTCTTGGAGCTGACCACCTGAGATTTGAATCGGTGTCCAGATTGGACCTGGTGCAACACCGTTTAAACGGATGCCTTTATCCATAAAGTGCTGGGCCTGTGATTTAATCAAGTTCGTTTGTGCCGCTTTAGTCATTGCATAATCAGCAATATGAGCTGACGGCGAGAATGACTGAATTGAAGTCGTAATAATAATGCTTGAACCTTCAGGCATTACTTTTTCCGCTTCCTGCATTTGCAGTACAGGTGCGACCACATTAATTTTATAAGTCGTTTCAAGGTGTTCTGCTGTATAATCTGCAAATTTTTCCACTGCCTGCTGCATAGAAGCATTCAGTACAAGCGTATCCAGACCGCCGAGCGATTCAGCTGCATCATGAATCAGCTGTCTTGCAAATTTTTCATCACGTAAATCACCCGGGAATAAATAAGCTTTCTGCCCCGCATCCTCGATGACTTTTTTAACTTCTTCGGCATCCGCCTGTTCGTCTTCCATATAGTTAATTGCAACATCCGCGCCTTCTTTGGCGAACGCAATTGCTGCGCCGCGGCCGATACCTGAATCGCCGCCTGTTACGAGTGCTTTTCTGCCGGATAAACGTCCGGTGCCTTTATAGGTTTCTTCTCCGCAATCGGGAATTTGTTCCATTTCTTTTTGAACGCCGGGATACGGCTGTTTTTGTTTATCATAATTACCTGTGTAAAATTCATTTCTCGGATCTTTTGGTGCTGACATATATAAAATCCTCCTTCAAGAATTTCGATATTGTTTACACCAGTATTATTCCACTTAGCTCAAGAGTTTAAACATATTTTTATTCAGCAGGCACATTTAAAATTGTCTGAAAGAGAACATCTGCTCCCGTTTCCATCCGGTCACGGTTGAAGGTCATATACGGATGATGCAGTCCCGGAGTCAAATCACAGCCTAGCCCGAGCATAGCACCTTTCAGTTCTGGATACTGGACCGTGTAATTATGGAAATCATCCCCGCCGCTCGTAACAATCGGTTCCAGCAGCTTTTCTTCACCCACTGTATCGATAATCGCCGAGCGGAATACTGCAATCGCATCTTCATTACTTTCACTTGCAACGATGCTCGACTCTTCAAGATCTTCGATTTTCACATCGTAGAGTTCTTCGATGCTGCTTAAAATATTACGCACACCGGCTTTCAGTTCCTTCATCGCTTCGTTTGTCTGTGCCCGGACATCAATGCCGCACTCCGCAGAACCCGGAATAATATTCAGCGATTTCGACCCTGCCATGAATTTCGTCATTTTCGCGCTAGAAGGCACCATCGGATTAATATGAATTTTTGACAGCATATTGACGATATCCGCACCGACTTCAATCGCATTGTCGTTTAAATGCGGGCGGGCACCATGGGCATCGTTGCCGACAATTTTAAACTCAAATGAGCCTGCAGAACCATGTTCTATACTCGGCGATAAATACCCGTCCGCTGCTTCTTCAATCGGACGCAGATGAATGCCGAACATATAATCAAGAGGTTCAATGACACCCTCTTTTAATACATCAAGTGCACCCGTCCCCACTTCTTCAGCAGGCTGGAAGACAAAACGGACACCGCGTGTTTTTAAAGCTTCGTGATCTTTTATCCTAAGCATTGCACCGATAACCATGGCAATATGCGAATCGTGGCCGCACGAATGATTCGCCTGAAGCTTGCCGTTTACTTCCTGATACAATGCATCGATATCCGCACGGATACCTATCAGCGGATAATCCCCGCTCCAGTTTCCGACATCACAGTACAGACCCGTGATGTTTTTAAATTTAACAGGCTCAAACCCTTCAGTTTTTAAAAATTCATATATGTAATCCGTCGTTTTATACTCTTCATTGCTCAGTTCCGCATTTGTATGCACGTGATTGAATATTTTAGATATTTTTGTATCGATCATGAAATCCCTCTTTCAAAACTTTTGATTTTATTATACTGTTTAATATATCATACTTTGAATTGTATGAATATTTGAAATCCTAGGGGGATTAGATGACTCACGAAAAAAATAAACCGGAAAAGAAAAGGAAATTTCAATTCCCGGATGCTTACGGGATAATGTTTATCTTTTTAATTATCGCAGCAATTGCTACTTATCTTATTCCTGCGGGTCAGTTTGAAACTGAACCTTCAGAAAGCGGACCAGATACGATCGTCCCGGGCACTTATGAAACTATCGACTCAAATCCAGCGGGGATTATGGATATCTTCTCTTCTATAGTTACAGGTTTAACCAGCACCTCGGATTTAATATTTCTCGTCTTAATTATAGGCGGAGTCTTTGGTGTAATTGAAAAGACCGGAGCCATGGATGCGATGATGTCGAAAGTTATCAGTATTACTAAGAATAAGGAATGGCTTCTTATTGCAGTGATTATGCTGATTTTCGCTGTTTTCGGCACCCTTGGTATTGTCGTTAATGCAGTAATCGCCTTTATTCCTCTAGGCATTATACTAGCTAAATCTATGAAGATGGATGCTATTATCGGAGTTTCAATTATATACATAGGCGCTTATACCGGTTTTGCAATGTCCATTCTCGATCCTCTGACAACCGGCTTTGCCCAGCAGATAGCAGGAGTTCCTCTTTTTTCAGGTGCACCCGAACGTACTGTGATGTTCATCATTACACTGCTTGTCACTATGATATACGTTATCTGGTATTCGAGACGGATTAAAAAGAACCAGCACGCCGGTATTCTCGGCAGCGAACCATTTCCAAAGGACAATGGAGATACAGAACTTGGGAAAACTGAAATGACAACGACACATATTCTGGTTCTTCTCACTCTATTACTTGGTATAACTGTATATGTTGCAGGTGTGTTTGGTGCATTTGGTGAAGCATGGAGCTTAACTGAGATGGCCGCTGTCTTTATAATTATTATGGTTGTGACGACGATTATTGCGCGAATCGGTGTCAATCAGTCTATTCAGGAATTTATAAAAGGTGCTAATTCAGTATTATACGGTGCTTTGATTATCGGTATGGCACGTTCCATAGTAGTTGTACTCGAAGACGGTATGATTCTGGATACTGTCGTAAACGGAATGGCTTCTTTAATCGATCCATTTTCGAGTACGACAGGTGCTGTTCTTATGTTTATCGGCAACGGATTATTTAACCTTCTGGTGTCATCCGGCAGCGGCCAGGCGGCAATTGTTATGCCGATTATGGGTCCGATTGCTGACTTGATGGAATTCCCGCGGCAAATTGCTGTCCAGGCCTACTCTATGGGTGACGGATTCACAAATATTATTACACCGCTGTCCGGTGTATTGATGGCTAATCTCGCTATCGCGGGCATTCCTTTTACAAAATGGCTGAAATTTGCGCTTCCGCTTGTAGGTATATGGTATGTTTTAGGTATAATATATTTAATCGTCCTCGTAGCAATTAACTGGGGACCGGTATAAAATTTACGGAGGCTATAAAATGAAGATCAAAGAAATTAAACTGCACCAGCTCTTAATGACTATGAAAAACCCGTTCACAACATCATTTGGTACACAGCAGAAGCGCTTTGTTACTATTGTGGAAGCAATTGACGAAGACGGTCTGAGCGGTTTTGGCGAATGTGTTTCCGGTGAAGACCCGCTTTATTCCGAGGAATTCATGGATGCGACACTCATCGCTTTGAAGAAGTATTTCGGTCCGCTCGTTATTAATAAAGAAATTTCACATCCTGACGAAGTATGGGAAATTTATAAACCGTTCAAACGTAACAATATGGCAAAAGCTTCAATTGAAGGTGCTGTCTGGGATTTGTATGCTAAGAAAAAAGGCATCACTTTAGCCGAAGCTATGGGCGGGACTAAAAAAGAAGTCGATGTCGGGGTATCACTTGGTCTCGAAGATACTGACGAACTGCTCCTTGAACGTATCGGCGAAAAAGTTGAAGAAGGTTATAAACGCATTAAAGTTAAAATCAAACCCGGCCGCGATGTTGAAATGGTCCGCAAAATCCGCGAGGTTTATCCGGAGATTCCGCTGATGGTCGATGCAAACTCGGCATATACGCTGGATGATATCGATATTCTGAAAGCTCTGGATGAGTTTAATCTGATGATGATTGAACAGCCTTTAATGGCAGGTGATATAATCGATCACGCGAAACTTCAGAAACAAATTAAAACACCTGTCTGTCTCGATGAAAGTATCGATTCATATGAATCTGCTGCTGCAGCAATTGAGCTCGGCAGCTGTGAAATCATCAATGTTAAGGTCGGCCGTGTCGGAGGTATTACCCAGTCGATAAAAATTCATGACCTTGCAGAAAAGCATAACATTCCATTATGGTGCGGCGGCATGCTGGAAGCCGGTGTGGGTCGTCTGCACAACGTGGCAATTACAACGTTAAGCAATTTCACTCTGCCGGGCGATACAGCCTCTTCTTCAAGATACTGGTTTGAAGATATCATTACACCGGAAGTTGTCGCAGAGAATGGTGTTGTTAAAGTCAGCGAGAAGCCCGGCATCGGAGCAGAAGTTGATTTCGGAAAAATGGAACAGTACTTAGTTAAAACAGAAACAATTACAGAAGACGATACACTCGATATGATTATGCATAACTAAAGTATTCATCTTTAAATAATAAAAAAACACTTTCGCCGAATACATTTGCGGTGGAAGTGTTTTTTTGATTTTGGAGGCATCTCTTCAATGTTTTGAAAATTAAATGAAGTGGTAAAGTATAAGGTATTTCTTTTTATATTAAAAAGGGAGTGTTCATTATGGCAGTTCTATCAAATGAAGAACGTGTAAAAATATTATCTGACATTATTGAAATACAATCAGTAAATGAGAAAGAGCTTGATGTGGCACAATACTTTCAAAAGTTATTTAAAAAATATGATATAGACTCGGAAGTCCTTAAATTAAACGGTGAAGCCAGCCGTGCTAATTTAATTGCAGAAATCGGGAGCGGCAAACCTGTCGTCGCAGTTTCAGGACATATGGATGTCGTCACAACCGGTAACACTGCTCTTTGGAATTACGATCCATTTAAGCTGACAGAAGATAACCAGGGGCGATTGCACGGCCGCGGCTCTGCTGATATGAAATCCGGTCTTGCAGCTTTAGCAATCAGTTTAATTGAAATCAAAACATCCGGGACTCTCAAACAGGGTACCATCCGGTTTATGGCGACTGCCGGCGAAGAAGTAACAAGTAATGGCGCTGCTTTACTCCATGAGAGAGGCTGCATGGACGATGCAGATGCCCTGCTTATCGCTGAACCTTCCGAGGATGGTATCGTTTATACACATAAAGGCACTATGGATATACAGGTTGCTTCAAAAGGTAAATCTGCGCACAGTTCAATGCCGGAATTAGGATTTAACGCCATTAATCCGCTGGTAGACTTTATACATTATTTAAACGCCGAATACGCTAAAGTTAATGAGAAAGATGACTTGCTTGGCACACCTACGATGAATTCAACAGTCGTCAGCGGCGGTGACCAGGTAAACTCCATTCCAGAATATGCGGAATCCTTATTTAACATGCGGACCATTCCTTCTTTCGATAATAAAAAATTCGAAGCGCTGTTTAACAGCGTAAAAGATAAAGTCGAAAAAGAAAGTAAAGGAGATATCACCGTTAATCCTTATGTAAACCGTGACCCGGTATATACTGCCGGCGACAATGAATTTATCAAACTCGCTAAGTCACTTGGAGACCAGTACTTCAACAGAGATTTACCTTTAACATCTTCAACCGCAACGACAGATGCTTCCTATTTAATGAAAGATAAAGACGAAAATTTCTCCTTTGTTATGTACGGACCCGGAAAAACCGGCCAGGCCCACCAGGTTGATGAATATGTTGATAAGGATACTTATCTGACCTTCATCGATTTATACACCCAGCTGCTGACCCGGTATTTAAACGACTGTAACTCTTAAATTAATATGCAAAAAGCACTGCCGCCTGAATTTAGACGGCAGTGCTTTTTTGATATGGACGAGTTTCTCTAGGACAAGGCTGTCCGGATTCCAAATAGAATAATGATGATTCCCGCACCTTTGCCGAGCATACTCTGAAAGCCCGGTTTGTGCAGCCAGCGCTTCATATAATTGACAGTTTCAACGACGAGCAGAAACCAGCTCATCGAAATAACCAGCATAATACCGGCTAAAATTATTAATTGAAAAACCTCGGTTACTTCTGAATTCTGCACAACGAATTGGGGCAGAATTGTAATATAAAATATGAGTACTTTGGGATTCAGTATATTGCTTATAAAACCGTTCATATAAGATGAACGGAGACCGTTCGATTTTGTTTCTTCATCTTCAGCATTATCCAGTGATGATGCTGATACAAGTGTTTTCGCCATAAAGCTTTTCACACCGATGTAAATTAAATACGCGGCTCCCATATACTTAACAATATTAAACAAGAGCGGGGAATTCGTAATAATAACGGCAAGCCCGAGAATCGATACTACAATCCACAAAAAGTGTCCCGCTAATATTCCAAACACCGTCATACGCCCTGCCGATTTTTGATATACCAGTGTGTTTTTCATTACAATCATTGAATCTGCGCCCGGCATTACCGTCAGCACTGTTACGACTAAAATATATGATATTAATTCATTCATGCTTCAGACCTCAATTCAACTGCGACAACTTCCGGATGGTTAAATACTCTGAATGGGAAACGGCTGTTGCCGAGACCTCGGCTCACCACCATCGTTGTACCGTTTTGCTCGTGCATGCCTTCTGTATATTTCGGATTCACACCCTGATGCGGTGCATACAGCCCTTTAACTACAGGCAGGCGGATCTGACCGCCGTGCGCATGACCGCAAAACACAAGGTCAACATCATTTGCACTGTACACCGGCAGCAGTTCCGGCCGGTGCGCAAGCAGTATTGTAAAATCGTGAGGCAGCTCCCGAGCTTTAGCTGCAAGTTCATTTTTAAAATCCCGGTACGTTTTCGGGTTTGTCTCGTCCCCAAAAAACCAGACATCATTAATGCCGGCAATATTAATTTTCTCACCATCCCGTTCAAGTTCTGCGCTGCGCTTCGTAATATTACGAACTCGGGATTTGCCGATTACATCATACAGCTTATTAAAATGTCTGTAGTGGGCTTCATGATTCCCTGTTACATAAAATGTCTTTTGTATTTGAGTAATTTTTTCGATTAAAACCGCTGCGCGTTTTAAGTACGGAGTCCGGCGGTCTACAACATCACCCGTAATAACGATTATATCGGGATTAGCCTCTTTAACAGCTTTAAGCAGATGTTTCGAACGCCGCCCAAAATAAGCATTGTGAAAGTCGGATACCTGGACAATCTTATAACCGTCAAAACTTTTTGGAATTTTTTTTGAACTGTACTTATAATATGTCGTGACAATATGTTTATCTTCAGTCCATAGAAAACGGGCCGAGGCAATTATAAAGCCGAAAATTAACTGACTCAGTTTTATTTTACTTAATATTTTCATTTTTCACGTCTCATTCTCCCTGCATCAGTCCGGCATCTAATTTTGTAATTTTTACGAGCCGGATCATACGCTCTTCCATCTCTATTATTTTAAATTCAAGATTGCCGAGATGCGTAATATCATTAACCGCCGGTACTTCTTCGAAGACCGACAGCAGAAAGCCGGATAAAGTATCTTCTTCCTCAGGGATATCCGTATCAAAAAGTTGATTCAGACGATGAAGCGTAATTTTTCCATCGCAGAGAATTTTGTTTTCGCTAAAGGCACGGACAACCGAGTCGTTTTTAAGATCAGTCTCGTCTTCAATTTCAAAACCAAGCATCGTTTCAATTATATCTTCGTGGGTCAAGACGCCTTCTGTACCGCCGTACTCATCGAGAACGATAGCTAGATGACGGCGCTGCTTGCTCATGCGGCGCAACACATCCTCGATATTCTGGAACTCTCTTACTGTCAGCGGTTCGCTGTCACAAAAGTTCATCAGCGGCTGGTCTGGATTAAGTGACCACTGCAGCAGATATTTCGAATGGAAAACACCGACAATGTTATCGAGATCCTCATCGTATACCGGATATCTCGTATGCATCTCATCGATAATTCTGTCCCGCACCGATTCATAGCTGTCGCTGATATGCACGGCAACCATTTCCGTACGCGGTGTTGTCATAACATCTTTGACATTCAAATCCCTGAAATCTAAAATACCTTTGAGCCGCTGCGATTCTACACCTTGGATAGCACCTTCCGTATCCGCAATCTGCACAAGATTAACAATTTCTTCCCGGGAAACTGTCCAGGACGGCTGCGAGCCTTTTGACAGAAAGCGTGTAATCAAATCGGTCATTGCGTTTAAGATGAAAGTTAATGGATAAAAGACAACATTTAAAAAGGCGATTACCGGTCTGACCAGATACGACATACGTTCAGGAAATGCCGCAGCAATCGATTTTGGAATAACCTCTGCAAATACAATAATTGACACCGTGAGCACAACTGACGCAATCGTGACGCTCCAGCCGTAATCAATTGCCATTGCTGTTACCAGCACAGGCGCAATTAAGTTAGCGATATTATTACCAATCAGTATGGTTGTTATAAACTGGCTCGGTTTACTCACCAGATTATACAGCTTTTGGGCTCTCTGATCCCCGCCGGCTGCTTTCGACTGTAATTTTATTTTATTCACTGCAGTTAATGCAGTTTCACTGCCAGAAAAGAACAGCGACATAAACAGTAAAAATATAATCACAAATATCAAGTGCGATGTCCTCCTTATACTTAATAATCTTATAAGTTATTCTATCATTATCTTATTTAAATTTACACAAACAAAGAACCGGCCGCTTCACATTCGGCCGGTTCCCCTTCTTTTATATTATTGTACATCGTACCCCTGATCTTCAATCGCTTCCGTCATTTTCCCGCGGTCGACCACCGTATCATTGTATTCCACAGTGACATTGTTATCTTCCAGACTGACCTCCGCCGTCGATACACCTTCCAGATTGTGCAGTGCACCTTCTACTGATGATTTGCAGTGACCGCAAGTCATGCCTTCTACTTCAATTACTGTTTTAGCCATAATATTCATCCTCCATCTATAATTTAATTTATATTCTTATATACCTATATTTTAACACGTTTTAAACGTAAAGCGTTGGCTACCACACTGACAGAACTGAATGCCATTGCAGCACCTGCAACCCAGGGTGCTAAAAATCCGAGTGCTGCAATCGGGATGCCGAGCGTATTATAGGCAAATGCCCAGAATAAGTTCTGTTTAATATTTTTAATTGTTTTGCGGCTCAAATTAATAGCTCTTGGAATCAGCGTCAGATCTTCACCTAAAATTGTCAGATCCGCCGCTTCAATCGCAACTTCTGTTCCTGTTCCCATTGCGATCCCGATATCTGCGAGGGCAAGTGCCGGCGCATCATTTACACCGTCACCGACCATAGCGGTAACTTTGCCCGTCTTTTGAATTTCCCGGATTTTATCAGCTTTCTCTTCCGGGAGCACTTCTGCGATAACCTGATCGATGTTCACTTCGCGTGCAATTGCTTCCGCGGTTCTGATATTGTCCCCGGTCAGCATGATTACTTCAAGCCCCTGATCGTGCAGTTCGCTGACCGCCTGTTTCGCTGTTGCTTTTACCGTATCGAGCACTGCAACAGTGCCGGCAAGTTTGCCGTCGACAGCAACCATCATTGCTGTCTTGCCTTCGTATTCAAACTGCTGCATGTCTTCTTCCGCCGCAGAAATATCAATATTTTCCCCGGTCATCAATTTACGGGTACCGACAAGAACTTTTCTGCCTTCAATAACTGCTTCAATACCGTGACCGGGTATAGCAGAAAATTCTTCAGCTTCTGACAGTTCGATATTTTTCTCAGCTGCATAAGCGGTAATTGCCGATGCCAGAGGGTGTTCCGACCCTCTTTCTGCGCTCGCAAGAAGGTGCAGTGTATCATTATCACCTGAAAAATCGGTCACTTCAGGTGTACCATTCGTAATTGTGCCGGTTTTATCAAGTACAATGACATCAACTTTATGTGTTTTTTCCAGATGTTCGCCGCCTTTGTACAGAATACCGTTTTCGGCACCTTTACCTGTACCGACCATAATTGATGTCGGTGTTGCAAGCCCAAGCGCACACGGACAAGCAATAACCAGCACGGATATTGCGGCTACGAGCGCAGGTTCGACATTGCCCGGTGAAGCAAAGAAATACCACACGATAAATGTCACAATAGCAATGACAATGACTATCGGCACGAAATAGCCTGAAATAATATCCGCCATCCGCTGAATCGGCGCCTTATTTCCCTGCGCCTCTTCAACAACTTTAATAATACCCGCAAGAGCTGTATCTTTTCCTGTTTTCGTTACTTTTATATTCACTGTACCGTTCTGATTCATCGTTGCTCCGATAACCGAATCGCCGGTTTCTTTTTCCACCGGAATAGATTCGCCGGTCAGCATCGATTCGTCGACTGATGTACGCCCGCGGATAAGTTCACCGTCAAGCGGGAATTTCTCACCGGGTTTAACGATGAGCACTTCATCGACTTTTACATCTTCCACAGGAATCATAAGTTCTTTTCCATCACGTACAACACGCGCTTCTTTTGCCTGCATATCGAGCAGTTTTGAAATCGCGCCGGTCGTCTGGGATTTCGCTCTTGTTTCCAGATATTTACCGAATAAAATCAGCGTAATTATAATGGCGCTGGCTTCAAAGTACAGGTGTGGATGTTCGACTGCGCCTGTCATCCATAAATATGTCTGGTATAAACTGAAACCGAAGGCGGCAGTTGTCCCCATAACGACGAGTACGTCCATATTCGCCGTAAAGTTTTTTAAGTTTTTATAAGCCCCGACATAGAACTGCCAGCCCAGTATAAACTGGACGGGAGTAGCAAAAGCCAGCTGGAACCAGGGGTTCATAAATATCGCCGGCAAGCTCATACCAAACAGGTGATCGAGCATGGTAACTAATAACGGCAGTGATAAAATCGCAGCAACAATCACTTTCCACTTCATTTTTTTAAGCTCTGAATCCTTATGCGAAACTTTATCTTCTGCTGATTTTTTCGGTTCCGCACTGTAGCCGAGCTTGCTGATACGATCGATAATTGCGCGTTCATCAGTAACACCCGGATTATATTCAACCGTCGCATTTTCAGTTGTCAGATTAACCGTTGCCGCTTTTACACCGTCTGTTTTATTCAGCACTTTTTCGATTCTGCTCGAACATGCAGCACACGTCATGCCTGTAATATCCAACTCGCTTTTTTCATACAATACGCCGTAGCCAATGTCTTCAATGCGTTTAGTGATATCTTCAACCGACGTTTTGTCTTTGCTGTAATCGACACTTGCCTTTTCCGTTGTCAGATTTACATTTGCATCGACGCCGTCCATTTTATTCAATACTTTTTCGATTCTGTTTGAACAGGCGGCACATGTCATGCCGCTGATATTTAAATTAATATGTTCTTTTTCTGCCATAACACTTCCTCCTTTCTCTTATTTTGAAAATTGTTTCAGTACAGCCATTAACTCTTCGATTGAATCATCGCCGTCACCCGAATTTATCGCGTCGGTGACACAATGTTTCATATGACGTTCTGTTATTGTAAGACCTGTATTTTTTAAAGCGCTCTGGATGGCGCTGATCTGCACAAGAATATCGACACAGTAACGGTCTTCTTCCACCATTGTCTGAATACCCCGGACCTGTCCTTCAACACGCTTCAGCCGGTTTAATATTTTCTGTTTCTCATCATCCGGCCGAGGGCGGGACATATGTTTAACTTCTTCCATCATTTGCACCTCTCTTTTCAATATTTCATTATCTTTATAATATACCCTTAGGGGGTATATGTCAAATATAAAAATTGCCGGTCGCGATGACCGGCAATTTTTATATTTTACTGTCCGAGACCGAGCGCAACGTTGATATGCGCGCGGACACCGTCGATAAATGCATCTTCATCAATTGCAAATTTAGGATGGTGATGCGGATAAACATAATCTTTCGCTTCATTATAAGTACCGAGCAGAATATATACCCCCGGCAGGTTCTCGGTAAAGGCGCCGAAATCTTCCCCGCCCATCATCATTTCCTGTTCGATTACTCTGTCTTTACCAAATACTTCATTCAATGTTGTTCTGACACGTGCTGTTTCAGCTTCATCGTTCATTACTGCACTGTATCCGTATTTATAATTTAAATCGTAGGTCGCACCGTAAATCTCACAATTCGCTTTCACAACCGCTTCAATTTTTTCATGTGCAAGTTCTCTGATTTCAGCACTTGCTGAACGGACACTGCCGCTGATTTCAGCAGTGTGCGGAATAACGTTTTTAGCGCCCGTTCCCGCATTAAAGTTTGTAACAGATATTACTAAGTTATCAAGCGGTCCGGCGATGCGGGATACAATGTCCTGTACCTGTGTCACGATACGCGAACCGAGAAGAAGCGGGTCAACTGAACTTTCCGGCTGGGAAGCATGACCGCCCTGGCCGTTGATTGTCAGTTCAAACTGATCCGAGTTCGCTGTTACAGCACCAGATTTAATATGAATTTCACCGAGCGGTTTAGACGTCATAATATGCTGCGCAAACACTACATCCAGATCATCAAAAAGACCTGTCGCCACCATTTCGCGCGCACCGCCCGGCGGCAATTCTTCTGCATGCTGGAATATAAGATAAATTTCCCCGTGAATTTTATCCTTATTATCCGCGAGCACTTTTGCAGCACCAAGGAGCATGGCCGCATGAGAATCGTGTCCGCACGCATGCATCTTGCCGTCTATTTCAGATACAAAATCCAAATCATCACGGTCTTCCTGAATCGGCAATGCGTCGATATCTCCTCTGAGTCCAACCTTACGTCCCGGATGGTCTCCTTTAATAATCCCGAGCACACTCGTTTCAGTCGGACGGCTGATTTCAATACCATTCATTTCCTGTAGAGCTTTTTCGATATAATCGCTCGTCCAGTACTCTTCAAATGAGAGTTCCGGATGCTGATGCATAGCCCGGCGCCACTCAATCACTTTCGGTTCAACTTGTTTAATTGCATCATCTAGCATAAAACTGTTCATCTCCCTGTTTTATAATCATAAGCCTTCTTTAGTTGTCGAAGTCTTCAAACAATTTAAATATAGTATATCACTAATTTATTCCGGTAAATAGATTGGACCGTTCGGACCGACAGGCAGACCGATCAGGAACCAGATAATAATGAAGATTGACCAGGCAATCAAAAGCGCAATTGAATACGGCAGCAGGTTCGCGATTACAGTACCGAGTTTAATATCTTTCTGGTAACGCTGCGCATACATAATAATCAGCGGCAGGAACGGCATCATCGGTGCAATCGGATTCGTTACCGAGTCACCGATTCTGTAAAGCATCTGCGTAAATGCCGGATCATATCCCAGGAACATAAACATCGGAATGAAAACCGGTGCAAGGATCGCCCATTTGGCACTCGCTGAACCAATCAGCAGGTTTATTAGGGCTACGACAAGAATAAAACCGATAAACAGCGGAATACCTGTCAGATTAATCGTCTCGAGCAGGTCTGAACCGCCTACAGCGAGAATCGGCCCGAGATTACTCCAGTCGAAGTAGGCGAGCATCTGTGCTGCAAAGAACACGAGTACTATGTACTGTCCCATTGTTCCCATAGAATCTCCGAGCATTTTTGCAAAACCTTTGGTGCCGTCAATATTTTTCATAAGCATCCCGAATACGAGACCCGGCACAAAGAACAATATCGTAATCAGAAATACTGCTGAATCCATCAGCGGTGATTCCTGGAGTATTGAACCTGTTTCAGCATTTCTTAAAATACCGTCAGGCAGCAGTGTGGCAACTGCAATAATAACAAGAACAACAAGGGCAGATATATTCGCCCACATTAAGGATGTTTTCTCTTTTTTGGATAGAGGCTCCTCATCCACAGATGGTCCGTCGTATTTGCCGAGGCGCGGAATCGAAATTTTCTTCGCAACAAAGTAAATGATTACCATAAGGAATATTGCTGATACCGCAATGAAATAGTAGTTCATTGCTATGTTTCCTGTATAATCCGGATTGACGAGCTGGGCCGCAGGTTCAGTGAATGCCACTGCCAGCGCATCTGTCATACCGAGTATGAAGTTTGCAGCAAATGCACCGTTTGTCGCTGCATATGCCATAAATATACCGCCGATCGGATTTAATCCGAGACGGATAAAGATCATCGCCGCAATCGGCGGAAGAATTACCGGACCGGCATCACCTGCAACATTACTGATAATCCCTACGAAAATCACCATTGGAATAATTAAAAATGTCGGTGTGATTTCTAAAGAGCGTTTCATTAACGCTTCAAAATATCCTGTTTTTTCTGCGATACCGATACCAATCATAACGACCAGCACCATTGCAAGCGGCGGGAATGCTCCAAAGTTGTTTATCGCTTCGGTAAGTATCATTGCTATGCCGTCGCCGGATAATAAGTTTACAGCTTCAATCGTTTCCCCGTCAGCCGGGTTCTCAACCGATACGCCGAGCATACCGGCAATCCATGAAGCGACGAGTATTAAACCGGCAATCATCATGAATAACACTATAGGATCCGGGAGTTTATTACCCAGCTTCTCAATAGCATCCAAAAAGGACTGACCTATTCCTTTTTTCTTTCTTTCATTTTCCAAAAGCTGACACCCTTTTTTTAATAAGTAAGCCTTTTCACGCCGGCTTATAAAAAGAGTTTACTACACTCGGGGTAAAATAAAAACAAACCTTTGTAAATTCCATACAAAGGTTTGCAAATAATCAGATAATATTACTCTTTAATATTATTTTTTATTCTCTTTTAAAAAACCGAGTATATTCCACAGCGGTGCTGGAATCATTAATTTCTCATCATCGCCATCAATTAAAAATGTATTCGGCAATTCATTATTTTTTAACTGATTAACAAAATCAGGATTGATTAAATGCGCTTTGCCGACGCTCATTAAATCAAAACCGCTGCCGATTGCTTCCTCTGCATCTTCAGCAGATTTTATACCCCCGGCCCCCATTATCGGAATTTCTTTAAGTTTGTCGCCCGCCTTATCCAGATATTTTTCTAAAAGCAGCTGTTCATCTTCCGTATCGATAATCGATGTCCGCTGCCAGTTATTAATACTGAAGTGGAAATAATCAATCGAATAATCTGCCAGGTGATTCAGGAGATACATCGTATCTTCAAAGTTAATGCCCGGTTCTTCCAGTTCTTCCGGAGAGAAACGGTAGCCGATAATAAAGTCCGGTTTATTCAGTTCATCCGCTGCAGCACGTACTTTCTCTACGACACGTCTCGGGAAACGAAGTCTGTTTTCCCTCGTGCCGCCCCACTCATCCTCGCGTCTGTTTGAATGCGGCGAGTAAAATTGCTGCAGCAGGTATGTATTTGCCCCGTGCAGTTCAACACCGTCGAATCCCGCTTCGATTGCACGGCGTGCAGCATCTGCAAACAGTTGAATAACCTCTTCGATTTCTTCAATTTCCAGTGTTCTCGGCTCTACAGCATTATCTCTCAGCGCTGCGATACTGCTCGCTGAAATCGGCTGGCGTCCCATGTTTAATTCCGGTGTGCCCATGCGTCCTGCATGATACAGCTGAATAATCGCTTTCGATCCTTTGCTTTTAATGCCTTCTGCGAGTTTCTTCAAGCCGGGGATTTTATCGTCTGAATCAGCGCCGAGCGCCCCTTCGAATGCTCGCCCGTAATTGTCGATAAAAGTGCTTTCCACGATTACTGCTGCCGGCCCTCCGGCACGGCGGGAGTAATATTGAATCAATTCATCAGTAACCGAACCGTCATGAAATGAACATTGAGTCGTCATCGGTGCCATAACCAGGCGATTTTCAAATATTTGTCCGGATGATAATTGAACTTTATCGAATATATTTTTAGTCATAATAAATTCTCCTATCCTCTGCTGATAAATTAATTTTTCATGTATACACTCATTCTACATCTTATCTGCCGAAAATTACATATTACTTTAGTATGAATTATAAATTTAACATTAATTCAAAATTATCTGATAATATATTGCCTTTTACATCTCCAGCTGATACAATGATAACAATTTTCAAATTCCATAGAGATGATATAGGGGGACCCAATATATGACACAGCAACTTCAAATAACTAAAGCACGTACCTTAAAAGAAAAACCTGAAGTGGCGGGTATTCCTTTCGGCAGTTACTTTACAGACCATATGTTTTCAATGGACTATTCAGCTGAACTCGGCTGGCATGATGCGTCAATCGTGCCTTACGCGCCGTTCGAAATCTCACCGAGTGCGCAGGCGCTTCATTACGGTCAGACTGTCTTTGAAGGACTGAAAGCATACAATGTCGACGGAGAAGTTACTTTGTTCCGTCCGGATGAAAACTTTAAACGATTAAACCGTTCACTGGAACGCATGTCCATGCCTAAAGTCGACGGAGAATTTGCACTTCGTGCCTTAACTGAACTTTTAAAACTGGAACACGACTGGGTTCCTGACGGCGAGGGCCAGGCTTTATATGTACGCCCTATAGTCTTTGCGGATGAGCCGTACCTCGGAATCCGTCCCGCGAAAAATTATAAAATGCTGATTGTGTTGTCACCGGTAGCAGGCTATTACGGGGCACAGCTGAATCCAACAAGTATTTTCGTTGAAGATAACTATGTCCGTGCAGTCCGCGGCGGTGTCGGAGAAGCTAAGTTTGCCGGCAACTATGCAGCGAGTCTGACAGCCCAGCAAAAAGCAAACGACCTCGGCTATGAGCAGGTCCTGTGGCTCGACGGTGTTCATCAGGAATACGTTGAAGAAGTCGGCAGCATGAATATATTCTTTGTCAGAAACGGCGAACTGGTTACCCCTGAATTAAATGGTTCAATTCTTCCCGGTATTACGCGGAAATCATTAATCACACTGGCTGATGATCTCGGTCTTAACTTAGTGGAAGAACGTCTTCATATTGACGATGTTGAAGCCGGAATTAAAGACGGCTCAATTACCGAAGTATTCGGTGCCGGAACAGCGGCGGTAATCGCTCCTGTCGGTATTATGAACATCCATGGTACAGACTACAGAATTAACGGCAATGAAATCGGTGAAGTCACTCAAAAACTTTACGATCACCTGACAGGAATCCAGACAGGCAAGCTGGAAGATAAGCACGGCTGGGTGTATCAGGTCACCTCGATGGTAAAATAATATTTATGAACAGACCCCCGGTAGAGGACCGGGGGTTTTTGTCTTTTATTAAAAAATCAAGAGTTTTAGGGTTGGCATGATGGAGTTTCATATGTACCCCAGGCTTGTGGGGTTGGTATGAAGGAGTTTCATATGTATCCCAGACTTGTGGGGTTGGTATGACAGAGTTTCATATGTATCCCAGACTTGTGGGGTTGGCATGACCGGGTCTCATATGTACCCCAGACTCGCAGGGTTGGCATGACCGGGTCTCATGTGTATCCCAGACTCGCGGGGGTGACATGACCGGGTCTCATGTGTACCCCAGACTCGCAGAGTTGACATGACAGAGTTTCATATGTACCCCAGCTCCCCCATTTTCAAAGTTCTCCCAAAAATTCACCAAGAATCGCAACAATCTCTTCTGCGCTTTTCCCGCCTATCCCCACCAGTATCCTATCCTTAAAATCTTCAGCTGATGAATAAGCGGACATGCAGATAATCCTATGTTTTTGTGCTGCATGCCGAAGATCTGCACCGGGTACCCTGAGGACAAAGTGCATACCGGTATGCTCCCCGCCGATTTCAACTTCCGGATAATATTTTTTCAATTCCGAAACAGTCTTTCTCATTTTTTCCCCATAGAATTTACGGATCCGGTTTATGTGCCTGACTAGATATCCTCCGCTGATAAAGCGCGCGACAATATGCTGCATCTGCCTCGACACATTGCATGACAATCCGCTCTTATAATATTTTTCCGCCAGTTCCGGCGGCAGTATCATCACTGCAATTCTTAAAGATGGGTATATTGATTTCGAAAATGTATTCATATATATCGTCCGGTCATTTTGATCCAGCCCCTGCAGTGAAGACAGCGGGCGTCCTGTATAACGGAATTCACTGTCATAATCATCTTCTATTAAATAACTGTCTCGTTCACTTACTGCATTCAGCAGTTTAATCCGCTTATTTAAAGACATCACCGCGCCGCTTGGAAACTGGTGTGACGGAGTAATATGCGTCAGCTTGTTATTCAGCTCTTTAACCTTCTCAACATTAATCCCGTCCCGTTCCACCGGTGCTGTGTCGTAAGGTATGTTCAGCCTTTCGAGTACATTCTTTACTGTCGGGTATCCGGGATCTTCCAGCGTGATTTTCGGGTAACCCAAAAGATAAAGTACCTGCTCAAGCAGATGTTCTGTCGAAGGACCGATAAAAATCTGTTCCGTTCTGCACTGCACACCGCGATTTACATACAAATACTCACGTACAGCTTCTTTTAAAGCTGCTTCACCGCTTTTACTCCCGCTGTTCAACAATGATATATCTGCAAACACAGCTGCACTCAGCTGTTTAATCACATCATTCTGTACGATGGACGTATCCACTTCTCCTAAAGGCAGGACAGATTCCGATTTCTCCGGCATTTTAATAGCGGACAGTATTTTATCCTGCGTTTGAAGAGTTTCTGTCGGCATCACATAGTGACCGCTCTTTTTCTTTGTATAAATCATATTCTCATCAACCAGCAGATTATAGGCACGTTCAACCGTAGTCATACTCACTGATAAATCTTCGCTCAGCTGGCGTTTACTCGGCAATTTCACATCACTGGCAAGATGTTCATTTAAAATTTTCTTCTTAATATCCTGATACAGCTGTTCATATAACGGTACAGTATTTTCTTTATCGAGATTAATAAACATAAACTGACCCCTAACTTTTTATGTATTCTGACACTTATAGAATATCACATTGTATTCTAAACTTATATTAAATTAAGAAGAAAGAGGGATAAATATGGGACTGGCAGAAGAGTTAAAAGGCGGCGTTATAATGGATGTTGTTAACGCAGAGCAGGCGAAAATCGCAGAAGCAGCAGGTGCGGTTGCAGTTATGGCATTGGAGCGTGTACCTTCGGATATTCGTGCAGAAGGGGGAGTCGCACGCGCATGTGATCCGACAATTATCGAAGAGGTAATTAAGGCAGTATCAATACCGGTCATGGCTAAATGCCGTATTGGACATATTGTAGAAGCACGCGTGCTTGAATCGATGGGAATCGATTACATAGATGAGTCGGAAGTACTCACACCTGCAGATGAGGAATACCATCTGAAAAAAGATGATTATAAAGCCCCCTTTGTCTGCGGCTGCAAGGATCTCGGAGAAGCAGCAAGACGTATCGGTGAAGGCGCATCAATGCTGCGGACAAAAGGCGAGCCTGGAACGGGAAACATTGTTGAAGCAGTTCGTCATATCCGTTTAGTCAATCAGCAGGTCAAACAGATTTCTGTAATGAGTGATGATGAATTAATGACTGCGGCGAAAGACTTAGGCGCACCTTACGATGTGTTGAAACAGATTAAAGCTGAAGGTAAACTGCCTGTAACAAACTTTGCAGCAGGTGGTGTCGCGACACCTCAGGATGCCGCACTAATGATGGAACTCGGTGCAGACGGTGTCTTCGTAGGCTCCGGTATTTTCAAGTCCGAGAACCCGGAAAAATTCGCAAAAGCAATCGTCAAAGCGACCGAGAACTACACTGATTATAAATTAATCGGAGAACTGTCGAAAGAACTCGGAAGTGCGATGACAGGGCTCGACGTCCACAGTATGTCACTGGAAGAACGCATGGCGGAACGCGGCTGGTAATCAGCATCAGCTCAGAAAAATAAGCCTCTCGTTTTGAGAGGCTTATTTTTTAACTTCTATTTCAACCTTGCCAAATCCTTCAAATACTCCTTCATATTTTCCGGCTTCCAGCTTGACCGGCAGAATAAAAGTACCTGACGAAATAAATTGTCCCGCTTCAAGCCCTTTTCCCTGACTGCTGAGTTTTTCTATCAGCCATTTTACAGCATTAACCGGATGCCCCATTACTTCTGATGATTGTCCCCGTTTAATTTCTTCGCCGTTAAACAAAAGCCTGCCCGTGATATTATCGAGATCCTCGTAATCGGCAGATTTCGCTTCACCGATCACCACCGCTCCAGCCACCGCACAGTCAGCAACCACTTCATATTTCGATATATTCGGGAACCAGTTATTATATCTGCCGTCAGGAAGTTCAAGCGCCGGCGCCACAGTACATTTCGATAAAATACTTTCTGCATCGTCTGTGACACTCAATTTTTCGTTTACATAGAAAACCAGTTCCAGCTCCGCAAGCGGACTATTATAATCTGCCAAACTCATTTCAGTAATCACCTGGTCCGCAGTAAACGGACCGTAAACCGGTTCATTACTGTCAAACAGCGCCTGTGTTTCCGGGCTTGTCATACTGATTTTATAACCTTTTACAGTTTCATCCTGCATATTTAAAATTTCAGTCTGAATATTATAAGCCTCTTCAACAGTATCCGTTTTGATATCCTGTCCCGGCTTTAAAACAGTCCCGTATTTTCTTGCCTCATATAATCTTTCTGCATCTTTCATGCTACCCCTCCTGAATATTGCAATACAGTAAATATATCATAATATTCAGGTAATTCTAAAATATTATTGCCATCATTTTCAAAGGGGTATCTTCTGTATTTACCAAACCATGCGACTGTCCTTTCGTAATCACACAGCAATCCCCTTTTCCAACCGGTTTAAATTGTCCGTCCGAATCTTGAAATTCACCTTTTCCTTCTATTATATGATAAATTTCACTGTCATCGATATGCTGGTGGTAACCGATTGATGCATGAGCTTCAAGTTCAATTTCCAATACTTTACGAATTCCTTCGAAGTCTCTTTCCTTTATATAGGATGTTGAAAAAATACTGCCTTTACCATCAAATCTATTTTTTAATTCTATTGTTTCTTCCGGCTTAATAATCATTCAATCCGCTCCTTTATTTAAGTAAATTAGGTAAGAATGTTGAGATTGAAGGGATGAATATAATCAATACCACCATAATTCCTACAATTAACAGTACATGCAGTATATAAGGCAGCGTTTCTTCAATTCCCATCTTTTTATCTGTTACAGATGCGCCGGCAATCAATGAGAGCCCGACCGGAGGTGTAATATTCGCGAGGGCAAAGTTCATAATCATCACCATGCCGAAATGGACCGGATCGATACCGAATTCCATTGCAATCGGCATGAAAATCGGTGTTAAGAGCACAATCAGCGATGTGACTTCTGTCAGCATGCCCAATATTAATAAAATCAGTGACACGAGAAGCAGAAAGACCAGCGGCGAATCCGCAAAATTCAGGAAGAATCCGGATACTGCATCTGGAATATGATTCACAGTCAATACATATGTAAAGACATTAGCCATGGATATAATAATTAAAATTGTTGCCGATGTGACCGCTGAACCTGCCATAATCTCCTTAACCTTAGTCCAGTTCAGCTCTCTGTAAAACAGCGATAAAACAAATCCGTAAACGACCGCGATCACTGCTGCTTCTGTCGCTGTTGCATAACCTGAAAAGATACTGCCGAGAATAAATATAGGCGTCAGGAGCGGGAAGAACGCTTCTTTGGTTACTTTCCATAATTCCCGGCCGGATATTTTTTCCGTCCGGACTTCGCCGAATCCTTTCTTTCTGCTCATAAACCAGACATAAATACATAAGGCGAGCGCCAGCAGCACACCCGGTATAATTCCGGCAAAGAACAGGTCGCCGATGGAAATATTTGCGGTAATTCCAAGAATAACCATGGTGATACTCGGCGGAATAATCAGCCCGAGTACACCGGCCGGTCCGATAATACTCGCTATAAATGAGTTCGAGTACTTCTCTTCTTTCAATCTTGGCACAAGCACGGAACCGACAGCATAGGTGGTCGCGACTGTAGACCCGGAGACAGCTCCGAACAGAGCTGAGGTGACAACAGTCGTAATCGCTGTGCCGCCCGATAATTTGCCGACAAAAGCATTGGCAAAGGCCATCAGACGTTTCGTCAGACCCCCTTTCCCCATAATGTCTCCCGCCAGAATAAACAACGGAATTGCTAAATAAGAAAAATTATTAACTCCGGCAAAGCTGCGCTGAACAATAATTTCAAGCGGCACTCCGCCGATGAGCAGCATGACAAGACCGACAATACCGATAACAAAAGCAATCGGCATTCCGAGAAACAGCAGCAGAAAGAACAAAATAAGCATACTGACTGCGAGCATTATACCGCCTCGCTTTCATTCTGAGGTTTCCAGGCATTTAAGATTAAAAAGTACAGCGACAGCAGACTGCTGACCGGTATCGCCAGATAAAATACCGTCATCGGCAGCTGCAGCGTCGATGATGTAAAGTCGAGTGACTGATAAGAGAATATAAAGCCGTACACTGTCAGCACCAGAAAGAACAGGCCGAGCAGTATATTAACTGTTAAATATAAGTAAGGCCGCAAACTGTCCCCTGCGCGTTTTACAAAGAAATTTACCGCCAGATGCCCACGTTCATAAACAGCGACACTCATTCCAAGAAAAGTCATCCAGACCACTAAAAGACGGGACAGTTCTTCAGTTCCCGGCATGGAGTAATCAAAAAATCTCGATACGACCTGCGTCAGTACGATCAAAGTAAGCAGTGCAATCACAACTGCACATGCAATATATAAAACTTTCACCAATGCTTTCGTCATATTATTCATCTTCCCCCCATCCGGAATTTCTGCGGTACATATCCATCATTTCCTTGCCGAATACTTCCTCTTCCCATTTGTCATATACAGGCATCATTGCTTCTCTGAAGGCTTCTTTATCAACATCATCGTTAACTTCCATCCCATTTTCGGCAAGAAACTCTATATGCTCCGACTCTGTTTCGTCATTCGCTGCTTGAATTCCTTTCGAAATTTTATCGATTTCATCTGTGAGTATTTCCTGATCTTCGGCACTGATTTCCTCCCAGGTTTCTCCGTCGATTACAATCATGACCGTGTTATAAAAATGGCCGGTCAGCGATAAGTAGTCCTGTACTTCATTAAAACGCGGTGCAACGATATTCGCGAGCGGATTTTCCTGCGCATCAAGCGCGCCCTGCTGCAGTGCCCCGTATACTTCACTGAAAGCCATAACTGTCGGCAGGGCTCCGGCTTGCTCAAACGTATCGACGCGAAGTGCTGTTTCCGCCACTCTGATATTCATTCCCTTTAAATCTTCCGGCTGGACGACCGGTCCCTCATTGTTTGTTACGTGGCGGAAGCCCCATTCTAAATATCCCGCCGTATGCATACCATATTCTTCAACAATATCTGCTATGTACTCTCCAAATTCACCGTCATAAGCATCTCGCGCTTCCTGCTCGCTCGGCCACATGTACGGCAGATCTTCTATAGCCAGCCTCATATCCATAGTCTGCATAGAACCGACCATTACCGCAAGGCCGTTCATTGCCCCGACATCGACCTGCTGGAGCATTTCCGTTTCACTGCCGAGCTGTGAATTCGGATAAATTTCAAATTTCACCCTGCCCTCCGTCTCTTCTTCCACTGCTTCAGCCATTTCGTTGATTTGCATTGCCTGATTCGTATCCGGCGGCAAAGCGTGTCCAAACTGCAGCGTGATACTGCCGTCGTCCTTGCCGCATGCCGCAAGGAGCAGTAAAAATGATAAAACACCTGCCAGTAACGTATATTTTCTCATGACCCTGTCAGCTCCCCTTAGTTATTTTCTAATAATTATAAATTAAAATGCAATATTATACAAATAAGAATTCGATTTGCTTTTTATTAACTGAAAATTCTATAATAGATAGAATAGTTCATTATAGGAGTGAAACACATGCCAGAATTAAATCCGCGTGCGACAGCTTTATCCATCCCGGGAATCAGAGTCTTTTCAAACCAGGTTCAGCTTTTTCATGACGGTGTCAATTTAACCATCGGACAGCCTGATTTTCCTACACCTGAAAGTGTGAAGGAAGCGGCGATTACAGCCATCAGCAATAATAAAACCGGTTACTCTTTAAACGCCGGTATCGTCGAACTGCGGGAGGCCGCTGCAGACTTTTTTGCAGAGAAGTATAATGCGCATTACACTGCTGATGAAGTTGTCATTACAAACGGCGCGAGTGAAGCACTCGACTCAGTCCTCCGCACGATTTTAACCGAAGGCGATGAAGTCATTATTACCGCCCCTGCATACCCAGCCTACGAATCGCTGATTAAATTGAATGGCGGTGTTGTTAAATATCTCGATGTCAGCGATACACAATTCATTCCGGATATTGAAAAGCTGGAGGCTTTAGTTACTAATAACACTAAAGCTGTGCTCTTAAACTATCCATCTAACCCGACAGGCGCATCTTTATCGGAAAAAGACGTAAAAAATATTGCGGATTTTATCAGCAGCCAAAATCTTTTCCTCATCAGCGATGAAATTTACAGTGAAAATGTTTATGAGAATCAGCATATTTCGTTCGGCAGCATAGAAAATATACGCGATAAAACGATACTCATTCACGGTGTGTCGAAATCACACTCGATGACCGGCTGGAGAGTCGGCTATACATTATCACCAAGACATTTAAGCGATGAAATATTGAAAGTGCATTTAAATAACTCAATCTGTGCAGCGGTGCCGAGTCAGTATGCAGCACTTGAAGCACTGACGAATGCCCGCGATTATCCGAAAGTAATGAATAAAGAATTCTTGAAACGCCGTGATTATGTTTACAGCAGACTCATCAAAATGGGATGTACAGTCGAAAAACCGGGTGGTGCTTTTTACATCTTCCCCGACATCTCGTTTACGGGAATGGACGACTGGGACTTCGCGACAGCATTGCTGAAAGAAAAACATATGGCAGTCGTTCCGGGCTCCGCCTTCTCCGAACACGGCGCCGGCCATATCCGCATCTCGTTTGCGAGCTCAATTGAAACGCTTGAAGAGGGCATGAACAGATTGGAAGCATTTGTAGAGAATTTGATTTAATAAATAATAAAAAGGTTCACCGGAAACTTTCGGCGAACCTTTTTTCGATTAAACAAGTCTATATTTCTCACGGCGGCGCGAGAATATGTGCTGTGTGCCGCCGAGGGGTTCTCGGTGGCACAGGATTACGTGTTGCGCGTCGCCGTTAGTTTTCGGTGGCACAAGATCACGCATTGTGTGCCGCCGTCAGTTTTCAGTGGCACGAACATTTAAATTAATAATTTTTTTAACTAAATTTGAAATTAAAACGCTGAGCAATTTCTTTCCCTATTTCAATTGAGCATGTTGCCGCAGGTGATGGTGCATTCAGCACATGAATACTGCGGTCATTTTCTTCAAAGTAAAAATCATCCAGCAGTGTGCCATCCGGTTTCATTGCCTGGGCTCTGACTCCTGCTTCCATAGGTGTTATCTCACTCGCTTTAATAAGAGGAATTAATTTCTGCGCTGCTTTAACAAATGCTTTTTTATTAAATGATCTGTAGTATTCTCCAATTGCTTCTTTAACGTTCTTTAATCCCATTCGATAAAGTCCCGGGAATGATAAAATCTCTAATGTCTCAGATTTATCAAAACCAATTTTCTTGTAGGCTTCTTTTTTAAATCCAAGCACAGCGTTCGGACCTACATCCACACCCCCGCCAACCATATTTGTAAAATGCACTCCAAGGAATGGCAGCTCAGGGTTTGGTACCGGATAGATTAATGTTTTAACGTATTTCTCCGCATCTTCATTCAGTTTAAAGTACTCCCCTCTGAACGGGATTATCTTAACGTCAGTATCAATCCCGCTCAACTTAGCTAGTTTGTCACTGTACAGACCTGCACAGTTAACAAGGTAATCTGCTTCATAAACGGTTTTGTTCGTCCTCACTTCAATCGTATCTGCGTTATTTTTTACCGCTTCAACTTTATTATTGTAATGAATTTCCCCGCCGTTATTTATAAATAGTTCACCAAATTTCTCAGTGACTTCACGGAAATTAACGATACCAGTATTTTTCACATGAATACCGCCGACAGTATTAACATACGGCTCGATTTTGCGTACCGTTTCTCCATCCAGCAGTGTAACATCCAGACCGTTTTCTACACCACGCTTATATAAATTTCGCATCCGGTCCAGTTCTTCTTCCTCAGTTGCTACGATTACTTTTCCGCACTGGTTATACTCTACATTATGTGTTTGACAAAACTCTATCATTGACGCCGAACCATTTTTCGCAAATTCCGCTTTATAAGAGCCCGGACGGTAATAAATACCGGAGTGTATTACTCCGCTATTATGTCCAGTCTGATGTTCGGCAGCTCTCGACTCTTTATCCAATACAATAATTTTTTTGGCAGGGTTCAATTCAGATAATTGATATGCCGTACTCAAACCAATTATCCCTGCACCCACAATTAAAATATCTGCTTTCACTTATTCCACCCCGCAAGCTTCTGCAATGACTTCTACTATGTGTTTCACTGCGATTTCGTTACTCAATCCTTCGCGTTCCACTCCCAGCTGCATCTGAATATGACAGCCCGGATTCGAAGTGATTATTAAATTCGGTTTTGATATTTTTACATTATTCATTTTTAAATCTAAAATCTGCATGGATTCATCGAAATGCAAAATATTATATATCCCTGCAGACCCGCAGCATAAAGATTTTTGAGGCATTTCTATATAATTAAGCTGCGGAATTTTGTTGATTAGTTTTAACGGATCGTTGAATACTTTCTGGACATTCTCAAGATGACATGAAGGCTGATACACTGCATTTTTATCGATACCATGGACTAGATCCAAATCGATTAATGCCATAATCTGCGAGATGTCTCTAACTTTATTCGTGAATTCCACGGCACGTTTATGCCAATCAGTTCCCGGCTCAAAAAGCTTATCGTACTCTTTTAAAGTTGCTCCGCACCCGCCGATAGTATTAACAATATAGTCAAAGTCATATTTTTCGTATGCCGCGATATTCTTCATGGCAAGTTCCACTGTCTGTGCCGTCTCTCCTGCATGATGCTGAAGTGCACCGCAGCATCCCTGTTTCGGTATATTCGTTACCTGTACATAGTGTTTCTTCATAATCTTAACGGCAAGTTCATTAATGTTTGCAAAGAATGAGTCCATGATACATCCCTGAAAAAAGCCAATCGATAAATCATTACGCCGAAACGGATTAATATTCCGTGTAATCCTTTTACTCAAAATAACATCCGGCATCGCTTTATTCATTTGGTTAAATTTCTTAACCGGCTTGAGCAGATTATAATTTTTAACGACTTTCTGCATACCCGATACCTGATAAGCGTACAGTCCTTTATTGATAATTCTTAATACGTTTTTGTTTTTCAAAGCAAACTTAAAAGCTGCTGTTCGATTAACCTTCTCTATGACACCCATGTCTTTATTCTCTTTTAATACTTCTACAGCAGACATCAGTATGTCTCCATATCTGACATTAGTCGGGCAGACTGTTTCACAGGCTCTGCAGCCTAAGCACAGATCAATCCCTTCCTGCATATCTTCAATGGTTATTTTACCTTTCGCAGCCATTTGAACAAGATTAATTCTGCCTCTCGGTGAGTGTTTCTCTTTTTTGAACGCTATATATGTCGGACAGACTGGAAGGCAGTAACCACATTGCACACAGTCATAAGTAGCTTCAATATCCAGTTTATTCAATAATGCATTAGCCATTTCGCAACACTAACCTTTTTTCTCCTTTTTCAGGGAATATTTTGCCTGGATTTAAAATATTTTTTGGATCCAGGGCTTTTTTAATCGCTTTTTGAAAATCTAGACCATCATCGCCAACTTCATTTAGCATAAATGCTTTCTTCATCGTCCCTATCCCATGTTCTCCCGATAGCGTACCGCCAAGCTCAATCGCATAGTTAAATATTTCTTCAACTGCAAACTCAACTCTTTTCACTTCTTCTTCATCTCTCATATTTGTGTTGATTGTAGGATGTAAATTACCATCTCCTGCATGTCCGAAAACAACAATATTAAGATTGTACTTGTTCTTTATTTCATCAATTTTCTTAAACATATCCGGTATTTTACTTAGCGGTACTGTTGCGTCTTCAGATATTTTTGTATATCCGCTTGTCACAATTGCAGGAGAAACCAGTTTGCGCACCTGCCACAGTTTTTGTTCCTGCTCTTTATTTTCTGCAACCTGAACATTAGAAACTCCAATTTCTTCTAACGCTTTTTTGATAACTGCAAGTTCTTTCGGCAGAACTTCAGGATCGCCATCCACTTCAACAAGGATAATTGCTGCTGCATCTCTTGGAAGATTCAACTCTGCATAATCTTCTACTTTATTTATTGAATTTTGATCTAGAATTTCCATTTTAGAAGGTCTTACACCTGCAGTCAGTATTTTAGAAATTGATTTACCTGCGGTATATAAATCATCAAAAATAACCATAGCAGTCATCGTATCCAAAGGTTTAGGTATTAAGCGCAAAGTCGCTTCAGTAATAATTCCAAGAGTTCCTTCAGAACCGATAAGCAATTTGGTCAAATCATAGCCCGTCACGTTCTTTACAGTGCTGCCGCCTGTTCTAATCAGCTTTCCTGCAGCAGTAACGACTTCCAGACCGATAACATAATCTTTTGTCACACCATACTTCACGCCTCTCGGTCCTCCAGCGTTTTCAGCCAGATTCCCACCAATAGTACAAATCGAAGATGATGATGGATCTGGAGCGTACATTAAATTATAATGTTCAGCCAACCTATGAATATCGCCGGTTTTCACACCCGGGCTAACCTTTATAATCAAATCATCTGGATAAATCTCAAGTTTTTGAGTCCACTGGGAGAAATCCATCACGATACCGCCGTGAACTGGCAGAGGCCCGCCGGATAAACTGGTACTCGCTCCTCTTGGATAAATTGGAATTGCAAATTCATCAGCAATTTCAACAGTTTTTTGTACTTCTTCAGCACTTAATACCTGAACCACTAAATCCGGTATATGCTGGCCAAAAGAAGCGTCATAACTGTATGAAACTCTTTCGTCTACCGCCTTTAGCAATCTTTCTTTAAAAATCTTATTTAATTTATCTATTATTATCTTTTCCATATAAACCACCTAAATTCTATCGTCACCGAGTTTTCTTCTCATATTAAATAAATGTTCTTTCATTAAATTGGCTGAAAGTTCCGGATTCTGTTTTTTAATAGCATCATAAATAATTGCATGCTCATCATAAACCTGTTCTCTTTTTCTTGGTTTTCCGACATTTAATTTAAGAGAAAACTCAAGTGCATCACGGTGTACTGATTGCAGATTCTTAAATGTCTGAATCAGGTAATCATTCTGGGTCGAAATAACCACAGCTTTATGAAAATCATAGTCAGCTTCCATACCTATAATCTGCTGATTAGTAGTGATTTTCCTAAAATGATTTAAGGCTTCTTCAATTTTTAAAAGATCATCTTCAGTTCTGCGTTCTGCTGCGAAATATGCTGAGCGGACTTCTATTACCGTTCTCATTTCGAGTAAATCAAAGAGCTCTTTTTTATTGAAAGTTCCATAAGTAAATTTTTTGACCTGTTCCGTAACAGATGTATTTTTCACATACGTTCCTTTACCTTGGCTTGATTCTACATAACCAATGGAAATTAATTTACTTAATGCTTCCCTGATTGATACCCGGCTGACCTTATAAAAATTAGCCAGTTCATTTTCGGAAGGGAGCTTATCGCCAATCTTATAATCCCCCCTTTTTATTTGTTCGACAAGGTTGCCGAATATCAAATCAGATAATTTCTCTTTTTTAATAGGCTCCATCGCTCGTTTCCACCTTTTTTCTGCTTCTTGCATAATGAATCATCATAACTGCAACGAATAAAATGATACCTATTACATCCATCATAGTATCAGTTGTAATCAATAAGAAAGCTACTGCTATCATTGCTATTTGTTCAACGATATTTAATCGTGTTTTAACAAATTTGCCTAAACCGACTGCCAGTGCATAAACCCCAATTAGAGCTGTAATAATAACGATTAACAGTCTAAAATAATCAATAGGCCCTTCTGTAGTATCCAGTAATAAAATAGGATCATACGCAATAATAAAAGGTATTATAAACCCTGGTAAAGCTAATCTGAGTGCGGTCCACGATGTCTTCATCGGATCAGAGTTGGCTATACCCGCCCCTGTATATGCTGCTAATGCAACTGGAGGAGTTACGTTTGACATTGCACCGAAGTAGAAGACAAAGAAATGTGCTGCAAGCGGTGTAATTCCTGCCTGAACAAGTGCCGGTGCTGCTGTTACTGCTACAACGATATATAAAGCCGTCGATGGCAAACCAAAACTAAGTACGATACACGTTGCCATTACCATCAGGAGAATAAGGAATAAATTCCCTCCAGCTATATCAATAACGTTATATGCCAGCATTGAACCAACACCGCTCATTGAAACTACGGCAATAATGATTCCTACAGACGCACAGGCAATTGCTACCTGCACTGATCCTCTCGCACCATCATTAAGTGCTGCAAAAAACTTGGTAATAGTAATTCTGTTCGATTTATCTCTCGTTAAATACGAAGTAATTATTGCAGCAATTATACCTGCAAATCCTGCCATTATTGCAGTACGTCCTGTAAGCAGCACTGCAAATACAACTAAAATCGGTATCAGCAGAGCTCCTCTCTCAAGCAGTACTGCTTTAACAGCAGGAATATTATCTTTACTTAAACCTTTCAGACCTAATTTCTTTGCTTCAGTATCCACAGCAAAGATTAGTGCAATATAATACAGCAATGCAGGAATAATACCTGCCACTACTATTACTGTGTAAGGCACACCTAAAAATCCTGCCATAATGAAAGCAGCTGCTCCCATAATAGGAGGCATAATCATACCACCTGTTGAAGCTGCTGCTTCAACACCTGCGGCAAAACGAGGTTTTAACCCAATGCTTTTCATTAAAGGGATCGTGAATGCTCCTGTTGTCGCAACGTTAGCAACAGCACTTCCGTTCAATGTTCCTGTTAATGCGCTCGTGATAACTGCAACTTGTGCCGGCCCGCCACGTCGCTGTCCTGCAATTGCAAGTGCTAAGTCATTAAACAATTTACTTGCTCCACTGGCGCTTAAGAACGCTCCAAATAATATAAAGAGTACAATATAAGTGGAAGCAATAGATAAAGTACTCCCGAAGATACCGTTTGATGTCATGTAAATTCTATATAACAGTCGTTCCAGACTGAAACCGGAATGTGCAAAATCTATTGGGAAGTAAGCCCCGTAAACTGCGTATATCATTGCAAGTACACTTAGGATTGGTATAAACCATCCGATTGAACGACGTGTGATTTCAAATAGTACTGCAATACATACTACGGCAAAAATGTAGTCTAAAGTGCTTGCTTGCGACATTCTTTCCACATGCAAATTTGTATAGTTTAACGTAATATATCCAATCGATATAATACCAAGTACAGCTAATCCTAAATCTAAATATGAAAATTTTTGTCCCGGTTTTTTCTTGTTCATAGGATAAATGAAGAAACCGAGAACGATGATGAGAATAAGAAAAATTGTATTTCTGTAAAACTCTTGTATATTTAAATAACTCGATGTTATTAATACAAATAGCGCAAGTATGATTCCGATAATTGCTGCTGCTTTAGCTGGCCATCCTTGTAAACGTCTTTCTCTGTATTCTTCAGGTGATATTTCTTCCGTTACAGCTTCTTGAATTTTACTCATCTTTCTCAGCCTCCTCTTCTAGTTCAGCAGGTTTTAGGTTTTCCGGAATGTCCAGACCCTGCTCTTCAAAGTACTTGTAAGCACCTGCATGAAGTGGAGTATTTAATCCTTCAAGTGCTGTTTCAACTTTCATTTCTCTCGCTGAGTTATGAACGCCAATCATAAACTCCTGATTCTCATAAAGAAGTTTCGTTAAGTCATAAACAAAATCTGTTTCCATCTCAGGTGTTGCAACAAGTACGTTTGGCTGGGCAATAGTCTGAATATCTTCTTCCTGCCTTGGATAAGTACCTGCTTCAATCGTATATGGATACCAGGCGTTAGCCACAGAGTTTATCTGTTCAAGCTGTTCGTCAGTCACTTCTAAAATACTTGCCTGTAAATTACTCGCAAACATGTCTGTAATTGCGGAAACCGGAGTTCCTGCCGGTAACGAGCCGCCGTCTAAGCGTCCGTCACGCATAGAAGAAATAGTATCATCATACCCGAGATACTCCGGCCTTATATTGCTCTTATCTAGTTCGATACCTTCCATCATGGTCAAGGTGGATTGTTCAGTACCGCTTGCTTGCGGACCAACAGAAAAAGAATTGCCTTCAATATCAGAAATGTTTCCGGAATCGATTTTATTGTTCATAATGACAAAGTGTTCAACATTCGGCCAAATCATTCCAATTGCCCTTAAGTCTTTATATTCGTTTCCTTCAAAAACACCGCTGCCTTCATAAGCTTGTGTCGAGATAAGATTCTGCAAAATGGACATATCAGCTTCCCCATTTTTCATTAAATCAATATTTTCAACTGATCCCGCTGATGATTGCCCATTAAATTTAATGTTTTGATCACGATAATATTCTGTCCAGAGCTGTCCCATGCCAACTCCTATTGGATAATATGTTCCCCCTGTTGATGCTGTTGCAATATTATAAATTTCTTTCTTTTCAAAATTACAACCTGCCAAAACACTTAATGTTATAAACAAAATTGTAATTATTGATAAACTCTTCTTCATAAAGTCTATCCCCCTTTGTTTTGTATGCGCTTACACTTGTAATACAATATGACAATCTTACAACAACCTATCTAAGAATTCAACGTATTTTCTGACATTTCTCAAGTTTTCTTTCATTAAAAAATCCCCTTAAGTCGGTTTTTGAGCCAACTTAAAGGGATGATGTTAATTCTCAAGACTTATCTTCTTTTATTTTCTCTTCCTATATACAATAATAGCGATAATTACTGCCGCTAATACCGCCAGTCCTGCAACTACTTTTATAATCGTATTCTGCAGTTCCTGTTTTCTCGCTTCTTCAGCGGCTTTTTCACGTTCTTCCGCTTCAAGCTGCTCCTGTTTCTCTCTTTCCAGTCTTTCTTCTTCGGCTTTACGCTCTGCTTCTTCACGGGCTTCCTGTTCTTCTCGTTCCCGCTGTTCTTCCGCTTCGCGCTGCGCCGTTTCATCAGCTTCCCATGCTTCTTCCAGATTGCTGTTTAAATTATCGACTTCATCCTGTTTCAAATTGTAAACATCAGAAATATAACTTTTCGAATTAGCCAGGGCCCGGGTCAATGATTCACCCATATTCCGGTCCTGATACGCTTCTTCGACTTCCGAAATCGTCGCTTCCAGTTCTGACGTATCCGCATCCGCAACACTGCCTGTCAGCGCCGAGCGCGTGTATGAAGTATACAGTTCCTGACCATTTCCATCTTTGGCGACAACATGAAAGTCATAAGTAGTGTCTGTATTTAAACCTTCAATTCTGAAGCTGCTGCTTGTCGTCGTTCCAACGGATTCTCCATTTCGGAACATTTCATACTCAGCCGCATCTTCATGAGCATCCCAGTACATCGTTGCGGTATTGCCTGTGACTTCTCCTGTCGATAAAATCCGGTGGTCAAAATCTTCGAAGAAAGCATAGGTTTTCGGTGCTTTCCCGGCTAATTCAGAACGTGAGTCATCAGTATAATAATACATCGCAAATGCTTCCCCGAAATACTCTTCGGCCATATTGTAATATTCACGCTGCGAACTGCCGCCGAACAGCTGGTCCACCTCTTCTGCATGTATGGCTCTGAATTCTTCAGTCTCGCTGACCTGGACTCCCACTGTAAATGAATCGACAACATGGCCGTATTCATGGAGTTCCAAGTTAATTGTCGAATGTCCTTTGCCGTATTCACTGTAGCCGATACGCGCCATCGAAACGTGGCCGCCGGCTCCCGGAATCTCATCCCAGGAACTTGTATGTCCTCTCGGCACCACGCCTTTTAAGTGGGCGAATTCGGGCTGATCTGTAATCGGTGTATCCGCTAAAATAAATACTGCACCATTATTGCTCGTCTGATATAAGATACTGTTTTCAACGTGATTCATACGGCTGATCATTCTCTGTGCTTCCTGCCAGCTTTCATCAGATGATGCCCGTACATCGACCATATTCTGCAAATACGGATTGATTGCCTCTTCGGCGTGAATCCCCGGCGCCCATAACAATAATATTCCCGCTATTAATAATGTAATTCTCTTTGCTGCATTCATCCTTATCACTCCGAACTTTTAAAACTCGTAATTTGTTTCCATATCCCATTCATAAATTTCATAATCTCTCGCCCCAAGCGAAATGTAGGGATCCTGCTTTACGAGTGCGACCGCTGACTCCGTGTCTTCTGCACGATAAATTATAAGACCGCCGGCACCGTCGGTGAACCGCCCGTTCATCAGTACGCTGCCCGCTTCTCTCTGACGCGCTAGGAATTCCAGATGCTCCGGTCTATGTACACGCGATAATTCTTCATCTTTCATCGATAAAAACACTGCGAAATACTTCATTGCTTCATCTCCTTAACAGTAATATACACTAAATGAAAACAGACTGGAAACTCCAGCCTATTTCAATGACTCTATTCTTTCAGTTAATATTCTGCTGATTTCTTCTTTGCTCTGGTCTGCCGGCTTATATTCCGTGAGGTGTTCCCCATTAATAAATACTGTCGGAACGATTTTCAGCCCGCGTTCATTAAAATCTTCAAGCACTGCTTCACCGCGTTCATAGGCTGCCATTTTTTCAGGCAGTCCGAGTGTATCTTCACACATTTCAAGTGCTTTCCTGAAGCTCTTCACCCAGGATTCCTGTGTCTGAAATAACTTTTTCAGCGCCTCAAATCCTTCTATCGGATCATCGTGATCGACGTAGTTATTAGCAACTGTTCCGCGGAGCAGCCGGTCTTTAGTCCGGTCAACATGCTTAATAACAAACTTTACATGTCCGCTGTCTGTATAAGGTTTAATCACTTCAGAGGCAATTTCAAAAAACTTGGCACTGTATGGACAGCCGAGGTTCACAAAAGCTTCCACTTCAATTGATGCATGCTCAAGTCCGACTGTTAAGTATTCAATATCCGCACTGTATCTGTTTTTCACAAAAACTCCCCCAATTTTTATTTCGCTTAGTACTAAACATACCCAAATTTCCTAGTGCGCAATCTCATTAATAAAAAGAAAACAGGCACCTTCCCGGGTGGAAAGTGCCTGTTAAGGGGTTATATATTTTAAAACAGCTAAGCAAATTTAATTATCTTCTAAAATATCATTCATTCTTTATTAACGTCAATACTTTTTCTGAAAATTCAGTCCCTTTAATTTACATCTAAATAATCATAAGCAAACTGGCTGAGTATCGCCGCTCCGTAATGCAGCGCATCTTCATCTACGTTGAATTTCGGGTGGTGGTTCGGATACGCGGTATCTTCACCGCCATTTGTTCCCAGTCTGAAGAATACACCGGGGACTTCACGTGCAAAGTAAGAGAAATCTTCGCCGCCCATGCTCGGATTAACATCGAGCAGCTGTCCTTCTCCGAGTATTTTATCGACTGTTGTTCTGAGTGTAGGAATTAAGGCCGGATCATTAAATACTGACGGATAACCGTATGTGTATTCCAGCTCATATGATGCGCCCATCCCGCTCGTGATACCGTTTAAGTATTCATGCATTGTTTCTTTTACTTTCGGACGGAGTTCAGGGTTTAACAAGCGGACTGTGCCTTCCAGTGTAACTTCAGGCGCAATGACGTTTCTTGCAAAGCCGCCTTCAATTCTTCCTATCGTGAGCACAATATTTTCAAGCGGATCGATATTTCTGCTGACAATCTGCTGCAGAGACGCAATGACCGTTGAAGATATTGCTATCGGATCAATCGATAAATGAGGGTGTGCCGCATGACCGCCTTTGCCGATGATTTTAATGTCGAAAGAATCTGTACATGCTGTCGCAAACCCTTCTGTGATTGAAGTTTCACCGGTTTTAATCGTCGGATGGACATGCAGTCCCGCTACAGCATCCACATCGGGATTTTTCAAGGCGCCTTCCTGCACCATCACATCAGCTCCGCCGTATCCTTCTTCCGCCGGCTGAAACAAGAGCTTGATGTTGCCCCGTTCCGGCGGATTTTCACTGATGATATGAGCAGCTCCGAGCAGTATCGCTGTGTGAGCATCATGACCGCAGAGATGACCGACACCGTCCACGGTTGATTTATATTCCGTTTCGCCTTCTTCCTGAATCGGCAGAGCATCCATATCCGCACGCAGCGCGACCGTCGGCCCTTCAATTTTCCCTTTTAACGTCGCAACCAGTCCTGTTTTCGCTACCGGGTACTCAATTTCAAAATTGAGCTTCTCCAGTTTTTCTTTTACAAATTCCGCTGTTTTGTATTCTTCAAATGATAGTTCCGGGTGCTTATGCAAATGTCTGCGCCATTCTATGATTTTATCTTTTAACTCTTCTGCCTGAGATAAACTAGTGTGATTACTCAAATACTGCATCCCCTTTAATATTAATTTGACTTAAACCTACCTTAGGCGAATAATCATGTCAAACAATAGTCTGAATAATCCATCAAAAAGAAGAGTGAGATTTTACGGCTGCATTCCAATTCCGAGAACGAAGAGCCAGACCGGCAGAGCTATCAGGCTTAACAGCGTGGTGATAAAAGCCCCGAGGGAGACGGTGTCAGGCTTCGTATTGTATGCCGCAGCAATCATCGTAGCATTCGCAGCGACCGGCATCGCATTCAGGATAATAAATACAAGTTTAAACGTATCATCAACCGGCATGAAAAGCGTCAGTCCCATCGCAATTAAAGGTGATATTGCCATACGCATAACAACCAGACCCGTAACTTCTGTCATTCCGCTGTGGCCGAGTTTCATTTCGGCAAGCTGCATACCTAAAATCAGCATAACGATTGGAATGGATGCCGCACCGATCATTTCTATAATTTCCATAAAAGCTGCCGGAATTTCAAAGTTTATCAGCTGAAAGATAATTGCTGTTAAGACCGCATATATCACCGGCACGCGCATGACGCTGCGTAAACCTTCCCGCACGGTAATCGCCGCGCCGCTGCCGTAAGACGCAATAAAAATTCCTACGGTGCTGATAATGAAGGTGTGAATGACTGTAAGCATAATGGCATAGTCAAAAGCCGCGGCATTAATTGCAAAGAGCACTACCGGCGCTCCGTAGTTGCCGCTGTTTGGAAAAAGCACGCCGAGCAGCATGGCGCCGATTTCCGCTCTGCCGTACTTCAGTAAACGGGCGATTATAATAGTGATAACTGTTAAAATCAGCATTAATACCAGCGAATAAAACAGGGCATATAAAAATTCTCCGTCCAGCGGATTGGTGTAAAAGGTCGTAAAAGCCAAACAGGGAAACAATATGTAAAGCGAGACAGACGAAACTGATTTAATGTCCATTTTCAAAAGTTTCTGCGCGGTAAATCCGGCTACAAAAACCAGGAATACAGGCACTACAATCATTAATAATGACAGCATTGGCATTCCCCTTCTATAATAATATGATTATTTCATTCTATCATCCCTGTCAAAACGTAATGAAATTAAAATTCCTTAACTTTCATATTTTTATTTAACTTTTATAATTAAATTTCAGTTAATTATTTCACAATGATTTACAGAATACGCACATATGAACATTCCCTATATGTGAAAAAATAAAGCTGCCTGAAATACTCCTCCTACTATGATATAGTTATATAGTATAAAATTGCTCAACTTTATAAAGTAAAGGAGACAACTATGCTAAGTATTAAAAACCTAACTAAGATTTACGGCGGCAGTAAAAAAGCTGTCAACGACATTTCCCTCGATATTCAGGAAGGTGAATTTATCGCATTTATCGGTACGAGCGGCAGCGGAAAAACGACTGCACTCCGGATGATTAACCGGATGATCGAACCGACTTCCGGCACGATTACGATAAACGGTGAAGATATCACAAAGAAAAATCCGGTGGAACTCCGCCGCAGTATCGGTTATGTAATCCAGCAGATTGGCCTGCTTCCTCACATGACGATTAAAGAAAATATTACTCTGGTTCCAAAACTTTTAAAATGGTCTGAAGAAGACAAAGATAAGAAGGCGCGGGAACTAATTAAGCTCGTCGACCTGCCGGAAGAGTTTTTAGACCGCTATCCATCCGAGCTTTCAGGTGGACAGCAGCAGCGTATCGGTGTTGTCAGAGCACTCGCAGCTGAACAGGATATTATACTTATGGACGAGCCTTTCGGAGCGCTCGACCCAATTACGCGCGATACATTACAGGACCTGGTCAAAGAACTCCAGCAGAAACTCGGCAAGACTTTTATTTTCGTTACCCACGATATGGATGAAGCGATAAAACTCGCGGACAGAATTTGTATTATGAGCCACGGAGAAATCGTCCAGTTCGATTCGCCCGATGAAATTCTCCGCAATCCGGCAAACGACTTCGTCCGCGACTTTATCGGTGAAGGACGCCTGATTCAGGACAGGCCGAATATGCGCACCGTTGCTGATGCAATGATTACTCCGGTCAGCATTACGGTCGACAAATCGATTAACGAATGCATCGCTTTAATGCGCGAAAAACGTATTGATACAATTCTCGTTACCGACAGCCATAAGAAGCTGCTCGGTTTTATAGATATCGAAGATATTAATGAAGGCTACCGCAAAGGCATGGATATTGTTGATTTAATGGGCCGGGATATATACAAAATCGGCATCGATTCAAAACTTCAGGATTCAGTCAGAACCATCTTAAAACGGAATGTCAGAAACATTCCTGTAGTCGATGACAATAATACATTAATCGGATTAATTACACGCTCGAATCTGGTGGATATCGTGTACGATACAATCTGGGGCGAGGAGCCTTCCCGGGAGCTTGCGTCAGGAGCTGATGAAGCATGATGGAATTTTTAAATGCGAATGGCACGGAACTTTTCATTAAAACGTGGGAACACTTTTACCTGTCTATAATTTCATTATTTATCGGTATTCTGATTGCCGTGCCGCTCGGTATGGCTATCGCCAACACAAAAAAGCTCAGCGGCTATGTCCTGACAACCGCCGGTGTGCTGCAGACAGTGCCGACACTTGCGGTGCTTGCACTGATGATTCCGCTGTTCGGCGTCGGACGCATACCGGCAATTATTGCACTCAGCGCGTACATTCTGCTGCCGATTTTAAACAATACTATTATCGGCGTTAAAAATATTGATCCCGACGTAAAAGAAGCAGCAAAAAGTATGGGCATGACCCGCATGCAGCTGATCTGGCATGTTGAACTGCCTATCGCGGTACCGCTGATTTTAAGCGGTATCAGATTATCGTCGGTCTATGTCATTTCGTGGGCAACACTTGCGAGCTACATCGGTGCCGGCGGTCTCGGAGACTTCGTCTTTAACGGATTGAACTCGTACCAGCCCGAACTGATTATCAGTGCGGCAATTATGGTAACCCTGCTTGCGCTGATTGCGGATTATATTTTATCGCTGACTGAAAAATGGGCAACGCCTAAAGGCTTAAAAGTATCTAGATAGGAGGAGTATCATGAGACAAATAAAAAAATTATTAGCCGTCACACTGGTATCTCTGACTGTCTTAGCCGGGTGCAGCCTGCCCGGTCTCAGCAGCAGTTCCGGCGACGGTATCGCAATCACATCAATGACGACGACAGAATCACAGATTGCTTCCCATATGTCACGCTTAATGATTGAACATTACAGCGAAGGAGAAATTGAGCCGGTAATGATTAATAATCTCGGTTCATCGACAATTCAGCACAACGCCCTGCTCTCGGGAGATGCTCAGATATCCGGTGTCCGCTATACCGGCACTGACTTGACAGGTGTATTAAATCAAGAACCGGAGAGCGATCCGGTTACTGCTATGGAGCAGACACAGGAAATATTTGATCAGGAATTCGATATGAAATTTTACGATTCTTACGGTTTCGATAACACCTATGCTTTTATGGTAACCCGTGAAACGGCAGAAGAATATAACCTCGAAACAACATCGGATCTCGCGGAATATACAGATGAATTCGCAGTAGGCGTTGATACTTCCTGGTTCAACCGTCCCGGAGACGGCTATCCTGCCTTCCAGGAAGCTTACGGTTTCTCTTTCGGCAACATCCGCGCTATGCAGATCAGCCTGGTCTATGAAGCTCTCAGCACAGGCAGTCTGGACCTCGCGCTCGGCTATACGACGGACGGCCGCATTCCGGCTTATGATTTAGTCGTGCTGGAAGACGACCTTCAGTTCTTCCCGCCGTATGATGCATCACCGTTCGCGACCCATGCAGTTATTGAAGAATATCCGGTAATTGACGAGGCGCTGTCCCGTCTGACAGATACAATCTCAACCGAAACAATGCAGAACTTAAACTACCGGGCGGATGAAGAAGGTATTGAGCCGGCACTCGTTGCGGAAGAGTTTTTAGAAGAACATAACTACTTTGAAGAGGAAGGTGAATAAGATGACAGGTAATTTATTAACGGATTTATATAATTATTTCGTCAACAACTTCGCCTATCTGCTGAGTCTCTTTACAGACCACCTGCTGATGAGTGTTTACGGTGTACTCTTTGCTGCAATTATCGGCATACCGCTCGGGATTTTTATCGCGCGCTATGCGAAGCTGTCAGGTGTAATTATTACCATCGCGAATATTATCCAGACCATTCCGGCCCTTGCCATGCTGTCGATTTTAATGCTCGTTATGGGGCTTGGTACAAATACTGTTATTCTGACGGTTTTCCTGTACGCGCTTCTGCCGATTATTAAAAATACGTACGCAGGTATTACAGGTGTCGATAAAAATATTACCGATGCCGGGAAAAGTATGGGCATGACACGCAATCAGGTATTGCGCATGATTGAACTGCCGCTTGCCCTGTCGGTTATTATCGGCGGACTCCGCATTGCACTCGTTGTCGCGATTGGTATCGTTGCAATCGGGTCGTTCATCGGCGCGCCGACCTTGTCGGATTTAATTATCCGCGGGACGAACGCTACAGACGGCACGGTGTATATTTTAGCCGGCGCAATTCCTATTGCCCTGATTGCGATTATTATCGACTTCGCGCTTCGTTTCCTTGAACGGAAGCTCGATCCGACATATAATCCAGACGATAAAACACCGAAAGCTCAAACAGTTAACGATTAAATTTATGCAGTCCTGCCATTTTGGCGGGACTTTTTTATATTTATTAGTGCAAAATAAAATCAAAATTCACACTGAGTTATATTTTCCTCTTATATATTCGGGCCGTACAGCCGTTTCGAATCGTCGACTGTTTCGCCGGAGAGCAGTTTATCGAGTGTGGTTTTCCAGCTCGGCGGTGTGTATTCACAATCCCTGAGATTCTCAAGCAGGCCGATATTGTCACGGTTGTGGTACAGCACTTCATTCATCCGGTCAATGGTCCAGTCCGGGCATGGACGTTCAAGGAGTTTAAATGTATCTCCCGCCTGGATATTCCCCTCTTTAAGCACACGGAAATACCAGCCGGTGCGGCCCGTATCCTCAATCTTTTTCGCGAAATCAATGTCGCCGTGACGCCGCGCCGGTTTCCAGCATGGGCGCCGCGGCTGAGATACCTGAATCATCGCTTCGCCGAGTTCATATATATCCGCGATATGTACGGTTGTTTCATCCATATGCATTACGGAAATATTTTCTCCGTTGCCGCCGGCCGCAATGTCGGAATTTCCGAGTTCACGCTGCCAGTTATCGTAATGTGCGAGACTGTACGCAAACAGTGCTTTTTCCGGTCCGCCGTGATTTTTCTTATCCGCACATTCATCGCCGGCGAGACCTTCTTTAGATAAAAAGACCTGCTTGTCCGTTTTTTCTTTAAACGCGCCTGTTTTCCACTGCTGATTCATCTTATTGTCTGCATCAGGATTTCCGACAGTTTTTACTCCTCCAGTATAAAGAGTATGAACTTTTCCATATATCGACATTAAACATCATTCCTTTTTAAAATGATTTGTCAGACGACCGAGTGTTTCTATTTCCACCGTCACTGTATCGCCGTCTTTAATCCACGGTTTGTCCGCTTTTTTATAACCTGAAGCGACACCTTCCGGTGTTCCCGTCAGAATAATATCTCCCGGTTTCAGCGTCATATATTTTGAAATGTGACTGACGAGTCCTCTGCTCTTGAATACCATATCATTCGTGTTTGAATCCTGGCGCAGCTCGCCGTTGACATATGTCTTTATACGCAGCTTATGCGGTTCACCGATTTCACCAAGCGTTGCAATATAAGGGCCCACCGGGCAGAAACCGTCATAAGTTTTTCCTGCCAGCCATTGGCTCGTCGCAAACTGCGAGCTTCTTTCCGAAACATCATTCGCATTAGCATAGCCGAACACATAATCCATCGCGTCTTCACGCGGAATATTACGGCCCTCTCTGCCGATAATAATCGCGAGCTCGCCTTCGTAGTCAATCATATATGTGTCTTTCGGTATTGTAATCGTACTGTTGTGGGCGGTCAGTGTGTTATTAAACTTCGAAAAAATCACCGGCATTTCCGGTATATTTATTTTCATTTCTTCGGCGTGCCTTTTATAGTTTACACCGACACAAATAATTTTCTCAGGATTTGGCACAACCGGACCGAGTACCAGTTCATCGACACTCTTCAGTTCAATATAATCCGCTTCCAGATAGAATTCAATTAGCGCCTCTGCCTTGTCTTTGTTCGCCATGACCTCCTGCAGCGTTTCAAAATCCCCGGAAATATCCAGCACACCTTTCTCAGTCAGTACACCAAGCTTATATTTCCCGGTTGTTTCATCTACAAAAGTCAGTAATTTCATGTTCATTTTGCCCCATTTCTAATTGCCTTCTTTCTCTATCATACCCTTTTAACCAAAAACGATAAACTCCTTTGAAAAATTGCAGATAGAGAATGATATAATATCTTTAAGTTATTTTTAGGAGGAAATTTCATGAGCGTTTATGTAGCAGAAAAAGAAATCCAGATATTATATGCAGATACCGACATGATGGGCGTTATTTATCACGGCAGCTATATTAAATGGCTGGAACTCGGACGCATGCAGCTGATTGAAGATATCGGCTATGATTATTTAAAAATGGAACGGAAAGGATACCTCGCCCCCGTTCATAACGTCAACATCACTTATGCGAAATCATTAAAATACGGTGACCGCGCCTTCGTCCGCACCTGGGTCGAAGAAAACACCGGTGTCCGTACAATTTACGGGTTCGAAATCGTTAACGGTGACGGTGAAGTCTGCACGCACGGCACGACCACCCTGATTGTCGTTAAAAAAGTCGACGGCGAATTCCGTCCTGTTATGTTTAAACGCGTTTTCCCCGAATGGCACGCGAAATACGAAGAAATCAAAGTGAAAAAATAATATTTTTTGTGGAACGCGCCGGTCCGGCGCGTTTTTTTGCTGATGATTGGGTGGGGTGCGAGCTTGGTGGCGCGCAGTCCCTCTTCTTGTGCCTCCGTCGTTTTTCGGTGGCGCGCAGTCTCTCTTCTTGTGCCACCGTCGTTTTTCGGTGGCGCGCAGTTCCTCTTCTTGTGCCACCGTCGTTTCTCGGTGGCGCGCAGTTCCTCTTCTTGTGCCGCCGTCGTTTTTCGGTGGCGCGCACAAGTAGGTAATCCTAGATTTTAATCATATGATTCTTATACCTTCTAATATATTCATGATTTTCTACCACATCTTCGTAATTTTCATAATTAAACTCATAATAAGTCGCATTCCCCGCGCCAAATCGAGTACAATATTTACTCAGCATTCTTACAATCGTACGCGGACTGACTTTGTAATCGATAAATTCCAATAAGCGTTTTCTCGTTAATTTTTCGTTCGTAAATAATGCAGTATAATCACTTAGCGCGCGAATAACATGAGATTCTTTCGTTTCTCTGGATTTGCATGCAGTACAGAAGAAATGATATGCCCATGTTTCAACCTCAAAACCCCCGCAATTCCCGCAGTACAATCCTTTACGCACTGAATCAAAATTCGCGCTCTTATCAAAAAATGGATTATCAATAATGTGTGAAGACACCGCTTCCGCAATTCGTTCCGCGTACCGGCCGGCATACTCGTTCGAAAATCTCTTTAAATAATCACGCAGCTCGGATCTCATCACCAATCTCTCACGCACATCCTGATTATCAAAATTCAGCCGGAAATCTATATGCGGAAAAACAACCTTCCCCTCTATATCAAAATTCAACCGGTGAATATACTGCAGTTTGAGCAGCTTATTCATAGCGCGTTTCAGCTGCGCCGGGGGATCATCCGGCACCTCAAAGTTTCCGGCATACCATTTTCCTCTCTCCACACGATAAAAACCCGAGTAGTTTTTTATCTCATTCACTGTTATTCCCGCATCGCTCACAATCAGAGCGTCGTACTGCGCTGTACTGTCCTCGATTCTCAAATAAATATCCCGGAAGACAAATACCGAACTGTGGCCCTCTTCATCAAACACTTCGTCATAAATACGTTCTCCCTTATAACCGCGCTCCAGCACCGACAATTTTTTCGCATCTTTTTCTTCCAGACAAAAGCGGGAACTGAGTGCTCTGTAAAATGCCAGTTCTTTACTGATTTTCCGTTCTGATATAATCATTGATTTCCTCCTTAAAAGTCCTCTCATACTATATATAGGGAAAATCAGCGATTTATTTTTATTTCGTACAAGTTATTTTAATTTCCTGGATAGATACAAAGAATTCCCAGAAAAATACAAAAACCACCGGAAAAGGTGGTTGATGGTTCTCTTATCAAATTTCTATAACCTGCAAAGCGTCCCGCATCTCGTGCACAATATCTTTTGTCCGCCATTCACGTTTATAACCGAGACAGGCACAGATGTAATCCGTACCATTTTCTTCAACCTGATGCCTAAAATGAATATGCCCCATAATACTGTAGCGGATATCATATTCTTCATAAAAGCGGTCAAAGTCCGATGTGCCGATGAAGGCGTTATAATAATCGAACAGGCGATTCGGCATCGGCACCCTGAATGCTTTGTGAGTCGCGACATGCGTCATCAGGATAATTTTTTTATCACGGACCGCTTCAAGGTCAGCTTCGGCGCGCTCCGCCATCTCTCTGGACACTTCCGGATCAGTCATTCCCCAGTTAATTTTCACTTTATCCTGCCACGTGCCACCGTAGTATTCCCGCTCGCTTAACCGTTCCAGGGAAAACCGGTCGCTTGCATACGTATAATCATACCAGGCCGGGTTCATCACGAGTGCCCAGCCGTTGCCAAGATCAATCGGCGAACCTTCTTTAAAGTATTTCGTCTCTTTAAAAAATTCATATATTTCCCGGGTGCTTTTCGCATCCCCGCTGAAGTTCCAGAAATCGTGATTACCCGGCACGAAGTAAATCGTCACACCGGTCATCTGTTCGAGCTCCTGCATAAAGCGGTAAGAGCGGACATGATCGTTTGAAATATCGCCGGCAATCAGCAGAATATCGAGCGCCTCTCTCGACACTTCGTTGGCAAGCGTAAGAGAAAAATCCTTCTGTTTCAGCGTTTCACTATTATAACGGTCAATGTGCAAATCTGAAATAACACCAATTTTCATTACTTTTTCGCTCCCGCATCAGTTTATTGATTCAATGCTACCACAACTTTTATCCTGTATAAAAAATTCCGCCTGCCGCTTCTCTATAAAAACAGAATTTATAATTTTTCGATAAAATACGCTAAATCATAAAAATAGTGCCGCCTGAAACGGCAGCACTTCATAATTTTTACTGATCTTCTTCAGTTCCAGCGTCTTCAACTTCATTTTCTTCTTCGTCATCATCCGAATCATCAAGTGCATCTTCTTCGACTTCGTTCTCATCTACTTCCGTTTCATCGACACCCGTGTCGCTGCATGCCGCGAGTGCAAGCACACCAATCAGCGTTGTCACCACTGTCAATTTCTTCATGTAACCAGTCACTCTCCTTAAGTCAGATTAATACTTATATACCCTCGATGTGATAATTTAACACTGTACACGATAAAAAAGTGCCGCCGGCTTTAACCGGCGGCATTTCAAGCATTTTTTAAGCTCCATCGTCTTCTGATTCGGTATCTTCTGTTTCTGTATCTGTTTCAGTCTCTGTACTTTCTGTTTCTGTTCCTTCAGTGCCGGTTTCTTCTGTCTCTGTTCCTTCTTCAGTGTCTCCGCCGCACGCTGCTAATGCAAGCACTCCGACTAACGATCCGATTGTTAAAAGTTTCTTCATTATGGATTTCCAGCTCCTTAAAAGTAAGATAGTATTCAGACTGATTCATGGTGTTAATTCTACAATACCTCAAAGAAAAACTGACTTATACATTATTTACCGACCTTTAACAATTTTGAAAACTTATTAATAATTATAACCGTTTATAAACTCACTTTAATCGGCCATTCTTCCCGGCTTTCGCACATATCCCAAAACATATACTCATAGAGACTGGTCTTCACGACGATTTCTTCCAGCAGGACCAGTTCACGTTCAGGTTTTCCTTCAGCGAGCTTATTAAGGAGAGTCATCGCCGTGCCGTTCAAACTGGTGAAATCTTCACTAGAATATGTTTCAACCCACTGTTTGTACGGATTGTTTTCCTGCTCCGGGTATTTATCCGACAGAGATCTTCCGATGTAATTGTAACTCCAGGCGCAGGCGAGGAGGCATGCAGCAACAGCCGCTGCATCACCCCGCTGAGCGTGGTTCAGCATATAGCTCGTGTAAGCAGTGTTCACTGCGGAAGCTTCGGTCAGAAGAAGCTCCTCTTCTGAAATACCAAACTCTGCCGCGTAATTTCTGTGCAGCTCCATTTCTCCGAAGAGCGTGCCGTGCAGCATTTCAGAAAACATATTCATCGTTTTTAGGTCCGGCGACTTCTCCGCCCCGATTGCCATCAGCCGGGAATACTCAACCAGATACACATAGTCCTGCTTCAGCCAGTGCTGAAATTTCCCGTGCTCGAGCGTCCCGTCCCCTAAACCGGTCACAAACGGATGCTCAAGATATCCGTTCCAAATACTCTCCACGCTGTCCCATAACCTGTCTGTAAACTTCATTGCCATATCTCCTTTGTATTTCGGCCAAAGACGATAAAAACCCGAACCTTATGAGAGGCCCGGGCCAAAAAATATACAGACATCCGCGTATATATCGACACAGACTTCCCTGCGCAGGTCCTAACCTACAGGTTCAAAGGGTCGATATTATCTCTCAGCACATAAGTGCGCCCCCAGCCGTTTATATTTTCTTTACAATTCCACTGTACTACAGTTTAAAAAATATTGCTCAGGGAATTAATAGATTGTATGAATCTTTTAAGGAGGAATTATATATGGCTCACGAACAGAATCAGCAGCTGCTTAAAACTCTGCACGAATGCATGGAAGCGTGCAATCACTGTTTCGACGCATGCTTAAAAGAAGAAGATGTAAAAATGATGGCGGACTGCATTAGAACAGACCGTGAATGTGCGGATATGTGCTCATTTTTAGAACAGGCCGTCACAAGAAACTCACCTTTCGTTAAAGAACTCGCCGGCGTATGTGCCACTATTTGTGAAGCATGCGGCAAGGAATGTCAAAAGCATGACCACGATCACTGTCAGGAATGCGCCAAAGCCTGCTTTGAATGTGCGGAAGCATGCAGGGCTGCGGCGTAAAAGAAAGAAAAAGACATGCAGAAATTTCTGCATGTCTTTTTTTATGTACAGACGGTCCTAAAGGCAAAACTTTCCGCCCGGAAGTTTTTGGGAAATCCCCGTCGAAATCAGGTCATCAGCACGATTGTGTTTCGTGTCCAGCATCCGGATTCTTAAAACGTAATCAGATAAATAAACCGTAAATTGTAATCCATCAAATTATCATATAAGAAAGGGGCCTGATTTCTGCCGAAAACTTTTATATCGTTTTAAGTTCCGCTTCAATTGTTTCCGTACTGTTGAACTTATCAATCAGCATGGATTTACGGTTTACCTTTACTTCAAGCGCCTCAATATATTCGATTACTTCTTTTTCATTAATAATACCCTCTTCAACAATACCGACACCGGCGACAGTTTTAATACGTTCACGATGGTAGCCGAAAGACGTATTGTTCTGCAGATTATTGACGATATCCCTTTCCAGTTTCAGTGATTCCAGCACTTCTGATGCGGTGTATTCCACATCATCAATCGTAAGCACTCCTGTTGTATTTTTATGATGAACGGCAGCCTTCAGCGTAATAATATCGTGTTTCAGCTGTTCAATCTTTTTAAGAGAATCTTTTACATCCGCTGTCTTGCTGTCATTTACAACACTTTCGTTATTTACGGCGACCGGCACGCGGTATTCAGTATCGAATTTCGCATATTCCTTATTAAGCTGATTACGGAGATTGCTGACTGTAAAAATTGCTTCCTGCAAAGTGAGTTCTGTCATAAGTGCCTCCCTGGTTTCTAAAATTTAATTCATATACTTCTTAAATATTTTACCCATTTCATTCAGGAAATATTTGCCTTCCTGATTCGTCGGCCAGTTGTCTGAGAAAATAGAAAATATGAGCTGTTTGCCATTCAGTTGAATCATGCCGAATTCATGCTCGAGCGCTGTCACCGACCCTGTTTTCGAGGCGATAAACTCCGCCTCATGGTCTTCATCGATATTAAAAAATCCGCCGGTTCTGTCGTTAATCTGCTGTTTTTTCATGACATCAAAGAAGTTCTGTCTGATGTCTTCCGGCAGCACATCGTTTTCCTGAATTACGTACTTCATGGACGTAAACATATCAGCGGCTGATGTTGCGTTGCGCTTTCCTTCATTAATACCCGTCGTATCATAGTAATTGCGCGCGAGCGTCGTGTCGTGGAGACCGAGTGCCGTAAACCCTTCGTTAATCCGGTCGATGCCGATATTATCGATGAGCATGTTTGATGCGGTATTATCAGAAATAATAATCGCAAGCACAATCGTATCCCATAAAGTCAGGCGCTTAACGCTCTCGAGCGTGTGAAGCACGCCGCAGCCGCCGACTTTCTTACCCACTGTAAGCGAAATATCTTCGTAATTATGAAAATGCTGCTGCAGATTAATCAGCGCAATCGGTACTTTTATCGTGCTGGCTGAAGGGTACACTGCATGTTCCCTATGTACATATATCTGATTATCAAATTCAATCTTATAAGAAATATCTTTTGTCGGCTGACGTTCAATCAGCGCCTCGATTTCATCTTTAAACATCTGGTCATCCCCTTTGCCCGTGTTTAAATAAAGAATATCACAACTTACTGCCGGTTTGCACTTAGTCTATACGGGGAATAAAGGAATAATTACTAATAACGATGGAGGTCTGGCATTATGGGGCAAATTGAACTGATTGCGAATGAAGAACATTTACATGAAAGATTGAAGCATTATACAAGGACGGGAACATCTGAACATAAACTGACAGTCGTATCGACCCGAGGCTATGGAGATTTTCTGACGGATTATCCAGATGTAAACGAACGGATGACCGGTGCCGAGAGTATCGAAGAACTGCTGGCGCAGCTGGATGGCAGCCAGCGCCTGACGATGACGAATGCAGAACGCGATAACTATACGAACGCTCTGAATAATGGAGAACTTCTTTTATATATTGATGAATCCGGTCTTGAAACACCGCAGGATGAAGAAACGATGGAGCTTCGTGAAGAAAGGCTTGCTGTAAGTAAAGAAAAAGTTCAAACAGGAGAAGTCGTTGTTGAAAAGTATACGGATTCGAAGGTTGAAGAATTTGATGTGCCGGTGAATATGGATAATGTCACTGTAGAACGCCGTCCTGTCGAAGGCGAACCGCTGTTTGAGACCTATAATAATACAGAAGACGGCGATGACGATCTCGGCATCATCAGAATTCCGGTGACGAAAGAACGGATCAGGGTGATTAAGGAACACGTTGTCACAGAAGAAATTGTAATTACAAAAGAAATCGTTGAGAAGATGGAACATGTATCAGGTACAGTGAAACATGATGATATCAGAGTGAGTGAAGTGAAGAATGAAGATGCTAAGGTCAGAGAAGTAAAGAATATAGATATTGATAAATAACCAAAAATCCGGACCTCTTTGAGGACCGGATTTTTCTCTATTTCTTCTTATTATTCTTATTTGTATAGTTGGAAATAATCGGCTTAACATAATTTAATACTTTTTCTCTTTTAACAGGATCTTTCATCGTTTCCTTAATTACTCTAATAATTAAGTTCTTCATATATTGACCTTCAATCTTTCATTTAAATTTTTAACCTTATCACGATTATACATTAACATAAAAGATTGCTTACTCAGGACGCTGATTCTGCACTTTTAAATTCAGTCCGAATACGATGAGTGAGATAATTACAATGATTAACATTACTATGCGATAGACTTCAAATGAAGGTTCTATTCTCATAATCATGAATAATTCAAAGAAAAACCAGCCGCCTGTGACTGTAAGAAAAGCTCCTTTAAAAGCTCTCGCCAGCATCTTATCTCTGACAGCTTTAGTGAGATCAGTGCTTTTAAAAAACTGGACTGCATTCACAATCGCATAAATTAAAACGATCAGGAGCACTGCACTTATAACAATCATGTTGAGCATTCTCCTTTAAAATAAGCCGACAGCGAGAATCGAACTCGCATTGCAGCCTTACCATGGCTGTGTTCTGCCATTAAACTATGTCGGCATATGTTTCCAATACATTTTACTATAGTATAATTCATAGAAAATTTCCAGTCTTTTCGGCATCTTCTTCTCTGCTCTGCTGCGGTATAATGTTTATAACAGAATGGAGGAGCGATATGAAAAAGGCCTTAATCATTATTAACCGAACTGCCGGCATGGGGCAGAAAGCGGAACTTGAAGCAGCACTGGTACGCACTTTAGAATCTCAGAATTTTGATGCTGTAATCAAATACACAGAGGCGGATGATTTTGAACATATCGTTCTTGAACAACGGGAAACCGCTGATCTTTTTATCGCCGCAGGCGGTGACGGAACGCTCAGCGGACTCGTCAGCATTCTCGGCAGAGAGAATATCGATACCCCTGTCGCTGTCATTCCTGCCGGTACAGTCAATGATTTTGCCAGATCAAACGGCCTGCCGCTCAATCCGTTGACAGCAGCAAAAGAACTGAATACATCAGTAACAAAAGCGGTAGATATTATTAAAGTCAATGATACATATGCGCTGTACCTTGCTGCATTCGGAAACTTCATGTCTTCTTTTGCCAAAGTAAGCTCCCCTGTTAAAAATAAAACCGGCCGCGCTGCTTACCTGTGGACGGGACTTAAAACACTGATGAAGCTGAAGCCGTACCGCATCAGTTTAAAAATAAATAAACTGGAAATGGAGATTGAGTCAGTGCTGACACTGGTTTCTAAAAATCCATCTGTCGGCAGCCTCGAAAAGCTGATTCCGGAAGCAAAGCCCGATGACGGGCTGCTGCATATTTTAAATGTGGAGCCGGTGAACACTAAAGAAATTGCACAGCTGCTTTATATGGCCTTTAAAGGACGAATCACGGAGCACCCGAAAGTACTTTATTTAACTGCGGAACAGGTTGAAATACAAGCCCGCGATTTAAAGGAAATGAATATTGACGGGGATATATATGACTACAAAGATACTGTTATATCTGTTGTCAAAGACGGGCTGAAACTTGCCGGCATCAATAAAAATACCGGAACACGTGAATAACACATCACAGTTCCGGCAGCTTTTTATTTCCTAACCACTTTTGCCAGTATCGTTCCGATTAACAGTGCCCATACCGGCGCACTGACATAGAATATTGAAATTCCCGATACCGAAATAATAAATGTAAAAACAACAGCCATCGTATTTTTTGAACTTGAGAAACTCGTTCTCATCGTTGAAGCAAATACACCGATTAAAACAAAACCTGCAAGCATAGCCATCAGCGCTTCAGGCAGTTCAAACATCAGCGGCACGAGTGCCCATGCAAACAGTCCGAAAATCAGCATAATAACACTCGAAATCACAGAAGCGACGTAACGTTTATCTGTATCGCCTGATTCCTCATCCGAAGCAATCGTCGTCATCATTCCCGCAACGTTTGCAGACTGGCCGCCGAAGAAACTGGTGAATATCGATAAAATACCGCTCACAGTTAAGATATTATTCGTCGGCACTTTGTAACCGCTCCGTTCCAGCGCCCCGACAGCCGGTGTGGCATCGTTGCTTAAAATCATCAGAGCAAGAGGAATTGAAATCGAGATTGCACCGGCGAGTGAAAAGTCCGGGGCATGCACAATCGGCAGGACTACTTCCGTCCCAAGTGCAGACATATCAAAGTCATAAATCAAAAAGAAGACGATGATGCTGGTCAGCACCGAGCCGAGCATCGGCGGGATTCTTAAATTCCATTTCGTTAAAATAAAAAAGACGGTGATGGCACTGATTCCAACGATGGGCAGCTCCTGCGCTGCTGGAATTAATCCGACAACGTAGCTCGTTATAATACCTGCCAGCATGGCGGAAATAATCTCCCTTGGAATCCAGCTCATCACTTTTTTAAATATGCCGGAGATACCAAACAGCATAATAATAATCCCGGTGATGATAAAACCGCCGACCAGTTCCTGATATGTAAAATGCGGTGTCACCGTGACTAAAAATGCGACCCCTGTAATAGAATGGGCGCCGACAATCGGCATCCGGTAATATAATGCCATAATCAGACCGAATAAAGCGCCGAAAAACTGTACAGCGTAAAACCATGAGATAGTCTCGATGTGAGTAAACCCGCCCGCTGCCGCCGCTTCAATGACGATAATCGGAGCGCCGACAATACCGAGAGTCCCCGTTATAATCCCGGCAGAGATATTCTGTGTATTTAAATCATTTATAAATCCTCTGTTATACATTTTGTTCATATGACTGTCTCCATTAGCTTAAATATGTCTACTCTGATGATACCATGAGTTATTACGATATAAATAAAGTGTTTCAAACAAATTAACCCCTGAAGCCGCTTAAATACTTCAGGGGATAGTTTATTTATCTAATGATTTCAGGGTTTCCAGCATGATATTTACAGCATTTTCGATGTATTTCCAATCCGACTTTTCGGCAGGATTATGACTGATACCGTCGATACTCGGCACAAAAATCATACCGGCAGCCATAAACGGCGCCAGTGTATTCGTGTCATGATTCGCCCCGCTCAGCATACGCATAGTCGGCAGATCCAGTTTTTCACCCGCCTGCTCGATTGTTTCAATAATTTTATCAGACATGGCATTAGTCGGTTTCGTTACTCCCGGTTTAATTTTCACGTCATAATTTTCTTCAATCCAGCTTAGAACTCCTTTCGGAAATGATTCCAGTCTTTCCTTGTTCCCTGAACGTACCTCAAATGTCATTTCCACCTCGCCGGGAATAATCGTCGCGGCATTGGGTCTGACTTCAAGCTGTCCGACAGTCGCGACAGTGCCGTCATCCAGTTTTCGAACCTCACTGTTGATACGTTGCACAATCTCACTCGCCATCACCAGCGCATCTTTCCGGTATTCCATCGGCATGGTGCCGGAATGGCCCGCTTCACCAAGGACAGTAATATGATTTCTGACAATACCCGCTATATTGGTCACAATGCCAGTTTTGTTGCCATTATTCTCAAGAACAGTTCCCTGTTCAATGTGCAGTTCGATAAAACCGGTATAATCCTGAATTGTATTAGAAGCCTCTTCAATCTGTTCTTTCGTCAGATCTGCAGCTTTTAAAATATCATCGTCGAGATTATCATTCTTTACCTGCCCCGTAATGACACGGCTGCCGAAAGTCCCCCCTAACGGATTACCTTCCTCGCCGACAAGACAGACGAGTTCATAAGCTGTGTGTTGAGAATTTTGTCCTTTAAGCTGAAGCAGGCATTCAAGCGCGGCCATTACACCTAAGGCACCGTCATAGAGCCCGCCGTTCTTAACAGTATCAAGATGGGAACCAAAAGCATATACCGGTTTATCTTCAGGACCAATACGCGCAAATAAATTGCCGATTGAATCCCGTCTGACACTGATACCGTTTTTCTTCAGTTCCCCTTCCAGCCAGTTAATCGCATCTTTCTCTTCTTTTGAAAATGCCAGACGGTTATACCCCTCTGAACCGCTGTTGAAAGTATTGCCAACGTATTCAAGATTTTCTTTAATACGGTTTATATTAATCGACATACTGAAGTCAGCTCCTTAATAACTTATAGTAATTTTTATATCGCTGTCCATCCTGCATCTATCTTAATAGTCTCTCCTGTTACATAGTTTGATAAGTTAGAGGCTAGATACAGTACTCCGCCAACAATATCAGATGGTTTTGGCAGTTCATCAAACAAAATTCTGCTGTGAACATCTTTTTTAAATTCTTCATCCTCAAACATTTTCGCTGTCAGGTTCGTTTCTACAAATGTTGGAGCCACTGCATTCACATTAATATTATACTTGGCCCATTCAACTGCCAATGCTTTTGTCAGCTGCAGCACCCCTCCTTTACTTGAACCGTATGCCGCTCTTTTTACATATCCTACAAAAGACATCTGCGATGCCATATTAATTATTCGGCCGCCTCCATTTTCTTTCATTTTCTTAGCTGCAGCCTGACACATAAAAAACGATGCTTTTAAATTTGTATCAAGCACTTTGTCCCAGTCATCTTCTGTAACATCAAATGCATCTTTAGCGATATTAATGCCGGCATTATTCACCAGTACATCAATCTGACCATATTCTTCATAAATTTTATCAAGATTTATATTCAGAGCTGAAACGTCATTAATATCCAGCTTAACTGCCATATTCTTTTGACTGTAACAGTCCAATTCTTTTTTAGTACTCTCGAGATCTTCAGCATTTCTACCAATAATGACTACTTTCGCCCCGAGCTTTGAAAATTCAAGAGCAATTTCTTTACCTATGCCTTTACTTCCTCCGGTTATAATCACAACTTTATCTTTAAGTTCTGTAAAATACTTCATTATCTCGTTACACCTCAGTTTCATCGATTTTAAGAAATTCAATCAGCATTTTTTCTCTCCTGCTGTTTATTTCTCTAGAAGCTTCTTCACCCCATTCATAAAATCCTCGTCCATTCTTACTTCCATACTGTCCCTGTTCTACTAAATTCATAATCGTTTCACCAGAGGAATCTGCCTTGCTCAGCTCTTTAAATAAGTAATTAGATATAGCTGAGAATACATCTAACCCTCCGAGATCTGCTGTCATTAGAGGACCGGTTACAGGGTATCTTCTGCCAATACTGTGAGTGACTGATACATCTATGTCTTCTTTATCCGCATAGCCGTTATCCAGCAGGTATTGAGCTTCACGCAGCATCGCATATTGCAATCTGTTGCCGATAAATCCTATTATTTCTTTTTTCATGACAATCGGTTTTTTATTAATCTTTTTCAAAAGTTCTTCTGTTCTTTTAATCGTTTCTTCACGGGTTTCTCCAGAAGGAACTATCTCAACCAGAGGAATTAAATGTGCAGGATTCCAAAAATGAGTGACGACAAATTGTTCGGGATATTTAAATCCTGCCGACAATTCAGAAGGGAGAAATCCTGATGTATTGCTCGCCAGTACAGCTTTTCTACTCATAGATTTACTTACTTTATTATACAGCTCTTTTTTAATTTCAAGATTTTCAGTAATTGCCTCAATAATAAAAGTTGCTTCTGAGATTGTTTCTTTAAAACTTGTTTTAAGTTCTATCATACTTTCTATACTATTTGCCTGGGGGTCATTAATCACTTTATTGTTCATCATTACTCCCAGTTTGGCTTTTATATTCTCTTTTGCATTTTTAACCGCTTCTTCATCTATGCAATATACTTTTACAGGGTGGTGATGCCATGCCAGCGAGATAGCAATGGAATGCCCCATCGTGCCGCTGCCGATTACTGATACCCTTTCCATTTCCGCACCTCAATTTCTGTAATTCAAATAAGACTGCTGAAATAAATACTTCAGCAGTCTCTTTTAGTCCTTTATTTGTTACCGTATTTTCTAACACGCAGCAGTCCTTGCTCCGCATGACCTGCGAAATTCTCAAGCTGGCACAATCTTGCAGCATATTCTCCGATTTTCGCACTTTTCTCATCGGAAGTTATACGCTGATAAGTTACATTTTTTATAAACTTGCCTACCCATAAACCGCCGGTGTACTTAGCTGCTTCTTTTGTCGGCAGCGTATGATTTGTCCCGATCACTTTGTCACCAAACGCAACATTCGTTCTCGGACCGATAAATAACGCGCCGTAGTTTGTCATGTTATCAAGGAAGTAGTCTTCATCTTCCGTAAGTATTTCAACATGTTCATATGCAAGATCATCTGCAACTTTTAATGCTTCTTCATTATCTTTAACTAATATAATCTGACCGTATTCTTCCCATGATTGACTTGCAACTTCCCCAGTAGACAACACCTTAAGCTGCCGTTCAAGTTCCTCAACAGTTTTATCTGCAATTTCTTTGGAAGTTGTAATCAGTACGCCTGGTGATGTCGGACCATGTTCCAGCTGTCCAAGAAGGTCTGTCGCAATCATTTCCGGATCACTTTTTTCATCAGCAATAATCATGACTTCGGTCGGGCCTGCAAGCAAATCAATACCTACTTTTCCAAATAATTGTCTTTTTGCTTCAGCAACAAAAGCATTACCCGGTCCAACGATCATGTCTACACTATTTATTGAATCAGTACCTATTGCCATTGCTCCCATTGCCTGTATGCCTCCGAGAATATATATTTCGTCTGCACCGGCTTTATGCATCGCATATACAGTTTCTTTAGGTATTTCACCATTGATAGGAGGAGTACATGCAATCACACGGCTGACTCCTGCAACTTTTGCAGTAAGGACGCTCATATGTGCGCTTGCTACCATTGGGTATCTGCCGCCTGGAACATAACAGCCGACACTGTTTACCGGTATATTTTTGTGCCCAAGAATAATGCCGGGTTCCATTTCAATTTCGATGTCTTTCATTGAATTTTTTTGAGCTTCAGCAAATTTTTTAATGTTGCCTTGAGCAAAAGCAATGTCCGTTTTAGTCTGTTCCGGTATCTGATTAACGATATCCTCAATCTGCTCGTCAGATAATCTAAATGATTCCGGAGACCATTTATCAAACTGCTCAGAAAGTTCTCTTACAGCTTTATCTCCGTCATTTTCAATTTTCTTAAGAGTATCTCTCACTATTCCAGATACTTTTTCGTCTGCCGTTTTAATATCATCAAATGACTTGCCTTGTTTTAATATTTCCATTATTACACCCCTATGTTTTATTTTTATCTTCCATTAAGTGCATTCTTATAAATTTTTTCGATTTCTGCTTCTCTTAGTTCAAGCGGACTGCGGGCTAAAAGACGTGTTTGTTTTAATGCGTTTTCTGTCAGCAGCTTTATATCCTTTTCTTTAATATTATAATGCCGCAGACTCTCCGGCAGTCCTACTTCTTTGACTAAGTCGAATAATTTATCTGTTATATCTCTTGAGATTTCCATATTATTTTTACCCTGCGTATCTATTTCAAAAATTGGGGCCAGTTTTGATAATTTATTGCTGCATGCTTTAATGATTTCGTCATATACATACGGGAGCAGAACCGCATTTGATTCACCATGGGGTATTTTAAAGTTCCCTCCCAAAGGATAAGCCAGTGCATGGACCCCAGCACAGCCTGCATTATAAAAACTTAATCCCGCCATTAAACTTCCAAGAGAAAGTTCGTCCTTAGCCGCGTAGTTTGTTTTATCCCACACTGCTTCTCTGATATTACGGTAAATTTTTTCAATAGCCCCTGCAGCAAGCGTATCTGTCAAAGGTGTTGCCTCTACTGAAGTAAATGATTCAATTGCATGTGTTAAAGCATCTACACCGCTAGCTGCGGCCACTTTAGATGGCAATGAATATGTGTAGAATGGATCTGCGATTGCGTAGTCTGCAATCATCAGAGGATCCGTGATTGCATCTTTGCTGTCTCCTGTTGAAAATACTGCTATATCAGTAACCTCAGCGCCTGTTCCTGAAGTCGAAGGCATGAGTATATTAGGTATCTTTTTGTTCTCAAGTTTCATATCGCCAGTCAGATTCAGGTAGTCTGCAATCCCGCCCTCCTGAGGTGCTACTAACGAAGCAGCTTTTGCAAGGTCAATTGTGCTGCCGCCGCCGAGTCCAATAATTACATCAGGACCGGCTTCTCTCACTTCTGATACAATTTCATTTCCCTTTTCGACTGACGGCTCTGCCATTACATTTGTGGAAGTGACATATTCGATGCTTTTCGAATCAAGAATAGCAGTCACTTTATCAATTGCATTGATTTCTTCTAAAATCGGATCGCATAGAAGATAAACTTTTTCAGCTCCTAAATCATTTAGTATATTTTCTATTTCCTGCGTCGATTCCATTCCATGATATATAAATTTCGGTGAAATCAATTTCATTAAAACATCTCCTCTTATTTCTCTGTAACTTCTGTTAAATTATCTTCATTTTTCTTAGTAGTAAGAAGTACTGCAATAACCATAGTAGCCATAGAAATAATTACACCAAGACCTGCGGCTGCAAATGGATTGGATACATCAAATCCAAATGGCAGATAAATTATCCAATAGGCTGCTGTACCGACTAATAATGAAATTATTGCTGAAGTTTTATTTGCACGTTTCCACAGCGATCCGATAACCAGAGGCCCGGCTGTCGAAGATACAATCCCTCCAATTCCAATCCACATAAATATTGATAAGTACTGCGGCGGATTCAGCGCAACAATTGCTGCAATAATTAATACGATAGGCGTTGCAATACGACTGATATTTAATTCAATGCGATCTGCTTTTTCTGTAGAAATATTTAACTTCGGCACAATTGAAAGTCGGAATAAATCGTTTGCTAATAATTGCGTCAATGATACGACCAGACCATCTGAAGTCGACATTACTGCAGACAATACGGCAATTGCTAAAAATGCTGCTATAAATGGTGGGAATAATTCCGTGAATAAGGTCGGAATAACTGCATCCGGCCGAATATCAATATCTCCAGGAAGTACTGCGATTGCCAGCATTCCTCCAAGACCCATCAAAGGCAGAATTGTTGCAAATACTGTCGTCCACATTAATAATTTTTTAAGATCACGATCAGATTTCACTGCCATGAATTTGTTCCCGAGATGCGGCTGAATTGCGAATGGCAAGTGAGCAACAAACAGCAGGAGTACCAGCCATAGAGAACCGTATGTTTCATTTCCTGGTATAAACAGTTTGCCGAAATGTCCTTCAGGGCGTCTTTCCTGAATTGTTTGAATCATACCGCTGAAACCTCCATCAGCTCCGACAGCAAACACAAAACAAATAACGACAACTAACGCAATCAGTACCATCAGCATACCCTGTACAGCATCAGTCATAATATCTGAATGAGAACCGCCCATGAACACATATACACCAATAACTACAATGGTAATCAGGATACCGATTTTATAGTCCACACCCATCATAATCTGAAACATCGTTGCCGCTGCAACAAGCTGTGAAATGACATAGAAAATCAGAAGTGCTGAGATAATCGCAAGTACTACTCTAAGAAAGTTACTGTCGTAACGATTTCCGATAAATTCAGGTATTGTTCTTGTACCTAAAGTATCACCATATTCTTTAATTGCTTTTGCAAAGAATAGCATCCCGAATACTGTCGCTACAGGATAGAGTAATGGATACCACAGTGACGGCGCACCAAGATCAAATGCCAGACCCGGCATCCCCATAAATGTCGAACCACTTGAAATACCAGCCGCTATCACGAGGGCAATTGTGATTGGTCCATAACTTGATCGTGCTGTAGCGAAGTCATCATTATTATGTGTCTTCTTCATCCCCATAAACCCAAAAGTCATCATCATAACAACGAATGCGATAAGTAAAATCCATGACCAAAATACTACGCTTCCCATTATTTATCCCCCTCATCGACGTCCAGTAACGGTGTTCTAAATATTAAGAAATACATAATGAGCCAAGTTGCAGCGTTAACTGCCAAAATAATATATAGAAAAGTCATATGCATTTATCCCCTTTGTAAAAGTCCATATATTTTGTTCTTTTTGGATATCTTTTTCTTCATTCCTGTCGATTCTTCAACTAAAAATATCTTATTCCCCACTTCTTCAATCGCATATGGCAGGTAAACAGTATATTCTGTAATTTTCTTTATCTCCGGAAAGCTCCAACTCTTCTTTTGATGTATATAATAATTCTTCAGCATCTTCTCTCCGTATTGATCAACATCATAATCCAGGCTGACCGGAAGAGTAATGTCATATTTTTCAGTTTTGAAGTCTTTTAAACTCTCATCGCTGAATGAAGTCGATGTTTCAATTAGATTTGTTGCTAAAAAGTGCGTTAGTCCTTTTTTTCTCATCAGAGGCAGAGGTTTATATTTTACCTGCCACTCAGAAATCAGTACCGGCAAGTTAAATTGTGCATCAGACATATTTCAAACTCACCATCTTCAGCTGTGACATTTCTTTAATGGCATATTTTATCCCTTCTGTTCCATAACCTGAATGACGTCTGCCGTTATAAGGCATGTGATCGAAGCGCACTGTCGGGACGTCATTAATCAGTACCTGCCCGTAATCAAGGTCATTCGAAAGCTGCAATGCTTCTTCGAAATCTGAAGTGAAGACACCTGCATTCAGTCCAAAAGAACTGTCATTTAATATCTCTGTAATATTTCTTCCTTTTAAGTTCTCAATGACCACAACCGGTCCAAAGATTTCCTGCCTGCATATTTTCATGTCTTCAGTTGTCCCTGTAATAACTGTTGGTTTTACTGAACCTTTATATCTCTCTCCGCCAGTCAATATTTCTGCACCGCCTTGTTCTGCTTCTTTAATCCACTCAATTATTCTTTGCTGGGACTGACTATCTATCAAATCTGAGTAATCTGTTGTGTGATCGTTCAAAGGTCCGTATTGAAGCTGTTTTGTTTTCTTCACGATTTCCTCGATAACGCTTTCAAAAACTTCATCGTCAATGAACACCTTCTGCGTGCTTATACAGGCTTGTCCGTTATATGCAAAAGCACCGTTAACTACTTGCTCTGCAATGTCTTTGATATTTTCCTTTTTCACATTTTTTGAAATATACAGTGGTGAAGTGCTGCCAAGTTCTAACGTTAGTTTTCTCAGGCCTATTTTGTTTTTAAGAATTTCACCTACTCTGACACTGCCTGTAAACGATAGTTTTTTGATTTCATCATGTGAAAGTAAAGCATCCGAGACTTTTTCACCATCACCGGTAACAACCTGCATTACCCCTTCCGGTAGACCTGACTGCTCAAGTAAATACTTTAAAAAATAAGTAGAAAAAGGTGTTTTCTCTGAAGGTTTTACTATAACTGAATTACCAACAGCTAATGCTGGTCCTACTTTATGAATGACGAGATTTAATGGAAAATTAAACGGAGTCATTGCATATACCACACCAAGTGATTCATACTTTGTAAAAGCATTTCTTCCCCCGCCATTTGCTGCTACATCTAAATTAATATATTCCCCTTCTAATTTTGATGCTTCAATGCCGGAAAGCTTTAATGTCTGAATCGATCTTTCAATTTCCTGCATAGCAAATTTTACCGGCTTTTTGGCTTCATAACTGATAATTTCAGCGATTGTTTCTTTATGTTCTTCCATCAATTTTGTTGTATTTAAAAGAATTTCTGTTCTTTGGTAGAGCGTTGTTTTTCTATACTCTAAATATTTTTCCTGTGCTGTTTTAACGACATCAGCTATAGCCGGCTCATCAAAATCATAAATAGTTAAATTTTCCAGAGAACCAATATATTTATATGGGTACGTATTCAAATTATATTTTGAAGCTTTCTTAATCTCATTTTCTATAACCTTTGTAATTCCCATTTTCCCACCCCTTTATTTAGCACTTCATTTTGAATACGTATTCAAAAATGAAGTTAAACAGTGCCGCGTTCATATAACTTACAAGGTATCGTTCTTTGAAACTCGTTCTGTTCTCCATCTTCAATCATTTTGAATAATTGTTCTACAGCTATTGAGCTTAAGTGTTCACCTTCCACCGGACCTATAGATGTAAGGTTTAAAGAACTGTGCCTCAATGTTTCCGTATTATCAATTCCTATAATTGCTATATCTTCAGGTATTCTGTAATCCATTTTTTGCAGGCAATCGATTAATGTTAAAGCAATCATATCCGTCGCTGCGAATAAAGCAGTCGGTTTATTCTTGAATGACAGAACTTTGTTGAGCTCCTGCTCAATCAGCTTCGGTTTCTGTTTTGTAATAGATATATTTGAATCAGTGTATTTAATATTTAATTCATCCAGTGCTTCACAGAAACCTTTATACCTGTTTAAAAAAGTAGATTTTTCAAGTTCACCTGAGAGGAAATGGATATCTGTATGGCCCTTCGAAGCTAGATACTGAGCTCCAAGATAGCCAGCCTGATAGTTATCAATTTCTACAAAATTCCCGCCATTTTTGTGTTTTCTGTTGAACATTATATAAGGAATACCCAGTTTCAGCAGCTCATCAAAATACTGACTCTCATAATACATTGACGATAAAATAATTCCCTCTGATTTCTGGCTGAATACCGTTTTGTATAAGTTTTCTCTGCTGACATCCTCTTCGAAAAACACATTCACAGTAAACCCTTTTTTATATGCTGCATTCACTATAGTTCTTGTAGCCTCTACAAAAAACGGATTATTTAAAGTGCCGGAAATTAAAGAAATTTGATTTGTTTTATTACTGATTAATGATCTAGCAACAGAATTCGGAATATAATTCAGATCTTTCATAACCCTTTCAACCTTGTCTCTTTTCACTTTAGAAACAGACTCAGGATTATTGCTAACTCTTGAAACAGTCGACTGGGAAACCCCAGCCTTTTTCGCAACGTCTTTTGAAGAAACCATGTCCCACCTCGTAAATTTATGTAAAACGCTTACAAATAGTATTAAAACACTGTCTGATAATTGTGTCAACAGAAGTTAAATTCTTTTTCTTAAATATTCAATACTAACAAGTTCTATGTAATATCATCAATCAACTTTTTATTACAAATATAAAACCTCTCTTCTGTTATATTTTATATCTATTAAGAAGAGAGGTAGATTTTTTATTCCGCAAGTTTCACATCAAGATTGCTTATATAATTCATGATTTCTTTATTTTTAAGTTTATCGAAAAATAATTTATAGTCTTTAGGAGTAATAAAAATAAATTTGTATTGTATGTTACTTCCTTGTTCGTCTAAATATTTATTTATAAAGTTAAAATGCTCTAAGGCTGCCTTATTTTTACCAATGTTCTCACTATCTGGATCACTTAATTGACTATCATCTTTGGTCTCTACAACTATAATATTGTCATCTTGTTTGATAAACCAATCCGGATTGAATTGACCATTTTTATAATGAGTTCCTTTTTTCCAAGTATAATCTATTGAGTAAAAATTAATGTCTTCTGATTTAACAAATGAATCTATTGATTTGGACACTTCTATGTCTGTTAGATACTCTAAAAACCTCCTTTCTGGTTCTCCAGTTGTAACAATACCAGTTTGAGGTGTTTTAAATAAATAAGTATTCTCTATCTTTTTGTGTTTATAACCATTTGCTGAGTCGATTATTTCTTTAAAGGTAGTCAAACTGGCAATATCTTTACTATTATTTAAAGTGTTTTCTAGATCATCATCATAGAATAATACTTTATTCTTATGAAAGTTAGAAAGCTCATTTGAAGATTTAGGTAGTTTTATAGTATTGATTGATAGAAATTCGTCAGGTACTCTTGTGTATGTTACTACTTTAGATGATCTTCTACTGATAACACTCATAGAAGATAAAAATTTATTTTTTAAGCTTTTAGTTATTACTTTATTTCCGCTTTTCTCTAAGGATTCTATTACCATTTTTCTAATTCTATCTACTGGCCAATAATTTTGATACTCTTTTATATATTCTTTATCATCTTCTAAATCTTCGAACCTATGATAGAGAATATAAGCCATTTCATCTACTGTATACGTTTCATGCTTATACTTTGATTTGAAAGTCCTATCTCTATTGTTCCTTATATTTTTTAATGTAATATTACTTTCTCCTATAGAATCATCCGTCGGTAGGTTAACGCCATTCTCCCATAAACTATAACTACCCATTTTTTCATAGTCTCTAGTAGTTTTTTCTGGTGAATAATCAACATTATATAATTCAAAGTTGTATTTTGACGTTTCATCTACCGGTAATTTTATAAGTTTTCTAATTTCTAAAACTTCATTTACCAGTGACTCAACTTTTGAAGACCATTTTTCGTGATTGAAAACTGTTACTACTGGCGAACCAAACCGGTGAGCATCCCAACCATTTGGCCATCTTAACCCTCTTCCGAGAACTTGAGCTATCAGTAGTTTTGAATTAAAAGCTCTTTCTTCATCTGGAACAATTTGAAAGATTCTTTTAACATCCCATCCTTCTGTTAACATAGAAACACTAAATATAAATTCTACTGGATTATTTTTATTATCAACGTCTTTTAATTTCTTTCTATCTAATCTAGCTTTTGTTCCACTATGAACTGACAGTACAATATTATCTACTTCTCTATCCGTTAAATTTCTACTTTCTTTTAGAAATTCTTTAAATTGCTTAGCTTTAGAGTCTGACGAGGTTTTATTGGATGTCACTACTATCGTTATAGGTTTAATTCCTAATTCATTAGGAATTGTTCTTGCAATATCATTATGTGAATTGAGAATAACCTGCCATCTCTCATTTTTGTCATTCGGTATATCTTCTTCTGAAATATATTCAACTTCTTTTACAAAACTTTGGTCAATGGCATCTCTTAAAGAAAAACGATAAATAACATTAGAAAAATATTCATTGTTTTTACTACCCTTAAAAGGAGTGCCTGTGAATCCAATAACATATCTAAAGTTAATATTATGCTTCTCATCGTCCTCAATAAAAGATTTCCATTCGTTTTTTTCCGCATAGTATACATGATGAACTTCGTCATTTAAAACTAATGTCGTTTCACCATTTCCTATAAGACTATCTACAATTGAATTTCTAAACGCTTGTGCTTTATAAATTGCATCTCTATTTTCAATCGCAATAGCATTCTCAACAATGGTATCATCACCATTAATTATTTCAGGAGGAATAAAGTCTTCTCCTAAAGACTTTATTAATTCAGTATTAGCAAGTAATTCTTTGAATTTTTTTGTGAGTTCAGATTCAATAGTTATACTTGGAGTTAAAATTAAGACTCTTTTGACCTTTCGAGTGGCTAACATTACCATAGCAACACCAAACATTACGTAGGATTTACCTGTTCCTGTTGCTAAATCAATAGTAGCTGATAACTTACTTGATAAATCAATATCATTTAACATGGATTTAAAATTAAAATTCCATCTCTCGGAAATGATTGGATTATTATCAAAATTCTCTTTAGCTAAATCAGATATATTCTGATATTCACCTGCGTTCATAAATCGAAGTGCAGTTTCTGCAGCTTGCTTTTGATAAGTTCTACCCCTGAATAATATCTCAAAAAAGTTTTGAAAATATCCTTCGTCCCATTGCTCTGGATCAACATTTTTACTAACTTCTAATACTAAATCACTTTCTTTATAAGACATATATTTTAACCTCCTCTTGTAACTATATACTCATTACCGAATTTATCGATAAATATAAACATCACTTGTTTAGTTAACCATTCTTTTTCAAATTTTATAGAATGTTCGTTATCAAAATCTTTATTATAATAGACTTTGTCCATATCGAATGATACTCCATTATAATTTAAATCAACTAGTAGCATGGAAAAACTCTCAAATCCAGATATTTGATCTACTCCTTTAAGTCTCGATAGTGACTCAAATTCATTTATCGTTAATTTATTATCGTTGACTGAGAATTCTACTTTTGGGGGACGAATAAAATCAAAGCCATAAGTATCGATAGCATCATTTACAGATTCACTATCGTTAGCTTGTATTGCACCTTTAAATCCTTCCGTGAGTTTTTGAGAAATTGAGTAAGGTACTCTGAGGATATTAAATGTTGTATCCCATTCTCCATCATTATCATATTCGTCTACTGCAAATGTAAATTTTCCTTGAGGCGCGATTATATAAACTTCATTATTTAAGGCGTGCCCTACTCGTAGTAAAATATCTTCGAGTGTATCTTCTGAAATTTTTGCATCTTTTAAATTATTAGGGGAATATACTTTAACTAAAGATCCATCTTTCATACCATTGAATTCAAAGTTTTTAATTTTTTGTTCCAGTGGTTGAACATTATAAAGTGCCATAGCAAACTTTTTCCATTGATCCTCATCGAATTTATTTAATTTGTCATTATCATATAAACCGGAATTATAAACTGCAAAAGGATTATGATCTTCAATGCTCAAAATTCTCTTTTGGATAGTGTAAATTGATAATTTCCCAACATCAACGGTGATCCATTTTCTCTTTAATTCTTCTGCTGCTGCTGCAGTTGTACCAGAACCTCCAAAACAATCTAAAATAATATCTCCTTCATCGGAAGCTGAAGCGATTATTCTTTTTAATAATTTAATTGGTTTCTGAGTCGGATAATTAACTGATTCGCTAGCCATAACTCCTAATCCTGCTATATCGTCCCAAATGTTATCTGCTGGATAAATTTCCTCAATCTTATTACCTATTTGGTTTCGGTAATACTTTATATTTATTTTTCCCTTTGTCGTACTTACATTATTGTTCTCATCTACTATTAATTTTCCTCCATAAGAAACATAAATACGATTTTCTTTGTCAAACTCTATTATTTTCTCATCGGAATAACTTCCTCTATCAGAGAGACGATAATAACCATGTTCATCGCGTTTATATTTTTCAGCGGCTTCTTCTAAAGTAATCAATTTGGTAGTTTCTATTTTGTTATATTTCGAATCGTCTGATTTAGAATATATTAAGATGTAGTCCGAATTAAAAGGCATATACTTTGCCTCACCTTTTCTACCTCTTACAACACCTCTTCGCCAAGAAATCATATTTCTAAATGAACCTTCACCAAATACTTCATCTAGAATGATTTTGATATAATGCATTTTTCTGTAATCCATATGAACAAAAATGACGCCATCATCAGACATAACTTCTCGTAGTAAAATAATTCTTTTACGCAACCATTCGATAAATTCATTGCCCTTTAACTTATCAGAATACGCCTTAGTATCTTTATTGGAAAAATCTTGTTTTGTTGCAAAAGGAGGATCTATGTAGACTAGTCGAACTCCATCAGTTCCATCACTATTCTTTAATTTCCCATTCTTTTTAAATTCTATTAAAGTTTTTAGAGTTTGCAGATTATCACCAAAAATTATCTTATTAAGCCATTGATTAGCACCAGCTTCACCAAATTTTCTGCTTTCTTGTAGTGGTGCTGCAAATGTTTCGTTAATAACTTTAGATTCATTTTCTTTTCCACTGTAATTAAGTTCATATTCTTTTCTTTCGGGAGGGAATAATATACGCGAAAATTCAGTTGATACTTCTATACCATTCTCAACATCTTCTAATGATTGAGTGAGTATATCTATTAATTCTTCTTGTCTTTTTATATCCATTTCATATCCACCTATTCTTTTAAATTAGCAAGATATATTTAAACAACTGATTTAAATTATATCACACAATATTTTCCATTTCTCAATTAAAAAGTTATTCTAATTTTTGCTCACTTTTTTTATATAAGTTAAATATATCTTACGTATTTCTTAAAAATCATATATAATTTAATGGATTATTTCAAAGTATGGAGGCCAGACAGATGTTAAGCTATCAAGAAGCAATTAAAAAATTAGAAGAACTATCTACTTTCATATCCTTAGTAGATAATTATCCTATAAAGTCAGTAGAAGATTTAATAATTCAACAATATGCTATCTATAATAGTATAAGTAAGGTAATTAGACATTTAACAGTAACAAAAAATATTCATCACAGTAAAATTACACCACTCTATATTAAATCCATTATTTTGAGCAAACCAACTACTCAACTGCATTCAATGGTAAGAAAAGAGTACCTAAAAAAAACACGTCCACAAAGAAGACGTACAAAAATAAGTGATTAAATTATATGACTTTAATTATACTTTTTTAATTGACGTAACGAAATAAAGATAATTAATCTTTATTATTCTGTCAGTAACTTTCTTTAATGACTTTCCCTCCTTTATATTCAATGTTTGACAAGCTTCATGTTTATTCTTTCGATACAAATAATATCTGCTCTTACACTGGATAAGCAATGTAGTTATATTTCTTGATACGAAAATAGTAACCATACCCTAGTGATTTTTAAATTTTGTTGTACGACAGACAGCACATTCCTATATTTGCACTACTTTTAAACTAGTCACATGTTTGCTATTCTTTTCAACAAACTTCTCTATTAAAACTCCGTTGACACCAATAATTTGTCTGTCACCTCATTATTTTTCACTTATTAAAAAGATGCATCTACTAAAAATAGATACATCTCATTTATTATCTATTCGTTTTCACCAACACAGGTTTCCCTTGCAATTCTTCTACAATTTCACCGTTCTCCATTACAGTTACACCATTTACAATAGTTGCGGCTGGTTTACCCGTAACTTCTTTTCCATCATAAGCAGTTACCTTACTCTTACTATGCAGTTTCTGTTTATCAATCTTCCACTTTTGATCCATATCTACAATAGTGATATCCGCATCGCTGCCTGTTTGTACTGTTCCTTTTTGCGGGTACATACCGTATTCTTTCGCAGGGTTGAATAATAATATGAGAGATTAGCCTTCAATGACGGACCAATCTCTCAGCTTAATCAGCATTCTTTTTCTTGTCGAAAGTAAAGTTTCAGCTCCGATACCACATCACATGCTCATTATTCTCTTCATCAAACTCCTGCTCTTCAAATCCCAGCGACCTGAGCAGTGTTCCCATCACTTCGTTTCCTTTCACATAATCTGCAATGAGAACATCAAACCTGTCATCGCTTTCAAACATCTCCATCACTTTTTCAACAATCGCTCTGCCGTATCCTTTACCCTGATAGTTTTTATCCACCATCATCCGCCAGATCATCAGTTCTTTCTCTTCTGCATCTTCATCCAGCAGTATAAAGCCTACAACTGCTTCACCGTCTTCAACCGCATACGGAAACACATCCCCCGCTTCCCGGTAGAGATACGCATCGGCAATCGACCTTACATTCGGCGCAATGAATTTACTCTTATCCTGTTCATCTGTAATCTTCAGCTTCAATACTTTTTCATAATTATCTTCATTAATTTCCGCAAATTTTATCATAAAAATTATACCCCTGCTGTTTACTTATTATATTCAATCCTTAGACCGCTTCACTCACCGCAAAATAATTATCCTGTCCGTCAGAAAAATTAAACGTCTTCATGGCCGGTATTTCCACCAGTTCTCCGACATATACGTCTCTTTCCTTCAGGTCTTTGTATACTGCTTCAATATTTTCGACTTCAAACATCAGCGACGGCGTTTCCAGACTCACTTCGGGGCTGTATTTTTCGATAAAAGCAATCGGAAATATTACCAGTGAAGTTTCCGAATTTTCATCCGGCGCCACTTCATATCCTTTAAAGTTTTCCATTAGACTCAATTCTTCTTTCACTGTAAAGTCCATCTTTTGTGTCCAGAATTCCAACGCACTATCAATATCTTCCACATACAGCATTACGTTTTTCAGTTTCTTTAGCATGTCATCAGTCCTTTTAAAGATTTAAACTCTGCGGTATTTCTTCAGCCCCAGTATATCCAGCAGCACAAAGACCGCAATGAATACTGCCAGAGCGAGCAAGTCTTCCCATATATACATAAATCCATTACCCTTAATCATCACTTCCGTCAGCGCATCTCCTGCGTATCTCAGCGGAAAGGCATAGCCGATTACACTGATCCAGTCCGCGATATTATCGAGCGGAATAATACCCGAGAAAAATATCTGCGGCACGATAATCAGAGGAATAAACTGCATCATCTGGAACTCCGTATTCGCAAATGTCGAAATAAACATACCGATAGCGAGTGCGCTTAAGGCCAGCAGTATATTAATAGCAAGCACCCAGCCGATGTTCCCTGCAATATTCATATCCAGCAGGTAAATCGAATATAAGACGATGATAATCGTCTGCAGCATCGCGAAAATCCCGAATCCGCTTAAATATCCGATGATAATTTCACTCCGTCTCACCGATGTCGCAAGCATTCTTTCCATCGTTCCCATCGTCCTTTCACGAAGCAGAGCAATGCCGGAAATCAGAAAGACAAAAAAGAATACAAAAAAACCAATTAGAATCGGAAACATCTTATCAAAGAATGTACTGTCTTCGCTGCCGTACAAATAAGTTTCTTCCATACTCATAACCGGCAATTCAGCCTCTTCAGGCAGCGCCCCTAATATCCCTTTCAGCTGTTCATCCTTCATTTCCTCGAGACCTGCACGGATGACCTGTTTTACCGCGCCCGTTTTCGACGGATCTTCATTTTTATAGGTCACATCAATCTTTTCATCCGTTATATTTACAAAAGCATCCAGCTGATCATTATCCAAGAGAGTACTCATGGTCGGAGCCAGTTCATACGGCACCACTTCCACATCATCCGGCAGTCCTTCAACAAAGGTCTGATCAATCGTATCCGGCACACCGAGACGTATATCCGCTTCATTATTCACATCGAATATAAAATACATCAGTGTAATCACAACGAGCGGCGCCAGCATCATCAGCACTAGAGTACGGATATCCCGGAGCAGCTCCCTGATTATTTTTACAATGATTGCACTGAGACGCGTCATGAATCCACCTCCATATTGATGAATACTTCCTCGATTGAAGCCGCCTTAAATTCAGTCATCAGTTCTTTTGGCGTGCCCTGTGCAAAAATTTTCCCTTCAACCAGCAGCGCCACCCTGTCGCACTTTTCCGCTTCGCTCATCACATGTGTCGTCACAATAATTCCCGCACCGCTGCCGGCGAATTCCCGCAGCTGCTGCCACACCGAAAGTCTGAGCTTTGGATCAATCCCAACCGTCGGCTCATCCAGTACGATAAAACCGGGACTGCCAAGCAGGGTGATTGCGAGTGACAATCTCCTTTTCATACCCCCTGAAAACTTTGAGACCGTTTTACCGCCTGTATTTTCCAATTCAACGAGTTTCAGGTTTTTATCGATTTCTTTTTTCAGTTCTTCTCCTTTTAAATTTTTCAGCCGGCCGAAAAATACCATATTTTCATGGGCAGTCAATGTTTCGTAGAGCGCCGTTTCCTGACCCATATAACCGATTCTGTCCAGCACTTTCCGCTTTGGCATCTCCTCATTCAGCACCAACGCTTCACCTTCAGTTAAATCTTCCATGCCGAGCATGCAGCGGATGCAAGTTGTCTTCCCCGAACCGCTCGGTCCAATCAGCCCCAGTATTTCCCCGCTTTGCACCTTTAAATTAATATTTGTCAGCACCTGATTAAAGAAAAATTTCTTACCTGCTCCGTGCAGTGATGCAATTATCTCAGCCACAATTATCACGACCTTTATGTATACACTTTTGCTCTCAAACACCCGTTTCTCTATCCAGTTAAGCATAATCGTTCATAATATTGAATACAAAAAAACTGCATGATGCGGGCACATCATACAGCATTTTTACAATTAATGATTCCGAGTGGGATTGAACCACCGACCTCTTCGATGTCAACGAAGCGCTCTCCCGCTGAGCTACGGAATCGTAATTTGTTTACTTATACAGCTTACGTCATCCCGTATTAAAAATCAACTTAATACTGAGATAATCAGATCCATTTTCTATTAATGCCTGAATATTATAATTTTTATAGGCATGAATTTTAATCTGTGCTAATCTATAGCCATACAAAGGGGAGGTTTACTATGGATAGAAAATTGAGAAGAAAAGTATTATCAGCAAGTTTAATCGGTTCATCAATTGAATGGTTCGACTTTTTCCTGTACGCGGCGGTTGCTAGCATCATCTTTAATACGCAGTTCTTTGTGACCGACGATGCATTTCTGTCGACTATACTTGCCTACTTCGGGCTTGCTTTATCATTCTTTATCCGTCCTTTAGGGGGAGTCATCTTTGCACATATCGGTGACAGAGTGGGACGGAAGAAAACATTAATTATTACACTCAGCCTCATGGGGCTCGCTACAGCCGGCATCGGCTTACTGCCTACATATGCTCAAATCGGTGTTGCCGCACCGCTTCTTTTACTCCTGTTCAGATTGATTCAGGGTCTAGGCATCGGCGGCGAATGGGGCGGCGCCCTTCTGCTCGCCACCGAATACGCGCCGAAAAACCAGCGCGGGCTGTTCGGCAGTTTCCCGCAGATGGGAATTCCTATCGGCCTTGTGCTTGCTTACGGCTTTTTCTTTTTACTGACCTGGATTATGCCTGAAGAGATGTTCCTCGCATGGGGGTGGAGGATTCCATTTATCTTCAGTCTGCTGCTCGTTATTGTCGGACTGCTAATCCGTAAAGGGCTCGACGAAACACCCGCCTTTGTGGCCATGCAGAAAGAAGCTGCAGAGAAAAATGAAGTCAGAAGACTGCCTATCATTGAAATATTTAAGAAACACCCGAAAGAAGTGCTTATTACGACCGGGGCGAAATTTGTTGAAACCGGCCCGTTCTATATCTTTACGACCTTCATTGTCGGTTACGGGGTCGCAAGTCTCGATGTATCATTTGAGTTTATGATGCTGTCGATTATGGCGGTATCCGTGCTCACAACGATTATGATTCCCGTAATGGGCAGTCTGTCGGACAGAGTCGGCCGGAGAAAAATGTTTCTGATCGGCGCGGCGGCGATGCTGCTTTATGCGTTTCCGTACTTTTTTATCGTCAATACACATGAACCGATACTCGTTATTTTAGCAACCTTTATCGGACTGGTTGTAATCTGGCCGCCGATTACAGCGATTCTCGGTACGATGTTCTCCGAGTCATTCAGCAAGGAAGTACGTTATACTGGTGTAACACTCGGTTATCAGATTGGTGCCGCAGTGGCTGGAGGATCTGCGCCGCTGATTGCGGAATTTCTGATGAATCAGTTTGACGGCTCAAGTATACCGGTATCGCTTTACATCATTATGACAGCCGTCGTTTCGCTGATTGCGGTATTTGCACTGCAGGGAGAAACGGCGCAGGATAAAGAGGATAGATTAATCAGCGAAGAAAAATTAATGAACGCCGAATAATAATAGATGGAGTGAATACATTGATTACATTGACAGACAAAGAAATAGAAGAGAAATATAAAATCAGCCATGCAATCAAAGACGTCAACGCGATTTTAAAAGATTATAACGAAGACAATATTGTGGAATCCATTCGTACCGTATTGCCTGCAGGAGAAGACAGCTCGATGCTTTACATGCCGTGCATCAGCTTAACTCAGCAGGTATCGATAATTAAGACAGTGTCTATTTTTCCTAACAATAAAAACCTGCCGACGACGCAGGGGAATATTTTAGTAACAGACCTGACAGACGGCGCCCACAAGGCGACGATGGACGCATCGTATTTAACGAGACTCCGCACCGGCGCGATGACAGCCATCGCCACTGATAAACTGGCACGTGAAGATGCCAGAACACTCGGTGTAATCGGGACGGGCAATATGGCCTTCGAACAGGTATTAGGTGTTGTGGAAGTCCGCGATATCCAGAGAATTTATCTCTATAACCGTACACCGGAAAAAGCTGAGCAGTTTAAGGAACGGCTCGAAACATTCGGTATCTGGGCTGATATCGAAGTGATGACGGACGTGGATGCACTCGTTGAACAGAGCGATATTATCAACTGTGCCACGCAGAGCAAGACTCCGGTGTATAATGGTGAACTTCTTAAAGAAGGCACTCACGTTAACGGTGTGGGGTCATTCACCCATGAAATGAAAGAAATGGACCGCACCGCAATTAAACGTGCCGATCATATTTATGTCGATGACATGGACGGTGTGAAAGACGAAGCCGGAGAACTGATTGATGCGGTGGAAGCCGGAATAATCAGCTGGGATGACATCAAAGGTACACTCGCTGAAATATACGACCAGGGCTATTTGCGCCAAAACGATACAGACATCACGATTTATAAATGCGTCGGCGCAGGCTACTTTGATTTAGCAGTGGCAGGTGGCGTTATGAAGATGTTTGCTTAACAAATCTATAATAGGACAGGTGAATCCGAGAGGATTTGCCTGTTTTTTGTTTTAAGAGATAGAAAAAACAGCAGCCTCTCTTCCCGTTTATTCCGTAATGTATCTCCTGCAAAAGATGATGTATAATTTAAACTAAGAGAAAACGTTTATTCATTACACACATATAACCAATAACAAATAATTTCCTTTAGGAGGAAAAACTATGTGGCTACTCATTATTATACTCGCCGGTATTTCTGCCGGAGTAATTAATAATTATTTTAACCATCGTAAAGATATGGAAAAACTTAAATTAAAGCATATCGATAAAGAAATTGAACTCCAGCGGCTGAAACAGGAGAATTATCTGCTGGAAAATGAAGAGATGAGAACTGTCCTTGATAGGATTAAAGAAGATAACAGACGGCTGGAAGCGGAAAAAGACAGCCCATGGCTGATTCAGGAAACCCGAGAGCGTCAGCTTGGGAAAACCGAAGAATAATTCCGATGGAATTGATTTTATTTACTATGAAGAAAGCGTGAAAAACATGATTGAATTTTTACAGCGCCAGTCCCGCCATTTATACCCCGGCTATTTTGCAATGGTAATGGCGACCGGCGCTTTATCATTATCCTTATGGTATTTGGATATTTTATTCGCAGCAGAACTGCTTATGTATTTTAATGTTTTTATATTCGTGCTGCTGCTCGTATTGAACGGTTTAAGATTACTGTTGAATACCCGTGATTTTATGAAAGATCTAAATGATAACGGTAAAGGGCCGGGATTTTTCACTTTAATCGCCGCTTCAGGCGTTTTAGGCAGCCAGTTTGTCATTATAAAAAATATGACTGAGACAGGTTTTATATTCTGGCTGGCGGCTTTTATAATCTGGATAATATTGATGTATACATTTTTCACTTTAATCATTATTAAAAGAGTAAAACCGCTGATTGATGAATCGGTAAACGGCGGCTGGCTCCTCGTCGTCGTATCTACACAGTCACTTGCCGTGCTTGGCACCCTGGCGGCAAATAGTACTGATTTCGCTGAAGTGATGATTTTTATCTCGTTATGCCTCTTTCTTTTAGGCTGTGCTTTATATTTAAATATCATCGCATTTATTTTTTATCGCCTGATGTTTTTAAAAATCGAAGTAATGTCGTTAACCCCGCCCTACTGGATCAGTATGGGTGCGCTTGCGATTACAACGCTCGCCGGTTCTGTTCTTGTTCTTAACGGTTCAGGCATCGTTCCGGAACTGGAAATCTTCATTAAAGGATTTACACTGTTCTTTTGGGCACTTGGCACCTGGTGGATTCCTCTGTTAATTATACTTGGTGTATGGCGTCATATAGTAAACCGCTATCCCCTGTCCTATACTCCTGAATTGTGGGGCATGGCGTTCCCGATTGCGATGTATACAGTCGGCACGACGAATTTGTCGATGGCATTGGAGCTCGAATTTTTAATGATTATTCCGCATGTGACTATTTTTGCAGCGGTACTTGTCTGGCTGCTGATTATGGCCGGCTTAATAAGTCATCACGGGAAAAGGCTGCGGAATTGAATTAGGTGATGGTGATGAACTCGCTTCTTTGACCGAGTAAACGTTCTGCCAGGACAAAGAACTCGGCTCTTTGACCGAGTAAACAGGTTTCCCCCGATTTTAAACGGGTATATCAGGTCATACACTAAAAGAGGAGTGTGACCGATGAATTTATTTGATTATAAAGTACCTCACAATGCCAATATAAAATTAAAAGATCATCAATGTTCCGACGGAAAAAAGGAAGAGAACGATTATATAGAACAAAATATTATTCCTCCGTTGGTGGAGAAACTGAAAGAACTTCACCTGAAACTGCATGCCGAAGGAAAAAATGGTATTATGGTTGTCCTTCAGGCGATTGATGCCGCGGGGAAAGATGAAGCAATTTCCTATATTTTTTCAAATTTAAACGCCCAGGGGCTTAAGGTGACTACTTACGGCAAGCCGAGTGAAACCGAGCAGAAGCATGATTACTTGTGGAGGCTTCACGACGGTGAGCCAGAACGCGGGCAGATTGCGATTTTAAACCGGTCCCACTACGAAGATGTGATTGCTACCCGCATTCATGATTTATTGGAAGATGATGACGATGCCGAGATTCAGAGACGCTACCGCCAGATTAATAATTATGAGCAATATTTATCTGAAAATGGATTTTCAGTCGTCAAATTTTTCTTTAATATGTCGAAAGATGAGCAGAAAGAACGCTTTTTAAAGCGGATGAAAAACCCCGATAAGCATTGGGAGTTTTCATTTTCGGATATCGATGACCGCGAAAAATGGGAGGAATATCAGGAAGTTTTTGAAGATATGCTGAACAATACTTCTACAGAACACAGTCCGTGGTATATTCTTCCGGCAGATGACGAATGGCATACGCGCAGGATTATAACAGAAGCGATGATTCATACACTGGAAGATATCAACCCCCGGTTCCCGAAAATCTCCGGAGAAGATAAGAAGAAGCTGGATGAATATATTAAGAAACTCGAGAATGAATAAGAAAAATGCTGACTCCATTACGGAATCAGCATTTTTTTGAATTTAAAGAAGCACGGTGACACGCACCCACACTTTCTGTGCCACCGTGGTTTCTCGGTGGCACGCACCCACACTTTCTGTGCCACCGTGGTTTCTCGGTGGCACACAATCATACTTTCCGTGCCGCCGTGGTTTCTCGGTGGCGCGCACCCACACTTTCTGTGCCGCCGCGAGCTCAAATTTACGGTTTCATCACTACTTTAATACATCCGTCTGCACGGTCGTTAAACATCTTGTACATTTTTTCCGCCTGTTTTAAAGGCACGTTATGCGTAATAATATCCGTCGGATCGACTTTGCCCTGTTCCACCATATTATACAGCTCCGGCATATAGTGAATCACCGGTGCCTGGCCTGCTTTGACTGTTACGTTGCGTGTAAAAATCTTGTGGATTGGATATCCCGTCGCTGGCGTACCGTATATACCTGTCAGCTGGATGGTGCCGAATTTTTTCACCATATCTGTCGCCATAATAATCGGGTCAATCGTACCGACCTGGCCGCCGATTGTCTTGATGCGGTCTTTACCGGTAATTTCACCGTCCATGCCGACACAGTCGATAACGACTTCAGCGCCGCCTTTTGTAATTTCATGAAGATGTTTGCCGAGGTTATCAAATTGTTTGTAGTTATATACCTCTACATTGTTTGTCTGCTTAGCGTGTGCGAGCCTCATCTCATTATTATCGACAGCGATAACACGATTTGCGCCTTTCATCCAAGCAAACTTCTGTGTCATCAGTCCGATTGGTCCGGAGCCTAATACAATTACTGTATCTCCGCTTTTAACACCGCTGCTTTCAACACTCCAGTAAGCTGTCGGCATTACATCCGACAAGAAAAGCACGCTTTCATCTTCCAGTTCACTTCTTTCCGGAACAACAAAAGAAGTGAAATCAGCGTAAGGAACTCTTAAATATTCTGCCTGACCGCCCGGGTAGTTTCCGAACTGCTCTGAAAACCCGAAATAACCGCCTGTATCCTGATGCGGATTGGAGTTATCACACTGGCTTTCCATCTGATTCTCACAGAAGTGGCAGTGTCCGCAGCTTATGTTAAACGGAATAACAACACGGTCTCCTTTTTTAACTTTCTTCACTCCGGGACCGACTTCCTCAACAATTCCCATAGGTTCGTGACCGATAATATAATCATTCGTAATTGGCATGTTTTTGCGGTATAAGTGAAGGTCTGATCCGCAGATTGCGGTCGACGTCACTTTTATAATCATATCTGTACCCTGCTGGATTTCCGGCGCCTTCATCTTTTTGACTTTGACTTTGTTTTTTCCCTGTACAGTAACTGCTTGCAAATTAGACACATCCTTTACATGATTGTTTGTTATCAATTCCCCACCTCTAACAAGATAAACACAGACAGCAAAAAGCGGTCCCTCTTCTGAGAGACCGCTGTATTACAAAGCCGGTTTTATGCCTATTCCTATTTAGAATTAATTAAAAATTTCTTCTCTGAAGAAATGAAATAATACAAGCGGCAGAATCGCTGCCTGCGGTAGATAAGGCATGATAATTCCCGTAGCAAGGAAGGTATCCCAGTTGCCCTCTTCTTCGGTAAATAAAACTTCACCCCGCCGAATTTTATCTTTAAAACGTGCGATTTCTTCGTCTTCAAACATCTTAAGTTTTTCTTTAATGTAAGATTTGTGCACGAGCCGCTTCGATATCGCATTAATAATCTGGGCCCGCGTGCTGTACTCTTCCAAATCTAGATCCAGATTTTCTGCAACCAGATTCATATGATCTTCAGTTAAAAGCAGTTCGTAAAACTCGATAATTGGATAATCCAGCAGATTGACGGTCGTCGTATATTCCGCGTTATTTAAAGTAACGTTTGATACACTGATGCCGTCAGGCAGCGGCGCCAGATGAATGACCGAACCGAAGTTTCTTAAAATACCGTCGATTACTTCCTCATGCATAACTGCCATACCGTCACCGATATACAGCAGATGATGATTATAGATTAAAAACGGATTCTCATCCGGATTGAACGGCATAGTAATAATATTATCCCCGGTCAGTGCATTTGAATATCGCTTAATCAATTCAATTTCTTCCATTCTTAAACTGTCACCGAGAAGCGTCAAATAGTCATCTGAACTTGCTTCCTCTATTTTTTCTTCTATCAGCTTCTCGAGCCGGGATAAGGATTCACCTACTTTGTCCAGATGTAAATACGTTAAATAAGTTTTGTAGAAGGTTTGTAAATCCATCGTTATCCTCCTTAAGTGATTGGATTGCCTCTGTTGAACAGCCGTGCGAGTTTCTTGTTCACCGCACTGACGGGATAGCGTTCCCGGTAGTTCTTCCGGCGTGCATGGGCGTAGACATTTACGTAGTCCGGATGGTTTTTATCTTCTAGAATGTTTAAAGTTTCGATGAGTTTAGTAACACCGCCGATATTTTCAATTGGCACTGCTCCCCCGTAGCTCACAACTTCCGGAATCGGCTTCGTTATATTCGTCACGGTATCGAGTATAATGTCCACGACGTAATCATCCTCAGAATCATACAGGTACTGAATATATTCATTAATTAAATATACATCAGTCATCAGAGCATTTTTGTGTGCACCCGCTTCATCATACGCGATTAGATTTTTATCTGTTATGAACTGGCCGCTGCCGATATTATTCCAACCAAATGCTTCGCAAATAATAATTTCAAGCTCAAGGAAATTCAGGCGTGTTGGAATAGCAATCGTCCGGGAAATTTCCTCACAGCCATTAATCGTACATGTAATATGATAGGCATTGTAATTCTCAGGCGTCTCCGCTTGTACTTCTTTTCCAATTTTGCTGAAATCCACTTTTTTAAGCGCGCGAAGCACATCCCGGTGCATCACGAGATAATCCTGATGCACTTTAACGAGGAGACCGGTTTCCAGCGCCGTTTGCCAGCGCGGATGATTTTCATAGACCGAGTAATCTTTTTTAATGTTATCTCTGATTTGAGCATAGGCCACTTCATCGAGATGATTCAGAGCGACCGGCAGATATTCCGGCGCCGTGAGATGCGCAATGACTTCATTTAAATAATCATCTTTATACTGTCCGATTGATTTGATGTTCAGTTTTGACATCACATTGCGGAGATCTTTAAATGTTAAATTATTGTAGAGCCAGTAAATCGGCCCGTTATATATTTTATCCAGTTTTGATACATCCTGCGGCCCAATCGTTTCGCTGTCAGGAATCGACATCGGCGTATAGGGAAATATACCGGTTTCCTGCAGTGCGCTGTTCAGCACATTGACTACTTCCGCATGAATAACCCCTTCTGTGCCGTTATCCTCCAGAATATACTGATAGTCGATCAGTGTCGGATACTTTCCGGGGAGATACGACACTCTGTGCACATTATCATATGCGGTCTCAGTCGATAAACGCCTCAAAAGCTTCGCTTCCGCCATCGACAGATGCTCGAACATTTCATGCAAAGCGGACTGTGACTCCAATTCATCCACCTTATATTTTATCAGTGCATCATTCGTCGCAAAATTGCCCGAGTTGAACAAACTTGCCCGTACAAGCTCATTTTCACTTAAATACGTTTGATAAAAAGTCTGTATATCCATGCTGTCTGCCTCCCTGCCCTCTTCATTATAATCATTACTTCTATTTTACACGTAAACCGGGAGTAAATGCATCCCGTGATGCTTATTTGCCCGTGGAGTTCGAGGGTGGCGGCGCTGGGGTTGGTGTGAGCGGGTGTCATGTGTATCCCAGACGCGCGGGGTTGGCATGACAGAGTTTCATATGTATCCGAGACGCGCAGGGTTGGCATGACAGAGTTTCATATGTATCCCAAGCTCGCAGGGTTGGTGCGAATGGAGATCATATGTATCCGAGACGCGCAGGATTGTCATGACAGAGTTTCATATGTATCCCAGACTCGCGGGGTTGATATGAACGGAGATCATATGTATCCGGAGCACAATACTCTCTCTTTCATAAAATTTTTAATACTTTCCTCCTTCTTCCAAAAAGAAAGATTTTACATTTAATGTTATATTGATATTTACAATAAACTTAAGGGGATGCATTTATGAACAAAATTTTACTGACAGTACTAAGTGTTGTTCTTTTGGCAGTGGCGGGATGCGGCGGTGAAGAGTCTGAACTCGATGGTAAAACTCTGGGGCTTACTTTACCTAATCCGACTGTTTCTGAGGAAGATGCTGAGAATAAGGAAGTTAAATTTACATCCAATACACCGGTACTCGATTTTGAATCAGCAGGCGATGTCACATTAACATTTAACGGCGCTACATATCCAGGGGAGTATTCTTTAGAAGAAAATAATTTATCAATTACTGTCGAAGATGGGGATGCTTCGATGACAATTGATTTTACTGAATTTGAAGAAAGTGATGATGAATATTTTTCGTACAGCGGAACAGTATCTGATGGTGAATTAAATGAAGGTGACGAGACAAGTCAACTGACGAATGTTTATAAAAACTTTGGCCTCGGTGAGCACTACCTCTTTTTAGAAGAATAATTTAAATTAAAATCTCCCGTGACTCCCCGGGGAAAAGCATCTGCTGAAGACTTCAGGAATGCCCCGGGAAAGCACGGGAGATTTTTATCATATTTAATATAAAAATTATTTCGGCAGTTTCGATACGCCGATATTCGTCATTTCAAATGCGTTCAGCACGTGATCAAGCTGTTCTTCTGTAAGAACTTCATGCTTAGAGCACAGCTGGCGGACCGGAGCACCTGTCTGGATGGCTTCTACTGCAATTGCTGATGCTTTTTTGTAACCGATGTGAGGTACAAGCGCTGTAATTACACCGATGCTGTTCTCAACGTAAGATTTCATCTGTTCTTCGTTTGCAGTAATGCCCGCGATACATCTTTCAGTGAATACTTTGAAACCGTTGTTCATAATGTCGATTGACTGAATCAGATTAAATGCAAGCACCGGCTCCATTACATTCAGTTCGAATTGTCCGGCTTCTGACGCCAGACTGATTGTATTGTCATTGCCGATCACCTGGAAAGCAATCTGGTTTACCACTTCAGCCATAACCGGATTGACTTTGCCCGGCATGATTGATGAGCCCGGCTGGCGCGCAGGCAGGTTAATTTCATATAAGCCCGCTTTCGGTCCTGATGCCATCATACGGAAGTCGTTTGCGATTTTCGACATGTTAATCATACAAATTTTCAAGGCTGAAGAAATTTCCGTATATGTATCAGTATTCTGCGTTCCATCTACCAGATTTTCAGCAGATCTCAGCTTATATCCTGAAATTTTGCTCAGCTCTTCAACTACTGTATCGATGTATTTCTGGTCCGCGTTTAAGCCTGTCCCTACCGCGGTTGCACCGATATTAATTTCATAAAGATTTTCAAGCGAGTTCGACACGCGGCGGATGTCTCTCGACAAAACCTTCGCATAGGCGCTGAATTCCTGGCCGAGACGGATCGGCACGGCATCCTGAAGGTGCGTGCGTCCCATTTTAATAACGTGGTCAAATTCAACAGCTTTTGCTTCAAATGCCTGGCGCATTGTATTCATCGTCTCAAGCAGTGATTCTGCATGAATTAAGAGACCCACGTGCAGGGAAGTCGGGAAGGCATCATTTGTCGACTGGGACATGTTCACATGGTTGTTCGGGCTGATAAAGTCATAGTCGCCTTTTTCGCGTCCCATAATTTCAAGTGCACGGTTGGCAATCACTTCGTTCGCGTTCATGTTCGTCGAAGTGCCTGCCCCGCCCTGAATCGGATCGACGATAAAGTCGTCGTGCCACTGGCCTGCAATGATTTCTTCACTCGCCTGCACAATCGCATCTTTTTTATCCTCTTCCAGCACACCGTTCGCGAAGTTTCCAAGCGCCGCGGCTTTCTTAACCATTGCCAGGGCGCGGATTAAATCAGTATTTAAACGGTAACCTGTGATCGGGAAGTTTTCTAAAGCGCGCAGACTCTGCACCCCGTAGTATGCCTTATCATCAATTTCTTTTTCTCCAAGAAAATCAGCTTCAATTCTTGTTTTGTTTGTCATTTTTGCTGCAGCTCCTAAATTAATTATTTAATAATCATCGATTCAAAATCTTTTGGAAAACTATTAAAATTATACGTTGTATCTTCGTCAATATACAGCATATCTTCGATGCGTACACCGCCGATTTCAGGTATATAAATACCCGGTTCGATCGTAATCACATGGCCCGCTTCAAGCTTGTCCGTGTTATCGCCGTGCACTGACGGCGCTTCATGCACATCGAGTCCGAGGCCGTGGCCGATACGGTGCATGAAATATTCACCGTAGCCCGCTTCTTCAATTACAGCGCGCGAAGCACGGTCGATATCTCCCATCACCGTACCTTTTTGTGATGCTTTAATACCTTCGAGATTTGATACCAGTACAGTTTTATAAATTTTTTCCTGTTCCGCGGTTGCCTCTCCGACAATAAACGTGCGCGTCATATCCGACACATAGCCTGTATCTGAAACGACACCAAAATCAATCAAAAGGAAGTCTCCGCGCTTGATAACATCTGTTCCTGTATCACCGTGCGGCATGGCGGATTTTTTACCGGCAAGCACGCTCGGACCGAAACTCGGACCAGCTGCACCGTACGATTTAAATTGCTTAACAAGAAAGTCCGAAATTTCCATTTCGGTTTTACCTTCGACAGTAATCGTTTTTAAATCTTCCAGCGCTCTTTCTGTCATCTCGACCGCGCGCTGAATTTCCGCTTTATCGTGTTCATTCTTTTTGCCGCGGAGATAATTCACTTCATTATCGAGTGTTGAAATACTTTCCGGCGCATATTTTTCAATCAGCCGCAAATATCTCGAATAAATTAAATGTTCTCCTTCAACCGCAATTGTCTTGTTTTCGGCTATTGTATCAAACACATACTGAAAAGCATCATCCTTATCGTCGTGCGGCAGGTAGGTTGTCAGTTTGGTATTGGTTCTGACAGTTTCTCCATCAAGTGCCGGGAAAATCATCGCTGTCTCGAGTGTCTTATTATCGACGACGAGCAGCAGCAGTCTTTCATGCGGGTTTAAGTGCACCCCTGTAAAATAAAAAATATTTACCGGATCGGAAATAAGAGAGTAATCTGCTTTAACGCTCTCTGCGAGCGCTTCGATTTTACTTGTCATACATATCTTCCTCCCATTAATTTTGAGTTAAATACTGATCAAACCAGCGCACGATATGAGACAGCCGCTGCATTTTCAAGCTCGGTTTCCCTGAGCGCGACAGTTCATGAGAAGATTCCGGGAAGCGGATAAATTCTGTTTCCTTCTCATGAGATTTCAGCTCAATAAAGAGTTGCTCCGCCTGTTCAATCGGACAGCGGATATCTTCTTCGCCGTGCAGAATCAATAACGGTGTTTCGACATTCTTCGCATATTTCAGCGGCGAATGATGCCACAGTTTGTCGAGATTATCGAGTCCCGCTAAAATCTGCCATTCCGTAAAGTAGTAACCGATATCGGAAACTCCTCTGAAACTGATCCAGTTGCTGATTGAGCGCTGTGTAACCGCAGCTTTAAAACGGTTCGTTTGTCCGACAATCCAGTTCGTCATGAAACCGCCGTAAGAGCCGCCGGTCACACCAAGATTATCTTTATCAATCCAGTCATACTTATCCGTAATGTAATCTACAGCACTCATAATATCTTTGTAATCGCCGTTGCCGTAGTCGCCGCGGACAGCATCAACAAACTCCTGGGAGTAGCTGTGAGAGCCTCTCGGGTTAATGAATAATACTGCATATCCTTTTGCTGCGATCAGCTGCATTTCATGGAAATACGTATTTGCATACAGCGCATGCGGACCGCCGTGAATATTTGTTACCATCGGATAGTTTTTACCTGCTTCGTATCCAGCGGGTTTCATAAACCAGCCGTGAACGGTTGTGTCGTCAAAACTTGAAAACTCAACCGGTTCCGGTTTAACAAGTTCTGTATCTGTCACGTAATCATAATTAATTTCTGTCAGCTGCGATAATTCTTCAGTTTTAAAATCAAACTTATACAGTTCGCTCGGTGAGACGTGAGTCGAAATCGTTAAGTAAGCCGCTTCACTGTCCGCATCCATGCCGAAAATATTATGCTCGCCGCGGAGCAGCGGACGGATATTTCCTTCTACATCACCTTTATATAAGTTGACGCTGCCGAATTCTGAAACGAGAAATACATATTCATTATTTGAGATCCATTCTGCTGTATTGCCTTCGGCATTCTGCTGAGTATCCTGTGCCACCAGCCCGCCGACCGGCTTATCCAGTTTCGTCGTGACGTCGATGCTCTCTTCTGTCTTTATATCATAAACCTCGATATGCGGATGCGTTGCGTTTTTAAACTTGCGCGTCATGAGCGTCATTAAAATATGTTTTTGGTCTCCGGAAATTTCCGCTTTCATAAAACTCGCATCATCGCGAATTAATTTATCTTCTCCGCCAGTACGCAGATACAGTTTTTGCGCGAAATTAAAATCCGGATTTTCGCTCTTATCTGTCGCATATATAAAACCGCCTTCAAACACATCGTACAGTGTAAAGTTTTCGTCACCGGAAAGCACAGTCTCAGTCTCGCCGGATTGAATATCGATTGATTTTACCGCAGTATATTTTTCTGTTAGTACGCCATATGGCCCTGGGCCGCCGTCACTTTTATATTTCATGCGGGTAATCACTGCCGCTTCAGGCTTTTTATCTTTATCGTCTTTGTCATCTTCATCTTTTTTGTCTGCAGAATTCTTCTCACTTGAAACATGATAAAACACCGACTGGCCGTCGTGCGAGAATTGAGCGCCGAATACCCCATCGTCTTCGTGCGTCAGCTGCTCGCGTTCACCGCCGGCGTGTCTCAGTATAAAAACCTGTGATTTTTTATCGTCATCCGGTGCTGTAAATAAAGTCATCGTTCCGTCATGCGAATGAGCGACATTTGTTACCGTCTCATCCTTATATGTAAGCTGGATATTACCCCTGCCGTCGAAATTATGAAGATAGGAATAGTAAGTATCCTTTTCCTCATCTGTCTTTGTCACAAGGTAAGTGACTTTGCCGGTATTTGGAACAGCTTTCGGCGATGACACTGATTTAATTTTGAAAATATCTTCTATTGAAACTTTATTCATCAAATCTCCCCTTTTTTATAAATATAACATTCTTTCACGCGGGTTTACTAATTAATCAGCAATATTCTGTCAGAATATTTAATCATCATCCCGCTAACGTGCGTTCACGAGAATACGTTTATAAAGAAGAAATATAAAAAGCGGGACGGCCGACAGCATGACCATGACTCCTGTCGGAATCTGCAGCGGCGCAATGAGCGTCCGGCCGAGTGTATCGACGATAAGAACGTACAGTCCGCCGATTAAAACCGACCGTTTCAAGAGAGGCCGGAAAGCCATCGGTTTAACATATAAAATAATCTGCGGAATAATGATGCCGACAAGGGCAATAATGCCGGTGTAGCTGATGGCAACGAGCGGCGGCACAGATGCCGTAATCAAGAGGGCCGGCCGTATTACACTGACATTGACACCGAGCGCATGCGCTCTTATATCGCCAAGTTTAAGCAGGTCGAGCACCCGGCCGCAGCGTTCCAGAATAATGAATGCCGCCGAGGTCAGTATAAGCAGCACCGATATCCGGCTAAAGTCTGCTCCCCCAAGCGAGCCGAACATGTAGCGGGCAATATTCGCAGTATCTTCCGGAAATAACAGAATAATAATATACAGTACACCTGATAATAAGGCGCCGAGCAGAATACCCGTAATAATCAGTGTTTCCGGCCTGTAAGTTAAATCAAGCTTCCGCGCAATCAACAGAACAGCGAGCAGGCTGGCAAGACCGAGCACGATACTTAAAACCGGCGCAAAAGCTGCGGGAATCACTGTAACTACAGTAACCGCCGCACCGAGCACCGCACCATTTGCCATACCCAGGGTAAAACTGTCGGCCATGGGGTTTTTTAAGATAATCTGAAAAACCGCACCGCTCATGGCAAGCGCCGCTCCTGTTAAGACTGCCATCAGCGCTCTCGGCAGCCGTACATCAAGCATAATAGTGAAGGCCTGCATATTATTAATATCTCCGAGATTTACCGACCCGGTAAATATGCTCAGCACCACACTGATAATCAGCAGAAATACGAGTATACAGTTGGTTTTATTCATACACGCACTCTGCGATCGCAGTCAGTCCTTCAGTAAATCTCGGTCCCGGACGCGAGACCAGATTCGGATCCGGTGTACACTGGTTTTCTTTTTCAGTTATTGCTGCGCCTTTTAGACCGGAAATTTCATCAAGTGCATGGGTGAGTTCTTCGTTGCTGATACCGAGTGTTGAAAGTACAATTTCCGGTTCGCGGGCTATCACATCTTCCGATGTCACCGCCGGATAGCCCGTCACATCTTCGAAAGCATTATCAATATTTAATGTATCCAGAAAATCATCGATAAAAGTATTCTCTCCTGCAGTGTATATATCCGGCGCCGTAGAAATCAGAATAAGCGTTTTATCCTCTGTTTCCTCTCCGCCATATTGATTGTGAATTTCCTCAACTTCCTGCTGCAGTGATGCATTCAATTCTTCTGCCGTTTCTTCTCTCTCGATAAAGCTTCCAATATCGGTAATGGTGCCGTAAATCTCATCGATTTCCTCGGCATCATCAACAACGAGGACCTCTGCGCCGGTACTTTCTGCGGCTCTTGTGATTATATCCGCATTTGCGTCATGACCTGAGGCATGTGAAATAATATGCGTCGGGTTGAGTGCCGTCATCGCCTCTTCATCGAGTGCGAAGGTATCGAGACGCGTCAGGTCTTCGCCGAGGTCTTCAGGATAATCGTCGACTGTTGTAATACCGACAAGACTGTCCGTTTCCCCAAGCTCGGCGATAATTTCAGTATTGCTCGGCATCAGTGAGATGATGCGCATTTCTTCGCCGCCTGACATTTGAACTTGTTCGTCGTTTTCATTGCCGCAAGCAGTGAGTAAAAGTATCGTGGCCAGTAATATACAGAGTTTTTTCATTGATGTTTCTCCTTTCAGTCATTTGGATGCCATCGTGATACATTACCTTCATTATATTAAAGTTCTCCGCTCTTATACAGAGTGAATGCCTAAACAAAAAGCCCGAACTTTACAGTTCAGGCTTCAGCTTATTAATTTTACATCTTTTCAGGTGCTGATACGTCAATCAGACCGAGTGCGTTTTCCAATGTCTGACGTACTGCTTCAATCATCAATATATAAGCGCGTGTTTTATCGGCATTTTCACCGAGTACTTTTTCTGCGTTATAGAATTTGTGGAAGCTTGCAGCGAGATCGTGAATGTAGTTCGGAATACGCTGAGTTGCGCGTGATTCTGCCGCACCTTTCACGATATTCGGGAACTCCAGTACTTTTTTAAGCAGCTCAAGCGCCTGCTCCTGCTCAATAATATCAACCGGATTTTCCGTGTCGATTTCAAAGCCCTGCTCTTTCGCCTGGCGTAAAATGCTGCAGATTCTTGCATGAGCATACTGAGCGTAATACACAGGGTTATCGCTTGATTCACTGCGGGCAAGGTCTAAGTCAAAGTCGAAGTGAGTGTCCGTTGAACGCATAATCATGAAGTAACGTGCTGCGTCCACGCCAATCATGTCGATCAAATCGCGCAGTGTAACTGCTTTGCCTGTACGTTTACTCATCTTCACTTCTTCGCCGTTTTCAATTAAACGGACCAGCTGCATAATCTGAATTTCAAGCTTGTCAGGATTTTCGCCGAGCGCGCCTAAGGAAGCTTTCAGACGGTTGATGTAACCGTGGTGGTCTGCACCGAATAAGTTGATCAGCTTGTCATAGCCCCGTTCAACTTTGTCATAGTGGTATGCGATGTCCGGCATTAAGTAAGTCAGGGTGCCGTCGCTTTTTACAAGTACGCGGTCTTTATCGTCTTTAAAGTCTGTCGTACGCAGCCATGTTGCATCATCTGCTTCGAAAACGTAGCCGTTGTCTTTCATCTTCGTCATCGCTTCATCGATTTCGCCGCTTTCGTAAAGCGCTGTTTCACTGAACCAACTGTCAAATTTAATGCGGAATTCTTCAAGATCTGCTTTCAGTTTACGCATCTCATATTCAACACCTAAATCACGGAATTTGGAAATACGTTCTGCTTCTTCAAGATCTTTATATTCAGGGTGCTCCGACGCCAGTTTCTCGCCGATCACTTTAATATCTTTACCGTTGTAGCCGTCTTCAGGCATATTCAGCCCATCGCCGAGCGCTTCAAAATAACGCGCTTCAATCGATTTTGCCAGGTTGTTAATCTGGTTTCCGGCATCGTTAATATAGTATTCACGCGTTACATCGTAACCCGCAAAATCCATAATATTCGAAAGCGTTGCACCGACCGATGCGTTTCTCGCATGTCCGATATGCAGATCCCCCGTAGGGTTCGCGCTCACGAACTCAATCAAAACCTTTTCAGCTGTTTCACGCTCTGTGCGGCCGTAATTTCCTTTCTTATCGAGGACAGTATAAATAACATTAGCAAGCTCCGCTGTCTCCATTTTAAAGTTGATAAAACCCGGTCCTGCGATGCTGACTTCTTTAATGCTTGCCGCTTCCTTGTCGATGTTTTCAATAATCGCTTCTGCGATGTCGCGCGGATTTTTACGCGCAAGCTTTGTCAGCATCATCGCTGCATTCGTTGAAAAGTCCCCGTTTTTCTTATCTTTTGGAACTTCAACTTTGATTTCAGGAACTTCATCTACTAATTCCGCTTTTTTAATCGCGGCTTCAATCGCTTCTTTTAACTGCTGTTTTAAGTTCATAATTAAATCCTCTCCAACGTGTATTTATATTTGCCTAGCAATACGCCGCTTTCAAATAAATCATATTTGACCGTCAGTGTTCCGTCGCCGGTTTTAAGTTCATGTGTCACTATTTCAAAATGATGCCTGCCTGCCGGAGAGTCATAAAACGTATCCGTCTTCACACCTTCTTCGAAATAAAAGTTCATATTGATCAGACCCCGCCGCTGGAGCTTAACGAAATTATCTCCCAGTCTCACTGTCACTTTCAGTTCATGCTCATCGAGCGCTTCTGTGTAGCGCAGATAAGTATCCCCTTTTTTAATTTCTGTGACCTTGAGTTTCTGTTCGTATTTAGTTTCTTCTCCGTGCATGAATACCAGCTGGGTTAAATTGCAGTCATGCGTTATAGTTTCGGTCATTTTTATCACCTTCAGTATCGTAAATTATATCATAACAGGCGCCTTATTGGTCTTAAGAAAAATAAAAAAGGCAGGGCAACTGCCCCGCCTTTATGTCCTAGTTATATGTCTATAACTACTCTTTATTTTATCCATAGATGACCTAATGTGCAATGTCTAATCTAAAAGACACAAAAAAGACATATATTTTAAAGCTGTTAATTATACTTATCTACAGCTAATATTGCCTCGGCAACTTGTTCCGGTGTAATTTCCGGATCTAAGTTTTTCAATGTTTCACCGTCTCCTGTCGCCAGCTTGCCGACTTCAACTAAATCTTCAAAGGAAACGTCAGTTAAATGCATTGCAGCTAATGTCGTTGGCATTTCCAGCGCTTCGTAAAAATCTACATACTCAGCTATTTCATTTCCTGGACGACCTTCCAGTACTAACTGTACAAGCGTACCGTATGCTACTTTCTCACCATGAGTTAAGTTGTGAATATCACCGTGTAATGCAGTGAAACCATTGTGTATAGCATGCGCTCCTGCAAGCCCGCCATTTTCAAAACCTAAACCTGACAGCAGTGTATTTGCTTCGATTACTTTTTCAACTGCCGGAGTAACAAGGCCGTCTTTAGCGGCTTCATAAGCTTCGATACCGTACAGGAATAATGTTTCTTCAGCTTTTTCAGCGATTGCCTGTGATGCTAAAGTCGGTTTCCCGCCAGCCATCGTATCCCCATTGCGTCTGACTGTTGCACTTGCTTCGACTAAGGTTGCCATTGCATCTGCAATGCCTGAGGCAAAGAATTTTGGCGGTGTGCCGATAACAATTTTACTATCCACCAGCACGAGATCAGGATTTTTATCATAAAATTTATATCCTTCAAAGACACCTTCATCTGAATAGATTACGGATAATGCACTCGTTGGAGCATCCGTAGATGCAGTAGTCGGCACTATTATAGTTGGAACATCCAGCTTATCTGCAACTGCCTTGGCTGTGTCGAGTGTTTTACCGCCTCCGAGACCAATAACTACATCGCTGCCGAAATTCTTCCCTTCGCCAGTGATACGCTCGATTTCATTGTCCGACGCCTCACCTGAAAACTGTATATGATTATATTTAACATCTACATTCTCGAAACTTACTTCTACTGATTTCCCAGCAATATCCCAGACCACTTCATCTGCAATCAGTAAGATTTTTTTACCAATTTTTGCTGTTTCATGACCTAATTCACTAATTACACCCGTACCCTGTACATAACGACTTGGAGATTGAAATACTAATTTTGCCATGTTTAAATCCTCCTAAAATATTATGTTTAAAATTCATTTTAACAATGGTCTTTTTATATTGCTAATTATTGAATGCTTCCTGCATTTTTTGTGAAATATTCCACATTTCTTCGTTATGATTAATCAGAAACTCTTTAAGCGTTTCTTTAGAACGTTCATCGAGCAGGTCCAGCTTAATGCGGCCCTTCATTGCATCGTCTAAACTGTTGACATGTTCATGCATCATTTTATAACCGCGGCGTTTTTCCTTGTTTACCATCAGGTAGCAGGCACCCAGACCGTTATAAATCGGTCCTTCTTCCGCACGTTCCACAGCTACCCAGACGAGGAAATATTCCTTCGCATCTGGACCTTCCGCTTCTTCCTTATCTTTAATCCATTTCACACGTTTTTCGACTTCTGCTTTGCCGTGCAGCCCTCCGATATCGAGCACTGCTTCCTGCGTTTCGATATTAATATAGACAGGCGCAATATTCTCGAGACTGATCGCCCCGAAGTTCTGTCCTCTATGGCCGTCAAGCGGGTCATTTTTAATAATATTAAACTGGAAACCCGGCTTCTTTTTTGGTTGTTCTTCAGCCAAATTTATACCTCCTAATCGAGCTCATTCAATAAATTTATAATTTCTGCTTTAACTTCTAAATCTTTAATCGCTAAGATCTTTTCCTTCGGATAATATAATCTTGAACCGAGACGGTGGATACCTGTAATAGAATTAATAATTGCCGACTGCGAACTGATTTCTCTAATTTCACCGTTCGGCCGCAGCAGGTGAATCGGTCTTCTGTTTCTATTCTGCCCGGGTCTGTCGTAATCGTAAGGCAGATCGGAATAACTGTCGCTGAAGACATAATAATCCGGATCTATGCCTGCTTTTTTGTACAGTTCATTAAGTTCTGTAATTGTAATAATAGAACCGTCAAACGGCAAATATTTAAACAGGTCTCTGTTCACAAACCGTCCGGCAAGGTCGCTCAGTATCTCATCCTCTTCACGTACCCATTCCTGCAGATAAAAATTCACGACCATTTCATCGAGTCTCAGATAATCGTGCACTGTGACGTCCTCGTTGAAAAAAGGAATGAAGTATGTCGGCTGCTGTTTAAAATTATAGCCCGATTTATACAATGCCTTCGCTCTCTGCATGACAAGGTTCAGCATCACTTCTCCGCCCCGCGATACAGGGTGGAAGTAAACCTGCCAGTACATCTGATAACGGCTCATTAAATAATCTTCCACCGCGTGCATGCCGCTTTCTTTAATCAGCACTTCATCTTTTGACGGCCGCATCACACGCAATATGCGTTCCATATCGAAGTTGCCGTAGCTGACTCCGGTATAAAAAGAATCCCGCTGCAGATAATCCATACGGTCCGCATCGATCTGACTTGAAATCATACTGATGACAAGTTTATTCGGATGCGTTTTGTTAATAACTTCCGCAACTTCGCGCGGAAACTCAGGAGACACTCTCGATAATACTTCGTTGACTTCAGTATCTTCCAAGATAATTTTCTTCGTATATTCTTCATGATCCGTATGAAATATATCTTCAAAGGTATGGGAAAACGGTCCGTGACCAAGATCGTGCAGCAAAGCTGCAGACAAAGCCAAAAGCCGGTCGTTTGAGTCCCATTCGGGATATTCTTCAAAATTCTCAATCATCCGCCTGACAATTTCATACACGCCGAGCGAGTGATTAAATCGCGAATGCTCCGCACTGTGAAATGCCAGATATAAAGTTCCGAGCTGCTTTATTCTGCGGAGCCGCTGAAACTCTTTCGTTTTCACCAGGTCCCAGATGACCTGGTCGCGGACATGAACATACCGGTGGACCGGATCTTTAAAGACTTTTTCTTCCTGTAATTGTTTCTTGCTGTAGTCACTCATCGTCACGCTTTTACGCCTCCCTTAACACCCCAATAATATCATAAAACGGCCGGGGAAGCCGACCGTTTAGTTTAACTCTCAGTATTTGATTGTGCGCCGCGTTTTCCGACCATCATCATATAAAAAACACCTGCTAAAATAATCGGCACAATCAGCCACAGGTACATGCCGCTGTAGCCGACAAAGGGCACGATCAGTCCTAAAAACACCGGGCCGAAACCGAGCCCGATTTCCAGAATAATAAAGAAAGTCGATGTTGCCAGACCGACATTCTCCTTCGGCGCCACGTTAACACAAATAATTTGCGCAGCCGACTGGAAATTCCCGAAACCGAGCCCGATAATAAAGCCGGCAATTAAAACGACAGTTCCCGCTGAAGTGCTCCCGAGCAGGAAGAATCCGATTGCCATCAGGATAAACGTCGGGTAAATAACGACGTTCGGCCCTTTCTGGTCGATGATGCGTCCTGTAAACGGACGCGTCGACAGCACTGCCGCCGCATAGACGATAAAGAAGAAGCTTGCTGCGGTAACTACATCGATTTCAATAGCATAAGTGTTCAAAAATGACAGCACACTTGAATACGCCAGCCCCATTAAGAAAATCGGCATCAGCATCCGGAGGGAATTTTTTTCTATAAGCACAAATTTTTCAGGCTTGACCGCCGTTTCTTTTGTGACGTTATTTATTTTAATCAGCGGAATCATCAGCACGACAAGCAGCATTAAAATACCGACATAAATTAACATCGTTTCAAATGAAATCTGCTCGAGCAGCAGGAACGCCATAAATGGACCGACCGCACTCGCAACCACCATGCTTAAACTGAAATAGCTGATTCCTTCACCCCGGCGTTCTTCAGGCACGGATATCGTTGCCAGCGTATTCAGCGCTGTACTGATCATCCCTGTTGCGATACCGTTTAACAGCCGTGTCACAATTAAAAATGTTAAACCGAAGTCGAAGAAGTATAAAATATAAGTTAAAAAGTAAAGTACTGTTCCGCCGAGCATAATTTTACGGGCGCCGAGATGATTAATCTGATAGCCTGTGACTCCTCGGCCCACCAGTACGCCGACGATAAAAATACTGGCTACAAAGCCCGCGATACTCGGATTGACATCGTATTTTTCAATCGCATAGTTTCCGACTGTGACCAGAGTTGAATACATTGCACCCATTAAAATAAAATGGAAGGCAAAAATTGCTGTAAATTCTTTCGTCCATATTTTAGGCGCATAAGAACTTGTCGACATGTTATTCCTTCTTTCATAAAAATTAAAAAACCAGTATTAAAAATATACTGGTCAGTCAAAAGTTACGTATTTTTTATTACGCTCTTTCATGTTTCCGATGAATCGTTCGTACTGTGCATTCTGCTCCTCATTCAGCACCGGATAATCCTTCAAGACGGCCCCTGAGTCACGGAGCGCATTCAACGCCCGTTTTTCAACTTCTTCAATTGAAAAATCGGCATTCAGCAGTTCATTTAAAGAAGCCATATGATCCGGGTTAATAACCGGATATGTAAACTTCGTGCTGTCAACTGCATGCGCATGGCGGTAAAATTCTTTCATCATTAAGGCCCGTTCCGAGCCGCTGCCTGTGACACATAAGTATATCTGCACTGCGACACCGTCTTTGATGCGGCGCTGTGAAATCCCTGCAAACTTTTTGCCGCCGATGCTTAAATCATAAGAACCGGGACAGTAACTTGCGGAAATTTCGTACGCTTCAATCTTTCCTTCCGGAAACATTTTTGTTACCAACTCTGTCATTATATCATAGCCTTTTTCTATGTATGGAAAATCTGCTTTCGGTAACACCAAAGAAATATTCAATATGCCCTCATCGAGAACGACACCTAAACCGCCGCTGTTGCGCACGATATAGTCAAAACCCGCATCAGAGATATAATTCAGGCCGTACGGCAGTTTCGGCAACCTCGCATCCTGCAGGCCTAATATAATATAAGGCGAATGTACCCAAAAGCGTATTTTAGGCACATTGTCTTCACTGATCTGATGCTGCAGAAAGTCATCAAAAGCAAATGATTCAAACGGATGCCGGGTCCGCAGCCTGCCGATGACTTCCACCGTCCCGTTAAACAATTCAGCTGTCATGACGATTCGCCATTACCTGTGTTGCTGTAAATAAAGCCAGATTGTATACTTCTTCAGTCGTCGTACCGCGCGACAGGTCGTTAACCGGTTTGTTCAAACCTTGCAGAATCGGTCCGTAAGCTTCAAAACCGCCTAAACGCTGAGCAATTTTATAGCCGATATTACCTGCTTCAAGCGACGGGAAGATAAATACATTCGCTTTTCCTTCAAGCGGTGACTTCGGAGATTTTTTCTCTGCCACACTCGGAACAAAAGCTGCGTCAAACTGCAGCTCGCCGTCAATCAGTGTATTCGGAAGTTTATCCTGTGCGTATTCAGTCGCGAGACGAACTTTTTCCGCTTCTTCTGTTTTCGCAGATCCTTTTGAAGAAAAGCTTAAGAGCGCAACGCGCGGTGTAATTCCGAAACTCATCGTCGTTTTTGCCGTTTCAACTGCAACTTCCGCAAGCTCTTCGGCAGTCAGGGTCGGATTTATTGCACAATCTCCCATTACATACAGTTCATCGCCGCGGCGCATAAAGAAAATACCGCTCGTTTTCGATACACCTTCTTTTGTTTTAATAATCTGCAGCGCCGGCCGCACCGTGTCCGGTGTCGAATGCATCGCTCCTGACACGAGACCGTCGGCATAGCCCGTATGTACCAGCATGGTTCCGAAATAGTTTACATTTTCAATAATATCTTCAGCCTGTTCAAGCGTTACCTTGCCCTGTCTGACTTCAGAAAACTCTTCTGCGAGTTTATCGCTTAAATCCGATGTTTTCGGATTTAATATTTCCAATCCTTCTATATTAAGATTTTCTTCGTCCGCAATTTTCTTAAGTTCATCAGCATCCCCGATCACAATCGGATGCACGTAGCTGTTTTTTAAATGCTCTGCCGCAGCAGTCAGAATTCTTTTATCTGTTCCTTCCGGAAATACAATTTTGATATTTTCACCATTTAAGTTATTTTTAAGATCCGTAATGAATTTACTCATTATATCCTCCTTGGCTACTTTACTTTAAATATATTATACGTGTTTTGTCACATCTTTTAAACAGAATCTCTTGTTAAAACGTTTTCTATTGGTCTAGAATAGAAGTAATGACTTAATTAAGGAGAGAGTAAGATGAGTGAACCGGTAAGTACTATAGATGGCTGGTACAGCTTACACCTGCTTTACAGCGTGGACTGGGCAGGTTTGCGTGTACTGGACAAAGATGAAAGAAATGCGCTGACAGAAGAACTTCAGACATTTTTAAACAGACAGGAAGAAGTGCATGAAAAACACGAAGGTGACTATGCATTTTACAACATCATGGGTCATAAGGCAGATATTATATTCTGGCTGCTGCGCCCGACTGCGGACGAGCTGATCAAGCTTGAACTTGAAATTAATAAACTCAGAGTTGCGGACTACTTAATTCCAACCTACTCATACGTATCTATTATTGAAATGAGCAGCTACCTCGGCGGTAATAAGACGCCTGAGGAAATGATGGAAATCCCGCACATTCAACAGAGATTATACCCTTCACTGGAAAAATCTAAATACATCTGTTTCTATCCAATGGATAAAAAGCGCGACCTTCAAGACAACTGGTACATGCTGCCGATGGAAGAACGCAAACAGCTGATGCGCGACCATGGCATGATCGGCCGCAAATACGCAGGCAAAATCAAGCAGTACATCACAGGCTCACAAGGTCTCGATAAATATGAATGGGCAGTAACACTCTTATCAGATGATATGCTCGAATTCAAAAAGATTATCTACGAAATGAGATTCGATGAAACAAGCGCGCGCTACGGCGTCTTCGGCGACTTCTACGTCGGCGGACACATCCCGAACGACGCAGTTGCTGACTATTTCGGATAAATTATATTATTTTGAAGCGGCTCCCGATGGCGGGGCCGCTTTTTTTTGGTAGTTTGGTTATTTAGTTGTTTGGCGGCGGGTATGCGGTGTTTTGTAAAGTGAACCCCTTGTCAAGGACACGGGAAGTCCCTTTTGGGTTCTTTGAGCTTAAAATATACTTATATTTTAAGCTCAAGCTTTCTAATCTCGGGCAATGTCGGTGGCGTCACAAGATGTTCATGTGGATAGACACCTGTAGTAAAATATTGATAAAATTGAACTGGAGTTAGCTTAGCTAATTTCCATTGAGGACGGTCATTGTTGTAATAGTGGATGATTCCAGCAATGGCCGTTTTAACTTGTTCAAATGTATTCAGTTCGGATAAATTTAAATGATCTTTCATATGACCAAAAAATGATTCTTGCGGTGCGTTATCCCAACAGTTCCCGCGTCTGGACATGGATTGAATATATCGATCCGTATTCGCCAATTCTCGAAATTTAATACTAGTGTAATGAGAGCCTTGATCGGAATGAATCACCGTTTCTGTGGAGTGTTTAATTCCGTGATCAGACTCGAGTTGATTCACACAGTCTACGACAAAATCCAGGGCCAAAGATTCAGACACAGTATATGCCAAGATTTCATTAGTATATGCATCCTTTATGGTGCTTAAATAGGCTGTCTGTTTTTGAGCGTAAGGCAAATAGGAAATATCTGTCAGTAATATCTTTCTCGGTCCATAAGCTCTAAATTCCCGTCTGACATGATTCGGCATGACTTTGGCGTTATGGGTCGCTTTCAAATGAATGCTCTGCGGTTTGGGCCGTCGAATCTTAGCTTGAAGATTATATTTCTGCATGAGCCGAAGGATTTTCTTCGGATTCATTAATACACCTCGATTTAAAAGCATCATATGAATGACACGATACCCTTTATCATAGCCTTTGTATTTGTACACATCCAAAATGAGATTGAAGTCTTTTCGGTCCTTTTCTTCTCGGATATCATGGTTGACCCGGGTATGTTTCACCCAATTGTAGTAGCCACTTCTGGACACGCCGCAGAGCTGGGTCAATACCTTGACTTCGATCGCTGACCCCGGTGCATTGACAGTCTCATATATTAATCTGAAGTAGTATTGTTTGAGTCCTTCAGCTGTTTGTATTGGTGTGTCAGCTGCATCTTTTTTTTTAGAAATTCGAGCTCCTGTTCCAATAACTTAATCCGGTGGGTCTTGGCTTCCAATTCCTGTGAGACAGTCAAAGGTTGACCGGCTGCTTGAGGAATATGCATTAAATCATTGGCCAGACGGTGGTTGTACCGTCTGTGATACGCCTTCATTCTGTCTTTGCCAAGAATCTTTGGGTCTAATCCCAGAAATTCAAAGCTCTCCTCTATTGAGTATCCTGTTTCAATCAAACGGTGGTATTCCCGTTCAAACACTGCACCATAAATAATTTTCTTTGGCGTGACATGTTCCACGTAAGGGGACTGGCGTAATGTCGAAAGTTCTGATGGATTCAATTCTTGCATCATGATGAGCTCCTGTCTTTTAAATTAATCATCTGAGCCTGTCTGTCCAGATATCAGAACACTGAAGGCACTGATGTCTACAAGTAAAACGGACAAAGGGACAGATGTCTATATATTTTTAAACAAGAACTTCGCGTGTCCAGTTTATGGGGTCCAGTTTATTGGGATTTGCAGTCGTATGAAGCCGCCTCATGTGACCGTAAAAATATCTGCGGGCCGATGAAGCCGCCTCATGTGACCGTAAAAATATCTGCGGGCCGATGAATTCGGCTCATGTGACTGCAAAAATATCTGCAGGCCGATGAATTCGCCTCATGTGACCGCAAAAATATCTGCGGGCCGATGAATTCGGCTCATGTGACCGCAAAACAAACATCTGCTGCAAAACAGAGCTAAGTTTTATGTCATTGTTGTTTAAATTTGAGTAATCCTGTCTTTGTACCGTTGTGTTTCTCTAATTTTGGCGATGACTTCAGCAACCTCCGCATACTTTAATTTATATGCAGTATTCCTCCCCTGACCTGTAATGTCGCAATGTTTTTTCAAAACCTTATAAACAGCTGTCCTGCTGATCTGAAAATCAATAAAGTACAACAAAGCCGATCTTGTCATCGGCACTCCGCTAAACAAAATCTCGAAATCTCCCATTGCTTTCAGCAAGTGAGTTTCGTTACTCTCGACAGAGCCGCAGCGATTACAGCTCATTTGAAATCTCCCTTTATACAAATCAAATGTTTTACACTGTCCGCAATACAATCCCCGGCGTATTTGAAAGATATCTGCCGATTCATTAAAATATGGATTTTCTACGGCATTTTCCTGAATGATTTCAGCGATGTTCATCGCATTAGCACTCAGTCTTTCGTCTTTAAACTGTCTGAAGTATTTTCTCATATGATTGCGCAAAACCGTCTCCTTCAAGACATACTGATTTTCGGTTGTGAGCCTGAAATCGTCATTAGGAAATATTAGATTCCCTTCCACTTCAAAATTTAAGCGGCACTCATTTCTCAGCTTCTTCAGCCTTCCCTTCGCCCTGCTCAATTGGGCAAACGCATTGTCAGAGAGTTCGCGTCCATTTTTATACCAGTTATTATTCTCAAACCGGTAATCACCCGAAATATTTTTAACCTCGTTCACCACCACGCGATTCCCGGAAATAATAATACTGTCATACTGTGCAGCAGCTTTTCCCGCAGACAGATAAATATCCCGTAAAATATAAGTATTCTCATGTCCAATTTCATCGAATATTTTATCGTATAGACATTCACCTTCGTAGCCTTTTTGAAGCGTTCTCAAAATGCATCTTTCATTTGACGATAAATTACTCCTTAAATCCAGCGCATTCCAATACAAAAGTTCCTTTGGTGCTTTACGATTATTTAAAAACATTCCATTTCCTCCTTTATAAAATAAAAGTCCCCCTACCCTATATATAGGCGAAAATGGCGTTTTCACTTTTTTTCGTTCATGTAAATACGATTTTTGTAAAACTGGGAGCAAAATCACTCAAAGCTTCTTACTTTTGGAAGTTTTTTCAAACAGCTGTTTTCACACAATAAACCGCGTCCAATACGTTTTCCTAACTGATTAGTTTTACGATATGAGATAATGGTTATATATAAGTATCTATCATTTAGGAGGTAAACTTATGGGACGTTTACTTAAACGTGCGGCAATTTTTATCGCACCAATTATTATAAATAAAGTTGTACAGAAGTTTCTTAACAAAGATGACAAATCTTCTTCAAAAGGGAAGAAAAGAAAATAATACAAGATAAAAACCACCTAACTCATGTTAAGTGGTTTTCTGTCTATATAAAGGATGATGATTATGCTCACTCAAATATCACCGCACGTTTACATACTGCCGTTCGACAGTCAGCGTGACCGTCCGAATCTCGGCTACATACACGGCGAAAAGTTCAGTATCCTCGTCGATGCAGGCAATTCCAGAGCACATTTGAACGCAATGCTTGAAGCGGTAGATGAAGCGGGGCTGCCGAAACCTGAAATCGCTCTGATTACCCACTGGCACTGGGATCATACTTTCGGAATGCACGCTTTTCCCGGCACGACAATGACTCATATCAAAACTAACGAAATCCTGAACACAATCACTGAATGGGAGTGGACGCCTGAAGCAATGGCAAAACGTCTGGAGACCGGTGAAGAATGCGAATTCTGCGATACCCATATGAAAATTGAATACGATAATGTTAATGACATTAAAGTCGTGACAGCGGACATTGAATTCAGCGGCAATTTAACACTGAATTTGGGCAGGGTCACAGTCGAAGTAACACCGGTCACTAACCCGCATTCCGATGACGGGGCCGTCGTTTTTATTCCGGAAGATAAAGTGCTCTTCGCCGGTGATGCCGACACGGGCGACTTTTACAAACTGGACGGCCGATATGATGCAGACAAGTTTTACTCTTACATTAAAACCGTCGACAAAGTGCCTTATGAAACTTATATTCACGGGCATCTCGCTCCGATGACGCGTCAGGAAGTCTCAGAGCTCAGAAAAGAAATTGAAGAAACAGAGTTATAGGCTTATTTACGTTCCATCACAAAATACAGGACCGGACCGACAATATTAAAAACGATGACAATAATTATCCAGACCGCTCTGTTTAAATATTTAAAACGCCGCTGCTGAATAATCATTGTTAAAGCGGAAATCATTAAAAGCAGCTGGAGTATCATTAACGGAATTAGAAATGGCAGCAGTTCCTTAACATTTATAATCATGTTAATCCCCCATTACCGTTATTTAATTATGTAAAATTACTTATAATTATATATTACCCGCTATTAAAATTATCATACATAAAATAACAAAAGACGCAGAATTCCACCGGAATTTCTGCGTCTTTTAAAACTTATTCCTTCCACTTCAATTCGACCAGCGGCCGCGTTAATGTCACCACCGGTCTGCTCGACAGCACTATAACGATTAAAGCCGACAGCAACACGAGCCAGAAAGTCTCATACCAATGATTATACCAGAGAATGTCAAACTCCCTGAACGGCTGAATGATAAAACCGTGCAGCAGATATACATATAATGTTTTCTCGCCGATTTTCGTCAGCCAGCCGAAATCGCCGGAAGGTATTAAGGCAATCATGCTCACAATTAAAAGAGCAGCAAGAATATAAATAATGAGGCGCATCAGCCCTCCGCTGATTTCCGCTTCCAGACGGCGATAAGCTACCGCCCCGGACAGCCAGTCCGTGTCGAGTGTCACATCCACGTTGATAAAGAGATAAATAAAAGTAAACAGCGCAAGCATAAAAATAATTCCTGCGATACTTATGCTTCTGGTTTTTATCAGTTTCACGTGTTCCTTCGTCATAAAGTAACCCGTTAAAAAGAACGGAAAGAAGACGAAGGTGCGCGACAGACTGAGTCCTAATCCCGACAGGTCAATATAGCCGATCGCAATACCGATTAACACCGCAAGCAGAATACTTAAGGTCGCCGGAATTTTTTTAAACAGAACAAGCAGAATGTGCCAGCTGAACAGACTGACTAAAAACCACATCGCCCACTGCGGGTGCAGTATGCCGTTGTACCACTCTTCGCGTCCGAGCAGAAAATACAGCAGCGTATACAAGCCCTGGAACATCAAATATGGAAGCAGCAGCTTTTTTGCCAGATTTAAAATGTATTTCGGTTCGCCAATCCCTTTGGCAAAGAAACCCGCCAGCATGATAAACATCGGCATATGGAAGATATAGATAAATGCATAAATTGAATTGACCAGCTGCGAGTCAACCGCAAAAGGCTGAATCAGATGGCCAAACACAACGAGAAAAATTAAGATTACTCTCGCATTATCGAAAAACGGCATGCGGTTCATGATTAACTTCCTTTCGCTTGATTAGTTTCAACATTGCGTCATATGTTATTAAAAATTTCCGGTAAATGAAAGTGATATCCTTTTGTCCGTTACAGCTATATAAAAAAAAGAACCTCAATTCATGAGATTCTTTAACATATATTATGGCGATGCAGGTTCTTCACGCGCATCCGATAGTTCTTCTTCGAATTCCGCATCATTCCACGGTTCTGCAGTTTCAATGACTTCTTCTGCAATTTCTTTACGCTGCCCTGACCAGCGGATTAAATGATGCTGATATTTCTTCATCATCCAGCCGGTAATTTTTCCGATAAAATAGGCAGCAATCAAGGTGCCGATACCGATTGAACCGAGTGACTGAATAAAGATCAGACATATTAAGCCTGCTGCGACAACGTTTAATAAATCACTGGTAATTTTAGCTTTACTGAATTGCATCTTAAATTTCTCACTGATAACGTGTGTTAATTCATCATACGGCATCAGCGGGAATTTCGCGCTGAAGTACCCGAGCAGTCCGATAGATACAACAAATAAACTGATTGCTAAAAATACTGCTTTCATCATCCATGTTTCAGGTGCCGGCAGTATTTGTACAAGAAATAATGTAAAATCCATCATAAAACCAAACAGAAATGCAATCAGCAGCTGAACGATTGATTCTCTGAAATTAAATCTTCTGCTTAAAATAATTTGAATAATAATAAATAATACGTTAGCGGCTATGGTCATCAGACCGATAGATAGTCCTGAAGAAAGCGTAAATGCATAAGCGAGTGAGGAAACGGGTGACACACCCAGACTTGCCTGAATAGAAAAGCTTACGCCCAGAGAAAGAAAAAACAAACCGATAAAATATAAAAATAAGCGTTTAACAGTTGTATTTATATGGTCTATAGTTATCATTCCTTTCTAAAAAGTCTCAGTATATAATTATACGCCTTATACTGTTATATTAATAATATATATATATTTAATATAATCATATGTAATTACATATGAGAAGGAGGATTGCTATGGATGTTCGCCAGCTGCGGTATTATAAAGAAATTGTAGACCAGGGAAGTATTTCAAAAGCTGCTGAAAGACTGCATATTGCACAGCCGCCTTTAAGCCAGCTTTTAAAAAAACTGGAAGATGATTTTAATACCGAGTTAATCCGCCGCTATCGTCAAAAATGGGAAGTCACTGAGTCAGGTGAGCTACTTTACCGGTATGCAGTACAGATTCTCGGACAGATGGCAGAGGTTAAGAAAAGAATTAACGAAGTTGAAGAAGGTTCCGCCGGGTCTGTCAATGTCGGTGTATCTTCGGCCTGCTACAATATGCTGATCGATTATATTGCAGAGTTCAGAGCACAGTTTCCTAAGATTAAAATCAGTATACATTCCGGTGATTCCGAAACTTTACTAAATAAGCTGAAACAGCAGGAAATTGATCTTGCACTGCTGATCAGACCGGGCAATACAGAGCAGTTCGATACAAAATCACTGGACCCTGAACAGAGTATTCTCATTGTTCCGGACAGCTGGGCACCATCACTGCCGGCTGAGCCTGCACTGAAAGATATTGGTCATCTGCCATTTATTATGCTCGGCGAAATGGAAGATTATTCATTTCACAGCAGCCTTCTCAGAATATTTAAGGCACATCATATTGAGCCTGACATCGTTATTGAATGCAAGGATATTCCAATACTCGTTGCGCTCGTTAACCGGGGACTCGGTATTTCTATTATTCCCCGGATGAATTATAAATCGCTGTTTGTCGAACATTTGAGAATATATGAATTTACCCAGTTCGAAGCCAGCGTGGAACCCGTCGTCATGAAATTAAGAGATGTCCCTGTTTCAAAAGCGGCGGAAAAGTTCTGGAATATTGTTCAGTAATCACTTATGAAAAAAGCGGAAGCTCAAGAATGAACTTCCGCTTTTTATCAGCCGAATTTTACCGGTATATTTTTAACGACTCTGTAGGCCAGCCAGCTGTAGAGAGCAGTCAGCACGAGCAGTATTACGAAGCCAAGGTACACGGCCATATTGCCGATTGTTCCGAAATAGTTCAGCAAATCTTCATTGAAAATCAGCAGCATGATGGCCGCAATTCCGGCTAGAACAGAGAGCATGCCCGGCCAGAATCCTCTGTAAAACGCAGCTGCAATCAGAACACCCGCAGCCCAGAATAAGAGTCCGCTTAAGAAGTGGAATATCACATGTTCAAAGTCTGTTAAATGTTCAATATTTTCCGCGAACAGATAATCACCGGCGAAAGGTGTAAATGACAGTCCGAATGAGACAATTCCGACAACCGCCGTTATAAATACTGCGGTTACCAATCCCGTAATCATCATCGACTTATAAAATGTTTTTCTCGATATTCCCATGTTCACTGCCCACTCCATAAACATCAGCACTGAAATAATTGCCAGGACGAACAGATAAGTGCGGTTGGCAGTCATGCCGAAACCGAAAAATGCTGACATTCCCTCACTTGAAAAGATATGCGAGATAATATAGATAATCAGCAGAATACCGATATACCAGAGCGACCATACCGGAAAAATGCTCGTGAAAATTTTCGTCGTTTCTTTTAATTTAGCAGTCATAGTATCACTCCTTCTCTTTCTTTTTATCTGTCAGGCTGATAAACATCTCCTGCAGTTTCAATGGCGATATATCCAGATGGTCATCCTCTGCGATTTCCATCTCTTCAGGCGTTATTTTGCCCAGCACCGTATCAATCTGCAGCGCGCCTAAAAACTTTACATTGATTACATGCTTGTTTTTGGTAAACGCTCTGACTCTTTCCGCTTTACCTGCGACAGTATATCCTTTCTCAAGGAGTTCATATGTCGGCTCCTGCAGCATAATCTGTCCTTCATGCATCATAATAATTTCATCGAATAAGTGCTCCATTTCTGAAATAATGTGCGTTGAAAGAATAATAATTCGTTCCTCGCGTCCTTTTGCTTCAAGCACTTCGCTGTAAAACAATTCCCGGGTCGGCGCGTCCATACCGTTGGTGACTTCATCAAAAATCGTTACTTTAGATAATGATGCCAGACCAAGCGTTGCTGTCACTGCGGCCTGCTGTCCCTGCGATAAGGCGCTGTATGCTTTTTCTGTATCAATATCGAATTTTTCAAGCAGCCTATAGGCATATTCTTTGTCGAAATCATCGCGGAAAATAGAGCCGGATTCAATATATTCCGTCACCTTATCGTTTTCTGCCGAAGTATCTTTCGGGTTATACAGGAAATTGATGTGCTGCATCACTTCGTCCTGCTCGTACACCGTTTTTTCATCCAGGGTAATACTGCCCGCAGTCACTTTTCTGTACGATGCAATCAGCGACAGCAGGGTCGTCTTTCCTGCACCATTCCGCCCGAGCAGGCCGTATATTTTCCCGGGTGCGAGTTCAAGATTAATGTTGGTCAGAATAGTATCTTTTTTAATATCTAAATCTACGCCCTCTATTTTTAAGGTCATTATTTTTCACTCCTGTTCATATCGATCATTTTTTGTATATCGCTTTTGCTTAAATCCAGTTTCCCCGCTTCTTCAAGCATCGGCTTTAAATATTCTTCTACAAATCCTTCTCTTCTCTTTTCCAGCAGTTTGCCGCGTGCATCTTCTGAGACAAACATTCCTACACCTCTTTTTTTGTATAATACGCCTTCTTCCACAAGTTCTGTTACACCTTTTGATACGGTTATATGATTCACTTTAAAATACGTGACAATCTCATTTGTCGACGGCACTTTGTCGTGTTCAACAAGTGTTTCGTCAATAATCTGATCAGCCAGCCAGTCCCTGATTTGCTCATAAATCGGTTTCTTCTCATTCAGCAGCTTCGACACATCGCAGCCTCCCTTCTATTCCTAGGTTCCATCTTTATATTTTTCTTATTAAGTCATATAGTTATATATCTATGTATATAACTATACAACCATTAGCGTAATTTGTAAACATTTTTGTTTAAATTAATTTAGAATATTGGATATTAGAGACGATAAACGCCGCGGATTCCTATGAAACAACTTCATCGAACTTCCAGACGCTACAGATTCTCGAAAACACAAAAAAGCCGGGACAATTTGTCCCGGCTTCACGAATAAATACTATAATTTTGCGATTCCAATAATAACAAGTGCCCAGCTGATCAGGAACATTACTCCGCCAATCGGTGTGACTGCACCGAGGATTGAAATGCCTGATAATGCCAGCACCATAAGTGATCCGGTAAAGAAGACAATTCCCGCTGTCATGAACCATCCTGCTGCAACTAGGAATTGCGCGCCTGTAACCTGAATTAAAATTCCAATCGCGATAAGTCCAAGTGCATGGTAGAACTGGTATTTAACTGCAGTTTCCCACACACCAAGGTAGTGTTCACTGAGTTTTCCTTCCAATAAATGCGCACCAAATGCACCGCATGCGACTGCGATAAATGCATTGACTGCGCCTAATATAATAAATAATTTCATGTGACTAATTTCCCCCGCTTTTTTCTCTGTTTTTAATAAAAATAAGATACAGCGAACTTGAATAAAGTATCAGACTGAAAATAAACAGCCAGCCGCCGAATTTTAAGATTTGCACTTCGGGCACATACAAAAGCCCTGCAATAATTAGTGCCAGTGAAGTATACCTCATATATTTCAACGCTTTATTCCACGCTTTTATATGCTCTTTCCGCAGCTTTTTTCTATACCTGCCGAACACAAACGAAAGAATGAAAAACACTGCACCAACGATGATGAATACTAACATTAGGTGAAACGACCTCCATTAAAAATCAAAAATATCTCTGCCGTTACCATCATCATCCTCGTCCACCGCCCGTTTGGCAACAGGAGTGCGGCGGATTGTCATATTATCCTCTAATTTCGGCTTTGGATCCGGCTGTTTATCATCTGAATCAGCCAGTAGCCCAAGTAGCTTCTGCATGGCGTAGGCATGCTTGGATACCTCGATACCCGCTTCTATAAACTCTAATTCTCTTTTTAATTCTGCTGCAATCTGCTTATTCATGCTGTTCGCTCCAGTCAATCGGTCCGCGGCCGGCAGATTCGAGATAAGCATTTGTCTGGCTGAACGGTTTTGAACCGAAGAACCCCCTGAATGCAGAGAGCGGGCTTGGATGAACTGAAGTAATTATTTTGTGTTTATCAGTGTCGATTAACTTAATTTTTTTCTGCGCCGGTTTTCCCCAGAGAATAAATACAACATGCTCAAGTTCCTCTGAAATCGTACGGATAATATCGTCCGTGAACTGTTCCCAGCCGAGTCCGCGGTGAGAGTTTGCATCTCCCGCATCTACTGTCAGCACAGTGTTTAACAAGAGGACGCCTTCTTCGGCCCAGTCCGATAAGTTACCCGTTGTTCTGACGATACCGAGGTCGCTCTCGAGCTCCTTATATATATTTCTGAGTGAAGGCGGAATTTTAACGCCTTCGTTCACTGAAAATGCAAGACCGTGCGACTGGCCTTTCCCGTGATAGGGATCCTGTCCCAAAATTACAACTTTAATACTGTTAAATGGTGTTAATTCAAAGGCGGTGTATACCTGTTCTTCCGGCGGATAAACTTCGCCCTTTCTGTAGCGTTCATTTAATGTCTGTCTCATCGTTGTGAAATCGTGATTATTCGTAATGCTGCGAAAGATTTCTTCCCAGTTTAAATCTGCCATTTTTAACGCACCTCCATACTAAAACTTCATTATATCATCGTTGTAAGCAATGCTCTAGAATTACACCGCTAATTATAGTAAAATGACAATATCTATCAGTACAATTAGGGGGAAATATAATGGCACTTGCAAAAACGTTAACAATAGCCGGGACAGACGTCAGCGGCGGCGCTGGAATCGCAGCAGATTTAAAAGCTTTCCAGGAGCATGAAACCTACGGCTTCAGTGTTTTAACCACTGTAGTTTCAATGGAACCATCAACTTGGTCTCACCGCGTGAGCCCAATACCAATAGAAGATGTTAAAAATCAGCTCGAAACAGCACTTTCTTTAAATCCCGATGTCATTAAAACAGGGATGCTGCCTTCAGAAGAAGTTGTAGAACTTTCGAAGGAAGCTTTTTTAAATTCAAATGCCAAACATTTCGTTGTCGACCCTGTTATGGTTTGTAAAGGAGACGATGAAGTCCTGAACCCCGGGCTTGTGGAATCAATGATTGAGAACCTGATTCCGAATGCAACAGTCGTCACACCGAATCTGGTTGAAGCGGGACACCTCGCGGGCGTTAAAACTCCGCGCACACTTGATGAAATCAAAGAAGCAGCTAAGGCAATTCATGCTAAAGGTGCGAATTATGTTGTCGTTAAAGGCGGCACGGGCATCGAGGGTGATTCTGCAATTGACGTCTTCTACGACGGCACGGAACTTCACCTGCTCGAATCAAAAAAATTCGATACTGCTTTTAACCACGGCGCGGGATGTACATTTGCAGCATCCATCGCAGCTAACCTTGCCAACGGCAAAGAGCCGCTTGAAGCAGTACAGCTGGCAAAAGCTTTCGTCACCAGCGCAATTAAAAACGGCTGGCAGATGAATGAGCATGTCGGTGTTGTCAGACATGGCGCTTACAATTCAGTAGAAAAGATCGAAGTTGTAGATAAAGTATTGAACTAAGAAAGAGATAGCTTGCTATCTCTTTTAATATGGTAGCTGATATTATAATTATAGGAGTTTTCTATTCATGGAAATGAAGAAAATAGTAAAACAGGATGTTCAGAAAATCTTAACAGAATATGAAAATACACCGGTCTACTTGCATGTTGAAATAACAAGCGGCATGTACGCGAGTCATCTGGATGACAATATCTTTAATGCGGGAACCTTCCTGCGCAATATTCAGGTTGAATTCATTCAGGCAACTATCCGCGGCGGCAACCGCTCAAAAGAGCACCGTGTCGGGCTAAAGCTCGCTAACGGCGGCTGGGTTTACGTTCTCGGCTTAACGCATTATATCGAGGGCGAGAACGGGGAGTTTATCATGCACGGCTTTAACGCCGAAGGCAAACTCGCTTCAGCGCTTGAAATTTCAACGAAACCATTCTTTAAGTAGGAGGAAATCACATGGATTTTTCACAGGAAAATCACGTACTTGTTGTTTTCCCGCATCCCGATGATGAAGCATTCGGTGTCAGCGGAACAATAATGAAATACAGAGAAGCGGGAGTCCCTGTCACATACGCCTGCCTGACTTTCGGCGATATGGGACGGAACCTCGGCTACCCGCCGTTTGCAACGCGCGAATCGCTCCATTCTATCCGTAAAGCCGAAGTTGAGGAATCAGCGCGTATTATGGGTGTTGATGATCTCCGCCTGCTCGGATTCAGAGACAAAACTCTCGAGTTCGAAGAACATGGTAAACTTAAAGGTGTCATTACCGATTTAATCGCCGAGCTCGCACCGACGCGTATTATTACATTTTATCCGGGCTATTCAGTCCATCCGGATCACGAGGCTACTGCAGATGCTGTAATAGAAGCACTGACGGACATCTCTCCGGATAAACGTCCGGCGCTCCAGCTTGTCGCCTTTGATAACCGGACTTTCGACGATCTCGGCGAACCGGATATCGTTATCGATATTGACGGCTATACAGAACGGAAACTGGATGTTATGGCCGCTCATCGTTCACAAACAGGCAAGCTGCTCGAAGATCTTGCTGCAGATACCCAGCAGGGTGACGATGCCAGAGAACGGTGGATGAGGTACGAGAACTTTTACAGTTACGAAATTGATTAAGGAGCATTATAAATGGAAGAATTTGACTTGACGACAAGAGAAGGTCGTTTTAAATATTTTGGTTCAGTTGACCCTATTGAAGGCACTAAACCAAAAGTTAAAGAAGATATGGCAGATTTACAAAACTCACGTAAAGACTTCCTTTTTGAAGTCGATTCTGTCGGCATTAATAATTTATCTTACCCTGTAGTCATCGGTGATTTCCAGTCAGTCGGCAACTTTGAGCTGGCAACCAGCCTTGAAAAAGATGAAAAAGGCATCAATATGAGCCGTTTAATCGAATCTCTGGAAACTGTCAACAGCGGCGGTGTACCACTCGATTTTGACACAATTAAAGAACTCCTGTCGAAATTGCGCGGACGCATGAAACAGAATTCAGCAGAACTGACTGTCGACGGTAAATGGTTCTTTAACAAGCCCTCGCCGGGTACCGGCTTAAATGCGGTGGCAAACGCGGATGTTGTGTATTCTGCAGCATTCGACGGAGAATCATTTACTCGCAAGCAATTCGGCATGACAGCCCAGGTCACTACACTGTGCCCATGTTCGAAAGAAATCAGTGAATACAGTGCACATAACCAGCGGGGCAATGTTAAGGTTCTCATCGATATCGATGACAGCGCGGAGCTCCCTGCGACTTATAAAGAAGATTTATATGAAATTCTTGAAATTAACGCATCGAGCCAGCTCTATCCGATTTTAAAACGTACAGACGAGAAAATGGTCACAGAACGCGCTTATGAAAATCCGCGCTTCGTCGAAGATTTAATCCGTCTGGTGGCATATGACTTAGTCGAGCTCGACTGGGTGAAAGGCTTCGAACTTGAATGCCGCAACGAAGAAAGCATCCACCAGCACGACGCATTTAGCCGATTAAAATATCAAAAATAGTTTGATCGTGAGACCGGAACCTTTGAGTTTCGGTCTTTTATTATGGGGAGGGAGTGAATGCTTGAAACCCGCAGAAGCTGACGAGACAAAAAACTCCCCGAGTCCGCAGACAGCGGTCTCAAAGGGAGTTTTTCTTCTTCTTCATGCGTAAGTTTCTAAAGAATGTCTTCAGCATCTCACTGCAGTCTTCCTGCAGCACACCGCTTACCACATCTGCACGATGGTTAAACCGCGGTTCGTCCAGCAGATTCATCAGGCTGTCGACGGTGCCGCCTTTAGGATCCGGCGCGCCGTAAACTACGAGAGGCACCCTCGACATTATTATCGCGCCGGAGCACATCACACATGGTTCCAGCGTGACATATAATGTGCAGTCTTCCAGCCTGAATGAGCCGACCGCTTCAGATGCTGCCTGAATCGCGAGCAGTTCTGCGTGAGTTACGGGATTCTGGGTGGTTTCGCGCAGGTTATGTGCCCGGCTGATTATTTCATCGTTTTTGACAATAACTGCCCCAATAGGCACTTCTCCTAAAGCTGCTGCTTTTTTGGCTTCTTCAATCGCAGCTTTCATAAATACTTCATGCATCGAGAATGAACTTCCCGTCTGCATCGTACAGATCCATAATACTGTCGACTATCTTATCCGCTCCAGTCAGGTGTTCAAGCTGACCAGTGCCGCTCAGCACGCCGATGGTGTATAAGCCTTCATCGTAGCCGAGCATGGTATCTGCAGCGTTATCCCCCACCATCACAAGATCTTCAATTGCATATTGGTGTTTATCGATAAAGTCTTTAATAAAACCGAATTGCGGTTTGTGATAATCGTTATCGTCGCCGCAAATTACATCAAATATATACGGCTGCAGCTCGAATTTCTCGATAAATCTAAGCGTCGAATCCCTGCTGTCACTCGTCACGATTACATTTTTATAACCGTTGTTTAAACCGTGTTCCAGCACTGTTTCAACACCGTCGATCAGCACCATATCATCAGCGAGCATCTGAAGATTGGATTCATAAAAAGATTTCGCCCATTCTCCCCCGCCCTGTCTGAATGATTCAAAGACTTTGTGAATATCGCTGCCGGTGCCTGAGGCAATTGTCGAGTTCGCTTTAATTTCCTCATCGATGTAGCCCAGTTCCTCGGCAACTTCCGACTTTATATCATGTGCATTAAAATCTTTTGCAAACTCGTCTATGCATTTTTTTGCATACGGTGTCCACAGTTTATGAAAATTTAACAGTGTCCCATCCTTATCGTATAAAATGATACGGTCCATTCGTCACCCTCCACGAACCGGACGGGACATTTCTTAAATTCCCGCCGGATTCTTCTCCTGTATCGCTTCTATCATTGTATCAGTCATTTTATCCAAATCAAAAGATGCCTTGAAATCCCATTGGCGTTTCGCTTCCGCTGCATCGATATTATCCGGCCAGCTTTCTGCGATGCCCTGTCTGACAGGATCAACATCATAGCTGAGTTCAAAGCCGGGATAATGACGGCGGATTGATGCCGCCACCATTTCCGGTTCGAGGCTCATACTCGTTACGTTAAAGGCATTGCGGTTTTCCAGTTTGCTGCTGTCCGCTTCCATCAGGTCAATAATGGCCTGAATCGCATCGTCCATATACATCATATCCATAAAGGTATCTTTACCGATAAATGATGTATATTTACCATTTTTCACCGCTTCAAAATAAATTTCCACAGCATAATCCGTCGTACCGCCGCCCGGTTCTCTTACGTGCGAAATCAGACCCGGGAAACGCACCCCGCGCGTATCCACGCCGAATTTATCGAAGTAGTAATCGCACAGCAATTCACCCGATACTTTGTTCACCCCGTACATCGTAGTCGGACGCTGAATGGTTATCTGAGGCGTATCTTTCCTCGGTGTCGTCGGACCGAAAGCGCCAATGGAGCTCGGTGTAAAGAACTGCAGATTAAGTGTGCGGGCTGTTTCCAGTGCATTAACCAGTCCGCCCATATTAATATTCCATGCAAGCATCGGATCCTTTTCACATGTTGCGCTTAAAAGTGCGGCCAGATGCATAATCGTATCCGCCTTAAATTCTTTGGCAATACGCTCCATCGCTTCGCGGTCCGTGACATCCAGAATTTCGAAAGCTTTGCCTTCGAGCGGTGAATCCACAGGTTCTTTAATATCTGTCGGCAGAACATTGTCCTCACCGTAAATTTCTCTTAATTTAACGGTTAACTCTGTCCCAATCTGTCCGAGCGCCCCTGTAACTATAATTCGTTCCATGATTGTTTCCCCTTATCGAAAAGTTTATGTTTTAGTTAATAATTCCCATTTCCCGGCCGACTTTCGCGTATATTTCAAGCGCCTGGTCGAGCATTTCTTTCGTGTGTGCCGCTGTCGGCATGTTTCTTACGCGTCCCGTACCCTTCGGCACTGTCGGGAAGACGATTGATTTTGCATAAACGCCCTCCTCTTTCAGACGTTTTGAAAATTCCTGAGCTTTTTTCTCGTCACCGATAATACAAGGTGTAATCGGTGTTTCCGAGTTGCCGATTTCAAAGCCTAAATCTTTCAGGCCGGCTTTCAGATAGTCGCCGTTTTCCCATAATTTATCGTGCAGCTCAGTTGAAGCCATTAAAGTTTTAACCGCTTCAGTGATTGCTTTCGTATCTCCTGGAGTTAACGACGTCGAGAATAAGAACGGACGTGCCGCGACTTTCAGGTAATCGATTAAATCCTGTGACCCGGCAACATAACCGCCGACAACACCGATTGCTTTCGATAATGTACCCATTTGAAGATCGATTTCTTTTTCAAGACCGAAATGTTTAACTGTACCGGCACCTTTGCCCATTACACCTGAACCGTGCGCGTCATCGACATATGTGATTAAGTCGAATTCTTTTGCGATCTCGACGATTTCAGGCAGTTTCGCCACATCGCCGTCCATTGAGAATACACCGTCTGTAATGTACATTACTTTTTTATAAAGTCCTGATTCCACCGCTTCTTTTGCTTTAGCACGGAGATCATCCATATCAGAATGGTTTACACGGATAATTTTAGCTTTAGATAAGCGGCACCCGTCGATAATTGACGCGTGATTTAATTCATCAGATAAAATCGCATCTTCTTTATTCATAACAGCTTGAATTGCCGCCATATTACAGTTAAAGCCTGATTGGAAAGCAACTGCTGCTTCAGTTCCTTTGAATTCTGCAAGCGTGTTTTCCAGTTCCACGTGAAGATCCAGCGTACCGTTAATTGTACGTACCGCTCCAGCGCCTACACCGTGTGATTTAATTGCTTCTATCGCTGCTTCTTTTAATTTTTCATCCGTTGCAAGACCTAAATAGTTATTAGACGATAAGTTAATCAGGCTTTTGCCTGCTACTGTAATTTCAGGACCGTTTGCACCTTCTACTACATCTATCTCATTGTACAGACCGTTGTCTTTTAAATATTCCAGATTTGTTTGTAAATACTGTTCTAATTTTTGTGACATATACGTCCCCTCCTTACCTAACATTTTAGCATATCTAAGCGCTTTCTTTGAACGATATCAAATTGTTTATATTGTTGTAATTTTCTCACTTTTAAGCTTTATATATTTTAAACTCAGGCTCGCTCTGATAATATGAATAGAAAACAGTTATGGAGGTTCAATCATGAGTATTAGAGATATCGCATCATCAAAACTTCCCGGGATGGTCACGGCGAGACGCCACATGCATATGCATCCGGAAGTATCATTTAAAGAGAAAGAAACATACCAGTTTATTCTAGGTAAGCTTAAACAGTACCCTGAATTAAACATTCGTGAAAATGTCGGTAAAAACGATGAAAACGAAGGTGCCGGTATCGTTGCCTCAATCGGCTCGGGCAGTCCGCACATTGCCGTCCGTGCTGACTTTGATGCACTTCCGATTGAAGACCAGAAAGATGTGCCTTATAAATCGCAAAATCCGGGGGCTATGCACGCCTGCGGTCATGATGGTCATACGAGTACCCTTTTAGGCCTTGTGGACGCTGTAATGGCGAATAAAGACAATTTAAGCGGCACTGTATCTTTTATCTTCCAATACGGCGAGGAAGAACAGCCGGGAGGCGCCAAGGCAATGGTCGATGACGATGCGCTCGCCGGTGTTGATAAAGTCTACGGCCAGCATTACTGGAGCCAGTTCGATACACATGAAGTGCAGACGAAACCGGGCGCAATGATAGCGAGCCCCGACGGTTTCTACATAACGCTCCAGGGTTCCGGCGGGCATGCTGCATATCCGGACCTGACGGTTGATCCGATTGTCGTCGCCGCAGAACTGATTACCAATTTACAGACCGCGGTAGCACGCCAGATTTCGCCGATTGAGAATGCAGTCGTTACTGTAGGCAGCGTGCGCGGCGGAGACGCGTTTAATGTCATTCCTGATACTGTCAGAATTACGGGTACTGTCCGTACGTTTAAACAGGAAGTTAAAGAAAAAATTTATGAAATTTTCAAACAGGAAGTGGAATATACAACTAAAAAACGAGGCGCTTCTGCAGATATGGAATATAAATTCGGCTATCCTGCTGTAATTAACCATGAAGAAGAAGCTCAGCTTATTGCCGATGCGGCAAAAGAGCTCGGACTTCCTTACAAAGAAGCCGATCCTTTAATGATCGGTGAAGATTTTTCTTATTATATTTTAAATAAGCCGGGTGCTTTCTTCTACACAGGTACCGGCAATGAAGAAAAGAAAACAACACCTGCCCATCATACAGATATGTTTGATATCGACGAAGATGCAATGGAAACAGCATTGATGATGTTCATGAAAATTTTAGAAAAAGAATCGGTGATTAAATGGACGTAAAATCAATTGAATCTGCAGTCGCCGAGAATTACAACGGGATGGTCCAGCTGCGCAGGCATCTGCATATGTATCCGGAGTTGTCGTTTAAAGAAGTTCATACACCTGCCTATATCGCAGATTATCTGCGCAGTCTCTCCATCGATGTCCGTGAAGGTGTCGGCGGGCGCGGCGTGGTCGGCAAACTGATTGTGGATGAATCGCTTCCGACCGTCGCATTAAGAGCGGATTTCGATGCACTGCCGATTCAGGACTTAAAAGACACACCGTATAAATCTACAGTTCCGGGCGTGATGCACGCATGCGGACACGATGCTCATACGGCGATTGTACTTACCGCAGCTAAAATTCTGAGCGGCATGAGAGATACATTGAAAGGCAATATCGTATTCATTCATCAGCACGCGGAAGAAGTAGATCCCGGCGGAGCCATTCAAATGATTGCAGACGGCTGCCTCGACGGCGTCGATGCCATCTTCGGCCAGCACGTGACTACATCGCTTGATGTTGGAAAAATCGGTTATAAATACGGCACTGCGACCGGTATCCCCGATGACTTTACCATTACTTTAAAAGGACGCGGCGGCCACGCTTCGCGTCCGCACGATACAATTGATCCGGTCGCAGCAGGCATTGCGCTCTGCAATCAGCTTCAATATGCTGTAACAAGACGCACAAATGCCATGGACTCTGTCGTTTTGTCGATTACGATGTTTAATGCCGGCAATCAGCATAACGTCATTCCGGATGAAGTAACTATCGGCGGAACCATCCGCTCGTTTAATCACGAAATGCAGGAAACTATGATTAAAGAGCTCAACAGGACGCTTGAAGGGCTGGTCAGAACGACTGGTGTATCATTCGATCTCGACTATATGAAGGGCTATCCGCCTGTAGTCAATGATGACAGAATGACAGATATCGTAGTAGAAAGTGCGGACAAAATTTCCACTGTCAACGAAACAATCAGACTTGAACCGGATCTCGGCGGCGAAGATTTCTCTTATTATCTGCAGCGCGTTCCGGGAACATTCTTCTATACCGGCGTTAAAAACTCAAGCTTTAAAGCAGATTTCCCTCATCACCATGCTCATTTTGATATCGATGAAAAAGGAATGGTCAATGCGGTAAGCGTCATGCTTGAATCTGTATTTACCTATTTAGAAAAGGAGTCCCGATAATGGATATAAAACAAATAATTAATGACCACTTTGAATCTATGGTGGAACTTCGCAGATATATGCATCAGCACCCTGAAATCTCTTTTCAGGAAATGAATACGAAAAAATGGATTTACGACCAGATAAAAGATCTCGGCCTCGATATCAGACAGGATGTCGGAGGAAACGGGATCGTTGCAAGGCTTCAGGTAAATGATGAGTTTGAAACGGTCGCACTGCGTGCAGACTTTGATGCGCTGCCGATAAACGATGAAAAAGACGTGCCGTATAAATCAAAAATTCCGGGTGTAATGCATGCATGCGGACACGATGCACATACAGCTATGCTGATTACGATGGCTAAAATTTTGTCAGAACATAAAGATGAGCTGCCGGTCAACGTCGTATTTTTACATCAGCATGCCGAAGAGCTGCTGCCGGGCGGAGCCAAGGCTATGATTGAAGATGGTGCGCTCGACGATATCGATTATGTATTCGGTACACATGTTTCCACTAAGTTTCCTGTCGGTACTATTAAATATAACTACGATACGATGTACGCGAATGCGGACTCGTTTAAAATTACCGTTAACGGGCTCGGCGGACACGGTGCGACACCTCAGGTGACTCATGATCCAATTGTTGCCTCGGCATCGCTGATTCAGCAAATACAGACGATTGTATCACGTTCTGTAAGCCCTCTTGACTCAGCAGTTGTGACAATCGGCGCATATAATGCCGGCTCAGTGTTCAATGTTATTCCCGGCAAGGCAGAAATTAAAGGAACCTTCAGAACTTACACTGAGGACGTAAGACAAACAGTAGCTAAACGACTGGAACAGATCTGTCTCGGCATCAGCGCAAGTTTTAATGTTAATGCCGATCTCGAAATTATGTACGGCTATCCGTCGATGAAAAACGATCATGCTCTCTTAGACTACGTTACAGGTAATGTCAGGGAAGATGCAGCGTTCGTTTCAGGGGTTGAAGAAGTGGGGCCTGCAATGGGCGGAGAAGACTTCTCCTACTTCATCCAGGAAAAACCCGGCTGTTATTTCTACACCGGTGTCAGAAACAGCGAGAAAAAAGCCGATATCCCTCATCACAATCCTATGTTCGACATTGATGAAGAAGGAATGAAAACAGGGGTTGAAACACTGCTGAAAGCAGTACTGAACTTCGATAAACGTTCAAAATAAAATAAGGCACAAAAAAAGAGCTGAGATAAAATCTCAGCTCTTTTTATTTACAGTTATAACAATTCAAAAATTATTATTTTTGGATTTCAGTTACAACGCCTGATCCTACAGTACGTCCACCTTCACGAATTGAGAAACGAGTACCGTCTTCAATAGCGATTGGTGAAATAAGTTCTACTGTCATTTCAACGTTGTCACCAGGCATAACCATTTCAGTTCCTTCTGGTAAGTTACATACGCCAGTTACGTCAGTTGTACGGAAGTAGAACTGCGGGCGGTAGTTAGTGAAGAAAGGAGTGTGACGTCCACCTTCATCTTTTGAAAGAACATAAACTTCAGCTTTGAAGTTTGTGTGTGGTGTGATTGATCCTGGAGCAGCTAAAACCTGTCCACGCTGGATGTCTTCACGTGCAACACCACGTAAAAGAGCACCGATGTTGTCACCAGCTTCAGCGTAGTCAAGAAGCTTACGGAACATTTCTACACCTGTAACAGTTGTTTTCTTAGACTCAGTGATACCGATGATTTCGATTTCTTCACCGACTTTAACTTGTCCACGCTCAACACGTCCTGTAGCAACAGTACCACGGCCAGTGATTGAGAATACGTCCTCAACAGGCATCATGAATGGCTTGTCAGAGTCGCGTTCCGGAGTTGGAATGTACTCATCAACAGCATTCATAAGGTCAAGAATTTTTTGTTCGTACTCTTCGTCGCCTTCAAGAGCTTTAAGAGCTGAACCAGCGATTACTGGAACGTCGTCGCCAGGGAAGTCATATTCAGAAAGTAATTCGCGAACTTCCATTTCAACTAATTCAAGTAATTCTTCGTCGTCTACCATGTCAACTTTGTTTAAGAATACAACAAGTGCAGGTACACCTACGTTACGTGAAAGCAGGATGTGCTCACGAGTTTGTGGCATTGGGCCGTCAGCAGCAGATACTACTAAGATACCGCCGTCCATTTGTGCAGCACCAGTGATCATGTTTTTAACATAGTCAGCGTGTCCTGGGCAGTCAACGTGTGCATAGTGGCGTTTTTCAGTTTCGTACTCGATGTGAGACGTGTTAATTGTAATACCACGCTCTTTTTCTTCAGGTGCGTTGTCTACCATGTCGTAGCTTTGTGCTTCTCCGCCACCGTGTTTAGATAATACAGTCGCAATAGCAGCTGTTAAAGTTGTTTTACCGTGGTCAACGTGACCAATAGTACCAATGTTGGCATGCGTTTTCGAACGGTCAAATTTTTCTTTACCCATTGTAAAATACCTCTCCTTATATAGAACATTATTTTTTATATAAAACCCGAGAACGGGGTAAACCCGTCTCGAAGTCTTTCTTACAACACTTATAAAGCATTTATTCTAAAAAATCAAGTATATGAATTAAGCACCTGTATTTTTCTTGATGATTTCTTCAGATACTGATTTAGGAACCTCTTCATAGTGGTCGAATACCATTGAGTAAGTACCGCGACCCTGCGTGTTAGAACGCAGTGATGTTGCGTATCCGAACATTTCAGAAAGTGGAACGAATGCGTTAACGACTTGAGCGTTACCGCGGGCATTCATACCTTCTACACGTCCGCGACGGCTTGTAACGTCACCCATGATATCACCTAAATATTCTTCAGGCATAACGATTTCAACTTTCATCATCGGCTCTAAAAGAACTGGTTTACATACTTTCGCAGCTTCTCTCAGTGCCAGTGATGCAGCGACTTTAAACGCCATTTCAGATGAATCGACATCGTGGTATGAACCATCGTAAAGTTTAGCCTTAACGTCAACTAAAGGATATCCGGCAATTACACCGTTTTCCATAGAATCTTTAAGTCCAGCTTCTACAGATGGAATATATTCACGTGGAACTACCCCTCCGACAATCGCGTTTTCGAACTCGAAACCGCCGCCTTGCTCGTTTGGAGTAAATTCAATGTGAACGTCACCGAACTGACCGCGACCACCAGATTGGCGGGCGAATTTACCTTGTACCTTAGCAGGTGCAGTAAATGTTTCACGGTAAGATACCATTGGCGCACCAACGTTACATTCAACTTTGAATTCACGTTTCATGCGGTCAACAAGTACGTCCAGGTGAAGCTCACCCATACCGCCGATAATAACCTGTCCGGTTTCTTTATCAGTACGGGCTGTGAACGTCGGGTCTTCTTCCTGCAATTTAACAAGTGCAGTCGTTAACTTATCCTGGTCACTCTTAGACTTCGGCTCAACCGATAAGTGAATAACCGGTTCAGGGAATTCCATAGATTCAAGGATTACGTTAAGTTTTTCCTGTGTAAGAGTATCACCAGTACCAGTGTCTTTTAGACCTACTGCAGCAGCGATATCTCCTGAATAAACAGTCGAGATTTCTTCACGTGAGTTAGCGTGCATCTGTAAGATACGGCCGACACGTTCACGTTTGCCTTTAGTAGTATTCTGTACGTAAGAACCAGCATCAAGTGTACCTGAGTACACGCGGAAGAAAGTAAGCTTACCAACGAATGGATCCGTCATTACTTTAAATGCCAATGCTGCAAACGGCTCAGAATCATCCGGTTTTGCAATATACTCTTCTTCTTCATTATCAGCTTTATGACCGACAATCGGTTTAACGTCTAATGGAGATGGAAGGTAATCTACTACCGCGTTAAGCAGTAATTGAACACCTTTATTTTTGAATGCAGTACCGCAAAGTGCAGGGTAGAATTCAACATCACAAGTCGCTTTGCGAATTGCTGCTTTAAGTTCTTCCACAGAAAGTTCTTCTCCGCCGAGGTATTTTTCCATAACGTCTTCATTGACGTCGGCTAAACCTTCGATAAGAGCTTCTCTTGCTTCTGCTGCTTCGTCAGCGTAATCTGCAGGGATTTCAATTTCGTTAATATCAGTTCCCAGGTCGTTACCGTAGCTGTATGCTTTCATTTCTACAAGATCAATGATTCCTGTGAAATTATCTTCAGCACCAATCGGAATTTGGATCGGGTGTGTATTCGCCTGTAAACGGTCTCTGATAGTGCCTACTGAATACTGGAAGTCTGCACCGACTTTGTCCATTTTGTTTACGAATACAAGTCTTGGAACGCCGTATGTTGTCGCCTGACGCCATACTGTTTCAGTTTGTGGCTCAACACCTGATTGTGCATCAAGTACTGTAACCGCACTGTCGAGTACACGTAATGAACGTTCAACTTCAACAGTGAAGTCTACGTGTCCAGGTGTATCGATAATGTTTACACGGTGGTTATCCCACTCAGCTGTTGTCGCAGCAGATGTGATCGTGATTCCACGTTCCTGCTCCTGCTCCATCCAGTCCATCTGTGAAGCACCTTCGTGTGTTTCACCTAGTTTGTGGATACGCCCTGTGTAATAAAGAATACGTTCAGTCGTCGTAGTTTTACCTGCATCGATGTGTGCCATGATACCGATATTACGCGTTCTTTCTAGAGTAAATGGTCTTGCCATGAGTATTCTTTGCTCCTTCCAGGAATGGATTAGATTTAAATACTAAAAGGCAGTGCTTCCTACCAGCGGTAGTGTGCAAATGCTCTGTTAGCTTCAGCCATTTTATGACTTTCTTCGCGTTTCTTAACTGCTCCACCTGTGTTGTTAGCAGCATCAAGAATTTCGTTAGCTAATCTTTCTTCCATTGTCTTTTCCCCACGCAGACGTGCGTAGTTCACAAGCCAACGTAAGCTTAGAGTAGTACGGCGTTCTGGACGAACTTCAACCGGCACTTGGTAGTTTGACCCACCAACACGGCGTGCTTTAACCTCAAGAAGTGGCATAATGTTTTCAATCGCTTCGTCAAAAACCTCCATAGCATCTTTACCAGAACGTTCTTGTACTAGATCAAATGCGTTATAAAGAATTTTTTGCGAAGTTCCTCGTTTACCGTCAATCATCATTTTGTTGATGAGTTTAGTCACAAGCTTAGAGTTGTGAATCGGATCCGGTAATACATCTCTTTTTGGTACTGGACCTTTACGTGGCATAATTATCCTCCTTCCATTTTTTATTTTATCATTTTTTTAATTTGCTTACGCATCTAAAGTGACTGAATATTACTTGTCGCCTTTAGGTTTTTTAGCACCGTAATGTGAACGGCTTTGTCTGCGTCCTTCAACACCTGAAGTATCAAGAGCACCGCGAACTACGTGGTAACGTACCCCCGGTAAGTCTTTAACACGTCCTCCGCGGATAAGTACAACACTGTGTTCTTGCAGGTTGTGACCGATACCAGGGATATACGCGTTCACTTCAATATTATTTGATAATCTGACACGTGCATATTTACGTAAAGCAGAGTTTGGTTTTTTAGGAGTCATAGTACCTACACGTGTACAAACACCGCGTTTTTGTGGCGCAGCGTCAGTAGTAACGCGTTTCTTAAGACTGTTAAACCCTCTGTTCAATGCAGGCGATGCAGATTTTTGTGATTTAGTACTGCGTGACTTTCTGATCAACTGATTAATAGTTGGCATAATCGAATGTCCTCCTCTCGTTTTCTTAATCCACACATCCAGGTGGTTCATTTTCAGGGTATAAAAAATCTGTAAGATGTAAATCTTACACAAAATACACTTTGTCTCCTTTATGACTGGGCACAAAGTCCCCTCACAAAGTAACCTTAACTATAATACCACTGCGGCAGCTTCAGTGTCAAGCTTTCCCGATATAAAAAAACATATCGCTAAGACATAAACAGATTAACACAAATCTCCTTCTATAGCTACAATAAACCGGGGATTTTTGTTGAAGTTTTTTCTTTCGCGGGCAGTTTCATTTTTATAAAAAGCCGCTCCTGTTACGGAGCGGCTACCGCACATGCAGTTGACCCTTCAATGCATGTGCTTCCCTCTTATTTTAGTACCTTCCGAAAAAGTTAATCTTCTAAAAGAACAACTTCTTCTTCCGATACTGCTTTTTCAGCTACATCTATCTCTACATCTTTATACTTGGCCATTCCTGTACCTGCAGGAATCAGTTTACCGATAATAACGTTCTCTTTAAGGCCGAGAAGATCATCGCGTTTCCCTTTAATCGCTGCATCTGTCAGGACGCGTGTTGTTTCCTGGAAGCTTGCTGCTGAAAGGAAACTTTCAGTTTCAAGTGAAGCTTTCGTAATACCGAGCAGTACCGGTTTTGCTGTTGCCGGACGTTTTCTCTGTTTGAAGATCTCTTTGTTGGCGTCCGTAAACGTATGAATTTCTACTAAAGCACCTGGTAATAACGAAGTGTCTCCGGCATCGATAATGCGCACTTTTCGCAGCATTTGACGAACCATAACTTCAACGTGCTTATCACCGATTTCTACCCCTTGCATGCGGTATACTTTCTGTACTTCTTTAAGCAGATATTCCTGTGTCGTATTTAAACCGGCTACCTGAAGCAGCTGTTTAGGTTCGATTGAACCTTCATTTAACACTTCACCAGGACCGACTTTATCGCCGACTTCAACCAGCAGGCGTGCTGCCCCTGGCACCATGTAAGTGCGGGTTTCATGCTCACCTTTAACTTTAACTTCCTGCTGACGGTCCTTAACAACTTCAATATCCGTTACTGTACCGTGTATTTCTGAAATCTGTGCCTGCCCTTTCGGGTTACGCGCTTCGAATAGTTCCTGAATACGCGGTAAACCTTGTGTAATATCGCTACCTGCTACCCCGCCTGTGTGGAATGTACGCATTGTAAGCTGTGTACCCGGCTCACCAATTGATTGAGCGGCAATTGTACCAACTGCTTCGCCGACCTCAACTTTTTCACCAGTCGCAAGGTTTTTACCATAGCAGCGTTCGCATACACCATGACGTGTATTACATGTAAATGCTGAACGGATATATACTTCTTCAATGCCGCTGTTCACGATTTCTTTAGCGATATCCGGAGTGATTAACTCGTTGCTGCCGAGAATGACCTCGTCAGTTTCCGGATGTCTTACAGTTTCTTTTACATAACGGCCTTCCAGACGGTCGATAAGCGGCTCGATAAGTTCTGATCCTTCTGTCAGTGCAGAAACACTCAGTCCTTTATCAGTACCGCAATCTTCTTCGCGTACGATAACATCCTGCGCAACATCAACCAGACGGCGTGTCAGGTAACCCGAGTCAGCAGTTTTCAGTGCTGTATCGGCAAGACCTTTACGCGCACCGTGAGTCGAGATAAAGTACTCGAGTACTGTCAGTCCCTCACGGAAACTTGATTTGATTGGAAGCTCGATGATTTCACCTGACGGGTTCGCCATCAGTCCGCGCATACCGGCAAGCTGTGTAAAGTTTGATGCGTTACCGCGGGCACCTGAGTCACTCATCATGAAGATCGGGTTCAGGCGGTGTAATGATGCCATCAGTTTTTCCTGAATAACATCTTTAGCTTTTGTCCAAAGTTCAATAACAGCATTATAACGTTCTTCTTCAGTAATTAAACCGCGGGAGAACTGCTTCTGAACTTTCTCAACTTTTTCTTCAGTATCGTCGATGATGACCTGTTTCTCAGGAAGTACAACGATATCTGCTACCCCTACCGTAATACCGGCTTTAGCGGAGTATTTGAATCCGAGGTCTTTCATCAGATCCAGCATGACAGATGTTTCTGTAATGTGGAACTTGTTGAAGACTTCCGCAATAACCTGTCCAAGATATTTCTTGTCAAATGGATCGACAAGCGGCATTTCCTGAATTTTTTCAACTAAACCTTCTTCGCCTAAATCTTTAGCGTCAATGAAGTATTTGTTTGGTGTTTTGCGTTCTAAGTTTTCGCGTGTCGGTTCGTTAATATACGGGAATGAAGGCGGCATAATCTGATTGAAGATTACTTTGCCGACAGTCGTCATTAATAGTTTACCTTTGTTCTCCGCAGAAACTTTTTCCTCAGATAAGGTTTGTGTATGAAGGCCGATACGCGTATGAAGTGATGTGTAACCGTTCTGGTAAGCCATCACAACTTCATCGATACTCTTGAAGATATGCCCTTCATTTTTCATGTTTTCACGTTCAAGTGTCAAGTAGTAGTTACCAAGAACCATATCCTGGGACGGTGTAACTACCGGCTTGCCGTCTTTAGGGTTAAGGATATTTTGAGCAGCGAGCATCAGCATGCGTGCTTCAGCTTGTGCTTCTTTCGATAATGGAACGTGCACTGCCATCTGGTCACCGTCAAAGTCAGCATTGTATGCTGTTGTAACTAACGGGTGAAGACGGATAGCGCGGCCTTCCACTAATTTCGCTTCGAAAGCCTGAATACCGAGACGGTGAAGTGTCGGTGCACGGTTCAGCAGTACCGGGTGCTCGGAAATAACATCTTCCAGAACATCCCATACTTCATTTTCCATGCGCTCAATCTTGCCTTTGGCATTCTTGATGTTTGTCGCCAAGTCACGTGCTACAAGTTCTTTCATCACGAAAGGCTTGAACAGTTCGAGCGCCATTTCCTTCGGCAGTCCGCACTGATACATTTTCAGACCCGGTCCGACAACGATTACCGAACGTCCTGAATAGTCAACACGTTTACCAAGAAGGTTCTGACGGAAACGTCCCTGTTTACCTTTAAGCATATGAGACAGTGACTTAAGCGGGCGGTTACCCGGTCCTGTAACAGGACGGCCACGGCGGCCATTATCGATAAGCGCATCTACAGCTTCCTGCAGCATGCGTTTCTCATTCTGGACGATAATTCCCGGTGCTCCTAAATCAAGGAGACGTTTCAGACGGTTGTTACGGTTAATTACGCGACGGTAAAGGTCGTTCATATCACTCGTAGCAAAACGCCCGCCGTCCAGCTGTACCATCGGACGAATTTCCGGAGGAATAATCGGCAGCACATCAAGAATCATCCATGACGGATCATTGCCTGAATGACGGAAAGCTTCAACGACTTCAAGACGTTTGATCGCTCTTGTCAGACGCTGTCCTGTTGCTGTTTCAAGCTCTTTCCTGAGCATTTCAAGTTCCTCGTTTAAGTCCACCTGCTGAAGTAATTCTTTAATCGCTTCAGCACCCATTTTCGCTGTAAATGTATTGCCGAATTTATCGTAATACTCGCGGTATTCACGTTCGCTTAAGAGCTGCTTAGGCTCGAGACCCGTAGGTCCCGGCTTAATTACAGCGTAAGATGCGAAATAGATAATTTCTTCAAGCGAGCGGGGTGACATATCTAAAAGGAGACCCATGCGTGACGGGATTCCTTTAAAGTACCAGATGTGAGTTACAGGAGCTGCAAGCTCGATGTGCCCCATTCTTTCACGTCTTACTTTAGCGCGTGTAACTTCGACTCCGCAGCGGTCACAAACCATCCCTTTATATCTGACACGTTTGTACTTACCGCAGCTGCATTCCCAGTCTTTAGTCGGTCCGAAAATCTTCTCACAGAATAAACCATCGCGTTCCGGTTTTAATGTTCTGTAGTTAATCGTTTCCGGTTTCTTCACTTCACCGAAAGACCATGAACGAATCTTTTCCGGTGACGCTAAACCAATTTTCATATATTTAAATCTATTAACATCTATCAATGAGCTTTCCTCCCTAAAGTTTTCTCGAAGCTCAGCACATTACTCAGTAACATTTTCATTTTCAGCTGAAGCAGTTACCTTGTCCGATTGAGTCGGTTGGCTTTCCATCTCGTCATCTTCTGTATCGCGCAATTCAATTTCTTCGTCGTTTTCATCCATGATACTTACATCGAGACCCAGACTCTGAAGTTCTTTCATCAATACTCTGAATGATTCCGGAACGCCCGGTTTCGGCAGGTTTTCACCTTTAACAATTGCTTCATATGTTTTCACACGTCCGACTGTATCATCGGATTTAACTGTCAGAATTTCCTGTAATGTGTATGCGGCACCGTATGCTTCAAGCGCCCAAACTTCCATCTCACCGAAACGCTGTCCGCCGAACTGCGCTTTACCGCCCAGTGGCTGCTGCGTTACTAATGAGTAAGGTCCGGTACTTCTTGCATGCAGTTTATCGTCAACCATGTGCGCAAGTTTAAGCATGTACATCACACCAACAGAAATACGGTTTTCAAACGGTTCGCCTGTGCGTCCGTCGTAAAGTACCGTCTTACCGTCGCGTGCAAGTCCTGCTTCTTCCATCGTAGTCCATACATCATCTTCGTTCGCTCCGTCAAATACCGGAGATGCCATTCTTAAGCCCATTGCACGCGCCGCCATACCGAGGTGCAGTTCAAGAACCTGACCAATGTTCATACGGGATGGGACACCGAGCGGGTTAAGCATGATATCAATTGGCGTGCCGTCAGGCATATAAGGCATATCTTCTTCAGGTAAAATTTTCGAAATAACACCTTTGTTACCGTGACGTCCGCACATTTTATCTCCTTCAGAAATTTTTCTCTTCTGAACGATATAAACACGAACGAGCTGGTTCACACCAGGTGATAATTCGTCGCCGTCTTCACGGTTGAAGACTTTAACATCAAGCACGATTCCGCCTGCACCGTGAGGTACACGCAGTGAAGTATCTCTGACTTCACGCGCTTTTTCACCGAAGATTGCATGCAGTAAACGTTCTTCTGCAGTTAATTCAGTCACACCTTTAGGCGTTACTTTACCGACGAGAATATCACCGTCGATAACTTCAGCACCGATGTGCACAATTCCGCGATCGTCCAGTTTTTTAAGCGCGCTGTCCGATACGTTTGGAATGTCGCGTGTAATTTCTTCAGGTCCGAGTTTTGTGTCTCTTGATTCAGATTCGTATTCTTCAATATGAATTGAAGTGTATACATCCTGTTTCACAAGACGCTCACTCATAATTACAGCATCCTCATAGTTATAACCATCCCACGTCATAAAGCCGACAACAAGGTTGCGTCCAAGAGCCATTTCACCGTTGTCCATGGAAGGTCCATCGGCAAGTATTTCACCTTTTTCAACGATGTCGCCTTCAGTAATTATCGGTTTCTGGTTATAGCATGTTCCTGCGTTTGAACGCACGAATTTAGACATTCTGTAAATATCTTTTTCTGTTTCTACGTCTTTACCGTTCTTATCTTCGATACGGCGGACGTGAATTTCTTTTGCTTCAACATGTTCAACGCGCCCTCTGTAGCGTGAAACTACAGCAGCACCTGAGTCGCGGGCAGACACGTGTTCCATACCTGTACCGATAAACGGCGATTCAGGATTTAATAATGGAACTGCCTGACGCTGCATGTTCGCACCCATAAGTGCACGGTTAGAGTCATCATTCTCAAGGAATGGAATACAAGCAGTCGCGGCAGATACTACCTGCTTAGGCGATACGTCCATGTAGTCCATACGGTCCCGCTGCATCTGCGTGTTGTTTCCGCGGAAACGGCAGATAACTTCCTCATCGAGGAATGAGCCGTCTTCATCGAGAACAGCATTCGCCTGCGCAACGACATAGCTGTCTTCTTCATCAGCTGTTAAGTAATCGATTTTATTCGTTACTTTATTCGTTTCAGGATCAACTCTTCTGTACGGTGTTTCGATAAATCCGAAATCATTAACGCGTGCATAACTTGACAGCGTGTTAATTAGACCGATGTTCGGCCCCTCCGGAGTTTCAATCGGACACATACGTCCGTAGTGAGAGTAGTGAACGTCACGCACTTCCATGCCGGCGCGTTCACGAGTCAGACCGCCGGGTCCTAAGGCAGACAGACGGCGTTTGTGCGTCAGTTCCGCAAGCGGGTTTGTCTGGTCCATAAATTGTGATAACTGCGAGCTTCCGAAGAACTCTTTAATAGATGCAATTACCGGACGAATGTTAATCAGCTGCTGAGGCGTTACCGTTTCAGTATCTTGAATAGACATTCTTTCACGTACAACACGTTCCATACGGGAAACACCGATACGGAATTGGTTTTGCAGCAATTCACCGACTGAACGCAGACGACGGTTACCGAGATGGTCAATATCATCTGTGAATCCGACACCTTCCAATAAATTAAAGAAATAACTCATTGAAGAAATAATATCTGAAGGCGTGATTGATTTAACTTCCACATCAGGGAAGGCGTTGCCGATTACTGTCGTTGAATGCTCTTCATTGTTGCGTGATTTGACTTTCACCGATTGAATTTCAACAGGCTCGTCTAAGAGACCCTGTTCAAGGTGATAAGTTTTCAGGTTTGCAGTTGTTTCAAGCTGCTCCATAATCGAGTCCAGTGTACGGCGATCGATAGTTGAGCCTGCTTCAGCAATAATTTCACCTGTCTCTGAGTCGACAACCGGTTCTGTAAGCACTTGGTTGAAGAGACGGTTTTGCAGATGAAGTTTTTTATTCATCTTATAACGTCCGACATTTGCAAGGTCGTAACGTTTCGGATCAAAGAATCTCGAATATAATAAATTACGTGCGTTTTCTACTGTTGGCGGTTCGCCTGGACGCAATCTTTCATAGATTTCTAACAGGGCCTGGTCGACTGTTTCTGTCGCATCTTTCTCGAGCGTATTGCGAAGGTATTCGTTATCGCCGAGAAGATTGATGATTTCTTCGTCAGTTGCAAAACCTAACGCACGTAATAATACCGTAATCGGCAATTTGCGCGTGCGGTCAATTCTTACATATACGACATCTTTTGCGTCGATTTCATATTCCAACCATGCGCCACGGTTAGGGATGACTGTTGCTCCGAAGTTCAATTTACCATTTTTGTCGAACTTCTCAGAGAAATATACAGACGGGCTTCTTACTAATTGCGAAACGATTACACGCTCGGCACCATTAATAATAAAAGTCCCTGTATCCGTCATCAATGGGAAATCTCCCATAAATACATCCTGCTCTTTAACTTCGCCGGTTTCTTTGATGACTAAGCGAACTTTCACTCTCAGCGGTGCTGAATAAGTAGAATCGTGATCTTTCGCTTCTTCCTCGTTATACTTCGGTTCGCCGAGTTTATAATCTACAAATTCCAAAGACATATTCCCAGTAAAATCTTCTACCGGAGAAATATCTTTAAACATTTCGATTAGACCGGTTTCTAAAAACCACTCGTACGATTTCGTCTGAATCTCAATTAAGTTAGGTAATTCTAACTTCTCTTCGATACGCGCATAACTTCTACGTTGTGCATGTCTTCCATACTGAATCAATTGACTCATCGACAGATTCACCCCTAATAATATTTGCGTAAACTATAATGGACATTTAAGAGCCGAACAGTTCAAAAGACAAAAAGAAAACGGAATCGTATTCAACCCCATTTCCTATTAAACTGGACACTTATACAAAATGTTCCATTCAACAGCTGCACAGAAAAGTACATACTTATTGATATTAATTTAACATTCTATAAGAATAACATATACAATTTGTCAAGTCAAATATATAATTTCTTTTTATTTAGTGCTTTTTAAGATGTAATAACCTTTATCTTTTGTTGCAATTTCAACATTTCCAAACAGAGATTTTAAATACTTTTTATAAGAAGGCATGCCCTGTTTTTTCTGTACAACCATATAAAAGCAGCCTTTTTCTTCCAGGCGCCGATAACCGTCATCCAGAATTTCGAGTACCGTATCCTTGCCTGCTCTAAATGGCGGATTCGTAACGTACAGAGATGCATTTAAATCTGAAACGTCATAACTGCTCCGGTTTAGAATCTCGGCATCCACTTTTTCCCGGCGGGTATTTTCAATAGATAATTGTATTGCATCCTCGTTAACTTCTACCATTACCGGTTTCAGTCCAAGTTCTTTGCCGAGCACCGTACCGATCGGTCCGTAGCCTGCGCCCATGTCAATAAACTTACCGCCGCCTTCAAAATCCGAAAATACAGTTTTAATCAGCACTTCAGTACCATAATCAATCTGATTTTTAGAAAATACACCGCGATCTGTTTTAAAACGGTAGATATGATCGTTGAAACTGAATTTTATTTCGCTGAATTCGTGCGGCGTGTCATCCGTAGTGTAATAGTGAGACACACAATCTCCCCCAGTTGCTGAAAGTAACTAAAAAAGTCCCCGATAAACTTATGTTTACGGGAACTTTTTCTGTCAAAAATTATATAGCTTACTTAACTTCTACGCCAGCGCCAACTTCTTCAAGTTGAGCTTTAAGAGCTTCAGCGTCTTCTTTAGAAAGACCTTCTTTGATGACTTTAGGAGCGCCGTCAACTAACTCTTTAGCGTCTTTAAGACCAAGACCAGTAGCTTCGCGAACTACTTTGATTACTTTAATCTTAGAAGAACCTGCATCTGTAAGTTCTACATCAAATTCAGTTTGTTCTTCAGCAGCAGCAGCTTCTCCGCCACCTGCAGCAGCTACAGGAGCAGCAGCTGTTACGCCGAATTCTTCTTCAATTGCTTTTACTAAGTCGTTTAATTCTAAAACTGACATTTCTTTAATACTTTCAATGATTTGTTCATTGTTAGCCATAATAATATTCCTCCATTTTATAATTGTTTTCAGCGCGCCCGTTATTAAGCTTCGCCGTTTTCCTGTTCTTTCTCTTCACCGATAGCTTTAACTGCATATGCGAAGTTGCGTACTGGCGCTTGTAATACTGATAACAGCATAGAAAGCAATCCGTCTCTTGATGGCAGAGATGCAATTGATTTAACATCTTCGACCGGTACGAAACTACCTTCGATGACACCTGCTTTAATTTCTAAAGCTTCGTGTTTTTTAGCAAATTCGTGGATGATTTTAGCTGGCGCGATAACATCTTCGTTAGAAAATGCGATTGCACTAGGGCCTACTAAGAATTCGTTCAGCTCAGATAAGCCGACAGAATCCGCAGCACGGCGAACCATCGTGTTTTTGTAAACTTTGAATTCAATCCCAGCATCGCGCAATTGCTTACGCAGTTCAGTTACTTCAGATACTGTTAGACCGCGGTAGTCTACTAATACAGTAGATACAGAGTTTTTCAGCTGTTCTGAAATCACTTCAACGTGCTGTTGTTTTTGTTCAATCACGTTTGACATGTAGTTACACCTCCATTATTTTTTCTGGTGCAAATAAAAAAGCACCTTTTACCGGCGGCAAAAAGTGCTTGAATTTATATGAATATCATTCAAGTCATTTTTATTTGCCTCGGCAGGATAGTTATTAAGCTGTTATGTTCAGCTCCTGCTGTCTTAGGTAATTTTTAAATTTACAAGTGTAAATATAACTGATATATCTACACTTGTCAATGATTATTTTAGACAGTTCTTACTACGCTTGGATCAACTGTAATTCCAGGGCCCATCGTGCTTGATACTGTAACTGATTTGAAGTAAACACCTTTAGATGATGCCGGTTTAGCTTTTTCCAGTGCATCGTGAATCGCTTTAAAGTTTTCTACCAGCTGTTCTTCGCTAAATGAAACTTTACCGATCCCAACGTGTACAATACCTGCTTTTTCAGCGCGGTATTCAACTTTACCAGCTTTGATTTCCTGAACCGCTTTCGTTACGTCCATAGTTACTGTACCAGTTTTAGGGTTCGGCATTAGTCCTTTAGGCCCAAGTACGCGGCCCAGTTTACCAACTTCACCCATCATGTCCGGCGTTGCAACGATAACATCGAAATCGAACCATCCACCATTAATTTTCTGTGCCAATTCTGCTTCGCCAACGTAATCTGCGCCAGCTGCTTCTGCTTCTTTAGCTTTATCGCCTTTAGCAAATACTAATACACGCTGTGACTTACCAGTACCGTGCGGCAGCACTAGTGCACCACGGATCTGCTGATCATTTTTACGCGTATCAATACCTAGACGGAATGCTACTTCAACTGAAGCGTCAAAGTTGGCAACATGCGTTTCTTTAGCAAGTTTAATTGCTTCTTCAATTGAGAAGACAGAGTTTTGATCAAACTTCTCTAGAGCAGCTTGATACTTTTTACCTCTCTTAGCCATATCTATTCCTCCTTGTGGTTATAGCGGGGTTAATCCTCCCACGACCGTATTAATACTTAATTTATTTTTCGACAGTGAAGCCCATGCTTCGAGCTGTACCTTCAACCATTTTAACCGCTGCGTCTACTGATGCTGCGTTTAAGTCTTCCATTTTCGTTTCAGCGATCTCACGAACCTGATCCGCTGTAACAGTTGCCACCTTGTTTTTGTTAGGTTCGCCAGAACCCTTCTCAGTGTTAGCCGCTTTCTTAAGAAGAACAGCTGCCGGTGGAGTTTTTGTAATAAATGTGAATGAGCGATCTTCAAATACTGAGATCTCAACAGGAATAATAAGACCTGCCTGCTCTTGTGTACGCGCGTTGAATTCTTTACAGAATCCCATGATGTTTACGCCTGCCTGACCTAGGGCCGGACCTACCGGTGGTGCCGGGTTCGCCTTACCTGCAGGAATTTGCAATTTCACAACATTAATAACTTTTTTAGCCACGATGTTGCACCTCCTCATAATCGTGATGTGGTCACAGGATGTTTAGATTTCATCCTCCCACTCTTCATCTGTATACATAAATAAAGATGGTCGCAAATTTGCGACCATGAAAGTATAGCATATATTAGTTACATATTTCAATTAAAAATTTAAAGTTTCTCGATTTGATCGAATTCAACTTCAACAGGCGTTTCGCGTCCAAACATTTCAACGAGGACGGTAAGCTTGTAACGCTCCTCATCAATCGATTCGATTACACCGCTCTGATTGTTAAATGGACCCGCGATAATATTGATTGATTCGCCGACAGCGACTTCAACATCAACAATTTTTTCCGACATACCCATCTGACGCAGGATAAATTTAACTTCATCCGGCAAGAGAGGATTCGGTTTGCTGCCCGCACCCTGCGAGCCGACAAATCCGGTAACACCCGGCGTATTGCGGACGACGTACCAAGATTCATCTGTCATAATCAGTTCGACGAGTACATAGCCCGGAAATGTTTTTTTCATTGCCGTTTTCTTTTTCCCGTCTTTAATCGTTGTTTCCTCTTCTTCAGGGATGACTACGCGGAAAATTAAATCCTGCATATTCATCGATTCAAGGCGCGCCTCTAGGTTTGCCTTTACTTTGTTTTCATAGCCTGAATAGGTATGTACTGCATACCAATGCTTGTCTAGAGACATTTTACCGCTCCTTTAAAATTACATAAGATCAATTAGTGCTGTGATGCCGATATCCAGCACGTAGAAAAATGCCAGAAAAAATACTACAGTAACTACTACTGTCGTTGTATAACGGACTACTTCTTGCCCTGTCGGCCAGCTGACTTTCTTCATCTCGCTAACAACATTTTGGAAGAAGTTTTTATTATTATTCATCAACCGTTCCCCCTGAATTATATAGAACTTTTATGCGTTGTATGCTTATTGCATTTTGGACAGTGTTTTTTCATGACGAGTCTTTCGTTGTGAACCGGCTTGTTCAGTGAATAGTTCCGCGAGCCGCAGCTGCTGCATATAAGAGCAATTTTCATCTTAAAATCCTCATTTCAATTCTAATATACTATATCGGTTCAGGGTGTCATTGTCAACAACAGTGTGTAAATCTTCAACTGAGTTGAATTTGATTTTAATCCTGTAAAACGTATTGATGACAGACTCCGGTTCCTTGTTAAATATATCTGCGATATCTTCTATTGTGCAGCCGTCGAGAAATAATTTCAAAGCCCGCTTTTCATAATTCGATAAATTGCCGGCCGCTCCCGCATACTCTGCCTGAGTTTCTTTCAGCATGATATGCGGCAGAGCGTGCTGATGTTCCAGCAGCAGAATTTCGTCAGGATTGAGTTCAACCTGATGCCAGACCTTGAGCCGGTGAATATAATCGTACATCTTCAGCCTGATAGAGCGGAGAACATAATGCTTGTAATGCCCTTTTGCAAAGTCGTATTTCAAACATAAAATCAGTGCGCTGAACACCATTTCCTGAATTAAATCTTCCCGGTCGTGTTCATTCATATCATACTTGAAAGTCATCCGTCTGATTACCGGACGGAGATGATGGTCGATGTTATCAAAAAAGTGGAATTCGCCAGCTTTTACCTGCAGTGCATAAGCATCTAATAATTTATCTCCGCCGTAAACAGCCGGCTGCTCTTCTTTAATGTAAATATACAATGACTTTATGAAATACATCCGCCCGCCTCCTTTTATATTACTTCTAATATATGAGGTTCCGGGCGGCCCTTCAAGCCGTCAATTCTCTCCGCGCCGCAGTTTTTCCATTTTCGCAAGCACTTCGTCGCTGATATCAAGTTTTGTTCTCGGCAGTTTTTCATTTATTGTCTCGATATGGGAACTGATATTTTTACCGGCTTCCGCCAGGTTCATCCACATCTCTCTGGAAGGAATCCGGTAAGCGCCATAGGCAAAAATGGCATTCTGTTCTGTCAGATCACTCGTTACAACACTGATATCGCAGAGGTGGGGGTGATAGTTATCGTACACAAAACGCTCTATATATTCATCCGCCGTTTCCTTCTCTTTCGTATAAATCACCGTGATACCGTAGTAATCGATAACCGCTTCCTGATTTTTCACTTCATAAGCATCAAAAACACAGATAATTTCATAATTCTGAAGCGCTTGATACTCGCTCAGCGCTTTCAATACTTCTTCTCTTGCCAGCTGGAGAGAAATTTTAGATTCTGCAAATAACTCGGAGTTCGCACCAATTAAATTATAGCCGTCAACCACCAGCAGACGCCGTTTTTTGCGCATGATTAATCACGTCCAGGCGGATTCTGCTGACGGTAAACTTCGTACATCAGCAAAGCCGCAGAAACCGAAGCATTCAGGCTCGTAATTTCTCCGGCCATCGGTATCTTAACTGTGAAATCGCATTTTTCCAAAGTTTTTTTACTGATGCCTTCACCTTCGCTGCCGACTACGAGCGCATTGCTGCCGGTCTTCGCATTCATCTCGCGGTAATCAAGCTTCCCGGTGCCGTCGCTGCCGATGACCCAGAAGTTGTTTTCCTTCAGCTTATCGATTGTCTGGTTGATGTTTGTCACCCTGACAACCGGCACATACTCTATTGCCCCGGTCGATGTTTTCGCTACTGTATCCGTCAGCTGCACCGAACGGCGTTTCGGAATAATGACCCCATCAAAACCTGCTGCATCGCAAGTCCTTAAAATTGAACCGAGATTATGAGGATCTTCCAGACCATCAAGAATAATAATATTAGCATTTTTACCTTCAATTTTTTCCAGCAGTTCTTCAAGCGGCATATACTCATGGGCACTGACGAGTGCAACGATACCCTGGTGCCGTTCATCCGTCAGTCCGTCTATTTTATTTTTCGGCACCGCCGAGACGACGACACGCTTTTCTTTCGCCAGGTCCAGAATTTCTTTCAGCTGGCTTTTGTTTACAGTATCCTGCATATAAATCTTATTGATATCGCTGTCCGAACGCAGCAGCTCTTTCACTGCGTGACGTCCTGCTATAACCGAACTGCTCATTGTCCTTCACTCCCGTTTTTAATAATATGAGCCATCAGCTCTGTAATCCGCTGTTCATTCTCCGCCAGTGCGAGATGGCCAATCAGTGCTTCCAGCCCTGAAGCGTTCCGGTATTCTTTAATCGAAGCGTTTTTCGCCCGTGTCGCACTCGATTTATTGCGTGCTTTTCTGGCAATATCCCATTCTTCTTCACTCAGCACTCCCGTCCGTCTCAAAAAGTGCAGTGCATCTGCCTGCGCACGCGCACTGACAAGCTTATTCGCTTCCCGGTGCAGGGCATCGGGTTTTAAATAAGGTTTATTTCTTATTAAATGCTCGCGGATATGCACGGCATAAACTGCATCTCCTAAAAATGCGAGCGACAGCGACGGCACTGCGTCGATCTTAAAATTATCCACGCTTAAACCTCACGCCGTCTTTCGTGTCTTCTAAAACTATGCCTTCAGCTTTTAAACTGTCGCGGATTTCATCTGCCCGTGCAAAATCTTTGTTTTTCCGGGCTGCTTCCCGCTCTTCAATCAGTGTTTCAATTTCTTCGTCCAAAAGCAGTTCTTTTCTGTCGAGACTTACACCGAGAATTTCAGAATATGTTTCGAACACCTTCATAAATTTCTGAAGCACTTCTTTTGATGTCGACGGCTGGCGCAGATATTTGTTCAGTTCGCCCGTCAGTTCGTGCCAGGCCGTAATAGCATTCGCCGTATTGAAATCATCATCCATAAACGCTTCAAACTGCTTAAGGTTATCATCGATTGCAAGGAGCACTTTCTCATCGGCTTCCGTACCGACTGCTTTCTCCGCACGTTCAGCTGCCTGATGATAGCTGTCCTGGATGCGCATCAGACTGTTGCGCGCTGCATCCACAAGCTCGCGGTTATAATTAATCGGATTCCGGTAGTGAACGCTGATCATAAAGTAGCGGAGAACGTTCGGCTCGATTTCTTTAATAATATCGTGCACCAATATAAAATTACCGAGTGATTTCGACATTTTTGTATTATCGATATTGATATAGCCGTTGTGCATCCAGTAGTTTGCGAATGTTTCGTCCGTCATGCACTCACTCTGGGCAATCTCATTTTCATGATGCGGGAAGGTTAAATCCTGTCCGCCCGCGTGAATGTCGATTGTGTCGCCTAGATGCTCACGCACCATTACGCTGCACTCGATATGCCAGCCCGGACGCCCGTTCCCCCACGGAGATTCCCAGTTGATTTCTCCATCCTTCGCCTCTTTCCATAAAGCGAAATCCAGAGGGTCCTGTTTCTTCTCTCCGGCATCGATGCGCGCACCTACCTTCAAATCATCCACTGACTGCTGGGACAGTTTGCCGTAACCGTCAAATGAACGTGTCTTAAAATACACATCTCCTGCCGATTCATAAGCATGACCTTTATCGATCAGCACTTTAATAAATTCAACTATATCCGGCATATGGTCCATTACCCTCGGGTGCACATCTGCTTTCTTCACATTGAGCGCGCCTGTATCTTCAAAGTACGCTTCGATAAAGCGCTCGGCAATTTCCGGCACAGTTTCTCCCAGTTCTTTCGAAGCTTTAATCAGTTTATCGTCTACATCTGTAAAGTTTGATACGTATTTTACTTCATATCCTTTATATTCCAAATAGCGGCGCACTGTATCAAAAGCAATCGCAGGACGCGCATTGCCGATATGAATATAGTTATACACAGTGGGACCGCAGACATACATGCTCACTTTGCCTTCTTCAAGCGGCTTAAAATCTTCTTTCCTTCTTGTAATTGTATTATATATGCGAACCATCTTTTACCTCATTTCCAACTTCTCTTCTGAAGTTATTAATTTCTTTTTCAAGTTCCAGCAGTTTCTCAAACAACGGATCCGGTAAATCCCGATGGTCAAAATTATTATGTTTTCTGACACGCTGTCCGTGCTGCTTTACAATATGACCTGGGATGCCGACAACTGTCGAGTGGGGCGGCACATTTTTTAAAACTACAGAGTTCGCTCCAACGTTCGATGATTCTCCGACGCGGATATTCCCGAGCACTTTCGCGCCTGCTGCAATCAGGACATTATCGTCGATATCCGGATGGCGCTTATGATCTTCTTTACCCGTTCCGCCAAGTGTTACCCCTTGGTAAATCGTTACATCATTGCCGATATTGCATGTCTCGCCGATGACTACACCCATACCATGGTCGATAAACAGCCGTCTGCCGATGTTTGCGCCCGGATGAATTTCTGCGCCCGTCACAAAACGGCTCAGCTGCGAAATCACACGTGCTATTACTTTAAAATTCTTTTTATAAAACCAGTGCGCAATCAGATGCGCCCATACCGCGTGAATACCCGCATATGTAAAAAACACTTCTAAACGGTTTTTCGCTGCCGGGTCGAGTGCCAGTACCATGTCCAAATCTTCTTTCACTCTCTGAAACATCTTCGTCCTCCTAAAATCATAAAAATACGCCTCTGCCCGGTAATCGGACAGAGGCGCTTACGCACGGTTCCACTCTGCTTTGTCACTTTTAATATACAATTCATTCAATATTAAAAGCGCAATTCTGCAAAACGCTTTGTTATCCTTTTCAGCAGACGGATAATCTCTTTGTGTCCAGCGGTTTGCATACTTAACTTTTAACACCTATATCATACGGCACACCGGATGTTATTTCAACAGTCCGGCTTAGATTAAACGCTGAATGCGCTCGAGCACTGCTTCTTTGCCGATTAATGAAATCGAATCCGGCAATTCTGGTCCTTTTGTTTCACCTGTTACTGCCACGCGGATCGGCATAAATAATTTCTTGCCTTTAATGCCTGTCTCTTTTTGGACAGCCTTGATTTCAGCTTTAATTCCTTCAGGTGAAAAGTCCTGAAGTTCTGTGAAATGTTTGTGGAGCGCCGTCATGAGTTCAGGAATATGTTCCTGGTCAAGTACTTCCTGTGCTTCTTCATCAAATTCCACATGATCTTTAAAGAATTGTTCCGACAGTTTTGTAATTTCCGCAGCGTAACTCATCTGCGGCTGATACAGCTGAACGAGCTTGCGCGCCCAGTCGAGTTCCGCTTCGTCTGGATTTTCTGATACTCTGTCCGCTTCTTTCAGAAACGGCAGCGCCATTTCAAAAATTTCTTCAGAGTTTTTCTGTTTCATATACTGGTTGTTAATCCACATTAATTTCTGATTATCGAAAAATGCAGATGCTTTCGACAGTCTATTTTCATCGAAGTTCTCAATCAGTTCTTCTTTCGTAAAGATTTCCTCTTCACCTTCAGGCGACCAGCCGAGGAGCGCAATAAAGTTAAACATTGCATCCGGCAGATAGCCTAATTCTTCGTACTGTTCGATAAACTGAATAATTGAAGCATCGCGTTTTGACAGTTTTTTCTTCTCCGCATTAACAATTAAAGCTGTGTGGCCGAATTCCGGCAGCGGCAAATCGAGCAGTTCGTAAACCATCATTTGTTTCGGCGTGTTTGAAATATGGTCGTCTCCGCGGAGCACGTGGGTGATTTCCATTTCGTGGTCATCGATAACAACCGCAAAATTGTAAGTCGGCACTCCGTCTTTTTTAACGATTACCCAGTCGCCGAAACCGTTCGAGTCAAAAGATACATCACCTTTAACCATATCGTTAAACGTATAAGTTTTGTCTTTGGGCACGCGGATACGTATCGCAGGTTCTCTGCCTTCAGCTTTGAACTGCTCTTCCTGTTCTCTTGTTAAGTTCGCATGCTTACCGCCGTACATTGGTGTCTGGCCGTTTTTCAGCTGTTCTTCTCTTTCAGCTTCCAGTTCTTCTGAAGTCATGTAGCAGCGGTAGGCAAGGTTATTATCCAGCAGCTGCTGAATGTACGGCGCGTAAATATCTCCGCGCTCCGACTGGCGGTAAGGGCCGTAGTCTCCGCCGACATCCACACTTTCATCCCATTCAATACCGAGCCACTTCAAGTAGTTAAGCTGAGAGTCTTCACCTTCGGCCACGTGTCTTGATTTGTCAGTATCTTCTATACGGATAACAAAGTCTCCGCCGTGATGGCGTGCGAATAAATAATTAAATAATGCTGCGCGCGCATTTCCTATGTGCAGGAATCCAGTCGGACTCGGTGCATATCTCACTCTTACTTTACTCATTATTTTGCCTCCTGTTTGTTAAGTAAGACTACCGCTTCACTTGCGATGCCTTCTTCTCTGCCTGTAAATCCTAATTTTTCCGATGTTGTCGCTTTAATATTAACATTTGATATATCCGTCTTCAAAAGTGCAGCCACATTTCCGCGTATATCATCAATATATCCTCTTAATTTCGGCCTTTCAGCAATAACCACAGCATCGATATTGCCGATTTCATAACCCTTTTCGTACATCATGGCAACCACTTCACCGAGCAGGACACCAGAATCTGCATCTTTAAATTTTTCATCTGTGTCCGGGAAAAATTTCCCGATATCGCCAAGAGCAAGTGCACCCAGTATTGAATCTGTAATCGTATGCAGCAGCACATCCGCATCAGAGTGCCCTTTTAAACCAAAATCATGGGGGATTTCCATGCCGCCTAAAATCAGCGGACGGGATGCATCAAATGCATGCACATCATAACCGTGACCGATCCTCATCATCTCACTACTTTCCTTTAAGAATCATATGCGCAAGCTGCAAATCTTCGCTTGTCGTTATTTTAATATTATCATAAGTCGATTCGACTAAATAGACTTCTTTACCCAGCGCTTCCACCATCATCGAGTCATCTGTCACTTCAAGCTTATTCTGTCTCGCATGCTCATACGCCTGTTTTAGAAGACTGCAGTCAAATGCCTGCGGAGTATGTACGGCAATCACTTCATCCCGCCTGAGCGTTTCTTTGACTTTACCGTCAACCACACGTTTCAGCGTGTCTTTTGTTTTCACACCGCAGATAGCCGCTCCGGTCTCTTTGACTTTTCTTTTCAGCCTTGAAAGCACATCATTCGTCAGAAACGGCCTCGCACCGTCGTGTACGAAGATGTAATCTGCATTCCGTACATTGACCAGCGCATTGTATATGCTGTCCTGCCGCTCCGCTCCACCCGCGTGAATACCTGACACTTTATCAGAGTCAGAGAACAGTTCCTTCATAACAGCAGTTTCTTCTCTTCTTACTGCCAGGTGAATCGCCTCGCAGTCCGGGTCTTCTTCAAAATGTCTGACCGTATGTTTAATTACCGGCTCTCCGTTAATTTCAAGCAGTACTTTATTAAATCCGAGGCCCATACGGGTCCCGAGGCCCGCGGCCGGTATAATTACTGTATATTTCATTTATTTTTCTCCAGTTTCGCAAAAACGATTCGTCCCGAATTCGTCTGCAGCACACTCGTCACGATGACGGATACCATTTGATTAATTAAATTCTCTCCATGTTCCACAACGACCATCGTACCGTCTTCAAGATATCCGACACCCTGATTTTCTTCTTTTCCGGTTTTAGATACAAACAGTTCGAAAACATCACCCTGCACAACGACAGTTTTAATTGCGCCGCTCAGTTCATTGACATTAAGAACAGGGATGTCGTGCAGCTGGCATATTTTATTTAAGTTGTAATCCGTCGTTAAAATTGCACCTTTTTCTTTTTTCGCAATATCAATCAGCTGCTGATCGACATCGAGTTTATCATAAGACACCGGCTCAATGCGGACATTCCGGCTCTTCTCCTGCAGGGCATTAAGCATATCCAGTCCCCGCTGGCCTTTTTCCCGCTTAACAGGATCTGTCGCGTCCGCAATCAGCTGCAGCTCATCCAGCACAAATTGCGGGATGATAATCTCGCCTTCCAGAAAACCCGTTTCCACAACATCAATAATCCGTCCGTCTATAATGACACTTGTGTCGATAAACTTCTTCAGCGCTGCATGATTGCCTTCAGCTTTTGACTTGCCCGAAGATTTCGGAAAGAAGTCCAGCACTTCGCTGAATTTTCGGAGCCCGATCATAAATCCTAAATATCCGAGTACTACTGCAAAAATAATCGGTACGATTTCACCTATCAATGGAATATCCAGTGTATTGATTAAAAGAGAGATTAAGACAGCGATTACGAGTCCCAGCATCATTCCAAGCGTGGCAAAAACGATTTCAACCAGACTTCTTGAGAGCAGATAGCCTTCACTTTTTTTCAAAAAATTTTGTGCGTGCGACAGCGTCCAGCCAAATAATAAGAAAAATAAAAAAACACCGAGCGTGCCGCTGATCAGTATGTTATTAAATATCCTCGGCATTTCGAACGGCAGAAGCATCTGCAGTTCCGGAAACAGCCATACACCTAATGAAATACCGATCAGTATATAAACAACATACAGTAAGTATTTGAGCATATTATCCCTCCTTTTTAATCTTTGTGCTGTGCATGTTTAATTGCCTGTTTTAATGTTTTAACTCCGATTGCTTCAATTCCTTCGGGGACATTCACCCCGCTTAAATTAGATGCGGGTACAATCGCGCGTTTGAAGCCGAGCTTGGCTGCTTCCTGCAGGCGCTGTTCTATCTTGGTAACCCGTCTTATTTCGCCGGTTAGTCCCACTTCCCCGATGAAACAGTCGTCCCCGCGCACCGCTATATTCTGGAAGCTCGATGCGATACTGATAATAACGCTTAAATCTACTGCAGGCTCATCGAGTTTCACTCCGCCCGCTACTTTAATATAAGCGTCATGCTGCTGCATCAGCAGCCCTTCCGATTTTTCAAGCACTGCCATTAAGAGCGACAGCCGGTTTGTATCTACACCGGTCGCCATGCGTCTCGGATTATGGAAGTGTGTCGGCGTGACCAGAGACTGCACTTCAACAAGCATTGCCCGCGTCCCTTCCATCGTTGCAACGATTGCCGACCCCGGAGCATTTTTGGAACGTTCTTCCAGAAAGATTTCCGATGGATTCAGCACTTCTTCCAGACCTTTTGCTTTCATTTCGAATATACCCATTTCGTTCGTCGAACCGAAACGGTTTTTAACAGCGCGCAGTATACGGTATGTGTGGTGCTGATCTCCTTCGAAATAAAGCACAGTATCTACCATGTGCTCAAGCAGTCTCGGCCCGGCAATCTGACCGTCTTTTGTTACATGTCCAACGATAAAGGTCGCAATGTTATTGCCTTTTGCAATGTTCATAATCGACTGCGTGCTTTCTCTTACCTGGGCAACACTGCCCGGTGCGCTCGTTACATCCGGATGGAACACGGTCTGAATCGAGTCTATAATCAGAAAGTCAGGTTTTAACCTTTTAATTTCTTCATGAATATATAATAAGTTCGTTTCGCAAAAAACGGTCAAATCCGATGATGTCTCCGTAATACGGTCTGCCCGCATTTTAATCTGTTCAAGTGATTCCTCTCCTGAAACATAAAGCACATTATGATTTTCAGCTAAAATCAATGCCGTCTGCAGTAAAATTGTCGATTTCCCAATCCCGGGGTCACCGCCGATTAAAATGAGGGAGCCGTTTACGATACCGCCGCCGAGCACACGGTCGAATTCTCCGGAGCGCGTTGTCGTCCTCGGTGTATCCTGTTTTTTTATCGTTGTTAATTTAGTCGCGCGGGAACGGTCTTCAGAGGGTGTCTTCCCCAGCGTGCCGCGGCCCGGCGCAGATTCTTTATGCACTATTTTTTCTTCAAGCTGGTTCCATGCTCCGCAGTTCGGGCATTTACCCATCCACTTCGGCGTCTCATAGCCGCAGGCCATACATTCAAATGATACTTTTGCTTTTGCCATTCGTGTATATTCTCCCCCAATTATATTTACGTATTACTATTGTATTATTTATTTCAGCTTATTTAAAGACAGAAGCCTGTGAGATTAATGATATTGCAGAATATTGTTCGTTCCTTCACAAAATGTTTTCAGACTATTCCATCAGTACAGTTGCAAAACACTTTCAGCTTCTTTAAGATATGTTCATATTCTTAAAAAGAAAAGGAGATTCTATGCAGTCATTTAATGATTTTTCCAAAAGCGCCGGGTCGTACAAGACTTTGCCGCTGATTGAAAGTTTTTACACCGACGTACTCACACCGATTCATATGTTCAATGCCTTAAAAGACGACGCGCTGTATATTTTAGAAAGTCAGGACCCTGCATCAGAATGGTCGAATTATTCATTTATCGGCCTGGATCCTTTTATCGATATAAGTGAAGCGGAGAACGGTTTTCTTATGACCGACCTCGACACAGATAAAACGTTTACCTTCACCACTTTGCAGGAAGCACTTGATTATGCCGGAAATTATGTCGATGCATATACTGACAGCATTGACCTGCCGTTTAAAGGTGGCGCTGTCGGCTACATCAATTACGAGGCCGTGCAGGATCTCGCCGGCATTGAGCCGCGGAGTGTCGGCCGGCACGGTAATTATCAATTCGTTTTCACACGGACGCTGATTGCCTACGATCACCGCAAACAGCAGACTTCCATCATTTCTTTTGAAAATCCCGAACGCTTTGAAAGTGTTAAAGATACATATAACACTTTGAAAACACGTATCCATTCATTAAAAAAACAGCTGCAAAATAATATTCAGCTCGAGGATTTAATGCTCTCAAGAAGACAGGCGGAAAATCCGCAACTGACTTTTACAAGCAATTATCAGGAAGCTGATTTTAAAAGCGATGTCGATGTGATAAAAAATTATATCTGCCGCGGCGAAATAGATCAGGCCGTACTTTCCCAGCGCTTTGATACAGTGACGCAATGTTCGGGATTTGAGCTGTACCGGATTTTAAGAAACATCAATCCGTCGCCCTACATGTTTTATTTAAATTTCTCTAACGCAGAGCTGATCGGCAGTTCTCCCGAACGCCAGCTGCAGGTTAAAGACAAGATACTTGAAATTCATCCGATTGCCGGCACGAGAAGACGCGGTGCGACGCCGCAGGAAGACGAAGCAATCGCACAGGAACTGCTCTCTGATGAAAAAGAAATTGCCGAACATAAAATGCTCGTCGAATTAGCTTTGGATGAGTTTCGTAAAGTGTCAGTGAAGGACAGCGTTGAAGTCAGCCGCTATATGACAATCGGCCGCTTCTCCGAAGTGATGCATATTATCAGCGTTGTTAATGGAACCCTCCGAAACGATGTCTCACCGATTGAAGCTTTCTTCAATTCATTTCCGGCAGGCACGCTGACCGGTGCGCCGAAAACACGCGCCATGGAAATCATCCGCGAGCTCGAACCCGACAGCCGGGGTTTGTACGGCGGATGTATTCTGTATTACGGTTTCGACGGCAATATGGATTCATGCATTACGATACGGACAATGATTTTGGAAGACAATATAGTCAGCGTCCAGGCCGGCGCCGGTGTTGTTGCCGATTCCACTCCGGAAGGCGAATACCAGGAAACTGTCAACAAGGCGAGTGCGCTGTTCAACGCGATTAATCTTGCAGAAGAAGTTTTCCATTCTTAATTTATGTAAGTAAAACCCCAATCCTCAATTTCTTGAGCGATTGGGGTTTCTTTTATGGTTGTTCGACTGTATCAGCCGCTCTGTCTTTAGTCTCTACGGTAAATTCATCATTTTTATAATCTACTGTAACCAGCTTGTTTTCAAAGCTTTCACCGCTAAGCAGCGATTCACTGAGCGTATCCTCAATATTCTTCTGAATACTTCTCGCAAGCGGGCGCGCTCCGTATTCCGGATCGTAGCCTTCTTCTGCGATGCGTTCAGTCGCTTTTTCTGTCACTTCAATGTGAATGTTCTGATCGGACAGACGTTCGCGCAGCTGGTCAATCATCAGACTGACAATTTCTTTAAGATGCTCTTTCTCCAGTTTATGGAACACGATGATGTCGTCTACCCTATTAATAAATTCAGGTCTGAAAGTATTCTTAAGCTCTTTCATCATTGTGCTGCGTACATTTTCGTAACTTTCTGCAGCAGCTCCGCCGAAACCGACGAATCTCTGATCCTGAAGTTCACGTGCACCCACGTTTGATGTCATTACGATAATCGTGTTGCGGAAGTCGACTGTTCGGCCGTTGGAATCTGTCAGGCGGCCGTCATCCAGTACCTGAAGCAGCATATTGAAAACGTCAGGGTGCGCTTTTTCTATCTCGTCAAACAGTACAAGAGAGTATGGCTTTCTTCTCACTTTCTCCGTCAGCTGACCGCCGTCATCATAGCCGACATAACCCGGAGGTGAACCGACAAGCCGGGAGACTGAGTGTTTCTCCATATACTCACTCATGTCTACCCGGATCATTGCATCTTCCTCGCCGAACATCGTTTCGCTGAGCGCTCTGGCAAGTTCTGTCTTCCCGACACCTGTCGGTCCGAGGAAGATAAAGCTGCCGATAGGACGTTTAGGATTTTTAAGTCCTGCCCGCGCCCGTCTGACTGCTTTTGAAATAGATGTGACTGCATCGTTCTGACCGATGACACGTTCGTGTAAAATCGATTCAAGATTTAACAGTCTGTCCGATTCATCTTCTGCTATTTTAGCAAGCGGAATACCTGTAATACCTGCAACGACAAGTTCAATATCCGCCGGTGTTACCGACTGAGACGAGTCACCCTGCTCTTTTTTCCAGTTTTCCTCGCATTCTTTCACCTGGCGTTCGATTTTCGTCTGCTGATCGCGGTAATTCGCCGCCGCTTCAAATTCCTGGCTCTGCACTGCCGCATCTTTTTCTTTTTTCACAGTTTCAAGCTCTGTTTCGAGATCCTTTAAGTCGGGCGGCGCCGCATAGCTTCTTAATCTGACTTTGGAAGAAGCTTCATCGATTAAATCGATGGCTTTATCCGGCAGGAAGCGGTCCTGAATGTAACGGTCACTCATGCGTACTGCCGCTTCAAGCGCTTCATCTGTAATTGTCAGACGGTGGTGCGCTTCATATCGGTCGCGCAATCCTTTCAGAATAAGCACTGCATCGTCAGCATTCGGTTCATCAACCATTACAGGCTGGAAACGGCGTTCGAGCGCTGCATCTTTTTCAATGTGCTTGCGGAACTCATCGAGAGTTGTCGCACCGATACACTGCAGTTCACCGCGGGCCAGTGCTGGTTTCAGAATGTTTGAGGCGTCAATCGCACCTTCTGCACCGCCGGCGCCGATCAGTGTGTGCAACTCATCAATAAAGAGCACGACGTTACCCGCTTTATGAATTTCATCCATTACTTTTTTCATACGTTCTTCAAATTCACCGCGGTATTTAGTTCCCGCAACAACTGTACCCATATCAAGTGACATCACTCGTTTGCCTTTTAAGTTCTCAGGGATTTCATTGTTGATAATAGCCTGAGCCAGTCCTTCTGCAATCGCAGTTTTACCTACGCCGGGCTCACCGATTAAGACCGGGTTGTTTTTCGTTCTGCGGCTCAGTATTTCCACTACACGCGTAATTTCGTCCGCACGGCCGATAACCGGGTCGAGACGCTCTTCTCTCGCAATCTGCGTTAAATCACGGGCCAGCGAATCGAGCGTCGGCGTGTTCGTATCTTTTTCGACGCTGCTGTGCGACTGGAATGATTCGGGATTGCCGAGCATTTTAATAACAGCTGCCCGCGCTTTTGTAATGTTTAAATCCAGATTTGCCAGTACGCGTGCTGCAACACCCTCGCTCTCACGAATTAAACCGAGCAGCAGGTGTTCTGTACCGACAAAATTATGATGCAGTTTGCGCGCTTCATCCATCGACAGTTCGATAACCTTTTTAGCACGAGGCGTGTAATGTATCGAAGACGCTTTTTCTGTCCCCGTATTAATCAAATTATGAACTTCTTCATTAACCCGCTGTTCATCAATATTAAATGAGGCAAGAACTTTCGCTGCGATGCCTTCTCGTTCTTTGACCAGGCCGAGCAGCAGATGCTCCGTACCGATATTAGAATTTTTTAAGGTGATTGCTTCTTCCTGTGCATACGCCAGTACTTTCTGGGCACGCTCTGTTAGTTTACCAAACAGCATATTTATTTCCCTCCTAGTAATTCACGCATTAAGGCTGCCCGCGCACTTTCCGCGACAATACCAGGTGAATCGTCTTCTTCTGTATTTACACGTTCTTTCACAAAGGCCGGCTGTATAAGCTGAAACCATTCTTGAAAATTAAAATTTTCAAGTTCAATATACGATAGATCAAGACCGAGTTTCACATTGCTTAAATGCATCGACGCTTCTTTTAAAGACAGCTTGTAAGCATGTTGCAGAATGCCGAGTGAACGGTTAACTGCATCCAGTGTATCAAGTGTCATTAAATGCTGTCTTGCCATACGTTCTTCTTCGATTAAGCGATTCTTCAGCTCACTCAAATTATTAATAATGACTCTTTCTTCGAATCCGAGTGTTACCTGATTGGAAAGCTGGTAGACGGAACCCAGCGGTTCTGAACCTTCCCCGTATATACCACGCAGGGTAAATCCGAAACGTGTCAGGTTATTATGAAAACGCTGAATTTTGTTCGTCGCCGCGAGCGCCGGCAGATGCAGCATAACAGACGCTCTCATGCCGGTTCCGATATTGGTCGGACACGCTGTTAAATAACCGTACTGTTCATCAAATGCATATTCTATCTTTTCTTCCAATGTATCATCAACTGATTCCGCTTTATCATAAAGCGCCTCGAGAGTAGTATTTGTACCCAGCGCCTGTATGCGGATATGATCTTCCTCGCCGAGCATAATCGAAATATCTTCATCACCGTTAATAAATACACGAGTACCGCGTCTCGCAAAATTGGGGCTGATTAAATGCTTCTCAACAAGCAGCGCTCTGTCTTGCGCAGACAAACCGTCGAGAGAGGCCAGGCTGTAACCGGGCAGCATTTTTGACACCAGGCCTCCGAGCGCTTCGAGATCTTCATCATCTTCCAGCATATGGGTGAACGGTACGCCTTTAATATTGCGGGCGAGACGGATTCTGGATGACATTTCTATTTCTGTATTTACCGCATCACGAATCCACGTACTTGTATGTCTATTCATGCGCCCCACCGTCCTTCAGTTCCTGTATCTGATCGCGGATGACCGCTGCTTCTTCAAAAGCCTGTGTTTTCACTTTTTCCTGCAGTGTTCTTTCAAGCGTTTCGATATCGCGTTTCAACTTTAAAGTATCGTGCGCCTGCGACGGTATTTTCCCAATATGACGCTGCTGGTTGAGTTGTACACGTGTAACGATTTCCGGCACATAGCGTTCGAAATACTCGTAGCAGTGGCTGCATCCGAATAAACCGTTCTTCACAATACTTTGCAGTGTCGCACCACAGGTCGGGCAGGCATACTCTTCTGTTTCTGCCTGATCACGCTTTGAATTACCGGCAAGCATTTTTAACAGCGTTTGAATATCAAACGGATTATCTGTCTGGTTATAATTTATATCCATCGATTGATTGGCGCATTGTTCACACAAATACTGCTCCTGGTGAGTGAGCCCCGAACCTTTCGAAATATGAATTGCCGCTTCACGCTCGTTGCATATTTCACATTTCATATCATCACTCCTTAGCATAGAGTATAGCTGTAATTATACGGCGTAAAATTTTCGCTCTTAAAATATCTCTGTAAGGCAGCTCAAGCGATAAAATTTCGCGTTTCATCACTGCATCTATAATTTGTGCTTCTCTGTAAGTAATCACTTCGTTTTCATACATAGACTGAACCAGATGTTCTGCATTTAACTGAGAAATGTTTTCCCCGATTAAATTCTGAAGATGTGCAAGGTACTCGGTTTCAGAATGCACCTCCACCTTAGTGATTCTTATGTAGCCGCCCCCGCCGCGTTTACTTTCCACTACATATCCGTGTTCGTTTGTAAAACGGGTTTTTATGACATAGTTTAACTGTGACGGTACACAATCAAATTTTTCAGCGATGTGCGCGCGTTTAATCTCAACGGCTTCATTGCCAGACTGTTCAATCATATCTTTTAAATACTGCTCAATAATATCCGACATGTTACGCATATCATCACTCCTTCTGACCAACTTTGACTAAAGTATACAGGCTGTGCGTTTTTTTGGCAAATCTCTTGTTTATATTTTTAGAAATACCTTTCTTTCTGCAAACGTTTGCATTATAATAATTCGGTATCGCGTTTACGCGGCATTTACTTTATAATAAAATGGAAACATATACATAGAGTAAAATTTCATCTATCAATTTTTTGGAGGCTTTCATTATGAGTATTGTAATGGGAATAGTCGGTATACTATTCACCATCTTCCTGGCCTGGATTGCAAGTAGCAACCGCAAACTTGCGTTTAAGCACTGGAAAAACATTTTAGTATTACTTGTGCTGCAACTGCTTGCTGCATTCTTATTCTTGAGCACTACAGGCGGGCAGACGTTTATTCTGTGGCTGGCAAACGCGTTCGATAAATTACTGGGCTTCGCAAGAGAAGGCGGATTATTTGTTTTTGGCGACTTAATGACCAACAGCGAGGGCGAAGCGGTAGATGTATTCTTATTTAACGTTTTAGTGCCTATCATCTTCATTTCTGCGATTATTGGTATTTTATCATTTACGAGAATTCTGCCGTTCGTTATTAAAGGTATCGGTTTCCTTTTGACAAAAATTACAGGTATGCCTTACATAGAGTCGTACAATGGTGCAGCATCAATGATGCTTGGCCAGTCGGAAGTTTTTGTTTCTCTTAAAAACCAGCTACCTAAAATGACGACACAGCGTCTGTATACACTGTCGGCACAGGCAATGAGTTCAATCTCACTGTCAATCGTCGGCGCATTCTTTACAATGCTTGATCCGCAATACGTTATTATTGCTATTGTACTGAATCTGTTCGGAGTTTACATCATCGTGCATATCATCAACCCTTACGAAGAAGAAGTCGTTGACGGCGATGTTGAAATTTCAACAAACCCGGAAAAAGGAAAATCTTTCTTCCAGGTTCTTGGAGACTATATCATCGACGGCGGAAAAATTGTTCTTGTCGTAGGTGCAATGCTTATCGGGTTTATCGCCCTGATTGGTCTGTTAAACAATCTGTTCCTGTTAATTCCGGGTTCTAACTTATCATTCCAGGACATTCTCGGCTATATCTTCATGCCGATAGCATTCATGATGGGTATTCCATGGGCGGAAGCTCAGACTGCCGGTTCACTGATGGCGACAAAACTTATTACAAATGAATTCGTAGCTATTCTGGAATTCGTTCCGCTGGCAGAAACATTATCCGAGAAAACACAGGCAATGCTTTCAGTATTCCTGATATCATTCGCTAACTTCGGAAGTATCGGTATTATTGCCGGTTCTGTAAAAGGTCTTCACAACGAAAGCGGAGACAAAGTGGCGAAATTCGGTCTTAAACTAGTTTACGGTGCAACTCTTGTATCAATCCTGAGTTCTGTAATGATCGGATTCTTCTACTAAAATTTTAAATTATTAATAAAAAAACTCCGGAGGACAAATTGTAGTGAACCCAAAAAGTTGAACTTTTTGATTAAGCGATTTTATTAAAGGTATGTTTCCTGTAATTTACAGGAGACATGCCTTTTAATTTTGTTTTAATTCTATCATTATTATAGAAATCAATATATTGATGAATCGCAGATTCAAGCTCTGTATATGTTATGAACTGTTGTCCATAAAACATTTCCTGTTTAAGCAGCCCAAAGAAGTTCTCCATTGGAGAATTATCTAAGCAGTTTCCTTTTCGAGACATACTTTGAAATGTTTTATTTCTTTTAAGATGTCTCACCCATTTTTTATGCTGGTAGTGCCAACCCTGGTCCGAATGGACGGTCATTCGATAGTCTAATTCTGGTCTTTGTTCAATCAATTCCTCTAAAGGTTTTACAGCGATATCGAGCGTCGGTGCCGGACTGATTCTATAAGACAGTATTTCTCCACTGAAAACATCCATAAACGGTGACAAGTAAAGTTTTTCTCCTGATGCTGAAATATTGAATTGAGTCACGTCGGTCAACACTTTTTGATACGGGCGATCGGTTTTAAATCGGCGAGACAGTTTGTTTTTAGCAATTTTACCGACTGTTCCTTTATAGGATTTATATTGACGATTTCTATGTTTAAACTTTACGCAAAGCAATTGATACTGCCGCATCAAGCGTAGTACTTTCTTGTGATTTACAATGATACCTCTTTTTTTCAACGCCAAGCAGACCCGACGATAACCGTATCTGCGGTGACTTTCAGTCACAATATCCTTGATGGCTTGGACGAGCTCAGTATCTTTATTATTTTCTTCAGGTAAACGGTCATTCCAATACTTAAATACACTTTTAGCGATTTGCGCGGCCTCAAGTAACTCTTTAAGCATATAGAGACCTGTTTCCCTTAACTCTATCATCGCTCTGACTATTTCTTTGTTCGTTTGTCTCGAGCTAAGGATTGTAACTTTTTTTCTAGCGCAATGGCCACCTCAAGTTTACGGTTTTCTACTCTTAAACGTTCCAGTTCTTCACGTTCGGTTTCATTCAAAGTCTCTGATTTATTTCGTTTCTGTTTAGATGGCTGCTTCTTCATCGATTTAGAGGGCCTGCCTTTCGGTTTGTTTTCTAAACCTAGAATACCATATTGATTATATTTACTCTGCCACTGTGCAATGAGAGAGAAATTCGGGATATTAAAGATTTTAGCCGTTTCTCGGTAGGATAACTGATGGTCTAAGCGGTGTTGTAGTACTGTTAACTTAAACGATTTAGAGTAGATAGATTTCGTCATCCCAGCCGTCAGTCCCTGAACACCTTTATCTTTAAACTGCTCGACCCACGTTCTGATTAAGCTACGCTCTATATTATATTTACCCTCTAATAAGTTAAAGCCATCGTCACCCGTCAAATACTCATTAACTATTTTTATCTTTAATTCTATTGAATATCTTTTAGACATAACAAAGCACCCCTAAAGTTGAATTTGGAGTTCAACTTTAGGGGTGCACATCAAATCCTCCGGAGTTTTTTTCTATCCTAAAGCGACATCCAGCACCATCATAATCACAAAACCGATCATAAAGGCAAATACCGCCACATCGGAATGACCATTTTTCTGCGTACTCGGGATAACTTCTTCGACGACGACAAATATCATCGCTCCGGCACCTGCAGCAAGTGCATAAGGCAGCACAGGTTCCATGAAACCGATTAAAAGTACACCAACCAGTGCAGCCATCGGTTCGACAATCGCGGACATCCAGCCCCAGAAAAACGCCCGTCTTCTGCTTGCTCCATCTCCTCTGAGAGGCATGGACACCGCAGTCCCTTCCGGGATATTCTGCAGTCCGATACCGATTGCCAATGTCAATGCGCTCAGCACCATAACCGGATCGTCACTTAAACCTGCTGCACCGAACAAAATACCGATAGACAGCCCTTCCGGGATGTTGTGCAGTGTGAGCGAAGTAATAAGCAGCGTACTGCGTCTCGAAGTTTTATAAGGCAATCCTTCCGCCATGTCATCACCGCGGTGACGGTGAGGTATCAGTTTATCGAATAAGTATATAAACAGCGCTCCGCCGAGAACGCCGACCAAGGCCGGGAACCATTCTCCAATCGGATTATCAGCGCTTGCTTCAATAGCCGGAGCAAGGAGTGACCAGAAGCTCGCCGCTATCATAATACCCCCGGCAAAGCCGAGTGTTATATTTAAAAAGTTTTCACTTACACCTTTTGTCAGGAATACAATTGCTGCACCGAGACCCGTCATGCTCCACGTAAATAAAGTGGCGAGCAACGCCTGCTGCCATGCTTCCAGACTCATAAAGAAATCTAACATGTTTACTCTCCTCAGTGATTAATATTGTTTATTATAACCCTTTTCAAAAAATTATAGTACCTAATAATACGGAATGTTATAATTGATACCCGAAGTCTAAAGTTAAAGGAGCGTATATGAATGTCACTCAAGTCCACTATAGCTAAGAACGCAGGTAAAATTACTCGTTATTTACTGACAAAGTTTACAAACGGAGGCAGCAGTCTGCCCGGTAAAATCGCTCTTTCCATCGATAAAAACCTGCTTCGCAACCTCGCAAAAAATTACGATGTTATCGTGATTACAGGAACAAACGGCAAAACTTTGACGACAACTCTGACAACAAATGTGCTGTCTAAAAAATACAAAAACATAATTACCAATCGTACAGGTTCTAATATGAAGCAGGGCATTGTCGGCGCTTTTCTGAATGCGCCCCGTTCTACAAAAGGTGCCATTGCGGTTCTCGAGGTAGACGAAGGATCTTTAAAAAATGTCGTTTCAGAACTTCAGCCTAAATTATTTGTACATACGAATATCTTCAGCGATCAGCTCGACCGTTACGGCACGACAGGTAAAATATATGACCTGCTGACCGATGCAGCCCGCGAAGTGCCGGATGCAGCTATTATTGCTAACGGTGATCTGCCTCTGTTCAACTCGCAGACCCTGCCTAATCCGCAGAAGTTCTTCGGATTTGACACAGATATCGAATCAGGCGACAAAACTAAAGAAGATGCGCAATGTCCGAAATGCAGCCACACTTTAGAGTACCATCATTACACGTATGCCAACCTCGGTGACTACTACTGCCCGTCATGCGGTTTCAAACGTCCCGAACTCGATTACAAAGTCACAAGTGTACAGGAATTGAATGTTACACATTCAACATTCCAGCTGGATAATGATACGTACACGCTGCACAATGCAGGAATCTACAATATCTACAATGCTCTCGCTGCATACAGCGCCGGCAGATTCTTCGATGTATCACCGCCGGATATTAAAGATGCATTTCTGACGAACGAGCGCGTTTTCGGCCGTCAGGAAGTCATTATCGCCTATGATAAAAAGATTATCCTTAACGTCGTGAAAAACCCTGTCGGACTCAATCAGGTGCTGAATCTTGTTAAACTTGAAAAAGAGCCGTTTACGCTTGTCGCCCTGCTTAACAACCGTCCTGCGGACGGCGTCGATCTGAAATGGCTTGAAGATACAAACTTTGAATCGCTGGCCGATCTCGATATCGAGAAGATTATTACCGGAGGTATCGCAGTTGATACAATGACTGACCGTCTTGTTACAGCTGGCTTCGAAAGAGAAAATATCGATGCGGCAGGCAGCCTTGAGAGTGTAATTAAGTCAATTGAAAATGCACCGACAACACAAATTCATATGCTTGCAACATATACTGCAATGCTTGAAATCCGTAAAGCTCTTATAGAAAAAGGACATATAAAATAGAATTGCCCTTAGCTGCACAAGTTAAACCTGGTGCAGCTTTTTTGTGGAGAATTTACGGATAAAACAAAAAATCACTTTCGGCTGCTATAGCCGAAAGTGATTATCTATTGTAAGTGGGCCTAGGTGGACTCGAACCACCGACCTCACGCTTATCAGGCGTGCGCTCTAACCAACTGAGCTATAGGCCCTTATGTATAAACAAAAAAATGGAGCGGAAGACGGGATTCAAACCCGCGACCCCCACCTTGGCAAGGTGATGTTCTATCACTGAACTACTTCCGCATGTAATAAGTATAAAATTAAGTTTTGAATGGTGGAGAATGACGGGTTCGAACCGCCGACCCTCTGCTTGTAAGGCAGATGCTCTCCCAGCTGAGCTAATTCTCCTGAAGCAGAATCAAACTAATATATATTATATGGATTTTACATGAAAATGTCAATAGATTTTTACAGAAAGTTAATAAAACGCGGTATAGTCAGGAAGATTATTATATACTCCGCAATGATTGTGGCTCATTGCGGAGCAAACGCTCTTTCTCGGGAATGAGGGGGTCTCATTGCGGAGCAAGCGCCTTTTCTCGGGAATGAGGGGGTCTCATTGCGGAGCAAGCGCCTTTTCTCGGGAATGACGGGGTCTCATTGCGGAGCAAACGCCCTTTCTCGGGAATGACAGCATTTCATTGCGGAGCAAGCGGCCAAATCAGGTACTTCACGACTCAATTTTATCCTTATACCGCTGATTCTGTTTTATTTCTGCAATCGGCTCCTCCCAATCATAGTATTTAAAGGTATATGTCGTCTTTTTACCCATCAAATTAATATGACAATGCTTTTTAAGAAAACGATAAACAACATCTTCTGAAATTTGATTGTCAATTAAATGGAGTATCGACTGTTTAGTTATAGGCTGATTGTAAAACAAAAACTTATGATCGCTCATCGCGCGGAGCAGATGTGTTTCGTTGCTCTCGATAGCTCCGCACGATGCGCATGTGAATTGGAAACGTCCCTTTCTCAAGTCAAAGCTTTCGCATTTACCGCAGTATAAACCGCGCTGCAGTCTTGAAAGATCCGCTTTTTCTTCAAAATAAGGATTTTCTGCTATCGCATTTTTAATGTGTCTCACGATACTTTTAGCTTTGTCACTGATACGGTCGTCTTTAAATTGCCTGAAGTAATTTCTCAACTGGTTCCGAATAACTGTTTCGCTCCAAATATGATCGCTTTCGGTAGTTAATCTAAAGTCGTCTCCTGTAAATATTACAGCGCCTTCCACATTAAAATGTAAACCCGCTTCATCTCTCAGCTGAATAATTTTGCCTTTGGCCCGGCTCAGCTGGATATGCGCATTATCTTTCAGCTGTTTACCATTGCGATACCAGGTGTTATTTTCATAATGGTAATCTCCGGAATAGTTTTTAATTTCATTAACTGCTACACGGTCCATGCTGATAACAATACTGTCAAACTGTGTAATCGACTTTCCTGCTTTTAAATACAGATTTCTTAAAATATAAACACTTTCATGTCCAATTTCATCGAATATTTTATCGTACAGGCATTCTCCGTCAAAACCTTTCTGAATGTTATACAAATGACGTCTTTCTTCAAAATCTAATTCCGTTCTCTTTTCCAGCGCTTTATAGTATAAAAATTCCGGTGACATAAGACGCTTGTTTAAAAACATTCCATCTCTTCCTAAAATAAGTTTTCTCTCCTTATATAATAGGCGAAAATAAAAGGTTGTCTCTCAAAAATCCAACGAGATACAAACATAGTAAAACTGCTAAATATTCCGCACAATAAAGCAAAAAAAACACCGCAATCCTGTAGGGAGAGCGGTGTTTCCATAAATATATATTATCTGTCGCGCATCGACGGGAATAACAGAACATCTCTAATAGATGCTGAATCCGTCAACAGCATAACTAAGCGGTCGATACCGATACCGAGTCCGCCTGTTGGCGGCAGACCGTATTCCATTGCTTCCAGATAGTCTTCATCCATTTCATGCGCTTCATCATTTCCTGCGTCGCGTTCTGCAACCTGCGATTCAAATCGTTCTCTCTGATCGATCGGATCATTGAGCTCCGTAAATGCATTCGCGTGTTCGCGGCGGACGATAAACAGCTCGAAACGGTCTGTGAAACGCGGGTCTTCATCGTTTTTCTTAGCCAGCGGAGAAATCTCAACCGGGTGGCCGTAAACGAAAGTCGGCTGCACTAATTCTTCTTCTACTTTCTGTTCGAAGAATTCATTCAGAATGTGGCCGTAAAGCATCTTGTCATCAATTTCCACATTATGCTCTTTAGCCGCCGCTCTCGCTTCTTCGACTGTTGTGATGTCATAGAAGTTTACGCCGGTATATTCATTGACGATATCCACCATATGCACGCGTTTCCACTCAGGCGTTAAGTCGATTTCTTCGCCGTCATATGTCACTTTCATCGTACCGTTTACTTTTTCGGCAATGTAAGCGATCATTTCTTCAGTTAATTTCATAATGTCTTTATAGTCAGCGTATGCCTCATATAATTCCATCATTGTAAATTCAGGATTGTGGCGTGTCGAAACACCTTCGTTTCTGAATACACGGCCGATTTCATACACTTTTTCAATCCCGCCGATAACGAGACGTTTTAAGTGCAGCTCCAGTGCGATGCGCATGAATAAGTCTCTGTCGAGCGCATTATGGTGAGTGATAAACGGACGTGCCTGGGCCCCTCCTGCGATTGAATGCATCATTGGAGTTTCAACTTCCAGGAAACCGATGCTGTCGAGGTAGTTGCGCATTTCCTGAATAATTTTACTGCGTTTAATAAATGTGTCTCTCGAATCCTTGCTCGTAATCAGGTCGAGGTAGCGTTTACGATAGCGTTCTTCAACGTCTTTCAAACCGTGATATTTGTCCGGCAGCGGGCGGAGTGCTTTTGTAAGCAGCGTAAATTCAGTCGGTTTAATCGACAATTCACCAGTGTTTGTTTTAAACATCGGACCTTTAACACCAACAAAATCACCAAGGTCTGCCTGATTCCAGACTTCAAATGCTTCGTCTCCAATCTGGTCTTTTCTGACGTAGATTTGAATTTGTCCGGTAATGTCCTGGACGTGCGCAAAGCCCGCTTTACCTTTCCCGCGCTTAGTCATAATACGGCCGGCAATGGCTGTGACTGATTCATTTTCTTTTTCCGCAAGCTCTTCTTTTGAAAACTCATCCCAGTGGGCAATAAGTTCTTCTGTATATGCTAGACGTTCGAAGCGTTTACCAAAAGGATCCATTCCCTGGTTTTTTAATTGCTGCATTTTTTCGCGGCGGACAGCCAGCTGGTCGTTCAGTTCTTCACTCACTATATTCCACTCCTATATATGTTGTAATAATATTTATATTAAAGTCACTCGGCTGATTGACTTTTATCTAATTTATCTTTAATTTTTTCTACCGTCATATGCAAGGTCGGATGTTCTCTTTTCGGCGCAATCTCGTTCAGCGGATCGATGACGAACGAACGCAAGTGCATTTCCGGGTGGGGCACTTTTAAGTCTGTCAGCTGCAGTTCGAGATCTTCGTAAAGGAGTACATCGATATCGATGCTGCGCGGTCCCCACACTTCGTTTCTGACTCGGCCGAGCTCATGTTCGACTCCAAGCACCGTTTCCAGAAGATCAAGCGGCGTTAAATTCGTGTCCACTTCTATTGCCATGTTCATAAAGTCAGGCTGATCTGTTTTGCCGTAAGGTTTCGTTTCATACTGCGATGAAATTTTCGTTACTTCTATCCCCTGCACTTCGGATAATTTAGCGATTGCATTTTTCAGACTTCCTTCTCTGTCACCGATATTGCTTCCGAGTCCGAGATAAGCTATTGCCATGATGTTTCCCGCTTTCCGTGCAGCGTGATTGCCACGCTGTCATAATTTCCATCTATTGGTGGATTAGGTTTAGTTATAGTTGTTTCTATCTCTATTATTTTATCATACCGGTCAAATAATTCCGTATTGATTTTACCAGCGAGGCGTTCAAGCAGACTCACCGGTTCACCTTTTACAATCTCTTCCACTATATTATATACTTCGCCGTAATGTACAGTAGCAGACAAATCATCTGTCTTAGATGCTGCTGTTAAATCAGTGTGAAGGACAAGATCCGTAATAAAATACTGTCCGAGTACCCGTTCTTCCTGAATGGCACCGTGATACGCGTATATTTTAATTCCATTAATATGAATTTTATCCATTGTAATCACCTTTAAGTTTCATATAGACATCTGCCGCCTGGCGGTTCATTTTCACGTTATGAACTCTGACTGCCTTGACACCCGCGTCAATACCGATAATCGTCGTCGCAAGTGTGCCTGCATCACGATCATCAGCATTTGTTTCTCCGCCAATCAGCTCTTTGACCATACGCTTTCTGCTTGTTGCAAGGAGCACCGGATAACCTTCAGCTGTAAGCCGGTCAAGATTCTGCATCACTTCTATTTCTTCTTCTCTCGATTTAACAAAACCGATGCCCGGGTCAAGCCAGATGTTTTCTTTTTTAACACCGTGTTTTAAAGCGAGTTCAGCGGATTCTTTAAGCTCTCTGATCATATCTTCAGTCACGTTTTTATAAGTGCTGTGGTCATTATTATGCATTAGAAAAATCGGCACATCAAACTCTGCGACTACATCGAGTATTTTTTCATCGTAAATACCCCGCCATTGATCATTAATCATCGTCGCACCCGCTTCCAGTACAGCGCGTGCCACATCGCTTCTGAACGTATCGACTGAAATATCCGCAGTTATTCCTGCTTCTCTGAGCGCCTTCACCACTGGGGCCGTACGTTCAATTTCTTCTTCTGCAGTAATTTCAGTATAGCCCGGACGCGTTGAATATCCGCCGACGTCAATAATATCAGCGCCTTCTTCAACCATTTCCAGAGCGCGCTTCACAGCCGCTTCGACAGAATTGTACTTGCCGCCGTCGCTGAAGGAATCCGGTGTGGTGTTTAAAATACCCATTACTTTCAGTCTTTCCATTAAAATCTACCTCTGCTTTTACATAAATTGAATAGTCATATTATAACATGTTTAAAGATGATTATTCCTTCAAATATTTCCGGGATAAAATATACAGCACACCAAAAAACTCCGCCTGCAGAGCAGACGGAGTTTTTCTATTTAAATTAGTCTTCGAAGTTAAATAATGGTGTTGATAAATATCTTTCGCCATTTGACGGCAGCACAACAACCACGTTTTTACCTTTGCCGAGTTCTTTTGCGACTTTGAGACCCGCTTTAACTGCAGCACCTGAAGAAATACCGCCGAGGATACCTTCTTTTTTAGCAAGTTCTCTCGCTGTATCCATCGATTCTTCATTTTCAATTGCGATAATTTCATCATAGATATCAGTATCTAATGTCTTAGGAATGAATCCTGCACCGATACCCTGGATTTTATGAGGTCCTGGTTCTTTCCCGCTTAAGACCGCTGAATCCGTCGGTTCAACCGCAACAACTTTAACATTTTCGAAGTTTTCTTTCAGTACTTTGCCGGCACCGCTGATTGTTCCGCCCGTACCGATGCCCGAAATAAACGCATCGATTGCAAAGCCTGCTGAATTCGCCTGTTCAACTAATTCTTTACCTGTTGTTTTAGCGTGAATTTCAGGGTTGGCAGGATTCTCAAACTGCTGAGGCATAAAGTAACTGTCTTTTTCTGCAAGTTCCGTTGCTTTTTTAATTGCGCCTTTCATACCGTCTGCTCCCGGAGTCAGAACAAGTTCTGCACCATAGGCACGCAGCAGGTTGCGGCGCTCTTTGCTCATCGTATCAGGCATCACTAAAATTGCTTTATAACCTTTTGATGCCGCTACCATAGCAAGACCGATACCGGTATTTCCGCTCGTCGGTTCAACGATTGTCATGTCAGCAGTTAATTCACCTGTTGCTTCTGCTTTTTCAATCATCGCTAAGGCAATGCGGTCTTTAACCGAACTGCCCGGGTTCATAAACTCTACTTTTACATAAACATCTGCACTGTTTTCATCAGTCAGCTGGTTTAACTTTACCAGCGGTGTATTGCCGATTGCTTCTGAAATGTTATTGAATACGCTGTTCACAAGAAACACTCCTATCCCTAGTTAATAACTATGAATAATATACCATTAAAACCGCCGGCTTTCAAACAATTAGCGGGTGATAAGTTCCTGCAGTTCTTCTTTTGTAATCCATTCTTTGTTGCGGCAGAAATGACAATCCGCTTCCGCGCCGCCATCTTCTTTAATCATCGTCATAATGTCTTTCGGATCCAATGCGCTGATTGCATTAATGAAGCGCTCTTTCGAACAGCTGCATTCAAAGCTGACCGGCATGTTATCAAGCGATCTCCAATTATCTGCACCAATTGCTTCGTCGATGACCTGTTCAGGCGATAAACCTTTTGCAAGCAGTTTAGAGACCGGCGTCATAGTTTTCGCACGCTCATTCAGCCATTCTATTGTTTCATCGCTTGCTGAAGGCAGCACCTGAATCACAAAGCCGCCCGCAGCCTGAATTGTGTTATCAGGATTAACTAAAACACCCAGTGCAACGATTGAAGGCACCTGTTCACTTGCATAGAAGTAGTACGAGAAGTCTTCGCCGAGTTCACCTGAAATTAATTCTACAGAACCGACAAAGTTATCTTTTAGACCGATATCTTTCGCTACACGCAGGTATCCTTCAGTTCCGACAGCACGTCTCACATCAAGTTTGCCCTGGTCGTTTAAGTCAAAGTGCACTTCCGGATTGCCGAGATATCCTCTCACATGTCCGTGTGCATCACTGTCTACTACGATAGCGCCAACCGGTCCGCCGCCTTCGATAGTAATCGTCGCCTTGTCATCGCCTTTAAGCATAGCGCCCATGATGACGCCTGCAGTCATTGAACGGCCAAGTGCCGCTGCTGCTGTCGGCAGTGCACCATGACGGCGTACTGCTTCATTTATAGTTTCTGTCGTATCGACAGCAAATATTCTTACTTCATCATTCAGTCCTAAACCTCTAATTAAATAATCACTCATTATATATTCCTCCAACTGGAAATTCTTTTCATTTTATATGATAAACCAAGTTCACTATCATGCATAATAAATCAAACGTCAAAGATAGTCAATTTCATTGCCTGACGCCATAAAAAAGAGCTGCCGGAAAGGCAGCTCAGTCTTCTATCTGTTGTTTCTTTCATCATTGTTTCTGTCCACTGAAGGATCTTCAGTGTCTCCCTCCGGTTTTGGCGGTTCCACCATATCCGGACGTTCTTCAGGTTCTTCCTGCTTGTTTTCTTCAGCAGTGTCTTCACTGTCCATCTTATCTTTAACTTCTTCATATGAAGCACCAGCTTTATCGTTATCCAGTGAATCGCTGACTGTTTCGTCTTCTTCCGGTTCATTATCGAAACTGCGTTCCGGTAATTTACCGTGGTAGAATAATCCTTCAATTTGTTCTCTGTCGAGAGTTTCAATTTCAAGGAGTGTTTCAGCGATTAAGTTGAGCTGTTCCTGATGTTCAGTCAGTATCTGACGGCAGCGCTCGTATTGTGTCTTCACAATATTTTGCATTTCCTGGTCAATTTCGTAGGCGATGCTGTCTGAATAATTTGCATCATTCGACATTTCTTTACCTAAGAATACCTGACCGTTTGATTCACCGAACTGTATTGGTCCGAGTCTGTCACTCATGCCGTATTCGGTAACCATACTGCGTGCAATGCCTGTCGTTCTCTGGAAGTCATTATGCGCTCCTGTAGAAACTTCACCGAAGGTGATTTCTTCAGAAACACGGCCTCCGAGCAGACCGACGATTTTATCTTCGAGCTCAGGCTTCGTCATGAAGTAACGGTCTTCTTTAGGAAGCATTACCGCATAACCGCCAGCCTGGCCGCGCGGAACGATTGTAACTTTGTGCACTGTCTCCGCATCATCCAGAACCATACCAATAATTGTGTGGCCCGCTTCGTGATAAGCGACTATATTTCGTTCTTTCTTACTCATGACACGGCTCTTCTTAGCCGGCCCTGCAATAACACGGTCTGAAGCTTCGTCTACATCCCGCATATCAATTTTCTTCTTGCCTGAACGGGCAGCAACAAGGGCTGCTTCGTTTAACAGGTTCTCAAGGTCTGCACCCGAGAAGCCTGGCGTACGCTGGGCAAGTGCCGCGAGGTCGACTGTTTCATCCAGAGGCTTATTGCGTGCGTGTACTTTAAGTACCGCTTCACGGCCTTTAACATCTGGACGGCCAACCTGAATCTGTCTGTCAAAACGTCCTGGACGCAAGAGAGCAGGGTCAAGAATGTCAGGACGGTTAGTCGCTGCAATCATAATAACGCCTTCGTTTTCTGCAAATCCATCCATTTCAACAAGCAGCTGGTTAAGTGTCTGCTCACGCTCATCATGGCCGCCGCCGACACCTGCACCGCGCTGACGTCCTACAGCGTCAATCTCATCGATAAAGATAATACAAGGTGCATTTTTCTTAGCGTTTTCAAATAAATCACGTACACGTGAAGCTCCGACCCCGACGAACATCTCGACGAAGTCCGAACCGCTGATTGAGAAGAACGGCACACCTGCTTCACCTGCAACTGCACGTGCGATAAGTGTTTTACCTGTACCTGGAGGCCCCACTAAAAGGACACCTTTAGGAATACGGGCACCAATTCTGTCAAATCTGCGCGGATCTTTTAAGAAGTCTACAACTTCCACAAGTTCGGCTTTTTCTTCATCGGCACCGGCGACATCATCAAAGTGTACATCTGATTTTTTGCCTTTTTCATGAAGCTTCGCTTTACTCTTGCCGAAGTTCATCATTTTGCCGCCGCCTCCACCGCCGCCTTGAGCCTGGCTCATGAGGAAGATGAAGAAGAAGAAAATAAGCAGTAATGGAATGAAAGTAATCAGCATACTCGTCCAAGGGCTCGGTTCTTCTTCCGGCGCTACTGTTAATGACAGACCATCCTGACTGCGGGCTGTATCCGTAATCTGATCCAGATCATCAACACTGTTATATGGAACTACAGAAGTAAATGACTCCTGTTCGTTCTGGTCGGCTAACCGACCTGTAATTAAATAAACATTATTCTCTGGCTGAATCGTTAATTCAGCAACTTCTCCGGCTTCCAGCGCATCTAAGAACTCGTTATACTGCAGCTCTTCTTCTGCTTGGCCGGCGCCGTTAAAGCGTTGGAAAATACCAAACATAACAACTGTTAGAATGGCGATAAGTAATATGTTACGGCCAGTATTTTTCGGCATCCGTAATCCTCCATTTCTAATGCATTACAAAAAATAGTAACAAAAATATCCTTTAACTTCCACTCATATGATTTAACTGTAAAATTCAGGTTTTAATAATCCGATATACGGAAGATTGCGGTACTGCTGCTCAAAATCAAGTCCGTATCCGACGACGAAACCATCCGGAATTTTAGTGCCGATGTATTTCACTTCGACATTCAGTTTTCTTTCAGGAACCGGTTTGTCGAGCAGCGTCACAATTTCAATCGATGCGGCTTTTCTGTACGTTAAAAATTCAATGATAGAGTTTAAAGTTGTGCCTGTCTCTACGATGTCTTCGACGATAATAATATGTCTGCCTTCCACTGATGTAGACAAGTCTTTCAGAATTTTAACTTCACCTGTTGATTTAGTGCCGACATAGCTCGAAACATCCATAAAATCAATTTCCATATGTGTATCGATATGTTTAATTAAGTCTGCCATAAACATAATAGAACCTTTCAGGAGACCTACAAACACAGGAGCCTTGCCTTCGTAATCTTTAGTAATGCGCTCGCCGAGACGCTGGTTGATTGCTTCTATATCATCAACCGATAACACAATCTCGCTTATATCATTTTGAATTGTCATTATTAAACTCCTTCGTAATCTTTAATAGTCTGTTTTCAGATGGTTCAATTATATTACAAATTGTTCCAACTGCAATAATAATACCGTGTGAATTGACTGCGACAGGCATTTTCAGCCGTTCGCCGGCCGGAACTTTTTTATCGATAAACAGCCGGCTGACTTTTTTTGTACCTACATTCTTAATATGTACTCTGTCGCCGTCAGCTTTTATCCGTAACGTCAGCGGCAGTTCCGACGCCGGCAGATTCACAGATACATGATAATCATTATAAATAAACTCGCCGTTATCCTCAATAGATAAACAGGAATCCGCCGGCAGTTCTTTCACCGGCGCCGCGCGGAAATATTCATATTCGATATGAACCGCGCTGCTCCCCGCATCGAATACACTTTGCGCCGTCTTCGACTGCAGCAGGTTATCGAGCGTTTCCAGAGCCGGCCTGCCGAGACGCACAGACACGCTGTTCAGCAGTACAGTAAGAATATATCTCCTGATAATGCTGCTGTGCTCTAAATATTTGCTCCGCGGCAGCCTGCCGCTGTACCTGCTGACGAATTGTTCCGCATAATCATAAGCGAAATCACTGAGCTCATTTATATCTTCACGGACGTAAGACAGCTGTTCTATATCAAGTGCAGCTGCTTGTTTTATTTCCGGAATAATGTGATGTCTCACATAGTTTCGTGTATAGTCATCAGCTGCATTGCTCGCATCTTCAAAATAGATCACCTTATTGAATGTCTGGTAAGACTGAATCTGCTCTTTCGTTACCTCTCTAAAGGGGCGGACAATCGTGTAAGCCCCTTTATCCTTTATATCCGGAATCCCGAGATTTCCATAAAGATGACGCCCGGTCAAAAGCTGCTGCAGCACCGTTTCATACTGATCATCTTTGTGATGCCCCATCAGCAGGTGCTGAATATTTAATTCTTTCATTACAGCGTCGAAAAATTCATATCGTTTGATCCTGCCCTCACCTTGAGAAAAACCCTCCGTAAAGTTCAGTACTGCAATTTCTGAACGGATACCGTCCTCGCGTGTCATCTTTTCTATATATTCCGCTTCTTCTTTTGATGCCGTTCTCACATTATGATTGACATGCAGGACAGTGAGCGTTTTGTATGTATGTTTATATTCCCGGGTCAGAAGATGATACAGCACCATGGAATCTATGCCGCCGGACAAGGCCAGAGCGATATTGTCATCCGGGTTCCATGCAGTATTGATTGTCAAGCTCATCATTCACCGTCTCCCCACTCTCAATAAATAAGAAAAAGGCTAGAGCGAATTGCTCCGGCCTCTTAATATAATTATTTACGTCCTCTTCCGCCGCGGCGCGATTCTGCTTGTCTTTTAATTGTAGACATTCTTTCTTCACTGTCTTTTAAGAAACCTGATAATTTCTTCTCAAAGTCTTCCGGAGACGGTGTTTTTGCACGCGGTTTCGGTTTTGGTTTATCCTGTGCTTTTTTAATAGATAAGCTTATCTTTTTATCGTCACCTATCATTAGCACTTTAACTTCGATTTCGTCACCGACTTTTAAATGTTCGTTGATGTCCTCTACGTACTTATCAGCTACTTCACTGATGTGAACTAACCCTGTTTTTCCGCCTGGCAACTGAACAAACGCACCAAATGGTTTGATTCCTGTAACTTTGCCGATAACTTTACTGCCCGCTTCAACTGACATGTTTATTTAATATCCTCCCAAAATCATTATACATTCCTATATTACCATTAAATAAAAGAATAATCATTATATAAGCAATGATTATTCTTCAGCCTGCTCCTGTTCTTCTCCCTCTTGATCCGGCAGGTTAAATATCAATTCCCCTTCTTCGGATAAAAAGAACTCGCTGCGTGCGATACGCAGGATGTAATTATCATCATTAAGCTGCCTGATCTGCTGTTCGAGATCGGAATGCTGCTTGTTTTTATCTTCCAGCACTTCAGTCGTTGCCAGTACTTCACTGTACAGTTCTTCATTTGCCTGTTTCTGATTGAATGCAACGAGCAGAAGTACGATGGCAATCCCGAGAAGAATACTTCCAAAAAACATAGTACGGCGGCGTGAAACACGCGATTCACTCGCTAACCGCTTCTTTTCGCTATCCCGTTTTTTCGTATAGTTATTCAGGAGTCTGACTACCTTATTGCTCATCTTGTCACATCCAATCTTTATCTTGTATTCACTATCTATTATATACAAGATACAGGAAAAATACGTGACAATCTATTAAAAATCTGATTCTTTTTCAATTTTCTCTTCATTTAGAACTTTATACATCCGGTCTGTTTCATCTTTTTTCGCTTTCTCGTTCAGTTCCAGTATTTCATACGTCACAATACTGCGGCCAAAACGGATTTTAAGCGTATCCCCCACTGCAAGTGCTGTACTTGCTTTGGCGGGCCGCCCGTTTACTTCAATGCGCCCTTCGCTGCTGATTTCCTTTGCAAGCGTGCGGCGTTTAATGATTCTTGATACTTTTAGAAATTTATCGAGTCTCATAATCATCATCCTCTGTAATAATGTCATGCAGCGGTATATCTTTGTGAATTGTTTCTTTCATCCACTTCAGCATCGCCTCAGCATATTCTTTTTCATGCTTCACTTTCGGCTTCTTGCCTTCCGCTTCTTTAGCTTTCGTCCAGACTTTATTTAAGTCATCCATATTTTCAACTGTTTCATCGCTGAAGACATGCGGGTGACGGTGCACTACTTTTTTATTCAGCGAAGCAAGTATGTCATAAAAGTCAAAGTAGCCGTCTTTCTTGCCGATGGCGGCATGAAGTGCTACCTGCAGAAGAATATCTCCAAGTTCTTCAACCAGACCGTCATCGTCTTCTTTCTCAATGGCTTCAATAACTTCATATGACTCCTCAAGCAAATACCGTTCAAGCGATGTATGAGTCTGCACCTTATCCCACGGACAGCCGTCTTCACCGACGAGTTTGTCAAAAATGTTAATCATATGCCCGAGCGACTTGTTATCGTACTGTTCCCCGGCCGCTCTCGGCACAAACATGCACAGGAGATTGGAGTCCGGCACATGAAAGTCTATCTCTGCAATTGTGCTCTCGATAATTTTTTCATCGATACTGCCGGCCTTGTCCACTAGAAATACCGGAGCATCATAATTATAATACTCGAGCAGCGTGACCTTCACCTCGCTGACAGACAGCTGATCGTAGACCTGGGTAATGAGTGTATGTTTTCTGTAATCAAGGTCCTGTACATCGAGCGCCGTCCCGTCCAGCAGCTGGAAGTTTTCATTCACCGGTATTTTAAGCGCTGTAATCACATCATCGATAAAACTCTGTCCGCCTGCAAGCTCCACATGGACTATGCCAGTTTTACCGGCCTCCAAAAGACGTTCCGTCGTTGTTTCATAGACCATCGGATGACCCGGCACTGCGTAGAGTACATCTTCTGCTTCAGCTGCTTTCAGCAGGGTGTTTGTAATGCGTTCGTAGGTGTCTTCGAAAGTATCATTTTGTTCATAGTAAGAATCAAAGCTTATAACTTCGGACCCTTCATCCTCCAGCATCTTTACTGCGGGATGGTCCAGCGTGCGCACATATATTTTCCCGGCGGCTTTCAGCTCTTTGTAAACGCCGAGCGGCATCTTATCGGTGTCCGATGTGCCGAGCCCGATAATTCTTATCGTGTTCATCTGACTGCCTCCATTCTGCTGTCCTGTATTGCGCTCATAATATTAACGAGTTCCTTAATATTTTTAGAACGGATCGTTAAACGGATTTCCCCGTCTTTAACTGAAATTTTCAATATTCTGCTGTAATCCTGTGTATCCTGGAACAGTTTTTCGCCGCTGATTTCTTCCGTCGCGGCTTTTGAAACGTTCAGATAATAATGCCGCGCATCTTCCGACACTTTGTAAATACCGAACATAAGCGCGTAAACCTTCACTTTTACGAGTTCGATTAAATTCACGACTTCTTCAGGGTATTCACCGAAACGGTCAATAAGCTCATCTTCAATATCCTGGATATCCGCCAGTGAATTCGCTTTTCTTAAACGCTTGTAAATATCTATTTTCGACTGTTCATGGGTAATGTAAGTCGCCGGAATATAGGCATCCGCTTCAATATTAATCGGAATATTGACCGGTTCTTCTTCCTGTTCAATCCCCTGTTTTTCCTGGACTGCACTTTCAAGCATGTCGCTGTACATCTCATAACCAACCGAATCGATAAATCCTGACTGGTTCTTACCGAGCAGGTTACCGGCGCCGCGGATATTCAAATCGCGCATAGCAATCTTAAAACCGCTGCCGAGTTCTGTATATTCCTTAATGGCTTCGAGACGTTTTTCCGCCACTTCCGTCAGCACTTTATTCGGCTGATGGAAGAGATATGCATAGCTGATTCTGTTGCTACGGCCGACCCGGCCGCGCAACTGGTACAGCTGGCTTAAGCCGAAGCGGTCGGCATCTTCAATAATCAGCGTATTGGCATTCGGCACATCCACACCGGTTTCAATAATCGTCGTTGTGACTAAAACATCAAATTCACCATTGACGAAATCGAGCATCGTTTCTTCGATCTGCTTCTCCGTCATCTTGGCATGCATAACACCGACCGATGCATCCGGCACCAGCATTTCAACGTGCGCCTGCTTGTTATAAATTGTGTCGACTCTGTTGTGCAGATAAAACACCTGGCCACCTCTCGCAAGTTCCCGTTCAATTGCTTCCTTAACAAAATTCCCGTTATATTCCAAAACATAAGTCTGCACCGGAAACCTGTTTTCAGGCGGCGTTTCTATTACTGATAAATCCCGAACGCCCGTCAGACTCATATGGAGAGTTCTCGGAATCGGCGTCGCCGTTAAAGTCAGCACATCGACATTATTTTTCATCTGTTTAATTGCTTCTTTGTGTTTGACGCCGAAACGCTGTTCTTCATCGACAATTAAAAGGCCGAGATCTTTATACTCAATCGATTTGCCGAGTATTTTGTGCGTGCCGACAACGATATCAATGCGGCCTTCTTTTAAGCCCTCTGCTGTTTCACGGTTTTCCTTTGCCGTCCTGAAGCGCGACATCATCGCAACATTGACAGGATAATCTTCAATCCGCTCAATCAGACTTTCGAAGTGCTGGGCGGCAAGTATCGTCGTCGGCACTAAAAATGCCACCTGTTTGCCATCCTGCACCGCTTTAAAAGCAGCTCTGATTGCGACTTCAGTTTTACCGTAGCCGACATCGCCGCATAAGAGGCGGTCCATCGGTTTCGGATCTTCCATATCCTTCTTAATCTCATGCACGCTTGCCAGCTGATCCGGCGTCGGTTCATACGGGAAGCGCGCTTCAAACGCTTCCTGCATTTCGGTGTCCGGACTGAACTGGAAACCTTTCGACTGTGCACGTTCCTGATACAGCCTGATTAATTCTTCAGCAATATCGTTGACGTTCGCTTCAACTTTGGCTTTCGTTTTTTTCCATTCCACGCCGCCAAGTTTATGCATTTTAGGCGAACCGTCGTCACTCGCAACATACTTTTGCACGAGATCCATCTGGTCCACCGGCACGTAAAGCTGATCAGTCCCTTTGTACTGCAGTTTCATATAATCACTGTGAATACCGCCGACCTGCAGCGTTTCTATGCCGAGATACCGTCCGACCCCGTGATGCACGTGGACAATGTAGTCCCCGACATTTAATTCCTGGTAGGATTTAATCTTTTCAGCATTAGATATTTTCTGTTTACGCTTTTTGCGCTTTTGAACTTTATTGTACAGTTCTTTCGATGTTAAAATCGCAGCGCTCATATACGGCAGAATAAATCCTGTCGCCATGCTGCCTGTAGTCAGTACTATTCCCGAATCTTCAGGGATATCGTTAATAAAGCTCGGTATCTTTAAGTCTTCCAGCAGCTGTTTCGTCTTATTCAGTTCATCTTCATCGCGCAGTATAATGTTGACTAAATAATCGTTGTCCAGCATGCCGTTTAAATTCGATGCGAGAATATCATACTGGCCATAATAGATTTCCGTCGGTTTAACAGAGATTTTAATCATTTCACCGATAGCGACAGGCATGCTCTTCATAAATAAATTAAAATATGTCACGCCTTTAATATTTAACAGACGCTCGTACTGACCCTCCAGATAATTAGCTGCCCCGGTGAACATCTGTCCCGCTTCCATCACTGAAGCGAAATAGTTATGCACTGCTTCAAACTCCGCATCATAAGAAGTTTTCACGGCATTGACGTCATCGACGAACACCCGGTGAGCGGGCGTTAAATAGTCAAGCAGCGATTTATCGTGATCTTCCAAAAGATGCGCAAACTGCGCAAGGTGGTTCACCAGCTGATCCGGATGCGTCACAACATCATAATATTCCTCCAGAGCTTCTTTCGTTACACCTTCAAGCCCCTCAGCGGTCTGTTCGTATAATTCATCAATTTTACCGAGCAGCTCTTCGCGCTCGCTCGCCTCAACAATATACTCTGCATATGGTTCCAGCGTAATGCTGTCGATATTCTGAAGAGACCGCTGTGTTTCAGGGTCAATCAGACGGAGCGAATCAATTTCATCATCGAAAAGTTCCAGGCGGAGAAAAGAGTCATGCATGTAAATATCAAAGATATCGCCGCGGACCGCAAATTCACCAAAGTTCTGAGCCTGATTCATGCGCTTATATCCCAGGCTGACGAGGAATTCTATCAGCTCATCGTAATTTACCGTGCCGCCGAGCTGCAGCGTTCTTTCATAAGACAGCAGCTTGTCTTTTGGCATCAGCGGTTTTAAAAGCCCGTGTACAGGTACGATAAAGAGCCCTGGTTTCTCATGAGCAAGTGCATATAATGCAGTCATTCTTGCTTTCATAAAATCAGGGCTTTGCTTTGATAAACTTTCAATCATAATATCGCCGACAGGGAATGTATATACATTGTCCATAACGTCCATCATACTGTTGGCGAGCTTCTCCATGTGATGGTTGTTTTCAACAAAAACGACTTGAGGTTCCGCTGAATTCTGTGTCAGTTCTTTCAGCAGGACCGGTTTAAAGTCATCATTTACACCTGTGACGAGCAGATTTTTATCACTCTTGTAATTTAAAATGCCTTTGACGCGTTCATCGTTTAGTATTCTAGCGCTTATTTTTTTATGCATTGACATCACCATTATACTTGTTCATCACGTCTAAAAACGGTGCCGTAACAAAACTCCGGCAGGCTTCACTGGATACATCGAGCACCTTGTCCAGTATTTTCGAGTCCGCTTCAGAGAATTTACCGAGCACATAGTTCGTTACCGGCATACCTGCGGGCGGCCGCTCAATACCGAGACGGATACGATTATATTTTTCACTTCCGAAATGCTGCGTCAGTGACTTGATGCCGTTATGCCCGCCGCCGCTTCCTTTTTGACGCAGACGGATCCGGCCAAGCGGCAAGTCCAGATCATCGTAAATAACGACGATATCTTCAAGTTCAATATTGTAGTAATCAATGAGCGGACGCACACCTTCACCTGATAAATTCATAAAAGTCTGCGGCTTAACGAGCATCACTTTTTCTCCGTTTAATAAACCTGTGCCGTAATGACATTTAAACTTCGTTTTATCAAGATCGATGTTAGTATCACTGCTCAATCTGTCTATCGCCATGAATCCGATATTGTGACGTGTCTTTTCATATTTTGGACCCGGATTTCCGAGACCGATAAAACATTTCATTCCATCACCTCATCAACGTTAAAAAAGGCGATGGAAAGTCCACCGCCGTTGTTATTTTTCTTGTTATTACTCTTCGTCCGCCTGATCATTTTTCTGAGCAGTTGCTTCAACTTCCACGCTTTCTTCTTCAGCGTTTTCATCTTCTTCCGGCTCTTCAGTTGGCGCACTTACGATTACTAATGCATCAGTATCTTCGTTTTCAATCACGAAGTTACCTTTAGAACGGATGTCTTCAACGTGAATTGAATCTCCGATGTTAAGTTCAGAAATATCCACTTCGATAGTTTCTGGAATATCAGCCGGTTTAGCCGTTACAGACACTTCGAATAATGGCTGTTCAAGAACGCCGCCTTCTTTTTGTCCCGGTGCTTCGCCCGCTAGAACGATTTGTACTTCTACCGTTACTTCAGTCTGCATATTGATTGCAATGAAGTCGATGTGAGTAATTTGGTTCTTAAGTGCATCGAACTGATAATCGTTAACCATTACCTGAGTAGTTCCTTCAGCAACTTCAAGGTCGATAACCCCGTTACGTCCGACTTCGCGAATTACTTTAATAAATTCGTTCTCATCTACTGATAATGATGTATTTTCTGTTTCAAAACCGTATACGACAGCAGGCACTTTACCATTTTGACGTAATTCTTTAAGTTCTGACTGTTTTGATTTCTCAGCTCTTCTGTTTGAGGCTAATTTAGCCATAATTATTTCCACCTTTCATCTAATACAAGTCTATTATAATAACGCCTATCCTAACACATAGCCACGCATTATAATACCACAAAATACAGCAGTTTGTAAAAAAACTGCTAAATTATCATGTTTGGTCGAATAAAATGCTCACTGATTCTTGTTCGTGAACTCTCACGATCGCCTGAGCAAGCAGTTCGCCAACAGACAATTCCGTAATTTTCTCGATTTTCTTTTCTTCCGGCAGCTGGATGGAGTTGGTTACGACAAGCTCTTTAATTACAGAGTCCTGAATGCGTTCGATTGCCGGACCTGACAGCACCGGGTGCGTACAGCATGCGTAAACGTCTTTGGCACCTTTGTCCACTAGGGCTTGCGCTGCTGTTTTAATCGTTCCGCCTGTATCGATAATATCGTCGATAATAATTGCGGTTTTCCCGTTAATTTCTCCAACGATGTTCATTACTTCCGACACATTCGGACGCGGACGGCGTTTATCGATGATTGCAATTGGAGCTTTCAAACGGTCTGCCATACGGCGAGCACGGGTCACTCCGCCGTGGTCAGGCGAAACGATAACTACTTCTTCAAGGTCAATACCTTCATGTTCAAGGAAGTAATCACTTAAAATCGGTACTCCCATCAGATGATCGATTGGAATATCGAAGAATCCTTGAATTTGAGGGGCGTGAAGATCAAGTGAAATCACACGGTCTGCACCTGCAGTTTCAATAATGTTTGCAACGAGCTTCGCTGTAATTGGTTCGCGTGCACGGCTCTTACGGTCCTGGCGGGCATAGCCGTAATACGGCATAACAACATTAATTGTGTTGGCTGACGCGCGCTTCAGCGCATCAAGCATAATCAGCAATTCCATCAGGTTTTCATTTACCGGCTGGCTTGTCGGCTGAATAACGAATACGTCGCAGCCGCGCACACTTTCTTCAACGTTGACCTGGACTTCTTCATCCGAAAAGCGGTTTACAGTACATTTACCAAGCGGGATACCGATATGTTCCGCAATTTCACGTGCTAATGGTTCGTTGCCTGTCAACGTAAATAATTTCATCTTAGAATTTTTGTTTTGATTACTAGAAGCTAACATTTTGATCCTCCAAGTATTATTTTTTATAATAGCCTTCTTTTGTCGTCTGCTTATTTCGTGCAATCGCCAAACTGTCATCAGGCACATCGTCCGTAATCGTCGACCCTGCCGCTGTAATAGAACGTTCTCCTACCGATACAGGCGCTACGAGATTGGTGTTGCAGCCGATAAAAGCATCTGCTCCGACGGTCGTTTTAAACTTATTGACCCCGTCGTAATTAACAGTAATCGCGCCGCAGCCGATATTTGCGCGTTCGCCGATGAACGCATCGCCGATATAGCTCAGGTGCGATACTTTCGCGCCGTCTTTTAACTCCGATTTCTTAACTTCAACAAAGTTTCCAATCTTCACAGCTTCTCCCAGTTTTGCTCCCGGGCGCAGCTGCGCATATGGGCCGACAGTTGTGCCGCTGCCGACTTCTGCATCGGTTACTACAGAATGTTTAATTTCCGCCTTATCGCCGATTACGCTGTTGCTGATTTCACAATTGGCCGAAATAATCGCATTTTCTCCGATTACCGTATCGCCTTTAATAACAGTGTTAGGATAAATAATAGTATCCATACCAATTCTAACACTTTCATCGATGTATGTGTTCGAAGGATCGATAATTGTCACACCTTGTTCCAAATGCCGCTCGTTGATACGCTGCCTTAAAAGTTCTGAGGCACGTGCTAAAAGCAGACGGTTGTCCACATTAATAATTTCATTCTTATCCGGGGTGACAAACGCACCGACGCGGGCACCTTTACTGCTCAAAAGACCGATGGCATCAGACAGATAATACTCCTGTTCAGGATTATCATTCGAAATTTTATCGAGCACTTTAAACAGTTCACGGTTATTAAAAACAGCAGCGCCTGCGCTGACTTCTTTAATTTCTTCCTGTTCAGGCGTGATTTCAGTTTCTTCCAGTATCTCTTTGACCGTGCCGTTTTCTTTACGGAGCACGCGGCCGTAATTAGTCGGATTATCTGCATAGGCTGATAAAACTGTTGCTTTCAGCCCCGTTTTTTCATGGTCAGCGATTAAATTTCTGACCGTTTCCGGGGAAATCAGCGGCGTATCCCCGAAGATAATCAGTGTCTCGCCTTCAGCTTCGCTGAGTTCCGGTGCTGTCTGCTTAACAGCATGTGCCGTGCCGAGCTGTTCTTTTTGGACTGTTATTTTAACGTCCTCCGGCAGAATTTCAGCAACCGCATCCTGCCCTGAACCTGACACGACGCGGATATCACTGATTCCCGCCGTTTTCACGGTGTTAATTACTCTCGTAATCATCGGAATTCCGCAGACCTCATGCAATACTTTCGGTTTCTTTGAATTCATTCTCTTGCCGACACCTGCAGCAACAATAATCACTCTCGTTTGCATAATTAACCCCCATTATAATACGATATTCTAATTATATTTCAGTCCATGGTATCTTTCAAGACGAAACTTAGGCCGGACCACACCGGCCCGGCCTAGACTTTCTCTGTCTATTTATCATTTTCTGCAGTATCTTCCGATACTTTTGGAGAATCTTCATTTTTCACTTTTTCTTCTTTAGCAGTGTTTGAATCGTCGGCGGTCTCTTCATCAACGTGTTCCGGTGTTTCTTCATCATCAGCCGGGTCTGATTCCACAGTCGGCTCACTCGCCTTTTCCTCTTTTTCTTCAGCAGGGTCAGCAGTTTCCTCGTAAACACGCATTACCTCTTCCTGTACATGCTGACGCATGCCGGAATTAATCGGGTGGGCAATATCCCTGAACTCTCCATCCGGCGTACGCTTACTCGGCATCGCAACGAACAGTCCGTTATTACCGTCTATTACACGTAAATCGTGAATAACAAATGACTCATCAAATGTTACAGAAACGAGAGCTTTCATTCTTGTATCCTGATTGTTGACTTTTCTTAGTCTTACGTCTGTTATTTTCATGTGTCTGTTCCTCCATAGATTTGTGTTTTAGATCTTCTGTGTAAAACCTATCTAGCTTAGAACCCCACTCAAATCAACAGTTACTCGAAAGATGCAACGACCTCGATCTCCACTTTTGCATCTAATGGGAGACGACTAACTTCTACACATGATCTTGCAGGTAATTTACCCGTAAAGTACTTAGCGTAAACCTCGTTAATCACTCCAAAGTCGTTCATATCGGCGATAAAAATAGTCGTTTTTACAATATTGCTGTAGCCGAGACCGGCCGCTTCCAGTACAGCTCCAATATTGTCGAGAACCTGTCTTGCCTGCTCAGCGACGTCGTCTGAAACAATCTCCCCTTCCAATGTCAGCGGCACCTGGCCTGAAGAATAGAATAAATTCCCCGTTCTCACTCCGTGGCTGTATGGTCCTACTGCTGCTGGTGCTTTGTCAGAATTAATTGGCTGCATCTTAATCATCCTCCGTAATTTAAAATAAATCTACTTGCCTGTAATGTAATCTAAACAGTTTCCTTCTTCAACTACAAATGATTCGTTAAATTCATCAATTTCTGATACTTTAAGCAATGATGTGTAATCGTTAAATCTGCGGTTCGCAACTTCTTTTGCTTCAACCAGCACGCTGACACCGACCACTGTCGCGTTGAATTCTTCCATCAGATTTGTCACACCGGTAATCGAACCGCCGGCGCGGAGAAAATCATCCACAACAAGAACGTTGGAGCCTTCTTTAAGCGTGCGTTTTGACAGCACCATCGTCTCAATTTTACGCGTTGAGCCGGAAACGTAGTTTATCGAAACTGTAGAACCTTCCGTCACTTTGTTATCTTTACGGATAACGGCCACCGGCACATTCAGTTTGCGCGCCACAGCATTGGCGAGCGAAATTCCTTTTGTCGCAATTGTGACGACTGAATCAATTTCCAGTTCACCGTACATCGTCGCAATCAAATCACCGATATCATTCATCATCTTCGGATCGCCCATAATATCCGACATGTATAAGTAGCCGCCCGGAAGAAGACGCTCGCGCGCTTCGAGTTCCGTTTTAAATTCCGAGATAATATTCTCTGCACGCTCTATACTTATTTTAGGGATGAACATCGCGCCGCCGTTCGCGCCCGCCGTCGTTTGAAGCACACCTAGACCCTCAGCATTGAGGACATCTTTAATAATGCGTATATCTTCACTGATAGAAGACTTAGCCTGGCTGAATTTATCGACATAAGTCGTCAAGGGTATCAATTTATTTGGATTCGTAATTAAATGCTGGGTCATGTAGACCAGCCGTTCGCTGCGTTTATATTTCATAGTCTAACTCCTAAACCGTATTATAGGTATTGATTTTACCATATAAGTTCGGATTTTAATACTTATCCCAGCAATCTAATTCGATAAACTTCAGCGCAGCACCCCTTCATTGCGTTGTACAGATGAATAGACTGGCGTTCTTTTCTGACGATGCCGAACACGGTCGGCCCGCTGCCGCTCATCAGCGCACCGTCAGCGCCCGATTCTTTCATATTGTCGAGCAGTTTTCTGACCTGCGGATATTTTTTCACCGTTACTTCTTCAAGATCATTTTTCAATGTTCCGAGTATTTGTTCGTAATCCTCGTCTATAATTGCTTTTTTCATTAACTCCGATGCCGGCTTATTCTTTCCAGGTTTCAGTGCGCCGTAAATTGTCTTTGTAGACACACTGACAGACGGTTTTGCCAGCACCACCCATGCATGCGGCGGTCTTGGCAGCCGTTCGATAATCTCGCCGCGTCCGGTTGCGAGCGCAGTGCCGCCGTATACACAAAAAGGAATATCGGAACCGAGTTCTGATGATAAGGCCGCGAGCTCATCGAGTCCGACACCGAGATTGTACAGCGCATTCATTCCCCTGAACGTCGCGGCAGCATCGGCAGAACCGCCGGCAAGACCTGCAGCAATTGGAATATGTTTATCGATATTAATCGTGACGCCTGTTTTAATTTTGTAACGGCGCATCATCAGCTGAGCCGCCTGATAGGCAAGATTGCGCCGGTCAGTCGGCACGAACTGATGATCGGATTCAATGATGATTTTTCTGTCTTTCCGTTTTTCAAACGATAAATTATCGTTTAAATCAACGGTCGTCATTACCATACTGACTTCGTGATAACCATCATCGCGTTTATACAGCGTATCCAGAGTTAAATTAATTTTTGCTGGTGCGATTTCATAATGCATAGTTCATAGTCCTTTGCCAGATTTTTTTCGAAATATATATGTGTGTTATTTTATCATATAACAAAGGTAAATATTGATGATATTTTTAAAGATTGGCTTGAGGAGTGAGCTTGAGGGTGTTCTGGTTTTACCGGGTGTCGCCGCTGCGAAAACTGCGACGTCCATACATTAAAAAAGCACCGGACCCGCAGGATTCCGGTGCTTTTTACATATTATTCATCATTTTTACGTTTATTAAATGCCCACAGCACGAGCAGGAAGCTCACCGCGACCCAGACAGCCAGAATGATAAATTCCATTGCTCCGCCGCTGCCTTCAAGCACAAACATGTGCTGATATATCGGAAAGTACTCTGCAATCTTGACCGCTGTGCTGTCCGGATCTGTAACCAGCATTTCAATATACGGTGTAAAACCGAAGATGAACATAATCGGAATAATATATACCGATGTCGTCGCAACTGATTTTACAACGAGGCCAAGCCCTATTCCCACATTCAGGAAAAACAGTCCTGTCAGCACGAGACTGATTATATTTTCCACAGTCCAGTAGTTTTCCGGTCCAATAATTATAATTGAAGCAACGAGTGATATTATTGTCATCAGCGTCACAACCATGCTCTTGCCGAGAATAATATCGATAATTGTCGCCGGCGACTGCAGCAGTCCTCTTAACGTATCTTTTTCATTTTCTTCAGCAATCATCGTCATAACCGCACTGAACATTACGGCAGAAAAGACGACACCTGCAAGAATCCCAAGTATTTCCGGCGGCATTTCGCCTTCTGCCCCTGCGCCGATTCCCACTCTTGAAAAGAACACCGCCATCAGTATTGGAATCAGCACCGATGTAAACAGCATCATATTTTTCATAAATTCTTTCAGGTCTTTTTCAAATATTGCCATCGCTCTTGTCATATTCATTTAAACCAGCTCCTTACCAGTTACTTTTTTAAACACTTCTCCAAGTGTCGGGAAATCTGTTCTGACATCGGCAACTTCTTCGCTGAACAGTACATTATTAAGCAGCTGTCTGTTTTCCTCTTTTTTCTCCACTGTTTTCATCGTGCCGTCGTTATAAGTAATATGGACTTCCTCGCGTTTGTATTTATGCCTTAAGTCAGATGGCGCCCCCGAATCCTGAATAATTCCCTGATACAAAAAGGCGACCTTATCACATAGACGTGTTGCCTCATCCATATTGTGTGTCGTGAGTAAAATAGTCGTCCCGTCATCACGCAGCTCCTCAAGCATGTCGTGAATTTTTTCAGTGGTCGTCGGATCGAGTGCCGATGTCGGCTCATCGAGAAATAAAATCGCCGGTCTGTGAATGACCGCTTTACATAAAAGAATTCTCTGCTTCATTCCTTTGGATAACTTGGATACAGTTTTATCGATTTCACTTTCCAGTCCTACATCTTTCAGTACTTTTTCAACTGACCCTTTCGGCGCATTGTACAGTTTTCTGAACAGCTCCAGATTATCTTTGACTGTCAGCCTTTCATACAAAGAACTTTTATCAGATAAAATCCCAAGGCTGCTGACATAGTCATTTTTCGCGAACTGTTTATAGTTGTAGCTATTAACATTCACCTCTCCGCCCGACGGTTTAAATTCACCTGTCATAATTTTAATAGTTGTGGTCTTCCCCGAACCGCTCGGGCCAAGCAGCCCGAAAATCTGTCCCGCTTCCACATTAAATGTAATACCGCGCAGGGCGCGTTCATTGCCGAATGACTTTTCAAGTTCGTTTACCTGGATCATGCTCATATGATTACCTCCAATTATTTTGCTTCCGCTCTCTTAACTAAAGTTTAGACGCAAAATAAAAACACCGCGATATAATCACGGTGAGTTGTAGGAAATAAATATTGAACTGTGTACTATATCTATCCGCCGGGCTGTTAAATTTCCGAAGTGTACAGCACAGCTCTGAACTGTACTACAATGTTTTAGCACGTTTCAGCACTGCTAAATAGACTGAGAAGGTCGTCAAACCTAACCATACCAGCATAATAACGCAGGGCATTACACCAGCGTTATTATGTATCGCCATTAATTGATATACAGGAGTCCATTCAGCCAGTTTCATTAACAGATGGCTGTCATTCAGAAAAAATGTTTCTATAATAGGTGTCATTCCTAATAAAAACAAGACGACCACACCGTAAACAGTCGAAGTCGACTGCAGTTTAGCAAGCAGTCCCGCAATTAATCCTAAATTCAGGAATACTAAAGCTGCAATACCTAATCCTGATACAAGAGGCCAGCTGAGCACATCTACTTGTCCTGCAATAAGGAGCGAGATAACAGTAACTGCTGCAGTAACAAATAACACCAGTATACTTCTGCCTGCTATACCATTCATTAAATCCGATACATTATGTGTGACAAGCTTCAATAAACCATGTTCATTTTCTTCGGCGTATAACATTAAGGGAACATTGGTTGCTATTGAAGCAAGTGCTGTCCCGAGGAGTATAAATATCATTACATCCGGCAAATCCTCTTTGACATTGCGTGCCGGTGTACTGTACATCAAAGCCATAATCGGAGGCATGAGCAAGACTGTCAGAACTGCATAGTTTGTAAAATATTCTCTAATATCTCTATATATCGTCGCCCGTATTTTAAATAGATTCATAAGGTCACCTTTTTATAATTTTAGTAATTTATCCTGTATTTCGTTGAATTTAGTTCGGGATAACGGGATTCTGGACTTTTCCGAATTATCGATAATGACAGAATAAGTGTTTTTAGACCATGTAATAATTTCTTTTACTTTATGAAGATTAACGAGATAAGAACGGTGGCAGCGGTAAAAACCGTGAGCTTCGAGCTGTTCTTCTGCCCCCTGCAGGGTCGATTCCATTATAAATTTCTCCGAGCCGAGATTAATGTATACTTTACCATCATGACTTTCCAGATATTCAATCTCTTCTATAGTGACAAAAATCGTTTTATCATGTGCTTTCACTTTAATTTTGCTCACATTAGAAGAGCTGTCATCTTCAGTATTATCCGTTGTCTCAACTGTCTCGAGCCCCTGTTCGCTTAATTTCATAACATCCGGCTGAACTATAAAGGCATCTTCCAGTCTCGACGATGCAACCAACAGTGATTTCTCCTGCTGAATAAGCTGGTCTTTCATTTTATGAAACAGATGAATGTTATCATTAACTGTATTTAAAAATGGATCGATAAAAACTATATACTGATTATTGCTGAGCAGAGCATGGATATAAGCCAGTTTCTGAATTTCAGTCCGGTTCAACTTTGACAGGCTTGATACGGAGTCTGTAATATTAAACTGCCGGATTAAATCTTCTGTTTTCAATGGACTATTGTACCATTTTCTCAAATATTCAATATGCACTTTTAAATTCAGCCGTTTATAATATAAAAGGCCGCCTGAAAATACATGGGCACCTGCCTTCTCCATCGTATCGGAAAAAGTTTCAGCGAGCTCATACGGTATTTGCACTGCAAGACTTTTGCCGGCCTTCATTTTAATTTTTCCATTAGACGGACGGCCCGTGATTTTTTGAATTTCTATATCCATTGTCATTGCTCCTGTCGTATGAAATCTCTTTAAATTTACCATGGAAACGTAATCATGACAATTTCACTGAAAAGATTAAGCAAAAGTCTTTATTTTCAATTCGAAATACTGTATATTAATAATCAGTTACAAAATGTAACTTAATAATAAATGAACACTCCGGAGGAATTATACAATGACTAAAATTGGTATTGTTACAGGAAGTACACGTGACTCACGCGTTAACTTACAAGTTGCAGAGTGGCTTAAAGACTTTGCTGAAAAATTAGATACAGGTGCTGAATTCGAAATCGTAGATATTAAAGATTACGAAGCACCATTGTTTAAAGAATCTTTACCGCCGTTAATGGCTAATAAACAATACGGTTCTGATGTAATCAATAACTGGTCAGCTAAAATTGATTCACTTGACGGTTATATTTTTGTTACACCTGAATACAACAAAGCTGTTTCACCGGCACTGAAAAACCTTCTTGACTACATCGGACCTGAATTCGGTAATAAATCAGCAGGAATCGTTGGCTACGGCTCAACTTTAGGTGTTGCTGCAACACTTTCACTGCGTCAAATTCTTTCTAACTTCAATGTGGCAACTGTTGGACCTTTCGGTGCATTCAGCCTGTTCACTGACTTTGAAGAAATGTCTAAATTCGCACCTGCTGAAATACACAATCCGACTATTGAAGCTGTAATCACTACTACAGTTAACTGGGCTAACGGACTTAAATCAATCAGATAAGACAGATAAAAAACCTTTCAGGAACTTTGTCCTGAAAGGTTTTTTATTTAAAAGCCGAAAGAATCGTTAAATTTTTCAAGCACCGCCTGGTGTGCTTCTGCATTATTAAATGTATTATCCACGAGTGCACCCAGCCTGAACAGAATATCATCGTTCTCGATTCCTTCTGAGCCGAAGTCCTGATCCAGAATATATACATATCCCGGAACAATATTTGCTTTCATATATGACAGAATCGGTTTCAGCTGCTGTTCCGCCACCAGATAATGTCTGAGTGAGCCGGCAGTAATAATCATGCCGATGGTTTTATTCAGAAAAGCATCCGGCGGCAGCAAGTCAAATAAGTTTTTTAAAGGCCCCGGTATGGATGCCTGGAATATCGGTGTGCCGATAAATACGACATCCGCTTCCATTATTTTAGTCAGTGCTTCAGTTGTCGCACCGCCGTAGTCCAAATAATTTCTGCCATCGCTGAACGGCATATCGTAATCTTTTAAGTCGATATATTCAACTTCGTGAACGTTTAATGATTCAACCTTTTCTCTGAGTGCCGTCGTCGCTTTCCGCGTTTTGCTCCCGACGACTGAACCGCTGATGATTACTGCTTTCATTATTGTTCCCCCTGTGGTTTTGTATATTTTTTAATGGCAGGCAGTATCTTTTCGCCAATAATGTCTATATTACGTTTAATATCATCCAGTGTCACACCGCCGAAATCCAGCTGGGCGATATAACGGTCATGATTAAATAATTCATGCTGATAAAGAATTTTCTCAATAATCAGATCAGGATCGCCAACGTTAATTACACTGCGATAATCCTGTCCCTCGGCAAAGCCCTGCTTCGGGAAGCCCTGACCGTTCGATTTTTTCATGCCTTCATTAATATGAGGGTAGTATTTTCTGTATGCTTCAAGTTTATCTTCATGTGCAAAGAAAAATCCAGCAGTCGCTACAGGCAGTTTAGACACATCGTAGCCTCTTTCTTCCGCCGTCTGTCTGTATAAATCAATACGGCTCTTAAAGGCTTCAGCCGGCCCTCCGAGGTGCGCCTGATACATCGGCACTCCTGCGAGACCTGCTTTATGGGCAGAGGCCATTGAGCCTCCGACCGCCCGCCAAATCGGCAGTCCGTTCTTATCATTCTCGGGACGCGGAATGACATGAGCATTTTTTAAAGGCGCACGGAATTCTCCCTGCCAGTTCACATACTCATTTTCATTTATATTTAACAGAAGATCAAACTTTTCTTCAAACAATGCTTCATAATCATTCAGACTGTAGCCGAGTAAATCATAGAGCCCGACACGTGAAGCCCGGCCTGCAATAATTTCCATGCGTCCGCCTGAAATAAGATCGATTGTCGATGCATCTTCAAATACACGCACCGGGTCCGATGTACTGATAATCGTTGAGCCTGAAGCAATTTTTATCTGCTTTGTCGCTTGTGCAATGGCCGATAAAATAATCAGATGAGCCTGAGACGCGAAATAATCCTGATGGGACTCACCGATCTGAAAGGTATCAATTCCCGCCTGTTCTGCGTACTCAGCCGTTTCGATAATTTCTTTAATACGCTGGCTTGCAGGAATTCTCTGTCCTGTATGCGGATTCGGCAAATGATCTCCGAGGGTATACAGACCAAATTCAAGCCCCTGGCTTTTATCGATTTCCGGCATGATATGAGGGTTATTTGTATTCATAAGTCACACTCCGTATATTATATATTTTTAATAATATATATCTTTATACCTGCATGCTCAACATACGCTCATAAAACAAAAAAACCATCCTTTCGGATGGTTTTTAATATGTTATTGAATTAAAAATTCTTCTGTAAAATCGTCGTTATAAAAAGTAACTTCTACATTTGATGTTAACACGTCTGTGTATGTATAAGATACACGCTCAAAATTATGTTCGTCTTGATCTAGTTCAACTACGAAAATCGATGGATATGTTTCTCTTAAAATACCTTTTCTTTCAATCAACTTCTTGCGTCCTCCGTTTGCGCGAAGCACACATGGATTTCCTAACTGACAATCAAGAATCTTTTTGATGTCGATTAATGTTTTTGGCATTATACCCCACCTCACTAAGTCCATTATAGCAAGTTTACATAATTCTGTCAAAAATCAGCCAATTTCTCAACATTTTTAAGCGAAATCCAAGTCACTTTTCTTGAAAGCATCGTAAATTTCCTTATAATCTTCAAGCGATAAACTTTCACCGCGGCGTGCCGGATCAATTCCCGCTTCTTCAAACAGCGTTCTGATTTCATCTTTTCTTTTCTTTCCGTCAGCAAACAATGACTGATAGTTGTTCAGTATTGTTTTACGGCGATGCAGAAATGCGCCTCTTGTTAACTTGAAAAAAGTTTCTTCATCATCAATATCTACTTTTTTCTGAGTGCGGTTTTTTAATTCTACAATAATAGAATCGACGTTCGGCGGTGGCATGAATACGGTTTTTGGAACATTTTGAACTGTTTTAGCCTCTGTATAATAATCGATCGCAATCGATAAAGAACCATATGCTTTTGAGTTCGGTGACGCACTGATACGTTCTCCGACTTCTTTTTGCATCATGACGTAATAACGTGAAATCGGCAGATGTGCAGTCAGGAAGTTCATCAGTATCGGCGTCGTAATATAATACGGCAGGTTTGCGACAACCACGATATCATCGCAATCGCTTAAGAATTCTTCGATACGGGCCGGGACATCGGCTTCCAGTATATCTTCATTGATGACTGTCACGTTATCATAATCGCTTAACGTATCATTAAGTACCGGAATCAGACGCTGGTCAATTTCAAAAGCCAGCACTTTTCCTGCATTGATTGCAAGATGCTCCGTCAGTGATCCAATCCCCGGTCCCACTTCAATGACACCTGTATTTTTATTAATATCCGCTTTATGAATGACTTCTTTAATAACATTGGAGTCGATTAAAAAGTTCTGTCCAAGACTTTTCTTAAAAGTAAAATGGTGCTTGTCGAGTATTTCTTTAGTCCGCCCTATAGTAGCAATATGTTTCATCAGTTATTCACTTCCAGCCCTTTTAATATTTCTTCAACTTTTTCAGGTGAGATGCTGTAGCGGTTCAGTTTTTTTCGCAGCTGAGTTGCGTTCGCATAACCGATATTCAGCTGTTCAGTTAAATACTCGCGTCGTTCTTTCGCTTGTGAATTGCCCGATAAACGGAAATACTGCATATCCTGAATTGTTATCAGTTCCTCTTTAACCTGCCGGCTCGTCTGGCAGTTTTCGAGCGCTGCTTGTATATCTTCGATTCGGGCATGTTCCACGCCTACACTATTATGACCAAGTGCTTTATGTTTTGGTAAAAACGCTTCTTTAATATCAGGGAAACGTTCAATAATTGTATTTCTTATTTTATGACCCGGAAAGTCAGGATCCGTGAAAATAATCGCTCCGCGTGAATTCAAGGCAACTTCTATTTCCTCAAGTGTCCGTTCATTGATTGCTGAACCGTTCGTTTCAATCGTCTCGCAGATAACCGCTTCTTTAAGTCTGCGTGTGTCGTCCCTGCCTTCGACAATAATAATTTCTTTAATTACAGGTTTTTCCATACATCTCCACCTCTTATACTTCGTTTAGTATCATACCATATTTTAAGATTTCTTATCTTCAGCGCACTAAAAAAGTGCTTCACTTCAACCAAAGTCAAAGTGAAACACTTTCATTTCAGATGTTATATAATCTTTTTGCGTTCGCAGTCGTTGCAGCGGCCAGGTCTTCATAACTCATACCGCGCAGCTCTGCAATTTTTTCTGCTACCAGTTTTACATGTGCCGGTTCATTGCGCTTGCCGCGGTATGGATGCGGTGTTAAATACGGTGCATCCGTCTCCACAAGCAGACGGTCGAGCGGAACATGAACAGCGATGTCTTTAGGCAGCTGCGCATTTTTAAATGTCACTGGACCGCCAAGTGATACATAGAAATTCATATCGATAATTTCGTCGGCTGTCTTTTCATCGGCACTGAAAGCGTGCATAATGCCGCCGATTTCCTGTGCATTTTCTTCTTTCAGAATTTCCACACAATCCTCCGTCGATTCACGGTTATGAATAATAATCGGCAGACCGACGCGTTTCGCTAATGCCAGCTGACGTCTGAACAGTTCTTTTTGGACGTCTTTCGGTGATTTGTCCCAGTGGTAATCGAGACCTGTTTCACCGATGCCGACAATTTTTTTATGTTTGGACAGTTCTTCTATCCACTTCAGATCTTCATCAGTGCAATCGACAGCATCGACCGGATGCCATCCGATGACCCCGTAAATATCATCATATTCTTCAATGAGTTCCATGGTGCGTTCAATCGACGGACGATCACAGCCGATAACAACCATTTTCTCGAGTCCGTTCTCTCTCGCGCGTGCGATTACTTCCTCGAGATCTTCGTCGTACTGGTGCGCATTCAGATGGACGTGTGTATCGATTAACACATAATCACTCCCTGATTTATTTTACAATACTGCCGTTTTCTATGCCGTCCGGCACATCAATTAATGTTAAACGGCTGCCCTTTTCTGCAGTTAAAATCATACCTTCTGATTTCTCTCCGCGCAAGGTTACAGGCTGCAGATTCGTCACAACAAGTACTTTCTTGCCGATAATATCTCCCGGTTCATAATGCTCGTGTATCCCCGAAACAATCTGGCGCTCTTCAGTGCCTAAATCCACTTGGATTTTCAGCAGCTTTTTCGCTTTCTTCACTGCTTCTGCTGCAGTAACAGTCGCGACTTTAATTTCCACTTTACTAAAGTCATCAATTGTAATTTTTTCAGCCGCTTCTGTTTCTTCCTGTTCCTCTTCTGCTTCAGGCGGACGCATTTGATTTTTAATATATGTGACTTCTTCTTCAACATCCAATCTTGGATAAATTGGTGTCGGTTTAGCCAGCTGGCCGGCAGGTTTTATAATGCCATAGCTTAATACTGATTCATACGTCTGCTGGTTTTCATCAGTAATATTCAGCTGTTTGAAAATTTCTTTCGGACCATGAGGCAGGTAAGGGCTCAAAAGGACAGCCGCAATACGGATGTTTTCTGCGAGATGCACCATCACGTTGCCGAGTGCTTCTTTGTTTGCCTCATCTTTCGCCAGCACCCAAGGCGCAGTTTCATCAATATATTTATTCGAGCGTCCGATAATTGTCCATACTGCTCTTAAAGCATGACTGAACTGCATTTTTTCCATGGCAGTTTCATATTCTGAAACGCTGTCTTTAACAGCTGTTTCAAGGCTTTTATCGAAATCGGTATGTGCACCTGTATACTCCGGTACATATCCGTCAAAATATTTATTAATCATTGAGATTGTACGGTTAACCAGGTTGCCGAGATCATTTGCCAGATCAAAGTTAGTGCGCTCGATAAACGACTCCGGTGTAAATACGCCGTCAGAACCGAAAGGCACTTCGCGCATTAAGTAGTAACGGAGCGAGTCAAGACCGTAGCGCTCTACAATCTGATCAGGATAAATAACATTCCCTTTGGATTTCGACATCTTTCCGTCTTTCATTAAAAGCCAGCCGTGGCCGAGTAATTTCTTCGGCAGAGGCAGATCCAGCGCCATCAGCATAATCGGCCAGTAAATCGCATGGAAACGTACAATTTCTTTACCGATCATATGCACGTCTGCAGGCCAATATTTTTTAAACAGTTCGTCATCGTCTGTAGAATAGCCGAGTGCAGTAATATAGTTTGCCAAGGCATCAATCCACACGTAAACGACGTGTTTCGGATCTGATTTAACCGGCACGCCCCATTTAAATGTCGTTCTCGATACAGCGAGGTCCTCAAGTCCCGGTTTTATAAAGTTGTTCAGCATTTCGTTTTTACGCGCTTCCGGCTGGATAAAGTCGGGGTTATCTTCGTAATACTGGACAAGACGGTCTGCATATTTACTCATTCTGAAGAAGTAGCTCTCTTCTTTAACAAGTTCAACATCATGTCCGCTCGGTGCTCTGCCGCCGATCATTTTACCGTCTTCATCGCGGTATACTTCATCGAGCTGCGTTTCGGTAAAGAATTCCTCATCCTGAACCGAGTACCAGCCTTCGTATTCACCAAGGTAAATATCGCCCTGCTCAAGCAGGCGCTCAAAAATGTACTGTACAGCAGCTTTATGTTTATCACTTGTCGTACGAATAAACTGATCGTACGTAATATCGAGCGATTTCCATAAATCTTTTATGCTCTCCGCCATATCATCGACGTAGGCCTGAGGTGAAACCCCCATGTTATCAGCTTTCTGTTCTATTTTCTGACCGTGTTCGTCGGTTCCTGTTAAGTAGTATACGTCGTAGCCTCTCAGGCGTTTATAACGTGCCATTACATCACATGCAATTGTAGTATATGCATTCCCGATATGGAGTTTTCCACTGGGATAATAAATTGGCGTAGTGATATAAAATGTTGGTTTTGTCATGGGACATCCTCCTATAATATACTTATCTAATATATCTAATTTATGTATGTTTTTCAATTCGGAACAGTTTTTAATAGTTTTCCCATTATTTTTGTGCTATAGTCATGAATATCCAATTTCGGGTAATAGTTTCGCAGCTTATTTTTCCATTTTCTGCACAAGACATTTCGAAAATTGGATATAATCCATTATATTTTGGTTAACTATGTAGGAGGAATTACTAATGAAATCTACTGGAATTGTGCGTAAAGTCGATGAACTTGGACGCGTCGTTATTCCAATTGAACTGCGTCGCGTACTCGATATCGAAGTTAAAGATGCTCTGGAAATTTTTACAGATGATGATAAAATTATTTTGAAAAAATATCAGCCCCGCATGACCTGCGCAGTAACCGGCGATGTGTCTGATGACAACATGTCACTGGCTGACGGAAAAATAGTCCTGAGCAAAGAAGGCGCCGATCAGCTGATTAAAGAAATTCAAAAGAAAATTGATAAATAAGCAAATGCATTAAGCCATGAATAACCATTCGTGGCTTTTTATTTATGAAACACATCATATACTTCCTGCTTCTTCAAACCGCGCAGCTCTGCGACGAGTTTTATGGCGTCTTTCGGCCGCATGCCCTCTTCAACAAGTTCCGTTACGTGCTCCTTTGGAGTGCCGGTAAATTCAGACTGTTCTTCTTCATATCTGTCTATAACAACGACAAATTCTCCTTTTAACGGGATATCCTTATCAAGTTTTGATAATAATTCGTCCGCTCTGCCTCTGACATGCTGTTCAAATTTCTTCGTGATTTCCCTCGATATACTCACAATTCTGCTGCTGTCAATTTTATTTATCTCCGTCAGCAGACTCTTCATTCTGTGCGGCGATTCATACAGCACGGACGTAAACTTATGGTGCATTATTTCAGATAATTTCTCTCTCTGTTTCGATGCACTTTTCGGCAAAAAGCCAAAATATGTAAATTCATAACTGGCAATCCCGCTCGCTACAAGCGCCATCGTAAAAGCAGAAGCTGCAGGAATAACCGCGTACGGCAGTTTTTCATCCTGCATGCGGCTGACAAGTTCAAAACCGGGATCCGATATTACAGGCATACCGGCATCGGTCACAAGAGCATAGGTTTTGCCATGCTTTATATCTTCTATAATAGATTCGGTCGCTTCTTCTTTATTGAAATCATGGTAGCTTTTAAGCGGCGTGTCAATATTAAAATGTGTGGTTAATTTACGGGTAATACGCGTATCTTCACATAAAATTGCATCTGCTTCTTCAAGCGTTTTAATCGCTCTGTAAGACATATCATCCAGATTTCCTATCGGTGTCCCGGTAATGTATAACATTATTATCCTCCTATTAACGATAATTTCTGCTGCTTTGTCAGCTGTTTAATCGCGTATTCGCGTTTCAAGGCGCTGCTTTTTGAATCGAGCACTTCGACGTAGCGCAAGGTCACAGGCAGTCTGCCCCGGGTATATTTCGCGCCAAGGCCGGCATTGTGTTTTGTAATACGCGCATCGATATCAGCTGTGTAACCTGTATACAGACTGCAGTCGCTGCATTCAATAATATAAACGTAATACTGTCTATCCTCTGTTGTCACCGTAATACACCTCAAGCATCTCATCTGAATATACCTGATCCGCCTTATAAATATAAAATGGCGGCAGTATATCCGCATATGCATTTGAATTAAAAATCGCTTCTACGACTATGAACATCGCTGTCCTGCTGTTTGTATCATTGTAGACATACTGTGCACGTCTGACCCTGAAACCCTGGTTATGCAGCTCTGTAAAGACTTCAGCGCTGCGCTCTGCACGGTGCACCATATACAGCCTGCCCTTATTCGTTATTAAATAACGGCAGGCTTCGACGATGCCTTTTAAATCGATGTGAAGTTCATGCCGCGCAATGCTCTGCGGTCCTTTGTCCTTTAAAGGCTGGTTGCTTGTAAAATAAGGCGGGTTCACTGTAATGACATCATATGAGGAATGTTTCATCGAAGTTTTAAGTGACTTAATATCTGCATTATATATTGTAATCTGGTCTGATTTCCCATTCATTTCAATACTGCGTTCTGCCATATCTGCGAGCAGGCTCTGTATTTCAACAGCATCTATCGGCTTTGCAGCACGGCTGGACAAAAGCAGCGGTATAATGCCGTTACCGCTGCACAAGTCCATGATTCTGTTGTCGCGTTTATTTATTTTCACAAAATTTGCAAGCAGCAGTGCATCGACAGAAAATGAAAAAGTTTCACTGCTTTGAATAATACGCATATTTTCTCTGAACAGTTCATCTATGCGTTCATATGGTTTTAACATTGATTTCACTCCAAAAAGAAAAGCAGCTCATCGCTGCTTTAACTTTGTCTTTCATTAAAAAATGCCTGGCAGAACAAGCAGTCGTCTCCGTGCCTGTGTGTGCCGAAATGAATACTGCATACATGAAATCCTTCATCGTATAAACTTTTCAGTGAGTTTTCTTTAAAGGGAGAATCTGCTGTTTCTTTATCATTTAAAAGCTGTTCATAATTCTCTTTTTCAAGTTCCAGACTGACATTTTCTTCGACCAGTTTTACAGTAAGTTCTTTCAGTATACGCACTTCTTCATCCATGGTTTTTATATTGCGCTCAAGCTGCTGAATATGAAGGAACAGTTTTTCACGATCCATTAATTCACAACCTCTAGCTTATCTATATCTTCTTCGCCATATTCTTCGATATAATCATCGGAACCCTTTACCCTGACGGCCAGGTCCAGTATGTTAATACCGATAACTTTACCGATGCCCGCCGGTGTTTTCACTTTGGCACCGACATCAGGCAGTTTTATACGCGCATCTTCGTAATATTCATCTTCGTAATTTAAACAGCACATCAGGCGTCCGCATGCTCCTGATATTTTACTTGGAGAAAGCGATAAATCCTGATTCTTCGCCATTTGGATACTCACAGGAACAAAGTCTCCTAAAAAAGTTGAACAGCAATGAGCGCGTCCGCAGGGACCGATGCCCCCGAGATACTTCGCTTCATCTCTGACACCAATCTGGCGGAGCTCAATACGTGTTTTAAAGCGCGTCGCGAGTATTCTAACAAGTGATCTGAAATCTACTCTGTCATCTGCAGTAAAGTTAAAAATAAGTTTTTTCATATCAAGTGTAAACTTGGCATTCACGAGATTCATATTAAGCTTTTCATCTTTAATTGCATTTGCACAAAATTCTAATGCAGCTTCAGCTTTTTCTTCATTAGTTTTGAATTTTATTAAATCTTCTTCTGTTGCCAGACGAAGAAATTTACCGTCGGGTTCTACAATATTATCTTTTGGGATTTCATAAGTGCCTTTCACTACATTCAGCAGTTCAAGACCTCTTTTTGTTTCGGCGACGATATAATCACCGCGTTCTATGGAATCATCACTGCATGTGATGTATAAGTTATCGTAATAATCAAGTTGCGTGACCTTGATGATTTTAAGCATATTTATTCATCAACCTTTCGCACCTATGACCATACCTTCAAAAACAAGCATTGGATTAACATTAAATGAAAGCAGCTGGTTCGCTTTTTGAATTTCTTCGAGCATCCGCGTCAATTTTACCGTATTTACATCATTACCTTCCGGCATTGCTGATTCATACGGTCTAAAATTATCCAGACCGATTGTCTTATGCAATGTTTGACGGATAAATCCGGCAAGAAGCTGCAGCATCAGTTCATAATCTTTTCGTTCATCACAAATATCGACTATCTTTTTTGCATCGATTAAAACAAGCGGATGATTATGTATCCAGCGAGTGCCAAAGCTGATAGCTTCCGTCCGCATTTCACTGAATTTATCAGCCATTTCGTTGACATGGCGGGCATTCAGCAGAAGAGCATTGACAGTCGCTGTTTCAGCTTCACTTAAATTCGGCAGCGAATCCTCGCGGTCGCCGTCCTCTCCCTGGATATGGATGTGCTGGCTTCTCGAATGTATCGTCGGCAGTATGCCGCTTTTATTTATCGTTAATAAAATCGCAATAGTTTTTTCAGGCGGTTCTTCTAAAAATTTCAGTATACTGTTTTCAGCTTGCGGAGTGAGTTTTTCAAACTGCTCAATAATATACACTTTGTAGTCTGATTCGATTGGTTTCTGGTTCATCTGGCGGACAAGCTGTTCGATGTCTTCTTTTTTAATCGTCGTTTCAGCTGTCGATAAATAATATAAATCCGGATGGTTGCCTGAATCAATCAGCATCTCATTCCGAGTATTTTCGCCGAATATATGCAGCGCAAAAAACTTGCTGTATTTACGCAGCGTTTCTATTGCATCACCTTCGAACATATAAGTATGACTCAGCTTATTGTTCTCGATAATTTTTAATAATTGTTTCTGTACAATACTGTTATTCATCTTAAAATCTTTCAAATTGTTCTATCGGTAAAACAAAAACAGTGGCGCCGCCAACCTCAACTTCAACCGGGTAAGGAATATAAGAATCAGCATTTCCACCCATAGGGGTTACCGGTGCTACAGTCTGCTCACGGTTACCGCATGTGTCGTCAATAAGTTTAAGCAGTTCGTCCACACGAGCATCTTCAACCCCGCAAAGGAATGTAGTATTCCCTGCACGCAGAAAACCGCCTGTAGAAGCAAGTTTCGTATTTCGGAAATCATTTTTTGTTAATTTGTCATTTAATCTTTGGCTGTCATGGTCCTGTACAATAGCAATTACCATTTTCATTATTCTTCACCTCTAGATTGTATATAAGTATTTATAATATTTAATGTATCGCTTACAACGCTGTCAACTGACTGGGATGCATCTACAACTTTAATTCTGTTCGGATATAATACCGATAACTCATTATAACCCGAGACTACTTTTTTATGAAAGTCTATAGTTTCTTCATCCAGGCGGTTATTTTCACGATTATTATCCTGTATTCGCTCGAGTCCCATTTCCGGATCAAGTTTTAAATAAACTGTTAAGTCCGGCATATAGGTATCGATAGCAAATTTGTTTATTGCCATTATATCATCAAAACCGATGCCGCGGGCGATACCCTGATAAGCAAGCGAACTGTCGATAAAACGATCGCACAGTACGATTTTACCTGCCTCAAGTTCTGGTATTACACGTTCGACAAGATGCTGCCGGCGGGATGCTGCAAAAAGCAAAGCTTCTGTCCTGCCATCCATATCGTGCTCTTTTGTCAGCAGTATTTCGCGAATTTTTTCACTGATTGGTATACCCCCTGGTTCACGTGTTTTCACGACTTCATGCGAATCTGATAACAATACTCTGATATGTTCTATAACCGTCGTTTTCCCGGACCCTTCGGGACCTTCAAAAGTGATGAAATAACTCATAATTCTGCCTCATTCATATAATAGTTAATGTTATATTGTATACCCTCTATTTTAACATGATTAACTTGATAGTGCTTTACCCTTTTCAAATCCCGCTCTGTAATTGTAGTACCCTTTAACACAAGCGGTACTCCCGGAGGATAGGGAACAATGTTTGCTACGCATATTTTACCTTCAAGTATATCTATACCCTTAACTGTCCCTTCACTGGAAACGGCTGCAGTTAATTTGGAAATTTTATGAAGCAGCTCTTTAAAGGGATAACTGTCGCCTTCATGCCAAAGCGGAAGACACCAAAGCACCCCTTCATCGGTAACCATCTCGGAGTATATACCAGTCTTTCGGAAACTCAGCTCCAGGTTGTATGCTCCTCTTTTCCATGTCAGCATAAGTTTTGCAGGATCATCCTGTTCAGCAACTTCGATTTCAGCTTCTTTAAGCCAATGTATCAGTTCTGCTCTTTTCTTAAAAAAAGTCTCGTCATTATATTCATTATAAAATTGCTGTGCGTATTCGATAGAAGCCAGTACGAGATACGACGGGCTCGAAGTTTCAAAATGATTAATATAATGCATTATCCGTTGATGCAGCTGGATATCTTTCGTAAACAGTACAGAAGCCATCGTCAGAGCAGGAAGCATTTTATGATACGACTCAACGACAACATCCGCCTCCGCCAACAGCAGTGACTCTTTAAAATTCTCAGTAATCGATAAATGAGCACCGTGCGCTGCATCTATAATACTGAAGCCGCTATTATTTCTTATGTATTCTATATGCTGCTTGATATTTTTAACCAAACTGCCGGTATATGCAGGAGAAGTAAATATTACACAGCTACTGCCGAGTTCTGACTCATACAGCTCTTCTGCGGAAATCACGGTATAAGCAGCATTTACTAATGATATACCGTGATATACGGATTTATGGGCTTCTCCGATAATATAAAAATTAGAAACTTTTTCATTCAGAGCATAGATGCTGGAAATGATTCCGTTAGTCGTACCGTTTACCATCGCTTGTGCATGATAGCCTTCACTTTTTTGCGCAAGTTTTGCATTCAGCTGATCTAATACTTCTGCTGGATCATGAAGATCATCAAGACCCGGTATTTCTGTTAAATCATATCCCGGCTTAATGACATCTGACAGTTTTCCGATTGTATTATTTTTATGCCCCGGTACATGCATTGAAACCGCACCTTCAATATGAAAGCTTTTTAACTTATTAATAAGAGACATATATACCTCCGATAGTTGTTATAGCATTATTATACTATAGAAAAAAGAACAAAAAAAAGAGACCTATAAAGGTCTCAATGCGGCTCATCGCATCCATATATTGAATATGTTATGTACAGCCTGGCAGCGTCCTACTCTTGCGGGACGTCAGTCCAACTACCATCGGCGCTGGAGAGCTTAACTGCTGTGTTCGACATGGGAACAGGTGTGGCCTCTCCGCCATCGCCGCCAGACTATTGAATGTCTGTACATTCAAAACCGGATAGAAGTATCGAGAAGAGTGAACGCACTCTTTAAATTTCTGGTCTTACTATTTGAATAAGTCATCGATGGATTAGTATTTGTCCGCTGAATGTGTTGCCACACTTACACGCCAAACCTATCAACCTCATAGTCTCTGAGGCATCTATTGGGGAAATCTCATCTTGAGGGGGGCTTCATGCTTAGATGCTTTCAGCATTTATCCCGTCCATACGTAGCTACCCAGCAATGCCGTTGGCACGACAACTGGTACACCAGTGGTATGTCCATCCCGGTCCTCTCGTACTAAGGACAGCGCCTCTCAAATTTCCTACGCCCACGACGGATAGGGACCGAACTGTCTCACGACGTTCTGAACCCAGCTCGCGTACCGCTTTAATGGGCGAACAGCCCAACCCTTGGGACCGACTACAGCCCCAGGATGCGATGAGCCGACATCGAGGTGCCAAACCTCCCCGTCGATGTGAACTCTTGGGGGAGATAAGCCTGTTATCCCCGGGGTAGCTTTTATCCGTTGAGCGATGGCCCTTCCATGCGGAACCACCGGATCACTAAGTCCGTCTTTCGACCCTGCTCGACTTGTAGGTCTCGCAGTCAAGCACCCTTATGCCTTTACACTCTGTGAATGATTTCCAACCATTCTGAGGGTACCTTTGAGCGCCTCCGTTACTCTTTAGGAGGCGACCGCCCCAGTCAAACTGTCCATCTGACACTGTCTCCCAGCCGGATCACGGCTGCGGGTTAGAATCTCAACCACACCAGGGTGGTATCCCACCAGTGCCTCCACATAGACTGACGTCCATGCTTCTTAGGCTCCCACCTATCCTGTACAGGTGGAGTCAAGATTCAATATCAAATTACAGTAAAGCTCCACGGGGTCTTTCCGTCCTGTCGCGGGTAACCTGCATCTTCACAGGTACTATGATTTCACCGAGCCTCTCGTTGAGACAGTGCCCAAATCGTTACGCCTTTCGTGCGGGTCAGAACTTACCTGACAAGGAATTTCGCTACCTTAGGACCGTTATAGTTACGGCCGCCGTTTACTGGGGCTTCAATTCGTACCTTCGCTTGCGCTAAGCACTCCTCTTAACCTTCCAGCACCGGGCAGGCGTCAGCCCCTATACGTCACCTTTCGGTTTGGCAGAGACCTGTGTTTTTGGTAAACAGTCGCTTGGGCCTATTCACTGCGGCTTATATTTCTATAAGCACCCCTTCTCCCGAAGTTACGGGGTCATTTTGCCGAGTTCCTTAACGAGAGTTCGCTCGCTCACCTTAGAATTCTCTTCCCAACTACCTGTGTCGGTTTACGGTACGGGCAGTCTGATTACTTGCTAGAAGCTTTTCTTGGCAGTGTGAGTCCGTATGCTTCGCCTACTATTTTCGGCTCCCCGTCAACACTCAGCCGTCACGCATGCCGGATTTGCCTGGCATGCAGCCTTGTGCCTTGGACGCGCTCTTCCTTCCGCGCGCTCATCTTTTCCTACTGCGTCACTCCATCACTCAAATGCAATCTAACTGGTACAGGAATTTCTACCTGTTGTCCATCGCCTACGCTTTTCGCCTCGGCTTAGGTCCCGACTTACCCAGAGCGGACGAGCCTACCTCTGGAAACCTTAGTCGTTCGGTGGACGGGATTCTCACCCGTCTTTCGCTACTCACACCGGCATTCTCACTTCTAAGCGCTCCACATGTCCTCCCGGTCATGCTTCGCCGCACTTAGAACGCTCTCCTACCATTAAAATAAATTTTAATCCACAGTTTCGGTAATATGTTTAGCCCCGGTACATTTTCGGCGCAGCGTCACTTGACTAGTGAGCTATTACGCACTCTTTAAATGATGGCTGCTTCTAAGCCAACATCCTAGTTGTCTGTGCAACGCCACATCCTTTTCCACTTAACATATATTTGGGGACCTTAACTGGTGGTCTGGGCTGTTTCCCTCTCGACAATGGACCTTATCACCCACTGTCTGACTCCCATACATCACATCTGTGGCATTCGGAGTTTGTCTGAACTCGGTAACCCGGGATGGGCCCCTCATCCAAACAGTGCTCTACCTCCACGATGCTAATATGAGGCTATACCTAAATATATTTCGGAGAGAACGAGCTATCTCCAGGTTCGATTGGAATTTCACCCCTACCCACAACTCATCCGGTCACTTTTCAACGTAAGTCGGTTCGGCCCTCCATTCAGTGTTACCTGAACTTCAGCCTGGTCATGGGTAGATCACCTGGTTTCGCGTCTACAAACATATACTCATTCGCCCTGTTCAGACTCGCTTTCGCTGCGGCTCCACATCTACTGCTTAACCTTGCATATATTCGTAACTCGCCGGTTCATTCTACAAAAGGCACGCCATCACCCTTTAACGGGCTCTGACTACTTGTAAGCGCACGGTTTCAGGTTCTATTTCACTCCCCTCCCGGGGTGCTTTTCACCTTTCCCTCACGGTACTGGTTCACTATCGGTTACCAAGGAGTATTTAGCCTTGGGAGATGGTCCTCCCGGATTCCGGCGGAATTCCTCGTGTTCCGCCGTACTCAGGATACATTCTAAATCTATCAACCTTTTAACTACGGGACTCTTACCCCCTGCGGTTGGCCTTCCCAGACCATTCGTCTAAGTCTTTAGATCCGTTGTGAATGTCCTACAACCCCAGCCGAAGCTGGTTTGGGCTCTTCCCCGTTCGCTCGCCGCTACTTAGGGAATCGAATTTTCTTTCTCTTCCTCTGGATACTAAGATGTTTCAGTTCTCCAGGTGTCCTCCAACAGCGCTATGTATTCACGCTGTGGTAATACCTCGCGGTATTGGGTTTCCCCATTCGGAAATCTCCGGTTCAAAGCTTACTTACAGCTCCCCGAAGCATATCGGTGTTTGTTCCGTCCTTCATCGGCTCTTGGTACCTAGGCATCCGCCGTGCGCCCTTCACTACTTAATCGTAATGAAATTTGTGTGAGTGTATCTGATAGATACGTTTGCGTTCTCGCTTTCATTTCGTTTGCTCGATTTGAAATCGTTTTACTCTTCTCTTTACTTCTATACGGTTTTCAATGTACATGACTGAATATCTCATAAAGAAACATTCAAAACTGAATACAATATGTCAACGGCTCCGATATTCATCTCAAAAGAGATGTCCGTAATATCCTTAGAAAGGAGGTGATCCAGCCGCACCTTCCGATACGGCTACCTTGTTACGACTTCACCCCAATTATCAATCCCACCTTTGACGGCTGCCTCCATAAAGGTTGGCCCACCGGCTTCAGGTGTTATCGACTTTCGTGGTGTGACGGGCGGTGTGTACAAGACCCGGGAACGTATTCACCGTAGCATGCTGATCTACGATTACTAGCGATTCCAGCTTCATGGAGTCGAGTTGCAGACTCCAATCCGAACTGAGAACAGTTTTATGGGATTCGCTTGGCCTCGCGGCGTCGCTGCCCTTTGTCACCTGTCCATTGTAGCACGTGTGTAGCCCAAATCATAAGGGGCATGATGATTTGACGTCGTCCCCACCTTCCTCCGGTTTGTCACCGGCAGTCAGTCTAGAGTGCCCAACTTAATGATGGCAACTAAACTTAAGGGTTGCGCTCGTTGCGGGACTTAACCCAACATCTCACGACACGAGCTGACGACAACCATGCACCACCTGTCACTCTGCCCCGAAGGGAAACCCTATCTCTAGGGCTGTCAGAGGATGTCAAGATTTGGTAAGGTTCTTCGCGTTGCTTCGAATTAAACCACATGCTCCACCGCTTGTGCGGGTCCCCGTCAATTCCTTTGAGTTTCAGCCTTGCGGCCGTACTCCCCAGGCGGAGTGCTTAATGCGTTAGCTGCAGCACTGAGGGGCGGAAACCCCCCAACACTTAGCACTCATCGTTTACGGCGTGGACTACCAGGGTATCTAATCCTGTTTGATCCCCACGCTTTCGCACCTCAGCGTCAGTTACAGACCAGAGAGCCGCCTTCGCCACTGGTGTTCCTCCATATCTCTGCGCATTTCACCGCTACACATGGAATTCCACTCTCCTCTTCTGTACTCAAGTAAAACAGTTTCCAATGACCCTCCCCGGTTGAGCCGGGGGCTTTCACATCAGACTTATTTTACCGCCTACGCGCGCTTTACGCCCAATAATTCCGGATAACGCTTGCCACCTACGTATTACCGCGGCTGCTGGCACGTAGTTAGCCGTGGCTTTCTGGTTAAGTACCGTCATCTCAAGGCCAGTTACTACCTCAAGTGTTCTTCCTTAACAACAGAGTTTTACGAGCCGAAACCCTTCATCACTCACGCGGCGTTGCTCCGTCAGACTTGCGTCCATTGCGGAAGATTCCCTACTGCTGCCTCCCGTAGGAGTCTGGGCCGTGTCTCAGTCCCAGTGTGGCCGATCACCCTCTCAGGTCGGCTATGCATCGTCGCCTTGGTGAGCCACTATCTCACCAACTAGCTAATGCACCGCAGGCCCATCCATGAGCGGCAGATAAATCCGCCTTTTAACTTAACTGCTTATGCAGAAAAGTCGTATCCGGTATTAGCTACCGTTTCCGGTAGTTATCCCAATCTCAAGGGTAGGTTGCCTACGTGTTACTCACCCGTCCGCCGCTCGATCATGAGGAGCAAGCTCCTCAATCTCGCGCTCGACTTGCATGTATTAGGCACGCCGCCAGCGTTCATCCTGAGCCAGGATCAAACTCTCCATGATTGGAGAACTTAAACTTAAGCTCTGTTGATACTGCTGACAGTATCTCGTTTGCGTTTCAATTGGTCGCCTCAATGTGTGCTTCTAGTTAATAGAAGACTTCTTTATTCGGAATTAAACGTTGACATATTGTCATTCAGTTTTCAATGTTCTTTGTGTAAAGATTTGTGTTGTTTGCGTCAATCTCGTTGACTGCTTAGTTAGTATATCATGTGGGGTTTTCAATTGCAAGCACTTTTTTGTTTCTTTTTGTTAATTTATTTGTTGTGTTTTGTTGTGTGCTTGTTTCGAACCCGACAAGAGATAACTATACAGGACAATCTATATTTGCGCAACCCTTAATTTAAATTTATTTCGAAAAAATAAAAAGAGCCTTGCGGCTCTTATATTTCCGTTCTGTATTCAATAGCTTTCGAAAGCGTCACTTCATCGGCATACTCGAGATCGCCGCCTATCGGCAGCCCGTGAGCGAGCCTGGTCGTTTTGATTCCTATTGGTTTTATAAGCCGCGTTAAATACATTGCGGTACTTTCTCCTTCTATATTAGGATTAGTCGCGAGAATCAGTTCTTTTACTTCCTCATCTTTTAAACGTTCCAATAATGAAGGTATATTTATATCTTCAGGGCCGATGCCGTCCATCGGACTGATGGCACCCTGCAGCACATGATAGAGTCCGTTATATTCGCGCATCTTTTCCATAGCGATAACATCCTTCGTATCCTGTACAACGCAAATGGTGGAACGGTCTCTATTTTTATCTTCACATATATAGCAGGGATCAACATCTGTAATGTGTCCGCATATACTGCAGAAAGTCAGCTCCCGCTTCACCTGCATTAAGCTTTTCGAAAAGTCGACTACGTCGTCTTCCTTCATATTAAGTATATAAAATGCCAGGCGCTGAGCTGTTTTCGGCCCAATACCCGGCAATTTCATGAAGCTGTCTATGAGCTTGGATATCGGTTCAGGATAATGCATCTACATCATCCCTGGTATATTTAAACCTTTAGTGTGCTTGCCTAAACGTTCGCTTGACAGTTCATCCGCTTTGTTTAAAGCTTCATTTGTTGCAGCAACGATTAAATCCTGCAGCATTTCGACATCATCCGGATCTACAACTTCTTCTTTGACAATAACATCCAGCACTTCTTTGTGTCCGGATACTACTACTGTGACCATGCCGCCGCCAGCTGTACCTTCAATTTGCTCTTCTTTCAGTTTAGCCTGTTCTTCTTCCATCTTCTTTTGCATTTTCTGCATCTGTTTCATCATGCCTTGCATGTTATTCATACCACCGCGCATGTTTTCATCCTCCGATACATTATTTTATCACTTACATATTATATATGATTATCTTCGATTTACAAACTATCAGTCATTAACTTCTACGATATCACCGAACATCTTCCGGGCGATATCCGAAGACTTTTCTTCCTGCTGCTGTTTTTGCTGGATATCATTGCGGTGACTGTCGATATAGTTTTGACGAACCTGCTGCCAGCTTGAATCCGGCACACCGACAACCTGCACTTTTTTACCTATAATAGTAGGAATCAGATTTTCCAGTTCTTCTTTCTTCTCTGCATTTTGATTTATAAGCTCAGAGTGCACATCATTATCAAACTTAATCAGCACATGTGTATCACTTGCCGCGACCGGTACCGAGTCTTTTATCAGTGCGCGAAGAGATTGAAGTCCCTTTTCTTCTATATACTGATATACTCCCGGCCAGCCGTCTTTCAGCTTAACCAGATCTTCCTTGTTAGCAGAATTCAGCACACGTTCTATTTTTTCTACAGAAAAACCTTGTCTGCTCCTAGCCGAAGAAGATCTTTTCGGTTTTTCTTTTACAGCTGCTGCACCGGAAGCAATTTTCTGCTCGAGATGCTTGAGCTGCGCTTTTAATTCTGCAATCTCTTCCGATGAGGCACCGCCTGCAGCTGCTGCCGGCAACGGTGCATCGAGCACGCGGATCATCTTAACGATAACGATTTCCAAATGAACACTGACGCTCACAGAAAAACGCATGCTGACCATCGCATCGTTCAGCACATCGATCATCTTATACAGAAGTTCATCTTCCACATGTACGAATGCAGTCTCTTCTGAAATCTCTCCTGAATGTTTCATCAGAATGATATCTCTTATAAAATAGACAAGTTCATGAACAAGACGCGTCGGGTCTTTCCCTTCATCAATCAGCTGATGAAACTTCTTGAAAGCCGCTTCAGAGTCCTTCTGTTCGATAAACTTCATCCATTCATTCAATTCATCTCTTTCGATACCGCCTGTAATCATTACAGCATCCTGCATAGTAATTTCATCACTGCTGAATGCAATCACCTGATCCATTATGGACAAGGCATCGCGCATCCCGCCTTCTGCGATTCGCGCAATATATGACAAAGCTTCTTTATCATAGGCAGTGTTTTCCTGCTGCGCTACAAATTCGAGACGTTCTGTAATTTCTTCTAAATCCAGCGATTTGAAATCAAAACGCTGGGTTCTGGAAATAATCGTTGCGGGTATTTTGTGAGGCTCTGTTGTAGCAAGGATGAATATCGCATGAGCCGGCGGCTCTTCCAATGTTTTTAACAGTGCGTTGAATGCTCCTGTTGTCAGCATATGCACTTCATCTATTATATATACTTTAAACTCCGCTTCTGCCGGAGCATACTTTACTTTATCTCTTATATTGCGGATTTCGTCCACACCGTTATTACTTGCAGCATCAATTTCAATTACATCATTAGCGCTGCCCTCTGTAATGGAAACACACAGTTCACATTCATTACAAGGTTCGCCGTCCGTCTCAAACTGACAGTTCAATGCTTTGGCAAATATCTTGGCAATACTCGTTTTCCCTGTCCCCCGCGGGCCGCTGAATAAATAAGCATGGGATTCCTTGTTGCGCGTAATGGCATTCTGCAAAGTTTTTGTGACGTGATGCTGGCCAACTACATCGCTGAACTTTTGAGGCCGAAAAGCTCTGTATAACGCCTGGTACTCCATTATTATGGCACCTCAACTCTTCATAAATTCTAGCTATAATTATAACACACAGGCTTCTTTATATTCCTGTTTTTAGGCATAAAAAAAGACCTCATTCATTATGAAGTCAAAATAAAAACCGTGCACCACTTTGTCGAGTATGATGCACAAGCGTTACTCGGGAGACCAGCTCAACCACGGCAACCCTACGGCACATAGAATGGGCCACTTAATGCTGCTTCCTTCCGGACCTGACATGATTCATGACGTTCTATTGCATAGGACCGCAATCTCAACACTGGAACTCCCGAGGCAGTCCTCACACTTCAAACCCTCAAAAGTGGAATTCAGCCTTGCTCGAGCGGATTGCAAGTACAGGGCACCGCTACCTCCCCGCTTAGCACGGTATGTTTTATAATAACAAATTACTTATCGTGATGCAAGAATTCTTTTATCTTGCGGATATTTTCCTGAATAAAGCAATGCCGATTGCAGCCAGCAGCAATATTGTCCCGCCTGAAATAAGTATCAGTTCAAATGCCGACATTCCGTCTGACGTCTCGGATGCCTGCTGATCTGTTTCTGCTGCTTCAGCCGGCAGCTCCTCGTCCGCTTCTTCCGCCTCTTCTGTTTCTTCAGGTACTTCTTCTGTTTCCGGTTCTTTTTCGACCTGTATTACTGCAATTTCATAACCGAGCTTATTGCGGTTCTCCACCTTGACTTCGATGGGTTCAGCTGCCGCCTCATAAGCTTCGCTGTCCACGGCTTTCAATGTATAAGTGCCGTTCGCAACATCTGTAAAAGTAAACTCGCCTTTATCATTCGAGACAGCTTCTATTGAATCGTCTTCTGCAGATAAAAGAAGTTTTACATTCTCAGCCGGCGCCTCATCTTCTGTTACAACACCGCTGACAGTATGTCCTTCACCTTTAACTGCGTTAATTGACAGTTCTTCTGTTTCTTCCGGCTCTTCAAGTTCTTCAATCGTTTCAGGTTCAGCAGCCGGTTCTGTGTAAATTTCCGGCTCTGTATACTCTTCTTCATAAACTTCACTATAAGGCTCTGTATAGGGTTCTTCATACACTTCCGGCTCTTCATACTGCTCACTGTAGCCGTCATTATAAGTATTATCTTCCGCTCCGTTATAACCGTTATCCCATGCACCTTCTCCCTCAGCGCTGTCATTCTGATACCCATCATTTTGGAAGTTCTCTTCATAACCCGGTTCTTCATATGTATTATCGTACGCTGGTTCCTGCCAAGGTTCTTCGTAATATGTGCCTCCGCCGGTTCCATCGTCAAAAGTAGTACCCTGCTCCACCGCGAATGCATGGGCAGGGGTAAATATTATTAAGACTGCAATCAATGCCACCAGATATTTCTTAATCATCGTCACCCTCCACATTATCAATAACAAGCCATGGTCTTTCATTTTCAAAATAAACTTTGACCGGTGTTTTATAAGTGTCACTCAGCAGCTTTCCTGTCAGCACTTCTTTTTTCGGTCCGGCGGCAACGATACCGCCGTCTTTAACTAACAAGACATGGGTAATCGCACTCGTGAGTTCTTCAATGTGATGCGTGACATACAGCAGATGGCGCTTTTCCTGCGGAATCCCGTTCACTATCTTCAGTACATCTTCACGTGCCCGGATATCCAGACCGCTGCATGGTTCATCCAGGATTAAGAGCTCGGGTTCACCCATCAGCGCCCTGCCGATTAGTATTCTGCGGCGCTCGCCCTCTGAAAAAGTATTATACGTCCTATCTGACAAGTAGCTGAGATTCAGTTTTTTCAGTATATCTTCCGCTTTTCTCTTCGATGCTGTATCGATACTCTGATAAAGTCTGAAGGATGAAAACTTCCCGCTCAGGACGATATTGAGTCCGGTTTCACGGTTTAGAGTCTGATAGAATTTATCGAGACTAGAGCTGACAAAACCGATTTTCTTCCTCATCTCGGGCAGGCTTGCCTTGCCGAATTCCGTGCCGACCACCCTTGCGCTGCCGTCCGTCGGATAATTATAACCCATAATGATATCAAGTACAGATGTTTTTCCGGCACCGTTTAATCCGAGCACCGCCCACTGTTCACCCTTGTTCACTTCAAATGATACATCGTTTAATATCGTTTCGCCGTTACGCCGCCAAATAATATTATTTAATGAAAGAACTTTTTCCACAGCTGTCACTCCCAATAATATATTCTTTACCATTATAACCGGAAAAAGCCGGCTGTATCATTAAAAATCCCGGGATATTTACCGATGTATAAGAATCGATAAATTGTCTCGGGAAATCACTTTACTCTTCAACTTCAGTATAACCCTGATCCAGCAGCATTTCCGCAGAACGTTCCATGCTGATACCGTCAGAAGGGTCTCCTTCAAAATCTATGCCTTCAACATTTTCAAGTTCTTCAGCATCAATTTCATCATAAACGATAGAGATATTTTCCGTCGCTTCTTCATCCCCAAAATCAAAACTGTGCTCTACTCCTGCTAAATCCTGATACTGATCTGAGTAACCTGCAAAAATTTCCTCAGCCTGTGCTTTATCGATTCCAAGTTCTTCATAATTAATAATGTTCTCAGTCGACTGGCTGATAACCTCATCACCGTTATGTGTATAAACCAGCGTACTCTCCACACCCTGGTCATTCAGTTCAAAGGTCCTTGTCTCTTCACTGCCGCATGCAGTCAGTATAATCATCACAGCTGTCAATAGAAATAACGCCCACGCTTTACGCATAATAACCTTCCCCTTTTTTCTTCTTTACTATTATACATACCTTATAATGCAGCCGGTAAACTACTTATTTATACATCAACAATCTCTTGATTTTAAAATATAAACAGAAAAAATATTTCATTTATGTTTTAGAAAAAATAGGCCGGGTAACTATATATTGTGACATGAAAAACTGATTCAAATTAAAAATCTAAAGTAAATAATTATCTCTATGGAGGGGAATATTAATGAGTAGAATTGAAAATTACGTTACAGAAAATGATGCCTTGACGCGCGTTGAAGAATTAATAGCAGAAGGTGTCGCAGATCGTGACATTACAGTATTATCACAGCAGCCGGTAAACAAAGATACTTTTGGCAATACCGATGTAAACTTCAGAGATTCAGAAGGCTCTGCATGGGATAAGTTCGTTTCATTCTTCTCACCGGATGATCCTGAAGAGAAAGTGCTAAATGATTTAGGATTAAGTCAGTCAGAACAGGTCCAGTATAGAAATTCATTAAATGCAGGTGAAGTGCTGGTATATGTTGATACACCTGATGTTAATTCAGACAGCACTATGAATTACGGTGAAACACGCGACACTTACGATTACGATAACAAAGCAAACGCTACAGGTGCAGGCCTTGCAGGCAGTGCAGCTGTAAATGACGGCTACAATAATGATACAGTCAGCAATGACAATTTATATGACAGAGACCCTGAGCTGGACGCACGTGCAGTAGATCGCGATAATGATCTTACTGAAGAAGAAAGAATTCAGCTGCGTGAAGAACGGGTTAATGTTGACAAAGAAAACGTTCAGACTGGTGAAGTTACTGTTGATAAACATGTTGAAACCGACAGACAGGAATTTGATATTCCAGTAGAACGTGAAGAAGTCGTAATTGAACGCAATCCGGTTGACGATGTTCCGGCTAAAGGCAGCTTCGATGATACTAACGATGTAGACGAAGTCCGCATTCCGGTGAACGAAGAAAGAGTCAACGTGGATAAAGAAAATGTAGTGAATGAAGAAGTTACTATTAAAAAAGAAAAACACGAAGATGTGGAACATGTTTCCGAAGAAGTCCGCCGTGAGGAATTAGATGTTGAGGAAGATGACTTCAATAAGGATAACTTAAGAAAAGACGGTCTTCGCGACAACGATTTCAGAAAATAAATGATTTATGAATGTACCCGGAGTTTCCTCCGGGTATTTTTTTATGTCCTTTCTGCTTTCAACACAAAAAAGACTGTCTCCAAAAGAGACAGTCCTCATTTCATTAATTAACGCCTGCAACTTCTCCTGCTTCAGCTAATTGTCTGTTATCTTCTAAATACATTTTAATGCCTTCTGCTGCACGGTAAGCAAATGCACCAACAGTTCCTGTCGGATTATAACCGCCGTTATGAGGGAAATTTGAACCGCCGATAACAAAGACGTTATCTTCGTCCCACATTTGAAGGTAATTGTTCACAACACTTGTTTCAGGGTCAGCACCTATAATCGTACCTCCGACAATGTGGTCATTGTGCGCAGGGAAAATATCGAAATGCTCTGTGAGTTCTCTGCGGTCTGTTTCCACCGCACCCATCTCAACCAGAATTTCTTCGATTTTCTGACCGATGAAATCGTGCACTGCTCTGTCATGGTCGGTCAAATCATAAGTCAATCTTAAAAGCGGACGTCCATAATCGTCTTTATACGTAGGATCCAGTGATAAGTAATTGTTTTTATACGGTAAGGTTATCATTTGAGCGTGTGATGATAATGATTGAGTAAATGATTTAAATGAACATCCCATTCAGTGAGTTTTTTAATTATTTATTCAGGCACAATCCCGATGTAGATGTGAAGTACAGAGAAGAACGTTACAGCGGGGATATAAAAGTAACAAAGTTTCTTGCAGACGATAGTGCAGACACTTTAGATTCACAGGACAGGAATACTTACCATTCGTTTATGGATGATATTACAAATCAGGTCCGTGACCAGCTCAGACAGTCCAACCTGTACCGTTTCGTCGCTATCATCGGTCTGTTGTTTGCGGTGCTCGGCTTCAGTATGATTATGTACTTTTCTTCAGGCAATACCTGGGTGCTTTTAGGCGGCGCTTATTATTCATTCTTCGCTTACCTGCTTGTCGAGGCTTATATCCAGGCAAACCGCAATTATTTTGAAGACCAGCTTTATAAAAAGCTGAATCAAGAATATTTAAGTCATTAAATTAAACAGGACAATGTATAAAAATACATTGTCCTGTTTTTGTTTTGTTCAGCCAAGATAGGGTAAATATTTTATATGAATCTCTTGTAGGAGGGGATATATTTGGCCAGATTAGAAACATATATTAACGAAGAGGATTTAGTGAATCGTATTCATCAGCTGCGCAGAGAGATGGATGTAAACAATAATCAGCTGACTCTTTTTTCGAATACATCATTTGAAAGTGTCGAGCTGAACGAAGATATTGAAAAGAAATCCATCGACGGTACTGCCGGCGATAAGATTGTTACTTATTTCTCCGCAGGTGAACCGGAAGATCGCCGTATGGCTGACCTCGGGCTGACACATGAGCAGCAGGAAGCTTATAATTACGCGCTCGAACATCATCAGTACATTCTGTACATCAACCATCCCGATTTAGACGGGGTATATAAATCCGAAATGAAAGATATGCCGTACGATCGGGATACTGAAGTCGTTGATATGGAGCAAGTTAATGATAATCGTAAAGAACTATAGTATTTATTAAGTGGGTCTCTACAGACCTGCTTATTTTTTTAAGGAGCGAATGCAGTGATACTTAACAAAACGATTGAACAGTGGTGCAAGGAATTTCCGGGAGTTCGAGATTTAATCGATTATAAAGAGACATTCTGGTTGAACAGTAATCAGTCAGCTGCAGAAACTGTTCTGCCGGATTTAATACTCAGCGAAGATGATATCTTAGATGCAGAAGCGCGCTTAAAACGTTTTGCTCCCTTCATTGCTCATGCCTTTCCTGAAACGGCAGTCCGAGCAGGAATCATAGAATCTCCGCTGACCCGGCTGACTCATATTCAGACCGGTTTAAAAAACCTGTTCGGCAAGGAGATTGACGGAGCTTTTTATTTAAAAGAAGATAATAGACTGCCGATTTCGGGTTCCATCAAAGCACGCGGCGGCATTTATGAAGTTCTTGCTTTTGCAGAAAGTCTTGCTCTTCAGGAAGGTCTTATTACTGAAAAAGACAATTATAAAAAATTTGCTGATACAGAGTTTAAAAATCTTTTCTCTGAGTATTCTCTCGTCTGCGGTTCAACGGGAAATCTCGGTCTAAGCATTGGGATTATTGGCGCGGAACTGGGTTTTAAAGTAATTATTCATATGTCCGATGATGCGAGACAGTGGAAAAAAGATATGCTGAGAGCTAAAGGAGTTACGGTTATCGAACACAGCGATGATTACTCGAAAGCTGTAGCTCAGGGCAGAAAAGACAGCCTTAAAGATGCGCGCAGTTATTTTATCGATGATGAGAATTCAAAAACTTTATTTTTGGGATATGCGGTTGCCGCTATCCGGCTGAGAGCCCAGCTCCAGGAGCAGAATATTAAAGTAGATAAGAAACACCCTTTAAACGTATATCTGCCGTGCGGTGTAGGGGGCGGCCCCGGAGGTATTGCATTTGGTCTCAAAGTCATTTTCGGCGATGTTGTAAATTGCTATTTTGCCGAACCGGTACACTCGCCGTGTATGACTCTCGGCATGATGACCGGCTGCCACGATAAAGTTTCAGTGCAGGACTTCGGCATCGATAATATCACAGCTGCTGACGGACTTGCTGTCGGCCGAGCTTCCGGTTTTGTCGGAAAGCTTCTCGAAAACCTGATAAGCGGTGCCTATACTGTCAGCGATGAAAACCTATTTAAAATGCTGGCTCTGATGTATGACAGTGAAAATATTGAGCTGGAACCATCTGCTCTTGCCGGTGTTATCGGTCCCCTCTCTGTAAAGTCTGAAGGTACACATATAGCATGGAGCACCGGCGGCGATATGGTTCCTGAAGATATCTATAAGGAGTATTACCGTAAAGGAAAAAATTTGATATAGTACGAGTTCACAAAAAAGAGAAGCCGCAGCTTCTCTTTTTTGTGAAATTTAGATTAATGTGTCGAATACTTCATTTAAAATTTCATGATCCGGTTTTGAACCCAGATTTTTCGTTATTACACCTTTAACATGCTTAGAATTCATATTCGATTCTATTTCAGATACCGATTCCTTACTGCCAATAAGGTAGGCGCCTTCCAAGCCGCGGTCTTTAATTTCTTTATCCAGCTGCGCAGCTAAATTCTTATACCAGCGATGCTGATTTTCTGCAAACCGGTGCTGGAACTCATCTTTACCGCCGCCTCTAGCCCGCGATGTAGTTGCTTCTTCATAGTCTATCCAGTTTTCACTTTCGACATCCCAGCTGTATTTTCTCGTGTCCCTGATAATTCCAAGTGACGTTTCGATAAAGGTTACATCAGCCTGCTGTACTGCAACTAATGCTGTTTCAGGATACCGCTGTTCAAGTTCTTCAATCTGCTGCATTTCAGCAGTCTTACCCCAATGAAATGATGTTGTGACCGGAACTTGCAGTATTCTTGCTTTCCACAGTTCGCCGTCAGCGGATGCGACCAGGATAAATCCTTTTCGCATCTCGCGCTGATGTGTCGCAATTTCTTTTTCCACTTTATCCTGCAGTTTTTTCAGCGCTTTCAATTCCGTTTGATTATCTTTTTCTTTAACTTCTTCTTTAAGTTCTTTCAAACCGTTTTTTAAATGTATCTTCCATTCACCGTTTGAAAGATTACCTGAACTCGCATCCGTGTTTAAGTGGATAGTCAGTATTCCGGTTTCATCGCGTTTTCCTTTGATTTCCTCGATAATCTTTGCTAATGACATTATTGCCTTACTCCCCTTTCAGAATTACATAGTTTCAATACCTTACCCTCATAATTTTTTGCAAAACAAAAATATCACCTGCTGGATTAACGGCAGGTGATATGATTAAACTCCGCTGTTTTTTGTAATTTCTTTATCGCGTCTGCCGTGCAGGAAATAATACACAATAATACCGGCAAGAACGACAAAAGCAAGGGTCATATACATTCCTCTGTAACCGAGTGACGGCACAATATACCCGAGCAGAAACGGTCCGAAACCAAGACCGAGATCGAGCGCGATAAAATACGTTGTATTTGCAAGGCCCAGACGTTCCGGGGGTGTTACTTTAATTGCAAGCGCCTGGGTAACCGATTGTATGTTGCCGTAACCGAAACCAATCAGTGCTGCAGCAATCAGAAAGGCCATAGTCAGAGAAGCCTGGCTGATAACGGCGAGTCCGATAGCAAACATAATAATTGCAGGGTACATTACAATATTTGCGCCTTTACGGTCAAGGAGCGGTCCTGTAATCGGCCGCGACAGAAGCACCGTGATACCATATACCGTAAAGTACAGGCTTCCGGCCTGAATCAGGCTGATACTTTCCGCATAAGCGGTCACGTAGGATAAAATTCCAGAATATGCGAATGCCATTACAAACATAACTGCTGAAATCGGCATGGCGCGTTTTTCGAAAAAATCCATGATTTTAAATTTGCCGCTGTCCGTCGACTTGGAAGGCTGACCCGGAGGTGCCTTAACTGTCAGACCGATTACCAGACTGATGATTGCCATGGCAAATGAAAAGAGAAAAATACTCGTAAATCCGTAGGCTGCAATTAAAGACACACCAATTAGCGGACCGACCGCAGTCGCGAGAACTACCGACATACTGAAATAGCCGATGCCTTCGCCGTTTCTGCTCGGCGGAATAATCTGCGCAATTATAGTACCTGTTGCAGTCATTGCATAACCCATTGCTGCGCCGTGCAGAATTCGAAGGACAATAAGCGGGTAAATACCCATCGGAATTAAATAAGATGCGGTCAGTATAACGATGAGCACCGAACCGATCATCAGCATCTTCTTACCGCCCATCGCTGTAATATGCTTGCCTCCGAACAATCTCCCAATAAGCGAGCCGATAATAAAGGCACTGGATACAAGACCGGCCATACCGACCGAGGCATTATATTCCTCAGCCGCGTACATAGCCATTGTTACAAGCAGTAAATACTGCGACATCATAAGCGCAAAGTTAACAATTGATGTATTGATAAAATCTTTCGTCCACAATCTCTCTTTATATACTTCTGACACTGTTATTGCACTTCCTTAGTATTTTATTGAATCTCTCTATTTTCCATTAAACAGAAAGCTTTGTCTATAGTCCGTGCTCAAAAAAGTGGTTCACAAGATCTTCAGTTTCCGAAGCCAGCATTCCAACTCCTCTGATTAAATAATCCGAGCCTGCCGACAGAGCGCCGATTGTGTAGAAATTTTCCAGGGTCCCAAATCTCGGGCTGATGATTTCATGGTTTTTATTAATCAGCACTCCGCCGAATTCATCCTCTTCCAGCAGCATTGCATCATACATATTTTGCAGCAGCTTCGTATCATCCTTTTCAATAGACTTAACAGGTCCTGTAGCATTAATCAATATATCAAAGTGTTCTGATTTCCCATCGTCAAAGGTCACGGTAAATCCGTTATCCGCCGACGCGGATTCCATGCCTTGCATGAAGACAAGTTTTCCTTCATCAATCCATTTAAGAATCTCCGCTGCCCCGTATGGCGGCATCGGTGAGTGATTGCCGCTGATATAAGGATGGTATTCTTTTAAAAATGTCCGTTTATCCCTTCGCGATAAATACTTAAACAGTATTTTAAATGTATCTTCCAGATCGGTGATTAAATACTGCAGTTTTCCTACACTGTCCGGATGTTCAAGGTCATATTTCAAGTCGATTTCAGGGCGGTCCGTCTTACGTTCGAAGAGGGACGAGTCCACCTGCTGCGCTTCCATTTCCAGCTTGAACAGTCCAAGCAGTTTCTCAAGCGGTATCAGTCCATCTCTTTCATACTGCAGGGCTGCTTCCAGCGTAAAATGCTGCGGTTCAATATCAAAATGTGTACCTCTCACAGCAGGCATTTCTCCGCTTCTCGATAAAACATACACTTTTTTATGTCCGTTCCGGATTAAATATCTGAAGCTGTCAATTGCAGACAGGCCGCTTCCGATAATTCCTATTCTGCCTGTAAGATGTTTTAAATTATCCTCTATGGGATAAGGATTATAAAAATAATTGCTGTCACCTTTAAGTTTGTATGGATCACTGTATGACAATTCGCCTGTCATTAAAAACACAGCATCGTAATCACAACTCACATTATCCGCACGGAGCATATATGTCCCGCTCTCTTCGTTAAATACAATATTTTCCGCATATTTTTTTATAATATTAATATTGTCATGTGCATCGCTAAAAGACATTAGAATGCTGTGCATGTATTCTCCGTAAACTCTGCGGCTCGTAAAACTTTCAACTTCATGGCCGGTCTTCTCCAGCCACTTTATATAATCATCAGAATCTGCAGTCAGGGACATCTCTTCAGCCGGCAGATTAATCACTAAATGATCATCATCATGCTGGTAAGCATAACCCCTCCCCATAGTGTTGGGGGCATCATATATATCGATTTCCAAGTGTTTGCCGAATCTTTTATCATTTACAAAAAATTTAAGGATTGAAATACCGGCAACTCCGGCACCTGCAATCGCGATTCTTTTAATCTTCATAGTTTCACCACTGTCCTCTGGAAGTTAACTTTCTCTCTAAGTATATAAATAAAGAGAGCAATCCGCCAACTTTGAAATTGTAATATGATAAAATACATTTAACAAGTAAACGCCGGGGTGTAGATATGGAGATTAACAAAATTTTAAAAGATACAGCGATTATGACAGGACCATTTCCGGAGCTGGATAAAACATTACATGAAAATCCACTCGACCGGTTCGCTGCCTGGTACGTTCACGCACTAGAAAATGGTACGGCCGAACCCAGCAGTATGGTACTCGGAACTGTTGATGAGGATAATAACCCTGATTCACGGGTAGTACTGTTAAAAGCAATGGATAATAACGGCTTTTATTTTGAAACTGGAAAAGCCCGGGAAAAAGTAAAGCAGCTGGCACATCACAGCAGTGTTTCATTAAACTTTTACTGGAAAGAAGCAGGCAGACAGATCCGCATTAAAGGGGCAGCTGAAGCAGCAGAGGATATTTCACATGTCGCTGATAATTTAGACGCTGCTGTGCGCGATTTAAATGCTTATAAAATTGTGCCTTCGGAAATAGAATTTTATCAGGCGTTAAATGAAGGCGGCTATGCCCGTCTCCTTTATAAATCAATAAACGGTACATGGAAGTGCGACTGGCTGTAGCCGGCGCACTTTTTTATTTACTATGCAGACCATGATTAAATCCTCTGTTTCATGTATAGTAGGAAATAAATTAATGTAGAGGTGACACAATGATTCCGCATATAGTACAGTGTACTGTCAATGATACTGATACGCTGCTAAGATTAAGTTATCGTACTTTCTATGAAGCATTTGAAGCTCAAAATACAGCTGAAAACATGAAGGCTTATTCAGATTCTGCCTTTACGGCCGAAAAAATCCGGAAAGAACTGAGTCATCCGGATTCCCGTTTTTATTTTATTTACAGTACTGAGACACTTGCAGGATATTTAAAAGTAAATATTAATTTCGCTCAGTCCGAACCCATGGGACCGGATGCACTTGAAGTGGAAAGAATTTACGTTCTCCAAGAATATCACAAACAGGGGCTCGGCAAAGCATTGCTGAGCTATGCCCACGATATTGCCCGCCAGCTTAATAAAAGCAAAATCTGGCTCGGTGTCTGGGAAAAAAATGAGAATGCCATCGGTTTTTATAAAAAACAGGGCTTTAAGAAATCAGGTTCCCATTCTTTCTTTATGGGTGATGATGAACAGACGGATATTATAGCCGAGAAAATTTTATCATAAAAACAGAAGGAGAAACTGCTATTGAATAATAGAATAGATCAGCCCTTATTGAACAGCAGAAATTTAAGATGGCTGTTAATTATCGGTGTTATTTTAGTCGGTGCCAACCTCAGGGTTCCGTTGACTTCTGCAGGCGCACTGGTGTCTTTTATACGCGATGACTTCGGAATCAGTAATGCCCTTGCTGGAGCAATTACGACACTGCCGCTCATTGCATTTGCACTGCTGTCGCCTTTTGCACCGAAAATTGCAAATAAAATCGGCATGGAGCGGACGATCGCCATTTCCCTCGCACTCCTTATTATAGGAATTCTCATCAGATCTGCAGGCGCTATTGAATTATTGTTTACAGGCACCTTGCTGGTCGGGCTTGGCATTGCCGTCGGGAATGTTTTAATTCCGGGTATCATCAAGATGAATTTCCCGTTTAAAATCGGTTTGATGACCGGGCTGTATGCGATTGTAATGAACGTGTTCGGTGCCCTCGGTTCCGGTTTAAGTATTCCTATTGCTACATCAGGCAGCTTTGGCTGGCGCGGTTCTTTAGTTATATGGAGCGGGCTTGTGCTGATTACACTGCTTATCTGGCTGCCTCAGCTGATGAAAAAACACGATGCTAAAAAGAAAATTAACAACCAGAAAATCGGCGGCATGCTGCGGTCCCCGCTTGCATGGAAAATTACTGTCTTTATGGGGGCCCAGTCCTTAATATTTTATACATTGATTACATGGCTGCCGACAATTTTAACTGCTAACGGCTACGATATACATCTTGCCGGCTGGGGTGTATTTATCTTCCAGTTTGCAAGTATTCCTTTTACATTTATTATTCCCGTTATAGCCGACAGAATGAAAAATCAGGTAATGCTTGCCTTTGTCTGCAGCGGACTGATTCTTGCAGGAATCATCGGGCTCTTGGCGGGTCTGTCAGAGCTTTCAATGCTCTGGGTAGTATTTCTTGGTATCGGGAACGGCAGCGCATTTTCACTGTCGATGATGTTCTTTACACTCAGAACTAAAGACGGCTATGAAGCTGCTGAACTGTCCGGCATGGCACAGTCATTAGGTTATCTGCTTGCTGCAGTCGGCCCTGTGCTGGTCGGCGGCCTGCAGGATATTACTGGCAGCTGGACGCTGCCTCTGGCAATGATGGCTCTCTTTGCCATTGTAATGCTCATCATGGGCGTTGCTTCCGGTAAGAACAAACAGGTTTCAGGCAATCTGTAATATATAAATGAAAAAGGCTTTCGGCATATGAATTTTACATATGCCGAAAGCCTCTTTTAATACTATATTTTATTTTTTTCCTGTTCTCTTTTCAATTTTTCAGGAGTTACGTCATTTCCGAGCGGATCGACGACTGTCAGTCCTGAAAAGGAATCAAGTACCTGCCCTCTAATTTGACGAAGGTAATCTTTTCTTAAGACTTTCTGCTCCTGTTTCTGTTCTTCAGTCAAACCGACTGTTTTTTGTATTTTTGCCAATTCATTTATTCTGTCTAATCCTGCGATCATATTTGACCCTTCTTCCTTTTATTGATTGAAAAATGTAAATTTCTGCTCTCTGTGTACCGGAAACTTCGGTACAACAAATTCTCCGAGTTCTTGGATTACTTCTGCTGCCGGGCGGCGGCTGCCTTTAAGCCCGATTGATATATGATTGACGCCCGCTTCCTGATAGGCATTCAGGTAATCCACTATAAAATTGCGTCCTGCTCTAAAGCCGATGTCGAGTGTTTTCGGTGCTTCGTTTGCCCGCTCAGACAAATCAAGCATCAGCGGCTGTGTAAATGGTTTAAATTCTTCAGTCAGCCCCCGCCATTTATTTATCAGCGCTTTTTGTCCTTCTAATTTCTGCGGATAAAACATCCAGCCGTCTGTATGTTCAGCAAGCCACTCTATCGTCTGGCTGCTGTAGCCTGTACCAAAGACTGGAATTGTTCCGAAGTCGGGTTTTGGTAGGACATCTCCTTCGGTTAAGTTTGTCCGCTCCGTCTGGATAACCGGAAATTCTTCGGCCCAGAGCTGTTTCATCACATCAATTGACTCTCTGAATAATTCACCTTTATTATCCCGGTCTACTTTAAAAGCCGGGAATTCTATTTGCCGGTCACCTGTTGCGATTCCCATTATAAACCGCTGATCCGATATATTGTCGAGCGTTGCAGCGGATTTTGCCGTATGAAAAGGATGACGCAATGTTGTTACAATGCTCCCGGTTGTTAAGGCAATACTTTTCGTATGAGCCGCTGCATATGTTAAAAACATAAATGGATCGTACAGTCCGCCGACATCTCCGAAATTCGGATCATACAGCGGCGCATCACGGACAGTTAAAGCTGCAAAACCATAATCTTCAGCCTCTTTGGCAAGCTTCATCTGTTCCTTCAAGTTCATCTCGGGAAAGCTGCCTGTATAAGCTTCCAGAGGAAAACTTAAACCCAATGTCAATTTATCTTCTTTAAACATACGTTTGAAACCTTTATGCTCCTGAAATTTCGCCACGTATTATCACCGCCTTTAAATCACTTTATTGTTTTCCACCCATGTATACAGCTGTTCGCACTTCACTGCATACCGGCCCTGTTTTACTTTTTCATGTAAGGATAAAATCGTTTCACTCTGAAGTATTCTCTGCCACGATTGTTCCGCTTCAGTCATTAAATCATCAAGCAGACACGGCTCTTTTGCGTTTTCGAGACGAAACATTTCATTGAATATTCCACTCGAAGAATACAGGGACTGGCGTCCTTCCACCGCGAGATAAACATCATAAACTGTAATCTCTTCCGAGTTTTTATTCAGCCTAAAGCCACCTTTGACGCCGGACATCGATGATATAATACCGGCACCGACAAGTTTCCTCAGTAATTTTTGAAAGTATGTCGGAGATGCTCCGATGCATTCGCTGAGAGAGTCTCCCTGAAGCAATTCTCCCTTTTCCAGCATATTTAACAAAATCAATGCATACACACTTTGTTCCACACCTGTTTTCATCTGCATTTATATCACCATTTAATTATTTTTATATCGTGGATAATCTTTATCCGAGTTAGTACATTAACACATGTAAAAAGAGATATCAAGAATGTCGTCTCCGTTTAGAGGTTTAGGACACTGCATAATAAGGGAATAGAGCTACTACTACAGTTTATTGCGAAGGAGTGAATCTGATGAGTGTGATTCGAGGTATAAATCATATTGGAATGACTGTTCCGGATATAGAAATTGCAACTCAATTTTTTCAAAACAGCCTCGGTGCGAAAATTGCTTATGATTCACAGACACTTGATGACCGGCCGAGAGGCGGTCCTTTAGTCGAAAAGCTGCTCGGCATTCCTGAAGACTCTTATATAGTCAAAAAAAGAATGCTGACTATCGGCAACGGACCGAATATAGAAATGTTCCAGTTTTATAATGTACACTCCAGAAAACCGTTAAGTCTGGAAGATTACGGTTATACACACCTCTCTTTTTATACAGATGATATTAAAAAATCATATCAGCAGATGAAGGAGGCAGGCGGCCAGCCGCTGTCAAATATTCATGCAAATACCCGGTTCGAAGATACTGAAGGCAACGGTACAGTTTATTTTAAAACGCCGTGGGGCAGTTTAATTGAACTTCAAACTTTGCCTGAAGGTTATTATTATCCGCCTTACAGTGAGTCGGAAGTCTTTATACCAGATGAAAAGCAGTCTTCTGAAAGTTAATCAGAAGGCTGCTTTTTATTTTAGCCAGCCCTTATCAAGAGCCTTTTTAATCGCTTCTATTCTATTACTTACGCCGAGCTTCTCAAGCACAATTGATACGTAATTCCTGATAGTTCCGTCCGATAAATGCAGTTCTTCGGCGATGGATTTCGTTGTCTTTCCATCTGCGAGCAGCTGTACAATTTCAATTTCCCGTGATGTCAGAGGGTTATCAGTTTCAAATGCGATATCGATCAGTTCAGGGGAATAAATCCGCTTCCCGTTCATAATCTGCCTGATTGAATCTGCGAGGGTTTCGCTCGGCGTATCTTTCAGCAAATAGCCGCTGACCTTCGCTTTTTTGGCACGTTCAAAATATCCCGGCCTTGCATAAGTAGTCAGTATAATCACCTTGCAGGCGGTCCCTGCGAGCTTTTCTGCAGCATCCAGTCCCGTCATGACGGGCATTTCAATATCCATTAAACAAATATCAGGCTGCTTTTCTTCAACAAGTTTAAGTGCTTCTCTGCCGTTCCCTGCCGTGCCGACTACCGAAATATCTTCTTCCAGGCTCAGCAGCGAACTGAGCGCACTCAGCAGCAGATTCTGATCTTCAGCCAATACAATGCTGATCATTCTACCCCTCCTCTATTTGCCGCAATACTTTCGGCACTGTCATATTCACTTCAAAGCCGCTAATAGAGCTGTGAACATGCGATTCACCGTTAACAAACTGCAGTCGTTCTTTCATGCCCTGCAGGCCATTGCCGTAATTAAAACTGTCCGCACCCGTGCCGTTATCAGATACTTTTAAAAATATATCCCTGTCTGATTCTGTCATAATAATCATGCATTCTGTTGCATCGCTGTGCTTTAAAATATTGGTCACGGATTCTCTTAAACACATGCTCAGCACATTTTCTATCAGTATAGGAACATTGTCAAAATCCGTTTCTAAAATTTCCTGGTGTTTGACTCCTGCAGTATCCAAAATTATTTTTGTGTTTTTCAATTCTTCTGCAAAGCTGACATGTCTCATATCGCTGATCATTTCACGGACTTCTTTTAAAGCATGACGCGCAGTATTCTGTATATCCTGAAGCTCGGCCTTTGCCTCTTCTGGCCGGCTGTCAATCAACTTTCTCGATAAATCACTTTTCAACCCGATCATCGACAATCTTTGCCCGAGTGTATCGTGAAGATCACGGGCAATACGATGGCGTTCTTCTTTTATCGCGAGTTCCGCAATGCGCTGATTGGCATCTTCCAGCTGAGCTTCCAGTTCCTCCTGCTTGAGCCTGCTGCGTTTATTCAGCGGGATTAAAATGACTCCGAGAATCGTCATAATTAAAAAGGGCAGATGATTTAAAAATATCATGTAGTTAAAGAACGAAGCATAGACTATCGCCAGTACCGTAGTCACCAGCAACACGACGTACATCGTAATAAAACCTGCTTTTTTTCTAATGTTACCAATATAAATTGCGATAAATAAGGCAAAATATACATAACTGAATAATATCGTCATTATAATATTAATAATAATCTCGACACTGATTCCGATATAAATTAACGCGCCTTTTGATTTAAACGTCAGCCAATATACTGCAAAAAATATTAACGTTGTTACAATACCGGTAATTATTTCACTGAGCGATGTGGCACGAAAAATGAAATAAAAAGGCAGCACACAAAAGATAATCCAGATATAAAGACTCAGTCCCGTATTCGCCGGGAATATATGATACCAATCTTTCATTTTTCTCTGCTCCTCCGTTTTTCTGTTCAGCCCATTATATCAAACGACAGTCCGCACAGACGAAACATCCTCCTGTTTGTATAGGAGGATGGTGGTGATTCTTATTCTGCAGTGGGATTCTGGCTGGTTTTCCCTGCCAGACGTTCCCTCATATTTTTAAATGTGATGAAAGTATTATTCTCTTCATCGTACAGACGGAATTTTATCGATTCCAGACTTGTCTTCAAGGTAATTGTCGTCGCTTTGTGAAGCGGCGGTGTGTTTTCATGCGCCTCTTCAAGATGGTAGTTCGGCACGCGCGGTGCCAGGTGATGCACGTGATGGTAACCGATACTTCCCGTCATCCATTCGAGCCATGCAGGAAGTTTGTAGTAAGAACTGCCGTCTACCGCAGCTTTTACGAAGTCCCACTCGGATTCATTTTCAAAGTATGAATCTTCAAACTGATGCTGGACATAGAACAGCCAGATGCCTGCCATACCGGCAACGTATATAATCGGCAGCTGCACCATCAGTAAAACGTGCCAGCCTAAAGTGAAACCGATAATTAAGTAAATCGCAACGATAATCAATGTAAGGACATATGTATTAATACGTTCCTGGCGTTTCGCCGCTTTACGATTCACACGGTTGGCAATCAGAAAGAGGTACAATGGACCGAAACCGAACATTACAATCGGATTGCGGTATAGGCGGTATTGCAGTCTTTCCCACTTACTCGCTTCTTCGTATTCCTTCACCGTCATTACCCAGATATCACCGACACCGCGTTTATCCAAATTCCCGCTCGTCGCGTGATGAATTGCATGTTCTTTTTTCCATTTTTCATATGCAAAATGTGTAATAACTCCGGTTAAGTTCCCGAAAAAATTATTTAATTTCTTATTTTTAAAGAACGAACCGTGCGTGCAGTCGTGGAAAATAATAAATGAGCGAATCATGAATCCCGCTGCCAGTATTGAGAACGGCAGGCTCAGCCAAAATGATACGCTGAGTGACTGATACGCTAAAAACCATACTAAGAAGAATGGCAGTATCGTATTCAACAGCTGTATGACACTTGTTTTAGTTTGTGATTTTGCGTAAGGCATAACACTTTTTCTAAGAGCTGCCTGTTTTTCTTTAGTCATATACTTTCCTCTTTTCCATATCTATTCATATATAAGTATGAATGATGGTCATTTAAGGGTATAGACTAAACTGTCAGGACATTCACATGACATTTGTCATATCAGCAGCCGATTTTTACATTTTCATCCATTCTTTCCAGTGTTGCATACACGCTAAGCGCTGCCAGCGCACTTGTTTTCGGATTTTCAGGCAGCGGATTGTTGCTGACAGTCAGCTCTGCATCACCAAATCCGCCGGATATATTAATCGTATGCGTATTTTTATCTGCCTCAGGATCTGCTATCAAAACAACTTCAGTCTTATCAATACCTAAGCCCGCTAACGATAAAATAATCGATATATTCATGTTTTTCGGGAATTTATCGATTGCCTCCCGGGCTCTCCCTTTAAAGACCGTGGTTTCAGCGCTGACCGGTTCATCAACAAGCGATGATGCAGGTTTCCGGGTCGTTAAAGTAACTTTTTCCAGATTGCCGAGTGCTCTGGCATTTTGAACGAGATCAAGCCCGCCGATTCCGCCTGAAGGCAGGTGCAGGGTTTTACTGTTTTCAGCAGTTACTGTTTTCAGCAGTCCTTCATCCGCCAAGGCACCGATGCTGATCAGCATTGTGTCCTTTTCTTTAATGATGTCAGGAAGCAGGGTTTTAACCGTCTCAACATTGGCTGCTTCCACGATAAGATCTGTATCTGCAGCAAGAAATTTTTTCAGATCTGTAAAGAGTTCTACATTATACAGTTCTTCAAGGTGCTTATACTTATCGTAATTTCTTACAAAGACGCTTCTAATGTTTAAGTGTTCGTGAGTTTTTCCGTTAATATTTTTTAACAAATACTGTCCGATTGCTCCGGAACCGACCAAACCGATATTCATATAACTTTCTCCTCCTGTTAAAATTACCATTCCATTTATCTTAAGCATGATCGCTGATGAAAGCAATTTTATAAAAAAACAGCTCCGTATCAGGAGCCGTTTCTTAATTTTTTATCCGAAAAATGCTGTCACTGCATCAATCATGCTGTAAATTCCTAAAAATGACACTACTGCCACCACTGCAAATCCGATGACATTTAATACCGGGCCATTTTTATACTGTCCCATAAGCCCTTTTTTATTAATAATAATGTAAATTAAAATTGCAATAACAGGCAGAATAATACCGTTTAGCGCCTGGGCGATAAGAATCACTTCAAGCGGCTCAAAACCGATGGCCGATGTGACGACACCGATTAATATAACGGTACCGAACACCATTTTAAATTTCTTGCCTTTCATTCCGCCTTCCCATTTGAAGAAAGAACTGACTGTTGCAGCAGCCCCCATCGGTGATGCCAGTGCAGATGAGAATCCTGCTGCGAACAAACCTATACTGATAAAGACAGGCGCCCATGTTTCACCGAGAATCGGTACAAGAGGGCCTGCAAGTGCAACCACGTTATCTACTTCCTGTCCGTAAATTAAAGCACTGGCAGAAATTAAAATTGCACCTGAAATAAGACCGCCGATAGCGATTGAAATAATTGTGTCCCAGCGTGCCAGGTTCAAGTCTTTCATACCGTTAAATCTTTCATGCACCGCAGTCGCGTGCAGGAAAAAATTATACGGTACAACTGTCGTTCCAATTAATGCAATGACCATAATAATGGAACCATCGGGTATGGAAGGTAAAAATGCACCGCTGAACACTTCGCCCCAGTCCGGCTTTACCAGGAACATCGTTGTAATGAATGTTGCACCCATGATTACCATCAGACCGAGCATAATTTTTTCTATAATTTTGTAACTGCCCAGTAAGCCAATTGTCAGTATTATTATTCCGACTATCGGGGCAAGTATATTCGTTGGTATATTAAGCAGATATCCAAGACCGAGTGAGGTTCCGAGCAAGTCTCCGCTCATGTATGCCGCACAGCCTATAGCAACTGCCAGCATAGAAATCCAGACGACAAGAAATTTCCCCACTGTATGATTAAATAAATCATAAATAGCTTCCCCGAGACCGCGCCTCGTTACTAAAGCCAGACGGATAATCATTTCCTGCAGAACGATTGTTGCAATGACGGAGAATAAAACCGCCCATAAGATACTGTAGCCAAATCCAGCCCCGGCACGTGTCATTGTTGTCACTGTCCCCGGACCGATGAATGAAGCTGTGATGACCATACCGGGTCCCAGAGCTTTTAGTATTTCCTTAAATCTGTTCATCAAGATCCCATCCCTTGTTCAATCAGATTTTGCCTAAATATTTTAAGTGTCCGGCAAGCACATACAGTACTGCGTAGCTGACAAAATGTGCAGAATGCTGATTTGCATCCATCATCGGATACACTTCAACATAATCCATGCCAGCGAGACCATATTTACCGAATTCATGTATTAAAGTAAGTAATTCATAAGATGTTAAACCATTGCCGTCGACAGGGCCGCCTGGATTGTAGGCAAAATCCAGCACGTCACTGCAGATAGATAAATAGACAACATCCACATCCTCTGCTGCCATATCGTAAATTTCTTTAGCATAGGCACGTAAATCTTTTGCTTCCCTAATCTCGTTAATCGTAATCGTTACCGCACCGTTTTCTTTTGCGTAGCGACCTGTTTCAGGTTTGTTACGCGGACCGTGAATCCCCGTATGAATAATCGATTCGTTGCGCACACCTTCTGTTTCATACAAACGCATGAACGGAGTATTGCGGGCATACCGCTCTCCTTCATAATCAGGCATGTTATCGTAATGGGCATCTAAATGTATGATGCCCACTCTCTTACCGCTGTCAGCAAGAGACTTCAGGATTGGATATGTAACACCATGTTCTCCTCCGAAACCGACAAGGAACTTTCCTGTCTTCCATAACTCGGCTGAAAAATCTTCGATGTTTTGATAAGACTGTTCATTATCATGTGCGACAAAAGGCACGTCCCCCGCATCGCCGAACGATAAATGCTCGGTAACATCGACGTGATCGAGCTCCGGTAAGTAGCCGCTGTAGCGTGCTGAAGAAGAACGGATCTGTTTCGGTCCGAGTTCGACCCCTGTATAGTCACCCCAAGTACTTTCACCTTCAAAAGGTGCACCGTAAAAGATGACATCTGTATCATAAGAGCCCTTTTTCACAAGATTTTCGGCACCTAAAAAGCATGGAACATTCCCATAAATATTTTCCTTCATAAATATAAAACCCCTTTTTATTTATTCAAGATACAACTGCATTATATATTCTTTTGCTGCCAGAGCGCAATTTAATTTTTAGATAATTCTAATTTATCAGTCTTTCGAAAGATGAGCTCAATGCCTTTATTACTTTCGATGCAGTCACCGATTCAATTGCTTCATCATGCTCAATTAAATAATCAGCAGCATAGCCGTGCATATACACTGCACTGGAAACAGCCGGCTGAATATCATCGTAACGGCCGATGAAAGAGAGGATCATCCCGGTTAAAACATCTCCTGTACCGCCTTTTGCGAGACCTGCATTTCCCGTGTGATTCACCCACAATGTGCCGTCAGGTTCAGCAATAACCGTTTCCGGGCCTTTAAGCACGACGTAAATGCCGTAATCCATAGCCAATTTTTCCGCTGATTTATAACGATTACCGGTCACATATTCAATGTCTTCATTAATAATGCGGGCCATTTCACCGGCGTGAGGTGTGATAATAAGCGGTGCCGTCCGTTTTCTAATCATCACTTCATGGCTCCGCAGCTCATGTAATCCGTCAGCGTCAATCACCAGCGGTCCATCAAAATTAGTAATCAAATCTTCAATAATATCATCGGATAAACGTCCAAGACCCGGTCCTGCTGCAATTACATCCTTTCCTTCCATAAAGCCGTTTAAATCATCATCCCTGTGATAAAACGTCGCTTCCGGAACATGTCCCGCAACAATTGGAATTACTGTTCTTACAGTATTGACTGCTGTTAAACCCGCCCCGCTTTCTACTGCAGCACCGGCACAAAGAGCAGCAGCACCGGGCATCAGCTGACTGCCGGCAATAATACCGACTTTGCCGTGGTTACCTTTATGAGAATTCGGATCTCGTTTTGGCCAATGTTCGATAACAAGATTTTCCGACCAGCTGTTCACATTCATTTACTTTACCTCCAAAATATAGATTCACCCCTCCTTATACCCTGTTTTTTAAAAATAGATTATCTATTTTCATATTTACTTGCCTTTTAAATAATAAAAACCGCGAGATATCCTCTCACGGCTTCATTTTTTCACTTATACTTCTTTAAGACCCTGCTCTAAGTCACTGATAATATCATCAATATTTTCAGTTCCGATTGACAGACGTACCAGCTCCGGCAGCACTCCTGAAGCGATTTGTTCTTCTTCTGATAGCTGCTGGTGTGTGGTGCTTGCCGGGTGAATAACCAATGATTTTGAATCTCCAACGTTCGCAACTAAGGAGAACAGTCCAAGCCCGTCGACAAACTTCGCAATTTCTTCCACCGAACCGTCAATACCGAATGTCAGGATAGCACCTTGTCCTTTAGGCAGGTATTTTTTACCCAGTTCATGATATTTATTACTTTCAAGTCCCGGGTAATTGACCCATTTCACTTTAGGATGCTGTTCTAAATACTCCGCTACTTTCAGTGCGTTTTCCGAATGGCGTTCCATGCGGAGGTGTAATGTTTCCAGTCCTAAGAGGAACTGCTGAACATTAAACGGAGACACTGCAGAGCCTAAATCACGCAGCAGCTGAACACGTGCTTTTGTGATATATGCTGCAGGACCAATATCATTTACATAAGAAACACCGTGATAACTTTCATCCGGCTCAACAAGTCCCGGGAATTTACCGTTATCCCAATTGAAGTTGCCTCCGTCGACGATAACCCCGCCGATAGAAGTGCCGTGCCCGCCGATAAATTTAGTCGCTGAATGCACGATAATATCGGCACCGTGTTCAAACGGACGAAGTAAATAAGGCGTTGCAAAAGTACTGTCGACAATAAGCGGCAGATCATGACTGTGTGCAATTTCCGCTACCGCTTCGATATCTAAAACATCAATACGCGGGTTACCTATCGTTTCAGCAAAGACCGCACGTGTTTTATCATTAATCACTGCTTTAAAGTTTTCAGGATCTGACGGATCGACGAAATGAACTTTAATTCCCATCTTCTTAAACGTTACATTTAAAAGGTTATATGTACCGCCGTACAGATTGGCAGATGCAACAATCTCATAGCCAGTTTCTACGATATTTAAGAGTGATAAATGAATAGCCGCCTGTCCTGAAGACGTCGCTAATGCACCAATGCCGTCTTCCAGCGCCGCAATACGCTCTTCAAAAACGTTTTGTGTCGGGTTCATAATGCGTGTGTAAATATTTCCCGGCTTCGCTAAAGAAAATAAATCCTGTGCATGCTGAGTATCGTCGAACACATAACTTGTAGTCTGTGTAATCGGCACCGCGCGTGATTTTGAATCATCCACTGTTTGTCCTGCATGTATCGTTAAAGTTTCTAAATTCCACTTGTCATTAGTCATATTAATCCTCCATTTTATTGGTTGAATTTTCTGATATTAAATATAATTAAAATCATACTATCTCACTAGGTTTTTTGCAATAATGAAATACTTTTCTTTACAGAGAGTTCGGCTATGTATACTGTAGAGTTAAATTCCGGAACTGCTAAAGGAGAGATATTATGAGAATTAAAATCTTCCAGTTTCAAATCACTGATGGCAGCATAGAAAAAAACTTAAATAAAGTAAACAAGCTGTTTAACGAAACGGATTTAGACCATACCGATGTTGTCGTGCTCCCTGAAATGTGGACATCAGGCTATGATCTTGAGAATATCAGGGATTATGCAGCCAATAACCTCGAACCGGTGAAAACCTTCATTTCGAAATTAGCGGCTGATAATAATGTGACTATCGTTGCAGGCTCGATTCCAAATACTTACGGAGACAGCGGGGTCTATAATACAGCTTTTACGGTAAATAATAATGGAAAACTGATATATGAATATTCAAAAATGCATTTGGTGCCAATGTTAAATGAACCGGAATTTCTCGTCAGCGGAGACAAACCGGCAGAGGTATTTGAAATCAGCGGAGAAGAGTGCGGTCTGGTAATTTGCTATGATTTAAGATTCCCTGAATTATTCAGAGACCTATCTCTGTCAGGCGCAAAAATAATTTTCGTCGTTGCAGAATGGCCAATAGAACGTACAGAACATTGGGTAACACTGCTGAAAGCAAGAGCCATTGAAAATCAATGCTACATCGTTGCCAGCAATACTGTCGGCACACAGAACAACGGTGCTGAATTCGCAGGACGGTCAATGATTATTAATCCTTTTGGCGAGATTCTTGCTGAAGCGGATACAGATACGGAAGAAGTCGTGACAGCAGAACTGGATTTAAATTATATAGATCAGGTGCGTGCTGATATTCCGATTTTTAAAAGCAGACGCAAAGAACTGTATAAGAATTTATAAAAAAGCTGTCTCCTTGTCTTCAGCACAAGGAGATAAGCTTTTTAAGTTATTTCTCTTAAATATCTCATCTCTCAGCAATTCAAATGTGTCGTATCCTTCTTTACCTAAAAAGTGACCCTCATGATTAACTTCAATAAATTTATCATTCAGTTCTTCGGATAATTCTTTCGATAGACTGCTGTCTACCCTGTCATCCTTTTTAGCAGCTCCAGAAATAATATGTTCTGCCAGGATATTTTTCTTATTAAAATATGCCTCCTCTATAAATTGATCAAGTTCCGGCAATGCTGCAGTTCTGTTTTTAAATCCTGCTACCAAAAATAATCCGTATTTATTTTTGGTAAATGATCCAAAATGGTAAGCACACCTAAACTATGCCCGATAAAAATTGCGCCGCTGTCTAATACTGGTGAAATTAATTCAATTTTACCTCTCCATTTCTTCAGCTCAGGTTCGCTTGAACCCGGTAAAGCAAAGACTTCGGTGTCATAATTATATTTTTTCAATTCCCGGGCAAGTCATGGGAACCAGTGCGATTCAGGCGTTGCTGCATAACCGTGTATAATGTATGCTTTTTTCAAGTTGAACACCTTTTCTCTATTTATATTTCTTTTCTAAAACACCATCTGCACCAGAATCATATAAAATATAGTACCCCCGGCTATCGGCAGCAGACGTAAATTTATAAAAATATAAATCCTTGGATAACCGTATATTATCCAAGGATTCAATCTATACCTATTTTCTAAGAGGTCCTGCCGCTTTAACTTTAATTCTAGTCGCATTGCCTGGCAAATATGCTAGTGGAACATCTTCAAAACTGATGATTTCAGTTTTATCTTTATCCGCTCCTGCTTCGACTGCTTCATTGATTGCTATTTTTTTAATCTCTGCCAAAGTATTTTCCCGTTCTCCCGGATCTATATTGTAGATTTTCTCAACTTCGCCGCTTATATCCGAAATCGCTGATCCAATGGCGTTAGCTACTCCTCCATTGCCAGGATTAACTACTTCGCTTGCACCTTCAATATCTCCCTGGATTAAAGCACTACCGCCGCCAACGAGTATCACTGGCACATCTGCTGCGCTTGTTTTCATTCTTTCAATAGAACGCTCTATCATTTTTAAAATTTCTTCATAAATCTCATCTACCAACCTGGTATTTAGATCTTCTACCAATGTTCTATCTCCAAGGTCTAAAACACCTTTAGCTACAGCAATATCTGTAACGGTCAGGACATCACCCCCGAATATTTTCGCTTCAGCCGGCAGTCTGTACCCGACACTGTCAGGACCAATTTGGAAATCATTATTTTTTATTTGCACAATAGTTCCGCCGCCGAGTCCGAGAGAGTAGATATCAGGCATTCTAAAGTTTGTCTGTACGCCGCCGAGTTCTACAGACAATGATGATTCTCGTGGGAAACCATTATTCAGCACGCCGATATCGGTAGTAGTTCCGCCGATGTCAACTATAATTGCATTATTAAAATCGGATAAGAAACTTGCACCTCTTAAGCTATTGGTTGGACCGCAGGCTACTGTGAGAATTGGATATTTCAATGTATATTCTTTCGACATCAATGTACCGTCATTTTGACAGAAGTACACATTAGCATTTATACCATTTTGTTCTAAGGCTTTTTCAAAGCCAATGATTGTTTTTCTGGCAACATCAATAATAGAAGCGTTCAGTACTGTCGCATTTTCTCTTTCCAGCAATCCAATACTTCCAATTTCTGAAGACAATGAGAATGCAACTTCTTCATCCCAGATTTCCTCGATAATTTCTTTTGTTCTTATTTCGTGTTCGTTGTTTACAGGAGAAAAGATAGACGTAATCGCTATCGAGGATACTTTGCCTTTAAGCTCTTTCGCAATTTCACGAATTTTTTCTTCATCAAGTTCAGCAATTAATTCACCATTGAACTCATGTCCTCCTCTAACCTGAAAAGTATTCTCCCCAATTACACTGAGCAAATCGTCAGGCATACTGTAAAGCGGTTCAACCGCAGTTCCTGCTGGGGCTCCCGTTCGTATAACACCCACACTATTTAAACCTTTACGCGTGACTATTGCATTTGTGCACTGCGTCGTTCCGAGCATGGCATGAGTAATTTCTGATTTGTCAAAATCTATATCATCCAATAACATTTCAATTACATTTTTGATGCCTGATTCAATATCATCAGTTGTTGGAGATTTAAAAGATGAAATAACATTCATCTGCTCATCCAGTATTGCTCCATCTGTATTCGTACCGCCCACATCAATTCCCAATTTATATGCCATATCAAAATCTCCTTATTATTTATTTAGTTCTTCGATTGTTTTATATTCATAATCATAACCAAAGTATTTTGGCCCCACCGTTTCAATGCCCCTATCAGTTCTCCATTTCTCATCAGCAGGCATTCCTAAAATAACCACCCTCATGCCGAACTTTAGTCCTTCGGTAGTAATAGGCATTCCTGTTTCAGCGTCTAGCACTGTAATTAAATCTGGTGTTATGCACTTAGGCTGACCATCGACTAAACACATTAAGTTCTCATTTTGAAATTCCAGGCTTGCCGTACTGTCTTTGTCTTGATTAATGCCATTAAATTTTGCACTTCCTCTTACAAACCCTCCATCGGTTTTTCTTTCGATATCTGTAATTTTTCCATTGAATAAAATATAGCCTTTAAGCTTAGTTTTAAGATCTTCAATCGGATTTTTGGAATTAAGGATAATATCTCCAAGTTCCTCTTCCAAAGTCAGTGAGTTTAATATTGAGGACTCTTTTGTTTGCTTGCCGGTCATAGGATAAATAGCATTTAAAAGGGAGCCTCCCATAGTCATAGTTGCACTGCGTGCTATTTTTTCCGTCCACATGCCATTTACAGCATTAAGAACGATTGAATTTTTCTTTTCATCTGCCAACACCATAGGGGATGCGTTTATATCATCAAGATAGAAGGTCACCATCTGCAGCTCAGGAAAAGCCCGTCCCATTCCGTCCGCATCGACTACCGGCAACCCTGTTTGGGCAGCAAGAGCCAGAGGCAAAAGTGAGTTTACACCGCCAGCTTCAATCGGCATCGTTGCAGTAATTTTTTTGCCCAGATAGTCTTCCAGAGCACTGAATGCCGCCAGCGATTCTTCTCCGCTAGGCACTTTCTCAACCATTACTGTCGGTGCTCCCATCATAGCTGAAGGTACCACCAAATCATCGTCGTCTAATTCTGCTGCTGAAATCAGTTTTACAGGACCATGCTTTTCTATTGCCTGTAAAGCCATAAGTTTTCCTATATATGGATCTCCGCCGCCGCCTGTTCCAAGGAGGGCAGCACCTATTGCCATTTTTTCTATTTCTTCTTTACCTATCAATCTCATAAATTACACCCTATCTCTAATTAATTTTTCTACAGGTACATACTCGTAGTCATAACCAAAATATTTCGGTCCAACAGTACGAATACCTTTCTCGGTTCTCCACCGGTTATCTGCTTTACTCGCAATAACACTGCATCTCATTCCATATTTTAAACCTTCTGTTGTCAACGGATTAGCCGTCTCTTTATCTATCAAGGTAATCAAATCAGGCGTTGTACACATGACCTGATTATCAACAAGACAAATCAAATTCTCATTTTGAAACTCAATAGTACAAACTTTATTTTTGTCGGATTCAATTCCTTCGATTTTTGCTGTCCCTCTTACAAATCCACCACTAGTCTTTCGGTCAACATCTGTAATTTTGCCATTGAACAGCTGAAACATCTCATAATCATTTACCAGCTCATCGACAGCTGTTTTAGATGTCCTGATAATTCTTCCGATTTTTTTCGCTAATGAAATTGTATTTGGAACTGCATTTTTATTTAAATCAGATTTATCGAGAAGGTAAACACCATTAATTAATGATCCGCCCATCGTGTCCACTAATGCTCTTGAGATTTTTTCTGTTGCTTCGCTATCTTTGGTTTTTATAATGAACGAATTGCCTTTTTCATCTGCAAATACAGAAGGCGTGTTAGGTATACCGGCAATTGAAAATGTATCCATCTGCATTTCGGGAAATGCTCTTCCCATGCCATCTGCATCAATAATCGGTATGCCTTTCATCGCTGCCAGAACAAAGGGTATCATAGAGTTTACTCCGCCTATTTCCGCTGGCAGAATAGCTTCAATATTACTGCCGTAATATTTTTGATATTCTTCGTATGCCTTTTCTAAACTTTCAAAGTTTGGTAACTTTTCAACGCCTACAGTAGGAGCGCCGACCATGCAAAATGTGGCAGCTTTTTGTTTGTCTTTCAACTCATCTATATTGATCAGCTTTACATCCCCATATTTCTCAATGGCGGATAAGGCCATTAGTTTCCCTATAAAAGGGTCTCCGCCCCCGCCAGTACCTAAGAGAGCAGCCCCCAGAGCGATATCTTCAATATCATTTTGGGTAATTGTTTTCATTGCTATCTATCCTCTCTTATCCAAGTTGAATTTACTGATTATCAGTTGCAAAATAAAAGCTGCCAAGAAAGCATCGATTGCAGGTGCATTAGTAATTGTCAGTATTCCCAGACCAAGCGGAGGTGCAGAAGTTAGAAATGCTGTAAATATAGCTATAGCCCAAACTAAAATACTCATGATGTTTAGACTTCTGATTGATTCCATCCTGGAAAAATCATAGCGGTGACTTCTTAATAAGAAGTCCGCAACATAAATCCCACCCACCGGCGGAATCATAATACTGAGTATGTTGAGGAAAGTTATAAAGTTATCATAAATACCGAGCACTGCGAACGTAGTACCAATAATTCCTGCACAAATTGTAATAATGTATTTAGGCACTGCTTTAAAAACTACAGAGAACCCAAGAGCAGATGAGTATAAGTTTGTATTATTGGTCGTCCACTGCGCTAAAATTAACACAAGCATCGCTCCGCTCCCCCAGCCGATACCAATCATGATTGCTACGACATCTACTTCACTCGTTGCCTTCGCTAATAATACTGCTAATACGAGTACAACGGCGTAGCCTAAAAAATAACTCAGAAAGGAAGCAATTACTGTATCTTTATTTGATTTTGAATACCTTGAAAAATCCGGGGCAATGATTACACCAATGGCAAGAGAGCCGATTAAAAGTGAGATTCCTCCACCTATACTAATTGGATCCATTGATAAAGCCGCATTGTTCAATTCATTAAAATTAAATTCTCTGAGAACTATAAAGGCTGACCCAATCAATAAAATTCCTAATAATGGTGTTGCGACAACACTAAGTTTTTCCAGACCTTTATAGCCAATCATGGAAGTGATAGTCATCAAAGCGCCGCCTAAAATCATCAGCCATTTTCTTCCTATCTCAATTCCGAAGACGTCGTATATGACGTTATATAAACTAGACCCGAATAGATCCAGCTGCACACCGAACCAGCCGAACAGCGATATTGCGATTACAATTGAGACAATAAATGAGCCATATCTTCCGAGAGCAAATGTCGATATCATTGCAGTTGACAGGCCTGTTTTGTTACCGACAATACCGCAAAAGGCATTAAAAACAGCTAATAAAAAACAGCCTATTCCTGCGGTAAATATCGCTTGATTTAAACTCATTCCACTACCTAAAGCCCCGCCAAGAGCTGTGGCTGATAAGGCTATAATCCCTGCAATCCACACCATCGTTAAATAAAACCAGTTTTTACGTTCTTCCTGTGGTACAGGTTTTATCTCATAATCTTCTATTAATTTCTTTTGATCAACTTGTTCCATATTATTCCTCCCGATTTATCAAAACAGCGTTATAAGCATAGTACATTAGTGATTTCGCATTAATTACTTCACTTTTCATTTCTTCATATGAGTATAAATTTGTAGCCCAAAAAACACCGTTACCAATTAATAAGAAATAATCTAAAACTTGTTTTAATTCCGTTCCATCTTCCGATACATATAAAGTATTTAATTCATTCATTAAGTTTTCATATAACCATGAATTATATCGCTCCAGGTAACTTACAACCTCAGTCTTTATAGTTTCATCGCTGCTCTCCAGAAGCTCCAGATATACTTTTCTTTCAGATGAGTTCTCAAAATGATGTTCAGCAATTCTTTCCAGCATCACCTGCATTATTTCTAAAGGACTTAGATTATTACTGCTTTCATAAGCATCCACCATTGCTGAAAAGTGATTTTGCAGAACTTTGTCCAGCACACTCAGCATCAGTGCTTGTTTATTATTAAAAAAATAATATATGGAAGCAGTTTTTATCTCACTGTCATCTGCTATCTTTTTCATAGTCGCCCCATCATAACCATATGAAGCGATATTCTTTATTGCCGCGTTGACAATTCGCTGCTTTGTATTCAATACTTTCACCACCTAACGATTAATAGGTAGATTACCACGAATATTCTGACTTGTAAATATAATCTGATAATTAAAAATAATAAATTAAAAAAATGCTTATAAAAATAAGCATCTTGTCATTAAGCATTCATTTAAAACACCATATGCACCAGAATCATATAAAAAATAGTACCCCCGGCTATCGACAGCAGCATATTTTCAGTTGCAAATTACTGACAGCGAAACAGAAAGGTTCCAATTAAAGTGGATAAGCTAATTACTTCGGTAGATTTAAATCACACAAATCTTGTCGAATTTCCTGAAACTTGGAGTTCAAGTTATGATTTTGAAAACATCAGACAGGTTAATGATTATTAATACTTTTGATTTGGTTCTTGCTGAATCGAATAAACGTACAAACAAGGTTCTGACAACAAACGGAAAAAGTTTAAAATAATAAAAGAATCGTAATCCGAGACACTCGGATTACGATTCTTTTATTATTTATTTTTCCACTTTTCAGGAGTAAACTCATCTGGTTTTATTTTACCTTTAATAAACATCATTAAATAATATGAAATTAGAGAGGCGAATAATGATTGTACAGCAGGTAGGCCAACTGGATTCACATATTGAGTATAATAACCAACTGCAATACCAATAATAACAGCTACTGTTGCAATATAATTCCATTTCTTAATGTTTTGCCATCCCTGTGATCTTAAGAAAAAGAAATCAGCAAATAGTATTCCTGCGATTGCTGGATATACAAGGGCAGTCAAATATAAAAAGTCTTCAAAATACTCAAGAATCCCCATAAGTGCTACACCAATTGCAATCAAGGTTCCCAGTAAAGTTAAAATCATACGTCCAATATTACTATTAACATTTAATAAATTTGAAAATGCTAATCCCATACTATAGTTGTTTACTAATTGAGATGTCCAAGTAGCTAGCCATAAAATTAAGAATCCCCAAATTGGAAATCCGAGATTGAGCATCACTGTTACAATATCAGCTTCACCAACACCAACAGACATGACTGCACCAACCATGAATAACGGAACACCCACACTGATTATTCCAAGTGGTATTAAAATGTTATCTTTCCAGCGCGGTTTAGCATATCTGGTGTAGTCCGCTGCAATAACCCATTGAGAAACATTCGCTCCGATAATCAGACTGATAGCTGCTAGTATCGTCATTTCACCTGACGGATTCCAGGATAGAATCTCTGTCCATCCTGTATTTTTCAAAGCAAAATATATTCCACCTACTACCAATAATAATCCTGCTGGTACTGCCAGGTAATCAGTCCATTTCATCGAGTTATATCCAATAATAGAAGGTATTGCAAATAATAATCCGGATACCACTGTTATAAGAGCCCACTTCCCCCATTCTTCTTCATAGTTAATTCCAAACATTGCTGCAATAGCATTTGCAGTTACTGCAGTTTGTAAAGCCCACCAGCCTAGAGAAGCTAAAAAAATTGTGCCCCCGGCAATTATCCTGGCTTGAAAATCTCCAAAACTATTTTTTGCCACTACAGAAGAAGGTCTACCAGTTTTAGCCCCTATATATCCATTCAAAGTGTTTCCAATCCATTGGATTAACACCATTGCTATCATAACTATCCAAAATATTTCAGTTATTCCGAATGCTCCTGCAAGCGTTGCACCCACCATTAAAACTGGAATTGTAAACTCCAAACCGCCAAATATTACAGCTGGAGTTAACCATCTCTCTCTCCGTCCTAAGGGTACACTTTCTAATGGATTATCATTTCCCATACCACTGGCTTCTTTTTTAGACATCTCAACACTCCTTCTAAATTAATAAACTTATGATTCTACAAGTTTCATTATTACGATTATACGACTGATGAGGTGTCCCTTTTTTTATTAATGTGTAATCTCCTGGACCCACTGTATATACCTTTCCATCAATAATTGATTCTATCTCTCCTTCTATTACAAGTGAAAATTCATCAAAATCATGACTTGTCCAACCATTTTCTGGTAGTTTAGTGTTACCTGAAATTTCCACATAATTAAAAGTTCCATTTATTCCTTTTTCTTGTAACACATCTTCAAACATAGAGTGCATAAACAACGAACTTTTATTGTCATTTACTGCTAATTTTCTAATTTTCATATCTAATCACCTACTATATCCATAAAACCTATTCGCTTGTTCGACTGTGATATAACCATTTAGAATATCATTTTCTACATCTTTTTTACTTCGTTCCTTGGGATCACCGTATCCTCCGCCTGTTGCAGTTTTTAGCACTACTTTATCGCCTTTATTTAATTTGTATTGATTGTACTTACCAAATGGACCATCAACAGTCCCATCTGCTTTCTCAATAAGGAATTCATTATTAGAACCGTCCATTCCTCCTGCTGAGCCCCATACATTTAATTTATGATGTCCGTAACTCGCTGTGAAAAATTGATTATCAGTTAATGCACGATAACTTCTAATGACCCCAGGTCCTCCACGATGTTTTCCTGCCCCGGCCCCATCTGTCCGCATAGAATACTCATCGATGATGACACCATAAGTTGTCTCTGCAATTTCTACAGGAACATTAAACGTTTCACCATCTAATATGCAAAATTGACCTGTGTCTCCATCCTGATTATTTCCTGCTCCCCAACCACCAACCGATGGTTCAACAATTAAAAAATCCCCATCTTTATCAGGATGTTTACCACCCATGATAACGGTACAAACGGACATAAGATGTCCTGCTGTTAGTTTATCTGGAAGATATGGAGAGAGAGACTTCCAGATAAGTTCACTGCCATACAACATAGATTCCCAATACATTGAAGTCGGTGCTGGACTAGAAGTATTTACTACAGAACCTTCTTCCGCAATTACTGTTAATGGTCTAAAAGCACCATCATTAATATCTTGTGCGGGGTTAGTTATAGCAAGAAAAATTGTTCTAACAGATGATACTAATCCTGTATATGAACTATTAATAGGGCCTTGCACTTGTGTATCTGTGCCAGTGAAATCACAGATGAATTCATTCTCTGTGATTGTAATTTTTATTTGAATATTAATCTGATCATCAGTTATTCCATCATCATCAATCAAGTCACTCAACTCAAAAGTACCCTTTGGAAGTTTTTCAATTTCTTTTAATGCAAGTCTTTCTCCCTGGTCCAAGAATCGTTCCATACTTTCGATAATGACTTCACTTTCATATTTTTCGCATAATTCTTTAAGTCTTTTTTCTCCCGTCCGTAATGAGGCTACTTGTGCCCATAAATCACCGATAGAGATTTCAGGATGTCTCACATTCGTTTCAATAAATTTAAGTAGTGGGTCATTTACTTCGCCTTCTGAAAATAACCTTAAACAAGCGAATTGCAGACCTTCTTGATAAATTTCGGTTGAGTTTGTAGACATAGAGCCAGGATCTTTACCTCCTACATCTGTCCAATGTGCTTTGTTGGCGACAAAGGAAATTAATTGCCCTTTATAAAATATAGGCATCACAAGTCCAACATCATTTAAATGTGACCCCCCGCCTTTATATGGATCATTGATAATAAAAATGTCACCTTCTTTTATAGTATCGCCGTGTTTCTCAATCGTATCTTTAACCATAAATGACAACATACCAATAAATCCTGTTACACCATTCCCTTGTGTAACGAGTTCACCTTTATGATTAGTTAATCCACAAGCATAATCTAAAACTTCATAGACAATTGGACTCATAGATGTTTTTGCTAGTGCGATAAACATTTCTTCTCCGGTAGCAATAAGTGCATCTTTAATTACTTCATAAGTAAATGGGTTTGTTTTATAAGATCTCATATTATTGACCTCCTATCTCAATCACTAGATTTCCATATTTATCTTTTTGTAATACGTCTCCATCATGTAATATTATTGAGGTTGACTGTTCCTCGATAATAGCTGGTCCAGTTACACTTTCTTCTACTTTAAGTTTGTTCTTATCATATACCGAGACATGTATCCAGCCACTTTCCTCATAAAAAACTTCTCTCTCTCCTTTTAGTGCTGTGCCTTCCTCAGTATCAGTCTCAATCATTTTAGGTTTTTCAAGTTTACCTAAAGCTTGTATTTTTATATTTACTATTTCTAATTCATTTTCTGGCAGTGTATATGAGTACATACGATCATGGTTCTCGTGGAAATTTTTAATGATTTCCTCAATATTATTTTCATCAATATTCTCATACGGAACATGAATTTCTACAGTATGTTCCTGACCTTCATACCTCATATCTAAGCTTTTTGTAATAACTACATCACTAGCTTCAACACCTTCAGTATTCAAGGTTTCTTCTGCTTTTCGAATAATTTCATCATACACAGAATTAACTTCTTTATAACTTATTCCTCTTGCTGGTAGTAACAGTGTCTGTGAGTAGTCATGTCGAATATCAGACATTAACATTCCCCACGATGCGAATACTGATGATGTTGAAGGAATAACTACTTTTTTAATTCCTAACTCACGTGCCAATGCTTGTGAATGCATCGGACCTCCTCCGCCAATTGCTACTAGCGTGAAGTCCCTTGGGTCATAACCTTTTCTAACTGAAATTAGTTTCAAGGCATTCAACATATTTGAGTTAGCGATTTTTACAATTCCCATTGCTAAATCATCAGTTTTTGTATTTAGCTGTTTGCCCAAACTAATTTCAAATTTATTTTTGATCTCTTCAAGCGATGTACTTGTCTCAAAGTTCCTCAAAGCTAACCTTCCTAAAAGGACATTCGCATCAGTTGTTGTAGGTTTATTTCCCCCGCGCCCATATGCTATTGGTCCAGGATCTGCTCCGGCAGATTTAGGTCCTACTTTTATAGACCCACTATCATCAATCCAGGCTATTGAGCCACCACCGTTCCCAATTTCAATAATGTCAACGACAGGCACCTTCAAAGGGTAACCTGCATAGCGTTCCGTTTTCTCCATATGGTAATTCGTCGAAATTTTCACATTTCCATTTTCCACTAATGAACATTTTGCAGTAGTTCCTCCAATATCCAATACAATTAAATTATTTTCATCTATTACTTCTCCTAATATGGAAGCCCCGAATATTCCAGCTACTGGTCCAGATTCAATCATATTTATAGGTGTTTTCTTGGCAATCTCAAAAGTACTCGTACCACCATTAGACTGCATGATGTAATTTCTTTTGCAGCTGCTTTTATCAATCAAGTTCTGTTCTAGATTAGTCAGATAATCGTGGGCAATTGGTTTCACATAAGCATTAAAAGCAGCCGTTGAAGTACGTTCATACTCTCGCCATTCTTTACTTAATTCGCTAGAAATTGTCACACTGAATTCTGGATAATTTGTTCTAATATAATTTAGAACTTGCTTTTCGTGCTCATCATTTTTATAGCTGTGTAGCAAAGATACTGCTATGGCTTTTACGTTATATTCTTTAAAGTAAGTTAGTATCTCATTAAGCTCGTCAGTATTTAAGGGAGAAATCACTTCACCTTTATAGTCTAATCTTTCAGAAATTTCTTTACGCAAATGTCTCTCTACTATAGGCTCAGGTTTCTTATATTTAAGATTAAATAAATCTGGTCTGTTTCCCCTTGCTATTTCTAAAACATCTCTAAATCCTTTTGTTGTAATTAAGCCAGTTTTTACACCAGTTTTTTCCGTTAGTGTGTTTATGACTACTGTTGTTCCATGAAAGAACATTTGTATATCTTTTAAATCTATATTCGCTTGTTCAATAACATTAAAAATACCTTTTTCAAATTTATTTGGTGTAGTATCAGACTTTCCGACTATAATTTTCCCGTTATCATCTACTGCTACTAAATCTGTAAATGTTCCACCTATATCTGTAGCAACTCTCATAAAAAACTTCCTTTCAATTTAAAATAGTGTTGGCGTAACTACGCATAGAATCTTGGCTATATTCTCACTATTATTCTCATAATAATGAGAGATATTAGAAGGAAAATGAATAACATCATTTTGATTCAATTCATATATCTTTTCATTCACGTATACTGTAAGTTTTCCTTCTATTAAGTAGTATAGTTCTTCTCCGACATGACGCATTTTTTCATTTCTTGCTCCTGGGGGAATTTCAATTATGTAGTTTTCTAATGTCCTATTTTCGAAATCACTAGACATGCGATACATCGTTTGAGATGAATGCTCTACTTTAAAAGGTTCTGCAGTTTCAAAAGAAATCATAAAGTCTTCTGACTTGGGAGGATTAAAAAAGTGTGTAATATCAACATCTAAAGCTTCTGCAATTTTATTTAATGATGTAATAGCAGGTGAACTTTCTCCTCTTTCAATTTGTGATAAAAAACTAACAGATAAATCTGTTTTACTGCTCAACTCTTTAAGGGTGAGTTTTTTTTCTAAACGCAAAGATTTAATAGATACGGGTATGCTTTCCATAATACCTCCTTTTAATTCCAGTATTACTGTAATTAAAAAAATCTTATCATACTATTCTGAAAAATAAAAGCGTTTACAATAAGTTTTCTGAAGTTTTAAATAAATTAAAAAGATGCCTATAAAAAATAAGCATCTTGTCATTAAGTATTCATTTAAAAAACCATCTGCACCAGAATCATATAAAATATAGTGCCCCCGGCTATCGACAGCAGCATATTTTTCTTCCAGTAATGCAGTACAATTATCAATCCGACAGCGAGCATCTCCGGGACAAAGCCGGACACCGTTGTCAGCTCAACTTCCCGGAGAGCATACACAACCAGAAGACCGAATACAGCCGGCGGCAGCATATAGCCCAAGTATTTTATGTAAGACGGTGTTTCTTTATCGTTATTAAATATAATAAATGGCAGGAATCTTGTTGTTAGCGTTCCAAGCACTACACATCCGATGATAATAATCTGCTGGGTTAAGGTCATCACGAGATCACCTCTCTTTTCTCAATTACTTTCCTAATCAGTGTCAGTGCAATTAAAATAATTACCATCGCAGGGATGATAAAGTTCTCAGGACCGAAAATAACGAGACTCAATATCGATGCACCAATCCCGACAACTGAACTGACATGATATCTTTCTTTCATCCACTGATCTAAAAAGATGACAACAAACAAGGCTGTCATAACAAATTCCAGTCCTTCTGTATTGAAGGCTACTGCTGAACCGAACAGGCTGCCGATTGTTGTGCCGCCGACCCAGTACAGCTGATTCAGGATGGTTACATAAAACATGAACCAGCCGGAGTTAATATGGGCAGGTGCTTTTTCCGTACTGTTAATAACGAATGTTTCATCACACATGCCGTAGATTAAGTAATACTTCTTCTTGCCGATACCTTTAAACTTGTCCAGCATGGAAATACCGTAAAATAAGTGTCTTGCATTAATCATTAAAGTAAGCAAAAAAGCACTTAAAGGGTTGAAAGCTCCGAGCAGCATACTGCCGGCAACGAATTCCATCGATCCCGCGAAGATAAATATACTCATCAAGATGGCATAGGCAGGGCCAAATCCAAGTGAGTTCATATAAATCCCGTAAGCAATTCCCAGGAAGGTAAAGCCTGCTAAAATCGGTATAGTTTTTGGAAAAGCGTATTTCAGTGTTGCAATATGGTTTTCAAACGACATTGCTGTCACCCTTTTTTATTTATATTTTTATTTTCTGTAGTGCATGACCATCGTCAGTTTCACCATAACTTCTCCGTCATTTTTATAAACATGCGGCTGATTGCCGTCAAATATTATTGATTCATCTTCCTTGAGGAAGGTTGAAGTCCCGTTAATATCCATCGTCAGCCGTCCTTTATTTATAAATATATACTCCTCCACCCCTGGAGTATGAGGATCTGAACTGTGTCCGCTTCCGGGGTCAATTTCTACATTATAAACTTCGAACAATTTTTCCGGCGAAAAAGGTACGACGTTATAAACGCGGTAACGTTTATCATTTTCTGTTACAAGCTGTGTATCCTCTTTTCTGATTACCTGCATAGCTTTTTGCGGACGGGTAATCAAGGAAGAAAAAGAGATTTTTAGACCATCTGCTATTTTCCATAATGTTGTGACCGTCGGAGTTGAGTCACCTCTTTCAATCTGCGCAAGCATCGCCTTGCTGACACCGGTGAGCACTGAAGTTTTATCGAGACTTAAATTTCGTTCTTTGCGGATTTTTTGGAGATTACTGCCGATAAAGGCTACATTTTCTTTCATAATTACTCACCTCTCAATCAGATTTTAATCACCATAACATATTTTTATATGCTATAACATACAAAAATAATAAAAAAACAGCATATTCTGAAAATATGCTGTGAAAAAATTTATTTATCTTCAGCTACCGGAGCATGATAATAATTTTCAAATCTGATTTTTTTCTTCTCATTAAAATCATATTTGGCCAAATCATCAATATCCTGTAAGTAGACATCCAGTGAATCCGTCAGCATCAGATTTACCGGAGCTTCCGTCTCAGGATCTTTTTCCTGATAAAGTACGATAAATTTACCCAGCGCCTTGCCGTAGCCGATTTCAAAACCTGTACCCGGGTCAACATGCTCTCCGATATAATCATGTACAGCTACGACTGCATCGCACCATTCAACATGTTTGATATCATTGTTATAAACAAACTCGCGCCACTCATCCGAACCGTGTTCAAGGTGTTCATCCTGCTGGAGACGCGGTGAAAATACTTCAGTCACTGTTGGGTTTTGTTCCAAGGCAGCTTCCACTCTCTTAACTCTCTCCACTTGCTCAGCATCAAAAAACGGACTTGCCAAATAAATTTTCATTAGATAACTCCCATTCTTTTATTTAAAGAATATCATATTAGTAATTACTTATATCAGTTTCTTTTTCTATTTCTGCATCCAATGCTTTTTCATAATCATCTTTTTCAAGTATAAATAAACCAAAATATCCGTAAATCAAAGAAATGATAATAACCAGGAATCCGTACCAGAAGAATGGAATATACGTGAGAGTAGCAACACCAAGTGTTGTTGCCATAAACACACCACCATCGGACCATGGAACCATCGGTGTCGTAACCGTTCCTCCAGCCTCCACATTTCTGGATAACAGAGTTCTCGATATCTTTTTACGGTCATAGTTCTCTTCGGTAATTTTAGTTCCTGTTAAAAGAGATACATAAGCTGCACCTCCAAAAAACACTCCGAAAAATGATGCTAGCATTGTAGTCAGCGTTAAATTACCGGTATTTGTCGCCCATTTCGCAAATATATCCCCAATAACGGTAAATGCACCAATTGTCTGCAGCAACCCGCCTACTCCAAGAGCCAGAATAATTAACAGAATAACTTCAAGCATGAAAGTAATACCACCGCGATCAAGCAGGATATCAATGAAGTCGATGCCTGTGGAATAGCTGCTGCCGGAATATAATGTCTGAATTGCTTCGATAAATCCGTAACCTTGAAACAAGGCAGCCCATAAACTTCCAAGCAAAGCACCGAATATAATTACCGGTACTGACGGCAACTTAAATATAAGCATTATGATAACAACAGCTGCAGGGACAAGCATGTACCAGGATATTGTGAATGTTTCCTGAAGTCCTGCCATAGTATTTTCCGCTATTGTTAAATCACCTGTCCCCTCATAAATCACTGAACCTGTAATCCAATATGCAATGGCTGCAATGATAAATGCAGGAACCGATACATAGGCCATAGAATGAATATGTCTGAATAAGTCCACTTTGGATAGTGAAGCTGTCATTACAGTTGTATCAGATAAGGGTGACATTTTATCACCGACATAACAACCCGAAATAACAGCACCTGCTACTAAGTAAACTGGCAGTCCAAAACTCTCTCCAATTCCCATCATTGCAATGCCGGCAGTACCTGCTGCACCAAATGATGTACCTGTTGCGATTGCCGTAATCGAGCAAATAATCATTGCTGCCATCAGAAACATACCTGGACTGATTATACCGAGCCCGTAGTAGATCATAGTCGGCACAACACCTCCCGCTATCCATGAGCCGATGAGTGCCCCGACAGCAATCAAAATAAGTATGGCACCCATACCTTCATAGATACCTTTCAGCAGACCTTTCTCCATTTTTAAATAACTGTTGCCAAGGTACAGTCCGAACCCCATAATCATGAACCACACAGCTAAAAGTGCCAATTGAATAGGTAACTCCAGAATTACAATACTGCCAAACATAATCACTACAAATAAGGCCAGGATGCAGAGTAATATAGCGACACTTGGTAATCTTGGTTTTTTCACCATAAAATTCCTCCTTTTTTATTTAATAATAAATCCTTCGCTGTAAATATCTGTATCATCAATATAAAATTGTGAGTTGGCTATTAAGTAATATTTATACAAAAAACTGTTATTATTAATTTCAATGTTATTACCGGTTAAGCCAGTCAGTTCTTCCCCTTTATACTTTTTATATAATAGTGAAATGACCTCTATAACCGGGTATGGAATAATGTCTCCATTCTTATTTACAATTGCAAATATTCCTGAGTTATACAAAATAAGATAATCAAGATCCGGCTGATATATTTCTAGTATTGAAGATTTAATTTCTGTCAGATTATTTACTTCAAGATTTAGAACGGTTTCTTCTATTTTTAGTTTTTTATCATTTATTGTGTAAAACTCTCCGCTATTATGTGCTTCGAACAAAGATGATATCTGTAATTCATCATGTTTGTATAAAATCTCCTCCCCGTCTAATCGGATTTGATACATCATCTTCTTATTAATTCGTCCCCTGTCAACCAAAGAGGCTATAAAGGATTTAAGCAAAATATCTCTATTATCAATAATATTTGAAGTATCCAGAAAAACTTCTAAAATCTGTTCTTCACAATTTATATTATAAGTAATTAGATTCACGTACTTATTGCCTCTTGGTTCATTCAGCAGTAAATTTTTGATTTTATACGGCGGTATATCCACTTTGAGTTCTGCTTGGTCAGCTATTCTCAATAGTTGTCCATTAATTTGAATATCATAGGTATTAACGGTTTTCACAATCATATTCCTGTCCCCCTTATATTTCAGGAATCAATAAGTATCCTTCACTCATTGAGTCAGTGTCATGCATATAGAAATCATGTCTCGCCATCAGCCATGCTGATCCAGTGATTGAAACTTTATTGTAAATAATCCCTTCTTTTTCTTCTGTTTTGAGCAGCTGGGCTTTAAACTGAGAACCTGTAATGCTTTCGTGGGTAAAAGTATCATTAATATTCATCCTGCCGTTTTTAAACAGCGTTGCCACTTTTGCACATGTACCTGTACCGCAAGGTGACCGGTCAATGCCGCCTGGAGGCACAATCACAGCATTCCTGGTGACCTTTCCTTCCTCATATAATTCCATATGAGTCAATTTATTAATAAAGCTGTATTCCGGATGTATCACTTCATGTTCAGCATTTATAATATCTCTCACTTCCATTGCTTTCATAACTATTTCTTCTGAACGGGAAACATCTAATGCCACGTCTAAATCAGAAGCTTTAATAATGCCGTAAAAATTTCCTCCATATGCAATATCGCAGTGTATAACTTGGTTACGATAATTTACCTCTACTGTTTTTAAATGGAATGATGCGGTGCTATTGAATGTCACCTCAGTGACTTTCCCGTTAGTCACTTTGCAATTTGCTTCTACTATACCTGCAGGGGTGTCGAGCACTACTTCAGTAAACGGCTCTTTTCTCTCAACATAGCCCAGCTCTACGAGAGCTGTGCATGTACCGATTGTGTCGTGACCGCACATCGGCAAATAACCGCCTGTTTCTACAAAAATAACGCTGAAGTCTGCGCGTTTATTCAATGGAGGAAGTAATATCGTTCCACTCATAACATCATGACCGCGAGGCGGATTAACGAGAAATTTTCGGATATAATCATAGTTATCTTTCATATCAAGCATCTGCTCCTGTATAGTGTCTCCTTTCAGACGCGGCATCCCCGCTAAAACTGTACGCGTCGGGTTCCCGCCAGTATGGGTATCAATAGTTATAAACTGCTTACTGTTTAAATTCATACTTTAGCCTCCTTAAACCGATTAATACTTAACGGACTGATGTCATCCGCCAATTTACCTGTCATCATCTGCGACATCCACAAGCCGGTAATTGCTGATAAACCAATACCGTCCCCTTCATGACCGGCTGCAATATAAAATCCTGGAACTTTTGTTTCGGAAATGATGGGAAGACTATCGGGAGTCCATGGCCTTAACCCTGCGTAGCTGCGTATAAAACTCATATCTTTCATCGCCGGAAAATATTCAATGGCCCGTTCAGCAATCAGTCTGATTACTTTATGGTTAACATTAGTGTCGTAGCCGGCGAACTCCCTGCTGCTTCCTATTAAAAAATTCTGGCTCTGAGTCGCTTCATGAACCAGTGCGACACCGTAATCATTCATTTCTTTTGATGCCCGTCTTTCCTTACCGAATTTAGTCATTAAATAACCAAATTCCTGTATTTTACGTGAACCCATTAATTCTGCTCTCGACGATACTAAAATATGTCCCTTTCTCGGCAACACAGGCACCTCGATATCCAAAAGTTTTCCTACGTGAGGAGAGTAAACCCCTGCAGCATTAATTACTTTATGGGCTTTAAACACTTTTTCATTAGACATCACTTTAAACTCTTCATGATTTACAGATTGAATATCCGTTACCGGAGTCATTTCAAATAATGAAAAATTATACTTTCTCGCTTGATTAATTAAGGAAAATGCGAGCATGTAAGGATTGATTGTAGAGTCGTTAGTGCATTCTATTCCTCCAACCAAATGATCTGAGAAATGCTTCGAATCATTTCTCAAGTCTTCTTTAGTCAGCTTTTTAAAAAACTTATCCTTCCCGTTCTCTTTATTATGACGATCAACCCAATCGTATCCCTGCTCTAATTCGTCTTCATCAGCACAAAGAAATATACTGCCGGGGTGTCTGAATTCAAATTCCATTTCAAGTTCAACAGATAATTCTTTAATCAAGTCCTGGCTTTTAATAGCCATCCTGCTGTCAAAACCTGGTTCTTTATCAATAAGAAGAACATTCCCATCGCATTTGGAACTTGTTCCCGAAGCAACTGTTTTACTTTCCAACAGTGCGACTGACAATCCTGTTTTAGCTGTGTAATACGCGACACTTGCACCGATGATACCTCCACCGATAATTAATACATCGTAAATTTTATTATTCATTAGTCCACCTCGTCTCATTGTTAATATATAAGAAAAAAGTATGCCAATTATCAAAATGCGAAATATCATTAATTTTGTTTAAAATTGTAAAGAACTATATAATTATTATGAATAATCTAACAGGTAAGGGGATGAAAATATGTTGGAAAAAGAAATTATAAATATTTTAATTAATTTTCATAATGATTCTTTCACAATCATTGATAAAGAAGAGAATGTAATTTACTGGAGTGACAGAGCTGCGAAAATCTTCGGTATGCCTAAGGATTATGTCCTCGGTAAAAAAATTACTGATATCTTTTCTGAAGATAAACTGATTATGATTAAATCTCTGCGCGAAAATAAAGTGATTCAAAGACAACAGCACAGGGCGACAGAAAATGTTTATGTTGATATAAAATCAATACCTATTTATATAGATGGCAAAGTAGAAGGTGCGATTGTATCAGAGGTAGATGTAACAGAAAAGATTAAACGGGAAGAACAGATTGAAATGCTGAAAAATAAGGTAAGTTCTCTGTCTGACAGCGTACAGCAGCTCAACAATTCCGAATTTAAGAATATCATTTACAGGAGTCCTGTTATGGAACGTGTGAAAAACCAGATTGAGATGGCTGCGAAAACAAATGCTAACATCTTGATCACCGGAGAAACCGGCGTCGGAAAGGAGCTGTTTGCTCAGGCTGTCCACAGTTCGAGCAAAGCAAAAGGCGATTTGGTTCCGATTAACTGCGGAGCAATACCACATCACTTATTTGAATCAGAGTTATTTGGGTATGAAAAAGGGGCTTTCACCGGAGCGAACAGAGCCGGCAATAGGGGTAAAATCGAATCGGCTGAAAATGGTACATTATTTCTTGATGAAATCGGCGAAATGCCTATTGATATGCAGGTTAAATTTTTAAGAGTTTTACAGGAAAGACAGTATTTTAAACTTGGCGGAAATAAAGAAATGAATACTAATTTCCGTTTGATTTCAGCAACGAACAAAAAAATATCAGACCTCTTATCTTCTGAGGAGTTCAGATCAGATTTGCTGTACAGAGTTAATGTAGTCAACATCCATATTCCGCCCCTGTGTGAGCGTCCAGAAGATATAGAAGCATTATTTTACTATTATTTATACAATATAAGTGAAAAATACGGGATGTCCGTCAGATACGCGAATAAACAGCTGATAAATGAACTGAAAGCATACCGCTGGCCGGGCAATGTCAGGGAACTGATGAATGTAATAGAACGCCTTGTAATTTTTTCCAATGAAGAAACATTAAATAATGAGGTTTTTTATCAATATTTAAATGAAGTCGGTGAGAAAAATACCGTCCCGAAAAACCTAATTAATGATGAAGCAATCGCACTGCGCGATTATATCGAGAAAGTCGAAGCAGACTATATTAAATATATTCTAGAAGATAATAATAATAATATTGAACAATCCAGTGAAGTTCTTGGAATAAGCAGACCCACTCTCTACGCCAAAGTTAAGAAATTTGGTTTGTAAAAGATAATGGCACGTTTTTTTCTTATAACTTTTATATAGTAAAAAGAGGTGCTTAAGTATGAGAAAAGAGGATGACTTTGTAGTATGCAGATGTGAAAACGTGTATTACTCAGATTTACTGGAAATTATGGAAGACGGTGCTAATAATTCCAGAGAACTTAAATTAAAATCACGTGCAGGCATGGGTTTTTGCAACTCCCGGACATGCGGACCCCTTCTCGAAGCGATGACAGGGGACAACAGCAATGAATTACCCCACTACGTTCATTTAAAATCACAGCCACCGATACGTACAATTTCATTACTGGATCTCGCAAGGGGGAATAATGATGACTGAAAGAATTATTAAACATAAACTTTTAGAAGATTTAGAGTTAAACACAGTGCCGTTCACATGGAACAATACTGTTCTGTACGGTAATGAGGGGGAAAGCATTACTGCTGCTCTTCTGGCAAATGATATCCGTAAGTTGCGTGAACATGAAAAAGACAGTCAGCCGCGCGGGATGTACTGCAATATCGGGCACTGCTCAGAGTGCCGGGTTATTGTAAACGGCAAGAAAAATCAGAGAGCCTGTCTGACACCTTTATTAAAAGACATGGCCATAGAACAGCAGATGGAAGTACCTTACGTTGTCAAGGAGGGAAGCCCTTATGTTTGATACCATTATTATCGGCGCCGGCCCTGCAGGCTTATCTGCAGCCCAGATACTTCAAGATGATCAAAAAGTGCTGGTAATTGACGAATATTACCATGCCGGTGGACGACTGCTCGGTCAGCTGTACGAAGAAGAGAAAGGAAAATGGTGGAACGGGCTGAGGATCGCCAAAGAATTAATTTCTGCAGTTGAAAAGAAAAGCGAAATACTCATCAATACTTCGGTTTACGATGTTGAGCATGACAAACATTATACTGTACATACAACTGCAGGTGTATTCGACAGTGTTAATTTAATCATCGCAACTGGTGCCAGAGAAAAGTCGAATCCCTTGCCGGGCTGGGATCTGCCCGGTGTGATGACAGTTGGTGCTGCGCAGATACTCACGAACTTCAATCGTGTAAAACCCGGCAATAAAGGTGTCATTATCGGCATTAATCCTTTATCTATGGTTATTGCAATGGAGTTTGGTTACGCTGATATTGAAGTTGCCAAGATTTGTATGCCGCAGCGCAATATTATAAACACAAAATCACCTAAAGATGCCTTTGAAACGCTGCTCTCTTTAGGCAGTTCCGCCCCGTCGAAATTAATTTCTGCCGGTACGGTACTTGCCGGTAAAGCGAAACCTCTGCATCAAACTGCTTTAAAAATGTTCCCCGCATCCGGCGTAAAAGCATTAGGTTTGCCTATTTCAATTAAAGAACAAGTCCTGTCTATTAACGGCTCTAAAAATGTTGAATCCGTTACAATACAAAAAACTGATGCTGAAGGCAGACCAATTCCAAATAGTACATACAATATTGATTGTGACTTCGTATGTATTTCAGACGGACTTGCCCCACTCAGTGAAATTGGCTCTTTACTGAACTTAAAACACGTGTACTCAGAAGCTCTCGGAGGTTACGTGCCGCTGCACAGTAGAACGATGCGAACAGAACTCCCAAATTTGTATGTAGCAGGCAATGTTACGGGAATTGAAAATGCTAAAGTCGCTATGCTTCAAGGAAGGGCAGCCTCTTTTAATATATTAGGATATAGGGGTGGACTATCAGACACTTTAAGGCACATTGATGATGAAAGAAAGAATGCAAAAGTAAAATTTCATAAAGACTTATTATCCGGCCGCGAGAAACTGGAAGCTATATGGCAGGAACATAAAAACACAGTTCATTCCTAACGGAGTGAACTTTTTTATCTCTAATTTTACACTATGTAAACAATACAATAATTTCTTTATAACTATAATTTCATTTTTGGCTTGTGTTAATATAGTTTTAAGCAAAATATTAGAGGATGAATATAATGATTAAACTTGAAAACATTATAGCCGACGACCTGCATATTACTTTAAACAGTTTTTTATATAATTCTATTAACTTATTTAAGTATAATAATGAAGAACTAAACAACTATATTATGAACAAATGTCGTGACAATCCATTAATCTATATCGATGAAGATTCTATCCCTCTGTCTGTATTATCTTATAAACAGAAAAATCAGCCGGATGATATCTTGTCAGAACTTTTTCAGTACTTTAATTGCACTCTTTCCGGAAGAAACCAATTAATTATGAATTATTTAATATACTCCTTAAATTCCAACGGTTTTTTGGAAGCGGATACAAATGAGATAGCTCTGTTAATGAGGACAAAAAAAGATATAGTTGAACAATTAATTATTCTGCTCCAAAATTACGACAACAGAGGAATAGGCTGTAAGGATATTACCAGTTTTTTAGTCTTTCAATTAAAGTTAAAACAAGTATATAATGAAAATTTATTTTCGATTTTCACATCCCATTTAGAAGATATTCAAAAGCACGATTACTCATTTCTAAAATCTATTGATGTTAAAAAGACAGAGTTTTTATCCTATGTAGAACTGATTAAAGACTCTTGCGAGTTATTTCCACTTAGCGGAGAAAATTCATCATATACATCACCGGATGCAGCAATTACATTAGATGAAAATAATACCTTCAGCATCCAGATTAATGACTGCTTAATAGATTCCGTGACCTTTGAAGCGATTAGTCTGGATACAGGCAGACAAAAATTTAAGCACAAAATTGAAAGTTACAAAAAAGACTATGAAGAACTCGTATCCATATTAAATGCGCGGAAGGTTTACTTAGCGGATATACTGACGATTATTGTGAACGTCCAGAATGATTATCTGCTTGGAAATACTTCTTTTCTAAATACTTTAGATCAAAACATGCTGTCAGACTATACTTCGCTCAGTCCAGCGACAATCAGCAGATTGCTGCATAACAAATTTGTCTCAACTCCAAGAGGTATCTTCCCTGTAAAATCGTTACTGTCAAAAAAATGTTCTAAAAATGCTTCAGTCAGTTATGTAATGCATTTTATAAAAAACTTGTCAGGTTTCGAGAAAATGTCTGACAATAAAATTTCAACTATATTAAAAGAGCAGGGAATTTCTATTTCCAGGCGTACCGTCAATAAATATAAAAATCAGTTACTCAAACAAATTTCATTCTAAATAAAAAGAAGGTATAAAATCTTAAAGATTTTATACCTTCTTAAATTTAATCCAGTTTCTCCATGAGAGATTTCAGTTGATTTACTTCATCTTCCGTTAACCCTAATCTCGGTTTACGTGAAGGTCCTCCGTTTAATCCTTTTAAATCCATTGCTTTTTTAACAATCTGAACGTATTTTCCGGAGTCTTCAAGAAACTCACAAAGTGGCAGCAGATCTTTGTTTAACTTTCTCGCCGCTTCATACTCACCTGTTTTCACATGTTCATATAATTTCTGCGCACTATTCGGTGCTATGTTTGCCGCCACAGATACCCAGCCTGTAGCTCCCAGAACGAAAGATTCATATGCAAGATCATCTGAACCGCAGAAAAATACAAAGTTTGTATTATTAATAATCGCTCGAACTTTGCGGATATCCCCGCTGGACTCTTTAATATACTGCACTTTATCCAGCTCTTTATCGATTTTATAAATTGTTTCATTTTCCAAATTCACGTTTGCTGTGAATGGATTATTGTACATCATGATCGGCAAACTGACTGCATCATTAACATCTTTAAATTGCTCAAATGCTTCTTCTTCTGTCGGTGTTTGATAATATGAGTTAATTAATAATAATCCATCTGCATGATTTGCCTCGGCAACTTTTGCATACTCCAGTACTTTGCTGGTTCTCTCATCTGAGATACCTACCAGAAGCTGAGTTTCTGAATCTTTTACCATTTCACCAACGAGCTCAACAATTTGCTCTTTCTCTTCATCATCGAGTGATGCAAATTCTCCTGTACTTCCAACTATAATAATTCCCGGCACTTTAAGATCTAAATAATACTGCACATTTTCTTTCATACCTTCAAAATTTACTGAATAATCCTCGTTCATCGGTGTGATTAAAACTGGAAATGCTCCTTCAAATGTTTTAGTCATTATTATTATCTCCTTTTTTACTGTGTGTGAAATTTATATTTATATAATAAGCATTCTTAAAATATTAATTAAAAGAATGCTTATATAGTTAATTTTTTGATGAAGATACTAACAAAATCTTTGTTACTTCATCAGTATCGTTATACCAATGATGCGCTATCGAAGAATCGATATGAATTGATTCGTTTGCACAAAGAGTTTCTTTTTTGCCATCCAATTCGACTTTCAGCTGACCTGAGAGCACATAAACAAATTCCTGGCCCGCATGACGGTATGGAACTTGCTGCGTCTCACTTGCTTTTAACTCAATCACAGCTGGTATAAAATCAGGATGTGCCATATCACCAGAGAGACTCGTGTAAGAGAAGGTTTTTTCACCGATACTATTTTGACCTGCTTGTTTTTTCACATTCGAATTATTGCTGCCGAAGAAAAAGTTTACGTCCACTTCCAGTGCATCTGCTATTTTATTTAAAGAAGTGAAAGTGAGCGTTCGCAAACTTCTTTCAATTTGTGATAAAAAGCTGATTGACAAACCGCTTCGGTCACTCAACTCCTGAAGTGTCATCTTTTTACTTTTTCTAACCTTTCTCAGTTCGCTGCCAAATGAATCATTCATATCATCATTCTTTCCTCTCGCCATATGCTAATCTACTTTATGATTTACAAATACACTTTTCACTTCAACGTAATTGGAAATGCCGTATTCTCCACCCATTTCTCTGCCGATGCCAGATTTTTTATAACCGCCAAACGGCATTGTTTCCAGTTCCAGGCCAAAGTCATTGACCCATACGGTTCCGGCTTGCAGTTTACTCGCAATATGATGTCCTTTTTTAATACTCTCTGTCCAGACACTTGCTGCTAAACCATATTCGCTGTCATTAGCGCGTTTGATTACTTCTTCGACTTCATCAAACACGAATACAGACATTACCGGGCCAAAAATTTCCTCTCTTGCGATTGTCATATCGTCTTCTACATCCGCAAAAATTGTCGGTTCTACAAAATATCCTTTGTCACCTTTGCGCGATCCTCCAACAAGCAGTCTCGCTCCTTCTTCTTTACCTTTTTTGATATGTCCCAGCACAGTATTTAACTGCTTTTCAGAAACTAGCGGACCATATTCCGTAGCATTATCCAATCCTGGACCGACGACTGCTTTTTCAGCCTTTTCTTTCAGTGCTTTTAATACATTATCGTAAATTTTACGCTGAACAAAGATACGCGTCGTCGCACTGCAGTTTTGACCTGAGTTATACATCGTTCCATCAAAAATTCCATCCAGTGCTGTATCGAGATCTGCATCTTCAAGAACAACTGCCGGTGATTTGCCGCCAAGCTCTAGAGTAGTGCTTTTAATATCTTCTGCAGCATTTTTCATAATAGAACTGCCTGTTTTAGTAGATCCTGTAAAGGCAACTTTATCGACTTGTTTATGTGTGACAAGTGCATTACCCGCTACACTCCCTGAACCGGGTACAACATTGACTACACCATCTGGGAATCCTGCTTCCTTAAACAGTTTAGCTGCATATAATAATGATAATGGAGTCTCCGAAGCAGGTTTAATTACAATTGTGCATCCTGCTGCGAGAGCAGCTCCGAGCTTCCATCCTGCCATCGCCAGCGGATAATTCCATGGAATAATCTGTCCGACCACGCCAACCGGTTCGTGGACTGTGTACGTTAAATATCCGTTTAAGACATTTGTCGTCTGTCCTGATATTTTTGTTGCCCACCCTGAATAATATCTGAAATGCTGTATTGTTCCATCAACATCATCTTCAAGCGCCTGCATATATGGTTTCCCATTATCGAGCGCTTCGAGCTGGGCCAATTCTTCACGATGCTCTTCCAATAAGTCTGCAAATTTGTAAATAATATGTGCACGCTCTGCCGCTTCCATTTTCGTCCATTCGCCATTATCGAAAGCTTTACGTGCAGCTTTTACAGCTGTGTCTATATCTTTTTCATCTGCTTCTGATACTTGAGCAATTACTTCCTCTGTTGCAGGATTCAATACATCGAAAGTTTTTCCGCTGCCCGCTGGAACATAACTTCCGTTAATGTACAACCCTTTATCCCCATCTAAAAATTCCTGCACACGTGACTTCAAAGTTTCAATTGCCATATGAAAATAATCCCCCTTAAATAGTTTGATTCTTACGACAATTCTAATACCAATCATTTAATAATGCAATATTTTTTCACTCTGTGTGAAAAAATATCTTAAAAAGACTGCGCTATAATATAATAGCGCAGTCTTTTATTTATCCTTCAGCTTCCTTCAATTTCTTTATGCCGATACCTGTTGCCGCATAGATCATCGCAAATACAATACACAGGTAGCATGGAATTGCCCACATCCAATAGTCGCCAACTCCAACGCCTAATACTTCCAGATAGTAAATTGCGGAAACACCCCATGGAACAAATCCTAATATCATCGTTCCTGAGTCTTCCAGGGTTCTCGACAAGTTTAATCCGTCCATTCCGTTCTTCTTATAGACATCTTTCATCAGGACTCCCATCATAATAATAGATATGGAAGCGACACCCGCTGTAAAGACAATCAGAATACTGCCTAAAATTGTAGAGCCTACAATCTGCCATGATGATTGAACCCACCTTGTAAATGATTCAAGGATCCGGTCCAGACATCCTGCTGCTTCTACAATTCCTGCAAAGGCATAGCCGCAAAATATCGTAACTACAATGGTTACCATAGAGAATATCCCGCCGCGGTTTAATAATGATGATACTGTCTCAGAGAATTCACTGTTTGGATTTACCATATCTACTGAGAATCCGTTAGCCATCGCTGTGAAGCCGTCTACAAAAGAAAAGCCGTTGGAGAACATTCCTATAAAGACTGCAGCAACAGACGATAACAGCATAACCGGTACAATAGGTTTTCTTGAAAAAGCACCCCACAATATAATGACAAAGGGCAGCAGCATAAAAATATTCCAGTTAAATATCGCACTCAGCTCTGAAGTCAAGCCCATTACATTATCGGAGCTCGCAGTACCTGTATCCAGATTCATGCCGACTATAAACCAGACAATCAGACCCGCGAGCGAGGATGGAATCGTCGTCCACAGCATATGTTTTATGTGGTCATATAAATCGACTTCAGCAACTAAAGCTGAAAGATTCGTCGTATCCGAAAGAGGTGACAGTTTATCTCCAAAAATAGCACCGGAAATTATGGCGCCTGCTGCAATTCCTAAAGGAACGTTCATTTCAATTGCAATTCCCATCAGCGCGACACCTGCTGTAGCTGATGAACCCCAGGCAGTTCCTGTGGCAACTGATACTACGGCAGTAATTACAAAGGCTGTAACAAGAAAATAAGTCGGATCTATAATTAATAAACCGTAATAGATAAGCATTGGAACAGTGCCAGAGTAAATCCATGTACCAACGATAACTCCTACAGCAAAAATAATAAATATTGCCGGCATAGCTGTGTTTAAACGGGTTGCTATACCTTTCTCCATATCTTCCCATGTTAAGCCTACCCTGTAAGCGATAAAAGCCGCATATGCTGCTGATAATAAAAGCAAAGGCTGAATAGGTATATCATAATAGCCGAAACCCACCCCAATAATAACTGCCAAAAATAAGAAACAAGATGCAGCTTCAAAAAGTGTCGGTGCTCTCTTCATAAAATTTCCCCTTTTGTTTTATTCAAGATCTACAATTTTCTCAGTAATTCCTGCACAGATACCTCTGTTAGCCCCAGCTTGGATAAAGTCAATCCTTCTGAGTAAAAATCACGTTCCAGAATAGTTCCGCCGATGGTAATGACCGCATCGATATTCGGTGTCGCAATACCTGCTGTTTCACCAAGCTCAGACCAGAGTACAAGACCATCGGAAATATCTTCTGTAAAGTATCTGGAGTCTACTTCTGTCGGTCCTTTAATTGCACCGTAGACTTCGCTCTTGTTGAACAGTTCCTGAAGTGTACCTTCACTTGTCTCGAAATACCCTCTGTTATATCTGCTCGTAATTGCATCTTCCAGTTCAAAACCAAAAGCTTTGCCGATTGCTATTCGTTCTGCTTCAATTCCTCGCAGCAATCTGACTGTATGTTTCGTAATGCCTTCTTTATATAAGTAAAACTCTCCATTCGAATAGTCTATGCGTCCTGCATTGAGCAAGGACGGTCCGGGATGGACTTCAGGGTTGCCATTTTCCATCGTTGAATGCAGCACATTCTCTGCAGGTACCAGACACTGGTAAAGCTCACGGCATATTTCAAGCAGTTCTTCTGTATCCTCAGCTGGATATGCTGCAAAAAATAATTTTTTCACCCTGAGACCGAGCTCCACTTTAGCTTCTTCAGGAAATGCGCGGGTTCCATATGCAAGAGAATTTGTTTCCCCAATTTTAAAGTTTTTCTCTATGCCGAGCGACCTTGCTTTATTTACAAACCTGAGTGCTCCCATCGCTCCGGCCCCATTTAAGAATATGACCTGTTCCTCTTTAACAGCAGGGGCCAGCATTTCTGCCATACTTTCTATCGCAAATCCCGGTACAGTCAGCATAATCACATCAGCATCTTTTACTGCTTCTTTGATATCCGTTGTTACCTGGTGAACTTCAATAAAGTTCTCTTCTCCTTTTTCCTGAAGAAAAATACCGCCATTTTCATCAATTTTTTCAAGGTTGCTTGCGAATAATTCATTTTCAAAAAGCGCTACTTCAAATCCCCTTTGAGATAAATCCGCTGCTGCAGTAATGCCGCCATTACCGGCTCCAAGTATTGCTATTTTTGAAACTGTCATAGTTAATACATCCCCTTCTTTAAAATTACATTTCAAGAATATCACACTCCGCCGATTTATCAATTGGGGTAAATCAATAATAAAAAATTCACGGACTGGATTAATCCAGTCCGTGAATTTCAGAAATTATTTACCAGCTCGCTTTTTTCACGCCCGGTATCTGTCCTTTGTGCGCCAGCTCTCTGAACTTAATACGTGATAGTCCAAAATCTCTGATGACACCTCTCGGACGTCCGGTTAATTGGCATCTATTCGTTAATCTCGTCGGAGATGAGTCTCTCGGTAATTTTCTTAAACCTTCATAATCACCATTAGCCTTCATTTCCGCTCTAAGATTCTTGTATCGTTCTACCATTTCCTGACGCTTTAATTCTTTGACAACTTTTGATTTTTTGGCCATTACAGCCCTCCTTATAGATAAATCGTAATTATTACGCTTTATAATATAACATATGACTTTAATGACCTCAAACTAATTGTTTCAGCGTAATATTTTTTCCATTTTCTTGCCCTTAGCCAGCTCATCAATCATTTTATCCATATAGCGGATTTCCTGCATCAGCGGTTCTTCAATTTCCTCTACTCTCACACCGCAAATGACACCTTTCACTTCACGTCTCGCCGGATTCATTGCAGGCGCCTGGTCAAAGAATTCTTCGAAATTCACTTCTTTATCTATCTGCGCTTTAAGTTCTTCTTGTGAATATCCTGTCAGCCATCGGATTATCTCGTCCACTTCTTCTTTTGTTCTGTTTTTACGCTCCGCTTTCACAAGATAATGCGGGTATACATTGCTGAAACTCATTTTATAAATTTTATGTCCTGCCATAATCCTTCACCTCTTAGGAGTAGTTATTAACTGACTTGTCTCAATGATTCATTTATAATTAAAAACAAACGTACGTTCGCAAGGAGAGTGTGACAAATGCAGTTAGATGCGGTTGAAGTACTGTTTTTACATTATGCAGATGGGAAAACCGAAGAAGAAGCTCTTCAGCATGATTTCTGGTTAACTGAATATAACAGAAAACCGGCAGAGCTTCTTGCTTCTCTGCTTAATTCAGGTGCCATTGATCAATCACAGGATCTCTCCGTTACTTTAACCAAGTTCACAGTTCCCATTATAAAAGATTTACTCAAAAAGTCGGGCATTAAAGTCTCAGGAAATAAAAATGATTTGATTGAACGAGTTAAACAGCATCAGAAGTTTATCGATTTAACCGGACTCAAGCTAACCCCTGTATATGTTGTTCATAATTCTTTCGAAACCTTCCTGCATGACACTGTGTTCATAAATTATATCAACCTTCACGGACCGGTCACCATTGACGAAGCATACAGTTACTACCTGAACCATCCGGACATGACTCCTTCTGAAATCATCATTGCACTGCATGAAGAAAAAATTGCAGAGAACCTCAACAAACCGAACAAATATGAGGCGGTTAAATGTCATCACTTGCTCGCCGACTACTACAGCAGTGAGCTGAACGATCTTGAAAAGAGCCTGTACCATTTAAATCAGTTTACGATGCTGATTGTTCTGCAGTCCATCCAGAGATATCAGCAGCTTGAAAACCGTACAGGACAGAATTCTTTTTTTAATATTGATAACTATACGATTGAAAAGTACCGCAATATGTTACTCATGAAACAATTTACGATTAATGAGCTGTACGATAAACTGCTGGAACATGCAAAAACACTTCCTTATTCTGATAATCATATTACACTGGCTGCCCAGTTCATCATCCGGTATATTATCGGCAGTGAACAGGCTGAAATTAAACTGACAGAAGGCCTGGATGAAACTCCAACTAGAGAATGATTATTTAGACAGACGCAGAAATTCTGCGTCTTTTTTTTATCATTTTTTTCAGATTATTTTGACTTGATAATTATTTAAGCTTATAATTTTGCATTATCCAAGCTTTAAATAATCTAAGGAGATGGGAAAATGGATAACTTATTTACAACATTAGATAACCTGAACGAAGAAATCATTTCAATACGGAGACATTTACATAAGCATCCGGAATTGTCATTTGAGGAAGTCGAAACACCAAAGTATATCGCTGAATTTCATGAGCAGTTAGGTCATGAAGTTAAAACAGGGGTCGGCGGCAATGGTGTGCTCGCATATTTAAAAGGAGATCATGAAGGCCCGACAGTTGCACTCCGTGCAGATTTTGATGCTCTGCCGATTCACGAGGAGACAAATCTGGAATTTCAATCAGTCAACGACGGTGTAATGCACGCTTGCGGCCACGATGGTCACACAGCGACTTTACTTGGCGTAGCCAAAGCTTTAAATAAACATAAAGACGAGCTCCACGGCACCGTCGTATTTATTCATCAGCATGCTGAAGAATTACCGCCCGGCGGTGCGAAACCGATGATTGAAGATGGTGCACTTCATGGTGTAGATGTTATTTTCGGCACTCACTTACAGGCACAAATGCCCTTATATGAGATTAATTACAGAACGGACGAGCTGCAGGCATCTTCAGACTCTTTCGAAGTCACTATTTTCGGCAAAGGTGGACACGGCGCTATGCCTCAGGATACAAAAGACAGCATTTTAATTGCTTCACAGCTCGTCGATAATTTCCAGCAGATTGTCAGCCGACGTGTGAACCCGCTTCAGTCAGCTGTTTTATCAGTATGTTCATTTGAGGCAATCGGTCCGTATAATGTCATTGCAAATACCGCTAAGATTAAAGGGACTGTTAGAACTCTGAATGAAGAAACGAGAGAACTCATGGAACAGGAAATGCAGCGTGTCATCGAAGGCACCTGTCATTTAAGCGGAGCTGATTTTGAATTTAAATATGACCGCGGCTACCCCGTTTTAATTAATCATAAAGAAGAAACTGAATTTGTTATGGAAGTTGCCGAAACTGTGCCGGAAGTTCAGGAGATAAAAGAAACTGAACCGATTATGGGAGGCGAGGATTACTCTTACTATCTGCAGGAAGTAAAAGGGACTTATTTCTTTACCGGTGCACAGCCTGAAGGTACAAAAAATCCGTATCCTCATCATCATCCTAAGTTTGATATTGATGAAAAATCATTGGTGATTGCCGCGAAAATACTGGCAAAATCAACAATGGAATATATGTCAAAAAATAAGTAATCACAAGGGAGAAACTTATGGATAATACTTCGACACATTTATGGAAAGACTGGCGGCTGCACCTGGTAGTTCTCGTCATTGTCATTCTTACAGAACTGATCGGGACACATGAAATACCTGTCGGTGCCGGAGCAATCCTGCTGCTTCCTATGCTCTATGCAGTGATTATCGGACTTGCAGCTTTCTTTACTCCGCTCATTAATAAAGTACAATCCAGAAAAGCTGAGTCCTTAGTGTTCATGTCAGTCACATTGCTGATTGCTAAATTTGGAGTTCAGGCCGGTCCCGCTTTGCCGGAATTAATTAAAGCCGGCCCTGCATTAATCTTTCAGGAGTTTGGAAATCTGGCAACAATTTTAGTTGCCCTTCCCATTGCGATAATGCTGGGCTTAAAACGTGAAACTATAGGTATGACCCACTCTATCGGGAGAGAGGCAAATCTTGCATTAATATCTGAGAAATACGGTATTTCTTCTCCTGAAGGCCGAGGCGTCGTATCCATGTATATTTTCGGAACAATTTTTGGGGCAATATTTCTCGGTGTGACGTCCGGACTGTTTGCATCAATTTTGCCAATCAGTCCTTTGTCTTTTGCTATGGCAACAGGAATAGGCAGCGGAAGCATGACCGCAGCTTCTCTTGGACCTCTTGTCGCAATGTATCCTGAACAAAGCGAACTGATTACAGCTTATTCAGGAGCAAGCAACCTTCTCACCTCGGTAACCGGTTTATATATGAGCATATTCATCGGTTTACCGCTGGCCGAAAAATATTACAGCTGGGTAACTAAATTAAAATCTAAGAGAAGAGGGTGAGATGATGTTAGAAAAATTAATAGATTGGACTCTAACATTAACCATTGTTGCTGCAATGACATTGCTCGGTAACTTTATCGGCTATGAAGTAATGCCGCTTGCTGCCCTGCCCGGTATTATCAGTTTGATGGTTATTGTACTAATCGGCATGATTATTCATGAAGTGCTTCCTTTTAAAAGGCTGCCCGCCATTGCTTATATCGGCTTGCTGGCTTTTATTTTAACTATTCCCGGTGTCCCCGGAGCAGAAAAAATAGCAGAGTGGACAGCTGAAGTTAACCTCCTTGCTCTAACCACTCCAATTCTTGCCTATGCAGGCATTTCTATCGGCAACTCCTGGGCTGATTTTGCAAAGATGGGCTGGAAAACTATTATTATCGGTATGCTTGTTTTATTAGGAACTTACTTAGGCTCAGCGATTATTGCTGAAATCATTTTAAGAATACAGGGTATTGTTTAATTTCATCAAAAAAGACAAAAGCAGATTTCTGCTTTTGTCTTTTTTAAAATTTATCTTTAGAAAATTCTTTATATCCCGTTACTTTTTGAGTCTCATAAAATTCTTTAAACCGTTTTAAAATGTCCTCATAACTGAGTCCATCGAGGTGATAAATTAATCCATGTTCCTTGGAATCCCTCGCCGGCAGTGCTTCGAAAGTATAACCTTCTTCTATTTTAATACACTGGATGACATCTACTTCAAGGTCGTAATTGTTGAATGATAATGTAGCAAAACTGTCTTCTTCTTCCACTATATCTTTTACTGCCCTTTCCACCTGAGGCCATGTCGGATTTTGAAAGTCATCCAGACCAGTGGACAATTCAGTATAAGGCTCCTGCGGCGGCTGTTCAGCTTCATTCTTGTCGTTATCTTGTTTCAAGAAATCAAATATTCCCATGTCATTACACTCCTTGTTAAATCCGAACAATTTATACGTCTTGCCAATACTTAAACAGAGGACCGTCAATGCCAAATACAGGATCTTTATCAGGCATAGGGACCTTTCTTATATTCTTCAGTTTTTCTTCCCGCTCTTCTTTTTTACCGTAGCAGAAATCGTATTCTTTTCCGTCAGGGTATGCACCAAAGACAGAAAAGTCCGGGCTGCTCTCGATATTTTTATGACCAAATCCCGCTGGTATAATCACAGCATCTCCCGCTCGCACATTAACTTTTGTTCCTTCCTCACCGCCGAGATGAAGTGTCGCAGTACCGCTGTCTATAACGATTACTTCATGAGTTATACCGTGATAATGATGGTAAGGGGCCACTCCGCCCTGCCATATACCCCGCCAGTTGTTAGCACTTAATATCTTTTCTGTATCGTCATGCTCTTCTATCACATTTTTATAATGCAGCAACGGACAGCTTGCATTATTCGGTATCATACCATCGTCTGCATATTTTAGAGACGTAATTTCAATATCTGCTGCTTTTCTCAAAATATGACCTCCTGCAAATTTATATACTTATAGTTGCCCGTTTTACCGGTTGTGTAATCATAAAAAATAAGCGGATGTCCAGCAACGGACATCCACTTATTAAAATTAGTTTAATTATCTTCTTTGCTCTGTGCTTCTATTTCCGGCGGCTGTTCATCCGGAAGTGTTTCTTCAAATGCTTCCCGTTTCTCTTCCAGTTCTTTTTGAGTTTCTTCTCTGTAGCCCGCTTCATAAACAAGCTGCTGTTTTTCGAGCTTGATTATGCCGTATTCGCTGCGTAATGCTTTATACAGCGAGATTGCAAGCATAATAACTATAAAGGTGAACGGGAAGGCGGCAATAAGCATGGCCATTTCAAGCGCGCTAAGTCCGCCTGACAGTAACAGCACCATTGCTGTACCAGCCAGAATACCGCCCCATACTAATTTAACTTTCAGCGGCGGATTTAGTGAACCGCCTGTTGTCAGCATACTCAGTACGAAAGTACCGCTGTCTGCTGATGTGACGAAGAATGATGCAATCAGTAAGATCGCAATACCCATAATCAGCGGTGCTGCCGGGTAATTTTCAAGGAAGGCGAATAATGCAACTTCGTTCCCCTGCGTTTCTATCAGGCTGTATATTCCTCCGCCAAGCAGGTTGTCGGATTCAATACCTGCAACACCAAAGATTGCGAACCAGATTGCACTGAATAATACCGGAACACCCATTACACCAATGATGAATTCACGGATAGTTCTGCCTCGTGAAACACGTGCGATGAAGCTGCCGACGAAAGCAGCCCAGCCGATCCACCATGCCCAGTAGAACAGTGTCCAATCATTCAGAAATCCTCTTTCACCAACAAATGAGTTCATATTAAAGGTCATGCTGATTAAGTTTTGCAAGTAGTTACCTGTATTTGTCATAAACGATTCGATCATTAATACTGTAGAACCAAATACAAATACGAACACCATTAAGGCAATCGCAATGACCACGTTCCCCATACTTAAGTAGCGGATACCTTTGTTAACTCCTGTTGCGGCCGATGCAATAAAGGCAATAGTAATAATAATAACGACAATCATCTGTGTTATTAAGTTATTTTCTATCGCATCGAAGCTGTAGCTGAGCCCAGCTGTAATCTGCGTGGCACCGAGACCAAGTGAAGTTGCAATACCAAAAATTGTTCCGAATACAGCAATTACATCAACTGTGGTACCCATCCAGCCTTTTGATCTGTCACCGATTAATGGTGACAGCGCTGAGCTCATTAAGAGCGGTGCATTATGTCTGAAGTTAAAGTACGCAAGAGCCAGCCCCACTACTGCGTATACTGCCCACGGGTGAAGTCCCCAGTGGAACAAGGTAAATTGAAGTGCTTCCTGCTGCGCTGCAGCTGTACCGCCTTCTGTAATTGGCGGATTATGGAAGTGTGTCAGCGGTTCGTTGACACCGTAGAACACAAGCCCGACACCCATACCTGCTGTGAACAGGAATGAAAACCAGGTGAAATAACTGTACTGCGCTTTCTCATCCTGCTTACCTAAACGGATTTTCCCGTAAGGACTGATAACCAGATAAAGTGCAAAAATAACAAAACCGGTCATCGCGAGCATGTATACCCAGCCCAGTCTATTAGAAATGAAATCGTTAATAGCACCTAAGACCGACTCGACATTGGAGGGGAATATTGCACCCCATAAAATAAATATAAATGCGATAACAAGTGAAATATAGAAGACGGAAGTAACGGATGATCTTCTGTTTTTCATGAAATAGCCTCCTGATTTAGTTTTGACGTCCTGTACAAAGACATACTCAAACAAATATAGAGCAGACTCCATATTGCAGACGACTGAAAATTGTAAAACACACTGCTTTTTTGTGAGAAAAAAGATGGTAAATGTCTGAACATCTCCACTAAAAAAAGAAAATTGAAAGATGATTGTAACAGGGTTTAAACTTTCGTCAAACCTGCGCTTTCTGCGAATAAAGATAAATCCGCACGACAAAGGGGATGGATATTACTTCAGTGCATTAAATGCATTGGACAACTAATAATGCTAACATGGATAGTTTTAAATTAAAACGGTACAAAAGTATGAATGCGTTTTATATCTTCAACCAGTGTATATTTACAAAAATATTTCCCTGTTTTTTTCCTAATAAACCTGTTCAGCAGCACTTCTTTACAGAAATCAGATGGAAACTTAAAAAGTTTCCATCTGATTTCACTTTATATTGCAGCGAGGGGGGATTTTATCTTTTTGCCACTTAGCAAATAATAATTTTTTATAATGCTCGTAAACTGCTTCACCCTCTAACTTTTCATCTCCATAAACGAAGAAGGGAGGAATTTTATCAGACTTAAATTGAGATTTATGTTCTTTAACTGTCTCACCGAGCATTTCCAAATCTTTTTTGAATTCAATCGACCGCTTTCCGCCCCGCCGCTGATGTTCTTCATCAAGTATTGTAAGAAACTTATATGCATCAATTAGATAAGGGTGACCTTCATTATAAATTGACTTTACAATTGGATGAGAAAGATAGCGGGTGTTCGTTTCAATAATTTTCATTTCACCAAGACATACTCTGATAATCTGATACATCTCAAGCACCTGCTTAGATAAACGCCGGTTATCGAGAAACTGTGCACTGATTTTATGATTTTCATGTACTCTGAAAATTTGCATGGTTTCCTCCGCTTTCTACTTAAACCCTCTTGTAAACGATGCAGGTACCTCCGATTCAAATCTCATAATCTTGCCGCTCTCCGGATGTTTAAATTTAATCGCATTCGCATGCAGTCCCAGACGGCTAATGGTATTCATAGCAGAACCGTATTTTTTATCGCCGACGATCGGATGGCCGAGGTCCTGCATATGCACGCGAATCTGATTCTTTCTGCCTGTATCGAGGTTTACTTTTAATAATGAAAATTTGCGGTTTGTTTTCAACATTTTATAATGTGTAATTGCTTTTTGCCCGTGATTCGGTTTCGGACTCGAATGCATCATATATGTCTTATCTTCTGTCAGCCAGGAAGTGATGGTGCCGTCTTTTTTTACAGTTCCTTCAACAAGTGCAATATATGAACGTTCCTGCACTGTTTCAGTCCATGCTTTTTGCAGGCGCTGCTGAATCATTTTACTGCGCGCAAATATCATAACTCCTGAGGTATCCCTGTCCAGTCTGTGTACAATAAATACACGATTATTCGGATGAATACTTTGAACATATTCCATCAGCTGCCTGTAAGCAGTCATCTGTTTTTCTTTCTTTGAGCCCATCGATAAAAGACCGCTGTCTTTGTCGATAACAATGACAGCATCATCTTCATGAAGTACTTTCATACCTTTTAATTTTACACCTGAAGCCACACGCGTGCGTATCTGCACAAGATCTCCCGGCTTCAGGATATCGTCAAACTGAGTAGTCGGTTTATCATTCACCACAATCTGGCCGCGCTTTAAAATACCTTTTACAGCGTTACGGCTTTTTGACGGCATGACTTTGAATAGAAATTCGAGGACTTCAGTCTGTTCCTTTACTGTCCACTCTTCATGACGCGGTGTATTTGGTTTATTTTTTGATTTTTTCTTCATCTTAAAATTCCTCTGCTTTATCTTATTTAAATGCTTTCACGGTACTAAGCGGTTCTTCTATTGTACTTCGTATATTCCTTAATTACAGTAAAATATTCATATTTAAAAGCTTCCTGTCTAAATTCGGCAGGAAGCTTTCCCAAATAAATTAACTTTATTTAATTTTCACTGATTACTGCTTCTTCAAATTTCTTCATTTCCTTATTCATCACTGATTTAACAACAGGTTTCGCTGTCAGTACAAACATTCTGACACCTACGCTGCTTTCTATAGATGATTTCACGGTAAGTTCAGAGTATTCACCTTTGGATTCCACGTTAAATAACGTTGTTATAACGCCCTGTTTTAACCTGGTTTTCATTATAATCTTATTGTTATCAGCGTATTCGATGATCTCATTTCTGAAACGGTAAGTCTTCTCTCTAACGCCGAGCGTTATTCTGAATTTAGTTCCTTTAGCACGTTTTCCTTTTGTACTATATTGAATATCTTTAAGAATACTGAATATATTTTTTAATTGCCTGTCATCATTTATGACTGCAAATACTTCTTCCGGTGATGCTTCCAGTTTGTCATTACGATAGCTGTATATATCCATGTGCTGTCACCTGCCTTTGTATTTATCTTTTCGTTACGACTATCTTTCGTTTTTTTACCCTGTCATTTAAAATGGTCCGAGATTAATCAGCACGGCGACTGTCAGAAGCACAAACGCTATTCCCGTCCATATTAAAAACAGCGGGAAAAACCACTTTGCCCATTTAATCCATGAAACTCCTGCTACAGCGAGACTGGCCATGAGCGGACCTGATGTCGGATATAATACATTTGAAAAACCATCACCGAACTGAAAGGCGAGAACACTGACCTGACGTGTAATACCTATCATGTCCGCGAGCGGTGTTTGAATCGGCATCATAATTGCTGCCTGCCCGCTTCCGGAGGGTACAAAGAAATTAAATACAGAGTTCATGATAAACATTCCGATTGCTGTTGCTACCGGCGGCAAGGCCGATAGAGGCTCAGATAATGCATTCACGAGTGTGTCTAGGATTTGACCGTTTTCCATGATTACGAGCACAGCTCTGGCCAGTCCGATAATCAGTGCACCATATACAAGGTTTTTACAGCCCTCTAAAAATGTAATAGCTATTGTATTGTAATTCATTCCTGCTATTATGCCTGCTATCAGTCCTATAATAACAAAAAATGCTGCCATATGATCTGTTGTCCATTGAAATTTAACTACCGCAAAGACGAAAAATATTAAAGCTGCACCAGTCCAAATTAAAATCAGCTTATGCCGGCCGGAAAAATTTTCGTCAAAATTCAGTTCACTTTCTCCATCCTGCTCTATACCGATTAGGCTTCTCGACGGGTCATTTAATATTTTCTTACAGTAACGCCACGTATACCAGATTGTCACACCAACCAGAAGGACAAAAGCAATTAGCCTGAATACCATGCCGGAAAACAGCGGAAGTTCTGATATATTATGGGCTATTCCCACTGTATAGGGATTAAGAAAACCTGCAGAAAAACCGACAAATGCCGCGTTAAATGTAATTGCGACTGCAACGAGTGCATCAAGTTTCAATGCTTTAACGAGCAGCACTCCTATGGCAACAAAAGGAATTACCGAGTTCGCGAGAGCTCCCACTGCTCCTCCCAAAGCAAATAAAATTATTATCGTTGCAATCAGCAGAAATTCCTTCCCTTTCATCGTGTCGATTGCTGAATAGATTCCTGTATGTATCGCACCGGATTTGTTGATAATTTCGAACATCCCGCCGGCAAACAATACCAGAAATATCAATCCGGCACTTTCAACCATCCCTGTCTGGACTGACATAAATATATCCATGAAGCCTGCCGGCGAAGATTCAACATTCTCAAATGTCCCCGAGATTACAGTTGTAACCCCATCTGTTTCCTCCCTGTCAAACGCTCCGGCCGGCACAATATATGTTGCTGCTGCTGCCATTAACAGCACCGCAAAAACAATGACATATGTATCTGGAAACTCCCGCTTCTTCCGCTTTCTTTTATCCGATTCTTTGACCATAAAACAACACCCCTTTTAACGTCTGAATATTCTATAAATTTAAAAATATATTACTATACTACCATAGATATAAATTATGCAAATTGTATTTTTATGCATTTAAATTAAGTACTGCTCCAATTACCTTTTATAATTTGGTTAATTACATTAAAGACGGGTATTTATAATATGTATTTTAATTTTCAGGAGGGGATCTTTAATGTCTAAAAAGAAAGACGAACTGAATCAGCGAGATACAATTGATAACACTAAGAAGGCGCCGCTTACGACGAATCAGGGTCTGCCTGTGAGCGAAGACGAATTTTCATTAAAAGCCGGTGAACGCGGTCCGACTTTAATGGAGGATTTTCATTTCCGTGAAAAAATGACTCATTTTGACCATGAAAGAATCCCGGAACGTGTCGTACATGCCCGCGGTTTTGCTTTTCATGGTGAATTCGAAGTTTACGAATCCTTAGAAAAATATACAAAAGCAAAATTCCTTACAGAACCAGGTAAAAAAACACCGGTCTTTGTCAGATTTTCCACAGTTGCCGGAAGCCGCGGTTCAATGGATATTCCACGTGATGTACGCGGTTTTGCCACTAAGTTTTATACGGAGGAAGGCAATTATGATTTAGTCGGTAACAATATGCCTGTTTTCTTCATGCAGGATGCTATTAAGTTCCCGGACTTCGTCCACGCAGTAAAACCTGAACCTCATAATGAAATGCCTCAAGCAGCTTCGGCCCACAATACTTTCTGGGATTATGTATCAATGAACACTGAAAGTGCCCATATGGTTATGTGGCTGATGAGTGACCGTGCAATTCCAAGAAGTTTTAATATGATGGAAGGTTTTGGTGTGCATGCCTTCAGACTAGTAAACGCAGAAGGCAAGAGCCATTTTGTTAAATTCCACTGGAAACCAAAAGACGGCATGCATTCAGTACTTTGGGACGAAGCACAAATAATCAACGGTAAAAACATCGACTTCAACCGCCAGACTATGTGGGAAAATGTTGAAAAAGGAATTCCGGCAGAATTCGAGCTCGGGCTTCAGATTATTCCTGAAGAAGATGAATTCAAAATGGATTTTGATATCCTGGATCCGACAAAATTATGGCCGGAAGAAGATGTACCTGTACAGATAGTTGGTAAGATGACGCTCAACCAGAATGTTGACAACGTCTTCGCAGAAACAGAACAGGTAGCATTCCATCCCGGCAGTGTAGTTCCGGGAATTGATTTCACTAATGATCCCCTTCTGCAGGGCAGATTGTTCTCCTATACAGATACGCAGTTAATCCGTCTCGGCGGTCCAAATTTCCATCAGCTGCCGATTAACAGACCTCTATGTCCGTTTTCAAATAACCAGCGTGACGGTTATGGACAGATGTCTATTCATAAAGGACAGACGTCGTATCATATTAACCAGATGAATGATAATCAGCCGGAACCGGCAAGCGCTGATGACGGCGGTTACGAGCATTATCATGAAAAAGTAGAAGGCAGAAAAGTTCAGGCACGAAGCGACAGTTTTAAAGACCACTTCAGCCAGGCAAAACTTTTCTTAAATTCATTATCAACACACGAGAAACAGCACTTGTACGACGCTTTCAGCTTCGAACTCGGCAAGTGTGATATGGAAATTAGAAACCAAGTCATTTCAGAACTGATAAATCATATTGACCGCGACCTGACAGAATATGTCGCCGATAAGGTGGGTGCTGAACTCCCTGATGAAGTAAATGAATCAACTTATGAAAAAAGTTCACCAGCACTCAGCATGACGAACACTAATTTCTCTCTGAATACACGTACAGTGGGAGTCATTATTATGCCTGATGTTGCTGAGACAACATTGAAAGAAACTAAGCAGAAACTTGAGGAACAGGGACTTCAGCTGACCTTTATTTCAGATAAAATCTACCACATCGGTGATATTACGCTGGATGCGACCTTCGATACCGTACACTCAGTACTGTTCGATTCACTAATTGTCATAAGCGGTGAAAAACCTCTGCCCGCTCCGGCAATTGAAAATCTGGAAATCGCTTATAAACACAAAAAAGCAATTGGTTTCGGCACTGATTCAGTAAATATATTTGATTCTCTGTCATTCTCTCAAAATGATCCGGGAATCACTGATATAGAACAGGATTTCGACGGTTTCTTAAACAACGTTAAAGGTCACAGAGTGTGGGAAAGATAATTTTTTGACTTGAAAAGCGTGACATTAAAAATATTATGTGTAATACTAGTCATTAATTAAATACTGGTGCCTTTAAATCAGTCCAGAGAGACTGACAAGGACAGCGCGATGTAATATTAGTGCGGTTAAACACGCCCTCGCCGAGGGAAGTTTGCCGTACCTTATTATAGAAAAAGCTTCTTGTCATGTTTCTGGCAGGAAGCTTTCTTTTTGCCTGAAACCATAACGAGAAGTGCCCTTTTCGGCGCCAGTTTCTTAAATTCAAAAGATACTGGAGGAGTTATGTATGTCATCTCATGACAAAGAATTCTCACTTGAGGCAGTGCCTCAGTCAAGTCGCAAAGGTTTTTGGAATATTTTAGCCGTTATGCTTTCACTGAGCTTTTTCTCAGCGAGTATGTGGTCAGGCGGAACATTAGGTGAAGGGCTGTCTTTTACGAGCTTTATTCTGATTGTTCTTGCCGGTAATTTAATACTCGGTTTATACACAGGCGCGCTCGCTTATATCGCTGCTAAAACCGGGTTATCGACTCATCTTCTTGCTCGTTATGCTTTCGGTAAGCAAGGCTCTTATATTACTTCTTTTCTGCTCGCATCCACCCAGGTGTGCTGGTTTGGTGTCGGTCTTGCTATGTTTGCTGTACCTGTGTCGATTGCTACAGGGATTAACGTATTTGTGTTAATCGGGGTCTTCGGTGCGCTGATGACTATCTCGTCAATTTTCGGTTTAAAAGCTCTCGCGCTTCTCGGTTTTATCAGTGTGCCGACTATCGCAATATTTGGTTCTTATTCTGTGACCGATGCTGTCAATTCAATGGGCGGCATGGAAGCTCTCTTTGCTTATGAACCTTCACAGTCAATCAGTATTGCTCTCGCGCTGACTATCTGTGTAGGATCCTTTATCAGTGCCGGAACACTGACTCCCGATTTCACACGTTTTGCAAAATCAGCTAAATCTGCAGTCAGCTCAAGCATAGTCGCTTTCTTTTTAGGGAACTCACTGATGTTCCTGTTCGGCGCAGTCGGTGCTATGGCATTTGGTATTGCTGATATTTCAGAAGTGATGCTGCTTCAAGGGCTAATGATTCCGGCCATTATTGTACTCGGCTTAAATATCTGGACGACAAACGACAGCGCACTTTACGCGTCAGGTCTGGGTTTTGCAAATATTTTCAAGCTCCCTAAAAAATATATCGTCGTATTCAATGGTATATTAGGAACCATCGCAGCGATGTGGCTGTACAATAACTTTGTCGGATTCTTAACACTGCTGGGTTCTGCCTTGCCGTCAATCGGTGCAATTATACTCGCAGATTACTTTATTGTCAGACGCGGAAAATATGCAGCATACAGTATAGTAGAATTTAAATCGTTAAACCGCGTTGCTCTCTTCGCCTGGATTGCCGGTATTGCTTTAGCAAATTTCGCACCGGGAATTCCTCCGCTTAACGCTTTACTTGGAAGCAGTGTCATTTACGTTGCAGGTATGAAACTTGCAGCATATAAAGAAACAGTTTCAGTTAAAACTCCAATAAAAACAAAGGATGAGATTGTACGTGATTATTAAAAATGCTTCACTCAGAGGAAAGACAGGATTATGGAACATCACAATTGAAAATGGAAAATTTAAAAATATTACACAAGATAAAGTTAAAGACACCGAGAATACTCTAGATGTAAACGGATCACTTGTACTGCCGCCGTTTATTGAACCGCATATCCATCTGGATACGACGCTGACCGCCGGTGAACCGGAATGGAATTTAAGCGGCACCTTATTTGAAGGTATCCAGAGATGGTCCGAACGCAAGGAATCATTAACAATCGAAGATGTTAAAACCCGCTCGAAAAAAGCAATTAAATGGCAGATTGCCCAGGGTATTCAGCACATCCGCACACATGTAGATGTTACTGATCCGGAGCTGACCGCCTTAAAAGCAATGATTGAAGTAAAAGAAGAACTTGCAGAGTTCGTAAACATTCAGCTGGTTGCTTTTCCGCAGGAAGGGATTTTATCGTATCCGAACGGCAAAGAACTGCTGGAAGAAGCCGTAAAACTCGGTGCAGATGTAGTCGGCGGCATCCCCCACTTCGAATTCACGAGAGAGTACGGGGTGGAATCGATGAAAATCGCCTTCGATTTAGCAGAAAAATACGACAAGCTGGTCGATATTCACTGCGATGAAATCGATGACGAGCAGTCGCGTTTCGTGGAAGTTGTCGCAAATGAAGCCTACCAGCGCGGCTACGGCGATAAAACGACCGCGAGCCATACAACAGCAATGGGTTCCTATAATGATGCTTATACAGCTAAACTGTTCCGTCTGCTTAAGATGTCCAATATCAACTTTGTTTCTAATCCGCTGATTAATATTCACCTTCAGGGCCGTTTTGATACGTACCCGAAACGCCGCGGACTCACGAGAGTGAAAGAAATCCAGGCAGCAGGCATGAATATCTGTTTCGGCCACGATGATATCTTTGATCCGTGGTACCCGCTCGGCACAGGAAACATGCTGCAGGTGCTTCACATGGGTATTCATGCAGCACAATTAATGGGTTACGAAGAAATTATCAACTCAATTGATCTGGTTACAAAAAACAGTGCAAAAACTCTCCACATTGAAGAAGAATACGGCATAGAAGCAGGCAAACCTGCAAACTTTATCGTGCTGAATGCCGATAATGAATACGACGTTATCCGCAAACAGGCAGTTGTGACACATTCATACCGAAACGGGAAACTGATTGCGGGAACAAAACCTGCAGAAACGATGATTAATCTCGGTACAGAAGAGAAAATTGATTTTGAAAGATAAGACGACTATCCACTGCCGTTGCTCTGCAGCAGGCAGTTTTTTCGTTATTGCACAGCTATCTTGTTAAAATTAAGTAACTAATGGAAAATGAAAGAGGAAACATTATGACTGAAAAAGCAGTAATCTACACATCTGCGACATGTCCAGTATGCGGCATGGCGAAAGATCTTTTAAATTCAATGGATATAGAATATAAAGAAATCAAAGTCGATATCAATCCGGTCTCGACCGTCAGACTGATTGCGAAAACAGGTAAATTCACAGTACCTCAGACGATTATTAATGGCAAAGTTATTTCCGGCTTCAATCCTGATAAAGTCATTGAAGCGGTGCACGACTAACAGGCAGTTTTATCGAGTAATTTCATGCACCCTGTTAAAATTAAAGACAGTGAAAGATCCGTTTTACATGAAAGGAGCTTTAATCATGAGTGTAAAAGAAAATGAGAACAATATCTCAAAAGAAGAGCCAAAAGAAATTAAAGGAATTGAGACTTTAGATTTTGGCACTTCAGGTATGGTATGTGACTTCGAGACCGGTGTATGCGGTCCAATCAACGAAGAGAAGGAGGATAAAAAATAATGAAAATTACAATCTGGTCAGATTTTGTATGTCCATTCTGCTTTATCGGACAGGCGAACTTAGATAACGCACTTAAAACATTTGCACATAAAGACGAAGTTGAAATTGAATACAAGAGCTTCCAGCTGATGCCGGATGCTGAATACACACCGGGTGAAACGTACGCTGAAACTTTTGCTAAAATGAAAGGCATTCCTGAAGAACGCGCTAAAGGCATGTTTTCACAAGTAATAGAAACAGGAGAAAAAGCAGGCGTTGAAATTAACTATGATATCGCTAAATTAACGAATACATTCGATGCTCACCGCGTGTTCCAGTATGCCAAAGAACAAGGTAAAGGAACTGACTTCTTTAAAGCACTCTACGATGCACACTTCACAAACGGCGAGGTGCTGAATGATGAAGAAACACTCGCCCGTCTGTCAGAATCAGTCGGTTTAGACGGTGATACTGTGCGCGGTATCATCAACAGCGATCAATATAAACAGGACGTCAATGTCGACATCTCACAAGCATCACAACTAGGAGTACAGGGCGTGCCATTCTTCCTGGTAAACGATAAATATTCTATCTCAGGCGCGCAGCCTGTCGAATTATTCGAAGAAGCATTAGAGAAGATTTACCATGAAGGACAGGACGCTGAATAAGGAATGATTTTTTGGGGGTGGTATTTTGAGTTGGTATGAGAGTCTGTCATGCTAACCCTGGAGCTCTGGGATACACATGAGATTCAATCATACCAACCCCAGAGCCCTGGGATACACATGAGACCCAATCATATCAACCCCAGCACCCTGGGATACACATGAGACCCGATCATGCCAACCCTAGAACCCTGGGATATACATGAGATCCGATCATACCAACCCCAGTGCCGCCGGATACACATGAGACCCAATCATATCAACCCCAGAACCCTGGGGTACACATGAGACCCAATCATACCAATCCCAGAACCCTGGGGTACACATGAAACCCAATCATACCAACCCCAGAGCCCTGGGATACATATGAGATCTAATCATACCAATCCCAGAACCCTGGGATACACATGAGACCCAATCATACCAACCCCAGAGCCCTGGGATACACATGAGACCCAATCATATCAACCCCAGCTCCCTGGGATATACATGAGATTCGATCATACCAACCCCAGTACTATCTTCAGCCTAACGAAAGGCCGGATAATCCATCTTCAGGATTATCCGGCCTTTTTTCATTTAAAATTATTTAGCTTCTGAAATGACACCGCAAGCAACCGGAGTACCCGCATCGCCTGAAGGCTGGGTCATGTAATCATCTTCACCTGAGTGAATGATTAATGCAGTTCCTTCTTCTGTCATCAAAGTATTCTCCAGATTTTCATCTAAAATAGAAACATTCTCAGCATTAATCTCCGTTGAAACCGTACCATCTTCTGCAACTTCAATATTTTCTAAATCTCCTGCATGAGGTCCGTCTTCATGATCAAAGCCGTGAGCTGCATCTGTCGGATTATAGTGATCTCCGGCCGTTTCAAAGTCAGGTCCTTCACACATTCCGGCATTATGAATATGAATGCCGTGCATTCCGGGTTCAAGTCCTTCAGCTTCCAGTGCGATTGTTAATCCATCATCCGCTTCAGAGAAAGTTGCTGTGCCTATCTCTTCTTCATCGCCGTTTATCATGGTGACTTCAATTTCTTCCGATGGGTCCTGTGTCGGCGCTTCACCGTCGCTGCATGCTGCGAGTACCAGAATCGCGAGTAACATTGGCAAGTACATCAAACGCTTCATAATAATCCCTCCAGCTTTTTGTAAACCTGTTCCCCTGTTCAACTCATTTAAACCTTCATTCTAAAACAAAGAGTGATATGATAAATTTCAAATACTCAAATATATGGAGATGTTTTCATGGAGACTATCTTATATGTTTTAACTTTTGATTTTTGGCTGTTGTTTATTATCGGTATCGGGTCCTCGATTATCGGCTCCATGTTCGGGGCTGCCGGTTTAGTGACAATTCCCGCCATGCTTATCGTTGGAATCCCGATTCATCTCAGTATTGCCGCCAATAAATTTGCTACGGGCCTGTCCGCCTTTACCAATGTCATGACTTTTTACCGCAGAAAGAGTCTCGATTTAAAAATGACTGCCAAACAAATAACCACAGGTATTGCAGGCGGTGTATGCGGTGCTTTTTTTGCCACACAGCTGTCGGAACATACTATGAATATTATTGCCTCTATGCTGCTTGTTTTTGCTTTTTTCATCGTTATAATCAGCAGAAAATATATGGATGAAATGACCCCTTCCCGTCAGCCGAAGAGCACAAAGTTAGTCGCTCCTTTTTTTATCAGTATATATGATGGAGGATTCGGTCCGGGATCTGCGACCATGAGTATTACCTATTATCTCCATCGCAGTTACGGCTATCAGAAAGCTGCTGAGTTTTCCCGGGTAATAATTTTTGCAAGCTGTTTCGGAGGTTTTATCTGGTTCTACATTCAAGGTCTGGTCCGGTGGGATATAGCAATCCCAGTGACACTCGGTGCCATTATCGGTTCCCATATTGGAATTCTGCTGCTGCCGAAACTGAATATGAAGTGGGTCCGTCTGATTCTTCCGCTGATATTTCTTATCCTTATTGCACAAGTATTCATAGAGCTGTTTTTCTAATATATTTTTACGTTCAGCACTCTCATAATCTGTTCAACGGTTTTTTCAATATTAATACGTGTCCGTTCATGTTCCATAGCGGCTTCAACAGAAATGGGCGAACGTTGTATTGAAAACACCGCATCGATTCCATGATGATTTAAGTTATAGGCATCTTCGGTCAGACTGCCACCGACCGCAATGATCGGAATAGTATACTTCTCCGCTAAAGCGGCGAGACCTGCAGGCACTTTTCCCATCGATGTCTGAGCATCAAGCTGACCTTCACCTGTAATAATCAAATCCGCTGTTTTTAACTCCTCTTCAATGCCGAGGACATCCATAATTAACTCAACGCCGGATTCCAGCTGACCGTTTAAATAGCCGTGAAAAGCAGCACCGAGTCCGCCTGCAGCACCGCCGCCTTCAATATTAGCGATATCGATATTCATTTCTTTTTGTGTCAGCTCAGCGTAGTGCACTAAACCCGCATCCAGCACTTTCAGCATTTCACTATTGGCACCCTTTTGCGGTCCAAAGATGTATGATGCACCCTGCTCGCCGTATAAAATATTGGAAACATCACAAGCTACTCTGAATTCGCAGTCTTTAAACTTGCGGCTTTCAGCGATCTGTTTAATTGGATGTATTTGAGATAAAAACCCGCCGCCAAAGTGAATCTCTTTACCTTCACTATCACGGAACTCGTAACCCAGCGCCTGAAGCATGCCGACGCCCCCGTCGTTCGTTGCACTGCCGCCGAGACCGATAATGAACCTTCTCGCACCTTGTTTAAAAGCATGATTGATTAATTCACCGACACCGTAAGTTGTAGTTATAAGCGGATTCAACTGATCTTTAGACAACAATGTTAACCCGCATGCTGATGCGACTTCTATAATTGCGAGATTTTCATCTTTAATTAAGCCGTAAGACGCATCAACCGACGAGCCAAGCGGACCTGTGACAGACACTTCAATTAGGCTCCCATTCATACCGTCGACCAGAGTCTCCACAGTCCCCTCTCCACCGTCAGCCATAGCAAATGATTTTACAACAGACTCCGGAAACACCTGCTTTATACCTTTTTCAACCGCCTGATTCGCGCCGACAGAAGATAAACTGCCTTTAAATGAATCCATACCTGTGATGACTTTCATCTGGTTTTCCTCCAAGAGTAACTTTAATTGGTTTTAAACATACTGTTTTCATTTATTACATTCTAAGGATATCGAGTCATAATTAAATCACTATCAATCCCATGACTTCTGTCAACGTAATTACATCGTACCTATTCTTTTCAATTAAATATGTGGTTTGAAGTAATTACTATTTATGACTATATTAATATACAATGCTAATTGCGAGGAGATAATAACATGAATATCGATAATATTTTTTCAACTTTAAACTTAGTAAATTTATATTTACCATTAATCACTCTTTTAATACCACTTATTTTTAAAATATTTAAAGTTTTCCATGTAGATGATATGGACTTAAACAAGAAGAGTAGAAATTTTAAAAAACTGCTAAAATCTACTGTAAATGTTTTCTTTATATTTTTATTTATTTTACTTTTCCTTTTTACTTTATCCATTCAATTTATACAAACGCACAATAATGAATGGGAAAGTATTCCGAATAAAGATGATATTTATATTACAGCTTTACTATTTTACTCATTTGTCTCTATCATTTTAGCTTTATATGCTTTTCTAATCTTTTCAAATTTTAAAACTGAAATATATTTAATTTTGAAAAAATCATATACTCAAAGAAAGTATAAGATTATTAGTAAAATTAATGAACAAAACATGGTAATAATCAAATATCAAGATCCAAACAAACTTGATACCATATATGAAAAAGCATTTGATATAAAAGAAGAAGCTTTAATATTTCAACATGCCTCTGAAAATATTATTCTACAAGATTTAGATTTTATTAAAAGTAAATCTCCTCGTTGGCTACGAGTTTCATTAATGTTGTTAATAAAAATAATAATTATATTCTCATTATTTTATACTTTCGAGATTTTTTTTGGTTATATTGAACTTAGTTCATTTACAAATAGTTTTTCTTGGTCATTATTAACAATATGTATAATCATTTCTTTAACTTCTATTATTCCAATAATTCTTGGTATTGTTCTTCTTAAAAAAGCTTATAAATATAGATGGTACAAATAAGCTTTATGTAATTAGTTTATTTAATTTAAGGGTACTGTTAACCAAAGTATTTTTAGGAGGCTTACAATGGATTCTTTCAAAGCTTTAGTTGCTGATAAAACTGACGAAGGTACTGAGATGAGCATCAAGGTGCTCGAAATAGAAGATTTAACCGAAGGTGACGTGCTGATTGATGTGCACTATTCCAGCGTCAATTATAAAGATGGCATGGTGGCGGCAAAAGGTGAAATTGCGGAGTATTTCCCGATTATCCCGGGCATTGATCTTGCCGGTGAGGTTATTGAGTCAAAGGATGACAAGTTTAAAAAAGGGGATGCTGTCATCGCGACGAGCTACAAAATTGGCACGGGAATTTCAGGCGGTTTTTCTGAAATCGCACGTGTTCCGGCCGAATGGGTTGTACCCTTACCTGAAGGCATAACTTTAAAAGAGTCGATGGAACTCGGTACAGCTGGTTTAACAGCCGGCATTTCAATTACAAAGCTCGAACAAGCCGGCATGCATCCTGATAACGGTGATGTTCTGGTCGCCGGGGCTTCCGGCGGGACAGGCAGTTTATCCGTTAATATGCTGTCTTCAGCAGGTTACAATGTTATTGCAAGCACCGGCAGTATGGATGAAGCAGACTATTTAAAATCAATCGGCGCAGCAAAAATCATTCATCGTGATGAAGTGATTAACCAGGATAGCAAACCGGTTGTAAAACCTGCCTATCAGGCAGCTGTTGACCCGGTCGGCGGCAAGACGACAGAATATATTATTAAGAGCCTTAAACCCGAAGGCGCACTTGCAACATTCGGTCTTGTCGGCGGCATTCAAGTCCGTACAACAGTTCTACCGTTCATCGGACGCGGTATTCACTGGCTCGGAGTCGACTCCGTTTTTTATCCTATGGAAAAACGTAAAAAAGTCTGGGACAGATTAGCGAATGATTTAAAACTGGACATTCATACAAAAGAAGTCGTCAACGAAGTGAGTCTCGAGGAACTGCCGCAGGTGCTTCAAGATATTATCAACGGAAAAGTCAGAGGCCGCACGATTGTTAACTTAAAAAACAGCTAGTTTATACAACAGGAGTGAAGATAAATGGGGTTGGGAAGCTTTACGATTGTCACAGGTTTACTAGTGACAGCTGCACTTTATATTATTACCTGTCTGTCATTCTATTTTGTTATAAGAAAAGCCGGATACAGAAATAAGTGGATGGCTTTTGTGCCGATACTTTCAATATATAAACAGCTTTGCTTCGTATACGATTACTTTAAAGCTGATCAAGTGCTGAATGGCACGATGCCAGCAGTAAAATACCAGGATGTCAGAAGAAATTTTGTCTCTTCAGCAACAGTCGCATATGTTATTCTGCTGTTTATTGGAGCTTTTCTTTTTTCATTACTATTGGAGTTTAACGTTCTTGCAATCGACAGCAGTGCTCTAGATATTATTACTAATGCAGCCAGCATAATTGTTAACGCAGCTGTCGGTTTCTTTATTTTAAGAAGTTTTATAAATAAAGAAACCGGTGAGAGCATTTCACCATTAATGGCTTTTCTGCTGGTTGTTCTTGGCATTGTCACTATAGGATTCAGTTGGATTGCCGTATATTTCTATCTCGGCTTAAACGACAAACATTATTACGCCTTTCGATTTGATGATTGATATGAAAAGAAAGAAGCCCGAGAATATAAAATGCCCCAAAAAGTTTAACTTTTTGGGGCATTTCATTTAGCTAAGCTTTAAGAGGTCTTTTGCAGTTTCTATAAAATATTCCTTCACCAGTTACATTAGATTTTTCGATTTTCTAGCTATACAAATATTTCCAGCCATATTTTTACGGCTGTTCCTAAAATGAGCAATCCCAAAATCCATTGTAAAATAGTCACATTAATTTTCTGTCCGGCTTTCGCTCCGAGCGGGGCTGCAAGGAGACTCGCTGCAATCATAATAACTGCAGGACCGTACAGGACCTGATCGGTAAATACTTTTCCTGCTGTTGTCCCGATAGAAGAAATAAAAGTTACTGCAAGGCTCGTTGCAATCGTTATCCTTGTCGGTATTTTAAGAACGACGAGCATAATCGGCACTAATATAAAGGCGCCTGCTGCCCCCACAATGCCCGAAGCTGTTCCGGTTATAAAGGCCAGTCCTGCAGCTAGAAATCTATTGAACTGAAGGTCGTCTCCAGGTGAAAAAGGTACTTCCTTTTTAGGCATAAACATCATCACAACCGCAATTGTTGCAAGTACCGCATAGACGATATTAATCTGACTTTCTGTAAGAAAGCCGGAGCCGTATGCACCGAGAAGACTGCCGAGCAGTATTGCAACGCCCATATAAAGTATCAGTTTTATATTTAAATAACCGCTATTTTTATAGGCCCAGACACCGCCTATCGTAGCAAAAAATACCTGCACAGCACTGATACCTGCCACTTCATGGGGTGTGAATGAAGCGAATCCAAACATGGCAGGTATATAGAGCAGCATCGGATATTTTATAATAGAACCACCGATTCCTACCATACCCGATATAAAAGAACCGATAAAACCAATTAAGAATATGACAATGATAAATGTGATATCCATTATCTCAACGCTTCTTTAATGCCTGTATATCCTTTTTCGATATTTATAACATTATCGAATCCGCGGGCTTTAAGCACACTCATTGCGATCGCTGAGCGGACTCCCGTTTGGCAATGAACATATATTTCTTCTTCTCTATCAAATGGAATTTCTTTGTCCTGCAGATGACCAAAATGAATATGCTCTGCCTGATTAAGATTTCCTTCTTTGTATTCCGCAGTTGAACGAACATCAAGAACAGATTTGTCTTCTGCATTTTCAGTAAAATCTTCCGGTGCAATATTTTTATAAGAATCATTAAAGTACTGCTCTACCTGATCGCTTGGCACAATCAGCTGAAGATTATCAAAACCGATGGCTGCAAAGTCTTTCTGCAGTGTTTCACTTAAGTCTGGATCCGCAATAACAGTCATGGGTTCATCATAATTGATGTACCATCCTGCAAACTGAAGAAATTTTCTATTATAGGGAATATTAATTGCACCTTTTTTGAATCCTTCTTTAAATTCTTCTTTACTTCTTAAATCGAACAGCTGTCCCGGTAATACTTCCGGTATACCCACATCTATTTTTCTTATTTTGAATTCAGGCAATCCTTCCTGATTCACTTTTTTCATTTGTGCAAAATAACTTGGAGGTTCCGGCTGGTCACTTGTCAATTCGTTGATAAATGCCTCTTTATCTTCATATTTGAAGACCCAGTTATTTTTCTTTTCATAGCCTAACGTAGATAGTGGTACAGCACCTAGGGATTTACCGCATGCACTGCCTGCCCCGTGGCCCGGCCATACTTGAAGGAAGTCAGGATAGTTATCCAATTTTTTCAGCGAATCAAACATGGCATTTGCACCTTCTTCTGTGGTTCCTTCCATGTTCGCTGCCTCTTCAAGCAAGTCAGGACGTCCGATATCTCCGACAAATAAAAAATCTCCGGTAAATATACCCATTGGTTCCTCACTGCCGCCTCCGCTGTCAGTCAATACAAACGATATACTCTCCGGGGTATGTCCCGGCGTATGGATGACACTTAATTCGACTTTACCAACGTTGATAGTATCTCCCTCTTTAAGAAATACAGTCTCTTCAGGGACATTCTGATACTTCCAATTTTCATCGCCTTCATCGGATACGTACAGTTTAGCGCCGAAAACTCTGGCAGTGTCACGGAGACCCGAGGCAAAATCAGCATGAATATGTGTTTCTGTCGCTTGTGTAATTTTAAATCCTTCTGCATCTGCTGTTTCCTTATATTCATCAAGCACACGTTTTGGATCGATGATAATAGCTTCTTTTGTCTGCTGACATGCGACCATATATGACGTTTGTGAAAGTTTTTGATCGTAAAATTGTTTAAAATACATTTTATATACTCTCCTCTTTTATTTAAAATTTCTAGATGAACAGATTAAGATTTCCGTTTTCTGCATCTCCGAGATAAGTCCCTACTCCGCCGAGTTCCACATTCGGTAATAGCTCATCTTTATCGACTGCCATAATATCCATGCTCATGGTGCAGGCAACCATCTTAACGCCCAGCTGATCTGCTTTTGTAATCATTTCTGATAAAGCGTCAACTTTTTTCTTCTTCATTACATGCTGAATCATCTTAGATCCCATACCAAACATATTCATTTTAGAAATAGGGAGTTTAGATGCCGACTTCGGCATCATCATACTGAATATTTTATCCAGTCCTTTTTTATTCTTTTTAGCTGCATGTGGGTTTTTAACTACATTTAATCCCCAGAACGTAAAGAACATTGTGACGTCTTTCCCCATACCTCTGGCACCACTTGCGATAATAAATGAGGCAAGTGCTTTGTCCATGTCTCCGCTGAATACAACCATTGTCGCCCCGTCTTTTGTCTCTTTCATCTGATAACCATCAGAAGCAGATTTCGTTAGTACATCGTTTTTTTGAAGTACTGCCGTTACATGACCATCTGCTAATTCATTTTTTACTACTGCATGACCTTTCTTTTTCGCCCATGCTTCAACATCAGTTGAAAAACCGGGATCTGTTACTTTAATTTCCATTTGTTTTCCTGTTTCCAAATCTTCCATTACTTCGTTTACTTTAAGCAGCGGCCCCGGACATTGCAGCCCGTACGCTTCAATTTTTAACCTTTCAGGGTCGAGATTAATATCTTCCTGATCAGTTTTGGAATTGTACGCAGAATAATCTGATTCAGTTTCTGCACTGTTGAATTGTCCTGTGTAAGCAGAAAATCCGCCATTCAGACTAACAGCATTAAAGCCGTTTGCTTTCAGCAGCTCTGCTGCATTTTCACTCCGTCTTCCACTTTTGCAATAAGTAAATATAGTCTTATCTGCCGGCAATTCTTCCAAACGATGACTGAGTTCCTGTAACGGAATATGTTTAGCCTGTGAAACATGACCCATGTCATATTCAAAGTTCTCTCTGACATCCAGCAGGTACTCTCCCGCCTTCAGCAGCTCATCCGTATCATTCATGTGATAAACAGTTTGTTTCAATTTATAACTTCCTCTCTTCTAAATACCTCTAGGGGTATATTAACAAGCGCAGTTATTTTTGTCAAATACCCTGCAGGGTATATTAGATTTTAAAATTAAAAGCAGAATCTTATCTGCTTTTATTTAATAATTCTACAGCTTCTTTAATTAAATCATCTGTATTCTGATCTGGATGTACCATTGCTTCTTTCACACATTCGACCAGGTTTTCACTGATGATAACATTCATTGTCCGGTCGAGCGCATTTTTTGCCGCACTCAGCTGGGTTACTACATCTCTGCAGTTTTCACCATCTTCCATCATTTTTTTTGCACCGTTAATTTGTCCCTGCAGCCGGTTAATGCGATTAATAATCGCTTTATCATATACATAACTTTTCTCTTCAGCAGACATATACATCCTCTTTTCACTTTTATTCATGCAATATCTTATATTAAAAAAATGAAAGAGTCAAATACCCCGCAAGGTATTTTGCGTGAAATTTCATAATGTCTCTATTAGACTGATAATAGTAACTTAATATGAATAGAGTGTTTGTATGAATCACTGGGATGAAAAATTCAAAACTGATGAATATGTCTACGGTGTTGAACCTAATGAATGGCTGCGGTCGGTCCTTAATGAACAGACAGATAAAGATATCGCTCTGCTTGCAGAAGGCGAAGGCCGGAATGCTGTCTATCTCGCGAAACTTGGAAATAAGGTGACGACTTATGATTTCTCAAAAGAAGGTATTGAAAAAACAAAACGTCTGGCAGAATCCGAAGACGTTGATGTCGATACTCACCTGCAGGATATAACAGTTAAAAATGTATTGCCTCGTGAGAGCTACGATATCAGCGCAAGCATTTTCGGTCATGTTCCAGAGTCAGGTAAATATGAAATGTTTGCTAATTTAATAGAATGTGTAAAACCGGGCGGCTTAATTATCTTTGAATTCTATTCCGTAAACCAGCTGGAATATAAAACCGGCGGGCCTAAGGATATAACCATGCTTTATGAGGTGGATGAAATCAAAAGTTACCTGGAAGACTTTTCTTTGGAGGTTATTAGTCTGAAAGAAGTCGTCACCGAAAGAAATGAAGGTACAGCCCATAACGGACAAGCTTCTGTTATACAGGGCCAGCTGAAAAAGTTATAAAATGGCAGCCGCTGCTTACAAAAAAATCCTGAATGGAGTTATCCATTCAGGATTTTCTTTCTTTACTCGAATATAATTTTACCTTCGATTTTAATCTCAGCGTCTGCTCTCTTAAGCAGATTACCCACGTGACATCCCATATCAGCTGTATTAAATGCACGTTCTACAAATTTAATCTCTTCTTCAGTAGCGTTTTCCGGCATGGTCACTTCGGGATAATGCACAATTTTTAGCCCTTGATCTTTTGAGTTAACAGCATCCGTTGCCATCGTAAGATTTTTAACCGGCAAATTTCGTGCTGCAGTCAAAGCAATCAGTGTCATTGCATAGCATGATGCAGCAGAAGCAGCCAGCAGTTCAGTCGGATTAGCACCTTCTCCGCTTCCTCCTGACACTGTCGGAATTGCAATCTGCGTATCCATCTTGTCAGCTGTAATTGTACCTGTTCCTTTTGTACTGCCATTCCATACGGTTTTTAAATGAGCCATAGATACTGCCCCCTTTAGGGTGGTTTTTAATTTTATATCGTAATAATCTTGCTGACTATATACCCTCTTTTTACTCTCTTTATTATCAAGATATTAGTTAAAAACTTTATTTATAATTTTTCTGAGCACTGCCGGCATCATTTCAAATGCATTTTTCTTATGCAGCCGTTCGGTCATCTTATGCGCGTCCTTCCCGTACGGCCCGATATTCATCACAGGGGCACTCAGCTGCTGCATAGCTTCAAAAGGTATTGAATATGTTTCTCCCCATAGCGGCGCATTATTTTTAAATGACTGCCAGCCCTTATCTTCGGGGTTATAGTTCACATAACTGAGATCTGAGATACCGTTGAAGTAATGTTTGCTCGTTACATCATAATTGTATTTGCTCTGCATTTCACTTTTAGCCGCTTCAATCAGTTTTTTCACTAATTCATCATCGGAAGAGTTTACTGCCGGCATATATGGCGGAGCAAACATCAGTACTGTTGCCGGTGCCAGCTCCTGGCAATACTCCATCAGCTGGTCCGCAATCAGCAGGGTAATCTTCCGCTCATCCGCACCATTACTTTCGACCACTTTCCGGATTAATTGATCCGCTTCATCTTTACTGTATTTATCGATAAAGTAATCGAGCACTTCGTGATACTCCAGCACCCTGATGCAATTCAGTGCTTTTACATTATTAGCCTCACATATTCTTTCATAGTCCGTCTTACACTCGTGCATAGCATCTTCAGCAATTTCTTTAAACGTCAGCATGACATCTTTTGCCGTCTGAGACAGTGTAAACACATTATACAAGGCGTAACTGTGATGAGATGTCTGCACATCGTAATTCTCTTTTAAATCATTGGCCTGCAGGCAGACCGGCAGCGGGGTTGTTTCACCGTCAAAAGTTTCTTGAAACTTATTCGTGAATTCCATCTTTTTCGTTAAATATGAACCGATGAAATGTGATGTGATACCGCTCATCGGTTCACCTGCATGAGTCGGCACACCGTAAAACAGTGCTGCCGGCAATATTTTACCGATTGAACCCGAATATATGTAATGATTTTTGTCATGCGGCTCTTGTGTAAATGATGGTTCCCCGTTTAAGAACAATTTTATATTTAGTTTGCGTGTTTTGGATATTTCGAGAATACCGGGCACTGCACTGAGCATGCCTGCAGAACTGACTTCTTCATCAGGCACAGTTACAAGCAGTAAATTGACCGGCCATTCCTCACGTGCTGCCTGTTCAAGTAAGTGCATGTGCAGCACGAGTCCCATTTTCATATCCATAATGCCGCGTCCGAATATATATTGATTTGTATATAAATCTTCTCTAGCATCCGGTGTTAAGAAATCGGGATTATCGTAAAAGGCTTGCGTCAGTTTTTCAGGACTGAATGCGAGTCCCTGCAGCTGACCGTATTCTTTAATACCAACTGTATCAAAGTGACTGATCAGCACGACAGTATCCGAGCTTTTATCTGTTTTATATAAAGCTGTTAATGCATTCCTGTCTTTTTTCGCATCAAATAATTTAATGTCGTCCGGGTTGAATTTAAAATAATCCAGTTCTTTAAATTTCTCCGTCAGCTTATAAGGAAAATCAATCTCTCCCTCTGTCCCCGATAAACTTCTCCACTCCGTTAACTCATAAAGCAGCGTTTCAAGCTGCGCTGGTGACCCCCATAAACATTCTTGCTGTTCCATATACATAACTCCCTTTGTTTACAATAAAATCGTAGCCGGTAAATTTCCCGGGAAACTTTGTTATTCATGCTTTCCTTCTACTTTATATTAAATGTCTTAATATTGAAAATATATAGTATAATCTTTGATAAGGTGACGGAGAAAAATAAAATTCAGGAATTATATTGAGTAAAAGCTGAAGATAGCCTACAATGTATGTAATGCAATTTTAAGGGGCCATAGCTCAGCTGGGAGAGCGTTGCGCTGGCAGTGCAAAGGTCAGGGGTTCGAGCCCCCTTGGCTCCACTTACTTAAAACAGCCGTCTCATATTAATATGAGACGGCTGTTTTTGTGTTCAGTTTAATTAGTCAGACAGGCTGAGTTAATTTTATTCTTTGTGACTTCTGCCGGGAAATCGACCGGCACTTTCATCCAGGTTTTACCGCGGTCAACTGAATGATAGACACCCTTATTATTAACGCCGTAAAAAACACTCGGTACATCAGATGATGTTAAAAGGTGAGTCACAATCGTACCTTTGCCGTCCGGCAGCCCTTCTGTGACTTCCTGCCACGGTTCATCTTTTTGTTTACGGAAAATTTTCATTTCCGTCTTTTCCCTTTCCGGCATATAAGCGGATGCCGGTCCTCTTGCACCGGAGACAAGAACAGTGTCTTTATCACCCGGGTCAGCTGCGACATGCACTAAATACGTAAAATCACCGAGACCTTCATTATCAGTCTGCCACGATTCGCCTTTATCGTCACTCCATGCATAACCACCTCCGCCTGCTTCATACAGCAGATTATCATCATCAGGATGAATAATCACATTATGCACATCAAACTGCGAGCCGTCTTTACGATCTTCAAATGATTCGCCATTATCAATTGAACGCATAATACCGCCAAGCTCAATGCCGGCCAGAACAAATGATTCATCCATAATACCGCTCGCTATATCTTTAACGTGATGTGTATCAGGACGCGGCGGAAAACTCCATTCGGATTTCGACGGCAGATCCTGAAGTGCAGTCATTTCGGCCCACGTTTCACCATCGTCGGCTGAATAATGAAGTTCGCTCGGTTCGGTTCCGACGTACAGTCTTTTAGACACAGGACTAATATGAAGCGACATGATTCTTTTCGGTAATGCATCCTCTCCGACCGCTTCAAAAGACTCTCCGTTACCCCGGCTCCGAAACAAACCGTCATCGAAAGTCCCGATGTAAATCGTCTCCGACAATTCATCAGCAGCCACTGCACGCACATCATCATAACCTGTTTCTATCTCTTTAATCGACCAGTCCTGCTCTCTGCCTGAAACCCTGAAAATTTTAGATCCTGAAGTAAAATAAATTGAAGTCATTAATATTCCTCCTTAATTAATCTCACATAAAACCTATTTACGTTTAATTGATTTATTCAGCAGCATAACTCCTGTAACAACCATCCACAGCCAGATTGAAGCATAAAGTGCCCTCTGAATTAAGCCTCCCGGCAGCTCAGGAAACACAAGTTGTAAAAATATAAACAGCAGACTCAGTAAATTAAGCATCAGACAGAAATAAGTCCATTTTGATAATTTCGGCATTGTACTTCTAATTGCCCATCCAATAATAATTAAAGCAGGTATTTGAACAAACATTCCCGGCAATGAAGCAAATGTGTGGACTAAAAAGTTTATATCAGCGGGGAATATTCCTGAAAAACTGTAGCTGACTCCGAAAATAACGAGCAGCACAGTCGCTGTTTTGGTTTTCTTGTTATCCGACCAAAATTTATGAAGAAAAATTGCACCGGTAAAAACTGCTATTCCGGTTAAAGTAAACGTCCAGTTCATCGTCAAGTGAGCTGGTGAACAAATTTCATAAGCAGCGAGCTCATATGTATCTATTCCACATATAGTTACACCTAAATCACTCATCGGCTGTTTTAAGAAATTATACGGTACAGTACTTGCTCTAATGACCAAAAGTTCAACGATAAAATATAAACTTAATGTAATCCAGGACAGCGCACCAATAATTTTTGTAACCTCACATTTATCTTTTAATGCTAATGCCGCAATGAACATACTCACGGTTAAGATGCCCATTAATATATAAGACATGACTTCCCCCCTGCACCTGCTGCAAGTTCTATTTAATCATCTTTCACTACCAGTCCCATCAATGCTGCCATCTGAATCGCCTGCACACTCGAAACGATGCATCCTTCCAAATCTTCGCGTTTAATACTTAATGATTCAAAATGAGATGAACTGATATCAATACCTTTAAGCGGCGTATCAACAAATCTGGCTTCTGACAAATCACAATTGTCGAAACCGATATTTTTAAATTTATTATTAAAGAAATCTGCTGTAACCATTCTCGCATTTTCAAACAGCACATTCTCAAGTTTAGATTCGCTTATTCCCGATAAGTTTAACAGTGATTCAGAAAACTTAACGTTTTTAATTCTGGATTCATCGAAACTGACGCCAATCATTTTGCAGTTAACAAATTCAACATTATGGACAGAAGCACCGCTAAATACTGTATTTGAAAAGTCACAGTTAACAAATCTTGTATCAGTTAAATCTGCATTATCAAATTCATTATTCGATAAATTACTATTCTTAATTACGGAGTTATATGAGATTAATCTTCTAAGGTCAGTATCAAGAAATTCAGCATCGTTAATTTCAATACCATCAAATATCTGATCCTCATCATTCACAATTGCTTCATAAGAAACGATTTCTAATTCGCCTGCTATTTTCAAAGGTTTTAACTTCATTTTGTCTTCCTCACTCTTCATAATTTTCATTTATACCCTCATTATAAAAAACCATAACACATTAAGCGTTATGGTCCTTCTGAAAGCATTCTATTTATTTTTAAAGCTGGGTCTCACTTGTCCAGTTTATACAACGGCGTTGTACTCCAAACTCCATTCAAGGACAACGGCGAAATGGCGTTGTACTCCAATCCACATCTGATTAATGTTATCCTTTACCCTATATCTAGATGATAAATGCTAAAGTGCGCTTCAGGTCAAGAAAAACCAGCTTCCTCATATTGAGAAAACTGGTTAAAGATTTTTTAAGTTCCGTCTGTACTTTTCTTATAATGAAACTGTGAAAGTAACGGAAGAATAACCATTAAAATCCAGAATGCTGGATTTTTAATATTAAATATATTACCTTCTGGCTCTCCAACAAAGATATTCATTGCCATAACGATTAACCATATAAAAGCAAAAAAGACCAGGAAGTGATTTCTTCGTTTCCTCTTCTCATCAGCAGATTCTATCTTTTTTGATTCCACTTCTTTTTTCTCAAAAATAGCCATAATAAAAATAATTATCGCAGTCAGTATAAATGGTCCATATTGAATGTACCATTCAGTGCCGGGAAAAAAGTCAGTAATAATAAGAGTCAGTAATGAGATAATAACTAAGAGTAGTAAAAAATTGCTTTTTGACACACTAACAACACCTTGTTTTTTTATTTAAAGGTTCAATACCCTGGGGCGGGAGAAATATTTAAGCTTCTCTTTCTTTAACTTTATTGTAAACATTGCCGAGTAATGGTAGAGCAATAAAAACTATCCAAAAACTAAAGTCAGTTATGTTAAATATATCGTGTCTCGGTGCTCCGACAAAAATATTCATTCCCGCAATCAGAAGTATAATAGACACCAGAATAAGAGTCGGAATGAAATTAATATTCTTTGGTTTTTCGGCTGTTTTATCTAGTGTTTCGTCCTCTTCTCTATCCATATTCCAGATAGTAATAACAGCAGTAAGAGAGCCGAATACAAACAGTGGCCCAAATTGAATGTACCAGGGAATTCCATTAACGAAGTCTGTAGCAATTAATATAATATATGAGATGTACAAGGGTCCCAACAAAAATATATTTTTAAACATCTGCAGCAGCACCTTATGAATCATTTAATGATTTAATACCCAAATGTAAAAAGTAATATCATAATTTATCGTATAAAGCGTCACCATATGGCCACAATTTCTCTTCCCAATATATATTAATCACCTGCTTTTGGAGGTTACCTTCAATATCGTTAATTCTGAATATATTCTCTTATCAATTCAAAAGTATTTTCAAGCGCTTCGGTATGCGTACGTTCCATGCCATGGCTGCTTGCCACACCTGGTCCGATAAGTGCGGCTTTAATGTTCGCACCGCCGCTCATAGCTGCTGATGCGTCGCTGCCGTACATCGGATAGATGTCCACGGCATAACTCAATGCTTTATCTTTTGCATAATTAATCAGTTTAGTCGTCATATCGTAATCATATGGGCCTGACGAGTCTTTCGCGCAAATCGACACGTCATATTCCGTACATTCAAGATCAAGTCCGATGCACCCCATATCCACTGCCAGCAGTTCTGTAATATCTTCTGGAATCCATGCAGCACCGTGACCCACTTCTTCGTAAGTCGAGAAGATAAATTTCAGATTTGTCGACGGCGTTACATTTTCCTGCTTCATCATTTTTAAAATACTGACTAAAATTGCAACTGATGCTTTATCGTCTAAGAAACGCGATTTTATAAAGCCTGAATCCGTAACGACGACTTTCGGATCATAAGCGATAATATCACCATTCTGAATGCCGATATTCTGCACGTCTTCTTTGCTTTCAACACGTTCATCTAATTTTACAATGAGGTTATCGATATCCCGCTCTTTTGTAGCCGCGTCTTTAAATACATGAATTGACGGTGATTTAGACAGAATCGTGCCTGTATATACCTTGTCATCGCGCGTAATAATGTCGCAGTATTCCCCGTCCAGTGTCGGTGTTAAAGGGCCGCCAAGTTTAGTCAGTGACAAAGTGCCGTCTGAGTTAATTGAACGGACCATCAGACCTAAAGTATCCACGTGGGCGCTCAAACCTCTAGTGACTTCAGTATTTTCACCGTCTACCTGAACAATCAGGTTCCCCTTCGGTGTCGTAAGTGTCTCGTAGCCGATGTCTTCAATTGTTTCCCGTAAAAAGCTGACCGCATTAGTCGTGTAGCCTGTCGGACTGTTAATTGATAAAAGCTTTGTCAGGAATGAAATTGTACCGTCTCTTTTAAACATATTGTAAATCCCCTTTGTGTTTAAGTATTTCCCTCAATTATACATTAATTTCTGCTGCTTCGTTGCTCCTTAACCTCTTAGAAAAACGACTAAAAAATCAGTGTCAGTCACCACTTCAACACTATGCTTTTCTTTTGCTTCCATAAAAAGAATATCGCTGGATGTTAAAATATACTCTTCTCCGGAACAATCGAATTTCACTTCACCTTTACGCACGATAATAAATATCGGGTCTTTGGAGTCGTGTTCTGGAATAACTTCGCCTGTTTTCAGCTGAATATTAACGATATTCGATTTATCATGTCCGAATACTTTTTTCAGTGACTTTTCTTTACCCGCAAGTTCATTTTCAGTATGAATCAGCTTTGCCATATAATATCCGCTCCTTTTAGCTGCCATTATACATTACAGCAGAAAAAAACTCCCCGACTATGCAGTCAGGGAGTCTTCGAATTTTATGCTTTCATCGTTTTGCTTTTCGCTGTTGCGAGCTGACCGCCTTCGTCGAGGAAGCGCTCAACGCCTTCAGCTGCTCTGTAAGCGAGCGCACCGATTGTCGGTGTCGGGTGGTGTCCGCCAAATTGCGGGAAGGCTGAACCGCCGACAACAAACAAGTTATCGACATCCCACATCTGCAGGTAATTGTTTACCGCTGATGTTTCCGGATCGTCTCCCATTACCACACCGCCTGTATAGTGTCCGCCTGAAAATACATGGTCAAATTCTTCTGCGATTTCATCATCTTCAATGATGTCAGCGCCCATTTCTTCCATGATTTCATGGCATCTGTCTACACCGAATTGTGCAATCGGATGCTCATTCGCACCGAACTTGTATGTGATACGCAGTAATGGATCTCCATACTCATCCTTATACGTCGGATCGAGATCTAGGTAGTTGTGCCAGTACGACATCGCAATGCTTGTATACCAGATTCTGAGTGCACTGTAGGCATATTTCAGCGATTCCGCCTTATAGTCCGCACCCCAGTTCGATACTTCTCTCGTGTAGTTATTACTGCTGGAAATCGCAGCGAAACCGTATTGTCTAAGCTCAATTGCGCCGCCGCCGATAAAGTCGAGATCTGAATGGTCAAAGTTATCTGCCGCGTAGTCATTTACTGCAGCACCTAATGCCCCTGCTCCCATATAAAGGTTGAACTTCTTATTTTCAAAGAAACCTCTTACCCCGTGAAAAGCAGAGTTGTGCTGTCCGTTAAAGTTGCGTCCAATCAACCCTTTGCGTGTTTTTGGATCGTACTGTTCACCGATATCGGAGAGCATTAACAGTCTGTTATTTGTAAATGCAAACGCACACAACGCAACAACGTCGGCAGGCTGCTCATATTCTTCTCCTGTTGTTTCATCAACATACATGACGCCTGTAGCTTTTTTAGTATCTTTGTCATAAAGAACACGGCGCACGTTTGCACGTGTGCGAAGTTCAAAGTTGTCGTGTCTCATCGCTGTTGGAATAACCGTAGCAAGAGGGTCTGATTTCGCATCAAAGTCACACCCTGCTCTCGTACAGAATGAGCAGTACATGCATGCATTTAACTTTTCCCCGTCCGGGTTTTCATAGTTTTGCGACATGTTCCCTGCTGCAATCTGGAATGGATGCAAACCAAGATTTGTCGCAGCGTCTTTGAAAATTTTTAGAGACGGTGTTTCATTTAAAGGCGGGTTTGGCCACGGTTTATTTCGTTCAGGTGCCAGCGGATCCTGCTCACCTGAAATTCCTGCCGTATCTTCCCATTTCTCATAATAAGGTTCCAGTTCTTCATAGGTAATTCCCCAGTCCTGAAGGTTCATATCCTCTGGTATCTTATCTTCTCCATAACGGTCGATTGTCTGGCTGCGAATTTCAAATTCATATGGCCAGTAACGGTAAGACGCTCCTGCCCAGTGTACACTCGCACCGCCGAGATCTGCACCCAGCTGGTTATCTGCCATCGTTCTGACCGGCAGGGCAGTTTCATCTATTTCATTTCGTGATGTTACCGTATCACCTCGTAATGGCTGCATGATTTCATAACGGTTATCGAACCGCAGTTCGTCTTTTACACCGATATAGTCACTTCTCGTTGCGTGATTACCTTTTTCAAGGCCTACTACTTTTTTACCTGCTTTGGCAAGTTCTGCACTGACTATACCGCCAGCCCAGCCCATGCCGACCACAACAGCTTCAACTTTTTCGAGTTTTTTGGCCATTACATTCCGCCTCCTTGATATGCTCTCAGACTTTCAGGCTCCAGTTCTACGAACTCCTCAGAAGTAATCTTATCCATCCAGCCCATACGCGGCCCGGGATACTGAATCATCTTCCAGCCTTCCATGTTTTTATTGCCGCCGTATACCGGGTCGGCATAGACGCCTTCAATCGTTGTGTTTCTAAGGAGGGAAAAGAATGCTTCCGCACGCATGCCTGGAATTTCGACATCTCCTGATTCGAATGCCTTCAGAACTTCATCCTGTGTATCTCCATCCAGCTTCACAAACTCTTCGTCGTGTTCTTCAACTGCATATTCTCTTAAACGTCTGATTCCGAGTATGAACATTTCACCGCGGGTTAGTTTCTCCTGACGGCCGTGTGTATCGGATGCCATTGGCTCGAAAGGCCCCATGCGGTAATCCGTTCCATTCGTTCCCCATGTACCATAAAGTTGTCTGTCGATGAAATAAGGAACACCGAGTTCAATAGCACCTGGCCCGTTATCATCCTCCGGATAAATCCGCTCTGTTGCTGCTGCAAGAGCTGCAAAATCTTCCTGCCTGCTGATGAAAGTACGTGCTGCGAATTCAGGTGCATCAGCGCCGCCTTCGCCGCCCGATGCAGTGTCTCCACCAGTATCCGTTTCCGCTGTTTCAGATTGCTGATCAGAACCGAATTGGAAACCTGTTAAACCGCCTAAAAGTGCACCTCCGGCAATCCCGCCGGCTGCCACACCTGTCGTCTTCAGGAAGTCACGGCGTGAAAATTGTTTTTCATTTTGTCCATTATTACCTGATGTGTCTTTGACCATGGAAATTATCCCCCTCTTTTCTTTGATTAAAAATATAATGTAATCTCTTAGCAAGTTTAATACGCATTCACAAAGTTGTCAAAATTGAATAGAGAAGCAAAATGTACCGGTCTTTCCGATACCATTATGATAGCTCAATGTAACCAGGACAGCAGTGAAATGAAGCTTGTTTCGCTCATGCGGGATACATATGTGGAAGTTCCGGGCTACGGAATGCAGAAAATTAACATCGCCTTTTCTTATGGAGGCCCGGAGCTGCTCAGACAAACTATTAAACATAATTTTGATATAGATCTTTACTACTATGCTGTAGTCGATTTTGAAGGATTTTCAAAAATTGCTGATTTAATTGCTCCTGAGGGAATTGAAGTGAATACTCCGCGCCAGATGTCGGAAGGTATAGGTATGACGCTCGGACCGGGCCGTGAAGTGATGGATGGTGAAAAGATGCTGGGTTACGTCCGTTTCCGTAAAGACGAAAATAACGATTATGGAAGAGTTGAACGCCAGCAAGAAGTGATTGCGAAACTGACGAAAGAAGCCGTAAACATACAGAATTTCGTCAAACTGCCTAAACTGCTGGGAATGGCAGATCCATATATCGACACAAATATTGATAGTAAAACGCTTCTTTCAATGGGGAAAGGAATAGTTTCTGATAAAGACCAGGCCATCGAAACACTAAGAATTCCAGTAGACTATTCATACGAGAATGCATATACCGGTGCGGGGGCAGTTCTGGATATTGATTTGGAGGAAAATAAGCAGCAACTGCAAAACTTTTTATCCGGCCAGGCTCAGTAATATGTATGAAATATATGTAACATAATTGCAATAGTAAGATTCCTGTGGTAGTTTGGCCGTAAGAAATAAAGTTAGATATTCAGGAAGGGGATTTTCATGAAGAAAGTAACTTTATTCAGTTCATTATTAGTCGCAGGCGCATTGACGTTTACAGGAGTCAATAACACAGCACAGGCGGACGAAATTGAATACGATGGCGCGAGAACCGTTTGGGGAACAGTAGTAGATGCAGAAAGCGATCTGAATGGCGACGGCTGGTCAAACGGCGGATACAGTCTGGACTGGCTGCCGGATAACCAGAGAGAAAGAATTTCAGAACTGACAGACCAACGTCAGGCTGGTGAGATTACACAAGTTGAATATAACGAAATAGTCACAGACATTTTTGATGAAGAACACGCACTGATTAACGGACCCTACGGCGGTATTGAAACAACTGAAGAGAATCTGGCCAGTGTTGCATTTAACGCACCGAAAACATTAGATGCGGCACCTGTAAAAGATGAACCATACAACTATAACTTTGTATACGACGGATATGAGTTCGATTTTTCTTATGATGGAAACTCATGGACATGGGGATATGACGAAGTAGACAAAGAATACACTGATGAAGAGTTAATTCATCTCGTTCACAATAACCCCGAGGTCTTAAACGATGCACCGGTTAAAGACGGCGCTTATGACTTTAAAATATCAGATGACAAATACGTTTATCATTTCGCATCAGACGGTAAAGAATGGACATGGTCTTACGAGAATAAATAACAGTTAAATTTCAGGAAGGTGTTTTCCAATGAAAAAAGTAACTTTATTAGGTTCACTCTTAGTAGCAGGGACATTAACATTCACGGGAATAAGCGGCACAGCACAGGCGGATGAAGAAGAAGGTGCCAAAACTGTCTGGGGTGAAGTGCTGCCTGCAGACGCTGATCCGGATGGTGACGGCTGGGCAAATACCGGGTTTGACCCTACTTGGATGTCACAAGAAGGACAGAACAGAATTAATGGTCTCGCAGAGTCCAAAGACAATGGAGAAATATCACAGGTAGAGTTTAATGAGGCTGTCGCAGAGATTTTCCAAATAGAACAAGCACGTCAGATGGACGGTTCTAATGAAAATGCAAATGATGATGCTAATGCAGATAATAACTCACAAGCAATGGTGCCTCATCAAAAAGTTGATGCTATGGATATAGATGTCACAAAGGAAAATCTGGCTAAACTGGCACTGTATTCACCTGCTGCACTTGATGCTGCACCGGTACAGGAAGAACCTTACAACTATAACTTTGTTTACGGTGATTATGAATTCCATTTCTCATATGACGGTGACTACTGGACGTGGAGCTACGACAGCGTGATGGATCCTTTAACGAAAGAGGAGCTCGTTTACCTCGCGCACAATAATCCGGCAGTGCTGGATGAGAGACCTGTAAAAGCGGAACCGTACGATTTCAGCTTTGAAGATGGAGAGTATGTCTATACTTTCACTTATGACGGTGATACCTGGACATGGAAATATCTTGAGAAATAGAAAAGTATTTTAAAGCAGACCGGAGGAAATCCTCCGGTTTTTTTATGCACTTTTATCATTTCTTTCATTAATATTACGTTTATTTGAATTGATACGGCATCTCCCAAGTGTTAAGTTGAAAACATGACATCATTAGACAGTGATTTTTACTGACATAAAACATTTCTAACCTTTATATCAAGAAAGGATTGTTTAGATTGAAAAAAATATCAGTAATCAGTTCATTATTAATTGCAGGTTCATTAACATTTACCAGTTTGACTGCCAATGCAGGAGAACATGAAGAAATTGAACCTATCGCTGAAGACTATCAGGAACGCGGGGAAGGCTTAAATCATACAGCACTTCAATACCTTGCGAATGTGGACCCTGAATCTTTAGATGAAGCACCGGTCTATGAAGGAAAGTATGATTTTACTAACCAGGACGAAAATTATATTTATCATTTTTATTCTGACGGTGAAAATTGGGATTGGTCTAAAAAACCGGTAAAATCTGACGATGTTAATTATGAAGATACAATTGTAGAAAACAGCGGCGACAGTATTGAAGATGTGAAATTAATGCATCGTGCTAACGTAGATCCTGAAAGCCTGGATGAAAAGCCGGTCAAAAAAGGTGCCTACGATATTTCAGCACAAGATGAAAATTACGCTTATCATTTCTATTCAGACGGTCAGTTCTGGACCTGGTCTAAAACGCCTCTAAACAGCCAGTCTTATGAAACGACTATCGAAGAAGATAACAGTAAAGAAGGTCTGACACACCAGAAGTTAATGTATATTGCTAATGTGGATCCTGACAAACTCAATGAAAAACCAGTGTACGAAGGGGAATATGGCTTCACAATCCAGGATGAAAATTATGTTTATCACTTCGCATCAGACGGTGAGTATTGGACATGGACTAAAACACCGCTGGAAAAAGATAATAAATAAAAATTAAATTTATGTTTGTATGCATACCGGGGCTTTCTCCGGTATGTTTTTTTGTTTATAAAATGTATAATTAACAGATACATTGAATGAACGAGAGGATGAATATTTTTGGCAAAAAGTATTGTACTTGCTGAAAAACCTTCAGTAGCACGTGATATTGCCCGTGTGCTGAACTGCAGTAAAAAAGGTAATGGTTATTTAGAAGGCAGTAAATATATTGTAACCTGGGCACTTGGACATTTAGTCACGCTCCAGGACCCTGAAAAATATGATACAAAATATCAAAAGTGGGAACTCAACGATTTACCTATGCTCCCTGCTCCGCTGAAATTGACTCATATTCCTAAAACAACGAAACAATTCAAAGCTGTGCAATCGCAACTGAAACGTCAGGATGTTGATGAGATTATCATCGCAACAGATGCCGGACGTGAGGGTGAACTCGTTGCCCGCTGGATTCTCGATTATGCGAAAGTAAATAAGCCGGTAAAACGTCTCTGGATTTCTTCAGTTACTGATAAAGCGATTGCGAATGGATTTAAAAATCTTCAGCCTGGAAACAAATTCATTAATCTTTATCAGGCAGCCGCTGCAAGAAGTGAAGCTGACTGGTATGTCGGTTTAAACGCGACCCGTGCACTGACGACAAAACACAACGCCCAGCTTAACTGCGGCCGTGTACAGACACCAACACTCGCAATTATTCAGGCGCGGGATGAGACAATTAAAAACTTTAAACCGAAAACGTTCTACGGACTTGATGTCGTTACGGATAAACTGACCTTTAAATGGACAGACGGCAAAGGCTACTCGACTTTCGATGAAAATCAAATCGATAAAGTCAGCCAAAAGCTGAATGCTGCTTCATTAATTGTTAAAGACGTTCAAAAGAAGAAAAAGAAACAATTCGCTCCTGGTCTGTATGATCTGACAGAACTGCAGAGAGATGCCAATAAGATATTCGGCATGTCTGCAAAAGAAACACTGCAGACGATGCAGGCTCTGTATGAACGTCACAAAGTACTAACCTATCCAAGAACGGACTCTAAATTTATTTCGGAAGATATCGTGGATACGTTAAAAGAAAGAGTCGAAGTCAGCGGTATCGGCCAGTTCAGTAAAGTTGCCGCACGTATTTTAAGAGCACCGCTTAAAACAAACAGCTCCTTCGTCAACGACAGCAAGGTAAGCGATCACCATGCTATTATTCCAACTGAAAGTCCGGTTTTCCTTGCTGACTTTACAGAACGCGAAAAACGGATTTATGAATTGGTTGTCCAGAGATTTATGAGTGTGCTGCTGCCGCCGTATGAGTATGAAGTGACAACTGTCACTGCTGAAATCAACGGCGAACAGCTCGAAGCAAAATACAACAGAGTATTAAATCAGGGCTTCAAAATTGTTTATAAAGAAGAATCATCTGACATTACAACTGATGTAAAACAAGGTGATAAACTGACTGTAAACAAGATCAGGAAAACAACAGGTGAAACCACTCCACCTGCACGTTTCACGGAAGCATCACTGCTTCAAGCTATGGAAAACCCTGCGAAATACTTCCAGATGGACAAAGAACATAAGAAAACACTGGCAGAATCCGGCGGGCTTGGCACAGTCGCAACACGGGCAGATATTATCGATAAACTGTTCAATACTTTCTATCTGGAGAAGAACGGCCAGGCAATTAAACTCACTTCAAAAGGAAAACAGCTTTTAGATCTGGCACCTGAGATCTTAAAATCCCCTGTCACTACAGCTGAATGGGAAACACAGCTTGAACAGATTGAAAAAGGTAAAATGAACAGACAGAAGTTTATCGAAGATATGAAAGAACATACGAAAGAGATTGTCAGAGAAATCAAGGCGAGCGAGAAGAAATTCAAGCACGATAATCTGACGGGCAGAGACTGTCCGGAATGCGGCAAGCCGCTTCTTGAGGTCAAAGGCAAAAAAGGCACGATGCACGTATGTCAGGACAGAGAATGCGGATATAAACGCAACGTTGAAAAAATAACGAACGCTAGATGTCCGAAATGTAAGAAGAAAATGACGCTGAGCGGCTCGGGCGATGGACAGGTTTTCAGATGTGTCTGTGGTCACCGTGAAAAAATGTCGAGCTTTGAAGCGCGGAAGAAAAAAGAAAATAAAGGCCGTGTAGATAAGAAAACGGTTAATAAATATGTGAATCAGAAAGAAGAACCGATAAATAATGCACTGGCAGAACAGCTGAAGAAACTGAAGCTGGATAACTAATATCTGCTAATACTGGAGAGAATGTTATGAACAGCGGGATATTCACTTTTGCAGTTATACCGATTATTGTGCTTGCTGTATTTATATCAGTTCAGCTGCTTAGACAGAAAATATACAAACCTGAATATGAGGGCGCTGTACAAAAACCCGGTAAATGGGAACGGGCAATATTGTTTGTCATTATTTGTGTTAATATCATTTCCATACTGGGAACAATCATGGGTATCCTGATTCAGGAAACAGAAATGATGCTTGTATTTGGAGTGATGACGCTGTTCTTCTCACTGATTATTCTGGTGCTGAAAAGAGCGTATAACACTTCCTATCAGGAAAACAAAGAATATTTTGTATTACACACCCATAATAAAGAATATAAAGTGTTTTATGAGAATATTACCGACTGGCGGCCATCTTATAATGAAATATCAGTCCTGGATTCGAGCCGGTCAGATGGAAAATATATAAGGGTGAACCTTAAAATTTTTAATCCGGAAATTCTGCTGAGGAAAATGGCAGATATGGCATTTGAAGAGAAGTTCCCTACTGAGGATGGAGAAGATCCGTATAAAAAAGCAGAAACAATTTATTATATAGCCAATTACGGTTATAAATATCTTGTAGAAGATTATCTTGAGGTATTGGAAGATAGATAAACAAAAAATAACCCTTCAACAATCGTTTAGCAGTGAAAGTTGAAGGGTATTTATTTTAGTTTTCGTCAGTTTTAAGATAGTGATTGTATCTGAAGCAATTGCGGTGCACACGAGACGGTGTCATACCAACCCCAAAGGTTTGGGATACACATGAAACTCTGTCATGCCAACCCTAAAGATTTGGGATACATATGAAACTCTGTCATGCCAACCCCAAAGGTTTGGGATACACATGAAACGATGTCACACCAACCCCAGAGGTTTTGGATACACATGAAACGATGTCACACCAACCCCAGAGGTTTTGGATACACATGAACGGCTGTCATGCCAACCCCAAAGGTTTGGGATACACATGAAACGATGTCACACCAACCCCAGCCAAAAATTTAAATCTGTAAAGTTCAATATTACTTATCAAACATATAACCATTCAATTTCAACGGTTCAATATATTCCCCGTCTTTATATACGCGCATGTTGCCGCCTGAAATTTCATCAATCAGCAGCACTTCACCGGTTTCGTCGTCACGGCCGAATTCCAGTTTGATGTCGTATAAATCCAGTCCTTTTTCAGCAAGCTCTTCTTTAATCACTTCACTGATTTTAACTGTTAAGTCCGCGATTTCTTTGTACTCATCCGTATTTAAAATATTCAGCGCCTCAAGTGCTGCTTCATTAATAAAAGGATCCTGTCTTTCATCATCCTTTAAAGTCACTTCAACATAAGCAGGGAGTTCAGCACCCTCTTCAATATAATCTCCGTAACGGCGGATAAAACTGCCTACTGCTTTAAAACGGCAAATTACTTCCAGCCCTTCTCCGAAAACAGATACTTTTTTAACACGCATTTCACGTTTCTCTACATCTGAATCAATATAATGTGTCGGGATACCAGCTGCATTTAATTTTTCGAAGAAAAAGCTTGTCATCTGAAGTCCCGCTTTCCCCGATCCTTCAACCTTTAGTCCTACCTGGTTTTCACCTGGATCAAATACACCGTCTTTTCCTGTCATATCATCTTTAAAATATAAAACAGTTTCGCCATTATTATCTTTATAAACGTCCTTGGTCTTACCCCGGTAAATTAAATCCAACTGAATACACTCCTATAATCAATTTATCTTGTTTCATATTTTACTTGTTAAAATTGAGTTAATCAAGCTAAATAACGAATATAATTTTATATAAATTATAAAATGTTCGGATTACATACGTTTTTAATGATAATTACTTAGATTTCCACATATAATATACGATTTTTATATTTCAGCGGTTTACTCTTTTCTGCTGATTTTTAAGCCACACTTTTTCCAAATAACCTGTAGCAAATAGCACACCCGCCACGATAAATACAAAACCAATCAGTTGGGACGGTTCAATCACTTCGTTTAGAAAAATCACCGAGAACAGGACACCAAAGAACGGAACAAAGTTATTAAAAATTGCCGTTTTTGATGCGCCAATCTTTTGAATTGCCGAGTTAAATACCATGTGCCCGATTCCCGTCGCAAAGATACCCGAAGCAAAGAGCACGACATACACTCCTGCAGAAGCTGTCGTCATTTCTGATAAGCCTCCAGGTTCTAAAACAAGAGCAATAAGAAGCAGGCCGATTGATCCCGCTAAGTTCATAATCGCTGTGACGGCTTTTGAGTCCAGCGTCGCAGTCGCTTTTTTAATAAAAATAAAACTGATTGCCTGAGAAAACATCGAAATAAACAGAAATATCTCACCTGACGATAACTTAAGCCCTGAAAGTGAGCCGCCCTGAATAAAAAAGACGCCTGCCAATGCTAATATGAAACCTAAAACTCTCATTTTTGTCAGCTGCTCACCTAAAAACATCATACTGAGAATGGCGGTTGCCAAAGGGACTAACGATAAAATCAGCGACCCAGTTGAAGCTGCTGTTGTTACAAGTCCCAAAGCCAGTGTGAGGTGATGCAGAATAACACCGAAAATCATACCGAATAGTGTGAAGATCCACTCTTTTATCGTTAAACCCCTGAGTGATTTAGCGAAATAAACAATGATTATTGCTGTAATACCGGCTATCATAATACGAAAAGCTGTCATCGTCTGCGGCGGTAAGTTTTCTACGAGAACTTTTAAGAAAACAACGTTCAAACCCCAAATTGCGGTAATTAAAAAAACAAGTCCATAAGTTAACAAGAGTCCCTGCTGCTTCACACATTCACCACCATTTTTATTTCATTAAACATATCATACTGATAGTTTTAATTATAAGACAAGGAAAGATATAAATACGGGGTACGCTGCTGATGAAAATTATAAACTATTGAGAAAACGCTTTCTTTATGTATAATTAAATCAACTAAGGAGGGGGCACTATGGCGAATAAAGAATTGTTTGAACACAGCTCTAAAAAAGAATTTAATTTTTTTCTTGCAATGATACCTTTGACCGTTATGGTCATCACTTTGCTTTATGCGATTGTCGTACTTGAAACGGATCCGCACCTGCCGCTGATTATCGGCACTATTACAGCAGCAATTGTAGCAGTCTTCAGCGGTTTCAAATTTAATGATTTGGAAGAAATGATGTACAAGGGAATCCGCCTTGCCTTGCCGGCAGTCGTCATCATTATGCTGGTCGGCTTGATCATCGGTTCATGGATCGGCGGCGGTGTTGTGGCAACGATGATCTATTACGGATTGATGATTATCAGCCCGCAGTATTTTCTCGTAACAATCTGTATCATCTGTTCAATCGTTTCTCTCGCTATCGGCAGCTCCTGGTCCACTATGGCGACAATCGGTGTAGCTGGAATGGGAATCGGCATGAGCATGGGAATTAACCCTGCCATGATTGCTGGTGCCGTCATTTCAGGTTCCTACTTCGGCGATAAAATGTCTCCTTTGTCCGATACAACTAACCTTGCAGCCGGTCTCACGAACACTGACTTGTTTGTACATATCAAGCACATGCTTTATACGACTATCCCTGGATTGATTATTGCCTTGTCAGCATTTTTCATTATCGGAATCAATGTAATCGGCAGCAGTACCGCGTCACCCGAAGACATTCAAATTATGATGACATCGATGAGTGATAACTTCGTCATCAGCCCTTGGCTGTTACTGGTACCAGGTCTGGTTATTCTGTGCATTATCCTAAAAATCACAGCTGTGCCTGCACTTGTGATCGGGGTTTTACTCGGTATAATCTGCGCCCTGTTCGTACAGGGAGAGACACTTGCGGACTCTGCGTCATATTTAATGAATGGTTTTGTTCTTGAATCAAATAACGAGATGGTGGACGAATTATTTAACCGCGGCGGTCTGTTGGATATGATGTACACAGTTTCCATGACCATTGTCGCAATGACATTTGCAGGTATTCTGGAATATACCGGTATGCTCCGCGCAATTATGAACCAGATACTTAAAATCGCAAAAGGAACATTTGGCATCATCACAGCAACTATCGTGTCATGCTTTGCAACGAATGCTACATGTTCTGAGCAGTACATCTCAATTGTTGTGCCGTCACGAATGTTTTTAAGAACTTATATCGAAAACAAACTCCACTCCAAAAACTTATCCCGTTCACTTGAAGACGGCGGTACACTAACTTCTGTATTCATTCCGTGGAACACTTGCGGTGTCTTCATTTACGGTACACTCGGCGTAGCTGCCTGGGAATATGCACCATTTGCGATTCTGAACTTTACAGTGCCGGTCATAGCAATCATATTGGCTGCGACAGGATTTGGGATTGCTAAAATATCGTCTGAGGAACGAGATGCCTATCTTGCGGAGAACTATCCTGAAGAAACGAAAGAAGAAAAACCTGCAACGACATAAAAACCTTGGGCAAAGAGCCAAGGTTTTTTACTGAAATAACGAAGTGTAGTTGTATAGTGCCGGTGAACCGCCAGTATGCAGAAACAAAACTTTTTCCTCTTTCTTGAAATAACCCTGCCGAATCAAATCAATTAAACCAGCCATCGTTTTACCTGTATATACAGGGTCTAATAAAATACCTTCTCTCTGAGATAACAACTTAACAGCCTCTATCATACCGTCTGTAGGCAAAGAGTAGCCGGGACCGATATAATCACCCAGCACTTTAACTGAACTTTTATCTATTTTGTTTCGCAGCTTTAAATAATCAGACGTTTTTCCAACTAACTTATAAACATTTTCTTCTTGCACATGCTTTTCATTATTCACACTAATCCCCACAATTGGAATGCTATTATTACTCTCCCCCATTCCTGTAAGCAGACCCGCGTGGGTCCCGGCGCTGCCAGTGGGCGTAATAATGTAATCAATGTCTAAAGAATTCTCACTCAGCTGTGAATTGATTTCTTCTGCACAGGCCACGTACCCCGTTGCACCTATTTCGTTTGAACCGCCCATCGGAATGATATAAGGTTTTTTACCTTCTGCTTCTACTTGCTTGGCAACCTTCTCCATTTCTTTAACCATATCCGAACCGCCCGGCACTACAGTTTTACTATCTGCATCCAGCAGGTTATACAGAAGGTTGTTACCAGTCGCTTGTGGATTGTAACTGCCAGCTACTCTTTCTTCCAGTACAAGATGGCAGTCTAATTGTTCTTTCTTCGCTGCTGATAAAGTTAACCTGCAATGATTAGATTGCACAGCACCGCATGTAATCAAAGTATCAGCATTATTCTTTAAAGCATCAGCAACCAAAAATTCCAATTTCCTTGTTTTATTCCCTCCGCCGTCTAAACCGAGCTGATCATCTCTTTTTATATAAATATCAGGACCATTTAAAAGCTTGGAAAGATTTTCTAAGTATTCAATGGGTGTGGGTCCGTTGGAATAATTTCTTCTGGGTATGCTTGTTAAATTCAAACTGACGACCTCCAATATTATTATTAAAATAATGTCATCTATATATTTAATAGTACGATACCCTGTTAGTTCTTAAATGAAATAAAAAAACCAAAAACCTTATATCAAGGTTTTTGGCTCTCGTCTAGTTATTCCCACTCAATCGTAGCCGGCGGTTTGCTCGTAATATCGTAAACCACGCGGTTGATGTGTTTGGATTCATTAACTAAACGTTTAGAGATTTTCTCAAGCACGTTCCAGTCAATTCTCGCAAAGTCACTTGTCATACCGTCAATGCTCGTTACAGCTCTGATTCCAATCGTATAGTCATACGTTCTGTAATCTCCTGTCACACCGACTGAACGGATATTCGGCAGCACCGTGAAGTATTGCCAGATATCTCTTTCAAGTCCTGCTTTTGCGATTTCATCTCTTAAAATCCAGTCACTTTCTCTGACGATTTCAAGTTTTTCTTCTGTAATCTCACCAAGAACACGAATGCCAAGTCCTGGACCCGGGAATGGCTGTCTCCATACTAAGTGTTCTGGAATTCCGAGTTCAATACCAAGTTCACGTACTTCATCTTTAAACAGCGTGTTTAACGGTTCAATCAGCTGGAACTGCATATCTTCAGGCAGTCCGCCCACGTTGTGGTGCGATTTGATTGTCGTTGCTGTTTCCGTACCCGACTCTATGATGTCAGTGTACAGCGTGCCTTGTGCAAGGTAGTCCACATCTGTAAGTTTAGATGCTTCGTCATCGAATACGTAAATAAATTCGTTCCCGATAATTTTACGTTTCTGTTCCGGATCTGATACGCCTTTAAGTTTCGACATGAAACGGTCTTTCGCATCTACTCTGATGATGTTCATGTTGAAGCCTTCACCAAACTGCTCCATAACCATGTCGCCTTCACCTTTACGAAGAAGACCATGGTCAACAAAAATACATGTCAGCTGGTCGCCGATTGCTTTATGAAGAAGTACCGCTGTTACTGATGAGTCTACACCGCCGCTCATCGCACATAATACTTTTTTGTCTCCGACTGTTTCACGGATTTTATCGATTTCGATATCGATAAAGTTATCCATCGTCCAGTCTCCTGTGCAGTCACAAATATCACGGATAAAGTTCTTCAGGAACTGCTCGCCGTTTTGCGTGTGTTTTGATTCCGGATGGAACTGAACACCATAAAATGGTTTTTCATCGTGTTTAACTGCAGCATTCGGACATAATACTGTTTCAGCGATAACCGAGAAGCCGTCACCGAGTCGTGTAACTTTGTCGCCGTGGCTCATTAAAACTGATTCAATCTTCTCCCAGCCTTTAAAGATATCCACTTCGTTGTTTAAGTTCATTTCTGTCACGCCGGATTCTTTCTGATCTGAATTCACGACTTCTCCGCCGTTCAGCTGCATCATCAGCTGCATACCGTAGCAGATACCGAGGACCGGTATGCCGAGTTCAAATACTTCAGGGTCTACTGTAAATGCATCGTCTGCATATACTGAACGCGGTCCGCCAGACAGAATAATTCCTTTGGGTTCAAGTTCTTTAATTTCTTCGATTGTAATACTCGGGTTGTGCAGTTCACTGTACACGCCAAGTTCACGTATACGGCGCGTAATCAGCTGGTTATACTGACTGCCGTAATCAATTACTAAAATAAGTTCCTGCTCTTTAGCCATTTCCATGAAAGAATTACTCCTTATATGCTGTAGTTTGGTGCTTCTTTAGTGACTTGTACATTATGCGGGTGACTTTCAATCAGACCTGCGCCTGTGATTTTAATGAATTGTGCTTCTTCTCTCAAAGCTTTAAGGTCTGCACTTCCAGTATACCCCATACCTGAACGAAGACCGCCGATAAGCTGGTAAATTGTTTCTGATACTGGTCCTTTGTACTCCGTGCGTCCTTCAATACCTTCCGGAACAAATTTCTTCGCTTCAGTGTCTTCCTGGAAGTAACGGTCTTTAGAACCCTGCTCCATTGCACCGAGTGAGCCCATACCGCGGTATGTTTTGTAGCGGCGTCCCTGGAACATTTCAGTTTCTCCCGGAGATTCCGCAGTACCTGCTAACAGACTGCCGAGCATTACAGCATGTCCGCCTGCAGCCAAGGCTTTCACGATATCTCCTGACAGCTTAATACCGCCGTCTGCAATAATCGATTTGCCGTGTTTGCGTGCTTCTGTCGCTGCATCGTACACCGCTGTAACCTGCGGTACGCCGACACCTGTAACAACGCGTGTCGTACAGATTGAACCGGGACCGATACCAACTTTGACAACATCTACGCCCGCTTCGATCAGCGCACGTGTACCTTCAGCTGTAGCGACGTTTCCTGCGATTAAAGTCGTTTCCGGGAACTTGCTGCGGATATCTTTAATTGCCTCCAGCACACCTTGCGAGTGACCGTGTGCAGTATCGATAACAAGTGCATCTGCGCCGCCTGCAATTAATTCTTCTGCACGTTTTTCTGTTTCTTTTGCAATACCGATTGCCGCTGCAACAAGAAGTCTTCCCTGATCGTCTTTTGCAGCATTCGGGAATTCGATAACTTTTTCTATATCTTTAATCGTAATTAACCCTTTAAGTACATAATTGTCATCCACTAAAGGTAATTTTTCGATGCGGTGCTGCTGTAAAATGCGACCTGCATCTTCCAGTTTCGTACCGACAGGCGCAGTTACCAGATTATCTTTGGTCATAACCTCGTCGATTGTCATCGAAAAGTTTTCGATAAAGCGCATATCTCTGTTCGTAATAATACCAATCAGTTTTTTCTCCTGCGGATTATTAACAATAGGCACACCTGAAATTCTGTATTTGCTCATCAGATGTTCAGCTGCAAATACCTGTTCTTCTTTCGTCAGGAAGAACGGATCTTTAATAACGCCGTTTTCGGAACGTTTAACTTTTTCTACTTCATCGCGCTGACGTTCGATAGACATGTTCTTATGAATAACTCCAAGACCGCCCTGGCGCGCAATTGCGATCGCCATTTGAGATTCAGTCACCGTATCCATTCCCGCGCTGATTAAAGGAATGTTTAACTTCAGATTCGGTGCCAATTCGACACTTAGATCAACCTCTTTAGGTAATACTGCTGAATGAGCCGGCAGAAGTAATACATCATCAAATGTAAGTCCTTCTTTTTTAAACTTATCTTCCCACATAAAAAACTGCCTCCTGGTTATAATAATTTGTCGTATGCTGCATCTGGTATAAAATATTAATTTCCCTATTATAACAAAATACGAACTGTCAAACAATAAAGTGAACTTAATAAATATGTCTTATTATAAAACACTATCATGAGATATGAAAGACGCTCTTAATGTTCGGAATTTTATGAATTTAATAACAGAGCAAAAGTTTGAGAAATTATCTCCGGGGAATAGATCATTAACATACTATTTATTTAGAGGTGGACGTAATGCAATACATTGAAAAGTATAATTCACTGGACGAGATTTTAGAAAGAATTGACCTTTTAAAACAGGAAGAAAACTACTATGAAGAAGACTTTAATATTTTAGGTCTGGCAGACCTTGAACCGGACTGGACCGATTACATGGGCTGCACGTACAATCCTCATTCAAACAATCTGTCTTTTAAAGATTTTTTCACACAAAATGTAAAAGCGGAAGATTTTCTCTATGCTTCGGGACTCAATGCTGACTTAGTGGAAACATATCTGAAGATAATCCAGGATGGACAGTTTCTGCTGGCTTTCGACGATAAATCACTAAACCGCGAAATGAACCGCAACAGTACTGAGGCGGACGTAGAAAAAGGACCCGGAGATAATCTCTGATTATCTCCGGATTTTTTTATAATATAAATTTAATCTGCTGCTCGCGAGGTATACAAATATCCATTATCATCTCCTGCGATAAGTATATATTTCTTTTATACCGTTCATACTTCAGCATCATTTCACGGTAATGACTTAAGGTTAACGGCAGTGCTTCTTTAAAAACAGGCACACGGTGCTTATTAGTTCTGATGAGAAATATGTAATAAGCTAAATGAGCGGATAAGGACGGCTCAAAACCGCAAAACTTCGTATAGCATTCGAGTGACACATTATGTGCATCTGCAGCAGGAAGTCTAGACATCGACAGAGAAATATGGTCGAACATTTCCATTAAGAATATGACTTCAACCGAAACGTCAGCAGGTACAGGCTCCCCTGTCGCCCCGATAAAATCCAGCACCTCGTCATAATTCATTTCTATTCCCTGTCTGATGATATCGAGACAGTATTCACAGTAAACGATATAATCTTTATCAGCACTTCTTTGCTGCATACTGTCTAATAAACTGATCAGCTGAATCTTTCCTGCCGTACTGATAAAGTCCAGACTGTCAGGAGGCATCACGCTGCCCATTTAAAATACCATAATAAAGCAGTCATCTTTATTATGCTGAAGAAATGCTTCAGCATCAGCTGCCGTATTTGAAAAAAATAAAAGTGCGATGAGTCCGAGTGACATTAGTGTCTTTTTAAAAATACTCTTCATTACCTTACCCTCTTTAATATTTTTTTCTCTGTTTTCGTCTGTATGTATCAGAGTAGCTTAATTATACTAAATTAAATTGTCAGAATACTATATAAATATACAGCTGTTCCCATATATGGTAAATTGTTTGGATTCTCTATACAATTCAGTCGTTGTCCAGGCCATTTTTAGCTTTCATTTCGATTTCTTCAATTTTATCGAGCAGAAAAGTCGATTCATTCTTTTTAAGCAGGCACCTAGCTCTTGAAGCATAGGATAAGATTTTATCGTATTCTTTGGTCTGACAATATCCCCACATGACGTTAGTATACAATTTGACGCCGGTTCTGTAATGTATTTTATCGATGTTCTTGCTGTATACCTGACCGGCCTTCACGTAATATTCCTGTCCACTTCTTTTAGAACAGTAGAACACATTCCCTTTCGCCATGTACAAATCCGCTTTTAAATATTCCAGAGAACTTTTATTTTCAATCAAAGTAAGTGCCTTGTCGAGACACTTAAGTGCATCTTCATATTTTTCTTCCTGCTTAAATAAAATCGCTTTATGCCAGTCGTAATAGATAGACAGTTTCTGATTGCTCCGCCATTCCTGAACCGTTAATTTGTTCAGCACTCCCTCAATTAAATGCAGAGCAGACTGATCTCTGATCCTATCAAGCTCTTTCACTATTTTCATATCCACAGCAGGTGTCAATTTAATGGTTATATCTTCAATGGTTAAGTCCAGTGCCGTCATTATTTTTACAACGTAGATAAAGCCGACATTCTCCCCTTTTTCGAGCCGGCTAATCGTTGAACTTGGCACTCTAGTTTTTAGTGCTAAAGACTTTTGAGACATACCGTATTCTATACGGCGCGATATAATTGCTGAATTGTTTATTTGCATAAATTTCCCCCTTATTTACAAATATAGTTAATTTGAAATATATGTCAATAATGAATATCAATAAAAGTTTTGCATAATTCAATTAGGGTATAAAGAAAATAAAAGAACGTGATGGAGGATTGAGTATGACAACAGTTGAAATATATTCAAATACCAATGAACTCAGCGATAAAATCTACAATCTCCGTGCAGAAGGTGTGAAGGATAATAATATGACGGTCGTTGCCAAAAATCGTTTTGACGCAGCATTTCTAAGATACACACGTGTTCCGTTTAAAAAAGCAGACGGTACGATGTGGGATAAGGTTGCTGCGAAGTTTTTAGATGAAAACTCGAAAGAGCGCGTTGCAGAACAATTGAATTTGACAGGAGAAGACCATACGAAGTTCAGAAACGCTGTCGACAATGGAGAAATATTACTGCTCGTACGTACAGAAGAAGAGAAAGCGAAGCAGGAAGAAGCAGCGGCTGGCGACATCGAAACTCAGAGCGAAGCGATGAAAGCTTACGGGCTGCAGTCAGAACAGCCGCTTCAAATTGAAAAAATACCGGAAGAAACGAAAGACAAAGCGAAGAAAAAACATGACAGTTATACAGATGCTGCACAGATTATTCATGAAGACGGCAGCAGACGCACCGTAGAACTGGAAGGCAAATCATTTACGATCGTTAACCTGAAGGAAGAGCTGACGGAAACAGAAGACAGCAAATAAGAAGATCAACAGCGTAATCTCCTATAAATTTTATAGGAGATTTTTTAAGGAGGAATGAGAATGAACGATCAGTACGATGAAGAAATTTTCTTTAATATGTATAAAGAAATACGCTATTCTCCTTTAAGCTATAATGAAATTGTTGAGTTTCCGGAAATTAAACGCCATATGCCGGCTCTTCACAATAAACACGTTCTTGATATCGGCTCCGGTTTTGGCCATCTATTAAAATACATACAAAGGTTCGAACCGAAGACTATGACAGGTCTTGATGCTTCAGAAAAAATGACAGCCCATTGCCGGAAAGATAATGATTTGAAGGACGTTACCTTTATACAGGGAGATATTTTATCGGCAGTATTCAACCGCAAATATGATGTCGTTGTTTCTTCACTAGTTTTTCATTATATTGAGGATTTTGATGCTCTCGCTAAAAAACTGTACAGCCTTCTTAACGATAACGGTCATCTGCTGTTTACGATTGAACACCCGATTCAGACCGCCACTGAAGAAGACCTTGTCATGAAAGATAAGCATGGGATATACGCGCGTGTTGACCATTATTTTAAGGAAAGCCTTCGGGATTCCGAATGGCGTAACGGGATTGTTATTAAAAAATATCATCATAAAATAGATACAATTTTAAACAGTCTTATCCAGAACGGTTTAACAATAGAGGCAGTTAAAGATCTCGGAGATTCACCTGAAGTCTTTGACAATTATTCAGAAGAAAGAGTGCAGAAACTCCAGACTTTTCCGCCGTTTTTATTAGTAAAATGCCGCAAAGTAAAATAAGCGACTAAAGAAAATGAGGTAAACAGTATTAATAGCATTAAAGATTTAATTGCGGAAAGCTTTGAACTGACAGCATAGCCCGGTATAAAAGAAAAACTCCTGATATCAGAGATATCAGGAGTTCAGTAATTTCTTACTGTTCTTCTTTAACGTATGGTAATAATGCCATGTGACGTGCACGTTTGATAGCACCAGTTAACTGACGCTGATACTTCGCTGAAGTACCTGTTACACGTCTAGGAAGAATTTTCCCACGTTCAGAAATGAACTTTTTAAGAAGTTCTACTTCTTTGTAGTCGATGTGCGTAATGCCATTTGCTGTGAAATAACAAACTTTTTTACGACGACGACCGCCTCTTCTTGGACCTGCCATAGTAAGCCCTCCTCTACAGATTATTGTATTCGACTGTGTGGATCGAATTTGATAATCCATAACTTAGTTATTTACTAAACGTGTGTTTTATAATGTGTGTATGTGCACGATATATATTACAACTTTTGTGGTAAAAAGTCAATTGTTTTTTTGTGCATCCTTCCTGTTTCTGAGATACATTCCACCGAATAGTATTATTGCAACGACCAGCAATACAATACTGGAAATGATGATATAACTCTCACTCTGCGGTCCGCCGTCAGCAAGTGTCTGTGCGATAATTTCCGGTGCTGCCAGACCGAATGCAAGAAGCGCGTAGAACCACTGCTTCATAATTAAAGAACCGATGACCAGAACTGCAAGCAGGATAAATCCAATTGTAATGTTAAATCTGCTTGATGGTTCGAAGAAAGTCACGAGCGGATAATTCCGTACAAGCAATAGAGATCCGACTAAAAGTCCCATATACAAGAAACTGAAAACAAAGATTAATATAGTGCCTTTCAGTTCAACTTTCTCTGACTTAAAGCTGGCAAAGTTAACTAGTACATATTTAAAACCGTAATAAATAAGTAAGGGTCCAAGTATAATTATAGCTGCATAATAAAGAATATTACTTAACGTCCAATCAAAATCACCACTGATTAAACCAGGGACTGTCAATATGCCGGCAAGATACACGATAAACAAAGTAATATACCGTTTTATATTATTCACAACAGGCATCTCTCCAGAAATATTTTTAATATACTCTTTAACTGATCCGCCTGTTACATCTTTGACTGATTTTCCGTCCTTTCCCGCCTGAATCAAGTGGTCTTCCAACTCTGCTTCCATATCATCAATCGCTTCATCCTGTTTACCATGTGCCATCATTTCTAATCTAAACTCTGTTAAAAATTTTTCTGCTTCTTTACTTAACATACTACTCACCTCTTACCAGACTATTCATGCCTGAGTTTAGTTTTTCCCATTTATCCCTAAATATTTTCAATTCTTCTCTTCCTGTATCGCTGATGGAATAATATTTTCTTTTAGGCCCGCCGGTGTCCGACTTGACCATCCTTGTATTCACATAACCTTTTTTACTCAGCCTGAGCAGTACAGGATAAATGCTCCCTTCACTGATATCCGGAAAATTATGATCTTCCAGCTTTTTCGTAATTTCATAACCGTACGTCTCACCCTGGGAAATCAGCCCCAGTATTGCACCGTCCAACAGGCCTTTCATTATCTGATCGCTGACCGACATCGCTGACCTCCTCATCTGACTATGTTATATTAAAAGATAGTTAGTTATTTAAAAAGACAGCCGCTTGCTTGACTATCGTGTAATAAAAGATACTATATTCTGTTTGCTGCGTCAACTATCTTATATAAAAAGATAGTTGTTTTTTTATCTTTGGATTCCTTCGAGGAAGCCATGAAGGGATCGGCTAGAGCCTGGAGTCCGTCATTAAATTTGTGAAGGAATCCGACATAACCCGGAACTCGTCATCAAATCCGTGAAGGAATCCGACATAACCCGGAACCCGTCATCAAATCCGTGAAGGAATCCGACACTGCCTGGAACCCGTCACTAAATCCATGAAGGTATCCAAATCCTTAAAACAAGAAAAACCCGGCTCCACCGAGCCGGGTTCCCCACTATCAATATTCAATCTGCTGATTTCGTCCTCACAAACAGCAGCATTATAAATGAGATCACAATTATTGTAATGACCCAGAGCCAGGCGAGCTGCATATTGCCTGACTGAAGCGCCACGTATATAGCAGTCGGCAATGTCTGTGTGCGTCCGGGTATATTTCCTGCAATCATTAAAGTCGCTCCGAATTCTCCGAGTGCACGGGCAAAGCTCAATATAGCACCGGTCATCAGCGGTACTGATGCCAGCGGCAGTGTAATTTTCATGAAGACCTGAAAGTTTCCAGCCCCGTCGACTCTCGCTGCATCTTCTATATTTTTATCGATACTTAAAAATCCGGTTTTCGCCGCCTGATACATCAGCGGAAATGATACTACCGTACTTGCAAGCACTGCGGCATACCAGGTAAAAATAATCGACTGACTGAAGATCCATTCAACAATATTACCCGCGATGCTGTTATTGCCGAAAATCACAATAAGAATAAAGCCGACCACCGTCGGCGGCAGCACAATCGGCAGCATAATAATTGTTTCTAAAATGATTTTTCCTTTAAATTTTTTCCGCGTCATAAAATGCGCAATCAGTGTTCCAAAGATAAATGATAGTATCAGCGCAATGAACGCAACCCGCAGCGACAGAAGGACCGGTGTCAGAAATTCTTCTGCTGTGATGCCGTAGTTATTCACGGGTAAAACCATAATCTTCAAATATTGTTAAAGCTTCTTCCGACTGCAGAAATTCGTAAAATATTTCTGCCGCTTCAGCGTTTTCCGACTCAGTAATTAAGCCTGCAGGATAAACTATCGGTTCATGTAAATCTTTCTCTGCCGTATCAGCAATCTCAACTTTGTCACTCGTCAGTGCATCCGTTCTGTATACCAGTCCAGCATCAACTTCACCGCGTTCCACGTACGTTAACACCGCACGAACATCTTCTGCATATACGAGTAAAGGTTCAATATCTTCTTTAATTCCAAGAGAATTAAATGTCTGCATACTGTATTTTCCTGCCGGCACCGACTCCGGTGTCCCGACAGCAATTTGATCAGCTTTTGTAATATCGTTAAATGACGTGACATTATCGCTGCCTGCCGGCGTCACCAGCACAAGATCATTCCTCAGCAGATTGACAGAGTTCTCTTCAGCAATACTGCCGTTATCAATCAGCGTATTAAAATCACTTTCTGATGCAGAAAAGAACAGGTCTGCAGGCGCTCCTTGAGAGATTTGCTGCCGCAGAGCGCCTGAGCCGCCAAAGTTAAAATCTGCTTTAATTTCAGGATGCGATTCATGAAAGACATCTGCTGCTGCTTCGAGTGCATTCGTCAGACTTGCTGCTGCTGAAATCGTCAATGTAACAGATTCTTCCTGCCTGTCTGTTTCGTCACTGCCGCACGCCGACAAAATGATGAGTACTGCTAATGAACAAAAAAACACAGCCAGTCTCATTTTATTAAGATGATTCATGTCGATTGTCCTCTCAAAACCTGTATTTAAATCAATATTAGACTTTTAGTTTATAAAAGTAAACGCATTAAAAAACAGGACCTTTATTACTAAAGATCCTGTTTGAACATTATATATTAAACGATATATCCGTAATTCGTAAAGATTTCCAGAGCTTCTGACGATTGTAAATAATCGTAGAAGGCACGGGCAGCACTGCCGTCTTCAACGCTGTCGGACAAGCCCAGTCCGTAAACAAACGGTTCCAGTATTGAACGCGGCGCACGTGAAACTATACGCAGACCATCATCGTCTGAAATATCTGTTCTGAGGAGGAATCCTGCATCTGTATCACCTTGTGCTATGTCTTTAGCAGCGGTTTCTGCATCTGCTGCTGTCTCGATGCTCTCGGCGTTCAGATTTTTTTCCTCTTCCTGACTAAGGAGTTCTTCAGCATAGGTGCCGGATAAAGAGTGCTCCGGATCGACAATTGTCAGTGAGACATCATCATTATTAAAAATATCGTTGTATCGGTTGATATCTTCATTATCAGTTCCTGTAACAAGTACAAGTTCATTGATGAGCAGATATTTAGTTGCAAGCTGATTTAAAATACCCGCTTCGACGAGCGATTCGTACCCTGCATCATCACTTGAGAAATAAATATCCATATCCCGGTCATTGCCTTCAATTAAATCTTCAGTCAGTTTTTCTGTATGACCATATTGAACATCAACTTTAATACCTTCGTTATTTTCTTCAAAGAGGGCGATTAGTTCATCCATTACATCTTCAAGGCTCTGCTCGGCAGTAATATGTACAACTTCATCCTCTTCAGCGACCGGCTCTTCTTCGACAGATTGATCTGCCTCTTCTGCTGCATCTTCAGCTTCTTCCTCTGTACTTTCTTCAGTTTCCGAGTCATTATCAGAGGATTCGTCATTATTACTACAAGCTGCTAAAATCACGCACAGCGATAGTAAAAGTGCCCATCCGAGGACATTTTTTCTAATCATTGCGATTTCGCTCCTACATAAAAAATTGTATATATTTCATTATAAACACTATGAGCTCAAAACTACACCAATATATAATTATAAAGACGATAAAAGTTGCTTATGTATTATGATTTTCTCCAAAATTAAAATAAAAACCTGAGATACAGTATCTCAGGTTTTTCACACATTTCACACACATTAATAAAACACACGATAACAAAGTCTGGATTGTTATATTTTATTTAGAATGGTAGATCATCATCGCTGATGTCTACTGGACCTTTAGAGTTTGCAAATGGATTTTCCTCTGCGTTATCCTGACGCTGCTGGCTGCGTCCTGTTGACTGATTGCCAGTCGACTGGTTGCCTCCATATGCGTTTTGGTAAGAGTCAGCAGAGTTATAATCATTATTGCCTTGAGATTGATTACCGCTGCCTTTAGGCTCTAAGAACTGAACACTTTCACACACAACTTCAGTTACATATACTCTTTGCCCGTCTTTATTCTCGTAGTTACGAGTTTGAATTCTGCCGTCGATACCAACTAAACTGCCTTTTTTAACATACTGATTAACATTCTCTGCCTGTTTGCGGAAAACGACACAGTTGATAAAGTCAGCGCCTCTCTCACCATTCGCACTGGTAAAAGGACGGTTCACAGCTAAGTTGAAAGTAGCGACAGCAACATTGTTTTGACTGACTCTAAGTTCAGGGTCTCTTGTTAAGCGACCAACTAAAACTACACGGTTTAGCATGTAATCAACTCCACTCAATATTTAACTTATTTTTTATCTTCAGCTTGTTCGTCACGAACAACGATATGACGGATAATGTCATTGTTGATCTTCGCTAAGCGGTCAAACTCATCAGCAGCGGCACTGTCACCGTTATACTTAATGATTTGGTAGTATCCATCTTTGAAATCTTCGATTTCGTAAGCCAGACGGCGTTTACCCCACTCTTTAGATTCGACGATTTCCGCGCCATTGTTAGTAAGAACCTCATCAAAACGTTTAACTAACGTTGCTTTAGCTTCTTCTTCAATATCCGGGCGGATTACATATAAAATTTCATATGATCTCATCTTCTGCACCTCCTTATGGTCTTTGCGGCCGAAAACACACATTTTCAGCAAGGAATAATTTTCATTACTCACAATCAGAAATTATAGCAATAAAATAAGCTTTTTACAATAGTTACGCTGTAATTGTCCTTAAATTTTTGCGGTGTATGTGGTTTTTGCGGGTGTTTTTTGCTGCGGGTTGATATGAGCGGGATTCATATGTATCCGGGGCTCATGGGGTTGGTATGACAGAGATTCATATGTATCCGGAGCTCACAGGGTTGCCATGACACGAACTCATATGTATTCGGGGCTCACAGGGTTGCCATGACACGAACTCATATGTATTCGGGGCTCATGGGGTTGGTATGACAAAGATTCATATGTATCCGGAGCCCACAAAAAAATGCGGAATCCTAAAATAGATTCCGCAGCACTTATTATATTAAACGTTAAATCTGAAGTGAACGACGTCGCCGTCTTTCATAATGTAATCTTTACCTTCAAGGCGGACTTTACCTGCTTCTTTCGCTTTTGCTTCGTTACCCGCTTCTACTAAGTCTTCGTAACCAACGGTCTCAGCACGGATGAAGCCTTTTTGGAAGTCGGTATGAATAATTCCGGCACATTCCGGAGCCGTCATACCTTTTTTAAATGTCCAGGCTCTGACTTCCTGCACTCCTGCAGTGAAGTATGTTGCCAAACCAAGGAGATCGTAAGAAGCTCTGACGAGTTTATCAAGTCCTGATTCCTCGAGGCCGAGTTCTTCTAAGAACATTTCTTTTTCATCGTCATCAAGAACTGCGATTTCTTCTTCCACTTTTGCTGAAATCACAATAACTTCCGAACCTTCTTCTTCAGCATATTTTTTAATTGCTGATAAATGTTCGTTGTCTTCAAGTGATGATAAATCATCTTCAGAAACGTTCGCCACATACAGTGTCGGTTTTTGAGTCAGCAGGTGGAAATGCTTCACTGATTTAATTTCTTCATCGGAAAAATCAAGTGCGCGGACAGGTGTTCCTTCTTCCAGTCCTTCTTTAATTTTCGTCAGAATTTTTGCTTCAGCCATCGCATCTTTATCTTTCTGCTTCGCCATTTTTTCCACCTTCGGCAGACGTTTATCAACACTTTCAAGATCGGCAAAGATCAATTCCATGTTAATGACTTCAATATCATCCAGCGGATTGACTTTACCTGAGACGTGAGTCACATTGTCATCATCGAAAGCGCGGACGACCTGACAAATTGCATCGACTTCGCGAATGTTAGCTAAGAACTTGTTTCCAAGCCCTTCACCTTTTGACGCTCCCTTTACAATTCCGGCAATATCCGTAAATTCAAATGCTGTCGGCACAGTTTTCTTAGGCTCGACAATTTGTGTTAAAACATTCAGACGCTCATCCGGCACTTCAACGATACCGACGTTCGGATCAATTGTTGCGAACGGGTAGTTGGCAGCGAGTGCGCCCGCTTTCGTTATTGCATTAAAGAGTGTTGATTTACCGACGTTCGGCAATCCGACAATTCCTGCAGTTAAAGACATAATAGTTGCTCCTTTAGTTTATAATTACTTTTTTAAGTCGTTTATCAAAATCTCTGCGCGGCATCATAATCGTCCGTTCGCAATTCGTACATCTGATTTTTATGTCCGCACCCATCCGCACAATCTGGAAACTGTTTGTGCCGCAGGGATGCGGTTTTTTCATCTCTACAATATTATTTAAATCGTATTTTTTCTCCATAATCACTTACTCCCCGGCATCATTTTGATCGAAATCGTTAATGTCCATAGTAGGTACAGATACAAATACTCCTTGTGATTCGAGATACTGTTTCAGGCGTCTCCGCATGCGTCTCGTTGCACCGAAATGTTCCATAGGCTGAGTGGTCAGCATAACTCGGATGGTAGCCTCACCCTGCTGAATATCCTGCACGCCTAATATAGCCGGCTGCTCGACGAGCACTTCCTCTTCGCGCCAATGGCTTTCGAAATACTTATTCATCGTCTCTTCGACCTTATCCAGATCCTCCTGAATAGAAAAGTTCATATCGAGATATGAAATAGAATTATAGCGTGAAAAGTTAATGACTTCGTTAATCGTGCCGTTCGGAATCATATACAATTCGCCTTCGTAGCCCTGGATACGGGATGATCGCAGTCCTAATGATAACACTTCACCTTCGGCAACAGTAGTACCGGAAGTATTTACCCTGACGAAATCACCTTTATCGAACTGGTTTTCCAAAATGATAAAGAATCCGGTAATCATATCTTTCACTAAGCTCTGTGCACCAAAACCGATGGCCAGACCAACGACCCCGGCACCGGCAAGGAGTGTAGCAACCGGAATGCTGAACAGTTCCAGCACCCCTACGATAACGAAGAACCAAATAAAAATGGTGGCCCCGTTCTGCAGCACGTTAATTAAGGTCTGATTGCGCTTATCCGAACCTTTCAGGCGGGATTTTGATTTATATTTAAAGAAATTATCAATCAGCCGGTTCATAACTTTAGTTAAAATATATCCGGCAATTATAAAAATTAATGCAAATAAAATATTCTTGCCAATAGTAGCCCATATCTCAGGATCCTTAAAATTCTCAATAATTTCCCGTACAAATCCTATCGGATCTTCAGAATCTGCTGTATTAAGTAAAGTTAAAAAACGCATATATTAAAGCCTCTTTCTTTATTTTTTCTGGAGCATCGCAAGGATTCTCTCAAACTCTTCCTGAGACGTAAACTCCAGCTGAATCATTCCTTTATTTTTTACTTTTTTGATTTCCACATTCGTACCGTAATGTTCTTTCAGCTGATTTTCATAACCTTGTAAAAATTTCAGCTTTTTACCTGTCTTTTTTATTTTTTTCTTTTTATCGAACGTTTTTACATACGCTTCGAGCGACCGTACACTCATATTCTCTTTAATCGCTTCCTCTGCCACCTGTTCCATTAACAGCGGATCTTTCAGCGACAGCAGGGTTCTGCCGTGCGCGCTGCTCAGCTTCTGCTCGTTCATAGCCCTCTTTACCGCAGCCGGCAAATTTAACAGCCGGAGCATATTCGCGATATAAGATCTCGATTTGCCGAGCCGCTGCGACAGTTCATCCTGAGTGAGTTCTGCTTTGGTCATAAGTTCCCTGTAGCTTTCCGCCTCTTCAAGCGCACTTAAGTCTTCCCGCTGCAGGTTTTCTATAATCGCAAGTTCCATCATTTCCTTATCGGACATGCCGGTAATAATCGCAGGAATTTTCTCTAGTCCCGCTTTCATACTGGCCCGGAGCCGCCGCTCTCCTGCAACCAGCGTATAGCCTTTTACCGACTTTCTGACGGTAATCGGCTGCATTACGCCGTGAATTAAAATACTGTTTTTTAAATCTTCCAGCTTATCTTCATCAAAAGTCTGTCTCGGCTGGTATGGATTTTTGCGGATATCCTTAAGGGGCAGTTCTATAATTTCCACCGTAATCTCACCGACTTTATATAGTTAAAATACAGTTCAATTATAACAGCAACCTTACTGTTTGTAAGTCAAAAAAGAACTCACACTGTCAGGTGTGAGCACTATTTGTATATACGTATCGTGACTTCATGCAGCTCATCGGTTTCAGACGTTTCAATATTTACATCGATACCTTTGTCCTGCAGCTTCTTAATGTCACGCTCAAAGTCATTCAGCATGAAAGCAACATCGTCATTAAAGTTAATCTGCTCGATGCGGACCTTCTTCCGGTTCTTCACAGCGAGCTCTGTTTCTTTTACCGTCAAATTATCCTTAACGATATTTTTTAAAACGTCGCATTGGGTATCGTTATCGAGTATAAGCAGTGCCCGCGCGTGTCTTTCGGTGATATCATCTTTTTCGAGCGCCGTTATAACGTCGTTAGAAAGCTTCAAAAGCCGCAATTTATTCGCGATAAAAGACTGGCTTTTCCCGATACTCTCCGCAAGATCTTTCTGTGTAATATCATCCATTGCGAGCAGCTGTTTATAAGCTCTCGCTTCTTCGATGCTCGATAAGTTCTCCCGCTGAATATTTTCAATCAGGGCAATTGCTGCTGATTCCTGGTCTGTTAAATACTTAACGATTGCCTGAGTGTCTTCGTAACCGAGATGTTTCAAGGCTCTGAACCTGCGCTCGCCTGCAATAATTTCATACATGCCCTCTTCGATAGGGCGCAGTGTAATCGGCTGCAGCAGTCCATGCGCTTTGATGGAATGTGCGAGTTCCTCAATGCGCTGATGATTAAATACAGTACGCGGCTGGTACTGGTTCGGGACGATATGTTCTACAGACACAGTCACCAGCGAATCATCATCAGAACGCGTTTCGCTTTTATCTATTAGATTAAATAATTTTGAAAATGGTTTTTTCACACATTCCACCATCCTTTTATTTTAATGGGGATTTGTTAGGCGTACCCGGTTTGCGCGGGTATTTCTTAGGTGTTTTACGCTTTTTGTCGATGATCATAATATAACGGTCGCTTTCTTCCTCAGGCAGCGACAGCTGATGAATCTTTGTCAGTTCTCCGCCGAGCAGGTCCAGCGCAAATTTGCTCTCATCGAGCTCCTCCTGCGCTTTCTTACCTTTCATCACGATAAACTGGCCGCCTGTGCGGACGAGCGGCAGACACAGCTCAGATAAGACATTCAGCTGGGCAACAGCACGTGCCGTTACCACATCAAACATATGTCTCGCCTGGTGCTGGCCGAACGTTTCCGCTCTGTCGTGGACCAGGTGTATTTTATCGAGCCCGAGCACAGCAGTTAATTCATTTAAAAACGTAATGCGCTTATTCAAAGAATCAACGATTGTAATTTTTAAGTCCGGACGGATAATTTTCATCGGAATGCTCGGAAAACCGGCGCCTGCGCCTACATCGCAAAGGCTCGCGCCTTCTTCAATATCCGCGTAGAAGAGCGGTGTAATGGAATCGTAGAAGTGTTTTAAATAGACTTCTTCGAATCCGGTTACAGCAGTTAAGTTAATCTTTTCATTCCATTCTACAAGCATCTTGTAATAGGTCTTGAACTGGCCGATCTGTACCGCGGACAGCTCAATTCCTTTATCTTTTAAAGTGTTTATGAATTCTGTTTCGTTCATGCTTCTACCCTTTTCACATTACCTTGTTCGATATAGACAAGCAGAATGGAAATATCTGCAGGATTAACCCCTGAAATACGGGATGCCTGGGCGATATTCAGCGGCTTAACTTCTTTCAGTTTCATGCGCGCTTCTGTCGCGATTGAGTGCACTGCATCGTAATCGATGTTTTCAGGTATAACCTTTTCTTCCATACGTTTCATTTTATCGACTTGCTGTAATGATTTTTTAATATAACCATCGTATTTAATCTGTACTTCAACCTGTTCGTATTCTTCCTGATTCAACGTAATCTCTTCATTTAAAATTTCCATGATTGACGCGTAATCCATTTCCGGACGTCTTAATAAGTCCGCAGCGAGAATGCCGTCTTTCAGCGCTGTGCCGCCGCGCTCTGAAACGATATTCTGCGTGTGCTCATTCGGTTTAATGCGCACTTTCTGCAGGCGTTCCAGTTCCGCGTCGATGTTTGCTTTTTTCTTATTGAATCGAGCCAGACGCTCTTCGCTGATCAGACCGTTATCATAACCGATTTCAGTCAGGCGGATGTCCGCATTGTCATGACGGAGCAGCAGTCGGTGTTCTGCACGTGATGTTAAGAGGCGGTACGGTTCATTGGTCCCCTTCGTTACCAGATCATCAATCAGTACGCCGATATATGCATCTGTACGGCTTAAAATTAACTCTTCTTTGCCGAGCAGATTATTTGCTGCGTTAATGCCCGCAATCAGACCCTGACCGGCCGCTTCTTCATAACCGCTCGTGCCGTTGATTTGCCCTGCCGTGTAAAGATTTTTAATTTTCTTCGTTTCAAGTGTCGGCCACAGCTGAGTCGGCACTAATGCATCGTACTCAATTGCGTAGCCTGCGCGCATCATGCGTGCATTTTCAAGTCCCGGTATGCTCGTTACCATATCGCGCTGCACACTTTCCGGCATGCTCGTTGATAAGCCCTGCACGTAAACTTCCTTCGTGTTGCGGCCTTCCGGCTCGAGGAAAATCTGGTGGCGCGGTTTATCGTTAAAACGGACAATCTTGTCTTCAATTGAAGGACAGTATCTCGGACCTGTTCCCTGAACCACACCTGAATACATAGCAGACAGGTGCAGGTTTGCTGTAATAATTTCGTGTGTTTCCTGTGATGTGTATGTTAACCAGCAAGGCAGCTGATCCATAATGAATTCTGTCGTATCAAAGCTGAAAGCGCGCGGTACATCGTCCCCCGGCTGAATTTCAGTTTTCGAGTAATCGATAGAATCCGCGTTAACGCGCGGCGGTGTTCCCGTTTTAAAACGGATAATTTCAAAACCGAGCTCTTTCAGCTGATCTGCAAGCGCAAGTGACGGAATCTGATGATTCGGTCCGCTTGAATATTTAAGATCACCTAAAATAATTTCACCGCGCAGAAAAGTCCCTGTTGTAATAATTACTGCATCAGCATCGTATACGGTGCCGACATTCGTTTTCACACCGCGGATAACGTCATCTTCTATAATGAGTTCATCAACCAGCCCCTGCAGTATGTCGAGGTTCGGCTCCTGTTCAAGCACCGATTTCATTTCCTGCTGATAAAGGACTTTATCTGCCTGAGCGCGCAGTGCACGCACTGCAGGTCCTTTACCTGTATTCAGCATTCTCATTTGGATATGAGTTTTGTCTATTACTTTGGCCATCTGGCCGCCGAGTGCATCCACTTCGCGCACGACGATTCCTTTTGCCGGACCTCCGACTGAAGGGTTACATGGCATAAATGCGATGTTATCCAGATTAATCGTCAGCATCAGTGTTTTTAATCCTTTACGGCTTGCTGCAAGCCCCGCTTCAACACCAGCGTGACCTGCGCCGATAACTATCACATCATATTTAATATTGCCGGTCATTATTTAACCTCCTGTATTTACTTCCCTAGACAGAATTGACTAAAGAGTTTATCTATTAATTGTTCCGATACGTCTTCTCCGATAACTTCTCCGAGCAGTTCCCATGTTTTTATAAGATCAATTTGGATAATATCCACGGGTACGTCCAGTTCAGCTGAAGAGATTGCATCTTCAATCGCTGTTTTTGCCTGCTCGAGCAAATTAATATGACGATTATTCGACACGTAAGTCGAATCCGCCGATGAGAGGCTGCCTTCGAAAAACATCTCCTGGATTTCGTTTTCCAAATCGTCGACACCTTCACCATTTATAATGGACGTTTTAATTAACGGTATTTTAAAATGTTCTTCCAGATAATTAATATCCAGTTTATTTTCAAGATCGAGCTTATTTACGATACCGATGACTTTTTTATCATCTGCAGATTCCAGCAGTTCGAGGTCTTCCGGTGTCAGCTCATCGTTGTTGTTCATCACGTATAAAATCAGTTCCGCGTCTTTAAGTGCTTCACGCGAACGTTCCACACCGATTTTTTCAACGATATCATCCGTTTCGCGGATACCTGCGGTATCCACGAGTTTCAGCGGAATGCCGTTGACGTTAACATATTCTTCTAAAATATCGCGCGTCGTGCCCGCAACATCAGTAACGATTGCTTTATTATCCTGAATTAAATAGTTTAATAAAGAACTTTTTCCGACATTCGGCTTACCGACGATAACCGTGCTTAAACCTTCGCGTAAAATACGACCTTCTGTACTCGATTTCAGCAGTTTATCGATATTATCACTAACTTTTTTCGCTTCAGACAGCAGAAATGATGTCGTCGCTTCTTCGACATCATCGTATTCCGGATAATCGATGTTCACTTCGACCTGGGCAAGAATATTTAAAATGCTCTGGCGGAGTTCTTCAATATACGTTTTCAAGCGTCCCTGCACTTGCTGGTTCGCAACTTTAGATGCTTCGTTCGTTTTCGCGCGGATAAAGTCCATGACCGCTTCAGCCTGCGATAAGTCTACCCGGCCGTTTAAAAAGGCGCGCTTCGTAAATTCACCAGGTTCCGCCATTCTCGCACCGTTGTTCAGCGTCAGCTGCAGCACACGGTTCACTGTATGAATACCGCCGTGGCAATTAATTTCCACGATGTCTTCTCTCGTGTAAGTCTTCGGTGCGCGCATTAAAGCCACCATAACTTCTTCGACCGTTTCACCAGTTTTCGGATCGATAATATGTCCGTAATTAATCGTGTGGCTGTCAGTATCGCTTAACTTTTTCGCCCCTTTATACAGACGGTCTGCAATTTCAATCGCATCTTCACCTGATAAACGAACGATGGCAATCGCCCCTTCACCAACCGGTGTGGAGATGCTTGAGATCGTTTCAAATTGCATGTTAAAAACTCCTTTTATTTCTTAGTTATCACGACGTAGCGGTTCGGTTCCCGTCCTTCTGAATACGTATCTATATGTTTTACCCTGCTTAAGACATGATGCATTATTTTACGTTCGAATGAAGGCATCGGTTCCATTTTAACCGGTTCGCCCGTGCGCATTGCTTTTTTCGACATATTAATAGCGAGACTCTCCAGCGTTTCGCGCCGTTTTGCACGGTAATTTTCTACGTCCAGAAGGACTGTGCCGTAACTTTTATATATCGTATTGAAGTAGTTTTGCGCGAGTTCCTGCAGCGCGTTTAAAGTCTGCCCGCGTTTGCCGATAATTTTAGCTGCAAGCTCTGCATGAAATTCAATTGTGACCGTTGTGTTTTTAACACTCACTTCAATGTCGTTTGGAATATTCATTTCACGTACGACGCTGGAAATATAAGCTGCTGTGTCATCCGCCGCACTATTAATCGAGGATTCGTACAGCGTTTCTTCATCCTCGGCACCGTCTTCAGTTTCAGGACGAAACTCAGCTGCCGGAGCTTCCTGGTTTGGAGCTTCCGCTCTTTCAGGCATCTTTTCTGTTATTGCAGGTTCAGGCTTTGCCGGTTCTTCAGCTTCTTCAAGCTGTCTCTGCACCTTCCGAGACCGCTGTTCAAGCATCGCATCGATGGAACCGTATGTTTTTAATTCCGGATTGATGATTGTCAGTTTCACTTCAGCATCGCGTCTGCCAAAACCTAAGAAACCGCCGCTCCCGCCGTCGATTACTTCAATCTTAATATCGTCTTCAGTTACGCCAAGCTCGTCTAATCCTTTTGCGACTGCATCATCTACTGTTTTTTCAGTATAAATTCTGTACATAATACTACCCCCGTATTATTTAATACATTTCGCGATTTTTAAGACATGCAATAATGATTTTTCCATCTCGTGATAGTTCATATCTTTGACGGGATTTCGGGCGATAACTACATATTCACGCGGTTTCAGCTCTGTTTTGTGAAGCTGATAAAATGCTCGGATGCGCCTTTTTATCTGGTTTCTTTTTACCGCGTTGCCGAGACGTTTGGACACACTGATGCCGAGTCTCAAATGCGGAATTTCATCGTTGTCCTTTAAGTAAACGACAAACTGCCTGTTAGCATATGATTTTCCTCTTTTAAAAATCAGTTTAAAATCTTTTTCTTTCTTAATTCTATATCGCTTTTTCATCATTATTACGCTCTTTCATATCTATGATTAATTATTATACTAAAAAGCACTCATTTTATAAAACATCCGGTATTGGCGCAAAAAAAAAGATCATCCTCGTCAGATGATCTAATGGTTATGCAGAAAGAACTTTTCTTCCTTTTCTTCTACGGCGTGCAAGAACTTTGCGGCCGTTTTTAGTACTCATTCTCTCACGGAAACCGTGTACTTTTGCACGTTTACGTTTATTTGGTTGATAGGTACGTTTTACCATTAATGACACCTCCGTTTAAATATATATCTCTGTCTTTTATCTTCTCTTAGAATTGCAACTATTAAAGAATACCAAAAATGTGCTGTCTTTTCAACTTTTTATTTGATATTCCTTCTATGAGATTACGGGAAAACCATAATAAAATGTGGATAACTTTTTTGCAGGATAAAGTTATCAACAGTTTAAAAAGGGTTTCTCCCACAAATCCACAGGCTGTATGTAATATTTTGTGGAAAACTGTTGATTATGTGCATAACTCTTAAAACTATTGATATACATAAGCAAATCAGTTATAATTTTACCCATATCGCTGTGGATAAGTAAGTTCTTCTGGATAGTTATCCACAGAATGTGCATAAGCTGTGCATAACTTTTCTACACCTGTGTATATGAGTTATCCACAGCCTGTTATTTGTGAATAAGAAAGGATTATTTT